>OZ260101.1:0-1120000 GCA_965284605.1 Cyclobacteriaceae bacterium
CTGCCGATCTCAGCTCATATGTTTGCCCTGCATTTAGTGTAACCTGCGTAGTCACTCCCTTTTCCAGTCCGTCAAAAGTATTTTCAGAAGGAGTTATTTCTACTAGGGTATTGTCTTCTGTTGCCACAATCAGCATGGAGGCCTCGCGAGCTTGTGGTTCTCTTTCAGCTAATGGTTCAATATGTGAGACCACGTAATACTCTTTACCTAAGGCAGGTGTTGGCAGAATTACGGTGGCATCAGCACTATTCCTTCTTTTATTTAAGCTGTAAACCGAAATATCAACATCTGAGATAATGTGTAAACCAAGGTTAGTAACTCCCTCCGCTAAAGGCATAAAATTAAGTGGAATGGTCAGACGAGTTGCCACACCCGGATTAACCTCAAAAGTTCTGGTATAGCCTTCAAGCGGTGCCATCACCGTAACATTAGCTACCTCGCTTGAACTAAAGTATATTTCCAGATTAGTGGCCGCTGCATTCTCCATGAAACCTAACCAGAAGTCTCTTCCCTCGGTGGTAACTTGTGCAAAAGCAGTAATACTACTAAATGCAATAAAAATGATGATTAGAAATCTCCTCAAATTATTTAGCGGTCGGTCAGCTAGTTAAACTAGAAATCAAAGATGGTTATATTTTCGTTTTCTCAAATGACTTGTTTAAGCAAATCATAAGGTTGATCAGTTCTATGACAATTTGAATAACGAAAAGTTTGATCAAAGTCACATTCTAATGCCTATGAATTTGTTTCTTCACTGAATATTCAATTGCTTTGGGCAAATTTTGAGTCCATGGAAATTAAAGCCAAAATCCAAAAAATCTTTCCTTCGCAACAAGTAACAGCAAGCTTCAAAAAGAGAGAGTTTGTCGTTGAGTATGCCGATAATCCCCAATACCCAGAGTTCATAAAATTTGAATGCATTCAAGACAAATGTGACCAGCTTGATGGTTTTGCTGAAGGACAAGAAGTCAACGTAAGCTTCAACTTAAAGGGCCGTAAATGGACTGATCCACAAGGCGTTGACAAATACTTTAACTCGTTACAGGCTTGGAGAATTACGGCAGACCAGGGTCAAAGTGCAGCACCTGCCGGAGCTACACCTCCCCCTCCTGCCTCCAATGACGAACCTGACTGGCTAAACGCCAACGAATCTGACGACCTACCCTTCTAATTAATGCAATACGACTTGGTTGTTATTGGTGGTGGTATTGTAGGTTTAGCCACGGCATATAAAAGCCTTGAAAAAAACCCGCGATTAAAAGTTGCCTTAATCGAAAAAGAAGATCGATTGTGCAAACACCAAACCGGCAACAATAGCGGTGTAATTCATTCTGGGCTTTACTATAAGCCAGGGAGTCTTAAGGCAACCAACTGCATTAATGGGTATAATATGTTGCTTGATTTCTGCAAAGCTGAAGAAATCCCTTTTGACCTTTGCGGAAAAGTAGTGGTGGCAACAGATGATTTTCAAAAACCGCTTCTTGAAAACCTGTATAACAGGGGGCTGGAAAATGGTCTAGATCAGATTGAAAAAATAAGTATCGAAGAACTCAGAGAAATTGAGCCTCATGTTCATGGTATTGCAGCACTAAAAGTGCCTTATACAGGCATTATTGATTATGTAGCCGTTGCCGAAAAATACGGAGATAAAATACGTCAAGCCGGAGGCGAAATCTTCCTTGGTGAAAAAGTACTGGATATAAAAGAATCTAATACCCAATCTATCATTGAGACCTCGAAGCAAACTTTGGAAGCTAAACTAGTCGTCAATTGTGGTGGACTGTACTCCGATAAACTTGCCCGAAAGACATCAGACGATGTCGATTTGAAAATTATTCCCTTCAGAGGTGAGTATTTCAAACTAATACCAGAGAAAGAGTATTTGGTAAAGCACCTCATCTACCCTGTTCCCGATCCTAATTTCCCATTTCTTGGCGTTCACTTTACTCGAATGATGAATGGTGGAATCGAAGCTGGTCCAAACGCTGTTTTGGCGTTTAGGCGTGAAGGGTATAAGAAATCACAGATTCATCTTGGCGAACTTGCCGAATCGTTACTTTGGCCTGGCTTTCAGAAAGTAGCTAAGAAGTATTGGAAAACAGGTTTTGGCGAACTCTACAGATCATTCTCAAAAGCAGCATTTACCAGAGCCTTACAAAAACTCATTCCTGAAATTCAAGCATCAGACCTCGTAGATGGTGGCGCGGGCGTTCGCGCTCAGGCATGTGACCGTAATGGTGGTCTGCTGGACGATTTCTCAATCATTGAAGCCAAACACGCTATCAATGTTTGCAATGCCCCTTCACCAGCAGCTACTTCTTCACTATCCATTGGTGATGCGGTCAGTGATTTAGTATTGAAGAGGTTTTAAATAATCCTTAATTATTTTTCAAATTCTATATATTGAGGATATGAAGAAATTCGTCTTATCCCTTTTCTTGTTAATGGCTGTTTCCATTGTTCAGCCTATGCTTGCACAGGTTCAGACCTTCATGTCTTATAACATTCGTTATAACAACCCAAATGATGGCGTTAACAAATGGGATGACAGGAAAGATGAAGTAGTTAATTTAATCAAACACTATGAACCACTCGTCTTTGGTATTCAAGAAGGACTTTTAGAGCAAGTCCAATTCATCAAGAATAAATCTGGAAGCTATAATTATAGTGGAGTAGGCCGAGATGATGGAAAAGAAAAAGGTGAATTCACGGCAATTTTCTATAATGAAAAGAAGCTTATGTTACTTAATGAGGGCACCTTTTGGCTATCTGAAACACCAGAAGTAGTAAGCAAAGATTGGGATGCTGCACTACCAAGAATCTGTTCATATGCACAATTCAAAGTCAAAGACTCAGGCAAAGATTTCTGGTTTTTCAATACCCACTTCGACCATATCGGCAAAGTAGCCCGGGCCAATTCGGCAAGCCTAATCGTTCAAAAAATAAAGGAAATATCTGGATCAACATCTCCCGTTATTCTTACTGGAGATTTCAATGCATCACCAGACAGTAAACCCATTGCCAATCTGAATAGCTATATGCAGGATGCTTATTCTGAATCAGAAAAAGCATTCTATGGCCCTACAGGTACATTTAGCGGCTTTGATACTAACGCTAAATTGGAAAATAGAATCGACTACATCTTCTTTCTCAACGTGCTTCCAATCAGTCTTACTCATATTGACGACAGAAGAAAAAATGGACTTTGGGTTTCAGACCATTTGCCTGTTTTACTTCAAGCGAAGTTCTAGCTTACTCAATTTGTGATCTAAACTGGAGTGGTTAAAAACTCCAAGGTCCTTAACTCCGAATAGCTATACTCTTTACCAAGAATCATAAACCCAACATGTCCGCCTCTTTTGGGTGTCTCTAGATAAATATTGGAATTCTCTTCAGCCAAGTGGTAGGGAAAGCAGTTACCAACTAACAAAGGATCATTCAAGGCATTCAGTATCAACAGTTCCTTAGTAATCTTTGGAATGAAAGGCAAGGGATTGCAATGCACATAAAAGTCAGCCCTACTTTTGAAGCCATGGAGGGGTGCCGAATACTTCTCATCAAAGGCCTCTAGTGTTTTAATCTCGTCAAGCCCTGTAACATCTATTTCAGGATACTGTTCTGCCTTGCGACTCAATTTAACCTTTAGCTTGTTTAAGAAACGCTTCTCATATACTCTATTACCTCGCCAGCTCAATGTATCTACGCTTTCGGGTAAAGAGCAAGGCACAGAAATTACTACCGCTTTTTTTATCAGATTAGGCAATCCATATTCTTCCTCTTCACCTAAATACCGAATGGTTTGACCACCACCCATACTCATACCCACCATAGCGATTTCCTCATAACCTCCCACGGTGACAGCATGATCAACAACCGTTCTCACATCATAACTGGCCGCATGGTGATATAAGATTTTTTGACGGTTCATCTCTCCATTACAGCTTCGATTATTCCATGCCAAAATATCCCAACCATTTTCCGAGAAAAGCTTAGCCATTGCTAATACATAGTGTCTATCAGAACCACCTTCCAAACCATGTGAAATGATCAACAGCTTCTTGTTTTCATTTTTAATCCAATCGAGATTTAGGAAATCGTCATCTGGCGTCTCAATTTGTTCTCTTTGATAGTCAACACCTCTTATTTTTCGAGACATGCTCGGAATGATTGTCTCGAAATGTCCATTCAAATAAAAAAATGGCGGTCCCTTATAATCGGAAGCTACAACTGGCATGTTTTATCAGGTATATTTGGGGTTATTAGTAAATAATAATCTTGTCGAGAAAGTTAATTGATTAATATTCTATTGAAAACAGGGGAAGCTTTGAGTTGGAGATTTTTTTGGGGATTGGTCATTATTCTGGCAACTGCTGTCTCGCTTTCTGGTCAGACCATAAAAGTCGTAAATCGAGCGGATAATAAGCCTATAAGTGAGGCGACAATTCAAGAGAAAGATTCTAATAGAGGTGCTATCACTGGTGCCAATGGCACCGCCAACCTAAAAGGTTTTTCAGAGTCAAGCACACTACTTATCAGACACCCATCTTTCCGACCAAGAGAAATAAAGTATGCTGATCTAAGACAATTAAACTTCACTATCTCCCTAGTTGAAGAGTTCTATCAAATGGACGATGTAGTGGTCTCAGCTAATAAGTGGGAACAAAATAAGGTTGAAATTCCACAGCAAATCGTAGAGTTTGAAGCAGAAGAAATCGCCCTAGCTGAGCCTGCAACGGCTGCTGATATCTTAAGTATGAACGGACAAGTCTTTATACAAAAAAGTCAGTTAGGCGGTGGCAGTCCTATGATTCGGGGTTTTTCAGCCAATTCAGTTTTAATTGTTATCGATGGAGTGAGAATGAACAATGCCATTTATCGGAGTGGCAACCTACAGAATGTTATTACCCTGGACCCCAACAACCTTCAAGGTGCCGAAGTGGTATTTGGACCAAGCTCTGTAATCTATGGAAGTGATGCGCTGGGTGGCGTTATGGATTTTCATACCAAGACACCAAGTTTCTCTAATAATGGCTTAGGTTTCAAGGGGTCGGCTTTCGTAAGGTACGCCTCAGCAGCCAAGGCCAGTACTAGCAATGTGCAGTTCGAAATTAATCAGCCCAAATTCTCCTCGCTGACGAGCTTTACCTTCAGCAATTTTGGAGACTTAAGAACTGGTGCTAATAGAACTGATGAGTTCCCTGATTTTGGAAAGCGATTCGAATACGTAAAGCGCATTAACGGTGTAGATGTGATTGTTCAAAACGACAATGTTAATCGTCAGGTTGGCTCTGGCTATGATCAATACAACTTACTTCAGAAATTCAGATGGAGGCTTGGTTCATTCTCGGATTTCACTTACGCCTTTCACTATTCCAACTCATCAGACATACCCCGTTACGACAGACTAACACTAAGAGAGAATGGAAGTTTGAGAAACGCAGAATGGTACTATGGTCCACAGGCCTGGCAGATGCATGCACTACAGACTCGCTTTTTTTATCCGAACAAAATCTTTGATCAAATGAAAATGACAACGGCCTTTCAAAGGATTGAAGAAAGCCGAAATGATCGAAGGTTTGCTAGAAATACTTTGAGAAGTAGAACTGAAGAAGTAGATGTTCTCTCCTTTAACCTTGATTTCGAGAAGGTTTTCGGTCTACATGGTGAGCTTTATTACGGACTTGAAGCGATCAATAACCTTGTAAACTCAAGTGCATTTACAACCAATATTGACACGAACGAACAAAATCCAACGAGCACGCGATACCCTGATGGTGGCAGTGATTATAACTCTTTTGCTGCCTACGTCAGTACAAAAAATCACTTAGGCGACCTTCTAATCTTTAATTCTGGCCTTCGCTATAGCTATGTAAAGCTGAACGCTCAATTTGACGACAATACCTTCTTTGACTTTCCATTTGACGAAATTTCAATTGCAAATGGCGGTTTAACGGGTAACCTCGGTTTAGTTTACCTACCTAGCCAAGGCTGGAAATTTAACACCATGCTGTCAAGTGGGTTTAGGGCACCAAATGTTGATGATGCGGGAAAAGTGTTCGATTCAGAACCTGGAACAGTCATAGTGCCTAATCCAGACTTGAAGCCGGAGACGAGTTACAATGTAGAGTACGGTATAAGTCGGCAGGTAAATAAGTTAAAGGTGGAGTTTGTGAACTACTTCTCCTTTTTGAGAAATGCCTTGGTCAGAAGACCATTTACCTTTGATGGACAGTCGCAAATTACTTATGATGGAACACTGAGTGATGTGTTTGCCGAGGTAAATGTAGGCGAAGCTTTCATTTGGGGTTTGAGTCTCAACCTTTCGGCAGAAATCTATAAGAACATTACACTGCGCAGCAGCATTACTTACACTGAAGGGGAAGACACCATAGAGAACCTACCACTGAGACATGTTACTCCAATATTTGGCGAGACGAGTCTTAACCTGAAGCAACAAAAGTTTACCTCTAGTTATATGGTTAGGTATAGTGGTGGTTTTGCTTTTGAAGACCTTGCCCCTTCTGAACAAAACAAGCCAGAGTTTTATACAGCCGATGGTGCTTTGCCGTGGATGGTATTTAACATCAATAACTCTTATCGATTAAATGACAAACTCACAATTAATCTGAACTTAGAAAACTTACTAGACACACATTACAGACCTTATTCATCAGGTATTAGTGCTCCAGGGTTTAATGCTGTGTTATCGCTCAGAGCTACCTTTTAGCATCATAACACTTTGTTAATCTTTGCTTTATCATAAAGACAAATGACGATTATATATTTATCATGATTCTTATCGAATCATATTTATTGGGTGTTAATAAAAAAGGTCTGTTCGTCAGGCTTTTTTTATGGAGTTTCTTCTCAAAACTCCTGACATGATATAACTTGCCTTCCGAATTTAGAATAGTCGATGCACGTAGCAATAGCAGGAAATATTGGGTCAGGTAAAACCACCCTCGCCAAAAAACTAGGCAAACAGTACAATTGGGATGTGCAACTAGAATCAGTTGAAGACAACCCTTATTTGAAAGATTTTTATGAGGACATGTCTCGATGGTCTTTTCACCTACAGGTCTACTTTCTCAATAGCCGATTTAATCAAGTATCAAAAATACGCGAGTCAAAAAACGGCACCATACAAGACAGGACCATCTACGAAGACTGTTACATCTTTGCTGCGAACCTATACAAGTCTGGCTATATCCTAGAAAGAGACTATCAGAACTACCTTGAGCTATTCAAGTCAATGATCAAACATGTACAGCCCCCTGACTTGCTGATTTATCTAAAAGCAGACATACCGCGATTGGTGGCTAACATTCAAAAAAGAGGCCGTGACTATGAAGAGCTAATTAGTATTGAATACCTAAAAAACTTGAATCAACACTATAACGATTGGATCAGCAATTACGATTTAGGTAAGTTGTTGGTGATTGATGTAAACGAAATGGACTTTGTGAAAAACGTTGAGGATGAGGCTTATATTCTTGAAAAGGTTGATCTTGAAGTAAATGGACTGTTTTCTTAGAAACATTGAATCAACAAGAATAAAATAATTTCCTTACCTTAGTTCCAGTATTAACAACACTCTACTTTTTAATCGAAACTTATCAAGTCCTGTTCGTGATTTTAATCATAGACAGGACATTTTTTTTTCAGGTGTTAGATTTCCCCATCACCCTTTTCTAGAATATCCCAAGTATGATCCGCTAACAGTTTAACGGTCGCAATAAACTTATCGAAAGGTTTCGATCTTCCCCACTCCTTAGGACCAATAAGCGATAATGTATCTGTTTGGTCACTCTTCATGTACAAGTGATACACTTTACCAATCAAAGGCTGAAATGACATTTGGGCTTGGTAGATTCGTTCTGATACATCCACCCTATTCTTAATGGTCTTAGCCTGAGTAGCCAATAGCTGCATCTGATCATAGATTTGCTTCATATCCATGTCAGTCTGCTCATACATTGCCGATAGAGAGCGGCCTTTGATTTTACCTTTATCTTCCGGCTTAATCATGGCAGCACCCACACTATGAGGAAACTCGAGAGTACCTGGATTCGGAGTGGTCATTTCGGCCATCTTCTCCATATCAATTTGCTCTACATCTATTTTTTTTCCTGGCTTACTCACTTTGATTTTTATTTTCTTAAAGTCGAATACCAACTACTTTGTTTCAGTTTTTAACGAATCTTTTACCTCTTTTTCAGAAGGCGCTATAGATTCCTTTAAATACTTCTTAGATCCAGGGAATGACGTTTTCGTAGAGATGTCATATCCAATAATAATGGTAGCTATAAAAAACAATACAGCCACTATCACAAAAATTTTCTTCTTACGTTTCATATCTTCGACACTCAAATTTCAGCAATTCCCTGCTAAATTTCGGTATCCTTGTTTAAAAAACCATTGGAAAGTCATCGCAAAATAATTCACATCGATATGGATGCATTCTATGCTTCCGTTGAGCAATATGACAACCCAGCACTCAGAGGGAAACCAGTGGCCGTTGGCGGAAGTAAAGAAAGAGGTGTTGTAGCCGCAGCCAGTTATGAGGCAAGAAAGTTTGGTGTACGCTCGGCCATGCCCTCCTCAATCGCTTATCAAAAATGTCCTAATATCATTTTCGTTAAACCAAGGTTTGAAAGATATAAGGAAGTCTCTAACCAAATTCGTGAGGTATTTCATCGGTACACAGACTTAATAGAACCGCTCTCTCTTGATGAGGCTTATTTAGATGTGACGCAAAACAAAAAGGGAATTCAATCGGCCACTTTAATCGCTAAGGCAATTAGATCAGATATAAAAGAAAAAACTGGCTTAACCGCCTCTGCCGGGATATCTACCAATAAATTCATTGCCAAAATTGCCAGTGACTACAACAAACCAAACGGCATTACTCTGGTGGGCCCTGAAAAAACAGAGACCTTTCTAGAACAATTGCCGATAGAAAAATTCTTTGGTGTTGGTAAGGTCACAGCCAAAAAAATGAAGGACTTGGGCATTAATTCCGGAAAGGACTTAAAGGCTTGGTCTAAAGAGGATCTCAAAATGAACTTTGGCAAATCTGGTGGGTTTTACTATGAGATAGTGAGAGGTAATGACGACAGACCGGTCAACCCAAACCGCATCAGGAAGTCATTAGGGGCAGAAAACACTTTCGAATACGACCTCATTGAGCTCGCGGACATGAAACTAGCCTTAGAGCCCATTGCCGTAACAGTGTTGAAACGACTCCAAAAGGCAAATACCTTTGGAAAAACGATTACACTGAAAGTCAAATTCAAAGATTTTTCACAAATCACAAGAAGCCACTCACTTACCAAAGAAATTCGTACACTTGATCAATTGGTTACACTATCTTTTGACCTTTTAGAACAAATCAATTGGCAAGAATACCCTTCGGGAGTTAGGTTGCTAGGTATAACCTGTTCAAACTTCTACGACAAACAAGAAGAAAAACAGATAAAAGAAGGTCATCAATTGACTTTAGATTTTTAGATTTAACTTTGAGTATTAATAACACAAGGAAATGGCTAAGGTAGTAATTGGAAGTCATGCAGAATTCGAACAGTACATTGGCAAAGAACTGGGCGTTTCTGATTTTTTAAAGATTGATCAACAACGTATCAATGCATTTGCCGATGCAACTATTGATCACCAGTGGATTCATTTAGACACTGAACGTGCGACTAATGAAGGTGGCTTTGGTAGCACTATAGCCCACGGATATCTCACTGTTTCTCTTCTACCCTACCTTTGGGAACAGATTGCCGAGATCAATAATATCAAAATGATGATCAACTATGGCATTGAGAAGTTGAAATTCAATCAACCTGTTTTAGTTGATCATGAAGTGAGACTTAGGGTTAAACTAAGTGCGCTTGCTGACCTTAGAGGAATTACCAAGTGCCAGTTGAATGTAAAGCTAGAGATTAAGGATAACCCAAAGCCTGCCTTTACAGGAGAATTCATTTTCTTATATCACTTTAAATAGTCACTCATTTTTTTCTAACATAGATCGTCTTCTCCAATTCGCAGACAGTCTCCCCTTTTTCGTTTGTAATCAACAAGGGTAACACATAGTCTTTCTTACTGGATTTGGCGACATCCGACTTGATCTGATCCACAAACTCTTGGTTGATCTCAAAGACACAAGTCACTTTTCCTGTACCCGGTTTTCTGAATTTAATACTTGAGGCTTTATCCCAAACGATATAATCTCGCCCTAAGTTTTGAATTAGCAACAGCATGTAAAAAGGGTCTGACATAGACATCAACGAGCCCCCGAAATGAGTGCCGACCAAGTTCTTATTCCACCACCTTAGTTTCATCTCAATTTCAGCGCGCATAAAATCCGGGCTGATGCTCTTTACACGAATCCCCGCACCAAGATAAGGTGGGTAAAAGTTCATCAACTTAATTTTCTGTTGCTTGGATAGTCTGAACATTCTATTGAAAGGGTTACTTTTGTGTCAAATAACAAAATTAAAATGACAGCAGAAATCCATACTGAAAAAGGTTTAATGAAAGTGGAGTTTTACGAAAAGGACGCTCCCAATACCGTGAAAAACTTTGTTGACCTTTCAAAAAAGGGATATTACGATGGCCTGAACTTTCACAGAGTACTTCCTGATTTTGTAATCCAAGGCGGTTGTCCAAACGGAATTGGCAACGGTGGTCCGGGTTACGCTATTGATTGCGAACTAGACGGAGAAAACCAATACCATGATAGAGGAGTTCTTTCCATGGCACATGCAGGCAGAAACACCGGAGGATCCCAATTCTTTATTTGCCACAGCAGAAATAACACGGCCCATCTGGATAGAAATCATACTTGTTTCGGCAAAGTTGTCGAAGGTGTCGACATCGTTGATGAAATCAAACAGGGCGATAAGATTGAAAAGATTGTGATCATAGAAGCGTAAGTCTTCCCCAATGAAATGAAAGCCTGAAGTTTTACTTCGGGCTTTTTTGTTTCTGAGCCTTTACAAAATCTGTCACTAAGTAAGTCAATGACTTCCCAACCAAGGTTTGCTCAAGGTGCGACTTAGGTGCTGCTTCAGGCAAGTGAAGATAAGCCGTTTTAAGTGTGCCTGACGATTTTCTTACAAACTGCCTGGCCTGTTCCAAAGAAAACCCAGAGGGTGAAATGGCACTACTCGGCATCAGTCTAATGGCATCCATATCCAATTCAATTCCGCATGGAACATGTTCATCGAAGACGAAGCCTAAGGCTTCAGATAAATCCTTATCGAGGTATTCAATATCCTCTAAAAAGTGATACCGAACGTTTTGAGCCGCATCCAAGGCTTTGAGCATTTGCTCCCCGTTATAAGATTGGTGCAGGCCAAAAACAAAATACTTATCCAAGAACTTACCTTGCTTGGCATAAGAAAAGCCATTTCCGCTATGTCTACCTTCTAAACCTCTGTAATCAGCATGTGCATCGAGATTAATTGCGTGAATACCTCTTTTTCGGCCCATCGCCTGTGCAACTCCCTTTATAATGGGATAGGCATTGTTATGCCCTCCTCCAATAACTATTGGAATTAATCCTGACTTTACGATAGTTTCTATGATGGGTGTCACCCTGGCATCTAACGCTTCGCAAAGCACATGCATCTTTTGAAGAAAATAGTCTGATTCCTCATTGATCTCCATCGCTTGCGCCTGTAAATCACTTATTTCCATTTGACCGGCAACTACAAATTCATTGCCTGATAAGAAACGATTACTCTGGATATTCAAAAAGGATGATAAAAAAGCACTCCATGCATTTTCTGTTCCTGCGTTACCTTGGTTACCCAAAACACCGATACATTCGGGAATACCCAGAAGGCAGAACTTACCACCTTCTTTGATCACTTCTCCTAACGCTTTAGAGTCAAAGGAAAAAAGTGACTGAACGCACTCACCAATCTTTGTTTCCCCCTTTCGGGTACGCGTCAGAGACCTGAGGTCTTCGGTAGATAGTGTTTGGATAGACATGAATTAAATATGAGCCTTAAAATAACGAAAAACGCTTGAGTCCGTCTCTGATGTCCTTTTTAAAACATGTAATTATTGATATCTTCACCCGCTAGTTCTCAATCAATTGTTATAGATGGAATACATTCCTGAACCAGTAAAGATTTTTGTAGTAGAAGACGATCCCGTTTATTTAAAACTACTTCAATATGTAGCAGAGTTGAACCCAGATCATGTGGTTAAGACTTTCTCTACTGGCAAAGACGTTTTGGATCACCTGCATGAAAATCCCGCCATTATTACACTTGATTATTCCCTTCCTGATACCACTGGAGAAGAAGTATTAAAATCAATCAAGGCATACAATGCTGACATTCCCGTCATTGTAGTATCATCTCAAGAGAGTATAAATACGGCAGTTGAATTGCTTAAGCACGGTGCCTATGACTACATCACCAAAGACAATGAAACCAGAGATCGCCTGCTCAACTCTCTCAACAATGCAAAGAAGCATGACTCGCTGACAAAAGAGGTCATTCACCTGAGAGAAGAAGTTGGTCAAAAATACGAGTTCGACAATAGCATTATTGGCGAAAGCCCTGCCATTCAGAAGATCTTCAGATTACTGGCTAAGGCAGTAAAAACTAATATTACTGTTTCGATTACCGGAGAAACGGGTACTGGAAAAGAAGTGGTAGCAAAAGCCATTCACTACAATTCAGACAGAAAAAACAAGCCCTTTGTGGCAGTGAACATTGCGGGAATTCCGGAAAACTTGATTGAAAGCGAACTTTTCGGCCATGAAAAAGGTGCCTTTACTGGCGCGCTAGCTAGACGTAAAGGAAAGTTTGAAGAGGCCAACACAGGTACAATCTTCCTCGATGAGATTGGCGAAATGGACATTAGCCTTCAGGCCAAACTTTTACGTGCGCTGCAAGAGAGAGAGGTAACTAGAATTGGCGGCAATGAGGTAGTGAAATTTGAAACGCGCGTAATTGTCGCAACACACAGAAATTTAGCCGAGGAAGTAAAAGCAGGCAATTTCAGAGAAGACCTGTACTATCGCCTATTGGGTATTCCGATCGAACTCCCGCCTTTGAGAGATCGTGGAAAAGACATTTTGCTTATCGCAACTCATTTTCTCAACAGTTTTGCCAAGGAGAATAAGATGGGTAATGTAAAGTTGAGTAAGGAGGCACAGTCTAAGCTTATGAATTACCCTTTCCCTGGTAATGTTAGGGAGCTTAAGTCAATTATAGAGTTAGCGGCCGTAATGTGTGACGATAACGCCATTGAAGCTGAAGACATCACCTTTAATGCACTTCAGAAAGAAGGCCAATTCTTGCTGGAAGAAATGACATTGCGTGATTACACGTTTAAAATCATAAAGCACTTTCTAGATAAATATGATAACAACGTGCTACTGGTGGCCGATAAATTAGATATCGGTAAGTCTAGTATATACCGTTATTTAAAAGAAATGGAAGACGTTTAGTAACAGGCTTGCCGACTTAAGCTTTCTTCTACGCGCCAAAAAAGGGTCTGAGGCTCAACAGGTTTTTTTAGAAATGCACTAACATCCAAAGGATCAAACTTTATAAAAAGATCATCCATCTTTTGACTTGAGATTACGATCACGGGTATACCTTGAAAACGCGAACATCTTTTCATTTCCCCCAATAACTCGACCCCATTCATCACAGGCATTTCATAATCTGTTATTATGACATCTACATCATTTCCTTCTCTAAGCCAATTTAAAGCCTCACTCCCATTGTTTACGCAAGCCACCTTATAGTAAGGCTCCAAAAGAAACTCCAACAACCTTCTTGTGCTTTGATCATCATCTACTACTAATAGCTGCCTCTTCATCTACATGTCTTTGATTTACCCTTTACCCAAAGCGTACCAAAACAGACAAATGGGGAATTATTGCCCTTAATCGAGCTATTTCGATTTAAGCAGGCATCTTAATGTGATATCATCAGTCAACTTTCTCCCATATTGAAAAAATAAATTCCCAAATGGGGAAAGGATATATCTCAACCATCCATACGAATTGCAATTATTTTCATGCCGTTTTTATTTATGTTTGAGAGAATAATTCAGAAAAAAATATGCGTAAGATTCTCTTATCTCTAACAGTCACTCTCTGGGTAACCATCTCTTTTGCTCAGACCAAGCCTCTTACTGAACTTACAGTCGAGGAAATCATGCAGTCTCAGTCTAAATTCGTGGGTACTCCTCCATCACGAGTCAGTTGGTCTAAGGACAGTAAGAACATCTTCTTTAACTGGAACCCCGAAGACTCAGGGAATGCCACTACTTATAAAATCAATAAGAATGGTGGTGAGGCCGAAAAAGATGATGAGAGGAATGAAGGTTGGCCTTCGTCATATTTGTTTAATGACAATGAAAGCCAAATCGTATTCGTTAAGGGCGGAGACGTTTATACCATGGACGTAAAGTCCAAAGTAGAAACTCAAATCACTGCGACTAATGCACGAGAAAGCAGCCCCAAGTTTCACACAAGAGATATTATCACTTTTGTATCTGACAATAACCTCTTCTCCGTAAATACTAAAACCGGTTTAATTACACAGCTGACTAATATTAGCATAGAAACGGATGAAGAATCTTCCGCTAGAAGAACAGCTAACCAAAATAGTGGTAACCGAGATCAAGACAGCTGGCTGAGAGGGGATCAAATAGAAACCTCTAGCATTTTAAAAGAGCAGCGAAATCGACCACGAAATAGAAATAGATTCCGCGAATTCGCGAATCAATCGCAGAGTGCAGGTAGCAGAAGAAGTCAAGTAAAACTTCCTAATGTCCGAAACCTTCAATTATCACCGAACGGTAAATATGTGAGTTTCAGTGTTTACTATTCACCTGAAAAGGGTGCTAAGAATACTATTGTCCCTAATTATGTAACTCAAACGGGCTACACAACCGACATACGCGCTCGGTCAAAAGTAGGTGGAGAGCAAGGGCATAGTAAAATAGGTATCTATAATATTGTCGATGATGAGCATTATATGCTCGATACTGAAAAACTGCCCGGTATTTCTGACCTGCCAGATTATGTCAAAGACTACCCTGATCGAGAATTCGAAGCAAAACCACGTCTTGTTTCTGCAAATGATATTCTTTGGTCGAAAGATGGTAAATATACAGTCGTACACTTTGCCTCACATGATAACAAGGACCGTTGGATCATGCGTCTGATACCAGACGCTGGCGACCTGATAGAAATAGACCGTCAAAGAGACGAAGCTTGGATTGCCGGCCCTGGTATTGGAAGTGAGTTTGGTTCAGGCACATTTGGTTTCTTGCCAGATGATAAAACCATCTATTTTCAGTCCGAAAAATCTGGTTACTCTCATTTGTACCTGCATGACCTCTCTAATGGTGTTCAAACACAATTGACATCTGGCAACTATGAGGTTTACAGCCCTTTCCTTTCCCAGGATGGCTCGAAATGGTACTTCACTGCTAACATGAAACATCCTGGAATTAGACACTTCTATAGCATGCCAGTGAAGGGTGGTAAAATTACTCAGATCACTACCGAAGATGGTAATAACGATGTGACACTTTCTCCTGATGAGAAAACCTTAGCTGTACTTTACTCATACATTGATAGGCCTAATGAGCTCTTCGTTCAAGCCAACAAGCCCGGTGCAAAAAGAACCCAACTGACAGAAAGTCTTCAAGAAGGCTTTAAACAATATGATTGGCACAAGCCTGAAATAGTGACATTTACGGCAGAAGATGGAGCTACTGTTTATGCTAGGCTATACAAACCAGAACAACCGAATGGAGCCGGTGTAATCTTCGTACATGGAGCTGGCTATCTTCAAAATGTACATTACTGGTGGAGCACATACCAAAGAGAGTTTATGTTCAATAACCTGTTAAGGGCTCAAGGCTATACAGTCTTAGACATTGACTATCGGGCGAGTTCAGGCTATGGTCGTGATTGGAGAACTGGTATATACCGTCACATGGGTGGAAAAGATCTTTCAGACCAAATTGATGGTGCGAAATACTTAAAAGAAAAACATGGTGTAGCAGCAGACCGGATTGGCATGTATGGAGGTTCTTATGGAGGTTTCATTACCCTTTTCGCCATGTTTCAACATCCTGATGTGATCAGTTCTGGTGCAGCGCTTCGCTCTGTTACTGACTGGGCACACTATAACCACGGCTATACGGCTAACATCCTAAATACACCAGTAGAAGATCCAATTGCATACAAGAGAAGCTCCCCGATCTATTTTGCAGATGGCTTACAGGGCGACTTATTAATTGCTCATGGTATGGTAGATACGAACGTCCATTTTCAAGATGTGGTGAGGCTAGCTCAAAAACTGATTGAATTAGGTAAGGACAATTGGGAAATGGCTTTGTATCCTGTCGAAAACCACGGATTTACGACACCATCCAGTTGGACTGACGAATACAAGAGAATTTTCAAACTCTTTGAAAACACAATTGGTAAAAATTAACCCCACCCACTCCTCAGCATTATGAAAAGATTTCTATCCATATTGTTAGTACTTTCGGTATTTGCCTGTCAACCTCCAATTGAAGTCTCTTATGAGCATAGAGGAAAGATTGCCGAAAAAGCAATGGTGGTCTCAGCTCACCCACTTGCATCCAAAGTGGGACAAGAAATCATGCAAAAAGGAGGAAATGCAGTGGACGCAGCGATTGCCACCCAATTTGCGCTAGCTGTAGTTTACCCGGGAGCGGGTAATATTGGTGGTGGTGGTTTCATGGTAAGCAGAATGGCCAATGGTGAAATTGCAACACTCGACTATAGAGAGAAAGCTCCATTAGCAGGTAGACGAGACATGTACCTAGATGAAAATGGAGAGGTCATTTCCATGGCGAGTGTTCGAGGGCATTTAGCCGCAGGTGTACCGGGTACGGTTGCTGGCTTAGAAGCCGCCCACAAGAAGTATGGAAAACTCGATTGGGCCAGCTTAGTACAGCCCGCCATAGACTTGGCAGCAAATGGCTGGAAACTAACAGCAAGAGAAGCTTCTGGATTAAATGGCAATCGAAAAGTATTTATTGAATACAATACGGTACAGCCTGACTTCTTCTTGGCAGCAGAAGGCTCGAAATGGAATGAGGGAGATATGGTAAGCGTGCCAGACCTTGCCAAAACATTAGAACGTATTCGTGACAATGGTCGAGATGGTTTCTACAAAGGTGAAACTGCCCAATTGATTGTTGCTGAAATGCAGAGAGGTAATGGTCTAATTTCATTAGAAGATTTAGAAAAATACGAAGCCCAATGGAGAACGCCAGTGACTGGAAACTACAGAGGCTATGAATTCATATCTATGCCTCCTCCTTCCAGCGGTGGAATTGCCTTAGCACAACTCTTCAATGCAGTCGAACCGTTTGACCTAAGTGAAATGGGTTTCCATAGTACAGAAGCCATTCATTTAATGGCAGAAGCTGAAAGAAGAGCTTATGCTGATAGAGCGGCTCATTTGGGAGACCCTGACTTTTATGACGTACCGCTTTCAGGCCTAGTTGATAGAAACTATACTCAAAACAGAATGGCGTCCTTTAATCCTCAAAAAGCTACACCGAGTGATGAAATTGATGCAGGATCACCTGCTCCTCAAGAAAGTGAAGAAACCACTCACCTGTCGGTGGTAGATCCTTGGGGAAATGCTGTTTCTGTTACCACTACACTAAATGGCGGCATGGGTAGCAAAGTGTTTGTTGGCGGAGCTGGATTCCTGCTAAACAATGAAATGGATGACTTTAGCGCCAAACCGGGTACTCCAAACATGTATGGCTTAGTCGGGGGTGAAGCAAATGCCATTCAACCAGAGAAGCGTATGTTGAGTTCTATGACACCCTCTATAGTCGCCAAAGATGGTAAGCTCTTTATGGTTGTCGGAACACCTGGTGGTTCCACTATTATTACATCAGTTTTTCAAACTATCGTCAATGTAATTGATTTTGACATGACCATGCAGCAAGCCGTTGCAGCATCAAGGTTTCATCATCAGTGGTTGCCAGACGTTATCCAAATGGAAAGAAATGCCTTAGATAGTTTAACAGTTTCAAAACTTGAAGCTATGGGGCATAAGCTTAGGGCCAGAGGGAAGATCGGGCGAGTAGATGCCATATTAGTGCTCCCGAATGGGCAACTGGAAGCCGGTGCTGACCCAAGAGGTGATGATACCGCAGAAGGTTATTAATATTACGATTCGGTTATTTCAGTAAATCAGTTTTGATTAACTTTAGAACATGCGATTCGCAATTGCATTTCTTTTTTTACTCACCATTTCAAAACTCCATGGTCAGGAATTGCTACCTAGCTTCGAATCAGAGCTGGTAGAATCGGTATGGATAGATAAAGAGCTTAGAAATCAGCCTAAGGAGTATTACATAAAAATTTATGAATACAATAAGGATTCCGCACGCCTCATTAGAAAGTCGATTACACCCCACTACATTTTAGAAAGTGGACGACTCAATGAAGTACAATTCAGGGCTGATGGAGAAACCTTGAAGTCTCATTTCTATGATGAGCACGGTCGCATTATCGCTCAGAAGCGTTTTGGCTTTCAAGAAAACATGCCCAAAATCACCTATGAATACCACGATAATGAGTATCAAGCCATTGAAACTATCTATCGAATCGGTGACCGTGTTCACTCAAAATCTGTACTCAAATACAATTCACGCCATCAATTAGTGGCTAAAGAAGAATATCGTGGAAAAGACAAACTGAATAGGTACTGGAGATACCATTACAATGAGCATCACGATTTAATTGCCGATGAGTTCTATGATGCCTATTACAGTACAGAAAAACCCTCTGACTCACTCCATATCGAGTATGTATATGATGATCTCAATCGAAAAATCTCTCGCCACGACTACCGGTCTGACCAATTAGAGTCTAGAACTGATTACGTTTATTATCCTGATTCGCTTGTTGAGCAAACAACTTTTTATCGTTTTGATGGTGTTCCGAATGAAAGGCACTTGAAAGTAGAAAAAGATTCACTTAAGGTCTTGGTTAGAGGTTTTTTTCAAAATGGCGATACGGTGAATTATCGATCACGTTTTAAAGAACTTTATCTCTATGGGGACTTGGTGGAATATGAAAGCCGAACCCTTAGAGGTACTTACGTAGATAGGTTTACAACTTTTTATGAATATGACGAAATGAGTAACTGGATTAACAAAACGACCTACTCAAATGGTGTCATCATTAAAAAGGAGGAGCGGACTATTATCTATTAACCAATGGACAACCCAAATATTTATCAAGAGTCTATAACTGTTACTGAAGATCATTTAGACGAGCTCAAGCACGTCAACAACGTGCAGTATTTACAATGGATTCAAGATGTAGCGAAGCATCACTGGGACTTAAAAGGCGATCCAGTTTGGTTGGAAAAATATGCATGGGTAGCCCTGAATCATTTTATTGAGTACAAGAAGCCAGCCTTTCTGGGTGATAAACTACTCTTGCAAACGCATGTCCACTCGTTCGAAGGGGTAAAATCAAATCGCCTAGTTAGAATTACAAATGAAGCCTCTGGTACTCTGATTGTTCAGTCGAGTACTAATTGGTGTATGATAGACAGGGCTACTAATAAACCCTCGCGTGTATTGAAAGAAATGGTTGATGCGTTTTCTGATTAATCAGTCATCAGGCCATTTTTAGTCGTTAGCACTCATTCTCTGTAGAAAACTAGGCTCTAGACCTGATGTTATAAAGGTTGTTGCAACAAAAAGAGGCTGTGCTTGTGAAGTAAATTCATCTAGCCCAAAAGCAAACGCTATCTTATAATCACGAACTCTACCCTTCGGTTGATCTCGATTCCTTCAGGACTTTTGTTATCGCTCAAAGGTTTTGTTCCGCCATAACCGATATACTCGATTCTGCTTCCATCTATACCCTTTGATAAGATGTACTCTCTGACAGTCTTTACCCGTTCTTCTGATAATTGCTGTAGCAGTTTCTCGTCTCCTCGGTTATCCGTATGGCCTTCTAAGCGAATGGCCATTCCCGGATTATCTTTCATCAGTTGAACTAATTCATCGATTTGACGGGTGGCCACTTCCGGGTTGGCAAAAGAGGCTCTTGCACGATTAAATAAAATATTTTCAATTTCAACTGTAGTACCAACTTCCTCTCTAGTTAACAAAAGCCTTTGAACACCTCCTTGGTCATTTGCAGAAGCCTTACCCGCTTTGAAAAGCTTTTGATACTTCAAATAACCATCTAGCTCAATAGACACTTTCAGGTCCGTACCTTCTGCCAAAGTCAATTCAAATCGCTTGGCATCGGATGGCATGTCAGCAGTCTTAATAATTCTTTCCTCGCCATTATAAGTCAATACAACTTCGGCATCAACCACCGCTTCGGTTCGGCTATCTAGCACCTCAAAAGTCATTAAGATTCGCTTTTTAGGCACTTCCATTGGTGTGGTTGCTTTAGTCAAGGTTTTAACTTCTTCCTTAGGTTGCTCTACAGGTTTCTCTTCTTCTGATTGTGCAACAACTGACTCAACCTCCACTGCTGGTAAGTCAGGAATATTCTCTGGCATCGAGTAGGCGAAAATATCACCGAAACCTTCACTATTTTGGGTAGAAGAAAAATAGGCGATTTTATCTCCGCTGATAAAAGACAAGCCTTGCTCTGATCCTACAGTATTCAACTCACTGCCTAGGTTCTTCGGGGCTGACCAATCGATCCATGATGTATCATTTTGACGCGTACTCATAAATACATCACGCCCTCCTTCACCACCATGACCATTAGAGGTAAAATATAATGACTTCATATCATCAGAAAGAAAAGGTGCCCATTCTTGGGCGTATGTATTAAGTGTATTTCCTATGTTTTTTGGTTGTGCCCAATCACCATTCTCATCCCTGATTGACACATAAAAATCCTCATTACCTTCGGTTTCATAAGACTGTATCGCCATAATGATTACTTTTTCATCTCTAGAAACGGTAGCACTAATATGGGCAGATTCATTAGAGAAGAATTTTATAGGTAGCTTTTTCGGCACCTGCCACTGTCCGTCTTTCATGGACGAAACTGAAATACCATTTTGAAGTTTACTAATGCCTCTGCCTTCTGGATCAAAGAAGTTCAACAAGTACATGCGCTGGCCATCTGCACTAAAGCCGACAACACCATTCAAACCTGGGTGGTTAATATCACTTCCAGCGTGCATCGGTTGCGACCAGCCATTATCGGTCTTTCGGCTAATCCATATGTCACCTTCATCCAAAACACCTCCCACATTCGCTGGGTGTCCGGCCCGTGTAAAATAAAGCGTTTGGCCATCTGGACTCAACATTGGGCTATGCTCATCATAAGAAGAGTTAATTCCTTCTATTCGAATATGTGCTAGTTTCTGTGCCGGCAATGCAAAGCAGATGAAAAAAATCAATGAGGAAATTACCGCAACGCGTTTGTACATTAGATATGTCGAATTAAATACTATTTATCGGAGACACAGATAGTTAAACTGCATCTGATTAGGTTTTACAACCAGCCAAGCACAAATTAAATAAAATGAAACTAGAAAGGCTAGTTGTCTTTTAAGAGTGTGATCGCTGGACAAATAACAGAGCATTCATTTATGCCGATCAAGCACAAATCTAAAAGTATATCTCCTGTGCCAGTCGATAGGTATTGGCGTGTGCTTCCACAATGTGAGCAATCTTCTCAGAGTAGCCTCCTCCCATGCATACCATGATTGGGATCTTATTCCTATAACATAAATCTAACACAAAGCGATCTCTGGCTTTACATCCGTCTAGTGTCATTCCTAACCGGCCCAATTTGTCGGTAGCCAAAACATCGACCCCGGACTGAAAACAAATAAAATCTGGCTGGAAACTGTCAAAAACCTTATTTAAGTGACGTTCGAGCAACTTTAAATAGGCTTGATCTTCCGTTCCATCTAACAGCCCTACATCTAGGTCTGACTTCTCTTTGTGCATAGGATAATTCGACTGGCCATGCATGCTGAAGGTGAATACACGTTCCTCGCTAGCAAATATCTGAGCCGTGCCATTACCTTGGTGAACATCCAAATCTACTACCAGCACTTTATTCACAAAGCCATGGTCTAAGAGATGATGTGCTGAAATGGCAATGTCATTCAGTAAGCAAAAGCCTTCTCCTCTATCAGTAAAGGCATGATGTGTACCACCGGCAATGTTCATCGCTACGCCATACTCTAGAGCATAGAGCGCACATTGCATACTTCCGTTCATAATGATTACCTCGCGGTCTATCAGTTCTTTTGAAAGTGGAAAACCAGTTCGCCTCTCCTCTTGCCTACTTAGGTTCTGCTCTTTAAGGTTTTGCCAATAATCCGCATTATGGGTTCTCAATATCTCTCGTTCTGTCAACGGCTGTGGTGCAAAGAAATTTTCTTGATCAACGGTTCCCTCGTAAAGCAATTGCTCTGGCAAAAGATTGTATTTCTCCATCGGGAATCGATGATTCCGTGGCAATGGATGAGCGTAAATTTCTGACCAAGCAATCTTGAGCATAAGGGCTTTTAGCCTAAAAGCGAAAACTCCCCAAAGATGTTTTAATTTTTTATACCCTGCCGAAAGTTATCAGCGTCCTATGATCATAAATTACCTTTAGTCAGCATGGCGATGAGCTGAATCATCTTTATGCAGATATCCTCCAGTCATAAAAAAGACAGCCAATGATTTGGCTGCCTCCAGTTTCGTAGTCGATAAGCCCTATTCGTCTTCGTCCGGATCGAACTGGAAAGAGTATGAGGTCTTATCTAGCTTTAGTGTATCCTGATTAAAATCTTTGATAAATTTCTCTATCACTTGGGGTGTAATGGCGTCTACATGTAAACCGACATCAAGGCCAAGTCCAAAATCAGAGTTCTCGTCTATATCTACATGTTCTTTAACTTTCACGGCTTCTTCCTCTTCCAATTCGTCCATGACTTCTGTTAGGTATAAACCGATCTCTTCTTCCAAATCCGTCAAAGGTGCGATATCGCCATTTTCATCTTCTTGGTAAGAGATTGATTGATAATTTGGAAATTTCTGAGCCACTTTGTGTTCAGCTAATTCATGAATTTCGCTACTGTGTTGAAGTCTAAGTGTGTAAATAGCGGCATCGCAAATGACTTCTTTACCTTCGTAGTTGCCAACAAAATAGAAATTCATAAAATCATCCGAATTGTCTTCAGATTCAATCACTAAGTAAGATTGATCCTGACCAATTTCAGCTTTCATTTTGGCTATTTCTTTGGGATCAAATCCATCATTCATCATCATAATTCTTTCTTAAAAATTGTTTAGTGCGCAATTCGCTTAAGTATTCTTTATAAAACATCAGTTTGGATGAGTTGTTTCACTTCTTTAACCCTATCATTAAACAGAGTTGGATCATAATTCACTCCTCCAAACTGCATTGCCGTTAAGTAGGCTTTGACTTCGTCCGAATGTACGATCGTTCTGCTGGTATTCATACCCACATACTTGAAAGTAGTCCACATTAAAGTCTTTAAGTGACTTTTATAATCATCGAGCATTAGATACTCAACCACAATGGTATTGTCATCAAACCATACCAGGCGAGTAATTATCCTGACCCACTCTCCTAGGTTAGCCGGCTTCAAATATGCTATATGATGATTGTAAACTACCCAAAAAGCCTCGTAAGACTTAATCAAATCCATAATCTCAACTCCGTAGAGTTTCGGCACTTGATCTTCTCTGGCATTAAAAAAGTAGTCGAGGTACTTGGCATTGTTAAGGTGCCTTAAGGGGTCGCAGTCTTGAAAGCGTATAACTACTCGAGACTCTGTTTGCTTAGCGTACTCTCTATGTGGATCAACAATAAACATTATAAATATTTTGTTTTGACAACCTCAATATGATGCATGTAATGACCCACAATCATTGCGGCCAACGCTCTTACCGTTACCAAAGAACCACTGGCAATTGCACTCTTTAGGCCATCTTCTTCTGTCATTGGCTCAAACAAGGCAATATTAGCCAACCGAATGGCCCTAAATTCTTCGATTAAGGATGAAAGGCTTCTTCCTTCTGTTCTACTATGCTCCTGATAAACATCTTGATCCATTCCAGGTAATTCTTGTTGATCTCCACGTGCTATATTCAAGGCTCGATAGGCGAAAACACGTTCTGTATCATTCAAGTGATTGAGTACTTCTTTTATCGACCATTTACCTTCAGCATAACGATAGTTTTCCTTGTCTTCTGAAATAGCACTAAAAAAAGCAACAACTACATCAAGCTGTTCCTTTAAGCTTGTCAGTAAATCCTGATCTCCGATTCTACCAATGTATGGCTGATAAAAAGAATTGTATTCTGATGGGAAGGGTTTCTGAATCATATTTCAATTTATAAAAAAGTGTAGTAGCTCACTAATCATCAATCCAAGATGTATACATTATATAATTTCCGGGCGTTCGGTCAATGACTTGCCTTAGATTATCATCTATGTCTTTAATCTTTTTAGCGGGAGTCCCTGCGTAAAGGGAATTAGCTTCTACCACAGTATTGGCCAAGACTACCGCACCAGCCGCAATCATCGATCCTGTCTTAATGACAGCATTGTCCATCACCACTGCTCCCATTCCAATCAACACGCTATCTTCCACAACACAGCCATGTACGATGGCATTATGACCAACCGAAACGTTCTTTCCAAAAACAGTTTTTGAGTGATTCAAAGTACCATGAATCACGGCACCGTCCTGAATATTGCAATTTTCTCCAATTTCAATTGAACACACATCTCCCCTTATCACTGCATTAAACCAAACACTACAATTCTCAGCGAGTGTGACATCACCTACAACAGTAGCATTCTCAGCCAACCAACAGGTGTCAGCTATTTTTGGACTAACACCTTTTACACTCTTGATTACAGCCATAATAATTTATATGTATATACACTGAACTTTTTTAAAACCTTTCAAGTTCTTCCTTTATTATCAAACAAAACACTTCACATTTAGTTAGTTCAGGTGTTGAACTAAAGAAAAGAAAATTACCCTACAAATTGACAAAAATGAAAAATTTAAAATCTACACTCGGTCTACTACTATTGACGAGTATTTTTTGGGCCTGTGGGCCAAAAGGCAGCACAGTTGAGACTTCAGATGCCAAAGCCGTTGCCAGTAGCAATGAGGCTAAAGCTATTAAAGTAAACACTGACAATAGTCAAGTGACTTGGATCGGTTCTAAACCTGCAGGAAAGCATAATGGAACAATTGGTATCACTGGAGGCGAAGTATTGGTTAAAGATAATGCCGTTGTTGGTGGAAACTTTAACATTGATATCACATCATTGGTAGTTTTGGACTTACCAGCTGACTCAGAGTGGAATGCCAAACTCAGAGGCCACTTAATGTCTGCCGATTTCTTTGAAGCTGAAAACTTCCCAACAGCATCTTTCGAAATCACTGGAGCAGAGGCCTTCAATTCAAGCAACCTTGTAGCAGACTTAGACGAGCCAACGACTGACTATACTCCTGCTTCACTTTCAGATGTAATGGTTGAAAATCCTACGCACATCATATCAGGTAACTTAACTATGCGTGGCACAACAAAAAACATCTCTTTCCCTGCATCTGTCTCGTTGGAAAACGGTGCTGTAAAGGCCATCGCAAACTTTAACATTGACAGAACAGAATGGGGTTTAAAATTTAAAGAAAGAGCCTCTTTAGCGGAAAAATTGAAAGACGACTTCATTTACAATACCGTAAATGTAGGCTTCGAGCTTGAAGCTGGTACTCAAAAATCAATGGAGTAAGCTTTTTAGAACATAAACTAAGCCTCGGGTATCTCTACTCGGGGCTTTTTTATGCCCGAGGCTTTCTGCTAATTTGCATCACAAAATGACCAAAGTCCACTTTCCGTACGAGGGCGAAAGCCAAGAGTCTTTTATCAAAAAAGCATTGACGTGGGCGAATACTAAATCTCATTTTGCTTATTATAATGCTAATGATATTCCCTACCCGCATGACGGTTTCTTGCACGCCCTAGCTATTGGTGCACGGGAGCAATTAGTTTTTCACAAGGGCACAGTTTTCAGTGAGCTAAGAGCTTTCCAGAACAAGATCACAAAAGGCAATTATGCCAATGATTGGATAGTGGGCTATTTGGGCTATGACCTAAAAAACGAAGTCGAAAACTTAGAAAGCAGTAATAAGGATAATTTGGAGTTTCCTGATATTCAGTTTTTCAACCCCGAACACCTGCTACTCTTCCATGATGATTACACTGAAGTAAGAACTAATGACCTAAACTTACTCAGCGAAATTCTAAACGTAGATATAGTCAACTTGCCCAATGCGTTTGGTCAACCCGTAAACTCGGTAGATAAAATAGACTACCTCGCCAATATTGACAAGCTACGGCAACACATAGAAGAAGGAGACTGCTATGAAATCAACTATTGTCAAGAGTTTCATGGTAAGTTCGATTCCTTCAATCCAATTAGTCTGTATCAAACATTAAATCATATCTCCCCCAACCCATTTTCTTGTCTCCAAAAGTTCAATGATCATTATATTATCTCAGCTTCTCCAGAACGATTCATGAAGCAAAATGGTGAAACCATAGTTTCTCAACCGATTAAAGGGACACGCCACCGTAGTGATAATGCCAATGAAGACATTCGTCTAAAGACAGATTTGAGGAACGACACTAAAGAATTGGCCGAAAACATGATGATTGTGGACCTCGTTCGAAACGATTTGGCGAGAACTGCAAGAACAGGCACCGTAAAGGTTGAGGAGATGTTTGGCATCTATTCCTTCAAACAAGTACACCAAATGATTTCGACCGTCACTGCCGAAAAACGAGAAGATGCCGATGCCATTGAGGTAATTGAAAAGGCATTCCCAATGGGTAGCATGACGGGTGCCCCGAAAGTGAAAGTGATGGAGCTCATCGAGAAGTATGAACAGACGAGGCGTGGTGCTTTTTCTGGTGCGGCTGGGTATTTTTGCGGTGAAACATCCTTTGACTTCAACGTATTAATAAGAAGTCTCTTTATCAATCAAAAAACCAAAACCTACTCCTTCCAAGTTGGTGGAGCGATTACCTATGACTCTATTCCTGAAAAAGAATACGAGGAGTGCATGGTAAAAGCCAAAGCTATTTTTCAACTCATTGAAGCCTATCTTAGCCCCGATCATTCTAAAGTGGAATACAGTACTAGCCAATAATCGTTACAGTACTTATTGAGTTCATATTGATTTGTTCTAACTTGTAGACATGAACAAGACTTTGATGATTCTCGCTTTAATCCTATCAGGTAGCATCGCATTTGCCCAAATGCCTAAGCACTTAGCAGGTAAAATGACCTACCCTGTATTCGATTTTGACCCATGGGTTGGTGTCGTAGCATCAGACGCAAAAGTCTTAAAGTATAATAAGAAGCTTGATTACAAGGTAGTAATAGATGTAACAGATGGTGTTAGAGATTCTACTCAAGTGATGCGAACGCTTAATGAAGTTGCTAGAAGCTATAACTTGAATATTGCCAACGGGGTACCTCAAAAAAAGATGAACATGGCCGTTGTAGTTCACGGAAGTGCTATTTACGGCATACTAAGTGATGAGGCGTATCAAAAGAAATTTGGTGTACCTAACCCTAATAGGGAAGTTATTGATATTCTTAAAAAGGAAGGCATAGAATTCTATGTTTGCTCACAAATTCTAAGTTTCAGAAATGTTCCTAAGCAAGACGTTCTCAAGAGCATTGACATTGCCGTTTCTGCAAAAACAGCCCTGATCACACTAGATCAAATGGGCTATACCTATATGAATGTCAACGATAACTGATCTATATTAATTTGACTGAAGTTGTAGAAGGTAGTTTTGTACGAACGCATAACCTGTTGTATCAGTCGCTGTTTTTAGGCCTTCGTTTAATGTAGCGATGGCCTCGTCCTTTTTATCGAGGTTTTCAAGAGATATCGCTTTCATGTAATAACCTCGGATAGATGGGTTTTCGGCTAACTTATAATCCCAAAGCGCGATGGCATCCTCGTGCATATCTGCACGCATCAATCTAGAACCCAAGTCATACCACTCATTCATGTCTAAAACATGAGTAGCAGTGTCTAGTTCAAGCTCCTTAAAACTTGCTATCATTTCTTCAACACCATTTTCTAAATAAATAGCATATAAGATATCTGATAAGAAGGTCTTTGGCTCTTCTACTTTTAGCATGTTCAAGTCGAACTGTAATGTTGCGTTCGGAGGAACAACATCACCAGATCCTCTTTCCCCGTAACCTAGTTCAGGCGGTATAATCGCTAAAATTCGGTCTCCTTCTCTACCATACATTACTACTTCATCAAAACCAGCAATTAGAGAAGTCCGCTTAGCGTCAAACTCAAATACCTGCTCACCTTCATCATAAGTAGACCAAATGGTATCCTCTCCCACTATCAAATTGATATGAGTAGATACATGACTCAATGAGTCAATCTGGGGTCCGTCACCTTTTTTGAGATAAATGTACTTAACACCACTTTCGAGAAAAGTCGTGTCATAAGTCGATCCTGAATCACTACCTCCCGAACAGCTATTCATGAAAGTCGCCAAAGCAACGAATAGAAGAGTAAAGCAAAAGTTTAAGGTCTTTTTTAGCATAAGCACAAAGTTGAACTTAAAAATACTAAAGATTACGCTAAACCATAAAAAAGGGCAGACACTGATCGCATCTACCCTTCTTCATTGAAAAAACCTGACTAATACTCAATAGGCTTTCTAGTCAAAGTAACCTTCCACACCTTATTTGAGGCGGTAGAATTTTTTGGCCCAAATGTTCCAGGGTTAGCCTGAAATGCCTCAATACCCCCGTAAACATACCCTAGGTCTATAGTATTACTTGTCGCAAACGTCTTTGAAGCATCAATTAACTCTGTAACCTTACCGTTGGCCAAGCTAAATGGCTTAATACTACTCTGAGCATTCTCAATAAAAGCTGATTCTGCTCCATAAAAATTAGTCGTACCGTAAACATTGGGGTTTAACGTCCAAGTACTTTTCATCGCACTTACATCAAATTCAATTTGCATTGCGGCATTAGTAAAACCGGATAATTGAAGAGCACCGGCTGATTTACCATCTCCGATTCCACCAAGCAAAAACGTATGAACTTTATCGCTATTTGAATCATAAAGTGTGAAATCTGCAGTAGCATATATATTTTTATTCTGCTGATTGTACGCATTATCAATTGTGTACTCCTTACCTATCGTAGGGTGAACATAGATTGCACTATTCCATGCCAAATGCCAATTGACCTTATTTTTACCAGTACCGACAACGCTGTCAGGTCGGAAAACCCCTGCATAAAATGTCAATCCCTCTTGAAGCACACCCGCACTATTTTTATACAAAGAAGGTACTACTGGCCCATCACGTCTTCTAAACTTAGAATTAGCATCGGAGTAAGCAGTCTTTAACTGAGCCACCGTCATATCACTGATCGGAGCGCTTACTGTAATGTCTAGTTGATATGGATTGGATGTATTGGGGCTCATAGTAAAAGGGTAAACAGCATCTAAATACTTTTGTCCACCAAGGGCGTTCAGTCCAAAATCGTGACCTCCTGCCAAGTAAAATGTATCATCTAGTTTAAAGATTTCGGCACCTGTACTTTTTAACGTGGTGTTACTTGATGCACTAAAGAGCTTCGTCCAAGTTACTTGCTTTGGTTTGTTACTCACCAAATTGATCATGGAAGGAATATGAATTTGAGCCACATGATCAAATGTTTGATAAGCTCCATTTGATGTTGTCTGTCCCAAAGGAGTGCCATAGCCCCCTACTACATAAAGATACTCTCCTTCTTGAGTAACCAAAGGATTAGAATTTCTAAAAACAGTGCCATAGGTCTTCAAAGCGTTTATCAGTTGGGTATTCTCAGGCTTCGCCTTTTGTACCGCATCAACCATGTCTGAATAAGACATTCCTGTGATGGTATCTTGCACTACGTCATACACAAATATGTCTTCATTAAAAGAAAGAGGCAGAAATGAAGTAGACCCGTAATTACCAGTTGTTATCCCATGTAATCCGCCATCATCGGCCATTCTGTTTGTCCTTCCTGCAAATAGAAGCCAAGTATTCCCGTCTACGCCATGAACAAAAGACTGTAGAGCTGGAGCATTTTTGAGCGTTGAAAGACTCACAGAAACATCATAGCGGAAGTTCGTTGGGTAAGCCTCCTCTTTGGAAGTTTTGTTACACGAAGAAATTGTAAAAAGTAGGGCGCAGAAAAGCGCCATGCATAAGGTTGATTTTTTCATAAGTATGTGTATTTGGTCACACCTAAATTAACGAATCTGTAGCAGATGTAATAAGATGAGTTTTAAAAATGGCTGTAACCAGCTAGATGTGCGATTGATCAAAAGTAAGCCTGCCAATATGTCACGTTTGGAAGTAAAATTACTATATTTGCCCTCCGAAATTGAGGAGACAGATTGATGGAAAATATCATTCAAGATATAGACATTCTAGACAGAAATAGCCAAGACGCTACGGAGACCGTAAAAACCTCCAAAGAAGAAAACACCGGCAAAAAGAAGAAACTTTACATTGAGAGCTATGGCTGTCAAATGAATTTCGCTGATAGCGAAGTCGTAACATCCATTATGAAAGATAATGGTTACGATACCACGTCTGACTATGAGGCTGCAGATGTTGTATTTCTTAATACTTGTTCAATCCGCGAAAAAGCTGAACTCACCGTCAGGAAGAGGCTTAGCCAATTCAATAAAATAAAAAAGCAAAAGCCTGAGTTAACCATCGGAGTCTTAGGTTGCATGGCAGAACGACTGAAAGAAAAACTTCTGGATGAAGAGAAACTTGTAGACGTTGTAGTGGGCCCAGATGCTTACAGAGACTTACCACAGTTAGTGGAAACCGCAGAAGAAGGGCTTAAAGCAGTAAATACTTTCTTATCAAGAGAAGAAACGTATGCTGATATCTCCCCTGTTCGGCTCAATTCAAACGGCATTACGGCTTTCGTATCCATTATGCGAGGTTGTGACAATATGTGCTCGTTTTGTGTAGTACCGTTTACCAGAGGTAGAGAAAGAAGTCGCGATCCACATTCCATCGTTAGAGAAGCTCAGGAACTTTTTGATAATGGTTATAGAGAAGTTACGCTCTTAGGTCAAAACGTTGACTCCTACAAGTGGTCTGAAGACGAAAACAACAAAGCTTGGTTGGAGAAAAAAGAGAATAAAGGCGAAAACGTTGAAGTTGTAAATTTTGCCAACCTCATTGAACTAGTCGCAAAAATCTCGCCTGACCTGCGCGTGCGTTTCTCTACATCTCATCCAAAAGACATCACAGATGAAGTGCTTCATACCATGAAGCGCTATGAGAACATTTGCAAATACATCCACTTACCAGCACAAAGTGGAAACTCTCGTGTACTGGAGCTAATGAATAGAACCTACACACGCGAGTGGTATATTAATCGAGTGGATGCCATTAGAGAAATACTCGGCCAAGCATGTGGAATCTCTTCTGACATGATCGCTGGCTTCTGTTCAGAAACAGAGGAAGAGCATCAAGAAACACTGACATTGATGGATTATGTACAATACGATTTCTCCTACATGTTCTTCTACTCAGAAAGACCAGGTACGCTTGCGGCCAAGAAATATGAAGATGACATCCCTTTAGAAGTAAAGAAAAGGCGTCTTCAAGAGATCATCAATAAACAACAAGCCATCTCACTAGAGAGAAATAAGCTTGATATTGGAAAAACACAGACCGTACTCATCGAAGGAAGGTCTAAGAGATCTGAAGACCAGCTTCAAGGCCGAAATACGGCAAATAAAGTAGTTATTTTCCCAAGGGGAGATTTCAAAAAAGGTCAATACGTGAACGTGCTAATAGAAGACTGCACCACCGCTACCCTATTTGGTAAAGTAGTCTCATAAACCAACTTGATTTGAACAACAACGAGTTACTCAGCATAAAACAACGCTTCGGGATAATTGGAAACAGCCCCAAACTGAGCCATGCTATACAGGTTGCAGCTCAAGTAGCACCTACAGACATGACGGTGCTGATTACTGGTGAAAGTGGAAGTGGAAAAGAGTCTTTCTCTAAAATCATACATCAACTCAGCCCTAGAAAACACGGCAAGTTCATAGCGATTAACTGCGGAGCGATTCCTGAAGGAACAATTGACTCCGAGCTGTTTGGCCATGAAAAGGGATCGTTTACGGGTGCCTATGAGGCAAGAAAGGGCTATTTTGAAGACACCAATGGGGGTACCATTTTCTTAGATGAAATCGGTGAAATGCCACTTCAAACACAAGCAAGGCTGCTACGTGTTTTGGAAAATGGGGAGTTCATAAAAGTGGGTTCTTCCAAAGTTTTAAAAACAGACGTGCGTGTGGTGGCAGCCACCAATGTTAACCTACTACAAGCCGTTGAGAAGGGAAAGTTTAGAGAAGACCTCTACTATCGATTGAGCACGGTTCCAATTTTTGTTCCACCACTAAGAGACAGAGGCCAAGACGCAGACCTATTATTTAGAAAATTTGCGTCTGATTTTGCGGAAAAATACCGGGTGGATAGTATTAAGCTTAATGATGAGGCGAAAGAAATACTGATCAGATACCGCTTCCCAGGTAACATTCGGCAACTAAAAAACTTAGTAGAGCAGATCTCAGCCCTTGAAATGGACAGGGATGTTACAGCAGAGACACTGCTTAAATACCTACCGCAGAATAATTCAACCCTACCCGCCATATATAGAGGAGGGGATGACTCAAGTTCAGAAAGCTTAAACGAAAGGGACCTACTGTACAAGGTGCTTTTCGATATGAAAAAGGACATGAATGACCTGAAAAAATTGGTCAATAATATGATGGAGACCGGCTCTTATGATGAGCAAGTGGTCAACGACAACCCTAACCTTTTTAGAAACCTTGACGACAAGCAGAAACTTTCGGACCCACCTAAGTTGAAAGACTTTTCTGAGCCTATTTATTTATCAGCGAATGAAGAAGAGCAGGAACAATATGGATATGATAGTGTGCATGACATCACTCATGAAGAAGACGAGTCCTTGTCTATTGAAGAAAAAGAGAAAGAGCTGATTATTAAGGCGCTGAGAAAAAATAATAACAAAAGAAAATACGCGGCACAAGATTTGGGGATATCGGAACGTACACTTTATAGAAAAATTAAGCAGTATGAGATCGATTAAGCTTGCCCTTCACCTGAGTTGCCTCGTGTTAGTTACCTCATGTGGTATCTACTCGTTCAGTGGCGCTTCCATAGACTACGATCAAACAAAGACAATATCATTCCAAAATTTTTTGAATGAATCAGGCGGTGGCCCTCCAAATATGGGTAACACTTTTACAGAAGGACTTAAAGATTTTTTTCAAAGAAGAACCAAACTAGAACTTGTTCAGCGCCAGGGAGACCTACAATTTGAAGGATCTATTGCCGACTACAGCGTTAGGCCTCAAGCTATTAGTTCGTCAGGCAATAATAATCAGGCAGACGGCACAGGCCTTATGCGACTAACCATTAGAGTTCAAATTATTTTTACTAACACAAAGAATGAAGACGCGAATATCCAGCAAGCCTTTAGCTTTTTTGCTGACTACGATCCAGCCACTACAACCCTGAATGCCGTAGAAGATGATTTAGTAGGCGAAATATTTGATCAGTTATATTTTGACATTTTTCAAGCCTCAGTTGCCCAGTGGTAATATTCATTCTAATTTAGATGTTCTAACCTATTTTTGTGGACCGCGAACGATTTAACACCTTACTATCAGACCCTTCTCTTGTCACTAATACTGACATTAAGGCCCTAAACGAGTACCGTAAAAAGTACCCCTACTTTCAGAGCCTTTACGTTATCATTGCTAAAGCACTAAAAGATAGAAAGCATGCTAAAACAGCAGCGTTCGTAAATAAAACAGCTGCATACTCCGTGAACCGTGAATATCTCAATGAAATTTTAGAGGGCACGTTTAGCTTCCCTAAGAAAGCGGCAGTACCAACACCTACCGAGAAACCCACTCCGGAGAAACCCGCTCACGAAATACACACCCCGGAAATATCTACGCTAGATAATGACGCTGCTGAAATTAAAGCAACCAAAGAAAGAATAGAAGCACTCTTGGCAAGTACAGATTCAGCCACTTCAAAAGTTGAGGACAAGAAAAAACCCTTAGCAGTCAGTCAAGTAGAAATTATAGAAAAGTTCATCAAGGAAGAGCCTTCTATAGAAAGACAAAAGCTCTCGGCAAGTGAATTACCAAGCCACCAAGAAGATTTAGCCAGCAAAGCCATCAAGGGCGTAGACGCCTTTGAGACTGAAACTTTGGCCCAATTAATGGCCATGCAGGGCAAGCATAAAAAGGCCATTATTATTTATAAAAAACTCAGTTTGAAGTTTCCTGAAAAAAGCACTTACTTTGCAGGCCGAATTGAGGAAATAAAGTCCAAAAAGAATGTTTAAGTTATTTATCATACTCGCGATCATCATAGCAATCTTGTTGATTTTGATCGTTTTAATGCAAAATTCAAAAGGTGGTGGTCTATCAAGTCAGTTTGGCGGTGGTGGAGCACAACAAATCATAGGAGTTAAGAAAACGACAGACCTATTAGAGAAAGCCACTTGGATTTTCATCATTGCACTGATTACTTTCAGTTTAGCTTCTAGTCTTACACTGAATGAAGGTAGTGGCGAAACAATTAATCCTAACATAGATGCTGCCCAGCAATCTCTGCCTAGCACAACTGTACCGGCCATAGCAGACACTACTAGCGGGCTTCAACCAGTAACACCAGATACAACTGGTCAGTAGTTACTGAAGAAAAACATAAAGCTCCGGCCCCGATACTTCGGTGGCCGGTTTTTTTTGTCCTTTATGTCAGTACTTATCCTGTATGACGGCAATTCTGACAGTGCATACTGACAACCTCACACTTTCTGACTGACAAAAGTTCTTAAAAACGAATTGGCACATTAAGTGCTTTAAGTCCGGCCGTATTGTGAAACAAAAACCTTAAAACAATAAGTAAAAATGTCTAAAGTAAACATTACTCCACTTGCGGACAGAGTTCTAGTAGAACCAGCTGCTGCAGAAGAAAAAACCGCCTCAGGTATTATCATTCCTGACACTGCTAAAGAGAAGCCACAAAGAGGTACAATAGTAGCCGCGGGAAGTGGTAAAAAAGACGAGCCAATGACAGTGAAAGTTGGTGACACTGTGTTGTATGGCAAATATGCCGGTACTGAGCTTTCAGTGGAAGGTAACGACTACTTAATTATGAAGGAGTCAGACCTATTCGCAATCATCAATTCTTAATCAAAACCAAACATCTAAAACAATAAAGAAATGGCTAAAGAATTATTCTTTAACAATGACGCCAGAGATCAACTGAAAAAAGGCGTTGATACATTAGCAGATGCTGTAAAAGTAACCCTTGGTCCTAAGGGAAGAAACGTTATCATCGACAAGAAATTCGGTGCCCCTACCGTAACCAAAGATGGTGTTTCTGTAGCAAAAGAGATTGAGCTTACTGAGCCAATCGAAAACATGGGAGCTCAACTTGTAAAAGAAGTAGCTTCTAAAACTGCTGATGATGCTGGTGATGGTACTACTACTGCAACTGTTTTGGCGCAAGCTATCTATGGTGCGGGTATTAAAAACGTAGCTGCTGGAGCAAATCCAATGGATTTAAAAAGAGGTATTGACAAGGCTGTTACAGCTGTAGTTGCTGACCTTAAAAATCAGTCAAAAGCAATCAAAGACTCTAAAGAAATCGAACAAGTAGGTACTATCTCTGCTAACAACGATAGCGAAATCGGTAAAATGATTGCTGACGCTATGGACAAAGTGGGTAAAGATGGTGTCATTACTGTTGAAGAAGCTAGAGGTACTGAAACTGAAGTAAAAACTGTAGAGGGTATGCAGTTTGACAGAGGTTACCTTTCTCCATATTTCGTGACTAATACGGAAAAAATGGAAACAGAAATGGAGAACCCATACATCTTGATCTATGACAAGAAGATTTCTTCAATGAAAGAATTACTTCCTGTGTTAGAGCCAGTGGCACAAAGCGGCAAAGGCCTTGTAATCATTGCCGAAGATGTTGACGGAGAAGCACTCGCTACACTAGTAGTAAACAAAATCAGAGGTTCTCTGAAAATTGCTGCTGTAAAAGCTCCAGGTTTCGGTGACAGAAGAAAAGCTATGCTAGAAGACATCGCTGTATTGACTGGCGGAACAGTGATCTCTGAAGAAAGAGGTTACAAGCTAGAAAATGCAACGATTGAGTACCTTGGTACTGCTGACAAAATCAACATCGATAAAGACAACACAACGATTGTTAACGGTGCTGGTGAAAAAGAGCATATCGAAGCTAGAGTTAAGGAAATCCAAACTCAAATCGAAAATACTACTTCTGACTACGACAAAGAAAAGCTTCAAGAGCGTTTAGCTAAGCTTTCTGGTGGTGTTGCTATCCTTTATATCGGTGCTGCAACAGAGGTAGAAATGAAAGAGAAAAAAGATAGAGTTGATGATGCATTACACGCGACTAGAGCTGCTGTACAAGAAGGTGTAGTTGCTGGTGGTGGTGTTGCTTTAATCAGAGCGGGTGCTGCACTTGACAAAGTGGAAGTTGCCAACGAAGATGAAGCTACAGGTGTAAACATCATTAGAATAGCTATTGAGTCTCCTTTGAGAACAATTGTTGCCAATGCAGGTGGCGAAGGTTCTGTAGTTGTGAATGAAGTAAAAGCTGGAAAAGCTGACTACGGATATAACGCAAGAGAAGACAAGTACGAAAACATGATCGCTGCAGGTGTAATTGACCCTACCAAAGTGACTCGTTTAGCACTAGAAAATGCAGCTTCTATCTCTGCCCTATTGCTCACTACTGAGTGTGTAATTGCTGAAGAGAAAGAAGAAGGTGGTGCTATGCCAATGCCTCCAATGGGTGGCGGTGGCATGGGCGGTATGATGTAATACCAGCTCACTGTAACAACATCGAAAAAAGCCCACCTAATTTTGGTGGGCTTTTTCATGCCTAAATTTTATCTCAACCTCTGGCCTTTCTTCTTATGAAAAGAATTAGTCTGCTATTTATTTTTAGTGTCTTGCTGCTGTTGTCGTGCAATTCAAACCTTAAAGAGTCTGGAGAAAAAGAATTAATCAAGCATTACTATGCCTCTCTCAATAACTTTGAACTAGAAGCAATACCTAATTACTTTTATGATAGCATTCGAATGAGAGAGAATGACTATCTCTACCTGGCATCAAAAGACAGTTTTTACATCAAACTCCAATGGGATTCTGTATTTCGACCGAAATATAGGGTTCTCGAAATAGAAGAGGTAGACAATGATCTCATTGTAAAAGTCTCCAAGTCTGACCCCAGAATACTTTTCCTGAACGAAGAACCCACGGTCTACCGTGAACGCTTCACTTTCAAAGATGATCTTATCTATAGTAGTGAAACACGCGAATTTGTAGTCTTCAATTGGGACCTTTGGGATGAAAACAGGTCCAAACTTGTAAACTGGATTAAATCAAATCATCCAGAATTAGATGGCTTTCTATATGACCAAACAAAGAAAGGAGCCATAAATTACTTAGAGGCATTAAAGCTTTATGGCGCAAGGAGTGAACATTAAGCTTTTGTTAACCGCATACTGAAAACTTGAATTCAGAGTTTATTAAGATATATTGCAACACTGTTGCATAATTATCATGAATACGAAAAACCAAAAACTACTTTTGCTTTCTACAGTAATAATACTTGGCTGCTCATCTTGTGCAACTATATTCAATCGATCGAATCAAGTAGTCTCGATTCGATCCAATGAACAAACCAATTATGTGTTTGAAGGTGATACCATATACAATCAATCAACAAATGACTTAAATATTTTAGTTCGCAGAGAGAAAAGACCACTTGACTTAATGGCCTTTAATGAAACGGGCACCAAGGCGCTACAAATCAAAGCAAAGTGGACTCCTTTATTAGGGCTTAACCTTTTCACTCCTTACCTGAGCGGACTTCTTGTAGATGAAATCAGCGGTAAAAAATTCACTTTTCCAAAAAAAATCTTTGTGGATATGAGTGACCCTGAAACACCCTATCTCCCATATTTCCCAATGTCTCCCAGTAGATTAAAGCACAAAAATCAAATATCTATTTCCCCATTTCCATTAATCAGTGACTACCATCCTGGAATAGACTTTGGATACCAAAGGTTACATGGCGGTAAGTTTGCCACAAAATTCAACATCCGCTATTTTCTGCCCAGGAATAATAATTACGCTCGCAATGCTCGAGGATTCACATTTGAAATACTTCCAAAATATTACTTACGAAACCAAAATGTAACTCGAATATATGCCGCATTGAGTATAGAATATTTAAGAAAAGACCACGAAGCAGCGTTTGAGTTTTTCATACCCGATAACTTTGATGATGACGATCTTACCAACGATACCTTCAGTCAAATTTTACCCCTTGAGAAGCGGTTTATCTCCTTCACGCCTAGAATTGGGATTGAAAGGTACCTCTCCGACAGATGGGTCTTAGACGCCTTCTTTGGCATAGGTTTAAGGTATCGCGAAACGCGCATTATCGGTGCCAACCCCGATTTTGATCTCCGTGTAGATGATGACGGATGGTTCGACTTTAGTTACAATTCAAATAGACCTGATAAACGCCTAGACGCTAATTTTGACCTCAATTTTAGTATTGGATGGGTATTCTAGTCTCGACAAGACAGATGACAATATATAACTTAGCCAATTTTTTATATCTCTAATTTGATAATAGTGATATAGTCATTACTTTCGTAAGCAACAACTGCTTTATGAATAAAACACTGGGCTCTATCCTACTCATTGCGCTCTGCTCATCATGCGCTTCCACTTTCAATCAGCCCTTTCGGGATATTGAATTACACACCAATGAATCAACTCAATTAGTCGTTAGGGGTGACACTCTTTCTGCTGAGAAGGGTCAGGCTACACTACTAAATATAGAGAATGATAAACGTCCCCTGCAAATAACTGTATTGAATGAAGACTCAAGCGAAGAAATAACCGTAACACCCTATAGACCTGCACACTATTGGGCCAATTTTGCTTCTTTGGGTATTGGTTTCATTCTTGATGAGTTCAGCAAAAAACCAAAAACTGTATACCCTAAAAAGATATTTCTTGACCTTCAAAGTTCAGAGGCTTCCTATCATCCATATCTACCCATATCTGCTGAATTGATTCGCCAGAAGAATAAGCTATCATTAACACCGACCATATTAATAGGTGATTACAATCCGGGTTTGGAAATAAGCTATCAAAGACTAATCGGCAGCACTTATGCTATTCAGTTGAGCGCAACCAGCCTCTTCCAGAAAGACAACCAGTATTCAAGGAACGTAACCGGCTTCAGAGCTGGTATTGAATTAAAAAACTACTTCCAAAACCAAGAAAGCACAAGACTTTACTCAAGTGTCAATCTTGAGTATTTCCAAAAAAGCCATTTGGCAGATTTCGAAGTTTGGGATGACAACGCTGCGGTTAACACCGACAGCAATGAGTACAATGACTCTTATTTCGAATCAAGATTAGATGTTGACAAAACGTATATTTCTTTAACTCCCCGCGTAGGAATCGAACATTACCTCACTCGAAAACTGGTAATTGATGGGTTCTTTGGATTAGGCGTAAGATATAGGCAGTCACAGGTCAATGATCTTGACCCTGCGTTAAGCATAAGAAATGATTTTTATAGTAGACTCTTTGAATCTACCCTGTCGAATATACCTAGAAACACACTCACCCTAAACTTTGACTTGAATGTAAGAGTAGGTTGGGTCTTCTAAATAATTCTAGCACCTTCTCCACAGAATTTTGCTTATATTTCTAGAAGCCAAATTCTAAGACATCTATGGATAAATTTAACACTCCACTGGAGGCATTTGCCCATTGGGTAAATACAACGCCCAATAAAACCTTCCTCCGCCAACCTTTTAATAGAGTTTTTAAAGAGTACTCATTTCAACAGGCAGACCAAGAAATTCGGAAAATTGCTTCAGCCCTCAATCAGATGGGACTTTCGAACGGAAGTCATGTGGCCCTTCTTTCAAAGAACTGTGCACACTGGATAATGGCAGACTTAGCCATCATGATGGCCGGTTGTATCTCTATACCCATCTACCCTACTCTGGGAGCAGAATCAATCAAAGAAATATTAGAGCATAGTGAGTCCAAAGCAATTATAGTCGGTAAACTAGATGATTACAGTCAGCAAGAGGCAGGTATTCCTGACATTCCGGTAATTGGTGTCGAGGATTATGGCATCAAAGGGACTTCTGGTTGGTCAAAACTTATTTCAGAACACAAAGCGTTAGAAGGGCTAACTGAGCAGCGACATGAGTCATTGATGACTATCATGTACACTTCAGGTACAACGGGTAATCCAAAAGGGGTAATGCATACCGTTGGTGCCTTTCATCAATTGATCAGTACAGCAGTTGACGTAATCAAAATGCCGAGTCAACCACGGTATTTTTCATACCTGCCCATGACGCATATTGCCGAAAGAGCAGGTATAGAATTATCGGCCATTTACAGGGGTGCAGAAGTCAGTTTCCCTGAATCTTTAGATACTTTCGGTGAAGATCTGGCATCAGTTCAGCCAGAGACCTTCTTTGGCGTACCTAGAATCTGGCAAAAATTTCAAGAGAAGCTTTTGGATAAAATGCCTCAGAAAAAGCTCGATCGCTTATTAGGTTTACCGATCATTGGAAATATTATCAAAAAGAAAATCAAGCAAAAACTTGGCTTATCTGCCTCTGTCGCAAACTTTTCGGGCGCAGCACCAATAGCCTCTAGTTTACAAGAGTGGTATAGAAAACTGGGCATTGAGATTAATCAGGCCTATGGTATGACAGAAGACTGCATCCTCTCCCATTTTAATTTACCTGGTGCCAATAAATTTGGTACAGTTGGCAAACCACTACCTGGTGTAACTGCTAAACTTTCTGAAGACGGTGAAATCCTAATCAAGAGTGGGTGTTTAATGCAAGGCTATTTTAAAGAGCCTGAAAAGACCGCTGAAATGTTTACCGAGGACGGTTTCTTAAGAACTGGTGATATTGGTGAGTTTGACCATGATGGTTACTTATCCATCACTGGCCGTGTTAAAGACCAATTCAAAACGGATAAAGGTAAATACATTAGCCCAGCTCCAATAGAGTTAGAACTATTGAAAAATGGTGATATAGATCAAGTATGTATTGTCGGTACTGGAATCCCTCAACCCATCGCCTTAATTGTAGTATCTGAGCTTGGTAAACCAAAGAGTAAAGCAGACTTGGAAGCATCGATCTTGTCAACAATCAATGAATTAAACCCCAGACTGGAGAAGTTTGAAAAGGTAGCTAAAGCGATTATTATGGAAGAAGATTGGAGTGTAGATAATGGTCTACTAACTCCTACTCTAAAGGTAAAAAGGAACAGAGTTGAGGCTATCCATATGGAAATGTATGGCCAATGGTTCGAATCCCCTGATAAAATTGTCTATGAGTAGATTACTTCACTGAAGGCAAGGACCAGTTCTTAACTACTACTAGTATCCTTATCGCTATGGTAAAAACTATGGTGACTACAATTTGTAGGTCAGGATTTAGGTGAGTCAGGTCGAGCAATAAGTATAAAGCACCACCCAATAGGCATACCGTTGCGTAGATTTCTTTTCGAAAGATTAATGGAATTTCGTTGACTAGTGTGTCCCTGAGCACACCTCCGAAAACGGCTGATATAGTGCCCATAATAATGGCTACTATTGGAGGTAAGCCAAAAGCAAGAGTTTTTTGAATACCAAGAATAGTAAAAAGACCAATACCAATTGAGTCGAACAGAAACATTGTCTTTCGCAGCTTTTCGAAAACCTGCTTAAAGAACATTCCGGCCAGTATGCCTAGGCCTATTACTATGAAGTAATTAACATCTTGTAACCACCCTACAGGTTGACTACCAATGAGTAAATCTCTGAGTGTACCGCCACCAATGGCTGTCACAAAAGCAATAACGGATGCTCCAAAAAAGTCAAGTTGCTTTTTCGATGCCAACAGCCATCCGCTGACCGCAAAAACAAAAGTTCCGGCCAGGTCAACCCCATAGATTAAGTTCATGCTAGCAATTCCGTACATTCAAATCGAAGGTAGAGTTTTTGCTTCAAAGGAATGATCAAAATTCTAAAGTTTAAGAGAATATGAGTACTTTAAAAGTATGCGAGAGGAACGAATAATAAACAAAAACGAACTATGAAGCCTTCGCTGTTACCTGTACTCGCAGTCAATTTCATTGGCACCTTGGGTTATAGCATTATTCTACCCTTCCTTGTTTTTCTTGTCAATGACTTTGGAGGTAACGAATTAATCTATGGAATACTAGGTGCTGTCTATCCAGCATTTCAATTCTTTGGGGCACCAATTCTAGGACGCTGGTCAGACAAGTATGGTAGAAGGCGTATCCTTTTCTTAAGCCAAGCCGGCACCCTACTGGCATGGATAATCTTTATGATTGCCCTATTTGCACCAAAAACAGTCTTGTGGCAAACCGATAGTTCTTCTATCGGTAGCTTTGCCCTTACCCTCCCACTCTTAATACTCTTCGCTGCAAGAGCTCTAGACGGGATCACGGGAGGTAATATTTCAGTTGCAAATGCCTACCTATCCGATGTTTCTAATGATGAAAATCGAAAGGCTAACTTTGGAAAAATGGCTATGTCATCCAGTTTAGGTTTTATTCTCGGACCAACCATAGCTGGTCTATTGGGTGCTACCCAATTTAAGGAAGCATTGCCAGTTGGTGCGGCAATGCTCATCTCAATCATCGCACTTTTTGTCATCTGGTTTAAACTTCCAGAATCTAAAACTGATTTAGTCAAGCCAGACTTGAGTCAATTCAAACTCAGAAAATTATTCGCAACAGAACAAAAGGATTGCTACGAAGTGAAAGACTGTCCTGACAAAGGACTTCGGGCCGTATTAAAGATCAGCAATATCCCGTTTATGTTACTGATTTACTTTCTGACTTTTCTGGGCTTTAGTTTCTTTTATGTTTCATTTCCCATGCATGCACTAAAGGTACTAGCATGGACAGCCTTCGAACTTGGAATCTTTTTCTCCATCATGAGCGGCCTGCTCATCTTAGTGCAGGGACCTATCTTATCAAAGCTCTCAAAACACACTTCTGATGAGACTCTAATTGCCGTTGGAAGCCTCTTATTAGTAGGTAACTTCCTACTGATCGGATCTCCCAATGTTATCCTCACCTATAGCGCGTTATTGTTCTTTGCATTGGGCAATGGGCTCATGTGGCCGTCCTTTTTATCATTATTGTCAAAGTACGCTGGCAATGAACAACAAGGAGCTGTTCAAGGAATCGCCAACAGCGCTGGAAGTCTCGCCAGTATCATAGGCCTTATATTGGGAGGCTTCTTGTATGGAAGTATTGGCAATGTCACTTTCTACACCGCAGCCGCACTTCTGCTCTTAATCTTTCTACTATCATTCCGTTTATTTAAGATGAAAAATTCACCAATAGAACGCTAATGACGGTTCTCTTCTCTGACCTATTAATAGCTATCCAATCATGTCAGATTTGTAAAGGAAAACTCCCTCATGAACCGAGGCCAGTTGTTTCAATTAGCGAGAAATCAAAGATTCTAGTCATTGGCCAAGCACCGGGTACAAAAGTTCACGCCTCGGGCAAACCATGGGATGACGCCTCGGGTAGAAACTTAAGAAAATGGTTAGGCGTAACCGAAGAGCAATTTTATAATACCGACCTCTTCGGAATAGTACCCATGGGCTTCTGTTACCCCGGAAAGGGAAAATCAGGAGATCTTCCTCCAAGACGAGAATGTGCGCCAGAATGGCACAGCAAAATCTTCAACCACTTGAACGAAGTAAAATTAACCCTACTGATAGGTCAGTATGCTCAAAAGTACTATCTGCAGAAAAGTATGAAACCTACTTTGACGGAAACGATCCGTAATTTTACGACCTATCTCCCCGAACACTTTTGCCTTGTTCACCCCTCACCAAGGAATGGAATCTGGATGAGAAAGAATCCGTGGTTCGAAGCCACGGTAATTCCTGAACTTCAGCAAACTGTTCAGCATATAATTCACTCATCATAAGGCATGAAAAAAGCGCTTTCAGAAACTAAAAGCGCTTTTTGATATCCAATCAATTCTTGTTACCTCTTGATTACTAAGCTTTCATCATCCTTGTTCACCAATACTGGTTTACCTAAGCCAACATCATTCAACCGTTTCAGTTGGGTCTCACCATCACCCACTACCACATAGATCAACTTATCAGGGTTCATATACTCCGAAATCAATCGCTGTGCTTCGGCAACATCCATAGATTTTAGAGTCGCCTCATCTTTTTGTACATAGTCCAAAGGCAGGTCATAAGTAGATACATTCTGAAGAATACCCATTAGACTTCCAAGTGTCTCGTAAGACTGTGTATTGCTTCTCAGTATTGAAGTTTTGGTCGACTCCATATCTGCTTCGGAAAAATCACTACCATAATTATCCAAAATCTCTTTGAATAGCTCTACCGACTCCTTGGTGACATTACTTCTTACACTAGATGCAGCCGTAAAAGCAGTTCCATTCTGCCTTCTTGCATAGTTTGAGTAGGCTCCGTATGTATACCCTTTTTCCAGTCTAAGTTTCTTGAACAGTATTGAACCCGAACCAGAGCCTAATTTGTAATTAGCCATGGTGGCTGCTGCATAATCTTTGCTATCCTCTTCCATACTTACTCTTCCAATATTAATTACCGACTGCTTAGCGTCTGGGTAATCCACAAAGTAGATACGAGAATCAAGAGTAGGAGCTTTTATTTCATATGATGGAATGGTGACCTCCTTGCTTTCCCAATCGCCAAAAACATTGAGTGATTCCAGTACATCAGACTGCTTAATTGCCCCTACAAAATGAAAGGAAGCGATTGAAGGCGAGAAATTATTCTCATAATATGTCTTTAGGTCATCCAAAGTAATATTCTGTACCGACTGAGTTGTACCGGACACTGGGTTAGCGAAGATATGATCTTCACCATACAGCACTTTATTGAAGACTTTCTGCGCTATAGCATTCGGATTGGCGTTACTCTGCTGAATAGCGTTTAAAGCTGAACTCTTTACTCTTTCAAACTCAGCAGCATCCCATCTTGGCTCGGTAATCACTTCATGTACAAGGGCCAATACCTTCTCATAATTTTTGGCCAAACAGCTACCGGAGATTGTCATATATTCTTGTGAGGTAAACACCCTAACGCTCGCCCCTAGCTGACCAATAGCCTCTTGAAGCTCTTGAGGGGTTTTATTGGCAGTACCTTCCATCATCATATTGTCTAACAAGGCTGAGGTACCTACTTTATCTGGCTGATCTAAAAGCATCCCACCTTTTAAGCGAATGCTAAACTGTGCCATGGGTAATTCATCCTGATAGATGTGAAAAACGTCCATGCCATTTGCTAACTCATCCTTAGAAATTGAAGGAGGTGTAAAGCTTAGCTCTCCTTTTAAAGCGGGGGCTTTGCTTCTGTCTATTTTTGATGCTGTTTTCACAAAATCAACATCCTTTTCAAGCTTATCAAGGTTGCCTTCAGCACCTTGGACAATCGCTTCTTCTACTACAGATGCTCTTACCGACCCATCTAAAATCAAATCAGTCTGTCCGACAGGTACAAAACTGGTCGCCAGAAAGCTCTGTCCTTTAATGTACTTATTGTACACACGCATGATGTCCTCTCTCGTTACAGCAAGGCTATTTTGAAGGTCCTTGGTAATATAACCGGGGTCACCAGCGAACGTATTATAATCTGCCAATTGATATGCTTTGCTAAACACACTCGATGCAGCGTTGTAAACATTGGTTTCAAGACCAACTTTAATTCTATCTAAATCTGTGTCTGAAAAACCTTCTGTTTCAAATTTTTGAAAGGCCTCATCTAAGGCCGCTTTTAAGTCATTCAAATTGACCCCGTCAAAAGCTCTCGCTCCAAGTTTAAAAGTTCCAGCGATCTCGTTTGAGCTGTTATAAGCGAACACAGATGGTGCTAATTTCTTTTCTTCAACTATCACCTTATACAATGGTGACTTCTTTCCATCACTTAGGACTTGTCCCAGCATATCAAGTGCCCACATGTCTGGGTGGTACTTTTCCACTGTAGGCCAAACCATCTCCAAATCGGGAAGGTTGGCGAATTTATCTTCATGAAAGAAAAGTTTATTAGTACTCAGCACAGCGGGCCTAGGTTCAATCGTCTCGACTTCTTCCCGTGGTGTTAATTCTCCAAAATACTTCTCTACCAGTGCCTCAGCATCCGCCTCATTGATGTCTCCAGCGATGACAAGCGTTGCATTGTTAACACCATACCATTTTTCATAGAACTCCCTTACATCAGCAATAGTCGCATTCTGAAGGTCTTCCAAACTCCCTATCACGTCCCAACTGTAAGGGTGTCCTTTGGGGTAAAGGTTGGTCAATTGCACGTATTCTTTATGTCCATAAGGTCTATTATCTACACCTTGGCGTTTTTCATTCTTTACAACCTGCTTCTCATTTTCCAATCCCCATTCTGAAACTGTATTAATGAAAAAGCCCATACGATCGGATTCCATCCAAAGCACTTGCTCCAATGCATCACTTGGAACCGTTTCAAAATAGACAGTACCATCCGTCCATGTACCACCATTAAACGTTCCACCTAGATCATTCATATTCTTAATAAAATTTCCTGCACCTACATTCTCAGAATTCTGGAAAAGCATGTGTTCAAAGAAGTGAGCAAAACCGGTTTTACCGACTTTCTCTCGGTTTGATCCCACATGGTACAGTACAGCTACAGCCACCATAGGATCTGACGTATCCTGATGAAGCACCACTTCGAGACCATTCTCTAAGGTGTACTTCTTGTATTCAATATTGAATTCACTAGATGATGAATCCTTGGCAGTATCGCAGGCTGAAGCCACAAAGAGTAGCAAAATCAGGAAACAACTGAGTTTCTTAAAACTATTTTTCATGTTGATAGAGTTTAAAAGTCTAAAAAGAAAGCCCCTTGCGGGGCTTAATAAAATCTTAATGAACATCACCCATGAGTTTCCTCAAAGGTTTGTTTAGTGCTAAGAGCAGCAATGCTGCCCCAAAAGTAGTCAAGACAATAGTCATATACTGTGAAGGCATATTTGCCAATGCTTCGGCATCTCCTCCACTGGCTTCACCGGCAATTAAACCAGCTAATAAGTTACCAAGCGCCACTGATAAGAACCATATCCCCATCATTTGTCCCTGATAGCCTTTAGGAGCTAATTTAGTGGTTAAACTTAAGCCTACAGGACTCAAACTTAATTCTCCCCAAGTATGGAATAAGTAAGTAAAGATTAACCACGTAGGTGCGGCCATCTCGCCAGAAGCAGCAATTTTAGCAGCGAAATACATCACAAAGAATCCTGCAGCAACTCCGAAAAGGCCAAAGAAGAATTTCAATGGAGAGCTAGGCTCCAAATTACGTTTCGCAAGCCAAATCCACATGGCACCAAAGAATGGTGCAAAAAGGATAATGAATGTAGAGTTCACGGATTGGAACCACCCTGCTGGCATTTCCCAGCCGAACATGGTCCTATCTGTAAAACGTTCTGCAAATAAATTAAGCGTGGAACCTGCCTGCTCAAAACCTGACCAAAAGACTGCAGAAAATATAAAAACGATTCCCATCGCAATTACCTTCTTTCTATCAGCCTGTGACAAACCTCCTAATACAATTATATAGGCTAAGTATGAAAATGCTACAATAGCAATCACAACACCGGAGGCATTTGCAATGGCACTAGCATCTACATTTATGACTCCTGTGAACATAAATACGAGCAATAAGCCAACTACACCAACTACCGCAGTAGTGATTTTCCTAAGGGTGCTCTGCGATTGTTTTTCTTCTGTAGTAATTAAAACCGGGGCATTTCCAACGTCTGCCAAGGTTCCGGCCGTCAAACGGTATTGAATTAGGCCTAGTACCATCCCAAAGCCAGCAAGACCAAAACCCAAGTGCCAGTTATACTCTGCAACTGAGCTAGTTAATAATGGCGCAGCAAAAGCACCAATGTTAATACCCATATAGAAGATGGAGAACCCTGCATCTCGCTTACTATCGCCAGGAGCGTACAATTGCCCAACAATAGAACTAATATTGGGCTTCAACAAGCCAGTACCTATAACAATCAATATCAAGCCCAGAAAGAACGCATTCGTGTCTAAAGCAGTAAGCTCTGCCTTTTCAGCTGAACTAGATAATGCCTGTAAAATACCAGGAATACCCATAGTAAAGTGTCCTAGTGCGATAATGATACCACCATACCAGACAGATTTTTTCAAACCAAATAAACGATCAGCTAACCAACCACCGGGTAGTGCTAGCAAATAGACTCCCATGGTATAAAGTCCGTATATAGCTCCAGACGTTTTGTCATCAAAACCTAGTCCGCCTTCGCTAACAGCGGTAGCCATAAATAATATTAGGAGGGCACGCATGCCGTAGTAACTGAACCGCTCCCACATTTCTGTAAAAAATAGGGTAGCTAACCCTCTTGGGTGTCCCCAAATCGTCTTCTGATCTGACATAGTTGAATTTTTCGTTTTAGAATAACCTTTGAATCTAACATGAGTCAAAGCATTTTACAAATCGTATTTTCATAAATGGTCAATACCGCCAATTTTAACAGATTCCCACTAATCAAAAACTCTGCTCTCAAGGAGTATTTCAATAATTTTTAGTCGTTATTTTGAATACCTATAGTTACCTTTGCAATCGTTTTCACAAAGAGAGAAATTAACCAAACATCATGCTAGAAACTGGGATAAAATCCAATAAGGCTGGGCTTGAAACAGTCGGAATCAAAGTTAAAGAAGCACACTGGAACCTCAGCCCTACTGAGCTTATAGAAGAGGCCATTAAAAATGGCGAAGGGCACTTAACGGACACAGGTGCACTAATGTGCGACACTGGTAAATTCACCGGACGTTCTCCTAAAGACAGATTTATTGTAAGAGATGAGTCAACCGAAGAAAAAGTATGGTGGGGCGATATTAATATCGGCATCTCTCCCGAATCTTTTGACATCATCCACGGTAAGATGATCAAACATCTTGAGGATCGAAAGGTATATGTACGAGATGCATATGCTGGTGCCGATAAAACACATAGATTAAAACTACGTGTTGTCAACTCAATGGCGTGGCACAACTTGTTCTGCTATAACATGTTTATCAGACCTGAGTCATATAAACTTCCTGATTTTGCGCCAAACTTTACAATCATCTGTTGCCCAGAGTTCAAGGCGGACCCTGCAACGGATGGCACAAGGCAAGAGAATTTTGCCATCGTAAACTTCACCAAGAGAATGATCCTCATTGGAGGAACTGAATACTCTGGTGAAATGAAAAAAGGAATCTTCTCTGTCCTAAACTTCCTTTTACCAACTGAAGATGGTGTATTACCAATGCACTGCTCTTCTAACATGGGTATCAAGAAAAGAGACACGGCAGTATTCTTTGGCCTATCAGGCACAGGGAAAACAACCTTGTCTGCTGACCCTAAGAGACTATTGATCGGTGATGACGAGCACGGGTGGACTTCCAAAAACGTCTTCAACTTTGAGGGTGGCTGCTACGCAAAAGCAATTGACCTTACAGAAGAGAACGAACCTGACATCTTCAGGGCAATTAAATATGGTGCAATTGTAGAAAATACTAGGTTCAAGCCAGGTACCAGAAACGTTGACTACACTAACACTGAAGTAACAGAAAACACAAGAGTCTCCTACCCGCTTCACCACATCGATAATATTGCAGAACCTTCAATTGGTGGTATTCCAAAGAATATCTTCTTTTTGACATGCGATGCCTTCGGTGTAATGCCGCCACTATTGAGACTAAACAAAGGGCAAGCCATGTATCACTTTATTTCTGGTTATACCTCCAAAGTTGCTGGTACTGAAGCAGGTGTTACCGAACCTCAGCCAGTGTTTTCCGCATGCTTTGGTGCTCCCTTTATGCCTCTTCACCCTACGGCATATGCAGAAATGCTAGGTAAGAAAATGGAAGAGCATGATGTAAACGTTTGGTTAGTCAATACCGGCTGGACAGGCGGACCTTACGGTGTAGGATCACGGATTAAGTTGAAATATACTAGAGCAATGATTTCTGCTGCACTATCAGGTGTACTTGATAATGTAGGATACAGAAAGCACTCCATCTTTGGTGCAGAAATTCCAATGACATGCCCTGATGTACCTAGCGAAATTTTAAGTGCTAGAGAAACTTGGCAAAACGATGATGGCTTCTACAAAACGTCAAATAAATTAGCTCAGATGTTCCAAAAGAACTTTGGTAAATTTGAGTCGTATGCTAATGAGGAAATCATGGCAGGCGCACCTAAAGTAAGAGAAGATTTTATGTAGTCTTGCGTAGCACTTAACATTACGGCCTCTCTTCGAAAAATAGAAGAGAGGCTTTTTTATGCACAAAAAAAGCCTGTTCCGTACGAACAGGCTTTTTTGACACGGGATCTACCGCGTCTTCGACACTACTAATGATCGTAATTTCTTATTGTTCGACTCGACTTTCCATAGATTCGAGTCTATTCAGTGCAGTTTGCAGTTCTCTTCTTAGCGTAATTTGCTTCTCTGTAGCCTGAAAACGTTGATGCCGGTATTCTTCAACAATTTTAGAATAGGCGGATTTTACGCGCTTCACTACACTACAGACATGCTTTATACGCGTGTAGATAACCACTATAATGATTGATAATAAAGCGATGATGGACCAGACAAGCGCATTATAAAAGCCTTTTCGGATCGATAACCCGAGAAAGCCAATTTCTGCATTTTGCCCCTCACTCTCCGTAAGCTTCTCCTTGATCATCTCAAGTTCAGTCTGAAGAGTTTTGAGGGCTGCCTTTGTCTCAATAGTTGAAACCTCTAGGCCTTTAATCTGTAGTTGGTACGAGTTGATACTGTCAATCATTGCCGACTTGAAGTTTAGCAGCTTTGACGTCTTGATTACTTTATACCCTTCGTAAGATTCCGACTCGGACATAATGTCGGACAATGTGCTTCTTAATGATTTATTTTCTTGTGCGTATACTGTGAAGCTCAGGCTCAGGAGTAAGATCAAAATCCCAGGCCATTTGGCATGATTAGGTCGATTCATAGTATTGTATTTAGGTGAAATCGATAACAATTTAGGGAATGGTAAACACACTATTTGCATTCTGGTGTACAAAGCATTTTTCTGACATCATTACCCAAAAAAGTGAATTGTAAAACCTCACCTCGCCCTGAAATTTTCCTGACTACAAGATTCCCAGACTTTAAACCATCCGGTTACATTCATCGAGGAAAGTCCGCTATTCATCTATTAAATACCAAAGTCAAACCCGTTGATAGAGATAGCCTATGATTTTGGCAGATTAACACTTATCTTTTATTCAAATTCAAGTCTAACCAATCCATTATGGCATCATATAATATAAAAATCAACGGACAGGCGAAATCGGTTGAAGCTGACGCAGACACGCCCATGCTCTGGGTACTTCGAGATGAACTCGACATGAAGGGAACTAAGTTTGGCTGTGGCATTGGCCAATGTGGAGCTTGTACCGTTCACCTAAATGGCAATGCAGTACGCTCTTGCCAACTACCAGTCTCCGCAGTAGGCGAAAACGATATCACTACTATAGAAGGCTTATCCGAAAAAGGTGACCACCCATTGCAAGAGGCATGGAAGCAACATGATGTTCCTCAGTGTGGCTACTGTCAAGCAGGCCAGATCATGAATGCTGCCGCTTTATTGAGTAAGAATTCAAATCCCTCCTATCAAGAGATCGAAGACGCAACACACGGCAACATTTGCCGCTGCGGAACTTATAACAAAATCAAAGCCGCCATTAGTACGGCTGCTGAACAACTATAACCTTAAAGAATAGAAAGATGACGATAATAAAAACACAAGTCGACAGACGATCATTCTTAAAGGCCTCCGCGCTTGCAGGTGGTGGTTTAATGATTGGCTTTTCATGGGCCTGTAACCCAATGGAAGCTGAGAGAGCTGCACCAAAGGAATGGTTCGATCTCAATGCCTTTCTCTCCATAGCAGATAATGGACAAGTCACCATTATGTCTCCTAATCCGGAGATTGGACAAAATGTAAAAACATCTATGCCCATGATCATTGCTGAAGAGCTGGATGTAGCTTGGGAAGATGTAATCGTAAAACAAGCACCTTTGAATAGTGCTTCCTTCCAAAGACAGGTAGCAGGTGGTAGCCAGTCCATCCGCGCAGGCTGGGCAAGCCTTAGAATGGCCGGTGCCACTACTAGGCAGCTATTGGTCAATACAGCTGCCAAAGAATGGGGAGTTGATGCAGCGAGCCTGACCACTGACGGAGGCTTTGTTATGAATGGAAGGAAGAAACTTTCCTACGGAGAACTTGCATCCAAAGCCGTTGGAGAAACCATTCCTGAAGAAGTGCCACTAAAAGATCCAAAGACGTTCAAAATTATCGGCAACAGTAAAACCAATGTTGACATGCACGAGATCGTCACCGGAAAGCCTGTTTTTGGTGTCGATTATCAGGTAGATGGCATGGTGTTCGCAGCTGTAATGAGACCTCCAGCATTTGGAACCAAACTCAAATCCTTCGATGATAGCGAAGCCAGAAAAGTAAATGGCGTTTTAGACGTGATCACTTTTGATGATAATGAATCGGATGGTCAGCGCACTATTCGAGGTGAAAAGATCGCAGTTATTGCCACTAATACTTGGGCAGCCTTTAAAGGAAAGAAAGCATTGCAAGCCGAGTGGGAAAAATCGGCCAAATTAGAAAGTACTACCAATCACGATCGTGAATTGAACAGGTTACTTGATGTTTCTAATAAAGATGCTGAGAAACGTAGTGATGGAAATATTAAGCGTGCCTTTGCGGCAGCAGATGGCACACTAGAAAGAACATACGAAGCCCCTTTTCTTCCGCATAATACATTAGAGCCAATGAACTTCTTTGCCAATGTAACAGATGACAAAGTAGAATTGGCAGGACCGACCCAAACACCTGACTGGACACAAGGTCGTGTGGCAGGCTTGTTAAAAAGGGACCGTGCAACCATTAGCTGTAAAATGACGCGTATGGGTGGTGGTTTTGGCCGAAGGCTCTATGGAGACTTTGCGCTAGAAGCAGCAGCAATCTCTAATCAAATTAGAAAACCTGTCAAAGTACAATTCTCACGTGAAGATGATATGACGGCAGGTACTTATAGGCCTGCCTCAAAGTATAAATTCAGAGCGGCCTATAAAGATGGTAAAATCACAGGTTATCATTTAACAGGTGCAGGTATTCAAATGGGAAATTCCACTAGAGAAAACTGGTTCCCAGCGGGCGGTATTGAAAATTACAAGGTAGAATCTCACAACCTCACAAGTAATATCACTACCGGAGCATGGCGTGCACCGATCACCAACTTCTTGGCAATAGCAGAACAGAGCTTCTTTGATGAGTTAGCCAAAGAAATGAACATGGACGCTGTTCAAGTTAGGCTAGACGTACTTGAAAGAGCAAAGTCAAACCCTGTAGGTTCTATCGACTATGATCCTGAAAAAATGATTGGAGTGATTAAGCTAGCAGCTGAAAAAGGTAACTGGAGTAATCCCGAAGCCGGTGTTAGCAAAGGCTTCAGTTGCTACTATTCCCACAACACTTACGTAGCCGAAGTAGCTGACGTAACTTCTGTAGGTGGACAGCCCAAAATCACCAAGATGACAGCGGCTGTTGATTGTGGTATTGTCATCAACCCTGAAGCTGCAATTAACCAAATTCAAGGTGGTGTTGTCGATGGTATTGGACATGCCATGTATGGTGACTTTGCCTTTGTAGATGGCGCACCTCAGGCCAGTAACTTCGACAAGTTCAGGTTAATTAGAACCAAAGAAGCACCGAAGGTAGACGTACACTTTGTAGAAAGCTTAAACGATCCAACTGGATTAGGTGAGCCTTCTCTCCCACCCGCAGGTGGTGCTTTGGCCAATGCCATAGCCTCTGCAACAGGTAGAAGAGTCTACAAGATTCCATTTACCAAGCAAGACATTGCTATGGGTTAACTACCTAAAGAACATCATTACTAAAAGGAAACCTCTTGGGGTTTCCTTTTTGCGTGAAGACCATGAAACACGATATCACTTTTCGAACTGCGACAATTGACGACTTGGAAACCCTATTGCATTGGGACAAACAAGAGCATGTTATTGCCTCAGATCCTGATGAAGATTGGAATTGGGCTTATGAACTTCAAAGGTTTCCCGACTGGAGAGAACAGCTCATCGCTGAATTAGATGGTATGCCGCTCGGTTGTATTCAAATCATTGATCCCGCTAGAGAAGAAACTCATTATTGGGGCGAGGTTGCTAAAAACTTAAAAGCAATTGATATTTGGATTGGCGAAGCCCAGAACCTCAACAAAGGTTACGGAACGCAAATGATGCATTTAGCAATTCAACGCTGTTTTAAATCACCAGAAGTGACGGCCATATTAATCGATCCACTAGTCACTAATGTCAACGCCATTAGATTCTATGAACGCATCGGATTTAAGTTTCTGAAAAACAGAAAGTTCGAAGACTCAGAGTGCGCCATTTATGAATTAACTCGAGAAAACTGGGCCCATTAGCTCGTGCCTCGTTAGACAGCTCATAACCCTTCTTTTTACCTTGAGCCTGTCGAAAGGGCTTCTTCAGAAATACAAGTACCCTCGGTAAACTATAGAGAGAAAGACTACTTATAAGACACTTCTAATAATTCTAAGATATGCACGGGCTCTAGAGAATAACAACTCTCACCTCCACTTTTACCTTGAGCTTGCCGAAAGGCCTTAGCCATAACGGTTTGAAAGTAAAAGTTAAGATAAAATCACACTCCAAACTGACTCAAGTGGTGATCTAAGTGTTTGTAAAACAAGTTATTCCACTCTCCCACTGGCATCTTACCGAACGAAAGGTTCTCTTTACCGTCAAAATGATCGGAGCCTAATGCCTCAGTTTTTTTCATGTAGTCTATTAACCTTGATTTCTCCGCCTCAAAGTCTCGTTCGTCAGCAATTATGAATTGGGGTGCTGTGCGTAAATTTCTTTTATAGGGCACATCATTGACCACTCCTTTTTTCACAAAAGCCTTAAGCATCAGTTTCATAAACCCACCAGGTGCGGGATGCTTGTCCGTATAGACCATTTCATAAGCTACTGCGCAATGCGCTAGCATTTGCGCTGCAGTCATTTTACCCCAGAGGGGTTTAGTGTCAGCACTGAGTTGATCTATTCTCGCAATGGTGTCAGTTGTGGTTTCAGCTAAAAAAATATTTTTCATGGCTTATTACTTTAATCTGGTTCCTATAAAGATGAACAGCAAAAAGAATAAATAAAAATTGACCCGATAATTTGAGTTCTTTCTCTGGGCCTCTTTTACCTTGAGCCTGTCGAAAGGTCTTACAAGATAATAGATATGTTCTCTCTGCAAGCTCGGGAGGGATAGTCGATGCGCTACTCAGAGACTTTAAAGTCTAAAAAGGCTTATTCATAAAAAAAGCCAGCCCGCTTTTACACGAACTGGCTTGTATCTTTTAATTATTGGGTCTCAGCGGGACCCCTCCTGGTCTTAGCGTCTCGCTAAGACCTCATAATTAATATAAAAACTCGATATCAATTTCTCCTTTTCCATCCTTATAATCAAATGCACTGCTGTACAGGCAATCTCTTGGCTTTTCATATGGGCTTCCCCTAAAAACAGTAAAAATTTCAAAGGGATATGCGTTCCGTCCGAGGGCACATTCAAGATACGGGTCTTTAGAAGATTTCTTTAATGGATTCGATAAGCTTCCCTATGATCTCCACTATTCCGATTGTTGCTGTCAAAATACCCCCAATAACCTTTAAAGCAGTCATCACTGCTTTTTCAAACTTCTTGATCTTTTGTGGTATAGACTTTCTTTGAGGCATTGTTTCGTTTGGAAGCCAGTATCAAAGCTTCTGGTACAAAACTATAGATGAGTCAGAGGGATGGCAAAAGTCAAAATGGAAGGATCATTAATATTTCCTTACTCATTCTTTCCACTTTTGGAGATTAGCGTTTTAACATTCTGTTGAAGGTACTTTTCATATGGGGTTCGTTTATGAGGTCTCTTGTTCGACCTGTATTGTTGTACCAACAGCTCATCTCGACTAAAAGCTAAATCAGTTTTAAACACATTGAAGATCACCATTAGCTTACCAATCAGAACTAGTTGATCATTTGAGAAGTTGGTTCCTGGCTTATTTTGATAATCCTTAGTAGTCTTCAAAAAGTCTAATAAGCATGTTGTTATAACCTTTTTTTTGAGCGCTGATAATTTTCTGTAATCACCTACCCTATTGATTTTAACCTCTTTCTCATTTTCTTGGTTTTTGGAGGTCTCTGCGTGTATTTCTTCAAACTTCTTAAGAAGGTCGTGTCTCATGTATTTAGAAGTAAAAACGACCTTCTTACTTTCATTCTGAGGTGTTGTAAAATGATAAGTGACCTTATCCAGTTTCATTTGTCTTCCATCATAAGCGAGCTCTTTTATAGCCTTGATTTCATGAAAAAAGTCAACATCTAAATATCCCTTACTTAAAAACTCATTCATGGTCTTTTTTTGCAGCTCTGCTTGATTCAGAAGGCAGTACGTGGAATATATTATATCAAAGAAGTCTCCATTAATCTCAGAACTCTCTTTAAACCAATGATTAAAGTGATAATTGTTTATTTCATCCTTCCTTATTCCATTTGATCGTAAACATTTAAAGAGCCTAAATTTGAAGCTATTGGGATGTAAAAGCTCAATATCAATTTTTCTATCTAGTGTATTTTCCCTATCGATCAACATATGCATTGATCTATGATACATTGATAACACAAGGTTTTTTTTCAACATATCATCGAAGTCCCCAACAGTCATGTTGTTGAACTGATCAAAATAATTATCTCTGAACCTCGCCATAGCGATTAAAAGTTACTCAAACCTTTTCAAAACCCACCGCACAGGGCTGGGTATCCCCCCCCCCCTCTTGGTCTTAGCGTCTCGCTAAGACCTTATAATTAATATAAAAACTCGATATCAATTTCTCCTTTTCCATCCTTATAATCAAATGTACTGCTGTATGGGTAATCTCTTGGCTTTTCTACAAAACCCCCATCTAGTCTTAGCGTCTCGCTGAGACTACTTTGTTAATATAAAAATTCAATATCAATTTATCCTTTCTCATCCTCGTAGTCCCATCTAGTTCGCACTTGTAGTGCAGACCTATTTTATAATTAAAAATACTAAGGCCAGCGGCTTCTTTATGCTTTGGGTTACCGATATGGTCTCAGCGAGACGCTAAGACCAGTGGTAGATACTGATTGATCAGAGTCTCTTACAGAAGACTCTGATCGAGACTATATACTTAACCAAACAAGGCCCCAGCAATCGTAGCGGTCATCATAGTGGCGAGGGTTGCGGCCATCAGCGCACGCATGCCGAGTTTGGAAAGATCACCTTGACGGGATGGTGCCAAGCTACCGATACCTCCTATTTGTATGGCAATGGAAGAGAAGTTCGCAAAACCACATAATGCATACGTAGAAATGATAATGGCTTTTTCGCTTAACACACCAGCTTCTTTCATTTCTGCTAGGCTTAGGTAAGCCACAAATTCGTTGATTACTGTTTTCTGTCCGATTAAGCTACCTACCTGAAGCGTTTCTGCCCAATCCACTCCCATAGCGAAAGCGAAGACTCTAAATCCTTGGCCTAGTATGTATTGTAGGCTAAAACCATCAAACACACCATCTGTACTTTCTACCACGAAGGTATTCAGACCCGTCCATGCTCCGATACCATCAACAAGTATCCAGTTAATAGAATAGATCACGGCAATAAAAGCCAAAAGCATTGCCCCAATGTTAGCCGCTAGTTTTAATCCATCACTGGCTCCACCAGCTAAAGCATCAATTACATTAACACCAATTTGGTCTTTGCTGACCTTCAATTCTTTTTCTACTTCCTCTTCTTCTGGAAGGAAGATCTTTGCCATCAGGATAGCAGCTGGTGCATTCATGATGGAAGCACTCAATAAGTAGGTAGCAAATTTGGCCTGTTGCACAGGGTCGCCTCCTCCTAAAAAAGAAACGTAGGCACCCAATACAGAACCCGCAATCGTGGCCATTCCTCCCGTCATCAGGCATAAAAGTTCTGACTTGGTCATACCAGCAATAAAAGGTTTTACTAAAAGTGGTGCTTCAGTTTGACCTAAGAAAACGTTACCGGCAGCAGACATAGACTCTGCCCCTGAGAGCCGCATGGTCTTCGCCATAATCCAAGCAAAGACATAAACGATCTTTTGAAGAATCCCTAAGTAATATAATCCTGCTGTTATCGCTGAAAAGAAGATAACTGTGGGTAATGCCTGAAATACAAATAGAAAACCTAGACTATGACCAACACCATCTACGGCATCACTATTCTTTGCCAAGTCTCCATAAAGGAACTCAGCACCATTCAATGCAAAGCTCAAAAATGAAACAAAGCCTCGACTAATAAAGTCAAACATGCTTTTGACAAAGGGAACTTCGGCAATCAACAGGGCAATTATTACCTGCATAGCAATACCTACCCCAACAAGGCGCCAGCTGATCGCTTTCTTATTGCCAGATAGTAAGTAGGCTATTCCTACCAGTACTAAAAGACCAATGACTGCTCTTACAATGTCCATTTACTCTTAGGCATAAAAAAGCCTCTGTCCATGAGTTGAACAAAGGCTTTTGTTGAATTAACTTCTCTTATTTATCTCGTCTCTGATTTTGGCAGCTCTTTCATAATCTTCAGCAGTGAGGGCTTCTTCCAACATCTCATTCAGTTTCTCTAAGGAGAAATCTTGGAGTCGATCATCAGATTTGGAAACGAGGATTGGCTCCTCACTTTCTTCATCCAATATCTCTTCTTCATCAGTCAAGATGATTCCGGCCTCGGCCAAAACTGATTCGTGCGTATAAAAAGGTACATCAAAACGAATTCCAATGGCAATTGCATCTGATGGTCTTGCGTCAATCTCAATTGTCTTAGTGCCATCCGTACAAACAACCTTAGCAAAGAAAACTCCTTCTTTCAAGTCTGAAATAATAATCTCAGTTACCTCAAAACCAAAACCATGCGCAAATGACTTAAACAAGTCGTGCGTCATAGGCCTGTTAGGCGTTATCTTTTCTATTTCAAGTGCAATTGCTTGCGCCTCAAACATACCAATGATAATTGGTAATCGTCTTTCCCCTTCTATTTCTCCTAGCACAAGTGCAAAAGAGCCCGTAGTTTGGGACTGGCTTGATGAGAGCCCAAGAATTTCAATCTGTACCTTACTCAATGCTAAAAAATTCTAAGCGAGTGCCGCTTTCAGGGCCTCATTTAATTTAGGTAAGACTTCGAATGCATCTCCCACGATACCGTAATCGGCAGCTTTGAAAAATGGGGCTTCTTCGTCTTTATTAATCACAACAATATACTTAGAAGAATTGACACCTGCCAAGTGCTGAATAGCACCAGAAATACCAACAGCTATGTAGAGTGTTGGGCTTACTTTAACACCAGTCTGTCCTACGTGCTCATGGTGAGGTCTCCAATCCATATCAGAAACTGGTTTAGAACATCCAGTAGCTGCGCCTAAGGTTTTCGCCATGTCTTCAATGATTCCCCAGTTCTCAGGACCTTTCAAACCACGGCCACCAGAAACAACAATATCCGCTTCAGGAAGTAATACATCTCCTTCGGCTTTTTCTGTAGATGTAATTTTGGATCCGAAAAGACTATCATCTAAGCTGACAGTAAATGCTTCCACTGAAGCAGACCCACCGTCATTTTTCACTTCGATGGCGTTCTTCTTGATTGCTAAAATTTTCTTATCCGTAGTCATGTTCACATTGGCAAATGCCTTACCTGTGTAAATACTACGCTTTACCTGAAAACCGTTTGAAGTGTCTGGTAAGGCCACCACGTTCGATACCAAAGCAGCACCTAATTTCATAGACACTCTTCCTACCACTGCATCAGCTAAGGATGACTTGGCAGTGACGATAATATCAGCACCAGTCGCATTTGCTGCTGCAGCCATGGCTTCTGCATAAGGTTGAATTAAACCAGCGTTTAACCTTTCGTCTGCTACATGAAGCACTTTCGTAGCACCGTTCTGTCCAGCAGTAGCCAATTCATCGGCACTTACCGTACCCAATGCTAGAGCCGTTACATCTCCCAGAGCCGCACCATAAGTGATTGCCTCTCTAGATGACTTCTTAATTTTTCCATCCTCGGTTTCTATAAATACTAAAACTGACATATCTCTTAGATTACTTTGGCTTCGTTTTTCAATAGGTCTACCAACTCGCTTACGTTGTCGGCATCAATCATTTTCACAGCTCCTTTAGCAGGTGGCAACTCATAGGCAGAAATAGCACTATGTGTAGCGTTATCAGAAGGCTCAACCACTTTCAATGGCTTAGTTCTAGCTGACATAATTCCTCTCATGTTAGGTATCTTCCACTCAGCGATCGGCTCTTGACAACCAGCTACAAAAGGCAATGAAACTTCTAGCTTCTCTTTACCTCCTTCAATCTCTCTCGTGATCTTGGCGTTGGTACCGTCCACTTCTAGCTGCATCACAGGTGAGAATGAAGGTAATCCCAACAACTCTCCTACCATACCATGCACCATTCCCCCATTGAAATCAATAGACTCACGGCCCATCAAGATCAAATCATAATTTCCTTCTTTTGCAATTGCAGCAATTTGATTGGCTACAAAGAATGAATCTGATGGAAAGGCATTCACGCGAATGGCTTCATCAGCTCCAATGGCTAAGGCTTTTCTAATGGTTGGGTCGCTATCGGCTTCACCAACATTAAGTACTGTAATTTTCCCTCCGTTCTGTTCTTTCAACTCTACAGCTCTAGCCAAAGCATAGTCATCATAGGGGCCTATGATAAACTGAACACCGTTCTTATCGAACTCAGTGTTGTTATTGGTAAAAGCAATGCGTGAAGTAGTATCAGGAACATGTGTGATACAAACTAAGATGTTCATGCTTACTTATTGATTTAAATGATTTCTATATCAACTGAATGAGCGCCTACTAGTTTAGTATTTCCACTATTATTACCAGATAGTCGCAAAAAAAGACACGTAGATGTCTAAATTTGCCCCGAAGATAGCCAATAAACAAGTAAATAAAAACGAACTCAGTCGAATGAATGAAGTCAGAATAGACTTACTGAAAAAGTACATTGAAGAAGACCCAAACGATCCCTTCAATTATTATGGATTAGCTTGTGAATATCTACAAGATAAGCCCGAAGAAGCCTTGAAGTTATTACAAGACTTACTGACCCATCATGCCGATTACCTCCCCACCTATTACCAAGCCGGGCAACTCTTAGAAGCCTTTGAACGTGAGGAAGAAGCACTCAAGGTTTATGAAACCGGAATGGCCCTAGCCAAAACACAAGGTAATACCAAGACTTTTCAAGAGTTGAGCTCTGTGCATCAGAATTTACTTTTTGAAATGGATTGAAGATTCTATGAAAATAATTCGTTAAGAACTCATCAAATAAAAATGTTAAAACATCTAATCACAGCAATACTAATCTTCATAAGTATACTGATACAAGCACAGACAGATACTACATTTTATTCTACTCGTGAGCCTAACTCCTTTAGAGATGTCGACTACTTTTTTGAACCAGAATATTATGAACTAAAGAAAGGAGTAGAAAAAAGAAATGGGAAAGTTGAATGGTTCTTTCTTAATCACAAACCTTATGGATATGGTACTTATGAGGACGATAAATTGAATGGCCCATATGTTATTTTTTATGAAAACGGTATCATAAAAGAGTCTGGCTTCTTTAGCGATGGGGAATTAGTCGCTTTGAGAAAGCGCAGGCACCCAAATGGTCAGATGCGCTCTGTAGAAATAATGAATAATCAAGACATGAATCTTGAGAACCCAAAACTAGTCAGCTCATGGGACTCATTGGGCACTTCGATGGTGGTAAAGGGTAATGGCAAATATGAGCTTACATTCTTCGAAGCTGCAGATTATTTTGAAAAAGGTGAATATATAAATGGATCCAAATCGGGTTTTTGGCAAACTTTCAAACAAAACGTTTTGGTCTATGAAGAAGTGTATGACACCTTCGGAAACCTTGAGCTGGGAGTTAGCTATGATTCTTTAGGCAATTCATACAACTATCAAAAAGCACGGGTTGATGCTGAATTTGAGGGAGGAACAAAAGCTTGGACAAGGTTTCTATCAAAAAAATTAAAATACCCTAAAGAGGCCAAAAAACTTGGAATTGAAGGTAATGTCTATGTGAGTTTCAATGTTGACATTTTAGGAAAAGTAATCAACGCCCAAATTGTAAGAAGTGTTGGCCATGGATGTGATGCGGAGGCTTTAAGAGTAGTCAATTTGTCCTCAGGGAAATGGGTTCCGGGTAGGTTAAGAGGTGAGAAAAGAACTCAAAGACTTGTCCTAAGGGTTGTCTATAGAATGCGGTAAAAAGAGTTAGAGTCATTGTCTCAAAATTCATTTTTTTTTCGTAACTGATATTTATGTTTTTAATTAATCACATGAAATTCATTCGGCCATTTACTTTTTTGCTTAGTCTATTAGCAATCATTTCATTTCAGAAATTAAGTTACAGTCAGACCGTATTCTCTTCCTTTAACCTTGATACTGAGCTCTTCAATGGTTTAGTTGGCTCTAACCCTAAAAATGCCACAAGCCTTTCTCAGGATGGTTATCACTATTCTTATTTTTCAGCATATGGGAATAAACACTTTACGCTCGTTTCACCTTCTGGAGAGCTTATAAACCAAGTAAGTAAACCCAATAAACTAAGTAGAACCGATCCATTAGGAACAGTTTTCTACCATGACTCATTCTACACATTCTTTTTTAAAAACAAATCGAAAAACCTCCTAATTATCTATTCCATGCATAAGGATGGAACGTTTCGTACTGAAGAAAAAAAAATTGAGGTAGAAAAGCGGGAGAATTTCATTGGGGTTGCAAACGATAGGAATCAGCTATTCTTTCTTTACTCATCTAAAAAAGAAAACAAAATTACAACTCATCATTTCAGAGGGGTCAATGATATTCTGAGGGCCGATTACGTTTTAAATCAAGGTTCGTCACCATATCCAATTCTTAAGGAATATGGTGATTTCCATCCAATCTTCTCGTCTTACAAAACAGACTTACTCACCTCAAAACCAAAGAAAAAAGTATATATCGAAAATGAAATAATCTATCTAGTCATTGAAAACAACTCGGAAGACTACAGACAGGCAAGTTCACATATTTTCAAATTAGATCCAGCATCGAATAAATATACTTACACTGCTCTTCGAAGTGAGTTGAACGCGAGAGATAACCAGTCAAATTCACTTCTTTTTGACAATAGAGTATTTAAAATAACTTTAATTTCGGATGCACTAGAATTAACTATTTTCAATTTAAATGAATGGAGGACTGAAAAAAGTTTTAGTTACTCAAAGCAAGATGAAAAACTGAACCTAATGAAGGGAGACCTTTACAGAGAAGGCACTTTAAATGAGATGGATGGTTATTACAAAACCTACGAAAAAGTACCCGCAATATTGCGACAATTAACCTTAGGCACCCCAACGATCAGTGTCAGCATTCTGAAACAGAATGAGTATGCCTTAAGAATTGGTGCTGTCGGAAGCTCTCAGGAAAGTTATTCTGACCTTAATGGTGCAGCTGAACAAGAAGATATATTCCAAACCTTAAACATTTATTCTGCCTCAGGTCAGGAAAGACGGTATTTCAATAGCTACTTAAATAGGCTAGACTTATCGATTACAGAAACCTTTACTGATCATTTATCAATCTATCAAACCATTAAAGCATTTTTCGATAGTTACGACCGAAGAGGAACAAAATTTACAATTAGATCCATTTATAGCGATGAAAACGATGACTATTATGTCTCTTTCTTTGATACTCAAAAATCAACTTTTTCCATTTTAAAGTTTGAATAAAGAGAGGAAATGGTCAAAGACATCCTTGCCGTTATTGGTGCCATTGCTGTGCTTTGGTTTGTACTTAAGTTTTTAGGTATATTTTCAGTGCTTGGTTTGTACATAACGACTAAGGCATCTGGCGCTCATGTTTCTTTTGTTGAACTAGTTTTGATGAAAATTCGAAAAGTCGATGTTGCTAAAGTTATTCTATGTCACATTATGCTTCATAAGGCTCAGGTATCAGTGAAATTATTAGATTTAGAGCTTTACTTTTTGAAGGGAAGGAATCTGGAAAATATTTCCAAAGGCCTAATTTATGCCAAGCAAAAAGGTATCCCATTAAGCCTAAACCAAGCCAAGGAAGCAGACTTAAAAGGTCTAGATATAATGGAAGAAATTGATAAAAAGATCTCTTCCTAAAATCATCAGCTTAACAACCACATCCTCTATCTAATTACAACTTCAGTGCATTTTCCTTTTGGGATGAATTGAGAGTTAAAGCCAATTTTCTTAGTTTTCCAAAATCATACTAAAGATTCAAAATGACTCCAAACGCACCTCTACTGAGCTTTTTCTTAATAGCTACTACAGCCTATGCCCAAACAGACACGACTTTCTATAATAGTGCTGGAGGTAAGATTGAAAAACAGGGTATGTCCGAAGTTGAATTTTATGAATTAAACAATGGTTTTGATCGTAACGGCCTTGTAAAGCAATACTATCCAGATCATTCGCTATATGCTGAAGTAAGTTATGTGAATAATCAATCAGACGGTAAGTACATTCTATATTACAAAAGTGGCCAGATCAAAGAGCAAAGGAGCTTTGGTAATGATGAGGGTCCCCGCACCGTAACTAGATGGTATCAAAACGGTCAAAAGCGCTCTGAAACAGAATTTACTTACCAAGAAGGCGAGAGGATTGCCAGGCGAGCCCAAAGTGGCGGCTTAGTCACATCAAGACTCATCAATTCATGGGACTCTTTAGGTACTCAACAAGTAACCAACGCCTCAGGTAATTTTGATGCGCCATCTTTTACGGATTCAAACTATTGGGAAAAAGGCGAATACCTTAATGGTCAAAAAGTCGGACAATGGTCGGGGACCGAGTCAGGGAAACCTGATTACAATGAAGAATACGATCAAAATGGCGAACTCATTTCAGGAGTAAGTTATAATGAAGATGGTACAATGAACCAATATGAAGTCTTAGAGCAGGAAGCAGCCTACCCTGGCGGGTTAAAAAAGTGGGTGAAGTTCCTTCGGAAAAACATGAAGTACCCAAAAGTTGCCAGAAAGGCTAAGGTAGAGGGTACAGTATCAATGACTTTTATAGTAGACAAATTTGGGATTGTATCTGATGTACAGGTGGTATCGGGCATTGGCAGCGGTTGTGATGAAGAAGCGATAAGGGTTTTGGAGCTTTCAAAGCAATGGACACCCTCAGTACGAAGAGGTAGAAATATTGAGAGCCGAATGTTTCTCAGGCTTGAATTTAGACTGATATAATAAAAAGCCAACCCGAATTATCGGGTTGGCTTTTTAACTTCATTTTATGGGTACTAATAGTAATCAAGTGCTACTATTTTCTCGTTCATCTGATATAAGTTTTCTACTATTTCTTGATCAACAGACGCTTGACTACATAGCCATTCTCTGCCTTTATTAATACCAAATAGGCTCCTTGCTGAAATGTGCTAATGTCTACAACTACTTTTGACTCTTTTACATTCTTTCTACCCCAAACTTCAACCCCACGAATAGATGCAAGAGATATTTCTACCGGCATTCCATTCAATTCACTAAGATCAATCTCAACATACCTTGAAGCCGGATTAGGGTAAAGTTTGACATTTTCATCTGTAATTTTTGGAGCTTCAATACTCGTCACTAATTGTCCCTCACCAGTGACATCTATGTCATTCGAACCAGCGTTAGACAAAATAGTAATAACACCTTCGTAAACCTTGGCTTCGGTTGGTACAAATGATATTGTCAATTGCTCACTAGCTGATGGACCTACAACGACCGTATTAAAAGAACTTGTATACCCTTCTGGCAACTGAACATTAGTGATGACCAGTTCATCTTCACCGTCATTATTGATAATGAGATCTATAGACTCGCTCTCTCCTATGGTTACACCAGAAAAAACAATGCTATCATCTACCTTTAGAGTTACCTCCAGAACATTCGTCACTTCTACTTGAAATTTAGACTCAATTACTCCTCCTTTTCCATCATTAGATTGAACACGAATATCAAACTTTGACTTTGTCTCATAGTTGAATAATTCGTTAGCAGTTAATTTACTCCCATCAAAAACAAAAGCTGAGTTATCAGTATCTCCCTCACCTGAAACTAGACTATAAGTGTGTGTGTCCCTGAAGTCTTGATCTACAGTAGTAAATTCACCTACTACCGTTCCAATTGACTCATTCTCTTCAATTGTTAATGTTGAAGCAGAAACTAAAGTAGGTTGATCGTTGGTATCTGAAATGTGTATTGTAAATACCTGTTGAATACTTAGCCCCCCAGCATCCATAGATTGAAGTCGTATGCTATAAGAGGATCTTTGTTCGAAATCAAAAGAGACTTTCGTGACCAGCTTGCCATCTACAATGTCAAAACTATTGTTGTCAACATCACCCTCACCTGAAACTAGGCTATAGGTATGTATATCCCCAGTATCAGGGTCAGTCGTTGTAAAACTAGATATGATGCTGCCAACATCTTGATTTTCAGCAATTACGGTCACTGGAACGTTGATGGCAGTTGACACTTCATTTATATCATTGACTGTAAGGTTAATTACTTTCTCATAAGTTCCTTCAAAACCATCGGTAATTCTAATTCTTACTGTGTAAGAGGATTTGTCTTCAAAATCTACAGCTCTCGTTGTTCTAAGTTGTTCATTCGTTATTTCAAAACTTGAATTATCCGTATCTCCCGTTCCTGGAACCAATTCGTAACTAAAGACCGTATCCCCTATATCAGGATCAATACCTGTTAGGTTAGCGATTGCAGTTCCCAAACTGATATTTTCACTGAATGTGCTTGCACTCATTAATATATCAGATGGATTATCGTTCGTATTAAAAACAGAAATCTGAAAGGTATCGGAAGCTGTAGCCCCAGAGGGATCAGTAGCGGTAATGATAACCTCAACAGTCCCTACATCCTTATTAGCTGGTGTTCCACTTAAAGTGTTAGTCTCAGCATTAAAACTTAACCAATCAGCACTAAATGTAGCCGAATATGTCAATGCGTCACCATCAGCATCACTAAACCTCGAAGTCGAGATTATTTGACCGAAAGCCAAATCCTCTGCTATTCTTAAATCGGTCAGTGCATTCACCAGACTCGGTGCATCATTTACTGGGTTGACTGTGATTTTAAAACTCGTTTGAGTTGATTTACCATCGACACTCGCTATAACAAACAATTGGTCTGCGCCATTGAAATTCTCTGAAGAGCTTATTTCAATCTTACCATTATTAACAATTGCTGAAAGTGATTGATTACCTGCTAAGCTGTAATTAAACGTAGCATTACTATTAGCACTGTATGCAAAAATATCATTTAAGCTTATGACAACTGAACCAAAATCTTCATTAAGAACTAAGTCTGTTAAAGGCTTAGTCACACTCAATTCAGTGCTAGAAGCTGCTGTTATAAAAGTGATGCTTTGGCTAACTGAAAATTCTCCATCACTTGCAGAAACCTGTGCCGTTTCAATACCAGTACTACCAGTTTTTGAGCTAACCCCTAAAACAGAGCCAGACAAACTCAGTTCAACGTTATTGACACTGGTAAAAGTGTATTCCAACTTACTGGCTTCTAATTCTTTATCTTTAAAGAATTGAGCCAAGTCTAGACTATATTCAGGAAAGCCCTCTAGCAAAGATTGTGTCTCTAAACTCTTACTTATTTCAGGTGCATCATTTACGGGTATTACAGAGAGTTTAAAGGTTTCTCCGGTAGATAACGAAGTACTCGTGCCAGACTGATCGTCTGCTTGAACCATTAATTCAATCTCTCCAAAATAATCGCTCTTAGGCGTAATGGTGAGCTGATTCCCAATGATTTCATAGCTAATGTTTTCAGATTGATCAGTGCTTAAGCTAAACGCAAATACTTCAGCGTTAGCATCAACATCGCTCGCTTCTAATGTCAAAACTAGCTGCCCATCTTCATTGATATTCTGGTCTGTAATTGTTTTTACAGCAGGCGCATCGTTAGTTGCAGAAACGGTAAGTTGGAAACTCTCTGAATCAATTTGAGGGACAGTAACTCCTTGCTCAGTAGCAATTACTGAAATAGTCACAATTCCGTTATAATTGGCAATTGGACTAACTTTAAGGGCACCGTCAACAATTGTTACTGGTACATTGACATTGTCGGAAGAGGTAGCGGAAATACTCAATTCGCTATCTGGATCTGTAGCAGAAATAGGCAGCGTCAATTGTCCATCTTCGAGCATTTGAGTATTCGTAAAACTCTGTAGGTCTGGTGCATCCGGCACCTCTATTACTTCTATTTTGGCATAAGCAGAAAGCGTATTGCTTCTCGATGGATGGCTTACACTAAACTGTAATGAGTCTAGAAAGCCAACCTCAGTCTCGGAATTATATTCTACTTGCCAACTGGCTAATTCACCAGTATTACTTATTAAAACAGGTGAGGTGGCTACTCCTTTTAACGGTTGCTGTGTAATTGAGATACTAGCATCTGACAAGCTAAAATCACCTAACTCTAACGCATATAGATTTAGAGTGCCTTTGACATTTTCTGGTGTGCTTGTCCGTGTTGCAAAAACAGTATAGTTTCCGTCATCCGAGCCGATATTATTTACTGTATTAGCTGTTACACCATTTGCCGTTCTCTCAAAGAAGAAAACATCCGAATCACTAAACCCGTTGGCAGTTGTCAATTGTAAAATGAGGGCAACTCTTCCTGACTCAAAAAGTGCCGCATGATCTGCTTTGCTTGTCCCGAAAGTAACAACTGCTTGATCACCGTTTATTGATAGGCTATTCTTGTCCATGGACTGGCTAGCGATTTCAGTAATACTTCGATTGGCAGGATTGTAGTAAGAAGCCGTTAACTGATAGCTGTTATTGATGACTTTGTCTTCAAAGGTTAAGGAAAAGCTTAAGTTATCAGCACTAGGCTCTGCCACGTTAAGGCCAATAATATCATGTGCTTGATCTGCCAGATTAAAGCTGAAGCTATAAATAGCCTCTTCCGAAGATAATCCACCTTCTTTTTCGACTACTTTAAACTTTACTTCATCTTGATAGATTACCTCTGGCGACAAAGCATTCGGAACGAAGCTATATTCGCCAGGCTCGCTAGACGCAGTAAGTGTTCCTAGGCTTGGCCCAGTCGTAATTTCATACTCTATAGGATCTCCATCAGGGTCATAACCTCTTAATTTTATCGGTCTAGCCAAACGCTGTGTTACACGCGTATTAGGTGCTACTGCTATTGGAGGATTATTAGATATAGCTAGCGCTGAAAGACCTATTGTTGAGGATCCTACATTTGAAGATATTAAAACATTACCTGTAAAAATCCCCCTCACCGATGAATTAAAGGTGATATCAACCACGCGCTTCTCTCCTTTGGGCAAAGTAAATTTTGACACCGAACTGCTATATCCAGCAGGTAAAGTAATCCCTGTTATGCTTAAATCACCATCAGTACCAGTATTTTGAATCTCAAACGACCTTGTTTTCGGGATGTTTGTCCTAATCTTTCCAAAGATCAAACTATTAAGGGTGATTTCATCTATTGATAAAGTGATGAGACTGACATTCATTAGAGGCTCATCTACGTTATTTACAGTTATTGTTTTAGCTTCTTCGAATGAGCCACCTCTGATATCTGTCACTCTCATCCTAATGGATAGACTTTGGGTAGATTCGAAGTCGAACATTTTGTTCGAAATAAGCTTATTTCCTAAGATCGAGAAGTTAATGTTATCAGTATCTCCAGTACCATTAATCAAACTGTAGGTGTGCTGATCATTAATATCAACATCAGTTGTTGATAGCACACCAATTTCACTACCAATCGGAGTATTTTCATCAATAACATTTGCACTCAACACAAGACTAGTGGGCGATTCATTCCTAGCTTCTACTAACCTAATAACCTCGGTACTCTTGTCATTAAAGTTCCCAGCTGCATCCTGAACAGTATTGGCCTTCAAGCTCACCTTAGTCTCTCCATCTAAGATGGATTGTAGATTAAAACTGTATGAGTCGTCAGATCCTACGAGTCCTGATATGGTGGCATTGGTAAGTTCAAAATCAGACGATTCCAAACCATTTATTGGCTCAGAAAACTTCAGTTGAACCTTGAGGGACTGGCTAAACACAGTATTTGATGTATTAGATGTAATTGTGGCTATCGGCTTAACCTCATCAACATCTATTATTGTTATGGCTATAACCTGCTTAGCTATGTTCAACCCATCAGAGGCAAGAATTTCAATCATGTAGACATTATCAGCGTTAGCGTCCTTGGGAGTTTCGAAATCTGGTGTTGTCTTAAACGTCACAACTCCATTAGCCACATTAAACAAGTCTTCATCATTGCCTGTACCTAAGCCATAAGTAACCGCATTAGCATCAGTGGCTACAATGGTGTATACAGTTCCTTTTTCCTTTTCTTTAAAGTTCGCTGCGGCAGCTGATGTAAATACCGGAGGTATTTCATCAATATCGGTAATCGTAATGACTACAGTTTGTGAGGCCGTGTTTAATCCATCTTTCGCATTTACCTGAATCGTGTAGCTTGATTTAGTTTCCAAATCTGGAGATTCTTTGAAGGTCACTACCCCTCCTGCTAGGTTGAAGAATGATTCATCATTACCTGTACCTAAGCTATAAGTCACTGTATTTAAATCTGTTGCAATGATTGTATAAGCCGTTCCTGTTGCGTTTTCTTCAAAGTTAACGGCTGTGGCCGAAGTGAAGACTGGCAAAATCTCATCTATATCGGAAACTGTTACAACAACAGTTTCGCTTGCTGTATTTACTCCGTCAGAAGCTTTAACAACCAAATTGTAGATATTATCCTTATTCGCATCAGTAGACACCTCAAAATCAGGTGCAGCCTTAAAGGATAGCTCACCAGTCAAAGGATTAATACTAAATAAGGCAGCATCTTGAACGTCTTCAAGGCTATATGTCAAAGTATTTGTATCAGATGCCTTCGCTGTATAGACAACACCATTACTATTTTCCGGAGTATTCGCAAGGCCAGAAGAGGTGAAAACGGGCTTGGTGACGTCAATGACTGTGATTGTAAAATCTTGAGTTGTAGACGCACCACCGGCATCAGTAAGTTTCAAGCGCACATTATGGCTACCACCTTGTCCTACTGCACTACCACTCAAAACAGAACTACCTGCAGATACTTTTCTAATCTTATGGTTTTCACTATCAGCTACTATTATATCTCCATTCTTGTCTATAGCAACATCCAGAGGAGAATTAAAATAAGCCAACATACCACTACCATCATTAAGACCATTAGTACCTGAACCTGCTAATGTTGTTACTCTTCCGTCTGGTGATACTTTTCTAATAACGTTACTAGCCCAACCCTCGGAAACGAAGATATTGCCATTAATATCTATGGCCAAACCCGTTGGTCTGATAAATCGAGCTTCAGTACCCATTCCATCGATTCTTCCGGATCCAGCCGCCCCTCCAGCAAAAGTTGAGACATTACCCTGGGCATCAACTTTTCTTATTCTTCCTGCTCCATCAATAACAAACAGATTACCATTCTTGTCGATTGTTATACCGAAAGGATAGCTGATAACCGCGCTTTCTTTAGGGCCATCTTTATCATTACTACTTCCATTTCCAATAAATGTTGAAACAGTACCTTCAGAACTCACCTTTCTTATTCTATTATTTTGTGAATCTGCGACATAGATATCACCATTCTTTGCAACCGCAACATCCAGAGGCTCTGAAAAATGAGCGGTACTTCCAACACCCTCCCCATAACCTATATTACCTGAACCTGCAATGGTCGATACAACTCCATCTGGAGTAATTTTTCTGATAGAATGATTCAACTTATCAGCAACATAGACATTGCCCTGAGAGTCGACATCCAAACCATTGGGAGAATTAAATAAAGAGGCCTCAGATTGATTTCCATCTTTAAACCCTGCAATTCCATTACCCGCTAGGGTCGAAACTTGCCCATCTATACCAATTTTCCGAATAGCATGGTTTCCTGCATCAGCCACAAAAATATTTCCTACGTTGTCTATCGCTAGGCCTGATGGGAGATCAAAGTCAGCCTCACTTGAGACTCCATCCTTAAAACTAGTATTATCACCTCCCGCAAAGGTAGTTACGAGGGCATCGTTGCCAACCTTTCTAATGTTCCCCTTGTTGTAATCCGAAACAAATAGTTCTCCAGAATTACCGAAAACGATACCTCTCGGGTTGTCAAACTGAGCACTCAAGAGAACTCCATTTTGATCTCCAGTTTGTCCCGAGCCTGCGTAGGTACTGACCTCTCCAGACATGGTCACTTTTCTTATTCTACGGTTGCCAGCATCTGCAACATAAATGTTTCCATCAGGGCCGACTGTCATTCCATCAATTTGTCGTGCGAAAGATGCTGCTGCACCAGTCCCATCTGCAAAGCCTGCTGATCCACTCCAAACAAATTTTGAAACTACTAAGTCAGGCGATATTTTACGAATACCTCTTGAAAGTTCGGCTACATAAAGCGTCCCGTTGACATCTATTGTTATGGCAGTTAAAAAGCTAAATTGAGCTTCAGTACCAATTCCATCTTTGTCACCTCGTGAAGCCCCACCTGCAATCGTCAATACACGACCTTCAGGATCGATCTTTCGAACTGAATACAAATCCGTTACATACAAGTTATCTGAAGCATCAATGGTGATATCTAAGGGAAATGAAAATGATGCTTCGACACCCACTCCATCTATAAGTTCACTTCGTCCTGAACCTGCAAAAGTCGAAACATTACCTGACACATCTATTTTTCTTATTACTCTATTCGTAGCATCGATTACAAAAACATTTCCTTTACTATCCACTGCTAACTTCCAAGGGTTATTGAAGCTGGCTTCCAAGGAATTTCCATCCTTAAAGCCCGGAATACCCAAACCGGCAAAAGTTGTAGCCTCGCCACTGGGAGTAATCTTTACGATTCTATGGTGTGCTCTATCCGCTAAATATATATTACCCTGCTTATCTATAGCAAGACCTGAAGGTTGATTAAAAGATGCTTGTAAACCTTGTCCGTCCTTTAATGTACTGCGTACGGTACCTGCCAGCGTACTAACAACACCTTGTGGTATACTGGTGAGTGTCAACCATTCAGGTAGTCGAGTGGATGAAATGGTAGTTGCACTAGCATCTGGGTCACTACCAAACACATCATAAGTATAGTTAGTATTATCTGCTACTGTAAGAATGGGTGATGAAGTAAAGACAGGCAGCTCATCGTTGATATTTAAAACGTTTATCGTAACCGGTTGACTAACTGCATTAGTACCATCAGAAACTTTCACCTTAACATTGTAAATATTGTCCTGATCCGAATCCATAGGAGCCTCAAAATTAGGTGCTGTTTTAAGCGACAACTCACCATTAGAAGCATTGATATTGAATGAGTTAACATCTTGAACATCCTCAAGACTGTAAGTTAAGGTATTCTTATCAGTGGCTTCAGCGGTATAAACTACTCCCAAGGTGTTCTCCGCAACATTCACTACACCAGAAGATGTAAAAACAGGTGCCTCGATATCAAGAACTGACAAAGTAAACTTTTGCGTATTCTCTCCATCCTCACCATCACCAACTTTCAATTCTATTTCAAATTCACCAAAAACCCCTTCTGGCGTTCCTGTTAGGGATGAGGTTTTAGATATCTTCCTTATTCTATGATTAAATTCATCTGCGACATAAATATTTCCATGATCATCGAAGGCTACTCCATTCGGGTTTCTAAATTGGACGTTTGGAACAACTCCTTCTTGAAATGACCCATAGCTGGCTCCAGCCAAAGTAGTAACTTCACCTTCAGGAGTGATTTTTCTCACCATATGCATATCAGAAACATATAGCACATCATTCATATCGATATTAATCGATCTCAGAGAATGAAAAGAAGCCTCCTCACCCCGACCATCGGAAATTGACTTGGTACCGTTTCCCGCAAAAGTAGAAACCACTCCTTCGGGAGTAATTTTTCTAATACGCGCATTGTAAAATTCAGCGACAAACAAATTTCCTTGACTATCAAATGCTAAATCAATGGGGCCATAAAACTCAGCATTAATTCCAACCCCATCTTTAAACCCATTTATTCCAGTTCCGGCAAAAACTGAAACGACTCCCTCTGGAGTTATTTTTCTTATTCGATTATCAGAAAGATCCGCAACATATAAGTTATCTGAAGCATCGATGGCAATATTACTTGGTAATAAAAAAGAGGCCTCGGTACCTGTGCCGTCAGCAAAGGCATAACTTCCTGAGCCTGCAAATGTGCTAACAAAGCCGTCAGGAGTTATTTTTCTAATTAAATAATTACCAGCATCTGCCACATATATGTTGCCGGTATTGTCAATTGCAATCCCTTGGGGTTCTCTAAAAGATGCCTGGTTTCCATTGCCATTAACAGCGCCAAAGCCACCAGTTCCTGCCAGAGTAGTAACCTCTCCTCTTTGATCAATTTTTCGTACTCTTGCCCGTTCCAGAATGTATAATTGATTATTTCCGTCAATGACGATATCATTTGGACGATTGAATCCTGCGACAAGTCTATTTCCCTCAGAACCACTGCCAGAATCGCCAGATCCCGCAAATGTACTTACTTGAATTCTATCTTTGTCTAAAGTCAACCAGTCAGGAGCATTTAACAAGTTAATTTCAACGTTGTCATTATCAGGATCACTAGTCAGAATTGGATAACTATATTCATTTCCTTCAACAACAGTAGTTACAGGATCTGATATGAAAATTGGGGCTAAACTTTCAACCACATCATTGACCCGTATGAAAAACAGCCTAGGATATCTTCTATTACCTTCAAATGCGGTTACTTCAATTTCATAGACATTATCCTTGTTTGAATCAGTTGGGAATTCATAATCAGGTGTATTCCTGAAGGAGAGTTTTCCATCCCCATCCAAATTGAAAGCACTTCTATCTACTCCGCCTGATAGCGTCCAGTTAATACCAAATCCTTCTTCAACGCCAGTAGCTTCTATGACTGTAATCTCCTTAACATTTTCATCTATAGACCAATTAGGATCGGTGGTTATGATTGGATCGGATTCATTCAAATTATTCACAGTCAAATTGACTATTAGGCTTGAACTATTTCCTCCCTTATCCGTGGCGATAATCTCGAAAACATATATGTTATCTCCATTTGAATCAAGAGGCGTTTCGAAATCAGGAGATTGGTTGAAGTAAACAGCATTGGTATACTGTCCTCTCATATTAAATAAAGCTTCATCATGACCATTGCCTAATGAGTAAGTAACTTCGCTTTCATCTTGGGATCCAGCAGCGTAGACAGCATCGCTAATGTCTATATTTTCACTTATCTGATGATTTTCTGGAGATGTGAATATAGGAGCTTTGATATCAACTTTAATTTGAAAACTCTGAGTAGAGATTCCACCATTCCCATCGTTAGCTGCTAATACCACCTCAACCTTGCCATCACGAGGGTTTGCCGTACCTTTCAGTTGATAAGTGCCTTTTTCATAGGCCTTTTTTATTCCATGCCTTGCGAAATCAGCGTATAAAAGTTCTTGGTTATTATTTAAGTAAAGGCCGTATGCATCTGCATGGAATTTCGCAAATACAGAATCTGAACCCTTGTCAGATACCCTCAAGATAAATGGCCCTGAACCTATATAGACATTACCCTGGGTATCAACTTCTATTCCATTTATAGTACGCTGAACACTAAACTGAATGGGTGTAGTGACAATACCTTCTGGAGTCACTTTTCTAATGCCGTTAGCTAGTCTTTCACCAACATAAAGATTACCGGATTTATCAAAGACTAGTGAGGTTGGAGAATTAAAGCCAGCCTCTGAACCTTGACCATCACCTGATCCTCCCCCAGCAAACTGACTTACATTGCCTTCAGCATCAACTTTATAGATTAGTCCATTCTCAGCACTTACAACAAAAACTTCATTATCACCATTTACAGCAATTCCATCCAAGGATATTGAAAAAGTAGCAAATGTTGTGACAACACCTTCGGATGTCACCTTACGAATCTTCTTCCCAACCCCCTCAGCTATGTAAAGATTGTCTTGCGAATCAATAGCTATGGACCGAGGTTGTGCAATACCCGCCTGAGTACCCACACCGTCTGGGTTTGATGAATCATTTCTACCAACAAATGTGATCACCTGTCCATCAGGGGTAATTTTTCGAATACTTCCATTCAACCCACTATCAGTCACAAAGAAATTACCCTTAGAGTCTTTCACCAAGTCGGTGGGAAAAGAAAAAGTAGCTTCATTCAGCATCCCATCATCCTTACCCTCAGAAATACCTCCTGCAAAGTTTTCACCAACCTGACTAGAAGCTCGAATGAATGAAAGTCCATCGGGCAAGTCATTCACACTAGTTAGTGCCAATGCATCTCCATCAGGATCACTTATTTTTACTTCATACTCATAGTAACCACTCTCATCCACCATCGTTACAGGTTCAGAATCAAAAACTGGCACATCATTAATACGATTTAAATCTATGGTGATATTAGACTCATCAGTACTACCACATGGGTCAATCAACTGAAGCTGTAAATCAGTGCTCCCAGTGGCTCCTTCAATTTGAGTAATGCGCAATCTTGAACCCTTATCATCAATTACTAATCGATAACTGTCTTTTGGTATAACGGTGTCATCAGATGAGCTGATGGAAAAAACCACACTGTTCGGTGACTCATCTATAATCGATACAGGTAGAACAATCTCATTTCCTGACCTATATACATGGTCCTCATTCACATTCAACTTGGGAGTCTGATTAGAATATGAGGCAATAAAAGAATCAGACGTATTATTTGAATTGGTAAGTATTTTATATTGATTATTATCGAAATTTACGTCAAAAGAGGCAATACCGTTATTGGAATCATTACTATATCTTCCAGTAATGAAAAAACTTTCGCAATTATTGGATTTCGAGAATTCAATCTGACTTATATAAGTTGGTTCTGCTTCAATTCTAAAGATATTGTGATCTTGATATTGACCTGAATTAGATATTTTCAAATACCCCTGATAATTAGTAGATGCACCAGACTCTTTTTTAGGGTAAATTATCGTAGACACACCATCACTACCAATTACAATTAAATCCCTGATATTATTAGTAGCAAATGGCAAGTATACATTAAGTCCATCAGTCCAGATTAAGGCCGAGAGATTCGTGCCATTAACCACCGTTTGGAATTTAAATTCCCCTTCTGGACTAAAAAAAAGTTGCCTTGCTGAGTATTGCAACTGTTCAGGCAAGGAACGCTTATCTAAATCACTACCTACTAGGCTGGTTGGAAAACCTCCATATGAATAAACAAATGAATTTAGTACTAGGTCTCCATTATCTAATATTGACAGTCCAGTTTCATAAGAACTCGTAATATAACCTTGGACACCCCTAAACCATAAAAACTCTAACTCTGCATTTAGCTTAATAACTGAGCTCACCATGGCAGGGTTATCAGTCACAATTCTATGGTCTAAGTCACTGCCCTGTCCATTTTGAATAACACCTGAAAGATACACTTGCCCATCATCAACCATAATTTTGGACATCATAAACTGCTTTCTTGCATCTCCGCCACCGCCAGTATTTCTCGACCTTCCACTGAAAGATTTTTCCTTCAATAAATCCCAATTCTCGTTGTATACTGAAACGGTTTCAGTTAAAAGGTTCTCATCACCAGAACTAATTGCTTCATCTACGATAGCAGACAGAATATAAAGTTTACCTTGAGAGTAATCCATAGAAAAAAAACGATGATAAAACTGCTTGTCAGCCGCAATAATCTTGTGACTTAAAAGACTTCCATTCCTATCAATTTTTAGTATTAAGGCGCGCTTTCTCTCACCTGTGTTTTGAATTATTGGAATGTTACTATCATTGATGAGGATCTCAGTTGGCCCAATAATTATTCCTCCAATAAAGATATTACCTTGATCGTCCGCGACCATTGACCCTAAACTAAAAATGCCGTCTGAATTCTCTCCTATTCTTATGGAGATAAGTTTATCAAATACTTTATCTCCTTGCTTGTTTAAAAGAATCAGATTATATCCACGATAAGCATCATCTGTAACGGCTAATTCAGTGAGACCACCCGTATCTGAGATAAGATTGACCTTTGTATGGGCTGATGCTAATACGTATAGTCCACCTTGGCCATCTGATACAGTTTCTGAGATACCTGCATAAGAATCAGTCGGTGTTTTAAAATCGGCAACCCAATCTAGCTTCTGCGCAGATATATTTATTTGGACTATACTACATAATAATATAGCTATAATGCTTTTAAATTTCATTCACTGCTTTATTTCGATAACACAATATTTTCTCTCAAGAACGGGTAAAACAATCAAAAAACCATATTTCTAAGTCGAAATAATACCGTCTAAAACCAAAAAAGCCAGCCTGATAAATCAGACTGGCTTTTTAACTTCATTTGGTGAGTGACTACTTCGTAATCAAGCCTCCTTTAGCACTATCCACAGTAATGGAGTACTTACCTCTTCCACTGACAATCCAGCGTAAGGTTACTGTACTGTTACCAGGGATGTTTGATAATATCATTTTGGCTGGATTCACTTTTTGCTCAGTGGTTAAGCCTAAATCAATGTTTTGAACAATCATGCCCGCTTGAACATCTACACCTGAGATCGATACGAAATCAGGACGCTCAATTTTATACTTCAAATCTTGAGAAGCATGTGTTGGCATCATTCTATCATTTTTGATGATAGCCGTAATCTCTCTCAATCCGCCACCTAAATCCTTTTCGGTCACCTTATCGATGCTAATTTTAGGCATATGGTGTGCGTGATATAAAGCGAAGGCCATATTTCTATGCAGCTCTTCTTCTAGCATAAAACCAGGTGTAGCACGCCCAAAGTTCTTCTTGAACCCGCCAATTTCCACTTCACCATATGTTGGGTGATTGTAAGAAGCCCATGGGGTGAATGCATCACCTGCTAACAACTCTTGATCGAAGTCATAGCTTTGGTTACGATCACGTGTGTTCGTCTTATAGTAGGCAAAGCTACTGAAGATCTCATTCGTAAAAGTGTAAACACCCCTACTACCGTAGAACCAGTCTAACTCACCACCAAATACAGAATACAAATCTTTGTATACAGTTAAGTAACGATAACCAGGCAACATTTTTTGTCCCTTTTGGCCTATGGCATCATAAATTCTAAGGTCAGCTCGGTTGTATGTTGCCAAATCTTCTTCGGCACCCGGTCCTCTGAGAATCATACCACCTGAATTGTGGAAACTTTGCGCTCCAGCAATATTTGGATGTGCTAACACAAAATCAGCCACTGCTCTATTAGCAGGAACACTAAATGGGTATTTCAATGCACCACCTTGAATATAATCAGGTTGCCACTTCCAAGCCCAGTCTCTATTTGGATCGTAATAACCTGGTCTGTCTTCGTTAACTCTTCCGTCACCGTCATTATCAATACCTTCAGAACCTAGCATTTCATAACGCTGAGCAGTCACAACATCGTCAGGTCCAATCTGAAGCATCTTTCGTGGATCAAGTGGATCGACAATGAAATCACCATACTCGCTTTTTCTACGCATACTGGTTACAGATCCGTCACCATCAAGATCATCTAAACCATCTTCGTCTACTAAACCATCACGGTCGTCATCTTGTGGCATCATACCCGAACGTGGAGAACTTCCTGTGTTCGCCTCTTTCATGTAATTGTTTCTCGCATCAGGATTGATAGTCGGAACAATGTAAAAAACACGATCATCGAGCATTTCAGTCACATAGTCTACATCACCAAAGTTTTCGGTGAGGAACCAAGCCGTATAAATACAGATTTCAGCACCTTGAATTTCATTGGAGTGAATATTACCATCTACATAGAAAGCTGGTTTTCTATCAGCAATTCCTTTCTTGTAATTGGTTACCTGCAGCATCCAAATATCACGTCCTTCATAAGACTTGCCTATAGAAACACGTTTTACCAAATCGGGATAAGCCGCTTCTATTTTCTTAGATAATTCTGCAAGACCTTCGGCCGTATAGTAGCGGTTAAAAGGGATATTTACTTTAGGGTTGTGCGGTGAACCTACGGCTCTAAACACTTGGTCAGCGTTCTGTGCAAAACTGGCTGTTGGTAGTGCTAAACCTACCAAGATTAAACCAGCGAATAAGTTTGTTATATATCTTTTCATCGGTCTTCTTATTTAAGGTTTACAGTTACGTTGTCTGTTCCTGCATGTGGTGCACCGGCTTCAATTTCTACTGAGCCTTTTCCTTTTACAAGCCAACTCATTTGTTGCGATCCGTCACCATCAATACTTCTCAAGGTCATTATTCTACGTCCAGAGATCACTTCTTGACCATTTGAAAGCTTTACTTCTACTCTAATTGGCATTAACCAACGTGAACGAGTACCCATTTCTGTGTGTGTAGGTAGTGTGCCGGCATTGTAAACATCAACAGTGATTCTGGTCATGCCTTTACCCACTGATTCGGATTTAAGATTAACCAATTTCACTTCAGCTTGCATGTCTGCTAGATCCGCAATAAAGTCTGTGTTTTTCTTCGCTACATCACCCACCATGTTAACTGGAGGATTAAGCATTTTAAACGGAGCAATTCCACCTACTTCGACTTTCATTCCTGGAAAATCAGGGTGATCCATTGCCGTCCAATTAGCGAAGTATCCATTCAAACCTTCTTGTTCGGCCCATCTTAGAAAGTTCACCTCACGGTTTTTATCACTATTCTTTTTCATGGTAGAATCTCCTTTTACCATTGGTACCCACCAGCCTGGTGTTCCTAGGCTCAATCGTCCAAAATGGAAGTATGCCCATTGTAGGAAATCTCCACCTTGTTGACCCGAAGCAGGAGCATCTTTTAATTCCAGCGCATCGTTATAGGCATCAGAGGCAAACTTGTTAAGTTCAGCATCTCCATTTAATATGCTTGTAACAACTCTCTTTGAGGCGCCACTTCTGTTGTATTTCCATGGGCTTGATAAGTTATTACCAGGACCGAAAGTGAATACACCGTAAACATTCCATTTTGTGTATAGAATATCTAACATGGCTCTGTTCTCTTTTTCCGATACAGAATGTTCTCCAGCACCTGGCACAAAGTAAGGATACTCATAAGTGAAGTTCTTTCTGAAGTGAATTCCACCGTCACCATCTTCATTAAAAGCACCGTCTTTATCGTTGTCCATGCCTTCGGTGAAAACCTTGTACTTTCCTTTTTCGCCTTTGCTCTTATCTGCTTTAATCATCACACGATTGTCAGCCGGATGCATTATCCAATCTCCAGTTGCATCTTCGACACGCATCATGGTAATCATTCCATCTCCATTCAAGTCTTCAAATGGATCTTCGTTAAGACTACCGTCTCTATCGTCATCCGTTTGCTTTGCGTTGCCGCTTCTTTCGTACTTAAGCTTGGCAAAGTATTGCTCGGTTGCATCTGGACTCATGTTAGGAAACACATAAAAAGTAGTGTTTTCAAGCAAGTCGGCATGATCTTTTAGCACGCCTTCTGCAAACCTTGTAGCCATTTCTACGCCTAAAAGGTGTGCGCCTTCCACTCCTCCAACAATTACCATCGCTGGTTTATTATCGACATCTCCGGTGCCCAAAGTGAGCATCCAGATGTCTTTACCACCTTCTGTTTTTGTGATTGACTTCAACGTGGCGGCATCTGATGAGCTGGCCAAACCACGGAGTCTTTGGGCTAGTTGACTCGCATTATTATAATCTTGGGCCCAGACTACCTGCGCTAAGAGTAAGAATGCTGCAACCAGTCCAAATTTGTTCCGATTGATTCTCATATAGTTTTGATTAATGATTTTTGAGTTTACTATTTCAATGTAAGTAAACCTCATGCGCTTAGATGTAAAAGCAAGGGAAATGTGAATGGCAATAAGGGCGTTTAGGTGGGGTTAAATGCTTGATTGTATACAGAGTCTGAAATTATAACATAAAAAGGCCCCGACAAGTCGGGGCCCTTATTTTATGAAGTATCTGACTACTAATCTTACTTCCTGACTACTAATTTTTGTGTTTTGACAGCTCCAGCTGATACTAGTCTGATGATGTAGATACCGCTTGGCAAGCTGCCTGCATTGTAATCTACTGATACAGCTGTATTAGCCTCTAGCTCCTCATCAAACAACATCGCCATCTGAACACCGTTGGTGCTCATCACCGCTAGACGTGCCTGACCTGCTACTTCACTTGAGAAGGTAACTGTAGTAAAGCTGGCTGTCGGATTCGGTGAACTTGTGAGGCTCAGCGTTGGTCTACTTAGCAAATCAGTCGCTGTTTGATCGTTCAGTACAACTTGTGGCTGTTCAACTACTTGTGCTAATCCGTCACAGTTACCTATGCTAGCGCCTTTTCGCAAGTACTTCTGAACATCTTTGTTCTTCACTCGCTTGCTTTTCCCTTTGTAGCACATTTCTACATAGCTGCCGTAAGAGGTGATATCTACTACATTGACGTCAATGCTACCTACGGTGGTATTGCCTGACTTGTCTTCTGCAGTTACCGTCACTTGGTTGAGACCAACATTTGATACGCCAAACTTGGTTTTGTTAAAGCTTACTTTATAAACATCACAGTTATCGCTTACTAGTGGTTCTACATCATCGTCTTTCAAATATTCCTTCTTTTCGGTGGTGTAGGTTCTTCTTCCTTTGCGCTTGGTCTCTTTATACACTACTAGTGTAACTGGTCCTCTATCAATCACCGGGGCTACATCATCTACTACAGTGATGTAAGCGGTAGCGCTTGATGAATTACCTGCTGCATCGGTCACGGTAAGGGTTACCTTTTGTGATTTATCCTTCTTGTGTCCATAGGCTTTGCCTTTACCTGGGTCGTTGTCATCATCATCGTCATCATAGTTATGACCTTTGCCCTTGCCTTTACTGTGTCCTTCACTAATATCGTCACAATCAAAGGTGTCTTTGTCTAAGCTGAAGGTGAGGCCGCACTGGGTGTTATCAGTACTTCCGCCATCTAACAGGCTTGGATCAACTACTACGGTGCCATTGGCTCCTAAGCTTACAGTGATGTCTCGTGCCACAGCTACTGGGGCGATCAGGTCATTCACTCGTACAGTGACTGGAACGGTAGTCGCATTGCCACTTTGATCTGTCGCTGTTAGATTGACTGTAGTGGATGTAAGGTCATTGCAGTCAAAGTCGTTTCTATCGAAACTGAAGTCTACAATAGTACAGTTGTCATCGGTATAGACGGTTCCTTCTGGTACTGGTAGGAGTTCGCAATTAGCGATATCCAAACGTAACTCCCCTTTGAAGTTGTCATCTCCAATACTTCTGAACTTACCGCGTAGTCCTTCATTAACGTTTTCTCCGTTTGCTCCTATGCCTAACTGAAATCCTTCACGTTCTGAATAGCCTTCAATACTTACTGTCTGACCTGCATTCTTACCGTTTCCTGTCAAGGTTCCTGAGGATAGGTTGTAGTAAGTCCAATCGTAATGATAGGTCTCATATTTAACTTCTTTGGCTTTCCTTCTCATGAGGGTCCAAGTTTCATAGTCATATGCACCTGTCAATTGGAGCGTGATTTCGTAGCTATCATTGGCATTGGATTCATTCACAAGTCTTCCGTTTACCAATAGGCTACCGTCTGTCCTTTTCAGTATGCTACCTGACCCTTCGAAGATGTACTTGCTATAACTACTGTTATTGTCGTCATCATCATCATCGTTGTCATCATCATCATCGTTGTCATCATCATCGTCATCCTTCTTCTTCTTATCACGCTTACCTTTACTCTTACTGGAGCTCTTGTAGTTGTAATAACTTCCTTTGGATGTCTTTTCTGATTTAACCTTCATCACATACTTAGAGGTTGCGCTGGTTACATCACATTCAGTGTCTCTGATCAAATCAGCCTCTGAATAAATCAACACTTGATCTGGCGTAATACTAGCTACTCCATTTTCGTCTAGGTCTACGCTGATGCTTTGTACGCCTACTGTTGGTGCAATTACATCGATTACTGTTACTACCACTGGTGCGCTGGCGGTATTACCGTTAACGTCTGTTGCAGTGATGGTTACAATGTTTTCTCCCAAGTTATCGCAGGTGAAACTATCGATGTCGATGGTAACACTCGATACTGCGCAGTTGTCATAAGTACCGCCATCCACTTGTGCCGCGACTATGCTTGCTGAACCGTTTTCGTCTAGCGCAACTGTAATTGGCTGTGCTACTATGGTTGGTGCTGCATTGTCAATGACTGTTACTGTGGCTGGAAGCGTTGTGGTATTTCCACTTGCGTCTATCGCTGTGAGGTTCACTATGTTCTCTCCTAGCGTGTTACAGTTAAAGGCATTGTTATCGATGCTTAGATCGAAAGTGCAGTTATCAAAGCTTCCGCCATCGATGTCTGATGCAGTAATGATGTATTCTCCGTTTTCATCTAAGGCTACCGTGATGTCTTTAGTGATTACAGCTGGGGCAATCGCGTCAACTATCGTTACTGTAGCATCAGCTGAACTTACATTGCCGTGAATATCTGTTACAGTTAAGGTGACCGTATTAGCACCAACATTCGAGCAATCAAAGGCAGTAGTATCAAGTACCATACTTGCAATACCACAGGCATCACTAGACCCAGCATCGATATCTCCGGTAGTAACAGTGGCTGAACCATTAGTATCTAACTCAACTCTGAAGTCTTGAGTAATTACATCTGGTGCTACATTGTCTTCTACTGTAATAGTGGCTTCTGCTGTAGAAACGTTTCCGTTAACATCAGTTACTGTTAAAGTTACTGTGTTGGCTCCCACATTATCACAAGTGAAGCTTGTGTTATCTAAGCTTAGGTTTGCGATTCCACAGGCATCATTACTCCCATTGTTAACCGCTTCTGCTGTAATGCTGCCATTACCGGATGCATCTAACTGAACTGTTAATGGTTGAGTGATGGCGATTGGCGCAACACTGTCTATTACTGTGATAGTAGCTTCTGCCGTACTCACGTTACCGTTGTTATCTGTTACTGTTAGTGTCACCGTGTTGGCTCCCACATTATCACATGTGAAGCTTGTATTGTCTAAGCTTAGGCTTGCAATACCACATGCATCGCTACTGCCATTGTTAACGGCTGCTGCTGTAATGCTTCCGTTTCCATTCGCATCTAACTGAACTGTTAACGGTTGAGTGATGGCGATTGGCGCAACACTGTCTATTACTGTGATAGTAGCTTCTGCCGTACTCACGTTACCGTTGTTATCTGTTACTGTAAGCGTTACCGTATTAGCTCCAACATTATCACATGTAAAGCTTGTATTGTCTAGGCTTAGACTTGCAATGCCACAGGCATCATTAGATCCATTGTTCACGGCTGCTGCTGTAATGCTGCCGTTACCGGATGCATCTAACTGAACTGTTAATGGTTGCGTGATGACCACAGGAGCCTCATTGTCCACAACTGTCACATTAAAAGTAGCTGAGGATGAACCCACTGCATTAGTTGCAGTAGCGGTTACCATCGTAGTACCTAAGGCAAAACTACTTCCTGGTGCAATATCATAAGTGATTGTAGAGGATGGGATAGCAGTTGTTTCAGTAGCTGCATAGCTTACAACAGCCCCACAAACTCCTGCATCAGTGCTTACAGTAATATCAGCTGGAACAACAATTACAGGTGGTAAACCAGTTACATTAACATTAAATGAAGCTGAAGCCTGATTGCCAGAGCCATCAGTGGCTGTATAAGTAACAGATGTAGTTCCTATTGGGAAAGTAGCGCCATCTGCAAAACCAGCAGTTAAGGCTGTAGTCACTGAACAATTGTCAGTTCCAACTGGGGTAGTGTAATTGACTACAGCTCCCGCTGCGCTTGTTGCGAAGACATCGATATCAGCCGGTGCAGTAATCTCTGGTGCAATGTTATCTTCTACTACAACAAAAGCTTGTGCGCTAGAAGAATTGCCACTCGCATCTGTAGCTGTTAATTGAACTGGTACCCCATCGGCAACGGCATCCATTCTCACCATAAAGCCACCATCGTCTGTATTGTTATTCGAATTACCAATCGCAAAGACAATTTCATTATCTCCTTCTTGTAATAAGTCAAGAATTGACTGAGAAGTGATAAAATCGAACTTCATACCTCCTTCGTACCCATTTTGAATACCACTGTCATCAATGAATAAGTCATGATAAACTGAGTTACTGAAGTTTCTAGTATCAAAGTCGCCTTCTATGCCAACAGAAACTCCATTGATGAAGATTTCCATTACATTATCCACTCGAGCACGCAACCTTAAAGATTGTGGACGCCCTGTTAATTCGAAGTTGTTTCTGAAAAACTTCATTCTGCCAAAAGATCTTATGGCAGAAGCACCTGGAATAGCTGGTTGAAAGAAGTTTGATTGACCATAAGGATTCTGTACAGTCGCACCCATTGTATAGCTACTAACTGCCGGTAGCTGATTGACTACTGATAAAAATGGTTGAGGAGTGTCAATCACTCCGGTAGATTGAGTCCAAGTATTGTCTGACACAATAGTGGCTACATTTCTGGCTCCCAAATCATCACAATCAAACGTGCTTTGATCCAATGTATAAGTCAAATCACCTCCTGAATTATCTGTAGAGCCATTGTTCACATCATCAGGATTGATAGTAGCGTTTCCATTGGCATCCAATTGAACAACTACATCTTTCGCGAGTGTAACTGGTGCTTGAGCATCAGAGACAACTACATCAAATGTAGCTGCGTCATTCCCACAAGCATTAGAAACCGAAATTCTAACCTGAGTAGTACCTAGATTAAACTGGCTTCCTGCACCTGTCCCGTTACCTGATCCAGTAGTAGCACCGCTAAATGAATAAGATACTACCGCACTTGGATCACCCTGAATGTTTGCACTATAAGTAACAATTGCTCCGTTAGTATCTGTATCATTGTTCACGTCAATTTGAGATATATCATCAATAGATGCTGCAAGACAAGTAATCTCAGCAGCCGCATTGAATGTAATATTTCCCTCATCGCAGTCATTGCTTACCACCGTGATTGTAGCATTGAAAGAACGAATCTCGTTTGAGCTGAATACAATATCAAAAGTAGCACTGGAATTGGCAGCTACTGAAGTAGGTGCTCCAGAGATACTGAAACTAGCAGCATCAGATCCATTAATATTAATCTGGCTTATATCTAGTGGATTTGCTCCTGTATTATTTATGAATACAGTTTGCACGTTATTCACCCCTGGTAAAACATTACCATAGTTCACAGTTGCGCCAGTTGATACACTACCGCCATTGTTGGTTAAATCAATTTCTGGTGCCCCGTCTGAAACGGTCGTTATACCTGATACTGCAGAACAACCGAAAAGATCAATTACTCTAACACTATAGCTTCCTACAGTTGTCGCAGAATAAATCCGCTGGGTAGCATTTGGTATGTCAACACCATCTTTCATCCACTGATAAATCGAGGATTGTGAAGCAGTAAGTGTAGCAGCACCACTACATAAGTAAGTGTTAGCTCCTTGCAAGACATCTACTGTAGGATTGTCGTTAACCACTACGTCAGTAGCTAATGATGTGCCTGAACATCCACCTGCATTTGTTACTAATACAGTATATGCACCAGTTTCAGTAGCAGTGTACGCTTGGTTGGTTGCTCCTGAGATTGAAGTGCCATTTCTAAACCACTGATAACTATCTCCTTGGTTAGCGGTAAGCGGAATAGTCTCTCCTTGGCATACAGTAGTTTGCCCCGAGACAATAATAGCCGCAGGTTGAACATTAACAATTGCCGTAGCAGTAGAAACATTACCAGCATTATCAGTAACGGTTAGTGAAACTGCGTTCTCTCCTATATCATTGCAAGTAAACTCAGTTTGTGAAAGCACGATTGTGTCAATTCCACAAGCATCAGAAGAACCGTCATTAACTTGCTCTGCAGTTACAGTTACAGTTCCCTGAGGTGATAAAGCGACTACCACGTTTTGCGCTATGGCAGTTGGTGCAGTATCATCATCTTGAGAACTTGTATTTCTGTGAAACCTAATTGTTCTGGTGTTGATACCAGATGTAGCAATATCAGGAACAAAATCACCATCCAAATCACCAATTACAATTCCAGATACTTCAGCTGCCGCTGGTGAGTTTCTATATTCTATTCGTGGTTCAAAGGTTATTGTACCTGGTTGAGAACTTGAGTTTCTATATACAGCAAAAACTCTATCGCCAAGTGACTTTGTAACGATGTCTGGATAGCCGTCTCCATCAACATCTCCTACTTGAATTCTGTAGTTTTCAATTGGTGCAGGAAGATTTACGGTTGGTGCAAAATTGATATTTCCTACGGTCGAGATATTCCTCCAAATGGCAGTATTAGTTACCCCACTAAAATTACATGCTGTAAAATCAATCTTACCATCCTTGTCAAAATCAGCTAATTGAGATCTGTAAGGCTCTGTTCCTAATCCATTGATACCATCACTATCAGAAGACCAATATTCGGGAACTTCTGCACTAAAAGTAAATGAGCCATCAGGAGTTGTGTTTCTGATAGAAACTGCTCTATTGGCGAATCGCTGAGAGGCAATAAAGTCTACTTTACCGTCTCCATCAATATCTGCAGCTTGTAAGCCATTACCTTGAGCACCTACATTCGCAATTATTTGTGCTGGACCAAAGGAAATATTACCTGGGCCAGTACTGGTGTTAAATGCCATGATAGCATAATAGCAAGTTTGATTCCATCCACAGCTCTCACCCCGAATACCAATGATGTCAATTTTACCATCATTATTGAAATCACCTGCAGCAACCTGATAATTACTAATACTTGGAATAGCTACGGAGTTGGCTAGGCCTATATCTCCAGGTCCGGTGCTTATGTTTCTATTTAACCCATAAGTCCAAAGAATATCTTTCAGTCCATCTCCATCAAAATCGGCAGTAACAATACTTTGCCCACCACCATTTGGCTGCTCATATTTACTAAATGATAAGTTACCTGGAGTAGAATTGTTAATGGCCACAGAAATACCACCACCATTACTTGATGAAATTACTTCCGGTCTACCATCCAAATCTAAATCTTGTGAAAGCATGTTATATGCCCCATAGTCAACAGCCAATTCTTGCGCTACATTATCATAACTAGTTTCGTCTAGTGGTGTAGGGCAAAAAATTCCGTTGAATGACAATGCAGATATTGCAGTCAGATTACACTGATTGGTCACTGAAATAGGAGCAGTAGAAGCTCCAACAGGAACCACAACCTCTAGTTTACCAAAGGTGGCGCTAATGACTTCAGCTTTAGTAGCCCCAAAATAGACCACGTTATTGGCTGGGTTATTTGAGTCAAAATTAGCTCCAAAAACTTCAACCACAGAGCCTATAAAACCTGTGTTTGGCTCAAATGAATTAATGACTGGTTTGTCAGTACAGTTTTGCGCATAACTTGTAACACTAACCAACATGATTAGCACAAGTCCTATGAATGTCTTGAATATCCTGCTCATCCCTTGATATATTTAATTTGATAAATGAACATTGACTGAGGATCAATACCCTCTGGAGCCTTAATCTCTAGAAATTTCGTCTCTGGATCTCCACACTTATAGCGTATATATTTCGAAGAAGCTATCTCAAACTTAGGAATAGTGACGTTAGCCTGATTTCGATCCTTGTCACCAATAATTAATTCAAAAGAAATACTGGTCACATTACCACCTTCGTTAAACACTTCCATAACAATCACAGGCTCACTATCGGGAGAACACTTTATGACTGCAAAGGCAGTATCGAAGAAAAACTCAGCCTCTGGAAGCGGAGTCCATTTTTGGATATACTCTGGCTCAGCTTGTGACTGTGCCTGAGAAAAAAATGACAGGGTCAGAAGTCCCAGTCCAAAGAAAAGCATTCGAATTGTTTTGGTGAATGAAAACACCAAATGGGTAGCGCTGGACAGCACCCCCGTAGTGGGTAAAGTTGAGTTCATATTATATGTTTTGGTTGGTTGGTAATCAGTGCTTTTAAACACTAATACATAATAAATGTAAACAACCTAAAAAAAACACCCCTACCCGAAACGGGTAGTTTTTACCTAAAAGTGTATTCAAAAAACAAATAGTTGGATTACAATAGCTGATGTCAGCTATATTCTTTTTGCAATACTGTAAGTCTTTCAGGGAGATCGGCACGACTCACAATCCCTAACTTGATATAAAGCCTTTTCAGATGGTACTTCACCGTATTGTTAGAAACACTGAGTCTTTCTGAAATTTCTGCATTTGTCAGTCTTTCGGCCAAGAGTACCAGAACTTCTTTCTCTCTGTCTGATAGTTCAAGTCCTTTAGCAATTTTACCAAGGTCATCACTGTCTGTATTGCCTTGATGCATCATAGTCATCTCTATGCCTACAAGAATTTCCTCAGGTGTAAATGGCTTCAGTACGTATGCACCAGGTTTGACACATCGTGCTGATGTAATGGTCGCGTGGTCAGTATATGAGGTAAGAAAAAAGAAAGGCTTCTTAATTTTTGAGCATTCGGCACCCAAAGCTATTCCTTCATGATCGCCCAATAGGTTAATATCCAGAATTGCTAAGTCAAATTGTCCTTTAGCGATTTCAGCCTGTCCATCTTCGTAGGTGTTCGCAATTGTGACCTGATCATAGTTCATATTCATCAGCATCTGACGAAGCATTTCAGAAATAATAAACTCATCCTCGACAATGAGAATCTTGGGTAGGCTTAGATCAGTCAAGCGCATAAACTAGCCTTATGGTTGCAAATAAAAAAATATGTAAGTACACATTTTATAACTTTGAGCCTTAAGTGCAACTGAACAATTTGATATTCACAAAAAATTCAACATACCTTTATCCTCTGAATTTCTAATGCGATCCTTCTTCTATATTTTTAGTATTGTCTTACTCTCCAACTATAGTTTTGGGCAAGTAACTAGTTCAACTACTCGAATTCAGAGCTCAGAGCGCCTGCTTTTGGAACTCGATAGTGCCATTTCCTTAACTCCTGAAAATTCCCATGAGGCTTTTTGGTTATATAATAACGCTGCCCAAAGGTTTGTAAGAAGAGGAGATTACAAGGCTGCTGAAGCCCTATTCAGTAAGGCTGAAGCTTTAACGATACACGAGCCTGATTCGGCTAAACTGATGGAGATGAAGCTCTCCAAAGCTGCAATGCACAAGGAACAAGGTAGATTTACAATCTCCCTACAAGCTTATATGGAGGCCTTGTCCTTTTATCAAAAAAGGCAGGATATAAACGGGCAACTGTGGGTCTATGGATATCTGTCAGAATTCTATCGTGCCACTTCTAATGCTGAACTCTGCCTTAAATTTATTGTGGAAGGTGAGGCTTTGTTGGCATCAAGCGAGGTGGAATTAAGACCAAAGGCATATTTAGCGTTTGGAAGAGCCAGCTATTACCTCCAGTTCTTTGACCGAGGTATCAAAATCAATTTTGACAGAGCCCTTGATCATCTGGAACAATCAAAAAAGATAGCCGAGGAATCAGGAGATTCTTATCTCGTTGGACTAAATGAGAATGGATTGGGTTTTCTTTTGGTACATCATGCACCCACAGCATCAAAAGAGACAGTAGCCTATTTAGAATCGGCCAAAAATCGCATGTTGACCAATGAACGATTTAGGAATTATGGAGGGGTTTTGCACACACTAGCACTATACCATACAAGAAGTGGTCACCCAGAGAAGGCGATTGACATGACGTTTGAGGCAATTGAATTAAGTAAAGAGAACAATTGGCTCAGTACTTTGGGCGACTACTATAGACTGGCAGGTGAAGTATTTTATGAACTAGGACGGTATAAAGAGAGTGCCACTTATTTAAATGACGCTTTAATGACCACCAAAGAAGCCATGGCAGAAACACACTCCATTGCACTAGGCGAGCTCACTGCGAGCCTTGAAAAGAACATGGCCGAACAGAAACTGGCAGAGCAAGAGGCGGAAACTTACGTTGCTCAAGAAAGGGATAAGAACAGTAGGAAAGCACTAATTGCCACCATTTCTATTGCACTGATATTAACGTTTATTACAATTCTGAGTATTCGTCTTTACTTCCGTTTCAAAAAGAATAATTCACAGCTCAGGTCTCAACAAGAAGTTATTAAAAGGACTAACAAGCAGCTTACTGAGGCCGTAAGTCAAAAAAACACTCTTTATCGCGAATTGAATCACAGGGTAAAAAACAATCTTACCATACTTTCAGGGCTTATTTATCTTCAAGAAAGTGACGAGAAGGACCCTGGTCATCAAAAGCTCTATCAAACCCTGAGACATCGAATTCAATCGATGGCCATAGTGCATCAAAACTTATATGAATTTGATGAGGTACAAAACCTTAGTTTTCACGATTATCTTCGTCAGCTAGTTCCTAGTATAGCAGCGACTTTTCAAGACGACAAAAAAGTAGTTACTCGTATTAACTGCGAAGGTCTCAATGTAGGAATTGATGAGGCCATCCCTCTAGCGATGGTTATAAACGAATTGATCACCAATTCTTTCAAACATGCATTTCATGGTCAAAAGCAAGGACAAATCAAGGTTTGGTCTGAAATCGATAGCGAGAAAAGAGTAATCCATTATGCTGATGATGGCCCGGGAATGCCTTCGGAGTTCGAACATATCAATGCAGTATCTCTAGGTATGAGACTTGTCAACCTTATGGTAAAACAATTAAAAGGTGAGCTGGCCTATAAAGGAGACAACGGTACTTATTTCAGAATTGAAATCCCATTAATTGCTTAACGAAGTACCTTGCAGATAATTAGAGATTTTTAAAAAGAGAGCACCAACTTCCCAAATTGCTTTCCAGCTTTCATATCATCGAAAGCTGAAATGATTTCATCGAAAGGCCGCACTGAATCGACAATTGGTTTGATTTGGTGTTGGTTCACAAAAGAAATCATATCGGCAAATTCCTCATCATTCCCCATGGTAGACCCTTGAAGGGTGATTTGATTCCAAAACATGCGGAACATGTCGAGTTTCTGAGGGGTTCCATTAGTTGCTCCGTAAAAAACAATTCGGCCTGCCGGCTTCATAATCTTGATAAAGTCATTGAGCTGGTTGCCGCCTGCACTATCAATCACCAAGTCAAAACCACCTGTCTCTTTCTGAGCAATTTTGAACCATGCCTCTTCCTTGTAAGAATAAGCACCTTTGGCTCCTAAAGAAATGCATTTGTCCATCTTGTCTTGTGAACCTGAGGTAACATACACATTTGCTCCGGCAGCAATAGCAAACTGAAATGCAAATTGTGCCACGCCTCCACCTACACCAGAAATCAATACATTTTTCTCTGAAGCTGCCTCTCCATGATGAAATAAGGCTCTAAAAGCTGTCAAGCCTGCCAACGGCAAAGCAGCGGCTTCAGCCCAGGCTAGGTGAGCAGGTTTATCGTGTAAGCGATCAATGTCAACAACGATGTATTCAGCAAAAGTACCATTAGATGGCATTCCCAATACGGAGTAATCTGAGGCTTGTGCTTTTGGGTCGTTCCCCCAATTCACATTGGGATTAATAATTACCTTTTTGCCCATCCAATCTTCCGACACACCATTGCCCAAAGCTTCTACCACACCAGCACCATCAGAACCCAGAACAGTTCCAAACTGAATATTGGGGTACTTACCTTGTCGAATCCATTGATCTCTACGGTTTAAGGCCGCTGATTTTATGCGAACTAAAACTTGACTATCGGATGGAGATGGTTTTTCAATCTCGGAAAGCGAGAGTGGTTCTTCTTGGCGATCGGTTATCAGTAAACCTTTCATAATGAAATAGATTTAGGCTTAGAAAGGTGCTTCTTCGTCATTAGTTGGCAATTTCGGAGTATCGCCATTGGCTTTACTCTGGAAAGTCATTGCCCCTCCTGCACCAGCACCTGATTCAAAACTTGACGTTCCATCAACGGGAAAGGTTGAACCATAAGTTCCGCCACCTAGACTAGAGTCTAAGTCAGTAAACTTGGTGTACTTTCCAATAAATTTCAGTTGTACATTTTCCAGTGATCCATTCCTGTGCTTAGCAATAATCACTTCTCCAACACCTTGGGTTGGCATACCATTTTCGTCTTGGGTAATACCGTAGTATTCCGGACGATACAGGAACATGACCATATCGGCATCCTGCTCAATTGATCCGGATTCCCTAAGGTCGGAAAGCTGGGGACGCTTATCTCCGCCTCGGGTCTCTACGGCTCTACTCAACTGTGACAATGCAATTACTGGCACACTGAGCTCCTTAGCTAAGTTCTTCAAAGATCGGGAGATGGAGGCAATTTCCTGTTCACGGTTACCTCCTCCACCTCCACTCTTTGAGGAGTCGCCTGACATCAGCTGCAAGTAATCAATTACTATTAACTGGATGTCATGCTGTTGTTTCAACCTTCGGCACTTTGCCCTCAATTCGAGGATAGAAAGTGCTGGGGTATCATCTATAAATATGGGGGCTTTGGTCAAATTTGCTGTCTTGTGCACTAGCTGTGCCCATTCATGCTCAGCTAGCGTACCTTTCTTAATCTTCTCACTCTCTAATTCCGCCTCGCCTGAAATCAAACGATTCACTAACTGAACTGACGACATCTCTAAAGAGAATATGGCGCAGGCATGTCCATGATCAACGGCAGCATTCCTTAAGGCAGATACTACAAAAGCAGTCTTACCCATGGCCGGTCTTGCCGCTATAATTACTAAATCAGATTTCTGCCACCCAGAGGTGACGCGATCGAGGTTGGTAAATCCAGAAGGTACACCCGTCAATCCATCTTGGTGATCTTTCCTCGTTTGAATTTCTTCAAGGGCGGTCGCCATGATGCTTTTCATGCTTTCATACTCTTTGCGGACATTATTTTCGGACACTTCGAAAAGTGACTGTTCCATCTTGTCCAAGAGTTGGAAAACATCCGTAGTATCCTCAAAAGCATCTTTTTGAATCTCTGATGAAATTCGAATCAGCTCTCTTTTAATGGATTGCTCTACTACGATTCTTGCATGGTACTCAATATTAGCTGCCGAACTCACACGGTTAGTCAACTGTGTGATGTAATAGGGTCCACCAACGATTTCAATTTTGCCAGTCTTTCTTAACTGGCTAGTAACGGTGAGAATATCAATGGGTTCTGAAGCTTGAAAAAGGTCATAAATCGCTTGATAGATTTCCTTATGCGCTTCTTTATAAAAGGAATCTGGACGCAGAATATCGATGACGTTCGTCAAGGCATCCTTCTCAAGCATCAGCGCACCCAAAACAGCCTCTTCTAAGTCAACCGCCTGAGGAGGCAATTTACCCAGTTGAGCCGCTTCGCTTTGCCCACTTCTGGACTTATAGCCGAGGCGCTGAACCGCTGATTTTCCTTTTTCCATTCTTCAAACTTAGAGCCAAAACTGTGACTGCACAACGAATATATTCTTTTCTTATTCCCAACTTATACACCGAGTTTTACACAATGGCCTCTCCGTCTTTTTTGAGGGTATTGCCAACATAAAAACGAAGTTGGGAGGGCATTTCTTTTATCTTATTTTTGATTTCACTTTATCCACAAGTTCATGATCTCAAATCAACGCATCCACTTTATCGCCATAGGTGGAGCGGTTATGCATAACCTTGCCATTTGCCTTAAAAACCTTGATAACCAAGTAACTGGATCTGATGACCTGTTTTTTGACCCGTCTAAGACTAACCTAAAAAACCATGGCCTGCTCCCTAAAAAAGAAGGTTGGGACAGCAGCAGGGTTACTAGCGACCTAGACTTGATTATACTTGGAATGCATGCTAAGGCAGATAATCCCGAGTTACTCAAAGCACAAGAACTCGGACTGAAAATCTTATCTTTTCCTGAGTTTATCTACGAGGCATCAAAAGACAAAAAACGCGTAGTAATTGCCGGTAGCCACGGCAAAACAACCATCACTTCGATGATTATGCACATGCTGAAATCCATGAACAAAGCATTCGACTATATGGTAGGTGCTCAGCTCGAAGGATTCGACCAGATGGTGCAATTATCTGATGCACCCATCATTGTAATAGAAGGCGATGAATACACCACCTCGCCCCTCGATTTGACGCCTAAGTTCTTGCACTACAAACACGATTTAGCCCTCATTTCGGGCATTGCTTGGGATCACTATAATGTCTACCCCACTTTAGACAATTATATAGACCAGTTCAAAAAGTTCATAGCAATAACTCCTCAACACGGAAAAGTCTTTTATGCTGAGGAAGACAAGGCTCTCTGTGAATTAGTAGCGCAAGTCGGCAGTCCTTCCAACCTAATTCCTTATGGCCCTCACGCTTCTGAAATTCGGAATCAACAAACCTACCTAAAACATGATACTGGTGAAACTGCCATAGAGGTTTTCGGCCAGCACAACATGCAAAATCTTCAAGTCGCTAAAAGCATCCTCAATGAGATTGGAGTGACTAGCGCAGAATTCTATCAGCACATTCAAACTTTTGCCGGAGCTGCCAAACGCATGGAAAAAATGGGCGAAAATGATCAAACTGTCATTTTCAAAGACTTTGCCCATGCCCCCTCTAAACTCAAGGCAACGTCTACCGCAGTAAAGGATCAATTCAACAATAGAGCCTTAGTGGCTTGTATAGAACTCCACACATTTAGTAGTTTGAACAAAGACTTCATCGGTCAGTATGCCCATACCTTCGACTCACCTGATCAGGCTCTGGTCTTTATTAATCCAAAGACGGTAGCAGCAAAAAAATTGGAAATGATAAGTGAAGCCGAAATCAAGTCAGCTTTCCAAAGAAAAGATATTCGGCTTTTTACAGATGCCGAAACACTCGAAAGTCATCTTTTATCTCAGAAATGGGAAGCCAAAAACTTACTTTTAATGAGTTCAGGTAACTACGGTGGCCTCGATCTTGAAAAAATCAAAGAATCAATTCTGAATTAAGAAATCAATGCAACTCAATCTAAAAAACCCACTCGTATTTTTTGACCTAGAAACTACGGGGATTAATATATCTCAAGACAGAATTGTAGAACTGGCCATGCTGAAGGTAATGCCGAATGGTGAGACCGAAAAAAAGGTACAACTCGTTAACCCTACAGTTCCAATTCCTGAGGAGTCAGCAATGATTCATGGTATCCGCGATGAAGACGTCAAAGACAAACCAACTTTTAAAGAAATAGCCAAAAACTTGGCTAAATTTTTAGAAGGCTGCGACTTAGGTGGTTATAACATCGTTCGTTTTGATGTACCACTGCTGGTGGAAGAGTTCTTAAGGGTCGATGTAGACTTTGACGTGAGTAACAGAAAGCTCATTGATGCTCAGAAGATTTTCTTTCTGATGGAACAACGTACCCTATCCGCTGCTTATAAATTCTATTGTGGCAAAGAGTTAGTAGGCGCACATGGCGCTGAAGCGGATAATGATGCTACTTTCGAAGTATTTAAAGCCCAAATCGAGCGCTACAATGGCATGAACGTTACCGATGCATCAGGAAGGGCTGTTGGGAAAATCGAAAACGACATGGGTGCCATACATCAATTGGTTGCCTCTAGAATGGTGGACCTCGCTGGCCGCATCGTCTTTAATGACAAAAACCAAGAAGTCTTCAACTTCGGTAAGCACAAAGGCAAACCTGTATCAGAAGTCTTCAAGCGTGAGCCTGGCTATTACGATTGGATGATGAAAGGCGATTTTTCTTTAGACACTAAGCGCAAACTGACCAAAATTAAGCTTAGCGGGTTTAAAATGGGTTGAGCTGTTCACGCATTATTAATCATGTACGAAGAAACTGTTTCTTGGCAGGCTCTTTTCGTTATTCTTATTGGAGCCAAATTGCGAATGCTCACAAATAGTTTAATCCACATCAATTGACTAAGGGTCTAGAGGAAATACAATTGTTTAAGAATGGAACCGCACTGCTCAACCGAGTCTATGGATCAATGAAAATAAAAAGCACCTTAATCCTCTTGCTGCTCTTAACTACTTTCGCTGTTCAAGGGCAAGGAAAATATAGTGTTGAAGGGCTCGACCTAAAGAACGATGACTTCAGTGATTGGTATTTAAAACAAACCGGCACTCCTAGCCTCTTTCAAGTAGTGGGAGCATACCAACCTTTATCCATCCCTTTTGCAGATTCGAACCCATTTTTCAATTCGGTATTCTCCGTAACATCCGAAATGTCGCATCGCGGCAAAACTTTCAAGAATATTGAGCTAGTCTACGACCAATTTCAAGACATGCTTTTCATGGTTCACCCTACACTCACGGTTCCTATAAAGTTACAAAATGAATACGTTGACTGGTTTCTAATGAAAGGTCATACGTTTAAGCGAATTGAAGGGCAGCCTGGCTTTTTTGAAATGCTTTATGAAGGAAACGATTTGCGCCTAATAAAGAAGAATGCTCAGAAAGTGATAGGCAGCCAAGAAAACCCAAAGTACATCTCTGACAACAAGTATTTCATCGAAATCAATGGAGAGTTGAAGAGGGTAACTAACAAGAGGTCTGTCATTAAACTCTTCCCTGATAAGAAAAGCCTAATCAATAGCTATACCAAACAGAACCTAAGATCCACTTTCAAAGAAGACTTAGATCTAGCCCTCACACAATTGACTGAACTCTGTGATACTAAGCTAAAGCAATGAAGAAAATCATCATCCTAATTCTTCTAGTTGCTTCAATTAAAGCGAATGCGCAACAAGTACTTCGGTACTCTGGGAGTTTCAGTAACGCCCCAATAGAAACAATCATTAAGGCCATTGAGACTGATTTGAATATTAAATTTTATTATCGGGCCACTTGGGTAGACAGCCTATCCTACTCAGGGAGTTTCAATGAAGTTGCTCTTAATCAAGCATTAACGACAATTTTTGACAGCACTCCGATTAAATTCTTTATCGATAAGCGCAAGGTGTACTTGACAAATGATCTTTTGATTATTGATAACCTCCAAATTATCTCAAGCATCGTGCCTAGCAATGCCGATAGTATAAACGCAACGGAAGCTTCAGAGTCACCAGATTTATTATTTACGCGAGAATATCGCAGTAAGAAGGAAGACGAGAATGACCTAGAAGATTACGTTTTTGAAATTGGTAACAGATCGCTCTTTAAGGCTGGACAAAACGCTACCGTAGCTGGGTTTATTAGGAACAATGAAACCAATGAACCTATAGAAGGTGCGGTGATTTATACACCAGATGGCTCGCGCTCTGCATTATCCTCAGCAGATGGTTTTTACAGTATAACGCTACCCAACGGTCAAAATAGGTTGTTTATTCAGTACACTGGCATGAAACTAACGAGAAGACAGCTCGTTGTTTTCTCCAATGGCAAGTTAGATGTAGGAATGGACGTAGACGTTATCGCTTTGAACGAGGTCATTGTCGAAGCTGAACGGAGACAGAACATAGAGAGCCTAAGTTTGGGCATAGAAAAACTCACTATTGAGCAGGCCAAAGTCGTTCCTGTTGTATTAGGCGAACGAGATATTCTAAAAGTAGCCACCACCTTTGCTGGTGTCCAAACCCTAGGAGAGGGAGCCGCTGGCTTTAACGTTCGAGGCGGAAAATCCGATCAAAACTTATTCTTATTAGATGGCGCCACGGTCTATAACGCGTCTCACTTTATGGGCTTTTTCTCTGTATTCAATTCAGATGCCTTAGATGGAATGGATGTTATAAAAACAGGGATTCCCCCGAAATTTGGAGGAAGACTAGCATCCGTATTTGATATCTCGTCAAAATCTGCGAATAAAGACAATTTTGCCGCAGAAGGAGGTATCTCTCCTATTACTTCTCGACTCACTTTGGAGGTTCCAATCATTAAGGAAAAGTCTTCGCTCCTTATTAGTGGCAGAACTACTTATTCCAATTGGGTATTAGACCTCGTGGATAATGCTGAGTTTAGGGGTAATGAAGTAGCCTTTTCCGACCTGATTACAAAATATGACCATGACCTTGGTGAGAATGACAACTTGAGTATCTCTGCCTATATCAGCTCTGACGATTTCAGGCTGAACTCCGATACGCTATTCTCATTTTCTGACTTTTCTCATTTCAACCTTATTGGATCGGCTAATTGGTCACATCGTTTCAACGAAAATCTAGATGCTAATTTCTCCGCGAGCTTTAGCAAATATGGATATGAATTCGAATCAACCCAATCGGCACCAAATGCCTTTTTACAAGACTTCGGTATAGAAGAATATGGAGCTAAGGCTAATTTCAATTACGACCTTTCCGAAAACTCATTACTTAATTTCGGAGCTGAGACCAAGCGATACATCGTTAATCCAGGATCGAGAAGTCCTTTAGGAACCGAATCCCTCGTTCAGTCCAAAACATTGGATGAAGAACAAGGCCAAGAATCTGCTGTTTTTCTTTCGAACCAGTACACCATTAACCCTAAATTAAGTATTGAAGCAGGCTTTAGATATAGTCTCTACAGTGCGATCGGTCCAGGAACAGAGTTCGTCTATCTGGAAGGTGCACCGCTAAATGGAGAATCTGTTGTGGACAATATCACTTACGATAAAGGTGAAGTGATTAAAACCTACCATGGTGCAGAATTAAGGTTGTCTGGTCGTTATTTATTGGATGATTATAGCTCTGTCAAGCTGGGCTATTCTCGTAACCGACAGTATATCCACTCTCTGCTGAACACAGCTTCCATCTCTCCTACTGATATTTGGAGGCTGTCTAATACCTACATTAAACCTCAGATATCTGACGAAATCTCTGTCGGTTATTTTAGAGACTTTAATGATGGGGAAATTGAAACTTCCATTGAAGCATATGGTAAGAGACTGCGTAACCTGTTAGACTTTAAAACTGGTGCAGACTTCTTACTCAACGGAGCAGTGGAAACCATTGCACTCCAAGGCCCGGGCAGAGCTTATGGCATCGAGCTATCCGTTAAAAAATCTGGTCGTTTAAATGGTTGGTTCAATTATGCCTACGCGCGCTCATTTTTGAAGCTTGAAGGAAATTTCAGAGAAGAAACCATCAATGATGGAGAGTTTTTCCCCACCAACTATGACATGCCGCATACCATTAATTTGGTCAGTAACTACGATGTCACGAAACGATTCAGCATATCCTATAATTTCACTTATAACTCTGGAAGACCGGTAACTACGCCAGTTGGTAGATATACAGTTAGAGGTGTTGATTTGGTCAGTTATTCAGATCGAAATGCCTTTAGAATACCTGACTATGTTAGGATGGATATTGGATTTACCCTCAAATGGGGTCATCGTACCGAAAAACTCACCAAATCGTTCTGGTCATTCTCTATTTATAATGTCTTAGGACGTGATAACCCATTCTCCATCTTCTTTGACTTAGAAGACGGGCGAGTTCAGGGCTATACCCTCACTGTTTTTGGCGCTGCCATCCCTACCTTATCATATAACTTTAAGTTTTGATTTTGACGAAAAAACATAGCGCAGATAGTAGATTTAAAGCTTTGGCTATTGGGAAATCATTGGGAGTGATGCTGTCCACGCAAGTGTTTATTGGCCTATTGCTCACTTCATTTATAAGTACTGCACAAGAGCAAGACTATAAGGAAGGCATTCTTATCGACATTAATTCCAATCAACACCTTGTCGGTGAAACGATTCATTTTACTGTATTTGCGGTGAGTGAAACTACAGGTAAGCCCTCCCCTCTGAGTAATTACGCTTATGTGCAGCTAGTCGGTAGAGAAGGCGTTATCGCCCAACAAAAACTTGAGTTAACCGCTAGTGTGGGAAGCGGAGAATTCTTTATCCCATCAAAACTCATTACTGGCAAATACTATCTATTGGCTTATACACGCTGGATGAGGAACTTTGAAAACTACACAAAAGCTCCTTTAAACATCATCAACCCTTATTTACCTTATGACGATGTACTGAATGCAGTAGGGAACAATCGGCAAGTAGCGTTTAAACCCCTTTCTGGTCAAATGACGGTAGGTATGAAAAACCGTATTGCCTTCAGGATTACAGATGAGAAAGGTCTTGGCGTCCAAGACAAAGGTCGTTTAGTCGATTCAAACGGAGCACTCATTGCCGAAGTAAGCACTAACACCAATGGACTTGGCACTTTTGAGTTTACGCCAAAAGAAAACACCAAGTATCAAATGGTTTTAACAGATACCAATGATGACTTTTTATTCTTCGGACTGCCAGCAGTATCAACAGAAGGGGTAGGTATACATGTCACTCATACGGAACAGGCTGTAGAAATCCTTTTAAATGACCCTTCAAAACCTATCTTAGGTAGATTAACGATAGAGAGAAACGGAAAGATAGTCATGGAGGAAAGCTTAACCGCTAATACAAGTCCTTTGAAAATCAATCGAGCAGATTTACCAGCTGACATTTTAACCCTAACAGTTTGGAATGACGCAAACAAAAAAACAGCTCATTATGACCTCATCAATAACTGGGTTAAACAAGAAGCTGGTTTGGGTGAGCTTAATAAGCGTCAAGAAGTTTCATTCTTACAAAGCCTAGAAAAAGGCACCTATAACATCTCCGTTCGGAAAACATCTGAATTAGAGTCAAATAATCACTTTACTGACCAGGCAAATTATCTACCCCACTTAAAAGACTCTCCAACCCTTGATTTCGGTTATCTAGAGGCACGAATGGCTTTTTACAAAAACCCAGGTGTAGAACCGAAGAATTTTGAAATCAATTATTTGCCCGAGACAAAATCTGAGTTGATCGAAGGTCGAATTGTCAATGGCAGTGGACAGCCAGCTGTTAAAAAAACAGTGATGTTAACGCTAGACAATGGAAGCTACAATATTTCAAGTGACCAGACAGATGAAAATGGTACTTTCTTAATCCCGTACAAATCACCTTATACTGAGACATTAGAGTGCCACGTAACCGTTTATGATTTTAAAGAGGAGTATTACATCCAACTGAAGGACAACTTCTTAGTAGACTTACCAGAGCTTGACTTCTCCCCTATTAGATTAGACTCAACCCTGATACCAGAAATTCTTGAGCGAAGTATTAACAGTCAACTTGATAATGCCTACTTCGTGCCTCAAGTGGATAATAGCGCATCAAACATTCCACCAATCTTGAGTCAAACTGACTTCTCATCCAGCTATAATTTTGACGACTATACAAGGTTTAAAACCGTAGAAGAACACTTTATTGAATACATAGCCGGGGCGAGGGTTCGTAAAGCACAAGAGAGTACTTTCATTGTCAGTACGCCTTACCTTGAGTTGAATTTCTATAACACACCTTTGATCCTCCTAGACGGAGTACCAGTGGATGCCAATGCCATTCTAGAGTTTAGCCCTTATAGAATTCAACAGGTAGATTTACTGAACACCTTATTTCTACTACAAGACACGCCATTTGACGGAGTTGTAAATTTCACCACCATTGAGGGAGATCTTGGAGGTTTTAAGTCGCTCAAGAATACACTAACCCTTGACTTGGCTGGAACCAAACCTATCAACGAATTAGATAACTTCAAACCCACAGTCAATGCCAGAATCCCTGATCAGCGGATTCAACTTTTGTGGAAACCCGCTTTTCGTGTAGCAAATTCGAGTGAGCAAACCATTACTTTTATGACATCCGATATTTCTGGCGAATTTCAAGTCAGCATAGAGGGGATTACCGAAAATGGTTTACCCGTGTCCATTACCAGAAAACTAAGTGTGAAGGAGGATAATTATGAAAAGTAGTATCTCAATTACTGGGGTTATCCAAAGCCTTTTTGTTGCCATCATACTATTATTTAATTCCGGCTGTACCGAAGAGCTAGAGGGAGAGTTTTTCACCTTCGAAAGATCGATTGTAGTTGATGGGGTGCTATCAGATCAAAATGAAACGCAATTAATTCGTATCTCCTATACCGCAGCAGTAGACCTAACGGGGGGAGGCCCTTTAACAGGAGCTTCAGTAAGTGTAGAAAGTAGCTCAGGGGACATTATACTTTTCCAAGAAAGATCAGCTGGCGTTTATTCTTCGACAGTTCCAACGAGCGGAATACCTGGGGTATCCTATAAACTCATTTTCGTAACGGAAGAAGGCCAACGCTATGAATCAAACCCAGAGGAAATGGCCTCTCCTGTTGGTATAAACCAGATCACTCAGCGTTTTACTGAAATCCCCTCTAGTACTACAAATGGCAGCGAAGCCGGCCTGCAGTTCTTTGTTGACTCGGAAGAAAATGAAGCAGATGCTAGCTACTTTAGATATGATTGGAATGAAACACATAGGGTCAATGTGCCTTACCCTTCTGCCTTCTTTTGGGATAGAAGTAACACAGGAAGAGTGCTTCCAAGAGAGCAACCGCTAGGCACCTGCTACAGTACCTTCTTCTCAAATAGCATAATACTTGGTAGCACCGTGGGCCAAACATCAGGTGGTGTTCAAGAATTACCCGTTCACTTTGCTTCTTCCAGTGCATTGAATTTTACAGATCGCTACTCCATAGAAGTCACACAGTACAGCATTAGCCAACAAGCCCACAGTTATTACACCAAATTGAAACGGTTTAACGAATCAAATGGCTCACTTTTCGATACACAACAGGGAGTAGTTTTTGGTAATATCAAATCACTTGACAACGAAGATGAAGTAGTCTTGGGCTATTTTGAAGTAGCTGCCACCACTAAGTTTAGAGCCTTCTTTAATGCATCGGAGTTCGACCCAGACTTGCAAGCTTTCATCAATGGTTTCTCTTCACTTTGCCCAGTAAGTGAGCTTTATCAAACTACTGATAATCTAACCGCCTTTTATGAAGCTGACGGAGACCTACTTGAAATGGGCTTACGCGCCCCTTTTCGACCTTATGATTATGATGAAGAGCCACAACCAAATGGGACCACTTTTCTCGGGTTAAACGCATGTGTTAACTGTACAGTCTATGGTAGATTAGAGCGCCCTCCTTTTTGGGTAGACTAGTAGAAAGCAATCAACTCACGACACTTGAGAGAATTTTAAAGGTGTCACACCTAATTTAACTGATCGATTTACTTCTTATATTGGTTCCATCGCGAAGTCATTGGTCAAAATGTCCTCATTAAAGCTCAGTACATCTTACAAACACCACCTGATTGTTGGATTTATCATCAGTGTCTGGCTAGCCGCTTTCTTGGTACTGATTGCACCCTTTGATGCAGCAGAGTTATCATTTGACATTAGGGCGCAGATTTTACCACCATACGGCCTTATTTCCTTAGCGGCTTACCTAGTGCTCATTCCAATTCAAAACTTCACACATAAGAAGCTGCAGCATTGGAACATGATCTTAGAATCGACCTTTCTCCTTCTTTTCAATGTCCTTGTGTGGATTGGTAGCTACTTCTATTATAAAACCGATATCATCAATGGGGATTATTCCTTTGGAAAATTCACACTGGAAGTCTACTACCCTATCTTTTTCATTATGTTGCCCATCATCATTTTTGCACGGTGGTATTTGAATAAAAAAGCAGGAACTCAAGCTTCGGATAAGATTATTTTAACAGGGGAAAACAAACTAGATGTTTTACAAATAAAGGAGTCTGATCTCATTTGTATCTCTAGTGCCGATAATTATGTAGAGGTGACCTACCTTACCAAAAATGGAATCAATCGAAAGTTACTGCGCACTACACTGAAGAACATGCATGCGCAAAAACCGGAGTTAGTAAAAGTCCATCGTTCTCATGTCATCAACCCACTCCATTTTAAAGAATGGAAGAATGCGAACACCATCATGCTTACCGAAATTGAATTACCGGTATCAAAAAGCTACAAACAAAACCTCCTAGCACTCGATCATTCGCCCCTAAAAGCCGATAGTTTATCCCAGACGCAATAAAACATATGGTTTGTGGTAAGTTATCTTTCATGTTTGTTGAAACATTTAAAAACAACGAAATGAAAAAACTCATCATCTTAATCGCACTCTTTATAGGTTTCGAGAGTGCAGCTCAAGACAAAGCAGCTAAGGCACAAGCACTCTTAGACCAACTCATTACTGAAAATAACATCATAGGTGGAGCAGCTGGCTATTCTATTGACGGCAAAACCGAATGGCAATCTGCTCAAGGTTTTGCCGATAAAGATGCAAGCATCAAATTCAGCCCAACGACCATTACCCGATTAGCCTCTATTGCCAAACCGATGACTGCCATTGCCGTAATGCAGTTGGTAGAAAAAGGGCTGATAGATTTAGACACGCCTATTCAAACTTATATTCCTGATTATCCGAAACACGCTACCACACAAATCACTACGCGCCATTTACTATCGCATACTTCAGGTATAGGAGGATATCAAGGTGGAAAGGAAGCTGAAACGACAAAAGAGTACGCTTCACTCTACGATGCATTGGAGATTTTCAAAGACCGAAAGTTACTCTTTGAGCCTGGCACACAGTATAGTTATACTACTTATGGTTATACCGTACTGGGTGTTATTGTTGAACGCGCTTCAGGTATGAAGTTCGAGGACTATATGAAACAGAACATTTGGGATAAGGCAGGTATGATAAATACTGGAGTTGAAAAATATGGTCAGAAACAACCCAATCAATCTAGTCTCTACCATCGTAACCGAAAGGGTAAGACCAGAGAAGGGAAAGAAAACAACCTTAGCAATCGAATACCCGGTGGTGGTGTTTACACAACTGTAGAAGACATGCTGAAATTCGGGAATGCCGTCATCAACAATACTTTTGTCAAAGAAAGGACCATGGATTTGATGAGAGAGCATCATAGCTTAGAAAAAGAAAGAAATGGATACGGCTTCGGGTGGTTTCTGTACAACCCTAAGCCCAATGAAGGTGCCATTATCGGTCATAGTGGCGAACAGACAGGTTCGAGTACTCAATTGGTCATTATTCCGAGCTTAAAGATTGTTAGCGTGATTTTGACAAATACGTCAGGGAATTTTAATTCGGTTACTCCTGCAGCATTCAACCTAGTCAATATTGCGCGCGACAAATAGGTCTTTGTCAGCCCCCGTTCTTGAAGTTTTCGGGACGGAGGCTGCTGAAAGACTGCATGAAAGAGTGGTGCCGCCCGATAGGTATCGGGATCACGAGAATGACTATCTACTCTAGATGCCTAAATTAAAAATCACGTCACCTGAATTTATTTCAGGGTCTGTTATACCTCACGTCCTGAAATGGTAACGTCTTCGCAGGAATGCCGAAAACAAAAACTGATTTCTATACGCCTACTCAAGAAGCATTCGATTCATCAGATGCTGAAACAAGTTCAGCATAACGATAGTATTGGCCCATGTTGGTGTTGTCACTGACAGAAAATATCACTACCTCATCAGCAGATTCCCGCCTTCGCAGGAATGACGAAGAAAAAAGCAGAAAGGAAGAGCATTTAAGTGTCCATTCAACCACATTGTCATTCCGGAATTTTTCTTCCTAAATTTCTACAGGGAAGAAAAATGTCCGGAATCTCAAAGCCATAAAAAAAGGTGACCCGCTAACGAGTCACCTTTACTATTTATAGTCTATTAATCCTTAAGCCAGATCAAAACGATCTAGGTTCATCACCTTATCCCAAGCAGCTACGAAGTCGTTTACAAACTTCTCACCAGCGTCAGCACAAGCGTACACTTCTGCCAAAGCCCTTAACTCGGAATTAGAACCGAAGATCAAGTCAACACGAGTTCCTGTCCCTTTCGTCTCGCCAGTTCTACGGTCACGACCTGCAAATACTTCATCAGCATCTGAAACAGCGCTCCAAGTAGTGCTCATGTCCAATAGGTTCACAAAGAAATCATTCGTCAATGTACCTGGTCTGCTAGTGAAAACACCATGCTGCGAACCATTGTAGTTAGTATTTAAAACCCTCATACCTCCTACTAACACAGTCATCTCTGGGGCTGTCAATGTTAGGAGTTGAGATTTATCAAGCAACATTTCTTCACCAGAAGTCTTATGCTTAGCTGCATAATAGTTTCTGAAACCATCCGCTATTGGATGTAGTGCGTGGAAAGAATCCACATCAGTTTGCTCTTGTGAAGCATCAGTACGACCTGCAGTGAAAGGCACTGTGATATCGTGTCCGGCATCTTTAGCTGCTTGCTCAACACCAGCACATCCTCCTAGTACGATTAAGTCTGCCATAGAAACGCCTTTGTTTCCTGACTGAGCCCCATTGAATTCAGATTGGATAGCTTCTAGCTTCTCTAATACTTTGGCCAATTGTGCAGGGTTGTTCACTTTCCAATCCTTCTGAGGCGCTAAACGGATACGTCCGCCATTAGCACCACCTCTTTTGTCAGATCCACGGAAAGTTGAAGCCGAAGCCCAAGCCGTAGACACCAATTCAGAAACAGTTAGGCCTGAAGCTAAAACTGAAGCCTTCAATGAAGCCACATCAGCATCGTCAATCAAATCGAAAGTTGCTGCAGGAATTGGATCTTGCCAGATCAAATCTTCAGCAGGAACTTCAGCACCTAGGTACAAAGCCTTAGGCCCCATGTCTCTGTGTGTCAATTTGAACCAAGCTTTCGCGAATGCTTCTTCAAAAGCCGCTTGATCGTTTCGGAAACGCTTAGAGATTTCTAAGTACGCAGGATCGTTCTTCAAGGCCATATCAGCCGTTGTCATCATCAATGCCTGCTTTTTAGTTGGGTCACCTGCTGCTGGTGCCATATCAGCATTAGAAGCAGCCGTTGGCGTCCATTGGTGTGCGCCTGCCGGACTCTTGGTCAATTCCCAATCGTAGTCTAGCAATACTCTAAAGTAGTCGTGGTCCCATTTGTTGGGGTTTGGTGTCCAAGCCCCTTCAATACCACTTGTAATCGTGTGATCACCATGACCTGTGCCGAAGCTATTCTTCCAGCCTAAACCTTGCTCCTCAATGCTAGCACCTTCTGGCTCTCTGCCTACATATTTGTCAGGATCAGCTGCACCGTGTGCTTTACCGAAGGTATGTCCACCTGCTACAAGCGCAACAGTCTCTTCATCATTCATAGCCATACGACCGAATGTCTCACGGATGTCCATGCCCGAAGCCATCGGATCGGGGTTACCATTAGGTCCTTCAGGGTTCACATAAATCAATCCCATGTGTACAGCACCTAAAGTCGCCTCTAGTTCACCATCGGCATAACGTTGCTTGTTTCCGAGCCATTCGCCTTCAGATCCCCAATAAATATCTTCTTCTGGTTGCCAAACATCTTTACGACCGCCAGCAAAACCGTAAGTTTCAAGGCCCATGGACTCAATGGCACAATTACCTGCCAAAATCATTAAGTCAGCCCAAGAAAGGCTTCTACCATACTTTTGCTTTACAGGCCAAAGCAATAGACGTGCTTTGTCCAAGTTGCCATTGTCAGGCCAGCTGTTTAGCGGTGCGAAACGTTGCGTACCAGCACCTCCTCCACCACGACCATCAGCAATACGGTAAGTACCCGCACTGTGCCATGCCATACGGATAAAGAATGGACCATAATGTCCGTAGTCCGCAGGCCACCAATCTTGTGAATCGGTCATTAGGTCATAAAGGTCTTTTTTAACTGCCTTTAGGTCGAGTTTCAAGAACTCCTCAGCGTAGTTGAAATCCTTATCCATAGGATCGGATAAAGATGAATGTTGTCTTAAGATGTTTAAGTTCAACTGGTTGGGCCACCAGTCGCGGTTAGAGGTACCACCACCAGCACTTTGCTGCATGGTTCCACCATGAAATGGGCATTTACCTGCACCATTCATGTCGTATACCTTTCCCTCCGTCTGTCCGTTATTTTCCATTATTGATTCGGTTTAAATTTTTCTAACCAAATCTAACACAATCGGAGCGATTATTTTTATTAATAGTTTCTATCAAAATATAGAGAAAACCTATAAGCCTACTTCAGCAAAATTAGTCGCATTTCTCTTAAACATTTACCCACGAAAAATGACAAAAATCATTTTTGGGAGGAGGCTGTCTAACGGTGAATAGGAAAGACAATGCCTACGGGACTTTAATAGGTAATTCTAAATAAAGCCATGTTTAAAATCAAAATAATACCTAATTCTGTTTGTGTTTAGCTATATTGCTTTTGTTCAAAGTTGTGCCTCAAGAAAAAAAGCAAGGTATGTTTGGTTTTTACAGACACGGAGCCAAAAACCAAAAGATCTTGAATTTTTGCCAACGCTCGATAGGAGATTAAATAAACTGATGAAGGAAAAAAGCTAAAGATGGAAAAAGTACACGACCCAAGGGAGTTCATAAGAGGAATTCAACAAATTCTAATCAACAATACAATTAGAATAGGATTTTTATTTGGTGCTGGCACATCTATGGCTGCTCCTCTGACTGATAATGATGGAGAGCTTGTAAAAGACGAAAAAAATAGAATAAAATCATTGATCCCAGGCGTTTGGGCCATGACAGATTCAATATTGGACGGTATTAAAGAAGTCAAGTTCAAAAAAGCATTGAAAACTATCAAAACTGAATTAGAAGAAAACAATGCAGCTTTCATGCTTGAAAATATTATTTCTTCCATCGACCAAAAAATGAAAGTAGTTGGTAAGGATACTCTATGCGGACTTGATAAGGATGAATTGAAAGAATTAAGAAATATTTTTCAGAAAGAAATACGATCCTTGGTTTCTGTACACAATAATCCTGACATCGATATTGAGAAGTCTTCTAAGCTACATTCAGATTTTGCCAGATGGGTGAGTAACGCTTCCAGAAAAAATGCTGTTGAAGTTTTTACTACTAACTACGACTACTTATTTGAAATCGGTTTCGAGTCCAAAAAACTATCATATTTTGATGGTTTTGTAGGTGGATACAAACCATTCTTCGATCCAGTTAGTGTAGAGAATGACTATTTGATTCCAAAATGGACTAGATTATGGAAACTGCATGGCTCACTAGGCTGGGGTTACGATGACAAGGAAGAAAGAATTATCAGGAGTAGAGAAATTAGTGATGACGGAATTGTAATCTACCCTTCCATGCTGAAATATGACGATTCAAGAAAACAACCATATTCAAGTTACATAGAACGGCTGTCGTCATTTATAAAAAAGGATGATGGCGTCCTATTTATTTGTGGGTATTCATTCGGAGACGAACATATTAACGACACAATCATAAACGCATTAGCGCAATCAAAATCAACTACGGTAATTGCATTGGTTTTCGATAAATCCTTTGAGGAAGATTCTACGGCCATAAAAGTTGGAAGGAACTCTAATAAATTCATGATATGCGGAAACAAATCTGCCTTGATTGGGGGAGTTTTTGGAAAATGGGCGCTTAAACGAGAGCCCTCTAAAGATGATTTTGAATTCATCGATCAATTTTTTGATCGGGACGCTCCTTTACCAGAAGCAGATAAAGGACAGGGTGATGAAAAGGAACTTTCAACAGGTGAACTAAAACTTGTCGATTTCAATGCGCTTATTGAATTCCTCGTTGATCTTTCATACCCCAATGAAGGACGATATGAGTGATCAGCTACACACAATAATTGGACAGGTCAAAAGTGTAAACGGAAGTCGTTTATCGATCAAATTATCTGATGATTTTAAATCGTCAATGCCAATCATTAACGGAATCGTATATCGAATTGGACAGATTGGTTCATTCGTGAGAATACCCCTTGGATATACCCATTTGTACGGAATAGTAACTCAGGCTGGTGCAGATGCAATCCCTGAAAAACTAATTGGTAATGATTCGTTTAATGACGTTCAACAAAGTTCACGTTGGATATCCGTTGTTTTAGTTGGTGAAAGAGTTAGAAATAGATTTGAAAGGGGAGTTATTCAGTATCCTACGCCCGATGATGAAGTTCACCTTGTAACAATTGATGACCTTAAGATAATCTACAGCGAAATTGATAGTGAAAGTTCTCTTACGGTAGGTCAAATAAGTGCATCTGAAAGTTTACCAGCTCATATCGACTTGAATAAATTCTTATCCCGACACAGTGCAATAGTAGGTAGTACAGGAAGTGGAAAATCTAATACAGTTTCAATAATATTAGATGCAATCGCATCAAATAAGAAATTCAAATCCTCTAGGATATTGTTAATTGATCCTCATGGTGAGTATAATGAGACTTTAAAAGCTCATAGTAAGGTTTTTAAAATTGGTGCAGATGTAGCACGTAATGAAAGTGAGCTCAAAATACCATACTGGGCACTTCCATTTAATGAACTGTTTTCTGTTTTTCCTGGAACTTTAAAAGAAACTGCTTCTGATTCTATAAGAGTTGATGTTCAAGAAAGAAAAATCGCCTCAGCCAAGCTTTTACCAAAGATTCCTCTTGAGCATTCTATAAATGCAGATAGTCCAATACCATTCAGCATTAAAAAGCTTTGGTTCGATTTGGATGATTTTGAAAAACAAGTTTTCAATAAAGAAGGAACAGGTGCTGACACGAAGGAAGTAATGGCTGAAAGAATCAAAAAAGGAGATCCTGATAAACTAATTCCAAGTGAGCATCACCCGCCTGCAATGGGAGGGAAAAATCACAACATAAACAAAAAGGGTAAGGGTATCTTATCTTATCTAAACGGTGTAAGGAATAGGATTCTTGATGATAGGTATAAGTTTTTATTCGATTTAGGTGATTATCAACCTAACCTTGAGGGTAAAGTAACAAGTGATTTGGATTCATTACTGGCTGACTGGTTAAATCACGAAAGTCCAATAACAATTTTAGATTTATCTGGTGTACCATCTGAAATTATGACATCTATTTCTGGTACCATTTTGAAGATTATATATGATTCATTGTTTTGGGGTCAAGAACTAAATGTTGGAGGTAGAAGTCAACCAATTCTGTTAGCCTTGGAAGAGGCACATAGTTATCTTAAGGCAGGCGAAGATTCTATTTCATCACGTATAGTACAAACAATTGCTAAGGAGGGAAGAAAGTATGGCGTTGGTTTACTTCTAATAACTCAAAGACCATCAGAATTAGACGAAACCGTTCTAAGCCAATTAGGTTCATTAATTGCTCTGCGAATGACTAATTCAAAGGATCGTGGACATGTAGGAAGTGTTATGCCAGATGACCTTAATGATTTAGTGTCAATTCTACCAAGTCTTAGAACAGGAGAAGGTCTAGTAATGGGAGAAGCTGTTAAAATACCTTCGAGAGTTAAGTTTGATAAAACTCCATATGCACCAAAAAGTAGCGACCCACTCGTGTCTGAGAGTTGGATCAAGGAAAAACCTGATTCGAAGGAATATGAAGAATTAATGTATCGATGGAGAAATAGAAAATTAAAGTAAAATAATTTCAAATATAGTATTATGGAAAAAGAATATGTTCAGTCTTCAAACATTGAAGCAGTAGGTTACGATGAAGAAACAGAAACATTAAGAATTTGGTTTTTAAATGGTTCAGTATATGAATACGCTGGTGTAGGTCAAATGGAGTATGAATCTTTAAGAGATGCACCTTCAGTTGGATCATATCTACATCAAAACATTAGAGGACAATATCCTTATGAAAAAGTAGACTAATGGCATTATCATTAAACCAAAAACTCAAACGAGTAGAAATATCTGGTTTTGAACTGGACAATGATATTGTATTCAACTATTTCGATAAGCTTCCTGCCTCTGAACGAGATGAAAAGTTAATCCGTGCCATTTACATTGGTGTATTGGCTTTAATGGAAGATCGTATTTCCGCTTTTCTTTCTAAAACTAGTAATGAACTTGGAACTGAACTGGAAAGTTTAAAAATGATTTTCGAAATGAAGAAAGAGCTTTTCTATAAGTCCACTATAAAAGGAGTTCTTGCAGAGGATGAAATAGCGGAATTTCTAAATCAATTCTTTTCGGAAAAGAAACTAAAAGACAGAGCTATTCTCACAGGAAATACCGCTGGAAAACTATCTAAGAATAAGACTGGTGACATTATTTGCGAATTAAATGGGAATCCAGATTTAAGGATTGCTATAGAGTGTAAGTTTGACAAAAGTGTACGTCTAGGAGATATTGACAGTAAAGAAATTTTCACCCGAAAAACAGATACTGTTTGGAGTCAATTGATAGAAACCCAAGCCAACAGGGATTCCAAAGTAAGCCTTATCGTCTTTGACATTTCTTTGGTAGATAATTCAATCCTGAAAAACTTTGAAAATGTAGGGTTCATCTCTGGAATTGGTTTGGTTGCAATAATCAATTCTCAAAAAGGAGACTATTCCAACCTTGCAATTGCGTACATGCTTGCAAGAGACATTGCTTTGAATGCAAAGGAGATTGAGCTCGACAAAGACTTATTAACCGCTCTTGTAAACAGGATTATTAAGGACATAAATGAAGTTCTCACAATCAAAGAGCTTGTAGAGAATAATATTGAGAATAATAAGTCAATTTTAAAACAGCTTGAAAAGTCAATTCTCCTTATGGAATTTAATCAAGAGTATTTGAAAAAATTCCTAAATGATGGCACGTTGACAAAAAAAGATTTACTTGACTTTTATACTGGTGAGGATATCAAAGATAGATTTATACTGATTGAAAAAGACATTAACCAAATATAGCCTAACCCAGCGTAGGGGTCACATGCAATGTCAATGCCGCGCAAAGTAGCCGAACTATCCAAAACTTGTGAGAAAGCGCATTGGCTAAAGCAGAAAAAAAATAGAGCACACTAGGACGATAAAACCTAAAAAACACTGATAACCCTTACTAAAAGGTCGCTTATAATTTCATAATTCGTTCTACTCTAGCGAACAGAATCAAACTACGAAACGCCAGCATTTCTCAACCAAACCGCTACTTCTCACTCGCATTATAATACTCCAAAGCCTTAGGCAGGGCAGCATTTAGTCGCTCAATTCTAGTTTCGTGAGAAGGGTGCGTAGAAAGGAATTCTGGCGGTGCTTGTCCCCCACTGCCGGCCGACATACGCTCCCAAAACTTAGGGGCCTCGCTTGGGTCGTAACCTGCAATGGCCATAAACGTCAAACCTAATTCATCGGCTTCTGATTCATGCGTTCTTGAATATTTTAAAAGTGCCAAGTCAGTACCCAAGCCTACCGCCTGAAACACCAACCTTTGGCTAATAGAAGGATCTTGTCCTAAAGCAATGGCTCCTATAGAAAGGCCCACTTGCTTAGCATAAGCCTGATTCATGCGCTCTTGGCCATGTTTAGCTACTGCATGCGCTACTTCATGCCCCATTACCACAGCTACACCAAGATCGTCCTTACAAATCGGTAGAATGCCTGTGTAGAAAGCTACTTTGCCGCCCGGCATCGCCCAAGCGTTTACCGTGCTGTCGTTGTCAATCAGGTTGAACTCCCAGTTGAAACCATCTAATAAGCTTCCGTTACCATTGTCGTTCAGGTATTTCTCCACCGCTTTTTGGATTTTAGTACCCACACGCTTGATCATGGCTACTTGTGTTTGATCATTTGAAAGCGGAATTGAATCAAGTACTTGTTCGTATGCTTCTGAACTCATGGCAATCACTTGTTCAGAGCCAATAACTCCCGTCAACTGCCTTCTGCCCGTAATAGGCACTTTCGTACAAGCCCAAGTAATCAGGGTGAGCAATAGTAGTGAGGCGATGAGTGATTTTGAGATATTCTTCATGATGGGTGTAATCTAATAAAACTCAAAATTGAATAATCTTTGGAGCTTGTCAAATGAACACAAGCTTTTAATTTTACCAATGCTTAAATCGCCTGAATGATCTAAGTACAAATAATACGAGATGAAGATTATCGCTATCGGCAGAAATTACGCTGCGCATATTGCAGAATTGAATAACGAACGGCCTACAGAGCCCGTCATATTTATGAAGCCTGACACGGCCATTCTCCGTAACAACGCTCCCTTCTACTACCCTGAATTCACGAAAGACATACACTATGAGGTGGAAGTCTTATTGAAGATTAACCGCGAGGGAAAATTCATTGACGAAAAATTTGCCCATAAGTATTATGACGAGATCGGTATTGGCATAGATTTTACCGCCCGCGATTTACAAACCAAATGCAAAGAAAAGGGGCTGCCTTGGGAAGTAGCCAAAGGATTTAATGGTTCGGCTCCTATCTCTGAGTTTTTGCCAAAAGCTGATTTTGACCTATCTAACCTTGATTTCTCCCTTAAAAAGAATGGAGAGGCCGTGCAAACTGGTAACACAAGTCTGATGCTTTACACTTTCGATCAGATCATTGCATATGTATCGCAATTTTTTACGTTGAAGAAGGGAGATATTATATTTAGCGGAACTCCTGCAGGAGTTGGCCCTATAGTTGTTGGTGACACCTTAGAAGCGTATATTGAAGATAAATTACTACTCGAAGTTGAGATTAAATAAACCTTTACTCTTACTACTCTTTTCACTGTCCCTAAACCTTTCAGCACAGACAGGTGGGATTGATAAAGACTATTTTGAATTTCCCATTCAACCCGATAAAACAAACTTCCTTAGCGGAAACATGGGAGAACTTCGATCCAGTCATTTCCATGCAGGTCTAGACATTAAAACAGCAGGTAAAGAAGGCCTCAATGTTTTTGCGGCTGCTGAAGGTTATGTAAGCCGAATCCGCGTGGCTACAGGTGGCTATGGCAACTGTATATACATTCAGCACCCCAATGGCACTACCACAGTTTATGCGCACTTGCAGCGATTCAATCCCGTCATTGCTGAATACGTTTTAAAAAACCAGTACAAGCGAAAGTCATTTACAGTTAACCTCTTTCCGAAAAGAAACGAGTTTGTGGTGAAGCAAGGCGAGATCATCGGCCTATCGGGTAATTCAGGTTCATCAACGGGCCCTCATTTACACTTTGAAATTCGTGGACCGAACCAAGAAGTTTTAGACCCACTGCGCATTGCTGGCTTTGCTCAAATCGAAGATAACCTTCCTCCTACAGTCAGTAGAGTAGCTTTAAAGACAATGGATATGGATGCCAGAGTGGACGGGCAGTTCGGTAGGTTCGAATACAGGCTTGAAAAAATTAATGACAGCTACGTCATCAAAGACACCCTTCAGGTTTCAGGAAAAATTGGATTAGAAGTTTATACCTATGATCAGCATAACGGAGCTCCCAATAAAAATGGGGTGCCCTTGATCGATGTAACCGTAAATGACGAACTCTACTTCAAACAGAATATCGACACCATAAACTTCTCGCAACAGAAGAACATCCTCATCCACACCAACTATCAAGCACAGAAAGAATCGCGCATTAGATATAACAAACTCTATGTAGATGATGGTAATACGCTAGAGTTCTACGATGCTTTGATTAATGACGGCTTTGTCTATGTAGCGCCTGGAGAAACCAAGCAGATTGACATACAACTACAAGACGCTCGGGGTAATACGAGCCAAGTGAAATTGAATCTAAAAGGTGTTCAGAAGGAAGAGGCCATCGCATCTGAGATCAGTGACAAAAGAAGAAGCTATGTACAGGATAATACGTTGATGCTCTTTCAGCCGAAAGATTCCCTAAATAATAATATCACTTTATACAATCAAGAAGGCTCTGTTGTGGCCGAACCCGCCTATTACAATGATGCTTCCAATGTGTATCTGGTTGACCTCAGAAGATTTCTTCCTCAGAAAGTCACCTTCAATGATGGCCATATTGAGTCTCTTCGTTTTGCCGATCGCATACCGGCAGCCAACAAACATTCGTACTTAAGTGACACCTATTCATTGACCTTCTCTAAAAATGCCCTCTTCGACACTGTCTACATTCGGGCGCAGCACTTTATTGATGAAGCTCAGATGGAGGTTTTCGAAGTAGATCAAGATCGTTATCCTTTAAAAGGACCTGTCTATGCCGAGTTCACCCCTTTAGCGAAATATGATAGTATCGAAAACTATCATGTATACAGCATAAATAACCCAAAGTACCCCGGCTTTATGGGGGGCAAATATGAAGATGGGAAAGTCTCATTCAGTTTTTCCAGTTTTGGCAAATTCACCTTACTAAAAGATGATGTCCCTCCTACAATCAAAAAGCGCAGCGTAAGAGAAGGAAGAATAAGCCTAACCATAAAGGATAATCTATCTGGAATTAATAGTTTCGAAGCCAAGTTGAATGGTGAGTGGATACTCATGAAATATGAACCAAAAAGAAGTTTAATCTGGTCTGAAAGATTAGATAAAAACAAACCTCTCATTGGTGAGTTTGAATTGAAGGTGGCAGACAATGCCGGCAACGAATCATTCTTAAAACTAAAATTAAAATAACCCATGGCTTTACAAGTAGGCGACAAGGCTCCAGCATTTGAGGGCATCGACCAAGACAGCAATCCAATTAAACTTTCAGACTTTAGTGGTAAAAATCTAGTGCTTTATTTCTACCCAAAGGACAATACACCGGGGTGTACCGCACAATCTTGCAACCTAAGAGATAACTACGATGCTTTGCTAAAGGCAGGCTATGCCGTGGTAGGCATCAGTTCTGACTCTCCTAAGAAGCACCAGAACTTTATCGCCAAATATGAGCTGCCCTTTCCGCTAATCGCAGACGAAGACAAAAGCATACACGAACAATTTGGCACTTGGGTAGAAAAATCTATGTATGGTAGGACATATATGGGCACCGCAAGAACTACATTTGTAATAAATGGCGAGGGTGTGATCGAAGAGATTATCGCTAAGGTGAAAACCAAAGACCACACTGCCCAGATTTTAGACTAAATCACAACCTTTTAATTTTTAATAGTGAGCAAACCAACAACAGCAGAACTTGAGCGCATCGCTTCACAAGTCAGACGTGACATTGTGCGCATGGTTCATGCAGTCAATTCGGGCCACCCTGGTGGATCTCTTGGCTGTACCGACTTTTTAGTAGCGCTTTATTTCCACATCATGAACCGCAAAGATGGCTTCGATATGGATGGGCGAAATGAAGACCTTTTCTTTCTTTCCAACGGACACATCTCCCCTGTTTGGTACAGCGTACTAGCAAGGGCTGGCTATTTTGAGGTATCAGAGTTGGCTACGTTCAGAAAGATTAACTCTCGTTTACAGGGACACCCTGCTACTGAAGAGGGCTTAGAAGGCATTCGAATTGCTTCTGGTTCGCTCGGACAAGGACTTTCTGTTGCCTGTGGTGCTGCGCAAGCTAAAAAATTGAATGGGGACGATAGTTTGATTTTCGCCCTCATGGGTGATGGCGAACTAGAGGAAGGTCAAGTTTGGGAAGCAGCCATGTATGCTGCACACTGTAAAGTTGATAACCTAATCGCCACAGTGGACTATAACGGTCAGCAAATTGATGGCCCAACTGAAGAGGTAATGTCACTCGGCAACCTGAAGGATAAATTCGAGGCGTTCGGATGGACCGTCATTGAAAGTAATGGCAATGATATGGCTTCAATCGTAGCCAGTCTGGAAGAAGCAAAAAAACTGACTGGACAAGGCAAACCAATCTTGAACTTAATGACCACAGCGATGGGCTATGGTGTCGACTTTATGGTAGGCACACACAAATGGCATGGCGTAGCACCAAATGACGAGCAACTTGCTGATGCACTAGGTCAATTGGAAGAAACTTTGGGAGACTACTAAACTAGAAACGATGACGAAATTTACTTATACAGAAAAGAAAGACACGCGTTCTGGTTTTGGAGCTGGTTTAGCTGAACTTGGAAGAACCAACCCTGATGTGGTAGCACTCTGTGCAGACTTAGTGGGTTCCTTGAAAATGCAGGAGTTTATCAAAGAAAACCCTGAGAGGTTCTTTCAAATAGGAATTGCTGAAGCCAACATGATGGGTATAGCTGCTGGCCTAACCATTGGCGGTAAGATTCCTTTTACGGGCACGTTTGCCAATTTCTCGACTGGCCGTGTTTACGACCAAATCAGGCAGTCCATCGCTTATTCAGAGAAAAACGTCAAGATTTGTGCTTCACACGCAGGCTTAACCCTAGGTGAAGACGGTGCAACGCACCAAATCCTTGAAGACATCGGCATGATGAAAATGCTACCCAATATGGTAGTGATTAATCCTTGTGATTATAATCAAACCAAAGCAGCTACCATTGCGATTGCAGACCACCATGGCCCTGTTTATCTAAGGTTTGGTAGACCTGCCGTACCAATCTTCACGCCTGCTGATCAGAAGTTTGAGATCGGAAAAGCCATCAAATTAATTGAGGGTGCGGATGTAACAATCTTTGCGACAGGACATCTAGTTTGGGAAGCCATTGAAGCAGAAGCCATATTGGCCGAGCAAGGCATTAGTGCTGAGGTAATTAATATTCACACGATAAAGCCTTTGGACACCGAAGCCATTTTAGCGTCAGTAGCCAAAACAGGTTGTGTGGTGACCGCAGAAGAGCATCAAATGAATGGTGGACTTGGAGACAGCGTGGCACAAACGCTAGCGCTCAACCATCCTGCACCTTTAGAAATGGTGGCTGTGAATGACTCTTTTGGAGAAAGTGGTAAACCTTCTGAATTAATGACCAAATACGGCATCGATGCAGCTAACATTGTAAAAGCTGCACAAAAGGTTATTGCGAGGAAATAGAATAAGCTTAGGGCTTATAATCGTCTCTGAATCTTTAAATAAGTCACCCTGAATTTATTTCAGGGTCTATTTATGGAATGGCTGTTAATTACAGAAGATTCTGAAACAAGTTCAGAATGACGTTCAATTACATTTAGAGACGATCACTTTTTTATTTCTATCAGAAAAACAGGCTCTCCCCAATAAGCAAACTCATTATGCTGAATGTAGTCTATGTCTTTCGGGAAATCTTCGGCATGACAGAAGTAAAAACCAGGTTCGTAATCAGACTTTTGATATAGGACTTGTTCCCTAGCCGCTTCGATATAAAAAACGATGGTGAGCGACATCCGAAGATCTCCATACCGATAGAGCGGTTGACCTTCAGTCAATTCAGCTATTTCATAGCCTAAGACCCTATCTTCTGCCGCACCCGTCTCCAGTGCCCGAGTAACGGGTACAATACTTGAGAAACCAAACTTGAGGATTGCCATTACAGCAATAATGACAAGGTATGGCCTGACTTTCTTTGCTAAAAAGAAGTAGCCTAGCATGAGCACTAACACCAAGACTATAGACAGAATCAGGTTCAAATTAGTAACGACCTCTAATTGATCTGTTAAAAACCCCACCAAAGGCACCAAGGCGAAAAGCCCAACAAACAACATGGCCATCGCTTTAAGCACCTTCTGCCAAAGGATTGCTTTGGACTGAAATGCCACATGCACCAAAGGGATGATCAAAAATGGAAATAGTGGATAGATATATCTTGACTTGGCTTCGGTAGAGAACCAATAGACTAAGAAATTGAAAAAGAATACCAACACAGCATACCATACCACTGGGTTCTTCTTCAGTACTTTTAAAAGGTCTTTCCTAAAGAGCACTGGAAGTAACAAACCAGCGGGAAGGATATTTTTGATGGTCTCTAATGGGAAGGATACTAGATGTTCTAACCATTTGACAAATCCTCCACCCGTGGCCTTTTCTGCTGATTCCGAAAAGAGTGTTGTCCACCAGCCGGAAACATCTTGATACTGGCTATACATGTAGAAATACCCTCCGACTAAGGCGATAAATAAACCAATACCTGCAAAATGAGGTAAGCGCAGGAGTTCCTTAAACTGCCTCTTATGAATGAAGTACACTAGGAGCGTTATTGCTGTATAGGGCAAAGACGTTAATCCTTTTGTTAGAAAACCAATGGCTGTAAAAAGGTATACCACCATAAACAGTTTCCAATGTTCCTTCTTTTCGCCATAGTGATATGTCGCAAAAATGGGTATTGCCGTCACCAGCGCATAGAACAAATCAATCTCCCCCAGTGTGCTGAAATAGATCAAAATGTCAGCTGCCACCAGCAAACTCATTGACACCAAAACCGCGGTCAACTGTCCTAAGTACTTTCTGGTAAATAGAAAAGTGACTGAGCTTAGTAGTAAATGACTCAAAACAGAAAAAAAGCGCGTGGCAAACTCCGTATAGCCTCCGAATAGTTTGTAAGAGGCGATCAGTACCCAGTTATAGAAAGGTGGTTTCCTAAAGTATAAATCACCCGTTTGTGTAGGCACCCAAAGGTTATCCTGAAAGATCATTTCTAAAGCAATGAGCCCACGCCTTGGTTCTTCAAGAAACAATGGATAAATACCCAGTTGATAGAAAAAGGAGAAGATTAACAGCACTAAACAACCCACGAGAAGTTGTTTTTCGGACCTAATTAGGGGCTGTTGACTAATCATTCATCAAAACTAATAGATCAAGGCATTTCAATACACATATCTTCATTAATTTCGCACATGCCTTCTGCTTCAGACATATTCTTACAACACCTAGGTCAGACCTCTCCTCATCCACTACAATTAGAAGTGAGTCATGCTGAAGGCTCCTATATATTCGATCGATCCGGAAAAAAGTATTACGACCTGATTTCGGGAATTGCCGTATCGAACATAGGCCATTGTCACCCGAAAGTGGTTGAGGCGGTTAAGCGCCAAGTCGAAAAATATATGCATGTGATGGCTTATGGTGAGTTTATACAAAGCCCACAAAATGACCTTGCGAGTAAATTAACACAACTACTTCCTGATACGCTGAATTCGTGCTATTTCGTGAACAGTGGAGCGGAAGCAAATGAAGGTGCCTTGAAACTAGCCAAACGGATAACTGGTAGAACAGAGCTAGTGGCTTGCCATAAGTCTTACCATGGCAGTACGCACGGTGCGTTGAGTGTATCGGGTAACGAGGTGAAAAAGAATGCCTTCAGACCCCTGCTTCCTGATGTAAAATTCATCAAGTTTAATGATCCAGCCGATCTTGACCTGATCACAGAAAGAACAGCAGCTGTAATCATAGAACCCATTCAAGGTGATGCTGGTGTTAGAATTCCATCGCAAACTTATCTGCAACAATTAAGAGAAAGGTGCACCGAAGTTGGTGCTCAACTCATATTTGATGAGATCCAAACAGGTTTTGGAAGAACGGGGAAACGCTTTGCCTTCGAACACTTCGATGTCATTCCTGATATACTTACCATTGCCAAAGCCTTCGGTGGTGGCATGCCGATTGGGGCATTCGTCAGTAGTAAGGGAAACATGGACCTACTGACGCACAATCCCATGTTAGGTCATATTACCACTTTCGGAGGACACCCAGTGAATTGTGCTGCCGCATTGGCTAACCTCGAAGTAATTGAAAGTGAAAACCTCATCTCAGGTATTGAAACTAAGGGACGTCTATTGGAACAACATATTAATCATCACAATATAAAGGAGATCAGGCGCATAGGATTAATGTTTGCGATTGAATTTGATTCGGCAGATACCGTGCAAAAAATAGTTCACAAGTGTCTTGAAGAGGGTATTATTACTTTCTGGTTTCTTTCATGCCCTGAGAGTTTTCGACTTGCCCCACCCATTAATATGTCTGATGATGACCTAATCTATACGGGCAAATTAATCCATAAGATCATAGACCAAACGGTATAAAAAAAGCATCCACTCTTAGAATGGATGCGATCTATAGTTAGTAGTTGTTAAAACTTAGTTCTATTGGAAATTCTTATTCGAAATCACTGATTTAGAGTAATCACTCTGTCTCAGTATTTTCACTTTGTCATCACCCATCAATACAAAATCGACTCTGAATTTAGACATGTCTTGTATGCTGCCGTAGCAAATAAGCAATTGCGCTTCGCAGCCGATAGTAATACACTTCTCCACTTCTTGATCTCTTATGGCAATGTTAATAGGCTCTGCGTCAGCACGGGCTAACACTATCCCTGAATTGGCTACTTCGGCCTTTTTGAACGGGTAAATATGGTATTCAGGACCTAACCTGTCTACCTGAAATTTACTCATATCAATTTTCTCTAGTGCATCGCCTGCTAGAAGCGTAACAAAGCCATCTTTTATTCCCAAGGCAGCATTCTCTACCACCTCATCATTGCCCAAGTGGACTGTGGCACCTAGCAATAACCTACCCTCACTCGCTTCGCGGTAAGCCGTAGATATAGGCGCTTCTGCACAAGAAAACCCGAGCAGAAGAATTAAAAGGAAAGATAAACTTTTGATGTTTTTCATACTTGGTAAGTCAATGAGGGAGACCATTCTCCCACTCTAACGGTGTAGTTCAGCTTACTAAGGTTGTTGGTTGGAAAGATGAAACGTACCTCTTTCTACTTCAAAATTACGAAATTCTCTCGACAATCAAATTGTGATTAGTGTATATGCAGATGTCAGCAGCAATATTCAGGCTTTCTTCGACAACTTGCTGACTGTTCAAATCAGGAGCATGCTTTAGCAAAGCTTGTGCTGCTGCTTGTGCGTACATACTTCCTGATCCAATCGCAGCGATACCATTGTCTGGTTCAATCACATCACCCGTTCCAGAGATGATTAGAATATCTTCTTTATCAGCTGCTATCAACATAGATTCGAGTTTACGCAGGTAACGGTCTGTCCTCCAATCTTTAGCCAACTCTATGGCCGCTCTCTTCATATTACCGCCATAAGAGTTCAACTTCTCATCAAACCTTTCTAAGAGCGTAAAGGCGTCCGCAGTCGATCCAGCAAACCCCGTCACGACTTTACCGTCTTGCAGCTTTCTAATTTTCTTCACATTACTTTTCGCAACTGTATTTCCCATCGTTGCCTGGCCGTCTGCGCCTATCGACACGGAGCCATTACGCTTAACCGCCAATACGGTGGTTGATCTAATTTTAGTCATTCTTATAAGTCTTTAAAAAAACAAAGTCCCGTATGAGAACGGGACTTTGATAATCTATGTTTTAAACCAAAATCCTTACGGGATCTTCTAGCAGCGATTTGAAGGTCTGGAGGAAGGCAGATCCTACTGCACCGTCCACTACTCTATGATCGCAAGACATGGTTACTTTCATAATGTTTCCAATGGCCAATTCACCATCTTTTACAATAGCAGTTTGCTTAATACCACCCACTGCCATAATACAAGCGTCTGGTGGATTAATAATCGCTGTAAACTCTTCTATACCGAACATACCCAAATTAGAGATCGTGAAGGTATTACCTTCCATCTCTTGTGGTTGCAATTTCTTGCTCTTCGCCTTACCGCCTAAGTCTTTTACCTCTGCAGAAATGTGAGAAAGTTGCTTACTATCAGCAAACTTTACTACAGGAACCAAAAGGCCTTCCTCTACGGCAACAGCCACACCAATATGAACATGGTGGTTGGTTCTAATTCTATCTTCTAACCAAGATGAATTTACGCCTGGGTGTTTTCTTAAAGCGACAGCAGCTGCTTTAATCACCATATCATTAAATGATATCTTCACAGGAGATACTTCATTCATGCTTTTACGCGCCTCAATGGCCTTATCCATGTTGATTTCCATGGTCAGGTAAAAATGAGGTGCAGCAAATTTGCTTTCGCCAAGTCTTCTGGCAATTACCTTGCGCATTTGACTTAGCTTCACTTCTTCAAAGCTCTCTTCACCCACTACAGTTGGTAACTGGATTGGAGCAGCAGCCTCAGTATCGGCAGCAGGCTGTGCTGCAGGAGCAGCCGCAGGCTCAAAGCCTTCAACGTCTCTTTTGACAATTCTACCGCCTTCTCCACTACCTGAAACCTGACTGATGTCAATTCCTTTATCAGAAGCTAATCTTTTCGCTAATGGTGAAGCCTTCAATCTACCATTTGATGTAGTTGAAGCTTCCGGTGCTGCCGTTGGCGCAGACTGAGCAGGTGCTGCCGGAGCAGATGATGTATCGGCAGGTGCTGAAGCAGCTTCGGGCTCCGATGGTGATTCTTCCTGAGAACCTTGAGCATCTGATTTAATCAGTGCTTCATAATCGGCACCCGGCTCTCCTACTATCGCTAGTATACCATCCACCTTTACGGCTTCTCCTTCATCAGCGCCAAGGTACAATACTGTTCCATCGTTGTAAGACTCGTACTCCATTGTGGCCTTGTCCGTATCAACATCAGCCATTAGCTCACCTGATTCTACAGTGTCACCAACTTTCTTGTGCCAAGCTGAGATAGTACCTTCTTCCATGGTATCACTCATCTTCGGCATTCTTACAATCTCGGCATTGATACCGCTTGTATCTATTTTTTCACTTGAAGTAGCCTCGCTCTTTGCGGGTGCCTCAGTTTCTCCTTTTTCGTCAGTAGCAGTTTCACTACCATTTAGTAGGGCTTCATAATCTTCTCCCTCTTCACCGACAATGGCAAGTACACCATCCACCTGAACGGAATCTCCCTCAGCAGCACCCAAATAAAGCACTGTTCCTTCATTGTAAGATTCATAATCCATTGTAGCCTTGTCAGTCTCTATCTCGGCCATCAACTCTCCTGAATCTACCTTATCTCCTACCTTTTTATGCCAAACTGCGATTACCCCTTCTTCCATGGTATCACTCATTTTCGGCATTTTTACAATTTCAGCCATAAATCTCTCTAAAATTTGAGCACCAAAAATAGTTTTTAATCGGCCTATATTCAAATTAATAAGACGCTATTCTGAACTACCTTCTCGCGGCCTTTTTTGCAATCGTTTGTTGATAATTGACAAGAACTCTAAGTGGGCGCAGTGGATTAGCTTTTTTAGCCAACATCAAGTAACTTTCTCAAAACTATTTCATGCAGATCAACTACGCTATCGCTTCTGAAAAACAGGTTATCGCTGAGCAATTCCAAATTGAAGTAACAGATCATTACCTGCCCACTTTCAATGCGCAACCAAGTAATTTATTGCCTGTTATTACTAGTGAAGAACCAGAGGGATTGTCTTACTTTTATTGGGGCATTAACCCTTCTTTTTCAAAAAGTCGTGGTGTCAGTGATAAGCTTCTTTATGCCCCAGTAGAAAGCATACTTACAAAGCCTAGTTTGAAAAAATCATTGCAATTACAGCGATGCGTCATCATTGCTGATAGTTTTTACAATTGGAAAGAAATTGCAAAAAAGGAGAAAGTACCTTATCGTTTTCACCTAGAAGACAATCAACCATTTGGGATTGCTGGTCTCTGGGATTCTTTTGAAACTGAAACTGGAGAGGCAGTACATACCTTTATGATGATTACAACCCCAGCCTCTAATGAATTAAATAAAGTGTGTGATCGGATGCCTGCTATTTTGAATGAAGATTTAATGCTGGAGTGGTTAAATGAAGACAACACTGCCGAGAGCATACATGCATTTATTAAGCCTTATACTGAAGAGCATATCTTTCAGCATACAATCAATCCAAAGCTTGCAGACCCGAATTTCAATAATAAATCACTGTGGGAAAAAGTACCTCCTGCTAATCAGTTTGGTAACCTGACATTATTCAACTAAGCCTACCCTAACATTTTCCAATGTTATTTCTGATAGAAGTCTCAGTTGTTTAGTTTCGAATGCGTAGTCCAGTTCTTGAGCTGGAAAATCTTTGTCAATCGTATAGTTTCTGTAGTCCTGAAACCTGATTCCTTTCACTTCTCTTTGATTGTAAGCTTCACGGAACCTGACGCCTCCTCCATTAATATTAAAGCTATAGGCTAAATAGTCGATAGTAAACTCGTCTTTATTAATCCAATAGACATAAACATCTTCGAAGTCTTCACCACCACCATTTTCGTCATAAGTCATCTCTACTTTGTAGTAAGATTTATCCTTAATCTTAACGGATCTCATCAGTTGACGATTCACCGATGGATCATCGAGGTTAAAAGGTAACAGTGCAAAGTATATAACGGAATTAGTAGCTGTTCTATAAGTTCGAAGGTTCTCTTGATCGAGTTTAATCTCTCGCTGATCAATCATTCGCTTGAATTTATCGTTTGACCAAACATCCGTAACCCAGCCTTCGCTACTGCGGAAGGTCCGTTCATAAACATATTGACCATCACTGATTTTGGCCCTAAAGTGACGCTTCCGGAAGTCAAACTCAACTTCCATATTATTGTATTTGTCACCTCCGTGGCGCTCAACAGCTTTTTGGATGACCTCGTCAACAGAAAGACTCTGTTTCTCGTCACCGCAACTCTCCAAACACACCAATCCGACTAAAATCAGACAGCAAAGACTGTAATTCTTCATTCGTTGAAAAAACCCTATCCAGGCTATTACGCATGGTTAGGAAACAGGTTACATATATTTTCTATGAATAGCTAAATTCTAAATACCAATCCCAGATAAGCCAATTTGAATTGTTAAGAATTCTTTAACTTCGAGCCATACTAGAGCTTTCCTATGGATTCGGAAAAGAGCAAGTAAGAGAACTATAAAGCCTAAGGAGTGAAAAAATCAAGGATTATTGGAGTGGGACACTATGTGCCAGAAAACATAGTCACGAATGCCGACTTGGAAAAAGTAATGAATACTACCAATGAATGGATAGTTGAAAGAACGGGCATTGAGCAGAGAAGATGGTTCGAACCAGGTAAGGATACTGTGTCAAACATGGCAACCCGCGCTTCTAAGTTAGCCTTAGAAAGGGCCAAAGTAGAAACCAAAGACATTGAGTTTATTGTTTTCGCCACCATAACGCCTGATTACTTCTTTCCAGGATCCGGTGTATTACTACAACGAGAACTTGGCCTTCAGGGCATAGGTGCTTTGGATATTAGAAATGCTTGTTCAGGTTTTATCTACGCCCTTTCTGTTGCAGATCAATTCATTAAAACTGGCATGTATAAAACAGTGCTCGTTGTTGGTGCAGAAATACAGTCATCAGCCTTAGATAAATCTGACGAAGGCCGTTCAAGTTCCGTGATTTTTGCTGACGGTGCAGGTGCAGCAGTACTGCAAGCTACGGATGAAGATAGAGGCATTCTGTCAACCCACTTGCATGCTGATGGCGATTATGCGGAAGAGCTTTATGTTCATGACCCAGGATCTAGTAGAGAAACCAGGCTTTCAAAGGACATGCTAGACGGTAAAACCTTTAACCTTACCATGAATGGGAACACCGTCTTTAAGCATGCCGTGGTAAGGTTTTCTGAAGTGATTAAAGAAGCCCTGCAACAAAACGATCATGTGACCGAAGACATTGACCTGCTTATACCGCATCAGGCCAACTTGAGAATTAGCAACTTCGTTCAGAAGCAATTTAAGCTACCGGACGACAAGGTTTTCAATAACATCATGCACTATGGAAATACCACAGCTGCGTCAATCCCTATCGCTATGAGCGAGGCTTGGGAAAACGGAAAGATAAAAGAAGGCGACCTCATTTGCCTAGCGGCATTCGGAAGTGGTTTTACTTGGGCCTCCTCATTGATCAGGTGGTAAAGAATGCTCAACGAAAAGCAAAAATCATTCATCGCTGACCCAGCGAGTTTCGTACTCAAAAATCAGGTAGATGATCAAGTCAACAAGTTACTCTACAGCTTTCAACAGGCTCTAGCACTTTTTATAAAAGAGTCGAAACTAACGTTACCCAGCAAACTTGGTAAAACACCTTTTAAGGTTAACAAAGGAAACAACCACAAAGGCTACCCATTTCAAGTAATTGACTACCCCGCATCTCTCGGGCAAGAGCATGCGTTTAGTTTTAGATCGGTTATCTGGTATGCCAATTTCTTTTCATTCTCTCTAATTCTAAAAGGAAAACCAAAAGAAAATTACCAACAAAACCTTCGGCACTTAGTCAATAAAGATTTCATGTTAACCACCCATGAAAACATATGGGAAACTCATATTTCTGAGGACATGATCATGCGCATACAAGAAGAAAATTTGGATGAAGTGCTTCGGGTTTATGCAGCTAATGAGTCAATAAAAATATTCAAGTCATATAATTTGAATCAAATTGATGACTTTGAGCGTTTAGGAGTTGAATGTTTAAAAGATTTATTCACACAAGATTAATTGGCTCAATATTTGAGATTTGGCAAGTGTCTCAACCAGGCGCTAGATTAGATATGAACAAAATCAAACGGCAACTCTGCATCCTCGGTATACTCATTACAAATATTTTAAGTGCCCAAGAAAACACCAGTTTCGAACTCCTCTTCCCAAAGGAATCTCCTTCCTTAACGAGCAAAGGAGAGTATGTTTCAGGTGTAAAGTCTGGTCCTTGGACCAGCTACTCTGCTGATAGTGCTTATTTCCAAACAGGGCTGTATGCAGGTGGCAAAAAAGAAGGCACGTGGCTTATTTACATCAATAAATTGGAAAGGGCCAGAATGAGATATGTTCAAGACTCCTTAACCGGTGGCTACACGCTTTTTCATCAAAATGGTTCAATGGCAGTTCGATCCAATTTCCAAGGTAATGTTTTACATGGCGACTGGATCTCTTACCGACCTAACAAAACTCTTTTAGAGAGTGGGCAGTTCGAAAATGGCATCAAAACTGGTCAATGGACCTCATATTTTGAGAATGGTGATATCGAAATTACATCAACATATGAGAACGACAAGCTAGAAGGAAAATATACCCTTTTTGGCGAAGGAGGCCCCAGGATATTAGAAGCTAATTATAAAAATGGTCTACTCGATGGGGCTTGGACCAAATTTGATTACTTCGAGTTCGTCATAGAAAAAGGCCAATTTACAAATGGTTTGAGAGAGGGGAAATGGGAATACTTCTACGAGCCAAGGAAGCCATCTGCCGTAGAATATTATGATAAAGGCAACAAAACAGGCACATGGCAAAGCTTTCACTATTATGGGCGGCTAGCTTCAGAAATCACTTATGTAGATGACAAGCCTGTCGGAGAAGGTAAAACTTGGTATGAAAATAGGCAGTTAGAGTCACGTTCATATTACCGACTGGGCTTACTCGATAGCACATTCACGCAGTATTACGACAATGGCGCCAAGATGATGGAAGGGCTTTATCAATTAGGCCTAAAAACTGACCTTTGGCAGTATTTTCATAATAATGGTATGATCGCCCAAGTTGGAAACTATGCCAATGACAAACGCACTGGAAATTGGAAGTTCTTTAACGAAAGTGGAACCCTGATCAGTGAAGGCAGTTACCAACTTGACAAAGAGGTTGGACAGTGGTTCGTTTACTACGCAAATGATAAGCTAGAGTCAATCGGTAGCTACTTGGCAGGGGAAAAAGACGGACTTTGGGGATACTTCCATGATGATGGTAAAGCCATGAAGGAAGAAACATGGAAAAAGGGCAAGTTATTGCAAATTTCAGCTTTTACTACCGAGAAGGGTAAGTCTCTAAGTACTGGTGATTTGGAAGGAGGCAATGGTAATGTTATTAATTACTACGCTGACGGCACTATGTTTTCAAAAGGCCCATATAAAAATGGATACCCTAACGGCAGGTGGACGTTCTATGATGAACGAGGCAGAAAACTTACCGAAGGAGATCTTTTAGAGGGTGTGAGAGAAGGTGAATGGAGAGTTTATTCCAAAAGAGGAGCCATTATCAGAAGGGAGCGATATGAAAAAGGTGAACAAATCGATGATCGCTGGTAAACATTTCACTTCAGCCCATTGTTAAGGCCTCAAATTGAAATAAATGGGTTGGTTCAGTAAGAAATCAGAAAAAGAGAAACTTCAAGAAAAGTATCAGAAATTAGTAAGTGAGGCCTATAAACTATCGCATACCGATAGAAAAGCCAGTGATCTCAAAACTGCAGAAGCTGACGCTTTAATAAAAGAAATTGAGAAGTTACCTGATTGACTTACGTTCTATTTGCTCCAGCATTTCCAGAATTTTTCTTTTGATCAGGTCACTCTGATTCCAAGGTAAAAAGTGATTACCCTCTTCAAGGAAAATGATCTCCTTAGGTGCATTAATCAACATACTATCTGCGAAAGCTGCATTACCGGGATGAACTAAATTGTCTTTGGCTCCTTGAATAACTAAACTCGGCATTTCAATCTTATTCCAGAGAGGTAGCATTAATTCAAGCTCCTCATCCAAGAAGACCAATTCCTCATTAGAAATTCTGAATATCTTTGGCGCAATAGCACCTATTACGGGCCATCTCATGGGTATCCTAAACCAATCTTCATCAGGTTCCAAGGCCGGATCTAAAGCAGGTGCTAACATTATGATGCCGTCTACCAACTCAGGATAGTCCATGGCCATTCTAGCCACTATGGGACCACCCAACGAGTGACCTATCAGAACTCTTGGGGCAGGAATAGCCTCCAACATCGGCTTAAGTAAGGTAGATTGTTCTTCTAGTGACCTTACAGGCTTTCCATAACTTGACTTTCCGAAGCCGGGCCGATCCGGTGAAACAATATTGGCAACATCAGTAAGTGTATCTGACTTGAAATAAGAAATAAAAGCATCCCATGAACCTGGCGTGCCGTGTATAAAAACAAGGCTAGCTTCCTTATTCATGTTCTGATACATGTAGTGCATGGTATAACCATCCACCTCATAAAACTCGCTAGTCGGTTTACTCTCCTCTCCCTCAAAATACTTTTGAACTTTTGCATCGGACATCGTAAAACTAACACAGCCACTGACCACTTGGGAAAGCACTATGAAAAGCACAAACATGGACAAACATCCTATTTTTATTCTTTTACGCCATTTACCCATTGCATCGAGATTTTGTTGAAACTAAACAAAAAAACCATTCCGATAAATCGGAATGGTTCAATTATAGTGTCTTACTTAAGTTTTATCTCAAGAAAAGCATTTCTCTGTATTTCAATAGTGGCCAATCTTCATCATCCAATATTACCTCGAGCTTATCGACAGACTCTCGGATTGAATCAAAATATTTCGCTTTGATTCTGTCACAGTAAGCTTGAGCCTTTTCATGTGTCTCTTCCATAAGGTTAATCTCTCCCCTTTCAGCATTCATTGCCAAAATTTGAGATTGAATAATGTTTACATGCTTGTTCACTTTTTCTAAAACTGATTTTACATGTGAGTTGTCTAAGCCAAACTCAGCTAAGCCTTTAGCATTATCCATCAACTTGTTTTGATATTTCAAAGCAGCAGGAACTACTTGAGTCATACCTAACTCACTTACCAACCTTGCCTCGATCTGAATCTTCAAAATGTAATTCTCAAGTTGAATTTCATGTCTTGCATCTAGCTCAATACCAGACATTACACCGAATTCTTCGAATACTACTTTTGACTCTTCAGTTACATAGGCGTCAAGAGCTCTCACTGAATCTTTAACATTCGGCAAACCTCTTTCTGCGGCTTCGTCAGCCCAATCTTGAGAATAACCATCTCCTTCAAAACGAACAGCTTTGGACTCCTTAATATAGTCTCTCAGTACGTTTACAATGGCTATTTTCTTATCTTCTCCCTGCTCTACCAACTTGTTCACAGTTGTATGGAAATCTCTCAGCTGTTTGGCCATGATCAAGTTTAGAACCGTCATTGGCTCAGCTACATTCTGATCTGAACCTACTGCTCTGAATTCAAACTTGTTTCCAGTAAAGGCAAAAGGAGAAGTTCTATTACGATCTGTATTATCTAAAATGATTTCAGGAATCTTATCGATACCCAATTTCATGTACATATTGTCTCCCTTATCAACTTTTAGGTTACCATTACTTTCTAGCTCATTTAAAACAGCAGTCAATTCAGAACCTAGAAAAACAGACATGATTGCCGGAGGTGCTTCATTAGCTCCTAACCTGTGATCATTACCTGCCGAAGCAATACTGGCTCTCAACAAGCCTGGATTGTCATAGATAGCCTTCACCGTATTAACTAAGAAAGTTAAGAATTGAAGATTTTCTTTGGCGCTAGAACTTGGCTGGAACACGTTAACACCTGTTGAGGTGATTAAAGACCAGTTGTTATGCTTACCACTACCATTAAGACCTGCAAATGGTTTTTCATGGAAAAGTACCTTCAGAGAGTGTCTCTCTGCAACCCGATCCATTACATCCATCATAAGCGAATTATGATCCGTAGCCACGTTGATGTCTTCAAATAAAGGTGCTACTTCGAATTGTGATGGCGCTACCTCATTGTGACGAGTCGAAACAGGAATACCCAGTTTCAAACACTCAATCTCGAAATCCTTCATGTAGTTGTAAACCCTACTTGGAATTGAACCAAAGTAATGATCGTCCAATTGCTGACCTCTTGCTGGGTGGTGCCCAAAAACAGTTCTACCGGCCATTACTAAGTCAGGTCTCGCGTTATAAAGCGCCCTATCTACCACAAAATATTCTTGCTCAACGCCTAAAGAAGCACTCACTCGATTGACATTACGATCGAACATTTGGCAAACTTTCGTGGCCGCTTTGTCTACTGCCTCAACAGCCTTTAATAAAGGCGCCTTATAATCTAGTGCCTCCCCAGTATACGAAACGAAGATGGTAGGAATACAAAGTGTTCGTCCCCAAATGAAGATTGGAGAACTTGGATCCCAAGCCGTATAACCTCTAGCCTCAAAAGTTGAACGAATACCACCGTTTGGAAAAGACGATGCATCTGGCTCTTGCTGAATTAAAGCGGAACCTTTAAGTACTTCCACTCCTTTTTGCGCATCAAAGAATGAGTCGTGCTTTTCAGCCGTAGAACCTGTCAGTGGTTGAAACCAGTGTGTGTAATGTGTGATACCCTTGGCTAGAGCCCAGGTTTTTACAGCAGACGCTATTTGATTAGCAGTCTCCATATCAATTTTTCTACCCTTATCTATGGCACTTTGTACTTTCTTAAAAGTGTCAGGCGCTAGGGCAGAGCGCATTTTATCCATGTTAAAAACATCATCGGCAAAGAAGTCCGAGATTTTGTCAGAAGGGGCAATAACTCTATCGGTAGTTCTGTTTTGAACTACGTTTAGTGCACGTTGGCGTTGATTTGACATGTCTTGTTGATTGTTTGGGTTAAATTTCACTGCAAAATTAACAGTTTTACGTAATCGATGTTAAAATAAGCTCGTTTTTATTCTGAAAACTTCAGTTTTTACGAAAATCGAGACCTGAAATGAGAATTTATGAACCCATACCCCGTCTAGTTGTTTTTTTTGATACCAAGTCAAGCTTTGTATAGATAGGCTACAAAAGGTTCTTTTTTTACTAAATTTGCACCTCGTTATCGCCCCATGAAAAAAGTTGCCTTTTACACACTCGGTTGTAAACTGAATTTCTCCGAAACCTCTACAATCGCTAGAGGCTTTCAAGAAAAAGGATACCTCAAGGTGCCGTTTTCAGAAACACCCGATATTTTTATCATCAACACTTGCAGCGTTACAGAAAACGCAGACAAGAAGTGTAAGAAAATTGTAAAGGAAGCCCAGAAGATCAACCCTGAGGGTTATGTTGCGATTATTGGCTGTTACGCGCAGTTGAAGCCAAAAGAAATATCGGAGATTCAAGGAGTAGATGCTGTCTTAGGTGCAGCAGAGAAATTTAGACTATTAGAACTACTAGACGGCTTTGTAAAAACACCCGAGGCAAGGGTAATAGCTTCTGAAGTAAAAGAAGCTAAAGCGTTTAACAATGCCTACTCTATTAATGACCGCACGCGTACCTTCCTAAAGGTTCAGGACGGTTGCAACTACCATTGTGCTTTCTGCACTATCCCCCTTGCTCGTGGTAAAAGCCGAAGTGACACAATAAAAAACATCCTTAAGTCTGCCCAAGAAATTGCAGCTACTGATGTAAAAGAAGTAGTGCTAACAGGTGTTAACATTGGAGATTTCGGCATAGTGGAAGGGAAACGAGAAGAACGTTTTGTCGATTTAGTTAAAGCCATAGATAAGGTAAGTGGCATTGACAGAATTAGAATTTCTTCTATTGAGCCCAATCTATTGACCAACGAAATTATTGAGTACACAAGTAACTCTGAACGATTCGTACCCCATTTCCATATTCCACTGCAGTCTGGCAACAACAAGATTCTTCGGGCCATGCGCAGACGATATTTGCGTGAGCTTTATGAAGACAGGGTAAGCAAGATCAACCAGTTAATGCCGAACGCTTGCATAGGCGTTGACGTGATTGTTGGTTTTCCGGGAGAAACCCATGAAGACTTCCTAGAGACGTACAACTTCCTTAATGAGTTAGCTATTTCCTATTTGCACGTATTTACATACTCCGAGAGAGCCAATACAACTGCAGCTGACATGACCAACGCAGTCCCGATGAAAGAGCGGCAAAAACGCTCAAAAATGCTTCGAATTCTGTCAGAAAAGAAGCGTAGACAATTTTACGAATCTCAATTAGGCACTACGAGGACCGTTCTCTTCGAAGATGATATTGAGGATGGAATGATGCATGGCTTTACTGAAAACTACGTGCGTGTATCAGCAAAATACGATCCTTTGTTAATCAATGAGTTGAAAGAGGTTACACTTAAATCGATCAACGATAATGGCACGGTTACTGTGCAAGAACCTGAAATGGTTTTAGAGAAACATTGAACCAACCTTACCGCGTCCCTCTCTCTATTCCACAAACTACTTTATAGGCCTACAACCTGATCTTAAGATTAAAATTATGGCTAACCAGTAGTGTTCTTTAACCTAATTAGTTGTTTACTTTCTACTACATAACAGAATATTAATGAAGTCTTTGATTCTAATTCTCCTCACTTTATTGAGTTTATCTGCCTTGTCACAAACAACAACTGAAAGACAACTCTACCTTGCGGATAGCCTGTATAGAGTGGGGCAATTCAAGGAAGCAATCAATAAATTTGACCAATTAATCAACACCTATGAAAGGGGCGGTTCATTGTCTACTAGGCACTACATTATGGCCGTTGCCTATAAAACGGACGCCTTAATAAACACTTCTGAACCAAAGAAGGCCAACGATTTTATTGAATCGAAAACACCTTTAGTTGAAGCCATTCCCAATCCAGACTTGAGAATGATCGCTCAATTTTATTCAGTTAAAGGGGAACTAGCCAGAAGCCACTTTTCAGATTTTGAAAGCGCAGAACGCTACTATAAAAAATCTCTTGCCTATTCAAGCCAAAGTGAAGACACAAAGGGGAAGTACTTTGAAAGCATTCTACAACTGGCTACCCTCTACTCTGATATTGCAGAATATGATTCAGCCAATCAATACTTTGAGATGACACTGCAAGGGTATAAAGAGATCTACGGACCCAACCATTTCCGAGTCGGAGGGGTTTACGGACAGATAGCTTCTCATGAACTAAAAAGGAGAAATTTCTTGAAGTCGCTGGCGAATTCCAAAAAAGCGCTTTCTATAAGTATCTGGGAGGTAGACTCTACACTCATTGACAACAATCGATATAGCACATCAGATAGTCTAAATGTTTTCTATAACGATGTATTCACCCTAATTGAAGAACGAGACATCCTTGCTAAAATACATCCAATTGATGCCCAAATAAGCCTTCTAGTCCTTAATGCCTACAATAGTCTAGGAGAGCTAGAAAAGGCAGAAAAAATAGCACAAGAAGCAATTAAAGTCTTTGATGCCAGTGACCAACCGCTACTGGCAGCGAACTGCAAAGTAACCCTAGCCGCAATATATTCATATCAAGGGCAACACAAATATGCACTCTCAATATATAGACAGGTAGAACAGTCTTATCGTCAACGCGGCATGGAGGATAACGAACTGACTGCAGTTGTTTATGATAACATGGCTGAGACTTTCCAGCGGATGAATCAATTGGACAGCGCAAAGTCTTATACTGCAAAATCTCTGAAAATCTCTGAAACAATCTTCACCCCTCCTCACTGGAGAATAGCCGGAATGAGTTTTGGTATGGCAAGGGTTCACCAATTAAGTGGTTCCCTAGACAGTGCCAATTTCTTCTTTGACAAATCAGAAAAAGCAGGATTTCTACCTGTCGCACTAATCGATTTGAACAGAGCCTTAATTGGTCTACAACTCGATAATCTTAATACCGCATATATTGATGCGCAATCTGCCCTGAAAGGATTATCAGGGACTAATGACACCTATCACATCGATGCGCTTACCACACTGGGTCAAATCGCCTATAAACTCAATAACATTGATTCTGCTACAGTCTATTTTGACCAAGCATTGAACGTTGCCTTAGGCAGCTACGATTATACCACGCTGGATGAAGTCAAAAACTTCGAATCTTATGATGATCCTTTGATTCTATTTGACGCGGTCTACTACAAAACAGATTTTCTCTTGAAAGCCGTAGTTGAATCAGGTCAATCTCAATTTCTACCTGAACTTATTGCTTTAAGTAATTTTGGATCGAGACTCATCGCCAATTTACGCGCCACCTTCATAATTGAGGACGACAACATTAATTTCTCTAAGTATACTGACCGGTTCATGAATATTTGCATTGAAGCAAGTATTGAAATGTATAAAGACACGCAAGACAAAAAATATATTTATCAAGCCTTTGAGTATTCTGACAATAGCAAATCTCAAGTTTTACTCCGCGCCATTAAATCATCCGTCCTTGGAAAACAGGAAAACAATTCATTACTCCACAGCTGGGCTCAATTGAAGAAAAGTATAAAGTCAGAGGAAACGAGAATTGCGGATATTTTAAAAACAAAACCGGACAATAAGGCAGAGATTCAGGCGAGTGAAAAACGCCTTGCGAACCTCCAATCAGCATATGATATACTTCTCGATGATATTAGCGAGAACCATCCGGGTATCTTCTATTACATTGCGGATGGATTAGGAGAGTTTCCATTGCAAAAATTCCAGCGGTACTTAGCAAAGTCAAGTTCAACGGTTGTCCAGTATTATCTTGGTCAAAACAAGATTTACAGATTCAATCTTGACGGTAGAGATATTAATTACTCAATAAAAACCCTCAACGACTCAGTTCTTAATACTATTCAATCCCTTTCTAGTTTTGTTGCACAAAACGAGACTCCCAGTCAGCAGAGTTATCAAACTTTTATCAATGACGCTCTTTACCTAAAAGAAGTACTCTTGGATTTTTTAGTATCGAATGATCAGATTGAAAACTTAATAGTAATACCACATGATCGCTTGGCTAAGGTTCCATTCGAGGTTTTACTCACGAAAACACCAAATTCAGATAAAATAGACTTTAAATCACTGCCTTATCTAATCAAGTCTATTAACATCTCATATGCATCATCAGCGTCCATCCTTTTTGAAACTACTCTAAATAACAAAAACAAAATTGCCGAATCCACCGCAATTGGATGGGCTCCTTTCTCGGATGAGCTAAGTCTAAGTCAATCACAAGAAGATGTACTTCGGAATAACCAGCTGGAAAAATTAGTAGGTGCAGCTCAAGAACTTCAACCAATTTCAGAGCAGTTTGACGGTGAAGTTTATTTAAGTGAAGAAGCTTCGGAGGCCAACTTTAAAAAACTGGCAGGTAATACAAGGATACTACACATTGCCACACACGGCATTGTAGATTCCGAATCACCAGAACAGTCTTACCTGGTCTTTTCTCAAAACAACGAAGACAGTCTGAATGATGGGCTTCTACACCTCTATGAGTTATATGATATGCCTCTAAACAGCGATTTAACCATACTAAGTGCCTGTGGATCTGGAGACGGCAACTTGACAACTGGAGAGGGTACTATGAGTTTGGCTAGAGGGTTCTCCTATGCAGGATCAAAAAGTGTGGTGATGTCTATGTGGCTTGCAAATGATCAATCAACGAGTAACATTATCCGAGGCTTCTATAAGCACTTATTCGAAAACGACACAAAAAGTGAAGCCCTAAGGAAGAGTAAGCTTGAATACCTAGAAGGTTCGAACAACCTTTCTTCACATCCTTTCTATTGGGCACATTTAGTTTCAACCGGAAGTAATAACCCTATTATCAGAAATGCCTTTCTACCATCTTTGGCATGGTTTGGAATTACTATTATTTTGTTGATTGGCATTTATGCGGGTTTCAGAAGGTACCAAACCGCCATAAATAGCCAAGCCGATTCTTTAACTTCCTAGTCTACCTGAAGCGCTAATTGTTACTCTTGTATAAGGAAACACATAATTCTCATTCATCAATTTTATAATCTTAACAAAAATTTGTTAATTATTCTGATTTAAAACTCATCTTCTAACATAGAATTCGGCACTATATATGCTTTCATTCAAGAGTTGGAATTTAAATAAGTAGCTGACACTTTCATTAAATATATTCAATAGTCAAGAGCAAAGCCTCGATGCAAGCGTCATATAAGGTGACATGAACTTGTAGTTGTTTCATGATATTAAGGATGAGAATCAAAACTATCGTGCAAAGCTTCTAAGCAGAGCAACATCATACACACACAAAAGCAGTACAATGACTTTTTCAAAAAAATTTCTTGAAGGATTCGAGAATTATAAAGCAGCCTTATTACTTATCCTATTTGTACTGCCAGTAGTTGTGCATGGACAACAAATACAAAATGAATTAGCGCCCAAAAATTTACTAGCTAGTGCTGACTCAATTGTAAACAAACAAGGCGACTATGAACTAGCAACTGAGATTTACCAAAAGACGGCTGAATACTATTTATCGAAGCAAGACACGTTGAACTATCTTGTAAGTAAACTAAGCTATGCTAAATGCCTTTTCTACCTAGGTCAATATAAAGAATCTGAAGATTGGGCAAAAAGCCTTACTGAAATTCTACAAAAAAAACCTCAACAAAGCACACTTCTTTACTTAAGGGCTCTTCGCGAAGCAGGGATAACTTTCCTGAATTTACAAACACAACTCCAGTTAAGTGAAGAGCTATTTCTAAGTGCTAAGAGAATTGATGATGAAGCTAGACTATTGACTCCGCTATTAGTTGCCAGAAACTATGCAAACCTCGCTGGCTCTCAGTACTACCAGAGCAAGTTTAAAGAAGCCTCCCTCAACTATGAGAAAGCTAGAAAGATTGCTGAAAGTGATAGTACCATAGACCAATCCACTTACATACAAATCCTACTAGCTGAATCAGTTGTCAATGGTGATCTAGGACTTTATTCAAAGGCCCTAGATCGCATGGAGCAGTTGCTACATAGTTTTCGAGAAATGGGTAATCAAGCTTTTGAAGCTTGGGTCTTATCCTCAATGGGCAGAATTCATTTTTTCCGTGAAGCCTATAACAAGTCAATCGACTATAGTTCTCAAGCGATCCGACTCTACGAACAAATAGGGCAACCAAATCATCAAACCGCAATCATATCGAGACACCATCTAGCTGAGTCGCTTAAAAGTCTCAAACAATATGATGCCGCAATTAAAGAATTAAGAAAAAATTATCGCATCGAATCAGAGCTTTTAGGAGACGTTCACCCAAATCATATTTACACCTTTCAAAGTCTCTCTGATGCTTACCTCAAAGTGAAACCAGATTCTTCACTATTTTTCCTTAATAAAGCCAAGGCCTTAGTCCTCAAGAATGAAGGCTCCGAAGGAGACTTATTTGCAGATTTAGAAATGAACTTTACGAATATATATAGGCAAGCAGAAGACTATGAAAAAGCACTTGTTCATTCGCAGAATAGTTATCAACTTCTTAAAAAGCTTCATGGAGAATCGCATCCACTGACAATTCGAGCGATAAATCTATTGGCAAACACCTTTTCTGGTCATCATCAATATGATACTGCCATATCGCTCTATAAAAAGAGTATTAAACTCAACTCCATTCAGAATGGACATGACTTTTTAATCCAAAAGCATATCTCCCCAGAGGTCTATGTTCAAACCCTTGGGGAACTTGGAAAAATTTATGGGGAAGCCACCGATCTTCAAGAGGCTGATGAACTAAGCATAAGGTATTTTGAAATGTACGACTCACTTGTCTCAGTACTTCGTTCAGAAATAAACTATCCGTCAGATCAATCAATGCTTTGGGGTGATTTGAGAATGAATTTCAATACAATTGTACCTGCCTTTGTGCAGAGGTTCAAAATTACTGCTCAAGAGACAGATTTAATAAAGGCATGGAATAAAGTGGCCAAGGTAAAATATCTGAGTCTTAATGAACAACTTGCCATACAAGATGGTCAGACAAGAAGAGGTGATTCAACACTAGAGGTTAGTAAGGCACTAGAAAAAGAAATCGGTAAGCTCAAATCGCAACTTCTCGAGGAAAGAGAGCAAGAAGTTCAAATGGAATTAGAATCTAAACTTTTCAACCTGTATCAAGAATATACGAAGGCAAATCAATCACTGAGCAATAGCATTGCATCTGCTGTACCTGACTTAGACCTGCGACATTCAATCGAAACTATAAGTCAAAAAACAGGAGTGATAGAGTACTTTCTAACCGATGACTTACTATATATTTTCTATGGTAAAGGATATTTACTAGGTGTAGAGACTGTTCAATTGAAGGAGTCATTCCATAAAAATTTAGCCCAATACATCGAATATTTAAAATCGCCTCAAGAGACTAATTTTGAAATATTCAAGCAAATTGGACACGAGCTTTACCAAATTCTATTGGAGCCTATTGCAGAAAAAATTGGGCTAGAAAATTTAGTCATTATCCCAGACCAACAGCTTCATTTACTTCCATTCGAAAGCCTACTATATAAGAACAGTGCTGAAAGTACTAGCTACAACAAGCTTCCTTATATCATTACACTCTCCAACATAGTTTATGCACCATCAATTGCCACCCTTGAACAATTTAATAGAGGTTCAAAAGTGACCTATGGAAAGGGACTAGCATTTTCCCCTTCATTTGAAACTTATAAGAATGCTAATGATTCGTTAATCAAACAGTCGGATATTTACCCGGAATTATTTTGGGCAAATAAAGAAGTATCTCTGGCTTCCGAGTATTTTGACGGCAATGTATTCACAGGAAAAGAGGCTGATGAAAGTGCGTTGAAAAACCTGAAGAGCAACCCCATGATTCTACATTTAGCAACCCATGGTTATATTGATAATATAAATCCAGAGTACTCACACTTGTTGCTGCCCGTTGACTCCGAAAGTACGGAGGATGGAAAACTTCACTCATTTGAGATACATAATACAAATTTGAACACCCAATTGACCATTCTAAGTGCATGTAATACTGGCAATGGACAAATTGTGGAAGGAGAAGGAGTTATTAGTATGGCCAATAGTTTCTTTCGAGCGGGATCCAAAAGTGTAATCATGAGCCTGTGGTTGGCTAATGACGAATCTACCTTTAAAATTATTCAAGGCTTATATTCCAATCTTTCAAATCAACAATCTAAAAGTCAGGCTTTAAGAGAAAGTAAATTAAATTATCTAGAAACATCTGTAGAGGCCGTTGCACATCCCTTCTATTGGTCCCACTTAATACTGAGTGGTGACGATTCGCCAGTGATTTCGAAAAAAACGCCTGGGTATATTCTTCTTTTAGGTGTGTTAATAGTGCTAGTTTTGACTTCCGTTTTGGTTATCAATCGATTAAAAAAGGTGAGCTATGATTAGGAAAACTTGGCCATCTCCAAGTCCAGAAGAACTGCTTTCTGCCAATCGCAAAGTTCAGAAGCGCGCAATAGAACAGATATACGCTTATTGTAATCGATATCTTAGAAGTATGCCCGGAATAGAAAAAACCTGGCACATACAAGCCTCTGATATTCTGCAAGATGCGATAACAGTGGTATTCCAAAACCTCAGAAGTGGTTCATACGAAGCGAAGTCTTCGATTAATACCTATACCCTATCCATATGTAAGAAGCTGTGGTTATATAAACAACGAAGCGAATTTCGAATGCCAAAGTCAGGCATTGAACGCCTTGAGGAATTACAAGATGATGATCCTGAAGTATTGCAGACGCAATTACTTACTAATGTATTGCAAAATCTCTCCCCAGGTTGTCAAGCTTTACTTAAAGATTTTTATTTTGAAACCTTGTCAATGGAAGAGATTTCAAAGAAACATACATTGCAAAATAGTCAAATTGCAAAAAACAAAAAATGGCGCTGTATGAAACGACTCATTGAAATTGTAAAATCGTACAACCTAGAAAAAGAAGATTTTTACCGATGAAAAAAATCGATTGGATAAATATCGACCTCGATCAACTTTTTTCTGACTATTATCAGAACAGGCTTAACGAGAGCATGCGGCTGCAGTTTGAGTCTAAGATGATAACTGACTCCAAACTAAAGGAATCCTATGCCTCCTATAAGCAAAGCGCCATCCTAGCAGAAAGCTTAGGGGTTAGAGATTTAGTATCGGAAGTAGCACAGGAGCAAAACCAAGCGACACCGTATCAAAAAAGAAAAAATCAAGGGCTAATATTTATTACCATGTCCGTAGCAGCAGCATTGTTGATACTATTTTTTGCCCTAAAGCCTACCTCAAATCCAACGGAGAGTTTATTTGATTCCTATTTTAAGTCTTACCCCAACCTCTACACTACAAGGCAGATATCCAACAATTTAATAATGGAGCAAGCTATGAGATCGTATCAGAAAGGTGATTATCAGGCAGCGATTGAGAAATTTGAATCAATTGAAATTAAAAGTGATACGCTACATCTCTACCTCGGAACGGCTTATTTAGCTGAAGGAAAGCTAAAAGGCGCCAAAGTTGAGTTTGAGCAGGTAGAGGGCTCAATATTTGAGGATACAAAGATATGGTACCTAGCCCTTACAAGCTTAAGAGCCAAGGAAATAGACAAGTCTGTGGAATACCTTTCTAAGTTAAAGGAGAGTTCTCCATATGGTAAAATCTCGAACGAGTTAATAAACCAATTGGCTAGTCAATAAAAAAAGGGAGGTCAATGTGGCCTCCCTCTTTTCATTGATTGTTCAAAGACTAGTTTCCGAACTTTGATAATCCGCCAACAGTCCACTTATAATCTCCTTCTGAACCCTCATACCCTGAGTCTTTAGAAGAAGATTCAATACATTTTGGAACATTTGTAATCTGTATTGGGAGTGTCAGTTTGTTCATCGACCCAGCATTAGCTTTGACCGACATGGAAGAATTGTACGTACCTTTAGCAGTCTTAACAGGTCCTATAAGATTCGTGAGTTTCTTATTAAAGTCCTTGCATCCACCTGCCGGAGGTAGTAAGAAGTCATTAGCATCGACTATGATGTAAGGAGTACTTGTATTAACTGAAAAGTCTCCGATTGTCCATTGATAGGCTGTAGCCCCACAAACAGGATTGGTATCAAACCTAATTCCATTTTCATAGATATTATAGGTTGTTTGATAACCAGGGGTGTTCAATTTAACGCTAAAGTCTAATAGTCCTCTGCAAAGCAGGTCATTAGACGTTTCCTTCATACTAGTAGAAGTAAGTAACACCGTAAATAACAACGGGACGAAAATTAAAATTTTTGATTTCATACTAAATAGTTTTATGGTTATAAATTTGTTTTACCTCTTAGTTGCGAGATTCAAAAATGGTAACCACTTCATTTGTTTTATTTGAAAAAAAAATTCAGAATCATTGTATTAAGCCTAAGCAAGTGATTTAAAAAAAATGAAAATCGATGTCTTTAAAGGAGACCCATACTATAAGCAATTCTGTTAAACTCAATATTCACAACCAAGATTTTAGAGTCATATAGTGAAGGATAGGTGCACTTAGAAAGAGGGATGATTCAAAGATTGAGTAATCAGGCAATTTACAAGTACACCAGACATTTCTATATTAAAAGAGGCCGTCTGAAAAGTAATTTTCGGACGGTTTTTTTATGTCCTTAATCTGGTTTGATCTTTTTACTAAAAGATTGATAAGATTAAAAGTTGACAGGTTTTACACCACATTTGCCTTTTTGAGGTTGTGAGCAAGGGCTATTAGACCCATTTCTACATTTATTTTATCGAGACCTCTGAGCACGAACCGTTTAAAGTTCATGTTTTGTTTTATGTTCCCAAAGACTGCTTCCACATCCCAACAGCGTTGTTTTCTTTTGGCTATCCCTTCTTCACTCAGCAGGCGTGCTTTGGCCTTTTGCTTGTGACGGACAAGGTTATAGTTGCGTTCTATTATGCGGTTGCCCTGGGCATTGTGGCACATTCCCCGCAAGGGACAACCTTGACAGTTCTTGGCTTGATAGCGGTGGATGGTTTGGGTAAAACCTGTTTTGGTTTGACGCTGGTATTGGCCGATATTTTCTAATGGCTGGCCCATAGGGCAGTAATAGCAGTCTTTTTCTGGGTTGTAGTGCAGGTTTTCTGGGGCAAAAGGATTGGGCTCTTTCTTGGCCCCTCGCTGTTCTTTGTGGAAGTAGTTGTACTTCACAAAACCTTCGATCTGATTATCTTCCAGGATTTGGTAATTTTCTTCGCTACCGTAGCCAGCATCTGCTGTAAGGGTGTCTGGGTTTTGTTTAAAACTTTCCCTGTACTCGGCTAAGTGGTCTTTTAGGGTAGTGGTGTCTGCTGTGGTTTGGGCTGCGGTGTAGTTTACAATGTATTGGCTGTTGGTGGATATTTGGATGTTGTAACCCGGCTTGAGCTGTCCGTTTTGCATGTGGTCGTCCTTCATGCGCATAAAGGTGGCATCGGGGTCGGTTTTGCTCATGGAGTTACGCCTGCCCATCTGGGCCTCCTGCTGTTCGTATTTTTTAAGGTTTTCTGGCCAGTGGCGCTTGGCATAGTTTAGTTTTTGCTTTACTTTTTTGTCTGCCTCTTTTCCCTCAAGGGCTTGGTTTATCTGCTCTATGGTGGCAGCTACCTTGTCGGGATCGATGGACTCAAAGTCTGGCGTGTTGGGCATTTGCTCTTCATCGGCATAAACCGTTTCTACGTAACGCCATATTTCTTTGAGTTGCTCCTTTATGCGTTCCCTGCTGTTTTTTATGTTCTTGCCCCACACAAAAGTGTAGCGGTTGGCATTGGCTTCTATCTTGGTGCCGTCCACAAAAATGTCTTTGATGTTGATGATGCCCTCGCTGGCCAGCAGCAGTACGACTTGGTTGAAGATTTTCTTCAGCTCCCCTTTTAGTCGTTTTCCCCTAAAATCGTTGATGGTGTTGTGGTCTGGCTTGCTTTGGCCACTGAGCCACATAAAGTGGACGTTTTCTTGTAAGGCTTGCTCTATTTTGCGTGATGAATAGAGGTTGCGCAGGTAGGCGTAAATGATCACTTTCAGTAACATCCGAGGATGATAGCTGGATGTGCCACCACCTTTGTAGCCCTGCTCCAGCGCACTGATATCCAAGCGGTCTACGATGGTATTAACTATGCGCACAGGATGGTTCTTGGGTACCAATTCATCATAACTGGGAGGCAATAAGCTCAGCTGATCTTGGTTGTAGGTCTTGAAAACTACGCTTCTGCTCATAACTCTAAAATAACAAGAAGATGTAGTTCTTAAAAACAAAAAGAGACTGCCTTTTCAGACAGCCTCTTTTAATGATTAACTACCGATGCTTCAAAGGTATTAATAGAAAAGCACTTTCAATCTAGCCATCACACTAGCACCCATAAACTGTGACACCCATAGTAAAGTATGCTGTATAATAAGGAGGGTTAACACCATCATCAATTTTTGCCCTTACTGAAATTGTCCAATCTCCACATAAACCGCCATGAAAGAAACTGAAGTCATTAGGCGAGATAGTGATATTAGGGGTCAATGAAGTTTGAGATACTGCGCACGTGGTATTCACGTTTAACGTCCATTCATATTCAATAGCGTTAGTAACGCACCTTGTTGTATAAGTAACTTGTGGCGTATTCCAGTGCACGTAGTCATCTCCAGTAATTGATGTGGGAGTACTAACGCAACGGAATACCTCAGGTGCTGTGTTTGCTGATACGGAAGAACAAAATGCCAGGATTAATGTAGCAATGAATAATTTTTTCATGATTAATAATTTAGAGTTAAGAATTATTTACTCATTAGTTGCCAGATTCAGAAATGGTAACCATGTCTCTTCAGGTATTTTTATTCTCGGAATTAGCTTCGCTCTGATTGTAAGCGCTATGAGAACCTTATAGCTTCCAGGTGAGGCCCTAACCGATTAGCATTCTCTAATTCCCTTGGTTCAGAAATAAGAACCAGATGATCCGTTTCTACGCATACTATAGTGTAACAAACGACTAGAACGATGAATGGAGCTGGATTTATGTTAGATGCGATCAACAACCTTCGTTCGAATCGCGCATTATTAAAAAGAAGCAATGGTGCTTTCAATATTAAAGAGCGCAATACTTTCAAAAACAAGCCAATCAGTGCTTATAGAAAATATAGTTTTCGAAAAGCTACACCCGTTTAAATGAGGGCACTCAAGAGAAAACTGAAAGCCGACAAACTGAAGGCGCAAGTTAAAACCATCTCAATTCTTACGCTCTCAATTGTCCTTGTACTGTTTATCCTCTTTGCTTAAAAACAGGCGAAAATTCGCTCTTGATAGCTTTACTATTATTTCCGTAAGTTTTACTTTAAAAAATGAAACTTACCACAAGGGATCACGTAAAAATATGTAGCATTTAAATTTAGAATTATGATGACAATCACATCTTCAGGAGCATTCAGTACACACAGCTCAAATCAGTCTTTTCTTAATACTAAAAGAAACAAATCTTTCCTCTACAAAGGAGCTACACGAAGGTTTGAGAACACAAATTTAAAACTCGAAACCTCCTCTGTATCTACCTCAAGAAGAGAGAAGTTCAAAGCATGGCTGAGAAAAGACATCGCACAAGAGAGAAAGACAGATGTTTTAATGCTAGTCGTCTCTATACTAATCGTTAAAGTAGCATTACTCGTAATTGTCTAAATATCAATCACAACATTTCAGTAAGAAAGGGAGGATAAAACCTCCCCTTCCTGAATCAGGAATCTAATCTACTTTAATTCCCTCTTTGTTTTCAAAAGCCGCCATTATACCCCAGCCACCAAAATTCTCTGATACTGCAATCCATAATTCATTCTTTCCTTTTTTTAGTGGTAGATAGACTACATCATGAAAGCCCATTGTTCCTAAAAAACGATAATCTCTGGAAGTAAACATATCACTTCCCCCTGCTAGAATTTGATCATTCAAGTAAACTTTTGCTCTATCACTAAAGCCGTAGAGTAATGCCTTAGTCTGCTTTCTATCTGATGTTATGGTCACTTTCGCGAAGGTGGTATTATTTGTATTCGTTCGTATTGCAATCCGAGCTAAGTTGGCGTATCCGGGACTTTCAGTTTCTAATTCAGCCCAAGTGAGGTTTGATTTGAATTGCTGGTCCAATTCGTATTGAGATTCAAGTGCAGGCTCTGGGAAGCTATTCGATACCGCCCAAGTCTTGATCACATTTTCGGCAAGCTCGGGCAACGGGATTCTCTGACTCTTCAAAACTGGATTCTCTTGCTCACTCAACTTTAATCCTGCAAAATGAAAAGGTGATGGCCCTCCTGCTGATAATCTAATGCTACCGGCAATTGGTATCCTTTTTAACTCAGGTATATAGAAAAGCGGGTTTTCCATATCATTGATATAAACCTCTGCATCCGTGTCTGCAATCACTAGCTTGATGTGATTCCAAGCATTCATTTTATAAGTGACTGCTGCAGCATGACCAGCTCCATAGTACAATTGCCAACCGCTAATACCATTAAAGACAGGTGTATATTGATTAGCATCAGGATTACCAGATTGATGGGGCCTAATGTAGAACTCCTCAAAGTTCTGTGCATCGGCAATCCTAAATTGCACCCCAGGAAATCCACGTCTCTCGGTTACATACACATCATACTCGATTACTCCTGTTCTAAAAGATAAATCAGTCTTGAGGTTAGCGCGGCCCTGGAAAAGGTACAGACTCTTTTTACCTTCAAAATTTTCAAAAACATGCCCTGAAGCAGTAATATCCCATATATCCGGGGTTAGTGGAAACTCTTGCCCTTTTAAATGCATGCCAATGAACAGGCATAAAGTGAAAAGTAATTGGCTTGTTTTATTCATAGACTTGGTTGGTTAGCCCCAATACTCACGGAAAATTCAGTGGATTGATTATAAAAAGGCCATTCAAGTCTGTTCAAACTCGTGCAACCTAATGCACAAGACAGGAGTAATTACCTTTGTCGTTAGCATGAATAAGGAACTACTTAAATATTGCCTGAAAAGAATAGAGGAAAAGTTGAATTGGGCGTCAAACGACTTGTGGCAAAACCAAGACTTTGAACTATTGAGCCAAAGAATCTTTGAAGCAACAGGAGTACAACTCAGCATCACTACTCTCAAGCGGGTCTGGGGCAAGGTTAACTATTCAAGCGAGCCAAGCATCTCTACGCTAAACGCCTTGGCGAAATTTATTGATTACGAGAATTGGAGTGAGCTAAAAAACGGTAATCAACCAAAGAACCGGTTTCAAAAAAAGGAAAAGCGTTCGCTGCGACTAAAACCAATAGTTATGGCAGCCGCCCTTCTGCTACTCATCGCGGCAGTCGTTGGTTTTTCTCAAAGGCAGCGATCGATAGACTTGCAACAGGTAAAATTTGGCGCTGAACCTGTCACCTTAGGACTACCCAACACAGTAGTATTTACCTATGATTTTGGAACCAACGATATTGAAGAAGCTAGTATCCAACAATCATGGAATCAAAAACTCACCTTCAGCATAGACCCTAAGAAAAAAGCCGCAACGGGGATTTATTACTATCCAGGTTATTTCAGAGCCAAACTTCTCGCCAATAAACAAATACTAGTGGAACAAGATCTCCACATTCGAACTGACGGATGGATGGCCACAATTAACCAAGATGAGATTCCTAGATACCTCTATGACAGTGAATTGAATATAGACGGCAAAATCGGTTTGACGAATGAACTTCTAGAAGAACTCCATGCCATGAATGAAGCCGAAGCGAGTTTACTAACCTTCCACTTTTTCGATAATTTTCAATCAATTGCTAGTGACGAATTTATATTCGAAACACGCTTTCGGAATACTTATAAAAAAAGTAATGGCATCTGTCAAGAAGTACAAGTATTGGTTCACTGCGAAAGCGGTGTTTTTCTAACGCCATTTTCAATTCCGGGATGTTCCAGCGAATTAGATTTAATTACTTCTGGGAAAACATTTTCCGGAAAAGAGAACGACCTCACTCCGTTTGGTATAAATACGGAAGAATGGAACACTTTGAGGCTTGAGGTCATTAACGGAAAAGCCGATTACTTCATGAACGACAGACTCATTTTCTCACAAGCTTATGAAGACAATATTGGCAAAATAGTAGGCTTTAAATTCAGGTTTGAAGGTGCCGGAGAAATTGACTTTGTCAAACTCTCTAATACAGAACAAACCATTTTACATGAAGACTTTACCGCTGAAAATCAGCAATAGCCATTAGGGCTAGCCTAAATCTCGTTGACTAATGACACCTGATACGTCACAAGGCTATAAATAAAAACAGACAAGGCCTTCTGCACGGAAGGCCTTGTCTGTTTAACTGATGTAATCTAAATATTACTTTTTATCAGAAAGTGGGTTCTTGTTTTTCTCAGCACCCATAAAGATGGCGTTGAAAATCATTCTGTAAGTACCTCTTGATTGTCCACGAAATTGCGGCCTGAAAGCGAAGAGTACTAAATCACCTGATCCACGTTTAGCGTGTACCATAGCCGATGTATTGGCTAAGTGAGTCTCTTCACCCAGTGCCCAGCCACTTAATAGTATATCTTCTGATGCGTACTTAGAGACTTCCATAACTCCTGGAGCACCTGCATCAATTTTAAAAGCACGGCTTTGGTTAAACGAAGCAGAAACTTGATCTGGCATACCTAATGCCAACCTGTTGGTATTATCAACGTCCATGCGTACCAAAGAACCTGGAATAAAGAAATCATTTGGCTTAATTCCCGCAGTCACATTTTTAACAGGTAATTTGAATTGCTCTATCGCAAAGTCACTTGCTTTATCGTAAAAGATAATGGTTCCGCCAGCAGTCGCATAAGCGTCTAAAGCGGCAACACCTTCCTTACCAATTCCACCTACGAACTTCTCAGGAGCTCTTCTCGCAGAGTTTCCATTCATGATTCCAGCAGGACGCTGATCAGGAAAAAGTATGGCCGTATACTGGCTTAAGTTACCACTTTGAATATCCTCATTATGCAGCGTATCTAAATCAAACTCGAATTGCTCAAGCATCCATCTACTCCAACCTTCATCCATATTGGCTTGCCAAGACTTGTAGATTCCAATTTTAACCTTTCTTAGTTCATTAAATTTCGCAGATGGCTTTTTTGAAACTCCAGAGAAATCTAAGCCCAAATCTTGACTCAGTTGTTTCACATTAGCCTCTAATCCTCTTTTAGATCTGATTAGAAATGAGCCTGATTCAATACCGTCTTGGTCATCAGTAAATTGACTCACAGTATAACCCATCTTCTGTAAACGGTTTATTGCGGTTGCGCTTTGATTGTCTTTATTAGAAAGGATGTAACCATATCGTGCATTACCAGCTACTGTGCCCGCATCGAAAGTCATCTTATCCGTAATCGGATCAACTTTTGCCATAAAATCTTCCTCAACCCTATCGACAGATACACCCATCTGAATAGGTAGTGTCCAACCTGCTAAATCATAAGGTGGCTGTGGTGGGCCTCCTGGGTATAAAAACTGATCAGGATACTCTTGAACCTCCATTAAATCCGCTAAGTAAGGTCTGAAAGACTGAGCCCCATAAAATATGATTGAACCAGCTTCGTAGTTTTTACCATTTGCACTAAAAGCCTCAGTTGCTCTATGCGCCTTTAGTCCACCTTGCATCAAAACGTTCGTTAAGTTGATAGCCTCTGATGGATTGTATTGATCTTTTGGAATCACATAAGCGAATGCACCTTTGCCATTGGCATTAGTAATTGCATCTCGGCCCATATTGTAGATATTATAAAGGAATTCATCCTTTTTATCGGCCGCTAAATCAAGCACCGCCATGGAAGCAGTAAGCATATATTCTACTGCGTCTCTAAACTTAACCTCTCCTCCCTCAAATGGATAAGGATAGAAAATTTCAGAACCATTAGAAGGTAATCCCCGAATGCTCTGTGGCTTATTCTTAGGGTCGTAATTCGATGGTGTTGGAGACGGTTGAGCCACCTCGGTTAAAATACCAATTTGATTATGATAGTAAGGAGCCGTTCTCATTCCTCCATTCCAAAACATACTGAATCCCACATTGGCAATCACACCTGGTTTCTTCTCCATGGCAAAACGTTGTGCCATGGCTGTTCCTACAAGGTTCACAGAAGTTGTAATGCCTGGATGAATCTGAGGGTTAACCGGACTACGAAAAGGTGGCAAAAAGATCATTGCCCAACGTGGTGCCGTTTGGTGATGGTTATGAATGATTTGAGGATACCACTCATTGTATAGAATATTGGTGATCACCTTTGTCTCCTGCATGTTATTCATGAACCAATCACGGTTATTATCATGCCCAACATACTTTTGATACAATACAGGAGGACCTGAACTTTCGAAAGGAGTGCCGAGTGTCTTTCTATACCAATCTACCACAATATCAACCCCATCAGGATTAATGACTGGCACGACTAGGGTAATTACCTCGTCTCTAATTTTTTTCATTTCATCTGACTCCTCGGAAGCGATCTTCCACATCAACTCCGATGTCATCTGGGCATGCGCTCGTTCCGTAGCGTGCATTCCCCCGTCAAACCAAACGATGGCTTTTCCTTCTTTAGACAGTCTTCTAGCTTCTTCTTCGGTAATTTCAGCCCTAGCGAGCTTTTCCGAAATCTCCTTCCACTTATCTAACTGCTTCATGTTTTCCTTATTGGAAATGAAGACTAGTTTGATCGGTCGTCCCATGGAGGACTTACCAATTTCAATCATTTGAACCCGATCCGTAGATGCCGCTAACTTATCGTAGTATTCGAGCATCTGATCATAATCAGCTAATTTATAATCGGCACCAACTTCATGACCGAAGGTTTCTCGTGGATGCGGAATTTGTGCATAAGCATCGATGCCTACCATCATGAATAGACACAGCAATAATTGGATTGAACGTTTCATCTTCTTTAAATAAGGTTTGCCTGAATATAGGGATTAAAGAGATCGCCCAAGAGAGATTTTCAACAAGTGGAACCATGATCCTTTTAACAAGCCTGTTCCACCTAATAAAAAAGGCCACTCTCTTACAAGTGGCCCTCCCTTTCCCCTAAACAAGTCGTATTATCTCAAGCCATTCAAAATAGCCTCGGCATAACTCTGTGGATTGTTTCCACATTTCTCTATATCATCGTACAACCATATAAAGCCACCTTCTGTACCCAAAGACTTCCAACCATGAAATTGTCCCTGAATTTCAGTAGCAGACATGCCTTGATTACAACCTTGCCCATGTTGACACCATAAGCCTGGAACAATAAATTCGGCAGCCTGATTTCCTTTGATGCTCGCAACGGAGTTAATCCAGCCCTGAATATTACTCAAGTTTCCGGCACCACCAGAGTAGCATTGAAGGTTATAAGCCGTCACTAAACCAGGGTGTGATGACTCAAGTGCCGCTAAGCAACCTGCCCAAAAACCCATGTCAAAATATGGACAAAAGGTTACTTCCTTATATCCCATATCACCGAGCATCTGTGCAAAACTGACGATAGTGCTTTGGTCATAGTTATCTTCATCATCCATGTCAATACCATCTATCGCTGGAATAGCATTGAGTAATGCTTCAAAATTCTGATGTAAAATTGAGGAAGAACCTGTACCCTCCGTATTGATCAAGTCCATGATGTTAGTGTAGTCTTGTGTACCACCAGAGCCTACAGAAAAGAGGATTCTATTGACGGAACCTCCACTTTTAATTGCGCCTAATCGCTTTTCCCAAGAAGGATCGCCAACGTACTGGCCCTTTTGAACGATAGGCGTATTGTTATATACCAAATCTCCATTGGCGTTCACATGAACAGACCAACAAATAATTGTTGTAAAACCCGTCTTTGGTAGAATATCCAATGCCGAAGAAGGCCCCGGATAAAATGGTCCACCACCATATACTGCTGCAGAAAGTGCCATAATTGTGTGTGTTTATTGGTTGAATTGTATGTGTTCCAATAAATGTAAGATGTTTAAAACATCACTAAGTCCATGACCTAAGTGACTTATGAAACTGGCTGAATTCATTGAGTAATTTGAACCATGGAATTAGTCAGATTTCCTTTCCAAGACATCCCCTTTTTCTGTACTTTAGATGATTGCTTTTGGGCAATTCATCAACATTTCGAGCTAAGTATTTATGTATCTTATATTTGATACGGAAACCACAGGTTTACCGCAAAACTATAATGCCCCCCTCACCGATTTTGACAACTGGCCTCGGCTGGTTCAAATCGCTTGGCAACTGCATGATACCAGCGGTAAACTCATCTCTGCACAAAACCTAATTGTCAAACCAGAAGGCTTTACAATCCCCTATAACTCGGTTCAGATTCACGGTATTTCTACCGAAAGAGCACTTGATGAAGGGCACGACCTTAAAGAAGTGCTAGCCCTATTCAAAGAAGACATTGACCGTGCAACCCTAGGCATTGGTCATAACATTGAATTTGACTACAATATTGTCGGTTCAGAATACCTAAGGTGCGAACTCACCAATGAGTTAGAAGAACTTGAACCCCTTGACACTAAATTAGTATCAACCAACTTTTGCGCCATTCCCGGTGGCCGAGGCGGTCAATTCAAATGGCCTACGCTTACAGAATTACATACTAAACTCTTTGGAGAAGCATTTGCCGATGCGCACGATGCAGCCTATGACGTAGACGCGACAGCCAGATGTTTCTTTGGCTTGATCAAAGAAAGTGTCGTTCCACATAACCCTTCGTTAAAGCTAGCCGAGGTAGTTTATGAGGCACCCAAATTAGACGCAGCAAACTTTGCGCAGACTGAAGAAGCGAGTTCAGATAGTGGCAAGTCTAAAATAGATACCGAGGCACTCTCTGCACTAGAAGACACCCCATTTTCTCACCTTCATGTACACTCCCAGTTCTCCATCCTTCAGGCAGTCTCTAAGATCCCTGAAATTGTAAATACAGCAAAAGAGCTCGGCATGCCAGCCGTGGCACTGACTGACCATGGCAATATGATGGGTGCCTTTCAATTTGTGGGTGCGGCATTGGCAGCTGGCATCAAACCTATTGTAGGCTGTGAGTTCAACATATGCGTAGATAGAACCAATAAAAAAGTCAAGGACAACGGTTTCCAGACCGTCATCCTCGCGAAGAATAAAAAAGGCTATCACAACCTAGTCAAGCTATCCTCGATCGCTTTTACCGAAGGTTTCTACTATGTGCCGCGAATTGATAGAAACGATTTACTGAAGTACAAAGAAGACTTAATTGTAACCACAGGAGGACTTTGGGGCGAAGTTCCTGACAAAATCTTGAATATTGGCGAAACGCAAGCTGAAGAAGCGTTCGTATGGTGGAAAGAGAATTTCGGTGATGATTTCTATGCCGAAATTAACCGTCACGGACTAGCCGAAGAAGTACACGTCAACCAAATTCTTTTACAATACTGTGAGAAGTATAATGTAAAACCGATTGCTGCTAACAATACCTACTACACACGCCAAGAGCAGTCTGTAGCCCATGATGTGCTGCTCTGTGTCAAAGATGCCGAATCTATTAATAAGCCTAAGAAGTACATAGGCAAACGTGGAAGAGAATTTCGATACGGCTTCCCGAACGATGAGTTCTACATGAAAACATCTGAAGAGATGAAAAAACTCTTCTCAGATATTCCCGAAGCCATCGCCAATACCAATGAAATTGTTGAGAAGGTCGAAGGATACAAACTCGCCAGAGAAGTACTGCTACCCAAGTTTGATATACCAGAGGAGTTCATCAACCCTGAAGATGCAACGGATGGCGGTGTGCGAGGCGAGAATGACTACCTCAGACACTTAACCTACGAAGGAGCCAAAAGGCGCTATGGCGAAATCACCGATGAAATTAGAGAACGGCTTGACTTTGAGTTGGCCACTATTAAGAATACTGGCTACCCAGGCTACTTCCTGATTGTACAAGACTTTACCAACAAGGCCACAGAAATGGGCGTATCCGTTGGGCCAGGTCGTGGTTCGGCAGCAGGCTCAGTGGTGGCCTATTGTATCAATATCACCAATGTAGACCCAATAAAGTACGATCTCCTTTTTGAGCGTTTCTTGAATCCAGACAGAGTATCACTTCCCGATATTGACATTGACTTTGACGATGAAGGTCGTCAGAAGGTCATCGACTATGTAATTGAGAAATATGGAAAGAATCAGGTAGCCCAAATTATTACCTATGGTACCATGGCTGCCAAGTCCTCGATTAGGGATACAGCCCGTGCCATGGAATTACCGCTCCCCGATGCCGATCGTATCGCTAAGTTGGTGCCAGACATCAAACTGGCAAAACTCTTCTCGCTAAATGATCAAGAACTCAAAGCCAAAATTAGATCCGAGCAAATTCCGCTGGCAAATGAGTTAAAGAAAATTGCAGCGGGAAGCTCAGCGGAAAGCAAGGTGATTAACCAAGCCCGCGTACTCGAAGGCTCTGTCAGAAACGTGGGCATTCACGCCTGTGGCGTTATCATTACACCCGATGACATTACCAACTTTGCTCCCGTATCTACGGCCAAAGATTCGGACATGTGGTGTACACAGTTTGACAATGCAGTAGTTGAAGATGCTGGCCTGCTAAAAATGGACTTCTTGGGCTTGAAAACTTTGACGCTGATCAAAGATGCCGTCAAGAATGTGAAAGAGAAACATGATGTCGACTTGGTGCCGGATGACTTTCCACTGGACGACACTAAAACCTACGAGCTTTTCCAGCGAGGAGAAACGGTCGGTATATTCCAGTATGAATCTGCTGGCATGCAGAAGTATATGAAGGAACTCAAACCGACTGAGTTTGCAGATCTCATTGCAATGAATGCCTTGTATCGTCCAGGGCCTTTGGAATACATCCCTTCCTTTATCCGTAGAAAGCATGGAGACGAGCCTATCACCTATGACTTAGATGATATGGAAGAGTACTTGTCTGAGACCTACGGTATTACGGTCTACCAAGAGCAAGTGATGTTACTTTCTCAAAAGCTGGCAGATTTCACCAAAGGTGAAGCCGATGTACTGCGTAAGGCCATGGGTAAGAAGCAGCGTGAGGTTTTGGATAAGATGAAACCAAAGTTTGTCGAGCAGGCAAAAGCCAAAGGACATGCCGAAGACAAGCTTGAAAAGATCTGGCGTGACTGGGAAGCCTTTGCCTCCTACGCCTTCAACAAGTCGCACTCGACTTGTTATGCCTACATCGCTTTCCAAACAGCCTATTTAAAAGCACATTATCCTGCTGAATACATGGCCTCCGTATTGAGTAATAATATGAATGACATCAAGCAGGTGACTTTCTTTATGGAAGAGTGCAAGCGCATGGGCGTGCCTGTTTTAGGCCCTGATGTCAATGAGTCTAATTACAAATTTACCGTAAATGCTAAAGGTGAAATTCGCTTTGGCATGGGAGCTGTCAAAGGTGCTGGAGAAGCTGCCATTGAAGAGATCATTCGCGAACGCAAAGAGAGTGGCCCTTATCCGAACGTCTTTGAATTTGCAGAACGCATTAACCTAAGGAGTGTCAACAAACGAAACTTCGAATCACTAGCACAGGCGGGTGGCTTTGATTGCTTTGAACACTACCACAGAAAACAGTATTTATGGTCGCCAGAAGGAGAACAGACCCTTATCGAGAAAGTAATTCGTTACGCCAACGCCAAACAAGCCGAGAAAGATGCAGCGCAGGTTTCCCTTTTCGGAGGAGATAGCAATGTAGCGACACCGCTTCCAAGCGTAGCAGACATGGAGCCATTCAGTCAGATGGAAAAGCTCAAACGCGAAAAGGAGATTGTCGGTTTTTATATATCAGGACACCCGCTCGACCAGTTCGAAATTGAGTTAGAAAGCTTCTGTAAGCCCATTAACGACATCAACAAATTCCCAAATCAAGAGATTTCAATTGGTGGTATTGTAAACAGCCTAAGAACTGGCCAGACCAAGAATGGCAAGCCCTATGGCGTAGTGAGTGTTGAAGACTATAACGGTGCTGTTGAACTTTTCCTAATGGGAGAAAAGTACATCAATCATGCACAGTACCTGAGACCAGGTGAATTCCTATTTATTACGGGCCGCGTAGAAATCAATTGGCGAAAGCAAAAAGAGATCAGAGAAAACCCAAGTATTAATCCTACTCCCGAAGATTGGGAGCTTCAGACCTTTGCCATCTCTTTGCTCAGCGAACTGAGAGAAAAACGTGGCAAAGGAATCCACATCAAGCTAGATGCAAAGATGGTGGATCAAGAGTTGATTGAAAACATCTTGAGCCTTACCGATAAGCATCAAGGCGATACAGACTTAAAGGTAGAATTAGTCGATCGCTCTGAAAACCTAACAGTGGAACTTTTCGCTAGGAAAATGAAAGTGGATCCGAACAATGAATTGATCAGGGGGTTAAAGCAATATACCGATGGCGCACATTTGATTACCGCGTAAATCAGAATCTAAATTGTTCCAAATCTGTTCGGAACTTTTTAATTACTTTTGATGTCATTGGGAAGAATTAGAACTAAAAACAAAGCATAAATAATAGAGATAATGGCAAACGCATTAGAAATTAACGAGAGCAACTTCGAAGAATTAGTGTTGAACTCTGACAAACCAGTACTAGTTGACTTTTGGGCAGCTTGGTGTGGACCATGTAGAATGGTAGGTCCTGTTGTAGAAGAAATCGCTGGTGAATACAGTGAAACAGCTGTTGTTGGAAAAGTTGATGTTGATGCCAATCAAGACATTTCTGTCAAATACGGAATCAGATCTATCCCTGCGCTACTTTACTTCAAAGGTGGTGAAGTAGTGGATAGCGTAATCGGTGCTGTACCGAAGAACGTATTGACAAACAAACTAGACGAAGCTATCGGAGCGAAAGCTTAATGGAGTATTGAGTATCTAGTCCAAAGTACTAAGTAGGAGCCCTGATAAATCGGGGCTTTTTTTATGCCCTAATGCCTATTAAATCTAACCCATTGTAGCGATTGCCACCTAAAGCGTTTAACCAATCACCCGCCTACAAAAGCACAATACTGATTATCCTTTATTTAATGATCATGTCTTAATCAATGATATCATCATTCATGGTTAGAGACCAAAGCAATCCAGTCAGTTATCCTTACCCTTGGACTGGCACAGAATTTAATTCACTACTCCCCTTCCAGTCCTTTCAGAAGAATCTTTTGCAAGTGGTATAATTATTAATCTGATTAACCTCTTTTAATTTGCTTTAAAAATCATAAATTACTTGAAATATTTTATATCGAATTATGTCAGTATATCGCTTATTCAAATTTGCCATTCGGGCATTAGGAGTTTATGCATTATGCAAGTCCCTATTAAACATCTCAATATTCATTGGAACAATGGCAATTTTTAGCTCCGTTCCCTCATCAGCCGAGGGATTAGGCTTCATACTGACTTCAAGCTTTGTAAGCTTCATTACCTTTGCCTTGCCCATGGTCCTTGGGTTATTAGCCTTATTTAGAACTGATAGAGTGCTTATTTTTTTGGGTATACAGCCAGATGATGTCAAACCTATTAGATTCAAAAACCGTGAGTCTGTGATGATGGTCGTTGTTCTGATTGGGACCATATTTATTGTTTCAGGTGGTAATTCTGCCTTTGAGTGGACGTATAACTACAACTATAATTACAATTATCAAATGAATATGGAAGAGACTCAAGCTGCGGGAGAACCAAAATATGATCGTACTAAAACATCCGACACATTTAATGTTGGTCATAACTTCGACCCATTCTCAATGTTAATGATCATTGCAGGCATCATCATTATGTTTAATCGTAATACCATCTCAGATAAAATATTATCCAGAAGCAAACCCGATTCTACACAATTGACTTCTGAAGAATAGCAGCCCTGAACTGCGTTTTTTTTTTGATAACTATATCCAATTCGTCAATAACACGTATCTTAACCCTATGCAATGGAGTCAAGCACTTGCCAATAAAAAGTATTCCTCATTCTTAAAGGTGACACTTATCTCATCGGCCATTCTCACCCTTGGACTGGCTCAGGACTTGATTGACTCTAATATCAATTCTTATAGTTTTTACTGGAGCGAGTCCCTCCTCTTTAATTCATTTTGGCTACTCTTTTTACCCATTACTTGGTTGCAAAGAAGAGCGCTTCAAATCTTCCCTCATTCGAATAAGATTCTAACCATAAGCGTATCAGTTGTCTTTTCAACTGCATTGCACATGCTCACCTTCCCTGTCGTCATTTACACTTTATCAACACTTTTACTTGATCATACTTTTAGCCTCGGAAAAGGCTTTGGTTATGCTATGTCAGAACACCTATATGCTTCCATCGGCATCTACACACTCATTAATCTGATCTGGAAAACTCAACCTAAATCAAGTGCTACTAAGACTGAGTACCTCCGACACCTGAGCCTTAGTTATAAGGGCGAAATGATGGTAATCAATACAGCTGACATCATTTCAATTCAATCCGAGACACCTTATATAAGGCTCGTGACACCAAGCGGTAGCTTTCTCCATGCTCGGACACTTAAGTCCATACTAGAAGAGCTCGATCCCACCACCTTTATTCGCGTACACAAATCATCTATTGTCAATATCAATGAAGTAGTCAACTTTAAATCAAGACTGAATGGCGACTATGATATTACATTAAAAGACGAATCGGTGGTTAGGCTGAGCCGCAATTTCAGTACTCCATTTAAAGCACGTTTCTCCTAGTCATCGGTTTGGCCTATTAATCCATCAGGATACCGCATCTCTTTAGTCTAGGGCCAAGAAACCTTCGTTATTGAGTTAAAAAAGATCATGTATCACAAACTCATTCTACCTAGCCTCCTCCTATTTCTGTCATTAAGCTGTCATGCCCAAACGAACAAACGTATTGGTGGTCCCTTCGAGAACAGTGAATTTATGTTTATTGGTATGCCGGAGAACATCAATGCCTCTGACACCACTGAAGGTTGGCATGAGATAGGACAAAAATTAATCATTACAGGTAAAATCTTGAAAGCAGATGGCATCACGCCTGCGCCTGGTGTCATCCTATACTATTATCAAACAGATACCGAAGGCTTCTATGCCGATCGCCAAGGCCTCGATCCAAGAGTGAGGCGTCACGGTTATTTACGCGGTTGGGTGAAGTCAGACGCTACCGGTAATTACGCAATACATACCATTAGACCCGCAGCCTATCCAAACCGAAAAGACCCGGCCCATATCCATCCTTCCATCAAAGAACCGGGTATTGATATACCATATTACATCGATGAATTTGTCTTTGATGATGATCCATTACTGACAACCGCTAAACGCAAAGCAATGCTAAACCGGGGAGGAAGCGGTATACTGAGGTTATTGCAACGAGGCGATGTTCAAATAGCGGAGCACAATATTATCCTAGGCCTAAATATTCCTAACTATCCTAAGGAAGCCTCAAACCAACTCCAATCAGGAAGAAGCGTTGGGGAAGATCTATTTTCTTTTACACCATATCACGCCTGGGGACCTGACCAAGGAACCACTGTGTGCCCCATTTGCAAGTATGGTCGCTATCAAGGTGTACTTTATTTCGTGGGTGAAAATCCTGATTGGGAGGATATTAAAAAGTGGTTGACGTACCTCGAAAGGGAGAGTTCCAAAAGGCAGCAATACTTAAAAGCGTATTTCATTTACGCCTATGAGAACGAAAGTAGGAAATCAACAATCTCTAAACTTGAAGCCATCGGACAACAATTAAACCTTAGAAAGCTAGCACTGACCATTGTGCCTTCCTTTGAAGACAAAGCCTCCGAAATTGACCTTAATGCCATCAACCCAAAAGCCAAAAACACTTTTTTAATTTATCGCAACAGCAATATTGTGAGTAAATTCATCGACATAGAGGCAACCAATAACAGCTTCAAAATGATCTCAGAAGCACTTGACAAGACTGAGAGTAAGTTTAATCAACTCTCTCCTCCCAGACACAAAGAGTAACCCTCAGGCTTACCTTAGCACGAAACAGGTTTTTCCGGAGCTGGACAAATAATGACTGGCCCAATAGTATGCACGAGTTCATTGACACCAAAAAGATAGGACTCATCAATTAGGCCTTTGCCATTGGTCAGGCCGCCTTTGGCATTGGCGACTATTACGTAGTTATGATTTCGCTTCTTAGTGACCACATAGCCGAAGTTCTTTTCTAAAGTACCTTCCACCCCTACTCTCTCATTCACTTCCAAAACCTCTTCATAGATGGCAGTCTTACCTTCTAGCATTTTAAAGAGCGTGAACGAGGTCACATGATTTCCCTCAACATCAGATGCTTCTAACACCTTGAATTCGAATATCGAAAAGGTTATCTCCTCTATTAAAAATGGCAGTTCACCAATATTCTTAATGCCGTAGTTACCCGTGATAGTACAAAGTTCATCATTGTACTCCCATGGTTCATTGTCGGTAGTAGCTGTCATGGTATGAAAAGCAAGCGGGATGGAGTTCCTGCTCATCTGCTCATTTTTAAGCCTCAACTCTTTCGCTTGCTTATCAATCAAATCAGTACCTGAAATCAGCACCCAAGCAGCAGAAACAATGATTACTACATACTTTGCATAAAACTGAAGCTTTTCAAATTGTGTGGGTTTATTCTCTTCCATGTCTAAAGCTAAGGCCTCATTTTCGGATTGTCAACTGAGGAAAATCAAAAAATATCAACTGCCTCTGTAACATTTATACCCTTAGCCCCATCTAAATATTATAATTGTTTTACAGTTGGGTAATAATTAAAACCGAAGCCTTGTACACTTCGGTTTAGTTTGCGATAATTGTTTTACAAAAGGGTAAATAAAGTTCTATAAACCAAAAGCGCCCTAGTTTTTAAAACGACTTAAAGTCAGGATGAAAAATTATCAAACCAAAAATGTAGGATTTATGATTTTCGATGGACGTAAATCCAAATTCTTAAATCGTCCTGTTTAAGTAAAACATACAATAAGGTGGACAACGGCTAAATGATGGCTAGGTTTTAACTCCATTTAAGAACAACAAAATGAATAGTAAACTCGGAGAATTCGAAGAAATAGTGCTTATGCTTGTCGCAGCACAGCATGAACAGGCTTATGGGCTATCTGTAACGAAGGCGATTGAAAAGGAGCTTAAGCGTGATGTCACAATGAGTAGTGTCCACACTGCGCTGTACAGATTAGAAGAAAAAGGCTTCGTAACCTCAAAAATTGGCGATGCCGAAGGCAATCGAAGAGGTCGTAGAAAACGCGTCTTCACCATCACCTCACAAGGCAAAACGGCCCTCAAAGATATTCGAGAAGCCAGAAATCACATCTGGAATATGATTCCAAAATTCATCTTTGAAATCGGTTAATGAGCCAAAATAAGCAACATATAGATCCACCTAAATGGGCAGAGCGATTCTTTGAATGGTACTGCTACCCTCCCCTTTTCGATTCTATCATAGGAGATCTATACGAACGCTTTGATGACAACCTTGAAAAATACGGTCAGAAAAAGGCAAATCGAAAATTCTGCTTCGATGTCATCCGGTTCATGAACAGACACACACTCAGAAAATCAGGTCAATCTAAATTTTATAACAACAACATGTCAATACTCAGCAACTACTTCAAAGTAGGTTTTAGAAACCTAATGAAGAATCGGTCATTTACCGCAATCAACATCCTTGGACTGTCCGTCTCAATGGCGGTCTGCCTTGTCATCATCCTTATGATCAACGATCAATATAGCTATGATCGTTGGCAGGTTAATGGTGACGAAACCTATCGCCTTACACATATTGACTATGATCAGCTTAGCATTCCCATGGCGACAGTCCCCTTGCCGCTAGGAGCGGAAATGAAAGAGAAGTTTGCAGGTTTCGAGCATGTGGTTAACTTTAGAAGAGGCTTCAATGGAGAGGTACTACAAAACGGAAAGGCTATAGCCCTACAAGGTTACTTTACAGAGCCTTCAGTTTTCGATCTCTTTAGTTTTGAATTGGAAAGAGGCAATCCAAAAACTGCCTTGAGCGAACCCAATTCCATTGTTTTAACAAAAACCATTGCCGAGAAATTCTTTAAAAATCAAGACCCAATGGGTCAAACCTTAGAAGTAGGTAATAAAGGGATATATCAAGTCACGGGGGTTTTGAAAGAGTTTCCCGGGAAGACACACATTAAATTTGAGTCCTTCGTATCGTTTTCAAGTTTGGCCAACCTCGAAAAGGACGAGGTTCTCAGTCCTGCGATGGGTAACTGGAACAATGGTAGCGAAACTTGGACATACTTCAAATTAAGAGATGGTTATACCATTGAGAACCTTCAAGGCTATTTAAACGAAGCCCAAAAAGAGCATTATGAAGCAGATAGTGACGAGCGAAAAGAATTCAGGATTCAGAAAATGTCAGAGATCACACCTGGTCCACTATATGGTAATCAAATTGGTGCCGGTATGCCAAACTTCTTTGTCATTGGTCTAGGGATTTTGGCCGTACTCATCATCGTTTGCGCTACGTTTAATTACACCAACTTATCGGCTGCGCGTTCTTTGACCCGTACTAAAGAGGTAGGCGTAAGAAAAGTGCTAGGTGCCAGAAAGAAGCAGTTGACGCTGCAGTTCGTTATCGAATCGATTATCCTATCTGTACTTTCCCTTGTGGTAGCCATTGGCTTGTTACAAATTCTTATTCCGGCTTTTGAAGGCCTTCAAATGAGCTCGCTACTAGAGTGGGAATTGAAAATGGACCTAAAAGCTTACTTACAATTTTTAGCCTTTGCCGTATTACTCGGTTTAATAACCGGAATATTCCCTTCGCTTTATTTAGCATCTTTTAAGCCTATTCAGGCCATGAAGAACGTAATGTCAAACACAAAGCTCTCCAGGCTAAACTTGCGTAAAGCCCTTATCGTTTCTCAGTTTGTCATCTCTATTGTGCTGATCGTTTCCTCTGTTTTGGTCTACAAGCAAATCAAGTTTATGGTAGAAACGGATTATGGATACGATAAGGAGAATATTCTGACAGTACACATGCAAGGTCAAAACTTTGACAAGCTTGAAACGGAGCTTGAAAAACTTCCTTTCGTGGAGAGTATCGCGGCTACAAACAATATTCCTAATACAGGTATGCACTACTCTGAAGATGTAAAACTTACTGTGGAAGATGAGCCTTTCACCATGAATTACTTCGATGTAGACGAGGATTATGTTAGTAGTTTAGGGCTTGAGCTTATCGCAGGTCAGAACTTTAGTAAAGCAGCCAAATCGATCAATGAAAGGTCTGTCATTATCAACGAGACTGCCGTTAAACAATTTGGCTTTGAGGGGCCGATAGATGCCATTGGGCAACAATTTATAGTAGGAGAAGATTCTACGGCTACAAGCATCATTGGTGTAGTCAAAGACTACAACTTTATGGTACTGTATATGGATATTCAGCCGATGATGCTTGCTTATGACCCCACTGGTTTTAAGATCGCTCAAGTGAAAGTTTCGGGTTTTGATATGCAACAAGAAATCTCCCAGATCGAAGCAGTTTGGGATGCCTTCGATCCTAATCACGAGATTATCCTAAAAACCTTCCAAGGGGAAATCGATGAGTTTAACCTATTCTTCTTCGACATACTATACATAGTAGGCTTAGTGTCCATCCTGAGCATCAGCATAGCAGGTATGGGGCTTTTAGGGATTTCTACCTATGCCATTCAAATCAGAATGAAAGAGGTGAGCATTAGAAAGGTGCTTGGCGCCAGCGTTCGGTCCCTGATCTTTATCCTATCGAAGAGCCTTAGCATTATGCTAGCCATCTCCTTTGTCATTGGCTTTTCCATTGCCTATATGGCGAATAACGTATGGCTGAATGAATTTGCCTACAGAACATCTTTCGGGGTAGACGTATTCTTAATGACAGTTTTGACCATGGTCGGCATTGGTGTATTGACGATCGGATGGCAAGCCTGGCGCGCTACAAGTGCTAATCCTGCAACTACCCTAAGGGATGATTAACAGTTCTTGGTTCAAGGTTCATAGTTTTTAGTTAAATCTGAAACTAAGAACCTTGAACTTTGAACGAGCAATATTCGAACATTAGTCGTTTGCTTTGTGAACATCTAGCGCATACCTTTCGAGATTCCTTGAACTGAAATAGAGACATGAAACAGACATTGGTAATCATATGCCTATTAGCCACAATTAACCTTTCTTTTGGACAAGGAGGGCGCTTTCTTAATGGCTCTATTATCAAATTAGATGGAGATACACTTAATGTGGAGATTAATTATGAAAACTGGGTCGTAACGCCCACGTCAATCTCTTATCGAATGATCAACACATCTGATTTAACAACCGTTCAAGCTACCGACATTCGCGGTTTCATGATAAAAAAGGTGGGCACCTATACGTCAGCAGAAGTTGAAATTGATGTGAGTAGTGATATTCTTAGACAGCTCTCACCAACCCCAGACCCAATCTGGGAAACTAAAAATCTCTTTTTACAAGAACTGGTCTCAAGTGAAGCCAGTCTCTATAAGTACCAAAGCGAAAACTTCAAAAGGTACTTTTACTTAATAAAAGGATTGAATAAGCCAATCCAATTGGTTTATAAAAAATACAAACCCCTTAGTGATGTAGTCGGATCTAATAACAACTTTAGAAGTCAATTATGGGATAAATTTCAATGTGGGGGTTTAACACAAGCTGACCTCAAAAAAATTGACTACTACGAAAACGATCTTATTAAATTCTTCCTCAAGTATAATGCTTGCACAGGATTTGCTGTCAATAAAAAGGAAAGACAGTGGTCAAAAGGAAAGCTACAGTTTGGGGTCAGAGCTGGCATATCGAATGTCAATGGTGACTTTCGGAAAATTGATGATTTTAACAACAGTTCCACAGGTGATTTTAGTGCTAGTGGACTGAGAGTGGATACGGAAGTTGAATACTTGACACCTCTTAATAACAGGAGAATATCCGTTTTCGTCAATCTAGGATTTGAGAGTTTCAGTGCTAATGGTATTTGGTCTGATCAACTCCTTTTTAATACAACCAGAACGGCAACTAGGAACATGGATCAAGCTTTTACGATTGACTATTCTAATCTTGCAATAGGTATTGGGATAAGAAAGTACATTTACATAAAGGATGATTTGGAATTAGTCATTGATTATATGCTTAAACCAAACCTCGACTTAAGTACTAATTATGAATATACATTCACTGAAATAGAGGGTTTCTTGGTAAGAGAACCCAGTTTAGTTGAAAATGAAATGCTTTACCAAGGCATTGGTCTGGGTGTAAAGTATAAAAAGGGTACTTTAAATTTTAGATACTTTACAGAAAGGACGTTCTTAAGAGATAACGACCCATTGCTATCAGACCACAAAGCCAAACTCTCAAGTTTTTCTATTCAACTCGGTTTTTTATTCTAATTCAGGTAGAATAGTGTTCTCTAGAAATGGCTAATTGTTATCCACTTATTTTGGGTGTAATATCAATTCAAAATTGAATAATGTATGGTTTATGGCATGAGGGAAAACGGTAGAGTACTAGCCCTGTCCATTAATGGGGTGAATGCTATCAGAAGGCATTAAAATCGTCAAGTCGTTTTGCAGCCATTTAAACAAGTAGTAACTTCTCACCTGTTTAATCATTACCGTATAAAGCCATGAAGAAGTTAATCTTATTACTCGTATGTTCTTTCTTATCTTTTGGTCTTAATGCCCAGAGTGTCATTGGTGCATGGGAAACCTTTTCTAGTGCCCAGAACGGAGACAAACTAAGAAGCGTGGTGATTTTTGCAGACGGATTTCAAGCCATGAGCATCTATGATGATGCTACCGGAAAATTTATCGGCACCAATGGTGGTACTTGGAAATTAGAGGGAGACACCATGTCTGAAGTGGTAGAGTTTAACTCAATGAACCCCGAAACAGTGGGTACCGAATCAGTATTTAAAGTCAAAATTACTGACAATGAAATTGAAGTAGTCGGCAGTGACATGAAATTGAAAAGGATAGACAATGGTACGCCAGGCAATTTGCAAGGCGCTTGGTTAATGTCTGGTAGAGTAAGAAATGGTGAAACTCAAGCACGTGATACCAGTAGACCTCGTAAAACGATGAAAATCTTATCTGGTACACGTTTCCAATGGATCGCTTACAATACGGAAACCAAACAATTCAGTGGTACAGGCGGTGGCACATACACCACCATAGACGGTAAGTACACCGAGAACATCGAGTTCTTTTCGAGAGACAATTCGAAAGTTGGCCTTAGCTTATCCTTTAACTATGAGTTAGTTGATGGTGACTGGACGCATACTGGCTTCTCGAGTAAGGGAGACCCTATCCATGAAATCTGGAGTGTAAGGAAACAATAAGATAAGGCTAGCGCAGCAATTAAAAAGTACTTTATCAAACCGCCTTTTAATTAAAGATCATTTAACAGCAGAATATGAGAGGAAAAGCATTCATTACCCTATTGATCTGGGGCCTTGCCTATCAAGGCTTCGCCCAATGTGAGGCAGTTACAGTTGAAAGTGTATCGAATTATACCCACTTAGCCATAGACTCATTGTACGAAGCCGATGGCTTAAGGAATGGTGATGACTATGATGGCGCGACATTATACTACCCTGCACAAGGTAAGAGAAAGCTTAAAAGTATTGTGCTGGTGCCCGGCTACAAAGCCACGCAAAGATCTGTAAGCATGTGGGCGAAATACCTTGCCCAACGCGGATATGTCACCATGACAATTGGCACAAATAAGTTAACGGATAGCCCTGCCTTAAGAGCCAAAGCATTAATCGATGGCATGGAAACCATACGTGCCGAAAATAAAAGAAGGGGTTCCCCTTTGTTCAAGAAAATCGATACCAAGAACATAGCGGTAGGTGGCTGGTCCATGGGTGGTGGTGGTGCCCAATTGGCAGCAAAAATGGATAGTAACATCAAAGCCGTTATTGCGATAGCCCCATGGTTATATCCTAGAAACTTCAAAGACTCAGATTTAGAGCACACAGTTCCTATACTGATCATCAGCGGTCAAGTTGATCCGACTGCTCCACCACAAAGGCACTCAGACATACATTACACTAGCACACCGGAATCAACCAAAAAAATGCTCTTTGAAATCACTGAAGGTGATCACCGCACACCGCTTTTTCCAAGCACTGGCAATGGGGATGTAGGTAATGTTGCTTTTGCTTGGTTGCAATTGTATCTGAATAGCAACAACTGCTATACCGAAATACTCAAAACCCAGGCCTTAGATCAAAACGCTACAGCATCGAATATTAAGACTAACCTGAATTGAGATTAGAATCGAGCGGTCGATTGACTCCTAAGTTGCAGCGGGTAATCCACCATCCCTTTCCTTAACACCACCCTGTCATTTACTAAGTCTAAAGCATGAATAACCCTCAAAATAAAATCGGTTTATCCATCAATGCAGCATTTGTTATGGCTGCCTTGGTGATCATAATTGATTTTATATTGCCTGGCAGCACTTTCAATGATGAGATCATTAGTGTCCAAAGTAAGCAAGAGCAGTACTACAATGCTGCGGCCAACTTCCACTATTCATATCAAGTAACTACAAGTGAACATCAGTTTTCGGTGACAGAGGAATTCGCTGAAATGGTTCAAGCTGACGACAAAATCGAATACTCAATTTCGCAAATATTCAAAGAGGTGAACTGGTATCGCCTGCCTTCATCTGACAATAGATCCACTTATTCTTTAAGGCTCATGACAGGACTCGTGCTACCATTGCTAGCCATCTTATCCATTTTCGTGGCCTATCGATTTAAAAAGAAAATCGGCATCTTAGTTTTTGTACTTCAGGCCCTATTGATGGCGGACCTGGTATTTTTACTGATGTAAATAAAGGCAGTTGCCTACAATGACCAAAAATTATGAGGACGAAACAACACATCAAAAATGGGGAAGGCGAAAATTACAACTACGCACAAGACCATTGTTTCATTAAACTGTCATCAAGAGACACCAATGGAGAATTATGTCTCGTTGAGGATACCCTAAAACCAGGGTTTCACCTAGCACGACACCATCATAAGGTCATGACCGAGGTATTCTATATGTTAGAAGGTGAAATGGAGCTTGTTTTTGATGATGAAACCATCATACTAAGGCCGGGTGACACGGTTACCGTTCAGCCTAACGTCTGGCATGAAGCCACGTGCAAGGCAGGTGGAAAAATGCTTACCCTCTTTAAGAATGGCCAGTTTGATATCTTTTTAGAAACACTTTCTAAGATGAGTGAGGCAGACTTCTCTAATGATGCCTTAATGGAGTCTACCGCAAATCGATTTGACATCTACGAGGCATAAAACTTACATGAATTCTAAACGCTAAATAAAAGGCACATAGCCAACGATAGCACGTATTCATAGAAATCAAACAACCTTCAAATTGAGTACACAGTTATGACCAATAAAAACAAGAAAACGCTTTTCCTCATTTCCGGAATGCTAGCAGGCATAGTATTCATTAGCGCTATGATAGATACCGAACCAGGTTCTCTATTGGGCAGCGTATGGCTTTTTAGACTTGGCTGGTTGATTATGTCAACTTCGGCCTTTCTTAGTTACTTTAATTTAAGAAAATCCGAAAAGAAGTAAACACAGCGATCAGACCGAATATGCTCCCGTACAGATTGGTCTGATCGCTAAATCTCCAACTTACAACCAACACGCTAAGAAGTTACCTAGGCGAAACAGCGAATTGGGGCAGTTAAAAGTTCTCTGTTCGTAGTTTTTAGTTGACAAACGCCCGCTCCCAACTTAGAACCAAGAACTCTGAACTATTTTGGCAACGATCCGACCGATTTGTGCATCCCTACAAATCGGTCAGATCGCTCAAACCTTCTCTACCCACTCCTTGTCCTTGTGATTTCACCAATAGTTTCTTTCTTTGACATTAGCCCATTAATCCAAACGAATGAACACCGAAAATTACGTCCTTAAGGAAATAGAAGATGCTGACATACAGAACATTCATAAAGGCTTATCAAATCCAGAGATCACAAAATACTATGATGTCCATTTCTCAACGCTGGAGGACACCAAAGAGCAGATGGAATGGTACAGAAACCTAAAGAAAAACGGAACCGGAATATGGTGGGGGATTTATGATGCAGCGGACAATGAATTCTGTGGAGCGGGTGGCTTCAACAACTTGGACAGTAAACACAAGAAGGCAGAAATAGGCTTTTGGTTATTGAAAGACTATTGGGGCAAAGAGATTTTAAATGAAGTAATGCCGAAGCTCTTTGAAATAGGATTTACTGACCTGGACTTAAATAGAATAGAAGGGTATGTTGTAAGTGATAACACCAATTGTAAAAAGGCATTGGAAAAAATCAACTTCACTTATGAGGGTACTATGCGAGAGTCTGAAGTAAAAAATGGCCAAAAAATTAGCGTGGACATTTACGCTATTCTTAAAAGTGAGTGGGAATAAAAACAGTAAGCAATTGACTATAAAGTTTTATCTTTGATACTATCAAATGATACTATCATGAAGCCTCCGTATGAGATTAATTCTAAGATTCTCCACTTAACAACCAGTATTTCCGAAAAAATTGGTGAGGTAAATGCTTCCTTTTTGGTCCAATCTACACCTAGCCTTAGAAAACAAAATCAAATAAAGACGATACACTCTTCTCTGCAAATTGAAGGTAATACGTTGACTGAACAGCAAATAACTGCCATACTCGAAAACAAAAGAGTAATCGGTCCTTCAAAAGACATCAGAGAGGTTCAAAATGCAATAAGAGTTTACCAGGCCATTCTCGATTTCAAATTCGATTCAATTAATTCCTTTCTCGAAGCCCATAAGATTTTGATGAACGGACTTATTAAAAATCCGGGATCCTTTAGAAAAGAAGGTGTTGGTATTGTAAAAGGCTCCAAAGTTGAACATTTAGCGCCTCCGGCTGAGCATGTTCCGTACTTAATGAAAGATCTTTTTCAGTACCTCAAAAATGAAGATGAAATTACTTTAATTAAAAGCTGTGTATTTCATTATGAAATGGAGTTTATTCATCCATTCTCTGACGGAAACGGAAGAATGGGAAGGTTATGGCAAACCATTATTTTAATCTCAAAATATCCAATCTTTCAGTACCTACCTTTTGAAACGCTAATTTCTCAAACCCAAGAAGACTATTATAAAGTGTTATCCATTTGTGATAAAACAGGCGATTCGACAGTATTTATAGAATATATGCTTTCTGTAATCGATAATGCTTTAACCGAATTAATAAGTAGTTCAATCTCTGTTAAAATGAATCAGAATGACAGGCTTGAACATTTCTGCTCGCTCAATATTGATTCCTTTTCGAGAAAAGATTACATGAAGGTTTTTAAACAGTTGAGTAGTGCTTCAGCTAGTAGGGACTTAAAAATTGGAATAGAAAAAGGATTATTCTCGAAATCCGGTGATAAAAGATTAACCACTTATCACTTGATAAAAGAATAAAATTCAGTGTAAAACTATCGTACATATAAAGCAGGGTAACTCCCTACCCAATACGCTCTTCCCTCCCCTTGTGATTAGGCACATAATCTATTTACTTCAAAGTTGGTTGGCATTCATGTGTAGAAAACCAGCCTCCTGAAAAATTGAATACACAGTTATGACCAATAAAAACAAGAAAACGCTTTTCCTTATTTCCGGAATGCTAGCAGGCATAGTATTCATTAGCGCTATGATAGATGCCGAACCAGGTTCTCTATTGGGCAGCGTATGGCTTTTTAGACTTGGCTGGTTGATTATGTCAACTTCGGCCTTTCTTAGTTACTTTAATTTAAGAAAATCCGAAAAGAAGTAAAGACAGCGATCAGACCAATATGTGCAACCCTACAGATTGGTCCGATCGCTAAACACTACGCAAGCCTCTTGTCATTATACCAATAATTTCTTTTCTTCATTGCAGAAGAAAACACACGCAATACCCTTTGATATGCTGTGCTCTTCTGAGAAGATTCAGACAACACACCAAAACCAAAAATTTATGTCACGTTTATTAAACAACTCTTCAATAGCAGTATCAAAGCAAGCCCCTAATCAATCAACAACACCTTCATCACTTAGTCCTGGCACTGACTGCTATTACTCAAATACACCAGCGCTTCCACATAGTAAAAGTGCTAGTGCCTTAGCCTCATGGCTCTCTACCCCTCACCCCGATTACAACATGGCCTCGCTTGACTATTACGGGCATCTAATCGATGACAATGGAGATATAGTAGGCTTTAGCTCTATGATACAACAACAATTCGGACTCCCCGGGTCAGCGCCATACCTTGCTGAATTCTCCATCTGTAATAGTGAAACTAAAGGTGTTGTGGTTGCTCCGTTTCTATTAGATAAGGACAAAGTCACTTTTAATTCCAACCCGTTTTCGGAAACAGCCGACTTAAACCTCGGTATAGAAGACGAAAAAATATCTATTGCCCTTGTTTCGGGTGAAATGGGACAACCAGGTGCTAAGTATAAATTAACAGGTAATGCAATTGCTTTCGATTTGACCAACTGGGTCTATGAAATTGAATTAACAGATAGTATGGGCACAATAGCCGTAGGCTATGGTCCGTCAAGCTTTTTACCACAGTGGTTAAGTACAGCGCAGCACACTGCCATTAAGGATCAATTTGGTGGCAATGTGAAAGCTTATCTTCAGGCCGGATCAGATAATATGAGTGGAGAAGGTTCTTATTACTATTCTTTGCCCATGCTTCAGGTCACGAGTTTTAACATCACAAGAGACGGCAAACCATTCTCTTCCGGCACCAAAGGTCATTTATGGGTAGACTATGTAACACAGAGTTTTTCTCAAGCATCTTTTCCTGTACTGAAAAAGGAAGCGACATGGCAGTTTCTCGCGATTCAGTTTCCATCGGAGCTTAACAGTCATAGCAATGACTTTAGTGGCGCCATAATGTTTTCAGAAGTTGAAATGCCAATTCCAGGTACAGCTGACACATCTACTTTACCAACAGCCCGGTTCTATCATAAGGACTCAGACCAAGAACCAAACACAGCACTGAAAGCATTGCACGACTGGGATATGCAAGACATAAGTTTAAAAACAAGTGACCTTTGGCCAACAGGAAGTTCACCTCAGTTTCCATTAAAGTTTACTTTAACCCTTGGTAGCCCTAGTGACAACAATAACTACGCGCTATTGAAAGGCGAGGCTATCCGCCCTAATCAGGAGGTAACACTAGTCCATAAATATGAGGGTGTTTATAAGGTGACAGGATCAATTTATATAGATGGCGTTATGCACGACAAAGTATTAGGCTATGCTTGGGCAGAAATACACTAAATCCAGTTGAACTCATTGATAGAATTCGAGCAACACTCCAAGAAGTTATCTAGGCGAAACAGCCAATTGGGGATTTTAATGATTGGAACCCGAAAAAACATAAATTAGCGCATTGAGAAAATCGCTTTTGGCAACCCGTATAAAGTCTGCCAAGATAGGATGGGCGTGTAAATTTGAAATTGCCAGAGGACAGATGAATAAAATAAGGGAAATAGATGATTCCGCCCTAGGTATTTCGAGACGAAAGTCAGGAAAGGGTTTTGCGTTTTATGATGAAGATGGCAGCAAAATTACCGACAAGGCAAGCCTAAAAAGGCTACGGCAATTGGTTATCCCACCCATGTGGTCAGATGTGTTAATTTGTCGCTTCGATGATGGCCATATTCAGGCCATTGGCCGCGATGCTAAAGGAAGAAAACAATACATTTATCACTCCATTTATGAGAAACTCAAGCAAGAAGAAAAGCATCGAAAGATGGTCGAATTTTCTGATGCATTGCCAAAGATCAGAAAGAAAGCGCATACCGATTTAAAAGGTAGAACTTGGAATAAGAAAAAATTACTTGCCCTTATTATCCTGATTTTAGATGAGTGTGGTATTCGTATCGGAAATAGAGAATATTTTAAAAAGAACGGCACGCACGGCCTCACCACACTGAGAAGAAAACATTTGGTGCTTGAAGAAGGGGAAGCCGTGTTTGCTTTTAAAGGAAAGAGTAATAAAGAAAGAGAGGTGCACATTGATGATGAAGAATTGATTCCCTTTATTATACAGGCTGCCGAGCTGCCGGGCTATGAGATTTTTAGGTATAAGGATAGCTCAGGTAAATACCAAGATATTGATAGCGATGATGTCAATACCTACATTCAACGCTTTATGGGCCCCGATTTTTCAAGTAAGGATTTTAGGACCTGGGCAGCAAATCGTTTAGCTATTGAATGCTACCCCGAAGCGATTAAGGACCAGAAAAAAGGAAGTCGCAGAAAGTTCAGTAATATCGTAATCAAAATAGTGGCGACCGAACTGGGCAATACGCCTACGGTATGTCGCAGCTACTACGTACATCCTGCTATTTTTAACAAAATCGACAAAAAGTCGATTCCAATGCCAAACCCTTATAAAGAAACTCGCGGAAAATATACGTTGACCGCAAGCGAGAAGTTAGCAAGGGATATTATTCGGAATAGTTATGCTTAAATAGCATGACTTGTCAACTGATCTTACCTGCCTGTCAGCAGACAGGCTCCCAAAATATTCAAAATCAACTTTTTCAATTGTATTTTAAGTCTTTAACTTAAAACTCGAAAATCAGCAGTGAACAAAAAGCAACATCAAGGATTTTGATATTCCTCCATAATTCACAGTTGATATCTTCGAACGTCAGCAACAATAGAAAGCAGATGATAATCCATGGAAATTGAGAAGAGCTAATGCCAATTTACGATAAAAACAAATCTAGATTCTTTCAAAGAATCATTAACGTTGGTGCTAATAGTGACTTCTCATTCACTGAAATCAGGTATTTACGCGTCACGAATATTGCATCAATTCTAGGCGTAATTTATAATACAATTTGGATGACAACTGCATTTTTTCTCACAGATGCATTCGTGATCTACGGGAGCAATGCTTTGTTAGGATTGATGTTTCTAATGGTGCTGATCTTCAACAGCAAAGAGTGGCGGGTCTTAGCATCTATATGGCTTATACTGGCATCTTATATATCCGTTCTCTTGTTTCTTTATTTGTTGGGATACTCCTCTGGCGTTGCAGTGGTTTGCTTCCTTATTATTCTTCTGCCGTACATGACTTTCCCCCGAAAGGCAAGGTATATAGCTCATATCTTTAGTACTATCGCTTGTCTGACATTGATTGTGGCTGTAGTCCTTCAATCAAACATCACTGCTCATCTTGGCGGATTAGACCCTTACATATCACAAATAATTAACATAAGTGTTACTGGATTCATATGCCTCATACTCATATCGAGTATGTCTGTTCTAATTGACAAATCAGAGGAATCTTTAGTGGCTGAACAAAAAAAATCAGACGATCTACTGCACAATATTCTACCAGCAAACATCATCAGGGACTTAAAAGAAAGCGGTACGACAATCCCCAAAAGACATCAGCATGTTACTGTCCTATTTACTGATTTTGAAGGCTTTACGGAGCTTGTAGAATCCATATCGGCAATCACTTTGGTCAATGAACTCAATGACATTTTTGGTCACTTCGATCAAATAATAGAAGAAACGGGGGTTGAAAAGATTGAAACAATTGGAGATGCATATATGGCGGCAAGTGGCCTTGAAAAAGAAATGAAAGATCATGCTACAAACTGCATTAGTGCAGCACAAATGATGCTATCCTACCTAAAGGAGAGAAATGAAAACCACGAAATAAAATGGAGAATGAGGGTTGGCATACATTCAGGAACTGTGGTTGCAGGTGTTGTAGGCAAAAAGAAGTTTGCCTATGACCTTTTTGGAGACACAATAAATACAGCCAGCAGAATAGAATCGGCTGGCGAGGCTGGTAAAATCAATATATCTTCATCTACCTATCAATTAATTAAAAACGACTACAATTGCCTTTCTCGCGGAAAAATATTTGCAAAAGGAAAAGGGGAATTGGAAATGTATTTTGTAAAATAAACTACAGCCAGGAAATTGTTTATTGCAGACCTTTTGGATTACGTGCCATTCACAAACCGCTAACTACAGCTAAAACGAAAATTCGAATTTGAGGTATTGAATATCATATTCTAAAAGCGCTCATATGGTATATTAGACAATTGGCAAACATCGGCTCATATCATCATCCAATAAGTCCATTGTGGTGCTCCCTTTTGTTAATATGAGTGCCGACCCTGAGAACGAATACTTTAGCGATGGCATTACAGAAGAAATAATCAACGTTCTAACCACCGTTAAGGGTTTGAAAGTCATTACCAGAACATCTTCTTTTGCCTTTAAAAATAAAAATATAGATGTACGAACTATTGGTCACCAGATCCGGGAAAATTTTGGTCACCTCAACATTCAAGAACATTTAATTGAAGCACCAACTAAAAATATAGAAGCCTATGACCTTTATCTCTAAGGTCGTCTTCAGCAATTAATGTGGGATGGACAAGGAATTGCAAATTCAAAAAACGTTCAGAAAATTCTCAACGTACTGATGGAAATAGCGGCAATTTTATTGCTCTAAAATCTCGTTACCATCCAGAATTGGCTCTTTTCAATACTGACGATGCACCTGTGGTAAGCGACTTCGCCATTATACCCACTTGGGGAATTAGAAGAAATCTAGGGAAGCATTTTAATCATGAAGCAGGTTTGGGTGTAGGATACAGTTACACATTTGCCGAACGTGCTGGTTATTCACAGAACAAAGGTGAAATAGAATTGAATATGCACTTGCGAATAGGCTATAAATTCTAGCATAAGCAACACCAATGTAACTTCCTATAATACGATAAAGAAATCGGGTGTTTGCGTCATAATTTATATCAAGGCTTCATAGTTTTTATGGCTTGCGAAAACTTTATAGATATGGCTTCATAGCTCATACAGCTCACTTTACCCTTTCCCTGATCTTTGTAAAAAGCAATTTATCATAAACAACAATTAAAAATTAAGGTCATGAAAAATCTATTAATCATTCTTTTATTCTTTAGCACATTTGGTGCTTTTGCTCAAATACAACAAGAAAAAGAAAAAACTGAAGTAACTCATAAGTGGAGGTTAAGTACACCTTATTTTATTCTTACAGATCCTATCGGAGGGGGCTGGAATGATCGGACAAGTACGCAAATGATAGAGCTTCACATAAAGCGTAATCTAGATAATAAGAACATAATAGGATTGAAGCTTGCCACCTGGCGATTGTTTCAACCCATGGGCATCCAATATTGGGATGGTCTTTTGGATAAGATAGAATCAGAAAGTGAATACTATCCAGGATTTGTACGAGAAAGAGGAATAGGATTTACTTACCAACGTATGTTATGGAAAGGACTATTCGCGTCAGTTGAGGTGTTACCACAAATTCAAACTTACATAGATCTAGAGGGTAACAAAATCGGAAATGATTTTAAGCTCTATAACTCATATCATGTCGGTTATCATATCGCATTTGGCAAGAAAAAAAGGTTTTTTATTGAACCTCAAATCCATGTTAACCACTGGATGTTTGATAACAATGCTCCCGAAGCATTTAAGGTGATTGACGATAAGTGGAAAAACTACTTTCTTTTTGAGCCTAACATTTACATCGGGATGAGTTTTTAAGCCATAAGCTTAGAACACATATCAATCCCCAATCTATTAATCACATTTAATTATAAAAAGATGAAAAATATATTAATTATCATATTTACATTTTGCGCGCTTCTCTCCTATGGTCAAAATGAGACCAAACCAATTGAAAGAAAAGGATTTGTCATTGGTTTTGGAATTGGCGGTGGTGTCATCAGTATATCTGACAGCGATCAAGCAGTACCTTTCGATGAAGCTAAAGCAGGTGGCAGTTTTCCTAATTTAAAAATGGGTTGGATGGTCAATGATCGCCTAGCCATTCTAGGACTTTATGCTGGAATGGGATACGAATACGAGGGCAAAGACCGAAGTTTTGATGCGTTTATGCCATCTGTTCAATACTGGATAAAAGACAAATGGTGGATAAATGCTGGCGCAGGTTTAGCCATGGATTTTCCCTCATTCTTCGAAGACAACATTGAAGATGAAGGTTGGAATTTTGGTGGAGCTGTTGCATTCAGTTCTGGCTATGAGTTAGTGCAAAAGAAAAACTTTGCCCTAGATCTTCAAACACAACTTCAGATGGGATGGACAAATTTGGATAACGGTAGAGATCGAGACGTTGTAATACTCTCCTTTGGCGTGGGGTTTAACTGGTATTAAAAATCAGAAAACAAGGTATTTGGATCCGCAACAAAAAGCGTGAAAGAGGTATGAGAGCTTAGACGCTAAAAACCAGCCCTAAGCCAGATTTTATTGGTCATAAGACCAACAAAGGCAGTATCTCTTCCTCCACCCTTACAACTTGGGTACATAACCTTATTTCTAAGCAGCGATCCGATCGATTTGTGCATCCATACAAATCGATCGTATCGATATGTTCAAAGTCAACACCTCCTCCACCCTTAGCACACTGCACCAACGCTTACTTCTTCACTCCTCATTCCTCATTCTCCATTCTCAATTCATCATTCATCATTCATCATTCACCATTCCTTACCTCCCCCTTGTAACTATCCCAATATTTTCTTTACTTCATAGGAGAAACACACACAGCTCCCCACTTTTCAAGCTGTACTTTTCTGAAAAACAAAAGGTGCGTTTAGCACACCATATTGGTTGGCTAACGCTCACTTTTAGTAAAAAAAAAGAAATATACCGCTCACTTTTATGAGCGTTATACAACGTTGCCAGTAATTAGAAAATGAATATTAACAAGTAAAATTTAGTGAATTATGGAAAATCAATTTGAAGGAGAATTGTATTTAGAGGATTTAACTCCGCCTCAACTGTCAGATTTTGACAATTTAGATGATGAAAATGCGAATTCATTTGACCTGCTTGAAGTCGATAATAATGCGTCTGACAATGTCGTTTTTGACAGAGTAATCTTTAAGTATAAAGACCCAACAAGCCCACCTCATACAAAAAAGAAATGCGGAAAGTGGGCAAAACCAGTTCCTGGAGTTAAAATCTGTGTTGGTTGGACAATTAAATACAGATGGTTATACAGAATTGGACACGTAAGAGTTACTACAATCTCAGAAGCAGGTGCTAAAAAAGCCCTTGAAGAGTGTTTAAAACAAGGTGCGATTGCTGGATTGATTGCCGGTATCGCTTCGGGAGGTAGTGCCGCTGTTGCTGCTGCTGAAATTGCATTAAAAGCCTGTCTTGCTTCGAAATTAGGAGACAAACTTGTTTCGGTTTCAATCAACATTAAATCTTCCAGAGGTAATTGGGAGTAAAAAATTGAATGATGAGAACTACACAAGTGAACCATTTCGAAAGAAAAAAAGAAGGTGGAGTTGAATACTGGTATTGGGAAGATAAAATTGGTAGTCAATGTGGACGAGACAGAAAATGGAAATACGCTGTTAAGACTGGCGACACTTACGTTGAAAAAGGAATTTGTCCTCAAGGTTACAAGTATTATCAAATTTCTTATTCTGGGAAGCCTGAACAGATATAAAATCAAAACTACTGGCAACAAGGTGTATAGTTAATGGCGGTTTAGTGCTGAAATTCAAGGGTTTGGTATTCAACTAACCAAGTGCTAAATTGAAAGTTAAGTGCTTCTAAATCCGCCACTAACCATACACAAAACCGTTGGCAACAATTAAATACAACAACAATCCACAATACCATGACAGAGGAAAAAACGAACCTGATTGAAGAACAAATAAAAAATGAACAACAGAGTATCAGTTATGATATAAAAGATTTCACCATTGAATATTACGTTCAGAAATACCTTGAAGGAGAAGATACTGATGACAATGAACTCTACGTTCCTGATTATCAAAGAGAGTTTATCTGGGATAGTACCCGTCAATCAAAATTCATCGAAAGTCTTGTTTTAGGTTTGCCAATCCCACTAATATTTGTTGCAGAAATAGAGGAAAGTGGAAGACTCGAAATTGTTGACGGCTCACAAAGAATTAGAACCTTGGCAGCATTTCTAAATAATCAATTAAAACTTGGCAGATTAGATAAACTGAGTGAATTAAACGGACTCTTCTATAAAGACCTCAAGCCTTCAAGACAAAGGTTAATTAAGAATAGCTCAATGAGGATGATAGTTCTTTCTTCTCGAGCAAACGAAGAAATAAGGAACGACATGTTCGGCAGAATAAACACTAGTAGTGTTCCACTGCTTCCAATGGAAACTAGACGTGGTATTTTTAGGGGGAAATTCATGGATTTTGTTTCTGAACTTGCTCAGAATAGTCAATTCAAAAAGCTATGCCCTATTGATAGACATTTTGCTGATAGGCGAGAAGAAGAGGAACTTATATTACGCTTTTTTGCTTTTTCAGAAGGTTACCCCAATTTCAGATTAAATGGAGTTGACTTACAGAATGGGAGTGTTGCTCGATTTATAGATCTTTATCTTGACAAGCAAAATCAGGAATTTTCGGAATCGAACAAGGCTCAGAAGAAAACTGATTTTGTTTCTATGTTAACCTTTGTTGAATCAGTTTTTAATAAAAGAGGGTTCGGAAAATTTCAAAACTCCCAGGCTACTTCTCGCCCATACTTTGAAGCAATAGCATTGGGCACTCATTTCGCTCTAAAAAGTGGAAAAAACTTAAAGACTGAAGATATCTCTTGGTCAAACTTAGATAAGCAAAATCGGAATGAATTTTATCATTTATTATCTGCTCGATATCACACGCATAAACCAAAGGCTTTAAGAGAAAGAATAGACTTTGTTAAAAATAAATTTACCGAATAGTGACATTGATTCAAGACTACCAAACTAGAGTCGAGGAAGTAGAAATCTACTTTGCTTTCGTATTACAGGTTGACCAAATCGAAACACACAAAAAACAGAATCACCAATTAAGCGATGGTAATCAAATTACAATTAAACGCGATTTACAGAAAGTAATTCGCGCAAATTGTTATTTACTCTTGTACAATCTAATTGAATCCTCTGTTCGAAACGGCTTATGGCATATTTATGATGCTATTTTAGACGAAGCTGTAACTTTCAATGAAGTTTCTGAAAAGATCAAAACCATTTGGCTTGCTCAAAAAACAAGTGAACTAAATGACATAAATAGTCATAAAAAATTTAGTGAAAAAATTAATGAATTAATCACTCAACAAATGATGAGCAATCCAATAGAAATGTCTAAAAATCGGATTTCCTTATCCGGTAATTTGGATTATAGAAGCATCGATCAAATAATAAATGACTATGGCTTTCATGGTCGAATTTCAGTTCCAAACATGAGCAAGCTTAAAAAAGCACTTTTGAAAGTTAAAAGTGAAAGGAATGCCCTAGCTCATGGCAATAAGTCATTTAGACAAGCTGCTGAAATAATTACTATTCAAGATTTGGTTGAATACAAGGATTTAATAGTCATCTACCTCCAAGATATAACTAATAACATCATTGAGTTTATTGATAATAAGAGATACAAAAAATAAAACTGTTGCCAACAACACCTATACGCAATGCCCTTCGGGACACTGCGCATAGCCAGACCGTTGTAATAAAAAAAATAATGAATCCATTAACTGAGACAGTATTTCTAGCTGAAATTGTTCTTCAATCAAAGATTGCAAAAAAAGCAGCTGATCGCCTTCCAAAGTCTCCTTCAGGTTTTGATCATATCGAGGTTTGGTGTTCTATACAATCAATACTCGTGTCAGCGGGAAATGTGTCCAAAATTTTATGGCCGAATAATAGCGCGAAGGCTCGCGGAGAACAATTGCGTAAACTGCTGAACATTGACGCGAAAAATATTCTTGCCAACCGCAAATTTCGTAATCATTTTGAGCACTATGATGAACGAATTGAGAAATGGTTCAAAGTGTCTAAATCTAGTGTCTATGATGACTTAGCTTTCAATCCAATTAAACCATTATGGAAAAGTCTTCCTGAAAACCATAACCGTGCATACGATCAAGTGAATAGGATTGTAACTTTTCGTGGTGAAACATTGGACCTCAATGAGATTCTGAATGCTCTTAAAGAGATTCAGACAAGGTGTAGACCCTATGTTTTTTCTTAAGGAAATGATAATAAGATTCATAACTGCTAATCGAGCTACTCCAGCTTTGATGAGCTCAATTATACCTAGTAACCCGCTACCTTAAAACTTATCTCCTAAAAACAGCGCATTAAAGAAGAGCTTATTGGTGCCGTACCACATACCTCTAAAGTTGGGGTTGTCCACAAACATAATGACGTTGCCCCTACCAATACCACTAGCAATCAGTGAAGCAGTTCCTCCTAGTTTCTCCAGGTTGGTCTTGTTTACATAGCCACTCAGCAGAGGGTTCTCCTTGTACTTCACCACCGTATTAAATGGACTGGCACTTGGTGCCACAAAGATGGAATGGTTGCGATAGACCGGTAGGTCGCGCTGCGTATAGCCAAAGGCCAGTGGATGAGTAATGTCAACGTCTGTCATATACATAGAGCCACCAATGGAGTTAGAGCCTCTAAACTCACGAGAGGTCACATAGTCCATGCGCTCAGGTGTATCTCTTTCGGGTCTATCGCCAAACTTTTCATTGACAAACTTAGAACTGATCGCCCAGCTGGTCGCGCTGCGCAGGGTGATGACGGTTCCGCCTTCTCTTACCCATTGCCTAATGCGGTCAATGGTGTTCTTACCGAGTCCGCTATAGTTAGCCGAAGGCAAAATCAAGGTATTGTATTTCGCCCAATCAATTCGGCCCACGCTGCTCGTCATCACTTTCGTGACAGGCATGCCTACTTTGGTGTCTAGCAAATGCCAAATCTCTCCTGCTTCAGTGCTACTGACGTTTCCACCAATCAGCATTACCGCTTTCGGCTGTCTGATGGTCTGGAAGCTTCCACTTCCTAAGTCGATGCCGCTCGTGCTATAGCCTGTCGTTACCGAGTAAGCACGAATGCCTGCTAGGTCAGTAGCTTCTTCTACAAAGCCATGGACTAAATTCGAATTCATTTCCTGACGGTTCACAGGAATCATCAGTGTACCGTAGCCAAAGTCTTTGACACCATCATTCGTCTCGATGCTAAAGGGCTTGAAGGCTGCATTCACATACAATCCTTTCTCTAATAAATAATGTAATGCCTTAGGCGAATAGTACTCGTCCCACTCAATCAGGTAAGCATAGTTGGACTTAGGCACACTTTCATAAGTCGAGCCACTGTAGTTCTCATCAATCGGTGTTCCTCTTAAGGCCGCTTTGCCCGTATAGCGCTCATAGGGCATGTTATAGGTCAAGGCCGTAGTCCAAGAAGAGGCATCGTAAAAAATACTGTCATAGAAGGTAGTCACCTGCTCAAACATGGTGCGCACCATTCTGTATTGCTTTTGCTCGTTCGGCACATAGAAGGCATTCCCCGCTGCGAATTTCTTACCGCCCAAGCTAATGTCTTCGTTCAGTTGCACCATCTCGATTTTGTGTCTATTCAATAGATCGATGAACTCACCATTTCTACCGTCATCGGTTTGGTCGCCAAACACCCAGCCTCCGCCAGCTTTCTTGCCTTCCTCCACTGCAGAGTTAAAGTAGTTCTCCATGTGCTTCAATAGCGTCTCTTTCTCTCCTACCGAAGCACGCACTGTCGCCATACTAGAGGTCAAATGATTCTTAATGGTGAACGCAAAGGCCACTTTCCCCATACGAGAGTCTTGCAAATGTCCTCTTGAACTGGCTTGCTCAAAGACAAGGCCTAAAGCCCCGTGAATGTCTGGGTAAGTCGATCCGTAACCTGGATAACTGTTGTCGTATTGCTCTTTGGTAAAGTAAAGCGATCCAATTTCGTCTAGTGCTTCGTGGAAGTATCCGGCAAAGAGATTATTTAAACCATCGTAGTTATCGCGCGGCACCACTGGGTTTTCAGAACCAAAGGGTTTAGTTGGCTCAAAGAAGTAAGTCGAATTGGTTCCCATTTCATGGAAGTCAGTCACCACATTAGGATACCATTGGTGGTAGAAATCGATACGCGATTGAGATTCTACATGTGCCAAAGGCAGCCAGTCTCTGTTTAGGTCGAACCAGTAGTGGTTCGTACGACCACGCGGCCACATTTCGTTATGTTCAGCATCAGCGGGATCAGAAACCAGTGGGTCGCCCTTAAAGCTATTCGCCCAAGTACTATGTCTGTCTCTACCATCAGGATTAAAAGCCGGATCGATCAATAATACGGCATCGTCCAAGGCATTCATCACCTCTGAATTCATGCCGGCTACGTAGTAATAAGCCGTCAACAAGGCCGCTTCCGAACTCGAAGGCTCATTGCCATGGACATTATAGCCCAATAGCACCACCGACTTCATTTGACCGTAGTCTTCTAATTCCTGCTCAGGATCAACCAGTTTCAAGTGTTCTTGTCTGATCTGCTCAAGGTTGCCATGGTTTTCAGGAGAAGTCACTTTTAAAACCACCAGTTGTCGGTGCTCGTAAGTCTCTCCTATGGTATCCAACACGGCTCTATCCGAAAGCCTCGCTAGCTCTCTCATGTAACCGACTATCGCATCGTGACGCGTGTGTAGCGTACCTATCGAATAGCCAAGGTATTCTTCCGGTGTCGGGATCTTCTCATCGAACCGCGCATTAGGCGAAAAGAAGTAATCGCTTTGGGCGGAGAGCGTGTTTAGGCCGAGGTACAAAATCAATCCTAGAAGGGTAAGTAGGCGTCTGTTTTTCATAGCTTATTGAGTTGCGAGTTACGAGCCGTGAGCCGCGAGCTTTAAATCTCGAAACTCAAAGCTTGAAGCTCATAGCTTTTTAATATCTGGTTGATTATTCACTTTAAATTCAAATATATCAGGACGATGATAGTGACCTATCGGGTCAAAGTCCAGCTTACTTTGTATGACCTGACCCAAATCAATGTCAGCGGTCAAAATTCCTTCTTCTCCCCAAAGTGGCCCTGCGATTACATTACCCAAAGGGTCCACAATCACGGAACCTCCGTTGGCCATCACTTCAGGTTGATCGGCTAAATCGATCCCTCCCGGCAGGTCATCGGGGTACATGTCCTTGGTCACATACTGATTACTGCCCAACACGAAGCATCTGCCTTCCATGGCAATGTGTCGCATGGTCTGTTGCCAGCCGTCTCGGTTGTCGGCAGTGGGCGCTAAGTACACTTGCACACCCTTCTGATACATGGCCATCCGGGCCAATGGCATATAGTTTTCCCAACAAATCAGTCCGCCAATCTTTCCAAGCACAGTATCAAAGCAGGACAACGTACTGCCGTCATCTTCTCCCCAAATCACTCTTTCCTGTGCCGTAGGCTTGATTTTACGATGCTTTCCTAAAAACTGACCATCAGGACCAAAGTAGAACATGCTACAATAGAGCGTCCCTGAAGTAGCATCTTTTTCGTTGACACCGATGACTAGAAAGGTTTCCGCTTCCTTAGCCATTTTACCTAGCTTTTCGCAAGAGGCATCTCCTTCGGTAATGGAAGAATCCCAATAGCGTTGCCAGAGTGCACGCCCCTCCTCCTTTCGGCTACCTACCACTGTCCCGAAACTCAGCCCACGTGGATAAGCACTTATAAATGCCTCGGGAAAAAGCATCAGTTGCGCACCTTTTGCCTGAGCCGCCAGTCCTTCGACTTTTTGAAGCGTGGCCTCTAGGTCAAATAAAACAGGTGCGGCCTGAATGATTGCTACTTTAAATTGAGACATACGGGAAAGTTAGGATAATTAATTCAGCTCTAGAAGAACAAATAATTAGACTCGTTTTGTTTAGATTACAGTATGAACAAAACAATTGCCCTTTTGCTTAGCCTTGCATTTTTTGGTCAAGTATCAAAAGCTCAGAACCTAAAATGCAGTGATTTTAAAACAGGTACATTTTTATTACCCAAAAATGACCTAGTACCATTCTCATTCAGAATAGTCCGAACTGATACTCGACAAACGGAACAAGCTTTTGATGTACCTGACTCTCTCGTGAACGTAGTATCAACAGAAATTCATTATGAAACGATCCGTTGGACAGGCGAATGTTCATATGTACTTATATACGACTCTGGAAAAATGGAACTTGATCCTTTCATGGTACAAACGAATGCTGCAGGAGGCTTAGCAGTTAAGATAAATAGTATCGGGCAAGTCTGTGCCAGTTACGAGGCTATTGGAATAGTAGATGGTGAGAAAATAGTAATGACTGGAAAACTTTGCAAAGAAGGTGGCTAAGCTAATTTCGATTACATTTCTAACTCTATTGCAACCAAACTAAGCTTTAGAATCTATGAACTTAGCAAACTTCTGATTTGCCAAGTAAACCACCACTCCACCGATTAAGCACATTAACAAGCCATAAGTGGCCGGTGCTATTACAAACTCCGAATTATTGTAGAACTCCAATCAGTATAATTGGATATACAGTGAATGCCGAACAGTATCTCTACGGTATTTTGATAAGGAGAAACCTGCCCTTATGGCCTAGCTGATTTCAGCTAAAATCGTTCCGAGCAGGGTATTAAATATATTATCGTATTTGATAAGTGCATCTAAATACATATATTTCCTTACACGCTGCTCTTGAGTGCTCAAGGGTATTTCAATAAACACGAATCAATACCAAAACGTAAAAATTATGGAAACCGCTTTATTATCAATGGCCCAACAGTTTTCCGGGCTACCTATGGAATCACTTATTGGTGGTCCTTTGACAGCCGCTGCAAAAGCCAATGCAGCCATGGCTATGACTCAAACAAAGTTCATGTTGGATACATGCTTCACGGTAACACCTGTTGGTGATACACCGGCCGTTGCTCCAGTTGCTGGAAATCCGAATGCAACACCACCTGTAGCCGAAGTTATCGGTACACCCGAAATACCAGCTCATAATAATTATGCACCCGTGATGATTGTAATGACACTTACAAGAGGAGTCATTACACCAGGCACACCCGGCTCAGCCGGAGACCCGACAGCAACGCCTCCAGTACCAGCGATACAGGCTACTGCCGCGATCATTCAAAACATGAAGACGGAATTCAACTTACCCATGTTGACTGTTGTTCCATTAAATTCTTTAGCTGTGGAAACTGTGGATATCAATTTCGAAATGGAAGTCAAATCCAGTTTTGCGGAAGAGGCTTCTCAAACATCTGAAAAACAAGTGAAAACAGAGGGTAGCTTTGAAGCAAAAGCTGGATGGGGACCTTTCTCCGTTACCGTTAAAGGTAGTGCCAGTTACGATTCAAAAGACTCTTCAACGCATAGTACGCATTATCAAAAAAGCAATTCCGCTAAATATACTGTGAACGTACATGCCGGACAGCTGCCGCTACCTAAAGGAGTTAATACCATTATAGAGGCCTTTACTCAATCCATTCAGCCAATCACATTGACAGCCTAAAACGGCACCTGATAGTTGAAATTAAAGAAAGTTGATGTTTTAAACATCGACTTTCTACTTGCCTTGATTTACTATAGCCTCAGAATATGCCAGAAGCTCAGAACCAATCGTTCAAACCTAACTTAGGTAACGAACTAAACATTGAGTCGATTATTAGTGCTCCATTAGTTGCTGCTTCCAAAGCCAACGTTATGATGGTCACCGGACAGACTAGGTTTTTGTTAGAATACTGCTTCACGAAGGAAGACGATAATTCTACTTATCAGCCTGTAATGATCGAAATGTCTATGGTGCGCTCGATTACTGACGACACAAAGAAACCTTCTGACCCTGGGTACTTTCAAAAAGCAGAACTTACATTCAACATCCCATTGCTCTGCCTCGTCCCCTTGAATTCTCTGGCCATAAACAAAATATCTGTAGATTTTGATATGGAAATTACGTCCGTCACTTCTAAAGCGTCAAACGCTAAGGTAAGTCAGAATAACATAATGGATAAAAAGGCTCAACTCAATGGCAAGATAAGTGGAAGTCCAGCATCAAATAAGAATAGTAGTCAGTCTACAAGTAGATTGAAAGTAGGCATTGACGCTGGGCCTCTTCCCTTACCTGTTGGCGTGCTCGCTATCTTAGACCTTTACACAAAAAATATTCAACCTTTACCAGAAGAAAAGCAAACCGATAAAATCTCAGAATAAACTAATGAGCAGATGATAAATTCAGATCAAAATATCCCATGTCCTGTTTGTCAAACCAAAATTCCATTTGACACAAAACAACTTCTCATGGGAGTTCAATTTGTTTGTCCCAATTGCCAAGCAGCCATAGGCCTCGCTGACCAAAGCAAACCATTGGTGCAAGAAACTATGGATAAATTCGAACAGCTAAAGACTCAAGTCGGTAAAAAAGACTAGATCAATTGGTGATATGAACAAGCTCAGGTCCTTTTTTAACAAGCTTAAAAGCACATTCTCCAAAGGTGAAGTGGTTAAGTCTTTAAAAGGCAAGGAAGCTGCAAATTCAGCAATAAGACTGAGCAAGAAATTAACTCATGACGGTGTACCTAGGCCTAAAAACCAAAAGAATAACTCAAGTAAAAGAGAACTGAGTGCGCTCGAGTTTAATTTATTGACTCAAATGCCAATAGTCATAGATGAAATAGGCAAAGCACAACGCGCGGCAGCTGAAGTTATCTTCAATAATAATTCAGTGGAATCATCTGTCAGCGTGAGTGTAACAGGTGGTAATCATCCGCTGCCCCTTGGAATTCTCAAAGTCCGTGATTTATACATGAATCAGCTATTAACTCCTTAAAACCATACTATGATTAGCTTTAAGTCATTTGTAACCGCCATTCACGATGCCATTATCAATGCTAGTGACTCTCTCATGGACAAAAACGTGGGACTCTTAGATAAGTATTTTGAGGAAACGGTCAAAGAAGTAACAAATGATGAGACTAAAGAGGTTACTCAAAAAACCATCCTAGACCCTAAAACGGTTATCCTTGAATATCCTACTGCCGATATTGATGGTAATCAAATCATGAACGAGGTACACGTACCGTTAATCACTTTGGTACCATTACAAATGTCTCAAGTAGAAAAGGCAGTTGTTACTGCTGACTTTGAGATGGAAATTGTGAATGGAGAAATCGAACTCAGCTTTCCTAAGAAAAGTAGTGGCTTAAGTTTCTTGAAAAAACCTAAAAAGAATAGCGCTAAACTAGAAATTACCATCACTCCTCAAGAAACCTCCGAGGGACTGAAAGTATTGGTTGAAGGCTATGAGTCCATCTTAAAAAGGCAGATTAGTTAGTCTCCTTTATTCTTCCTGTTTGCTCCTGCTGTTCCAGAGCTTCCTGCTTTCTGCTCATTCTGCGGAAGATTTCTGGCCGCACAATACCCTGATAATCAGTCTATTTCCACTGATCAGAAAATAATCTTCATTTTTGCTGTCATATTTTGGCTGAGCTTGTCACTAATATTAGTAGACAGGGAAAACCTTAAATAAACGATTTGGATACGCATACTTTTGAGGACGTACTAGAAAACAACAAAGAGAAGATTTATAGAATCTGTAAGATCTATGCCGTTGCTCCGATTGAACCTCAAGACCTTTTTCAAGAAGTAGTTTTCCAAATATGGAAGTCACTAGATTCCTTCAAGGGAAATTCTGGCATCGATACTTGGGTTTACAAGATTGCACTTAATGTAGGACAGCGGTCTAAGTTGAAGCTAGAAAACGATAATGAAAAGACGGTGCGACTAGACTCTATTCTTTTCACCCCAGTTGATACTGCGGATCACAGTCAAGAAGAGCGATATCAGGCCCTCCGCGATTGTATCGCCATTCTCAACGAAAGTGATCAGTCCCTCATGGTATTGTACCTAGAAGATTTACCCTATAAGGAAATCGCTGCGATTACAGGACTTACCGACAACCATGTAGCTGTTAAAATGAAGCGCATCAGGAAACTATTATTTGAATGTATCACCCCAAAACTATTATAAGATGGTAGAGCAAGAGCTAAAAGATATATGGAGAAATTCATCGCAGATGGAAAGAATCAAGTTCGACTTATCTCGGTTGATCGTTGATCTCAACAACAAGGCTACTCAACTGAACAACGTGATCCGAAAGCGCGACAGAAGAGAAATTATCGCTTCTGTAATAGCCTCAATGTTATTTATATATTTGGCGTATTCCGTTCCATTCGTAATCGCTAGAGTAGGTTGCCTCGTGGCTATAGCTTCCTTCGGTTATTTGGTCTATCGACTTAGGCACAATCGTCAGTTAAAAAAACCAATTGATTTAACCCTATCTTTTAAGGATCAACTGGCACGCCAAAGACAGAACATGGAGCAAGAAGCAAAACTGCTTAACACCGTGCTCTACTGGTATATACTTCCGCCCTTTGTGGCACAAATCATATTTCTTTTCGGTATTGGCGACCCTTCGACCATTGGTTGGGACTCGCCATTGATGGAGTATTTACCGCTGACCATGGCGGACAAACTCCGCTTTCTTGGCTTCGTAGCCTTATTCAACCTATTCATTGTTTGGTTAAATAAAAGAGCTGTAAGGAAGGAAATAAAACCAATCATTGAAGAGATAGACAGGTTACAACAACAATTAGAAAAAGAAGACTAAGGTCATATTACACAAAGCAAATCAAAGACAAATGAGAAATATAATCATCAGCATCGCATTAATACTAGTAGCAAATATCACATTAGCACAAACGGAGACTGAAAACCTGAAAAAAGTGGCTAAGGCGTTTAGGGAAAACTTCAATGCCAATAGCTACGAAGCTATTTTCGCCATGTTCAACCCTCAGATGAAGCAAGCGGTACCTCAAGATGCACTTAACAATTTTCTGAGCGGACTAAAAGGGCAAACCGGCAAAATAAAAAGTCAAGAATTTATGAGGTATTCCAATGGAACGGTAGCCTACTACAAAACAACTTTCGACCGTGGCGTTTTCGGAATTAACCTTTCCGTAGACGGAGATGCTAAAATCAACGGCCTGCAAGTAATTCCTCATCAAGAAGAATTAGAAACAGCGACATTGGAACGTAACACAACTCCGCTAATACTGCCATTCAAAGAAGAGTGGACGGTATTCTGGGGTGGTGATACTGAAGAACAGAATTATCACGTGACAACAGAGGCACAAAAGGGCGCTTTCGACATAGTCATTAGAGACGAAAAAGGACAATCCTTTAAAACAGATGGTCGCACCAATGAAGACTATTACGTCTTCGGAAAAGAGCTCATTGCTCCTGCTGCTGGCGAGGTGGTACTGGTAGTAGATGGCGTCAAAGACAATGTCCCAGGACAGCTGAACCCAGTTTATGTCCCTGGCAATACCGTTATCATCAAAACTCCCAATGACGAATACCTTTTCTTTGCCCATTTTAAGCAGCACTCTATTGTAGTGAAACAAGGTCAGCAAGTACGACAGGGTGAGTTATTAGGACTCACAGGAAACTCTGGAAACTCTTCGGAACCACACCTTCACTTTCATATTCAGAATGTGGAGAATATGATCAATGCCACGGGTGCTAAAAGCTTCTTTGCAGAGATTCTCGTGAATGGAGAGCTAAAGAAAGACTACTCTCCTGTTCGAGGTGAAAAGATTAAAAATAAATAAGCTTTAGGTTTACTAAATTACGGAGATTGCACTTGATCCTAGTATAGCTAGGTTGAGTGCAATCTCTTTTTTTTAGCCCTTTGAATAAGCTGATGATGCAAGAATCCATTGATAACGCCCGAAAATTATTAAACGCAAAAGACTTTGGAATCCTTTCTACTCTTTCCTTAAAATTAGGAGGGTTCCCTTTTGGCTCGGTTGTCCCCTACTGCCTCGATGGCGAAGGCATGCCCGTTATCCTTATCTCTACCATTGCGGAGCACACAAAGAACATAGTCCACGATAGTCGCTGTTCTATCACGGTGATTTCAGAAAACACAGACGTACAAGCCAATGGCAGACTCACAGTTATCGGCAATATGGAAGCTATAACGGATGAAGAAGATGTCAGTGAGCGCTATTATAGACATTTCCCAAAGTCGAAAGCTTACAGTCAAACGCATAACTTTTCCTTCTATCGACTACGTCCGGTTGCCATCAGATTTATCGGAGGTTTTGGCGCAATACATTGGCTAGAAGTTTCAGACTTTCTTATCAAAAATCCTTTTCACGGAGAGGAAGAGGTTAGCATTGTTGACCACATGAATGCCGATCATCATAAGGAACTTATACGTTATTCCACCTTTTACAAGCAGATGGAAATTGCGCCTGAAGAAACTGTTCGGATGGCTGGCATAGACAGTTTCGGCTTTGATGTATTTGTCAACGAGCAAAAGGTTAGGTTTACTTTTGACCAAGCGATTAGTAATGCTGGAGAAGCCAGAGCGGCCATGGTGGCACTTTCTAAAGGTGTTAAATAGGATTCCTATTTGTTAATTTGGTGTATTAAAACCAATCTCCCTTCATTTTTGGCTTGAACCAAAAACGAAGCAAAAAATTCAAGGCGGTGTCGAAAATGACTAAAATTCAAGGGTTTATCGCTCAAAACCTTCAAACTCGCTGCGCTCAGACATGGAAGATTTTTTAACCGCGCTACCCATTGAATTTCTTAACGCATTTACGCCAATGCCCATACGGAACCACAATTTTGAACAAGTAATTGTAAAATGGAGAAGCCAGTACGGCCATCGTGGCACTTTCCTAAGGAGTTAAATATTGTTTCTCTTTATTGATTAGGGGTATGTGTGTCTCTTCATTTTTGGCTTGAACCAAAAACGAAGCAAAAAATTCAAGGCGGTGTCGAAAATGACTAAAATTCAAGGGTTTACCGCTCAAAACCTTCAAACTCGCTGCGCTCAGACATAGAAGATTTTTTAACCGCTCTACCCAGTGAATTTCTTAACGCATTTACGCCAATGCCCATACGGAACCACAATTTTGAACAAGTAATTGTAAAATGGAGAAACCAGAGCGGCCATGGTAGCACTTTCTAAAGGTGTTAAATAGGGTTCCTATTTGTTGATTTGGTGCATTAAAATAGATCTCCCTTCATTTTTGGCTTGAACCAAAAACGAAGCAAAAAAATTCAAGGCTGTGTCGAAAATGACTAAAATTCAATGGTTTACCGCTCAAAACCTTCAAACTCGCTGCGCTCAGACATAGAAGATTTTTTAACCTCTCTACACAGTGAATTTCTTAACGCATTTACGGCAGTGCACATACTAGACCCAGTATCTGTTACACTGATTGCTTGAACTTGGCAAACTTCTGATTCGCCCAATACACTACTACGCCCCCTGTTAAGAACATCAACAGACCATAAACGGCAGGTGCAATGGCAAACTCTGAGTTATTGAGCAGTACTACGGCTATGGAGATGGCCAAGGTGCCGTTCTGAATACCCGACTCAATGGAAATAGAAATTGCAGCTTTGTCATTTAGGTTAAAGAGCTTGGCTACGCGATAGCCAATGAACATTGTCACTACATTAAGCACTAAGGCTACTAAACCTGCTTCCTGCAAATAAGGAATCATGTTGTCTTTTTCCTTAATACACAGGCCAACAATTACTAGCATAATCACCACGCCCGAAGCGATCCGCACAGGTTTTTCCATTTTGTGGGCGAAAGCTGTCTTATACTTACGAATCATCATACCGATGATGATAGGAATGATAATGATGACCATGACTTGTAGAATGGTTTGAACCACATCAAGCTTGATCAATTCACTCTTATCCATAAACTGTTCCAAGGCAATGTTCACTATAAAGGGAATGGTGAGGATAGTAATGAAGCTACTAAAGGCAGTCAATGTCACGGACAAAGCCGTATTGCCTTTTGCCATGTGCGCGATCAGATTGGAGGTCGGTCCGCCAGGACAAGCAGCCAGAATCATAATACCGACAGCAATCTCAGGCCTGAGATCAAACAATGAAGCAATGCCAAAACCAATGAGGGGTAGTAATACCAATTGACTGACCAGTCCAACAATAACCGCTTTGGGGTAAACTAATACACGTTTAAAGTCATCGGTAACGAGGGAAAGCCCCATGCCTAGCATGATAATGAACAAGGAAGCTGCCAGTATAATCGTTGATAATTGATCCATAAAAAGTAAAGTTGAATCTCAAGCTACCAAAAATCAGATGATAAACACATCCACTCATCAGACACAGTCGGTAAGAAACCATTATTTTTGATGCAGATTCATTACATGTCAGAAACCAAGTCCACCCGTATCAACAAATACCTTAGTGAAGTCGGCTATTGCTCTCGAAGGGCAGCAGACAAACTCATAGAACAAGGCAAAGTCACTATCAATGGCAAGGTCCCTGAAATGGGCACTAAGATAGTTGAGGGTGATGAAGTCCATGTGAATGGTCAATTGATCTCTGAGCCCAAGGCTAAGAAGAATGTTTATATCGCCTTCAACAAACCTGTTGGCATTGTATGTACGACAGATGTAGGCGTTGAGAAGGATAATATCATTGATTTCATCAATTACCCTTCGCGTATCTTCCCGATTGGCCGATTGGACAAACCCAGTGAGGGATTGATTTTTCTGACCGATGACGGAGACATTGTCAATAAGATTCTTCGTGCTCGAAATCATCACGAAAAGGAATACATGGTCACAGTGAACAAGCGCATCCGTCCGGACTTCGCCAAAAAGATGAGCAATGGCATACCCATTCTCGATACTGTCACCAGAAAGTGCGAAGTCGAAGTATTGAGTGACTTCAGGTTCAGAATCGTTCTAACACAAGGCTTGAATCGTCAAATCAGAAGAATGTGTGAGTATTTGGGCTATCGCGTGACCAAACTAAAGCGAACTCGCATTATGAATGTGGGCCTTGATGTTCCTGTTGGCAAATGGCGTGACCTAACGGAGAAAGAGCTTAAAGAGATCAATCGACTGGTTTCTGGTTCGGCAAAGACGCATGATTAAATAAGATTTGTAAACCACTCAGCAAGATTAACCCAATGAACATCTACGGAACAACGGAATTATCTTTCAACCTCGAAAAGCTAATTGGAGAAGAATCATCTTTCTTGATTATTGTTTCTCCCTATCTGAAGCTAAACAAAAGGTTAAAAGCCAAGATGTCTAATTCGTTTGAAAACATCGATCAAGTTTTATTCTTGTATAGAGAAAACAACCTTAAAACAGATGAAAATGATTGGTTAGTTAAGTACCCCAATGTTAATCTAATACCCATAGAAAACTTACATGCAAAAATCTATATAAATGAAAGACGGAGCCTTATTTCGTCTATGAACCTTTATGAGTACTCTCAAATAAATAACCATGAAATCGGCATTGAAATAGAGGCCGATGAAAACAGAGAGGAGTTCCTTAGAATTTTGGAAGAGGTTAGTCTGATTCTATCATCTCAAGAAGTAGATTATGACCTTCAACCAATTCTAGATATTTACTTAGACTTTTCATTTGGCTCTCTCTTCTATAAAGAAATGAAAAGGTATAACCTTATAATCAATCGCACTCCTGACCATCAGTACCTTGCTTTCTGTGATTGGGCAAGAGTTCAGGCTTCATTTAACGAACATGAACTTTACAGTGATAAGACTGCCATTTTAAGATCAACTGACTTAGGACGGACAAAATATAAGACTCTTAAAAGTCTTGTGTCGAAAGAATTACTTGAATCATTCTGATAAACCTACCTGCCATTGTTAGTATTATCAACAACAAATAAATATCCATGAAAAAACTACACTTCATCAGAGTCTCCTACGGAAGACTCTGATGGTGATGAGCCTCCTCGGTATCGTTTATACTCTTGCGAAGTCGATAGAATCTATTGACCTTCAACTATGGAGACTTGGATAGCATTATTACGAGGCATTAACGTAGGTGGAAAGCACATACTGCCCATGAAAGAGCTTACTAGTCTCATGGAAACGAACGGTTTTTCTGATGTTAAAACCTATATCCAAAGTGGCAATGTGGTTTTCAAAAGTGTGGCAAAGCCATCTGACGAGATCGAAGTGCTCATCGAAGGAAAGTTCGGTTTCAAGCCCTCAGTGTTCATCTTAAGTGCAGCGGAACTGAAAGAAGCTGCAACGAACTGTCCATACCAAACCGATATTGGTAAAACGGTACACTTCTTCTTCTGTGACCAAGTCCCTCAATCAGTCGATTATGACTTCTTGGATGAATTAAAGGCACCTTCTGAGGAGTTTCAACTCATCGACAAGGTATTTTATCTGTATGCCCCTGATGGGATTGGTAGATCAAAGCTTGCCGAAAAAATGGGAAGGACTTTCAAGGATGTCACCATGACGGCCCGAAACCTGAACACCATCAATAAGCTACTGGAGATGGTAACGTAAGCATTCTTCATCAGAGTCGCCTGTGGAAGACTCTGATGGTTAACGTGAGTTGACTGACTATACGAATGGAATGACTACTTCGTATACAGCCCACACCACAACGGCTATCATCAGTACTTTGAAATTGCAGCCTGTGCCCTTTTGGAACTTGCTTACTTTGGGATAAAACTTTCTCATATGATTTGCTCTTTTGCTTGACCCAAGATATTGATTAACGACTCTAGAATGAATTAAAAGGCATTAATAATAATTAAGCTCATAAAGCCCTTGAGGTATTTCATCAGAGTCTCTTACAGAAGACTCTGATGGGGTAGTATTTTAGGACGAGACACCCATTTAACACCTCCCATCCTAAACCTTTTTGTCTTCCGTATTTATACTGCTAGATTGATAACATCAATTAAAACAACCAATCAACTATGAAAAAGCTAATCATGGCCGCACTGGCCTTGACCTTCTCTTTTACGGCAATGGCCCAAGATGCTCCTGCCAAAGCCAAAAAGAACAAAAACTTACCCCTAGAAGCAGGAAGAACCTTTGAGTTTGACTTGTCTGAAGGTTCTTGGATAGCCCTAGATGTAAGTCCCGATGGAAAGACCATTGTATTCGACTTTTTGGGAGACATCTACACCATCCCCATCAAAGGTGGTAATGCTACTCAGCTAACGGAAGGTATGCAGTTCGATGCACAGCCTCGTTTTAGCCCTGACGGAAAGAAAATCATCTTCATTTCTGATGAGTCAGGAGGAGAAAACGTCTGGACCCTCAACCTTGAAGACAAAGAGAAGAAGCAAATCACAAAGGGCAATACCAGCAGATACCAAGGCCCAGAATGGACGCCTGACGGAAAATACATGATCGCCTCTAAGCAAGCCAGTAGCTCGCATAAATTATGGCTTTACCATGTAGATGGTGGTTCTGGTACTGCGATGGTAAAGGAACCAAACAACCTTAGAATGCTCGAAGGTGCCTTTAGCAATGACGATCAGTTCGTGTGGTTTTCAAGAAGAAGTGGATCTTCTACCTATAACGCACCAATGCCTCAATATCAGATCTCGAGGTACGATCGCGTAACTGGAGAAATGATCACCCAAACCTCTCGCTATGGTTCTGCTTTCAGACCTACACCAAGTCATAATGGTAAATGGCTGGCTTACGCTACTCGTCATGAAACACATACAGGATTGATTCTAAGAAATATTGAAACGGGGAATGAAAGCTGGTTGGCCTACCCTGTCCAACATGACGACCAAGAATCGAGGGCTTCAAGAGATGTACTTCCAGGTTTTTCATGGACACCAGATGACAAAAGCATTGTAATTTCCTATGGAGGTAAAATTCACAAAATCGATGTAGCCACCAAAAAGGCAACCGAAATACCGTTTCGCGTAAATAGTCAAATTGAATTGGGCCCAGAGCTAGATTTTGACTACCCTATTTCTGATGAACCTCAGTTTACGGTTACGCAAATTAGAGACGTAGCACCATCGCCTGATGGGAAACAGCTAGCTTTTACAGCGCTGAATGAAGTTTATTTGGTGGATCTACCAAACGGTACACCGAAGAAACTCATCGAGCTCAACGAAACTCAGGCCGAACCAGTCTGGTCTCCTGATGGCCAATGGATTGCGTTTGTGACTTGGCAAGCTGAAGGCGGAAAAGTCTACAAAGTAAGACCAAATGGTAGCAACCTGACCCAGCTCAATCAAGAGGACGGTGTATTCCAAAGTCCTGTTTGGAGTAACGATGGTTCTAAAATCGTGTTGATCAAAGGGCAGTCTGAAGATTTCAGAAATGCGCTTCAAAGAACTGCCTTTAGAGGAACAAGTGACTTAATATGGGTTTCTGCCGATGGCTCCGGTAATAACTTCATTAGCTATACTAATGGCCGCTCTAATCCACACTTTGTTAAAAACTCTGAGCGCATCTATTTATCAAGCCGAAGCGGTTTGCTCTCTATCAGGTGGGATGGTACTGACGAGAAAGCGCATGTGCAAGTAAGAGGAAAAGCTGCTGCTGGTTCTTCCAACGCACCAAGAGCCTCTTGGATTAAAATGGCAAGAGAAGGAGATCAGGCATTAGCAGCGATCGGTATGGATTTGTTTGTGGTTACCGTACCACAAGTGAGTGCAGAGGCACCTACTATTTCAGTAGCTAATGCCAAAAATGCAGCCTTCCCTTCACGGAAGCTTACAGATATTGGTGGCCAATTTCCAGCATGGGGCTGGGATAGCAATGTAGTGCACTGGGCAGTTGGTAATGCGCATGTAGCTTACAACCTAAGTGATGCCAAGGCCTTTGATGTACAGAAAGCCGCTGACGCAAAAGCTGAGAAAGAAGCCGATAAAGAAGAAAAAGAAGATGCCGAAGAAGAAACCGATGAAGAAGAAAAAGACGACAAACCTAAAAACTACGAACCTACAGAACGCAGAATTGAAGTAAAGGCAGATCGTGATATTCCGAAAGGAACCATCTTGCTTAAGAACGCACGCCTGCTGACAATGAAGAACAATGAAGTGTTAGAAGGCACTGATATTTTGATCGAAAACAATCGCATCAAAGAGATTGGTAAGAATATTCAAGTTGGCCGAAGGGTTAAAGTGATTGATGCTACAGGCAAAACAATCGTGCCTGGTTATGTAGATACGCATTCTCACTTCCGTCATCCTGTGAACTTGCACCGTGGACAATTCTGGCCTTATTTAACCAACCTTGCTTTTGGTGTGACCACCACACGTGACCCACAAACAGCCACAACTGATGTGCTTACTTATGGTGATTTAGTGGATGCGGGTAAATTAATCGGCCCAAGAATTTACTCTACAGGTCCGGGTATTTTTGGTAGTGAGAATGTAAGCAGTTTGGAGCATGCACGTAAAGTAATGACGCGTTACAGCTCATATTACAACACTAAGACTGTTAAAATGTATGGTGCGGGAAATCGTCAACAAAGACAGTGGATCATTCAAGCTGCTCGCGAACAAAGTATTATGCCTACGACTGAAGGCGGTCTTGACTTCAAGAATAACTTAACACAAGTAATTGATGGTTATCCTGGTCACGAGCACTCCTTCCCTATTTTCCCTTTGTATAAGGATGTGATAGACATGGTAGCTTTTTCGAGAACAGTTTATACGCCTACCCTTTTGGTAGCTTATGGAGGACCTTGGACGGAGAACTACTTCTATGCCACAGAGAACCCTCATGCTGATCCGAAGTTGACTCACTTTATGCCACATTGGAACTTAGACTCTCGTACAAGAAGGCGCAATGCAGGGTGGTTTATGGAAGATGAGTATGTGCATGTAGAGCAATCTACATTTGCCAAAGACTTAGTTGAAGCTGGTGGACGTGCTGGCGTGGGTAGCCATGGTCAATTACAAGGCTTAGGCTATCACTGGGAGCTTTGGGCTGTACAGTCTGGCGGAATGAAGGAGTATGATGCACTAAGAGTCGCTACTATTATTGGTGCTGAGGCGATCGGCTTAGAGCAGGATTTAGGGAGTTTAGAGGTGGGCAAACTAGCTGATCTTCTTATTCTGAATAGCAACCCACTAGACAACATTAAGAACTCGAAAGACATTAGTCATGTAATGTTCAATGGTAGACTTTACGAAGGCAATACTTTGGATGAGGTTCATCCTGCACAAAAGAAAATGCCAAAGTTCTGGTGGCAGGATTATGCCCCAAAAGACGTCCCTGGTATTAAGAAATAAGCTTTTTAATATAAAAATGAAAGAGCCGCTCCGACAAGTCGGGGCGGCTTCTTTATTCAACTAAATTAAGGAGACTAACCCTTAATACTTACAATTCACCCTTATGCTAATAGAGTTCCTTTGAAACCTATCGGGCCTTCAAAGGAATTTAAATTCGTCAACTGCCATGGTGGTACATGAACACTTTACTACCTCTGCAATTTGAGTGTTCTAAAATCCCTACAAGTCAATGAATACAACCATATTTTAAATTATACGCTATTGACTAAAGGCACTGACTCGTATTAAATTTGACCCTATGATTTCTAGACAATGGAAGTGCATTTTAAAAGAAGAAGCGCATGATCGGTATATTAAGTTTCTCCATGAAGTTGTCTTCGCTGAAGCAAAAGTCTTACCTGGTTTTGTGAAGGCTGATATCTACAAGAGAAAGACTCAAAGTGGTTTAGAGTTTCAAGTCAGCACACTTTGGAAAGACGAAGAATCAATCAAATCATTTGCCGGAGATGACATCTCCGTGGCCATGGTACCCGAAGAAGCACAACGGATGATGGTCTCCTTTGATACGTCCGTAGCACACTATGAAACAGTCTGACTGCTACTATTTTAACGAAAGACAGTAGAGATAATTTATGTAAACTGAAACAAGGTAGAATTTAATGCGTATAATTACACATAAAAAAGTGTAAAAAAGCACCATCAATATGGCAAAAGCATACACCCCTTCAGACCCCTCTCTAATTCTAAATGAGCCAGTGGCGGTCTATGGACAAGCTAATTACTACGCACTTGCCCAGCAAAGCATATCCAAAGATTACATTAAACACGTGCTGGGTGTTTCTAAGCTCAGCATCAATGAGCTAATTGATATCATTCCAATTTCCATTGACACCTACAAGCGTAAAAGCCAGTTTAACTCCAATGTAACAGAGAAAGTACTTGAAATAGAGCAAGTCTATAATACTGGGTTAAAAGCTTTCGGAGAGGGTTTTCATCATTGGATGAATACTGAAAACATAGCGATTGGTGGCATTACTCCTAAGTCTTTATTGTCCAATAGTTTTGGCATCCGCAGGCTAATGGATGAAATAGGCCGTATGGAACATGGCGTGTTGGCCTAATGATCATTTATCGCATCAGTAGCATTAAGTACTCAAACGATCTCTCAGGAACGGGTGCGGGCCTATATGGCGGTCGATGGAACCCAAGAGGGGTAAATTTACTCTATACCGCAGGTAGCATCTCTTTGGCTTGCCTAGAGTACTTAGCGCACAATTTCCATGTGATGCAAACCACCTCTATCTGCCTAAGCAAAATCGAAACCCCAGCAGATAGCACTATTCAAGAAGTTGCAAAAAATGAACTCCCAAAAGACTGGAAGGAAAAATCTTATGAGCCATTTTCTACTCAGCAACTAGGCCTAGCTTTCTCTGAGCATTCTCAAAGCTATATTTTAAAAGTTCCCTCAGCCATTGTACCCGATGAGTTTAACTACTTATTGAACCCGATGCACCCCCAGCACAATCAAACCATCATTAAAGAACAGATCACTCCATTTCAAATGAACAAAAGGCTATTTGGGCTGTAAGGTTGAAAAGTGGTCGTTTTGCATTTTCAGTAGATATGTGCTTTCTTATTGGCTCAGCGTCTAGGCAGCAAACCAAAACACTTGAATTTCAACAATTTACTTTCTGAGTGAGATGGGTACAAGGTCTTTAGATGAGCTTCGATTAACAGACACTTCTTCGATCTTTGCGGCATCACTCTCAAAGAAAATATAATCAAAGCAGTCAGTATAATTGGAATACTCAATTAAATTAGCTCATGCTCAACTTCCTCCGCAACCTTAGACGAAAAGAAATGAATAAAAGCAGTGGTAAATACGTCAAATACGCTGTTGGCGAAATCGTGTTGGTTGTGATCGGCATATTGATCGCCCTCAGTTTGAACAATTGGAATGACAACCAGAAAATCGCTCAAAGAGAAAGTGCATTATTGAAAAAGGTTCAAGAAGAGAACCAATATAATATTGGCTTCTTAAGCGAGAGCAATGACATTTTAACAAATAAAGAGAAGCATGTTACTGCAATGTATAGGGCTTTAAGCCAACCCAGAAGCAAAAAAATAGACGAAGAGGTAGAAGAATTAATGTATGATATAATTCAAATGGGTATGTACGTTTTTTCAACTCAATATTTACAAAAATACATTAGTAGTTCTGAAGACGAGTCCAGCGAATTGGCTACTAGCCTACTTGGATTAAAAGACCACCTTGACACTTTTCAGAAAGCCTCTGAGTTTACCTATAATTATCAAATGGATAACACTTGGCCATATATAGAAAAAGCCTTTAATATGGTCAGTGGCCAGATAATAGACCACTCAGTTCTGAGAGACCCTGTGTTCATCAATCGATTAGTGATTTTAGAGAGCATGGCAGCTAGTAATTATGAAAATTACATACTTACCCTTAATGAATCTCAAAAAGTAGACTCATTAATAGCAAGTAGCTTAACACGGTAAGAAAATGCTCAACTTCCTTAGAAAACTTAGGCGTAAAGAAATCGATAATAAAACTGGTAAATACCTTAAGTATGCCGTTGGCGAAGTTTTCCTGGTGATGATTGGAATTCTTATTGCACTGAGCATTAACAATTGGAGCGAAAATTCAAAGGAGCGTAAGTTTGAAAAGAAAATGCTGACCGAAATACATCTCGCACTTGAAAGTGACATAGACTATTTCGAAAATAATATTAATCGACTTAACAGTTTAGATTCGGCCATAGAGGTAATGCTCAGGCTGATAGCCGAAAAAGCTCCGTTTATTGACTCCTTGTATAACCAAAGCAGAAGAAGATCCTATTTTTTGGCAACTGGCATTATATACCAATACAATCCGGGGCCTTATGAAGCACTGAAGGCAACAGGTGTTGATAAAATCAAAAACGACTTGCTACGTAAGGAACTTATTAACCTTTATGATTTTGAATACCCAAGACACAAAGAATTTATAGTTTATTACGACCAGGACTATAAGACTCAAATGACAAAGTTCTTCGGTATGATGGAACCACCGTTTATCGAAATTGTCAACGGACAAAGAAGTATATTCCAAAAATTCCCTTCCGATTTATTACAGAGACCTGATTTTCTCATTTTATTGAATCAATTGAGAAGTCGAGCAACAATCCAATCGCGTTCCTTTAACAATTTCATACCTAATTTAATAAGGGTCAAAACACTGCTTAGTGAAGAATTAAAATGATATGCTCAACTTCCTTAGAAATCTTAGACGAAAAGAAATGAAATCAACCCGCTATTTAAAATATGCTGTTGGAGAAATTGTCCTAGTCATGGTAGGCATACTGTTGGCGCTTGGCATTAATGGTTGGAACGAGGCCAGAAAAGATAAAACAATCGAGAATCAAATTCTTGACGAGATGCTCATATCACTTAAGGATGATCTCAGCACCTTTAAGATGCTCGAAAATCGGTTGTTAGGAAAGGACAGTGCCATTCAATCGCTCTTTGATTTTAGAGAAAAAGGGGAATTACCGCGTGGTAGAGATTTTGGTGGGTTGATTGGCAAGGCAAGAAGTTCTTATGTCTTCTCTTATGATACAAGTCCATACCAAGCACTAGTCGCCTTAGGAATTAACAAAATGTCAGACAAAATATTGCTAAATGCTATCAATAAGTACTACAATCAGTTTTTACCAAGAAATGTAAAATTTATAGAGGCGGTTATTGACGAATATGATCCGTTAAGAAATGCCGCGGAAGAAGTTGCAGTAAAAAATGGTTTCCTCAAGAGAGTTTTTACCAAACAGGAGAATGGAAGGTGGGATGTTAAATACCAATCTGATCCGAATCGCTTATTCGATGATGACGACTTCTATCAGTCAATGGTGATCGAGTTTAAGTATATGGAAGAGTCTTTGGGGCGAATTAGAACTCTAATAAGTTATAATGAAGATTTGACCGCTCAACTTGAAGACTAAATCTAATGCTCAACTTTCTTAGCCCAAACCTAGCAAGTCAGAATCGCACGAGTTGTAATTGAGCAGTGAGCAAGGCCATTCAACTAGTTTAAAACCCACCTGATCTTATTGAAAAGAATCGTTTCTTATCTTACGTAAAACGAAAAACACTAAACAAAACCAACCATGGGATTATTCTGGGATCTTATCCAACAAAGTCAAATTGAAGAACAAAAGGATCGTGCAAGTACCCTCGAAGAAAGAGTGGCTCATCTAGAGTCTGAACTTCACGACACGCAAGTGCTACTGATAAAAACACTAAAAGCCCTAGAAACTGAAATAGGCAGAGATATCGATGGAGATGGAGTGACTGGATAGTGCTATACCGTCAAGACTTTGGTAGACGAGTGACTAGGTGAAGTGCTAGATTTACCACCCGTCTTCAACCATTCATTTTAATTCTTTATTAAGCATTGATCCGCAGCGGGTTTTTCATTCTTAGTGTTCCGGTTTGAAACAAAGAAGTGTTTCAAATCGGAATAGACAAAGAGAATCCTTTCATTAAAAAGCGAATTAAATTATTGAATACTAATACTTTAGTGCATCTGGCATTGCATTGGCAATAGAAAGAGCAAATCTACAATGCCATGAAAACTCAATTCAAAAACAGAAAACTATATTTCATCTTCGCATTCTTCTTTGGTCTGCTCCAAGTTGGCATTAGCCAGACCAATTTAAGCTCAAATCAAATGGAGGAAGATTTTAAAGTCTTTAAGAACTCTATTCAAGATATTCATCCTGGGCTTTATTGGTACAGCGATTCGGCAGAAGTAGAAGCTAGGTTTCAAAAGATTGAGCATGCGATTAAAGACGAATTGTCAGTACGAGAATTCTACGCATTGACACAGGAGTTTTATGCAGCCATTAACTGTGGACATTCTTGGATGCAAACACCTAAACTATGGCAAAATCGATTTGACTCGAGTGCCTATACACTACCCATTAACATTTACTTTGAAGATTCTCAATTCACGGTTTTACAAGATTTAACGCAGAACAAGGTAATGCCTCGTGGTTCGCAAATCGTCAGTTTCAATGGTGAGTCTATACAAGAGGTGTTTGACGGTTTATTACAATACGCTCCTTCTGATGGGTATAATCTAACAAGAAGACGTCTCTTTGTAGCTAGGAATTTCAGTAAACTCTATCAAACATTTTACAGTCCTACAACTCGTTTTACAGTGACTTATACTTTACCGAATTCTGAGGAACTTCGGACGGTAACACTCAAGGGAGTAACAAAAGCTGCATATCGTACTATTCAAAAAGAACGCTATCCCGTTAATGGAAATACTGCTAGTACGCCATTGGCAAGTTTCAAAATCTTAGAAGACAATACCGGCTATATAGACCTCAATACGTTTTCTAGAGGCTGGTTAAAGAGCAATAAAATCAAGTACAAGAAATTCCTCAAGCAGACTTTTGAAGAGCTAAAGTCCGAGGGTATTGATAAGCTAGTATTAGACCTGAGAGGAAACGGTGGTGGCTCTGATGTATTTGGTGCTATTCTTTGTCAATACCTGATGAATGAAGATTTTGAATATTTCGACAGAATGGAAGCGGTGACTAGCAAGTTCAAATACAAAGACTATTCAAGTACGAAGTGGTATAACACGATTGGCGTTCTTTTTAAAAAGGACAAGAAAAAACCTGGTTTCTACACATTCAATTATCATAAGCCTTTAGCCACGCAGAAGTCAAGAAAGAATGCGTTTACTGGAGAACTAGTGGTTTTGACTGATGGCAATACCTTCTCGACCTCCGCAGATGTGGCAGCTATCTTACATTATAACAATAGGGCTACTTTCATTGGTAGAGAAGTAGGTGGTGGATATTATGGCAACAACAGTGCGCTCTCCTATCAGATCACCTTACCTAATTCAAAGGTGACTTACTATATACCAGTTATCCGCTATTACTCTGCTGTAGATAACTCAGCCTTTTACGGTCATGGTGTTAAACCAGACATAGTGGTTAAGTCAACCTATGAAAATCATATTGCCAAACGAGATGCAGCTTTGGAGAGGGCGATTAGCTTTTTGAATAACTAAGCACAGATCCTTACTTAATAAGGATTAAATCTTCCTGCGGTGCTATTAAATATTCAGCACCATCTGCTGTGATAACGGCCATCTCTTCAACAGAGATGGTCTTTTCCGTCCCATCTGCGCGTTTCCATGCATGGAACCCGTCAAAGGCAAAAGTCATCCCTTCCTTCAATAGTTTAGCAGAAGATGGTCTTATCCTAGTAGACATCCCTCCTCCTAGGCTCGGCCCAACATCATGTGCCACATAGCCAACAGGGTGCCCCGTACTCCAAGGTACATTTTCAGACTTAGCGGCTTGCATTAATAAGCGTTGAGCTTTGTCTACACTCGCCCCTGTGACCCCCGGCTTCATAGCTGCGAGTGCAGCTCTGCTGCCTGCCTTACTACTCTTCCAATAGAATTGAATGTCTTCCGGTGCAGCGGTCTCACCTTCTTTCAACACATAAGCAAAACGCTGAATGTCACTTACCCAACGATCGTATAATTTGATACCAAAGTCGATTTGAATAACGTCTCCAGGCATTATCACTTTATCGGTGGCATGTGAATGCCCCCTATCAGGCCCAGAGTTAACATTAGGATTCTGATCCGCAGCCCAACCATCAGCTACACCATACTCAGCCATCTTTTGCTTTAGAAACTTAGCAATTTCTGCATCAGTCGACTTTCCGGGTATCACTTGCTCATAGGCTTCAATTTGCCAAAGTGAAGTTAATTCCGCTGCCTTAGTAAGTATTTCTATCTCCTCAGGTAGTTTGATCGATAACCACTCATAAATCAACTCAGTAGACGAAACGAGTTTATCTGACTCCTCACCCATTAATCGTTCAATGGTCTGTCTTTGGGTATAGGATAAACCATCAGCCATAGCATTAGAGGTAGATGAATTAACGGCAACTTGCTTAAAGCCGCTCTCTTTAATAAAATCGACAGCCATAGATACTGCACCTCCTCTTGCAGGGACTACCTCATCGTGAATATCCAAATCATCCAATGCTGTGGCTTCTCCTGATGGAGAGTAAACTCGTGAATGAAAACCTGTATCATCTATATAAAACATGAATGCGGCTGTGCCACCGGCATTCTCACCCCCTACATGATCGGCAATTGGGTCATTATTATTTTCTCGGCAAATCACCATCCAGCAGTCAATTCCTGCGGCCTCCATGGCCTTAGGCAATAATTGGTTGATGCGTTTTTTTCTAATCTCCGGCCAAGGATTTTCTCCCCAATAAACTTCGGGGTCAATAGATTCGACTTTGGGCTGAGGGTTTGAGCAGCTTACAAAAATTCCTGCTAACAAGGTTAAGGAGAGAAGGGCTAAACTGGTTTTTTTACGTAACATGGTTTCAAGAATTGCGATGTTCTAATCTAATACAGAATTCTGACTTTACTTGCACCACTTATAACACTCGCCTTATCTTAGCGGGCACTAATAGGATAATGAAGCAAAAGACATTTTTTGATGATTTCACAAGTCCTGTACTCAACAAAGCACTATGGATTCCAACCTACCTACCTCAGTGGTCTTCTAGAGAGAAAACGAAACCTCACTATGAAATAAAAGGCGATCAATTGATTCTTCAAATCACCGAAAATCAATCCCCTTGGAGCAACGAATTCAATGGTAATGTCAAAGTTTCTAACTTGCAAACGGGGGTGTACTCCGGCCCAGTAGGAAGTAGTTTTGGTCAACATAGATTTTCAGACCAATTGGTGGTTCGTGAGGCTCAGCCAGAACAGCGGACCTATACGCCTCAATATGGCGTCTTTGAAATTAGGTGTCGTGTACCGAACCTAGGGATTGATAATGTGGCAGCCTTGTGGATGATTGGTTTCGAAGACAAACCAGAACGCTCTGCGGAGATTTGTATAGTAGAAATTATTGGTGCTAAGCAACCCAACAAGGGAGCCGTGATCGGTTATGGCCTTCACCCTTTTGGAGATCCAAAAATCAAAGATGAATTCTATGAGGATCAATTCGATTTGAATATCCAAGAATTCCACACATACTCAGCCGAGTGGACACCTGAGTATGTAGATTTCTTCATAGATAACGAGAAAGGGAGGCGTATAAATCAGTCTCCTGACTACCCCATGCAGTTCATGCTTAATATGTATGAGATTCCTATCGAAGGACACGACCCTAGTGAGAATGTATACCCTAAAGACTTTGTGATTGACTATGTCAGAGGTCATAGTCAATAGGGGTTTGAGTCTTTTGATTGTTCTTATTTAAGATGATAAAGAAAATATTATTTCTATTACTCATAGCTTCAACTGGTAATCATGCTTACAGTCAGTTCAAAGTATCTGGAGTGATCATTGGAAGTGATGATTCTTTACCCCTTCCCACTGTTACTGTTCAAGAAGAAGGAGACTCTCTAAACATTGTAAAAACAAATGATAAAGGGGAATTCACGATAGTTGTAAGTTCTGAACAATCAGTTTTAATAATGACATTTCTTGGTTATGTCACACGTGAAATCAGCGTGAATGGAAGGCATCAAATCAACACTTTCATAAAACCTGCAGGAACCCAGCACTTCTTTAGAAGACAAAAATTAAAGTTGAATCTAAATTCTGGCGTATTCAACACGCCCGTTGGTGGTGAATTATCTATATCATCTCCGAATTTATTCAATGATGTGATTTTGGAAGGTTCATTCAGTTACCAATCGAACTTTAAACAAAATACTTTTTCGAAAGCACGTATTAGTTTATTAGAAATAATTAGTTCTGGACGGTTCAATTTAGACATCAACTTTAACCGCTATTCTCTATCATTTCAGAATGAGTTTTCTTATTTAATTAGGTCTATCGAATTTGATCTTTACATTAATCATAATTCTCCTATTTTTTGGAATTTCAGACCAACTATTGGATTCGATGAAATCACCTACACTCAATTGAGTGATAATATTGAAGACAGGGTAAGTAGAGGTATTACTATTGGGTACCTAAAAGAAATTAGCTTTCTTAATCTTGGGTTATACCCTAAAGTGACTTTTTTCAAAGACCTAACGAGTTATTCTTTAAAAGTCGATCGCTATTTTAGACATACTGAATTCTATCTTCAATTTCAAAAAACTGGCCCTTTTACAGAATTAAGTGTGGGCATGGGCTGGAAATTGACTTACTATTTTAAGAAACAGAAAGAGGCTAATACTCCCGCCTCTTATTGACCAAACTTTCCTTTTAATGCAGCTAACTTCGCGGCCATATCGGTTTCAGGAGCCTTTTCCTTTCTTTGTGGCTTTGGTTTCTCTCTTTTCTTAGGCTTCGGCTTATCACCTGTCTTCATAGAAAGTGAAATGCGCTTTCTAGCGATATCCACTCCCGTCACTGTCACTTCTACTTGTTGCTGAACCGATAGAATTTCAGCTGGGTTACTGACGAAGGTATCAGACATTTCAGAAATGTGTACCAATCCATCTTGATGCACGCCTATGTCTACAAAAGCTCCGAAATTAGTAACATTCGTTACGATGCCTGGCAGCTTCATTCCTTCTCTCAAGTCTTCCATACTGTGGACACCATCCGCAAAACTAAAGGCTTCAAATTGTTCTCTCGGATCACGACCGGGCTTAGCCAGCTCAGAAACAATATCTGTTAGCGTAGGTAAACCAACTTGTTCGGTTACGTACTTCTTCAAGTCGATCTGGTTTCTGAGCTCCTCATTTTTAATTAAATCAGAAACAGTGCTTTTCAAATCCTTTGCCATTTGATGCACCAACTTATATGATTCAGGGTGAACGGCACTCTGATCAAGTGGGTTTACGGCATTCCTAATTCTCAAGAATCCTGCGGCTTGCTCATATGCCTTATCGCCAAGCCTTGTCACATTCTTAATGGCTTGCCTATCTTTAAAAGGACCATTCGCATAGCGATATTCCACAATATTCTTCGCCAACTGGGGTCCTAAGCCCGAGACGTAGGTAAGTAGTTGTTCGGAAGCAGTATTCACTTCCACTCCCACGGCATTCACACAACTCATGACAACATCGTCAAGTGAGTTTTTCAAGGCACTCTGATCTACATCATGCTGGTATTGGCCTACTCCTATCGATTTTGGATCAAGCTTAACCAACTCAGCCAGGGGATCTGTCAAGCGTCTTCCAATTGAAACGGAACCACGCACTGTTACATCTTCATTTGGAAACTCATTTCTGGCGATTTCTGAAGCCGAGTAGATCGAAGCACCACTCTCGTTGACCATCACTACCATTACCTCTTTCGACAGGCCGATCGCATTGACAAAAGATTCTGTTTCTCTACTCGCTGTACCATTACCAATGGCTATTGCTTCAATATTGAACTTACTGACGAGGTTCGAAACAACCGCTGATGATTTGGCAATTTGTTTCTGGGGTTCATTTGGAAAAATCGCCTCGTAGTGAAGCAGTTTGCCTTGTTTGTCTAAACACACCACCTTACAACCTGTACGAAACCCTGGGTCAATGGCCAACACGCGCTTTTCTCCCAGCGGTGCTGCCATCAATAATTCCTTGAGATTTTTGGCAAACACATCGATGGCCTCAGCATCTGCCTTTTTCTTGGAGGTCATTCTAATTTCTGTTTCCATAGAAGGACTCAAAAGGCGTTTGTAACAGTCTCTGATGGCCAACTTCACTTGGTTTCCCACTTCTCCTGAGCCTTTGAGAAACTGTTTGTCCATCAGTGCAATGGCCTCATCTTCTTTAGGAAGGATGTCCAACATTAAGAGCATTTCAGCTTCACCACGCCTCATGGCTAAAACCCTATGAGAAGGTGATTTAGCGAGTTGCTCTTCCCAGTCAAAGTAGTCTTTATACTTCTGAGCTGCTTCCTCCTTGCCCGGCATCACCCTTGATTTTATAGTCGCAGTTCTATTGAACATTCTCCGCATACGATCACGCAATTCAGCATTTTCGTTGATGGTCTCGGCAATGATATCACGTGCTCCTTGCAAGGCTGCCTCTATGTCGGCCACTCCTTTCTCTTCATCAATATATTTAGTCGCTTCTCCCTTTACGTCAAAAGTTTTTTGTTCTAAGAGTTGCTTGGCCAATGGTTCTAAACCTTTTTCTCTTGCCATACTCGCTCTTGTCTTTCGCTTTGGCTTATAAGGCAGGTAAATATCTTCTAGCCGTGCCATGTTTTCCGCCTGCATTACTTGTTTTTCGAGCTCAGTTGTAAGCTTCTCCTGATCTTTCAGTGATTTAATTATGGCTTCTTTCCTCTTGTCCAATTCTTGAAGTTGCTGAGCACGATCTCTAATGGCAGCTACTGCTACCTCATCTAAACTACCCGTTACTTCCTTTCTGTACCTAGAAATAAACGGCACTGTGCCTCCTTCATTCAAAAGTCTGATGGTAGCACTTACTTGTTGAGAACTGATGTTAAGTTCGGAGGCAATTACATGAGCGTGCTGGATCATATGTTGGTGTTAAATTTCGAGGAGATCAAAAGTAATTAAAGTGTTTATAGCTCAAAATTCTTTTTAGTTTTTAAATGCAAAACGGATTAAAAGGCAAACAAAGAGATATTTCCACTAAATTTCCTCTCCATTAAGCATCTAACCTATGGCGAAGTTTTACGATCAGCTTGAACCTCAATTAATTGAGTTCATTCAAGCCCAAAAAATATTTTTTACTGGTACTGCTGCAGAAGAAGGACGCGTAAATGTATCGCCAAAAGGATCAGATGCTCTCCGCATTTTAGCACCCAATAAAATTGCTTGGCTCAATCTAACGGGTAGTGGCAATGAAACGGCTGCTCATTTAAAACTTGTCAATCGCATTACCTTAATGTTCTGTGCTTTTGAAGGGAAACCGTTAATTCTCAGAGTTTACGGTTCTGCGAGGACAATCCATCAGCAAGATGCTGAATGGGAAGAATACATCGGCCATTTTAACGGTTTGCCTGGATCAAGAAATATCTTTTTGGTAGACATTGATTCCGTACAAACATCTTGTGGGTTTGCGGTGCCCTATATGGACTTCAAGGAAGATCGTGAGATACTAAATGACTGGGCATCGAAAAAGTCCGAAGATGAATTGAAAGATTATTGGACCCAGAAAAACACCGAAAGCATTGATGGCTTCCCCACTGGGATTTTTGATTGATAGACTTCAAAGTTTATAATTGACAAAATCGTTTGACTATCAATAGCGCTCACATAAAGTTCATTGTGAGTCATTCATTAATTACCTAATATCGTTCTATCGTAAAAAGTCAACTATGAAAAGGTTCCGAATCTATCTCTCATTTACACTCTTTTTTAGTCTTGCCATTTGGTCTTGCCAGTCTCCTGAGTCAAGCGATCAACCTGAGTTTAAAGTCGATTATGAAAAGTTTACCCTCGATAATGGGCTTGAAGTGATTCTTCATGTTGATAAATCAGACCCAGTGGTTGCTGTTGCTTTAACTGCTCATGTGGGCTCTGCTAGGGAAATTGAAGGCCGTACAGGCTTTGCCCACCTTTTTGAACACTTACTCTTTCTTGAATCTGAAAACCTCGGTAAAGGGGGACTGGATAAAATGAGTGCCCGTATTGGAGGTTCTGGTGCGAATGGGTCTACAAGTCGTGACCGAACGAATTACTTCCAAACTGTACCGAAAGATGCACTAGAAAAAATGATATGGGCAGAGGCTGATAAGTTAGGCTGGTTCATAAATACGGTGACTGACCCCGTGCTTGCCAAAGAAAAGCAAGTTGTGAAAAACGAAAAACGACAAAGTGTTGACAATCGACCTTATGGTCATACTTCTTACATCATAGATAAACAGTTGTATCCAAATGACCACCCTTACAACTGGCAGGTGATTGGTTCCTTAGACGACTTGCAAGCAGCGACACTCAATGACGTAAAACAGTTTTTCAGAAAATGGTATGTTCCTAACAACACCACTTTAGTTATTGCAGGCGACTTTGAAATAGGCCAAGCCAAAACTTGGGTCAAGAAATATTTTGATGAAATACCTCGCGGAGAAGAAATCAAAAGTCTAGAAAAACGATCGGGCCGTGTAACAGAGACTGTAAAATTATACCACGAAGATAACTTTGCAAGGTTGCCAGAGCTCACCATGGTATGGCCTACGGTGGAGTTATATCACCCTGACTCATACGCCCTTAATGTGTTAGGCCAATACCTGTCGCGCGGAAAACAAGCTCCATTTTACCAAGTATTAGTCGAAGACAAAAAGCTCAGTTCTGGTGTACGCATGGGAAACAGGGCTTCAGAGTTGGCCGGTCAGTTTCAATTGTCAGTACGTGCCTTTTCAGACAAGAACCTAGATCAGGTAGCCGATGCCGTCCAAGAGGCATTTACCAAATTTGAAAATGAAGGAATTCCACAAAAAGACCTTGAAAGGATAAAAGCAGGCCAAGAAACGGGCTTTTACAATAGCCTAAGTAGTGTACTAGGTAAAGGTTTTCAACTGGCTCAGTATAATATTTTCGCAAACGATCCAGGTTTCGTGAAGCAGGATGTTCAGAATATTTTAGATGTTACCACTGATGAAGTGATGGCGGTTTATGACAAATACATCAAGGGTAAAAATTTCATTGCTACCAGTATGGTACCGAAAGGAAGGGTTGTGCAAGCTTTAGACGGATCCGTTAAAGCGAATGTTGTCGAAGAGAAAATAGTGCAAGGTGCGGAAGAAACTTTTGACGCCACTATTCAAGCTGAGTATGAGCCTACCCCTTCTTCTTTCGATAGAAGTACAGAACCAGCGTATGGCGATGCACCTGAAGTAGTCATTCCTGAAGTTTGGAGAGCAGAATTAAGCAATGGCATGCAGGTATTAGGTATCGAAAATGATGAGGTACCCCTAGTTCAGTTTAATATTTCAATCGAGGGCGGCTTATTATTAGATGATATTAACAAAGTAGGCGTAGCCAACTTGACTGCTAACTTGATGACACAAGGAACTCAAAACAAAACACCGAAAGCATTAGAAGAGGCAATTGCTCAATTGGGCGCTTCCATTAATATAAATGCCAGTACCGAACGAATCACAGTCTCTGGAAACACCTTAAAAAGGAATTACCAAAAGACGATGGATCTAGTAAAAGAAATGTTGCTAGAACCGCGTTGGGATGAATCAGAATTTACGCTCAGAAAGCAAAGCGTCATGAGTGCTATCAAGCAGCAAGAGGCTAACCCTAATGCCATTGCTACCAATGCCTACAACATTCTTATCTATGGACAAGACAACATTAGGTCGAAAAACTTATTAGGCTCAGAAACATCTGTGGAAAGTATTAATCTAAACGACTTAAAAACTTATTATGAGCAGAATATCTCGCCTAGCGTAGCCACAATGCATGTTGTTGGTGACATAAGTCAGCAAGAAGTAATGAATTCTCTAAAAGACTTACAAAGTAAATGGGAAGCCAAAGCCGTTGAGATTCCTACATATGAAACACCTAGCGCTCCTGAGAAGTCTCAAGTGTTCTTCTATGACGTACCGAACGCTAAACAATCAGTACTGCGTATAGGCTACCCTGCATTAGCGGCTACTGATGAAGATTACTATCCTGCCGTAGTGATGAATTACATCCTTGGTGGTGGTGGTTTTGCTTCGCGTTTAACACAACAACTCAGAGAAGGCAAGGGATATACCTACGGCATAGGATCAGGCTTCTCAGGAACAAAAGCAGCCGGATCGTTCACCATATCAAGTGGCGTAAGAACCAACGTGACCTTAGAATCTAGTCAACTCGTAAAAGACATCCTCAGCGACTACTCCAATGACTTTTCAGCGAAAGACTTAGAGACAACGCAAAGCTTTCTTATTAAGAGTAATGCTCGGGCATTTGAAACCGCTGGCTCCAAACTTGGTATGCTGCAAAGTATCAGCCGTTTTGGCTGGGATGATGACTATATCAAAGATCGTGAAGCGATAGTGAGAGGTATGACAGTTGATAAGATACAAGGGCTTGCAGGTGAATATCTGAATCCTGATAAAATGTACTGGTTGGTTGTTGGAGATGCAAAAACACAGATGAAAAGATTAGAAGAATTAGGCTACGGAAAGCCTGTTTTGATTAACGAAATGGTCTCACCAGAAAAGGATTAAGCACTGTAGAGTTAAAACTTGACTGGCACATTGAATCATAGACTTAGTACTAATGCCTAAACAAAGTGGACGTTGGAATTAGTAACTATCAAAACCTTCGACAACCTTATTGAAGCTCATATCCTTAAATCGAAACTCGAAAGCGAGAGCATTAATTGTGTTTTGTTTGACGAAAACATAGTAGGCTTAAATCCCTTATTAAGTGTAACTGTCGGAGGAATAAAGCTAAAAATTCACCCATTGGATGTTCACCAGGCTCTTAAAATAATTGATGAAACGGCCTCAAGTATTTTAACCACTGAAGAGGGGGAAATTATGCGATGCCCGAGGTGCCAATCAAATGAGATCTACAATGGGTTCAAATCTATGAAAGGGCCAAAGGGAGTTTTATCTGCTGTAATTTCATTTTTATTCGCAGTTTTCCCCATTTACCTTAAAAGCGTCTATAGATGTAAAATATGTGGTAAGGAGTTTAATTAGTTGATTTCAAAGTAATCCTCTAGCATAAAAGCAACATCAGACACATATCTATTAGTGTACTATAAACTTTATTTATTCAAAGTCTTGTCCTCAAGCTTTGAATTCGATTAGTTTCCATGCAGCCTAGAACATAAAAAAAGGGCTTCAGATTGAAGCCCTTTTATATATCTATTGGAATTCCTTAAATGGAAATACCCATGAAACTCATAAATGCAATACCCATCAAACCCGTGATGAACATGGTAATACCAAGTCCTTTTAAGCCATCAGGTACATTTGAATATCTTAATTTTTCTCTAATCGCTGCCAGTGCAATAATCGCCAAGAAGAAACCAGTTCCTGAACCGAATCCAAAAACTGTCGCCTCACCGATTGTATAGTCTCTCTGCGCCATAAAAAGCGAAGAACCCAAGATAGCGCAGTTTACCGCGATCAATGGCAGAAAAATACCTAAAGAGCCATATAACGCAGGAGAAAACTTCTCAATGGTCATCTCTACGAGCTGCACCATTGCTGCAATAATGGCGATGAACATGATGAACCTTAAGAAAGACAAGTCAATCTCAACGAAGTTGGCTCCTAGCCATGACAATGCGCCTTCGTTCAGTACATATTCGTTCAATAACCAGTTCATCGGTACAGTAATACCCAATACGAATACTACTGCTAAACCAAGTCCGAAAGCAGTCGATACTTTCTTTGAGACAGCAAGAAAAGAGCACATTCCTAGGAAATAGGAAAATACCATGTTCTCTATAAAAATTGATTTGATACCTAAATTCAATAAATCCATGATCCTAACTCCTTAATGTTCTACATATCCTGTTTTCGCTCGCTGGACCCAGATGATAAATCCGAGTACGATAAACGCTCCTACTGGAGAAACCATTAGACCGTTAGCCGAAAAACTTTCAAAGCCAATTGCGCCCATCACGTCATATCCAAATACTTTTCCAGATCCCCATAGCTCTCTAAAGAAAGCCACTGCAAGGATAATCCAAGAATAGCCTAAGCCTGAACCTAAACCATCTAGCACTGAATCGTAAGGTTTATTGCCGAGTGCAAATGCCTCCAAACGTCCCATCACAATACAGTTTGTAATGATGAGTCCAATGAATACGGAAAGTTGTTTATAGATGTCAAAAGCGTAGGCTTTCAATACTTCATTAACCAATGTTACCAAAGTTGCTACAATTGCCAACTGAACGATAATTCTTACTCTACCTGGAATGGCATTTCTTAAAAGAGAAATTATCAGGTTAGAGAAGATCATTACAAAGATCACAGACAGTGCCATCACCATGGTTGGCTTCATCTGTGTAGTTACTGCAAGTGCTGAACAGATACCTAATACTTGAACCGTAATAGGGTTATCGTCATTCAAAGGGTCAGTTATAAACTTTTTCCTTCGTTTTGATAGTAAAGCTTCTGATTCTTTAGCTACCGGTGCTTCTATAGTTTCAGTACTCATATCTCTATTGGTTGTTCAGCGACATGGCGCCACCTTTCACTTGTTTGTCAAAATAATTCTGATAGTATGTGATGTAGTTCATCAACATATCATTTACCCCATTGGCAGTCAGCGTTGCTCCTGCTAAACCATCTACCTTATTGGGTCCTAATTTATCTTCAGGTGTTTTTTCACCCTTCACCATCGTAATGGCCACAAACTCGCCATTATCGTTGTAGAGTTCTTTTCCTCTGTAGCGGGCTTGAATATCGTCACTCGTTATTCTAGCTCCTAAGCCAGGAGTTTCTCCTTTGTGATCAAAGCTTACACCTTTCACACTTTTTAAATCAGGATTCAAGGCTACAAAGCCCCAAATGGCATCCCAAAGACCAGCACCAAACACAGGAAGAATGTATGACTCTTCACCATTAGCACTATACTTAAACACTGGAAACAGTCTGTCTTCGACTGGCTTTTTATAGTTTTTCTCAATGTTCACTTCTTCAGCTACCATTGGGCCACCTTTCTCGTTGGTGTCCACCAAGTTTCCTTGATAGTCCGTCACTACGCTATTGATTACTTCATTGTATCGCGCCAAAATCTCTTCGGCTTCCATGTTGGCTAAAGCCTCTTTTTCCGAAGGGATGGCACCAAGAATCTGCTTTTTAGTATCTAAATCTTGAGCCTCTTTTTGTTTTGGTCCTAGAACCTGCGACACGCCTGAAAGTAAACCTCCTAGCACCGCTGTCAGTACTAGCGAAAATATGATAATGTATCTATTAGACTGCACGAGCTAACCTCCTTTTCTTATTTGCTTCAACTACATAAAAGTCAATCAATGGAGCGAATACGTTCATGAACAGAACGGCAAGCATGATACCTTCAGGGTAAGCGGGGTTCAATACCCTTATCACCACTGTTAACATACCAATCAGCACTCCATATATCCATTTTCCTGTCTCGGTCTGCGCAGCAGATACTGGATCTGTTGCCATAAAGACCGCACCGAATGCTAATCCGCCCAAGACCAAATGATAATGAGCCGGTAAAAGCATAAATTCATTTGCACCTGCAAGGTTAAATATTGTACCCATTGCAAAGGCGCCAGCAAAAACGCTAACTATAATCTTCCAGCTACCTACACCAGTTGCTATCAAAATAGCTGCTCCTATGAGGGCCATTAAAGTAGAGGTCTCTCCAATTGATCCTGGGATACCTCCTATCATCATATTTTGAAAACTAAAGAAATCGCCTCCAAAAGGTGATGCTAACATATTGTTTGCTTGATTCAATCCCTCCACAACTGATTCAGTTCCTTGAATGGATGTATTATTCGCCACTGCTAAAGCCGTAGCTCCAGAGTAACCATCTACTGCCGTATCACCTGCAAACTGCGTCCAAACGTCTCCTGAAATCTGTAAAGGATAAGCGAAATATAAGAATGCTCTAGATGTCATGGCAACGTTAAGTACATTCATACCCGTACCACCAAATATTTCTTTACCGATAACAACTCCAAAAATAGTTGCTAAGGCTACTTGCCATAAAGGAATAGTAGGAGGAACAATTAGAGGAATCAGCATTCCTGTTACTAGGAAGCCTTCATTGATTGGGTGCTTTCTGATGACCGCAAAAACTGCTTCAATAAGACCACCAGCGGCATAAGACACTAATACGATCGGTAATACCCAACGAGCACCAAACAACAGGTTATCAACCGAGAAGAACGAAGTTGCCTCCCCAGTTGCTATGTGATGTTGATAGCCTACGTTAAAGATACCCCAAATGAGACATGGTATCATTGCGATTACCACCGTCATCATCATTCTCTTCAAGTCGATAGCATCTCTAACCTGAACACCTTTATTACCAGCAGTACTCGCTGGTGAGAACATAAACGTTTCACCTGCTTCAAAAAGGTAGTATAGCTTTTCTAGCTTACCACCCTTTTCGAACATTGGCCTCTGCTTTTCTAAAATTTTATGTAAAAACTTCATCCCGATTATCCGTTTTGCATCAATTCAATCCCTTCTCTAACTATTTCTTGGATGTCATGTTTCGAAACATCAACATACTCGCAAAGCGCTAAATCTTCCTCTACCACTTCGTAAATACCGAGCGCTTCCATATTATCAAAGTCCTCAGCCATAATCGCTTTAACCAGATAAGTAGGATAGATATCCATTGGTGTTACCTTCTCAAAGGTGCCAGTTTGCACAAATGCGCGTGGCTCACCATTGGTATTGGTATCTAAGACATACTCTTTATCCTTTCCGTTCAAGAAAGAGAAAAGACCCCATGCCCTGTGGAAACTCAAAACTTCTTTCTTTGGCATAATCCATCCTAAGAAATCAGCGTGGTCGCCTTCAGGAATTACCGAAAGTAAATTATCGTAATATCCTAAGTAACCGTCTTTCTCGATTCTTTCACCTGTCAAAACATTACCAGAAATGAATCTGACGTGATCATTTTTGAGATTACCATCAACCAGCTTGTTAATTGCTGCTCCGGTATAGGTTTTATAATACTGTGGCTTAGACAGCTCCGAACCAGCTACTGCTACAACTCTTGAGGCGTCATAGATACCTTTCAAGAATAGCTTACCGATTTGAGCAACGCCATAAGGCGTGATTGTCCATACAACTTCGCCCTTCCCTATTGGGTCAAGGTGATGAATCTGTATACCTACATTACCTGCAGGGTGAGGACCGCTAATTTTATTATTTTCTACTTCTTCTACATTGGCAAAAACAGTAGACACTTCTCCGTTGAGGTCGTGATTCAGATGAATCTTTCCAGCGGTAAATTTCTTTAATATTTCAATACCCGCTTTAAATGCTTCTTCATCATCTTTTAGTGTGAAGGCAATATCTGCAGATAAGGGATGGGTATCGAAAGCAGAAATGAATATACTTTTGGGAGTATCGGCCTCATTGGCTACAACCCCGTAAGGTCTTTGTAGCAAGTTAGACCAAACTCCTCCTTTGGTCATTTGAGCTTGAGCATCTTCTCTCGAAAGATTGCGCAAGTCAGAATCGCTATAGGTTTTGAAAGTTTCGTATTCAATTTCTTTGTCTGCCAAGATCTTAATCTCTAACAATTTTCTCTTGGCACCTCTTTTCACTTCGACAATTTCACCACTTACGGGAGAACAAACCATCACATCTTCCTGCATCTTATCATAAAGCACAGGTGTACCAGCCTTCACGGTATCACCTTCAGCTACAAAGAGCTTAGGTCTTTTCATACCGATAAAATCGGTCGGCTTTATAGCAAACGTTTCCGAAGGAGGGGTACTCGCGATTGTCTTTTCAGCCTTACCGGCTAGGTTAATGTCAAAGCCTTTTTTCAGCTTTACAGTTTTGGACATACTCTTTTAGTTGCGAATCACTAAGGTTGATCAAAATCGAGGCAAAAATAATACATTTGCACTCATATAAAAGGGTTAATCTGACCTTTTTAAAAGTCAAGTTTAACCTAAAATTTCTTTATTCAATTGGCTACGGTAAAATCTCATACCGTAACAGTTTCAAAGAACGATTTCTCAATGTGATCTGAAACATTTTTCATTAACCACATGGGCGTTGAAGTTGCTCCGCAAACCCCAACTCTATCTTCTGGTTTAAACCAGCTCAAGTCAACTTCACTTTCATTTTCAACAAAATAACTTCTCTTGTTCTCTTGTTTACAAACACCGTAGAGTGCTTTTCCATTAGAGCTCTTTTTACCACTAACAAAAACTATCACATCTACCTCGTTGGCAAACTTCTGAAGTTGAGGCTCTCGGTTAGACACTTGCCTGCATATACTATCGTTGGCAGTAAAGTTAATCTCGTCAAATGAGCCTTTCGCTTCACGAATTTTTTCTTCGATCATTGATCGTATTCTGTAGAACCCCTTAGTGCTCTTAGTTGTTTGAGAAAAAAGTGTAACGGGTCGATTAAAGTCTATCTTTTCTAGATCTTCATCTGCCATCACAATAATGGCATTGTTATTTGTTTGACCTGTTAGGCCTATTACCTCAGCATGGCCGGTCTTTCCGTAGATGACTATTTGACCATTAACCTTATTGATCTTGTCATAGGCTAATTTTACTCTGTTTTGAAGCTTTAACACCACTGGGCAAGACGCGTCTATTAACTCGATATTGTTTTCAAGGGCCATTTGATAGGTCTCTGGTGGCTCACCATGTGCTCGAATAAGCACTTTGGAATCCTTAATATCCTTAAGTTGTTCTCGATCTATAATCTGTAGCCCTTGGTCGGTGAGGCGTTTAACTTCCATGCTATTATGCACGATATCTCCCAAACAATAAAGATCACCGTCAGCCATTTCGTCTTCTGCCATCTGAATGGCAAACTCTACTCCAAAACAATACCCTGAATTCTGATCTATCGTTACTTGCATCCCTGTCGTTTTTCTACTTCTCTATACGATTCTTAGCCAAATTTAACACTTTTTGAACTTGATCTTCGAACTCCAAATGTGAGGTATCAATTTCAACGGCATCGGCCACTTTAATCAAGGGGCTTTCGGCTCTTGTCGAATCTTGATGATCTCTCGATTCAAGGTTGTCCATTATATCTTGCAGTGCTACTTTTTCTCCTTTAGCCTGTAATTCTTCTTGTCTCCGCTTTGCCCTTACTTCAGTACTGGCAGTCATAAAAACTTTAAGCTCCGCATCAGGAAAGACTACTGAACCGATGTCTCTTCCATCCATTACCACACCTCTGTGCTTACCCATCTCCTGCTGCTGTGCCACCATAGCCAAACGCACCTCTTTAATGGCCGATACGGGACTCACCATTTCTGAAACGTACATTTTTCTTATTTCTTCCTCAACATTTTGTTGATTCAAAATGGTTTCGTTTTTCTGAGATTCTTGATTAAACTTAAAATCAATATGAATTTGAGATAAAGCGTCAATTACTTGATCGTGATCACTAAAATCTACTTTATTTTGAAGAAAATAGAGCGTCACTGCCCGATACATAGCCCCTGTATCAATAAACTTGTAATGCAGTGATTTAGCAACCGCTTTAGCAGTGCTACTCTTTCCACAACCCGAAAGACCGTCTATGGCAATGTTGATTTTCGACATTCTAAAACTTTCGGCAAATGTAACAGATCAAAGCTTTAAGTTTTAAATCTTAAGCCAGAACTTAGAGGGATAAACAAGGCAATTTATAATCATGACAATTTCAGGCCACATAGTAGACGTTCGCAACCGAAGAATCTTTAAAGGAGAAATCAAAATTTCAGATGGTCGGATTCTTTCCATTGAAGAAAAAAATGATGCGGCTGACCAATATATCCTCCCAGGCTTTATAGATGCCCACGTTCATGTAGAAAGCTCTATGCTTGTGCCTTCTGAGTTTGCAAGGTTGGCGGTAGTTCATGGCACTGTTGCCACAGTCTCAGATCCGCATGAAATCGGAAATGTACTTGGTGTACAGGGAGTAGAATATATGATTGAAAATGGCAAGCAGGTCAATTTCAAATTCAATTTCGGTGCCCCTTCCTGTGTTCCCGCAACTACCTTCGAAACCGCTGGCGCAGAAATTACATCTGATGAGGTAGAATATCTTCTGAAAAAGCCTGAGATCAAGTATTTGGCCGAAATGATGAATTGGCCCGGAGTACTTTATAATGACGAAACTGTTTATGAAAAACTCGACATAGCCAAAACGCTCGGCAAACCTATCGATGGTCATGCCCCAGGACTACGAGGTAAACAGGCCGAGCAATATATAAAAGCAGGCATCTCAACTGACCATGAATGTTTCACAGCTGATGAAGCCAGAGACAAATTAAAACACGGCATGAAGATCGCCATTAGAGAAGGTTCAGCTGCCAAAAACTTTGAGGCTTTGGTCGAACTATTTGGTGAGCATCCAGAAATGCTCATGTTCTGTTCAGATGATAAGCACCCCGACAATTTAGTCCAAAGCCATATTAATGCGCTAGTAAAGAGAACGCTGCAAAAAGAGTATGATCTTTTCGATGTGCTCCATGCGGCCTGCATTGGCCCCATTGATCATTACAACTTAGACGTAGGTGCCCTGCAGGAAGGAGACTATGCTGACTTTATTATCACTGACAACCTCGAGGAATTTAACATCCTTTCAACTTATATCAATGGAGAATTGGTCGCTCAAAACGGAAAGACTTTGATTCCGAAAGTGCAAAACGAAATTATTAACCAGTTTAATTGTGACCCAATTGACCTTACCTCCATTCGAGTAAAGGCTGACTCCAAAAAAGTCAATGTCATAGAAGCCCTAGATGGTCAACTCATCACCAACTGCTTAACGTTGAATACCTGTGTTGATGAGGAAGGCTTCGCTATTTCTGATATTGATCAGGATATGCTCAAAATGGTTGTGGTAAATCGTTACAGAAATGCTGAACCAGCCATAGCCTTCATTAAGAATTTCAACCTGAAAGCAGGTGCTTTGGCCTCTTCAGTCGGGCATGATTCCCATAACATTATTGCCGTTGGGGTGGATGACGCATCAATTGTAAAGGCAATTAACCTAATAATTGAAGCGAAAGGTGGGGTCAGCGCAGTCACGAATACGGATCAACAAACTTTAGCCTTACCAGTAGCTGGCATCATGTCTGCTGAAGATGGATACCATGTTGCTGAAGCATACACTAGAATCGACAAGATGGCAAAAGATATGGGCAGTACGCTCCTCTCTCCTTTTATGACATTATCGTTCATGGCACTGTTAGTAATCCCTAAATTAAAGTTAAGTGACCTTGGGCTTTTTGACGGTGAAAAATTCGAATTCAAACCACTCTTTGACAAATCAACTAACTAGATAGTTGTAGTTTGGCATATTTTTGGCTATCTTCTATGTGAACCTTAAATTAAAATGCCATGAGAGTTAAGTATACCTTTCTATTCGTCCTGGCTATCACATATACAAGTGCATTAGCACAGGATGTTACAGAACAAGAAATCAAAAACAACTATGTTATCGCGAGTGATAACATGGAATTCGAAAATTATGATCAAGCAATTCCTGCGCTACATTGGCTATTGAAAAATGCACCTACTTTTTCAGAAAGTATTCAGAGCTATGCCATCAAAGCCTTCGAGGCTAAGGCAAATGAAATAAAGGATGTTGGTCAAAAATCCCGTCTATTAGACTCTATGCTTATCGCCTATGAGTCTAAAAGAGAGCATTATGGCTTAAGTGAGGCTGACAAAAACAGGTTAGCTTTTAAATACTATAAACACTTTCGTAGTAATCCTGAAAAGACAGAAGCTGCATTTCAAGCTTTCTCTGAAGCTTTTCAATCACCTGAAACTGTCATCAGCAATAACATTGTCCCATATATCTATATGGCGAAGCAGTACAATGATGTGGTAGAGTCGGTGCCAACACAACAAGCCAATCAAATCTATGACCAGATTAAAACTGTTGTGGATTTAAAGAAGGCAACCAATGCCAAGCGCATGGATAAATACATGTCAATGGTTGACAATTATTATGTCAGACTTCTGGGAGAGGATATCTCTTGTGAAACTATGACTAGACTAGCAGAAGGTCTAAATCGAAGTGACAGTGTAAGAGTATCTAAGCGATTAATGAGTCTAACGCTAGAAGCCAAATGCGGCCGTACGGAAACATATCAGCAAGCATTAACAGTTTTAGCACGTAATGAGCCAACCTCCGGCCTATTTAAAATTTTAGCACAGTATGATGCTGCTGATGGCAACTTTGAAAAAGCGATAGCCAACTACAAAGAAGCGCTGAAACTGGAAACAGACAATGTAAAAAAGGCGAGTATACATTTTGATATCGCTCAGCTACACAGCATTAACTTAAATAAACCAGAAGCGCGCAAAAATGCATTGACATCAATAGCACTGAACCCAGAGCAGTCTGCGAAAGGTTATTCTTTGATAGGAAAACTCTATATGGACAGCTTCAATGAGTGCTCATTAGGAAATAACCCTGTGGAAGATCGCGCAGTTTTCTTTGCAGCCTATGACATGTTTGAGAAGGCAAATGATGAAGCAGGAATGGAGTCGGCTATGGCTCAATTCCCCACCAAATCTTTAGCCTTTGACTATGATTTATATGCAAACGACTCAATAGAGGTAGCATGTTGGATCAATGTCAAGACCAAAGTTAGAACTCGTTCAAGTAATTGAGGCTGACTTTTGAATAGTCAAATCAACACTACAAAAACTAAATCTGTGATTAAGCGTTTGCTTTCCGATAGAAAAGCAACAATTTGTTAATGAATTGAACTAAACGAACCAATGGTTTAGTCGTACTTTGCCACCAACATACAGGAGTAAAAGTCGCGGCAACGGGGTGATAAAACAATAAAAATGAAATATTTAAAACGCATTATACTTGGATTTATATTAATCCAATCATTTCAATTACAAGCGCAGGAGCTCAAAATGCCGGCTGATGCAGCCCTAGCATCAGAAGCCTCTAGAAGGTTTGCTATTGCTGTAGATGCCATATCAATTGATAGGTACAGAGAAGCCGCCAGTGCACTTAATTGGTTGATGAAGAATGTACCTGATCTTTATGACGGGTTATACATCAATGCCTATAAAGCATATGAAGAGCTGGCTGAAGCCGCCACAGATGAGAATAAGAAAAATATGTTCTTAGACTCTATGATTATCTCTTATGACAAGAAAGAAGAGATATATGGGTTAAATGACAGAGAAAAGAATAACAAGGCCTATCGTTATTATAAGTACTGGAAATCAGATAAGGAGAAAATCGCTGCCGGAATGGAGGCATATAGAGTTGTCTATGAGAAGCCTGAGGCAGTAATCAACAATAATATCGTATCCTACATGGACATGGTAAGAAGGTACAGAGCATATGGCAATGAATACACTAACGAGCAGGTAATCGATGTTTACAGCAAAGTAATGAACGTCATCGAACTTAAAGCTACAGAAGGAGAAGATGCCGATAAGCTTGACCGCTATAAGGCAGCCGTAAATGGGTTGCTAACGCAAACAATGGGTAATGACCTCAATTGCGAGTTCATTGAAAAAAACCTTGCACCACCGTTAGATTTGGGAGATGACTTAAACTTGGCTAAAAAAGTCTTTGGACTACTTTTAGAAAGAGGTTGTGGTGACAATAAATACATTGAGGTGGCCGCTAAGATCATTCAAAAGCAAGAGCCAACCGAAGGCATTGCTAAAGTATTAGCGCAAAGAGCATTTGGAAAGAAGGACTATGAAAATGCAGCAGCATTTTACATGGAAGCTTTGAAGCTCTCTACCGATAATGAAAAGAAGGCCGACCTTCAAATGAACATCTCGCAATTGAATTTAGCGCAAGGCAAAAAAACAGAAGCTCGCTCAGCCGCCATGGAAGCTGCAAAACTTGACCCTGCCAAGGCCAATGAGGCTTATACCTACATCGCCAACATGTACATGAATAGCTTTGATGATTGTTCTAAAAAGCAAAGCCAAATTGACGACAGATCCATCTTTATGGCGGCATACGACCTCTACCAAAGAGCGGGTAATACTGCTGGAATGGCCGAGGCCAAAAAACAATTTCCTACGGTGTCTGATGTTTTTACAGCCAATAAAAAGGAAGGTGAGTCTATTCGTGTAGGATGCTGGATTAATGTAACAACGACAATCAAAACTAGACCGAGCAACTAATGAATAGTGATAAAATACTGCAAGAACTCAGAGAAAAAATTGATGAGCTAATTGATAAAGCGAAAGACGCCAGTGATGAAGTGCGCGAAGAAATGGAAGAAACCATTGAAGCCTTGAAAATTCAACGAGATAAACTCGAAGAGAGAATATCCGATTTCAAGTTAAAAAATGAACCCAAAATAGAAGAAGCAAAGCACCATTTGAGATCTGCTGCTGACGAAATAGAACAAGCATTTAAAAAGTTATTTCGTAAAGGCCCTGGTGCAGAAGAGACGGAATAGTATTACCCATTTTCACTTAAAAAAGCCGAAGCTCATCAGTTTCGGCTTTTTTAATGTTTTCATATTCTATATCTTCCTATATGGCAATGACAAAAACTGAGAAGCTCACGCAAGTAATGGTAGTCATTATTGCTGTTTGTGCAGTTGTAGTATCTGTTTGGCAGGTAAGAATTTCCCAACAGCACAACAAGCTCAGTGTAATGCCATATTTAAATTTCTTTTCTGGGTGGGTGTCAGATAGTACATGGCGTCTCAGTTTAATGAATGAAGGTATTGGCCCCGCAATAGTACAGTCTACAGAACTAACTTATAAAGGTAAAACTTACAACCACTGGGATGCGGTTTTAGATGCTGCAGAAATAAGAAACCTGCGCGTTACCTCCACAAACATCGGAGAGAATTCACCGTTCAGAATGGACAAAGAAATTGTCTTTGTCGAAATGATAAATGCTCCTTCTGACCCTCAACGCTTTGGTATTAACGTATTAATTAAATACACCTCAATCTATGGCGGTGAAACCCTAGAACTGAAGACCAGTTTTTAACAAAGTAAGGACTCCTTTATTCTTAGCACACGAAGCTTGATTGGACTCTTGCCGGCCGTCAATTACAAGTTTTCTGGTATAATTTACCATAAGATAAAGCCTGTAGCCACTACTACTCCTATTGACAAAACATGGCATTAGCACCGGGCTGGTACGAGTGGCGACACCGACAATTATCTCGAAACCAAAAGAGAATCAGGCTTACTTCAGTTTGAGAGTAAATTCATGGGGCCTTCAGGAAACATCTCATTATCCCGACTAACCTTTACACTTAACGAAGATGGAACTGTACGCCAACTCTTCGAAAACTCTACAGATAACGGAAAGACTTGGACAGCTAGCTTTGATGGACTTTACAAGAAAAAACAATAGGCTTATTCCTCCCTTAGCACATCAGCCGGGTTTTCACTAGACACCTTCAGTGACTGAATAATTGTGACAAGCCAACTCAGAATTAAAAAAGAAGCAAATACAGCAACAAAAAGGAAAGGAGTTAAACTGATTCTGTATTCAAACTCTTGCAACCACCCTTGCATGGCATAATAAGCTATCGGAGAAGCTATCACAAAAGCGATTAAGACTAAAGCTGAATACTCTTTATTAAGCATAACCAGAAGCCTTTGAACAGAAGCACCTAGTACTTTTCTAATGCTCACTTCCTTTCTTTTTTGCTGTAAAGTATAGATCGTTAAGGCAATCAGTCCCATCAATGAGATACAGATCGCTAATGTGGAGAAGATTTGAAATAGTTTGAACTGCCCTTCTTCTTTTTTGTAAAAAGCCGCGATTTGATCGTTTAAGAAGCTAAACTCAAAAGGTCTTCCAAAATATTCTTCATAAGGCTCCGCCAATCGATCAATTGTTTCTGAAAGCTCCTTAGTCTCAAGTTTAATCAAGATATTATCTGAACCCCAATCTCCCAATGGATAGATTGTAAGTGGTTCAATGGCATCTTTTAAAGACTTAATGTGGAAATCTTCCACAATGGCCACCACGCGTTTACCTTCATCTTCTTCACTCCAACCGTAAATTCTTTTGCCCTCGGGTTGCTCCATAGCCCCTAAGTCATTAGCCATAGACCTATTGATAATGACTTGACCCTCACTAAAATCTGAAATGCTGCTTTCACTCTCTTGCCAAAGGACTTCTAAGCCCATAATATTGATAAATGACGGGTCTCCAAAGACAGCATCACCTCCTAATGAATTAGCCCCCTCCCCTCTATTATTAGGTGCATCCATCGCTGTTACGAAAGCGTACCCACCTGGTCTAAAACCACTGATACTGGCGTCCTGCACACCTGATATTTTTAGGATTTCTTGCTGCAAGGGCAAAAAGGCTTCCGTTGAATCACGATCAAGCGGTACAGAAATAATAGCATTTGTATTGAAGCCTAAATCCTTTTGCTTGAGGTAATTCATCTGATTGATCATAATACTCAAACAACAGGTGAGAATGGCTGTAACTGTAAATTGAAAAAGTACCAAGACTTTTCTAAACATAGATTTCTCTTTTGTAGTAGTCACTGAAGACTTAACTGTATTAATAGGGTTAACCTTATGCATCTGTAATGCAGGGTAAAGGCCAGAGATTATTCCAATAAGTATCCCTGCTACTAGCACCCATAAAAAGAAAATTGCCCCGAAGTATTGCAGTGTAATATCCTTATTAAGTAAATCGTTGAATACGGGCAATAGTCTTTCTGTGCATGCAAAAGCCAACAAGAAAGAGAAAACAACTACTACGATAGATTCTACAAATTGAAAAACCATCAGCTGAGACTTCGTTGCGCCAATTACTTTTCTTAAACCAATTTCTTTTCCCCTCCTAATCGACTGTGTAGTAACTAAGTTGATGTAGTTAATAATCGCCAATAAAAGAACTACTAAACCAATGCCGCCAAAAAGCTGTAGATAACGAATGTCATTGGTTTTAAAAAAGGTTTGATCATAGTCGGCATAGAGCCTTTGCTCCAACATGGGAAACACTGCATATTGAACATCTCTTGTCATTGAGCTATAAGGAGGCTTGAGCTTGGCTCCAGTAATCTGCTCCCCTACCTTTTCTAAAGAAGCATCAGACTGGAGGTTGAGATAAGTAAGTACCGTTTGTAAGCCGTAGGTTTCTTCATAGTTATTCTTAAAACCGTTTTCATCGAAGGTTACTATTTGGTAATTGAAAGAGCTATTTAAAGGGGCATCTTCAGCAACGCCTGTTATTGTATATTTTCTTTTGCCTTTTTCCACCCAGAGTTCCTCGCCAATTGGATTTTCTTCCCCAAAAAGAATTTGGCTCATGCCTACGCTGATCACTGCTGAACTTGTATTACTGAAAACTGATTTTGGAGCACCTGAAATCAACTTGAATGAAAAGAAATCAAAGAAATTACTATCAACATTAATGATTCCGCTCACATTTAATTCTTTCCCTCCTACCTGAACCATCTGATTACCAGAATTCGGAGTCACCCTTGAAAAATCATTCAACCCAACAACATCATTTTTAAAAAACTGAACATAGTCACTGGCAATACTCCCACGCCATTCTCTGTCTCTGTATTTCGAAGCAATGATATAAATGTTATCTGCATCCTTGTGAAACTTGTCAAAACTCAGTTCATGCTTAATGTAAAGGCCAATCATTAAGAAAGCTGTTAAGCCAACCGTCAATCCGAGTACATTCACCAAGGTGAAAACTCTTTCTTTTCTTAATCTTCTGAGTACGAGGGTTAGGTTATATTTTAGCATACTTAATTATTCGTTTCTAAGTGTATCCGCGGGGTTTAACCTAGCAGTTTTAATGGACTGGAAGCATATGGTGCCTAGACCGATTATGATTGCCAAAATACCTGCCGTTAGGAAGGGCCATGGCGTCAGACTAGTACTATTGGCAAAGCCACCTAACCATAGTTCTACGCCATAATATGCGATAGGAATTGACACAAAAAAGGCAATACAAATAAGTTTAAGGAACCCTCCACCAAAGTGACGTACAATATCAGTTATATCTGCACCCAAGACTTTTCTTACCCCGAACTCATGCAACCTTTCATCAGCAGTAAATGCTGCCAAACCAAATAAGCCCAAGCATGAAATGAAAATGGCAAAAACAGTAAAAATCAAAACTGCGCTAGCATTCTCGCTCTCTTTCTGCAATTGTCCTTGAAAATTCTGATCTAGATAATAGTACTCAAAAGGTTCTGAAGTGAACTTCGACCATACTGCTTCAACATCTGCAGCTGTGACAGATTTAGTGTCAATTTGAGTAGCAAGAATATTCTGCCGACTGGGCGAATAGATAAACATGGCCGGACCAATTACGTCACGTAGTCCGGCAAAGTAAAAATCGTCCACTACTCCTATCACAGTCCAATAGTTCCCGAAAATCTCTCCAACTGCATTTTCATACCCCAAGGCCATAGCAGCCGTCTTATTCAACACCACTAACGAATCATATTGCTGCTTATCTGGGTCAAACCATTCCCCTTCAAGCAACTCCAAGTCTAGCACTTGTTCAAAAAACTCGTCCGTGTAAAAGTGATCTAAGACAAAAGAGGTCTCTGGGTCAAGCAATGTGGTAGTTGTTGCAGAGGTACCATCGGCAGGCAATCGATGGGTAAAACTGGCCTGTTGCACACCCGCATTTCTAAGCAACTCCTCTCTAAAAGCATCTTTACTTTTCTTGAGCACAGGTATATTCTTGACTACTAAAACCTGGTCCTCGTTAAAGCCAAGATCCAATTTCCTCAAATGACTTAATTGATTATTAATAAAAATACTCCCGATAATAAGTGTTGTGGATACAGCAAATTGTAACACCACCAGACTATTTCGGAGGGTCTTGGCGGAGCCCAAGTTCAATACTCTTCCTAAACGCATTCCTTTTAACAAAGGGATCATTTTGGCAGAAGAAAGGAATAGCGCAGGGTATAAACCCGACAATAGCCCTAAGGCTAAAACAAAAAGAAATAAATAGCCAATGAGAGCTGGGTAAGTCGCAAGCGAAACGACAATATCCCCATTCCAATAAACATTGATTAACCTGATAAATAGTTCTGAAAGACCAGCGCCTAGGATTGTAGAAATCAAAGTGATTAGAATACTCTCCGTTAGAAAATAGGTTGTTAACCTACCGCGACTGGCTCCTAAAACCTTTCTCACACCTATCTCCTTGGTCCTCTGCGAAGACTTGGCCGTTGTCAAATTCATAAAGTTGACAGAAGCCACAAATAGAATGAAAATGGCTATGATTAATAGGGTAACGCGGGCTAGCTTATCTCCATTTTGATTAATCTCAAACTGCACATTGGATTTCAAATAAATATCTCGAATAGGTTTAGCCGAGAAACTAATTTTATTCGGGCTAGTTATCCATTCTTCAAAAGGCAACTCTTGACTCGGGTGTATAATGGGATATACCTCTTGTTTCGATAAAGCTTTCAGTTGAGCATTTAGCTGATCGATAGACACTCCTTTTTTGAGTTTCACATAGGAATAACCGCCTATTCCATACCAACCGTTGGGTTGATACTGACTTGGAAAAAAAGATGTAAACAGCACATCAAAATCCAAATGAGATTTTACAACCTTTTGCTTCACTACCCCAGAAACAGTAAAAAGACCGAAGTCCCGATGTCTTATGGTCTCACCGAGCACATCAATTGACCCAAAGAGTTGTAATGCTGTATGCTCGCTCAATACTACCTTTCCCTTACCCATAAGGGCAGTTTGGCTATCACCAATAAGGAAGTCGTAATTAAATAGTTTAAAGAAATTGCTATCTGATGCTAACATGCTATTCACCTTGAACCTTGCATCACCGACAGCGAGTTGAGTGCCTCCGCCAAAACTACTAAACCTTGTATGGGCTTCAACTTCGGGGAAATCTCCCAGTCGAAACTCTAAATTAGAAGAAGTGCTAGCAAGCAGCCCCATTCCCATAAACTCTTCCTCTACCCTGTAAATTCTTTCTTTATCGGCAAATCCAGTCTCGTAAGAGTTTTCTTGAAAGAGGTATAAAGAGATCACTAAAAAACACCCAATGCCCATACTTAAGCCCAGAATATTCAGCGCAGAAAGTAAAGGGTGCCTTCTAAAAGATCTTAGGAAAGTTTTAAGGTAGTTAAACAGCATATTACTCGTCTCTTAGCGAAGTGACAGGATTAGCACTTGCCGCTCTCAGTGATTTGTACCCCGTTGTAATGAGTGCGATCAACAATGAAGTGATAATGGTGCTAATGAATATGATCGGACCGATTGAAATACTATACTCGTACTCCTGAAGCCAAGTGTTCATTCCGAAGTAACCTAGTGGTGCTGCTACTAAAAATGCCAGCCCTACTAGCTTAGAGAACTCTCCACTGAAATTGCCTACTAAGCTGGCAACCGAAGCTCCTAATACCTTTCTGATGCCAATTTCTTTCGATTTCTGATTGGCCATAAAGGCTACTAATCCATAAAGTCCAAGGCAACCGATAAAAATGGAAATACCTGCGAAAGTTGTAAGCAGTTGAGACATCTTCTTCTCATTTTCATAGAATTGGGCAATTGAGACATCTACAAATTGATAATCAAACTCATATTCTTCGTGCATGCTAAACCATATTTCTTCAAGACCTGAAACAACCTCTTCTGTTCGGTTCAGGTTAATTTTCAATCCTATTGTCTGGTTTTCTCCAGCATCTGAAAACATTACCATCGGCTCAATTGCATCAGACAAGGTGGTTGCATGGTAGTCTTCTACCACACCTACAATAGGGTACTTATTTCCCCATACATTTACTGTTTCGCCAATAGCAGATACGTAATCTTGGATACCAGCTTTTTTCAAAAAAGATTCATTGACCACAAACTGGCTCATGGTGTCGCTCTTCGCCACCCAATCACCCGCAATCATGCGTAAGCCATAGGTCTCGCGATAGGCATCGTCTACTCTTTTAAACTGTACATCGATTTCTTGTCGTGTAGTATCGTCAGTGTAGTAGTAAGCATTAGTACCCATGACTGCTCCCGAAAATGGCGGGTGCGAAGCGATAGAGCTTGTGATAACCCCTGGAATATCTTCGATTCTAGCTTTCCAAAGTTTTTGCTTCTCTAGGTCATTTTCAGCCATTCTAAAAAACATAATGCCTTCTTTCTCATATCCCATGTCTACGGTATTGAAGTAGTTCATTTGCTTTACAGCTACTATGGTACCGAATATGAGTAATTGACAAAGAAAGAACTGAAATACAACTAGGGCCCGTCTAAGTCCAGAATTGCTACCTCTGCTATCCAATGCTCCCTTAAGCGCATAGATAGGTCTAGCCCGAGAAAGAACGAATGCCGGGTACAAACCAGCCAACAACGATACCGCTACTAAAACACCAACCAAATAAAGTAAAAGCGATAAGTCGTTTAATAAAGACAATCGCATATCTAACTCAAAAAACTCATTGATGACTAAAGGTATGAGTCGCTCTGTCAGTGCAATTGAGACTAACAATGCAATGAGCGTAATAGCGAAGGTTTCTCCCAAAAACCTTATTACGAGTTGTTTGCGACTACTTCCTAGCACTTTGCGCATACCCACTTCTTTGGCACGTTTCACTGCCATAGCGGTAGACATGTTGATGAAGTTAAAACAGGCAGTCACAATCAAGAAGATACCAATGGCGGCATAGGTCCAAAGCATTTGCTTAGAGGCATTTCTATCAAAAGTCCCGAATCGATCATCAAAGTGATACTCAGAGAATGGAGCAAGTAAGAAAGTCCTTTCTTCCCGTTCCTCTTTGTTCCAATACTTTTCAACAAAATCAGGAAACTGAGCATCAATATCAGCCGCTGCAGTAGCCTCATCCAATTCCACAAATAAAACGTCATTGCTACTTATGCTGCCCCACTGGGTAAATCCACTCTCAGGCCCTTTAGTCTCCATGGACATAAAAAGTCCAAAAGGAAAATCAGAATCTTTTCGTTGATCCTCAACTACAGCGGTAATCAAAAGGTCCTTTTCTTTATTCAATCGAATAGTCTTACCAATCGCTGACTCGTTTGGAAAATATTTGGCAGCCAACGTTTCATTGATTGCTGCCATATTAGGCTCCTTAAAAGAGTTTTCAATAGCACCTTCAATAATGTTCCAATCGAACATTTCAAAGAAACTAGGTTGTACATAGACTAACTCTGGAGACTCTTCATAATACTTTACCTCACCATCATTGCCTTTGACGGAAATAAGGCCATACATCTCATGAGAAATTAGCGTAGAGTTGACCAGACCCACAATATCCTCTGCTACTGCAGCTCTCATTGGCAGCGGTACGCCACCTCCTGGATACTCATTACCATCGATATAGTCGATGTGACCTACTCGATAAATACGATCAAGTTTAGAATGATATTGGTTGAAGCTCAGCTCTTCTTTCACAATCATAAACATGATGAGACTACAAGTAATCCCAAGTGTTAAACCCGAGATGTTGATCAATGTGAAAGCTCTGTTTCGAGCGAAGTTTCTTAAAAGAATTTTTAGATAATTTCTAAGCATAGCATTGTTGTTTTGAATCAGGCTTTAGACCGATATTTTGATTTCATTTCAATTTAGATGCCAAAGATTTAAACACCTAAAAATCAATTATTTATAACCTAAAAACGATTCTACAACAGATAGAATCGTTTGTTTTTACTACACTAAAGTGTTTGTTTTTGATACAGTATTTATTCGCTTCTTAAAGCATTTATGGGGTTGGCGGTTGCTGTTTTAATTGATCGAACAAAGACGATCAGGAGCATAGTTATGATTGCTACTACCGAAACGATAGCAAATGGCCAAACCGATAAATCCACATGGTAAACAAAGTCATCCATCCAGCCAGAAACGGCATAGTAGCTTAATGGAATAGATATGACTAAGGCTATAACAATAAGCCCGAGTACCTCCTTGCTTAGCAAAGAAAGTACCTGGCTGACCGAAGCCCCAAGCACCTTGCGAATACCAATTTCCTTGATGCGTTGATCAAGCTTATAACTAATCAACCCAATCAAACCAAGAATCGCCACAAACACGGAAAGTCCAGTAAATAAGTTAATGGTTTGGCCTAAGCGTTTTTCTTTCTTAAACAGTTGGTCGAACTTCTTATCGAAGAAGTAATAATCAAATGGCGCATCTGATAAACCTGCGTAGGCCGATTCAATTGCTTCAACAGCAGCCTTAGGATCACCTGAAAAACCAATATTTATTTGAGAGGCATAGAGTCGGTAAAAGAACACCACCGGACCTATAGCATTGCTAAAGTTTTGATGATGAAAATCCTCCACTACTCCGACTATTTCTACTTCGCTGCCATTAACGCCTGCATTGAATTTTCGACCTAATACATTTCCCCCCAATTGTTTGGCAAAGGACTCGTTGATGACCATCACAGTCTGTTCATCATCAATTTCGGGGTTGAAGTTTCTTCCTTCAACAATCTCCATCTTCATGGTGGGCACAAACTGATCATCTACGAACTTGTATTGAATTCTTTCATACTTGCCTTCTGGCGATAATTCAGTAATTCCCGCAAGCGGTAACTGATTAATCATGCTGTAATGATTAAAAGAAACGGACTCAATACTAGCTTGCCTGAGTAGCTCTTGACGTAAAGGACCTGCGTTCTCATCTTCTTCTCCTAACTGCCCCTTACTATTGTCAACTACTATTACACCTTCTTTATCAAAACCAAGATCCTTACCTAGACTATACTGAAGCTGTTGCTGTGCGAAAAGGGAGAAAATGGCCAAAGACAACGACACTACAAACTGAAACACGACCAGTGAATTACGAAATAGCTTACTCCTGTCCCCAACGGAAAAGCTACCCTTTAATGCAGCTGCCGCTTTGACGCGCGTGAGGTAAAATGCCGGATAAATTCCAGCCGCCAGGCCAGTCACTAGCCCTATGCCAATGATAAGCAGCAATAAGCTTGGATGCTGAAAAGTGTTGGTACTAAAATCTTCTATGCCTGAAATCTGAAGCCCTTGCAAAGCCGCTTCAGTTAAACCTAAACTGACTATTATTGCACAAATAGAGACGAACACTGACTCCGATAAGAATCGATAGACGAGTTGTCTGCGATAAGAACCCAGTACGGTTCTCACACCAATTTCCTTAGCTCTTTTGGAAGCTTGAGCTGTTGCTAAGTTTACATAGTTTATTGCAGCTAAGAGGATTACAAATACTGCAATGGAAAGAAAAATGTACAGGTACTTTTTACTGCCCGTTTCAGACGCTTCGAATTGAATGTCAGATTCAAGATGAATGTCCTTAAGTGACAATACTGTTAAGCTAGGATTATAATCTATCTTAAACTCCTCAAGTGTTTTACCTTCTCCATAGCGTTCAAAATCTAACAAAGTAAATAAGTCATTAATGCGTTGATCAAGGGCATTGACTTCGTTTGATCCTGTTGTTTTGAAGTAACTATAGCCTGTAGTAAATGAGAAGCTATCCTTTATTTGGTCTTCAAAGGCCTGTGGTAAGCGCGCCAACGCTGAAAATCGTAAGGAAGTATTGCTAGGTAAGTCTTCAACAACTGCCGTTACTATATACTGATCTGTTGAGATTTGTGTCGATAAGCTAACCTCCTCCCCAATCGGGTTAACGGCTCCAAAAAGTTTGTTGGCCCACGATTCTGTGAGCACTAAGCCATTTGCATTAGTCAGTGCTTCTTCCACTGATCCATAGACCAATTGATGTTCAAAAATATCAAAATAGGCCTCTGTTGAATAGTAAACACTTTGATCTACAAAACTTTGCCCATTGCCCACTGTCAGCGTTGCCGAAGGGTTTGGCATTAAATTTACCACTGCTTCGACACCAGGCACCTCAGCTTTCACCTTGTTGAGGTGTGCTATGGATGAGAGTGCAAAGCTCTTTCCGCTGAGCCTATAGACTTGTTCATGGTTCTTATAATGCTGATCGAATGTGAACTCCTTGGAAACATAAATACCAATCAGTAGGGCTGCTGCAAAACCGATAGCCAGACCAATGATGTTAATAGCAGCATAGGCCTTATTACGCTTTAGATTTCTAATAATGGACGTAAGATGGTTTCTAAACATATTATTCGCTTCTAAGTGAGTCTACTGGATTGGAGGTGGCAGCACTTAAGGATTTAACGCCAGTAGTTACCATCCCTATTAAAAGCGTGAAGCCAATAGCAGCTACAAATACCCACACATTAATGTCGATGCTGTATTCAAAATCTGACAACCAATCCGTCATAAAATAATAACTCACTGGTGTCGCTATGAAGAAGGCAATGACAATAAGTACCAACAGTTCTTTTGAGAATAAATTGAGGATTTGAGGAATTGTAGCTCCCAGTACTTTTCTAATGCCAATCTCCTTCATTTTTTGGCTTACCATAAAGGATACAAGACCATAAAGTCCTAGGCAACCAATTAAAATGGTAATTCCTGAAAACACCTGAAAGAGTGTCAGCATATTTGCCTCTTCCTCATAATTGGTCATGATTTCATCAGAAAGCAGACTATAATCAAAGAGTATATCCGGATACTGTGCACTCCATGCTTGTTCTACTGTAGCAATTAAGTCTTCAATCTGAGCCTCTGATCCTTCGTAACGAATAGCACCCTCATAAAAGTAACCCGGAAACCTCACCATGATCATAGGATCAATCTTTTCCCTTAAGCTCTTATTGTGAAAAGCCTTGAAAACCCCAACCACCTTTTTTTCACCGGAAAAACCAGTTTGAATGGTTAAACCGATGGCATCTTCTGGGTTTTCAATTTGCATAAGCTTTAATATCTCAGTAGAAATGAGTGCTTCGGTCAATGTATCAGTTTTACTAATGTCCTTCCCTGCTAGTAATTCAATACCGTACAAGTCAACATAATTATCGTCAATCACCTTAAATGCCACATCAAAGTTTGCTTCCATTTGAAGTGGAGCATAAGAGAAGTTGGAACCAATATTTGACTCACTTAATGGGCTTGCAAATGAGTAACTCACCATTTCCACACCTGGAAATTTGAAAAACTCATTCCTCATAGTACTTAGTTTTTCGTTTTCGTTACTCGGTAGCGGGAACGTAACGATGGACGATTGCTCAAAGCCCAAATCACGTGTCTCGAAATACTTCATTTGAGCAATTACCACTAATGTGCAAATGACTAACGCTTGAGAAATGAAGAACTGAAAAATCACCAGACCTCTTCGCGTATTGATATTGCCAGATAAGGCCGATTGCCCCTTACTTTTCAATGCAGATACCGGCTTTAGTCTCGAAAGAATCAGCGAAGGATATAAGCCAGCGAAGAGCGTAACTCCTAAAATGACAACAACAACCAAAGCTAGAAGCAGCGGATCTCCGAATAAATCAAGCGACAACTCATAACCAATTAAAGCGTCTATGTTAGTTAATATCAACTCCGCTACACCCATTGATAAGATTACAGCTGCAAGTGTGATGAGGAATGTTTCCCCCAAAAACTGTAGCATTAACTGAGCTCTTAAGCCCCCCAAGACTTTACGAATACCCACTTCCTTTGACCTCTTGATGGCCAGCGCAGTGGATAAATTCACAAAGTTGATACATGCAGTCAGTATTAGAAATAGTGCGATAGCAATTCTAAAAACGTTTGTCTCAGCCGAAATCGCTGAATTCCCGAAAGTGTTGTACGTGGGATCAAAGTGTAAGTCCGATAATGACTGCAAACTATACGAAGTGGCATTTTCTGTCTTAGGTATGTACTTATCTACCATTGCAGCTAATCCATCATTCACCTGATCGGGCGTAACATTTTCATTGATTAAAAAGTAAACTTGGGCATTAGAAGAGGTAGAAGTCCATGAGTCAGGTTGGTAAAAATCAAAAATTACATCTAGCGCCTCATAGGCTATCATTATCTTAAAGGGTAATGAAGAATTTTCGGGCGTATCGGAAACAACACCTGTTATCGAAACACTTAACTTCCCGTTTAACTTAATCTCTTTCCCTAATACTCTATCATAGCCACCATCAGTAACACCAAATAGTTTTTCAGCTAGTGATACCGTGATAACGGCAGTGTTTGGTTTCGTTAAAGCCGTTGAAGGATCTCCGATTTGCCAGTCATAATCAAACAGTTGAAAAAATTCTGGATCGGTAAATGAGATACCATCTCTTTGTTCATAATGTGTCCAGTCACCAGTTACATTTTCTACACTCAATTGATTTTCACCGATATAAAAAGTACGAACTGGCAGCCCTAAATCGGGGTAATCTGTCTTAAATGCTTCAGTAAAAGGATTATGAACACCAGCCTCAAACTCTATGAGGTTAGGGTTCTCGACTTTTTTGACAACCCTATACAACCGATCATAATTTGAGTTGTGCTTGTCAAAGCTTTGCTCAAACAACACAATCTTGAAAAGTACGAGTGCCGCACTGATACCTAGCGCAAGACCAAATACATTTATTAATGTGAAACTCTTATTTCTGATAAGGTTTCTTATTGCAGTGATGAAGTAATTCTTGATCATAGTTTTGGTCTTTATTATTCGTCTCTTAATGAGTTAATAGGGTTTGCTGAAGCAGATTTTAAAACTTTTAAGCCTACAGTGGTAGAAGCGATAATAATCGTAGAAATAACGCCTAGTACAAAGACTCCTGCGCCTAGCTCAATATGATAGACATAGCCATCTAACCAGCCATTCATCATAAAATAGGCTAAGGGGCATGCCAATGCAAAGGCAATAGCTACAAGCACTGCCACTTCTTTAGAGAAGATTCTTAAAATATTCTTCATTGAAGCACCAAGCACTTTTCTTATACCAATCTCTTTGACTTTTTGATTGGCCATGAATGAAATGAGCCCATACAACCCTAGACATCCAATGAAAATAGCTACACCTGCAAACACTTGAAACAAGCTTGAAATCTTATATTCTGTCTCGTATTGTCCCATGACGCTGTCTTCAATAAATTCATATGTAAACACATCTGCAGTAAACACTTCATTCCATATAGCTCCCACCTGATCAACAACTTCTTGATAACTACCCGCACCTGTTAGCGACACGCCTCCTTCAAAGTACTGCGAAGCATCCTTCATCATAAAAACAGGGTCTAACGAATTATGAAAAGAGTTATTAAAGAAATCTTCTACAACCCCCACGATGTAAAATGAGCTATTGTAATTAGTTTCGAATCGTTGACCGATCGCCTGTTCTGGGTTATTAAACCCTAGGCTTTCTGCCAGCTTTCTATTGATGACGGTATGATCGTCTGGAGAATCTTGATTGTAAAAAGCTCCGCTGATCAATTCTAAATCGAAAAGTTTACCATATCCTGGGCCTACATTTTTTCTATTGGCTCTAATCTCCTCTCCTTCTCCCCCAGCAGGGTTCTTGATCCTATCAATATTATTGGTGCTTGATGCTCCAGGTGTAGCAATGAAAAAGCCGATATCGTTAACACCAGCAATGGATGATATGCGAGACGCTAACAAATCAAAATTGTCTTCTGTGCGCTCAGGTATTGGAAAGGTCAATACACCTTCAGATTTAAAACCCAGTGGTTGGCTTTTGATAAAATCCATTTGAAAAAGCACTACCAGCGTTCCTATTATCAACAACTGAGAAATTAGGAATTGAAAAACTACAAGGCTTCTTCTTAACGAAATACCCGCTTTATTTCGCTTCGTAGTAAGACTGCTGCTCTTTATGGCATGAACTGGATTGTAGTTGGCTACTATGAGCGAAGGGTAAACCCCAGACAATAAAGTAACAGCTAAAAACAAGCCTACTAAAAACAGTATTGTACTAGGCTCTGAAAATAAATTTAAGCTCAGGCTATAACCCAATATTGACTCCAACCTCATCAACACTCCTTCGCTGAGCGCTAGGGAAAACAAAATGGAAATCATGGTGATAATCGCTACTTCTCCCAAAAACTGAGTAGCCACTTGACTTTTTCGGCTACCTAATACTTTTCTTATGCCTACTTCTTTGGACCTTTTCACAGACTGTGCTGTAGCTAAGTTGATGAAGTTAACTGCTGCGGTTAATATTAGAATTAAGGCGATAACCTGCATTCCATCTAGGGTGCTCTGGTCCACATAACCTCCCGCTCCCAAATCAGGGTCTAGATGAATACTTGTTAATGGCTGCAAAGCAAAATAAACCCCTTCCTCCTCAGCATTTACTCCCATATTCTCTAAATACTTAGCAGAAGAGGTTTTCAGATTAGCCTCAGCATATTCCTTTGTTTCACCGGCTCCAATTTTAACAAACATTCTGGTAGAACCGTTGATCGTACCCCAAGCGGTTAAATTATTAGCATAAGGATAAACCCTTGCTCCCTCATATGACATTAAAAAATCTAAGCCATAATCAGTATTCTTTGGAGCGTTTTCATAAATCGCGGTGATCGTCAAGTTTAGCTGCCCCTCGAACCTCAGGGTTTTTCCAATAACAGATTGATAATTACTTCCGTTAAGGCCAAACAACTTTTCAGCACCTTTAGCAGACATGGCTATTGAATTAGGGTTATTCAATATATTATTAGGGTCACCAGCCAGGATTTTATAATCGAAGATGTCAAAGAATCCATCTTCTACAAAAGCCATATTATTTCCTTGTTTTATCTTTTTTTGTACCCCTTGCTCATTTTCATATACGAATACACCATTGTAGTACCAGTGTATTCTAGAAGTTATCCAGCCCGGGTAGTCCATAGCCAATGCGGGCCCTAATGGATGCATTACTGAGGTGGAACGTTGTTCATCACCATCATTAGACTGCACTAAATTGATTCTATAAACTCGATCAACATCGGTATGGTATTTCTCAAAACTGTGCTCAAACGAAACCACCTTATAGATGACCACTGCACCAGTAATCCCAAGTACCAAGCCTAGTACATTAATAATCGTAAAGACCCTGTTTCTTATTAAATTTCTAATGGCTGTTTTAAAGTAATTCCTGAACATAAAGACCTCCTTTGCAACACTTCTATACTAATCTGATGCCAAACTCGTAAACAACTTATTTACAGTTGATTACATATTATATTAATCTAATCAACCAATATATTCGTTTGTTTTCAATACATTTAAGTGTTTGTTTTTGATACAGTTCTAAAATGCCGAAAACCGAAGCCAAAATACTTGTCATCGATGATGACATCGACATCCTGAATACTGCACGGATGTATTTGAAACAGCAGTTCACGCTGGTTCAAATTGAAAATGATCCGACTAATATCCCGCTGCATTTCGAACGAGAATCGTTCGACTTGGTCTTACTGGACATGAACTTCCGCAAGGGAGAAAATGATGGTTCAGATGGCTTGAAATGGCTGAACGTAATCCTCAACTTAGACCCTAATGCCATTGTAATTCTCATCACTGCCTATGGCGAGTTTGACTTAGCCGTAAAAGCCATTAAAGCTGGTGCTACCGACTTTGTCACCAAACCATGGAAGAACGAAAAGCTCTTTGGCACCATCACTTCTGCCCTTCAACTCAGAAAGAGCAAACTGGAAGTAGATAAACTGAAAAGCACTCAAAAGACCATCTCCGGTGATATAGATCAGAAATACGAGAATTTTCTCGGTGAGTGCGAGCCTATGAAACGTGTTTTCTCCTTGATCGACAAAGTCGGCCCAACGGATGCTAATGTGCTTATTCTTGGAGAAAACGGTACAGGAAAAGAACTTGCAGCAAGAGCTCTTCATAGACAGTCGTTAAGGTCCGGTAAAGTCTTTATCAGCGTAGACCTTGGCTCAATTAGCGAAACACTGTTTGAAAGCGAATTATTTGGTCATGTCAGAGGTGCCTTCACAGATGCAAAAGAGGATAAACCAGGCCGTTTTGAATTGGCTACTGAGGGTACGCTATTCTTAGATGAAATAGGTAACCTTTCCCTTCCTTTACAAGCCAAATTGCTCACTGTGCTTCAGCAACGCAAAGTGAAGCGTGTCGGCTCCAACAAGGAAATGTCCATAGACATCCGGCTCGTTTGTGCCACTAATATGCCCTTATACGAGATGGTAAAGGAAGGAACGTTTAGGCAGGACCTTCTCTATCGTATCAATACTGTTGAACTAAGAATGCCTTCACTTGCCGAACGTAAAGATGACATGGAGCTGTTAACCAAACACTTCATGGATGTCTATGGAAAAAAGTATAAGAAGCCCAATATGCGGATTGACACTGCCACGCTTAATAAACTCAAGCGATACAACTGGCCCGGAAATATACGTGAACTGCAACATGCCATAGAGAGGGCCATCATCCTATCGGATGAAAACAAGCTTTCAACCAATGACTTTCTCCTTCAGACGACAACAGGGCCTTCAACTGAAGATAGCGATAGTTTAAACCTGAGCGAAATGGAGAAAAGGTTAATTCTGAAAGCCCTTGACAAGAATAGTGGAAATGTTACCCGAGCTGCCAAAGAGCTGGGGCTTGATCGTTTAGCGCTTTACAGAAGACTTCAGAAATATGGACTTTAATATCAAACATACCAATGGTATCTAAACGATTCGCATTTCTAGTCATTCTAAGAATTGTTTTGCTGATGCTCACCATGACGGCATTGGCATTTATATTTGCTAGAACCGAGCTATTCTTCAATCAGATCATCCTGTTAGGAGTAATTATACTACAAGTATCAGAACTCATTAGGTTTATCACACATACGAACAGAGAACTTGCCAAACTGCTACTGGCCATTCGCTACTCAGACTTTTCCATTTCTTTTAAGGGAACCAAGAAAGGAAAGTCGTTCAGAGAACTTCAAGATGCATTTGTCGAAATTATAGAAGCCTTTAAAAAAGTAAGCGTAGAGAAGGAAGCCCAGTTCAAGTTTCTTAAGGTAATTGTCGACAACCTAAAGGTAGGTGTGCTCGCCATCAAAGAAGACTACTCTGTAGAGCTAATGAATGCCGAGGCGCAAAATCTATTAAAAATAAGCACACCCAACTACTGGAAACAGCTTCAACAATTACTTCCCCATTTTGCACAAGAGATCACCGACATGGAAGATCGTGACAAGCGACTTTTAGAGCTCAATATTAAAGGGGAAAAACTCCAAATCTCAACACAAATAAACCGGCTCAAAATCTTGAATTACCGATTTACCATTGTAACCTTTCAAGATATTAAGTCTGAAATCGAACAAAAAGAGATTGAAGCATGGCATAAGTTAATTAGAATTTTGACCCATGAAATCATGAATTCTGTGACCCCAGTAACCTCGCTCACAGAAACCATGCTTATGCTACTTGAAGAAAATGGTAAGCCGCTTGCCTTAGAAGAACTATCTGAAGAAACACTAGAAGACCTACGTTTCTCTATGAAGACGATTCAGAAAAGAAGTGAGGGGCTATTGCATTTTGTGGATGATTATAGAAGACTCACGCGCATTAAAGCCCTAGAACTTGAAGAGGTGAAGGTAAAAGAGATGCTTGAAGAAATGGCCATGCTTCTTAAAGCAGATGCACAAAAAGAGAATGTGAAGATCTCGGTGAATGCGCCAGAATACCTATCGATAGCCATGGACCGCAAGCTTATCGAACAAGTGCTGATTAACCTAATGACCAATGCCAGACATGCACTAGAAACAACTGATAATGGAAGTATTACAATTAGTGCCTATTCCGATCAGCACTCTAAAGTAATAGAAGTGAAAGACAACGGCATGGGAATAGACACTGCTAAAATGGAGCAGATTTTTATCCCATTTTACTCCACCAAAGAGCATGGCTCTGGTATTGGGCTCAGTCTCTCCAAACAAATCATGAAAAAGCACAAGGGAGATCTTAGTGTGAAATCTGTAATTGGTGATGGCGCAACATTTTATCTTACCTTCAAATATTAACTGAAGTTTTTACTTATCCCTTTGAGTCAATAATTTCGACATATAAATCATTAACCTGAGCAATGGATATTTTTACCATCATAACAATTCTAATAGTTCTTTCAGCACTATTTGCTTACATCAACACTAGGTTTCTAAAGCTGCCTTTTACCATTGGATTGATGATTATTGCCATCTGTTTTACGCTGGTCATTATCGTACTTGGCTATTTTGAACACTGGATTTTAGATGAAGCAAAACTACTCATTGAGTCCATCGACTTTAAAACAGTCTTGCTAGAAGTAATGCTAAGCTTTCTCCTATTTGCAGGTGCTTTACACACCAAATTGGATGAACTATCTAAGCAGAAGGGCCCAATAATGATGTTTGCTACCCTTGGGGTTTTGGTTTCTACTTTTTTAGTGGGCGGTATATTTTACTTTGTTGCCCAAGCAGTAGGCCATGAAATTCAATTCATCTACTGTTTACTCTTCGGAGCTTTAATATCTCCTACCGATCCAATTGCAGTACTAGGAATTCTTAAGGATGCCAACGCCCCAAAGAAACTCGAAGTCAAAATCGTTGGTGAATCACTTTTCAATGATGGAGTCGGTGTAGTAATCTTCCTTGTCATTTTGGCCATCGCAGAAAAGGGTATCGCCTCCGTAGAAGCTGGGGAAGTGGGCTTCTTGTTTTTTGAAGAGGTATTTGGCGGCATTGCCCTCGGCTTAGCTATGGGCTGGCTTGGTTTTCAATTAATGAGGTCAATTGACCACTATGAAACTGAAGTTATGATCACCTTGGCGCTTGTGATGGGCATCTATTCTATTGCTCATTATGTTCATTTTTCAGGTCCCTTAGCTGTGGTAGTTGCAGGAATTTTCATCGGAAACAAGTCTCCACAGATAGCTTGGTCAAAAACCACGCATGCCTACGTAGACAAGTTCTGGGAACTTTTGGACGTATTACTAAACGCCATTCTCTTTGTGCTCATAGGCTTCGAACTGCTCATTATCACAATCAATGGTGAATACGTTATGCTCGGTTTAATTGCCATTCCGGTAACGCTATTAGCTCGCTTCATTGCATTATCAGGACCTATTGCCCTTTTTAAAAAGAAATTAGACTTTATCCCTAAAACAAACCTCATCATGACCTGGGGAGGTATTCGTGGTGGTATCAGTATAGCTTTAGCCTTATCACTTCAACCAGAAATGGAAAGAGAACTTTTCCTTACGGTGACCTACATCATAGTCGTTTTCTCAATCATATGTCAAGGCCTGACAATAGGCCCATTAGTAAAAAAAGTGCTCGGAAAATAATTTTAATGAGACTAAGTACTCATTATTAAGCTCAACCCTTCAGGAAGATCAGAGTGAAGCCCTTTGTTTTGTTATTTAATGCATACCAGATGAAGAATCAGAGGTGTGTAATGGCACATTTCAAATTGAAATGACAAGGTCCTTGCACAAGGCTAAAAAGCCATGACTAACCACTTGAGGGCCACGCCCAGCCATACGATTAGGACACCCAGCCTAGTCAGTATTTTTCTACGACTGAATACCCAAAATAAAGTCAGTGCGAGCATATACAGTATGGCAAAAGGGTACTTGGGAATATAGAATGGAAAGTCAATTAAAAACATCAACTGAAATAGTGCTATCGTAGAAGCACTTCCTACAAAGAACAAGTGATGCGCTCTAGTCATCCTCAATGAGTTCATGGACTCTATTGCCGCAAAGAATGAGAAGAAGATTAGAAAATATATTCCATAGCCACCAATACCAAAATATGGGTCGTATTGAACTAGAGTGCTGAGCGCAAGCAATACCGTTGCTAATTTGGTAGTGCGCTTCTTCGCTCTTCGTACCCAGCCAATGGCGAAAAGAGCAGCAATGATGGTGATTGCCAATTGCATCTTATACTAAAGATAACATAAAACCCTGATTCCCATTTACTCTTTATACCAGGCTTTCTTAGCTTCTTGCCCCCTCAACTAAGCCTAAATCTTTGTGTAAGGGAATGTCTTACATGATTAAGCCGTTAACAAGTGTCCCTATTAGAAGACACCAAAACACGATATTCAAAAGTTTTGCAATTGTTTTTCGTGGATCATTCGCTAATACATCATTTCTCTTCGACATATAATTTTTGTTTAAAATAAGGCCTCCACGTTTTGGAGGCCTTTGTTTTAGGAAGTCGCTACTGACTGACTACTGACTTGACTACTTCCTGACTACTAATTTTTGTGTTTTGACTGCTCCTGCTGATACGAGTCTGATGATGTAGATACCGCTTTGCAAGCTGCCTGCATTATAATCTACCGAAACTGAGGTATTAGCCTCTAGCTCCTCATCAAATAACATCGCCATCTGAACACCGTTGGTGCTCATCACTGCTAGACGTGCCTGACCTGCTACTTCACTTGAGAAGGTAACTGTAGTAAAGCTGGCTGTCGGATTCGGTGAACTTGTGAGGCTCAGCGTTGGTCTACTTAGCAAATAAGTCGCTGTTTGATCGTTCAGTACAACTTGTGGCTGTTCAACTACTTGTGCTAATCCGTCACAGTTACCTATGCTAGCGCCTTTTCGCAAGTACTTCTGAACATCTTTGTTCTTCACTCGCTTGCTTTTCCCTTTGTAGCACATTTCTACATAGCTGCCGTAAGAGGTGATATCTACTACATTGACGTCAATGCTACCTACGGTGGTATTGCCTGACTTGTCTTCTGCAGTTACCGTCACTTGGTTGAGACCAACATTTGATACGCCAAACTTGGTTTTGTTAAAGCTTACTTTATAAACATCACAGTTATCGTTTACCAGTGGTTCTACATCATCGTCTTTCAAGTATTCCTTCTTTTCGTTGGTATAGGTTCTTCTTCCTTTGCGCTTGGTCTCTTTATACACTACTAGTGTAACTGGTCCTCTATCAATCACTGGGGCTACATCATCTACTATAGTGATGTAAGCGGTAGCGCTTGATGAATTACCTGATGCATCGGTCACGGTAAGGGTTACCTTTTGTGATTTATCCTTCTTGTGTCCATAGGCTTTGCCTTTACCTGGGTCGTTGTCATCATCATCGTCATCATAGTTATGACCTTTGCCCTTGCCTTTACTGTGTCCTTCACTAATATCGTCACAATCAAAGGTGTCTTTGTCTAAGCTGAAGGTTAGGCCGCACTGGGTGTTATCAGTACTTCCGCCATCTAACAGGCTTGGATCAACTACTACGGTGCCATTGGCTCCTAAGCTTACAGTGATGTCTCGTGCCACAGCTACTGGGGCGATCAGGTCATTCACTCGTACAGTGACTGGAACGGTAGTCGCATTGCCACTTTGATCTGTCGCTGTTAGATTGACTGTAGTGGATGTAAGGTCATTGCAGTCAAAGTCGTTTCTATCGAAACTGAAGTCTACAATTGTACAGTTGTCATCTGTATAGACGGTTCCTTCTGGTACTGGTAGGAGTTCGCAATTAGCGATATCCAAACGTAACTCCCCTTTGAAGTTGTCATCTCCAATACTTCTGAACTTACCGCGTAGTCCTTCATTGATGTTTGCTCCGTTTGCTCCTATGCCTAACTGAAATCCTTCACGTTCTGAATAGCCTTCTATGCTTACTGCCTGACCTGCATTCTTACCGTTTCCTGTCAAGGTTCCTGAGGATAGGTTGTAGTAAGTCCAATCGTAATGATAGGTCTCATATTTAACTTCTTTGGCTTTCCTTCTCATGAGGGTCCAAGTTTCATAGTCATATGCACCTGTCAATTGGAGCGTGATTTCGTAGCTATCATTGGCATTGGATTCATTCACAAGTCTTCCGTTTACCAATAGGCTACCGTCTGTTCTTTTCAGTATGCTACCTGACCCTTCGAAGATGTACTTGCTATAACTACTGTTATTGTCATCATCATCATCATCATCATCGTTGTCATCATCATCGTCATCCTTCTTCTTATCACGCTTACCTTTACTCTTACTGGAGCTCTTGTAGTTGTAATAACTTCCATTGGATGTCTTTTCTGATTTAACCTTCATCACATATTTAGAGGTTGCGCTGGTTACATCACATTCAGTGTCTCTGATCAAATCAGCCTCTGAATAAATCAACACTTGATCTGGTGTAATGCTAGCTACTCCATTTTCGTCTAGGTCTACGCTGATGCTTTGTACGCCTACTGTTGGTGCAATTACATCGATTACTGTTACTACCACTGGTGCGCTGGCGGTATTACCGTTAACGTCTGTTGCAGTGATGGTTACAATGTTTTCTCCCAATTTATCGCAGGTGAAACTATCGATGTCGATGGTAACACTTGATACCGCACAGTTATCATAGGTGCCGCCATCCACTTGTGCCGCGACTATACTTGCTGAACCGTTTTCGTCTAGCTCAACTGTAATTGGCTGTGCTACTATGGTTGGTGCTGCATTGTCAATGACTGTTACTGTGGCTGGAAGCGTTGTGGTATTTCCACTTGCGTCTATCGCTGTGAGGTTCACTATGTTCTCTCCTAGCGTGTTACAGTTAAAGGCATTGTTATCGATGCTTAGATCGAAAGTGCAGTTATCAAAGCTTCCGCCATCGATGTCTGATGCAGTAATGATGTATTCTCCGTTTTCATCTAAGGCTACCGTGATGTCTTTAGTGATTACAGCTGGGGCAATCGCGTCAACTATCGTTACTGTAGCATCAGCTGAACTTACATTGCCGTGAATATCTGTTACAGTTAAGGTGACCGTATTAGCACCAACATTCGAGCAATCAAAGGCAGTAGTATCAAGTACCATACTTGCAATACCACAGGCATCACTAGACCCAGCATCGATATCTCCGGTAGTAACAGTGGCTGAACCATTAGTATCTAACTCAACTCTGAAGTCTTGAGTAATTACATCTGGTGCCACATTGTCTTCTACTGTAATAGTAGCTTCTGACGTGCTTACGTTACCGTTATTATCAGTTACAGTAAGCGTTACAATGTTGGCTCCTACATTCGAGCAATCAAAGTTATATTGAGAAACAACCACAGATACAATACCACAAGCATCTCCTGTAGATCCAAGAATAGTTCCATTCTCAAATGCCTCTAGCTGTGCTTCTCTCCTTGCTAACTCTACAAGTCCTTCAGCCAAGCCATCCTCATATAATGGCAATTGAACCTCAATATCGTTTATAGATTGCTGAATTGAGCTCCTTTCCGCATCTGAAGTAGATGAGGCTAACTGCTCATTCAAGGCTATCAATTGCAAACCAAGTTGTTCTATTCTGTATCTCCCAGCGAAAACTTCCTGCTCAATTTTTCTTAACTCTTGTTGCAGATATCTATCATTAATTATTCGCTCTCTCCCTGTTGGTAAGATGATCAGCAGATTATTCGGATCAAGACTAAAATTGCCAGTCTCATCTAATTGAACAATTATATCTTCCGTAATAAGTGTAGGATCAACATTATCTTCCACTATAATAGTAGCTTCTGCTGTACCCACATTACCGTTAATATCAGTAACTGTTAATGTTACAGTATTGGTCCCAATATTATCACAAAAGAATCTAGTAGTATCCAAACTCAGGCTAGCAATTCCACAGGCATCACTACTCCCATTATTAACTGCTTCGGCTGTTATACTTCCGTTGCCGTTTGCATCTAACTGAACTGTTAACGGTTGAGTGATTACCACTGGGGCCGTAACATCTCTAACGGTTACTTTAGCAGTTGCTTCAACAACTGCACCTGAAAAACCTGAATTGCTCGTAGCAATCAGTCTGACGGTATTTTCTCCAACATTAGAGCAGTCAAAACTAGTCTTGCTTAGGCTCAATATAAAAGAGCAGTTGTCATAAGTACCCGCATCGATCATCTCTGGTGTGATAGTGGCGTTTCCATTGGCATCAAGATCAACTATAATATCACGCGTTAATACAGTTGTCGCAATATTATCTCTTACTTGAACGATGGTTTGACCTCTGTTTACGTCCATGTTTCCATTAACATCATAAGCCCTCAGAGTCACTACTTGATCTCCTATATCATCACAATCAAATGATGAACGATCAATTTCTAATCGGTCAATCCCGCAGTTATCATATGATCCATTGTCAACATCAGCAGGAGTAATGGTCACCTGTCCATTTTCATCTAGATAAACTGTGATAATTTCCTTGGCAACAACAACTGGTTCGGATGCATCTTGAATGGTGACGACAGCGGTCGCTGTACTGGTATTACCACTTGCATCGACCACGGTTAACGTCACTACGTTTTCACCGAGGATATTGCAATCAAATTCAGTCTTGTCAATAGAAATTGTGACTGGTCTACCACATTCATCAGACGAGAAGTTGTCGATGTCTGTCGCAGTGATTGTCACTCTACCCTCATCGTTCAAACCAAAAGTCCTATTCTTTGCTCGGGCTGTCGGAGCAGTTATATCTCTCACCGTAATTGTGGATTGAGCGGTGGTTGTATTTCCGCTGTAATCCACAGCGGTAACCGTGATGAGCTGTTCTCCGACATCTTCACATCCAAAAAAGTCTTTACTTAATGTGATGCTTTGTACTTCACAATTATCACCAGAGGCAACAACAATATCTTGTGCGGTTATAGCAGCTCCTACTTGTAAATCAACCGTAAGGTCTCTCAACTCTAAGGTTGGTGCTGTCACATCCCTCACCGTTACTTTAGCAGTCGCTTCAACTACAGCCCCTGAAAAACCTGAATTGCTTGTTGCAATCAGTCTGACGGTATTTTCTCCAACATGAGAGCAGTCAAAACTAGTCTTGCTTAGACTCAATATGAATGAGCAGTTGTCATAAGTACCCGCATCGATCATCTCTGGTGTAATAGAAGCTGTACCATTCTCATCCAGGTCAATGACAATATCTTGAGTTAAGACCGTAGTGGCTATTGTATCCTCAACGATAATAACTGTCTGGCCAGCATTAACATCCATGTTGCCATTAACATCAAATGCTCTGGTGGTCACTAGTACGCTGCCAATGTCATTACAGTCGAATGTCGTTCGGCTCATTTCAACTCGATCCAAACCACAATTATCTCGGGTTCCTGTATCGATATCCGCAAAGTTGATACTTGCTTGACCGGCTTCGTCTAGATAAACCGTAAATATATCTTTCACATTTACTTCTGGCTCGGCAGCATCTTGAATAGTGAGTATGGCTTGTTTTATGTTTTGATTACCACTTTCATCGGTAGAGGTAACTGTTATAACGTTCTCTCCCAGATTGGTACAATCAAAGCTACTCTTGTCGATAGTCACGGTTACTGGCCCACCACAATCATCATTGGATGAGTTATACATGGTTCTAGGTTCAATAGTAAGTTGACCGTTGTCATCTAAACCAAACGTACGGTTAATCACATTCAAGAATGGAGCTGTCACATCTCTAACAGTTACTATGGCATTGGCAGAACGGGTATTACCGGCTGCATCTGTCACGGTTAATGTTACCGTTTGTTCGCCAACATCTTCACAGGAGAAGAATTCCCTATCAAGTGTCATACTTGTGATTTCACAGTTATCAAACGAGCCATCATTGATTTGAGCAGCTGTGACTGACGCACCACCATTAGCCAAATCGACAATCACATTCTGTGTGATTGCGGTTGGATTTATTTCATCAATCACTGTTACAGTTGCCGTACCGCTTGCTGTACTGCCTAGAGTACTGGTGGCGGTTAATGTGACGGTTACTGGAACTCCAAGGTTAGAACAGTCGAAACTGCTGACATCTAAGGCTAGTCCTGAAAGACCAACGACAGCGCTTGATCCGTTATCTATTTGGTCTGGAGTAATTGTAGCAGCACCATTAGCATCCAGTGAAACTGTTATATTCTGAGTTGCTACTACTGGTACAGGATCAATTACGGTTATCGGCACATCAACTACGGTGGCGTTACCACTCGGATCTGTACCTGTCAATTGAACTGTCACAGGACTGTTTAGTGCATCTTGTGCACCAAATACAGTTTGATTGGCACTCATTACTACTGATCCACAGTTATCACTATTACTATCTGTAATTTGATCAGCAGTAATAGAAACAGTTCCACTAGCAGTGAGTGTAACCGAAATAGGCTTACCAACTACTGACGGTGCAATTTTATCATTGACAATCACGCTAATATTAGCAACTGTAGTATTGAAACTGTTGTCCATCACTATGAGCGAAATCGTATTAGTTCCGAGGTTATCACAATCAAAGGCAGTCTGAGAAAACTCGATACATGCGATTTGGCAGTTGTCGGCAATCATCGATTCAACATCATCTACTGAAATGGATGCGCTGCCTTGGGCATCAAGTATAACAGTGATGTCCGAGGGCGTAATTACCGGAGCTAAATCATCCTTAACACGCACCATTGCAGTTGCAGAACTTGAGTTATTACTTGCATCAGTTGCGGTAAGTTCAACCGGAATCAAGATGTTATTTGGAGCACCCTCTTTCCAGTCATCAGAAGGACTCATCGAATTGAGTGTTCCGTTATTTCCACCTGCAAGGTCATTGAGCGTTGACCCTGAACCTTCTTCAAAGTTCCAGTAATTCAATAACCCGCTTTCAGATCCTTTTAATGCATCTAGCATTTCTGATGCTATTTCTGACTGTGTTCTGGCATAATTCCAGATTCGAAGCTCATCTATATTTCCATGGAAATTAGGTGGGTTGCTTCGGTTATCTCCGCCTATTCGATGGGTGGAAGAAAAGCTTACCTGACTAGTAGCTTTAACAATATTGAACTCTTCTTGTCCATCTATATAAGCGATAAACCTATTTTCAGAGGCTATTCTCACAAAGGCTATGTGGTGCCACTTGCCATCCCGTAGGTCTTTTGTCCCATAAAGATTGGCCTGACCATTATTCCAAAAAAATCTAACCTGACCTTGAGCATGAATTTCATAATTGATATTATTCGGTGAACTGAAATTGCCAAGAATGATACCTACTCTCTCATTTGCACTTAGACCGTCCTTCCCTATTTCAGGTACCTTAACCCACGCTTCAACCGTACTATTGCCTTGACCAATATTGATCGGTGTACTTAGTCGAACATTATCATTATCTCCATCAAAAATCAGTGAATTACCTAATAGGTCATTACAATCAAAGTCAGATCTATTAATGCTTAAAGTCACATCACCCGAGTCGTCTGATGAACCATCATTTATATCTTCGCCTGTAATTGAAGCATTGCCATTAGCATCTAGTTGAACGGTAATGTCTTTTGTGATGACAACTGGAGCTGTAGCGTCTCTGACCGTAATGATTTGAACTGCAGAAGCGGTGTTACCACTTGCATCCGAAACATTCCAAGTTCGGGTGAGTGTATAATCATTGTTAGAGATACCGTCTGTTCTTTCTTCATTGAACGTTACTTGAGAGTTTGGACAGTTATCAGTCGCGGTGACTGGAGCTACAGCTGGTAATGCATCAAACTCAACGGTAATATCAGTCGGAACGCCTACAAGCGTAGGAAAGATGTTGTCTTCTACCGTGACCGTGGCGAATGCGCTAGCTGCATTACCTGAAGAATCAGTCACTGTTAAAAGAACTTTGGTTTCTCCTTCGACTCCCAAGGCAGCAGGTCCTGCTACCCAATTTGTATTGTTAGAAAGTTGCGCATCTCCAGTTGTACCTAAATTTGTGGCAACACTTCCGTTCCCCTCATTAAAATCTAGATAGACTAGTAAACCTACTTCATTGCCTACTAATGGTTTAGCGTAGTTTTCTGCAATTTCTTGATCTGTTTTCACAGTATTCCAAACCCGAACCTCATCAATATCACCTTCGAAATTTTCATCGTATTGAGAGCTAAATCTACCAACTTCTATGGTCTGAGAACTCGTAACTGGGTTTCCATTAGTATTTCTTAAATCAACCAAGATGCCATCAACAAATATCTTTATGGTATTTGCATCGGTATCGTGTACACCTGCAATATGATGCCACTCCCCGTCATTAACATTCAATGGACTTTCGGCAAAATTCTGTCCACCGCCTACTCTATCAAACCTGATATGTGCCTTACCATTATGTACTGCAAGACTATAATTTTGTCCACCACCAACAGCTTTAGAAACAACTCTATCGTATGCTCTATTTCTTGTGGTCTTGACCCAAGCCTCAACAGTGAAACTATTAAGAGATAACGAAGCATCATAAGGCACAAGCGCAAATGATGAATTACCTCCAGTAAAATTTAAAGCTACATTGTTAGCTCCTAAGTCATCACAATCAAAATCAGTTTGACTCAGGTTATAAGTCAATGTACCTCCTGAATTATCAGTTGAGCCATTATTAATTTGTTCTGGAGTAATATTAGCACTGCCGTTCTCGTCTAACTGCACTGTGATGTCTTGCGTAGTGACAATGGGATCAGTTGCATCATTTACTGTGATTGAGAATTCTTCAGAGGCCGTAATACCAAAGTTATCTGTAATTACTAGTTCTGCAGAGAATGAGCCTATCCCTAGGTCAGCGTCTAATGTTGCACCAGTACCCACACTATTTCCATCAACAAACCACTCGTAACTCGCGATACCGTTGTCGTCAGATGAGCCAGTGCCATCAAAAGAAATGATGGCTGTTCCGTTAGGTCCAATAGATGCAGTAATGTTTCCTCCTGTGGAGACTACTGGCGGCTCGTTACAGAGTGCTCCAGTTTGATCTAAATCGTGAAGCACATATGCATTGACAACACCTCTATTCGCTTGTGATCCATTATTGGAAGCAAGACCAATATTCATGGTCGAACTGCTTGCAACAAATTCAACAGTGGCATTAACCGTATTTGGAATCCAACCACTAACAATTACAGGGTTTCCTTCTATTATGAAAGTAGTATTGTTTCCAGTTGAGTTTACATCATTAGAAAGCAATAGCTGTAATCTATGTTTGTTTCCTGGCACAAGCCCTGTCAGTGTAATCGATGAGGCGCTGCCGCTTGGCTGAAAAAGCAGCCCATTAAACAACTGATCGAACAGTGATCCTGAAGGACAATCCTGACAAAAATCACCACCACCATTTGAAAGGTTAGTCAAAGTTCCAGGAGTGTTATCGAAACAAATTCCGTTTACTTGGACAGCTTGAGCGTTGGCTCCAACATTAGAGGCTGCTACGAGCAGTCCATCATTCTGCAATTCTGAAGGATCCGTAAAAGTTGTAATATTTGATGTGAAAGGCTCTACGACATTAACCGTTCTTGTGATTTCAGTCGACTCATTACCGGAGCCATCAATAGCTTTGTATGTTAATGTATAAGTGCCTTGCGTAGTAAGGTCGACTGTCCCTGTGACTTCAACGTTGGCCGAGCAGTTATCCGAAGCTGTCGCTCCTGGATCGTCAAAAGTATCTCCAATAACAACACTGGTTGTTTCATTACCATTCAGCGCAATAGTTGGTGATATATTGTCTTCTACAGTGACTGAAAACACTTGAGAGCTAGTATTCCCTAATGGATCTCTTGCCGTTAAGGTAACGGAATTACTTCCTGAGCCACTCGATTCGTAGGCATTACCTTGCGATATCTGATAGCCATAAACTTGGCTATATTGTCTGTTGGCAACCCATATGTTTTCACCATCGAATACGGCACTGGTATAGCCATCGCCTGAAATGGAAAATGTAGATTCATACGTCAAATCTTCAACGCTAAAAACATGAATGGAATTCCAATTATTAGGTTGTTCACTCCAACCGTCAGTTCTGCCAACTAAGTAGAGCTTATCGTTTGCCACAATCATTGATCTAAAATCACCAGAACCCGGAAGTGACATTGTTTTTATAAAAGCACCCGTGGATTTGTCAATCACAGCTATTTGTGTTGCACTTCCTCTATTGTAGTAAACAAACTGGTTATCAACAGCGATAGCCCTTGGCCCATCTGAACTTCCATTTATTTGCATAGGAGCAGTCCATACTTGCGTACTCAAGTCTCTACTTACCCTCCTAATCAAACGTGAACTGTAATCTGCAATGAAGTAATCACCGGTACTACTATCAACCCACATATCCAATATGCTAGTTGCAAATGGCATATTAAACGTACCTAAGAACGTTCTATCATTAGAGTAGCGGTAAACTAAATTACCCGACCACTGAGGGTATAAAAACTCTTGTTTAATTGGGTCATATGACCCACCTAGGGAATGAGAATTCTGATTCACAGGACTTCCTAATGACACTGGCGTGATAGCAGAAGAATTTCCGGCAAGGTTGTCGCAATTAAAAGTATTAATGTCGATCGCAAGAGAAACTGTCCCGTCAGAGTCGGTTGTACCATTATCTATGTCGTCAACTCCAATAGATGCCTGACCATTTTCATCAAGTTGAACAGTAATATCCTGTCCTTGTATGACAGGGGCAGACGAGTTGAATTCTATATTGTAAACTTCTATTTCTGTAATAAAACCGCTTGAAAAGCTGTAATTACCGGTGGTGGTGGTGTTTACACCAGTTAGTGATTGAATTTGCGTATTGGTTATTCGTCCAGAACCATCAACCGCCCTGTAGCTGCTTGGCCTAAAATATCCGCCATCCATCGAACTGTTGATGTATATATCGTGACCACCGCCAAAGGTTGGCCCATAATTAGAATTATTAAAAATGCTGTTCTGCGTTATATCTATATCTCCCTTGCGGTCAGTTGTTAAATTGAACAAGAAGGCATCGCTGCTTGCAATATAACCTCCGGTTGAACTGAACGATGCTGTGGTAAATCCGCCAAAAACATTTCCATTATTCGCCTTAAACAGAACCAAAGCGGCTCCTTGATCATCTACCTTGGTATGAAAAGCACTGGCAGATGCTCCATCTGTAGATCTTCTGTATAGCAGTGTTCCTGACGGAACTACTCCAACCTCCTCCAACCACGTTCTTAATACGTCATTGTCATTTCCCGAAGCGATAGTAGAATTAGGGACAATCGGAAAAACACTTTGTGAATAAGTAGTTGTCGTTACGATCAATAACAACCCGATCAGATAAGATATTCGATTAAAAGTTTTCATGAATTAGTTATTGACGGTAAAAACAAAGGCTTCTAAAAAATCGGTGACTGCTATGGGACGATTATCACCTTCACGTGATGTAAGTATTATTTTGGGAGCGCTATCGCAGCTCTCAATCGTGGTAGTGCCAACACTGACAGTTAGAGTTTCTAACTGATTCGAATTGTCTGTCTTAATATCTTTTGAGAAAGTGACTGACTTTTCACCAGCGTTCTCGTTAACAATTTTTAGTTGAAACAAGTCGTATGACGCACTCATACTGTACAGGTCTGTTGGATCCTGAGTCCTCTCTTCATCACACTCAGCTATTTGATAATAGACCTTAACTCCTCTTTCTTCTTTGAGGAGTGTCCAGTTGGTTTGTCCGTAAGTTTGAAATGACATGACCATCAAAAGAGTGATGATGGTAGTAAGAGATCGTGATTTTAGATTAAAAAATTTCACGAAACAGAAATTGCCAACAGGCAAATACCTTTGGGGTAAAAGTGAGTTCATATACTATGCATTTTGGTTGGTACTATTGCTAGCGAGCCAGCATCGTCTGATTGATTATTTCACACAAATCTCACTCAGACCCTTACAAGGTGGAAATAATTGATGAGTCACATCCTACCCGTTCGGGGTAGTTTTTACAAAAAACGGCATATGAATGGCATATAAATAGATATAAGCGGCATGACCGCCTACTTGTCTTTGGACGAAACGTCCAGTCTTTCAAGGACTTCTGATCTGCTACTGACTCCAAGTTTCATGTACAGGTTTTTCACATGAAACTTAATAGTGTTTTTTGAAACAAAGAGTTGCTCCGCAATTTCAGAGTTACTTTGGCGCTTGGCTAGGAGTTTCATGACTTCTAACTCTCGCTCTGACAAGCCATATTGACTCACGAGTGTTTCCAAGCTCTCGCCTGTATCAATGGTTGTATTTAGTTCTCTAAACTCTCTAATAATCTTGATTCTATTTTCAAGAATATTTTTGATTCGCGCTAGAAACTCTGCAGCACTAAAAGGTTTGGTTAGGTAATCATCTATACCCATCGCTAAAGCATGCAGTTTATCTTCTTGATCTGCCCGAGCCGTGAGCATTACTAGAGACACATGATGTAATGACTCGTCTTGCTTAATGGCCTCAAGCAATTCAAACCCATCCATTACAGGCATCATTACATCAGAGATTACAATATCTATTGTATTTGCTTTTAATATGCTCAGCGCCACTTCGCCATTCTCAGCCTGCATAATGGAGAAATATGGTGCCAAGGTTTGGGCAATGAAGGCGCGCATTTCGGGGTGATCTTCTGTGATCAGGAGTACTGGTCTGTCTACATTAAACTTCTCACTATATTTTTCAATAGTCTCTTTGAGTGTTTCTTCAACAACCAAATGATGGGCGCTAATAAGCGGTATGACTGTTTCTTGATCAACCTTTTTAGCTGGTAATTCAAAAACAAAACTACTCCCCTCGCCTATAGTGCTTAGTACGCTCAGATTTCCACCGTGCAGTAAGGCCAACTCTCTGGCTAAAGCCAGGCCAATACCTGTACCTCCCTCTGCTTTCTTATCGGGCTGCTCAGATTGATAGTATCGGTCAAAAATATAGGGAAGATCATTGTCATGAATGCCCGCACCGTTATCCTTTACAATTATCTGAATTACTTCAGGGTTTTCTGGATGGTTTTGAACAATCACGGCAATTTGACTTTTGGTGAATTTGAGTCCGTTAGAGAGTAAATTCCGAATCACTTTACCGCATTTATTCTCGTCCATTAAAATAGCTAATCGCTCTGGAGGCCAGAAATCGAATGACAAGTCAATATTTCTCTTTTCAAAGCCTGGTTTATAGCTATTAAGGATATCCGATAAGAACTCTTTAAGCCGAACAGGGTTTTCTACCAATTTCAGCTTGCCTGCCTCTAACTTTCCTAAATCCAGAATTTCTTCTACCAAGGCCAACAAACTCACTCCATTATTTCTAGCCGTTTTTAGTGTTTCGCGAACCTTCTGATCTTTTATTTCTCCATTGTAAATCAAAGACTCTAATGGCGCATTGATTAGAGTAAGTGGTGTTCTTAATTCGTGTGATATGTTCGCAAAAAATCGAGACTTCACCTTGTCCAATTCCTTAAGTCTATCAGCCTGTTGCTGAATGAGTACCTTATCTCTTTCAGCCTTTTCTTTTTCGTTTTGGAGCTCTTGCGTCCTTATCCTTACTGTTTCTTCTAATGTCTCTTTCTCTTTTTCAAGTCTGCGAAGATTAAACCTTACGATGCCCCATATGCCTAAACCTAAAACCAAAGCATAGCCTATAAATGCCCAAAGGCTTAAATACCAAGGCGTAATAATGGTAAAGCTAAATGAATCGACTTGGCTAATCTGTCCATAAACATTTTTAGCCCTTACTTTAAACGTATAAGTGCCATGGGGTAGGTTTGTATAATTCCTCGATGGATCAGATGACCACGGAGTCCATGTTTCTTCAGATCCTTCTAAGTAGCTCTGGAATTCTAAATCACTTATCTCATCATAGAAAGTTGCAGTGTATGAGAAGCTCAGGGCATTTTCTTTTGGGACAAGATCAATTTCTAACTGTTCCCCCATGCCAGCATAGATTAAAGAGTCTTGCTTATTAGAAACGTTTACAGATCGAATGTGCGCTACAAAGTTGTCTGAAGCTTTGGGTTCGAAATCTCGATTATAGTATTTAACTCCACTACCTGCTATCCATATACCATTACCTCCAAGTCCTGAAACGTACTCTGAATTGTGGCCTTCTATTTTAGGAAATGGATTAAAACTCAACTCGTATTTTCCAGAGCTCTTTTTTAACAATGCTTTCCCACGACCGCTCAAAGAGGCGTAAATGTCTCCATTTGGCATTTCGATAAACCGAAAAACATAGTCTTCACCGATTAGATTATTGAACTTTTCTACACCCTCAAATCGATCATTCTTTGAATCATATCGATAGATTCCCTTGCCAGTTGCGAAATATAGCCCATCACTGTGCCGAAAGACTCTATTGCGTTCTTGCTCAGGAAGACCATCTTCAACACCATATGTCCTTACGCTGATAACACTGTCTTTCTTCTGGTTGAGTTTTATCTTAAATACACCCGTACCTGAATCTGTCATCCAAAGATTTCCGTCATCTGTTTGTTCCAAAAAGTCCATCTGCATATTGAACCCTTTGATTTGAGTCTCATGAGACCACTCATTATTCTCTTTTTGAAACAGATGTAGATTTCCTTCGATTGACCCTAAAACCATTTGGTCCGAACCCTTCATTGCAACTGCAGTCCAGAGCCGCTCTCCTCTAAAGAGGCTTTTAACTCCTTTTGAAGTAATCTGATCTAGCCCCTGATTACCTGCGGCAAAAAAATCATCTTTATGTTTAACCGTCATCCAGACACGTTCGCGAGACTGTGAGACTGGCTTAAATGCCTTATATGCTCCCAACTGTTGCCAAGGCGCTTCATCGTCTTTTACCACTAAACCAGTTGCCGTAGAGATATAAGTATTATTGTTCCACCTATGACTATAGAGCACATAGCCATTGACTCCATGTCGTTCGTCAATCGTGGTAAATGGTGCATTGAGAATGATTTGGCTAATTACACCGTGTTGTGCTACCCAAAGACTATTGTCTTTGTCCAAGAACAAGTCATCGATTAAACCATCGTTACCCATACCCATTGCCTTATCCAACTTCTGGATCAGTTGGCCTGCCTTGTTAATAATGACTAGCCCTCCTCTCACGGTTCCTATGGCAAAGTAATCATCTGGGATATTAATTGCTGAAAAGGCACCTTTGCTTGATAAAAAGTCAGAAACGTCTGTTTTCCAAGGTGTCAGTTGTTTAAAGTCGTATTTGAAAAGTCCTTGCCTTTCAGTCACTAACAAAAGTTCATTACCGGAAAATGGCAGGATTTGCCGAACCGTTAGCCCTTTTGCTAACTCACTTCCCGGTTGTAGTTTGAGTTTGTCTCCCTCTAACCTTACAAGGCCTTTTTGATAATCAATCGCATAGTATTCACCCTTAACAACATCCTTTCTTCCGAGTTTTACCTCAGAGGCTATTACGGAAAAATCATCCGAATCCTCATGATAAACTAAAAGCCCCTCAGAACTTCCGAAAACAACTTTATTACCCAAAATATCAATTGATGAGATAAAACCGAGCCCTTTGAATTTTGAGGGCACTTTGGCCATCAGAGAATGGAAAACCATAGCACCTACTGAGTCTGGAGCAAAATAGCCCAACATACTTTTCGTTGTGGCGTAGACTATGTTTTTTGAATTAATGGCAACGGCCTTAAATGAATCATCTGAGACCCTAGAATCTACAGTCCAATCTTGGCCATCAAAACTTATGACTCCTGAAACATTTGCAAAATACAAGAGTCCATCAGCTGCTTGCTCAATGTCGAAGGTCTGCTCATGAGCGCCATAAACTTCAGGTAAGTAGGTGTTGATAAATGGCGTGCCTATTTGCGAAATTTGTAAACTGGATTGGCTCTGTGCAAGGACTTGCGTCATAGAAAACACAATAAGACACCATAAAGCGCCAATTTTCACAATCCTTTGCATCAGTCTAGTACTATGTTTTGGTCAAACGCCTGTATGTAGAGCTACAGGAGGCCTTTAAGGTAAGCGCATTGAAGTACGCTACCAAATAAAAGTAGGTACATAGAGAAGACCCTATTTATTTAGTTTAGCAAGTACAAATACTACTAGAAAAAGTATCAATTAGGTTTTATTTCGCTGAGGCTTCACCTCTACAATGCTCTAATTGCCTTTCTTAACGGGCCGTTTCCAGCGGATTGGTGCGGCAGGTTCTGGTTTCAGGGTTACTCCTTCAGTTTTTAATAGCCTAAGTGCCTCTTTCACTGCTACTTCTAATTGAGGGTCTCCTCCTTCTATCACCGACTTTGGCAATTGTTCCACCAAAATATCAGGTGCAATGCCTACTCCTTCAACATCCCACTCGCCATCTACATTGTAAAAACCTCCACGTGGAGCTACCATGCGACCATTATCGATAAACGGTGGTGTGTCCCAAGTACCAACTAGACCTCCCCAAGTCCTAGTTCCAATTAATGGACCAATCTCCATTTGTTTGAACATAAAAGGTAGAAGATCTCCGCCAGAACCTGCACGCTCATTGATAAGCATCACTTTTGGTCCCCAAATTCCAGCACTCGGAGAAGGAAATGGAGTATTTCCTTCAATTCTGCTATTGAAATATCCATGCAGTTCACGCGTCATTACATCTACCATATGGTCTGCCGCAGAGCCTCCACCGTTATTCCTTTCGTCTATGACGGCACCCTTTTTATGTTGCTGTGAGAAGTAATAGCGGTTGAATGAAGTGTAACCACCACCACCAGTATTAGGAACATAGACGTAAGCGAGCTTACCTTCAGAAAGCTTGTCAACAAGCCTACGATTTCCTTCAATCCAATCTCTTTGTCTCAAACCACCTTCATTGCCAATAGCCGTAACAGTAACACTTCTGGCTCCTTCCTTTGTAGTGTTATCGTTGACTAACAGAGTGACTTGTCTGTTGGCTGCTCCTTCGAAATAGCTATAGAAGTTTTGGCTCGTAGATACCGATTGACCATCAATTGCTAAGATATAATCACCTTCGTTTACATCAATACCTGGAATAGCCAAGGGAGCGGTTAAATTTGGATTCCAGCTTTCAGCGGTAAATATTTTTTCAATCCTAAATCCCCTTTTATCCTTCACAATATCGGCACCTAATAACCCCACTCGATCACTCGTCAATCGAGGGTAATCGCCTCCAGAAACATAAGAGTGACCGACTGCAATTTCACCACTAATGATGTCGACAATATAATTGAGGTCAGAACGGTGTCTTACATGGTCGACCCAAGGAGAATACCACTTCCAAACGTCATCCCATGGAGCCCCATGCGTGTTATCTACATAAAGAAAGTCTCTCATGTACCGCCAACCCTCTTTTAAGATTTGCTTAGCTTCTGCCTTTGGGTCTACTTTCACCCGTACACCGCTAATATTGAGACGACCGTCTCCTGCTTTCTTAGGTCCTCCTCCGGTTGAAACAATACTCCAGTTACCACGATTATTATACAGTAGATTTTTTCTATCTGCAGAAACTACTCCACCACTAAAGCTTGTAATAAAGGCTACAGATTTTTGTTCTTCTAAACTATACCTATGAAGTCTAGTACCCTCATTTGGCACCACTTCTGTATAAAAGAAGTGCCCTTTCTGTCCGGGTAACATCCCAGCGTAATTTCTCGCAGGAACTCGCACTGGAACAATGCGATCGGCTATATTCTCCACATCTATGGTCACAGACACTTCTTTGTCATCTTCTTTCTTACCATCTTCCGATGCTTCTTCATCGCTCTTTGGAAGAAATGGCGACTTACCGTCTTTTTTCAAGACAATCAAATATGGCACTCTGGTAACAGGCATATTGAATGAGCTCATATCCAACCAACCGCTGGCCATTCCATAATCTGTACTGGCTAAGAAATAAATATAGTCTCCGCTTTCATCCCAAACCGGAGAAATAGCATCAGCCATATGGTCGGTTAGCTGATGCGTTTCGCCATTCTCTATATTATGTACTTTAACCGCCTTGAACTGATTCTCTTGCTGTTGCACATAGGCAATCCACTTGCTATCGGGTGACCATTCTGGATTCAAGGAGCGATCTGGATGTGCATAGCGATCTGAATCCACTTTTTTTGCCACTCCAGATTCTATATTGACGTACCATAAGGCATAGTCAGTATCTGTGTAGGCTATATAATTACCGTCAGGAGACCATTGTGGTCTGAAGTAAAAATTCTTACTAGGTAGTGGTATAGCTTTCGGTGCTTCTAAACCCATCTGGTCTGCTATCATTAATTCATACTCACCAGACTGATCGGAAAACCAGGCTATCTTATCTCCTTTTGGAGACCAAAGTGGGCTTCTATCCGCGCTACTGCTCGAATTGGTTATGTTTCTCCAGTTCCCATCTTGCTTAGGCACTGTGAAAACATCGCCTCTAAACTCAAATATCGCTCGCTTACCTGTAGGGGAAATTTGTGCGTTGGTTAATTGACTAGCCGATGCGTTCACCCAGCGAGGCCTCCCCCAATTCATGTCTCCGGCAACGTTAATATTTAGCTGCTTTGCAGCACCAGTAGATGGGTTTAATAAATGAAGGTGACCTCCCTGCTCGTATACAATACGCTCTCTACCAGCATCAATGTTTTTAACATCAAAATCGGCATGGAAGGTAATCTGTTTCTCTTGCTTTGACTTGGGGTCAAAACTCCAGATATTATTGGCATAATCTCTCTCTGACATGTAATAGACTATACCATCCAGCCAAACAGGGCTCGTATGTCTTTCTCCATCTGTTTGTGGTGTCATCATCAAACTGTGATCTCTCATGTTAACGATCCAAATAGGCTTAGCCTGACCACCTCTATGATTTCTCCATTCTGGGTCCCAAAAGCCAATTTGCTGATAAGCCATCAACTTACCGTCTGCGGATAATTGGCCATCAACCGCTCTCGGTATTACAAGTTCATTGGGATGCCCTCCCTTCGGTGAAACACTATAAAACTTTGATTCCTTGGTCGGATGCCCTTTTCGGCCCGAACTGAAAAGCACTTCACCATTAGGCGTCCAACCCGTTACATTGTCCGCAGAAGGGTGCCAAGTCAATCTTTTTGGTTCTCCCCCTGTTGCTGGGATCACAAAAACGTCAGTATTACCATCATACTGTCCTGAAAATGCTATCATACTTCCGTCCGTAGAGAAATGTGGATTGGTCTCAGCCCCCACATTAGAAGTTAAACGTTTTGCATCTCCACCGGCTTTGTTTACTATCCATAAGTCATTTGCATAGACAAAAACGATTTTAGTCTTAGAAACTGTCGGCTGACGAAGGAGCATAGTGCCTTGAGCTAAACTCAGCTGAACAGCAGTACAAATGAAAATTAGAGTGAATAGAGTTCTTATAGTTGGCTTATTCATATCAGTAGGTTAAGAGATGCTGAATTTATAAAAAAATAGTTTGAACCAAAGAGAGCGATCATTTGAGTGGCGCAGGGTTAATCATATTCTAATTTTACTTAGATTGTTTCAAACATTAGGGCCTCGCGCCTACCTATTGCATGCAAAAAATCAAGAAAGTTTGCGTTTACTGCGCTTCAAGTGATAAAATTGACGAGAAGTACTTCGAAGCTACTAGGGTTCTTGCCAGAGCTCTAGTAAAAAATAGTACTACGGTAGTTTATGGCGGTGGTGCTCGGGGGCTCATGGGCTGTTTGGCTGACACTGTAATTGAAGAGAAAGGACGTATCATTGGCATCATGCCTCATTTCATGAAAGAGGTAGAGTTTCACCACAAAGACGTTAATGAATTTATTTTTACAGCTGACATGCACGAACGTAAGAAGCAGTTTATGGTAGGTGTTGATGCTTTAATTACGCTACCTGGTGGATGTGGTACTTTTGAAGAGTTGATGGAAGCCATAACACTGAAGCGCTTAGGCATATTCACTAAACCCATCATCATACTCAATTTAGATGGTTATTATGATCCTCTATTGAGTATGCTGGACAATGCAATTGATGAGGGTTTTTTGAGCGAAAACCACCGCCCTATATGGTCAGTTTTTACAGATCCGTCCAAAGTACTGGAAACCATTCAAAATAGTACACCTTGGTCGAAAGACGCTATTAATTTCGCACAAGTGTGATTTTGAATCCACCCCACCACTATGGTGTGATGCATCGAGTTATACCCAACATTCAAATCAATTTTAAGCAATGATTGGCTTAAAGGTGAAAAATGTTGAAATTTCGATTTGAAAAGTGCCCAAATGCACAAAACTAAACTACTCATACTTTCCTTTCTACTGTTCAATTCCCTAATTGTTCTCGGGCAACGCAGTTTCTATCAAAACACCCATTCTATATATGTTGCTGAAGAAGAAATAATTGAAGCCGATGAGATTTTGGTGTATCGAGATGACGCCAATGAATTCATCATTGATGATATAAAAAAGCTTACGCAAGACGACTTTATCGGGCTAGACGATATCTCAATCTTCAATAAAGAATCAACTTATTGGGCTTATTATCAACTTTCCAATAAATCGGATAAAGACTTAGACTATATCTTACAAGGAGGCAGAAATGGTAAAGAGACATACTACTTTTCGCAAGGATCAGAGACTATCGTAAAAAAGACTGGCTATCACTTTCCCACGGACGACCGAGATATTAAACAAGGCTATCAAACGAAAGTAAACCTAAGTCTACCAGCCAAAGAGATACTTCACGTTTTTGTTAAAATCCAAAGCACCGACTATAATCCAATCGATATTCAGGCCAAGCTTGTTCCCAAAGATATTTGGACAAACAGGCTTAAAAACATAAATATCTCTGAAGGTATTTTCTCAGGTATACTCCTTATAGTAGTGATTTTAGGGCTATTCATTTACGTTTTCACTAAGGAAAGGGTTTTTCTGTTTTTCGGCATTTACGCATTGTCAAACCTCATCTATTTTTTCCAGATGTATGGTATTATAGAACTCTACGTCTTCACAAATCTCGTTGATCCTATACCATCACTATGGCTTTTACCTCTTATTAGTGCATCAGCATATTTTACTTTTTCTCGCTATTTCTTAGAGAATCACATAGACCTTTCCAGGTGGAATAAGTTACTGACAGTTCTTTCATATGCCCCTCTGGCTATGTTTCTGATACTGTCGATTTACATCTTTCTAACCGGTAATATGTATATCGGTATCGTAGCGATGCACGTGACTGTACTCGTTTTGCTCTGCTTCGCAATACTATTGATAGTAAAGGCAGCCACTACTAAAAATATCATTGCTAAATACTTTGCCTACGGTACTTCTTTCTTTATCGGGTCAGTCCTCATTGTGGTGATTGGTCAACTGATTGAACCTTCGAACGACATACCTAATTTGGTACAAATAGGCCTTATTGTGGAAATTGTGGTCATTAGCCTTGGCATCAGTCACAAACTCAAACGGCAACTTGAAGATCACGACATTACACAACGTTCCCTCATCTTACAACTGAAGAAAAATGAAAAATTACAAATTGACATTAACCAAAAGTTAGAGGAAACGGTAGCCGCCAGAACGCAACAGATTAAAAAACAAAATCAGGCCTTAAAAGAAGCGCGTCAAGAAGCAGAGAAAGCCACTAAAGAAAAGTCGGACTTCTTAGCAGTGATGAGCCATGAGATCAGAACACCACTGAACGCGATTATCAGTTTGTCTCACATTATGGAGATTGACAACAAGGATGAAGAGATGAAAGAGTTCATAGATGCGCTCAAGTTCTCAGCCGAAAGCCTTCACTCCTTGATCAATGATATATTAGACTATAATAAAATTGAAGCGGGCAAGCTCAGACTTGAGTCAAAGGAATTTTCGCTAATTGACTTACTCCGAAACCTAGGTGAAAGTTTTAAATACAAAGCAAATAGCAAAGGAATTGAAATACGTATTGAAATTGGAGAACACCTACCCGATCGAATCTTCGGGGACCCTACCCGACTTACCCAAATCTTGAATAACCTGATAGGCAATGCCATCAAGTTTACGGACGAGGGGCATATACATATCAAAGCGGTACTGTCTGGCATCAAAGATGACACCGCAAGATTGGCCTTCAGCATCGCAGACACTGGCATTGGTATTCCGGCTGATAAACTTCAAGCAATTTTTGAAGAGTATGAACAAGCCAGTGAGGAAACCACACGCGAATATGGCGGTACTGGTTTGGGCTTATCCATTGTACAGAAGCTCTTGAGCTTGATGGGCAGTCAGATTGCATTGAAGAGCGTTGAGGAGCGCGGAACCACTTTCTCTTTTGAAATTGACTTCAAAATAGACCCTTCCTTCAACTTAGTAGATTTACAGCAGCAGGACAGAGATAAAGATTTAAAATCAAAGAGTATTTTGGTTGTTGATGACAACGACATGAACCGTCTAGTTCTCAAACGCCTATTGCAAATATGGAATGGTGAATTTGACGAGGCTGACAATGGTTATGATGCAATTGACATGTGCCAAAAGAAAGACTACGCTGTAGTTTTGATGGACATAGAAATGAAACCCATCAATGGCTTCGACACCACAAATCAATTAAGAAAAGTTCATCCTGATGGTAAACCTCCAGTTATTGCGATGAGTGCGCACAACGCCTCTGAATTTGAGATAGAGCTAACGCAACTGGGGTTTGTAGACTTTGTGCATAAACCTTTTGATCCAGAGGACTTATTTAATAAGCTGAGCTTTCACATCAATCAGTCTGAGGATTAAATCATCTTTCGGGGATTAATCAATGGTAATTACTCGAAACCAAAAACTGGCATCCTTAGCTAATATATATCATCCACAATGTGTAATAGCTCACTGATGATCATGGCCGTAGCACCCCAGACTACCTCTCCCTCAATATCAAAGTATGGAGACTCTATCGTATAAGGTGGGAAATACATTGTCTTGACACTCCTTCTTTCAACATCACGTAATTCTGAGAGCGATGGCGTTAGAATCTTAACCACCTCTTTGGCGTCAGGCTTTAACAACGGAGGCTCTCTGACAATACCTACTGTAGGGTAAACCTTGAAATTACTAGCTACAATGAAAAGCTCTGAAAGTTTACCAATAACTTGAACGGTTTGGTTAGAGACACCTATCTCTTCCTCCGTCTCCCGAAGAGCCGTATGAATAATGTTTTGGTCAGTCTTTTCGACTTTACCACCAGGTAAACTCACCTGACCGCTGTGTGCACCAGTATAAACAGGTCGCTTGGTTAGAGGTAAATAGATATCGCCATTATGAGGATATAGCAATACCATCACACCTCCTGGCCGAGCAGGGTTTGCAGGGTCTTCTTGAAACCTCCGCTCATTGATCGGTTTAGGTGCCATTAACTCCTGAGCTTTTCGGCCTGGTAGCGGCTGAAGCAACCTTTTTTCAAGGCTATCTACAAACTGTTGAAACGAATTAGGTGTCACTTGACAAAAATGTGTTTAATTACTGACAATTAAATTATAAACTTCATGGACTGAGAATCGTTCCATTTACAAAAAGAGAATAACCCATTCCATCCTATGCCGAAAAAGTATATCATCACATTACTAATCCTCTTCTGTTCTGTCGTTGCATATGGCCAAAAAGAACAACTGAAAATGGCCAAGCTTAAATACAGTGGTGGCGGTGATTGGTATGCCAATAAAACTGCACTCCCTAACCTAGCAAAGTTCTGTAATGAAAACCTAAAAACATCATTCGATGTGCAAGATGCGGTGGTGGAAGCTGGAAGTCCAGAACTCTTTGAGTACTCCTATGTCTACATGACCGGACATGGCAATGTGGTGTTTAGTGGCAGTGAGGCAGAAAATATTCGTAACTATCTAATAGCCGGTGGGTTCCTACATATTGACGATAATTATGGCCTCGATGCCTACATCAGACTAGAGATGAAAAAGATATTTCCCGAACTGGAATTTGTTCAATTACCCTTCGATCACCCCATTTATGACCAAAAATTTAAGTTTGAAAAAGGGCTACCCAAAATTCATGAACATGATAATAAACCACCACAAGGTTTTGGCCTGATTTATGAAGGGAAACTTGTGTGCTTTTATTCTTATGAATCTGACTTGGGCAATGGCTGGGAAGACAAACGTATCCATAATGACCCAGAGGAGACAAGATTGAAAGCCTTGCGCATGGGAGCGAACATTATTTCGTTCGCACTTACTCAGTATTAAACTAATCAGATTTTAATAAAAACTAACTGGTTAGTTTGAAAACTAGTTGGATAGTTGTATAATTGATCAAGAGTATCAAAATAATAATTATGAAGGAATTGACAAAGGCAGAGGAACAGGTAATGCAGATACTATGGCAAATCGAAAAAGGATTTGTTAAAGATGTTTTAGCTAAGATGTCTGAACCGAAGCCAGCATACAATACGGTTTCTACAATTATCAGAATTCTTGAGAAAAAAGGATTTGTAGGCTATAAGGCTTATGGTAAGACACATGAGTACTTCCCTATTATCGATAAGACCACTTACAGCAACTTTTACCTGAAGAACTTCATCGGTGGATATTTCGGTGGGTCTTTTCAAAAACTAGTGTCATTTTTTGCGAAGGAAAATGACATGGACATTAATGATTTCGAATCCTTAATGCAGCATGTAGAGGATAACCTGAAAGACAAGGATGAATAAAAAATAATGGGAAAGCATCCAACCATAGAACTACTGGAAGGCCTGAATAGCGCATTGATTTATGCGTTAGAATCGGCTACATGTTTAGCCATACTATACTTGGCTTATCATCTTCTGCTAAGAAAAGAAAAGAGCTTCCGGTACAATAGGTTCTATTTGTTGGCTGCCATCGTCTTTTCTATTTCCTTTCCACTTTTCGAAATAAACTATAACCCACAAAACACACCGGCTGTATTAAACTCTATTCATCAGGTTGGAAATGAGGTTGGGAGTGAACCAATTATTGAAGCCGACAAGGCTTACTCCTACACCATTACAGCACAGTCTGAACGCCCTTTCTTACTCTGGTGGGAAGCATTATTGATCTTTTATATAATAGGCGTAGTAATCGGGTTAATGAAATTACTTCTTCAAATCAGGTCGTTTAAAGAGATTATCTGGTTTAAAAGACACAGAACACGGTATAAAATAAATGGGGACTTCTTCCTTGTAAAAACTGACGGCTCCATGCCTACATTTTCATTCTTCAAATACCTCTTCTGGGACAATACAGTTGAGCTAACTGATGCGGAGAAAAAACAAGTAATGGACCATGAAATGGTTCATATTAAAGAGAAACACTCTTTTGACATCATCTTCATAGAAATTTTAAAAGTCCTCTTTTGGTTTAACCCATTCATGTATCTCTATAAGCTTTTACTTGAAGAAAGTCATGAATATTTGGCCGATAAGAAGGTAGCACTCATGACTGGTCAAGCAACTTATAGCAGACTACTCGTGAAGACTGTCTTTCGCAAAATGGGCTTAGAATACGGAAGCTACTTCGGTAAAAACCAAACGGTGAAGCGAGTTCAAATGCTAACAAAGAATAAGAAGGTAAACTTTCTGAGGTTACTAATACCGCTTCCCTTAATTGCATTACTCTTTTTCATCTTCGCTTTTGAAGCGGAACTACCTGGAGACGTTACAATAAATGGGTATCAAATTGAGAACAATACGCTTGGTGCATCTGATGTAGTAGCCGCACCGATTAAGTCCCTGAGGGATTGGGAAGAGTTTATGGAGGATAACATTCCTTACCCTGGAGAATTCGTGGACACTCAATATAATGGTAGACTTGGTGTAAGATTTACAGTAAATGCTAGAGGGTTTATCGAGAATCTAAAGTTCGATCAGCAGCTTGAGTACGCATACAAGAAAGAGATTTATAACGCCTTGTCTAAGGCGGGTAAATGGAAACCAACATTGAAAAATGGTGTGCCTTCCGATACGGAAATCTTATTACCTATTGCACTAGGCAGATCCTAATATTTACGATTGAATATTTCTGAAGCGACAAATGCGCGTTTAGCACCATCTAAACTTGCGAGCATTTCACCATAGTTCTCCACCTCTACACTCACTTCTTCATCTTCTTGCAATGTCACTAATGGCTTATACTCCTCTTTCTCTACTTCTTCTATTTTAGTCAAGTTCGACTGATTGGGTTTGGGTGTCTGAGCAGGAGCTACAGCTACTTCTGGCTCAGGTTCAACAGTCTTTTGGCCGGTAAACTCCGCTAAAAGTTCTTCAAAAGTTGGTTTTTGTGAGGCCGGAGGCGGGCCTAAGGATTCTGGACCGGGACTTTTGTTTTCTGCCGGTTGCTGCGCACCTCTCTTCTTATTCTTATTCGCGCCTGTAAACACATAATATAAGATCGCGAGAATGATGGGAAGAAGGGTACTAAAGTCGATGTCCATGACACTAGCAAATCTAAGAATTAATTCTAATTTTGCTAGCTATACCTACTTTTTACGGATACTAGTTAATGCAACTAACCAAACTTGAAATAAAGGGATTTAAGAGCTTCGGTGACAAAGTCGTTATCAATTTCGATGAAGGTATTACTGGTATTGTAGGCCCAAACGGTTGTGGAAAGTCTAATGTCGTAGATGCCATCCGCTGGGTACTTGGCGAGCAAAAGACAAGGATGCTTCGCTCCGAAAAGATGGAGAATATCATCTTCAACGGTACCAAGAAAAGAAAGCCAACACAACTTGCAGAAGTATCTCTCTCTTTTAAGAACACCAAAAACCTTCTCCCCACTGAGTATACTGAAGTAACCATTACTAGACGATACTACCGAACTGGTGAAAGTGAGTATTTGCTCAATGGTGTGGGCTGCCGCCTAAAGGATATCAACAACCTCTTTATGGATACCGGTATAGCTTCTAATAGCTATGCCATTATTGAATTAAAGATGGTTGACAACCTCCTTAACGACAAGGACGATTCGAGACGTGATCTATTCGAAGAAGCAGCGGGTATTTCAAAATTCAAGAAAAGGAAAAAAGAAACACTTAGAAAGCTTAAAGACACGGACGATGACCTTGACCGTGTGGAAGACCTGCTTTTTGAAATTGAGAAGAATTTAAAGTCGCTCGAAAAGCAAGCAAGACAAGCTGAGAGGTACTATAAACTTAAAGAAGAATACAAGACAGATAGCATTCAACTAGCGCAAAGAGCGGTTTCTGAAAAAACAGACGGTTTCAAAAAACTTGAAGAAGAAATTAAGAAAGAAGGCGACCGCAAAATAGAAATAGGTCAAATGATTGCGAGTCAGGAAGCCAGTATGGAAAAAGGCAAAACTGACCTCATTACCAAAGAAAAGCTTCTCGCCTCTAGACAAAGAACCCTCAATGAACACGTCAATAAAATCAGGCAGTTTGAGAGTGATCGAAAAATCAAAAACGAACGCCTAACCTTTTTAGAAGACAAGAGTGATAACCTTCGAGAACAAATTGAATCTGATAGAAAAAGTAATGAACGCGCAGCTTTCAGTTTAGAAAGCCTCAGAAAAGAATTAGACGAAGCCGACAAAGCCCTTCAGCAGATTACCAACGAAGTAAGCTCATTAGAAAAGATTTATCAGGAGCAAAAAGCCCTCGCTCAGCATGCACAAGAGAGCTATGAGGACAAACGAAGATCCTTCTCAGAAAAGAGAGAGCGACTATACACACTCAAGAAGGATATTGAAATAAAGGAAATACAACTCGACACCCTCAAGGCTGAGTTCGCGAAAACAGAATCTGATACCTCGGAGCAATCCGAAACCCTAGCTCAATTCGATGAAAAACTCCTAACCATCCAAAAGGAGTACAACGAAAAAAAGAAGCTGCTGGACAAAAGAAAAGCAGACGAAGAAAAGCATACTAAAGCAGTTCAACAAACCTCTGAGACCATTGACATTATCAGAGAAGAGCTTACTACAGTCAGTCGTAGTCTCGATTCAAAAAAGAACGAGTTTAATCTTACTAAATCCCTCGTAGAAAACTTAGAAGGTTTTCCTGAAGCCATAAAATTTCTAAAGAAGAAAGCCAACTGGAACAAGACAGCCCCCCTCCTTTCAGACATTATCACATGTGATGAAAAGTACCGCGTAACGATTGAAAACTACCTCGAATCGTACATGAACTACTACATCGTAGATACAGAACGTCAGGCTTTTGAGGCAGTGAACATCTTAAGTGATGCATCAAAAGGAAAGGCTAACTTTTTTGTGCTAGATGCTTTTGATCGCTACGAGGCCAAAGAATCTAAGCTTTTTGAAAATGCCATCCACGCCACGGAAATCGTAGAGTATGAGCCCAAGTATAAAAAGCTGATTGGCTTCATCTTGGAGAATGTCTTTATTGTCAATGGTGGCCCTGGAGATATCCCAGTAGACGATTCTTCAGTTTTCATTACAGAAAGTGGTCAGTACACCAAAAGAAAGTTCAGTGTATCAGGAGGCTCAGTAGGGCTTTTTGAAGGAAAGCGAATAGGTAGAGCTAAGAACCTCGAAAAGCTTGAGAAAGACATCAAGGCACTGGAAACTAAGTCAGTTGATATTAAGGAAAAGCTTGAACACCGTCAGCAAGAACTGGCCCGGCTAAAGTCAGATACCTTCCGCTCCGAGATTGACCAATTGCAATCTGACTTCAACCGTGTTAACGAAGAGCTAATTTCTATCAAAACGAAGAAAGAGCAATTGGCACAAATGCTATCAAGCAGGGCTAATCGCAAAGAAGATATTGTTACTAATATCGATAAAATCAGTGCTGCCCTAGATCAGCTCAGGCCTTCAGTAGAAGAGGAAGAAGAAGCTTTTGCAGAAGTTCAGTCTGTCATTGGTGAACTGGAAGCTAAGTCTAAAACTGAGGCGCAAAAGCTCTCTGAAAAATCTCAGATCTTCAATGAGAAAAACATTCTATTTCATCAAAAGCAGAGCCGAGTTAGCTCTGTCAATCAAGAAATTGGTTTTAAGCAAACTGCCTTTGATGGTAGCAAACAACGTATTGAAAAAAACCAATTAGAGCTCAGTAATAACGAGGCTGAGATCAAGAAACTGATTGCCAACACCGAGTCTAACGATGATGAACTCATTGAGATGTACGATGAGAAAGAATCCATCGAAAAGGGAGTTAACGAGGCTGAGAAAGACTATTATGCCCAACGCGGTGATATTGATGTATCGGATAAGACCCTAAGGGAGCTTCAACGTAAAAGAGAGGTCTCCGATACCTTAATGATGGAGCTTCAAAATAAGCTCAACGAGACAAAACTGGAGTTAAGCTCTGTAAAAGAGAGACTTTCAGTAGAGTTTAATGTCGACCTCGATCAATTACTCAAAAATGAAGAGGAAGTCTCTATTGAAAAGCCTCTTGAAGAATTAGAAAAAAGCGTCATAAAATTACGCGAGCGCCTAGAAAACATGGGGCCTATTAACCCCATGGCAATGGAGGCTTATGATGAAATTAAGGAGCGACACACATTCATTACTGAGCAAAGAAATGATTTAGTTTCAGCCAAAGATTCTCTTCTAGAGACCATTAGTGAAATTGACACGGTAGCCAAAGAAACCTTCCTACAAGCGTTCGCCAACATCAAAGAAAACTTCATTAAGGTATTTCGTTCTCTCTTTACAGATGAGGATGATTGTGACCTAAAACTGGTAGACCCTAGCAATCCATTAGAATCTGCGATCGAAATCATGGCCAAGCCGAAAGGAAAGCGTCCATTGACCATTAACCAGCTCTCTGGTGGCGAAAAAACACTCACCGCTACATCGCTACTTTTCTCTATATATCTATTAAAGCCCGCTCCTTTCTGTATTTTTGATGAGGTAGATGCTCCTTTGGATGACGCCAACATTGACAAGTTCAATAACATTATCAAGAAGTTTTCAGGCGAATCTCAATTCATCATTGTGACGCACAACAAGCGAACCATGGCTTCTACTGACATTATTTACGGAATCACGATGATAGAACAAGGAGTCTCTAGAGTCGTACCAGTTGATTTGAGAGAATTAGCTGACTAACTTGAAATACCAGTACCAATATGTTTAGAAGATTAAGACTGATTTTAGCAATCACTTTATCATTTTCAACCATTTCCGTTATGGCACAAAAAACTTATCTCGCCTTGGGCGATTCCTATACTATTGGAGAAAGCGTAGCAGTCTCTGAACGCTGGCCGGTGCAATTAGCCAAGACCTTAAACGAACAGGGCATAAGCCTTAGCGATCCCAAAATAATAGCGACTACTGGTTGGCGAACTGATGATCTACAAAAAGGCATTGCAGCAGACAAAGAATTATTGCCTAGTTATGACTTAGTCTCGCTACTCATTGGTGTAAACAATCAATATCAAGGTAAGCCGATCGCCCAATATAAAAAGGAGTTTGAGGAGCTGATAAAGACGGCCATACAGTATGCTGGGAATGATCCGAAAAAGGTGTTTGTAGTTTCAATACCTGACTATGGTAAAACACCTTTTGGTGCAGCTAAGGAAAAGAAAATTGCGAAAGAGCTAGATGAATACAATCGAATTGCCAAGCACATTAGCCTGTCATACGGTATCCCGTTTTTTAATATTACCCCAATTTCTCGGCAGGCGAAAGATCGGCCAGAACTGGTAGCAAAAGACAAACTTCATCCCTCAGGTGTCATGTACACCGAATGGGTAAACCTATTCGCTAATGATGTAGCCAAAATAATTAAGCCATGAGAATCATTCTAAGCCTACTCGTATTAGTCACTTGTTTTAGCCTCAGTGCTCAAAAACAGACTACCGGTCCAAGTAACGGGCATTTAATCATTGCAGGAGGTGCTTTGAGAGACCCAGATGTTTTTGCCAAGTTCATTGAACTGGCGGGGGGTGATGAATCACATATTGTAGTGATCCCTACTGCTGGAGGTTACGATGTGACTGACAAAAGAAAATCGGAACTTATCAAATCATGGAAAGCCAAAGGGGCCGATAAAGTAACCATTCTACACACTACCGATCCGAAAGAAGCAGACACAGAAGCCTTTGCCGGTGTATTGAAAGAAGCTACTGGCGTATATCTACCAGGCGGTAGACAGTGGCGATTTGCAGATTCCTATTTAAACACAAAAGTCCAAAAGTACCTCTTCGATTTGCTAGACAGGGGTGGTGTAATTGGGGGTAGTTCTGCGGGAGCAACCATCCAAGGCTCTTATTTAGCACGAGGAGATAGCAAAACAAACACCGTAATGGTGGGTGATCATGAGATAGGCTTCGGTTTTGTGAAAAACATAGCCATTGATCAGCATACCCTAGCCAGAAATCGGCAGTTCGATATGTTTGAGGTATTGAATGTTTACCCTGATTTACTCGGCATTTCACTAGATGAGAACACTGCTATTCTAGTCACAGGAAATCAATTCGAAGTGATCGGACAAAGCTATGCTCTCATTTATGATGGAACGCATTGGGATCAGAACAAGAATCAGTTCGTGAAAAACGAACCGGGTCAAGAACGCTTTCACATGCTTAGAAAAGGCAGAAAATATGATATGGCCGAACGTAAAGTAATCAGGTAGTACTTATCGATTTACTCAACGGATCGATTCAATGGGCTTCCAATTCTAAGTAAAGCTCCACACTTAACAAGTCATGAACTTTAATGAGTCCAAAAAACCTTTTGGGTGGACGAATGCCCAGATGAGTAATTTCTAGAGACATTTCGGTGAAAAGAGACTCCACACCATCTTTAAAAACAGAGACAAAAGGAATACGATCAATCTTTAATTCTTTGCCAACTAAGTGTAATTCTATAGAACCGACATACTCACCATCTTGTCGCTCAAAATCAGTGACTATCACCTCAATGTTTGGATGTGCTTTGGACTGTAAGGTTTTCCCAAAGTCTTTGGTCAAAAGCCTATTCCCACAACCAAATTCATCGACCGGAAGAAAAATATCTAGCACAGGGGTTCGGTCTGTCATATGCTCAAAACTGATGGAATCTTGTCCAGCACTCACTTCGTAGGCACAATCGAATTTGCCAATAGAAGTTTTCCCTTTGACACGAACAGTTTTCCCTGCCACCAGTAGGTACTCTTGACCTACTAATGACAGGGATAAACTCATTAACACTATGGTTATCAATCCTTGGCGCATTCTAGAAGCCGATTACTGCCTCTAAAACTACACCGCTGAACTGACCATCTTGGAATCGAGAATTAGCCCAGCCAGCGCCAGAGTATTCTTGATTCATGTACTCTAGTTTTACAAGTACATTGTCAGTCATAAACCAACCTCCACCGATATTAAGTCGGCTAATGTCTCGAGTAGATGCTACATCAGTTTGCTCACCGCTCACGCTATTATAGCGTCCACCAAGGTACCATTGCTCTCTTGCACCAAATCTTTGTAAAAGCTCTAGACCTAGCTGATTATATCCACCTCCAACAGCGTCATCACCGTTATTGACAACCTCAATCACTCCAAAGAATTCTAAGCCTTTGAATTTTACGAATGGGTTGAATTGAAAAGCAGTTTGATAAGCGTACCTAGGATTGAACCTTGGGTCAAAGTCTGACCCACCGTTGGCCACAGTGGCTAAAGTGCTGTAATACCTACCTCCTGCTCTGTCACCACCGTAGATATAGTCTCTAGTGCCTTGATCAGAACTTGAATAAAGTGAACCAGTTAACCTAAGTCTCAAGTCATCATTCATTTGCTTGTCCCAACCTAATTTGCTGTAGAAAACGAATCCATCGTCACCTTTTACAGGATTTTGATTCAAACGACCATTAGTTAACCCTGCTACTATAATCCAATCAGATGGCATTAAAGTAAGTTCAAAGAATGGTTCAGTAGTAAAGGCGTCCATAATGTAGTTACCCACGAAAGGATTATAGATAGCGGTTGCATTATCAGACCTTCTGAACTGGGCATCTCCGTAATTAATCTGGTCCATACCTACTCTAATCGAAGCTACCTTCATGAATTCAGAAAGGAATCCCTCTTGGATAAAGTCCAACTTATCAAATTGAAGGTATCCACCTTTTACATAAGCCTCAGTGTGGTGCCTAGATGACAGATAAGTTCTTAAGTGCATTCGCATACCGTCAGCTAATTGAACATCAAAATTCAAGTTGGCAGTTGGTAAGTTGAAATTAGAACCTAGGTCTACCAGCGGATCACCGATTATTGAGTTCTCGTGAGTTAGCCCTTGATATTGCAGCGCAAAGTCTCCACCTACCCTTACGTAGAAGCCTTCATACTTTACTGTATCATTTTTAGATGTTTCAAATACATTGACGCCTTGCTTCCCTGGAGTCCTAAAGTATTGTAAAGATTTACGATTATCATACTGAGCGTAGCTCATAATGCTGCTGAACATAAAGAGCAATAAGAATGTGATTTTTAAATTTTTCATGTCTATAAGTTTTTGAAAGTTGAGTTGAATTCAATAGTGACTGCGTCACCCGTTTTAATAGTCCCCATCAGTGCTTTGGGTGGTTCAATCTGAAAATCTGTTAGATTGAAATCCGTGGTTCCTTTAATGGTGAAGGCACTGTCCGTTTTCTTCACTTCTATATTAAAGGTCACGTCACGTGTATATCCAGCAATTGTTAGCTTGCCAGTTGCCTTACCAGCTGTTTCAGACTCCATGATGTACTTACTGAGAGTAAATTGAATGCTCTCATGCTCCTTGGTATCTAGTGCCTTGTAAGCATTCTTATCCATTCCTCTCTTGCCACTTTTGAGTGTTTCTGCGGGAATCGAAATACTCGCGGTGTTGAATGACACAATCGAACCGTCTTTGAGCGTAATGCTACATTGCCCTGTAGCACTGCTTGACTCCATATGCCAATCATGTAGCGTTGAAGTGCCTAATACTTTAAAAGACTGTTCTTCCGAACTAAGTATAAATGCCTCCTGAGAAAAAATTTGGAGTGGGTTAAGAAAAATAAGTAGCCCAATAAATACAGTTTGAAATCCTTTGAATCTGGACATGGCTTCTCTTTTTTTGGTTACCCGAAGGTAGATCAGCAGAAAGCCGTAGAGGTTGACTAGAATCAACTTATAAAGTGAGTTTGCTTAGGAAAATACCTGATGTAGATCAGGTTTGAGAAATTAAGGATTTTAACCAACTGAAGACACATGACGCAGACATAAAAGCATCAGTCTATATCTTCGATTACACTTCACCAGAGCCGTTAAAAATGAATTTGACTAGTTGAACTCTTTTTTAAAGTATCATTATGTTATCTTATATAAACAATGACAAGAAGACTTTCAAAAAAAAATAGAGAACTCCTTCAAAACTATCAAAAGGTCAAAACGGAGTTGTTCGATTTTGAAAGAATACAAAGCCATCAGATAAAAGCCTCGTCTAGAACCTTCCAAATCTCTGAACAGACCTTTCAAGACCTGAGCTTCGATGAGCTCTTTATGTTCTTAGATAGAACAATTTCGAAAGTAGGTCAACAATACTTTTTCAAGGTATTTCAAAGTATCTCTCAAAGCCCAAACACCGGTCAGCGAGAAATGTTGATCAAATTGTTTAATGAAGATGAGGACATAAAAAAGAATAGCATACTTGCCCTTTCCAAACTCTCTGACTATGACGCCTATTATATTACCACCTTACTTTCAGAAGAGTATATAAAAAAGCCTATCTGGTTTTTAGGTATTCAACTAGCAGCATTCACCAGTATCATTACCATTTTGCTAGCCCTTATCTTCCCTCCACTCTGGATTGTTCTGATTTTTGTGCTCTTGGTCAATTTTATTATTCACTATTGGAACAAGAAGAACATCCTACAATATGCCGCCTCGCTACCACAATTACTCAAGCTATTAGATGCCACCAAGAACATCTCCTCACTACTTCAGCAAGACAACCAAAAAACCCTAAAGGCACTGCAAAGTCTTGAAAAGCTGAGGGGGAAGGTTAATGTATTTAAGTTCAACCCCAGCACAAATTCGGAAATGGGAGAAATGGCCGATTACTTCTTAGAAGTACTCCGAGCCCTTTTCTTGATAGAACCTTTAGCCTTATTCGGGATTCTAAAAAAGCTTGAAACCCAAAAAGAGAACATCCGAACAGTATTTGATTTTATTGGAGAAACAGATGTATGCCTGACTATAGACAGCCTTAGAAAAAACTGCACCACGACTTGCCAACCGGAATTTCATAAGGAAATTAATATTAAGACTGTGGAAGCGTACCATCCCTTGATTCTAGAACCCGTTAAAAATTCATTGGATACCCTCACTCAATCAATACTCCTGACAGGGTCTAATATGTCTGGTAAAACCACATTTTTAAGAACACTTGCCATCAACTCAATCCTCGGTCAGAGCATTAACCTATGCTTTGCGGACTCCATGCAAATGCCACACATGCATGTACACTCCGCAATTAAAATCTCAGATGATTTATTTAACGATCGCAGCTATTACTTTCAAGAAGTGATGACCATTAAGGAATTGTTGGCTGCAAGTCAAAGTGAACGACCCAATCTATTTTTGCTAGACGAGCTATTCAAAGGCACCAATACAATAGAGCGGATCGCATCAGGCAAGGCTGTTCTCAGCAAATTGGCGAAAGACGGTAACATCACCTTGATTGCTACACATGACTTGGAACTCGTTCAATTACTTGATCCTGAATACGTTCCATACCACTTTTCTGAAGAAATAAAGGATAACGAAGTACATTTTGATTACAAGCTCAAAACAGGCATACTCAACCACACCAATGCGATCAATATACTTGAGTTGAATGAATATCCTCCGGAGGTAGTCAAAGAAGCGAAATCGATCGCCAGACAAATGAGGAAAGAGTGATTCTTATCTTTTTCTTAAATTCCTTCAAACTATTTTAAACCCACTGTCATCATAAAGGCGGAACGAAACCCAAATGAAGGAAATCGACCTGATGCCACAAACCAACTTCTTAGTAACAGCAGCCAAGTCGGGTGATGTAATTGCCATGAACCAACTGGTGAAACAGTGGCAAAAGCGGATCTACAACTTCGCCTATAAATACTTTAATGACTACGATCAGGCCATGGAGGTGACTCAAAAAACCTTTATCTCCATGAATAAGAATCTAAAGACGCTCAAAGAAGAAGGTCGATTTAAATCTTGGATCTATAGGATTGCTGCCAACTACTGCCATGAAGAAGCAAGAAAACAGCAGAAAAGATGGGTGTTCCCCTTCATGAAAGTACAGTCGCAAGACGATGATACTCAAATTGAAGACTCGGCCAGTGTGGTGAGAGAAGCAAACCCAGAAAAGGTGTATGCCAATGAAGAGCTCAAATCCCTCTTGAAAAAAGCACTCGCTACCCTTCCTGAAGAACAGCGTATAGTGGTCATTATGAAAGAGTACGAAGGTCTAAAGATTAGAGAAATAGCTGAGATCATAGACATCTCAGAAAACACAGTAAAGTCGAGACTTTACTACGCATTAGGTAGCCTCAAAAAGCTACTTGATCAGTGGAATATTAACAGAGAAACGGTGCATTATGAAATATAAACCTACCGAAGAAGTATTAATGACTTACCTCTATGGTGAGCTAGATGAAGATCAAACAGGACTTGTAGAAGCTTATCTTGAAAATCACCCTGAAGAAAAGCAAAAGCTTCAAGCCCTCAGTGATACTAGGTTGATCTTTAATGAACTAGAAGATGAGGAAATACCCGGCCAGCTAGCATTCATGGCACCTACCAAGAATGAAGAATGGCTGTATTGGAGAAAGTACGTGGCAATTGCTGCCTCCCTCCTTTTGGTGCTAACCTTTGGTTGGATCAGTGAATTCAAGGTCAACTATGACGAAGATGGCCTTTATCTGGGCTATGGTAAGATACAAAGAGGTCTGACTGAAGACCAAGTAGCCGACATGATCTTTGAAAGCAATAATGCATTAGCCAATTACTTAGAAGACAATGTGAGGGCTGGTCAAGATAGTCTAAACTTAAAACTGGACGCCATACAAGCCAGCAACGACAGCGAGATTATAGTTCAGAGAATCTTTGACAGAGAAAAAGATGCACTCATTACACAAATGGTGGGCCTAAATGACAAATTGAGCGGTGACTATCGAGACATATTGAGAGAAATCGTTATCAACTTTTCAAACAATATTGAGACCCAGCGCATCGAAGACTTAAGGGGCATTCAAGCAGCTTTCACGGACTTGGAAGACGCAACAATTAACAGACAATTTCAACTTGAGAATGCACTAGTAGACTTAGAAGAAAAAGTCAACGCAGTAATAGCGAATTATTCAAACAACAAATAGTAATGGTCAAATACTCAAAATATATTATCCTGCTCATAGCACTTTGCTACGGAACGTTAATGGAGGCTCAATCCTTCAACGTGATCAACCGTGATATGGAGATAACGCGCGTCACCCTAGAGAATTTCTTGAAGAAATGGGATGGTGCACCTCTTCTTAACAAAATCATGAGTACTGAAGCCAAGCATCAAAAAGGTCAGGGCATCACATTCAAAATAGAAGCGCCTAATGCGGATATCTTTATGAACACCCAAGGAGGTGTTTTTAGAAGCGGTGACCAAGGTATGATGGACACTTTCTATACGCCTGAGATTATATCGCTTCAGCAAGAAAGACTTATTGAAGCCATCAAACGATTTGTTACAGACTTTCATAGCTACATCCCTCATTTAGACGGTAATGAAGACCTTAAGGTAGTCTTTGATGTAAGGGATAGTGAAGTAAAAAAAGATGGAAAAACAGTTCCAGCATCGCTCAAGGCAGAACAAAGAGCCTACAGCATCACAGCCAAGTGGAACATGAAGGATTTAAAAGAATTAAAAGACGGAAAGATTAATGCTGACCGCTTTACACAGAAAATCATCATTGAAAAAGAATAAAACTCGAAATATCAGAATCATGAAAAATCAAACAACAATAAGAAGATGGGGCGTACTAATCATAGCGCTCTTTACATTAAACCTGAGCACTATGGCACAAGAAGCCTTCGGTGTCGCTAGTTTTCCTGGCTCCAATAATAAACAAGACATCTCCAAGCTTCCTAAAATGGAAAGGGACATCATTATTTTGCAGAATGTATTGAATGACCTCTTCAACCAAGGAAATGTCTTTTACTCATCAAGCAGAGGAGCCAAAGGCATTTATGTACCGGGTAAAGGCGTAATATTCAATCTGGGCGGAGGAAATAATTCAATAGTCACTGCAAATTTTCTTGCTGCCCAACAAACACGCGATGAAGCCAAAAAAGAAGATGAAAAATCTATTGCTGAAAGAAACAAAGCCTTAGAATCTAAAAATCAGATGCTATCGAAAGAGTTCTTAGTCAATTACGGTAGTATCCTCAGTGATCTAAAGTCAGGAGAAAAAGTAATGCTTAATGTCAGCTACTCCACATTGAATGAAGCCAGTGAGAAGGAAAGCAACATTAGTATTCAAGGTGGGGCAAACGTTATTTATCGTGGCAGTGGCAGAGTTTCTCAAAAGAGAATGGTTTCTTCCATCGACTATGCAACTATCAATAGTTACTTAAGCGGAAAAAGTAGCCTAGAATCTGCCGCATCAAAAGTTTCTCAGCAAGTCATTGAAGCCAACAGCAATGAAGCTCAAGACGCGAAAATAATGGCGGGGATTCTAGATGACCTCTTCGAATCTAACTTTGACGGAATTTACCGAAGAAGTGGCAGAACCAGTTGGACCTACTTCGAAGGCTTCGGTCTCATGTATGACATGAATTTAACGGGAGCCCGAGGCACACCACGGTTTGTAAGCTCATCTAATTTAATTGCTACTGGGGTAAGATCTCCTGCAAGTGACGAAAAAGACACCAAACAAGAAGAGGCTAACAAGAAAATTGAAGAAAGCTATGATGATCTTATCGAACTCGTAAAAGAGAGCCTTGTCACTTATGGAAGAACACTCAGAAGTGTCAAAAGCGATGAAGTGGTCATTCTGAATATCAACTTTGGTTCCTCCTTCAGAAAAACAAAACTACCGAGAGCGGTCAGGTTACAGGTTTCCAAAAGTCAGATCGAAGCCTTTTCTAGAGGACAAAAATCACTCGATCAGCTCAAAAAGGAGATTGATATTACGAACTTAAAAGCGAGTTCAGCCAGTTTTGGCAGTAGCCATTTTCACGGTGATTTTCCCGAGGCAATCCTATACGAATCCGTTCCTGCACCCGAACCAGTGAGAACAATAGGCACCGTTGACGCTAGAAAAAGATCGAATTAATAAGTCAAAACAATTCAAGAGCTCGGCTGGTCACCGAGCTCTTTTTGTTTATAGTCAATTTAGATAACTTGTTGTAAATTTGAGTCCTATGAAAAAAGCGCTGAAATACTTTCTTGGTGTCCTAGCACTAACGTTGTTAGTAATCCAGTTTATCAATCGCCCTGAAAGAATAAACGAACCCGTTTCGGACAATGACATCATTAATGTGCTAGAAATTGAAGGCCCTATGGCCACAATGCTTAAGTCAGCTTGTTATGACTGCCATTCAGATCAACCAAGGTACCCATGGTACGCCAACGTAGCTCCTGTGAGTTGGAAAATCGGTGAGCACATTGAACATGGAAGAGACGAATTGAATTTTTCTAAATGGGGTACCTACTCCGCTAAAAGAAGAGACCATAAACTTGAAGAGATGGTTGAAGAAATAGAAGCTGGCAAGATGCCGATGCCAAACTATGTGAGAATGCACAGCGAAGCAAAACTTTCAGAGGACCAGATTCAAATGTTAAAAGCCTGGGTCACTCAAGAGAGAGAAAAAATCGCTCCTGAGCTAGCTGCTTCAGGAGAATAAGAAATCTTGACTAAACAGTAGAGGCCATCGTTTGATGGCCCTTTTTATTACCAAATATTGAAGTTAATCTAAACTGGTCAATCTTCATCCACCCTCCTCGACCTATCATCAATCAATAATTTCTGATAAGATTACTCAACTACACTTGTAGTTTTCATTTATTATTCTACATTTGTAGAATACTATTTACAAAAGTAGAATGAGTTTACCGAAATCAGAAGAACAGTTAATGCAGCACCTATGGAAAATGGGCTCAGCTTTCATGAAAGATTTGATTGAAGCTTATCCGGAACCTAAGCCAGCATCCACGACAATAGCCACCCTACTTAGACGCCTTCAGGACAAGGGCGCCATAGGCTTCAAAAAATACGGCAGCGTAAGGGAATACTACCCTATTCTGAAAAAGGACGAGTATTTCTCCAAGCATTTTAATGGAGTGATTAAAAACTTCTTCAATGACTCGGTATCACAGTTTGCTTCATTCTTCGCGACAGATAAGAACCTATCTGATGATGAATTAGATGAACTACAGAAAATTGTTGAAGACCAGATAAACAAAAGAAAGAAATGATGATTTACTTACTGAAATTTCTCGCTTGCTCAGGACTACTGGTATTGTTCTACTTTGGCATATTACAAAGGGAAAGAATCTTCCGCTTCAATCGTTTCTTCTTATTGTCGATAGTTGTCCTATCACTGGTCATTCCCTTCACCGTTGTCAGAACTAGCGTCATTGAAGTTGCTGTTACCCCACAAGAAACCGACATCTATCATCAAGAAAGTGGGCAGCAATCCTTTTCTAGTATTTCAGAAGCACTGCCGGCTCCGCAAGCCTTAGAAGTGAGCCCCAAATTTACCATAGAAACTGCCTTATGGGGAATATACACCCTGATTTCACTCATCCTATTGACAAGGTTTGGTCGCAACCTATATGCTATCTCTCGCTTAAAACGAAATGGACTAATCATAAAGGCACACGGCATCAAAATAGTGCTTAGAAAAGATATAACTGCCTCATTCAGCTTTTTGAGCTACATGTACACGAACCAAACGCGTTATGAACAAGGCGCATTACCAACTGAAATACTCGAACATGAGAAACATCACATTGTTCAAAAGCATAGTTATGATATCATTTTCATGGAGCTCGTACAAGCCCTCCTCTGGTTCAATCCATTCGTCTACCTTATCAAGAAAGCAGTTAAGCTCAATCATGAATTCTTAGCAGATGAACATTTTTAAAAGACGGAAGACCCGCCTACAACTATCAAAAAATATTACTGGATATCACCAGAAAGCAAATCATCAATACACCTGCTTTTGCCAGCAATTTGAACTATGGATTTACTAAAAAACGATTAAATATGATGACTAAAAACACAAACCGATTTAAGTCGATAACCAAGCAGGTTGCAGCCCTTGGTATCATTGCATGTACCTTCTGGTTAGCAGGAGAAACAAGAGTAATCGCACAAGAGAAAGAGATCCTTGTCGACCTTGACGTGAAGGCCAGTCCAGGATTAGCGGTTTCAAATTATCCTGAACACAAAGTAGACTTAAATGTACGTATGGCGAATCAGGACACCATTAAGCCCAAAAGCATTGTTGGGCGGAGTCAGATGGTTCAAAAAAGGCTAGTAAGATATAAAGACAAAGACGGTCAGCTAATTGAAAAAAAATACGCTGAACTAAGCCCAGTTCAAAAAGAGCGCTTTAAAGAAAAATCTGCAGAAGCCCAGTTCTTTTTACCTCCTCCTCCAAAGGCAATCATGGACCAAGCCCTTTTGGATGACTTCTTAGATGCTAAAAAATATGGTGTTTGGATTGATGGTAAACGGGTGAGTAATGAGAAAATAGCATCTTACCAACCAACTGATTTCCATCATTACTTTAAAAGCGCACTGCTTAAAAATGCCAAAGACTACGGGAAGTACACTTTTCATTTAAGCCTAACCACAAACGAATATTTTGAATCAAATCCTAATTATAAAGGTAAATGGATAGACTTTTCAACCCCAACAATCATAGAAATACCTGAGCAGAATGCATCAAAAAACAAAGAAAATAATCAACCCCAAGTCAAAGAGATTAAAGTAAAAACAGCGGAAGACAAGCATCTAGACCAACCAAAAGTCAAAGAAATCAAGGTAAAAGCAACCAAGCCAAAGGTTAAAGAAAAACCTCAGGTGAAGGAAAAGATGCAGGATGATAATGATAAAGTCAAGGATTTTAAGGTCAAAAAAGGTCAATTTAATCCACAATTACACAGCCCAGGATTAGATTTAGAAAAGGTAGAATACTTTTTGGCACCCACTTTTTCAGCGCACTTAAAATACATTTCTTCTTCTGGTACACCTGTAATTAAAACCTACGGAGAGATGACTGATAAAGAATATTCCATGTGGGTTAATCCAAAGAACAATGGCCAAATTTTCAATCCTCCAAAAGCTATTAACAAAATAACTTTCAGTGAACTAGACGCACTAAAACAAAATAAGGACATTACTTTTCGTATCGATGGTAAGTTAGCCTCCTCTTCTGCTACTTCCGAGTTGGACTACATGGAGGTCTATGATTGGAAATTAGATGAGAATGAAGTCAATATTACCTCACATTATGTCTTTTTAGAAGATGAGACTGCCTGGAGATCACGAATACAATTCAAGAAAGCAGAGGATTAGAGTTCGAAAAATCGACTGATAAAAAAGTACTAAAATGATTTAAAGGTTGAATACAGTCTTTGAATATGACTCTAGATTAAAACAAAGGAGAGCTCTCGCTCTCCTTTTGCTCAACTAAAAACTAGCAATTGAATAATGTAGGGAATCCGAAAGGATTTATTGAATCTTCTATCTATTCATCAACAACTAACTCTACTTTTCGATGATCGTACCTTCCGGTCCCTACATCTGATTGTTTTACTTATCCTTTTGATAGTATTACTATCAATACTTCTCCTTAACGACATTCTACTTGTAGGGTTTTGAAATAACTAAAATATTTTTCGGCTGCCACTTAACTCCATCCCAACACTACATAAAAACCAAACAGCTGAGACAATATCCTTTCGTCATAATAGATGATAATTAGCTGAGCAATGCATATTATCATCGCACGAGAAATCTCACTACGAAGTACTGGCAATGAGACGCTAACACTTCCATTATGAAAAACACGAAGTACATTCTACTAATCATCGGTATTTTAAGTCTTGCAGCAAGCGCATATGGAATTATTATAGGTAATGGGCCAAGTGAGTACCTTTTGGGACTAATCTGTGGTGCTAGCCTTGTTTTCGGTTATTTCGAATTGAGTAAACAGGCCGAGTCTAAAAATTCCTAGTGCAACATAACGTTTTCAAAAGGCAAGAAAAGAAGCAACTAGCTTGACTGTAGCACGTTTGGTTTGATTATATTTCTCGTAAAAGACAGGCCTAAAAACCGAATGAAGGATATTATTGAAGAAAAAGAGTTCAAAGGACTTGACTATTCGAACAAACAATTAGACAACGCTGATTACGAATCATGCCTTTTTAGTGCTTGTAATTTTGCTGGAGTAGATCTTTCTAACCTCAACTTCACAGACTGTGAGTTCGTAGACTGTGACCTATCATCGGCCAAGATTTTACATACTAGCTTTAAAGAAGTCACTTTTACAACCTGTAAATTATTAGGGTTACATTTTGATCAGTGCAATACATTCTTATTGGCCATGGAGTTTTCTAAATGTCAGTTAGACTTAGCATCATTTTATAAACTGTCACTAAAGAAAATCACCTTTTCTGCATGTAGTCTTAAAGAAGTAGACTTTGTGGAAACTGACTTAACCGAAGCCCAATTCTTAAACTGCGACTTATCAGGTGCTGTGTTTGAAAACTCAATCCTTAGAAAAGCAGACTTAAGAAGCGCCCATGGTTACATTATAGACCCTGAATTAAACAGCGTTGAAAAAATGAGAGTCTCAGCAAGTGGATTACCCGGGTTATTATCGAAACACGAACTAAGAATCGAATAAGCTTAAAAGGACTGTCTCATTGGACTTAAAAGGCTCAATTCTTGAGCTTTACCTCCACGTCTTCTAAAATAATCCTAGACAACTCTTTCAGTTTATCCGCATTATATAATTGGTCGTATTCTTCGGCAGAATTAGCAGTATACTCGCCTCCTGAATAATTAACGTAGTCCGCAAACAGTATTCCGTTGACTACTCGCTGATTGTAGGCAGCCCGAAACCTATTCCCTCCTTTGGTATAAGCTAGATAATCCATGAAGCCAGTTTCTTGGTCGAACCAGTAGTAGAAAACATTATCAGGACTATCTCCCGATTGCTCTCCCTGAAAGGTCACTTTCACCTTATCAAAAGGCTTCCCTTTAATATTTACCTCTCCTAAATACTCTTTAATTACTGCGGCATCATTGAGTTTATAAGGCAGCATAGCGAAGTAAGACACGGCATTTACATCTTCAAAAGCTCTACTCAACTGTCTTTTTGATTTACCAGAATCTTTGCCATTAACATATCTCTTGAAAACATTATTGTTCAATTCATCTTTGATAGTATCTCCTTCTTCTATAAAAGTTCTACCATAGCGTAGCTCAAGATCGTTCTGTTCGACAAAATGTCGCTTTGTTCTGAAGGTAAACGAGACTTGAGATTTTTTATAAAGCTCGCCCCCACTCAGTTTAATGGCCCTGTCTACTACCTCTTGGGCTTTACCATTCGTTTGGCTGTGGACTTGCGTTGTGCCAACAAGCAAAATGAGGCTTAGAAACAGCGTCTTAATAGTGTTCATAGTTATGAGTTTTCGCATGGCGAACATAAGAAATACAGATATGATTCAAGAGGTCCTATTATTCACTCTAGTGAAGTCCGCCTTATGACATTAACACACCACAGTCTAAATGAAATAATATTTATATTCATCCAATTAATGAAATACAAAATAGTCTCATTCCTTCTGTTCTCAATTTATAGTTGCTGTGCTCAATCACAAGAACATATGGGCGATATACTTTTCATAAATAACAAAAGCAAAGATTCATTCAGCTACCAGTCAGAATATAATAACGTTGAAATTGGTAGAGTTATCAATTTAAAAACCAAGCACGCCATTGTATTTCAACAGATTGACACTACTCGATACCTAAACCAGTTGAAGCTTATCACATATAATGGTGATATGATAAAAGAAACTGTGATTGACATATTGGAAATTGGGATACTTGTAGAATTTAAATTAATAGATAAGACATTTGATGGTAACAATGACCTATTGATTTCACTTGGTGGAAATAGACTTTTTGATCTTTTGTACGTGTATGATTCTGAAAATAACACCTTGGTCAAAATTCCTGAATTTCATAATTATCCTTCGACCGATCGGGTGGAGAATACAGATTATTTATTTACATATCGAGCGCTTGGCTGTGCAGATAACTTATGGGAATCAAAGCTCATAAAAATAGAAGCATTCAAAGTAGTCGAATATGGGCGGATTTATGGTCAGAACTGCGATCTTCCTGACAACCCTATTATTGAAATTAGTTTGAGAGACTCAAAGTTAAAACAGCTTCAGTATTCATCCACTCTGGAAAAGTATTACAACGGAAAATTTGATTTCATCAAGGATTATTGGAGAAAGAATTCTACCACCAATTAAAGGGGCTTTCCGGCTGCGCGGGAATGACGAGCAATGAAAAAACGCCAGACCTATTGCTAAGTCTGGCGTCTAAAATTTAGAGTTTCTACTCTAAATGTCTAATTCTGTCCGCCTTTAGTCTTTTCTAGTTTCAAGCTTTCACCCTCAGTGACTTTTTCTTTGGTTTCGTCAACTAAGTCATAACGAAGCGTTCTTCCTTTCAATTTGGCAGGAAGTCCATACGCCATCCATTCTGGCATTGGCTCCCCTTTCAAGTAATGATTAAAGAACTGTGCCATTCTTATGGAAAGGTCTTTTCGGTTTTTACGTCTTCTCAGGTTGTGTGCTTCATCATTGTAAGACACTAGCCAAGCTGGCTTCTGAAGCCTTCTTAATGACATATAGAACTCAATGCCTTGATACCACGGTACTGCACCATCAGCATCATTGTGCATGATAAATAGTGGTGTCTCTATATCCGGTACTCTAAATAACGGAGAATTTTCGATGTAAAGGTCTTGTCTGTCCCATAGAGTCGCGCCTAATCTACTCTGCGTTTTCTCATATTGGAACATACGGCTCATTCCACTACCCCATCTAACGCCTCCATAGGCTGAGGTCATATTAACCACAGGAGCTCCAGCACCTGCTGCTTTATAGAGGTTGGTTCTAGTCACCATATGGGCCACTTGATATCCACCCCAACTCTGACCTTGTATGGCCATATTGTCTTCATCTACAAAGCCCATAGCCATTACAGCTTTGGTAGCAGGTACCACGTGGTTCATAGCACTTCTACCTGGGTGCCCAAGCTCATACTTAATATCTGGCACCAGTACGAGATAATCATTACTGACATAGTAAGGAATATTGATGGTACTCGCACTTGGCGCAGGACTTGGGTGACTGTGCAAGGAGTTTGATCTACGCTCATAGAAATAAGCAATCATCGGGTATTTTTTATTCGGGTCGAAGTTCTCTGGTTTGTAGAGAATGGCCTGCATAGTTTCACCGTCAAAAGTATTGTCGAACTCAATCAGTTCGGCAGTTCCCCAGTTATATGGATCTTCTTGCGCTCCAACATTGCTAAGTTTTCTAATGCCAGACATGTCGAGACCATTAGCGGCATAAACCTCGCTATATTCCTCATAAGTTGACTTTCTAACTAATACACGATCAGCATTTTTAGCTTTCATCAAACCACCTATACTCATATCTTCCATTACAACGATTTGCGGATTCGCAGAACCCATCATATCAGCAGTAACGAAGCCCGAAGCCTTTGTCCACTCATTGAATGCTGAAAGGGTAGCCCTGCCTTCGGTGGAAATAGTTCTAGCTTCTCTGTCCAATCGCTGATAGCGCATTGTAATCTTATTCTCTCTACCAAAGTTGTTGGTCACATTCACTGGACTTCCGCCTTTTGGATCGAACCTCCAGATATCATACCTATCGTAAAGGAAGAATGCTCCATCGTTGTCTGTCCAGCCCGGGCTACCATAGCTACCAGCAAGCGAAGGAGAATCGTGTAATTCATTCGAAAAAGAAACGCTCATACCCTCAGTCAAATTCTTGATATTACCTGAGGCAACGGACATCATATACCAGTGTCCATCCTCTCCATTGTGCCAAGTGAGGTAATTTCCGCCTGGAGAAAGTGATGGAAACCCTTTAGCACCTTTGATCAAAAGCTCTGCATCTCCTGTTGCTGTACTGATTTTATAGAAATCTCTAGGGATTTGTGTATCCCAAGTCATTTGAGTTCTGTAAGGCTGATCGTTCATTGCCAAGACGAAATCACGGTCGCTTCTCAGGTCAATTGTTACAGACTCTAAATCAGGACCCGCCAATTGAACCAGTTTACCTGTTTGCGTATCGAGCATAACATCATACGACCTATTTTTCTCTCTACCAGCCTGAAGTTTTTGCATTGGCTGAATATAGGGGTCGTTATAAGACCAAACATCAACATCTGGACGATCATCTTTAAGTAATGTGGTATCTGCTTCATAAGCATATTCGAATGGCCTAGGCGCAGTACCAAAATAGACACGCTCACCTGACTCTGAAAATCTAATATTACTGTTATCACTCACCATCCAGTTTTCAGGAACTCCAGCTGTTGTCGTATCTGCCACTATGGTAGCACTAGTATTGCCAGCCTTCCAGTGCATCAAACTGAAATACTTATGATCATCATCTTTTGTATTGGCAGTAGCGAAGAAAGCAATTTGGTTACCCGCATCATCAGTAGACATCTTTTTATATTCGGTCATACCCTCGTTCAGCGTTGTCATCTGACCGTTGGCGGTATTCATGGCATGAATGCCCGCAGGATTAAGTGAGTCTACCTCATCGTACTCAAAAAAGAGGCGATTTCCTTTATCAGTCAAAGTGTAATCAACTACACCAGTAATACTTTTAGTTTCTCCAGACTTCAAATTGTACAGCACCAATTCAGTCCCTTTTGACTTAGCACGAGGATCTTTGGGTGCTTCAGGCGCTGTCTCCTCTTCTTTCTTTGGCTCCTCTTTCTTCTTATTTCTTCTTTTTCTTTTCTTACCTTCTACTACAGGCTCCTCTTTTTCAGTATCCTTTTCTTCCGCCTTCTTTTTTGTTCCTTTTAGTGGCTTTTCGTGTATCCATGCTATCCATTCTTCTGACTCACTAGGAAGCTGGTAGTTTTTAACGCGTGCCACCTTTTTAATATCTCCCGAGTTAAGATTTATGATATACAGCGAATCTTTAGGCATTTTTGATAACGCTGTCTTCTTTAACTTGAGTTCTCTTTCCTCTAGGTAAGCTGGTTTTACCTCAGCCGCTACGTACTGGCCATTGGCCGAAAATGCATAACGAGAAACTCGGTCTATAGTGATCGATTCGTTCGTATTTAAGTTTTTCAATTCTAACGTTGCATCTCCCACTTGCGGATTAATGCGATATCCGGCCCAGACACCGTCATTGCTAATGCTGACGGAAGCAATACTCTTCCAATCGTCATAAACATCATGTGTAAGCGGCTTTTTCTGTGCAAAAGCCAGGGATACTAAGCATATAAGGCTTAGGGTAAAAAGAGTTTTTCTCAAAAACATAAGTCTAAAATTTGATTTAGTAACCTTACAAATATAATTGTATGGTCGTGTTTGCAAAGACTTCTTATATTGATGGCATCGGATAAATCATAACCTGAAAAAAGACATGTTCAAAAAATCATTCATTATAACACTACTATGCCTTTTCACAACGGTGACTTTCGCGCAAAAATCAATTGCGGATTTGACCAAAGGCATGACTAAAAAAGAAGGCTACTTCGACTATTACTGGGACGAAAAAGGAGGTAAAGTTTGGCTAGAAATCGAAAACCTCAATTCAGAATTTCTTTATGTCAACTCTCTCTCAGCAGGTATAGGATCAAATGACATCGGACTAGACAGAGGTCAGCTAGGAAATACCCGAATTGTTGAATTCAGACGCGTTGGGCCGAAGGTAATGCTTGTTCAGCCTAACTATTCTTACCGAGCTGTCTCTGATAATGCGGATGAAGTTAGGGCTGTCAAAGAGGCTTTCGCTGAGTCTGTGTTACAAGGTTTTAAAATTGAAGGAGAAGGCGATGGCAAAATTTTAATTGACATTACATCTATGCTTTTGAGTGACGCGCATGGTGTAGCTAGTCGGTTACGCAGAGAAGGTTCATACCGAGTAGACGCCAATCGTTCTGCCATTTACCCTCCTATGCTTAAGAACTTTCCGAAAAACTCTGAGTTTGAAGCCACTATCACATTTACAGGTACTGCAAGTGGTAGATACATTAGAAGCGTAACGCCATCTTCTGACGCTGTTACAGTAAGAATGCATCACTCCTTCATTGAGTTGCCAGATGCAAATTATGAAACCAGAGAAGCTGACCCTCGGTCTGGCTACGGCTCAATCCGCTATATGGACTATGCTACGCCTATACAAGAAAATATTGTCAAGCAGTTTACACGTAGACATAGATTAGAAAAGAAAAATCCAGGTGCTCGCATGAGCGAACCTGTCGAGCCTATTCGCTATTATGTAGACAGAGGAGCACCAGAGCCTATCAAGTCTGCTCTCATAGAAGGTGCCCGTTGGTGGAACCAGGCGTATGAAGCTGCCGGCTATCGCAACGCTTTTATTGTGGAAGAAATGCCTGTTGGCGCTGACCCTCTTGATGTGCGTTACAATGTTATTCAGTGGGTTCACCGATCTACGAGAGGTTGGTCTTACGGCTCATCCGTTACGGACCCAAGAACTGGTGAGATCATTAAAGGGCATGTAAGCCTTGGCTCACTAAGAGTAAGACAAGACTTTTTGATCGCTCAAGGATTGTTAACCCCTTATGAGAATGGTACAACGCCCGACCCTGCACTATTAAAAATGGCATTGGCTCGATTGAGACAACTTTCCGCTCACGAGGTTGGCCACACCATTGGTTTATCGCATAATTATGCTTCTAGTGTTAACAATCGTGCTTCAGTGATGGATTATCCGCACCCACTGATCGAATTGAAAAACGACAAAATTTCGCTAGACAATGCCTATGATGTGGGAATTGGCGAATGGGACAAAGCGGCCATCACATGGGGATATCAAGACTTCCCAGCCAAAGCGGACGAAGCAAAGGAGTTAGATAAAATTATGGAGGAGCAATTCAAGAAGGGGCTCTATTTCATAACAGATTCTGATTCTCGACCGATTAGTAGTAGCCACCCAGAAGCTCACCTTTGGGATAACGGAAAAAGCCCTGTAGAGGAATTAAACCACTTAATGAAAGTAAGGGCAAAGGTATTAGATAACTTCTCTGAGAAGAACATTCCTATGGGAGCTCCTATGGCAAAGCTGGAAGAGGTTTTAGTGCCGATGTACATGATTCACCGATATCAATTAGAGGGTGCAGTGAAAGTAATAGGCGGAACCTACTATAATTATAAACTAAGAGGTGACTCTCAACCTACTCAGCGTGTGGTACCGAGAGCCGAGCAAGACGCAGCACTTGCAGCACTCATCAATGTGGTTATGCCTGAAAATCTAGCTTTCCCAGAGCATATCATCGCTATGATTCCACCTCGTCCTCCAGGAAATGGCAGGTCTAGAGAAACCTTTAATGTGAGAACAGGATTAAACTTTGACCCGCTGGCACCCGGAGAAACCATCGCTGGCGCAGTCATGAGTTACATCTTCAATCCACAGCGAGCAACTAGACTGGTTCAACAAAAAGCGATGGATCAAAACCAAATGGGGCTAACAGATGTGGTCAATAAGATTTTGAGCGATGTTTCAAACTTCTCTTCTAGCAACAACTACCATATGGAGCTGAAAAGAGCCACTGAAAAACAATTAGTAAGTGCTTTAATGAATCTCTATAAGAGTAATAGCGCTTCAGCACAAGCTAGGGCGGAAGCATTGCTAAGTCTAAAAAATATTGCTCAGCAAATGAATCCGTCTAGCAACAATGGCCCGTCAGACGAAGCCCACAAAATGTATGTAACGCACATCATTAAACAATTCTTCGATAACCCAGTAGAATTACAAATACAAGGTATTTTGTCACCACCTGACGGTTCTCCAATCGGTACAGATTTGCAAGACTGGTGTTCATTCAAAAACTATTGAGTTAAAATCATTTGAAAAAGAGGCTGCCTTGTGCAGCCTTTTTTTATTTTCACGTTACCTTTTTATTGCATTAGGCGTCATTACCGTATTGAAATAGCCCTTTATGAATATTCGAAACACCATCGCATTTATCTTCATTGTTGCTTCACTTGTCTGTTTATATCCTGGACTGACTGAACCGATGTTAAGCATTCGTATTGCAGCTCAAATTCCTTTACTTGGTGATTTCGAATTGTTTGAAAGAACCCAAAGCATTATCGAGGCCATTAGAGCACTTTATGATTATGACAATGCGCTAGTGGCAACGCTCATTCTCCTCTTTTCTGTTATAATTCCGGTATTGAAAGCCGTGCTACTCTTGATCGTATTAGGCTCCAAAAAGTGGCGCTTTAGAAAGCATGTATATCGTTTTGTTGCGGCAATCGGTAAATGGTCTATGGCAGATGTTTTTGTAGTCGGTGTATTTCTTGCTTATCTCGCCACCTCATCCGAAGAGAGCATTTCAGCCGAAATCTTCGAGGGTTTCTACTACTTCACTACTTATTGTATCATCTCCATTTTGGGTATTCAAATCATGGACTTAAGAGATATCAAAAAAACACTAAGTCCCTATAATAATTAATCCTGAATCCCTGTAATAAGGCATTACTATACCTGAGCATACAATGTGCAGCCTTATGCTCAAATAGACAGTATTAATCATTGAATACCTTATCTTTCGCCAGATCATGCGCTTAAACAAATTGAGCTAGCGAATAAACTTTTATACACATGGAAACTCTCTCGACAATACCTTGGTGGGCTTGGATATTATTTGGATTACTACTTGTTGCCATTCGCGATGTAATTCAAAAGAAACATGCCATTAGTCACAACTATCCAGTAGTAGGGCATTTAAGATATTGGCTTGAAAAAATTGGCCCAGAATTGAGACAATATATTGTGGCTAATAACCGTGAAGAACTCCCTTTTAACAGGAGTCAACGCTCATGGATCTATGCCTCCTCGAAAAGGCAAAACAATTATCAAGGTTTTGGTACTGACCAAGACCAAAGTGCTCCCGGATTCGTGTTCATCAACCCAACAATGATACCCTTTAAGTTACCCGAGGGCCACCCTCATTTGACTGATAACAACCTTGTACCCTGCGCAAAAGTGATGGGGATACATAATAAAAGAAAACGACCTTATAGACCAAAGTCAATTGTTAACATTTCGGCAATGAGCTATGGCTCATTATCTGCCAAAGCTGTAGAATCTTTAAACAAAGGAGCACTAAAGGCAGGCTGTTATCACAATACAGGGGAAGGTTCATTGTCTAAGCATCATGAACATGGATCCGACATTGTATTTCACTTTGGCACTGGCTATTTCGGAGTAAGAGATGATGAGGGAAACTTCTCCATGGAAAAAATGGTGAAGCTGGTAGACTCACACAAGCAAATTCGTGCCATAGAAATAAAGTTATCACAGGGTGCCAAGCCTGGAAAGGGCGGTGTTTTACCCGCTTCAAAAATCACTAAAGAGATTGCCGAAATTCGCCATGTCAAAATGGGAGAAGATGTATTGTCTCCTGCAAACCACAGTGCTTTTTCTAATATTCCAGAACTACTAGATTTCATTGAAGATATAGCCTCAAATACAGGTCTCCCTGTAGGGTTTAAATCTGCCGTAGGTAAGCTTGATATGTGGGAGCAATTGACTGATTTGATGCTAGAGAGAAATGTAGGTCCAGACTTTATTACCATTGATGGTGGTGAAGGTGGTACAGGAGCTGCTCCTCCTTCCTTCGCAAATCACGTGGCACTTCCATTTGTTTATGCCTTTGCGTCTATCTACAAAATCTTTGAGCGTAAAGGCCTGACTAATCGAGTAGTCTTTATTGCTTCTGGTAAGCTTGGCTTCCCATCAGGTTCGCTGATGGCCTTTTCAATGGGTGCCGATCTGATTAACGTAGCCAGAGAAGCTATGATGTCCATCGGCTGCATTCAAGCACAAGTATGCCATACAAATACATGTCCTGCCGGTATCGCTACTCAGAAAAAGTGGCTTCAAAACGGCATCGACCCTACATTAAAATCTGAACGCTTTTATAACTATGTAAAAACCTTGAGAAAAGAGATTTTAGAAATAACGCACGCTGCTGGTTACGAACATCCTTGTCAAATGACTATGACAGATGTAGACATGGGTATGGGTGATAATAATTACACCACCACATTAGATGAAATCTATTCCTACAAAAAGGTAAGCGTGCCATTTGAGTCTACTCAAAACCTCATCGACTGCGAGCATCTCGGTGGTGTGTAATTGAGAATTAACCGCACACCTCAGTGAAAAAGAACACACAGCTATCAGGTTGTACCAATAGTCAAAATTATGTAAGATAGCACTCAATTAAACCGATGGCTTGGAAGTCACGCAGCTAGATCGACTACGAAAATCCTAAAATGATTGTAAATTGAATCCATCAACAATTGTGATTCAGCTTATGAGAAAATTAGCCTTACTCTTATGCACACTTATCCCTCTTGCTCTTTTCGGCCAGACGAAAGCGGAAGTAGCGGATGAAAAACTCCAAGCTTTCGTGGAGAAAACCAAAGTACCTGGCTTGAGTATCTCTATTTCACAAAAAGGACAGCTGGTCTATTCAAAAGGCTTTGGTTTTGCAGATAAGGAAAAACAAATACCCGTTGACCCATCCAAATCAAAGTTTCGTATTGGAAGTGTTTCAAAAACACTCACGGCAGCAGGCTTAGCCAGAATCTACGAAGAGGGCAAAGTCGACTTAGACGCGCCAATAGAAAGATATGTACCCATTTGGCCAGATAAAGGTGAAACGATAACACTAAGACTGTTGGCTGGACACCTAGCTGGCATAAGACATTATAAAGGGGCTGAGTTTATGAGCCGTACCAAATATGAAGATGTGGTAGACGGCATGGTCATTTTTATTAATGACCCCTTGATCAATAAACCAGGAACGGAATACGCCTACTCCTCTTATGGGTGGAATTTGATTTCGCTGGCGATGGAAAACGCTGCGGCACCACAAGCCAGTTTTCTGACCAGTAAGAACTTCTTAACCCTGATGCAGCAAGAAGTATTTAACCCATTGAAAATGGAAAACACTGAACCTGATCATGCGGATCGGTACATTGAAAACCGGACTCAGTTCTATCAAATGAGAAACGGGGAGCCTGTCATTGCTCCTTACGTAGACAATAGCTATAAATGGGCTGGTGGTGGCTTTGTGGGCACTACAGAAGACCTCTGCAAATTTGGACAAGCCCACATGAAAGCTGGTTATCTGAAACAAGCCACATTGGACGAATGGATGACTTCACAAACAACCAGTGCAGGGGTAGAAACCAACTACGGAATTGGTTGGAGAACATTTAATAGACCATCAGGTAATACTTTCTATGGCCATAGTGGCGGTTCAGTTGGAGGCATTACGTTTTTCTTAATGCACCCTGAAACAGAAACTGTCTTAGCCATAGTCGGCAATATGGACCCACTGAATTACGCTGGTCTTCAGTTCGAATTAATGGAGCTTTTCATAAAGTAAGGCAGCAGACAATCAATCTAAAATCCTGATCAAAATGACCTCGTTATGTGACTTAAGTCACATAACTAGTTTCATATATTCCTGAAATTTATCACATGAAAGAAAGAGTCATCAAGTTTTTGATGGTATGCTTGGTTTGTGCCGGCATTATTTTCGGAATATCAGTTTTGATAGAATACTTAAACGAATAGCTATGAAAAATAACATGGGATCAATAGATCGGGTAATTAGAATTGTGGTTGTTGCAGCCTTAGTTGCACTCTACTTCACAGACACGATCAGTGGTTTATGGGGAACAGTGGCACTCGTTGCTGCAGGCATTTTCACCCTTACAAGCCTCACTGGCTTCTGCCCTATTTACGCCATATTTGGTGTGAAAACCTGCAAGGTTTAGCAGCATATTTAAGACCTCTCACCGTATTGGTCTTTTTTATTTCCACAATAACTAATATATTAGTTTTATATTTAATGATTTAGTTTAAACAAACCTAACTATGAAAAAGCTATCCCTATTACTGATTATTACTTTCGCCCTGTCATGTGGTGAAGAAGACATGTACGTTATGCCAAACGGAGACAATGTTCAAGTGGCTGGTATTGTTGAAGAAAACGGTTCAGCACCAGATAATATTTTCTTGGTAGTTGATGAATCCCCGACCTTTCCTGGTGGAGCAGAAGCCTACAACAAGTACCTCTTGACAAACTTAAAATATCCCAAAGAAGCGAGAGACTTAGGCATTGAAGGCAATGTTTACTTGTCTTTCATAGTGAATAAAGACGGTTCTCTTAGCGACTATGAAATTGCTAGAAGCCTTGGTGGCGGTTTGGATGAAGAGGCCTTGAGGGTATTTATGGCAGGGCCTGATTGGACTCCCGGTAGGCAAAATGGAAAAGAAGTCAGAACTAGGATGATGACAAGAATTGTATTCAAAAAGCATTCTGACAGTGCCTCATCAATTTCAATTAATAATCGAGAGAAAGTTGAAGAAATAGTTTTTCTAGATGTTGAGAAGAAATGAGTCCAACGGTCAATCAAAATATCAAAGCGAGATCCTTCATGGGGCTTGCTTTATTTTTGCCCTCTTCCAATCATGACGACAGAACTTCTAAGTCTCGTTAACCTTTGGCGGCCTCCATCGCTTTCAACTCACGTCTCAAGATTTTACCTACATTCGATTTTGGCAACTCTGTAATGAATTCGTAGTGCTTTGGGCGCTTATAGCCTGTCAAATTCTCATGGCAATAGGCATCAAGCTCATCTTCGGTCAAAGATTCATCAGATTTTACAACAAAGGCTTTAACGCACTCTGTAGATTTTGGATCGGGAATCCCGATTACCGCCACCTCAAGTACCTTTTCATGATCGGCAATTACATTTTCCACTTCGTTCGGATAAACATTAAAGCCAGACACGTTAATCATGTCTTTCTTACGATCCACGATTTTAAAGAAGCCATCAGCATCCATTTGACCAATGTCTCCAGTACGGAACCATGCTCCTTCGAAGAAAACGCCTTCGTTATCTTTATTCCAATATCCACTCATTACCTGTGGACCTTTGATGCAAATCTCTCCCACTTCCCCTTGCGGCAAATGATCACCTTCATCATCACAAATAGACAATTCTGTGGAAGGTATTGGGACACCAATGGTTCCCATTCTGTGGGTTCCATCTAAAGGGTTACAACTGGCAACCGGTGAGGTCTCCGAAAGACCATACCCTTCGACTAAAGGCGAGCTAGTCTGCTCTTCCCATTTTCTGGCCACAAAGTCTTGTACTGCCATGCCTCCTCCTATGGAGCCCTTCAGATGGCTCCAGTCAACCTCTTTGAAATTCGGTTGGTTTAAAAGACCATTAAAAAGTGTGTTCACACCAGTAAACAGTGTGAAAGGGTGTTTCTTCAACTCTTTTATAAACCCAGGCATATCCCTAGGGTTAGTGATCAGCACATTCTTTGCACCGATATGCATCATGAATGTACAGTTGACATTTAAGGCAAAGATGTGATACAGTGGAATGGCTGTGATCATGAGTTCCGTTTGCCCTTCTTTCAACAATGGGGTGAACCAACTATTGATGGCAAATGTGTGAGCCACCACGTTACCATGAGACAATGTTGCGCCTTTCGAAACACCCGTTGTACCTCCTGTATATTGTAAAAATGCCGTTTCTGATGATTGAATAGTAGGCTTGGTGTATTTCAACCTAGCACCTTTTTTCATAACCTCATTAAACTTTTTAGCCCTTGGCAAAGAGTAGGCAGGCACCATTTTCTTTACACGCTTCACCACAAAATTGACGAGTTTCCCTTTCAGCCCGCCCAATAAGTCACCTAACTCGGTTACAATGACATGCTCAATTTTAGTCTTGCCAATGATCTCTTGAAGACTATGCGCAAAGTTGGCAATGATGACGATGGCCTTTACCTCAGCATCATTGAACTGATGTTCCATTTCACGAGGAGTGTACAATGGGTTTGTATTTACCACAATACAACCAGCTTTCAAGGCCCCGATCAAAACAATCGGATACTGCAAACAATTGGGCATTTGAATGGCAATTCGATCACCCTTCTTCACTTTCACTTCATTTTGAAGATAAGCCGCAAAGAAGTCTGATTGAAGATTGATTTCTTGATAGGTCAAAACCTTCCCCATATTTTCAAAAGCCTCTCGACTTCCAAAACTCTTAAAGGCTTGGTTGAAAAGTTCAAGTAAGTTTTCTGGTCTATCTTCAGAAATAGTAGCGGAAATACCAGCTGGGTATTTGTCGATCCATGGGTGAGTACTCATTCAATAAGATTTGGCTAACACCAAATATAAGAGAAATGACGAGTCCTTAGCTGAGCGTAATAAATAAAAAAGCCCGATGCACTTTGCATCGGGCTAAGCTGTAGGAGAAGGATTCGAACCTCCACGGAGTGATTAGGCCGATTGGCTTTATTTCTGAACCCCCACCCTCGAGAAAGGAGGGCACGGCTGCCTGTTTCGTCACCCTACAGTGTGTCTAATAATGAGCGCCAGATTGCAAAACGCTCATTATCAGTTTTTACTAATCATACTAAAACATTTTGCTGTAGGAGAAGGACTCGAACCTTCACGGAGAGATTAGCTTTACTTAGGTAGTTTAATTTATCTCTTTACCTCCACCCCCGGGAAAGGAGGGCACGGCTGCCTATTTCGTCATCCTACAGTGTGTCAATTCAACGTGTTTCTCGTTTGAAACTGTTTCAAAGGTAATAGATTCAACGATTTTGATATAATATCAGCAATGATATGAATCTATTTTTACAGATTAATTAATTTTTAAGTAGTTTTAATATCGAATCAATAATTCAATTACAAAATCATGCCTGATAATTACGAAATCGATAACGTGGATCTTAAAATATTGTCGCTCTTGCAGCATAACGCCAAGAAACCGTATACCGAAGTAGCCAAACAAGCATTTGTATCCAGTGGAACTGTGCATGTTAGAATGAATAAGCTCGAAAAAATGGGAGTTGTGAAGGGTGCTTCACTCGATCTTAACCTAAATAAGCTTGGCTATTCTGTCGGGTCCTTCTTAGGCGTTTTCTTATCTAAGAGTTCCTTGTACGAAAAAGTAGCTGAGCAACTAAAAAAAATACCAGAGATTACTTCCATCCATTACACCACTGGAAACTACAGTATGTTTGTAAGAATTTATGCTAGAAGTACGGACCACTTAAAGGATATTCTGCATGATAAAATTCAAAAGGTAGACGGCATTGAGCGTACAGAAACTTTTGTAATACTTGAGGAAACATTAAGCCGCAGTATCGTGTTAGAAACTTAGTCTCACGACATTTTTTAATTGACACCTCTTTTATCCCATTGATAAAAAAGAAAGCCTGAAACCTTTCATTAATGTTTTAGGTTGTACCTTTGTATTTGAAATCATTCTAAATAATTTTTAATGAGCAATGACGACCAGATTTTAGAGGAATTCACCTCAAAAGAGTATGAGTTCGGTTGGACAGTAGACCTAGAGGCAGATGAAGCGCCTAAAGGCCTCAGTGAAGATATCGTACGGTTTATTTCTGCAAAAAAAGAAGAACCAGAATGGTTATTAAACTGGAGACTTGATGCCTACAGAGCATGGTTGAAAATGAAAGAGCCAGAATGGCCAAATGTCGATTATCCTAAAATTGACTATCAAGACCTTATTTATTACTCCGCCCCAAAGAAAAAAGCAAACCCGAAATCACTAGACGAAATAGACCCAGAGTTACTGGCTACTTTCGAAAAACTCGGTATTTCGCTGACTGAGCAAAAAAGACTTACAGGGGTAGCCGTTGATGCTGTAATTGATTCCGTCTCAGTAGCTACCACTTTTAAAGATACTTTAGGGAAGCTAGGTATCATCTTCTGTTCATTTTCTGAAGCAGTGAAAGAGCACCCAGAGCTTGTAAAGAAACACATGGGTACTGTGGTACCAACTTCTGACAATTACTTTGCTGCACTAAACTCGGCAGTATTCTCTGACGGTTCATTTGCCTACATTCCGAAAGGTGTGAGGTGCCCAATGGAACTGTCTACCTATTTCAGAATCAATGCTGCTAATACGGGACAATTCGAAAGAACATTAATTGTAGCAGATGAAGGCTCATATGTAAGTTACCTTGAAGGTTGTACTGCTCCTCAACGTGATGAGAACCAATTACACGCAGCTGTAGTAGAAATTAAGGCCGCAAAAGATGCCGAAGTCAAATATTCAACGGTTCAAAACTGGTATCCTGGTGACAAGGACGGGAAAGGTGGCATTTACAACTTTGTAACAAAACGAGGTATCTGTGAAGGCGATAACTCCAAAATTTCTTGGACACAGGTTGAAACAGGATCCGCTGTAACATGGAAATATCCATCATGTATACTGAAGGGGGATAATTCACAAGGAGAGTTCTATTCAGTAGCTGTTACAAATAACTATCAGCAAGCCGATACCGGAACTAAAATGATCCATATCGGAAAAAACACTAAGTCCAGAATCGTTTCGAAAGGAATTTCAGCTGGCCATTCGCAGAATAGTTACCGAGGCCAAGTTCAAGTGATGAAACGTGCTACCAATGCACGAAACTTCTCGCAATGTGACTCTCTACTAATGGGAGACAAATGCGGTGCGCATACCTTCCCTTACATTGATATTGAGAATTCTTCGGCTCACGTAGAGCATGAAGCAACAACTTCAAAGATCGGTGAAGACCAAATCTTTTACTGTCAGCAACGTGGTATTGATGAGGAATCAGCAGTAGCATTAATTGTTAATGGCTATGCCAAAGAAGTATTGAATCAATTACCAATGGAGTTTGCTGTAGAAGCTCAGAAATTATTAGCCCTAACCCTAGAAGGTTCGGTGGGTTAATCACTCCGCTATTTCAAAACGACAAAAGAGTAAAATGTTATCTATAAAGAATTTAGAAGCCAGAATTGAAGAGAAACAAATTCTCAGAGGCATCAATTTAGAAGTAAAACCTGGTGAAGTGCATGCCATCATGGGGCCAAACGGCTCAGGCAAGAGTACTTTAGCCTCAGTGCTAGCAGGAAGAGAGGATTACGAAGTAACAGGTGGAGATGTAAATTTTCTTGGCAAAGACCTTTTAGAGATGGATGCCGATGAAAGAGCACGTGAAGGTATTTTCCTTGCCTTTCAATACCCGGTAGAAATCCCTGGGGTCAGCACGACAAACTTTATGAAAACTGCGATCAATCAAGTGAGAGAGCACCACGGTAAAAAGCCGTTGGACGCGGTGTCTTTCCTAAAACTGATGAAAGAGAAAATGAAGTTAGTAGAGATCGATCAATCCCTCCTAAGCAGATCGCTAAACGAAGGCTTTTCTGGTGGAGAAAAGAAGCGAAATGAAATCTTCCAAATGGCAATGCTTGAACCAAAACTTGCCATTCTTGATGAAACAGATTCTGGACTGGACATCGATGCGCTAAAGGTTGTGGCAAACGGAGTCAACACGCTAAAATCTAAGGATAATGCTACCATTGTGGTAACGCATTATCAAAGACTACTGGATTATATTGTACCCGACTACGTTCACGTACTCTACAAAGGGCGTATAGTTAAATCTGGCACTAAAGATTTAGCGCTAGAACTAGAAGCAAAAGGTTACGATTGGATTAAAGAAGAGGCTGACGCCACAGTTTAAGCAATGGATAAATTATCAGGCCAATCTATATTGGATGCGCTGGCTGGGAGATTCGAGGCTTTTGAAAAAAGTCTGAATGGTCAAAGCAAGTCAGCCATACATCAGGTAAGAAAAAATGCTTTCAAAGCATTGAAAGAAAATGGATTCCCAGCGCCAAAGGATGAAGAATACAAATTCACTAACCTTACCAAAGCGCTAGAAAAGAACATAGACTTTCACACAGAGGCTCCTACCCCATCAATCAGTGCGAATCAAGTTGAGAGTATCAAAGTACCCAACCTAGATGCATACAACCTAGTTTTCATCAATGGAGAATTGTCTGATGAGTTTTCTGATAAGATTTCAGTTGACGGATTAGAAGTAAACTCATTTAAGGAGGCCTCCAGTACTAAGTCGGATGAGGTTGCTACTTATTTCGGACAGCAGGCAAACTTTGAAAGCGACCCTTTTATAGCACTGAATACTGCATTTAGTCAGAATGGTGCCGTAATAAGTGTCAGCGATAACGCTGTTATTGATAAACCAATCGCACTCTATTTTGTGAGTGATAGTTCTCACAGCCAACCTATTTATAACACCAGAAACATAATCGTTGTCGGCAAGTCGGCACAGGTTACTGTTTTAGAGAAATTCGACACACTAGGCAAAGAAAAGTCATTTACGAATGCAGTCAATGAAATTTATGTGGCGGAAAATGCGAATGCAAAGTTCTTCAAAATTGAAAATGACAAAGACACTACTTACCACATCTCCAATGTAAACGTAGCGCAAGACCGAAGCAGCCGTTTCACATCCAATACAATCGCGCTTAACGGAGCTATGGTAAGAAACAACTTAGATATAAAGTTGAATGACGAAGGTATTGAAGCGCATATGAATGGACTTTACGTGTTAAGCGGAAAGACACATGTAGACAACCATACAACTGTTGATCACAAGATGCCAAATTGTTACTCAAATGAGTTATACAAAGGCATTATGGATGACAAATCAAAAGGTGTTTTTAACGGCAAAATTTTCGTGAGAAAAGACGCTCAGAAAACAAACGCCTTCCAGTCCAACAAAAACATCCTCATGACTGATGAAGCTACGGTAAATACAAAACCGCAGCTAGAAATTTGGGCAGATGATGTTCAGTGTTCTCATGGGTGTACAACAGGTCAACTTGACCAGGATGCACTCTTCTATTTACAAGCGAGAGGCATAAGAAAAGAACGGGCTAGAGCCATTCTTCTACATGCCTTCGCTATTGATGTAATAGAAAACCTTGAGATAAAAGCAATTCAGGAATACGTAGAAAAGATTATTACCGCAAGACTAGAAAAGTAATCATGTCAAATACAGTGACTGATCACCATATCAATGTTGAAAAGATTAGAGAAGAATTTCAGGTGCTTCATCAAAAAGTAAATGGAAAACCACTCATATATTTTGACAACGCTGCCACAAATCAAAAGCCACAACGTGTTATTGACGCACTGGCACATCATTATCAAAAAGATAATGCCAATATTCATCGTGGTATTCATACGTTGGCCGAAAGATCTACGACAAAGTTTGAAGAAACGAGAAAGGCTGTACAAGCTTTTATCGGAGCCAACGAGGCAGAAGAAATAATTTTCACCAAAGGCACAACAGAAAGCATTAACCTTGTCACCAGTTCATGGGGAAGGAAATTCTTGAATGAAGGGGATGAAGTACTTATCTCAGGAATGGAACACCATTCCAACATAGTTCCCTGGCAAATGATTTGTGAAGAAAGAGGTGCTATACTTAAAGTAATGCCGATCAATGATGCCGGAGAGATTGTTATCGAAGAAGTGGAAAAACTTCTGACGAACAAGACAAAAATGGTAGCATTTAACCATGCATCCAACACACTTGGCACCATTAACCCCGTAAAAGAAATCACGGCAAAAGCACACGCTGTAGGAGCAAAAGTCTTAATTGACGGAGCCCAATCTACCTCACACTTAGCCGTAAATGTGAAAGAGCTAAATGTAGACTTCTTTGCTTTTTCAGCACATAAAATGTACGGCCCTACTGGTTTAGGCGTGCTTTATGGAAAAAGAACCTTACTCGAGAAAATGCCTCCTTACCAAGGAGGTGGCGAAATGATCAAAGACGTTTCCTTCGAGGCTACCACCTACAACGATATCCCCTATAAATTCGAGGCAGGCACGCCAGATATTGCTAATGTAATTGCCTTTAAGCAGGCTATAGAGTTCATTGAAGAGCTAGGCAAAGACAATATTGCTGCCTATGAGCAAGAATTACTTGACTACGGTACACAAAAAATCTCTCAAATTGAAGGTGTCAGAATTATTGGCACTGCAAAGGATAAAGTAAGCCTCATCTCATTTGAGGTTGAGGGCATTCATCACTTTGATTTAGGCATGTGGTTAGATGCTAAAGGAATAGCTGTAAGAACGGGTCACCATTGTACGCAACCCCTTATGGATCGTTTCTGTATTGAGGGAACTGCGAGGGCTTCCTTTGCTGTTTACAATACTAAAGAAGAGATTGACACATTTATCAGTGCACTGAAAGACATCATCACAAAATTCAAATAAATGAGCCTTTCTACAAGCGACATTCAGGACGAGATAATCGATGAATTTTCAATGCTCGATGGAGATATGGAAATGACGATTAGTTATATCATGGAACTTGGAGAGCAACTGCCCGAGCTTAACGAGAGCAATAGAACTGAAGAAAACATTGTCAAAGGCTGTCAGTCTAAGGTGTGGCTAAACGCTGAATTAGTGGATAATAAAATACACTTTCAAGCAGATAGTAATACCGCAATTACCAAAGGACTTGTAAGCCTTTTAGTAAGAATTTTATCTGATAAAAGTCCACGAGAAGTAGTAGACACAGATCTCTATTTTATTGACAAAATAGGATTGAACAGATTCATCGGCACGCAAAGATCCAATGGTTTTGGTGCCATGATGAAGCAAATGAAAATTTATGGATTAGCATTTTCCACTCAAGTAGAAAATCACAATAACTAAATCTTAGGAAATGGCTGAAGGTATAAAAGAGAATTTAAGAGACGAGGTAGTAGCTGCAATAAAGACAGTATATGATCCCGAGATACCTGTTGACATCTATGAGCTTGGTCTCATATATGAAATCAATGTGTTTCCCGTGAATAATGTTTATGTCTTAATGACATTAACCTCTCCTTCTTGCCCAGCTGCAGAGGTTATTCCCGAGGAAACAAAACAAGCAATCAAGAAAATAGAAGGTGTAAGCGATGTTGAAGTTGAATTGACATTCGACCCCCCTTACACACAAGAAATGATGTCGGAAGAAGCCCAGTTAGAACTTGGCTTCATGTAAAGTTTAGAATAATAAAAACAGAGATATGTACCCAGAACATTTATTAGTCCCGTTTAGACAAGAGTTGACAGAAGCTGGCTTCACTGAATTAAAAAGCGCTGAGGCAGTTGAAGAACACCTTTCTAACCACAAAGGAACCTCATTAATAGTCATCAACTCAGTTTGTGGTTGTGCAGCTGGTACGGCAAGACCGGGCGTAAAAATGGCGCTAAAACTAGCCGATAAGAAACCAGACAACTTGACGACAGTATTTGCTGGAGGTGATATTGAGGCAACAGCCAAAGTGAGAGAATTCCACTTGCCGTTTCCTCCTTCTTCTCCTGCTGTAGCATTGTTTAAAGATGGAGAGTTAGTACACTTTGTAGAAAGACACCACATAGAAGGTCGGTCTGCTGAGGTGATCGGTAACCATTTAGCTGATGTTTTCGAAGAACATTGCTAATATTGAAGAAAGCATTGACAAGAAAGCCACCTCTCAAGGGTGGCTTTTTTTGTCTGGCTTACGACAAGGCCATTTTTTGTGAAAAAATATTTAATGTTTGTACATATAGCATCCTGTTGTTCACAACTAAATGATAGCTAGACACCCTCATAATCAGCTAACCAAGCACCCTATCACTGTTTTTCCATTTGGCAGGTTCAGTTTCCTGTACTATCATTGTATCACCCTAAACATCTGAGATTATTCAAACACTCAGTAAAATTCGAAAGAGGGTCCCCATTAATTTGGTGACCCTCTTTTTTGTAAGAACATTCACATGTCTCTTTAAACAAGAAAGGCGCTCAATGAGCGCCTTTCTTGTTATTGGCTTATTAACCTTATAAATCCAATCTGTAATATTTCTTATTATCGTACTCAGTCAAGAAATCACTTGCGTTCAGAAGCTTTCTTAAATGCTTATTCTTCGCTTGTCGCAATTTTCTGATTGGTGCTTCTAGCAGCAACTCACCGTTACTATCATATACCTTAATGATCTGAAGCGGTTTAGTTTCCTCAAACATGCCTTGATCATCGAAGACTAGTTCTGCCTCATAAGTACCAATTTCTAATTCCTCTTTAATTATAGAAATTAATTCGGAGGCTTCTTCTTTGGTTAACCTCTCCTTTTCTTCAACAGAATTGGCGAGTACCATCGTGCTTATTCCTACTAAGATTCCGATTGCTAAAATCAACCGTCTTTTTAAAGTGCTTAAGTTGTTTAATGTTAATGAGTTCATGACCTTTTGTTGTTTTATTTTGAATTTGACCTTTTAACGTTGCTGACCAAAGCAACTGACCTACTCTTCTTGTTTCAATGTGTGTGCCAAAACAATTAATCAATTGATTATGAGATACTTAACACTAATCACCTCACAATGATTATCATGAATCTGTGCATAATCGTACACTATATTCTCGAATTTGATACAGTGTAACTTTTTTGGGTGCCACGCGTCTGGACATAAAAAAACCCCGACAAGTCGGGGTCTCTCCTCCATTTCAAAATTGCACTTTTAATCTAGAGTGATTGTATGATAAAAGCTTCTGCCGTCTGCAGTAAACTGAATATTATATTTTCCTGATAGCTTCGACACGTCATATCTTTTCAAAGCGCTACCTGACTTTGCATTATCTCTGAAAGCAACGTCTCCATACTGATCTAATACAGTAATTTTCATGCCAGACTGCGACTCTCCGAAATAAATCTTCATCGATTCACCATTGTGTTTTACAATTGGCTTCTTGAACACCCGCTCACTACCTGACTTGATGGAAGCCGAGCTTTCTGTTACCTCAATGGACATAACCTCAAGCGTTTCATTGTTCTCGATTTCTAATTGTAATTCTCCCTTTTCTAAAAGTGTCAAATTGAACACTTTACCATAATGACTACCATCAGCTCTGTCCTCAAACAAAAGTTTACCGTTTTCATCTCTCAATGAGATATGGGTACCTACTTTTATGTTCTCCATTTTAAGTACAACTGCTTTCTGATTTTCAGTTGATAATGAGATTTCTCTTTCTGATTCGTTAGCTGAAGCCAAGAATCCACTAGCCAATAAAACGATGGCTGCTACTGCTTTTGTGATTTGCTTTTTCATTTTTGTTGTTTTTGAGTTTTTGTTGTTTTTGATCTTCATAAGTCTCCGCTTCAACCTTTGTGCGAATTCTTATTCAAATGAACGGGGGTTTTGACAAGGGTTTGTCATGGAAGGGTAAACGAATGTCACAAGATGTCACGGATACATCTTTAGTTGTAAAATAGAGCGTGGAGTGCCTAAAAAAGACCGAAAAGCGAATTTGGCGATGGATTACGTGCTTTTTAAAAAAATACGTAAAGCTTATTCTAGTAAAGTGAACAAATATATCAAACCGCTTGTTAGTCCATCATTAAAAGAAAAAACAGTGGTAAGCAAACTTCTTACTCATAAAACAATCACGAATGAAAGTAGCGGTTTTTCGAAAGGAGCATTTTAATGCTGCGCATAGATTACACAACCCCAATTGGTCTGAGGATAAAAACGAAGAAATATTTGGTAAGTGTAACAACAAATATTACCACGGTCACAACTATGAACTCATCGTGAGAGTTAGTGGAGCACCTGATCCTGAGACAGGTTATGTCTACGACATGAAGATTCTTAGTGACCTGATTAAGGAGAACGTCTCAAACAAGTTCGATCATAAGAACCTGAACTTAGATGTACCCGAATTTAAAAACCTAAATCCCACCGCAGAAAATATTGTGGTGGTGATCTATAATATATTAAGAGAAAAAATCGAGCCTGAGCTCGATCTGAAAGTAACATTATATGAGACAGAACGAAACTATGTTGAATACCCAGCTTAACGGTTTGACAGTAGAAGAAATTGGTGATGAGCATATAGGAACGAGTTATGATACTCCGCTCAAAGAAGGTGCATTCGACATGGATGATGAGTTGAAAATGACCCTAATCGAAGATAAGTTCAGAGACATTATGGAAATAATGGGTCTGGATCTATCGGATGACAGCCTGAATGGAACCCCGAAGAGGGTCGCTAAAATGTACATTCAAGAAATTTTCAGTGGGCTCAACCCTGCTAACAAACCTAAGGTAGCGCTCTTTGAAAACAAGTATCAGTATAATGAAATGCTTGTCGAAAAAGACATTACTTTCTACTCTAACTGTGAGCACCACTTTGTTCCGATAATAGGAAAAGCGCATGTAGCGTATATCTCAAGTGGAAAAGTGATCGGTTTATCAAAGATCAATCGCATAGTGAACTACTATGCCAAAAGACCTCAAGTGCAAGAGCGCCTTACTGTGCAAATTGCCAATGAGCTAAAAAGCATATTAGAAACCGATAATGTGGCTGTCATTATTGACGCTGAACACTTATGCGTTTCTTCTAGAGGTGTTCAAGATGTGAATAGCAGTACAGTTACAGCCCAGTTTGAGGGTAAGTTCAAAGAAGAGGGCACCAAAAACGAATTACTCACATACATCAGCAATAAATTGAGATAAAGCATGGAGGGAAAGAAAGTACTTATTATCGGAGCCAGTTCAGGTATTGGCCGAACTATTGCTCAAATGCTGATGAATCAAGGTGCTGAGGTAATTTCAGCATCGAGAAATAATCCGGGCATATCAGGAATTACTCATCATACCCTAGATATTACAGCACGCGAACCTGACCTTTCATTCATACCTGAAGTGCTAGACGGTGTAGTCTATTGCCCTGGTACTATTAATTTAAAACCATTTAATCGCCTTACGGTAAAAGACTTTCAAAATGACTTAGATATCAATCTCATGGGTGCGATACATGTGCTCCAAGGAGCATTTAAAAGTCTGAAGAAGACAGAAACAGCTTCTGTTATTCTATTCAGTACTGTTGCTGCTAAACTAGGCATGAACTTTCACTCATCAATCGCTACCGCGAAAGGAGCTATTGAAGGCTTGGGTAAGTCACTTGCGGCAGAATGGAGTATGCATCAGATCCGCGTAAATATATTATCCCCATCCCTTACTGAAACCCCGCTGGCCGAAAGACTATTGGCGAATGACGATAAGAAAGAAGCTTCAAATAAGCGTCATCCACTAGGTCGATTTGGACAACCCGAAGACCTTGCTCATATGGCCTTATTGCTATTATCTGATAAGTCAAGTTGGATAACTGGTCAGGTGATTGGAATTGACGGTGGTGTCGGTGCACTCAAGCCGTAAAAAAAATAATACAACCCACTACATTTCAGGTAGTTAACAAACAAAAACATGTCAAAGATATAATCTATGACATGTTTTCATTTTTTAGGGGGTTCTCTTATCTTTGCGGGTCTTAAAAATTAACCGACTTTAAAATATGTCAAATCTAATTTACGCAGTACCTGTCCTAGGTATCATAGGCTTGCTAGTGATGATCATCAAACGACAATGGGTGAACAAACAAAATGCAGGCGACCAAAAAATGCAAGACCTTGCAAACTACATCAGAGAGGGTGCACTTGCCTTCTTAAGTGCTGAGTACAGAGTACTCGCAATCTTCGTGGTTGTGGCAGGTATTTTATTAGGTGTTATTTCAGCTGTTGTTGAAACCACACATTGGTTTATTGTTGTTGCTTTCGTAATCGGTGCATTCTTTTCAGCCCTTGCCGGAAACATCGGAATGAGAATTGCCACAGCAGCCAACGTAAGAACAACACAAGCTGCTAGAACAAGTCTTCCACAAGCACTTAAGGTATCTTTTACTGCCGGTTCTGTTATGGGACTTGGCGTTGCCGGATTAGCCGTTTTCGGACTTAGCATCATATTCATCCTATTGTTCCAATTCTTCATGCAAGGAGATTTTGCCAATGGTGGTGTGGACAAAATGGTTGTTGTACTAGAAGCCCTCGCTGGTTTCTCGCTTGGTGCAGAATCAATCGCACTTTTCGCCAGAGTTGGTGGAGGTATCTACACGAAAGCTGCTGATGTAGGAGCTGACCTTGTAGGTAAAGTAGAAGCAGGTATTCCTGAAGATGATCCTAGAAATCCAGCTACTATTGCTGATAACGTGGGTGATAACGTAGGTGACGTGGCTGGTATGGGAGCTGATTTATTCGGTTCATATGTCGCGACAGTGCTTGCCTCTATGGTGCTTGGCAACTACGTAATTGGTGATATGGGTGCTAACTTCGAAGGTGATGCCTACGGAGGCATTGGCCCGATTCTTCTACCACTCTTGATTGCTGGCTTAGGTATTCTATTCTCTCTAGGTGGAATGGCCGTTATTAAGATTTCAGATAATAATGCTAAAGAATCAGAAGTTCAGTCTGCGTTGAACCGCGGAAACTGGGTTTCTATCATATTGACTGCAGTTGCCTGCTGGTTCCTAATCGATTTACTTTTACCTGCTACCATGCAAATGGAGCTTTTTGGTGAAGGCCTCGTTGACATCACGTCTACTAGAGTGTTCGGTGCTGTATTAGTTGGACTCGTTGTAGGTGGTGCTATTTCCTATTTTACAGAATATTATACAGCCATTGGTAAGAAGCCTGTAATGGACATTATCCAGAACTCTTCTACTGGTGCTGCCACTAACATTATTGCTGGTTTAGCTACAGGCATGAAATCTACTTTTGCGCCTATTATACTTTTTGCTGGAGCAATCTGGGGAGCATATGAACTAGCCGGTTTCTACGGAGTAGGTATCGCTGCTTCTGCTATGATGGCAACCACTGCTATGCAATTAGCAATTGATGCATTTGGTCCTATTGCAGATAATGCCGGTGGTATAGCTGAAATGAGTGACTGCCCAGACGAAGTTCGAGAAAGAACCGATATTCTTGATTCTGTGGGTAATACAACTGCTGCTATTGGTAAAGGGTTTGCAATTGCTTCTGCTGCATTGACCGCACTCGCATTATTTGCTGCTTATGTTACATTCACTGGTATTGATGGTATTAACATCTTTAAAGCCGATGTTCTTGCTGCCTTATTCATTGGCGGTATGATTCCAGTTGTATTCTCTGCGTTAGCAATGGAATCTGTTGGTAAAGCTGCCATGGAAATGGTGAAAGAAGTAAGAAGACAATTCAGAGAGATTCCAGGTATTATGGAAGGCACTGCCACTCCAGAGTATGGCAAGTGTGTTGATATTTCAACTAAAGCGGCCATCAGAGAAATGATGCTTCCAGGAGCTATCACAATTATTTTCCCAATCATTATCGGTTTTGCAATGGGCGCTGAGCCTCTTGGCGCATACATGGCCGGTGTTGCCGTATCAGGCGTGCTTTGGGCAATATTCCAAAATAACGCGGGTGGTGCTTGGGACAATGCTAAGAAATCATTCGAAGCAGGTGTTGAGATTGATGGAGAAATGACATACAAAGGATCAGAAGCTCACAAAGCTGCCGTGACTGGTGATACTGTTGGTGACCCATTCAAAGATACTTCCGGACCTTCTATGAACATCTTAATTAAGTTAACGTGTTTGATCGGCCTTGTGATTGCCCCTATCCTAGGCGACATTGCAGGTACTGGCGCTCACAGTGATGACTTAAAAGTTGAAATTCAAGACACAAAAGAAATACTTATTGACGAGGTTGATGAAATGATCACTGAGTTGAACTAAGATAGATTTCATTCATACTTTACTAATAAAGGCCTTGAGACATCAAGGCCTTTATTTTTTTTCCCTATAAGGGAAGCATGCGCACTCAATTGTGTACAATATGCAGGTATTATTGAATGTTTAGCTAAAGATTAAGAATGATCAAACTCTACTCCAGCTGTTGCGTAGTTGTTTTTAGGTCATTTTTTTCAACAACTCAATCAACAGCAAATGTTCTTTTTTAGCTCAGGTTCACTATACCCGCACTTAATAAACAAATTACTTCAGACTAGCAAAGTAGAAATCCTCGACACCTAAAGTATCGTGCTATGAGAGACTTGCTAGAAAAACTCAAAGCCGGAGATGAAAAGTCTCTGGAGAAATTCGTACACTTAAATCTTTCCAAGGTTTTCAATTTTTGCTATGCATTATTAAAATCGAGAGAAGAAGCGGAAGAAGTATGTCAGGATGTCTTTGTTCAATTTTGGAAAAATCGTGACAAACTCGACCTCAATCTATCTGTTGATGGTCTTCTTTTCAGAATAGCAAAGAACCTCACACTCAATAAAATTCGAGACAATAAAAAATACAAGGGCTCAATTGAAGTGTCTGATGATCTATTGGCTGGGAATAGCACAATGGAGGACATTCTATTTAGAGAGATGAAAAAGACTTTGCACAAAGCCATTGAGAACCTCCCTCCTAGACGTAGGCTCATCTTTGAATTAAGTCGATTTGAAGGGCTTTCCAATAAACAGATTGCAGCACGGTTAAATATTTCAGTCAACACTGTTGAAGGACAAATAAGAAAGGCCATAAAGGCTATTCACATGTATTCAGACTCCATTTCTATATAGACAAACAACTTTTTATTGAATCAGAGTAACGGCTAACCTGATTTCTTGTGTATTTATTAATAGAGACCAATTCAACTTATTGAGTGGAAGACAAAAACCTTATATATCATTTCTTAAAAGAAGACTGCTCTGAAGAAGAGTTAGCACAACTTCATGAGTGGCTCGTAAGTGACTTAGATGAAGAAACGATTAATAATCTACTGAAGTCCCTCTGGAAGAAAACTCAAGACGGCAATATTCACGCCATCGAAGAAACTCAAATAATCACTCGTATCAGAGAAGAAATTTCTGCTAAAGACGGTTTTAGTCAAAGCAAACCTACCAAAAGGCGAGTCATCGTTCGGAATAAAAGAAATAACTCTTGGGTTATCATTACGGCAATATTGGCATTTGTCATCACTGCTGGTTACTTCATCACTTCCTTTCGTCAAGATAACAATCAGGTAGCTCCGCTTTCCGAACAAATTGAAAAGAATACACCTCGAGGACACAGAAGTTCGCTAACACTAAGAGATGGTTCCAAGATCACGCTTAATTCCGAGACAAAGATAATTTACAATGAGACATTCGGAATTGACAATAGAAGAGTCCATCTAGACGGTGAGGCCTTTTTTCAGGTAGCACACAATGAAGACCTTCCGTTCATTGTCATTTCTAAAAATCTAGTGACCAGAGCTCTAGGAACCTCTTTTAATGTGAGAGACTATGGTGATGAGGATAGCGCATCCATCGCCCTTTCAACTGGAAAAGTGAAAGTCAAAAGAAGTCAAAAACCAAATAACAAGTCTAAGATCTTCCTTAAGCCAAATGAACAAGTGATACTCAACAAAGCCTCTCAAAAGTGGTCAAAAACAACTTTCGAGAATGAAAAAGTGCTTTCATGGAAAGACGACAACCTGAATTTCAAAGACATGAACCTTGATGGTATCATCAAGTCTCTGGAAAGATGGTATGATGTAGACATTAAGGTAAAAGGTCAAGGAATCGAAAAGTTGATGTATGAGGGAACAGGCACTTTTCAAAGACAGAGCCTAGAAAATATACTCCAAGCACTGGGTTACACCATGGGCTTTGAGAGTACAATAAAAGAAAAGCAGATTATTATCGAACTGACAGATTAAAGCTATGCCAATGAAGAAAAACTAGTCTAAAAAATGCCAAGGCAGCCTATTGCAGTAGGAATGCCTTGGACTTACTATCTATATGTTTAACTAAAAACACGAGCAAATATATGAAAAATATATACAAGGCTTCGTTGCAGCGAGGCGCGCGGTACTGTCTTTACGGGATGGTACTTCAACTTTTTTTGATATCATCATTAATGGCTAACCGATCTAGTGCTCAGAGCATTAGAGATTTCAAGGTTAACTTAGAACTTCGAGAGGCAAGCGTAACAGAAGCTTTCCGAAACCTCGAAGGCATCACACCTTTCAAGTTCTTCTATAAAAAGAAGGACATTAATCAAAAGGTAAAAATCAATCTTCCCCAAGGCGAGTACACCGTGGCGGATATTCTTGAGTCCATCTCTAGAAGTGCAGCACTGAACTTCAAACAGATTAATCAAAATATCTCCGTAGCACAAGTAGCAAATAATGCCCGAAGCAATTCGGAGCGGGTTGTGGTTGTTGAGGAAAAAACCCTCACGGGACGAGTGGTTAGTGCAGAGGACAATGAGCCACTACCTACAGTAACGGTGAGAGTCAAAGGCACCACATTAGGTACACAAACAGACCTCAACGGCCGTTTCAGCTTGGTAGTTCCCGACAATGCAGCAGCCCTTGAGTTTAGCTTTGTGGGCTTCCAAACACAGCAAGTTCAAATTGAAAATCAAGCGGTCTTTAACATTGTAATGCAGATTCAGGCGATTAGCCTTGATGATTTTGTGGTCACAGGAGTAGCTGCTGCTACACCAAAGGAAAAACTCTCATTTTCGATTGCGAGTGTTAATTCAGATGTGCTGTCAAAAGCACCGGCATCGAACGCGGGTAATGCGCTAGTCGGTAAAGTAGCTGGCCTATCGGTTTCACCTAGTAATGTGCCCGGTCAAGGTCCTGAAATACTACTGAGAGGCGCTACTAATATTAGAACTCCGAATGGGCCACTGATACTGTTAGACGGAGCAATATTAGAAGGCAGTTTGTCAGACATAAGTGTACAAGACATAGATCGTTACGAAATCCTTAAAGGAGCATCAGCTGCCACACTTTATGGCTCCAGGGCTGCAAATGGCGTTATTGCAATCTATACTAAGTCGGGTAAGAATCTGGCAATAGGTGAAACCAATGTATTCTTCAGGAGTGAAATGATTGCCGAAAGAACGTACAAAGGCAGACACCCGGAAAAGGCCAGATTTCATAACAAGCAAGTCGATGCCAATGGTGATATCATTACCGATGATGAAGGTTTAGCATTAGACAGAAACCCTTCGATCAGTGAGGTACCTTTTTCTAGGTATAGAGATCACTTGGAAGACCTTTTTGTAGGTAGTCTTTCTCTTAGAAACTACATAAGACTCAGTAATAGGACTGTTAACGGAAATGTCAGTATGTCTTTTGAGCAACAGAATTCAACAGGAGGTATTGATCTACATGAGGGCAATAGACGATACAACTTTTCAGTAAATGTAGATCAGAGCTTTTCAGATAGGTTTGACCTTAAAATTAGATCAAGATATATCTGGGACAGAGACGATCAACGACAAAGAGGAATTGGCAGTTTAATTTTTGCCTCTCCAGATGCTGATTGGTTTGCACCAAATGAAGAAGACGGCAGCCCATTTAATTATGACGCAAATTCGTTCATTCTAGATTCATTTTTTAACCCATTCTATGTATTAAGTAATAGGGAAAGAGAAAGAGTAAGAAAAAGATTCATTGCTAGTGCGCAAGGAGATCTGCACTTAACAGACGATCTAAAATTCACTGGAATTTTTGGTTTTGATACCAGACAGGATAACTCTTCAAGGTATGAAAGCCCTGGATACCTCGCCCTGATCGGTGAACCAGGACAAGGTGACATTCGCAGAGCATTTGCCCAGACATTTGCGATAAACGCTAGTGGTGCCCTTACCTATGTGAAGAAATTCGGTGATGTCAGCTTAAGATCGACACTAAAATACCAATATGAAGACCGACAAGACGAGGGTTTCTTAGTGGATGGCGATTTTTTAGGACTAAGAGACTTTGACAATCTCAATGCTGTTCTAGCTGACACTAGTGGACTCGGTTATCAATTCTTTAATGTAGGTGATACCAGAACACAACAGGTAAGAGCCGATAGTTATGCTTTTGCGATTGGAGGTGATCTCCGTGACAAATACATTCTTGACTTAGTTGTCAGATATGATGGTTCTTCTCTTTTCGGAGAAGAGGAAAGATGGCAGTGGTTTTCAAGGGCCTCTGCTGCATGGAGAATCACAGAGGACTTTGACATACCTGGTTTTCAAGAGCTTAAGCTATCAGGATCACTCGGTACTGCAGGAGGAAGACCTCAGTTCAATGATAGGTTCGAAATTGCCAATGTTACAAACGGGCTAATCTCTTTCCCGCAACAACTTGCCAACCCAAATCTAAAGCCAAATATCACAACTGAAACTGAGTACACACTTGCCGGTCAATTCCTAGATAAGTTTGACTTCCTAGCCTCGTATTCTCGCCAAGAGAATAGAGATCAAGTACTAGCTGTCCCGGTTTCTGTGGCAGGTACAGGCGGCAGATCTACGCAGGTTCAAAATGCGGCAACATTGTCGACCAATACTTTTGAGCTCACATTGGGCTACAATGCCCTCAGAAAGTCAAATATAAATTTGAGATTTGACTTAGTATTAGATCGCACAGTTCAAACCATTACAGAATTCAATGCGCCTCAAGTACTAGCTGCAGGAGCTGGCATCTGGAGAGAAGGTAGTGAGCTAACTCAAATGTATGGAAGACGATATGCGAAGTCCCTCTCCGACTTAACCGTTGATGATAACGGCATTGTGCTTAACGGCCAGTTTACAGGCTTGGGCAATACATCTACAATAGATGACTATGAGATAAACGATCTTGGTTTTGTAATTCCAATAGGCACTCAGTACACCAATGATGAACGTGTTGTGCCATTGGTAAATGATGACGGAGAAGAAGAACAAGAATTAGTCATTGGCAATGCTAGACCTGATTTTAATCTAGGCTTAAGAACCTCTCTAAGTTTTAAAAACGTGGACATCTACATGCTCTGGGAAGCACAAGTAGGTGGAGAAGTTTATAACTCTGGATTACAGGCTTTGGACAGAGATGGCCTAGGCCCTGACTACGATCAGGCCGATAGACCCGAAGGACAAAGACATTGGACATCATTCAGACAGTCCATTTACAACGGAAGAAGACTTAATGCTGAATATGTTGAAGACGCATCACACGTACGTTTAAGAGAGCTTTCCGTCAACTACACTTTCAATAAAAGTTCACTTGAAAGACTTGGAATGTCCAATGTTTTCAAAAGTGTTCAGCTGAGCTTTATCGCAAACAATGTACTGCTGTTTGCTAAGTATCGTGGTTTCGACCCTACAATGGGTGGTATTAACACAAGATTTGATGGCTATGCATTTCCATTGATCAGAACCTTCTCTGGTTCAGTATCCATGAACTTCTAGTCAATTGAAAATTAAAAACGAAAATCTTATGAAACTTAGAATAAATATAAAATCAGTCTTGGCAGCTATGCTCCTAATGGGGTTTATAAGTTGTGAAGACCTTGAAGTTGAAAATTTAAATGCATTAGATATAAATGGTGTTTTATCTAATCCCGCTGAATTCCCTGCCCTAGTGCAGGGTGCTTACGGGCAATGGTGGCAACAAACGCAGATATCATATCCGAATATGTATTTGAGCGTAGCTGCCCAAGTTTTCTCTTCGTCATGGACTAATTACGCCATGTTTGACGGTGGTAGAATTCCGCCTCGGCCATTTGTAAACTCCAATACGGCCTCTACACTAGCGGTAAATAGAAATCCGTGGAGAGGAATTTACAACTCAATAGGCCCTGTAAATGATGTATTGAAAGTCATGAGGGATAACTTTGATAACAAGGCCATTGACCCTGAAACTGGCGTGGATAATACCAGCCTAGTCTTGGCCAATGCGAGAATGATGCAAGGTTTAGCACTCGGCTGGGTATCCATCATCTTTGACCGTGGGTTTATTGTGAGTGAAGAACTTACCGCTGAAGATCTCTCAACACTAGAATTTGTGAGTTATCAAGAATGCGCAGATGCTGCAAAAGCGAGGTTTTTAGAAGCTGCCGCCCTATTCGAGGCGAACCCTGAAATAACCTTCAATGGGTTTAACGGAGTGACCTTACCAGCACTAGAAGCTGCAAGATTTGCCCGCTCTTATGCCGCCAAGGTAGAGGTCTTCTCTGCCAGAAGTGCCGAACAAACCTTGAATGAAACCGACTGGAACGAAGTGTTAGAATTAACATCAAATGGCATTACCCAAGACATAGCACCTAACGGTGACGGTGGAGTCGACTGGTGGACCAGGGCACTTTGGAACGGGCAGTTCTCCGGATGGGTTCGCGTATCACAGCGACTAATTAACATGATGGAAGGTGGCTCTGGTGGTAGAGATATTCTCAACCCTGCAGATACAGACCCAAACCATCCCACTGCCCCCTACCCTTGGCAAGACAATATTTTGACTTACCCAGAGATTACTTCTCCACGAGATCAGAGACTGGCAACAGACTTTTCTTATAGTGCAAGTGTCCCTTTTAGGTCTGATAGAGGCTTTTACATCTATGGAAATTATACTTATAGCAGGTATGACTACTTTGTAAATGACAACAGGGTTGGAGAAATGCCTCACTTTACGGTGACTGAAAATAACTTGTTGCGTGCCGAAGCACTGATAAGAACCGGTGGCAGCAAAGCAGAAGCCGCTCAGCTCATCAATGCCACACGCGTAGATCGTGGTGGATTACCACCGTTGACCGGTGCAGAAAGTAATGATGCCTTATTGAGGGAAATAACCTACGAGCGACTCGTAGAGTTAAGTTGGCATGCGGCTACAAACGGATATTTAGCACGTAGAATTACAACTGTTGAGGATTTGAAACTTCCTCCTGGAACACCATTGAGTATTCCAGTACCAGCATCAGAATTAGAAGCATTAGGACTACCTAGCTACACTTTTGGTGGGCTAGGAAACCCTGATGGGTCTGAATAAATATGATTTGGAGTGCCTCTATTGGAGGCACTCCAAAACTTATAAAACCGACTATATGAAAAGTAAGAAGTATGATCTGCTTTAAAAGATATATGAACCTCCACTGATGAAATGAAAGCATAGTTGAGCTCCAACTTTGGACTTTGACTTTGTTAGATATTAAACCAGTGCCTTAAACTATTAACTATGGTTCAAATAGAAATTAAAGAGATGCGTGCCACGGCAGAAAAGACTTTGAGAGTCAATTCTACTCATCATTGGCACAAAAGAGACATACTTTGCTTTCGTTTAGTCAGTATGTAATTTGTTTATAAAGCTGGTTCTAGACGAGAACCAGCTTTTTCCTAATGCATATTAGTAAACGTCTGAGTTAATAACAACTGAAGACATCTTTCCACTTACCTAAGATCCTTTTGAATACTAAAGAAAGACATGCATCGGCCTTTATTCTAATAATTGGATTTTATTTTCCTAGACCTACCTACTCATACCTGAGTGAAGTGATAGGGTCCTGACTTGCCGCCCGCTTAGCTGGTGCAATTCCGAAGATTACCCCTACGGTAACAGCTACCCCAAAAGACAACAGAATTGAAAAACCACTCACAATGGTTGGTATATCGGCTAACTCAGCAATACCAACGGCAATGGTGAGGCCCAGAATGACGCCTACAGCGCCACCAGAAAAACTGATCATTACGGCCTCTAACAAAAACTGATAAATAATATCAGCTTTCTTGGCACCGAGCGACATTCTTAATCCAATCTCTTTGATACGCTCGAGTACTGAGGCGAGCATGATATTCATTATACCAATGCCACCCACCAATAATGAGATACCAGCGATCCCGCCAAGCACGTAATTGAAAATGTTCTTTGTGCGCTGTTGCTGTTTTAAGAGCAATTCAGGGATGGTAATTTCATAATCTACTACATCGCTGTGCTTGCGACTGAGCATTTTTGAGATTACCTGAGCTATTGCATTAATTTGTTCCGTATTGGTTACTTTAATCACCAACCTATCCAGTTGGTGATAGTTCACCCCACCTTGATTTTGATTACGGTTTCTTCGTGCTTCTTGAATCAAAGAATTGGTCACCATTAAACGATTCTCATACCTGATCAAAGCAGTGCTCAGAGGCGTGTAGATATCCATGTTATAATCTCGAATACCGAGATTTGTAATACTCTTATCTGAAATAACCCTTTCTTCCAATACGCCAATCACCTTCAGCCAGTGCCTACCCACTTTAATATACTTTCCGATGGGTTCTTCACGACTGAAGAACTTGGATTTGATCGATTTACCGATAATACAAACCGGTATACCACTCTTTAGGTGTTCTTGATTAAAGTACTCTCCCTCATCAAGCTCGAAACCAGAAATTTGAAAGAATGTATTCTCTACCCCTACGAGCTTTGCGGTTCTCCGAAAACCCTCTCTGGTAACTTCCGTATCCAAGACTATTTCGGGACTTACCATCTCAATGCCTGGAACAATTTGTTGAATACTTTGAACATCCATAAAATTCAGTCCAAGAGAGAGATTCTTTTTGGTTTCTTGAGTACCAACAGTACCTTCCTCTTCCTCAAGCGATCCCTCACTCTGCTCTACAATCGGATTAATAACAATATTATTTACCCCAACGAGCTCGATTTGCTCAAGTATCTCTTGCTGCGCACCAGAACCAATGGCAAGCATGGCAATCACTGCTGCCACTCCAAAAATTATCCCTAAGGCCGTCAATAACGAGCGGACTTTGTTAGCCAATACCGCCTCTAACGCGATGGCTACATTCAGTAGAATAGTTCGGATCATCATTAATCCTTTTTGGCGATGGCTTTTTTACTCGGATTAATAAGCCTCAAAGGTCTACTTTCCATGTCATCAGGATCAGACAAGTAAATGCTCAGTCCTTCATCTAGCCCCTGTAATACCACTACCTCATCCGCATTTGACTTACCCAAGAGCACCTCCTGTCTAACAGTATTTGCACCGTCCTTTGCCAATACATAGGTGATAGAGTCTCCTTGGCTATGAACTGCCTCTACAGGAATAAAGATTACATCTGAAAGTACTTCGGCAACAATTCTATTACTCGTTGTCATACCTGGTCTTAGGGTGGTATCAGATTCATTGATCTGAACTGAAATTTCAAAAACCTTAGAATCTGAATTAGGTCTCTGTTGCCCCATATTCGCTACTTCTATCACCTGACCGGTTAATCTCTTATCAGGAAAAGCATCTAACCCAAGGTAAACGCTCTGCCCTTTCTTCACATTGTTGATATCTACTTCGTTAATGTAAGTCTTCGAAACCATTTTAGTCAGGTCTGGTAAAGTGGCAACCACAGGGTCCCAAGCATTAATTTGAGCCCCAACTCCCAATTTGTTACCACGCCAATCACGCCTGTAAATCAACATACCCGGTTCCGTAGCCGTGATGGTAAAATCCTTTTGTAATTCAAGGAGCGCATCTAGTTTTACTTTATCGTCATTCATTTTAGCCTCAGCTGCGGTCATTTTAGCGACCGATTTCTGACGTTGGAGTTCATAATTTTCGATTTCTTGTTGATGCTGTTTTTTAGCACGGTCTAAATCCATTCTTTTTTCCTTTACCACTGCTGGCGGCTCAAACTGAGAATTCTCAAGGACGAGTTTCTTCTTCTCAATGTCGAACAATAGCTTTTCCATCTCTTCCCTAGCCTTCCTTAGCTCTATGGCAGAGTCGAGCTTTGCCTGAGTAAACTCAGACTTGCTGACGGTATAATCACTCGTTCGTTGCTGGAGTCTCGTACCAAGTTCAGTTTGGTCTAAACGAGCCACATAATCTCCCTTGGCAACGATGGTGCCCTCCTCAATAATATGTTCGATTTTGGTTTGATAAACCCCAGCGGCTTGCATACCGCCCGGCCCAATAATATCCACAGAGCTTTTTGCGAAGAGTTCTCCTGAAGCGAGAATCTCAGACCTAAACTCTCCTTTCTCTACTGTGGCAAATACTTCACCTGTATCTGAAGTGCCTTTATTGACCTTTGTTATAAAGAAAATGATCGCTGCAACGAAGACGCCTGCGACAATAAGTAGCGTTCTTTTTTTCATGGTTGTTGTTTAGTTTTTGAGTTAACTTCGATTTAACTAATTAAATAGTTTAAACCAACTATATTAATAATTTTTAACGCTTATTTAACATTATATAACTCTTACGTGTCTTGAGAAAAATGATTACACATATCCACAATTATTTGAGATTTATTATTTAAGGTGCCTCTTTTCATGATGAGCGGAGGCCGTAATTAGTTTGAATGATGACGAATAATTTTATCATTCATTACAATCTTTTAGCGGGAGTCACTTAAGTATCATTTACTGTAGTAGTTTTGCGGCAATGAATTATTTATCGGTCGAAAGTATCTCCAAAACCTTCGGAGACAGGTCAATTCTCAATAACCTATCATTAGGCATAGCGCAAGGTCAGAAAGTGGCTTTGGTAGGTATCAATGGGTCGGGTAAATCTACCTTACTGAAGGTACTTACAGGAATCGAAACCCCAGATTCGGGAGAGGTTGTTTTCCGAAATGATATTGTGGTTCGGTCGCTTCTTCAAAACCCTGCTTTCAAACCGGGACAGACTATACTCGATGCGGTTTTTGACGAAGAAGATGAGACACAACAGTTGCTCGTAGCCTACGAACGTGCCTTACAAAACTCGGATGGCGATGAATTGCAAACACTCATAGAAAAAATTGATGCTGCCGATGCATGGAACCTTGAAAGTCAGGCCAAACAGATACTTGGTAAACTGGGCCTGCACGATCTTGACCTCCAAGTCTCACACTTATCTGGTGGTCAACAAAAGCGCATTGCTTTAGCCAGTGTACTCATTCAAAAACCTGACTTGCTCATTCTGGATGAGCCAACCAACCACCTTGACATAGAAACTATCGAATGGCTCGAAAACTATCTGAGTCAAGCCAATATGGCTCTGATCCTAGTGACACACGATAGATACTTTCTTGAGAAAGTAACTGATGAAATTATAGAACTAGATAAGGGGCAAATAGAATACTACAAAGGCAACTACGCTTTCTTTCTTGAGAAAAAAGCCGAAAGAGAACTCTCGGAAAATTCGTCTATTGACAAAGCAAAAAACCTTTACCGCAAAGAACTCGACTGGGTACGCAGACAACCTAAAGCCCGAGGTACTAAAGCAAAATATCGTGTTGACGCCTTTGAAGACACCAAAAACAAAGCTTTCAGCAAAGAAAATACACAAGACCTTAAGCTGAAGGCTGAAGCACAAAGGCAAGGTAAAAAAGTACTGGAGATAGAGGGCTTGAGCCATGGCTTTGGGGACAAGGAGCTATTTAGGGAATTCGATTATGTTTTTCCGCGTAAAGAAAGGGTTGGTATCGTAGGCCCTAATGGAACGGGCAAGACCACTTTCATTAAGCTTCTCATGGGCGAAATGGAACCTAACAGTGGCAAAGTAGACAAAGGAAGCACGACCAAATTTGGCTACTACAAACAGACTGAACTCAGTTTTGACAACCAGCAGACCATCATTGAATTTGCCAAGGCCATCGCTGAGGTAGTAGAAGTTGGCAACGGAAGAACAGTTCCCGTTTCTCAATTCTTGACCCGCTTTCTTTTTCCACCAGATGTGCAGTATAAACCAATAGGAAAACTAAGCGGTGGTGAAAAGAGAAGACTTCAACTGCTGCAAATCCTTATTCAGAGTCCTAATTTTCTGGTTCTTGATGAGCCAACGAATGATTTAGACCTAATTACCCTAAATACCCTAGAGGCCTACCTAGAAGCTTTTGAAGGATGCCTCATTCTAGTATCGCACGATCGGTACTTTATGGACAAGCTCGTGGACCACTTATTTGTCTTTGATGGTACCGGAATCATAAAGGACTTCCCAGGTAATTACACTGACTTCCGCGCAGCAATCGATATTGAAAAACCAGTTTCAAAGCCCAAGGAAACTATTGTTCAGCAGGTTGAACCGAAAGTTGAGAAGGAAAAACGAAAACTCTCTTTCAAAGAAAAGCTGGAGTTCGAACAGCTAGAAAAGGACATGCCAAAGCTGGAATCAGAAAAGGCAAAGCTTATCGAACAACTGAATGCTGGGTCTAACGATCATTCTGAACTAACTACTTGGTCCGCAGCCATTGCCAAGCTATCTGATCAGCTTGACGAGATGGAAATGAGGTGGTTAGAATTGTCCGAATTGGTATAGGTGCTTTCCTAATAACATCGCCTTACAAAAGTAGATTTCTAATTGTAATTTAGGGAACGATATTCTATCGCAGAACTGTTAATGTCCCTACATAGCGATAGTAAGAAATCATTCATGGCAAAAATAGAATTCAGCAACGAGAAAATTTGCATAGAAAGCAACTCAGGAGACTCTCTGTTAGAGACCGCGCTGAGTCAAGGCATCAACCATGCACATGCATGTGGTGGAAATGCTTTTTGCTCCACTTGTAGAGTACTGATTCAAGAAGGCCTAGAAGACTTACCAGCTCGCAATCAAAAAGAAGCCGCGCTGGCTACGCAATTAGGCCTACCAAATGAAGTACGTTTAGCCTGCCAAACCATCCCAACGGCTGATCTAAAGGTGAGGCGTTTGGTCTTGGACAAGGTTGATGAGCATGTTATCCTGCAGTATGGAGAAGGTGGTGCACCACGAAGTCTTGGTCAAGTAAAAGAAGCCTCTGTTTTATTTGTTGACATTGCTGACTACACAGCATTTTCTGAACAAACGCCTGCCTATGATGTGGTACATGTACTCAACCGGTATTTCTACATTGCCGGAAGTATTATCAAGAAATTCAATGGCAGAATTATTGATTATTACGGAGATGGATTCCTAGCCATCTTTGGGCTAGATGACGACCCCAAGCATGCTGGCAACCTCATCAGCGCAGGATTTGCCTTGCAAGACGCTGTCGACAAATTCGATCATGACATTAATGCCTTGGTTAATCGCGACTTTAAAATTAGACTAGGGGCGCATACTGGTAAAGTCATCTGGGGTACGATTGGCATAACGGGTATGGAAAAGGAAGCAGCCATTGGCGATACAGTCAACTTTGCCAGTAGAATTGAGCAAGCCAATAAAGCCTTAAATACTAAATTCTTAATTTCCGAATCCCTCTATAGACAATTCGACAAGTGGTGCACCATCAGCGGCAGTTACGAAATTGAAGCGAAAGGAAAAGAAGGCGTTCATACGGTGTATGCCCTAGATCGAATGTTAGCCCCTATGCCTTCAGCGTAACTCAATTTCCTCATTGGGCGTAAACATGGACATGAACACAATAGTATGGATCATTCTAGGGTCTCTTTTACTCGTATCATATGCCTTTCTCTTTGTAGATGCCTACAAGACCAATCGATCGAGAGTTGGCAAACAACAAATCCCAATGCTACTCGCATTGCTGATTGGACCGCTCTATTATTTTATTTTAACCAATCATCAGCGCAGAACACGAAGAAATTTTATGGAGAATAAACGCAGATTTTCATAAGTTACTTTTCTATTAAAAAGACATCCTTAAAACCGCACGACCGTGTGGGCCGCAAGTTTCGATTCAGTACTTAAAGGAACTGTTTCAACCCTTCTTCACTTAATACCTTATGGATCGCGATTTCATCAACTCTCTTTACATTAGACAACAGGCTTGCCCTAGTTGCGTATCACCAGAAGCAGTATCCAATTGGTTCACTGAGTTACTCGGGGTACTATTTCCCGACTTTGCAAAACAACAATTCAATACGCAGAGAGAGTTTGAGCTTTACATCGAAAGGTTGAAGCTTCAGTTAGATCAAATCTTATCTAGAAATCCATCAAAGGGAACACTTGACCCAAGTCATGCCACTGAAAAATTCTTTGAGGCCGTGCCCGCCATTCATGAACAAATGGAACAGGACATTACTGCACTTTTTGAGGGCGATCCGGCAGCTAAAAGCCGAACAGAAGTGATTAGAACCTACCCCGGTTTTATCGCCATAGCAGCACACCGGGTAGCCCACCAATTGCATAGTTTAGGTATTGGCCTTGTACCCAGAATTATCTCAGAGTATGCACATAGCAAAACAGGCATTGATATTCATCCGGGTGCACAAATTGGTCACTTCTTCTGTATAGATCACGGCACGGGCGTGGTGATTGGAGAAACTACAGTGATCGGAGATCATGTAAAAATCTATCAAGGTGTTACCCTAGGAGCACTCAGTGTAGATAAGAAAGATGCCGAAACCAAGCGACATCCTACCATTGGCGACAATGTAGTGCTCTATGCAGGCGCAACAATTCTTGGTGGCAACACCTTAGTGGGACACGATTCAATTATTGGAGGTAATGTTTGGCTTACACACAGCGTCCCTCCTTTTTCTAAAGTCTATTACCAAGCCCAAATGTCAACTTCAGAAGGCACTACGGATACCATTATTTTTAAAGGAGAAAGCGCATGACCATTGAAGAACTAATTGGCAATACACCTTTGGTAGAATACAAAGGCATGAGTCCAAAACCGGGCGTCCGTATTTTAGGCAAATTGGAGGGTAACAACCCTGGAGGAAGTGTAAAAGACCGCGCAGCCTATGGCATGATCAAAGGAGCTTTAGACAGAGGTGATATAAAACAAGGCGACAAACTTGTAGAAGCTACCAGTGGAAACACTGGTATTGCACTAGCGATGATCGCAAGCATAATGGGTGTGAAAATGACCCTTATTATGCCTGACAACTCCACGAGGGAACGAGTGCTGAGCATGGAAGCTTATGGTGCCAAAGTGATCCTAACCCCTGCCAAACAAACCATTGAATATTCAAGAACTTTAGCAGAGCAGATGGCCAATGAAGAAGGCTACTTTATGCTCAATCAATTTGGCAATGCCGATAACTACACACAACATTACAAAACCACGGGACCTGAAATCTGGAGAGACACCCAAGGCAAAGTAACTCATTTTGTTTCTGCCATGGGCACTACAGGCACCATCATGGGAGTCTCCCGCTACTTGAAAGAGCAGAACCCAGCTATTCAAATTGTTGGTACCCAACCGACTGATGGTTCGAGCATACCAGGCATCAGACGATGGTCGACAGAGTTTCTGCCAAAAATCTTTGAACCTTCAAGGGTAGATCGTGTGATTGACGTAAGCCAAGCAGAAGCCACCATCATGACCCGTAGAATGGCCAAAGAAGAAGGCGTATTGGCAGGTATGAGTTCTGGAGGCGCCCTAACCGCTGCCCTAAAAATTGCCAACGAAATCGAAGAAGGTGTTATCGTCCATATAGTCTGCGACCGTGGCGATCGGTATTTAAGTACGGATTTATTTGGATAAAGGGTAACTTCGATCATGCTTCATTTGGACAGCGAATTGCCTAACATTTTCAAAAAAACCTATGAAAAAACATCAGTATAAAACCTCACTCGAATGGACTGGTAACAGAGGAAGCGGTACCGAAGGCTACCGCTCCTACAGCAGAGACCATGCAATTTCAGTGGAAGGTAAAACCCATAACATCCTTGGCTCTTCTGACCCTTCCTTCCAAGGAAATCCATCGAGATACAACCCCGAAGAGCTTTTCCTATCCTCCTTATCCGCTTGCCATATGCTCTGGTATTTGCACTTATGTAGTGTCAATCAGATCATCGTCACGGAATATTCAGATCAGGCAAAAGGAATTATGGAAGAAGACTCAGCTGGTAGTGGGCATTTCATTGAAGTCACCCTTCACCCTACAGTAAAAGTGAAAGATGCAGAGATGATTGAGAAAGCCAATAGTCTACACGAGGAAGCAAACAAGAAATGCTTTATCGCCAACTCTTGCAATTTCAAAATTGGTCATCAACCCACCACATTGGCGCAATAAAAAAGACTCATACAAAAGCCATGGAAATTGCAAAAATTCAACCTAACCGATAAACGCTACACATGAGATTCGCACACACCAACATCGTAAGCACTAACTGGAAACAGCTCGTGGATTTTTATGTTAAAACCTTCGACTGCAAGATAGTCCCTCCTATCAGGAAACAATCGGGAGCCTGGCTCGATAATGGGACAGGACTCAAAAACGCGCAACTAGAAGGTACTCATTTGCGACTCCCTGGGCATGGCGAAAATGGGCCTACTTTAGAGATTTATCAATATCAATCCATTGAGCTGAATGAAACCCCTTTACCGAATACTAAGGGCTTTGGCCATATTGCTTTCGAAGTGGATAGCGTAGAAAGCGTTCTAAAAGACCTGATAACCAATGGCGGACAAGCCTTCGGTGAAATAACCAAAAGAGAAGTAGCAGGTGTTGGTGAACTTACCTTTGTCTATGCCCGAGACCCGGAAGACAACTTAATAGAACTTCAAAGCTGGGAGTAAGGAAAGCATAGTATAGTACCTTGAAAAGAACTTCGTTATTAGCATTGTGTGCAAGATTAGCACTGTGTATGAGGCAGATGTTTGCTTTGGCGGACTAGCAATTATTAAAATTCATTCATCTAGATTTTTATAAACCTACAAATCCTATTAGATTATATACTTAAGATACCTTCAGAGCAATAATGAAGGAGCACTTATGAATATGAAAAGCACTTATGAAAAGTTTCACCTTAATCCTTTTTTCCTTTTTCGTTTTAAACCTTTCTCAAGCCCAGCAAAAGGCAGTTACAGAAAAAGGCGATGAAGTAATTCTATTTTCAGATGGAACATGGAAGTTTCAGAATGGAGACGAAGTATTAGAAACTGAAATCCCCACGAATACGAAAAATTTTGAGAAAGGTGAGAAATCAACCTTCTTACTCAAGAGTAGCCGGGTTAATGTTGGTATATGGCTGAACCCAAAAAAATGGTCATTTAAAAAGGCTACGGAAAACCCAGAAGCCGAATATGAACTTCAGCTAAGGGAGGGAGATTTGTACGGTATGGTTTTGGCTGAAAAGGTAGAAATTCCACTAAAGTCTTTGAAATCCATTGCTTTTGAAAATGGGAAATCGGCAGCGCCTGACTTAAAAATCATTAAAGAAGAGTACAGGATAGTAAATGGCATGAAAGTACTTCTTCTTCAAATGAACGGAACAATGCAAGGTATCAAATTTTCATACTATGGATACTATTATTCAAGTGCCAAAGGAACCGTACAATTCATCACCTATACATCACAAAACTTACTTGATAGTTTTATTCCAGAATGCGAGCTATTACTCAATGGGATTGTTGAATTAGAATAAACTTAGAGGGTTAGGAAGGAAACTGTAACATACCTGAAACTGAATATCCTTATAAAATCGAATGAGAGGTAGATGCCAATTAACTTGTTATCTATTTAACTATATTTCAGATACAGAAAGTCTTTGAAACATTCAAAGTGTAGCATTAAACCACACACAACAATACAATTATGGCAGCAAATGATGGAAGTGCAGAAGGTTCAACATGGCCCATGCCCAAGTTTAGATTTGAAGTAGACCTTGGCAACGAATTAAAAGGCGTTGCCTTTCAGGAAGTATCTGGAATGGAGGTTGAAAACCAAGTCATAGAATATAGAAAAAGCAACAGCCCTCTTTTTTCGACCGAGAAAATGCCCGGAATAGTGAAGTACGGAAACGTAACTATGAAACGTGGAATTTTCGTGAATGACAACAACTTCTGGAAATGGCATCAGGAAATATCCATGAATACGATCAAACGTAGAACGGTATTGATTAAGCTGTTGGATGAAAATGGAGATGTGACCATGCAATGGCAATTAGACAATGCTTGGCCTACTAAAATAACCAGCACCGACCTGAAGGCAGATGGTAATGAAGTTGCAGTAGATAGCATAGAAATTGCGCATGAAAAACTAACAATCACCAATGGCGTCTGATGCTAATTACCCAGTGAGTTTCTATTTCAAGCTGTCATTTGAAGGTGAAGATGCCGCGTTCCAAGAAGTATCGGGCATTTCCAAAGAACTTAGTACGGAAGAAGTTTCAAGTGGTGGAGAAAATAGATTCAAATATCGCTTACCAACCACTGTAAAAAGTCAAAACTTAGTTTTGAAAAGGGCATTGATACCCGAAGGCTCAAAGTTGATTCAATGGTGCTCAGATACCATTGATATGGGACTGGACAATGGAATTCAAACGAAAGACGTTACGCTGAGCCTACTGAATGCCGAAGGAAACCCACAAGTCTCATGGACTTTTCATAATGCATACCCAGTAAAGTATGCCGTCTCGGATTTAAGATCTAACGAAAGTGAACTGGCCATTGAAACCATCGAATTGGCTTACACCTATTTTAATGTGAGACAATAAGACCATGGAGCTGATGAAAATAATTGGATACTCCGATGCAAAATATCGGACCCCAATAAAGGCTAACCCGTACGTGGTCATGATCAATCCTGAGTCTATTGATTCGAAACACATTAATGATGCTGAGGAGCCAGTGAACTCAGGCCAAAAGCCATCAAGTGGTATTACAATTGACCAATTTAGCTTCAATCTAGTGATCGATTGTACCGGTATCGTTAATGCTAAAAGAACAAACATGGCTACGGAAATCGAAGCCCTTGAAAAGGTGCTTTACAAGGCCAAGCGGAAAAATCATGAACCTAACTTTGTAAAAATTAGCTGGGGAAAGCACCTCAATTTCGAAGGCCAGATTACAGCCTTCGATGTTCACTACACCCTCTTTAGATCAGATGGCAGTCCACTGCGGGCCAAACTAGCCCTAACTTTTGAAGGCCAAGGCTGAGACTTATCACCAGACCATATTATCTAACATAAGATCTCATCATTTTGGCTAACTTAAACTTTAGAAAGCACACAGGTACTTACATACCTTGCTGAGGTGTTATGAAAACGGATAGTGGCATATAGCACACTATATAATGTTGGCTATAAGGACTTTTTTAATTTAAATATATATAAGCGCCATAAAAGTGGCGCATAGCTAACGTTAGAGTTCATTGCCCGCCTTCAAGGACGCTTCTGCAAATAAGCACATTTGCAAGTCACACATCCAGCCCACAAACCAAAACTTGCAAAAGAGCTTGAGAACAATTCCATGAGGACTTTCAAAATGATTATGTAGATTTTCTGGATAAACCTGTAGAATTTCTTACTTTTACTATCTACTGAATTGCTATGACAAGATTAGGAGAATTATTAGTTAAGAAATCTGTGAACAAGGCTGAGGTAAGCCGCAGAACAGGAATTAATCCCTCTCGGATCAGCGAACTATCACTTAACCCAACTACCAAGCTTAGGGCAGATGAACTCTTTTTGATAGCGCTTGCGATTGATTCAGAACCTAGTGAAATTCTTAAAGAAATCTGTGGACACTTAACATTGGAGCAATGACGGATACACAGACAAAAATACTAGAACTGAAAAGAAAGTTAAACGAAGAACTTGACAAGGAAAAGTCTGACAATAGTGTTGTTCTCTCTCTTTCACATGAAATCGCTAATCTCGATCATGACAATGTCCGGTTTTCAGTTGATGCTGGTGTTATAAATAGGCTTGGTAAGGAACTCGTTGGCAGGCATGAAACAGCAGTATCTGAACTTGTTAAAAACGCATATGATGCGGATGCAACGTCTGTTGATTTATACTTTGAAAACTGTGATGCTTCAGGAGGGAAATTAATAATTGAAGATTTTGGTCTTGGTATGACAAGGGAACAATTAGTGAAAGGTTTTATGACTATTTCATCTAGTGACAAAATTCATAACCCTAAGTCCCCTAGATATAAACGAACTAGAGCTGGTCAAAAAGGTATTGGACGATTTGCAACCCAACGAATTGGACAAGTCCTGACCATTATTACTCAGACTTTAGATTCTGAGAAAGCTTTGAAAATTAGTATTGACTGGGATAAATACGCTATTGATTCAAACCTTTTATTGATTTCAAATAAGATTGAAGAAGTAGAAAAAGAAAAAGAAGAAGGAACAACTTTAATTATTGATAATATACGAGATGTATGGTCAGATTCAATGATAAAAAGAGCCTATAAGTACATCTCAGATTTATTACAGCCTTTCCCGTTATCAGATAGGTTTGAAGAAAGCGAAAATGATCCAGGATTTAAAGTCTCTATTTATAGAGATGGTGAATTAATCATTGACGAGGAAAGTGCTTTTTTCCAACACGCTTTGGCGGAAATAGAAGCATATGTTGATGAAGACGGCCAAGGTTACTATTCTTTCAAAAGTGAAAAATTATCAATTTCAGAAGAAGTTTATTTAATAGGAAAAAAAGATAGGGATGACAGGTTTCTTGAACTAAAAAATGTTCACTTAAAAGCTTACTATTTTATTTATAATGGGAATGGGGCTAATTACCTCCCAAAAACTGTAAACTCATATATACTCGAAAATGCAAAGGAACATGGTGGTATTAGACTCTACAGAAATGGTTTTAGAGTTTTACCCTATGCAGAAAAAAATGACGATTGGCTAACTCTTGATGCCTCTAGTAGAAGACGAAGTTTATTAGCTTCTCACTCAAATTTGCATTTTTTTGGATTCATTGAAGTTATAGACAAGGAGGGTAATTACTTTCAGGAGCTTTCAAGTAGAGAAGGGCTCCTTGATACAAACTCCCTAGGAGAACTAAAGGATTTTGGATATAAAGTTCTGACAGATGTTGCTTTAAAAATATCTCAAGTAAGAAAAAAGAAAGGAACTGCCGGCCAAAAGGATTATAAAAAATCCTCCAGTGAAATTCTGAGTGAAGTAAAAAAGGAAGTTGGTGATATAATATCTGATGAACGAAAAATTTTTGATGAAGTTAATCAAGATGAGGATGGAAATATTTCAATAAAACTCAAAACAATAAACGAAAAGTTAGTAGAATTAGAAGAAGTCAAAGAAGAAGAATCCAAAGAACAGGAAACTCGTGAAAAGGAACTTCTAAAGGAGATTCAACTCTTAAGAATACTAGCTGGACTTGGTTTAACAATCGGTGAATTTGTTCATGAAATAAGTCATTATGAACCTGCTTTTAAATATGATGCAGAATATTTAACCAGTTTAGTTGAGGAGCAGTTAGAAGGAAAAAAGGCAGGTGAAAGGTTGCAAAAAAACCTCAACGCATTTACCGTCTACACTTCCTTTTTTAAAGAAGCTATTTCAAAGAATGTAAATAGAGAATTAAAACCTATTGATTTACGAGAACCATTAACAAGCTTCTTGGATATTATAACTCCTGATTTAGAACGAAGCAATATTGAATTTGAAAAGCTTGATTTCAAAGGATACAACTTGTTTACTTGTCCGATGCACGAATCTGAATGGGCTTCTATACTTTTTAATTTTTACACGAATTCAAAAAAAGCGATCTCAAAAAGAAGCATACAGGGTAAGATTAACATTGAAGCAGGTAAGAGTCAGGGGATAGTATATATGGAGTTTTCAGATAATGGAATTGGTATTCCTCCTAATAAAGAAGATGAGATTTTTGATGCCTTCTATACAACCAGTAATCCCGCGAGCAGCTCTTCAACGGAACTCCAAGAACTAACCGGTACCGGATTAGGACTTAAAATAGTGAAAGATATTATTGATGGTTACGGAGGGGAAATTTTTGTTACAACCCCAAAGGAAGGATTTGAGACTACTATTAGAATTGAATTACCTAGAACTGAATTAAACGATTATGAGTAAGTATAGAGTGTTCTATCTTGATGATGAAAAAGATGATTTGATTCAACCAATCAAGAAAAAATTGGAACTCAATTCTTTAATAGAAGTTGAAATATGCAAACCAATTAGTTTTGAGGATGAATTAGAAAAGTTGGCCAAAGAGCTTAATGATTATGATGTATTAATCTTGGACTTGCAGTTGAATGGAGTGCAAGAGGAGACAGGAAAAAGCGTAAGGTATCAAGCTCCTCCTTTGGCTCAAATGCTAAGAACATTGGCCACAGAAGGAAAAACCAAAGACCTTCCAATTATTCTTTGTTCAACAGAAGATAGGGTTAAAACTTCTTTCAATAGAGATTTTACAAGCCACGATTTATTTGATTGGACCTTTTTAAAAAGTGATTTAAATGATGAAACAGGACATAAAATCATTTCAATAATTGAAGGCTATAAGTCAATAGAAAAATCGAAAGGTAACTTCACTTCTATTTTAAAGAAAGACTATGATTCGTTAGACGATCGGATTTTATCTCGATTCCTTGCCGAAGAAAACCCTCCTATTCATGAAGTAGCAAGAGTAATATTTAAAGACATTGTTCAACAGACGGGAATTCTTATTAATGAACATACACTTGCCGCTAGGTTAGGGATTGACAAAGAAACATGCCAAAAGGAATGGGAGCAATTGATCAAAAAGTACTTTTCAGAGGCTGAGTATAAGGGTGTATTTCATGATAGTTGGAGAAGGTGGTGGAATAATAGTGTGATAGACAAATTCGAAGAATTAACCAATGAAAACCTAGCTAGTTTAGAATCTGTGAAAAGAGTAGCACTTCTTAACGATAAAACTGAATTTAAAAACTTAATTCCTGCTTCACCTTTGGAGTTTTACGAGAGTACCAATTTCTGGAATATTTGCGAAATCACTAAAAAACCACTTGATCCATTTGAAGGACTTAAAATAAGTGGCAAAGAAGAACCAAAGCCTTGGTTAGATTATTCATATATTTCATTGTTTGGCATAGTGACAGAACCTTTATTGGTAAAGAAGAGAGGCATTAAGGTTCATTCCTCTGATATGGAAAGGTTCAATTTCGAAAGAGCTAAAATTGATTAAATGAAAATTGACAATAAAAACTTAGCCTTTCGAGTAGAACTTGCAAAAGAACTAGAACTTCTGAAGCAAGTTTTAAATAGGTTTAACATAAACAAAAAATCAATTGGGACAATTGATAGAGCGATAGATACGCTAAAAAACAAGACGATTCTTCCTCAAACAAATGTTGATGATAAAGGGAGTGCAATTGCAACTCCATTAAGTTGGGGTTACAGCATTAAAGATTTCATAGTTGATATAGATTTGTCAAGTAGCATTCAATACCCAAAGAAAATCAATAATGCCAAATTGGTATTTAGCATCGAGCTGAATGGAGAGTTTTTTGATTTTAGTAAAAATATCCAAGATCCTTTCAAACATTTAGAATTTAATGTTGTCGTTGAAGGAAAATCAAGGAAGGGCAAAGAACATATTTTGTCATATCATTTTGATAGACATCTGGAAGGAGGAAATTCATCTAATGAAGTTCATCCAATTTACCACTTTCAATTGGGTGGGAGGAAGTTAGATGACTTTAAGTCAAAAGGTAAAAATTTTGGTAATAAACTTATAGTTGATTCTCCACGTTTTGCTCATTATCCGATGGATTTTATCTCAGGATTAGATTTTGTTTTATCAAATTTCGACCCAAAGTTATGGCGTGAATTAAAACGTGATCCAAGATATATTAAGATACTTAGAAATGCTCAAAACAGAACTATTAAACCTTTTGTAGCAAGTTTGGCTAATCATTTTGGACTTTGTGAAATCGGTAATAATTGGAGTGTTAAGGATATTTGTCCTCAATTAGTATAGATGAAGCGTGACCTCTTTACATATCTCAAATCGTATTCATTCGATCCTCAAAAGATTGATAGGATAATTGTATCTAATTTTCTTTACTCAAACAATATCCATTGTTGTAAGAATCAGTTGGCAGAAAACCTCAGAATCCACGATACTGATACTGATTTTGCTGACCTTAAAAGAATCATTACCTCATATTCGATTTGTAGTATAGAAGAATTGATTGAGGCCTTTGAGTTTGTGATTTCACCAGAAGAAAAGGTTGTTACTGGGGCTGTTTATACGCCCAATTATATAAGAGAATTTATAGTTAATCATGCAATTGAAAAGGACAAGCAGATTGATCCAGCTTTTAGAGTTTGCGATCCAGCTTGTGGTTGCTCTGGCTTCTTATTTACGGTAGCAAAGAGGTTAAAAGAGATAACTGGCAAAAGCTATTCTGATATCTATAGGGAGAACTTATATGGTCTAGATATTCAAGAATTTTCAATTAACAGATCAGAACTACTTCTTACTTTGGCTGCCATAGTTGATGGAGAAGATGAGGAATATTTCGACTTCAACCTCCATCTCGGTAATGCACTAAATTTTGATTGGAATAAAGAAATTGCTGAATTCACAGGATTTGATGCAATTGTTGGAAATCCACCTTATGTCTGTTCAAGAAATATAGAAGGTGAATCAAAAGACTTGGTACATAATTGGTCTGTCAGTAAATCGGGTCATCCAGATTTGTACATACCATTTTTTGAACTGGGAATTACCTTTTTGAAACCAAATGCTACTCTTGGATACATAACTATGAACACATTTTTCAAAAGTGTAAATGGTCGTGCATTACGAGAGTACTTTCGGAATCAAAAGCTAGACATGGATATTTTGGATTTTGGGGCCTTTCAGGTGTTCGAGTCAAAATCAACATACACTTGTATATGCCTTATCAAAAATTCTCCTTCCAAAAATTTACATTATGTAAAGCTTTCTGACACTGACTCTTTGCTTTCTGATGGAATATCTTTTGAGTCAATAGCATATGAAAGTCTTGATTTTGAGAAGGGATGGAACTTACAAGAAAGAGAACTTCTGAACAAAATTGAAGCCACAGGAACTCCTTTTAGTAAAAAATTTACTTCAAGAAACGGTATTGCAACGCTCAAAAATGACATCTACATTTTTGATCCGATAGATGAGAATGATCATTTCTATTTTTTGCAAAATGATCAACAATACCCAATTGAACGAGAAGCTTGTGTTGATGTAATTAATCCCAATAAGCTGACTCAATTAGACTCGATAGAAACCATTAGAAAGAAAGCGATTTTTCCATATCAGATTGAGAATGGACAAGCTACTATAATACCTGAAGAAGAATTCAGAACACAATTCCCAAATGCCTACAACTACTTACTTTCAAAAAAAGATGTACTTGCCACACGAGACAAAGGAAAGGGTAAAGATTATGATATTTGGTATGCTTATGGAAGAAATCAATCTTTAGAAAACTACCAATTCAAGCTTTTCTTTCCTCATATTTCTCCATCAATTCCTAACTATGTGATAAATGATGAACCATCATTGCTTTTCGTTAATGGACTCGCTATTGTCGGAGAAAATGAACGAGAATTGCAATACTTGAGGAAAATCATGTCTTCTCGATTGTTCTGGTTTTATATAGTAAACTCCAGCAAACCGTATGGTTCAGGCTATTACTCACTTAGTCGTAACTACATTAAGAATTTTGGAATATATAACTTTTCAGACGAGCAAATCGAACACCTTATTGAACTAAATGATAAAAATGAGATTGATAATTATTTAGAAAATCTGTACGGAATTGATCTGAATCCATCTAAACGGAACGTACAGTCTCAGCCATACACATTGCCTGGTCGCACAAGCCCAACACAGCCTAAACCAGCCAAAGAGTATGTCTGAGGAGGCAGTGCAAGAGGCGGGCAACAAAAATCTAACAAGGGCTAAGAAAACATAGGGGTTCAGTGGTACTCGGAAGTTCAGTGCTTCTGGAGAGTCCGCCAATCCAAAATTTTGATAATGAAAAAAGTAAAGTAAATTATAAAAATATTTGGCTTGGCTAATTAGCAAACCGAAGGGCAGCATTTCAAACTCCCCTACGTTTCTTAGCCAACCGTTGGGATTAATGCCCCGCGAGGGGCATAGTCTTCCGCTGCGCTCCCAGCCTATTCATTAATCCCAACGTTCGAAGCAAGTCTGGCCGCCAAAACGCTAATACCTCACAGATTTCACACCTAAGCACTAATACCCAACATCCGGTATAAACCATGAGAGGCCAACCTTGTCAACCAATCTTACTCCCGGAATATTCAAAATCAATAATTTCAATCGTATCTTATGGATAATTATTAACTCGAAAATCAGCTGTGAAAACATATCAGCATGGAAGATTTTGATATTCCTCCATAATTCACGGTTGATACCTTCGAACGTTAGCTGCAAGGTAAAAAAATGGACAAGGAAGAAGTTCTATACAAACTGAAAACTGCTATCAACTCAAATTCAGCAGATTTGGCTGAAAAAGCTGTGGCAGAAGTACATACTTTTGGATATGAATCAGAATTTGCCCCGTACCTAATAGAATTGCTTGAAACGAAATGGCATTTTAGACACGAAGACATTGTCTTAGCTCTACAAGCGACCAAGGACAATAGAGCAACTAAAACACTTCTAAAAACTGCTAAAATCAAATTCGAGTACTTAGACTACGACAACTCTTATTCACTTTCTCGTAAATGTACATGGGCTCTTGCTGACATTGGTACAGATGAATCGAAAAAAGCACTAGAAGAACTTTCACAATGGCATGACAAAGAAATTGCTGAATACGCTCAGAAAAGACTGAACAATTGGGAAGCGGAAAAAAATAGAAAAACTGCAGCTAACAAAACCTATAAGCAAGCGGGTGAAAGTGCTTACCCGAAAAGTAGCGCATTTAAGAAATTATGGAGCTGGCTGATAGCAAGGTAGCTTTTAAAGCCCGCCTGCTCATAGCTAAACCGTTGGGATTAATGCCCCGCGAGGGGCATAGTCTTCCGCTGCGCTCCCAGCCTATTCATTAATCATACTAAATCAAATATGATAAATCTAAAATCATCAACATTTATATTTATATTTTTTCTCTTATTGAGTTGTTCAATAACTAAAAATCAAAAAAAAGGAACAGTGTTTCCGAAAGATTTTAATTATGAAACTGAATTTACGACTGCCAAATCGGTAATAATATTACCAATAGAATTAAATGGAATCTCTAAAAATTTTCTTTTTGACACAGGTGCGGATTATAGCATAATACAACGTGATTCGACTTTGGGAAAAACTGACAAGTATGATGGAGCTACTAATAGGGAAATGGAACTGGGAACTGAATATGTAAAATCTATAAAAATCGGAAATGTAGATTTTAAAAACACTTATGCAGTAAATGGAAATTTGATAGGCTTAAAAGAACAAATTCCAAATTTTGGTGGGATTTTAGGACAGCCAGTAATTAATAAGACTAACTGGCTAATTGACTATCCAAATAAAAAAGTACAAATATCAAATACAGATTTAGTTGATGGAACTTTCACCACAATTCGACTCAAAAGAGAAAACGGTGCACCATATACTTACATCTCAATAAATGGAACTGAATATAAAGTAGTAATTGATTTTGGTTCTTCATCGGAGTTTAATTTGCCTAAAGAATCTAAACTTGCAAAAGAGTTATTAGGGCAATACAATTTTAATGATAATGAAAGAGACCGTTATACGCTTGGTGGTCTTCAAAGAATTAAAGAAAAAATAGGTATTGTCCCCTTGATAAAGCTAGGAAATATCGAGTTTAAAAATGTTAACGCAACTATAAATGTTTCTAGTCAGCCGAGAATTGGAATTGGATTTTTTAAAGATTGCAATATATATATTGACAACATCAATAACGTTTACAAAATTAAAAAATAGATAGAAAAGTACTGCTCACAACATTTTTCGGGAGATAGATCTATCATATCTGCAATGAATGTATCTGGATCGACAGCACTTAAACCAATCGAGCCTAAGTATGCTGTGGGGAAGTCTTTTAGGTTATAGGTACTATCACATTTGCATTGCACTTGATAGCTGCAGCAACAAAGTGCTTATCATTTCGATCTGGAAGATCAACAGAAGAAAGTAAACTTTGATATTTTTCGACAAGGCAGCAGCGGTTAATTACCTAACTGCTTCATTACTTCTTGTATGGCCCTTTCCAATTGCGGATCGCGTCCATTGACACGGTCACTAAAATTGGTCTCCACATAGATGTCTGGGGCTACTCCTACTTTTTCTAGGTTCTCACCATCGAGAGTATAGCAACCCCATGATGGTAGTCGGTAGAAAGACCCATCTACCAAGCCCGCTCCACTGGTGAATATGATCCAGCGGTAAGTTTCTGTACCAATGATAGTCCCTAGGCCTAATTCTTTAAAGCCCTGAGCGGTCATTTCCGCATCGCTCAAGCTTTGTTCATTGATCAGCAGCACGATCGGCTTAGCTCCTGCGCCAAAATTGGCTTGTGTAGTGAGTTTACCTTCTCTGTACTTCCATTTGAGATAAGGCTTTCTCGAAAGAAATTTCAATACTTCATCATGTACATTTCCTCCAGTATTGTAACGCAAGTCTAGGATCAACGCATCTCGATTATAGCCTTCAGAAGTCATCTCAATCAGGAATTGCTGCAGTGACCCCGTGCCCATATTTTTCATATGCACATAAGCGACTTGTTCATTCGTTGCCTTGTCTACCTTGCTTTGGTTATCAGCAATCCATTCGTCATAGAGATTTGTGCGCATGCGGCCATCACTCGCAGGGTGTACCTTCACTTCAACTGTCTCCTTGCCTCGCTTCACGATCAAGCTTACTTCCTCATCTATGGATGGCTTGGCTAAGTAATATTCTCGATTCATTTTCGGATCAATGGCTTCACCATTAATAGCAATCAATTCATCACCTGCCCTCAAGTCCATATCGGGGAAGTCAGAAGGTCCTTCACTCACGATGCGCTCTACTTCGTATGGATTTTTCTTGGAGAACAAAGCACCTAAGTTTAGGCTTCTTGTATTGTAAAAAGTCCCTTCCTCAGCACCAAAAGAGCTAAATCCCATATGAGAAGAGTTTAACTCTCCCAATAAATCATTGAGTAATACGCGCAGTTCGGCACGAGATTTTAAATGCTGAAGAAAGGCTGCATACTGCTGCTTTAATTTTGGCCAATCTTGCCCATGAAAAGTTTCATTGTAGAAGTTCTCTTCTACGCCTGCCCAAGTTTCGAAATAGATTTGCTCAAACTCATTGCGCATCGACCTGCGGAAAGTAAAGTCTGTTTCAATGGCCGTTAGCTTCTTGCCACCCACATTTAACTTACTGATCACTCCCCCATTGTTGAGGTAGTAGTTCTTTTTTACCTGAATGATATTGCCTCCTGCGTTTCTAGTACCCGCAATTTTCTCGGTCTTGTTTCTTTCAAATGGGCTAATGGTGGTCATCCACAATGAGCGTTGGTTTTCATCGTGATTTGAGGAGTAAATCACGTGCGTTTTGTCTCCCACTTTAATCACGAATGGATTGGATTGTGTGCCAAAGTTGGGGCTGATTCTTTCTAGAGAACGCATTAAGTCCTGATCGTAATCGATCGACACAATGACGGTATCCTTCTCCTTTTTGTCTTCATCAAAAATGGCCTCCAGTTGATCCGATTTATAGGCCCTATCCTTTCGTGCCAAGGGCACTCTAAATACTCTACCATCTTGCAAACCAAACGGATAACTCGGTTCAGTACGGTTAGAAACAAAATACATATACTTGCCCTCCGGGCCCCAGAAAGGACTTGTTTCAGTGATTCCCGTTTTAGTATAGTTTACTAACTGCTTGGAAACAATGTGATAGATGTAGATATCCTCCTCAAAATCATTCTTGGCCGTAAAAGCGATGTATTGCCCGTCAGGCGAAAATCTCGGTAAAGGATTATAGAGCCCCCATAATTCTTGAGTCGCAATGGTTTCGCTTTGCATATTCGAGAGGTCAAGCAACTTAACTTCTTGCGTTCCACTGAGGTAAACAGCATGCGTTTTATCCCCATTCATTTCTAAATTTCTATTCGACTGATCGTCTTTGGTCAGCTGCTTTTCATCGGATCCGTCCGCGGCATTGATGGTGTATAGGTTGGTATACCCATTCACAGTTTGGGTAAACAGCAGCGTTTGATTGTCTTTTAGCCACTTGACTTCTGTGACTCTTTCTTTCGCGTTAGTTTTGAGTTGCTTGATGAACTTACCGCTGATATCAGAGACAAACAGCTCTCCACGAGAAACGAAAGCCATCTTCTTTTCATCACCAGAAATATCAAAAGCAGACACATTTCCTTTGGTCTTAAAGTCTCTTTCCTGCGCCAGTGTGCTGTTCTCGAAGATGTTAATGGAGACCTTCTGGCTTCGTTTTGACCCTACATCATAAATAAATAACTGATAGTCTTTCTCAAAGACAACTTTACCACCATTGGCATTTACCTGTGGCGTTTTTATAGAGGTACTAAAATTCGTTAACTGAACGGACTGATCATTTTCAAGCCCGTAGAGGTTGTACTCTCCATTCGATTGATCTGAAACAAAGTAGATCTTTCCGCTTCTATCGATAGAAGTCCACATGTCTTTGCCTTCATAGGACGTATGCTTTTTGAATTCACCACTTTTCAGGTTAAAGGACTTAATATCTGGGTTGAACGCGCCCTTGTATCTCTTTCGTGCTACCTGGTTGCTACTTTCCCAGCTTTCATTAAAATATATATCACCATCCGGGTGAATGGCAAGGTTATGCGGCCAGTTGAAGTAGTGATCAAAAATTCGCTGAGGCGTACCTCCGCTTCGGTCAATGCTATAAGCAGAACGGCTATTATACCTGCCTGATCTGAAGTAAATGGTTTTGCTATCCCAAGACCAAGCTTCCATTTGATCTGCGGACGAATGATAGGTTAGTCTTTCAATTTCGCCACCACCATAAGGCATAATGTACACATCGGTATTACCGTATTGTGCCGATGAAAAAGCAATCCATTTACCGTCTGGGCTTACTCTTGGATAAGACTCCTGACCTGCCATGGCCGTTAGTCGTGTGGCAGTACCGCCATTGGTAGCCACCTTCCAAAGATCACCGTCATAAGAAAAAATGATTTCAGAACCATCAGGGTTTAGACTCGGTGTTGAGGCAAAGTAGACATCATTTTGAGCCAGCACGATGGTAGTAACACAGGCTAATAAGATCGTAAAGAGATTTTTCATGTTGAATATTTTGAATGACATACCGGTATTAAAACCAGATTGACTGATTCAAATTAGTCATTTTTCGATACCACGAAAACGTCTGTGCTTTAGAACTCCCATATACTTGATAAGTGGAATAGACTTGTCCCTTATTCTTTCAAACATTCAGTAACTTGACAAGGGAATTAACGTTTAGCATGCTATGAAAGACCTCTCTCTAGTGTATACAGGATCTGATTTTGAATCAGACATCATTAAAAGTCAACTCGAATCGGTTGGGATTCCCAGCCTACTCAAAAGTGAAAATCAAGCTGCGGCTAGTGCAGGCTTTGGAGCATCAGGTTTTTGTAGGGTGTACGTTAACCCAGAAGACCTAACAGCTGCCGAGAAGATTGTTAAAGAATTTGAAGCCAGAAAAGAGGAGTCTTAAAGTAGATTTCGTGAAGACTTTAAGCGCATGACAATCACATTTTAATTTGAAGAAAAAGTGTGATGTATTAGATTTAGGATGAAAGTCAAGGGATCGCTAGGCATTAAGCCCCAAGATCAACGGACTGCAAACACAAAACACAGCACAATGACACACACTCCACAAGTCACCGACTCCATCAGTGATCGCATAAAACTACCTCTTACCTACGATGTGGCTAAAATGACCGAAGAGGTTAAAGGCATGAGCCTCAACCATTTTATTTATTATAATGTAATACCACTGAGGGCCCCTGCCCATCAAGTAGACCCTAGTCTGCCTTTTCCACCACCTACAGAGGACTATGCCGATGGTTCTTGGACCGATTGGCTGGATACCGCTGAGTTAAAAGCTTCGCCTTATATCTCAAGCATTGTCAAAACCTTTAGTGAACATACCAAAGTAACTTTAGTGCGAGTGCTTAGACTAGCGGCTGGAAATGTAGTAGCAGAACACGTAGACCCCACGCTTGGGCTTCAGATTGAGAAATCAGTGATTCGATTGACCATCCCCATCATAAGAAGTGCGGACGTAGACTTCTATTTAAACGGAGAAACAGTACCTATGAAGCCAGGAGAATGCTGGTATATGAGACTGACAGATCCGCACAAAGTAGTCAACAGTGGAGATACGGATAGGATCAGCCTCACGATTGATATGATCCCTAATGACTGGGTGCGTAACATGATCATGAGCGCAGATTCTAATTAAACACTATTACTCAGTATTACGATCTAAGCTAATTTGCGTAACCAAATGATTACATTATATTTGTAACCAAACGGTTACTATTTATAATGAGACGAGATGTTTTTCAAGCCATAGCCGATCCGGTGAGACGAGATATCATAGCACTCCTTTCGGAACAGGACTTAACTGTGAACGCAGTTGCTGAGAAATTCGAAGTGAGCCGCCCTGCTATCTCTAAGCATTTGAAGATTTTGAGCGAATGTGGCATCATTGAAATCAGTCAGTCTGGAAGAGAGCGTTATTGCAGCATTCAACCTAGCGAGCTGATTCCCGCCTTTGTATGGATAGACCAATACCGCAAGCTTTGGGAAGACAAGATCGATTCTTTCGAAGCCTACATAATGCAACTACAATCTAAAAAGAAAGACAATGAGTAATGCTAATGACCTTAAAGATCGCACCTTAACCATCGAAAGAACTTTAAATGCCCCTATCCAACTGGTTTGGGAAGCTTGGAGCCAACCCGAGCACATAGCCCAATGGTGGGGACCAAAAGGCATGGAAGTGAGAGTCGAAGCGCATGACTTTCAAGTCGGTGGAAACTGGAAGTATGTAATGACCATGCCAAATGGCAGCGATTTCATAGCAGAAGGAACTTACATAGAGATTGTGGCTCACGAAAAGATACGCTCATCCGCTAATTTCAGACCGATGACCGAGGGTGTTGAAATTCAAGCCTTTTTTGAAGCAAAAGGAGAAGTAACCCAATTTACTTTCAATGTGGTACACCCAACAGCAGCATACTGTCAGCAGCAAGAAAAAATGGGTTTTAAGAATGGATGGGGCTCCACCTTTGATAGACTAAGCGCTCACTTAGAAGGCTAAAAGAAAGAAAAAAAGAGGCTACCTTAAAAGTCCAATACGCTGTCACCCCCCAATTTGAATGGGAATGACCACTAGCTTTTAAGTTGGCCTCTTTTAAAAGAATCTTGCCTTTCTACTTTACTCTTATCGCACCAACTCCCGCATTCCAAAGCTTTTTATTGTACTCCGGAATGGTAGTACTCACCCATTGATCAGCTTGTGCCTTCAAGTCTTTCCATTGTGCCTCTAGCTCAGACCTTCTGTCACGCGAAGACTGATTGACACGTGGTATACTACTTTCCGTAGCATTCATCATAAACATATACTCGGCTGTGAATTTGTTCGGGAAATTCTCTACATCATCGTATGCTTTCGACTTACGCTGCACCATTTCTTTGTCCCAGGCATCTAATGCCTCAATAATTCCTTCGCCCTCTTTCTTGAGTGCCTCGTCTGATAAATCAGCAACAATGTCTTTTAGCTGTCCATGCACATCATGCAATTGATTGACTAGGTTATGCATGGTGGTGAGTTCTGCTTCAACTTCGGTCATAAAACGATCGAAAGTTTCATGCTGGCCTGCTTTCATTTCATAGAGCGGGTTATCATCAATGACCACTTCTGTCGTCATTACTTCATCGCCAGCTGTAAGTTTCAGTTGATATGTTCCAGGCGGTACTTTATGCCCGCTATAACTGGCTTCTATATAAGCTGTCGGTATGCCAGGCATTGTTTCATGACGGGTATCCCAAACGAAACGATTCAATCCTTCTTTCTTCGAGAGCCTTGCAGATGACCTTGGTCCTCCTGGATAACTTCTAAATCCTTTTTGAGCTTTCGAGCTAATCGTCCTGATCAATTTACCTTGGCTATCCGTCACTTCTAATTGCACATCCGAGTCGAACCCCTCTGGCAACTCATAATAAATGATTGCCCCACTGGCAGGGTTAACCCCAACAAATGGGTTTGTACCATCAAAATTTGCGTTACTACCATTCAAAGGACTTCCCCAGCTGCCATAGATGACATTTCCGGGCTTGTACAACATTGCCTTATTTGATTTTTTATACTGCCCGATCAGATTTAGATCATCCAAAATCCAGAAAGATCTACCAGAAGTTGCTACAATTAAATCTCCTTGGTGGACCATCAAGTCATTGATTGGAGTTACAGGCATGTTGAGTTGTAAGGTTTCCCAGTTTTTACCTCCATTCCATGACATGTAAATGCCCGTTTCCGTACCCGCATAGAGTAAATCTTTTCTGTCTTTGTCTTCTCTCACTACCCTGGTGAAAGCGCCATAAGGAATATTAGCACTGATGTTTGTCCAGCTTTTGCCATAATTAGTGGTCTTGTAAAGCCCTGGTGTTTTATCATTGAACTTATAGCGCGTGGTGGCGATATAAGCTGTTGCCGGGTCGTGCGGAGAAACCTCAATCGCGTTGATTAAACATTCCTCAAGTCCCTTGGGAGTCACATTCTTCCATGTCACGCCATTGTCTTGCGTCAGGTGAACCAAGCCATCATCACTCCCCGTCCAAAGCACTCCTTTTTCGTGGGGCGATTCCAACATATAAGCAAGCGTGCCGTAATTCTCCGCTCCTACTGCTTCATTGGTATAAGGACCGCCTCCGTTGCCTTGCTTCTCATCTATATCTCTTGTCAAATCGGGCGAAACCTCTTCCCATGTGACGCCCATGTCTCGTGTGCGTAAAACCAATTGTGCTCCATGATAGAATGTGCCTGGCTCATGCTTCGACCAAATGATTGGGGCATTCCAGTTATAGAGGTACTTCATCTGGCGCGCTTCTTTCCCTAAATATTGAATGGGAGCAGCCATTACGCCTGTGCCTGCCCCTGTTTTCATATCTCTTACTTCAATCGTTCCTAAATAACTACCGCCCATTACGTAGCGTGGGTTATCCGGATCGAAGGCCAAAAAGGCACTCTCTCCACCCGCAGAAGCCATCCAATTACTTTCACCAATGCTGCCTCCACTCATGTTCATACTGGCAATTCGCAGTGATGTATTGTCTTGCTGGCCACCGTAGATATTGTAAGGAAACAGGTTATCAACATTGATACGGTAGATTTGGGCAGTTGGCATATTGGCTTGAGTAGACCAAGTGCTGCCACGGTTAAAACTAATGGCAGCGCCACCATCATTGGCAATCACCATGTTTTTTGAGTTCTGAGGATTAATCCAGAGATCATGATAATCTCCGTGTGTACCGGAAAGCCTCTCCCATGTTTTACCTCCATCTATGGAGCGTAAAGCTGGAGCACTCATTACATATACTGTATGCTCATCATTCGGATCTGCGAAAACTTCGGTATAGTACCACGATCTTTGCGTGAGCTGATTATCATCGCTGATACGCCTCCAATTTTCACCTGCGTTGTTCGAGACGAAGAGTCCCCCTAAATCCTTTTCAGAATCACTTTCTATCAAAGCGTAAACCTTCTCAGAGTTTGCTCTGCTAACAGCAATCGCCATCTTTCCCAGCTCATCTGGTAAACCTTCTTCAATTTTAAACCAATTCTCACCCCCGTCTGTACTCTTATACACTCCGCTACCTTCGCCTCCACTGATTACCTTCCATGGCTTTCTCTCATGTTCCCACATGGTAGCATATAGGGTATTAGGTGCATTCATGTCCATAGATAATTCACTGCAGCCGGTAGACTCATTCACAAAGAGTACTTGGTCCCAAGTTTTACCACCGTCAGTCGTTTTGTAAATGCCTCGCTCTTTGTTAGGGCCATGTAAAGCGCCTTGTGCAGCTACCAATACAATGTCCGGATTGGTGGGGTGAATCACTATTCTCGCAATGTGTTGCGTAGCATCTAAGCCAATCTTTGTCCAAGACTTGCCTGAATCCGTGGATTTATACACCCCGTCACCATAAGAAGTCATGACCCCACGAGGCGCATGCTCTCCCATACCCACATAGACAATGTTAGTATGCGACTCTGAAACGGCTACCGCACCCACGGAGCCTGTCTTAAAAAAACCATCTGAAATATTATTCCAACGCTGGCCAGCATCTTCCGTCTTCCATAAGCCTCCACCGGTTGTTCCCATATAATAGGTCATCGGATCACCGATAACGCCTGTTGCGGATACCGAGCGACCTCCTCTAAAGGGGCCAATATTTCTATATTTTAAGGGTTTGAAGTACTCTTCCGCTGTTTGTCCTAACAGCATTAAGCTCATAAAAAGACTTAGACAAGTCAATAGGGACTTTCTCATGGTTTTAAGGTTGATTTAACTGAAAGATAAACAGAGAAAAGGAAAGGAAGAAAAGACAATTGATGTTCGGAAAGCTCATAGCCTGCTTAAAAACTTAATGCCTGAGTCAATCACTTCGACAAATAATCGGTTTACCAGCTCTAGTAAGCAGGCAATATGATTAGCTTTGCATTGCTCATGCCTATAAATTATACAAAATCTACCCCAAAAGAGGGAGAAGTCAACAACCCGCTTCATGGTGTCAAACTCGTTGACATATTAGAATACTTAGTGGCCACACAGGGCTGGCCAAAGATGGCTGAGACAGTCGACATTAATTGTTTTAAGAGTAATCCTACCATTAAGTCTAGCTTGAAGTTTCTTCGGAGAACGCCTTGGGCTAGGGAAAAAGTAGAAAAGTATTACCTCAACCGTATCAAAAAGTAAGGCCATGAGTGATCAACCAAGTAATGAAAACAGGCCAAGTAGTTTTGCCGAAGCACTCCGAAAAAAAGCCAAAGAAGTGGCTCCAAAAAAATCCAAGGTCAAAGAAATAAGACCAAAGAAGGGCGCTAAACTTCATCCACGCAACAAGCATCATGGTCGATATGATCTAAAAAAACTCGTGGGCATCAACCCTCCGCTTACCCAGTACATCATCAAGAGTGTGAGGAATGAAGACACCATTGATTTTTCCAATCCTGCTGCCGTTAAACTATTAAATGAATCGTTGCTGAAGCAACACTACGGTTTAACCTACTGGGATATTCCCGAAGACTACCTTTGCCCACCGATTCCTGGGCGAGCAGACTATATCCATTACATGGCTGATGTATTGGCCAGCAATAACTTTGGAAACATTCCTCAAGGGCCTGAAATAGTTTGTCTTGATGTCGGTGTGGGTGCCAACTGTGTTTACCCTATCATTGGCGCTAGTACTTACCATTGGTCCTTCATCGGCTCCGATATTGATCCTATTTCGGTTAAGTCTGCCCAGAAGATTGTCGAGGCAAACGATGTGTTAAAGGGAAAAGTAGGTATCCGCCTACAAGAAAATGTCAAGGATATTCTTTATAGAGTCATCGATCATGAGGAAAAGGTCGACTTAATCATTTGCAACCCTCCTTTTCATGCCTCCCAAGAAGCGGCACTCGAAGGCACGCTCAGAAAACTCAGTAATCTAAATAAAAAAGAAGTCAAAACCCCGACTCAGAACTTTGGAGGCAAAGGCAGTGAGCTTTGGTGTGAAGGTGGCGAAAGACGCTTTGTTGGCGATATGATTAGAGAAAGCAAGAAATTTGGCAAATCATGCTTTTGGTTTTCATCCCTAATTTCGAAACAGTCTAATCTAAAAGCCATTCAGGACTACTTGGGAATTGCAGGTACCTCAGAAGTCAAAACGATTGCCATGAGCCAAGGCAACAAAGCAAGCCGCATTGTAGCATGGACCTTTCTTACTGAAGAAGAAAAATCTGAATGGCAGAAGACAAGATGGGACAAAAAGGCCAAAGCCTAGTCTCCCTAGCCATCCAAACTATCTTTCAAATACGTGTCTGTTCCGCATGAAATAGTCCGACTCGCCATCGTATTTCACCATTTTTATGTAGACAATCTTTTCTGGACTCACCTCAACGGTTTGTCTGAAAGAGGCCTTCTTATTGTTGTCTTCCCCCGAACTCGACATGCTCAATTTCCAATGTGTTAGATCAATTATTTCGCTACTGTCCAATGTCCAAGTCCCGTTGTAGAAAATCTTGTTCTTCGTTATTTTAAAGACACCCGTCCTCTTCTCTACCCTGCCATCACCCTCATTGTAGAAGTACTCAAACGTCAATCTACCTTTATCAAAAGTAGCCTCCATTCTGACTGACAAATCCACCATAGTTTCATCATCTCCATAATTGAGGTAGGTAAGTTTGCCATTCCATTCGCCTTCATACACTTTTAAATGGTCAGGGGTTAAATCTTGGTTTAACAAAAAGCCAAGAGAGAGGAGTATGGTACAAGCTAAAGTTTTCATTGTTTTATGTTTTGATCTATTGCATTACGAATTGCTTGCCAGAATTTCACTAAACTGATTATCAAACACTTATAAATTCACTTGGGATACAAATTGTTCCGATATGAAACAAGGCATTGAAACGAAACGGAACACGCTAGGATCGGCTTATGCTTAAAAACAATACTGTGGTTCCCTTTTACGCACAATAATCTTACCTTTGCGGCCTTAAATAATACCGCTATGATTGCAGCACAAAACCTTTCTCTCGCATTTGGTAAACGCGTCCTTTTTGACGAGGTCAATATTAAATTCACCGGCAACAATTGCTATGGTGTAATTGGGGCCAATGGAGCAGGCAAGTCTACCTTCCTAAAAATTCTTGCGGGCGAACTAGATCCTAATTCTGGAAAAGTGACCATCGAACCAGGGAAGCGCATGGCTGTCCTTAATCAAAATCACTTTGCTTTCGATGAGACGTCTGTTCTTGATACAGTGATGATGGGGCACTCAGTGCTTTGGGGCATTATGAAAGAGAAGGACGCCATCTATATGAAACCTGATTTCTCCGAGGCAGATGGTCTTAAAGCTTCTGAACTAGAAGCTCAGTTTGCTGAAATGGACGGATGGAATGCGGAATCTGATGCTGCTGCCCTTTTGAGTGGGCTTGGTGTTACCGAAGACTTGCACCATAGCTTGATGAAAGACCTCAATGGTTCTCAAAAAGTAAGAGTATTGTTGGCTCAGGCACTTTTCGGAAACCCTGATATTCTTATTCTGGATGAACCTACCAACGACTTGGATCTTCAGACCATTGCTTGGCTCGAAGATTTTCTCTTAGAATTTAAGAATACAGTTATCGTGGTATCGCATGATCGACACTTTTTAGATACCATTTGTACCAGCATTGTCGATGTTGACTTTGGTCAGGTAAAGATGTTCACTGGTAACTATAGCTTCTGGTATCAATCTAGTCAATTGGCACTCAGCCAGCGTTCTTCAGCGAATAAGAAAGCTGAAGAGAAAAAGAAAGAACTTCAAGAATTCATTACGCGGTTCTCAGCAAATGCTTCCAAATCGAAGCAGGCGACCAGTAGAAGAAAACTGCTAGATAAGATCAATGTTGAGGACATTCAACCATCTACTAGAAGGTATCCAGCTATTATTTTTCAACAAGCCAGACAGGCCGGTGATCAAATCCTTGAGATCAAGAACTTGAGCAAGTCGTCTACTGAAAAAACGCTTTTCAGTGGTCTCGATCTCTTTGTAAATAGAGGCGACAAAATTGCCGTATTGAGTAAAGACAGCCTCGCCACCACTTCTCTTTTTCAAATATTAATGGATGAACTGAAGGCTGATACAGGTGAATTCAAATATGGCCAAACGATTACAACAGCCTATTTGCCAAACGAGAACTCCGAATTCTTCGAGGGTGACCAAAACTTAATAGATTGGCTGAGACAATTCACCGATGGTGAGAAAGATGAAGTGTACATGAGAGGCTTCTTAGGCAAAATGCTTTTCTCAGGGGAAGAAGTATTCAAGAAGTCAAATGTGCTTTCGGGTGGTGAAAAAGTACGCTGTATGCTATCTAAGATGATGCTATCACAAGGTAATCTGCTCATCATTGATGAACCAACCAATCACTTAGACCTGGAATCAATTCAGGCCTTTAACAACGCTTTAAAAGACTTCCCTGGAACAGTCTTATTCAGTTCTCATGACCATGAGTTCACCCAAACAGTGGCGAATAGAATTCTGGAAATAGGACCAAAAGGCTATCTGGACAAGCTTTGTACATATGATCAGTATGTGGAGAATGAGTCATTCATTCCACAGAGAGAGGCACTTTACGCGTAGTATATTTCCTACCTTTATTGGGTATGCAACTTGAAACAGATAGACTCATACTCAATGAACTCACATGGAATGACTTGGACGACATCTTCGCGTCTCATCGGCTAGAGGAAGTTGCCAAATTTAATACCATAGGTATTCCGGAAAACAAGGATGTCACGCGCGACATAATCCGTGGAGCCATCGAAGATAAAGCTAACGCTCTAAGGTCGATTTATGGCTGGAGTATAAGACTCAAGGAACATAATCTCTTTATTGGTGAGGCTGGAATGTCCTCATCAAACAATCGGTTTCGCAGAGGAGAAATACACTACCACCTGCGCCCAGACCATTGGGGCAAAGGTTATGGAACTGAGGTTGCTAAAGGACTCATCGAGTTTGGCTTTGAGCAACTCCAACTCCATAGAGTAGAAGCGGGAGTGGCCACGGACAACATCGGTTCTATTCGCGTATTGGAAAAGGCTGGAATGTCCAGAGAAGGAATTCGCAGAAAAATTCTGCCCATTAGAGGAGAGTGGTATGACAACTATATGTATGCCATTTTAGATGAGGATTATAATGCTCCAAAAGATTTATGAAGCATAAGATTCTTATCCCCATTCCCGAACTCTTCGACTTTGATCAATGCCTTTACTTTCTTGATCGTGGGTATGATGAATGCCTCTACCAGTTAGCCGATAAAACTGTTCATCGCGCCATCTACGTTGATGAAAAGCTAACACCATTCTCACTTTCAGCCGATGCTCAAAATTTGGTGATCGAGCTTCCCGAAAATTACCCCAACGAACAGTCCGAAAAAGTAAAAGACTACGTATTAGAATGGCTGGATATCGATCGAAGCATTCGCCCATTTTATGATTTACTGACCGATCGAACAAGCATGGGCCAGCTTACTAAATCCTATCATGGTTTAAGACTCATTGGGATTCCCGATCTGTATGAAGCCATGTGCTGGAGTATTATCGGTCAACAAATCAATCTCACATTTGCTTTCAAGCTTAAAAGGCAACTGGTAGAACTCTATGGCGAATCAATCGAATGGCAAGATCATAAGCTCTATCACTTTCCTACCCCAGAAAGATTAGTCAACTTAGACGAGGCATTACTCAGAAGTAGACAATTCTCACGCGGCAAAATTCAATACCTGAAAAATGTATCACAGGCCTTTCTTGAGCATGGCTTAACAAAAGAATCACTCACTAGCATTCCTGATTTTGAATCGAGACAGCAAGAACTAACTAAAATCAAAGGGATAGGCATTTGGTCTGCTAACTATGCTTTGATGAAAACCCTACACCAGCCAGAGGCCATTCCGTTTGGTGACACTGGCCTGACGCAAGCCCTGTTTAACCATCAAATCATTGACGACCGGAAGGATGACCATGCCATTAAACAGTTCTTTCAAACAGTAAAAGACTGGGAAGCATATACAGTCTTCTATCTGTGGAGAAGTCTGGCAGGCTGAAAATAATCTTGTTTAGTCTCAATTAGTTAAGTGCTCAAATTCATTCCAATTTATAAATTAGTAGTACTGAGTTATCAACCAAAAGCTATGCGCTTTGCCGGTTAATTACTTTCGATTGTCAAAAAACAATCGAATGAAAAAAAAGTCTCTCAAACTCAATTACTGCCTATATCTTGTTGTTTCAATCTTCTTTTGTGGCAACACGCTTTATGGCCAATCCAGCTACGATTATAAACTCGTAAAATCTAAAGCAGACAGCATTTTTTCGGAATGTGAAGGGCAGCCAGGATGCGCTGTCGGCATAATGCACCAAGATAAGTTAGTATACCAAAGCGGTTACGGTTATGCTAATATGGACCTTAAAACACCCACCAGTCCGTCCACGGTTTTTGAAATTGGCACCCTTTCTATGCACTTTACGGCAGCGGGTATTATGCTGCTAGAAGACGCTGGTCAATTGACGCTAGAAGATGAAATACAGCAATACCTTCCTGAGATACCAAGGTATGAAGAAGGGAAAATTACCCTTCGGCATTTACTCACCCACTCCAGTGGACTGAGAGACTACATCGTACTACTGATGGCAGCAGGAAATCCACTGGACACTTCTTTCGATAATGCTAAAGCCTTGTCCTCACTAAGTAAGCAAAAAGCATTAGTTGTAGCACCTGGTTCTACCTACAGGTTTTCACAGTCCAACTATACCTTACTGGCTATAATTATCGAAAGGATATCAAAGCAATCATTTCCGCAATTTATGAGAGAACATCTCTTTCAACCAGCGGGTATGAGCAACTCTCTGATTTACAGCAGCCCCAATGCGGTAGTGGCGCATCGAGCTTCTTCTTACAACGGGCAGCCATCAAATTACCAACGCGTTTTATCCGATCACTTTCTGGCCAATGGAAGTAGTCGAGTACTAACCAATGTCAACGATTTTGTAAAATGGAATCAGTTCCTGAACGAGAAGCGTTTTGATAATAAATCATTGATGTCTAAACTCTCGCGTGTTACCTACCTCAATAATGGCAGAGAGATGACCTATCGATATGGACTTGAAGGCGGTATTTTCAGCGGCCATCAAATGATTGCTCATAACGGTTATGGCTTTGGTTTTAATGCCATGTATCTTCATTTTCCAGACGAGGCATTGTCTATTGTTGCTATGAACAGCAACATGAATATCAGCGCCCCAAGCAAAGCCTATGATTTAGCCCAATCAATTCTACCTACAAGACAAAGTAGAGGTACATTAACTTCAAGTACTGAGAAAACAATCATCAAGCTTGACCGAAATGAGCTTGAAAAATTCTCTGGAGACTATTTTGACCCGAGGTATGCCTATACGCGAAGGATCTACGTAAGTGACGACACCCTGCGATTAGAGATTAACCCGAGCGCAATCCGCACACTGGTCCCCGCTTCCCCTACAACATTTACAATTGCCCATTCTCCAGCAGATGTAAACATTCAATTTGATGCAATGGATAATGGAATGCAGATGTCAGTTACAGTCGATAACGGAGAACCTTCTGTTTACCAATCATATATACCTGCAAACTATCAAACTAATGACTTAGCTCAATTTGGTGGTGAATTTATTTCCAAAGAGTTAGAGACAACTTATAGAATCCAGCGGGAAGGTATGACCCTTTCAACTTATGTTGGTGATAGGCGATTGGTCACTTACACAGCTATTATGAAAGACAATTTTACTTCTGATCATGATGGCTTTATCACCTTTCTGAGAAATAGAAAAGGAAAGATTACTGGTTTTCTACTATCGGACTATTCACTAGGGAGTATCTCATTCACTAAATCCTAGTGTAAAGGGTGTGGCATACGTCACACCCTTTAACATCATTCTGTTCTTAAAGTCTCTGCTGGGTTCATTAGGCGAACTCTTCTCATTTGAAGATTAATTGTTACTACCGCAACCAAGAGTAAAAGTAAACCAGCCAAACCGAGCGGGATAAAATCTATTGCGGTATGTTCACCATAAACGCTATCAAGCAGAAGGTTGACTACTTTAACAGCCAAAGCGCTCCCTGCAATAATTGCAAAAGCTACTATAAAAGAAAACTGCTTGTAGACACCTGTTGTCAAACTCCAGGTACTCGCGCCTAATACTTTCTTAATTCCAAAATCCTTGAATTTTGCCGATAAGCTAAGTGATACTAAGCCAAAAAGTCCCATGGCAGAGAGTAAAGTGGCTAGTGATGCCGTAAAAACCAGCACATTTCTTAAGCCTCTCATGTCTTCATATTCTCTTTCTCGCACTTCAGATTGAAAATGTGCAGAGAAAGGTAGCTCGCTGTATTGTTTGGTCCATGCATCTTCCAGTTGATCTCTAACGGACAAAAGCTCACCTTTTTGTGTTAAAACAGTTAACGAGGTAAGTACAGAGTCTGGTTCAGCCTTAAAGACTGCTGGCCGAATGCCATCTTGAAATGAGCTATAATAATAGTCTTCTAATACTCCAACAATTTGATAATTCACACTGTCGATTGTCACAAGTTCATTAGTACCGACTTCTAATTGAAAATCTCTCATAAAGGCTTCATTTACGAGAATGGATGAACTTAAATCACTTACTAAGCCATCATCAAAGTACCTTCCTGCAACAAGAGGGATGCCCATAAACTCGGGGTAATTTCGATCACCTCTCAAGTACTGCCCTTCATATTCCAACTCTCCCACTTTCATTGGCCTAAAATCCCAGTGCCTATTCAGGCTGTTAAAACTTCCTGCCACACCCATAACATTCGGATTCTTTAAAACTTCGGATCTAAACCCTTGAAAATTTTCCTTACTGAGGCTAATCACCAATTTATCATGCTGATCATAGCCCCAATTTTTATTTTCATAGAGGCTATTATTCTGCACTGCAGAGATACCCGCGACAATAGTAATAATGGCCAATACAAACTGAAAAGTGAGTAATACCATGGTGAACCTTCTCTTTCCTCCGGTGTTTTCAGCCCCTCTGAAAATCTTGACCGGTTTAAACCGCGACACAAAAAAAGCAGGATAGGCACCTGAGGCCAATGCTAAAAACAAAAGAAGGCCCAGCAGAAATTTCTGAAGCCCAAAGTGATTGAGCAAATCGAGTTTAAGACTACTCCCAGAGATAGTATTGAAATTGGGTATAAAGAAGCCCAGTGCCAACAAGCACCCAACAACCATGGCGAAACTACATAGGATGAAATTCTCTGTTAGAAACTGTACGATCAACTGGCTTCTTCTACTACCGATAACTTTTCTAATGCCAATCTCTTTTACCCTCCGGGAAGCCATCACTGTGGCGATATTGATATAATTGAAAGTGGCAAGGGTGAGCATAAAAGCACCAATGCAGGCCAATAGAATCATAGGTGCCATTGGTGGCATTGAGCCTAAGCCTCCATTGATTAACTGACCGTTTTTAGCCATGGTAGTCAATGGTTCTAAACCGATATAATCATAAGATCTATCTAAATCGAGCCCATTTTGAATGGGTACCAAAGATTGTAGACTCGCCTTGAACTCATTTAGATTTACGTCCTTTTCTAGCTCAATTAAGTAGTGCGAGTTCACAGATTTGGGATCTCTGCCCTGAATAAGCCAGTCATTATGAATCAATAGCTCTGGCCTGATACTAGAGTTGTTTTGTGGTTCGGTATAAACTACAGCGACTTCAAAATCTCTGCTCACGCCTCCAAATTCAATACTTACGATTTGGCCAATGGGGTAATCTTCTCCGAAATACCTGTTAGCGGTGGCCGAGGCTAACGCAATTTTATCAGGAGCTTCGAGTGCTTTGGTATCTCCATACAATACTTCGAATGAAAAAACATCAAAAAATTTAGGCCCGGTAAATCCAGCGTATTCGTTGAAGCTCTTATTAGCGAGCTTGACTTCAACACCAGAATTGAGGTAGGGTACTGTATTTCTAATACCAGAATAGTCTTCAGCCAATCTATCTCCCAGCGCCACTGACAAATAACCGAAACGCCCTTCTACTTCATCTACAAAAGCTTGATGTGTTACTAAGTAGATACGATCTCCCTTTTCGTGAAATTGATCTCGGTTTAAGTTATATTCTATATAAAGAAATGCCACGAGGCAACAGCCTATAGCAAGAGATAAACCTATGATGTTAATAGTGGAAGGCATTCTTTGCTTCCACAAGTTTCTAAGACCGATTTTGAAATAGTTTTTGAACATGGCTATGTTGTTTAATTTTTGAGTTTGACCTGATTTTCTTTTTATGTTTGACCACCTGAAGAGCCTGACGACATCCCAGATAAATGACCTTTTTGCTTTACCCGCCCCTTTCTCTTCCAAGCGCCAATAGAAGAGCTCGTGCACATCTCCTTGGATCTGTTCCAGCAGCTTTGGGTTACAGTACCAGCCTAAAAAGCGGTCTGCCCACTTAGGAGGGTGCGGCCTTTTAGCATTCATAAAGAATAATTATAGGCACCCGATGGCGACAGTTGATTATAAAGCTTCTCTCTGACCGACCTTACTTGATCCAGAGTGGCTCTTCCGCTTGATGTTAAAAAGTAATTGCGTTTTCGCCTGCCACCTCTCGTACTAGACGCTCCACCCATTTCAGAACGTAGAAACCCCTTATCTTCGAGGCGATTCATCACTGCATGGATAGCACTTATATTGACCTCTCTGCCTGTTTGATCTTTAATCTCTTTGAGTACCGACACCCCATAAGCACCATCGTACAGCACGCCTACTACTAGTAGTACCAATTCTTCTAGCTCTCCGATGTTAGTTCCTTTCATGCTTCAATAATTAGATTTACAAACATAGATTAAATCTATAACATCTATGTTTGTAAAACAAATATTCAAGGAAATTGGGCAGAATCTTTAAAGCAAGACTTAGCTATGATTGGTGTAAAGAAAAGAGTTCGATACCTTGATCTCTACCACGCAGCTCAAATGAACCTTTGGAAACAGCGTTTATTTCTCCCTCTAGGGTAACTTGCTCTAACAATTCGGCAGAAACGAGCAATTCAGCCTCAAGTTCATTACATCGTGATTGAAGGCGGGCGGTAACATTTAAGACATCACCTGTGAATAATAACTCCTTTTTTAGCACGCCTACCTCTCCACGTGTTACCTGTCCAATGTGAATACCGGCCTTGAACTCTGGCACCTGACCAAATTTATTTCGATAAGAACTTTCTTTACTTTGAATAGCAGCTTTTATTCCATAGAAACATGCTATGCAATTGTTGTTTTCTAAGCCTTCATCCCTCTCCCAAGAAAGGACTATCTCATCACCAATGTATTGGTATATCTCTCCTTTAGAAGCAACAATGGCCTTGGTCATATCGCGGTAGTACTTATTTAAAAATCGGTAATATTTCTGATGCCCCATCTGTTCGGCAATGGTGGTGGAACCCTTCATATCTAAAAACATAAATACCCGCTCTTCTACTTTTGAAGCGTGGTATTTACCTGTAAAGAAATTCATCACTTGACCGATACCAATGTTGTCAATCATCTCCTTAATGAACAATGCCAAGGTGATGAAGACGGCACAATGAATCATGGCACTCCAGAAGGCATAATCAACCACAAAGTCATTCACTGTTTGAATGACAACAGGATCAGTCCAACTTAGGCCTAGCGCAGAGGCATTTATTGGAAAGGCTAAGAGCACTAAAAAAAACACAAGCATCACCGCATACACCGAAGCTTTAAGAAATATTTTATGGAAAAATCGCAGGCCATTAAACTTATATCGAAAAAGTGTTAGCTCGCTTAGTCCTAATATCATCCCTAAAAAAATGCTTCCGATAATGATCGAAAGACCAGAAGCTTGGGCATCATAAGGGTTATTCGTAGACGGGTAGAATGTGGTTTCACCTAACAAGCCACGCTCCACATTAAAGTAGACTATTCCACCTACAGTAAACACAGTGACGTAAATCAACCACGATAGTATAAATGTTTTTTTCTTTGGCGACAAGCGACTCATATACCTGAAATTAAGTGAATTGAGAATCAGTTTCGGGGAAAATGAAAAAAATATCATTAGCAATGTAACCTATCCATGGGTACTGCGACTATCCCTCAAAGAATCCTTATTTTCGATTATGGCCGATAGTAAACAAACCGATTTCATGAATGCCTATGATGGCTGCCATGATCGCTTCTTGCGGTACTGTTCTTCTCTTGCCTATGGCAAGATGGATGTACAAGACTTAGTACAAGACGTGCTAGTATCGGCCTATCACAAATTTGAGAAAATTGAAAATAAGGAACAGTTATTACATTACTTGATTCGTGCCGCACGCAACAGATCAATAAGCAATTGGCGCAAAGCAAAGCCAACAACTGAATTGACTGAATTACATGCCGAGCGACTATCGGATCAAGGGGTATCGCCTGAAACTGTCCTTGACATTCAATTGCTATATCGCATGCTCGATAAACTTCCATCTAAGCAAAAAGACGCCATTGTGCTCTTCGAGATTAATGGGTTTAGCATGAGAGAGATAGCTGAAATACAAGGCAGTAAAGAAGGGGCAATTAAGACTAAAATTAGTCGTGGCAGGAAAAAGCTAGCGGAATTGATGAAGGACAATTCGTCTCAATCAGTGGCTAGTTTAATGGAAACACTTCAAACAATCACATTATGAAAGCAAAAGACACTTCATACCTGATTGACATCACTAAGCACGCTCCCACTGAGTTGGCTAAGCAGGAAGTATTGAGTTTCATTACAACCATACCAACACTTCCGCCTCCTTCAACAAACTGGTTTCAAAATTTCAATTTAAACTCAATTATTATGACAACAACAGCAATTGCATTGGTCACAAGTGCAGTGATCTATTTTTCATCACCAACCGAACGCACAGAAGTTCAGCGAATCGACCCAAGTACGGCAAATAGTCCAAGTCTCCTTTTAGACAGTCTAGAAATCGTCCCTAATATTCAATTTCATCGGATTGAAATTGATACAGTTAGAGAAGAAATTGTGGAAGTAAAAACTACAACCACTATTGGTCTAACGCCTGAAGCAGAGGATAGATCAAAACCTCAAGATCAAGGAATTTCCGCAAAAAAGGAGACAAACGTAACTCCTTTGACAACGGCTCAGGCCAGCACGAACAATCGAAATCGAACGCGTAGGTTTTTTGAGGTAACTCCAGAAGAAGAAGTAGAAATATCAGCTCAGGTCAGGCTCTCTCCTAGTGAATTACGAAGCCTGAAAAGACAATTACTAAAACTTCTTAAAGAGGATAACATTGATGAGTCAGGCATCGCCAGCTTCAGTGCGCTCTGGTATACAGCCGATTACCTTCAACTGAATGACATTAAGCTGGAAGGAGAAATGCTGAGGCGCTATAAAACTGTTTTGGATAAGTTCAGCATAACACCAGGCCCAGACAGACGCGTAGTGGTGAATAATGACTTTATCCAAGTGGGTGATTTTACCGACAAAGGCTTTGATGGTCAAGCCATAGGTAAGAAAATGGAAATCTATTTTATCGAAGGAGATGAAAAAGGTCTCTTTTCAAAAGAGGCATCAAAGAAGCCGGGCATATTTGAAGAAAGTGACGATGACGTTATTCTCAAAACCATGGGTGAGTTTAAGCATGCCAAGGTAAACTTATCGAAAGTGGATAGGATCTTAAGTGACCGCAGCACATCGCCACCAAAAGATGGCAACCGTTTTTACGATTCTGGCAAAGAGGCACTTTCCATTTACACCAAACGAACTGAGGACATCTTTGTGGAATTGAATGGCAAACAACTTCGATCACTCAAAAAAGAACTCTATAAAGAATTAATGCGCCATCAACTCATCAACAATAGAAAAGAAGATGTACGCTTCTTATTCGAAGCAGATGACATATTGGTCAATGGCACGAAACTGACTGAGCAAATGACTTTTAGCTATCAAAGACTTTTGGAGACCTATGGTATTAAAGCTGCCGAAAGCAGAAAAATACTTATGTGCACAGACTTTATAGTCATAGGTGATTTTAAAGTTGACAACTTCAGCGGTAGCTTATTAGGCTCTCTAAATAGCCAAGACATCCGAAAAAGCATTTTTAGACAAGACTTTAAAGACTTCCCAGTCTTCGGCTTTGATAAAGCCATGAAAAACAAATAAAAGCTAGAAAGGACATCCATTAAACTGGATCGTTCTATAGAAAGTGTCTACCTTGGAATCTGTGGTTCATCACTATAGGTTCTAAGGTATTTGTCATTGAAGAAACATACATCATTAGTTACGGGTGGAGCAGGGTTTATTGGCTCACATGTGGTGGACCACCTCATTGACTCAGCACACGAGGTAGTGGTATTAGACGATCTTAGCGGTGGTTTTTTAGGTAACATAAATCCAAAAGCAACCTTTATTCAAGGAAGTATACTGGATCATGATTTAATCGAAACGCTTTTCCAAAAACATCGCTTCACTTATGTTTATCATCTGGCAGCATATGCTGCGGAAGGACTGAGTCATTTCATTCGCAGGTTTAATTATAGCAACAATATTCTTGGCAGTATTAACCTGATCAATAGTGCCGTCAAGTTCAATGTCAAACGTTTTGTTTACACCTCTTCTATTGCGGTATATGGCAACAATGTATTGCCACATAAGGAAACACAAATTCCACAGCCAGAAGACCCATATGGTATTGCTAAATATGCGATTGAAATGGATCTAAAAGCGGCTAAAGCTATGTTTGGCCTAGACTATATCATTTTCAGGCCACATAATGTCTATGGTGAAAGGCAGAATATCGGTGATCGCTATCGCAATGTAATTGGCATATTCATGAACCAGATATTGCAACAAAAGCGGCTCACCATTTTTGGAGACGGTAAACAGACTAGGGCCTTTAGTTATATCAATGACATCACTCCCATCATTGCACAATCAGTGAACATTGAAGCTGCTAAGAATCAAATCTTCAATATCGGATGTGATGAACCCACTGCTTTGAATCAGTTGGTAACAACCCTTAAAGAAGTTACAGAAACCGCTTGCGAAGCAACTTACTACCCTGAAAGACAAGAAGCTACACACGCTTATGCCGATCATGAAAAGTTGCAATCAACTTTCGGAGAAGTTAAGGCCACATCACTTCAAAAAGGACTAGAACATATGTGGTCTTGGGCCAAAACTGAAGGAGCAAGAAAAACGAATAGCTTCGAATCAATAGAACTATTAAAAAACTTACCAGAAAGCTGGTCGCAAAAGAGCCCCAATGAGTGATGCCCTAGTATTCATCATCATAGCCACCAAGGATACCGTTCCTTATTTAGGTGATTGCCTCGGTTCAATTCAATCTGCACATCATGATTTAATCGAAAAACATTTCAAAAACATTACTTAACCTCTTTTAGCAGCTAAGCCTGCAGAAGGCTGAATCATTTGTAACAACAATCCAATATTTAATATTTGTTGAAGCCTAGTTGTCCATAACTATGAAGCTATTGTGGTTTAGAATCACATACCCTGTAGACTAAACTACTCACATAAAGGACTTTTGAAAGTCGCCTAAAATTAGTTAATCAGCTAACCCTTTGGCTTTCAGTCAAATAAAACTGATTCTCACCCTATCCATACTTTGGTATTCTGATTGCACAGTATATAGTGAATCAAACATTAAAATTATGAGTGCAACAGCAGATAAAATAAAAGGAAATTGGAACCTATTAAAAGGTAAGGTGAAGGAAAAATATGGAAGCCTTACTGATGACGATTTAAAATATGAAGAAGGTCAAGAAGATCAATTGATCGGCCGAATTCAAGAAAAAATAGGAAAGACGAAGCAAGAGGTCAAAGATATGATTGATGGGTTATAAGTCTTTTACTTTACCTGTGGGTAATCTCCAATAAAATTATACGAGCCATTATCCCGCAGTAATTGAAAGTAACCGGTAAAACCAATTTTTCATATTTAAAAGAAACCAATGAATAGAATAGACAATAAAAGAGTAGCAATCTTAGCTACTAACGGATTTGAACAATCAGAACTTTTAGCACCAATGAAGGCCATTGAAAACAACGGAGGCACGCCCGTAATAATCTCTCCCGAGGCTGGCTCAATCAAAGGCTGGAATAACGACAACTGGGGAGAATCAGTTGAAGTTGACATTACTTTGGAAGAAGCCAATGCAAATGACTTTGATGCCCTAATGCTTCCTGGAGGAGTTATTAATCCAGATTTATTAAGAAGAAACGCAAAAGCTGTGAATCTAGTGAAAGACTTTTTTAAATCTCACAAACCCGTAGCCGCCATTTGTCATGCTCCCCAAATGCTCATTGAAGCAGAGGTAATAGAAGGACGTGAGCTCACTTCCTTCTCTTCAATAAAAAAAGATTTAATAAATGCAGGTGCAAAATGGTTCGATAAAGCAGTAGTTGTAGATGCAGGACTCGTAACGTCTAGAAGTCCGGAAGATTTGGAAGCATTTAACAACAAAATGTTAGAAGAAATTGCAGAAGGTAAACATGAAGAACAAGTTGCTTAAATAATATTGGAGTAAGCTTTTGAGTAAGCCCCCACGAACATTGTTTCGTTGGGGTTATTTTTTTACCTCATTCCTACAAAGTCATTATCTTCGAAGCCTAGTTATTATTGATTACAAAGAGCAGATCATGCATCAAAATCCTTTAGTGTCGATTATTATGGCTGCAAAGGACACAGCACCATATCTTATCGAATGCATCGACTCTATAATCACTCAGACATATACTAACTGGGAGTTGATTGCCATCAACGATCACTCTTCAGATGAAACACCGGCTATTCTAACCGCATATGCGAAGAAAGATCCAAGAATTAAGGTCTTCCATGGCGATCGGCCAAAGCTTATCCCTACCCTTAAATACGGCTATCAGTTTGCACAAGGAGAACTCATCAACCGGATGGATTCTGATGATAAAATGCCTCATGACAAAATCGAAACCTTAGTCAATGAATGGCTCAAGTATGGCAGAGGAACCATCATAGCTGGCGGCACACAACACTTTGTGGATGAAGGTGAAGTGGGCGGTGGCTTTATTAGGTATGAAGAATGGTTGAACGATGTAGCACGCAGAAGCGCTCATTATCAAGAGATTTATCGGGAATGCGTGATTCCCTCTCATTGCTGGATTATTCATAAAGAAGACTTCGAAATGGTCGATGGATTTAACCCAGAGGTTTACCCTGAAGACTATGATTTATGCTTTAGGTTCTACCAAAATGGATTAAAGGTTATCGGTATCGACAAGGTACTTCACCATTGGAGAGACCGGTCTAACCGTATCTCAAGAACATGGGAAGAGTACAAAGACAATCGCTACTTCGATATGAAGCTCAGGTACTTCTACCAAATAGATCGAGACTATGCTCGCCCATTGGTGCTCTGGGGCACGGGCCGAAATGGTAAAGACATGGCCAGGTTACTACTGGAAAGGGGTGATACTTTCCATTGGGTTTCTGACAGCGAACGTAAGATTGGAGTGGATATCTATGGAGTTATCACTGAGCATTTTGACAACATTAAACAGCTGGACAATCCGCAGATCATGATTGTCGTAGCATCTCCTGATGGAAAAGAAGAAATCAGGAATCAGTTAAATCAGTGGAACAAGAAATCCGTAAGTGACTATTGGTTTTTTGCCTAGATTAGAAAAAAATGAGTAACAAAAGCAGAGATCATAATAAGAAATGGTTGATCACACGCCTCAAAACTTCTGGAAGCAAAAGAAAGTATGTGGAGTCTGGCGACTATGCTGATACACGTAGTGCAAAGAAACAGAAACACATTGAAGACCTACCCAAATATGAGGGTATGGGGCAGGCTAGGAAATTCTTTAATAGTCGAGTGAATTATGGCCTACTGATCCGTTTCCTACGCGGTAGAATTGGAGACGATTGGAACGAAGTTCACCAAGAAATAATGGAACGCATTCCTAGCAACCTCTCTGACTATAAGATGTGTGTCGAATGGTTTGTAGCCGACCTAGTGGAAGAAGAGGAAAATGAACTCTTTGACAAACGAGATCAACGCTACCTGAAATTAGATCCTGACGAGCGTGCAGATCCAGACTATTATACATTCAAAGAATTCTACGTTGATCCAGAAACGAATAAGCTTTGCAAAATAGCTGATGCACCATCTAACAAGCATGTAAAAGGATTGACAAAGGACGAACTGAGGGAATTTCGTGAGTGTCAGCAGCAACTTAGATTAGAAGTAAGACAAAAGAAAAAGGAGAATACGATTACGGTTTCAGAAGCGATGAAACAAAAAGAGCAGCCCTAGGACTGCTCTTCTATATTTTGATTATGCCCTTCTTATCTCCTTCTTCTAATCTGCTGTGCAGGAAATACTACGGGTGATTCATTGCCGTCTTTGCCGACTGCCGCTACACCGAAGTAGTAGTTATCAATCACTATACCTTCTAAAGTGTGTTCATTTACACCAGAAACAAATTTAAAGTTATCCCATGTTGGAGATGTAGTCAGTCTCCAGTAGAGCTTATAACCTGCTATGTTAGGGTCTTCTGATTTCTTCCATTGAAGAGTAGTTGAAGGTCTAACTGCTCCACCTATCCTAACATCTTCTGGTGCGGGTGGAGCCCAAGCCAAACCCGCCATAGAGATTGCGTTCACTGCCGTAAGCTTCTTAGCATAAGGAAAGTTGACGCCTTCAATAACATCGCCATATTTGATGCCATTCTCTTCTCGAATATTTTGATGTTGTCGGTTATAATTCTCGTGCGCCTCCATAATTCTTACACCTGCAAAACCAAGGTCATTAAATGGACGGTGATGCCCTCCTCTACCGAAACGGTCCAAGCGATAAATCATCATTGGATTCATTTCTGGCATATAGGTCTTAACTTGTCCATGAATATATCTCGCTAACTGACGTGAAATACCATCTACTTCACCACCCGCGAACCTGCGGGCACCTCTTTGTCTATCAGTTTCGTTAGCAGGAGTTGGCTCTGAGAAAATTCTAAAGGCACGATTATCAATCACACCGTCTACGCCTTCAATGTTTCCGATCATATCATTGTTAAGAATACCGATCATATCCCAGTTGTTCTCTTGGGCATACTTGGCCAGTCCTCTTCCTCCGAAAAGCCCTTGCTCTTCACCAGACAAACCCACAAACGCTACACTATGCTTGAATTTATATTTCGACATCACACGAGCCGCTTCAATGGCACCTGCCATTCCAGAAGCATTATCGTTAGCACCAGGTGCATCAATCTCAAAATTCATAGTATTTGAAGCCCTAGAGTCAATATCACCAGACATCATTACATAAGAGTTAGGGTAATCTGTGCCGCGTAAAACAGCCACAACATTCACAATCCACGCGCTATGAGGTACTCGACTCCCTTCCGTTTTTTCAACAAAGTCTTTTTGATAGAAGACTTCTAAGCAGCCACCGCACTCTTGAGAGATCTTTTCGAACTCTGCCTTTATCCATCTACGGGCGGCACCAATACCTCTTGTCTCAGATAAGGTATCTGAAAAGGTATTTCGAGTTCCAAAATTAGCTAGCTTCCGAATATCTGTTTCAATGCGCTCAGCAGAAGTAGCGTTAATAATATCGTAAATTCTTGTATCAATCTGTGGTGGTGCGTCTTGGGCACTCACTGTTTGAAAAGCGACCATAAGGCCTGCTAAACACAATGTCTTAAAGACTTTCTTCATAAATAGTTAAGGTTATCTCTGCGAATAAAAATATGAAAGAATCACTCACGCTGAAATGGATTAGTGATGGGTGGGTTTTATTTTTTTGTATAGGGGTTTGTGCCCCTTCAAGTGTATATCATTTACATAGTTTATAAAAAAAAATATTTTTTTTAAGGTGTAACAAACTTGGCACATTGATTGTCGTATAAGTAGGGTAAGTAGATAGAACAGATAATGAAAAAGAAAACACTTTTAATCACAGCAGCAGCAGTAATTGCCACAGGTCTCGGTATTTACAGTATTGCGGGTAAAAAAATTGAATTGCCTAAGAAAAAGGCATCTAATAAGTAATAAACCTTAGTCAACATAGATACCCGTTAAATACTGTTAAGTTATAGTGCCTCGGTCACCCCGAGGCTTTTTAGTGTCTAAACTTTGTTAATTTAGCATCAGAATTTTCCACATGAAGAAAATACTTCTCTTTTGCTTGTTGTCCACACTCGGCACTTTAAGCATTACAGCCCAAACAAGACCTGAAGATCCCAGACGCTTTATCGATTCGGCCATTGTCCTAATGGACCAAGAAAAATATGTAGAGGCCGATGAATATTTTATGAATGCCCTAAACAGAATTGATGTACTCCCCGCAGACTTCTGCTTTTACTTTGGCAAAAACTCTCTATTCTTAAAGAAATACACGCAAAGCATTGATTGGCTGAATAAATATCTTGAACTAAAAGGTAGCCGGGGACAGTATTCAAAAGAGACACTCATACTGCTGGAAAAGTCAGAAGAGGGTTTTAGAGAGAATAGAGGTATAACCTCCTCTGCAGATGTGAACAGCAAGTTCTTCTACCGAAACACTATCAGCTGTGATGATGCCAAACCAATCATTTGTCCTGTTTGTAAAGGGGATGATATCATCATTACAAAAGATCGCCTTGGCGAAAAGCTTTATCAGCAATGTCCCTACTCCAATAATGGTGTGCTGACTTGTTCTGAATTCAACCTACTGATTCAGGGCATCCTAAAGCCGAAAAACAAGTGATTCATGAAGTAGTAAGCCTTGTCAACACTTTTTGAATAAGGCGCTCTACAGCAGCCTCATGATTTTCTGAAAACTCTTGACGCGCTCTGTTCGCTATTAATACATTTAGGCTAACCATCTGGTGTCCTAATAGTGTGGCCATTGCGTAGTAACCAGCTGTTTCCATTTCAAGGTTTGTAAACCGACCAAACGGAGTATCCATGGCAGCCAGCCGATCTACTAGTCCGTCTACTCTAGGCTTCAGCCTGATATGTCGGCCTTGTGGAGCATAAAATCCGGGGGCAGTTATTGTCACACCTTTATAAAAATCGTCATTGAACACCTTCAGTAAAGATGCTGATGCTTGCGCAAAATACGGATCAAAAGTCAACCCAAGCGCTGACTTCAATTGCCTCATTAACCTTTCGGTCTCATCATCACTCTCCCATTGATAAAAGCTCATCAACGTATCTAAACCTAAGGCTGCGGTGGAAACAAGGTGTGCATCGATAGGAATATCTTCTTGTAAACAACCCGAGGTTCCTATTCTTATGATACGAAGACTCCTTAAGTCCTTTTTGATCATTCTAGTCTGTAAATCAACGTTAACCAAAGCATCGAGTTCAGTCATTAGTAACTCTACATTGTCAGTACCCATACCCGAGCTGATCACGGAAAGCCGATGTCCTCCTATTGTACCCGTATGCGTTACTAATTCTCGACTATTCACCTGGTATTCGATTTTGTCGAAGTGACAACTGATCTTTGGTACGCGTTCTGGATCGCCCACTACAATAACTGTATCAGCCACCATTTCGGGTAACAGATTCAGGTGGTAAACACGGCCCTGAGGCGTTAAGATTAATTCAGACTCAGGGATTCTTTCGCTCATTTTTGAATTGTTGCTGGTTCGCGTTTAACGCCTTTCAAAGGATTGTAATGGTTCGTATTCTTTTGATAGTAGCCGGTGCCGTCATATGGTCTTCTGGATGGGTTCTCACGGCATGCCCCTGAGCAACACCCGTCCATCAACCAACCAGCTTCTTCACTCATGGGAATATGTGCGTTACACTCAGGATTAGCACAATTTACCATACGATCGGTAGGCTCACCTGTAATATGGCACTTTGAAAGAATGCTCGGGTTTACGTGATTAACATCTGCTGTAATCCGATTATCAAAGACATAGCATTTGCCTTCAAAATCTTTGCCTTCAGCTTCTATACCATACTTGATTATACCGCCATGAAGTTGGTAGACATTCTCAAAACCTTGTTCTATCAAGTAAGCACTGGCCTTCTCGCATTTAATCCCACCGGTACAGTAGGTGATTACTTTCTTATCTCTCAGATAGTCTAACTCCTTCACCTTTTCAGGGAAATCGCGAAAATTATCGATATCAAGCGTCAAAGCATTTTTGAACTTTCCTACGTTGTGCTCATAGTTACTACGGACATCTAAAATGACGGTATCCTCAGGCTGTTCTTCCAATATCGTCTTGAACTGATTTGGCTCAACATACGCTCCTGTTTTCTCTCTCGGGTTAAGATGCCTTAAACTTGAGTGTACTATCTCAGGCTTCACGCGAACATGCAGTTTCGCAAATGCCATACGTTCGTGGGCCTCTACTTTAAATTCAGTATCTGCAAAGCGTTGATCTGACTTTACATAAGCCATATACTTTTCGCAGTCTTCCTTCAAACCAGAAACGGTACCATTCAGACCCTCAGGAGAAATGATGATTCTTCCTCTTAGGTTGTTTTCTACACAGAATAAGTGATGTTCCTCTCTGTATGCCTCATAATCCTCGATTTCGGCATAACAGTAATACAATAGTATTGAATATTCTTTCTCCATAACTTCTGCCCTATTGCTTGTAGGGTGAATTTATTATTAAACCTCTTTTGCTGGATTACCGAAAACGGTTTTCCCACTGGCGACATCCGCTACTACAACTGATCCCGCACCTACTCTGGCATTCTTGCCGATTTTAACGCCAGGAACAATTGTAACGCCTGATCCTATAAATACATTTTCTTCAATCACAGCTTCGGCTCCAATGATGCTACCAGCCCCAACTTGAACAAGGTCTCCCAAAACTGCGCTATAGTCAACCACCACATTACTATTCAGCATGCAGTGATCTCCTATCTTAGCGTTTGCCCCTACGACTACGCCACTATTGATAAACTCTCCGTGACCGACATGAGCGGAAGGAGCAATTTCGGTGTTACTGTGAATGGCATTCACCGGCATCATTTTTCTTCGCTCTTTCAAGAGCTTCACAATTCCCTTCCGCAGATTTCTATCATCAACAGCAATAAATCCTTCACACTTTTTACCTATCAGCTTTAAGAAGCCATCATCATCAGTTCTTCCTAGTATTGATAATTCTCCTAGGGTAGTGCCATGAAGCTCCTTATTATCATCTAAATAGCCATAAACGATGATGTCATTGCTCTCAAAAATCTCTCTCGCGGCTTGCCCTAAAGCACTAGCGCCAAATATCATCACTGGGTTTTCCATGCATTATTAAATTGGAGGGCAAAGATAAAGTATTTCGCTAGAATAAGCTCAAAAGGACTCCAATTAAGCCTTAATCAGTTCTGCCCCAATGCTGCACTCAACACACCGCTTTTGCTTGCAGAAACTGTTATGAAGCTCTATAAGCCCCTGACTGTCGAAGGCAGAAGCAACGTTCCACCCCAAAGTGCTCCAAAGTCGTGTAATCCGGTTTTCTTCTTTTGGTAAAGCCATCAAAAGATTGAGTGCTTTATCTAATACTTCGGTGTCATCTTTGTATTTGGCAAAGGCAACGAGCAGCGGTACAGTGGTGTTGATTAGAAGGTTTTCTTTGGCCGCCTTGGTCAAACCTACGGTTTTCATTTTGCTTTCCTTATCTGGCACAAGGTGTGTTTGCCAATAAGGTGACTGCTTAACTTTAAGCTTATCAAGCAATTCTTTCGGTTTCTCAAAGGCAGTGAAAAGGGAAAAGATATTCTGATGACTGTGCAGTAATGAGGCTAATTGCGCAATTCTGATTGTAGGGTAATTACTAGGTCTGGCTCCTGCAAAATGCCATTGGTTATAGCTCAGGCTTTTGTTTAGATTATACTTTACCGAGAGAAACTCAAATTCAGACCTTAACCCTTTTAAATAATCGTCTTTTACATCCACATTGAGCAAACCTGAAAGGCCAAACAGCAGCGCCTCGTATTGCTTTAATTGACTATGCTTATTCAATACTTTGACTGGAACCAAACGCGCGAGTTCTAACATTGAATCTGCGTTCACTTTAAAACCTAAGCCCCTAGCCAGCCACTGATAGGCTGTCTCTTCCCAGTCTAGATTATTCGCTTCAAGAAGTTCGGTAACGGCACTCGCCTTAGACTCTACTCGACTAACCAAAACACGCTCTAACATAGTGAGCCTATTAATTACCTTGGTGTCTTGGAGACGCTTTGCGCAAGGAATGAGGTCATCGTTCTGAAGCATCTGCTCATACCTCGCTAACATCTTCGGTTTAATCAACCCTTTTAAACTCAGCGTAGGAATTGGTCTTTCATGTTGATCTAAGACTTCTTTGTCATGCTCATAGACCACATGTAGAATAACGCTATCGTAATTCGGATCACCTTGATGTTGGTGTCTATGCCAGTCTGAGGATTTGATATGAATTTCGACTGCACCTGCCCATTTGATACCGCCAATGGTAATTTGAGCTTCTTTGAAGTCTGGGCCGGCCAGTTGATTGATAAAACCGACTTTTTCGATCTGAATAGGTTCTCCGCTACTGGTGGAGAGTTTCGTTTTATTGAAATATTGATTTTGCCACACAAAGTGCAAAAAGGCTTCTTGAATCATGCGGTGCGTGTTTACACCTAGAATTTAAAGGTATTTTTCCAGAAATCCAGCCATCTCTTGCTGGAGTTCTTTTGCTTTTTGACCAGCAGTAGCTGCAAACTCTTCGGAATTGTCTGCGTAAATAACCCCGCGAGAAGAATTTACCAACAGCCCACAATGACTATTCATACCGTACTTAGACACCTCTGACAAACTTCCTCCTTGTGCCCCAACACCTGGCACTAATAAAAAATGATCTGGGACAATCTGTCGAATGTTTTTTAAGGCTTCGGCACGTGTAGCACCTACCACGTACATTAATTGATCGGTACTACCCCATTCTTGACTTTTTCGGAGTACTTCTTCATAGAGCTCTCCTCCTTTTTCAAGCGTCAGGTTTTGAAAGTCTTTACCACCGGCATTCGATGTCAAAGCCAAAAGGATTACCCATTTGTCTTTAAACTCTAGAAAGGGCTTTACTGAATCTTCACCCATGTACGGGGCAACTGTGATAGAGTCGCAGTCCATTTGCTCAAAGAAAGCACGGGCGTACATTTTTGAAGTATTGCCAATATCACCACGTTTGGCATCCGCCACAGTAAAAATATCTTTAGGAATATACTCCATGGTTTTCTGAAGGCTTTTCCAACCTTCAATCCCATGCGCTTCATAGAACGCAATGTTCGGCTTGTAGGCCACCGCATAATCCGCGGTCGCATCAATGATTTGCTTATTAAATTCGAAGATTGGGTCTTCGGTATCTAAAAGATGTTTTGGAATTTTATGGATATCCGTGTCTAAACCAACACAGAGGTATGATGACTTCTTTTGAATTTGCTCAAAGAGCTCCGTTTTGTTCATTCGTTACGCAAATCTTCTTTATGCTGTACAGGATTAGCTTCCTCATCAAATTCGAAGAACTTAGCATCGAAAGACTGATCAGGTTTGAAGGCAGAAACTTCGAAATTAGTCTTAGCACCGTCATAGTCTATTAAATCCCATCCTTTCAGATAAGAATCTTGCTGGCCGATGTACATGATAATGTTGGTAAAATCAGCGTCTTCATCTGTAGATGTTAGCTCTACTACATCTACCAACGCTCCATTGACAGTGTCTTGGCGCTTATATTCATAAGTAAAGCCTTCTTTATAAATGTCATAGATATTAGCAGGGTTGATGGCACCTTCTTCAGGTTCAAAATTACTAATCGTCAATTCTTGGGACTCTACTAGGTAAGTCCACAGCACTGGCCCATTACAATAAATCTGTTGCCCTTCAATTTTCAGAACAAACTTCTCTTTGGCAACTGACGCAGTTCCTGCCGTTTTGGCAATTACTTCAGCCTCACTATAATTCTTTTGAACAAAGGATATTTCAAAGCCTGCCATTGCTTTATAAGTTTTGCTCATTTTATCAAGAACAGCCTTAGCGTCTCCACTTTGCCCTTTAGCTGCTATTGCAAGAACAGCTAAAATCAACACATATATTACTTTCTTCATCTTCTTTCTATTCTTTGGAATTACTTGTCATCGATGGTATTCAATAACTGTTCCAAACTATATTCATCGGGTATCAAAACTTGCCTTGCCTTGCTGCCCTCAAAAGGACCAACAATACCTGCAGCCTCTAACTGATCAATTAATCGACCCGCCCTATTATATCCCAATTTGAGCTTACGCTGAATCAAACTGGTACTACCTTGTTGATGCGACACAATTAACTTAGCCGCTTCTTCAAACAAAGCATCTCGGTCCGAAAGGTCAACTTCACTTGAACTTGAGTCTCCCTCGTCTCCGGTAAACTCTGGTAACAAGTAAGCTGTTTCATAGCCCTTCTGCGATCCAATAAAGTCGCAAATCTCGTCTACTTCTGGCGTATCTACAAATGCACATTGCAATCTTATGATATCCGAGCCCATAGACAGTAGCATGTCACCCTGCCCTATCAATTGATCAGCACCTCCTGCATCAAGAATCGTTCTTGAGTCCACCTTGGATGTTACCCTGAACGAAAGCCTAGCTGGGAAGTTCGCCTTAATAATACCTGTGATCACGTTAACCGAAGGTCTCTGTGTGGCGACAACCAAATGTATTCCAATAGCACGGGCCAATTGTGCCAAACGCGCGATCGGTGTTTCCACCTCTTTACCAGCAGTCATCATTAAGTCTGCTAACTCATCTATCACCAAGACGATGTAAGGAAGGAATTTGTGTCCTTTCTCAGGATTTAGTTTTCTATCGACAAATTTTTGATTGTACTCTTTGATGTTTCTACAAGCAGCATCTTTCAAAAGATCATAACGTTGATCCATCTCTATACATAGCGAATTCAGGGTATTAATTACCTTTTTAGTATCGGTAATGATTGGCTCTTCATTGTCCGGCAGCTTGGCCAAATAATGTCTTTCAATCTTATTGAAAAGTGTTAACTCAACCTTTTTTGGATCGACAAGCACAAACTTCAATTGTGAGGGGTGCTTTTTATAGAGTAAGGAAGCGAGGATGACATTCAAACCAACAGACTTACCTTGACCAGTAGCACCAGCCATTAATAAGTGTGGCATTTTGGCCAAATCAGCCACAAAAACTTCGTTAGAAATGGTTTTACCCAAACCGATTGGTAAGGCCATGTCTGAATTCATGAATTTATCGGTAGAAATAACCGATTTCATGGACACCATTTCTTTGTTCTTATTCGGTACTTCTATACCGATGGTCCCCTTACCCGGAATTGGTGCAATAATCCTTATTCCTAAAGCCGCTAAGCTTAAAGCAATATCATCTTCGAGGTTCTTGATCTTAGAAATCTTTACACCTGCCTCTGGCACAATTTCATAGAGTGTTACAGTCGGCCCGATGGTCGCCTTAATGCTGGAAATACCAATCTTAAAATTGGTAAGCGTTTCTACAATCTTATCCTTATTGGCTTGAAGTTCTTCTTTGGTTACAGAAATCTTACCCGTAGAATATTCTCGCAACATGGCCACCGTAGGAAACTGATACTTAGCCAAATCCAAGGTAGGATCGTAGTGACCAGCTATCTCAACAAGCTTCTCTGCTTTCTCATTAATTTCTACTTCGAAGGTAGGTTCAGCATCCGGAGCTTTCGCGGCAGGTTTATTGACAGGAGTAACCTCTAATTCTAGGGCAGTTTCTTGCGGTGTTTCAGGTGCTTCAACTGGTGTTGCGGCCACTTCAATTGGTGCTTCAACTACTGTTGCTCGCTCCTCCACTTTAGCCGCTTCTTTCTCCTCTTTTAAGGTAACGACCCAATCTTTTAATTCCGCCTCAGCATCTACACTTTCGATAGGTTCCGATTCGTCCACCGATTCATTCGTTGGAGCTTCGTCTGCCGAAACATCCACCAAATCATCCGCATCAACATCTTCACCTGATACTACAGGAGCCTTTTTTAAGGAAAGTATTTCTGTGATGTTAAAAAAGAAAATGACAAACACCAGCAAGGTAAATGCCAGAAACAGCACTGTTCCAAAACCCAATAAATTATCGAAGAAGATGGACAATTGGTAGCCCAAGCCTCCACTATAAAAACTCCATTCAGAGATGGATTCATCTCCCTTGATCATTGAACCCATTAATAGGCTGACCCAAATCAAGAAGAACAAGGTGAATGCAATGGCTCTTGGCAGTTTAATCAACGCCTTGCCCCAAACCACACGATATCCAAAAATGAACAGTAATGGTGGAATTAAGAACGCAGCAATACCAAACCAAGAAAATATGAGTTTGTGTGCTACAAGAGCACCCAATAGTTTCATCCAGTTGCCTGCCTCTTGACCTAGCGACTGAACCGTTTCGTTCTGATCAAAGAAGGCTTCGACAACACTCTGGTCCATCTTTCCTGTAAAGAGGTAACTCAAGCAGGCCAAAAAGATGAAAACTGAAAACAGCAATAGGAAGAAGCCAATCGACAATTGAAATCTTCTATCCCTTAAAAAGGGAATGTCGATTTTAAACGAACGTTTCTTTTTGGGTGCCTTGTCCTTGGTGTTGGACTTAAAAGTATTGGACTTATACGTGTTTTTAGCCATCTAAAAATCTAAAACCTGATAATACGAATTTAATCGAATATTATGAACCTGTACCGATCATTCATCAAACGATCGGATTCTTACTTTCTTTCTACCGAGCCAAACCTTTATTAATTCTCTTGATCATTCCCGGTCCTTCATAGATAAAACCAGTATAAACCTGAACTAAACTTGCTCCTGCATCTAATTTATCCTTTGCATCCTTAGCCGTTTGAATTCCCCCAACGCCCACTATTGGAAATGAGCCTTTCGACTTTTCATGAAGAAACTTAATGACTTCAGTAGACCTGAGTCTTACCGCCTTTCCACTAAGGCCTCCTGCACCTATTTCATCGACAGTCGCCTTTGGCGTCTTAAGCCCCTCTCGTGAAATGGTAGTGTTCGTAGCAATCACACCATCAATACCCGTTTCATCGACAATCTCAATAATGTCTAACAACTGTTCTTCTGTCAGATCTGGGGCAATTTTCAAGAGGATTGGCTTCTTATTGGAAAAGTTTTTACCCGCCTCTTGCAGCGTATTGAGGATATGCTTTAACGGTTCTTTTTCTTGTAATGCGCGGAGATTTGGCGTGTTAGGCGAACTTACATTCACCACAAAATAGTCCACATAAGGATGAAGTCCATTGAAACAGACCAAATAGTCATTGACTGCCTCTTCATTCGGTGTCACTTTATTCTTACCGATATTTCCCCCGATCAGTACATCTGACTTTCTGTGCTTCAGCCTTTCTATGGCGGCATCAAGCCCTTCGTTGTTAAAACCCATACGATTGATCAAACTTTGATCATCGGGCAATCTAAAAAGTCTTGGAAGCGGGTTTCCTGGCTGCGGCTTAGGCGTAATAGTTCCGATTTCAATAAAACCAAAACCAAGGGCTGACAACTCATTATAGAGCTTAGCATCTTTGTCAAAACCTGCCGCCAATCCCACGGGGTTTTTAAACTTCAGTCCAAAGCACTCAGTTTCTAAACTTTCATGTTCAAAACGGTAAAGACTAGTACTGATTCCGTTGACTCCCGGAATCTTAAACAAACGCTTCAGCCATCTGAAAGCAAAATAATGAGCTGATTCAGCATTTTTGGTAAAGAGAAAAGGGCGGATTATGCTTTTGTACAAAAGGGTGATTTTTCACAAAAATAGCCCTTATAATCGAAAGCTATAACGGTTTCAAAGGGAAATAATCTACAACTTCTATTTAACACGGTATCCGCGTAAATAGTCTCAGCCGGGATCAGCTTCTTGGGTGGAATTCTTGAATGACTTGCCTTAAATAATCCCTATCCAAATGAGTATAAATCTCGGTGGTGGTGATCGACTCGTGTCCTAGCATTTCTTGCACAGCTCTTAAGTCAGCTCCTCCTTCAATTAAATGAGTGGCAAAAGAATGTCTAAACGTATGCGGACTGATGGTTTTTTTTATCCCTGCCTTCGCAACCAAGTCCTTTAAAAAAGTAAAAACCATCTGTCGGGTAAGTTGTCGTCCTCTTCTGTTTAGGAATAAGAATGATTCATGACCGGGTTTAACATCAAGGTGTACACGAACTTCTTCTCGGTAGATATTAATGTATTTCAATGCCGTTCTGCCAATGGGAACTAGTCGTTCCTTATTCCCTTTTCCGAAAACCCGCAAAAAACCAACATCGAAATGAACATTAGAAGTTTTTAAACCGATCAACTCTGAAACGCGCAAGCCAGAACTATACATGGTTTCAAGCATGGCTCGGTTTCGAGTTCCTTCGGGAGTTGAGTGATCAATCGCTTCAAAGATTTGATCAATCTCTTGGATGCTTAGTGTATCTGGGAGTTTACGACCGAGCTTCGGTGCTTCGAGTAGTGCAGTCGGATCATTTTCCATCTCTCCCTCATAGATCAAGAACTTGTAAAATGATTTAAGTCCGGATATAATTCGAGCCTGAGAAAAAGCACTCATCCCTACTTCATTGATCCACTCTACCATGTCCTGAAGCTCAACTAAGGTCACCTGTAGAGGATTAAGGCCTTTTTCTCTTAGGTCCAAAAACTGTTTCAGCTTTACAATGTCCCGTACATAAGCGTCTACCGAATTGGCACTAAGCGAACGCTCGAGTTTGAGGTAGTTTTCGTACTCTTGAATGTAGACGTCCCAAGACATAGCCAAGTATAAGCAAAACTCTGTATAGATTCTGAAAGAAATACAGAATGGCTTAGATTTGTTCCTTATGAAAGTGATTATCATCAACGGCCCTAACCTTAACCTGCTCGGTACGAGAGAGAAAAGTATTTATGGAAACCTGAGTTTCGAGGAGTACTTTGAAAAACTGAAGGAACGTTTTGGTGATGTTGATCTTGAATACTACCAAAGCAATGTTGAAGGCGAGTTAATCAATAAGCTTCATGAGGTCGGTTTCTCATTTGATGGAATTGTTTTTAATGGTGGTGGCTATGCGCATACCTCGGTTGCTATTTCAGATGCCATTGCAGCCATTCAGACACCAGTCGTAGAAGTACACATCTCTAATATTCATGCCCGTGAAGAATTCAGGCACTTGAGTCTGATCACCAAAGAATGCGCTGGTATGATCACTGGTTTTGGTATGAAAGGCTATGATATGGCACTTTACTTTCTGAACACTAAGTCTGAATCTAATAATTAATAATTTTTCGTCCTCTGAGAATCAGAGACTGAGCAAATAACTAGCTTTGCAAAAACATTTTTTGTCATGCTCAGCTTTAAAGCAATCGTCTCTGTAACACTGATACTTTTTTCAGTCATCGACATTCTAGGGTCTACCCCTATCATCATTGATTTAAGGAAGAAAAACGGTGGACATATTCAATCTGGGAAAGCCACATTGGCAGCCGGTGTTTTAATGATACTCTTTCTGTTTGTTGGAGATAATTTACTCGGACTTTTCGGAATAGACGTAGGTTCATTTGCCATTGCCGGTTCCATCGTCATGTTCATCATTGGCTTGGAGATGATACTCGGAAGAAACTTCTTTAAGAATGATGCGAGTGCTGAAGGTACCTCTTCCATTGTACCAATCGCTTTTCCATTGATCGCAGGAGCTGGAACACTAACCACTATCATTTCGATTAAAGCAGAATACAGCGAGTGGGACATCTTGGTGGGTATAATTGTCAACCTTATCTTTGTTTTTGCTGTCTTGAAGTCTACCAACTGGCTAGAGCGAAAAATCGGTCCTGCAGGCTTAGGGGTTCTTCAAAAGGTATTTGGAATAATCCTTCTATCTATTGCCATCAAACTATTTAAGGATAATATTATCAACCTATGATTGTAATCTATACTGACGGTTCTTCTAAGGGTAATCCTGGTCCGGGAGGATTTGGCACTGTGATGAAATACAAGGAACATCGCAAAGAAATGTCGCAGGGGTATCGCAAGACGACCAACAACCGGATGGAACTTTTGGCTGTCATTACCGGACTTGAAAGCCTAAAAGTAGAAAAAGCAAAGGTTAAGATTTATTCAGATTCCAAGTATGTAATTGATTCTGTGGAAAAAGGATGGCTTTGGAATTGGATCAAGAAGGATTTCAAGGGAAAGAAGAATAAAGACCTTTGGCTCCGCTTCGCAGAGATCTACAAGAAGCACCACGTTTCGTTTCAGTGGGTCAAGGGCCATGCCGGCAATGAAGAAAACGAAAGATGTGACCAGATGGCCGTAGAAGCTGCAGAAAGCAACGACCACCTGATTGATGAAGGCTTCGAATCCGGGCTATACTCATAACCCTACGCCTTGCCGAACACTTATTTTCAATTCAAAGAATTTCGAATAGATCAAGCGGTTGATGGCATGAAAGTGACCACTGATGGTTGTATTTTCGGAGCCGTTATTAGGGCGATTGAAAAGGGCACCATTTTAGACATTGGCACTGGCACTGGACTTCTCGCACTAATGCTTGCTCAAAAGTCTAAGGCAGAAATTCACGCTTTGGAGATAGACCCTAAAGTAGCGCAACAAGCAAAGGAAAACGTACTCCACTCCCCTTGGAGTAATCAAATCAAAGTTCTCAATGTGGATTTTCAGAATTATCATAATCACGCCCTTTATGATCAGATCATTTGCAATCCGCCTTTCTTTAAGAATAGCTTCAAGGGAAAATCTGAATTGAAAAACACTGCTGTTCACAACGATTCATTACCTATGGAATCCCTCCTTGAGCAATCTCAAAGACTACTGTCAAACCAAGGCTCCTTATGGGTAATGTATCCTGAATATGAAATGAGTCGATTTGAAAAAATTGCAACAGATTCTGACCTATCACTGAGTAGCCAAACGTTTGTTTACAACACATTCGGCACTCCCATTTTCAGGGTTATCTCCGAATTTCGCAAAATGACTCCAAAAGAACCTCACCAATCCGAACTTATCATTAAGGAGCATGACGGATCCTACACGAAATCATTTCGAGACCTTTTAAAAGACTATTACCTCCACTTATAAAGTCTCTCCAGACGATCAAGCCTGTCGTTTGCAGTCCCTAAATAATTACGATATCTTGCGCCCTTTCAAAAATTAAGTATGGAGATACTGGGCATAGACATTGGAGGAAGTGGCATCAAAGGTGCCATTGTAGATACTAAGAAAGGACACCTAGTCTCTGACAGATTTCGAATTCCTACACCAAAAGGACGCAAGCCTAATGATATTGCTGACGTCATCACCGAGATTAAAGAGCACTTTAGTTGGGACGATAATATTGGAGTAGCTTTTCCCACAGTAGTTGTGAATGGCAAAGCTAAGTACCATAGCAACTTAGATCCTAGCTGGACGGGGATACAAATCGATGACCTCTTCAGAAGCAGATGCAAGCAAATCTGTAATGTAATTAACGATGCGGATGCCGCTGGGCTTGCAGAAATGAAATTTGGAGCAGGCCGTCACCACGCAGGTGTTGTTTTAATGGTTACCATCGGCACAGGGCTTGGTAGCGGACTCTTCTACGATGGTGTTTTGATTCCGAACTTTGAACTCGGGCACCTGTACTATAAGACAGGTGAGTTGATTGAACACTACGCAGCAGATTCAGCCAGAAAGAGAGAGGATTTGAGTTTTGATGTATGGGGTAAAAGACTGAATGAATTCTTAGAACACATTGAAAGAGTCATCAACCCAGACTTTATCATACTGGGTGGAGGGGTAAGCAAACACATTCATAAATACCGCGATCAAATCACCATCAAAACGCCATTTGTGGTGGGTGAAAAGGAAAACAACTCTGGTATTATCGGTGCTGCAGCTTACGCTGCTGACCATCACAAGTGATTGAGACATTGCTGAACTTCAGGAAACTGAACTTCGTCAAAGATCAATTCCCCATTATTTAGAAATCGCTGCATGCCTAGCATTACTTCATAATTAGGTTGATGAAGGTGTTTGGGTATTCTATAAATGCGTGGATCCTTCTTTTCAAACGGTGTAGGGATTTTAGCCCCATACAAGTAGGGCATTAAAATTTTTGAACAACTAAAAGCGATCCGGTCAAAATCATGCGACTCGAAATGCCCAGTTAATCGTTCATTAATGTCTTCAAAAAACAAAAGCGTCTTTGCTAGCCGAACGCGTGAACCAGCTCGAGACTTTCCTTTTGTTTTCAGGTGCTTGATCTGACTCTTGCCCTGTTTTTTACGCACCATATAAGCCGTAAAAACTTTATGCTTCAAACACTCAGTCCCTTCAAATACACCTACCGAAGCACTGCCCGTTTGTACTAGTAACATGAGGTATTTAACCAGAGCATCTGGGTCGACCGTATCGTCATTTACTGCTAGTGTAATGGGCAATCTAAATTGGAACGCATCAGTTTCATTAGCAAATGAGAAAGCGTGCTTTTCAAAATCGTATTGCCTGGCAAAACCAGCATTCTCAATACGATACAAGAAGTCAACTACTTCATCACGATTTAGAAAGTGGTGTCTCTGATTCACTAAGCAATAATCTTGAATTTAACTCATAAAACACAGCCTTTGAACAGGAAACATGAATGCATAACTTTGTCATATCAACGCATAACATGAACCTAAGCATCGCGTTAACTACTTAACCTTATGACCAAGAAAAAAGCGAAAGGCATTAAACGATTCAAGTGGCTACTCTGGCTTTTTGCATTTGGCATATTCTTAGGAATCAGCTTCCTCATGAGTGTTTATTGGGAAATTTGGGAACCTCTCCCATCAAGACAGCAGCTTGCAGACATTAGACAGAGTGAAGCAACAGAAATCTACGCGGAAGGTGGTGAACTGCTGGGCAAATACTTCATTTTCGATCGTCAGCGCGTAGAATACAATCAAATCCCCCCTCAACTGATTGACGCGCTCATCGCCACCGAAGATTCCCGTTTCTTCAAACACAATGGTGTTGACCGAAGAAGTTTGCTTCGGGTAATCTTCAAAACCATCCTACTGCAAGACGAGTCAGCTGGTGGCGGTAGCACCCTTTCTCAACAGCTCATAAAGAATTTATATCCTCGGAGAGATCACGGGCTGTTCTCTATGCCCGTGAGTAAAGTCAAAGAAGGCATTTTGGCCACTCGGCTCGAAAAAATCTACACAAAGGAGGAAATACTGACCCTCTACTTAAATACTGTCCCCTTCGGTGACAACACTTTCGGAATTGAAAGTGCATCAGAGAAATTCTTTGGCAAGTCAGCTGAAGATTTAAGTCTGCAAGAATCGGCAGTAATAGTCGGTATGTTGAAAGCTTCTTATCGATACAATCCTCGCCTTTTTCCAGAACGATCTGAACTGCGAAGAAATGTAGTGCTCAGCCAAATGCAAAAATATGGTTACCTAACCGTAGAGGAATACAGTATTGCCTCTAAAAAACCACTCACTCTCTCCTACCGACCTTTTAGTCATGATAAGGGTATAGCACCCTATTTCAGAGCATCTTTGAAAGCCAAAGTGCAAGATTGGCTGACTGCTTTTAACGACTCCACGGGCAATAACTATAACCTATTCACCAGTGGTTTGAAGGTGTACACCACGCTGGATTATGAAATGCAACAACTGGCTGAAGCATCAATGACGCAACACCTTTCTCAGTTGCAAGCAGACTTTGAAAAGAGTTACGGACAAAGTGCACCTTGGCTAAAGAATAGTGACATCATAAAATCAGAACTTAGTAAGTCAAAAACTTACGTTCGACTTAAGACAAAAGGGTTATCAGAGCAACAAATTCTTGATTCAATGAATGTGAAGCATAATGTGGAACTCTGGGATTGGGAAGGAAAAAAAATAGTTCAGGCCAGTACTTTAGATAGCATTCGTCATTACAAAAAATTTCTCAATGCAGGGGTTCTATCTGTAAGTCCATTCGATGGTCAGGTAAAAGCCTGGGTCGGAGGAATCAACTTCGAGCATTTCCAATATGATCATGTGAGGCAAAGTAAGCGACAAGTCGGCTCAACTTTCAAACCCATAGTATATGCCACTGCGCTAGAGAATGGTGTTGAGCCTTGCAAATTCTACTCGGCCAGACAAGTGACTTATGCTAACTATAACAATTGGACGCCTACCAATTCAGGCGACCCTGATTATGATAGACGCTATTCAATGAAAGCCGCACTTAGTGGCTCTGTGAATACTGTAGCCGTAAAAGTGATGGAAGATGGAGGCATAAACAATGTGATTGAGCTCGCGCATCAAATGGGAATTGAGTCGTCCATACCCGAGGTTCCATCTATTGCTTTAGGTACCGCAGAATTAACTGTGATGGAATTGGCCAAGGCTTATACGAGCTTTCTCAACGCTGGTAAACCAGCTTCCCCGTATTTCATTGCTCGCATAGAAGACTCGAAAGGTAAGGTGCTCGCTTCCTTCTCACCTGAAGTAGGTGAAGAGCCCGTATTATCGAAGGAAACGCGAGAAATTATGATTGAAATGATGAAGGGAGTTATTGAGGAGGGAACAGGACAAAGACTAAGACAGCGCTACGGTCTACAAAATGATATTGCAGGTAAAACAGGAACAACACAAGACAATAAAGACGGCTGGTTTGTAGGGCTTACACCAAGACTCGTTACAGTGACATGGGTGGGCGCAGACGATCATAGGGTCGGTTTTCGTACCACTGCCATGGGACAAGGTGCTAATTCTGCGTTACCCATTTTTGGGCTATTACAACAGAAGATGAATGCAGACAGTCAGTTTGACCGCTACACTAAAGTCCGTTTCCCCACTGCATCAATCAACACACTGAATAAGCTAAGCTGCATCCCAGAAAAGAAAGAAGGGCTTCTGAATAGGGTCTTTGTAAACAATGAAAAGCCACAGATATTAGAATTCAAAAATGAGACAAGAACTGCCGAACCCAAGAAAAAAGAAGGGCTCTTTAAGAAGATAGGCAACCTCTTTAAACGGAAGGATAAGAAGAAGAAAAAAGGTGGTTAGTGTGGAATTGATTACGAACTAATTCGATGATATTTAGTTTTGCTTATTATGAAGCATTTTAGAAGCTCTATCCTTATCCTATTACTTGCCGCTTGCATAAGTCTTCCAGCGCTGAGTCAAGAAATCAAAATAGAACGTGAAACGCGAGTCAAATCAACCGTTATCCCTCAAGCTTCTGTTAACTGGATCAACACGTCTTTTCCCGATGCTAAGAGAATTCGTTGGTACCAAGAAGTAACATCAGGCAAAAAAAGCTATGAGGCCAAGTTTAAGGCACTCGGCACTACCCTCAGCGTAGAGTTTTCCGAAGAAGGTTTCCTTGAAGATGTTGAAATAGATAAAAAGCTAAAGAAGCTTCCTATGTCGACTAAAGAAGCACTCGCTGAATCGTTTCATCAATTTGAAAAATTCAAAATCGTAAAACTCCAAGAGCAATGGACAGGCACATCACCTGGATTAGTACAGCATGCGATTTTGAATAATGACCCATCACAAATTACTATTAGGTTCGAAATAGTCTTTAGGGCAAAAATTGATGACGAACAGGGAATTTGGGAAGGGCTATTCGATATGCAAGGAACTCTGTTGCGTAAAAGAAGAATTGTATTAAGACCAACCGACAACCTAGACTATTAATGAAAAGGCTCCTCTTCATTTTAGTTTTGAGTATTCCGATCACTGCAAATTCTCAGTCACTGACATCTATTGGCTGGTTACCCGAAGTATCCGTTTCTTATAAATTGAATGATCAGTTTAGACTAACAGGCCAAGTAGAATCAATGCAGCTCGGCTTTACGAAAAGAGGAACTGAATCTTTTAATTACCGCTATAACTACGTAAGGACTGACCTCACAATGGTCGTCAGCTATCGTTTAAACCCAAACTGGTCGCTCGCTGCCGGAGGTATGACTCGGTTTGTCGATGGCAGTTTGGTCTATCGCAGCCTTCAGCAAGTGTCTTATACACGAAGAGGGCTTGGGGCTAGGTTTGGTCATCGCTTCAGAACTGATCAAACTTTTTCGACTGAAGCGTCTATGCAAGTTAGACTCAGGTATCGTTTTTCTGGCGAAGTACCCTTACAAGGACAAACGCTTAATGATAGAGAGTGGTACTCTATTTCCTCTGTCGAACAGATAGCCAGTGTCCAAAACTCAGACTGGGACTGGGAACAAAGATTATCTACTGCACTGGGCTATTACTTCAATGCCAAAAACAAAATAGAAATAGGCTTTGACTATCGCCTAGACGATTTTACGCAAGGCGATGGGCGTCATAGCATATGGACGATGATCAATTACTTTTTAAATCTCTAAAAGCTAATTTAAAACGACTTCCTCTTCCACAAACTCGAAGCCGAGTGTATCTAACTCATCAAGGATTGGATTGTAGAACTCAGGAGTAATTGGAATCTGAACACCTCGAGCCGCTATTTTTCCTTCCATCAATAGCTTTGTGGCAATGCCCAATGGGAGTCCTACAGTCTTTGACATCGCAGTATCTACTGCATTTTCTCCCGTAGTTACCATGGCGGACCTAATCCGCTTCGTTTGACCATTCTCTTCGTAGTCAAAGAGGTGCCACATTACAATTTGATCTTTCTTGTCTGGCCCAATCGTCCACTTCTTCTTTAGAATATGTTCAAGAATTTGGGCAGGCGTTCCTTTCATCAAACCGATAGCTTCTTCTTCAAACATGCCTAACCAGTTAAGTTTATGCATTTCTGGCCCATCTATTTCTAATTTTAAATAATGGGCCAGTTTTAGTTCGACCGAGTCATCTGGATTATAGGATAAAAATGAATTGATAAATTGGCGATGCGTCATTTCAGCAACATGCTCCATTTGATAAGTATCGTCAGTTGCACCAAGCTGCACAAAAACATCCCAAGCTTTTGAAAACCCTGCCCTACGTAGCGTTCCTCTATACAAAGTGCTAATACCATGCAACCCATAAACATCGAGATATTTCAAAGAATCTCTGTTTGCATAACCTTCAAAGTATCCATGACCCGGAATATGTATCATTTCAATCCGTCTGAAAAGCTTAGTATAAGGAATATACTTATATCGGCCTTCCTGTATGAACTTCACGGTTCCCTGACCTGCTAGCACTACGTTCCTCGGGTTCCAAGTAAAGCCATATTGCCACGGATTATCATCCGTTACATCCGGTGCCAAGAGGCCGCCCGTAAACGATTCAAATGCTTTGAGTGGAAGTCCTTTTTCTTCTCGAATATGATCTATCACCTTTTTAGCAGACATATGGTCTATTCCTGGGTCAAGTCCACATTCATTTAGAAAGAGTAGCCCTTTAGCCTTGGCCTGCTCATCAAGTCCAGACATGTCATCAGAGACATAAGAAGCCGTCAACAAGTGCTTTCCAAACTTCAAACATGTCTCGGCTACCACTGGGTGAAAAGATGCCGGAAGCATCGAAATCACAACATCACTCTGTTGAATCAAGCTCTCTCGTTCATCTTCTTTGTTAATATTAAAAGCCACTGCCTTTCCGCTGGCATGACCATCTACTTTCTCTTCAGCCAGCTGAAGTGCATAATCAGCCACAGTGACCGTCCAACCTTTGGCACTAGCTTCTTTGAGTAAATATGAAATAAGTGAAGTAGCTGAGCGGCCAGCCCCTAAAACTAAGATGTGATCCATAGATGAATTCGTTTAATCTTGAAATAGGCAAAAAGGGATGGAAGTTCAAATCATTAATTGAATTGCTTCACAAACAACCTAACTTCAAAAGATTCGTATCTTCCTATCCGCTTCACATTACTACATGGCAAAAGAACTTAAGCAAGAAGTCTCGCTTCTCATATTCCAACAATCTGAATTAACGCCTCAGGTAAATGATCTGATCAAAGAAGCCAGAGCAGCCGCAAAGAACGCTCGGGCTCCCTATTCAGACTTTCAAGTTGGGGCAGCCCTACTACTGTCTGATGGCTCCATAGTTTTAGGCAACAACCAAGAAAATGCTGCATACCCCTCTGGGCTTTGTGCCGAACGTGTTGCGTTCTTTTCGGCTAAAGCCAATAATCCAGCCGCTAGCATTTTAAAAGTGGCCATTGCCGCGTTGAAAATGGATGCCAACACAGACAACATACCAGCCCCTTGTGGTAGCTGTAGGCAAGTGATGAGTGAATATGAAAACGATCAGGCTGAATCAATTGAAGTATATCTGACCGGTGGCTCAGGAGATATATTGATGTCTAGATCAATTGATAACCTGCTTCCCTTTAAGTTTTCAGCCGATCAATTGAGAGACTAATGGAGAATAGAATTTCTTTCGAGTTTAATGGTAGATATGAAACTCTGGGCCAGCCAAGTGACCAAATAGAACACCTTTGGTTTGTTTGCCACGGACACGGACAATTGGCCAAGTACTTTATTAGAAAATTTGAGTCGCTTAATGACGGGAAACACTTAATAGTTGCTCCTGAAGGACTTTTTAGATACTACTTGGAAGGTTTCACGGGTCGAGTTGGCGCCACCTGGATGACCAAAGAAGATAGAGCCTCGGATATTCAAAACTATTTGACTTTTCTGACCGCTACTATGAACGAAGTCAAATCTAAGCTGAGTTCAAATGTGAAAGTAACATTACTCGGGTTTTCGCAAGGTGCCGCGACAATCTCTCGTTTTGCAACTCAAACTAATGTAACCTTCGATCGCTTAGTCTTGTGGGCTGGAATTTTTCCACCCGACTTACCTCCATTGGAAAGTCAAAGAAAGCTGTCAGATAAGCAGTGTCTACTCATATATGGTCTGAATGACCAGTATTTAACAGCCAGCAGAATTGAGGAGCAAGCTGCCATTGCGGCTCATATAAACGTTACCCCCGAGGTGATAACCTTCGAGGGTGAACATGAATTGAATGATCAGGTCATTCTGCAAATCAGTGGCTTAGCTTAGCGCCAAAAGCTAGACTTTCGGGTAAACTTGGTCAAAATCTTATTTGGCACTATTGAGACAGGGCCTTCATAAATCCCTCCGTTGTCTCCCAAGTCTTCTACCCTAACTGCGATTGTATTCTTGCCTGCCTTGAGTAGCCCTTTTGGAATATCATAAATCCTAAGCTCTCTAAAACTCCTAGATGCTCCTATTCTTCGGCCATCGTTAGTCTCTCCTATTTTGAAGCCATTAATAAATATCTCATCGAAATCATCAATATAGCCGCCAACGAGAGTAAAATCTGTCTCTTTCCCCCCTTCAGGTATCACAAATTCTTTCCTGTACCAGGCAAAGCCTCTGTAGTCTCTCATTCCAATTGTTTTCCAATTAGATGGCACAACTATGTCTTCCCACCGGCTGTCATCATAACCAATCGAAGAAAACTCATCTCGATCTCTTCTAGATATTTTCCAAATTCCTTCCAAAGAGTAAACCTCGTTATATGCTGCGTCTGCCACTAATAAGCCCACTTCTCCACTGTAAATACCGCCTTCTCCTCCTTTATCGAAAATTCTAACAGCAATCACATTGTCACCATTATAATTCAGTAATTCATTTGGAATACGATACTCCCGCTGCGCGTTCCATGCAGTATAATAGTTAGGTGGAAAGCCTCCTGAAAAACCAATTTTAACACCGTTGAAGAAAACTTCATCCACATCATCGATGTAACCTAATCTTAAATAATGAGCACCTTCTTTCTCAAGTTCATCACCGCTGAATTTTGTTCGGTACCAAGCATAACCATCGTAACCATTGAACCCTTCTCTCTCCCATCTTCTAGGCACATAAATTTCTTCCCAATCAGAATCGTCATAGTCCACTTCAGACCATTCTTTATGATCGCCTATAGAGAACTTCCAATCTCCTCTAAGATTGAGCAGCCGATCAAGGTCTTGTGCATTGATAACTACTGTGACCAACAGTAGCGCTATCGTAAATAATTTCTTTAACATCTGTTCGCGTTTCAAAAAACTAACCGCCCCTTTCTTAGAGCGATTAGTCAGTTATTAGTTTAGTTGTAATTTGTTTTTGCCCTTGGGCTTCGTTGTTGTCTATTCAAACATACGAGGCTTATCAAAGGTGTATGTCATGTTAGGGTAAAGAGATGTCACAAAATGTCATAGTAAATCAAAACCCTCAACAACTAACTAATTATCAATTATTTATGAATTTATACCCCACCCCGTGTACAGTTAATATATACTTAGGATCATTAGGATTTTCTTCTATTCTCTGTCTCAGCCGAAGCATAAAATTATCAACAGTTCTGGTGGTGGGCTGACTTTCATAACCCCAAACTTTATTTAACAAATCGTATCGACTGACTACTTCATTCTTATGTTCGGTTAGGTATTGAAGGATTTCGTACTCCTTATGAGACATTCGTACATCTCCTTCTTTATTCTTAGCGGTGAACTGTGAAAAGTCAACCGTAAGGTTACCTATTGATACAGGGCCAGTGGTAGATGTATGCTCAGGGGCTTTAATCCTGCGCAGAATTGCTTTTACACGCGCAATCAATTCTCTCAAGCTGAAGGGCTTTGTTAAGTAGTCATCAGCTCCCAATTCTAAGCCCAAGACCTTATCAATCTCTTCACTCTTTGCTGTTAGAAATATAATCGGTGTAACTACGCCCATTTTCCGGATGGCTTTACAGACGTCAAAGCCGGACATTTTCGGCATCATTACATCTAATATGATTAAGTCAAAACTTCCGTTTTTCGCTTTCTCTAAGCCTTCAGCACCATCAATGGCTACCTCAACATCATAGGATTCAAACTCAAGATTGTCTTTTAGGCCAAGGCGCATTGCCGGCTCATCTTCAACGATCAGAATACTAGGCATCTTCGTCTTTATCTAGTGGGAAAAATAATTTAAACGTACTCCCTTTACCTTGAGTACTTTGAACCGCTACTTCGCCATTGTGCGCTTCCATGATATGCTTTACAATAGTTAGTCCGAGACCCGAACCTTTAGTATCATGAACATCCCCATTGGGCACACGGTAGAACTTTTCAAATAACTTATCTAATTGATTCTTAGGTATACCCATACCGTGATCCTCCACAGAAACAAAGGCACTTTTACCCTTCAAACCAGTCTCAATAACCACTTCCTTAGTATCAAGACTATATTTCATCGCATTATCAATCAGGTTCACCAAAACCTCAATCACGGCCTCTTGATCTGCATTGATATTAAGCGCTCCTTGATAGGAATTAAGCTCATACTGAAAACCATTATTCTCTAAGTGATATGAATAAGTATTGAAAACGTCATTCACAATGACATTCAAGTCGAGCGGTCTTTTCTCATATGTCCTTTTACTAGCCTCTATTTTTGAGAAACTGAGAATTCGGTTGATCATGTTGGTCAAGCGACTCACTTCCTTAGTAATGATTCCGTAGTATTCTTTCTTCTTCTCTTCTGTTTTGACCCGATCCATGAGTAGGGTTTCTGCAAACATATTAATGAGCGCCAAAGGGGTTCTAATTTCATGTGAGACATTTGAAACAAAGTCGGCCTTCTTTTGCGCCAGTTTCATCTCTTGTTGAATATTTCGAAATACGAGAAATATACCCAGTATCATGACCACCATTAGAAGGCCCAAGGCTAATAAGCTTTGATTTTTTCTTTTGTTGACGGCCTCCTCCACGGTTCCTCCCGCTCGGTCAATACCAATTTCAAATTTGGGGAGTAGGTCAATGGGCTCACTCTCATAGGTACCAGAAATGTTCTCCGCAGTAGAATAGACAAGATAGTCATCAGAAATTCTTGTGCAGGAAAGCACGAAATCATCTTGTGCTATCTCCTGAAATTTGGGCACCAAATACTGCTCTATCATTAATACTGGGTCGAAAAAGTAAATGGCAAACTTTGCATTTTCGCCCTTCCCTAAGACAAAAAAGAAGTAGTCTAGCTCAGTACCTTTATGAAAAAATGGTTCTGACCCATTTTCAATTTTCAGAAAGTCGCCAGATTCCTTATAGCGCACTAGCCTAGCCACAACCGATGAATTGGCGTCATAAAGACTATCCGCCTTCCCCACAAAAACATCGTCAAAAGTCTCCTCCGTGGTTAGGAGCTGAGCAGACCAATCTGTGACTCCTCTTAAATACAATCCCTTGAAAAATACATAAGAAGAGAGTTCCTCCATTAACCTATCATCCCCGACTAATTCGATATCCCTTTCTAAATCTGTAGTAATACTAGAGACTTTGTCCTGAATACTTTGATTGATTGAGAACAAAACTGACTCTAATTGACGCTCATATATTTTCTCTAATTCACGTTCGTCAACGGTTAGGGAGTTTAATTCGAAAACGCCATAAACAATCACCGGAATGATCAGTATGGACAAAATGGCGATAAGAGGTCTATTCGTGCGTTTTTTCAACCCAATGCATATTATACTTGCTCGAAAATACGAAATGGAATGCGTGCCAATTAATTCTGTGACAATCTTTTACATGAGTCGGATTTTTAAAGAGTAATTCATATCTTTGCAGGCCGAAAAACAAATACATTAGAAAATGTTAAACAATTACGAGACAGTATTCATTTTAAATCCCGTTTTGTCTGATGAGCAGATGAAGGATGCTGTCGGCAATTACGAACAACTCCTGAAAGATAACGGAGCAGAGATCGTGAACTTAGAACGATGGGGACTTAGAAAGTTGGCTTACGCCATCCAACATAAGTCTACTGGTTTCTATAACCTGATTGAGTTCAAAGCCGACCCAGCAACAGTAGCGACTCTTGAAGTAGAATTCAAGAGAGACGAAAAAATCATGCGATTCTTAACCGTGTCTTTAGATAAGCACGCAGTTGAGTACAACGCAAGAAGAAAAAGTGGCGCTTTTAACAAGAAAAAGAAAGAGGAGGCAGCAGCATGACATTAGTAAATGAACCAATCAACAGAGAGCAGCAACGTAAAAAGTATTGCCGCTTCAAGAAAAACGGTATCAAATACGTAGACTACAAGAACCCAGATTTCTTGATGGCCTTCGTAAACGAGCAAGGTAAGATTCTTCCAAGAAGACTTACTGGTACAAGCTTGAAATACCAAAAGAAAGTGACTCAGGCTGTGAAAAGAGCAAGACATATTGCTTTGATGCCTTACGTAGCTGACGGATTAAAGTAAACCCTAGACTGTAAAGAAAAAATGGACGTTATATTAAAGACTGATATTAAAGGTTTAGGCTACAAGAACGACACTGTAAGCGTAAAACCAGGATACGGTAGAAATTACCTAATTCCACAAGGCTTTGCTGTATTAGCAAGCGAGTCAAACAGAAAGATGTTTGCTGAAAACATTAAGCAAGCAGCTCACAAAGCAGATAAGATCAAAGGAGACGCTCAGGCAATTGCAGACGCAATCGGTGATGCTGCTCTCGAAATTAAAGCAAAAGCAGGAGACAGCGGCAAAATATTTGGTGCAGTTACTACTTTGCAAATTTCTGATGCTTTGAAAGCTAGAGGTGTTGATGTTGACAGAAAGAAAATCTCTTTCAAAGGAGAAGTAAAAATGTTAGGCGAATACGAATTAGAAATCGACCTTCACAAAGAGGTGAAGAAAGATTTGAAATTTGCAGTAGTCGCTGAGTAAGACATAAGACAGATAATAGAAAGCCTGTTCATTTGCATGAACAGGCTTTTTTTGTGAGACAAATGAATGGCTATCTGCATCATCACTATTCTATAAACCACGCCTCTATTCAATAGGCAACCGTTTGCACAATAATTCATCTCTCAAGGCTTGAATACCACATCATTTTTGCCTTATTTCCCAGTGAATCAGAAGCTTAATCTCAGCCTGAACTGAACAATAATCAACCAAGAACCCACTAGCCACCACATTATCATGAAATCAGGACAAAAAAGAGTTGTTATTGAAAACGTTTCCCCTGAAATCAATTGCGGTCAACATGCCGCTAAAAGATCGGTCGGTCAAACCTTTCAAGTATCGGCAGACATCCTCGCTGACGGACACGATGTGCTTAATGCACACATAAAATACAAGTTTGGGAATGCCCGAACTTGGAAGTACGCACCCATGCACCTGACTGAAAATGATGTGTTCTCTGGAGAATTCACCGTTGAGAAGCAAGGTAACTACACCTACACCGTAGAGGCATGGGTTGACTACCCATTGACATGGCAACACAACATCGAGCGAAAGATTGCAGACAAACAGCATGTGGACGTGGAATTGTTGGATGGCATTCAATACTTAGAAACAGCTCTTAAATCAGCTAAAGACGAAAAAGAGTATTTGGAAGGACTGATTGAATCCTTCAAATCAGCAGATAAGTACAACTATGGAATTGCCGAAGCCCAATCAAAAAGGCTTCATCATATTTTCGAGAGTAACCCAACCAAAGAATTTGCAACCACTTATGAAAAAGAACTGCCACTACATGTAGATAGACAAAAGGCATTGTTCAGCTCTTGGTACGAGTTCTTTCCACGGTCTACGGCTAAGAAAGAAGGAAAACACGGTACGTTTAAAGATTGCCTAGATGTAATTCCTTATGTAAAACAACTCGGCTTTGATGTCATTTATTTCCCCCCGATTCATCCGATTGGCACTGCACATAGAAAAGGTAAAAACAACACCACTACCCCGCTTCCTGATGATGTCGGAGTGCCTTGGGCCATTGGCAACAAAGAAGGCGGTCACAAAGACATATTACCAGAGCTTGGCTCACTAGCAGATTTTAAAAAAGTAGTAAAAAAAGCTTCAGAAAGCGGTATTGAAATCGCTTTGGATTTTGCACTGCAATGCTCACCAGATCACCCATATGTGAAGGAGCATCCATCTTGGTTCAAATGGCGACCAGATAATACGGTTCAGTATGCTGAAAATCCACCAAAGAAATATCAAGACATTTACCCTATCTACTTTGAATCGGCAGATTGGGAACCGATGTGGGATGAGTTCGTCAGCATAGTCCTCTACTGGAATAAGCTAGGCATTAAAATATTCAGAGTAGACAACCCGCACACGAAACCTTTCGGTTTTTGGAAGTACCTAATTGCTGAAGTAAAGAAAGTCGATCAAGATGTCCTCTTTTTGGCCGAAGCCTTTACCAAACCTAAAACCATGCAGCGCTTGGCCAAGATTGGTTTCAGCCAAGGCTATACCTATTACACTTGGCGGAATAACAAGGCCGAACTCATCGAATACATGACTGAGCTTGCTAAGGGTCCAATGAAAGACTACTTCAGGCCGAACTTCTGGCCTAATACCCCAGACATTAACCCTTGGATACTTCAAGGAGGCAACGAAAACCTCTACATCGTTCGACATATGATGGCAGCCACGCTTTCATCAAATTATGGCATGTACGGTCCCGTCTATGAGCAAACTGATAACGCTGCATATATCGGCAAAGAAGAGTACTTAAATTCTGAGAAGTATGAAGTGAGGCAATGGGACTGGACAAAAACCAGTAAGCTCACACAACTTATCACTAGAATTAATCAAATCCGAAAAGAGCAGTCTGCTCTTCAGTTTACCAACAATATCGATTTCTGCACGATAGAAAACGATCAGGTGCTGGCCTACTTTAAACAAAGCGAAGACAAAGAAAACAATATACTTTGCGTGGTTAATTTAGACCCATACAACAAGCAAGGCGGTTGGGTTCAGGTACCTCGACATAAAATGGGCATAACAGGTGACACTCCTATGCGCATGACTGACTTGGTTACAGGCAATAGTTATATCTGGAATCAAGAATGGAACTTTGTGGAGCTTGATCCTTATCAAGTGCCCTATCATATATTTTCAATTCATTACTAAGTTGTAGCGATGTCGGCCAAAGCAGTAAAATCAAAAAAGACTTGGGAGCAACTCTTTGAAGAGGAAGCGTTCAGAACCCAATTAAGTGGTGAAATACTCCCCGCTTATATGATGACCACACGATGGTATGCTGCTAAGACGCAGAAAGCAAAGACGTTTAGAATTGAGCAATATATGCCATTCGAAATGGATAATGATGAAACAGTCTATTTCATCACCATAGAGATAAACTTTAAAGCTGGCTTCACCGAATACTACTTTATGACACTCGCTTTCGTAAACGAGGCTGTTGCAATTGAGGAGAAAGGCAAAGTCCATGCGACAGAGGTTGGTGGACAAAAGGGATCGATCATTGACGCACTGTATTACGAGACTTTCCGCAAGTCTCTGTATGAGCAAATCATATCGCAGAAAACAATAACCAACGGTACGACCAAACTCATTTTCGAAAGAGGGAAAGTATTGAGGTCAAGCCCTCCTTATGAGAGCTCTCAAGTAATGGGCTTCGACCAAAGTAATACCTCAATAGAATACAATGGTCAGTTCTTTTTTAAAGTCTATAGAAGGCTCTTTCAAGATGACAATCCAGATTTAGAACTAACAAAATTCCTTTCTGACGATAGCGACTTCAAAAACAGCCCTAAATACGGTGGTAGCATTAGTTGGATAAAGAACCAGTATGCTACGCTCTCCATTGGTATCATGCAAGAAAAGGTGGAGAACATAGGCGAAGCATGGAATCATACCCTAGAAATGATGAAGGGCTACTTCGACCGGATAGAGGCAACGGAAATTGATATCCCTGACATTCAATCCATCAAGAGCTTTGATTTCAAAAGTCCAGAGGATCTAAAGTCAGATTTTAGACTTTTGATCGGTGATGATGTACTGGCTAAAGTAGAGCAAATGGCACTTCGGGTTGCGGAAATGCACGTAGCACTATTTCGTAACAAGGTGGACACCAAATTCAATCCTATTCCTTTTAATGGTGACTATACGGTTTGGTTAAAAAATAGAATCTTATATCAGGTAAACGCCCGTTTCATTCTAGTAGAAGAGAATCTTGACAAGCTAAAAGGTTTGGCAAGAACCTATGCCGAAGATTTTATCGCTAAGCGTGAAACCATCACCTCACAGTTTTTGGCCTTTGAAGAAGTAGAGTTAAACAGTAGCAGAATAAGAATACATGGCGACCTTCACTTAGGGCAAATTCTTATGAATGAAGCCGATGACTTCTATGTAATAGACTATGAAGGAGAACCTGAAAGCACTATACGAGACCGTAAAGTCAAACAGACACCACTCAAAGATGTAGCCGGCATGTTAAGAAGCTTTCACTATGCCGTTTATGCAACCATCTTTGGCTCCAAAAACAACTTCAAACTCTCACAAGAAGAGCTCTTTGAGGCGGGAGAAAAGTATTACCACGCCATTTCCGCAGTATTTCTTAATAAGTATGTTACAACTGCTATGCACAGAAATTTAGATATTGGGTATGAGTCGGAAATCAAATATCTTTTGAAATATCACCTACTTGAAAAAGCGGTTTACGAAATTGGCTATGAGCTAAAAGCTCGACCTGACTGGGTCATTATCCCATTAACTGGTATCAGACAAATATTAGAAGACTAATTATGGAACAACATCAGCATACAACTGCACACTCTTTATTGACAGATTTTGATGGTGAGTTATTCAAATCCGGCAAGTATTTTAAGCTCTATGAAAAATTAGGCTCAAAGCTCATTGAAGTTGACGGAAAGAAAGGAACCCAATTTGCAGTATGGGCACCCAACGCAGAGAAAGTTCAGGTCATTGGTGATTTCAACTTTTGGAATGGTGAAGGTTATGAATTATATCCACGATGGGATGGCTCTGGTATTTGGGAAGGTTTTGTAGAAGGAATCGAGAAAGGCACCGTCTACAAATACAAAATCCATTCTAATAGCTTCGGACAGGTGCTTGAAAAAGGCGATCCTTTCGCTATACACTGGGAAGTTCCACCCAAAACAGCCTCTATTGTCTGGGAGGTTGATTACAAATGGAAAGACAGCAAATGGCTCAAAGCTAGAAAAGAAAGAAATGCGCTGAATCAGCCTTATTCAGTTTACGAAGTGCATTTGGGCTCTTGGAAAAGAAAAGAAAATGGCGAATCGCTTTCCTATAAAGAACTAGCAAAGGAACTGGTCAATTACACCAAAGAAATGGGCTATACCCATGTCGAATTTCTTCCCGTTATGGAGCACCCATTTTTCGGTTCTTGGGGTTATCAATGTACAGGTTACTTTGCGCCCTCTTCAAGATATGGCACGCCAGAAGATTTCATGGCTATGATTGATGCTTTCCACAAAGCTGAGATTGGCGTTATTCTGGATTGGGTTCCCTCCCATTTTCCGAGTGATGCACACGGTCTTTTCAATTTTGACGGCACACACCTTTATGAGCATGCCGACCCTAGACAAGGTTATCACCCTGACTGGAGTTCATACATTTTCAACCTTGGTAGAAATGAGGTCAGAGCATTTCTTATCAGTAGTGCCATGTTCTGGCTTGATACTTTTCATACCGATGGACTAAGGGTTGATGCAGTGGCTTCTATGCTCTACTTAGACTATTCAAGAAAAGAAGGAGAATGGATTCCTAATATACATGGTGGACGAGAAAACCTGGAGTCAATCTCTTTCTTAAAAGAACTGAATGAAACTGTTTATAGCCAACTAGAAGGTGTACAAACCATTGCGGAAGAATCCACCGCTTGGCCGGCTGTTTCTAGACCCACCTACCTTGGAGGTCTCGGGTTTGGCATGAAATGGATGATGGGTTGGATGAATGATACACTTGAGTACTTCAAGAAAGATGCATTCTATCGTCAGTACCACCAAAATGATATTACGTTCAGTTTGAACTATGCATTCACAGAGAACTTTATGCTGCCCATTTCACATGATGAAGTGGTACATGGTAAAGGGCCAATTATTGACAGAATGCCGGGTGACGAATGGCAGCGATTCGCAAACCTGCGTTTGCTATACGCATACATGTACACTCACCCAGGCACTAAGCTTGTCTTTATGGGCTGTGAAATAGGGCAAACAACTGAATGGCAACATGATTATTCTATTCCTTGGGATTTGTTGGAGTTTGAGCCACACAAGGGAATGAAAGAATTCACCAAGACATTAAATCACGTTTACAAAGGCGAACCAGCCCTATATGAACACGGGTTTAGTGCAGAAGGATTTGAATGGATAGAGCTAAACGATAGCCAAAATTCAGCCCTGAGCTATATCCGTAAGGGTAAAAACCCAGAGGATGATATTGTAGTAGTCTGCAATTTTACGCCAGTAGTAAGAGAGAGCTACCGTATCGGAATTAATGCTGGCAACTGGGAAGAAGTTTTTAATTCTGATGAAACAGTATATTGGGGCAGTGGCATTAAGAACGAAGGCATTATTAAGTCTGAAAAAGAGCCTCAGCATGGTCGACCAAATTCACTCGATCTAAAACTACCACCACTGGCAGTTATTATGCTAAAGCAAGTAAAAGCTACACCTAAAAAAGCGGTAGCTGCAAAAAAGAAAAAGTAGAGAAAGCAATTGATGGATAGGTATTTATGTATACATGGGCATTTTTATCAGCCCCCGAGAGAGAATGCGTGGTTAGAAAAGATAGAAATCCAACCCAGCGCATTCCCATATCACGACTGGAACGAAAGAATTACTAGAGAGAGTTATTATCCGAATGCCTTCTCAAGAGTACTTAACGATCAAGGAAAGATCATAGACATCGTTAACAACTATTCCAAGATCAGTTTCAATTTTGGCCCTACCCTATTATCATGGATGGAGCAACATGCTCCTACTACCTACCAAGCCATCCTAGACTCGGACAAAGAGAGTATGGATAATTTTGGTGGCCATGGCTCTGCTGTAGCACAGGTTTATAATCACATGATTATGCCTTTGGCGAATAGAAGAGACAAAGAAACTCAGATCATTTGGGGCATAGATGACTTTAAAAAGCGTTTCAGTAGAATGCCAGAAGGCATGTGGCTGGGAGAGGCTGCCGTAGATACTGAAACTTTGGAGCTAATGAGCGATCAAGGAATTAAATATTCTTTATTAGCCCCGCGCCAAGCTGCTAGGTACCGAAAAATTGGATCGAAGGACTGGATCGAAGGCATAGACCCTAATAAACACTACAGTTATAAACTACCTAACGGAAAGCGTATAGCCCTTTTCTTTTACGATGGTCAACGATCTCAGAACGTAGCCTTCAAGGGTATTCTCCAAGATGGCAAGCGATTTGCCGAAGACCTCATGGAAGGATTTCGCGATACGGACGAAAGAGAATTTGTTCACATTGCCACCGATGGAGAAAGCTACGGCCACCACCACAAAAATGGTGACATGGCGCTCGCCTACTGCCTACGATATATTGAAGAGAACAAGCTTACGAAGCTCACCAACTACGGGCAGTACTTAGAACTATTTGAGCCAGAGTACGAAGTAGAAATTCATGAAAATAGTTCATGGAGTTGTGTTCATGGCGTAGAACGGTGGAGAAGTAACTGTGGCTGTCATACTGGTGGAGAAGGTAATTGGCACCAGAAGTGGCGAGAGCCATTGAGAACTGCCCTCGACAACGCTAGGGACAAAATGATGACCATTTACGAAGATGGGCTCAAAGGCCTAGTCAAAGATCCATGGGCCATGCGAAATGATTACATCCGTGTAATCCTAGATAGGTCCAAAGGAAACCTCAGTCGATTCTTAAAAAAGCATATTGACAAAACACTCTCCGACACAGAAAGAACGCATGTAATGCGTATGCTTGAAATGCAGCGAAACGCCATGCTCATGTATACCAGTTGCGGTTGGTTCTTCAACGATGTTTCAGGGATAGAAACGCTTCAAATATTGCAATATGCCTGTAGGGCCATCCAATTAGCTGAAAGTGAATCTGATGAGCGTTTTGAGGAAGCCTTTATCGAAGACCTCGCAAAAGCGGAAAGTAACGTAGCAAGCGAAGGCAACGGTAAGGACATTTACCTGAAAAACATTTTACCATATCAGCTTTCTCTTACACAAGTAGGCATGCACTACGCGGTGGCGTCACTCTTTGCAGATAACCCGCAAAGTCTCACCGTACTGAATTATCGGTGTAAGAGTATCTTTTTTGAAAGAAAAACGGCTGGGCTTCAAAAGTTAGCTTACGGTACCACAGTGGTTAAATCCAAAGTTACCACCTCTACCAAGGAGTTTAGTTTCGTAGTTATTTACCTCGGCCAACACCATTTAATTGGCGGCACAAGTAAGCGGCTTTCTACAGAAGAGTTTAGCCCGATATCAAACGCATTAATACAAGCCTTTGAACGAAGTAATGTGGCTGAAGTAGTAGACATCATCAAGGAAAAATTCAGAGCACACACCTTCTCCTTCTTTGGCATGTTTAAGGACGAACAAATGAAGCTCGTCAATCAATACCTCGAACAGAGTGAAGAACTGGCTTACGACTCCTATAGAAAGATCTACGATCGAAACTATGGCATTCTGAATGTAATGAAAGGCCAGAAACTACAGATACCACCTACATTAAAGCAAAACATCGATGATGTCATCAATATTGAGTTCAAAGACCTTTTCACCAATGGCAACTTCCATATTGAACGCATGGAAGAACTTGTGGACGAAACTTTGAAGTGGGATGTAAAACTGAATAACGAACTGATTGGGGCCAAATTGAATGATAAGTTAGATATGCTGTTTGGCCAATTCCAAAAAGATAACGACTGCCAAATCCTTGAAGAAATTCTTAGCACAATTAGGCTATCTAAGAAAGTGGGGCTTCAACCGCTCTTAGTGAATCTTCAAAATAGTGTTTTTGAACTGAGCAGGGATTTTCTTTCTGGTGTAAAAACACCAGTCGATGGTAATCAAATCATTTTGGATACCTTGGAAAACATTGCTATTGAAATTAGCATTGATTTGAGCTTTGTAAAAAGTCAGGTAATAAGTGCATAACCAAACAAAAACCAAACGCTCTGCACCGGTAGAAACCTCTGAGCTATTGTAACAATTGTGTACCATAAGCAATCAAGGTGTGTACGTTTTCAGTACACACTTAATCGTTCAAAATCGTTCACTTAATTTTAATTATCTGATTAACAGTGTTTTATAATTATTGGCACAGGCATTGCAAACTATTGGGCAGGTCAGTTAAAAACAACAATTATGAAAAGCCCAATAGTCAACTCAGCAAAAAACAACAGTCGTTCAAACATTAGAAATTTCAGCGCAGTAATCGCAATTATGCTAGCTGCCGTTACAATGCTTCAAGCCGGTAACGTCAAATCAAGTGAGCTGAATAATAGAGAAATGTCTAGCCTCGAAATGGAATTGATCTCGGAAATCGAGCAGTTCTATTCTGAAGAAGAATTGTCTCTAGAAGAAGCCATCATCATGGAAATGGAAGAAGAAAAAGCTCAAATCAGTGTATATGATAATGAGAACAATCTCATTGCCAGTGGCGATCCAAAAGAAGATATTGAATTAAGAAAGCTTGTCAACAAAGCTGAGTACCTAAGCAGCTTAGGAAATAAAGATTACTACAGATTATCGGAGTAAAACCTGAGACTGTAAGTATTGGGAATTAAAGTATTCGAAAACCGATCTAAGATCGGTTTTTTTTATGCCTCTAAAATGGAAAAGCGGTCGTCAAGGCAACGACCGCTTTAGAGCTCTCAACGAGAACCACCTATGGACTTTTATAAGAAGCTTAAACAGTCACTACTGAATTTTCTTCAAACGTGATATTGTTAGGAACGTATTTGTCCGCTTCCCAATCATTCTCCCAAGTCTGACCATCTATTAAGTATCTGAATTGATACTCTTTACCTGTTTCCAGTTTAACAGTCGCCTTGAAAGCACCTGATTTCAATTTCTTCATTTCGATTCCGGAAGTATCCCAATCGTTGAATTCACCTACAATGGCTACCTTTTCAGCTTGCGCAGCTACTTCTGCACCTAATTGAAATGTTACGTTAGCCTCTGGCTTCGTTTTTAAGTATTGTTTCTTAATGCTCATGTCAATAATAATTTCCACAACAAAGGTTCACTCATTCGATATATAGCACAAACACGAGCCAGAAAATGTGGTGAAACGTTTGCACATAAAAAACTCGATAACTACCTATAAAACAACAGCTTCCAAATAACAAACGTTTGTTTTAACAGCAATCGTAAGCAACCGTTTACATAGTTTCCGAGCACAGAAATTATACAATAGCATTTTAGAAAGACGAAGCCAAAAAGATAGATTATCTTTGAATATGTTTCGAACAGAAATTGAAGACCTAAAAATACCCCTATCAATTGACCATAAAGATCAGCTAATCACGCTCGGCTCATGCTTTTCCGATACGATTGGCCAAAGGTTAGTTTCAAATAAGTTTAGGGTGCAAGTCAACCCTTTTGGTACCATTTTCAACCCACTCTCGATATTCGAACTGCTCGATTTCTCCATAGAACCTTCGGTCGTTATCGAAAATGCAGTATTGAAAAGGGACGGAATGTTTTATAATTATAAACTCCCTTCGTCTTTTAGAGCCAAAACTGAGCATGATTTACTCAAGAACGTCAGCGTCCAACTAGAAAAAACTCAAGAAGACTTGAGCAAGGCCAAAGTGATAATGCTCACTTTTGGCACTGCATGGGTTTATCAACTCAAGGATAGTCAAATGTTAGTGGCTAATTGTCATAAACAACCTCAAAAGAGATTTAACAAATACTTATTGACTGTCGAAGAAATTGTAACGGGCTTCATGGGAGTAAAAGAAAAGTTAGAACTCATTAATCCTGATGTCCAGGTTCTTCTGACGGTGAGCCCAGTGAGACATACCCGCGAAACACTTAGCCTTAATAACACAAGCAAATCTGTCTTGAAACTCGCATCTCATTATCTATCGGAGATGGCCGACAACGTCCATTACTTTCCATCTTATGAGATTCTACAAGACGACCTAAGGGACTATCGCTTTTATGAAAAAGACCTGATTCACCCTAATGAACAGGCGATAGACTACATCTGGGATATTTTCGTAAAAACATTTTGCGTTTCAAACACCAAGAAGACACTTCGAGAATGGCAAAAAGTTTCGCGCGCTTTATCGCATAGATCATTCAACCCTGAGAGTGATAAACATCATAAATTCCTTCAAAAGACTTTAGACAAGCTCTACAAACTCAACCACCACTTAGATGTTAAAGATGAAATCAATGGGGTAAAGCAACAAATGAAATCTAATGGCCAATAAGCAATTCACCAATCGGCTTGCGAAAGCATCGTCACCCTATTTATTGCAACATGCGCACAACCCAGTGGATTGGTTTCCTTGGGGAAAAGAAGCTTTGGAAAAGGCTCAGAAGGAAGATAAGCCCATCATTGTGAGTATTGGTTACTCCGCATGTCATTGGTGTCATGTAATGGAGCGTGAGAGTTTCGAAAACGATGATATTGCTGCGATTATGAATGAGCATTTTGTTTGTATCAAGGTTGATAGAGAAGAAAGACCGGACGTAGACCAAGTCTATATGGATGCCATTCATGCCATGGGGCTGCAGGGTGGCTGGCCGTTAAATGCTTTCCTCCTGCCCGACCAACGCCCTTTCTATGGAGGTACTTATTTCCCACCTCAAGGATGGGCGCAGCTCTGCAATCAAATCAGCAAAGTATTCAAAGAACAACGCACCGAATTAGAGAAATCTGCTTCAGGCTTTATGCAAACGCTCGGAAGAAGTGAAGTTGAAAAATATGGCCTTGAGTCTACTCAACAGCAATTCACCAAAGCCAAACTATCGGAAATGGCGAAGAAGTTTGCTGAAAACTTTGATATAAATAAAGGAGGGAATAATCGTGCACCGAAGTTCCCCATGCCGGTTACTTACAGCTTTCTATTGCGAGAAGGGGTAATTAATAAGAACCAAGAATCGCTCAATCATGTAGAAAGAACCCTGAATCATATGGCTTGGGGTGGATTATACGACCAAGTCGGAGGTGGATTTACACGTTACTCAACCGACATGGATTGGTTCGTCCCTCACTTTGAAAAGATGCTTTATGACAATGGCCAGCTCGTGAGTTTGTACACTGAAGCCTATCAAGTCTTTAAAAACCCACTATACAAACAGACTGTATACCAGACAATAGATTGGTTGCAACGCGAAATGGTCAGTCCAGAGAATGGATTTTATGCTGCTTTGGATGCAGATAGTGAAGGAGAAGAGGGAAAGTTCTACTTATGGACGGAAGAGGAGTTTAAGGAGTACTTAGGTGCCGATGCCGACCTTATGATGGACTTCTATAATATTACCTCAGGCAATTGGGAGCCTCAGAAAAACATCCCTTTCAGGAGTATTGCGAACATTGACTTTGCAAAGCAACATGACTTGGAAATTGATGAACTGGAAGATATCATTACTTGCAGCCACATTAAGCTTCTAAAAGAAAGGTCTAAACGAGTGAGACCAGGACTTGACGACAAAATATTGACGGGTTGGAATGGGCTAATGTTGAAAGGGCTGTGCGATGCTTATGCAGTTTTCGGAGACAAACAGTTCATCGACCTAGCGCTCAAGAACGGGCGTTTCATCTTAGATCATGTATATGATAAAGGCCGATTGAAACGAAATTATAAAAACGGACGCGCTACCATTAATGCTTATTTAGAAGACTATGCTGCCATAATAAAGGCTTTCATCGCATTGTATGAAGTCACATTTGATGAATCTTGGCTTAGACATGCTGAAAACTTAACTGAAACAACCATTACCGAGTTCTTCGACCAAGAAGAAGAGTTGTTCTACTTTACCGCTAATACTGCCGAAGCCTTAATCGCTAGAAAAAAAGAGATCTTCGACAATGTCATTCCATCTTCCAATGCCATGATGGCCACAAACCTTTATCATTTAGGCCTTGTTTTAGACAACCAAGATTATACGGCCATGGCCAATGCAATGCTACAGCGAATAGAAAGAATCGTTACAATGGCACCGCAAGACTTAGCGCATTGGGCAAGTTTCTATAGTCAAAAAACCTATCCTACTGCTGAAATCGCAATAGTAAGCAATGAATTGACTCAGGCCATTCACCAACTCAAACAGAGATTCATACCCAATCATGTGTTAGTCGGTAAGAAACCTAATCAGTCATCAGACCTATCGCTATTACAAAACCGTGATGAAATTGAAGGAGCCCCCACTTTCTATCTCTGCTATAATAAGGCGTGTCAGCTACCGGTAAATGACGTGAATAAGGTATTTGAACAACTGAATCTGGACTAGACCTGAATTGGTCGGAATTGTTTATTCATACTGCTATCTTTAACTTGAATTACGCTTACTTTCAGGCGACTTAGAAACACAGATTGGGGGAACTACAACTTAATATTGATGCACCGGAAGGTAGCGAAGTCTACTTTGCAGATGTAGCCTTACCCCTACCTATCCCTCAGCTATTTACCTACCGAATACCTGAAGAATTTCTAGAATTACTGCAGCCAGGCATCAGAGTCATTGTACAATTTGGTAGGCAGAAGGTTGTAACCGGTATTATCGATAACATCCATCAAAATGCACCTGAAATCTATGTAGCCAAGCCCATTCTCGATGTATTGGATGCTGAGCCGATAGTAACGCCAGAGCAAACTGAGCTAATGAAGTGGATAGCTGGTTACTACATGTGTACGCTCGGTGAGGTATTAAATGCTGCCCTTCCGTCAGGTCTCAAACTAAGTAGTGAATCCAAAATTCAACTGCACCCAGAGAGAGACTGGAACGACACGGATTACCCCCTTGATGACAGAGAATTATTACTCCTTAATGCCCTAGACAATAATGACTCACTCACCTACCGAGAAGCTGCAGACTCATTAGGACTGAAAAGCGCCTACAAATACATCAAGTCACTGGTGCAAAAGGAGCTCATCATTATTTACGAAGAAGTCAAAGAGCGCTATAAACCAAAAAAAGTAAAGCGGGTAAGGCTCAATCCAGACTTATTAAACGCAGAAGAAGACTTAGAGGCACTCTTTAAAGAATTGGAGAAAAGACCGAAGCAAAGTGACATTTTACTTCGCTACCTCCAAGAAGTACCCATCTATCAAAACCCAGAGAAAAACGAGCAAGGGGTAGACAAATCAATTTTCTCCAAAGGTGGATTGTCAGCTTCATCACTCAATACACTTATTAAAAATCAAGTCTTTGAAAGCTTCGAGGTGATCATCTCTAGATTTGGAGAATCCACAGAGCAATCCCTCAAAGAAGTAAAGCTGACTGAGATTCAAGAAAAAGCAAAAGATGAGATTTTGGCTCACTTTGAGTCCAAGCCCACCACGCTCTTACATGGCATTACCGGTAGTGGGAAAACTGAAGTATATATAAGCCTAATCCAAGATGCACTGGACACGGGTAATCAAGTCCTGTACCTATTACCAGAAATTGCCCTAACAGCACAGATTGTAAACAGACTTCAGGTAGTTTTTGGAGATAGAATGGGTGTTTATCATTCCAAGTTTTCGGATAACGAACGTGTGGAAGTATGGCATGGCCTATTAGAGGGAAGGTTCGACTTTATTATCGGTGTCAGAAGCGCTGTCTTTCTACCCTTTAAACAGCTAGGCTTAATCATAGTAGATGAAAGTCACGAGAACTCTTACAAGCAATTCGATCCAGCACCGAGATATCACGCCAGAGATGTGGCTGTCTACTTGGCTCACCTTCACAGAGGGAAAACGCTATTAGGCTCAGCCACGCCTTCATTGGAGTCTTACACCAACGCCCAACAGGGTAAGTATGGATTAGTGGAGTTAAATAGCCGATTTCATCAAGCCAAACTCCCAGATATTCAAGTAGCTGACATCCGTAGTGAAAAGAAGAAAAAGACAGCTATTGGCGAGTTCACGTCTGTATTGATTGAGTCGCTAAAGGAAGTATTAGAAAAAGGAGAACAGGCCATTATCTTTCAAAATAGAAGAGGCTTTTCAAACTATCTGACCTGCGAAGATTGTGGCTTCATTCCTGAGTGTCCAAGGTGTGCCGTAAGCCTAACCTATCACCAATACAAAAATCAACTCAATTGCCATTATTGTGGTCATAAACAAGCTGTTCCGTTGGTCTGTCCTGCCTGCGGTGGTGCGCGCATTCACACAGTGGGCATTGGTACAGAAAAAATTGAAGAAGAGTTAAAATTGATTCTTCCGGAAGCAAGGATTCAAAGAATGGACCTTGAGACCACACGCGCTAAGTATGCCTATCAAAACATCATTCATGATTTTGAAAAGGGCAATATCGACATACTTGTAGGCACCCAAATGGTCAGCAAAGGGCTCGACTTTGACAGAGTGAGTTTAGTAGGCGTATTTGATATAGATCGGATGATTCACTTCCCTGACTTTCGCTCTCTAGAGCGTACTTTTCAACTGGTAACACAAGTAAGTGGTAGAGCAGGCCGAAGAGATATTAGAGGCAAGGTGATTATTCAAACCCGTGACCCTGATCAGGGTATATTGAAGCTCATTCAAAATCATCAATTCCTGACTTTCTATCAGGGTGAAATGTTTGAAAGAGAAAAGTATGACTACCCTCCCTATACCCGAATGATCTTTCTTTTGATTAGAAGTAAGGACAAAAAACTAACTAACGAGACAGCCCGATTCTTGGCAAACATCTTAAAGGAAGACCTCGGTCAAAAGAGGGTTTTAGGACCTCAAGAACCACTGATTAATAAAATCAGGGATAAGTATTTAATGGAAGTCTATTTAAAAATAGAGCGCAAGTATAAGATTGAAGCTGTTAAAGACATTATTAAATCAGCACAGATGGAACTACTTAAAAAGAAGGAATTCGCTTCAGTAGACGTAATAGTAAATGTAGACCCGTATTAATGGTGACGATCATCATAATTGCTCTTTTTGCCGCATATAGCATACTTTTTATAGCTAGTATGTCTGTTGGAAATAAACTTTACCCGAAGGCTTCGGGCTTACAAAAACTAGGAGCAAAACTGTTTAATGCAAAGCAGAAACAACTCTCCAGCAATAAAGTCTTCGTGCTTTTTGACAAGAAAATTCAACAAGGGGCCACTTTCGCTCCTACGCTCATTTTGACATTTCTAATTTTAGTAAAATCAGTTGGAATGCTAATCTTGGGTGCTACTGGTCTCAGCTTAGTGATGATTCCTCTGCAAGGCATTTTAACATCTGCCTTAATCAACTACTCGAAAAATAATGGCCACGCTGTTGAAGGAATAAGAAAAGCGATTTTCCCTCAGTTTATAACACAAATTTATTTAACGCTCATCGGAAACCTGATTGGTCTAAAACTCTTATTCGACCGCTACACCTCAGAGATTGATCAATTATTTGCCTCAACAGTATTCTTACTTTCTGTCCTAGTCCCTTTAATTTCTTCGGCTATAACTGCCTACATAGAAGTAAGCTACTTCAAAGAAAACCGCGAATCAATCCTTAGCTGAGCCTTCAGGTTTATCTTCCTCGGGTTTATTGGTTTGACCCTCATCATGCTCAGGCGTGGCTTCATCACTTATCACCGGTTCTTCACTAAGAGGTGCGCTTTCAGCCTTGTCATCTTCTTCACTCATACGAGAGACAAAGTAAGACACTTCCCCCCTGCTTTCACTGCTCTGTAAAGCCTCTGCTATTACCTCTTCGGCCTCCTTTGGTGGAGCAACATGGCTGAATCGAATCAATCCCCACGTCATTATAATGCTCGTTGTCAAAATTGTGATCAAGATAATATCTGAATTAAAAGTTTCAGAAGTTAACTCTAACGGAATTGAGAAGAACAAAAGCACAGTAATCAATCCTCTTGGAGTAATTAACAGCTCTGGTAAAATGCTCTTTTTGAGGAAAAATGCCTTAAGCAATAAAAACCTAGAAGCGTAAAAAACTGCCACTATGATCAAACTTACTCCTACTATCTCAAGATCTAGAAGTGCCCTAAAATCAATGGTGGTACCGAAAACCACAAAGAAAAAGGTACGCACCACAAAGGCTGATTCTCTTGTGACTAAATGAAGATCCTTTAAAACGCCACTGATCATTCTTGCATCAATCCAAGACTTGATCTTCCCAAAGAAGAAGAGGTTCGTGTTATTCAATAGGATTCCGAATACCAGAATAATAACCAAAGACGAAAGGTGAAGCTGCTTGCCTATGGCGTATAATAGTATCAATACAGCAATCAGCATAAAGAGTTTTACGTCTCCCACTATGCGTTGAAACAACAATACCAAGGCGTAACTGATCGCAATTGAAACTACGATAGTGATGAAAATATTACCAATAACACTGTAGACTACCGTACCTGTACTCTCTGCTCCTTGGTTCTCAATGACAAAGTAAAAGAACATAATGCCGAGAATATCTGAAAAAGTACTCTCATAGATCATGAACTCTTTCTTATCCTTAAAGAGTCCATTAACACTAGGTATGACGATAGCACTACTCATTATCGATAATGGAATGGCATACACCAAAGAAATCATTGGGTCTTCTTGAAAGACTTGATTAATGATATATGAAATGGCGAAAGCACAGACTAGTAGCGATAAGAGCGCCACTGTGAAGGACTTCCAGATAATCGGCCACTTTTCTTTTGACAGTTCCAAGTCAATAGCCGCCTCGAGCACAATCATGATGAGGCCCACAATACCCAAAACTTCAAGTGTGCTAAATATCAAGGCATCTTGATTATAGCCTTGATAGTCCATTACCAACTTGATACCAACACCTAATAAAATCAGTAGGATTACACTCGGTATCTTAGTTCGCTTAGATACAAAATTGAAAATGTGAGAAAAGATGATCACGCATGACAGCGCTATAATTAGGTTGTACGCATTCATAAGATAATATTACTCAAATCTACTAATTGATAACTCATTACACCCGATTTTAAATATTTAAATAATTAGTCAAATCATAGGACCGTCCGAACGCATCTTCTCCCATGATTGTTTCGGTCTTTCCTACTTCTATAAGCCATGAATTAATAGTACTTTTGCCAAACTTTTGTGCTTTAAGAGAGTAGAAAGACAGATACGTAAGAATACCATTCTAATGGACAACAAGACAGATAAGACATCCGCAGAATTATTGAGAGAAATTGAAGAGATGGGCGATGCGCACATTATGTCTTCTATAGCTACTCCTTTGAGAGATGATGCATTTGACCTTTCTGATGCGGAAAAAATCGAACGCATACAGGGTTACTTTGAAAAGATAATGCACACCTTAGGCTTAGACCTCACTGATGACTCCCTTCAAGGAACACCGAAAAGAGTAGCCAAACTGTATGTGAACGAATTATTTAAAGGATTGAATGAGAAGAATAAACCTTCTATGTCAACCTTTGAGAATAAGTACCAATACAAGGAGATGTTGGTCGAGAAAGACATCACCTTATACTCAAATTGCGAGCATCACTTCTTGCCGATAGTTGGTAAAGCGCATGTTGCCTATATTCCAAACGAAAAAGTAATCGGTCTTTCGAAGATCAACCGCATTGTCGATTACTTCTCAAGAAGACCTCAAGTACAAGAGCGTTTAGCGCTACAGATTTTAAACGAGCTGAAAACTGCCCTTAAATCTGAACATGTAGCCGTATTTATCGATGCTGAGCACATGTGTGTGAGCTCTCGAGGTGCTTCAGACCAATCATCTTCTACCGTTACTGTAGAGTACAGCGGAAAATTCAAAGAAGAAAAGACTAGAAACGAATTTTTAGCATACATCAACAACAAGCTTAAATGAACCTTTACGAACAGTACCCAGTAAGCGTCCAGAATACCTTAACCAAACAAAAAGAGAAATTCGAACCTCTTGCTGAAGGAAAAGTAGGTATGTACGTCTGCGGACCTACTGTTTATAGCGATGTACATTTAGGCAATGTCCGAACTTTCTCCTCTTTTGATATCATTTATCGCTACCTGACCTATTTAGGTTATAAGGTGCGTTATGTTCGAAACATCACTGATGTTGGACACTTAGTTGGCGATGCTGACGAAGGAGAAGATAAGATTGCTAAGAAAGCTCGCTTAGATCAGCTCGAACCTATGGAAGTTGTACAAAAGTACACCAATGGCTTTCATGATGTGATGCAGCTTTTCAATTTATTACCCCCTTCAATTGAGCCCACGGCCACAGGGCACATCATCGAACAGATAGAGTTTATTAAACAAATCATTGACAATGGCTATGCCTATGAGGTGGATGGCTCTGTTTATTTTGATGTAAAGAAGTACAATGACGATCAACCCTACGGTGAGCTCTCAGGAAGAAACGTAGAGGAAATGATGTCCAACACCAGAGAGCTAGCTGGTCAAGACCAAAAGAAGAACCAGCTCGACTTTGCCCTTTGGAAAAAAGCGCAAGGTGGACACCTGATGAAGTGGCCTTCCCCATGGGGCGAAGGATTCCCAGGCTGGCATTTAGAGTGCTCTGCCATGAGCACCAAATATTTAGGACAAGACTTCGATATTCACGGTGGTGGTATGGATTTGAAATTCCCACACCACGAAGCTGAAATAGCCCAGAACAAGGGCTGCAGTGGCCATGGTGGAGCCAAATATTGGATTCATGGGAACATGCTTACCGTCAATGGTCGCAAAATGGCCAAAAGTGAGGGCAACGGTTTTACACCTGAAGAACTTTTGACGGGTAATCATAAGCTCCTAGAGCGTGGCTATAGCCCTATGACTGTACGCTTTTTTATGCTCATGAGTCATTACGCCAGTACTCTAGACTTTTCTAACGAAGCATTACAGGCAGCAGAAAAGGGTTACAAACGTTTAATGGCTAGCGTCAACTTAATTGACAAATTACCAGCAGCAGGCACAGTCACTGTTGATCAATCAAAAACTGATGAGTTCAAAGGCTATATAGAAAAGGCCTTGACTGACCTTAGCGATGACTTTAACACGGCCAAGGCGATTGCTTCTTTATTTGAAATCAGTAGTAAAATCAACACTTACTATCAAAACCCAGCAGAATTGGCAGTTATTGATCAAACGGTCTTTGACGAAACAATTCAACACTTCAAAGGCATTATATTCGATGTATTGGGCTTAAGGAATGAAGCCGTTGGAGGACAAGATGGGCAAGTCCTTGATGGGGTAATGGAAGTGCTGATAGAGTTGAGAAAGCAAGCCAAATTCTCTAAAAATTATAGCCTATCAGATAAGATCAGAGATGATCTAAAAGCAATAGGTGTACAAATAAAAGATGAAAAAGGAGGCGGAATGTCCTACGCTATAGACTAATCAGCATGATCTTATCAGGTAAAGAAATCAAACGTGAAATGGGTAAAGGCATCAATATTGAGCCTTTTAGCGATTCGCAACTCAACCCAAATAGCTATAATCTTAAGCTGCACAATGAATTGATGGTCTATTCAAATCCTGTCTTGGATATGAAGCAACCCAATCCAGTAGCCCCACTTACGATACCCGAAGAAGGTTTATTGCTAGAGACAGGTAAGTTGTATTTGGGTAGAACCGTTGAAAAAACGGAAACTTCAAAGTTTGTACCGATGCTTGAAGGAAGATCTTCTATTGGACGACTCGGTCTTTTCATTCATGTCACGGCAGGTTTTGGTGACGTAGGCTTCAATGGCTTCTGGACACTGGAGATTTTCTGCGTGCAGCCCATCAGAATCTATGCTGGCGTTGATATTTGTCAAATCTTCTATCATACGATCGAAGGAGATTTTGACACCTATAAAAATGGAAAGTATCAGAATAACGAGGGTATTCAGGCAAGCATGCTTTACAAAGACTTTAAATAGAAATCCGTCATGCCGAAAAATTCGTTCCTATCTTTCATCAAGGAATTAATTTATTCGGTATCTCCTATTGAGTGTCTGTGAGAAAGATTTTAGTGACCATATTCATTTTCCCTATTCGCGTATACCAATACGCCATTTCTCCATTACTCGGAGCTAACTGCCGTTTTAGCCCTACCTGTTCCACCTACACTGCGGAAGCCATTCAAGAATGGGGACCACTAAAGGGCGTTTGGCTAGGCATCAAGAGATTTAGCAAGTGCCATCCTTGGGGCGGACATGGCTATGATCCTATTCCCAAAAAGAAAGACTCAAAAGACTGAATCTAAATTATTCTCAGTTTAAAAATCCCAATCGTCATTGATTTGAGCGATGGCATGATGTGCCGTTAGATCGTATTGGCAAGGAACCACGGCTACGTAATTATGATCGACAGCCCAAACGTCAGTGTCCTCTCCTTTGTCGTTATTCACGAAGTTGCCCGCTAACCAGAAATATGGTCTTCCATAAGGATCTTTCCGCTGGTCGAACTCCTCTTCCCAATGGGCTTTTGCCTGTCGACAAATTTTCATTCCCTTTATCTTCTCATTCTGTTTAGGCGGAAAATTAACATTAAGTGCAACACCTCTGGTCAACCCATTCGCCAAAACTTGTTCTGCAATATGCTGAACAGCATCAGCAGTATGCGAAAAATCAGCATCATGAGAAAAGTCGGCTAGCGAATAACCGATTGAAGGGAATCCTTCAATAGCACCTTCAATTGCCGCAGACATTGTTCCAGAATATAAGACACTCACTGCCAGATTACTTCCGTGATTAACACCACTCACAACTAAATCAGGTGTTCTATCTTTAAGTACATGATGCTTAGCAAGTTTTACACAGTCCGCAGGTGTCCCCGAGCACTCGTAGGCTTTTACATCTAAGTCGTCAAATAAATTCGACTTTGTCAATCTCAATGGCTCACCGATTGTAATAGCGTGCCCCATGCCAGACTGCGGGCTGTTGGGTGCCACAACAACGACTTCTCCAATGGCACTCATCACCTCCACAAGAAAGCGAATGCCATTTGAGGTAATTCCATCGTCATTTGATACTAAAATTAAAGGCTTGGACATAGTGATTGGTTTGTTCAGCTAATTTCGAAACAATAGTATTTCAATGCGTACTAAATAATGATTTTTTCAAAAAAAATAAGAAGTGCTTAGAGATCTCCCAGCTTGTTATACTCATCTACCAAAGTGATGAGATCGTCAATGCGACTCATCTTTAATTTTTGGCTTTTGATGATCTTACGAAGTTGTGCATGTTGATCATCAAAAGCATAAATCACATCATTTCGCTTAGTCGTCAATTGTGAAATCTTTCCTTTGGGATTAATGATAAACAGCTCATGCTCTAGAATTTTAGTGCTCCTTGGCATGGCGTAAGGATTGTAACCCCACCCACCACGAAAGAATGGATCATTTGTTCGAGTTGTGGTCAATAAAATCCTTTCTCTGGCCAAAAGGCTTGTTTCTCCCTCGAAGACTAATTCGAACAATTTTGGCCTCTTGTAACCGTACTTATTCTTAAATGGAATTGCATAGAAGACGCGATACTGAGAGATATCTTCTTGATAAATGCGAACCATGCGCAATTGGTTTGCCGCGAAGGTTTGGATTTGCTCATTGACGTTCACCTGAACATAATCTTCTTCAAGGCTGTATTTCACATTGCCTTTCAAGAGACTACCATCTGATAAAGTAACCTCTCCTTTGTGCCACAACTCACTAGGAAACTTATAACTCAAGTTTTGTCCTTGAGCAGCAATCGCAATAAATAAAAATAGACTAGTAACGAATCCTTTCATCCCTCTATTAAAAACGATCCCCTCACATATTGTTGCAAAAAGCCGAGAATTTTATTTGGTCAATCCACTGTAGTATCGGCACGTTTTGACTAACCTCAGCAAAGACTAAGAAGTAATCTCTGAGTCACTCACCCCTTTTAATGCCACATACTCGGTGATTTCAAGACCATAGCCAATGATACCGATACGTTTCTGAGGGTTATTGGAGATCAAACGTAATTTTGATACACCTAGGTCTCTCAAAATCTGAGCGCCAACGCCATAGTCTTTCTCATCCATTTTCACACCGAATTTCCTACTGAGCGGCTCATCAGTGATCCCTTCCGTTTGTAGCGCTTTTATCTCATGAAGAAGTCTTTGCCCCCTTGCGTTCTGATTCATGTAGAGCACTACTCCTTTTCCCTCTTCTTCAATCATGCGCATGGCGTACTTAATAGGATTACCAGCATCGAACTTAAAGCCAAAAATATCACCAAGTGTACTTGAAGAGTGTACACGTACCAAGACCGGCTCGTCAGGCTCCAACTCTCCTTTTACTACAGCCAAATGAATTTCACCCGTGTTGACTTGTTTGTATGCTTGTAAATGGAAATCACCGTACTCTGTTGGTAGGTCAATGCCTATTTCTTTCTCAATCAGGCTTTCATTTTCCAGACGATAGGAAATCAAATCTTCAATAGAAACCAGCTTCAGATTAAATCGATCGGCCACTACTTTCAAGTCTGGTAATCGGGCCATTGTACCATTCTCATTCATAATCTCCACGAGTACGCCACCAGCTTTTAAGCCAGCCAAACGCGCGAAATCAACAGCAGCCTCAGTGTGGCCTGTCCTTCTTAGCACACCACCCTTCTTTGCCCTCAGCGGAAAAATATGCCCTGGTTTACCCAATTCTTCAGGTCTTGTAGCAGGATTGATGAGTGCCTGAATGGTTTTAGACCTATCAGAGGCCGAAATACCAGTTGTACAACCGTGTCCTATTAAATCGACTGAAACTGTAAATGGAGTTTCGTAGGCAGCAGAATTGTTTCTCACCATTAAATCGAGACCCAAGTCGTTACAACGATCTTCATAGAGCGAAGCGCAGATCAATCCGCGACCATGCGTTGCCATAAAATTGATGATCTCAGGCGTTACCTTTTCTGCAGCGCAAATAAAGTCACCTTCATTCTCGCGATTTTCATCGTCAACAACAATGATGATTTCTCCATTTTTTATGGCTTCAATAGCCTCTTCAATGGTATTTAACTTGATTTCTTGAGCCATTTCTTGGGTTTAAGCGATGCAAAGGTAAGAAGTATCTGAGTCCGTCAAAACTACCTTGAAATAACTACTCCAAGTTCGGTACTAACCTCGTCAAACATAGCTTTCAGGTGCATTTTCATTTTTAATAACTCATCCTGCTCTTCAACATTAGCAGCCTCCTGAGCCTTTTTCAGCGCTTCATCATTTTGCTGAATAAGTGAATTTAGCTTTTTCCATTTTAAGCGAAGAACAATCTTGTAGGAGGCTTCGGCCAAGTCTTCAGATTCATGGATGATAGAGATGCGATGTTTTTCATGCCAGCCCTCACTTACAAAGTATTTCATCTCTAATAAGTCAATTACCAACTGACTCATAGAAGGGTCCTGAGGCCCAATGAATTGATCTGGTTCAATTTTCTTACCTGTACTCACCAATTGGGCTGCATGATTGAAAGTTCTTTCGATCATTTGATCTTCAAAACTTACAGACTCGGTTTCATGCAAGACAAATTCGGCAACGGACATTTCCTCATCGTAAGGTTCATTACCATAATTAACCAGCAGTCTCAGACATTCTCTTTCTACATGGTAGGAAGTAAGTTTTAACTCTTGCTTCTGAACTACTTCAGGCTCTGGTAAAAGATCAACCTCCTGTGCCTCAGCCCTATCGCGGCTTTGCCTATCCTTTCGCTGCTTTTGAATAAGAATCTTATTCAATTCGCTAATCAGCACTTGCTCTTCAATCTCTAATTGATCTGCACAACTTTTGATATATACTGATCTCTTTATTCCATCAGGAATTAACGAAATACTCTCGATCACTTCTCTTATGACCTGAACCTTCTTAACCGGATCAATCTGCTTACCTCCATCGGTAAGGATATTCGTCTTGAAAGTAATAAAGTCTTGTGCATTGTCTTCCAAATACTGTTGGAAGGCTTCTGAACTCATGCTACGCGAATAGCTATCTGGATCTTCTCCCTCTGGAAAGACAACAGCTCTCACGTCAAGGTCATTCTCAAGAATCATGTCAATTCCTCGGAATGACGCTTTGATACCCGCACTATCACCATCGTAGAGCACAGTGATATTCTTAGTATAACGACTAATCAGACTAATCTGCTCCTTAGTCAGCGAAGTACCACTGGAAGACACTACATTTTCCACCCCCGATTGGTGGAGTGATATAACATCCGTATAACCTTCCACCAAAAAACATAGGTCGGCATTTCGAATGGCTTGCCTTGCCTGAAAAAGGCCATAAACAATATTACTCTTGTGATAAACCTCAGTCTCTGGTGAGTTGAGATATTTCGGCTGCTTCTTATCGCTTTTGAGAATTCTAGCACCAAAAGCAATAACTTTACCCGCAACATTATGTATTGGGAATATTACGCGCCCTCTAAAGCGGTCGTATTTTCTCTTGTCTTTATCTGAGGTTAGTATTAGTCCGGCTTTTTCAAGCATGGCCTCAGTATGGCCTTTTTCTTTTGCGGCTTTCAGTAAACCATCCCAAATCTCAAGAGAATAGCCAAGATCAAATTTGTCGATGGTAGCTTCCGTAAAACCTCTCTCTTTGAAATAGCTAAGCCCAATAGACTTTCCCTCGTCACTTTTATGCAATAAGTCTTGGAAATACTCGCTGGCAAAATTCAATACAATGAAGAGACTCTCCCGCTCATTTTGAGCTTGCATCTGTTCATCAGTCAGCTCTTCTTCCTGAATTTCAATGCCGTACTTATTCGCAAGATATTTTAGGGCTTCAATGTAGCTGATCCCTTCCACCTCCATCACAAAGGAAATAGCGTCACCTCCCTTTCCTGTAGAAAAGCATTTATAAATTTCCTTTGAGGGGGAAACGTAGAAAGAAGGGGTTTTTTCGTTTGTAAATGGACTTAGTGCACGATAGTTACCACCAACTTTTTTTAGCGTAACGAAATCACCAATCACATCGACTATATCGATGCGATTTTTAATGTCTTGGATGTTGTCGTCACTAATTGCCATTTCGGATTTCAAATATAGCGATTGGAAATACTTTTCGTGAACTAATATCTTACCCAGCTGTTAATGAAAAGTAAATCGAATGCATTTTATTTGCATCTGAAATCGAAAGCAATGGAGTTGACCAAAGAAAGTGTATTAAGTGCCCTAAGACATGTAGATGATCCGGACATTAAAAAGGATCTCGTTACCCTAAATATGATCCGCGATGTCCAAGTAGACGGCAACAAACTATCATTTACAGTGGTGCTCACAACCCCAGCTTGTCCCTTAAAAGAAGTCATTAAAAATAACTGTCTCGATGCCATCAGCGAACATATTAGCCCTGATGTAGTCGTAGAAATCAACATGACTTCTGATGTCACCACAACTAGGGACAACACTCCCTTACTGCCCGGTGTAAAAAACATCATTGCCGTGGCTTCAGGAAAAGGTGGTGTTGGCAAGTCTACAGTTACTGCCAACTTAGCCGTAGCCTTAGCACGTCAAGGTGCGAAAGTTGGCGTAATTGATGCGGATATTTTCGGCCCATCCATGCCTACTATGTTCAATTGCGAGCACGAACAACCCGGTATTAGAAAAGAAGGTGATAAGAATTTAATCATTCCAATTGAGCAGTATGGGGTAAAACTGATTTCTATAGGTTTCTTAACGCCTGCTGAAAATGCCGTAGTGTGGAGAGGTCCAATGGCCAGCAGTGCCTTAAAACAATTTATTGCAGACACCGAATGGGGCGATTTAGATTACTTACTCATCGACCTTCCTCCTGGCACAAGTGATATTCACCTCACCATGGTTCAGACTGTACCTGTAACAGGAGCTGTTTTAGTAACCACTCCTCAGAAAGTAGCGCTAGCCGATGCCCAAAAGGGACTGAACATGTTCTTGCAACCGCAGATCAATGTACCTGTCTTAGGCGTAATAGAAAATATGGCTTTCTTTACCCCAGAAGAACTACCAGACAATAAATACTATATCTTTGGTAGAGATGGAGGAAAAAAACTAGCCGAAAAACACCAAGTTCCGTTCTTAGGAGAGATACCTTTGGTACAAGGAATTAGAGAAGGTGGAGACATTGGTTATCCGGCCATAATGCAAGAAGGTAGTACAGCCGATTCTTTTTTAAGTATTGCTGAGAATGTAGCACAACAAGTTGCCATTCGAAATGCCGAAAAAGCAGAGACCAAAAAGGTAGAATTAAAAGTTTAAAATTATGTTAGACAGAGTTGAGGCAGCCTTAGAAAAAATCAGACCGTTTCTAATCGCAGATGGCGGAAATGTGAAGGTCCTAGAAATCACCGATGACATGATTGTACGGCTAGAACTTGAAGGTGCATGTGGCACTTGCCCCATGTCTCCGATGACCATGAAAGCAGGCGTAGAAGAGGCCTTAAAACGGGATGTGCCCGAAATCAAAGGTGTTGAGGCAGTGAATGTTGCCGAAGCATAAAAACATTGAAAAGCCCTCACACAGCAGGGCTTTTTTTATGCCCCGATGTTTTCATCTAAAATTTGTCAGTTTTACTTAATAACTATCTTTGCTAATAACTTCTAGACCTGTGTGAAATGAACAACGCAAAAGGTCGTTACTTTTACTGAAGATGAGCAACAAGCCTTTTACCATTATCCGTTTCTTAAAGAACATTGGTATTATGGTAGGTATTTCAGTAGTCCTGCTACTGTTCTTTTTTTATGTATACCTTCCTGCCAGTACTAATCACAACGAAACCATTACCGTACCTGATTTAGTGGGTACTTCGTTTGAAAGTATAGACGAGTTTTTGACCAACAGAAATCTCAGGTATGAGGTGGTGATAGATTCTGGGTATTCAGATGATTTTGATCCAGAAGTAATCCTCAGCCAAAACCCAAAAGGAGGAGCCAAAGTAAAAGAAGATCGCAAGATTTACTTGACCCTAAATGCCAACGTGCCTCCACAAGTGCGCATGCCTAACTTGATTAATACTGACTTACTTAATGCCGAAGATATTTTATCCAGCAATGGCTTAAGAAGGGGTGAAATTTCCTATGTACCAGACCTCAGAGAAAATGCCGTTATCAAACAAGAGTTAGATGGAGAAGAAATTGCTCCCGGTACCATGCTCTACAAAGGATCAATTGTTGACCTTGTGATTGGTAATGGTATCGGTGTTGAAACTTTCCCGATTCCTGATTTTCTTGGCAAAACATTGGATGAAGCTAAGTTTCAGATTGAGGCAGCCGAATTACGACTTGATATCGTCAACTACATACTAAACGATACTGTGCCTGAAAACACCATTTACAAACAACTCCCTCCGCTAGGCACCGTAGTAAGAAAAAATAGAATCATTGAGCTTTGGGTTAATGGCGAAGAACCTCCAAAAGAGGATGAAGTTAAAGAAGGTAATCAAAATTGAGGCTTAAGTCCATCATATTATCCCTCTTGATTTTCACGATCGCTGCGTCTGCACAGATTATTGAGAGGCCATTACCCAATAAGCTGAAAGCAGAGAGAACCATTAACGCTTCTATTAACGAGTCTCAACAAACCCTAGTCACTGTAAGCATTCCTTTCTGGGAAGACTTCTCTACCAGCAGTCAAATTCCGGCTGTCGAAAGATGGGCCAATTCAGATAATGTCCGCATTAGCAATGGACTAGGCATAAAGGCTCCAACCCTTAATGTAGCAGTGTTTGACGGTGTAGATGCCAACGGTGCCCCTTATGATGCTAACAGCCTAATTAATGGCGCAACAGATAGCCTAGTCTCCCAGCTTGTGGATTTGTCTACCCTAGACGCTGACCAAGTTGACTCTGTATACTTAAGCTTCTTCTGGCAATTAAATGGTAATGGTGAAATTCCGGATTTAGAGGATTCACTAGTACTTCAGTTCAAAAACCCAACAGGAGAATGGCAAAATGTCTGGTCTCAATCAGGCGGAAGAGATAATGAATCCGATGAGTTTGCACAAGAACTCGTGCAGGTAACTTCAAACTACTTCTCCGACAATTTTCAGTTTCGTTTTCAATCCTATTCAAGACTGGCCGGGGCATTCGACACCTGGCTAGTGGATTATATATTTTTAAATGATTCTAGGCATGAAAACGACATAGCCCACCCTGATCGGGCACTTACCCGTAAACCATCGTTTTTAATTGCTCCTTATGCTGCAATGCCCACAGAACAGTTCTTTGCCAATCCCAATCGCTACTTGATCGAAACAAATACCGAGTTCTATAACCTGAATGAATTCTTTCAGCCCATACAGTTTAGTACAATTGTTAGAGAAGTATCTGGCGATAACGATGTAGAGGTGCTTAACAATCAAACCATCGCCAACCCCATTCCTACTGCATTTGAAAGACGCACGTTTACCTCGCCTGCCCTAAACAGTAATCTACTTGATGCCAATGCAGATTCTCTCTTGCTAGAAACTACTTACTTTATCAGATCAGGAGACAATTTCTTTATCGAAAATATTAATCCCGGAGTAGACACTACTTTTGCTCAGACAGTGGATTATAGAGTCAACGATACGGTTAGAACTACCACGGTTATCAATGACTACTTTGCCTATGATGATGGCGACCCAGATTTTGCAGCCGGAATCAATCAAAGAGGTGGTCAACTGGCATATGCCTTCTTTGCCGAGCAACAGGCCCTATTGACGCATATCGATATTAATTTCCCCTTTACACAACAAGCAGGAGAACCTATTGAGCTTTTCGTCTGGAGCGAGCTAAATAATTCCCCCGAATCAATCTTATTTCAAGACTCATATAGTGTAATTCGCCCAGCATCGATTGGTGACCTGCGGGCTTATGCATTAGACACCCCAGTATTTGTACAAGACACTTTTTATATTGGCTTTCAGCAAGCAACTAATGAGTTTTTGGCCGTAGGGCTTGATAAAAACAACGACACGGGTGACAAACTTTTTTTTAATGTCAGCGGAGAATGGCGTGCTAATGAATTTGTTTCCGGTAGTCTTCTAATGCGTCCAAGGTTCGACAAAGCAATAGCAGCCAGCTTTGTACCACCTGGTCAGGCAGGTGTAGTTGCACCTAATATTTACCCTAACCCAAGTGAAGGACGCGTTTTTATTGAAGGGGTTGTCAATGCCTTGAAAGTGTATGATAGCTGGGGTAGCGAGGGAGCTTTTGAGGTAATACCCTCAGAACGCGGTGTATTTATTGACTTAGGCAAAAATAAAAAAGGGATATATTTGCTCAAATTCTCCAAAGAGGGAAAAGTTTTTACAAAACGGATCATTCTAAATAATTGAAATGCAGGAAATTACGGTTCAAGAATTAAAAGAAAGACAGGCTAAAGGTGAAGCCTTAAACATTGTTGATGTACGTGAAGCATGGGAATTTGATGAAGACAACATTGGCGCACAATTATTGCCACTAGGCGATCTACCCAAGCGTATGTCAGAAATTGCTCACCTAAAAGAAGAAGAGATTATCGTACACTGCAGAAGTGGAGCCAGATCAGCTCGTGCCCAAAAGTATTTAGCGTCTCAAGGGTTCAATAATGTGATCAATCTAACAGGTGGTATCTTGGCCTACAGAGAGGCTTAGAATCAAGGCTTTAACCCTTATCAAAAACCTCTAAGAAAGGTTGAGCGGCCTCCTCCAAATTTTTTCCAAAGGAAATAAGTCCTCCTTGATGACCTGCCATAGCTAGCACCTCCATGCCATTAGACCTATTTTCTCGAAAAAGGCGATGAATCTCTTCTGCCATCTCTGGTGTACCATAAGGCACGTCTTTATGGGTAGTGGGAATTTCATTGAGCCACTTCTCCCATTGTTCATCATGATGAATATGTATAATGGCACGAATTTCAGGGTCAGCTTCATAAATAGCGGCATGTGTAAGTGACTCAGAAGAAGCTTTGACCGGACCAAAACACGTCAAGTGATTCTCAATAATGCTGTAGTCGATTACTTCGGTGAAATGACTATTCTTCAAGTTCGGTATGTGGCCAGTCTGTGTTCCTGAAATAATAAAGTTTCTTTTTCCCTCAGGCAACAAACTGATGTTTCCAAAACCTACTTTATATGTAGCATCATAGCCAATCAAGCCTAAGGCATGCATTTTATCGCGCCAGCTAATCAACGTTGCCATTTCGGGAAATGATGGAGCAGGTCCCTCCTTCCATGCTAAATCGAATTTAATATAGCCGTCATCCATGATTAGCCTGTTCTGGATATAAACCCAACATACCTTCTTCGGACGCATCACAAACACCACGCTCGGTAATCAGTCCGGTTACTAGTCTGGCTGGCGTCACGTCAAAACCATAGTTAGCAGCAGGTGACCCCTCAGGGCTAATGCGAACGCGTTGCATTTTGTCTCCCGTCCAGCCTGAAATAAACTTCACCTCTTCTTCACTCCGTTGCTCAATGGGTATCTCTTTCACCCCATCTTTTAAACTCCAATCAATGGTAGACGAAGGCAGGGCTACGTAAAACGGAACTTGGTTATCCTTTGCAGCTAAAGCTTTTAGGTAAGTACCAATTTTATTGGCTACGTCTCCTTGAGAAGTCGTTCTGTCTGTGCCTACAATTACCATATCGACCATACCATGCTGCATCAGATGGCCTCCGGTATTGTCTACTATTAAAGTATGCGGCACGCCTTGCTGTAAGAGTTCAAAAGCGGTAAGGTTTGCACCTTGATTTCTAGGGCGTGTCTCATCTACCCAAACGTGGACAGGAATCCCCTCTTGAACAGCTTGGTAAATAGGTGATGTGGCTGTTCCCCAATCTACGGTGGCTAACCAGCCTGCATTACAGTGCGTCAGGATGTTAATCGTCCGTTTTTCTTTTTCATAGAGTGCTCTGATCAGCCCCAACCCATGGACACCAATCATTCGACAGACCTCTATGTCTTCTGCCTTTAGCCGCTCTGCCGCTGCCAATGCTACAGAAGTTCTTTGAGAACTTTCATGCAATAAAAGCTCATCCAATACAATATCAACAGCCCAAGCTAGGTTCACTGCCGTAGGTCGCGTTTCCTTCAGCATAATTGCTACCTGTTTCAAGGCATCATCTTCAACATTTTTCATACAGGCTAAATAGAGTCCATACGCTGCTGTAACGCCAATCAATGGTGCTCCTCTGACAATCATATCAGCAATAGCCGTAGCGGCATCTTCAGGGCTTTTGATATCATATATCACCAACTGATGTGGCAATACCCTTTGATCAAAGACCTGAATTGTTTTAGGATCATGCTCCTTCACCCAAATGGTATGGTGATGTTGTCCGTTAATCTTCATATGGACTCATTTAGCAGGTCTACTATTGTTTCGTCTTTCAAATGGTGTGCTCGTATCCCCAGAGCCCTCGCTGCCACAACGTTCTCTAGCAAATCATCGATGAAAAGCGTTCGCGCTGGCGTCAAGGCTGCGTCACTGATGACATGCTCATAAATGGCGGCATCGGGTTTTCGCTCTCCTATCTCATTGGAAAGATACACTTTGTCGAAATACTCGTAAAAGTCTTTCTTTGGAGAAACGTGATTCGCTATCCGCACAATTCTTTTGATATGGATTTCATTTGTATTGCTTAAAACCAAAAGTCTGTACTTGGTACCTAATCGTTCAAGAAGCTCCAACTTATTTAAGGCAATCGGACCGAGCATGGCGTTCCAAGCCTCATCGAGTATGGCCTCATCCCCTTTAAATTCAAGTTCCTCTCTTAGGTGAGCTCTAAATGTCGGGTCGTCAATTTTACCTGTTTCATACAGCTTAAAAAATTCCTTCTCAGCAGCAAAGCGCCTTACCTCTTCAACCGGAATCTCCCCTAGCTGCGCAAAGGCCTGATAAGTCCTGTCTAAATGAAGGTCTATGATTACACCTCCTAAGTCGAAAACAATAGTATCAATTTTAGAAATATCTAAGCCCATTAGAGGTTGTTTAATTAGCTGCAAATATGTAACATTGCAATCCAATTTTCAAAGGCCTTCAACAGCTTTTGGATAGGGCCTATAACTCAGTTGGTTAGAGTATCTGACTCATAATCAGAAAGTCCCTGGTTCGAGCCCAGGTGGGCCCACAAAAAAGCCTCACTATCTAGTGGGGCTTTTGCTTTTTAAGAACTATGGCCGATAAGCCTGTCTCTTAAGCTTTTGGAACTGGTTGATCAGCAAAACAATGAAAGCCAGCCTAACGGTTGGGTTTTGTTGTTTTAAGTAATCCATGGGCACTTAAAAAGAAAAGTATGAACAAGGTATACCGCTTTGGTGTTCTATTGGTCTACATTCATACTATGAGAAAATTTTTCTGTATTGCATTACTCATCACCTCTTCCTTTTTAGTTACAGCACAACATGCGGAACGCCCTAGTTGGGCCTACGAGGGTGTTATAATGGCCAACAAGGTGGATAAACTTCCTAATTTTGCGCAATACACAGATATCAAGCAAAAGAAGAAAGCCTTCTTTGACTTCATCAGACCGATGGTTAAAGAGGAAAATCAAATCTTGCGCAATGAAAATCTAAAGATCAAAGAACTATCCGTTGACTTAGCTGAGGGTGAAAAAATCTCTTCCTCGGATCAAAAATGGCTTGAAGAAATGGCTACTTACTACCGAGTCACCCCTTTCGATATAGATTCTCAGGATGACTTTGAGGCCTTGATCAAAAAAGTCGACATTATTCCTGAGTCCTTATTCTTAGCGCAAGCGGCAAATGAATCTGCCTGGGGCACAAGTCGTTTTGCCAAAAATGCCAATAATATCTTTGGGCAGTGGTGTTTTACACCGGGTTGTGGTGTAGTTCCCAGTAGTAGAAGGGCTGATGAAACTCACGAGGTTCAAAAATTCGATACTGTCAATGATGCCGTACGTTCTTATATGCATCATTTGAATTCTCACCCCTTCTATGTAAAGCTTCGTGACTCTAGACTTTCGGCAAGAAAAGCCAATACGGCTCCCTCAGGTTACGCTATGGCGATTGGATTGGAGAAATACTCAGCCAGAGGATTAGAATACGTTAAGGAAGTCCGGTCTATGATTAGGTATAACAAATTAGAAGTGATCAAATAAGCAGATGTAATTGGTCTACCCTGTTGTTAGTAATTATTTGAATTCCTTCATAAGAAAATCTAGTGTATCTACACTAGGCCACACCACATACCTTCTGGGAACATACCAAGCAATACTTCTTTTATTCAAGTCCTTTTCTGTTTCTACAATGGAACAAAACTTCCTATCGGTCTTTGACCATGGTAGCCGCAAGAGATAGATTGGTGGCAAGATTCGAGTCTTCTTTTTACCTAGACCATTCGTTACAATGGTTAAGTGATAACAATTAAAAAGGCCAAGAAAACTGGACTGACTAAATTCTGAAACTATATTCACAGGAATCGTCAAATTTGATTTATTAGAGAAGAGAGTAATCAACCTTAAGAGGACTCTAGTTCTGTAAAGCAATAGGTCACCGTCAAATTTCAGTTCGTAAAATGCATTCCTAGTCTTGATCGACTTAATGTGTTGCTCACGATTTGTCATCTTCTGACTAAGAGTTTAATGGTTTTAGATATTGGACTATCTTTTAGAAATCCCTGCAATCGAACTAAGTATATACCCGCGGACAAATGCGAGATATCAATCGATACCTCTGGTTCATTTTCATTGATTTTAATTTTACTTGCCATATGACCTGATGTCGAACGAATCAATACTTCTGGTCTTTGAAGTGGTAAAGGAAGAATTAATCGGATAGTATTGGAGGCAGGGTTTGGGTAAACGCTTAACTTAATATTCAGCCTCTCTTCAATGGATGTACTTCTGATCTCAGAGTAAGTTTGTACCCCTGAATCATCTATAGCAGCAATCCTATAAAAGCTATTTCCAGCAAGAGGAGCAAGATCTTGAAAAGTATGACTGCCATCATTGTAGTCAACTTGTATTGAGCCGATGGCCGAAAAATCAAGGCCATTTGCAGATCTTTCAATGACAAATAGCCCTCCTTCTCCTATTTCGGCTGTGGTCCATGCCATCGTAACGTACTCTTCTTCGGTCTCTACATTGAAAGAAGTAAAAGTGATGGGTAGTGCACCCATTTCAGATGAAGCAAGTGTGAAGTATAATGAACTAGTTATATCAGCTTGAAAAACCACGAGTCCATCATCATTGACAACAAAGGATTGAAAGACTTTTGTAGCGCCAGATGAAAAATCTCCGTCTGCATCAACCAACAGCACTATTTGGCTTTCATCACTGGTACCGACTTGATTATCTGGCCCTAGTAATTGACTCACATTAAACTCTAATGTTGTGACGCCAACATCACCGGTTTTCTGTACAAACCATTCTCTATTCAATCTAGACTTTACTTCTGATGGATCGAACTCTATTTCTGCCGCAGAACCTGTCCCTCCATCCAAGTCGGCATTATCATGACCCCACACCAAAGATGAAACATTGGTGGCAAAGGTATTGGTATTGAGTGCATTGCTCTCTTCTAAACCATCAGCATCAGCATCTAAGCCAATAGAAAGCATAGCATCACTATTCACACTTGTAGAAATCTTTTGATTTAAGCCGGACAGGTCGTCTCTTACAATCCCGGCTACATTGTAATGGTAGAGACTATTTGCTGATGCGTCCCACAGGATGGTTCCATTAGCAGCCAAATAGTCACCTTCGTTAATCGTAGCAGTTTCTAATTGACTTCCATCTCCATCGTTATCAGTTGACAAGGTGATGCCATATTTCAAGGCCAAGTATGACTCAACTTTCTGCTGCTCTAGCTGTGTTAGTTCTCTGTTGTAGGCAATTACTTCACTGATGGCACCACTATATCCATCTCCGACAATCGTATTAGTATTTCCTGTATTGATATTCTGATTAGTCCCCGATACTAGGTTTCCAGAGACCAGGGCACCATTAAAATATGACTGAGCATTCGTCAAGCTAGCACTTGCCGCATGATTGACAGATGTTAATCTAGCTGTTCCCCGCGCCTCATTCCACTCAAATACTCCACCATCAACATCTAAGGAAGGGGTAGCAGTAAATGACCATTGACCACCATTATTTCCTGCGCCAAGTTCAATCAATTCACCAGTATTGGTAGGGTCATAGACTACAAATACGGTTCGTGCCTCAGTGCCATTAATGATGTTATCACCAGAGAGGTTGTCATTTCCATCGAGCGTAACACTCGGATTAAAATTAGTGGCAACCGAAGTAAATGTAGGCTGGTTCAAAGCTGTCCCTTGTGTGAAATTACCAGCATCAGTCGATTGACTCTGCCATGAAGAAACTGAATTAACACTCTCAGTGATTCCTGTCCCTGCATTTAGCCATAGAGAAAGATCAGTTTCAATTGAACCGGGAGCTACTTGATCAATGACAGTAATTACAAACACAGCTTCGAGTGTGCCACCATTACCATCATCAGTTCTCACCCTTATGCTATAAGTATTGTTGCCTGGAGTACTCCCAAGATCTTGGGGTGATTCAAAATCTGGTGGAGTATTGAATGAAATCGTATTTCCAAAAATGGTAAAAAAGCCATTGTCCTCATCTCCTATTCCAGAAACTAGGCTTAGTGTATGTGTATTTCCGTTATCCGGATCTGTGGTTGTAAAGTCGCCAACTAGTGTTGTATTCTCAACCACTATGGAATTTGACAATGACAAAGCAATAGGTGCATTATTGTCTATAAAATCAATTCCCGAACCCGAATCGGCATTTACCGCATTGGTAACACCAGAAGCGGCTGTTGCTGTAAAGGCTGCATCTGTAAAAGTAAAAATCAGGCTAGATACATCATTTATGCTCTCATGGTCTATTGCATTGCCTGTAAAGGTTAGGGTAAGTTCTGTATCGCTATTGCGAATTAAAACAGGAGTTAGTCCCGGAGGCACTCCGGAAATACTCGCTTTACCTGCCGCAATAAAATCGTCTCCGTTTACTCCTGTAAAAGACTCCTCTGATAACAAAACGGTCAGATCTCCCTCCACCTCACCAACATTTGAAATTTTCTCTGTAAACCGACCGATCATGTCATACTCGTAGACATTATCAAAGTCGGTACCTAACAAATAATATTTGTTACCAAAATCATTGAAAATCATATCTCGTATGGTAAAATCCTCATGGCTGAAATCGAATCCAGTTTCTGAAAAACTTGCAGTGCTCAAATCAAAGGCTGTGCTCAGAGAATATTCAATGATCTGACTTGTAGTAAGCCCTAACGCAAATAGGCGGGTTCCCTCAGGATTAAATATAAATGAGGTGAGCAAAGATTCGATGTCACCTACACCTAGTCTGTTTGTTATACTGCCTATAGTAGACAGATCGAATGGCGTACCAAGACTATATTCCCTGATTGTGGCATTACTGAAATTGATAATAAAGAACTTGCTCCCATCAGCACTGAAGGTCATATCCGTGCCATTAAAGCCATTCAATGTTGTAATTATACTTGGGCTGTTAGCAGTAGAAATGTCGTAACTGACCGTTAAACCATATTCCCTAATATTACCGTTAGAACCCAGCACATATAACTTACTTCCATTGCCATTGAAAAGCATTGACCGCACTCCGACACCAGATGCCTGAAAAATATTGGAAAGTGCCACCTGATCAAAGGTACCAGAACTAATATCGAAAGGTGTGGCTAATGAGTACTCAGTAATGTCATTACCGACCAGCCCCAACAGATAAAGCTTAGTCCCTGTATTGTTGAACAAGAGATTACGCGGATTGGTCTCTTCAGTTCCCACAGGTAAAGCAATCTGATTGAAAACTACCCCGCTGACATCAAACAAAGTATTATAATTGATGATAGGCACCTCATTGGTTACCGTGATGACAAATGTCTGTTCAAACGTTCCTCCATTACCATCGTCCGTTCTAACCCTTATGTTGTAAGTATTATTACCCGTGCCGTCACCTACATCTGTTGGTGACTCAAAATCCGGTGCTGTTATAAATGACAACGTATTTCCTACAATGGTAAAAGTAGCATTGTCCTCATCTCCTGTTCCAGAAACTAAACTTAGAGTATGGGTATTGCCACTATCAGCATCGGTTGTGGTAAGGTCACCGACTACTGCAGTATTCTCAACCACAGTAGTATTAGACAATGACAACGCAGTAGGTGCGCTGTTATCAATAAAGTCGACACGAGAGCCAGAGCTAGCGCCAATGGCATCGGTCACCCCTGCCGCGGATGTACCGGTAAAAGCCGCATCAGTGAATGTGAAAATCAAACTTGACACATCATTTATATCGGCATGATCCAAGGCTGTGCCACTCAGTGTTAAAGTGAGGTTGTCATCACTAATTCTTACCAAACTGGCGGTCAAACCTGGGGGAACGTTAGAAATACTTGCTTTTCCATTGGCTATGAAATCCTCGCCATTAACACCCGTGAATGTGTCATCAGTAATCTTAACAACAAGGCTTCCGGTCACTTGCCCGTTATTAGCTTCTGTTTCAACAAACTGACCTACCATGTCATATTCATAGACATTATCAAAGTCAGTACCTAATAGGTACAATTTGTCTCCAACATCGTTGAACATGATATCTCGCATGCTGTTGTCCTGATCGCTATAGTCTAATGCAGTGGCTAAAAAGCTGGCACTCGTTAAATCAAAAGGAGAACTCAATGTATACTCACTGATTAAACTAGAGACCAAGCCGAGCACGAACATACCTGTGCCGTCTTCCTTAAAGAGAAAAGAGACTGGTAATTGCTCTTCATTAAACACATCCAAACTGGTTACCAAAGCACCAGCCGAAGAAGGATCAAAAGGAGTACTTAAGCCGTATTCATCAATGGTGGTACCGTTAAAGTTGATCAAAAAGAACTTACTCCCATCGTCATTAAACCCCATGTCCGTATAAGCTGTACCATTGAAAGTAGTGATTACTGTAGGGCCACCTGCACTTGAAATATCATAGTTCGTAGAAAGGGAATATTGTTGAATATTACCATTTGACGCCAGCACATAAAGCCCACTTCCGTCTCCATTGAATACCATTGAACGAGCAGAAACACCAGAACCTTGAGTTACGTTTGATAAGGCTATTTGATCAAAACTACCTGAGCTAATATCATAAGGTGTACTTAAGGTGTATTCATTAACATCATCACCTACTAACCCTAAAATGTATAGCGTTGTACCTGTGTCATTATATAAGAGCACAAGTGGCAGGTTATCCTGTGAACCTGCTCCCAAGGCTACTTGATTAAATGTAGCTTCGCTTAGGCCGAATAAGTCTCCATAAGTAATAAAAGGTGTTGCCATAGCGGCCTTGGGTACTGATGGCAGATTAACCTCAGCGGCTTTAATTGTATAGGATGAAACAGAATCTCCATCGTTTCTAACTTCTCTTGAAACGCCAGGTACACTTAGTTCACCTACATCAAATTCGTTCCCAAATGCTGCCGCTACTTGGATAGGCTGGACTTGAAAAACCGCTTCCTTGTCTAATGCTTTGGCGTTAGCGGCATTACCCTTGAATGCGCATAGCAAAAGCAAAATACAACTGCTTATGAGTAATAGAAGGCGTGGTGTTTTTTCATTCCGGAACTCTAATTCCCTCATTATTATTCTCTTGATCATTGAAAGATCAAGTTGGAATCTGAGCGATAAAATGGAGTCCAATTAGTCGTTATGGAGTCCGTATTTCATACAAAAGCGTAATTCTGTACTCAAAACAGTGGTCTTAACAGCACAAATTGAGTTTTGAAAATCATTTTTCTTATTGCAAAGGGCAATCACAGAAAAAGACATAAGGCTATTTTCAGATGGATAGCAAAGACAACCAGTCAATAAACAAAAGAGCAGCTCTTACATGTAAGAACTGCTCTTTGTTAAAGGTCAAATGAGTACTCATCTAAAACCTTCAGCTCTTATCCTTTAAAAGTGACACTTGGTATTCAAGTCGCTTGATTTCTCTCAGCAGCACGTTCTTGTCCATCTGATTCCAGCTCCATTGTTTCAGCATCATCATTGCCATAAAAGCAACCAGTGTATAAAACATCCATTCTAGTTTCATGTCCATTACTTCGGCATTCAGCATGTTGATAAACGTACAAATGGCCACCCCAAAAACTGCTAAGTTCATGACAGCCATAAGCATATTCATCCACCGGTTTTGCCCTCTAAAGAGTCCGAATACTTGCTGAGGAATATTTTGTTCTCCCATTTTATCAAAATAGGCTGCTTCTTCTTTTGAGAGTGCTTGATGGATTAAATCATCAATTTCTTTATCTGAATTATTCATGGTTTATGTTTTTTAGTTTTTCCTTTAATTCCTTTCGAGCGTAAAACAATCTCGATTTCACCGTGCCTTCCGGCAGTTCCAAGTGGCCTGCGATTACTTTTATAGATCGTTTCTCTAAATAGAACAGCCGCAGCATTTCTTGTTGCAAGTCAGGTAAGCTATTGATTACGTTAAGCAGCTGCTGTATTCTATCTTCTTTGGCCGTATAATCTGGCTGACTAATCATTTTATCATGACTAGTCTCTTCCACTACCATTCTATGGCGCTGAAGTTTTTTGATAGCATCTGCAGACCTCCTTTGCACTATTCTATAGGCCCAAAACCTAAATAAGGCGGGGTCTTTCAGCTTATGAATGCTCTTAAAAATTGAGATCCAGCTCTCTTGTGCTATTTCATAGGCTTGATCCTGATCTTTTATAAAATCATAAGCCCACTTCAATAACCTGGGTTGCCACCTTTTCCAAAGTAAGCCCACTGCTTCTTGGTCTTTTTCTTGGCAACGAATTATGAGTAACTCGTCAAATATTTGGTCTGAATTACGTCCCATAGAACTTCACCTTGAAGTCTTCAAAAAGTTAGGAAGGTTCAATGAAGTTAGAAATATTAATTAGGGACGCCTCTGCCGGAAGAGATTTAAGAATCAATTAGGAAGCCTCAATGGTCTGACTGCCAGCTAAAAAGGCATTCACTGTATCGATTAGGGTCTTGTAACTCACAGGTTTGGTTAGATATTCGTTCATACCAACATCTATACACTTTTCACGTTCACCGACCATAGCCGCTGCTGTCAAGGCAATAATTGGAATATTAGCCTTCGGTCCTTCCATGGCCCTGATTAGCCTAGTAGCTTCATAACCATCCATTACAGGCATTTGTAAATCCATCAAGATTAAGTCAAAATCGCACTCACCTAACTTATCAATAGCCTCTTGTCCATTTTCAACGCAGGTAACGCTCATGCCCTTGTTGGCCAGCATTTTCAAAGCTACTTTTTGATTAGTTAGGTTATCTTCTACTAATAATATTGTGCCTTTACCGTTCGATTGACCGTCAACAGGTTTGGCATACTTTTCTGAAGCTTTCGGTTGGCCCTCACTTAGATACTCTTTTGACTTAATATAAAATTTGAAAATTGAACCTTGACCTTGTTTACTTTCCACCCACATGTCTCCGCCCATTTTGGTCACCAACTCCTTACTAATGCTCAGTCCTAAACCTGTTCCACCGTATTGCCTCGTATTACTATCATCGTTTTGAACAAATCGATCAAAAATTATTTCTTGTGCATCTTTGGAGATACCAATACCCGTATCGGTTACCGTAAACCAGATTTCCATTTCACCTTCCTTTTCTGACAAAGCTTCGGCAAAAATCGATACGCCTCCCTCATGGGTAAATTTGATCGCGTTAGATATCAAATTAGTAATTACCTGACGAACATACCTTGGGTCACCAATCACAGACGGTGGTACATCTGGCAACACCCAATATTTGACCGAAATGTCTTTTTTCCTCGCGGCAATCTTAAATGTTCTCACCACATCGTGCAGTAAGTCCTTGACGCTGAATGGCTCTGAAGACATTTCTAATTTTCCCGACTCAATTTTTGCAATGTCAAGAATGTCGTCTACAATGAGCTTTAGCGCGGTGGCTGAGCTAGAAATTGTTCTTAAGGTATCTTTTTGATCTTCGTCCAAGCTATTATCCAAAGACATCTCCGTCAACCCAATGATTCCGTTAAGGGGTGTTCTTATTTCATGACTCATATTCGCCAAGAAATTGTTTTTGACTTTATTAGCATCCTCGGCCAAAACGAGCGCTTCTAAGAGTGCCTCCTCCACTTCTTCGCGTTGAACTATCTGTTTTCTTAGCTCCGAAGAGCGTGCATTAATCAATAATTCTAATTCATTTCTCTTTCTGATGTTCCACTTTTCTCGAAGCCATAGTATCAGAAATATGAAGAGAAGCCCTGCGATAACTAGTAAGGATTTGAACCAGAATGTCTGATAATATCGTGGTGCCACCTTTATGGTTAACCTAGCTTCTTTAGACCACTCCGAAGAAAGTCGTCCTTTTGATTGGAATACGAAGTCAAACGATTGGTCAGCAGGGATATTCTTATACGATGCCTTGCCTTCATACTTCTGCTCAATCCAGTCTTGATCATATCCTTCAAGTTTATACCTATACACCACATCGTCTGGCCTCAGGTAGTCCAAGGCTGAAAAACTAAGGGTAAAATCGTTTTGATCTGGATCCAACGAAAGTTCCTTGAGCATAGAGACATCCGTGGAAAAACCTGAATCACCCTTATTAAATTGCACCTTCTCTCCGTTGACAGTCAGGCCGATAAAAGTTGGCTTCTGAGTGGTTTGATAATTTTTAATATCATCTGGTCTAAAAATGGTTACACCACTCAATCCTCCCATAAGAATTTGACCATCATTGGTTATTGCCCCCGCCTGAGCAGTAAACTGACTGCCTTGAATTCCATCAGTAACATCATAGTTTCGAATTTGGGAAGTAGTGTTTTTACCTGCTGAGAATGAAAGTTTTGAGATACCGTTATTGGTAGATAGCCAGAGATTACCATCACTATCCTGCACTATTGACCGTATGTCATCTGACTTGAGACCACTGTCCTTATTGTATCGGTTAATCACTCTCCCATCTTCGTTCATCTTCAAGAGGCCATCCTGCTGAGTGCCCAGCCAAAGGTTGTTTTCAGCATCATTAAAAAGCGTATTCACTGGAATATTATTTGATAGATCGACTATATCGGTGGTTAGCGAAACACTGACTAGCGCACCATCAAGATATTCAAACAGTCCTTTTTCTGTGGCTACAAACATTTTACCACCCACTTTCTTGATGTCGTTGATTTTCGGCCTACCGGAAAAACTGATGTCAGCACCAAAGAAAGGAATCTCTCGAAGTACTTTATTGACACTACTATAGAGCTTAACCCCCTGGTTAGCAGTACCTAGCCAGAGGTTATCGTCTTCATCGGCCGTCACAATTAAAACTTCTAGGCCCTGAAGTTCTTCAGGCATGATATAACTGAAGGATGTTTCTGCTCCCGTCCATTTGACCAAACCATCATTGGTACCAAGCCATAAAAACCCGGCACTGCATTGGGCAATGGACAAAACTTTATTCACTCGCTCACCAATCTGAGTTCCGAAAGGATAGTGTTGGAATTTTTTGGCTAGTGGATCGTATTGTGAAACCCCTTTCGTAGAGCCAATCCATACTTTACCATTTTGGCTTGCCGCTATAGAAAAAATATTATAATCCATCAGGTCAGTGTCTGAACCCTCTTCTCTTGATTGACCGATATAGCCAAACAAATTATCGGCCTTGTGATAGTAATTAACACCTGCCTTTGGAGTCGTCATCCATACCGAACCTGAAGCATCTTGATACACTTCTCTTATGGTCCAATCCGACAGAGAGAACGCATTGTCGAATTCATACTTGTAGGAATTAATTAGGTTTGCCTCAAGATCAAAGATATTGATGCCATTCATTGTAGCTACCCAGACCTCTTCCTCATCGATCAGTGAGATGTCGTTGATATAATCATTTGTAAAAATTGACGGTGTATTTGTCTCGCTAGAAGGAGTCAGACTAGCACTTACAGTATTGTACCGAAAGAGTCCCTCGCCTCGAGTACCCAACCAGAGGTAGTCTTCCATAGAAAGCAGACTAGAAATTTCAGATTCCTTCAGTATATCAGCACTCTTCAGCATTTTACCTCTTAACTCGTAAAGACCACGAGAAGTCCCTACCCATAAATTTGTTTGATAGAAAGCAATGTCATTGAGTCGTAACTTACCCTCTCCTTCTGAAGGACTGATTGAATGCTTTATTTCTAAGCTATTTCCGTCCATTAGCACAATACGGTCATTACTAATTAACCATAGGTCTCCATCCACATCTTCTTCTATATCATAAATGGTATTAAGGGATGAATCAACCTCTTTAGAAGCCAGTGGAACATGCTTAAAGCTTCTAGTCGCCCGATTGTAAAGATTCAATCCATCTCGGGTGCCTACCCAAAAACGGTTTTGACTATCTTCAAAGAGCATTGTAACATAGTCATTACTTAATGTAGTGGTATCTGTCCTATCATACCGATAGATATCAAAGACCCCATAATCGGTCATTCGATTGAGTCCCTCTTCGGTTCCAAACCAAAGAAACCCTTTATAGTCTTGAAGAGAAACTGTGGTTTTATCACTAGAAAGGCCGTAATCTGCGAAAAGTTGATAGAAAAATGGACTAGTTGATTGGGCCGAAATGCTCAAGCAAGAATAGCATAGCATTAAGCTGAGTAGTAGTCTTCTCATGTTTGTAGTCCAGGTGAAATACCAAATTAGTGTAAAACTACTTTAAAAAAAAAATACAACTCACTGACTCACAGAGATTACAAATAACTGAAGCTAAAAATCTGTTGAATAGATCGCCCGTCAAACGCCTTTTATAAAGTCCTCTTCCTTGTAAGATGGGTTCGGATAATTGTAAAAACCCTCTCCAGATTTCACACCAAGCTTACCGGCATCAATGTATGATTTGAGAAGCACTGCAAAGGCCTGACTCTTTTTGTCTGGCTGATTGCTAGTGATATGCCAAGCGGTATCGAGGCCCACCGTATCAAGTACTCCGAATGGCCCCATGTCCATTTTAAAATTCCCCATCCAGCTCCTGTCAATATCTTCTATACTGCCTACATCCATTGTTTTTAGTGAGCCTGCTGCGCCAATCAGCGCCATCAGCATGTAATTAAAGATATAGCCTGGATTTTCTTTCTTCACAAAAACAGGGGTTTGCGAAAGTCTCAGCCCCATTTCATTTAGTAAATCGGGAATCCACTGCGCTGTTCCTTGGTGCGGCATAATATCAACCACATTGGCATAGAAAACGTCATGAAAATGGAAGTTACAAAAGCGTTCGGGTCTGCCTGTTGCCTCAGCAAGATCAGATGGCAATAAATAAGAAGTATTAGAGGTAAAGAGCGTCTTTTCTGGACATAGCTTTCCAAACTGCTCCCAAACCTTCTTCTTGAGCTCAAGGTTTTCGGTTACTGATTCGTTCAGAAAGTCGGCATCATCGGCCGCCAACTCAGCATTAGTCGTGAAGGTCAGTCTTCCCTTTGCGGCTTCTGCATCTTCTGCTGTTAGTTTGTCGTTTTTTATCAACATTCTCAAAATACTCTCATGTACTTTAATAGCAGCATCAAAGGCCTTTTCATCTATATCGTAGATGATTGTTTCAAAACCACTAATCGCAGATTGTAGCCCTACTCTCAAACCAAGTGTTCCTGCCCCAAGGATGAGGACTTTGTTGATGTCTTCTAATCTCAATTCCATAATTCTTTATTAACTAATCAGTCCTCCCCTTTCTAAGAGGAGGTGCTCAACCGACTAAACTATGTCTTGTCCTGAAATAGGTTTACACAATTAAGTGTAAAAATGAATAGGACGTATGAATTATCATTCAAACATCAGATATGCCAGGAATATTTAAGAGGTGGTATATCAAAGACAGAACTACAAAATCGTTATGGTATCAAGGGTAAAACGGCTGTTTTAAATTGGCTCCGTCAATTAGGTTATCTTAGCGGTGAAAATAAGGTATGTTATAACCCTGCATTCTTGTCTAAGAAATCAAAAACTGAATCTGCCCAACTCAAGGCAATCAAGAAGGAACTAGAAGATGCTCAGCTTAAGCTGGAAGCCTACCAGCGCATGATTACCATAGCGGAGAGGAAGTTCAAAATAGATATTGAAAAAAAGTCAGATACCAAGTGATCCATGAGATGAAAGACACCTACCATACTGTAAGTTTGGTAAGATTGTGTCGATTACTTGGAGTTACCCGTCAGGCCTATTATCAACATTTATGGGCAAAAGAAGCAAGAAGTATAGAAGAACATCTGATAGTACAGCAAGTAGTTCAGATAAGGAAAACTCACAAGCGTATGGGAGGCAGGAAGCTGTATGAGTTATTAGAACCATTTATGCTGGAACATCAGATTAAGATGGGCAGAGACGCACTTTTTGAGTTGCTAGGCAGGAACTATCTGTTGGTCAAAAAGAGGCGTAATAGAGTCTATACAACCCAATCGTCTCATTGGTTGAGGAAATACCCAAACCTCATAAAGGGCAACAGCATAGATAGAAAGAATCAGGTGTGGGTAAGTGACATTACCTATTGGAAATCAAAGGGTACAAACTATTATCTGTCGTTCATAACTGACGCCTATTCAAAGAAAATAGTAGGATATAGAATAGCTAACACTTTAGAAGCGGTAGAATCTATTAGAGCGCTTAAAATGGCTGTCTCTGGCTTGAAGCAAGAGCCAGACAGCCATTTATCGCTTACCCATCACTCAGACAGAGGAATACAATATTGTAGCAAAGAATATGTAAAGTTATTACAGGACAATCAGATAAATATTAGCATGACAGAGAATGGGGATCCACTAGAAAACGCGATAGCAGAGAGAATCAATGGTATTATAAAAAGTGAATATCTATATGATTATCAAGTAGATAACCTTAAAGAAGCTAGAGGTCTACTCCAAGAAGTAGTAAAGCTATACAATGAAGAAAGACCACACTTGAGTTTAGGCATGTTGACTCCAGAACTAGTACATCAGCAAAACCTAAATACTAAAGCTTTATGGAAAAACTATTACAAGAAAAAACCTGATATTGTAAACATACATCAGGACAATCAATCAACTGTAAATCTATTACAGTACTAAATGTTAAACCTGTAAACTTTTTTTAGGACGAGTCACTACTTCAGTCCTCCCCTTTCTAAGGGGAGGTGCTCGCAGAGCGGTGGGGTTTTTCCCAGTTATTCAATATGGCTCAACCACCTCGGCCTTTGGCCACTCCTCCTTCTAAAGAGGAGAATGCTAACATTTATCTTTTTGTAAAAAGGCTTTAATAAGCCTAATCCATATTCACTACTTCTTTCAAGAAAAGTGCTCAACCAACTAAACTACTTCAGTCCTCCCCTTTCTAAGGGGAGGTGCTCGCAGAGCGGTGGGGTTTTTCCCAGTTATTCAATATAGCCCAACCACCTCGGCCTTTGGCCACTCCTCCTTCAAAGGAGGAGAATTTAAAAGGTAAGCTCGTTATATCTTGTCACTTTCTATGGCTTTTACCGCATTCGCACCGCAAGCTTTCACTGCAAATAATAAGTTTGCAAAACGTGGATCTTGCGTCAAACCTTTCTTGTATCTGGCATATATCTGTTGAATGATCACACCAATCTTAAAGGCGCCAAAGACATAGTAAAATACTTGGTCCGACATGTCAAAGCCAGTCTTTTCGGCATATCGCTCAGCGAACTCTCTCCTATTAAGATTCCCAGGCAACCATGTTAAACTGAAGGGCTTAAGTGCATCCGAATCATCGGCTTGCGCCCAATAAGCTAGTGAAGTACCCAAGTCCATTAAAGGATTGCCAACGGTCGACATTTCCCAATCAAGCACAGCAGTGATTTCTCTTAAATTATCCGGGTTTAGAACCAGGTTATCATACTTATAGTCATTGTGAATAAAGCTCACATGCTTTTGCTCTGGCACATTTTGCTGGAGCCAAGTTGCAACGTGATTCATTGCATCTAAGGTATCCGTCTCCGCTTGATAATATCGTTTGATCCAACCTTCAACTTGTCTTTGGGTATAGCCTTCTGGTTTGCCGAAACCTAAAAGGCCAGACTTCTCCAAATCCATTGTATGGAGGTCAGCAAGGTTATCAATACAGGCTTCGGAAATAGATTTCATCAAGGCTGGAGAAAGGTCTAGGTCTTTAGGTGGTCTGCCTCTTAAGATCACACCCTTCACGCGTTCCATCATATAGAATTCTGCACCTAACACCGATTCGTCTTGACAGAAAAGTATGGGTTGCGGAACACTCGGATAAACTGGTTTTAAAAGTGAAAGTACTTTGAATTCTCTTCCCATGTCATGACCGCCCTTGATGTTGGCACCAAATGGTGGTCTTCGTAACACATATTCTTTATCTCCCGATTTTAAAAGATAAGTCAAGTTCGAGAAGCCACTGGGAAACTGCGACACCTCCAATTCATTTGAGAAGCCATCCAAATGATCACCTAAATAGACTTTTAGCTTTTTGAGGTCTAACTCTTCTCCTTTTCTAATATCGTTTGGTTGATCAATCATAAGTAAGCTACGAGCTGTGAGTTTTGAGTTTCGACAGCTTTCATATTTCAAAGTCCGTATCCTTTCAAAATACTTTTGGCCAAACTCGACTTGTGTACCTCATCTGGTCCGTCATAAATCCTAGCGCCTCGTTCATGCCTATACCAGAACGAAAGCAAAGTATCATCTGTAATGCCAAGTGCACCATGTACCTGCACTGCTCGATCCAATACTTTCATGAGCACATCGGCTACATAGAACTTGATGGTGGAAATTTCCATTCTTGCCGCTTTGCTGCCTTGCTCATCCATTTTTTTTGCAGCATGCAGTACCATGTATCTAGAGGCATTGATCTCTGCCCTACTTTCGGCAATCCAATTTTGAATGGTTTGTTGATGACCAAGTTTCTTTCCTTCTCTTAACGTTCGGCTTGCGGCTCTTTGACACATCATATCAAAGGCTCGTTCGCAGATACCAATCCAGCGCATGCAATGATGGATTCTTCCGGGGCCTAGCCGCTGCTGTGCCAGCATAAATCCTGTCCCTTCTTCACCAATGAGATTAGCCTTTGGCACTCGACAGTTATTGAATCGAACTTCGGAGTGACTGAGGTAGCCTCCGCCATCGTCACCCATAATCGAGATGTTCCGTACGTTCTCAAATCCTGTATTGTCAAGTGGAACGATAATCATACTCGCTCTTTCGTAAAGACTCGCCTCAGGATTCGTGACTGTCATTACTATGGTAAAGGCAGCGCCATCAGCTGCGGTTGTAAACCATTTGTGTCCATTGATCACGTACTCGTTTCCCTCCAATACAGCAGTTGTACCCATATTCACAGGGTTCGACCCCGCAAACTCAGGTTCCGTCATGGCAAAGCAGCTACGGATATCTCCGTTGATTAATGGTTGAAGGTACTTAGCCTTAAGTTCTTCCGATGCGTACTGATGCATCAATTCGATATTCCCTATATCGGGTGCTTGGCAATTCAACACATAGTGCCCTAAAGGTGTTGCTCCTAAGACTTCCGAAATCTGACCGAATTCCGTCATTGACAATCCAAAACCACCTTCCGCTTCAGAAAGATATGGCGTCCAAAGTCCAAGCGTTTTAGCCTTAGCCCTGAGAGCATCAAGCTTTGATTTCGTTTCTTCCCAAGGACCATGAATCATTTGTAACTCTAAGGGGTAGAGTTCCTCTTCAACAAAGCTTTTGACTTTCGGGTAAAGTGCCTTGAGTTTATCAGTAGCGAATAGATCGGTCATTGGTTATTGGTCAATGGTGATTAGTTATTGGTTAATTGGTGACTGGTGATTGGTTATTGGTTAATCAGTGATTGATATTTATCAGGTAATTTCCTATCAAACTTTCTCCGAATAATCTCCTCTTTATTTTTCCTTAATAAAGTGATAAATAGCTTCTTTTCACTCTGAAAATCGCTCCAAAAATCAGAATCAATTGACGATACTGCGATAAACAAATCACCCTCGTAATAATCACCTTCAGCAAAAAAATTGGTAGTCAATTTTCTTAAGGCAATCGGAACACAATACTTTAATCCCAAACCTTGAGAAACGAGCATCCTCAATCCCTCTATACTTAGGTCCTTTAAATTAACATGAGCATACTTGTTGATTAAGTTAATCAAATTGTGCTCGCTGGGCTCTCTAAGTACCTCAAATTCAACAAGGTCAACTAATGATTTTCTTAATTGAACATCACCCATTCCTAATTATTCATTTTCCATTATTGATTAAACAGTATACCCCCCATCTGCAGTAATCGCAGCACCAGTCACAAACTTGGAAGCATCGGATGCTAAGAACAGGGCCAGACCAGCAATATCTTCAGGCTGAGCCAGCATCGGTAAAGCTTGTTTCATCATTACCATTTTCAAAATCTTATCGTTTGAGGTGAGTGCTTCGCTGAACTTGGTTTCAATGAGCCCGGGGCAAATCGCATTGGCTCGAATACTATCTGGCCCCCATTCTCTGGCAAGTACTTTGGTCAACTGAATCAAAGCGGCTTTACTGACTGAGTAAAGGCCTAAACCTTGGCCCGGTGTGATCCCTTCGATGCTACTAATATTAACTACCGATCCGCCTCCACGAGACTTCATGGAGTCATAGGCATATTTGGCTAGGTTCAGTGGCCCTTTGACGTTCACGTCCATGATCTTATCGAAAGCATCATCACCTGCATCCTGCACTGGACCGAAGACTGGATTCGCAGCCGCATTGTTGACAATAATATCAATACCTCCAAAATTACTAATCGTTTGTTCGGCTAAAGCCCTCACTTGCGCATCATCCCCCATATGACAAGGGATTCCAACCGCATCTAGACCAGCAGCCTTGAACTCATTGGCAACTTCAGTTACTGCATCTAGCTTTCTACTCGATACGACAACCTTTGCTCCTTGCTGCGCCAAGGCCAAGGCAATGTACTTACCGATGCCTTTGCTCGCACCCGTTACTATGGCTACTTTTCCGTCTAACCTAAAATTTTCCGATATCTGCATTGATTCATGATTTTTATCTGGTCAATGAAAGATAAATAATTAACTTGTTATGCATGACGAGTATCAAAGATTTCTTGTCACAATCACCACCTCGCCTGTCAGGCACTTCTCCTAAAGGAGGAGAGTGATAATAAAGATAATTATATGAAAGCAGTACAATTCCAATCCATCGGCAAGCCAACTGAAGTTTTAAAAGTTGTTGAAATTGCCAAGCCAGAACCCGCCCCAGGTGAAATCCGAATCAAAGTCACCAAAGCGAACATCGTCCCAGCCGATATCATGTTTATCCAAGGCATGTACGGCATTAGACCAACTTTACCTCAAATCGGTGGGTTTGAAGGTACTGGGTCAATTGATGCTTGTGGAGATGGCGTTGATATGCCGATTGGTAGTGGCGTAATCTTTACGGCCTTAGGCAGTTGGTCAGAATATGTATGTGTTGCTGCCAACAGCGTCATTCCAAAGCCACCAACCATGTCGGATGATATAGCTTGTCAAGCTTTTATCAATCCATTAACAGCCTACGGTATGCTGATCGAAGCGGATCTAGAAGAAGGAGATTGGTTAATGTTAACCGCAGCGGCCTCTGCCTTCAGTAAGTTTGTGATTCAAATCGCGTCTAGTAGAGGCATTAACGTAATTGGAACTGTGCGTAGTGACGATCAAAAACAAGCGCTCCTCGACTTAGGCGCTTCTGCCATCATCAATGAAAAAACTGAAAACATATTCAAAGCCGTTAAGGCTGCTACCGATGGCAAAATGGTCAACGCGGCATTTGATGCTGTTGGAGGTGAGCTTGGCGACAAAGTATTAAACGCCCTGCAATCAGGTGGGAAAATGCTCGTTTATGGACTTCTCAGTCTTCAGCCTATTCCATTGAATAGTGGCCTGTTAATTTTCAAAAACTTAACCGTAAAGGGCTTTTGGTTGACGACTTGGTTTACAGGATTATCTGGTGACGAGAGAAGAAGTATCGTACCGAAAATTCTCGGCATGCTAACGAATGAAACACTTAAAGCCGATGTCGAAGCACACTATACCCTTGACGAAATTGGTAAAGCCATAGCGCATATGGAAGCACCTGGAAGAACTGGTAAAATCCTTTTAAACATCTCGTAAGTATTTCAACAAATCGTCCTCAGCCATGAAAATCAAATTGACCATCACCCTGCTCTTCCTAACGCTAGTAGTTTTTGCACAAAAAGCACCAGTCCTCACTTCGGGAAACCCTGCCTCAGTGGGCGTTTCATCCGATGCATTGACTAAAATAGATGACCATATTAAAAAGTACATGGATGACAACAAGTTACCAGGTGGTTCATTTATGGTCGCAAAAGAAGGGAAGATCATTTATAACCAGAGTTTTGGATTCCGAAACGCTAAAAAAGAGCAAGCCTATGGCGAAGGTGATATATGGCGATTAGCTTCTATGACCAAGGCGGTAACTGCTGTATCAATCATGCAGCTCTACGAGCAAGGAAAAATAGGCTTAGATGATCCTGTCCATGAATACATACCCGCCTTTAAGAATCAAGTAGTGCTTGACAAATTCGACAAAGCGGACTCTAGCTATACAACTGTTCCTGTTGAAAAAGATGTCACCATAAGAAATTTACTGACGCATACCTCTGGCATTGTATACGGTAGCTTTAACCCTGGCAAATTGATGGCTGTCTATGAGAAATTCGATATGAACGTTGGGTTTTCGCATGAAACTTGGAGTACCGAAGAATGGATCAATCGTTTAGCCAAGGTTCCCTTAGCCCATCAACCTGGTGCTCGATTTTCCTACGGATTGAACATGGACGTACTGGGTAGAATCATCGAAGTAGTTTCGGGAACCACACTGGACAAATACTTCAAAGCAAATATTTTCGATCCGCTGGGCATGAAAGACACCTACTTCTACCTGCCAAAGGAGAAGTTTGATAGGCTCGTTGGAGTTTATACCAATGCTCCTGGCAAGTGGATGACTGTAGAAGAAATAGGCATGACAGCAGGAACAGCATATCCAAAGCAAGGCCCTCGCAATGTCTTTGCTGGTGGTGCTGGTCTCTCTTCGACTATGATGGACTATGCTATCTTTATCAATACCCTGGTTTCTGGCGGAGGAGATATTCTTGGTGCAGATGCGCTGGCAGAAATGAGTCGCGATCAAATGCCTGATGTCATGACTGACTATAAACCAGACTACTACCAACGTGTCGGTAGTGCCTTTGGTCTTGGCTTTACCGTCTACCTTGACTCTCCTACTAAACGAAGCCCAAAGAGTCCTGGCACTTATGAATGGGGTGGCTACTTCAATACTAAGTTCTTCATCGATCCGGAAGAACAAATGATCTTTGTAGGCATGACCCAAATTGCAGGCTTTGATGATAATGCCTTTTGGGAAGACATGTACAAACTCATTTATGCAGCTCTTGAAGATTAATATTTGTATAAACGGGTAAACAACTATTTAGTAGACTTGTTAATCATTTGAAGGTCAAATAATATTTTTTATAAAATATTTACACCCTTACAAGTCATTGATTTACTGATGCTTACAATTTTTTTCGATTAAATAAATTGAGTAAGTCAAATTTCAACGCTTGGTTTTTAAAAAACCATTTCTATACATTTGTGGCACAGAAAAGCGAAATGATAAAAAATTATTTACATAGCCAATTCGAAGCACCAGAGTTCAATCTGGGTAGCCAAGATTGTAATGTAACCCGGTTCGGGAGGAGTTAAATTTCACACAAAGAAATTGACAACCCGGGCCGTTTGGTTCGGGTTTTTTTGTGCTTAAAAACGAAATATGAAAAAGCAATTAATGCGAATACATATAGCCCATTCAAATCAACTCACGCAGAGTCACTATGACTTTGAATGTGGAGGTATGAATTGTAATCAGAAGGTCGAAAAGATGAAGACTTGACAAAACTGTATAATCGGTTTTGAAAAGCCCGGCCTTCTGAAGGTCGGGCTTTTTTTTGATCAATCGAGTTCGTCTAAGAGGCTAGGACACTATTCTCATAAGGTAGAAATAGAGGTTCGAATCCTCTACTCGATACATAAGTCAGGGTGGCCGAGTGACTAGGCACTGGTCTGCAAAACCAGTTAGGAGGGTTTGATCCCCTCCCCTGACTCAAAAATGCCGGGTGGTCTTCCCGAGGCTTCGGGAGGGAAGACACAAGAGTTTGGTTCTGGAGATTCAACCTGCCGGTTCAAGCCCTGGCAGGATCGATTAAGTGCAAATATCCTCCCCTTGGGGAGGTGCTCGAACGCTTACGCTGAAGCTTTAGCGAAGGCGCAAGAGCGGAGGGGTAAAGCTAGATACCCCATAAAAAACTAAAATGCTAAAGGAGAGGCAGAACGGGTGTCTCCTGATTTAGAGAAGGGTTAAAGGCCCTAAACAACCTTTCGTTCGGGTTGTGATGTTTGTGAAAGCTCTAAAGTGAATAGCAGGTTATTCTGACACTAAGCTTGTTGATCTCAAGTATGATGAAAGGATAACCTAAATGGAAATGCGATAAAGTTGGAGAGTTATGTTGGTTTGTAAAACCAATGCCAAGCGCTGAATAGGTTCGAATCCTATCATTTCCACGGGAAATCTTCAGGTAGAAGACCTGATGAGGGTTTCAGTATAACCCCATAGTACTAGGTCAGTAGGCCTTAGTATGCTGCTTTTAGTTGAATGAAGTTCCCACGCGAATAACGCTTAGGACGGAGGTTCGAATCCTCCCCCCGACAGTATCGGGGTAACTCAGATGGCTAGAGTAAAGCACCACACGCTTACTGTGGAATGGACCGTTAATCCATCAGAAGTGCTGACTTCTTTAAAAACAGTAACACCAAGACGTGGTGTTGATTAGATCCCTCAAGACCTCTCAGAGGTAATGAGGAACGTTTTGAAAATACCGAGTATTCAGGATACCGCTTGTTGCAATGTTTGACTTCTAATGTAAAACTAGAATCAGTCTTTGGTGAGAACCCTTGGCCGAAAACCATACCTACATAAGAACTCAATCATGAATTGAAGCTTAATGAACACTCCGTTTTGGATAGATGACCTAACAACACCCGTCTTATTTGAATGAAATTATATGGCCGATAGTGATAATGAATAATTAACCGAGGGCCTCACCCCCAACCCCTCTTCAATTGAAGAAGGGAGCAATAAAGACTTGCAAGTCCTTTCCTTCGGAGAGGATTTAGGAGAGGCATTCACAAATTTTAGAAAAATGAAAAGGATACAAATTAACCAAGGCAAAGTAGGGCTGGTCTTCAGAAATGGAGATTACAGAAAGGTAATCACTGCGGGCAAGCATTGGGTATCACTTTTTGACACAGCAGTAGAATATGATATGACCAGACTTTTCTCGGCACCCAAGTCATTAAACTTGTTGTTGAGAGATCAAGAACTTGCTGATTTACTTCAAGTCGTCCGAGTAGGTGACGCTGAAATTGTCTTAAGGTACGAGAAGGGAAACTTTCAAGAAGTACTGACTGCCGGTGTGTATACCTACTGGAAAGGTCTTGTTGACTACGAGTTTGTCACGATTGACCTAAGCGATTATGAGGTATCAAAGAACATTGATAAATCAGTACTAGTCGATAGAGCGCTGCATCCTTACTTGAGGGTATTTCCTGTCGAATCATATGAGCAAGGTTTGCTTATGGTAGATGGAAAGTACACCCGAGTATTGGATAAGGGCGTCCACTATTTTTGGAAAAACACCACTGCCTTGACACTGTTGAAAGCCGATATGAGACAGGTGCAAATGGAAGTAACTGGCCAGGAAATTCTAACGAAGGACAAGGCCGCATTGAGAATCAATTTTTATGGCCAATACAAGGTTAAGGACATTGTCAAAGCCTTGATAGACAATAAAGATTACGAAAAACAGCTTTATGTGTTGATGCAAATCGCACTGAGGGAGTTTGTCGGACGATTCACGCTTGATGAATTGCTTGAAGACAAAGCCTCTTTGGCTGAATATGTTAAAGAGGTGCTTAAACTAAAGGCACAAGACTTGGGAATTGAGATCAGGGACTGCGGTGTCAAGGACATCATTTTGCCCGGTGAAGTAAAAAACATCATGAACCAAGTATTGGTAGCACAAAAGCAAGCACAAGCCAATGTAGTAGCCAGAAGAGAGGAAACTGCTTCTACAAGGAACTTGTTGAACACCGCCAAATTAATGGAAGACAACGAAATGTTGTTCAAGTTGAAAGAGATGGAATATGTTGAAAAAATCGCTGATAAAGTGAGCAACATCTCTCTCTCAGGTGGCAACAAAGTAATCGACCAGTTGAAAGAAGTTTTTACTGGGTTTAAATAAAGTTGAGAAGCTTAAATTTAGAGGTACGTCACCCTGAATTTATTTCAGGGTCTTGAATCCAAGAGATCCTGAAAACCGCCTTTAAATGGCTCTTTCAGGATGACGCCTTCTATATTTCTATGAGGCTTCAAACGAAAAAAGTTATGAAAAAACGATTAATCACCTGAGGGCTAACTGCCCTCTGAATTTTAAGAAAATGGACATCTACGAAGAATACATCGAGGGTCTGATTCAGTTGGCAGAAGAAGCTATTGACGATGATAATTTAATAGAGGCTAAAAAGCTTTTGGAAAGCGGATTAATGGAAGAACCAGGCTATCCAAAACTACATTACGTTATGGGAAGACTATATCACTATGATATTGAAAACCCGGCCTTAGCAGAAAAACACTATCAACTGGCTATCAAATTTAACCCAGCTTATGAGGAAGCTTACGCAGACCTTGTTTGGCTTTACCTGAAACATGATAAATATGTAGGGGTCAAGCATTGGATGAAGAAAGCCAAAAATGTTAAAGGAGTCAGCAAAAGGCTTACTTATGAAAATTTAGGCAAAGCAGCCGAAGGCGAAAAAATCTATGACAAAGCACTGAAGCATTATAAAAAAGCACTCATGCACTGCCTAAATGATCATGACGCCAGCAGGCTCAGGAAGCATATCAAAAGAATTAAATATAAAATCAAAGCGTTAAGTAAAAAGCGAGACGCTTCTAAAATTTAAAATCATGGCATCAAGAAAACTAACAGGCAAAGACCTGAAAAAGCTAGGCTTCCCCGAAGGGAGAGCCATTGGCGAAGCCATGCGTGTAATGGAAACCGCCTACAAAGGCAAGTCCATACTTCACAAAAAAGCAATGCTTAAAAAAGTACTGGAAACACCAGCCCTTTATGCAAAGCATGAATCACTGGGGCCAGTGGCCACAGCATTAATGATCAGTGAAATATCCAATAAACCACTGACCATGCGTGAAAAGCGTATTCCCTATAGCATTTATGGCGTAGAGGGTATTGAACCAGGGGCTATCAATCAAATGGAAATTGCGATGAAGCTACCTGTAGCCAAATTGGGTGCGTTAATGCCAGATGCCCATCAAGGTTATGGATTGCCCATTGGTGGCGTATTAGCCACTGAAAACGCAGTAATCCCTTATGGTGTAGGTGTGGACATTGGTTGCCGTATGTGTATGACCTTGTATGACATCCCTCCTGCTTATGTGCATCAAAACACAGAAGCATTAGAAAAAATGTTAATGGATAATACGCGTTTCGGGCAAAGCTCCTTCAAGCGTCCAATGGACCATGAGATACTTGAAAACAGCCTTTTTGGTGAAATCAATATCATCAAATCTCTAAAGGACAGGGCATGGAGCCAAATCGGCTCTTCTGGTGGTGGAAACCACTTTGTAGAGTTCGGGATAGCCGAAATTCTGAATGGTGACAATGAAATGGGCTTACCTAAAGGCAAATACTTATCGGTACTCTCCCACTCAGGATCGAGGGGACTCGGTGCTAATATCGCGAGACATTACACCAAGCTGGCCATGGACATGACCAAGTTACCGAGTGAGGCCAAACATTTGGCTTGGCTAGACCTTGATTCAGAGGCAGGTCAGGAATATTGGCTTGCCATGAACCTAGCGGGTGACTATGCCTCGGCTTGTCACCATCAGATTCATGAAAGGCTGGCAAAGGCATTGGGTGAAGCCCCATTGGCGATGGTTGAGAACCATCACAACTTTGCTTGGAAAGAGCAAGATGCCGATGGCAACGAAATCATTGTGCACCGTAAGGGAGCAACACCTGCAGGTGATGGAGTGATGGGGATAATTCCAGGGTCAATGACCTCGCCAGGCTTTATTGTCAGAGGCAAGGGCGTTGAGGCATCTATCAACTCGGCATCACATGGTGCGGGTCGACTAATGTCTAGAACGAAAGCCAAGCAGAGCCTTTCCAAAAAGGATGTGAAACTGCATATTAAAAAAGCTGGCATCACGCTGATTGGTTCTGGCTTAGATGAAGCACCACAAGTTTACAAAGACATCCACCAGGTAATGGATCGTCAAAAAGAACTTGTGGATGTGATCGGCACCTTCCAGCCCAAAGTGGTGAGAATGTGTGGCGCAAAGGAAGCCAGAGGTGGCTTTCAAGAAGTAGACTAAGGAAAGGAGGTATTGTAATAATGCCTCCTTTTTAAAGATTTAAATCATGGGACTCAATTACACAAATGGATGCATCAATTTTCGAGATTTAGGAGAGTATCTAAACTTGATATTAGGAAAAAACACCTTCCCACTGCATAAGATTTACCGTGGAGGAAGCATAGACCATGTGAATACACTCGAAGAAATCGGACACGCTAAATCTATACTGAACCTTCGCAACCGCGAAGACTATCAAGTATTTGATTTAGACTATTACCATTTACCAATGTCGAACAAAATTGATAAGTACGATACTGCCCAAAAAGATGTAAAGCGCTGGATCAATGAAATCATGAAGATTTTTGAATCGGAAGACTTAAAATATCCCGTGTTGATTCATTGTCTATCCGGCAAGGATAGAACAGGAATTGTCATAGCTGCACTCCTATCAATTTTAGGTTACAGCCATGATACAATCACTGAAGAATACCTTTTGAGTGAAGGCGAAGTAAAGCGCAGGTATATTCAACTTGCTTTGGATGGCATGACGCCAGTTGAAACGTATTTTAAGAACATAGACTTAGAACGTATCCGAGAACAATTCAAATAGGTTAGAATTCCCATTGACGGGTAAAATTTGATACTTTCGATTTTGAACTGAACCCATCCTATGCCCCTAGAAAAAGAGTTGTTACAAAGAAGCTCGGTTTGCGAATTATGTGCTGTCGAAGATACACTTTCACCCTATGCTGTTTCGCCTTCGGATGGCTCAGCAGACCAATCCATACTGGCTTGTACCACTTGTCAAACCCAAATTGAGCACCCCGATCAGGTAGACCCGAATCATTGGCGTTGCCTGAATGATAGCATGTGGAGCCCTACCCCTGCCGTGCAGGTGATGGCTTGGCGGATGCTTACCCGACTGATTGACGAAGGTTGGCCAACTGATCTTTTGGAGATGATGTACCTAGACGAGGAGACACTCGCGTGGGCCAAGGCTGGCATGACTGATAGCTCAGAAACTATCAAACACATTGATAGCAATGGTGTGGAATTACAAGCCGGAGACTCTGTAGTGCTGATCAAAGACCTCAATGTGAAAGGTGGTGGGTTCACCGCTAAACGCGGAACAGCCGTTAGAAATATTGGCCTTGTGCATGACGATCCGGAGCACATCCAAGGTAAAGTAAATGGCCAGACCATTTATATACTGACTAAGTTTGTGAAGAAGTAAGTAAGCGATGAACCAGGAGCCGTGAGCTTTAAGCTACGAGTGAATAGTCTCTAGCTTGTAGCCCACACCGTGAACGTTCGTGAGTCTAATGCTGTCATCACCTTTCAACTTAAGCCTAAGCTTGGAAATGTAGGTATCGAGGCTTCTGCCTACAATCACCCCGTTGTCTTCCCAAACTCTTTTTGTCAACTCATCTCGTTTTACCACTTGGTTGGCGTTGGCCACAAAAATCGCAAGCAACTCACATTCCTTTTTAGATAGGCCTATTTCCTGCTTATCAATTAACAATTTGTTCTGTTCCGGGCAAAAAAGAAAGCTCCCAATATTATTGGATTGCTGAATACCATCTGACTCTTCCACCGGCTTTCGTTTATAAAACAGTGATACAACAAAAGCGAGTACTACAAATACCAATAGGTATAAAAGTGTTTGTCGCCCCAAAAGACTACTTGTCTGCTCTGTAAATCTTACCTCAATCGTGTAGCAATTTTCGGGTAGTATGCGGCCAGTACAGGGAATGATAGTAGTCTGCTCACTTGACGTCATCTTATAACTATAAGCTACTTCCTCATTTATGCATTGAATGACCTCCACAATGTAGTTTTCGGGGAGTTCAGATCTCAAGAAGGCCTCCTGAATTATTGAAACCACATCACTAGGTTCAAAAGAAAGATGCGACTGAAAAGAAAGTTCAAATTTACTTGGCGCTAACTCGACTATCGGCAGAATCAGAGATGTGGAATCTTGGTCTGATAGCAATAGCCTATTACCAGCATCGCGTAGCGCTATTTTCACTAATCCTGAAAAGTCTTCTTCTTCGTTTTTTGATTCTTGAAAGAATACAGCGACAAAGACCACCACCATTATTACTCCAAATGAATATATTTTCCTTCCTCGCATAAAGCTTGCAAATAACAGGCAACCTCCTGACTTTTTACAATGATTGACACTTCTTTTGCATTTTTTTGACATCTCAAGGCCAAGTGCTCGTCTAGATTTGGGCTCAAACAAACAACTCAAATGAGTCTTATGAAAAAATACATTTTTACATCCATCCTACTTGTCTATTCATTCATTTCAACCCATGCACAAGAAGCAAGAAAAATAGACCCTGAGAAAAGTCTGGTCAACTGGGTAGGTTCATACGCATTTAGTTTTGGGGGTCATGAAGGATACGTTAAAATAAAAGCAGGCCTACTTGTCGTCACGGGAGATAAAATCACCGGAGGATCATTCATTTTGGATATGAATACAATTGCCAATACTGATGGAGACTATAGCCAAGACCTAGTAGACCACCTAAAAAGTGACGACTTCTTTGACACAGCACAGCACCCGACTGCACAACTGGTAATTACCAACGTAAAATACCACGACAGAAAGAACACACCGGAAAGTGACAAAACCTTTATCAGGATAGACGCAGACCTAACCATCAAAGGGATTACACACCCAATTCAAATTGAAGCGGGAATCAATGCCGAAAACTCACAGATCGATTCAAGATTTAAAATTGACCGAACGCTTTGGGATGTCAACTTTAAATCGAAAGGACTTGGTGCCAGGCTAAAAGACGGTATCATCTCTGATGCAATAGAATTCAATATCTTACTACAATTAAACTGATAAACATGCCGAGCCATAAGAAAACCACCTTAATTATTATTGCCATTTTCTTCTACTCCATGCCAGCCTTTGGTCAAGAAGAAACACGCCCTGACTTGATGACAACCGATGGTTGGGGCAAAGAGCTCTTTACGTTTCCGATTAGTTTTGCTACTAAAATTCCCTTTACAGGTTTTGAAGAAGCTCGGTTCCCAAAAGGTTGGGGGAAAGAGGATAGTCCAGAGTTTTGGTCCTATGCTTTTGCTTGGAAGATCGATGTAAAAGCACCGCTTACCGAATCAGACCTAGAGGTAAATTTACAGCACTACTTTAACGGACTATTAGGCTTAGATTTCAAAGAAGATGGTCAAAAGACGAATGCGATCTTTGTGAGTTCAAGTGAGTCCAACCCTTGGGCAAGTTATAAAGGTAAAATCAAAACCTTAGACACGCGATTCACCAAAAAGCCGATGACAATGAATGTGCGTGTAACACAGCACTATTGTAAAAAGGAAGAGAAGTACATCATCATTTTTAAATTCTCACCAAAAGAGTTTGACGCTGCAGTCTGGCAGAAAATGTATGATATAAAATTGAGCCCGGAAGCCTGCGATCACTAGCACTATTCACTCTTCTCAATACCGAACTCTTGGATGAATCCTGGCTATTTGAGAATCAAAGAGGGCTTCTATGACAAACTGTAATGTGATAAGTCATTTATTTAGTTTGACCAGAAGGTAAGTCGCTCAAAGACGTTCAACTTCGCTTTCAAGTTTCAATACCTCTTGGCCATCATCTTGATGAATCAATAGCGCCTTATTGCCGGACTCTCCGTTTCTGGTAACCTCGGTGCCATCAATAGTTCGGGTAACTTTTTCGGTATAAGTGGATGCTACTTTACCTTCCGCATAACCCACTCCCCATTTCCACTTTACTTGTGATCCTTCCTTTATCATAACATGTTTTTTATTAAAACACTCAAAGGGTAAATTAGTTTGCCGAAAATACCAGTAGGATTCACCAATTACTTTGTTTTCTTAATCCCGTACTCCTTTTCGTAATAGGCCATGATCGGCTGAAAAGGCCCGTATTTATGTTGCTGCGGACTGAATTTATCTTCCCAAGGTCCGTAGGGAGTAGAAACGGGCTTTAGTTTTTTATCTGGAAAGTCTGACTCTGGATTAGATTTCTGAGGCCTCTGGAAGCTGTTGATATAGGCCGCTACGTGATAAGCCTCTTCATCTGTCAGTACTGGATTGTCTAGAGTAGCGAGTAGATATGGCATGTTACCCTTGATAAATTGTGCCGCGGTGATCACACGGTGCATTCCTGCTCCATGGTTGTAGGTGTCATTTCCCCAAAGCGGTGGGTAGATATATTTTTCGTCTTCAGAAGGTCTTTGCCCTTGCCCATTTTCCATGTGGCAGGATTGACAATGCTTGGTATAAACCTCTCTTCCTTTTATTGGATCGGCAGCTTCTTGGGGCAACTTAACTTTAGCAAAACCTTTAAATTCAGCCTCCCGCTCCTCAGGCACATCTTCGCTTAACCATTCCATATAGGCAATGATGGCTTGCATTTGAAGGCTACCTTCGGGTAGTGCTTGACCGTCCATGCTGCGTTCCATACAGCCATTCACACGCTCAATCAAGGAGCCTATCTGATTCTCGCGTCCACGGAACTGCGGAAAACGATTCGCAACGCCAACGAACGAAGCTGAACCAGACTTTCTACCTGCGTCTAAATGACAGCTTTGGCAACTGAGGTTATTTCCAGCCAGACGATTTTCAATTTCTGGTGCTAACGGCCCTATCTTTTTACTTGTTTCCGTAATGATTTCGTGGCCCAGCCTTACCAAGCTTTCCCTAGGCCCAGTACCCAAATCAGTTGAAATATTACGGGGTTGCCAGTCTTCTGGAGATACTTTTGGGGAATAGATTAACGCTGGATTAGTCCATAGGAGCATTAAAAATAAAAAGGACACAGTGACTAAGGCAAATACAGCATAGACCGCTTTAATCACTTGATCTATTAGTTTGCCTGTATCCATGATACAATTTAAGAATTAACTAAAAAGTATAAGACAAAATGAAGTCCGTATGGAAGAAATCTGCTTTGTTGATTCTAAGTGACTCGTTATTACCGATCTCATCATTTAAGAATCGATAGGCGATATAGAGTTCGGCTGAAAAACCATCGATAAAGAAATTCTTTGGCGTATATACGATATCAGCATCCCAGTGTAAATGAGAAGGTACACTCAGTTTATTTCTTATCGGATCATCGACATCTGGCATCTGATTACCTCCTATGCTGGTAAAAATTGACATTATTCTATCATCATTATCCCAGTCACGTTTCCACCGTGCCATAATAGAGGTGACATCTCTGAACCCTTCAACTCTAGTTCTGCGCTGGAATGTATAAAAAGGCTCTCTGCCCCATTCTCTTGGTAACGAAAGTCTTCCCTCATCACTAATTCGAGAAAAATTCAGTTGGAAAGTACTTTGGTTCACTCGCTTCTCTACCCTCAAACCATATTGTGAGGCCCTATGACCATCTGTTTGATAAGTGACTAGTGGGTTTTCGTTACCACCCTCTCCCACTTTAAATTGGTACATAAACATGGCTTTGATGGTAACATCTCCGTCAAGTTTCAAAGTGGGCTCCAATAGGAAAGTATTATCGACATTTTCGGTAAAGTAGTCCCAAACATCTACGCTCAGCTGATCGTTAATCTGCCAATTTAGATTACCTATTGCCAAGAAATTGGAGTTGACGTTTCCCGGGTACCCACTAGGATTACCATCTTCATCACGTCCGGTCGCTACTAAACCGATCGTTTCTCCAATGCCATCGAACCGTCCTGAAAACCTAGGCGAGATCTGATGGATTAAACCAACCTGCACCTTGATTTTATCATTAGGATCAAACTCATACCAGAGCCCTTGGAGTGCATTTGGAAATGGCCATGGCTCAGGATTAATGGTTGGTGTTTCTTGCAAAAAACGGCCTAGCGTTATTTTATGATCACCAAAATTCAACTTTGCATAAAGTTGGGGAAGTGCAGCTTCTACCCTTCCACTCATTAAACTTGGATTCCACAGGTTGGCCTCGTATATCGGACCTGCTCCAGTAATCGGATCAGGAGTAGTGATGTTATCTATTCCATAGTGCACCAAGCCATTGACTTGTAAACCGAAGGTCAGCCACTCTTTGGCTTGAAACTTATATTGTAGGTTTCCAAAGGACACTAAGGTCGAAAAATCCGCTAGCTCCCTCCTATTGTTAGTACTCATGTAGCGAGTAGTAAACTTACCACTTAGGCCTTCGAGGCCTTGGGCGAAAGCACTGGAACAAAATACAATAAAGAGGACGGAAAAGATGCTTCGTTTCAAATTGCTAGATTCTACGCGAATTAATGGGGTAATTTATTCCTAAGCAAACCGTAGACGTAAGTTCCTAATAATCCTGACGCTATCGCAACGATCATGACCAAATAACCATTCCCAACTTGAACAAATAGCGGTCCTGGACAGGCACCCGTTAAGGCCCAACCTAAGCCGAAAATTGTTCCACCAATGAGGTATCTCGCATAAGAAAACTTTTTAGGTGCCATCACAATTGGATCGCCCGACATGGACTTCATATTCGTCTTTTTGATATACTGTGTAATAATTACACCCAAGACTACCGCTGAACCAATTACGCCATACATATGGAAGGATTGAAACTTGAACATTTCAAAAATTCGAAACCACGAGATCAATTCTGCCTTGGTGAGTACTATACCGAAAACAGTTCCCAGTATTAAATATTTAAAGTATTTCATTGCTATGTGCTTAGAGGGTGAGAATTGAAGGAAGAATAAACCAAGTCATTAAGAGGCCTCCAGCAAAGAAGCCAATGACTGCTAATAATGAAGCTGGTTGAAGATCACTTAATCCGCTGATAGCGTGTCCAGAGGTACAGCCACCTGCATAACGTGTACCGAAGCCCACCAAAAAGCCGCCCAAAACGATCATGATCAATCCTTTGGCAGTTAACAAGGATTCAAAATTGAAGATCGATTCTGGCATCATACCCTGTCCTGGGTTTTCAACACCCAGTGAAGTGAGTTCCGTAACTGTAGCATCACTAATGGCTACAACTTCCGTATCCATTAAGAATTGACTGGCAATGACTCCCCCTAAAATAGTTCCTACCACAAAGACGATGTTCCACATCTGCTTTCTCCAATCGAAATCGAAGAAATCGCATGACTTACCAGCTCCCATAATGGAACAGATATTTCTAAAATTGGCAGACATGCCAAAGCTATTACCAAAGTAAATGAGCCCAAACATAACCAATGCAATCACTGGCCCAGCCACATACCATGGCCAAGGCTGGCTTATAAATTCTAACATATTAATTGTATTTGTTTATGTGATTGCCAAAAGAGATTTACAATCACCGATAAGAAACTATTAAGCATTCAGCACCTCGAAAATTCGAGGTGCTGAATAAAGAAACGTTTTAGTTGAGTGTACTTGGACAAACAAAGTCTGTTACTGGAATACCCTCTTTTACAATGGCAGCAAATCCGCCCGCCACATCAATTACTTTATCGAAACCGCGTGACTTCAAAATAGAAGCAAAAATCACTGATCTATAGCCACCTGCACAATGTACATAGTACTCGGTATCTTTATCAATTCGCTTCATTTGTTCATTGATAAAATCTAGCGGTGTATTCTTTGCTTTTTCAATGTGCTCGGCCTCATACTCGCCCGGCTTACGGACGTCTAAGACATTAATTGTTTCAGTATTGAGCTTCTCCTTAAGCACATCTGCGCCCACTGAGGTGATGGCATCAAACTCCTTACCTGCTGATTTCCAAGCATCAAAGCCACTTTTGAGGTACCCCAATGTATTGTCATATCCTACACGAGAAAGTCTGGTGATAATTTCCTCTTCTCTACCTGCATCCGCCACCAAAATGATCGGCTGTTGCAAGTCAGCAATCAGGGCACCTACCCAAGGAGCAAAGCTTCCGTCAACACCAATAAAAATAGAATTAGGTATAAAGCCTTTGACAAACTCCGATTGATGTCTTGTATCTAGCACTAAGGCCCCTTCATGATTGGCCATCGCTTCAAATGTTTCTACATCCAAGGCAACGTTTCCTTTGGCCATTACATTATCTAAGCTATCCGCACCTGTTTTATTCAACATGGCATTCTTAGCGAAGTACTGTGGTGGCGGTAAAATTCCTTCCGTAACTTCCTTGATAAACTCTTCTTTCGTCATATCGGCCCTTAATGCATAGTTCACCTTTTTCTGGTTGCCCAAAAGATCGGTGGTCTCCTTACTCATGTTCTTACCACAAGCCGAACCTGCTCCGTGTGCTGGATAAACGATAACATTATCTGGCAAAGTCATGATTTTCTTACGAAGGCTTTCGAAAAGCATACCCGCTAAATCTTCTTGAGACAAGTCTGACTTAACCGCTAAATCAGGTCTACCTACATCACCAATAAATAAAGTATCTCCACTGAAGATAGCATGTTCATTTCCTTGCTCATCAATTAAGAGGAAAGTGGAACTCTCAGGCGTATGCCCTGGTGTGTGCAATACTTTAATCTTTACATCACCCAATTCGAACACTTCATTATCGTGCGCTTCGTGAATGTCGTATGAAGTTTTAGCACCCGGTCCGTACACAATAGTAGCACCTGTTTTTTGCGCTAAGTCCACATGTCCAGACACAAAATCTGCATGGAAATGTGTTTCAAAAATGTATTTGATGCTTGCATTATCCTTTTCTGCTTTTGACAGGTAAGGATGTGTCTCGCGCAGTGGATCTATAATTGCCACTTCGCCCTTGCTTTCTATGTAGTAAGCGCCCTGTGCTAAACAACCGGTATAAATCTGTTCTATATTCATTGCTTTGTTTTTTCTATGCTATGTCTAAGACAATCATTGGTCAAATAACGTTCATGCGACTGACCAAGTCTGTAACTCTTGTTACACTAGGCATTGGTCTGTAAAGCCATTTTTGACCTTGAGGCCTCATATTCAGCTGACAAGCAATATTTAACCGCATCGTCAGTAGTTAAAAAGAAGGTTTCGCTGGACCTATCGGTCACCAAACCATTTTTATAAAGCGCATCCCGTACCGGGCCGATTACCTCTGCAAATAAAAGTCTTATATCTTTTTCCTTCAAGGAATCTATTAAGTCTCGCACGCCAACGATTCCAGTGGCATCAATGTGCACTACAGAGGCAGCATCTAATATTACATATTTCAATTTGCCCTCTCGTTCTAAAGCAGCATTTGTGATTCTCTCTTTTATAGTTTGAATGTTGACAAAAACGAAGGGTACATCTACCCTCACCACCATAAGCTCTTCCCAGGTTTCAAGGTCTTCAAATCGCTTAAGATTTCTGTATTCCGAAAAACCTTTCACACGCCCTAATAGGGCCATATGTGGATTGGCAGCTTTGAAAAGGAGAATTAAAACTGACAAAATAATACCCGAGACAATACCTGGCACCATACCAAAAGTGACTGTTACCAATCCCGTAGCCAACAGAAGTCCGAGTTCTACTTTGTTCGTCTTCCAAAGGGTATAAATGTATTTGGTATCGATGAGCCCAGAGACGGCTACCATTATAATGGCTGCCAAAATAGCATGAGGCAAATGATAGAATAAAGGAGTAAGAAATAGCAAAGTCAATGCCACCAGCGCAGCACTAATAATTGAAGCGAGCGGTGTTTGGGCACCCGCTTGTTCATTTACAGCCGACCTAGAAAACCCACCTGTAACGGGGTAACTCTGAAACAATGAACCTACTATATTGGCTGCACCCAAGGCAATCAATTCTTGATTAGGCCTGATTTTATAATTTCTTCTTTTCGACTCAATGGCCTTCGCTACAGAAAAAGCTTCCATATACGCCACCACCGCTATGGTCAATGACAAGGGAAGTAACTGCCTTACCAAATCCCATGAAAGATCCGGTACAATGAAAGCCGGTAAACCTTGAGGAATATCCTTCACTACGCTTACTCCTTTTTCGTCCAAGCCGAAGGCGAACACCACCAGAATACCAACCACTACAGCAATCAGCGCCCCTGGAATTTTAGTACTTATGCGTTTAGAGAGCTTAATAAACACAATACCCGCTATACCGATGGCGAAGGTGAGCCAATGTAGGCCTCCCACTTTTTGGAAAGCGTCTACTACAATTTTGTGAATCTCATGGCCTCTGGCAATATCTACCCCAAACAGGTACTTCAATTGGTTGAGTCCAATGATAAGGGCCGCGGCTGAGGTAAAACCACTGATTACTGGCTTAGATAGAAGATTAGTAATAAAGCCCATTCTGATCAAACCGAGGGTGAACTGAGCGACACCCATAAAAAGTGCCAAGAGAATGGCGAAAGTGATGTAAGCATCCGTTCCTTCAGTTGCTAAAACAGAAACTCCTGTCGCTACCAATAATGAATCCATGGCGACTGGTGCTACGGACAACTGACGGGACGTGCCAAAAATAGCGTAGATAATTTGTGGAACAACTGACGCATACAAGCCATAAACGGGAGGCAAACCCGCTATTAAAGCATAGGCCATTCCTTGTGGAATCAGCATAATACCGACCGTAATGCCTGCAAAAAGGTCGTTACTGAGGTAGTCCTTTTTATAATTGGGTAACCAAGTAAGTATGGGGAAAAACTGCTTCAATCTTTGGTTCGTTAAATGATCACACAAAAGTAAGGCGATACATTTATTCAAAAGTAACCAAAGTTACCGAAGGTCTGGTCAAGTGAATTGACGAAGTAAAACTTAACAACTATGACGAGAAAGGAGTGTTGACTTAATTAAGACAAACGTCATCAATAAGCTTTTGGATTAAAGCTTTTATGCTCAAAACAATAAGACCACTTCTCTCCCGGTTCAGCTGAAATAATCACGGAATGTCCTGTATGAGATTCGGCATGCTTCCGAGCATGCTGGTTGGGCGATGAGTCGCAGCAAAGCGTAGTACCACAGCTTTGACATTTTCTTAAGTGCAACCAAGAGTCACCTGTCTTCACACATTCATCACACTCATATTTATCGGGAGGGTTGACTTCTAGCGTCTGAAGGTGTTCACAAATTTGGGGTTTAACTGACATAAGGCTGTGATTCTAAACAAAGAATGATCGGCTAATAAAGTTAACCGATCATTCTTCAAAGGCAACATTAATAGGGTAGATCAATCATAATCTACTTTGATACCGTACTTTCTGAACATCTCATGCAATTCATCCACATAGGACTTTAACTTCGGGTTTACCAAAGCTCTGGTAACATACTTAAAGCCAGCATTTTTAAATGTCTTGACAGCGCCTCCTTCTTTTGTATTCACCACCTTTCCATGCACAAATTCCTCAGAATTCACGTTAATGTAAATGTGATTAAGAGACTCAGGGCTCATATTCCTCGCTCTCTTATCTCTCACATATTTCCCAACATCTGTTTCATCACTAAAGGCATAGGCCTCAGACATTTCTTCCGGAGTGAGTTGTTTGAAGATAGCTTCTAAGTATGAAATACTAATCTCTTTATCATCCATTAGATACTTACCATCATTAGTAATGGAAATAGTCAAGGTGGAGGTTGACCTAAAATATGGCTCAGCACGCTCTCTTTCTGAAGAAGACAATTGCTCGTGCAACGTCCACATGCGATACATATCTCTCGCCTTGGTCACAAAATCATAAGGAGGATAATCTTTGTACTGCCTTGCTAGCTTATTGTATTCCTCTAAAGTCGTCAAAGCTTCATCTTGGACTGTCAAAGTAATCTCTTCAAGCGGTGGCTCATTCTCCTCCTCGCTTGAAGGCAGTACTTCTGTATTTCTACTACTGAAACTGAATAGGGTCAATGAGACCAAAGGCAACAGTAATAAGTACCTTAGTACCATCGCCCGTTTTGTTGTTTTTGTTTTCATAAGGGTAAATCTTTTTTTGATGAATGAAAATTGAAAAGCATTGACCAGATCTGATGGTAGCTTATTAATGGCAAAAGCCAGTACTATTTGCTGATAGAGGCCTGGATTAACCCCTTTGCGCAACACCCCTTGATCAGCAAGGAATTCGTGATTTAGTTTCATAAAGTTTTTGGTCAAACGAATCAGAGGATTGAACCAAAAAACAACTTGTAACAATTCAATTGTGAGGACGTCAATAGAGTGCAATTGTTTAGCATGCACTTCTTCGTGCCAAAGGACTTCTTGTGGAATCTCGTTGGCTTGAAACTTCTTTCTATTGAAGAAGACATAGTTGAAAAAGGTATGTGGGATGACATCTTCCCAGACTAATACTTTAATGAGTCCCTCCTCTTTTAATCTTGGGTTACTGAGAATCTTGCGAATTACGATAAGAAGGTTTCTACTGAACTTGGCACCAAGAATCAATACACCCAAAAAATAAATACCGTATAAAATTGTGGGCCAGTGGCTAACTGGATTCACATATATCCATCTACTAGCCGAAGGAACTTCAATACCTCCTGATGAAGTTTCATTTATCAAAGTAGTAGTCAGCCTCAAAGGCTCCACATAATGAGTGAACGTAATTGAAGGTATAACTAGGGCTAATAGCAGTGTAACCAATAGATAGTACCGCTTGAAATGATGCAAACTTTCTTTCTCTAGAAGTAACTTATAAAAAGCCAGAAAAATCGTCAGACAACAGCTGAACTTTAGTACATAGATCAGCATGCTATTTTCCTTTAAGTTCAGCTTCTATGATTGCTTTGAGAGTTTCTAGCTCCTCCTTGCTCAAATCAGCCTGCCGTGTGAAGAAAGAAGCGAATTGAGCAGAACTATCGTCAAAGAAGTCTTTGATCAAACCATTGAGGTGGTTGGAGAAGTAGTCGCGTTTCGCTACTAGTGGCCTGTATTGACGGGAGTTTCCAAACAAAGTATAAGTGACAAAACCTTTGTCCATCATTCGCTTCAAGAGCGTCAATAAAGTGGTAGTGGCTGGTTTTGGATCTGGATATGCCGCTAGAATCTCCTTCATAAAGGCCTTCTCTTTATCCCAGAGGTGTTGCATTAACTGTTCTTCGGCTTTTGATAACTGCATAACTCTATGTTTTTAGACATTACTCTACAAATATAGAGCAATAATTTAAACTCTACAAGTGTAGAGGTAAATTAATGCGAAATACTTGTGAGAGAAGCCTTATCTTGCTCTTATGAAACCACTCTTCTTTGCCACTCCAAATGATCTAAGAAAATGGTTTGAAGCCAATCATCAAAAGAGTAAGGAGCAATGGATTGGCTACTACAAAAAACATACGGACAAGGCAAGTATCACTTGGCCCGAATCTGTCGATCAAGCCTTATGCTTTGGATGGATTGATGGCCTTCGCAAAAAAATAGATGGAGCGTCCTACATGATTAGATTTACACCCAGACGTAAGGGCAGTCATTGGAGCACTGTAAACCTTAAACGAATAACCGTGCTTATTGCAGAACAGCAAGTGACACCGATTGGACTAGAGATTTATCAGCGCGATCAAGGAAACCGAAGCAGAGCCTCTTACGAGCAAGAAACAGTAATTCTAGACAAATCATACGAAGATACTTTAAGGACTAACCCCTCAGCTTGGGCGTTTTTTGAGTCCATGTCTCCTTCTTTGAAAAAATCTTCCGTGTGGTGGGTTATGAGTGCCAAACGTGAGGAAACAAGACAAAAGCGTTTGCAAGTCCTTATTGAATGTTCAGCTGCTCGAGAAAAAATTCCTCCGCTTCAATGGAGTAAGAAATAGGAGGTTTCTCGGTCATTAAGCCAACTCTAAATCTTTCTTAGATTTTCTGTAAAGGAATGAATTGAAGATGTTTCGCTTTGCAAAGCGATATTGATTATCACAGTTCACGAATTTGATAAAGAGGTTTTTGTTAACTCCGAAATATTCGTAGGTAGTGCCATCGGCAAATGAAATTTCTAAGCGTAGGCTTTTGTGGTAATAATCAATGATTCCAGATTGTGTGGTAGTCATTGTATACTCGTCAAGCAAAGCCTCTCTCGTTTCCGGGGCAACACTGATTAGAAAGTGGTAAGCATCAATAATTTTCATGCTTTTGGCACCAGCCTCTTCCTTCTTTTCTTCATCCTGAAATTTATCAGGGTGCCATTCTTTGATCAGTCCTCTATAAGTAGTCTTAAGTTCTTTGAGATCTATGGCTCCCTCTATATTAAAGAGCTTTTTGTATTCATTAATCCGCTTCATCTTCAATCCTTTGAAATTGGGCTGCAAAGGTATTCTAATAACTGAATAATAAAGCCATGATTGAGATTCTTCAAGCGTCAGGTACTTTCCTAAAGCGAGGATTGTATATAGGTTCATGTCATGCAAAATCCTTAGAACAAGATCTCTCTCTTAAGATTGATAATTGCTTATGAGTGATCTTTTGACGAATTTACTCGTACCAAATCAACCAAAAATTGACTATACCTATACATCGACCTTTACAAAGGTCAAGTCTACCTAAAGGAATAATCCTCTTCATAGCACTCTTTACCATTTCAACGTCTTGTAGCAAGCCTGAATCCGATTTGATTCCCAACTATGGCACCCAAGTAGACTCAGCCAGATATTATTTCTTAAAGGGCTGGGAAGAAATTCTGGATAATGGCCGTTGGACTGAATCGGAGCTTGCGTTTAGAAAGGCCTCTGCACTTGACCCTGACTGGTTATTAGGCAAGAGTATGATCGGTCGAATTACTCGAAACCTTGAAGAACGCCAACAATTATATACCGAATTAGAAGCAAGGAAAAATGAAGCGAGCCCAGACGAACGTATGCTCCTTGATGTGAATCTACTCAGTATGAAATCCGCTAATAACCGAGGACTTGGCATACCCAATACGCAGGAAGAGAATGAGTTTCGAGTGAAACTAGCAGAGAAAAATTTTGGGGCTTTCGCCAGAAAGTATCCTCAAGACGACTATTTCAAAGCAGAATACATAGAGTTTCTTCACGCCATACATGGGGCGCAAATAGCGTTAGATTCCTTGGATTATTTAGCAACGCCTTCGCAAAAACAACTGGGCTTTTACCTCAGCTATGCAGCTGATTTAGAATTGGAACTCGGTAATACGGACAGGGCCATGGCACTATCTATGATTCTGGAAGAGACACTCACAGACCCCTCTTACTTAAGCCCATTGATGCTTAAAGCTAATATTTACATTGCGTTTGACAGCCTCCAAAAGGCAAGCGATTTGGTAGATCGTGTGGTTGCTGCTGACTCCAATCATATGATTGCCAACGGAATGCAAAATAGGCTTAAACAGGCATTGCTAGAACAATGATCAAATTCTTTAGAAAAATTACCTCCGTAAAGTGGCTCCCGCTTTCGTGGAAAAGGGTGCCAACAAGATTATGATGAAAGAGCCAGATAAGATACCATGGGAGTTTTAAGTGATTAACTATCTTAGAAATTGTAAATCAATAAAGTCGTCTTAGATATTTTGTTACCTTCAGTTTTGCCCTACAAATCAAAATGAAATACAAATCTTACCTCTTACTACTCACACTTCTTTTTGTCTCTTTCGGCATTAAAGCACAGGACAAAAGCAAAGAATATATTAAAAACTGGAAAGCCTTTTATCCAAGCAGAGCACTTGCTAGTGGCATGCATGATGCCGTTTTCAATTATGAAAACCCGACTTTAAAGAACATTAACGAATGGCTGGATTTCAATCGTATGATGCTGGAAGAAACTTCCAAAAGCACTGCCAATGGTAGACTTTTGCGCGTGCAAATGCAGAGCGAAATCCATAAATGGACCAAGGAGCAACCGCATCTAAACACTCTATCCTTTTACACAGGTCTACTTACATCAGCCATTTCTAGCATCGAAAACGTTGACTTTCTCACGCAATTAGAAAAGTCTAACCTTATCTGCGACAGGTTAACGGCAATGCGAAAGATCAGCGATCTAGCGAGGATCAATTTAAAACGCGTAAGGACAGGCGAATCTAAAAGAGCTTTAGTACAACTCAGGTCACTCATCAGGTACTTAGAAGTAGATTTGATGAACAGCAGAGAAAAGAGACACTATGATTGCGACATACTCGGCCGCTCCCTCAACCTTTCCGAATCGATTAAGTCTCTAGTCGATCATGTGAACATAAAATTAGTTCCACTTGCCAAGTCAACTAGCCCCATTTTAGGCAAGCCGGAGTATACAAGAAGATTGGCGCTTTATACGGATAGCAAACTGACTCCTGATGCTTTGGCCGAAATGGCCCTAAAAGAAATCAGTGAGGTTAGAACGCTTATGGGCAATGTGTCAAAGGAATATTTATCTAGCCAATACCCTAATCAGCCTTTACCAAATTCTCTTGAAGAATTAACGAAAGCAGCGCTTGCCGATATGGAAAAGGACGCTCCCATGAATGCACAAGACTACTTGGATTTTTGGCTCAAATTGGCCGAAAAGGCCGTGACTTTCATCGATGAAAACAACATCGCCACATTACCAAAAAACAATACACTTGAGATCAAAACGGCACCCGAAAGTGCGGGAGCTTCTGCTAGAATTGGATGGGTGTCCAGTGCCCCACCTTTTGATCCAAACCCCATCACTACGCTCTACCTACCCTCCATTCCTGAGACTTTACCAGAACAAGAGCAAATTGACTTTTGGGCTTCCTTCAATAAACCCTTCAATCGCATGATCGTGATTCACGAACTTTTGCCAGGTCATTACATGCAAATGAAGATCAGCAAGGAAACACCTCACCCCATTCGACTTCTGTTTCCTTATGGCATTTATACCGAAGGCTGGGCTACTTTTACAGAGCGAGTTTTACTAGACGCTGGTTGGGAAGAAGGCCAACACCTGACCATGCTGGCTCATTTGAGAAAACGTATGGAAAATGCTAATCGGGCTTATACCTCTGTGCAAGTTCACACGAATGGCTGGACAGAAGCACAGGTCACGGAGTTCTCTACCAAAACTGCTCTAGTTGCCCCGCAGTTCGCTAAAAGTCTCTGGGGAAGAATTATGAGCTCTCCAATGCAACTCACTTCCTACTTTTTGGGTGGTGCACAGTTCTCAGCATTGTTAAAGACAGAAAAAGAGCGGATAGGTTCAAGATTTAACCTAAAACTATTTATGGATACCATTATGAAATCAGGACCTATTCCGATTGACGCATTCTATGGCATATTTGAGCAAACCATTCCCAAGCGATAAGCATGGAAAGAATTGAGTTAAAACCGGGATACTCCATCTCAAGGGTAATCAAAGGCGGTTGGCACCTAGCTGGTGGCCATGGTAAGATTGAGGAAGATCAGGCCATTGAAGACATGCGGGCTTTTGTCGAGGCTGGCATCACCACATTTGACTGCGCTGATATCTACACGGGTGTAGAGGTACTCATAGGGAAGTTCCTGAAGAAAGTCAAAAGTGAAATATCATCAGGAGACTTAGCCCCTGTACAAATTCACACGAAGTACGTACCAGATTACAGCGCCCTATCCAGTCTCTCGTTCGATGATACGGCAAAGATTATTGAACGGTCTTTGACAAGGCTGGGGATTGAACGCCTCGACCTTGTTCAATTCTCTTGGTGGGACTATCAGTTTGACAATTATGTAGCAACTGCAATTCACCTTTCTGAGCTTCAAAAGCAAGGCAAAATCAGGCATATTGGTGTCACTAATTTCGATGCTGCCCATTTGAAAGAAATTCTAGATGCTGGGGTAAAAGTGGTTTCGAATCAAGTACAATATTCAGTGCTTGACCATCGACCAGAAAATAACATGGAAGCCCTAGCGCAAGCACATGATATTCCGTTTCTGTGCTACGGCACAGTTGCTGGTGGCTTTTTAAGCAATCGTTATTTAGGCGCAAGCGATCCTCAAAAACCTTTAGAAAATCGATCTTTAGTCAAGTATCGATTGATAATTGATGAATTTGGAGGATATGAGCTATTTCAAGAAGCTTTGAAGACATTAAAAACCATAGGTGAAAAACACAATGCAGGCATAGCAGATGTGGCCAGCCAATACATCCTCCAGAAGCCCATGGTTGGTGGCGTAATAATAGGTGCTCGCAACAAGAACCATTTAGAGCAGCTGAAGAAAATCACCTCCTTTGAACTAGATGCAGTTGACATCAACCTTATTCAATCTATAATTGATAAAAGCGATGGCCCAAAAGGACCCGTCTATAACCTTGAGCGAGACAAAGAAGGGAAGCATGGCCGTATCATGAAATACAACCTCAACGAAGACTAGACTTCATGAAAATTGATCTCGAAAAAAATGAAACCAAGCGTTCCATTAGCTTCTATGGCGCAACTTTCGGGGCAATCCTACCATTTCTTGTTTTTATATCAGGCGTAATCGCTATTGCTTTATCTGGCGCACCAGACGAAAAAGGCTTTTGGCCAGTTTTAATCCTTGCCCTAGCCGTAGGACTTGCTCTGGCAAAAGACCGAAAGGCTTACTCAGAAACTGTCGTTGACGGCATGTCTAATCGAATCGTCATGGTGATGATCATCGCTTGGATATTGGCATCGACCATTGGCATTCTGATGCAAATCACTGGTCTTGTCGATGCACTTATTTGGGTATCGGCTCAATTAGATCTTAAAGGAACTGGTTTCGTAGCTGCGGCTTTTATCATTTGCTGCACTGTGTCGCTTTCAACGGGCTCTAGCTTTGCCACCATCCTCATTTGCAGTCCGCTGCTCTATCCGACTGGAGGACTACTTGGCGCATACCTCCCTGCGCTTGCCGGAGCCATCATTGGCGGGGCTACAGTCGGTGATTTTATTGCACCCGTTTCTGACACTACTATAGTGAGTACATTAAGTCAAAAAGCCGAAATGGGACCTACCGTAAAAAGTAGGGTCAAGTATATACTACCTGTAGCAATATTTGCACTCATAGCGTACCCATTCATCACTGGACCTTCTACCAGTCAATACGATAAGACTTCACTTGCTCTAGCAGGAAGTCCTGAAGGATTGCCCATGCTATTGGTTCCTATACTCATTATCATTCTTTTCCTGAAAGGAAAACACCTCTTTGTGGGTCTATTAACCGGACTAATGTTCGGAATTGTCCTTGGTTTAGCCTTGGGTATATTACCGATCGATAAGCTAATATCTTTAGACCTTGATAACTTCACCGCCAAGAGTTTTATCGTTGATGGAATTAACCGTGCCGTAGGCATTAGCTTCTTTACCATACTCTTAATGGGCTTAGTGGCTACTTTAAAAGCCAGTGGCTTAATTAATAAATTGGTTGACTATGCGGTGATAAGGAGCAAAACGAAACGGCAATCGGAATACTGGATTTCTGGAACAATCAGTGCCGCAGTGCTCTTGACCACTCACAGTGCCGTGGCTATTTTGATGGTCTCAGAATTTGCTAACAAGACGGGTGAGAAAATGGGCATTCCTAGTATCAGAAGAGCCAATCTTTTGAGCTTGGTGGCTTGTACTTTTCCTTTCTTGCTCCCCTACTTTATTCCAGTAATTCTGATGACCAATATGTCACGCTCTGGCGAAGAGTTTGGTATCCCACCAGTATCACCTCTAGAAATTGGTATGTTTAACTTCGTCTCTTGGGGGCTATTGGCAATGGTAATCATAGTAGTTATCTTCGGTTACGGACGAAAAGAAAAGCTGATACAAAAATGAGTGAAAGCACCAAACTAAGAGACGATCAATTCGAACTGTATGACCTAAGTATCGTTGTCGAACAGATAAATGGAAATTGTACTTGCGAAATGGCCATTGGTGACAGCTTTCAATTAAAGGGAGGTAAACTTTCAATGCCCGAGGGCAAAAACTTCTGTCTTTATGCGCTGCAATCCACCCTGCCCTTGCTTCCTACCAAGCAGCGTAAAAATCACCCTGCTGACTGGATGGAAACAGATGCCCGAGTAGTCTGTCCTGACCCTGAATGTAAACTCATTATGCGGATCGATCGTGATCAACTAAGGGTACTCAACCATGATGATGTGAGCCCTGTTAATTGGGACGATATAGAACATAAAAAGTAGCTAAACCGTAACCATCTCGATATGTCAGCGCTATTTTTATTTGCTAGTCTCGGAGTGGTCAATGGAATTCTACTGAGTATTTACCTATTTTCAAAACGAACCAAAAACATTGTTGACATCTACTTTGGAGGTTTAATTCTTGCACTGTGCATAAGAATTGGCAAGTCCGTATTGGTGCATTTTGACAGGGGTACAGACAAGCTCATTTTACAAATTGGACTTTCAGCCTGTCTATTTATCGGGCCCTTCTTTTATCTCTATGCAAAGTCATTAAAGAACGAGGAACTCACGCTAAAAAGGCAAGATGGAGTGCTACTCTCACTTCTAACAATTATCATCATTGTACTTGGTGTGATACTACCGTATCGCACGCACCCAGAGTTTTGGAATGACCACATGATAAAGGGAATCTATCTGGTTTGGGCAGTATTCATAATCCTTGGACTATATCATACACGGACGGTATTTAGCAAAGCATTGACTTCTCCCTCTCAATTAAACGAAGATGAAAGGTACGTTTTGGGAATAGGCATATCAGTCATTTTCATCACGATCACATATCAAATAGCTCTATTCATAAAAGGATACACTTATATATGGGGTTCTATTATCTTCTCCATTAGTTTTTACTACTTGGCATTCCGAAAGCTTGTCGGAAAGAAAGACCTTACTCCCAAAACTGTTCCTCAATCTCGTTTAGATAACGGTACCGAACTCTTCGAAAAAGTCGAAGAATTGATGATCTCTGAAAAGCCATTTATCAATCCAAAACTCAAATTAGATGAACTTGCACTACAGGTAGATATGTCAAGGCATCTGCTTTCGCGCGTACTGAATGAGGAGTACAAATTCGGATTCTCTCAATATATCAAGACACATCGCGTCAATGAGGCAAAGCGTTTGATTGAGATCAGGCACGAGCTCTCACTGGAGGGCATAGGTTTTGAAGCCGGATTTAATTCAAAGTCTGCCTTCTTTGATGCTTTCAAAAAAGTCACAACGCTCACTCCCTCAGCCTATAAAAAATCCCTTAAAGGCGAAAAATAACTGTAAAGAACTCCAGATTGATCATTTAAGACTTCTCCAAGTCTTGAAAAAGAGTCGTTGCTATTAAGATCATCGTATTTCGCAGGATACAAACAAAACTCATTTATGAAACGGTTTTTACTTTTTACAATAGTCATATTTCTGTTTAACCTAAACCTAAAAGCGCAGGATGATCAAGACCTCATCAGGTCAGTCTTAAATGAATTTATAGAGGGCACGAGCTATAACTACCCAGACAAAATTCGGAATTCATTCTATCCAGGCACCCCAATGTTTCTGCACAATGATGCCGACACCGTGATGATCTACTCTTCGGAACGGTACGCCTCGCTATACACCCGAAGACCTCCTGGCACAAGAAACAGACGATATGGGAAGATTTTAGCCATTGACGTGGTCAAAGACATTGCTTCAGCAAAAATTGAAACACTCATTCCATCTTTCGATAAGCAATTTGTTGACTTGCTACTTTTAAAGAAAATTGAGGGGAATTGGAAGATCATATCCAAAGCAGCAACTGCTTGGCCAATTCCAAAGACCATTAGGGAAATCACACCTAAGCCCAGCAAGGAAGTTATAATGGATGGTTTGAATCGGCCATGGAGTATGGCTTTCATATCAGAAGACAAAGCAATAGTCGCTGAAAAAGATGGTGATTTACTGCTCGTCAACCTTAAAAGCAAAACAAGACAAGCGCTTAAAGGGCTTCCGAAAGATGTTGGCAGGAAGATCCTTATCGACACTGTCAAACACGGGAATGGCGTCTTCCCCGGTGCTACCCATGGCCAGTTGCACAGCTTTAATGCAGGTTGGTTTCAAGTATTGCTAGACCCTGATTTTGCTAATAATTCCTATGTATACGTTTCTTATGCAGCGGAAAACACAGAAAAAGCCAGTACCACAAAGGTCATTCGGGGTAAACTCAATGGCACCGAGCTGACCGATGTTCAAACGATATTTTTAGCTGCACCTTATAGCCATGGTCTATTCCACTACGGAGGTGGCATGGTCTTCGGTACAGATGGCAAGCTTTATATAACCATTGGCGAACGTAACTTTTATGAACATTTAAACCCTAAAATTCCCGTAGCCCAAGACATCACAGATAAGCGAGGGAAAATCATCAGGATTAATCCAGATGGCTCGATTCCTAATGACAATCCTAATTTCGGGAATGCTGCTATTCCTGGCCTCTATGCCACAGGGATAAGAGCTGCACAAGGGTTGACACTGGAGCCCAACACAGGAAAAATCTGGTTTAGCGAACACGGCACAATACAAGGTGATGAGTTGAACATCTTAACTCCAAAAGCGAATTATGGCTGGCCAAACAGAACGACAGGTGGTTATCGAACCGAAGGTTATCAACCTTACGAGGTTTCAGGTAGCGAGTTCACTGACCCAAAATACTTTTGGCAACATACCATCGCTCCTACTGGGCTCACATTCTACAATGGTTCAGAGTTTCCACAATGGAGAGGAAACCTCATAGTACCAGGGCTGAGCAAGGGAAATTTATGGAGAATGGTCATTGAGAACGACCAAGTGATTAGTGCTGAGGAGTTATTTATCAACGATAGATTGAGACTTCGCAAAGCTGTTGTTTCGCCTAGAGGAGAATTATACTTGCTTAGTGATGAACAAAATGGGAAAATACTGCGCGTTGTAAATGCCAATAAGTAGCATCATTTGAATTGGTATTTGGCTAAATAATAGCCACCTTTCAGCCTAATGAAAGTAAAGAAAGCACTCTTACTTTTCACCTTAATGTTCATCGGAGAAGGCGTTTTCCTGCTACCCTTTGTAGTAACCAGAGTGTTTAGGCCTACCTTCCTTAAGGTCTTTGATATTACTAACCTCGAATTAGGAACAGCATTTTCTCTCTATGGTATTGTGGCAATGGTCTCTTACTTTGCTGGCGGACCTATTGCCGATCGTTTTTCTCCTAAGAAGCTTTTAATCGTATCTCTTTTAGTAACGGGCTTAGCAGGAATTATAATGGGTTTTATCCCCTCTTTGGCAACCTTAACCCTACTCTATGGGTTTTGGGGGCTCAGTACTATTCTACTTTTCTGGGCAGGTTACATCAAAGCCATTAGAAAATTTGGTGGTGAGGATTCACAGGGAAAATCTTATGGAATAGTGGATGGTGGTCGTGGACTGGTAGCAGCGATCATTGCTTCAGCATCTGTTTTGCTACTAGATGCTTTTCTACCCTCAGCCGTGGAAACTGCATCCATAGGCCAATTATCCAGTGCGCTCGGTAAAATTATCTTTGTTTTCTGTGGCATAGTAGTAGCTGGTGCGGTTCTGGTCTGGTATGTATTTCCTAATGATACCTCTCGTCTTGAAAGCTCAGTTGAAAAACTCTCACTTCGTGGTGTAAAACAAGCCATCAAAAGGAGGTCAGTATGGCTACAAGCCATCATTACTTTATGTGCTTATGTAGGCTATAAATGCACAGATGATTTTGGTTTATATGCCAGTGATGTCTTTGGTTACGATGACATTAACGCTGCCCATATTGCCACTATTTCATTTTGGGTGAGGCCGATCGCTGCGGTGGCTGCAGGTATTCTGGGCGATCGTTTTGGTCATTCCAAAATGACAGCAATAAGCTTTCTCGTATTGATAACTGGCAGTTTTGTTATTAGCCTCGGTATACTCAAACCAGGAATGGAAATCATGATTGCCATAACCATTGCAAGTACCAGTCTGGGCATTTATGGTCTTCGAGGCTTGTATTATGCCCTATTTCAAGAATCAAAAATCCCTCTTTCTATTACGGGGAGTGCCATTGGCTTTGTCTCAGTGATCGGCTATACACCAGATATTTTCATGGGTCCCTTGATGGGTTACATCTTAGACAATAATCCAGGTGCCTTGGGCCATCAATACCTTTTTGGCCTCTTAGTTATCTTTGGAATCATCGGATTAATATCCTCCCTACTCTTTCGAAGAAGCCTGAGTTAAGGCAGGTTTCACGAGAACATATTCAATTCAAACACCTCAATATCAGAGATTTACAAATTATGTGTATATTTTATTTTACTCAATGTAAAACATTTTATACATTTGGTACGTAATCTTTTACACTAGGTCAATTTTTTTATACTAATCAATTCAAAATGTCATACCAAGAAAAACGGAGTTTAGTCAATATGATCAGTGCGATACTGGTCCCTGCAGTCTACTTCTATATTATCTTCAACACACATCCAGAGGCAGGGTTGACCACGGATGAGCTCTTAAAGTTTTGGGGTAAAACGATGATCATCTATATCCCCATAGCTATAGTTGCTCGCATCATCATTCACATCATTTTTGGGATCTCTAATGCCATTATTACCAGAGAAAAAATTCCAGGCACAGATGAACGTGACAAGATCATTGAGTTAAAGGCAAAGAATATTGGTCAAATTATATTCGCTCTTGGTCTTGTTGCTGCTATGGCATCGCAAGCTATGGACTACTCTGCTGGCGCACTTTTCGTTGTCATCATTGTTAGTGGAGTAATGTCAGAGATACTCGAAAACTCATTACAATTAATTTTCTACAGAAGAGGGTTTTAATGGCTAAACATAAGATTTCAAATAAAATCAGAACACTTAGGTTCATGTGTGACGAGATGACTCAGCAGCAACTTGCTGAGCAAGTAGATGTCACACGTCAAACGATAGTTGCCATTGAAAAAGGAAAGTACTCCCCTTCCCTTGAACTAGCATTTCGAATCGCTCAGGTATTCGAAGTGCCCTTACATGAAGTATTCTCTTACGATGATAAGAAAGCTTCGTAAGCAAGATTAATAATAAGCTCAATTCAAAACAACATGAAATCCTACATTAGAGAAGTATACGGTGGTCCGGAGGTTCTTAAGCTAAAAGAACTCCCTACCCCTGAACCAAAACCCAATGAGGTTTTAATCAAAGTAAAATCCGCCTCCATCAATCCAGCCGATTGGCGAATCCTTAGAGCAGATCCATTTTTAGTCAGGCTGACAATGGGCCTTTTTAAACCCAAATTCAAACATTTAGGCTCAGATGTTTCAGGCACCATTGAATCCGTAGGAACTGAAGTGCGTACTTGGCAGGTAGGTGATGAGGTGGTCAGCGACATCATGAAACATGGAATGGGTGCATATGGCGAATACGTAGCCGTTCCAGAAGATGTACTTGTTAAAAAACCAAAAAACGTCTCTTTCGATGAAGCTGCTGCCGCGCCAATAGCCGGCTTGACGGCTCTTCAGGTTATTAGAGATCACGGAAAGTTAAAATCCGGTCAGAAGGTCCTGATCAATGGAGCATCAGGTGGTGTCGGCACCTATTGTGTACAAATCGCGAAACATTTCGGGGCACATGTAACCGGAGTATGCAGTCATAAAAACAAGGAGCTGGTATTAAGTTTAGGTGCTGATCAAGTCATTTCATATGACCATGAAGATTTTAGAAAATGCAATGAGCACTTCGATTTAATCTTAGACAATGTGGGGAATTGCTCATTCATTACGGCAAAGTCACTATTAAAACCAGAAGGAATATCCTTACTGAATGGATGGGGTGGCTTTGGCCATATGCTTCGCTTTATGGCGCTTGGAGCATTTGCAAATAAAACGAGTCAAATGACATTCAAAGGTTTCTCTGCCAAAATGGATACCAAGGACCTAGAGGTTCTTATGGATCTCCTGTCAACAGGAGCGATTAGGTCAGTCATCGAAAAATCATTTCCCATGGAGCAATTAGCCGAAGCGATCCGGCAACAAGAAAAAGGTAGGACAAAAGGTAAAATTGTTGTCCATAATTAAAGGTTAGCTACGTCAAACTCAAAATATCACGCTTATGCAATTTCTAATCATAATCACTTTCAAGTTTTTTGAACACGGCTACAGACTTTCTAGAAAAGGAGCAAAACATTTGTGTATTAAACTCCATAGTCTTCATCCTTTTGGCTGTCATTGATTACAATTCGGGTATTAGAATGATCAGTTTAACCAGACCCACAACCGCTACAGCAATATAATACAATCAAAAAAAGCTATCAGCCGTTATGAAGGCAATGCAATCAACCACAAAAACACATGAAACTCTTAATTTTCAAAACCAATATTGAGACTAGCATGAAGGCAAAGAAGGTCAGTTCAATTTTTGCCTACTCACCTAAAATATTTGAATGGTCTATTGACATGGAAGACATTGACAATGTACTTCGTGTAGAAGCTGACGATTATTCAAGTGAAATAGAAATTATTGAAATGGTAACGACATGTGGCCTTCAATGTGAAGTCTTACCAGATTAGAGATTCCAAAGCCTTTCAAATTCTGTGACTCTCATTCATTTTCGGAAGCATATTTGCTACCTTTTAGATGAATTTTGCAAGGCCCCATGAAACAGCTCCTCTTCCTTTGTCTTAGCGCACTGCTATCCATCAATGTATTGGCCAACAACTTAGACAAATACCTCATCAACCCTCCTCAAGAAATGGAGTTTCAGGAAGGTTGTCTATCAGAAATCAATGAGCAAGCGACACAGCTCAAAAACTTCGTTCTGGCACTTATAAACAGTGATTTTTTAGGCGAAATCTCCATCGCCCAACCCATACCAATACCCATCCATTTTAGCTTTGAACTTGATTCCATCAACTTGAAAAATCAGGGATATTCTTTGCGCATAACCGATAACCAAATTTCGGTTGTAGGTCATAGTCAAACAGCCCTTTACTATGCCAAGCAGACACTCCTTCAGCTGCTCAATTATAGCATCAATGAAGGGAAGCCACTGCCCTGTCTCAACATTATGGACTGGCCCGACTTTGAAAGGCGTGGCTACATGCTAGATATCAGCAGAGACAAAGTACCCACCATGACAAGTCTCTATCGGCTTATCGATCAGCTGTCCGAATGGAAAATTAATGAGCTACAACTCTATACAGAGCATACTTTTGCCTACCAAGACCATAAAACTGTTTGGGAGAACTCAAGTCCATTAACGGCAGAAGAAATCCAACTTTTAGATGCCTATTGCCAGAAAAGGCACATCGATTTAGTACCCAACCAGAACTCTTTTGGACATATGGAAAACTGGCTCAAACATGATGAGTATCTAGATTTAGCTGAATGTCCAGATGATTGCGAAACGATTTGGGGAAATCGTAAAAGAACGAGCCTAGATGCAACTAATCCCGGTTCTTTTGAATTAATGAAATCCCTATATGCCGAAGTACTCCCCAACTTTTCAAGCCAGTTCTTTAACATTGGCGGAGATGAGACTGTAGAACTCTGTGAGGGAAAATCGAAGGAGGTGTGTGACAGCATAGGAAAAGGGAATGTTTACCTTAACTACCTGAAACAGCTCAACGAAGAAGCCAATAAACAGGGATTTGAAACTCAATTTTGGGGAGACATTATCGTAAACCACCCAGAGCTAATTCCAGAGATTCCAGGTAATATGACAGCATTGGTATGGGGATATGCCGATGACTTTCCTTTTAACAAAGAGTTACCCAAGTTTAAAGATGCCGGTGTCGATTTTTATGTCTGTCCAGGAACCTCCTCTTGGCGATCGCTAGTCGGAAGGAATAAGAATGCCTTCGGAAACTTAAAGAATGCGGCCATCTCGGGAAAGTCAAATGGAGCCAAAGGGTATTTAAACACAAATTGGGGTGATTACGGCCACTGGCAGCCTTTATCCGTTGTTTACCCAAGCATACTCATGGGCGCAAGCTATGCGTGGAACTTTCAAGAGCAGAGTCTCGATCATATAGAATTTCAATTGAACCAGTATGTATTTCAAGACAGCACAGGAAACACTGGACAGGCGGTGCTCCAATTAGGTAATGCCTACTTAGACACAAAAATCCCAAAAGGAAATGCCAACGCTTTTCACTTATTGCTAAGAAGATACTTGTGGACCATGCAAGGGAATTACCAAACAAAAGAACTGACCGTTGAGAATTTAGAGGCGGCACGCCAAACCATTCTGAACTCGCTTGAACTACTTGACAACGCGGCACCCACCTCTCAAGATGCCGCTTTCATCACTCCCGAACTAAGGCAGGCAGCTGCTTTGGCCATGCATGCCATTGATTTGGGCATTGCAAGACTGGGTACAGCAGATCAGCAGACGAAGAGTATAGCATATGAAAAAAGACAGGAATTGAAAAAGGACCTACTAGTATTGATTCAACAACACAAAGATCTTTGGCTTATGCGAAACAGACCGGGAGGCCTTTCCGATTCAGTCGCCAAATTAGAGGATATCCTTTCATTTTATGATTTCAAGGATTAGTTGTTGACGGCCTTGGCCCATTGGGCCGTACGGTAAACTAGATTACAGCACTTCTATCCTGTTCCGGTAAAGCTCCACCTTATCTTCTTTTTCTAGCTTTTTAAGCAGACGTGAGATCACCACCCGAGAAGTATTCAATTCTTGAGCGATTTGTTCGTGTGTCTTTTCAATAATGAAGGAGCCTTGACTTTGCTTCTTATCTAGAAGATACTTCATCAATCGCTCGTCCATTTTCATGAACGCAATGCTATCTATGGTATGCATCAATTCATCGAAGCGATCTTGATAAGAATCGATGACAAACTTTCTAAAAGATGCGTACTTGGCCATCCAGCCATCGACTAGCGACATCGGCACCATCCAAAGCTCAGTATTAGACTCTGCAATCGCTTTAAATTGGCTTGTTTGATTGCTTAAGCAACAACTGATAGACATGGCACAAGCATCTCCACCCTCTAGATAATAAAGGAACACTTCATTGCCTTCTTCATCTTCTCTCATGATGCGAAGCGCACCAGAAATAACCATTGGCATTGCATTAGCAGCCGTACCTGGGCTAATCAACGGTTCTTCAGTAGTTAAGACTTTCGCCTTCCCAGATCGTATGATTTCATCTATCAACCCAGCCTCAAAGTCTAGTTTCGATAGTATTTCTCTAAAAGAATTTAACATGGAAGGATTTTATCTTCCGAAGAATGCATTATTACGCTTCACCGGTACTACCGCCACCGATAAGGTTAAGGATCTCTTTATCAATTGTCCATAGTCCAACGCCATCTTCACCAATAAGATCGAAAAGCTCCACGGCTCTACGCGCCAAAGTCTCTTCTTCTCTCTGTTCTTCAACAAACCAGTTCAAGAAATTCATGGTGGTGAAATCCTTAATCTCATAACAGTGATTTACGATTTCATTGATTGAGTTGGTTACAGCAATCTCATGATCGAGAATGGTCTCGAATACCTCTCTCAATGATTCATAATGATGCTTGATACCTGTGATTTCAGGCTGAATGGAGTGTCCACCTGCTTCATTTACATAATGGAATATTTTCAACATATGAGCTCTTTCCTCATCAGAATGCATATATAAAAACTTAGCAGAATTCTCATAGCCGGTCATTTCACACCATGAAGCCATGGATAGATAAGAGGCGCTAGAACTACCTTCCATCATGATTTGACGGTTCAGTAGGTCTTCAGTTTCTTGTGTTAATGAGCGTTTTGCAGTTACTTGTTGTCTTTCCATTTCTATAATCTTTACAGCAGCCTTAAAGTTAGTGATAAACCGTTCAAATGGCTAAAACGTTCCCTAAGAATACCTAGTTCGCGCCATCTTGGTTAAAGTTGAGGTATGGTAGACCAGCAGACCAATATAATGTAACACGTGCCTTTTCCATATTGGCCCTCATTTTCATTAGTTTGATTTGGGCCTCTAGCAGTTTATCCTGCTGGAAGTTGATCTTGAATTGATCTGCTTCTCCGAAGTCTAAGTTTAGAATCTCTGCATTGAGTAAGGTTTGATAGTTTTCAACTGCTTCCTGCATTAATCCTAGCATACGAATGGTATTCGTAAGCTCAAAGGAAGAAGCACGAATATCATTTACAATCTCACGCTCCAACAAGCCCAACTCATAGCCAGTTTGCTCAATTTTAATCTTGGTTTGTCTCAGCTTAGACCGTTCCTTTCTTAAGAAGAGTGGGAACTCAAATTCAATACCGAACTTGTAGTTATTTCGTAATTGCACATCCGTGAAATCTCCTTGAGAGTTGATGGGTGAATTAATTATGTTATAATTTATATCTATTCTTGGCTTTAAATTTTCCCTTGCCAACCTTCGGTCAATATCAAGCTGATTTAATTTCAAGTTGGTTTTAACCAGCTCAGGATGCCTTTCAAGTGCCAAGCTGACCAGACTATCTAAAGGAACGGCAGAGCCCATCATATTCATTCGAAAGTCTAAGTCCGGCACCACATTATCTTCCAACTCCATGGGTTCTTCCATTTCACCCCAGAGGTAATTCGATAAAAGAAGCCCTGCACGCCTGAAGTCTATAAGAGCAGATTGCCGATCTACCTTTCTGTTTTGTAAGGTTATGGCAGCTTGTACAGTATCTATAGCAGCCACCTCTCCAAACTCGAAATCACTTTTTACCCTTCGATATATGTCTTCGGAGATACTCAAACTCTCATCTATCAGTAGATAATTATAAAACGTGAAGTACCATTCCCAATAGTCTTTTGAAGCCGATAGCAAAACTTTATTAATGAGCTTGATGCGTTCAGCATCAGTGATTTTACTGAAAATTTCAGCTTGCTGTACTGTTGCTCTTCTTTGATCAATCAGTAAGCCTCTACCAATGGGTAAGCTTAAACCAGCAGTCACTTGTCTGAAATCATCAGGTAGTGGGATTTGGTTTTCAGGATTTACAAACTGACCTCTATTCCTATCGACACTGATCTTCGGGTCTACCGGAAACCAAGTTGGAATTTTTAGGGTGGTATTAAACAGGTCGTAATACTCTTTATCATCAAAGTTTTTCACATCCCATGATGAGGTTAGTTTGGGGTCAAAAGCTCCTCGAGCCAACCGAATCTCTTGTTTAGCATTCTCTGGTAAAAGATCTGCTTGTTTGACTACCGGGTGATTTCTTAAAACCATGGTAACGAAGCTTTCCAGAGATAGGATTAATGACGTGTCCGCTCTGTTATCAATCAACATTTCATCAAGAGTTTTCACCTTGATCTGTTGACCTATTACCACAGAAGGCAGCATTGCAATCATAAGACAAACCCACAAACCAACGAAAGCTCTCTTCATACTGCTATTTCTTTGCGGTCTTGTCATCCTTCTTGCTATCAGTATCCGCAGGAGCTTCATATAAACTTGGTGGGAATCCATTCAATTGACGCCAGATTTCGTACCACACGGCTACATTGTCTAACATTACCCAACCTTTGGTACCAGACCCTATACGGAGTCTCTCCGGCCAGGATTCCTCTTCAGGATCTTGCGTTACCAAGATTCGATACTTGCCGCCTTGACTATCTACTCTATCCACTACCCTTACTATACCACCGAAAGTTCCAACAGAAACATTTGGCCACCCAGAAAACTGCAGTGCAGGCCATCCATCAAACTGAATCCTCACCTTACGACCTGTCGCAATCAGTGGAGCATCCATAGCTTGAACAAACATTTCAACTGCTAATTCTGGATTCTCAGGCATAATAGTCGCTACCGATTCACCTTCTTTAATAGTTTCTCCTATACCTGCTTTCATAGCCTTTACAAGGTATCCGTCTTGGGGAGCAACAACCTGATATTGCTCATTACGAATGCTCAAATTTGCATATTCATTGACCAATTTGGCAAGACTACCTTCTCCATCATATATTTCAGCCAGCGTATTGTTTCTATCAGACTCAGCCTTACTTACTTTATCTAGCAGCTCAGCCTCAACTGCTGCGATACCAACTCTAGCGTTAATAACTTCTTGCTTACTTGCTGAAAAGGTATTTTCCGCACTAGCGAGTTTCATTTTAGCTTCTTGATACTTAGACTCTATCTCCTGAATTTTGGTTAAAGCGATGTTACCCACTTCACTACGCTTCAAATTACGTTGATAGATATTCTCTTGGTTGGCCAGTCTGATTTTTTCCGCCTCGTAATCAACGCTGTCGCTAATCAACTTAAATTGCGTCTGCTTCAGCTTATTCTCAGCTTGCTCACGTTTTTGAACCAACAAGTCTCTCAAAGCACTAATCTGTCTTTCCAGAGCAGACACCTTATCTCTTTTAGACTCAATACTAGATTCTTTGGCTTCAATTTGTTCCTTCGTTCGCGCCAATAATTCTGGATCAAAGAACTTATCTTTTATCTCAGCCAGTGTTAAAATTGTATCTCCTTTGTTGACAAATTGACCTTCCGAAATATTCCAATTTTGAATTCTGCCTGCAATGGCAGTTTCAACAGACTGCGGCCTCTCACTAGGGCTAAAAGCAGTCAAGCGGCCATTCCCCCTAATATTTTGCTGCCAAGGCAAGAACAAGAGTACAAAGAATAAAAGCGTAACCCCGATTAAAATTCGAGCGAGTTTTCTACCCGACTTAGGGCTCCCGAGCGTCTTAAATAAAACGCTCGGTTGATGCTGTACCTGTTTGTCTTCGATATCTGATAGATTCAACATGGCTTAAACTTTAATAATTTTATTCAAATGCCCAGCCGATAAAAGGTCACCGTAGGTACCTTCTGCCTTAATAGTTCCGCCCTCCATTACAATGACTCTATCACATGCCGCCATCACCAACGGATCGTTTGAAACGGCCACTAAAGTACACTCTGCTGCAGAAGTGACAACATTGAGCAAGTGCTCTTTTTCTGACCTTTGAAAAGATGCAAAGAAGTCATTTAGGATTAAAAGTCTCGGTCGCTTCACGAGGCACCTTGCCAAGATGAGTTTGTGAACGAAACTACTTGAGAATCCCTTTCCTCCACTAATGACCTGAGTATTTAAGCCATTTGGTAGCATATTAATTTTATCCGATAGGCCTACGAAGTTCATCACCTCAACGGCATCTCTTGTAGACACCTGCGGTTTTCCCACTACTATATTATCCAGTATGGTACCTTCAAAAATATCTTCAGCCGAGACGTTTTTTGCTACCTTATCTCGCAAGTTAGTCAGGTCCAGGTCTCTCAAACTATAGTCGTTGATAGTAAGTGACCCTTTGTAGTTCTGATTAATTCCTGAAATCGTGTTAGTTAGGGTTGTCTTACCCGATTCATTCCCACCAGAAATACACACTTTTTCACCACAGGCAAAACCAGTATTAATATTGTGTATTGCGGGTAAGTCCGTGTCAGGATAGGTGTAGCTCAGATCTTTAAGGCGGATAGAAAAACCTTTAATAAGGTCTTCATTATTAAGATCAATACCACCAATTTTTTCTAATGGAAGGTCAGTTACTTGGCTAATTTTATCGACCGCAGTAAGCATGTCGTACACCACATCCATGTAGGTAATGATCTTTTCTACTGAGTTAAGAATCAAAATAATAATCACCTCCGCTGCCACGAATTGACCAAGAGTAATTTCTCTGTTAATCACCAATGATGTTCCTATAATCAGCAACCCACCCGTAATAACGGCTTTGAATAAAACGATATATAAGTACTGATTAACTAGTACCTTAAAATGCACCTTTCTATTAATCAAGTAGTTATTTACGTTGTACTCTGTTTTCTTGACAGGTAGATTAGTATTTCCTGAAATTTTGAATGAGTTAATCGTTCTGGCAATCTCTTCTAACCAATACACCACTTTGTATTTGTACTTAGACTCTTGAATAGACGACTGAAGTCCTTTTGGTCCGGTAATTCTAAAGATTAAGATTAAGGTAAGAATCAATATTAGCCCGAAAAACACGAAGAACGGGTGATAAAAAGACAAAAGCACTAACCCAAAAAGAATCTGGATAATACCTGAAGTCAGATCCCCTAAAAGTTTCGGGAGTCCTTTTTGTATTGTCAAGACATCGAAAAATCTGTTGATCAATTCAGGAGCATGAAGGTTACTCAAAGACTCAATTTTCATACGTGGAATTCTAAAAGTAAACTCCAAAGCTGCCTTTGTGAAAATTCTTCTTTGCAAGTATTCCACTAGCGTTATCTGCATTATTTGCAAACCACCTGATGCAAGAATACCCAATAAAACCAGCGCAATGAGTAGGTAGATGGAACTGAAGACAACTCCACCTGACACTAATTCTACAGTGGCCTGTATACCCAATGGAAGGGTAAGAGATACAATACCCACAAAGGCTGCATACACAAAGACATAAAAAATATCTCTCTTCTCTTCACTCAGCAATCTAAAAAGCCTCTTTACTGGAGACAAAGGCTTCGGAATCTCGCCTTCTTCATGTTCTGAAACTAAACTTCTGTAACTGAAAGCACCTAATAGTATTATGTCACCGTTGGTGTCTCTCATTAAGTCTTGATCGATTTCTTCCAGCGACACATCTCTAGTATCTACATCGGTAACCTCAATTACCTTAATCTTCTTCTTTGATTTTGTAAGAATTACCGGTGCAAAACCGTCTGACGACTGACGAAAGGCAATTAATGGAATATTGATGTCCTTTATAAAACTGGACAGCGGTATGCCGTCCAGAGTTTGGTCTAATAATACAATCCTAATTTTGTTCGCGCTTTCAATGAAGTCTCGCTTAAACTCAAAAACCTCGTCAATTGCATAAGTCTTAGAGTTTAATTGTAAATCTTGGAGTAAGGCATCTTCAAGGCTATTACTCAATAAAACCGAAATCTCCTTTATGGAATTTGCTATGTGCTGATTCGTCATATTGTTTGGCTTTACTTCTGGATAGCTTTTTGAATGAGTTGAAGTACAAACTTATAGTTTTGATTATGTAAATTTCCCTTACCTGGGTCATGTTCCGTCAAAGAAGGTAAATGTTCTGCAAAAAACACTTGTTGGTGTGCTGCTTGTAACACCGTACTCACCAGCGCATGGGCGTATGGATAATGAGGATTTATTTCCTTGATCATATCAGCAATTCGCTTGCACAATGTTTTGAATCCACGAAAAAGGCCTTCCTTATTGTCACTATCTACCTGTTTTGTCAGGTAGGTCTTGTCAGACTCGTTAGTGACTATTCTTTGCAACGCAGACTCGTCAACAGAAGGAAAGCTTGAGTCATTCCCTTTTTCTTCGGTGACCAATCTCAACGCAATAGCCAACCTATCTGCCGGAGATTTAACATTATGCGTTTCAAAATCGATTCTATATTCTAGCCAGTTCCAATACCAAGCGATAAGATACACTAATAGCTTGTGCTTGTTCTCAAAATAACGATAAATCGATGCTTCGGTAGAATCAATCTCAACGGAAAGCTTTTTGAAAGTAAATGCTTCTAATCCAAGTTCATCAATCATTCGAATGGACTGATCAATAATCTTTCTGCCTAGCTCTGTTTCTTGCGGGTCTCGCAGAAACAGTTTGGCGTTCATTTCTAGTCTAAGTAAGGCCATAATAGAGGGCGTAATAATAATCAACTATTTTAGTTAATAGTATTACTATTATCAAAACTAGTAAGACAACGAAGAACCGAAAGAAAAGTTTAGATAGTTCAAAAAAAAAGACCACTCCCCAGTGGTCTTTCTCAGTATTTTTTCAAATACCCCCAAATAACAAAGACAGGAGGCGATTGCTCACCCCCTGCTCATCTTTAAATAGCGTGAACTATTTAAAGACGCCAAGTTACTGTTCAGAACTTTGCTCAAATTTGAAGGCCCAAGCAATCAAATTTAAACGCTGTCTTTTTTCGGCTTCACCTATAGGCTGGTGCTCAGCACCAATCGGTTATGCGAAGCTTTTGCAGTCTTGTACATCTCTGCAGATGCCTGTCAATGTTCTTTGCTTAGGCCACCCGAAAGTAGTCTCCGCATATTCCGCATTACTTTTGCAAGTACCGCGTCAATCGTTGTTGCCAACGATCATTGACCGTGATTAGGCGAGTACCGAAGTACCGTCCTGACTTTAACCAATTATGATTGCTCATTATTCGTTAAAATCAACTGCCACTAGCGTTGTCTAATCACCTTTCATAGAAAGATTTTTAGAACGTCTTATGATTACTCCCTTTCAAGTCGTGATCACAAACGCTGAGAAATTTACCCTGAAGTCAATTTCTAATGCACTGCACCATCACTTTCGATCTAGAACAGTACTAACAGCATCACTTTAACTGTCTCAGATTAACATTTACATGTCAACCCTTTCACTACACTTTTTCGGGCTTCCCCCGAAGAGAGACTGAAGCTAGGCTTCTGTTCTTTATCCCTCACTTGGTATACCTAAGGTACTTTACATATCTTTACACGCAAACTTTGTAACCACCTAGTTTTCAACAAGTTTCCCACTTATTAATCCACATACTTATCCACCTGGTTATCCACATAGTTATGCACAATCTATTTTCCTAAGCAGCTGGCTCATGGAGTGGCGCTCAAATAGACATCTCCAACCTGTCTGATTCCAACACCTAATAGACAACGCTATAATATCCTCTACCCCTTTAGCCTTTGAAATAAAAACTATTTCACACGCTGAATTCATCGGTTTTCACTAAAATTGCACTCTATTTAGAGAGACAGAAAATGGTGGAAAACGAAAACAAAGAATCGCTCAACTTTATCGAGCAAATGATAGAAGAAGACCTTAAATCAGGTAAAAATTCTTTTGTCCAGACACGTTTCCCTCCAGAACCCAACGGTTACCTCCACATAGGCCACGCCAAGTCGATCGTTTTGAATTTCGGCTTAGCCGAAAAATACAATGGCAAATGCAATCTCCGTTTTGACGATACCAATCCCGCTAAAGAAAGTAGCGAATATGTGGACGCCATCATTGAAGACATCAAATGGCTAGGCTATGACTATGGCGACAAGCCTCTGTTTACCTCTGACTACTTCGACCAACTCTATGCATTTGCCATTAAGCTAATCAAAAAAGGTAAGGCATACATTGATGACCAAAGTGCCGAAGAAATTAGTGCTGGTAAAACTAACCCCTCTATCCCGGGCATAAAAAGTCCATACAGAAACCGATCAGTAGATGAAAATCTTACGCTCTTTGAAGAGATGCGAAGTGGTGCTTGCTCAGAAGGAAGTCGTGTATTGCGTGTGAAAATCGACATGGACTCTCCCAATATGCACATGCGAGATCCAATCATCTACCGAATTAAGAAGGTGGATCACCACAGAACAGGAGATAAATGGTGCATCTATCCGAACTACGACTTTGCACATGGCCAGTCCGACTCTATCGAAAATGTAACCTACAGTCTATGCACGCTTGAGTTTAGAGATCATAAACCTTTATACGAATGGTTGATTAACGAATTAGAGATTTTCCCTTCTGAACAGACTGAGTTTGCTAGATTGAACTTGGGCTACACCATTGTAAGTAAGCGAAAATTGCTACAATTGGTAGAAGAAGGCCACGTAAATGGCTGGGACGACCCACGGATGCCGACCATTTCCGGCTTCAGAAGACGAGGCTATACACCCGAGTCGATTAAAAACTTCGCTCATAAGGTAGGTGTGGCGAGAAGAGATGGTATCACAGACATTGCTTTGTTAGAACATAGCATTCGTGAAGACCTAAATAAGAAAGCTAATCGTGTTTTCGGAATTCTAGACCCTTTGAAAGTTACAATTACCAACTGGCCTGAAGATAAAACAGAGATGATGCCCGCGGTAAACAACCCCGGTGATGAGACTGCTGGAACGCGCGAAATGCCATTAACGCGTGAAATCTACATTGAGCAAGGCGACTTTTTAGAAAATCCTCCTTCACCGAAGAAGTGGTACCGCTTAGGGCCAGATCGGGAAGTGCGATTGAAGTATGGCTACATAGTGAAGTGTACAGGTTTTGAAAAGGATGCTGATGGTAACATCACCGAACTGTATTGCGAATACGATCCTGAAACACGCAGTGGACACGATACAAGCGGAAAGAAAGTGAAAGGTACACTGGGTTGGGTTTCTGCCGATCATGCAGTGAAAGCCGAGATCAGGATGTACGACAGACTCTTCACAACCGAGAACCTAAGTACAATTGACGATGAATTCACCAATCACCTAAATCCAAACTCGCTGGAAGTGAACAATAACGTTTTGTTGGAGCCATCATTAGCCGATGCCAAGCCGGGCGATTTCTTCCAGTTTGAAAGACAAGGCTACTTTATAGTAGACAAAGACTCTACAGATGACAATCTCGTTTTTAACAGAACGGTAACACTTAGAGATAACTGGAGCAAATAATGGCCATTAAAAGGAGCACAATCGATGAGCTAAATCCGAATGACATCGCCATCATTGGTATTCCTTTTGACGAAAACTCTTCCTTCTTAAGGGGCTCTGCAAAAGCTCCTGAGCTGATCATTCAGTCTATGGAGTCTGACTCTGCCAACTTCTTTACGGAGAACCTCACAGACCTTAATGAGCACCCACGCGTCAAATGGTGCGGCAATGCTTCTCTCAAAGATTACTTTGACATTGGATCACCCATTAGAGAGGTGTTATCACAGAACGCTATCCCGTTTTCTTTAGGAGGCGATCACTCCATGGCTTACCCTATTATGCAGGCCATGGCAGAAAAGCATCCTGACCTTCATATTATTCAGTTTGATGCACATGGCGACCTCTATGATGAATTAGACGGCAATAAGCATTCTCATGCCTGCCCTTTTGCCCGGATCATGGAAAGTGGTTTGGCGAAAAACTTGACACAGATCGGTATTCGCACCATGACCCGCCATCAGAAAGAACAAGCTGATCGTTTCCGAGTGAATGTCATTGAAATGAAAGATTGGTCTGCTGATATTGATATGAAATTCGATGGGCCTGTCTACGTCACCTTCGATATGGACGTGCTAGATCCGGCATTCGCCCCTGGCGTTTCGCACCACGAACCGGGTGGACTATCTACCCGAGAAGCGATTGGCATGATTCAGAAACTCGATGCTGATATTGTCGGCTGCGATGTAGTAGAATACAATCCTGATAGAGACATTAATGGTGTTACAGGTATGGTTGCTGCGAAAATTGTTAAGGAGCTGTTAGTGAAGCTGGTTTAACTCCTTAATAAAAGTATCAATCTCCTCTTCCGTGTTATAATAGTGTACTGAAGCACGAACAATTTCAGTGAGTCCTCTTTCGGTCATATCGAGATACGTGTTCGGCACACCATTCCATGATACGTTTATGCCTTTGGCTAAAAGGGCTTCCTTTACCTCATTGGCAGATTTCCCCTTTATGGTAAACGAAACGATCCCGCTTTTCACCGAACCGATATCGTGAACTTGCGCACCTTCAAGTGCAGAAAGCTGCGTTCTTAAATAGTCTCCCAAGTACTGAACGCTTTCCCAAATGTTCTCTATTCCTACTTCAAGGATATATTCACAGGCGACTTTCAAGCCCATGGTAGCCGCTCTATTACCCTCCCAGTTCTCAAATTTTCGTGCATCTGACCTGATTTCATAAGCGTCTTTTCCAGTCCAATTGGCGGAATGTAAATCTACATAGTAAGGTCGAAGCTTAGGCAATACAGCTTTACTCACATATAGAAACCCTGTTCCCCTTGGGCCTCGGAGATATTTACGTCCTGTCACAGACATCATATCACAGCCGATAGCCTCAACATCCAGAGGGTATTGTCCGGCAGATTGACAGGCATCTAATAAGTAGCACACTTGGTGCTGCTTACAGATAACACCAATAGCCTCGGCAGGTGTTACCAAACCGCCATTGGTAGGCATATGAGTGATGGAGACTAGCTTTGTTTTCGGGGTAAACATAGCTTCAAAAGCTTCCAAATCGGGATCGCCATTCGGCAGGTTAGGAATCACCCTAATTTTTAAATCACGGGGATGATGTAAATAAGCAATATAGTTGCTTGCGTAATCGGATTGATTGGTAATGATCTCATCTCCGTCTTGCCAATCGATTGCTTGAAAGGCGGCATTCCACGCTGCAGTCGCATTTTCCACCAAAGCAATTTCTTCTCTAGACGCATTGATCAACTTGGCAATCACGTCATAAGTGAGTTCGATTTGCTCAAAGTACTTAGCATGTGTTTCGTAGCCCCCGTAGGTAGCCTCCTCCATGGTGTAATACACCACAGCATCGCGCACCGAATTAGGCGGTAAGGAGCTTCCAGCATTATTCAAATGAATGACTTTTTGAACCCCATCGGTCTCAGCACGAAACCTTTCAATATCCTTGGCACTAAACATGCTTGAAAGATAGGAAAAAGATAGAAGTCGGAAGCTCAAGGCCATAGCTCGTAGCTAAAATAATTTACCGTATTTCTAATAAGCGTTTTGACTCTATCGAACGAGTTCTATATTTGAACCCTTACTATACCCCTATGATCAAATCAGCTTTCGGTATTCTTATTTCCCTAATAACGGCAGCATCCTTTGCACAGGTAAATCCAACAGATATAGAGAAATTCGCCACTGATTTTGCCTCTAAGGAAAAGAACTACACTAAGGAAGAAGTGATGGCTATTTTAAACCAGGCCGAATTCCAGCAGGAGATTATTGATAAAATTTCAAGGCCTGCCGAGGGCACCATGACATGGGAACGCTATCGTAACATCTTCATGAAACAGGGTCGTATTGATGCAGGGGTTGACTTCTATAAAGCACATAAGACCACGCTCGAAAAGGTAAGTAATGACACAGGGGTACCAGCCGAAATCATTCTAGGTATTATTGGAGTAGAAACCTATTTCGGTAAAATAAAAGGGTCATATAAAGTATTGGACGCGCTTTACACGCTAGGTTTTGGTTATCCAAAAAGGGGTAAATTCTTCAAGTCTGAATTGGCTAAATTTTTAATCCTCTCCAAACTAGAAAGCTTAGAAGCCACCGAAGTCTTAGGTTCGTATGCTGGTGCTATGGGCTATAGCCAGTTTATGCCCAGTAGTTATATCGCTTATGCGAAAAGCTTTGAAGAAAATGGAACCCGTGACTTGATGGATAGCCCAGAAGATGCCATTGCCAGTGTAGCCAACTACTTGGAAGTACATCGATGGAAGAAAGGACAACCTGTAACTTCGAAGGCCACAATGACGCGTAAGGTTACCGGACTAAGAAAGCAATCCTTACGACCAAAAAACAAAGTCTCCGACTACACAAAAATCGGCTTTCAACCGGCCGAAAAACTCCAAAGCGATTTACCAGCTACAATGCTTATCTTCGATAAAGACGGCAATACCGAACACTGGTTTGGCCTTTATAACTTCTATGTAATTACCCGATACAACCACAGTCCTTTATATGCCATGGCGGTATATCAACTGGCACAGGAGATTAAGAAGAGTATGGATTAGGTGATTCTCCCTACGGTAAACCTTCGGAAGACAAGTGATTGGGTAAATTTTGTATTGACCGAAAATCACTACCAAATATTGGTTTTTAATTCCTTAGTTCGCTGCTCTGCTACTGGCTAACAGCAAAAAAAGATCCTGACGAGTACCGCCAGGATCGGGATAGAAAACACCTGCTTAAATTTACCTCAAACCAAAACTAATCAGGTTACCTTAAATATTTTGTTCGTTCTATAAAGTGTTTAACGGCCTTAAAAGTGATGACTTGTTTACCTTCTTCTTTTAACTCATCTAGTAACATTTCCGCCATGCGTTCATCCACCATTTCATCTGATGCAATAGCGGAACTAGATCGATTGATAATGGTGAGGTGATCTGTTAAAAGTTTACGGCATTCTTCCTCCACATAGAATACCACACCGCTGAGGGTGATTTTGTGCTGACCGTTCATGGTTCCTGAGTACAAAGTGGGTTGGGTAAACATTCGTCTCTTTTCTTTTTCTTTAGACTTCGGCTTTTCAAAATAGTTACCGAAGTAATGGTTGCCTTTGTAGTATAGATGCGCTCTGGCCAAAAAATGTTGCATGTTGCTCTGCTTTTTAACAGTCGTTAAGGGAGTTTAACATGTTATTCGCAAGAATTAACTGTTTCAGCTCTCCGGTTCGTGACACCAGAACCTAAATGCCGTAATGCTTGCTATTAGACACCGGACATCTTTCTTTCTTCTTACGAGGTTCGAAAGAAAAATTCCGGCATGACGATCCACATCGTTTGTATTAGAATCACAACCCTAACCCTTCCGCAAGAAAATGTCACTCGTGACGGTTTCTAGTTTTATAAACCGGCCACCGCCTTTGTATGCTGTTTCTAAGTGATGAGAACTAATGATTGGCAGACCTTTGTCTTTCTTGTCCATAAAGTCAAAGTCAGTATAAATTGACCCATTGACTGTCTTTACCTCCACATCGGCTCCATGACTTTCTTTCCAGGTCAAGTCGATGTCACCTGTAACAGTTTTTATGTCTAGCTCTTTATAATCACCACTCACCAGTACATCAGCTACAATAGTTTCAATCACAAGATCGGTTCCTTTCGGCATAAAGACCTCGATATAAATATCTGCGCAAATTCGGGGTCCATCTCTACTCCCCCATGTCATGGAATCTTCATTTTCGCAATCCGCGACATCAGCATTTCTGAATACCTTCTCATCTACATTGAGTTTCAGTTTCAAGCGGTGTGCTTGCTCCCTGAAATCAATATCCACCGCATCGTTTAGAGCCCCGCCATTTATCTCGTAAGTAATCTTGACCATGACTTCGTCTCTCTCCCAGTTAGAAATGGAAAATTGACTGGCAAGGTCGGCCCTTAGATCAATGCGTTGATCCTTAAAGGCGATCTTTTTCTCAAAGGTCTTTTGCTGCGCCTTCATGGTCGCAATGCTTAAAACAATGATGATTAAAAAGCTAATCTTCTGCATGGTCTAGTTTTTACGGAGAAAGACATTCCCAAATTCTGAATCTACCTTCACAGATTTATTACCGCGACCATCGGAAATTCTAGCCGTCATCTCCTTACCTGGCATATCGTCTCCTCCAATATTCATCTTCTGAGATAGGTTGGCATAGATTTGACCCCAAGAGGTGGCAGCCCACAAGGATTCCACCGTTGACTCTGCCAAGGAAATATCAGCACCTCCATATTTAGCCTCTACATCAATACTTCTGGGCAAATCTATCACCTCTACCATGCCATATTGAGCGTTGACATACAAATCACTATTCTTTGGTACCATTACTTCAAGTATTACTGAAATTCTTACCCCATTATACCTTCCACCACCTCTTCTACCAATAGTTGTAGTCGAACCATTTTTAGAAATGATGACATCTCCTTCTGTATTATCATCATCACTATCTCTACCGATATAATAGCTAGTGTTCTTAAACTTACCTATTCCCTCAATATTGGATTTGATTTCTAAAGTGCCCTTACTTTCTCGGGTCGTTAGTTGAAAGCTATCGTTGTCTTTTCCCTCATTAATGTAGAGGGTAGACTTTATTTGAACCTCATCCTTGTCCCATGTTTTGATTTGCACCAATTCTGGATACTTGAATATTAGAGCAATTTTATCTGATTTTTTGACTGGAAAGGACTTTGTGACAATTTCTTCTTGGCTAAAGCCAGACAAGGTGAAGAGGCACAGTCCTATCAGTGTGAGGATTGTTGATTTCATGAGTTTTGAGTTTTGACCTGAAAAAATTGATTTCTTACGTTGAGCCTCCAGCATGACCGAGTTGGCGACTCCTTTCTAGCGATAAGGTTATCCCCGAACGTGCCGAGGATAACCTTGACAGTGAGCCTATTTCTTTCTTAAGTAAGCGTTGTTATAAGAGGCCTTTATGGCTAACTCTACACCCCCACCGTTTAGTGTTCCTTCGACTGTTGAGCTTACCTTTCGCATTCCTTCAGTTTTAGGAAATTCTAATTCAAGGTCAGAGTAAGCTTCACCGTAAGGCGTTTTTATACTAACATTCGCCTTAGTATTAGCAGGCAGCGTAACGTCAACCGTTGAATGAACAGATACTAAAGAAGTGGGACCAGCCTGGCTCAGGCTGGAGAAAATAGCCTCTACTTTTCCATGTACCGTATTTACAAGGGCAGGACCACTTACGTCTTCTAAATACACACTATTAAATCGTCCAGAGATCTCGAGTTCACCAGTCACTCCGTACACTTCAATTTTACCACCTTCCCAGTTACCGGTATGCTCTATTTGGACTTTCACTGACTTTGGAACTTTGATTGTAAACTTGCCCTGTGGCCTTCTAGCAGCTTGGAAAATTGTGACTTCATTTCCTTTCTGTTCTACATTCAGACCAAGACCAGTGTTGTCTTCTCCCCGCGAGCTCAATGCCTTCAAGCCTTCAGCACGTTCTGGCTTAGCGTTTCCTTCGCTGTTTTCAATTAAAATTTCAGAACCATCATAAGCTTCAACACTGACGCGGTTAACTTCTTTGATGATAATGGTTGTATTTGACGGATTGGAAATCTTTACTGAATAGCCTTCCTGAGCACTTAGTCCAAGTGTTGCAAACAATGCTAGTGCTGTTAATGCAATTTTTATATTTAACTTTTTCATATTCTCTTTTTCTTGTCGTTGTTATTACTATTTGAGTTTTTGCCCGTTGGGCTATGAATTGTATTAAAATCGATTCTAATCTTTTATAATTCTTTCAATTTGAAAATGCCCAAGTAAGCCTCATCCTGTACTTCTTTAAGCACTTTATCATCTCTGGTAATTCTCTCCAAAGCCTCGCTTGCACCTTTGCCTTTCAGGTTTACTAAACCTTCTATCAAAGCAATTTGAACAGCGGGTTCAGTTTCATCGAGTAGTGCATCTCCAAAAGCTTTAGTCACTTTTTTACTGCTGCCTAACCGCACTAAGGCATCTATTGTCTTAGTCCTTACATGCATGTTTTCATCATTCTTTAGCAGTGCAATCAACACGTCTATCGTCTCATCGTCCGTGTTTCTCATGTCCATAGAGTTACTCACAGCCTGAAGTCTGCCACTAGCAGAATTACTTTCTAATTGGTTGAACATGATCGTTTTCATTTCTTCAAGCTGTGCCTGCATTTCCGTCATGTCGTTATCTGACTTCAGCTGGTTACCTACCCAAAAACCTACCATGATGAGTGCCACTGCGGCAGCAACTTTATAAAACACTGAGAAGGCATAAGGCTTCATTTGAACGACCTTACTGTCCTGTTGAACTTCCTGGTCAAGCTTTGTAAAAAGTGCATCATCAGAAAGTGTGCTCTTCATATCATAAACAGCTCTTGGTAATAGAAACTGGTTTTGATATGACTTTAAGTGGTCGGGGATATCTCCTCCTTCGAAAAAAACATGGAGTTGCTTTTCTTCTTCCAGAGAAGTCTCCCCGTTATAATATTTATCAATCAGGTGCTCTATTTCTTTATACTCCTTCATAATTACTCTCTTTTAAATAGGCCGATCTTGCCGCCTTTCTTGCCCTCGACAGGCCCACTCGAATATTATTTACCTGTAAACCCGTTTGCTCCGCAATCTCTTCGTAGGTAAATCCTTCTACGTCTCTCAGTACGACCAATAGCCTTTGCTGCTCAGGCAAACCTTGAAAGGCGGTCATCATTACTTCCATACTCTCTGATAGTTCCAGTCGCTTGTGAGGATTCAAAAAACCAGAGTCTAACTCCATTTCCTGAATGTCCAATTGGTTCTTATGTTTCTTGGACTTGAGCCTATCGAGGCACTGATTCTTTACTATGGTTACGGCTAATGCCTCCACACTTGAATAGACACTTAGCTGCTCTCGCTTATTCCAAAGTTTTACCATGGTATCCTGAAGCGTGTCTTCAGCTTCTTCGACCGATTTTAGCATACCTAGGGCAATTCTAAACAGTCGATCCTTCAAGGGTAGAACCTTTAATTTAAACTCTTGCAACTCCATTCAATTAGGTAGACGAAGGTGAGCGGGTAGCATTACAGGCATTTCTAAAAAATATTTAATTCGGATAAAAATTGAAGCTATCATATTGATTGTCAATTGATAAGGAATATAGAAATCTTGGAGGTAATTTCGTGCTGATCAACAATGTTTTTCATCCTCTCCAAAATACTCGCCTTTTTCATTCGCCCCCTCACATGGGTGATCGCCCTCTTCTTATTGTCCGCTTGGTTAAAATCAAGTAAATGGAAAAAACGCTGTTTTGGAGCTGGAGTATTTCTCTTGATTTTCTTCTCTAATCAGTACATCAGTAATAGGGTAATGCTTTGGTGGGAATATGATCCTATCCCTATGTCAGAAATTGGTGAATATGATGTAGCCATTGTTTTTTCAGGCGTAACACGAGGAAGTAAAACACCAAGAGACCGTGTATACTTTTCTCAAGGAGCCGATAGAATAACACACACCCTACAATTATACAATGAAGGTAAAATCAAGCACATTATCGTCAGTGGCGGTTTGGGTTTTCAACAGATTGATAATACAAATGCTGCCGACCGACTGGCTTCTTTCTTAACTATGGCAGGTGTACCAGACGCTGTGATCACAAAGGAACAGCATGCGGTGAACACTTATGAAAACGCTGTGAAGGTGGCGGAAATATTAAAAGAAGAATTTCCCGGAAAGAAGTATTTACTGATTACCTCTGGCTTTCACATGAAAAGATCAAAACTCTGTTTAGAAAAGCAGGGAATAGAGTTTGATATTTTCCCCGCAGGATTCCTTACGTCCAGATCGACTACAAACTTTGATGACTTATTTATTCCCAAGTCTGAAGCCATCGGGCGATGGGAACAATTAATCAAAGAAATTGTAGGCTTAGCCACCTATAAAGTGATGGGCTACACTTAGAATAAATAGGTTAAAGTATAAGGAGTGAGACGTGGAAAAGAGCCTCTTAGAAAACCATTACTTGAACATCTTCTAAAATCTTAATCAATTCCGGTGCTTCCTTCATTTTTAAGAAATAGAAAATATTTTTTCCTTCACGTTTACTACCGAGTACACCTTTCATCTTCATGTTAGACAGGTGATGTGAAGTAAGGGATTGTTCAAGACCTAGATATGCAGTGATGTCGTTGACAGACATTTTCTCATTTTCACTCAAAGCATCAATGATGGCTACACGCATTGGATGTGCTACTGTTTTGAGAACGAATGCAATCTTCTCAACTCTCTCATGATCAAGTTGCCTCTCCATTACGCTTAGGTTATACGACAAATATATGAACATACTTTCATATTAAAAAAGAAATGTTCAAAATTTTGGCCATATGAAGGGTAAAGTCGTCAAAATGTCGAATTCCAACTCATTGAACAGCAAAAAAGGTACTCCGCTGGAGTACCTTTTTTAAAGTATAGGTTATTTTTTCTCTTATTTAAACACTATTTCCAGCTCTACTCTACGGTTGGATGCTCTACCCTCGCGAGTGCCATTGTCAGCAACAGGGTCTGCAATACCGTACCCTTCAGAAGTCAGTCTACTTTCACTTACACCTTGAGCAATTAAATATGCTCTTGCTGCATTTGCTCTTCTTTTCGACAATTCTAGGTTCTTCGCTTCATTACCGGTGTTATCCGTGTATCCACTGAGCATCAAACCAAAAGTCGTATTCTCTTTCATCAGTTCTGCAACTTGATTTAAAGAAGCGTATGAAGAAGTCTTTAATACATCACTTCCGCTATTGAACTGGATATTTTTTACCGCTAGATCAAGTGCTTCTTTTACTTCTTCCTTCACTTCAGGACAGCCATTATTGGCGGCTATACCTGCGATTTGGGGGCAAGTATCGTCTGAGTCTTTGATTCCATCACCATCCGAATCAGGGCAGCCGTTCAAAGTGCCAGCTACAGTAGGACATGCATCATCACTATCTTTAATACCATCACCATCTCTATCAGGACATCCATTTAAGGTTCCTGCTACATTAGGACATTGGTCTTCAGAGTCTTGGACACCATCACCGTCAGAATCCGGGCAACCACCGAATTCAGCAATACCAGCAACGGTAGGACACTTATCTTCTGAATCCTTGATACCATCACCATCTGTATCAGGACAACCTCCTAAGCTTCCTGCTTCGTTAGGGCAATTATCATCTTTATCTAATACACCATCTCCATCGGTGTCAGGCCATGGACAGCCTTTATTCTCAGCAGGTCCTGCTTGATTAGGACAGGCATCTTCCTTGTCATAAATACCGTCTCCATCAGAATCTTTCTTTCTACCTAGTGAAAACGACACTCCAAGAGAATACTGCATATAGCTCGGTGCCTGCTGAATACTGTTCTTATAAGCCGCCTTGGCAGTAATACTGGCACCTTCGGTAACCTTAAACTCTAGACCTGCACCCATGGGTAAGGTTAAGTACGTTCCATCTTCGAACTCTTCGAAAATCCCTTCGATGTTGTTGAATCCGTTGATCCCAGCTCCCAAGAAAAGGAAAGGAGCAATTTTTGAATCTTCCTTGATGAGGTATCCATTCGCTAGCTTATAAACCAATCTTAAGTCTAGATCAGTAACAGTGCCTTTGAATATATTCTCGTACTGAAGTTTTCCGTAAGAAAACCCGACTTCAGCATCAAAACTCTTCGAAAGATACCTGTCAGCTCCTACTCGAAAGCCAGCATTGTCTAATTGACCGAAATCATAAAGCCCTTCCCAAAAGCGATAGCTAAATTTATTATTGGTTAACTCAATATTAACCCACCATGGATCGTCTTGAGTCTGTGCATAAGATGTCAACGTAAAAAAGCCGAGCATCAAAATAATGAGGTGTTTGCGCATAGTTTTAATTTTAGTTTTGAGTGAAATAGCCAAAAGGCTACCAAAGTGTGCCAAAGCATATTTTAAATACAAAAGTCAAACTTATTCGCCTTATATCCACATAAATACGTCAAAGAGTTTAGCACTTTTAATTTCACACTTCCCTAATTTGAACTAGATTCCCAAAACGAGAATTAAAGTGCCATGAGAAAGATTGGATTGATCTCAGATACCCACAGTTACTTAGACCAATCGGTCTTTAAATACTTCGTCTTATGCGATGAGATCTGGCATGCTGGGGATATTGGAAACCCTTACGTGCTAGATCAGCTTGAGGCTTTTAAGCCTGTCACTGCGGTGTATGGAAATATTGACGATCAGGCTATTCGTTTGAGAGCTCCAGAAAAACAAATATTGGAAATTGAAGGGCTTAAGATATATATGATTCACATTGGTGGCACCCCTCCCAGATATGCCAGAGGTGTACTAGAAGACCTTCGGACAGAAAAACCTGACCTTTTTATATGCGGACATAGCCATATATTGAAAGTCATGCCTGATAAGGCCTTAAATAAAATGATCTATATGAACCCTGGCGCGGCCGGACATCACGGGTTCCATCGCATGAGAACCCTACTCCGCTTCGACTTAAGCGATGGTAAAATTGAAAACCTTGAGGCTATAGAACTCGGCAAGAGAGGTAGAAACTAAAAAAGCCCTAAACAGTCAGGGCTTCAAATCAATATTGTGTAAGAACCTTATTCCGCTGACTTCTCTTCCTCAGCAGGAGTTTCTTTCTTCACAGCCTTTTTCTTGGGAGCTGCTTTTTTTGCTTTAGGCTTTTCTTCTTTAGGAGCTTCCGCTTTAACTTCTTCAGCTGCCGCTTCTACATTCTCTTCTACAACCTCCGCCTTAGGTGCTTCCTTTTTTGCTTTAGGTTTTTTAGGCGCTTCAGGAGCTGGAAATAAAGCTTTCAACTCTTCCTTGTCAACATTTTTAATTACAGGCTGAGCCGTCAATTGCTTAATGTTGTTATTTCTTTTAGCCGCAGTATGCTTATTTCTTCTGGCTTTTCTCTTTAATCTAGTGATTCCCATGATACAGGCTTTTCCTCAAATGAGCGGCAAAGATAAGAGTTTGTTTACTTTTTTCGAACTATCTTTTCATTAATTCTTCAGAATAATTTACCAAGTCGACATTCTGCTTACTCTTTCACAGTGCATTTTAGTAGTTTTGCCCTAAATCAGAGTTAATGACACAAAAACCTTCCCTTCCAAAAGGCACTAGAGATTTCGGTCCCATACAAATGTACCGCAGGGAGTATTTGTTTGGCACCATCAAGCGTGTTTTCAAAAAATATGGTTTCATGCCATTAGAAACACCCGCAATTGAAAACCTCAACACCCTAACGGGTAAATATGGCGATGAGGGGGACCAGTTGCTTTTTAAGATTTTGAACTCTGGAGATTTTTTAAGCAAAACGACTGCAGAAGATTATGAAGATGGCTCCAAATCCATAACACGGAAGATTTCCGAAAAAGGATTGAAGTACGACCTGACGGTTCCATTTGCCAGATACGTTGCCATGAATCGCAATGATGTGGCTTTTCCTTTTAAACGCTACCAAATACAACCTGTCTGGCGAGCAGATAGGCCACAAAAAGGCAGGTATCGTGAATTCTATCAGTGTGATGCCGATGTAGTAGGAACAGACTCGCTGATTTGCGAGGCTGAATTACTCGCTATAGTGGAGGAGGTATTCGAGGCACTGAGCTTTTCCGATTATCAAGTATCCCTGAGCAGCAGAAAAATTTTAGAAGGCATTGCAGAGGCATGTGGAGCATCTAGCGAGTTCTCGAGGTTCTGCACCATTCTTGACAAGCTCGACAAAATTGGACTCGATAAAGTATTGCAAGAACTTCAAGGTATCGGTGTTTCTGAAAACGGCTTAACTACGCTTCAATCCATCCTTTCAATAGAAGGTAGCAATAGTGAAATTCTTGATCAGCTGACCTCTTATTTGAAAGCAACAAAAGTAGGGTTGCAGGGCATTGCTGAAACCAAAGAAACGCTTGATCACTTAGTTACTTTAGGAAAAAAAGGCGACAAAACTAAAGTCGATTTGACTTTGGCCAGAGGCCTATCCTATTACACAGGAATGATTTATGAAGTAAAACCTACTACTATTAGTATGGGCACCATTACAGCGGGTGGGCGGTATGATAACCTCACTGGTGTTTTTGGACTCGATGGTGTTTCTGGTGTGGGAATCTCCTTTGGTATAGACAGAATATACGACACACTGAATGAGCTTGACCTTTTCCCTAAAGAAAATGCTCAAATCACAAAAGTGCTGCTAACCAATTTTGACGCGTCAGCTCAAAAACATGCATTGATGATTTTGGGTAGACTCAGAGACCAGAATATCTCTAGTGAAGTTTTTCCTGAGGCTGCTAAATTGAAAAAGCAAATGACGTATGCCGATAAGAAGGAAATCCCCTTTGTGCTCATGATAGGATCCAGAGAAATTGAAACTGGCAACTACACTCTAAAAAATATGAGTACTGGCGAACAAAAGGAACTCACACTAGCTGAAATCATAGCTGAATTAACTTAAATCCAAACGACTGCCACTCTTAAGGAATAGGCAGAATTGTTTTTTTTGAATAAGTTTCGCGTCAGTGCACCGTTATCAGTGCATTAGCAAGCATGCAGTTAAAAGTTAAACATCTATTCAATAAGCTAATCAGACTAGCCTTATGCATTGGATTATGTCTAATGGTAAGTTTTGGGCTGCAAGCACAACAAGCAAGTCAAAAAGGTTGGATAGAAGCTGATTTCAATATTGGCTGTACAGGCTTAACCGTCACGATAATGCATACCGGCATCAATACAGACGACTTTCAATTTAACTTTGAAGGAGACCCAAACGATCCCTTTAGTGGCAATTTTCCAGGTCAGACCAACGGTAACTCAGGAACGATATCTATTGGTGAAACACGTACTTACACTTATAACACACCCGGAGAATTTGTCATTCGAGTATTAGATCAGTCCAATTCCGGCACTCCAGCGGTGAGGTTTGATCTGTTACCAGTCAGCGTGTTAGATCAGGTGACACCATCGGTAAATGCCAGTACCTGTGCGAATAACCAAATTCAATTGGTCTTTGACTTTACAGCCGACCCCTTCGAATCTTATGACATTGACTATGGAGACGGGAGCCCAATCGAGAATTTTGTAAAACCCGCCAACACTAATACAGGCACAACCTCATATACCTATGGCGCCAGTAACAACTACAATATTACAGTTAGTGGTGTTTTGCCCTCAGGTGGAAACAGCGGCAGCTGTAACTCCACTACCATCAATTTAACTACGCAGCAAACAATAGAAACTCCCGTTTTAAACACCATCGCTTTAGTCGATAATTCGAGCATCACTTTTGAATACAATACGCTTTCAAATGGCAACCTCTACTTCTTGGAAATTGATCGAGGATCTGGATTTGAACCTTTTATAGATATTGACATTAACACAAACCCAACGGATATTACAGTCCAAGATGCGTCAATTGACAACCAGGCCAATTTCTACCGCTTTAGAATTAGAGCCACGGATATTTGTCTAAGCACTGAAGAATTCTCCCAAGTTGGTGCCACCATTTCAAGCAGCTTTGCCCTAAACAGCATTTCGAACACCATTGATATCGACTATCAATGGTCTACTTCTCCTGTTGATTTCACGCAAATAGACTTCTTTGTGGACAACCAACTCATAACAAACTTTACACTACCAGAGAGTACAGCACCTTATACTGTCAGTTATAATAACTGTAACGAAATACTACCCTTCTTTTTCCAAACAGTCACCAATGGCATTGTTAGTACTAGCCTTTTAACTACACCTTTTGAAAACTCGACCTTACCTTTACCTGCCACGGACCCTCCCCAAGCAGAATTAACAGGTGGCCGAATAACTCTCTCACTTCCAATACCAGATTTTTCCCTTGGAGAATACCAAATACTTAGGAGAGACCTTTCGCCAGCGTTCAATCAAATCGCAACGACAACATCATTATCGTTTATTGACACCACCATTCCTCAAGGTACCGAAGAGGCCTGCTATCAAATCAGGTATTTGGATGAGTGTGGTAACGCTTCGGGTGTCAGCTCAGAGGTATGCGTAACGATAGAAGCTAAACTAAGAATCCCGAACGCTTTTTCACCCAATGGAGATAACATAAACGATATTTTTACCGTTACAGAGGGCATTTATAATAACTTTCAAATGCTAATCTATAACCGTTGGGGCAAATTGTTATTTCAAACAAATAGTCCGTCAATAGGATGGAATGGAACGTACGAAGGAACTGATGCTCCAATTGGAAGCTATACGTATCGCATTACCTTTCAGAATGCCGACAATACCTTTAGCCAGAGATCAGGAACTTTTACATTAATTCGATAGCTTTGACAAAAATTGAGAAACATGTTTGACATGATGAAAATGATGGGCAAGGTGAAGGAGATGCAATCCAAAATGCAGGAGGCCCAAGAAAGATTAGAGTTCATTCAAGAAACTGGTGAAGCCGGGGCAGGCATGGTGAAAGCAACTGTCAATGGAAAAAAGCAAGTTGTCTCTATTGAAATAGACGAAAGCCTATTGACAAAAGAAGACAAAGAGATGGTGCAAGACCTTTCTGTGGCTGCCATCAACATGGCCCTCGAAAAAGCTGATATCAAGGCAAAAGAAGAAATCAAAAATAGCACCGAAGGCATCCTACCCAACATACCCGGAATGGACTTTGGAAATATGTTTTAAATGGGCTTACTCTCAGTTGTGCTTCTCAACTTTAATGGAAGACATTATTTAGAAGCTTTCCTTCCATCAGTAATTAAATACAGCACTCCTCACGAGGTAGTTGTCGTAGACAATGGCTCTACTGACGGATCAGCGGCATTCGTAAAAAGTAACCACCCTGAAGTTACGACTATTGAATTTCAAGAAAACCATGGCTTCTGCGGTGGATACAATAAATCGATCAATCAAATTGACGCTGAATATGTTGTGCTCCTAAACACAGACGTTGAGGTTACTGAAAATTGGATTGATCCGATTTTAAGCAGACTTCAGGCAGATAAAGGCATTAAAGCTGCCCAACCCAAAATACTTGATCAAAAATCAAAAAATACTTTTGAATATGCCGGTGCCTCTGGTGGGTTTATAGACACGCTAGCCTACCCTTTTTGTAGAGGAAGAATTTTCCAAACCTTAGAGGAAGACAGCCATCAATATGAGCTCGTGAAAGACATTTTCTGGGCATCTGGAAGCTGCCTGTTCATCCACCGCGAGACATACATTAAATTGGGTGGACTTGACGAAGACTTTTTTGCCCACATGGAGGAAATTGACCTCTGTTGGAGAATATGGAATAGTGGTGACAGAGTAATCGTAGTACCAGAGAGCAAAGTTTATCACGTGGGTGGAGGAACACTAGACAAAACAAAGCCAAGAAAGACTTATCTTAACTTCAGAAACGGCCTAAGCCTGCTTATTAAGAACGAACCATCCCTGAAACTAGCTTGGAAACTACCGCTTAGAATTCTTCTTGATTGGGTAGCGTTATTAAAGTTCTCTTTGGAAAGTGGCCCACAGCACGGTATAGCCATCTTAAAAGCTCATCTCTACATCCTATCTCACCTCAGATCAATCCTTGGAAAAAGAAATGGATCGAATACCAACCCCTTGTCACCTAGGTATAAAGGGTGGATAATTTGGTCTTACTTCATGAGAGGTAAGAAAAAATTCTCGGACCTAAATATTAAGTGATTAATTATACCAAACTGGATTTTTTCTTCTGCGCATGTGCTTACGAAAATTTATTACATAAGCTAGGCCAAGATAAATGACGAGTGGAGATCCAAAAGTTAAAAATGACGCGTATATGAAGAATAAACGTATACTCGAGGTTGAGAAGTTCAACTTCTCTCCGAGCTTAGTGCAAACTCCGAAAGCTTGATTTTCAAAAAATTGTTGAATTCTATCCATTGCCAAGCAACTAAAATACGAAATTAGGAACAATTTATTAACAGCAAAATCGGAATCTGCTAAAAAATTAGTAAATTTGCAACCTGTTGAAATACGCTTAAACAGACGAAAACAATCAAAATTCTTATGAAAACCCAAACTGCTAAAATTATTTTCCCTATGCTGCTCATTGGGGTAATGTCTATTTCAGGATGTGCCTTGAGTAAAATGAAAAAAGCGGCTAAAGATCAGGAACTTGTTGTAGTGCCTAGCCCGCTGGAAGTCCACGCAGACACAGTAAGGTTCGATTTGACAGCCACCCTACCGGTTAAGATGATGAAACCAAAAAAGGTCTATGAGCTAAGTGCATTTTACAAATATGGAACTCAAGAAAGAGCCCTGAAAAAAATTCAATTTAGAGCCACAGACTATCCCAACTCTAATACAGTGCAGCCTGAAATTAGTCAGGAGTACGTATTCCCTTACAAAGAAGGAATGGAGAGAGGAAACCTCGAAATTCAAGGAAAAGCAATTAATCCTAAGTCCGGCTCCTTTCTAGAAACAGAAAGACTTGGTGTGGCAGAAGGTCTAATTGTAACGTCTAAACTCGTTCAGCCTTCGTATTACGCATCTTATGCTAATCATGGATACAACGATCAAGAAGAACTTATTCCAACAAACGTAGAATTCTTCTTCGACCAAGGAAGGTCTGTTTTCAAAACGTCTGAAAAAAGTAGTGACAGAGGCTCTAGATTTGCCGCTTTCATCGCAGAGAAAAACGTAACGAGAACAGTAACGATCACAGGTTCTCACTCTCCTGAAGGTAAAGAAACTATCAACAGTGAATTAGCTCAAGAAAGAGCTGATGCTATTGAAAAGTGGTATAGAGAGCAAATGGACAAATACGATTACCAAGGAATGGCTAGTAATATCAGATTTATCATCAAACCTGTTGTACAGGATTGGAGTGGATTAAAATCGATGTTAGCGAGCTACAGTGGTATTTCATCTAGCCAAAAGGCTGAATGGAATAGTATCATCAATGGTTCTGGTTCATTTGAACAAAAAGAAAAAGAACTTCAAAAGTTGAGTACTTACAAGCAAGTTTTTAACGATATCTATCCTCAATTGAGAACGGCTACTACGGAAGTATTAACCGTGAAGCCTAAGAAATCAAAGGCTCAGATTGCTACAATGGCATTAAACTCACCAAGCCAATTAACGGTGGAAGAGTTAGCTTATGCTGCAGCTAACAATCCTTCTCTTGAAGAGAAAAAATCTATCTACGAAGCTGCGGCTAAGAAGAATGACACTTGGATAATCCATAACAACTTAGGTGCTGTTCACTTGGCAATGGCAATGCAAGCTGATGGTAGAGGTCAAAGAAATATGATATCTACGGCACTGAATCACTTCAATATCTCTAACCAAAAGAATGCCAATGTTCAAGCTCAGGCTAACATGGGTATGGCATTAGCCATGCAGGGTAATCTTTGGGGAGCACATGCAGCGCTTACAAAAGCAGCGAGCATGAATCCAGGGAATGATGTAAGACAAGGTGTGAATGGTGCAAAAGGAGCAGTTGAGATTATGGTAGGTAGGTATGACCTAGCCATTGGCTCTTTAAATAGAGCATCTGACCGTTCGGTTGATCAATTCAACAAAGGGCTTGTTCAGTTACTGAGAAAAGATTTCAGAAATGCGCAAACCACACTTGAAAGAGTTATTAGTAACGAAAGAGGCTATGTCTTAGCTCACTATGCTGCAGCGGTTGCAGCAGCTCGTCAAGACAATGAAAATAAAGTAATTGAGCACCTAAGAAATGCAATTGGAGCTGACGCTTCGTTGAAACAAAAGGCTGCCACTGACTTAGAATTCAGAAAATTCTCTGGCTCGAATGCCTTCTTGGATTTAATGAAGTAAGTTAAGTTAGAAGATAATAAACAAGCCCCTCTCCTTCTGGAGTGGGGCTTTTCTTTTACCCAATAGAATGCACTAATCCTTATTGGTAATTGAACGTTGAATGTTTATTTTTACGGCCATTAATTAAAAGAATTTCATGAGAGTTATACAGTTCAGAGAGGCCCTTAGAGAAGCAATGTCGGAAGAGATGAGAAGAGACGAAAAAGTCTTTTTGATGGGCGAGGAAGTTGCAGAATACAACGGTGCCTATAAAGTAAGTCAAGGCATGCTTGATGAATTCGGAGCTGAACGTGTAATTGACACTCCTATTGCCGAACTAGGGTTTGCTGGTATTGGTGTAGGGGCTGCAATGAATGGCCTTAGACCGCTCATTGAATTTATGACATTTAACTTTTCTCTAGTAGCGATAGACCAGGTGATCAATTCTGCTGCTAAGATGATGTCAATGTCCGGTGGGCAATTTCAAGTGCCTATCGTATTCAGAGGGCCAACCGGTAATGCAGGTATGCTTAGCTCTCAACACTCTCAGAACTTTGAAAACTGGTTTGCCAATACACCAGGACTAAAGGTGGTAGTACCTTCCAATCCATATGACGCAAAAGGTCTCCTTAAGTCATCTATTAGAGATAACGACCCTGTCATATTCATGGAATCAGAGCTGATGTACTCTGATAAAGGTGAAGTACCTGAAGGAGAATATTTACTACCTATTGGACAAGCTCATACTGTAAAAGAAGGTTCAGATGTAACGCTTGTCTCGTTTGGGAAAATGATGAAAATCGTTGATGAAGCTGCCATAGAGCTTGAAAAGAATGGCGTTAATGCTGAAGTAATTGATCTAAGATCTGTAAGACCTATTGACTATAAAACCATCATTGAGTCTGTGAAAAAGACAAATAGATTAGTCGTAGTAGAAGAGGCGTGGCCATTGGCATCGATTTCTACAGATATAGCATTCAATGTTCAAAAAGATGCTTTTGACTATCTAGATGCACCTGTAAAGCGTGTCAACAGTTTTGACTTACCACTTCCATACGCACCAACCCTCATTGATGAAATCTTGCCTAACGTGAAGAGAACGTTGGACGCTGTTGACTCAGTGATGTATAGATAAAAAGAATTAATTCTATTAAAAGTCAGGCCAAATCAGTCTGACTTTTTTTATGTTTAATCATGGCAAAACTTATCCTAATAGCTGGTGTCAGCCGATCTGGTAAAACAACACTGGCTCACAAGCTTGCCTCTGACCTTTCCCGAACAGTTATATTACATCAAGACGAGTACGTACATAACGAATCTCTACTACCTCGCATAAAAAACAGGATAGACTGGGAAAAACCAGAGACAATCAATTGGGACAGACTTCTAAAAACATACCACCAATCAAGCGAAAAATATGATTTCGTCATAATAGAAGGCATATTTGCGCTCAACAATGAAGAATTGGTCAAAATAGCTGATAAAACGATCCTACTGAAACTAGATCACGAAGAATTTCTCGAAAGCCGAAAGAAAGAAAATCGTTGGGGCAATGAACCGTCTTGGTTTATTGATCACGTTTGGAATAGTCATCTGATCTTTCATAACCCACATAAGCTCATTCCTAGCCATACTTTATATGGCCCATCTCCTACTGATTACGAAGAAATTCTAAATCAATTAAAGTCTTAGTTCAAGTTTATTTGCTTCATTCCATTCTATGTTCTAGATTAACGAAGAATTTAGTTCAAATGAAAAGACTCACTTCGCTTACCTCATCGTCCCTCATAATATTTTTCATCTTAGCATGTTCCTCACCAGCAGCAATAGAGGAAGAAAAGGTTGAGATCCCTATGCCTGAAGAAAAGGTTAGAGAAAAAGTGGCGCGTTTCGACACAGATATACCTTCCTACAAATTTGAGTTTTCTTCACTTGCGCTAAACCAAAACATGAAAGACTTAGACGATTTTGTCTTTAAATACTATGGTGAATTCTATACTGAAGACTTCAATATTTTTCGACTAGACCGGATTGACTACCTAGCCGAATCCCACGAAATTGAAGATATAAACCTTTATTATATTGATAGTCTATTAGTTAAAATTCAGGTGTATTTAAGAGAAGATCAAACAGATGATTTTTTAAGAAGGTATGGCAAAGCCAAAATCAAAATCAACGATTATCATAACAAAAAACTACTAGAAACGGAGAAGGTCTTGGTCAAAAAAGAGGGCAGATATGCAGTCAATGAAAAACTAGACGCCTTTACGTTAAAATGGGATAGAGACGATCTGGACATTGCGTACAACGTAAGCAGAAAGCCAGATAGCACAAATATTAATCCAATCACAGAGATAAAAGGTCTTGATAAAAAGACCAGACACTTTGAAATCACTTTTCAAACGAAGGATTTCGATAGACAGCTAGCATGGATAAAGTGGGAATCTTACAAGGACTCCAAAGGGCTAAAGGCACAACCTGCAAGTGACCGTTAGCATTATCGCTTTCCCATCATATTAGCCAAACCAGACATGGCGCGCTTTCCACCCACCTTGTTCATAGCCTTCATCATCTTACGCATATCTCCAAACTGCTTCATGAGGTTATTTACCTGCTGAATGGATGTACCCGAACCTGTCGCAATTCGCTTTCTGCGGCTTCCATTAAGCAACTCAGGATTAGCCCGTTCATCTTTAGTCATTGACTTAATGATTGCCTCAATTGGCTTAAAAGAATCATCATCTAGGTCTACACCTTTCAGAGCCTTACCCATACCCGGAATCATACCCATCAAGTCTTTGAGATTACCCATCTTCTTGATTTGCTCTAATTGAGAGAGGAAATCATCAAAGTCAAACTTGTTCTGACGAATCTTCTTATTCAGGGCCTTTGCCTCATCTTCATCAAAAGACTGTTGCGCCTTTTCAACAAGCGAGATAACATCTCCCATACCGAGAATTCGGTTGGCCATACGGTCAGGATGAAAGACATCAATTGCCTCCATCTTCTCACCAGTAGAGATATATTTAATTGGCTTCTCAACTACATTTCTAATGGATAGTGCTGCACCACCTCTAGAATCACCATCTAGTTTCGTTAGTACTACACCATCAAAATTGAGTCTTTCATTAAAGGTCTTAGCCGTATTAACAGCATCTTGACCAGTCATTGAATCAACTACAAATAATGTCTCTGAAGGATTGAGAGCTGACTTCAATTGCTCAATCTCTTGCATCATTTGCTCATCAACCGCTAAACGACCAGCAGTATCAACAATCACAATTTTCTTTCCTGTCGCCTTGGCATGCTTGATGGCATTGCTCGCTATTTCAATAGCATTTTTATTCTCAGGTTCTGCGTAAACATCAACCTCAATTTGCTCACCTAGCACCTTCAATTGATCTATTGCTGCAGGACGGTAGATATCACATGCCGTCAGTAAAACCTGGCGACCCTGAGATTTTAGCAACCTAGCCAGTTTACCAGAAAAGGTAGTTTTTCCAGACCCTTGCAAACCCGAAATAAGGATAACCGCTGGGTCGCCTTGAATGGATACTTCAGCCTTTTGGCCACCCATCATCTCAGTAAGCTCTTCACTTACAATTTTTGTAAGCAATTGACCCGGAGAAACAGATATAAGTACATCTCTACCGAGGGCTTCAGCTTTGATCTTATCGGTTACCTCTTTGGCTACTTTAAAGTTTACATCAGCATCGATCAACGCACGTCTAATCTCCTTTACAGTCGTTGCAACGTTGATTTCGGTAATCTTCCCTTGACCTTTTAATGTCTTAAAGGCTCTATCTAACTTTCCACTTAAACTTTCGAACATATCTGCGTACAATTACGAGTTCAAAATTAGCCATTTTTACTAGTATTAAAAGAGTCCTTAGGCTTGATTTAGCTTACAAAACCTTTTGTATTCCATGCCTTATAGAGATATTGTGGCTTAAATTAGATTGCTGAAGAAATGAGAAAGATCCACTTCAAGAAAGACGTACTTCCACACATCCTTGCCGTAGCGCTTTTTCTTGCCCTAACACTATTTTTCTTCAAACCAGCTTTCTTTGATGGCCAATCACTGTCTCAAGGAGATATAGAACAATGGAGAGCGAGTGCTACTGAGCTAATCGATTATAGGAATGAAACTGGGCAAGAAGGCCTATGGACTAACTCTATTTTCGGAGGCATGCCGGCCTACATGATCAGCGTGGAGTGGGGTAATCAACTTATAAAGTTTACCCATGCTGTTTATACGCTGGGACTACCGCACCCGGCTAGAATTCTCTTTGCATCTATGCTCAGCTTTTACATTATGCTACTCTGCTTTAAGGTTAGGCCTTCCTTGGCCATTCTTGGCGCTATCGCATTCGGCTGCTCCTCATATAATCTCATTGGTTTTACGGCAGGCCATAATGCCCGCATATCTGCCGTTTCATTTATGCCACTTGTTATAGGCGCAATTCATCTTTGCCTAACTAGAAACAAATGGTTGGGTGGGAGCTTGACAGCCCTGGCATTAGCGATGCAATTGAGAGTAAATCACATCCAAATGACCTACTATTTGGTGTTTGTGATTCTCATCTATGGTGTCATTCAGTTGATTTATCACTACCGAGATGGAAAGCTCAAGTTCTTTTTACAACGTAGTGCCATCTTAATTTGCGCAGTTATTCTAGCTATAGGCACCTATTTTGGAGAGTTTTACGCCACCTATGAGTACGGAAAGTATTCTAACCGAGGCAAGTCTGAACTTACGCAACAAACGGACGATGAGAAAAATCAAGACGGTTTGTCAAAATCATATGCCTTCCAATATAGTAACGGCATATGGGACCCTTTTACACTATTCATTCCCAATGCGCTGGGCGGTAGCGTTAGTTTAGAACCCGATTCCAATATTGCCGAAGGCTTAAGAAAGGCTGGCGCAAACGAAGCGCAAGTCAGACAGCAGCTTCCAAGTATCAATAGACTCCTCTACTGGGGGAAAGAAACGGCAACCACCTACTATGCTGGAGCTATAATGGTTTTCCTATTTGCTGTAGGAATTGCATTTGTTGACAAGAAGTATGTCATCTGGCTTATTGCGGTAGCCGTTCTGGGCATAGTGTTAAGCTATGGCAGAAATATGGAAAGCATTAACTATCTATTCTTCGATTACCTACCAGGGTACAACAAGTTTAGATCAGTCACTTTCACCATGGTCTTACCCATCTTTGCTATCTCCCTCTTAGGGATGCTAGGACTGGAAAAACTACTAGAACAAAAACTAGATAAGCGAACTAAGAAAAAGCTATTGATTGCTCTAGGCTCTACAGCTGGATTAGCCTTGCTACTAGCAGTATTTGCTGGAGCTTTTGGTTTCAGAGGTGTAGCAGACAATCCTCAATGGCCAGATTGGTTAAAAGGTGGCATCATAGAAGACCGTAAAAGTGCCTTTCGCATGGATGCTTTTAGGTCATTTGTTTTTATTGTGCTCTTTGCCGGAGTCTATTACCTCCATGCCATCAGCAAAATATCTAAATCAATCGCTTTTAGCCTTTTCGCTCTGTTGGTCATCATAGATATTTCCTTGATGGGAGGGCGTTTCATGAATGAAAATCGGTTCCTAAATACTTCTGAGCAATCTGCACAAATGCTTCCGGGTGACCAATTCATTCAACAGAACAAAAACCTTGGAGACCGAGTAATTGACCTTGGCCCAGGTATTTTCTATGATGCACGTGCCTCTAGATTTAACCACTCAATCAACGGATACCATGGCGCAAGAATTAGAAGGTTTCAAGAATTGCTCGATGCCAAATTACAGGATGAGCGTTTTCAAATGAGGCAAGACTTTCAAAGTGGCGCACTTAATTTCGAAAAATACGAGATAGTTAATATGTTAAATGGCCGCTTCGTGATGGCGAACCCAACTAGCCCTCAAGGAATAGTAGTAAACAATGAAGCCAATGGTGCTGCTTGGTTTGTACCTAACATTAAGCTAGTAAATAACCCCGATGAGGAACTTGCTCAAACACAAATAATCAACACGAATGAAACTGCGGTCATCGATCAGTCAAAGTTTTCGGGAATAAAAAACTCCTATCAAAACAACGGCACTATTGCATTAACAGAATACCATCCAGGATACTGGAAATATCAATCGACCAACGATAATGAAGGCTTAGCTGTTTTCTCTGAAATCCACTACCCTGTTGGTTTTGAAGTAACCATTGATGGACAACCGGTAGACATGTTGAGGGCTAATTATATCCTCAGGGCCTTAGAAGTACCAGGTGGCAAGCATGTTATCGAATTTAGATTCGTGCCGAAAATCTATACTGCTGGTTCAGCAATAATGCAAGTGTTTTCGATACTAACGCTGTTATTATTTATTGGCTCAGTGTATGTCTCTTTGAAGGAAAAGGCTAATTAGCAGAAAATAGGGAGACGAGTATTTCAACAATTCGCTTCGAAGTATTTCCGTCCCATAATTCAGGAATGCTACTAGGTTTCCATTGACCTGATCGGATAGCATTCAGAGAAGTCTTTAGAAGCTCCATATCCTTACCAATAAGAACATTACTCCCTAATTCAATAGTCTCAGGCCGTTCAGTGTTCTCGCGAAGGGTTAGGCATGGTACTTTGAGATAAGTTGTTTCCTCCTGAATCCCCCCAGAATCTGTAATTACAGCCTTTGCACCCTTCATTAAAAACAGAAACTCTAAGTAAGGTAAAGGGGGCAAAAACTTTATGTGCTTAAAATCTCTATATTCTCCTAATTGAGCCTTTGTTCTAGGGTGAATTGGGAAAAGAACGACTTCATCGTCAGTTACCATTGCGTCAATGGTAGACAACAAATCTGTGAGCATAGACAGTCCATCAACATTGGAAGGTCTGTGTAGCGTTAATAAAAAATAATCCTTATCTATCTCTTTATCGATACCGTCAGGTTTCTTCAGTCGAGTTAGAGAACTAACTAGGCTATCGATCATAGTATTGCCAACCATAAATATTTGATTCTCTTTAACCCCTTCTTCAGAAAGGTTATCATCTGCAAGCTTGCTGGTTGTAAAGAAGAAATCAGAAATAGAGTCGGTCAAGAGTCGGTTTATCTCCTCCGGCATCCTCAAGTCACCAGATCGTAACCCACCTTCAACATGGACTACCTTGACCCCCATTTTCTTGGCAACAATTGCCGTGGCCATGGTAGAATTAACATCTCCAACGACAATCAAAAAATCCGTAGGGTTTTCCACAAGATAAGATTCAAACGAAACCATTATTCTGGCAGTTTGCTCAGCCTGTGTGCATGATCCTACTTGAAGGTTGATGGTAGGCTTAGGTATCCTTAAATCCTTAAAGAAAACCTCACTCATTTTATCATCGTAATGCTGACCTGTATGAACTAAGGCGTAATCAATTATTGGTGCGGACTGAGCATTATGATCCTCTAGCGCATGAATAATGGGTGCAATTTTAACAAAGTTTGGACGAGCTCCTGCTATAAGCGTAATATGCATCTACATTTCGGTTAAAAAAGAGTGGCCTTACAGTGCAGTGATTTCAAAAATTCAATCATAAATTTGAATCGATGAATAAGAAAATCTGTATGCTCTTGCACGAAGCCTACCCCGGTGATATTCGTGTGAGTAAAGAAACGAAAACTCTGCTTAAATCAGGTTTCGAAATTCATATTCTGTGTTTAAGGAGAAAAAAAGAATTAAAGAATGAGGTTCTAAACGGTGTTCATATCCATCGCATCTCAATTGCACAGACTTTTTTCTGGCGAGGTATATGGGATATCCTATTAGCCATTAATTTCTTTAACCCAGTATTCTACAAACACCTAAAGCAGCTCCATCTAAAAGAGCAGTTTTCCGCCATACATATTCATGATTTACCATTAGCCAAGACCGCCATTAAGTTCAGCACTCGTTTTCCTCAATTAAAAACAGTGCTAGACCTGCATGAAAATTATCCCGAAGCACTAAAAGTTTGGTTTCAATGGAAAAGAAACCCAATTATTAGACTGAAAAACCAAGTATTTTTTGGCTTCCAACGTTGGTTAGCATACGAGAAGAACTCTTGTCAACAAGCAGACAAGGTGGTAGTTGTAGTTGATGAAATGAAAGAAAGACTTATTTCAACGCATCAAATAGACCCTAATAAAATTCATATTGTTACAAATACCGAATCTCAAGATTTCCTTGAACAGGAAAGAATTGAAGGTGTCTATGAAAAAAAGAAAAGTGACTTTGTCTTGGCATATACTGGTGGAGTGGGTCCACACCGAGGAGTTGATATAGTGATACAAGGCTTAAAGTACCTTGATCACCCCGAAATAAGACTTGAAATTACAGGGTCACTTTCAGATGATTCTCGAAAATGGTTAACAGATTTGGCGAGAAGTAATCATGTCCTGGACAGGGTGAAAATAAATGGATATCAGCCATTTTATAAATTCTTCTCCTACATGTCTTATGCAGATATAAACCTTATTCCACACAACAGAAATGGGCATACGGACAATACAATACCTCATAAACTATTTCAAGGAATGATGGTAGCTAAACCCGTTCTTGTTAGTGATGCCCCTCCGCTAAAACGAATTGTAGAAGCCGCGGACTCAGGCTTAGTATTTGAAGCTGGAAACCCTGAAGACTTTGCAGATAAAGTCGAGCGGATTTTTCTCAACAAGGAAATTGCCAACCGACTCGGAACTAATGGCTTTAACGCTACGACAAAAGGAGACTTTAACTGGGAAAATACAAGCAAAGAATTAGTGGCCATGTATGAAGAAATAACCAATACTTGAGATGACCCTTCTCTATAAACTCATCTATAACAGACATGTTAATTGGTCTATTCGAAATCTATTTCGCTTAATCCCGAATCTCAATAGAAAATATAAACTTCCTCCTTCCGGTGTATTAACAATCTCAATGAATGGAGATCGCTTGAAAATGGCTACCAACCAGACATGTTATGTAACACATCTTCTATTCTGGGAAGGCTATAGAGCTTTTGAATACTCGGACCTTTTCATAAACCTCATTGGAAAGGTTAATACGTTTTATGATGTCGGTGCGAACATTGGATATTATTCTCTTTTAGGTTCCAAATTCAATAATAACCTAAAAGCTTATGCATTTGAACCAGCAAAAGGCCCAGGCCACTTCTTAGAGAAGAACATCAACCTGAACAAGAAAGAAAATGTGATTCAGCATTTTGACCTCGCACTTTCTGATCAAGAGGGAACCATTAATTTTCACGAGGTTAGAAATGACAAATACACATATCTTGAATACAACCTCTCAGGAGAGAATAACTTGGTTGGGAAAATCACTAATAAGAGTTTCACCGATAGGCAAGTGCAAACTCAAACCCTAGACAGTTTGGTGAGTGATTTAGACTTAAAGGTGCCAGACTTAATCAAAATCGATACGGAAGGTGCTGAAATACAAGTGCTGAAAGGAGCACAAAACGTAATAAGTAAAGCTAGACCAATTGTTATATGTGAAATTTTAGATTTGGAAAAGGCTGAAGGAATTGAAAATTATTTTCAAGAACTAGGGGAATACAGTATTCTAAAGTTGATTAAATCAAAGTCTATAAGAATATCGGAGATTACTTCCAAAGACTTGGACGAAAGCCACGATTATCTCTTTATACCCATAGAAAAACTAAACCTGATAGAGTAAATCTAGTCTATTACATTTGCAAAAGATCAGCTTGAACAATGGCCATAACTGAAGTATCGTTTTTTGAGGTTAAGCGAGAGGTTGAAAAATCACCGTATACAAAAGCCAACTTAACTAAACCCAAAAGAATAAGTCTACCCTATCTCATTTACAGACTCCAACGTCCGTTTTTTAAACTAAAATATAAACATTACAAGAAGTCGAACCCTACTCATCCGTGGCTCACCCCAGATGGAATTAAAGCACTTCAAAAACTTTTAACCAAAGATTTGAAAGGGCTAGAATACGGCAGTGGTAGAAGTACTGTGTTCTTTTCAAAGCTACTTAAGCATGTAACAAGCATTGAGCATAATGAACTTTGGTACAATCAAGTAACCGAGTTACTATTAAAAGAGGCAATCGACAATGTCAACCTAAAATTAGTTAACCCCAATTCGCCTCAACCGATGCCTCGATTGAGTAGCGAAGAAGACGTACTAACGACAGCAGCCAACTATCCCGTGAAAGACTCTTGTTTTCAAGCATACGTTGATGTGTTGGATGATTTTCAAGATGAGTCCTTCGATTTCATTTTAATAGATGGCCGAGCAAGGGTATCTTGTTCATTTAAAGCCATTCCAAAGCTAAAGTCAGGAGGCCTATTCGTGCTGGATAATTCTGAGAGAATACGCTACAAAAAGATTCATGAAAGACTAAGCACCTGGCCGTCTATATATACAACCACCGGTCTAACTGATACTGTCATCTGGAGAAAACCTTAATGGGAATAGTCATAAAGCAAAGCATTCGATCCTCTGTCATCGCCTATCTAGGTGTAGCGGTAGGATACGTCAATGTGCTATGGCTCTACCCCTACTTTTTATCCACAGAGCAAGTCGGGCTTTTTCGGCTCATTCAAAGCTCTGCATATTTATTAGCGACATTTGGTCAGCTCGGGCTTGGACAAAGCCTAGTAAAATTCTTTCCTGAACAAAAACAAAACAAGGGATTTTTATCATCCATATTGATTGGTGGGTTGATAGGGTTTTTAATCCTCAGCGGGATAACCCTAGCCTTCAGAGAGCCTATTGTTAACTATTTCTCTAAAGAGTCAGCCCTCTTTGTCGACTACTTTCAGGTCACATTATTAGTTTCATTTCTGATTATTCAATTTCAAATTTTAGAAGCTTTTTCGAGAAGCCTCTTGCAGATCGTTATCCCAAATGCTTTAAGAGATATTGGATTAAGAGTTTTGACTACACTAGCACTATTGCTTTATGGTTTCGACATCATTGGGTTTGAAAGCTTAGTATTCTGTCTGATTGGTATTTATGGAATAGTCTGCCTTGCCTTAGCCGTTCATTTGCGAATCAAAAAGCAGTTGCCATTCACAATCAATTTTCAATTTTTAAAAAGAGGAGTAGCCAAAAGAATTTTAACCTTTGGTTTTTACTCCCTTATCGGAGCCGGAGGCACTCAAATCATTTTACAAATCGATAGTATTATGATCAGCGGGGCAATTGGCCTAGAGGCTACAGGAATTTATACCATTGCGTTTTTTATTGGTGTGGTTATAGAAATGCCAAAGAGAGCCATTACCCAAATCAGCTCTGCCCTGCTTGCACAATCCTTCAATAAAGGAGATATGTCTGCAGTCAAGAAACTCTATCAGCAGACCTCCATCAACCAAATGATTATAGGCACGCTTCTCCTTATTGGAGTCTGGGCCAACCTCGATAGCATTTACAGTTTTATACCCAATAATGAGACCTACTTAAACGGCTTTAATGTTGTCCTCTTTATAGCGTTAGGAAAACTCAGTGACATGGTTTTCGGTACAAATGGCGAGATAATAGTGATGTCAAAGTATTATCGCTTTAACGTGATTGCTGTTTCCTTCTTAGCAGTATTAACCATTATATTAAACCTGACACTAATACCTCAATACGGGATTGAAGGAGCAGCAATAGCTTCATTCCTTTCCATGCTTATTTTCAATCTTTTAAAGTTCGCTTTTGTTTGGTCAAAATTTCGGATACAACCCTTTACAATAGCATCCCTCAAATTTATGATGATAGCCGGTCTTACAATTGTTGCTAATTATTTTATTCCGACCATCCAAAACGTTTATCTAGATGTCCTCATCCGGTCTTTAGCGATAATTGGAGTCTTAGGAGGCTTGACTTATGGCATGAGAATTTCTAAGGAGGTTAATGAAGTTTCGAAAAGTTTTTTCACAAAAATCAAGACCCTATAAAGACCTCAGCCACTCCGACAACTCCTTGGTTAAATTTCTACGTTCGAAACGGTCTATGTTTTCAAATTTCCACCTGCTAGAATTTGACTTCCAAGCAAGGTATTCTTGAAGTAAAAACTCCTTTAATTCTGCATAAGAGTTGTAATTGAATGAACCACCGGCCGAACAATCAGAAATTATTTTAGAAATATCATTACCCTCAATTCCAATCGCCAAGATTGGCCTTTTAGCACTCAAATACTCAAATAATTTACCAGGTAACTGAGAAACAGATCCTTCATTATTTGTCTGAAGCAGCAACAAGAGATTACTAGACAAATATCCTTGATGCACTTTGTCGTGAGTGACAGAAGTTCTAGTCACCAACTTATCTTTAAGTCTAGGGTAACTAAGAATTGACGCCTCAACTTCTGAACTTAATATGCCAGTGAATCTTAGTTCGAGGTGATCATGAAAGTCGTCATCTTCGCACAGCTCATTTAAGGCCTTCCATAAATCCTCCGGATTTCGATGCTTGCTCAGCATTCCCAAGTGACTTATCACGAATTTTGAGCTAGTACGAACACTTTGAGTAATTTCTATGTCTGACGCATCAAATCCATTCGTAATGTAATGAGTTTTACGAGCCCCTAATGCCTTGAATTCATCTGCAGCCTTTGGTCCTGTTGCCAAAACAGCATCAGACATTTTCAATACCTCCTGTTCCAATTTCAGATGCTTCTTCCAAATGAATGGAGATATCTTCAGTCGCTTGAGTATATCCCACTGTGACCATGGATCTCTAAAGTCTGCAACCCATGTCAATGCCGGGTTGCGAAGCTTTAATTTTTTACCGATCAGGTGTATACTGTGTGGTGGTCCAGTAGTGATTATATGTTTGATCTCATTGGTTTCAAGAATCGACATCAAATAATCAGCCGATGGTTTTACCCAAAATATTTTAGGATCTGGCACAAAAAGGTTACCTCTAATCCAAATAGCAAACTTTTTAAAAAAGCCACCGCCACCTGACTCTAACACCTGGCCTTGCTTGAGCTCCTTCTTTCCTGTCAACCTTTTGAAAAGGCCATAAGGCTCCCAAATCGGAAATTTCAACACTTCAACCGAAGGATTGATATCTTTTTCTAGTGACGAATCTTTTTGATCAAAATCAGGGTTCTCAGGGGTGAAAATAATTGGGTCCCAGCCAAATTCAGGAAGATACTTGGTGAACTTTAGCCAACGCTGTACTCCCGCCCCACCGCTTGGTGGCCAATAGTAGGTAATGATCAGAATTGGCTTACGTTTCTCTTCCACTGTATACCTCAAAGATTGATCATTATTGCAGTTCGGCAAAAGGCCATTTGCAATTAATGTTAAAAAAAATTTACTTCGGCTTCATTTACGGTCAAACTCAAATATACTATCATGGGATATGTTCCAATTTTTGTCGCACTACTCGGTCTAGTGTTGCTTTACACGATTTACACTTATAATCTCATCAAGCCTAGAAAGGCTAGACTCACCCAAGTCATAGATCAAATGGCAAAAAACAGTAGTCTTCGAAAAAATATTATTCTCAAATACGATCAAGCAAACGAAGGTTCTACCCTATCCGATGTTGCCCAATTACTAAAGAAAACCTCAACTGACAGATTCCAAAGTTATCGTAAGGAAGAAGAGTTGATTAAAGCGATTGAGACAGCTGCTACTAGTCTTTCAGATAAACAAGTGAGTAATGACCTAACCGCCTCAAACACAGTGCAACAACAGTTGATAGATAAATTAAAATCGGTCTCCAACGAGTACAACTCCTTTATCAAAAAGCCACCAGCAAGTATGGTTGCTTCAGTTTTCGGTTTCAGACAATTCTAAGCGACTCTGTAGGAAACTCAGTACCTCATTGAAGTTATTTGGGTCAAACCACTCGGTTTGCTCGTCTCTTTTAAACCAAGTCAGTTGTCTTTTGGCATACCTTCTAGAGTTACGTTTGAGTAGCCTTATGGCTTCATCTCTATCATAGTTACCATCTAAATACCCAAAGATCTCGCTGTAACCAACCGTCTGCAATGCGTTAAGTGTTTTAAATGGATAAAACCTTCCCGCCTCTTCAAAAAGGCCTGCATCAATCATTTGGTCCATACGTTTATCAATCGTTCTGTATAGGTCTTCTCTATTGAGCTCCAGTCCAATACAAATAACTTCGAAAGGTCGGGTGGTTGGTTGTCTCTTTCTGAAATGAGAAAATGGTTGCCCTGTAGACCTGATTACTTCCAACGCTCTTATAATCCTCTGCGGATTCCTTATATCCACAATTTCATAGTAGTCCGGATCGGTTGATTTCAATTCTTCATTCAGAACAGCAAGACCCTTATTCTCTAGCTCCGATTTTAACTGATCTCTCACTCCTGGTTTAACATCAGGTAAGTCATCCATCCCAAAAACCACGGCATTGACAAAAAGGCCAGACCCTCCCACTAAAACTGCTACATCATTCTCCTCGAAAATGTCTTCTAGCTTACTCAAAGCCTCTCTTTCATACTGACCCACGTCATAAGTATCATGAATTGATAAATTATTTATGAAGTGATGCTGCACCTGATCAAGCTCTTTCTGACTAGGCTTGGCGGTACCAATCTCAAGTTCTCGATAAAATTGGCGGGAGTCAGCTGAAAGAATCTCAGCTTCTAAGACTTTGGCAAGCTTAATGCTCACAGTAGTTTTACCTACGGCTGTAGGGCCAACCACACAGATTAAGTGTTTTTTTGACATGCCACTTATAAGATGTTAGGCGTAAATATATTATAATTGATGGAACACGCGCTCATGAAGAATTCCAAGGGACCAATTTTAGTGGTTGACGATAATGAAACCAACCGTAAATATGTCAATACGGTGTTGAGAAATCTAGACAGGACTATTTATTTAGCAGAAAATGGCTTTCTAGGCCTTGAAATTATTGCTCGGGAACATATTGACCTAGTCTTGATCGATATCCAAATGCCGGTAATGGACGGTTTTGAATGTCACGACCAGATAAGAAAACAGGTCAACTATGATCTACCAATATTAGCAATGACTGCTTATTCTGACGCTGAAGAGCGCAGCAAGTTCATTACTTATGGATTTAATGATTACATCACTAAACCTGTTAAGCCAGAAGTACTTAAAAACACTGTGGAATTTTGGCTTCGCGAACGTAATAAACTTGCCTTAAAACCTTCTTCCGGCCTTACACCCGATTTTGATTTTAAAATTATTGAGGAGTTAAAACACTATGCCGATCGAGATGAATTAATCGAATTGTACAATGAGTTCATCAAGGAAACTAACAATTTCACAGAAAAGCTCCTCTTTTTACAAAGTGCAAACGATCATACTGAAATTTTAAGTATCTTGCACACTATAAAAGGTAACGCTGGGTCATTAGGTTTTGCCAAACTTTCGGAATTAGTAACAACACTCGAAAGCGATTTGAACCATCAGAATGATTTATCACTCAACGAAAGATTGAGTGAAATTTTAGTCTATACCAGTGAAATTTTTAGTAATTACGACAAGCAACTGAATCTTAACCTATGAGTATTATGACTGAAGTGGACTACAAAAAAGTTCTTGTAGCAGAGGATAGTTCAGTGATTCAGAATCTTCTGAAGAAAATTCTACTTTTTGAAAATTGCAAAATCACGTCTGCCAAAGATGGTAAGTCAGTATTGAGCAAATTCGAATCAGAAGATTTTGATCTAATCATTATGGACGTAAACCTCCCCCTACTTGATGGACTCTCTGCAACCAAGGAAATTAGATCGAGTAAATCGAAAAAAGCCAACATTCCTATTATCGGTATTTCTGGAAATGCCAAGAACCTTCCGGTATCCGTATTTTTTGAGGCTGGAATGAATGAATACATGCAAAAGCCTCTGGATTACGATAAGCTAATCGAACTTGTAAAAAAGTATACTGGTAGTTTTTAATGACGATTCGGTACACAAAACAATTTCTAAATAAACTAGAGGATGTTTTTGCTGAATCTGACTACGTACTACGTTATGAAAAGGGCAATTTCAAATCAGGGTATTGTCTCCTAAATGAAACCAAGGTTGCCATCGTCAATAAGTATTACACTACAGAGGGAAAAGTCAACTGCCTCATCGATATTCTTAAGTCAATTGATATTGACAAAAACTTGCTTAGTGACAAGAATTCCAATTTATTGATGGAGTTATCTCAAACAACTTTGGAACTGTGAAAGTAACCGTTCTAGGGTCAGGTACGTCACAAGGTGTGCCAGTAATAGGTTGTTCTTGCGAAGTTTGCCGTTCACTAGATTTCAGAGATAAAAGACTTCGAGTATCCATCCATATTGAGGTTGATGGAAAGAGCTTCATCATCGATTCTGGCCCCGACTTCAGACAACAAGTGCTTCGTGAAAGAATAAAATCACTAGATGCTCTAATCTTTACACATGAGCACAAGGATCACACAGCTGGGATGGATGATATCCGCTCCTTTAACTTCCTTCAAAAAAGGGACATGCCGGTGTACGGCAGGCAAAGTGTACTAGACCAGTTGAAGCGAGAATTCGCTTACGTTTTTGAAGAAAAAAAGTACCCTGGCGTACCTCAAGTAAAGCTTAACGCTATTGAAAACATGCTTTTCTCTGTTGAAGGTGTAGACTTTATGCCGATTGAAGTGATGCATCACCACCTCCCCGTTTACGGCTTTAGGGTAAATGATTTCTCTTACGTTACAGACGCAAAAACAATCAGTGAATCGGAGAAAGAAAAAATTAAAGGATCCAAAGTATTGATTTTAGATGCCTTACAAAAGGAAGATCACTTAAGTCACCTAACTTTGTCAGAAGCGCTTGCCTTGGTCGAAGAACTTGATGTTGAAATGGTTTATCTGACCCATATTAGCCACCGGATGGGCCTTCATCAAACTGTGAATTCCGAATTACCTGATAACGTCAAGCTCGCATACGATGGCCTCAAAATTGAGCTATAGTGCAATTCAACTACTATACGCTTAAGAGATTATCTTCAGACCTCTCAAGTCGACTAGTCAATAGTCAGTGGTTAGAGTCTTTCAGTCAACAAAAGGATGAATTAATCATTTCCTTAATCACTGAGGACAACTCACCTTTTTATATAAGATGCACTTTAAGAAGCGACTTTTCCACTATCTCATTTCCACAAGAGTATCATAAGAGTAGAAAAAATGTAGTCACAATATTTCCAGAGCTTAGTCATTCCAAAGTCGAACGAGTTGAACAATATGAAAATGAAAGAGCTTTCTCATTTCACTTCAACAGCGGCTTTGTCCTACTCTTTAAGCTTTTCGGAAACAGATCAAATATTATTCTGTTTGACAAAGCAGGCAATAAATCCCTTTTCAAAAAGAAACTAGTCGCTGATAATAACATTCAACTCGAAATACTTCATAGGCCAATAATTAAGGATTTAGCGAGCTATAGAGCAGAACCCAATGTCGATTCTTTCTTCCCTACTTTTGACAAAACAATAAAAAGTTACTTAAACGAATCAGGATTCAATTCCCTTTCAATTGATGCGCAGTGGGAGCTCCTTATGGGACTAGAGGAGCAATTGAATTCAAACCCCTTTCTTCTACTTAACACCGAACCAAAACCTACTTTTAGTCTTCTTCCGTTAAACAACTCCTCGAAAAACTTAGGAGCGGTTACCATCTCAGCATTGAATGACTTTTACAGTTTTTTTACAAGAGAATACACCTTAAAAATTGAGAAAGCAGCGCAAAAGAGATTATTAGAGAAAAGAATAAAGCAGTGTGAGAATTATATAACTCAGGTTCGAAGTAAATTAAGCAGTTTAGAAAACGAAATATCTCCGAGCCAAATTGCCGATATATTGATGGCTAATTTGCATGCATTGACAATTGGCCAAACCAAAGTTTCACTACTCAATTTTTATACTGGGGCACAAATAGAGATAAAACTAAAAAAAGACCTCTCCCCCCAAAAGAATGCCGAGCAGTATTATCGCAAATCAAAAAATAGAAAAATAGAACTTGAAATGCTTCGGAAAAACATCGAGGAGAAGAGAAAGGAAATCTCGAACCTTCAAAGTGAAATTCTTGCAATTGATCAAGTTGAGACGATTAAGGCATTAAGAAAGTTATCCAAGCAAAACTCTTCCAAAAGCGACTTAAAACCACCGGACTCAAAGCCCTTTAAAGAGTTCATTGTGGATGGCTTCAAGGTGTGGGTGGGTAAGAATGCTAAATCAAATGACGAACTCACATTGAAATATAGGTACAAGGAAGACCTTTGGTTTCATGCCAAAGATGTGTCTGGTTCTCATGTATTATTGAAACATGTCGCAGGACAAGGGTTCCCAACTAACGTTATTGAAAAGGTGGCTGCTCTAGCTGCCTATTACTCCAAAAGAAAGAAAGACAATCATGTCCCGGTAATTTACACTCCAGCCAAATTCATCAGAAAGAGAAAAGGAAGTCTACCAGGGCAAGTTATCGTAGAGAGAGAAAAGGTGATCTTGGTAAACCCAAGCTCATACTAGTCGGCTACATTCAGCTTCAGCATGTTAGTTCTACCCTTTTCATGAATTGGCATACTAGCCGTTGTAATAAATACGTCTCCAGACTCTAAATGGTCATGTGCCTTCAAGATATTCTCCTGATCTTTGAAAGTCTCATCAGTTGAAACGAGCGTATTGTAATGAAAGCCTTCAACACCCCAAATCAAACTCAACTTGGTCAAAAGACTCTTGTTAGGTGTAAAAATAAAAATCTTGGCCTTTGGGCGGCTCGAAGAGAGCTTAAATGCGGTATAGCCCGAAACGGTATTTCCGATGATGGCTTCGGCATCCACCCGATCACTCAGCTTACATGCTCCGTAAAGAATATTATCATTCATAAAAGTTTCGCTGTCTCTAACTGGCATTCCTACCTTGTCGTACACATTGGCTGACTGCTCAACAGAAGCAATCGTTCTCGCCATAGTCTCAACTGTTTCCAGCGGATATTTGCCTGCAGCAGTTTCGGCAGAGAGCATCATGGCATCGGCACCGTCCATTACAGCATTCGCCACGTCATTCGTTTCCGCACGCGTTGGACGAGGATTCTGAATCATACTTTCCATCATTTGGGTGGCAATGATCACTGGCTTAGCTGCCTTGTTGCATTTATCCACCATCATTTTCTGAGCCATTGGAACTTCTTCCATTACGATCTCTACGCCCAAGTCTCCTCTTGCTACCATAAGTGCATCAGACTCTGCAATTATCTCATCGATATTTTGAAGTGCTTCCGGCTTCTCTACTTTAGAAATTACTCTAATGTCTTTCCCGGAAGCTGCAATTCGTTGCTTTAAATCGATGATATCTTCAGCAGATCTCACAAACGATAAGGCAATCCAATCAACGCCATGTGCAATACCGAAAGCCAGGTCTTCAATGTCTTTTTCTGTTAAAGCAGGTGCTGAAACCTTGGTAAACGGAAGGTTAATTCCTTTTCTAGACTTTAAGGAACCTCCATATTTCACCTCACAAATGACATCACCACCCTTAACTCCTTTTACCGTCAGTTCAAGATTACCGTCATCAATCAGTATAGTATCTCCAATTTTGACATCCGTAGGAAGATCCTGATAAGAGGTACTTACTCTTTGTGCTGTTCCTTCGCAAGATTCATTGGTTATGACAATTTCGTCACCAGGTTCAATAAAAACCTCCCCATTTTCGACACTCTCTACTCTAATTTTTGGTCCCTGAAGGTCTTGAAGAATAGAAATATGAGTACCTAATTCAGTATTTACCTCCCTAATTCTCTGAATCACTTCGGCATGACCTTCATGTTCTCCATGAGAGAAATTCAACCTAAATACATTTACTCCGGCTTTGGCTAGTGCGGTTAGCATTTCTTTTGACCTGCTAGCTGGCCCTACTGTAGCCACAATTTTGGCTCGCTTATTAATCCTTTGGTGACCCATATTAAAATATCAGATTGTCTCTCGATTTTAAGGCTTCGATGTCCACTTTTGTGGTAAATTGCACGAAAGATATTTCTTTGATTTTGCTAATGAAAGTATTCTCATCGAAAGTATTGGATTCGTTTTCCAAAATAATGAAGTAGTCAAAATTCTTGAGTTCTGGTATAATGAAGGCATCAAATTGTTCTTCACTCTCCTCCGCCCTATTTCTCAATAATCTAATGGTTCTATACTCCCCAACGTCTTTATAGTTGACGACATTCAAGGTTCTACCTGACTTAAAATCAATATCAATATTGTGGCACTTAGACAAATCGAGCTTCAAATCTTTGTTAATACTCCATGCCAGTCGATATGCCTTAACATTAGCATTGAGGGCTAACAGAGTAAAGTCATAATCATATGTGACCTGAAGCTTGTTTTTCGCCATAATTAACAAATTTGACCCTATTGAGTACCTCAGACAAGATTAAAAAATTTGTTTGACATTAACCGCAAATTGCATTTCTTTGCAACGAGTTTTAACTAAAATTTAATCCAAAATGTCAGAAATCGCATCAAAAGTTAAGAGTATCATCATAGATAAGTTAGGTGTTGAAGATTCTGAAGTTACGCACGAAGCGAGCTTTACGAATGATTTAGGCGCTGACTCTCTTGACACGGTGGAATTGATTATGGAATTCGAAAAAGAATTCAATATTTCTATTCCTGATGACCAAGCTGAGAATATTGCTACCGTAGGTGATGCAATCTCTTACCTGGAAGCAAACGCATAATTTATTTTCCTTACTATTACGACTCTTATATGCAACTAAAACGAGTTGTAGTCACTGGACTTGGCGCACTTACACCATTAGGCAACAATCTGAATGATTACTGGAACAACCTGATTAAAGGTGTAAGTGGAGCCGGCCCGATCACGAGATTTGATCCCGAAAAATTTAAGACCAAGTTTGCCTGCGAGATAAAGAACTATGATCCTCTCGATCACTTCGATCGAAAAGAAATGAGGAAAATGGATGCTTTCACTCAGTATGCAATGATCACTTCTAAAGAAGCCATTGAAGATTCTGGTTTAGACCTTGACAAAATTGATAGGTTAAAAGCTGGCGTTATCTGGGGTTCTGGAATTGGTGGGTTAAGAACTTTTCAGGAAGAAGTCGAAGGCTTCGTCCTTGGCGACAAAAACCCAAGATTTAATCCGTTTTTCATCCCAAAAATGATTTCAGATATATCAGCTGGAATGATTTCAATGAAATACGGCTTTCATGGCCCTAACTTTGTAACCGTATCTGCTTGTGCATCGGCTACAAACGCTATGATTGATGCTATGACCTATATTAAACTAGGTAAGGCTAAAGTAATGATCACCGGAGGTTCTGAGGCATCAGTTGTTGAAGCTGGAATGGGTGGCTTTAATGCCATGAAAGCCCTTTCTGAAAGAAACGACTCACCTGAGACCGCTTCTAGACCTTTTGACAAGGACAGAGACGGCTTTGTGCTTGGGGAAGGTTCTGGTGCTATCATACTCGAAGAGTATGAGCATGCGAAAGCTAGAGGTGCCAAAATCTATGCAGAGCTTGTAGGTGGCGGTATGTCGGCAGATGCATACCACATTACTGCACCGCACCCAGAAGGTTTGGGCGCGTACAATGTAATGCTTAATGTTTTAGAGGATGCCGAAATGAAGCCTGAGGACATTGACTACATTAATGTTCATGGCACATCAACGCCACTCGGTGATATGAGCGAAGTGATTGCTATTGAAAGGGTTTTCGGGGAGCATGCTTATAAATTAAATATCAGTTCAACGAAATCGATGACTGGTCATTTATTGGGAGCTGCGGGAGCCATTGAAGCGATTGCCAGCATAATGGCTATCCAAGATCAAATTGTTCCGCCTACAATCAATCACTTTACAGACGATGAGAGCTTTGATCCAAGATTAAACTTTACGTTCAATAAAGCACAGAAACGGGAAATCAGAGCAGCTTTAAGCAACACTTTCGGCTTTGGTGGACATAATACATCAGTAGTATTTAGAAAAATTGATTAATGACTCGGTTTACTAACCGTTTAAGATCAGTTTTTAAAAGTTATTCAAAAGAAGAAAAACGGCTTGCGGTCGCTATCAAAATGATAGTTGGCAGCAGGCCGTTTAACTTAAAACCCTATCAAATTGCTGTTCAGCATACTTCTGTAGCCAAATCCGTTAAGCAAGGCTTTAAGGAATCTAATGAACGTTTAGAATATTTAGGAGATGCAGTCTTGGGCGTTGTAGTGGCTGAATATCTCTTCAAAAAATTCCCATTCAAAGACGAGGGCTTTCTTACCGAACTTAGGTCGCGTATAGTAAGCAGAGACTCTCTCAACAACGTGGCAAGAACCATCGGTGTACCGCAAATCGTAAGGTTTGATAAGAAAAGAAAAACCCCCAATTCGCATAAATCGCTTTACGGGAATGCACTAGAAGCCTTAGTAGGTGCTATCTATATTGACAGGGGGTTTCAAGTTGCCAGCACCTTCATTACGAAAAAGCTGCTTCAACCACACTTCGATTTAGAAGAAATTATCAATACCACTAAGAATTATAAGAGCAAGCTTATTGAATGGTCACAGAAGAACTCGAAAAGCCCTAGTTTTGACCACGTCAATACGATAGATAAGGGTCACTATAAGGAGTTTATCATACAAGTTTCAATTGATCAAGAACCAATTGCCAAGGGACACGGTTTAAGTAAAAAGAAAGCTGAGCAAGATGCAGCTCGTGAGGCTTGTATCATTCTAGAACTAGAATAATGCGAAAATATAGAATTGCTGGAGGTACAGTTAACCAGACCCCATTGGATTGGGCCGGCAATATTGCCAATCTCAAAAGTGTGTTCCAAAAGGCCCGTGCGGCTAATGTTGAAATATTATGCCTTCCCGAATTGGCCATCACCGGCTATGGGTGTGAAGACGTTTTCCTAAGCCAATGGCTTCCAGAAAAAGCCATGACTTTTCTGCCCGAATTGGTTAACGAGACAGCGGGCATATTCACTACCTTGACACTCCCAATTCGTTATAATCAACGGCTCTATAACTGCGCAGTAGTAGTATATAACAAAGCCATACTGGGTATTTATGCCAAACAGTACATGGCCTTAGATGGTGTACACTACGAACCTCGTTGGTTCAACCCTTGGCCCATAGGTGTAGTTGAAAAGATTAACCTTTTTGGAGAAGAATATTCAATTGGAGACTTAACATTTGACTTTGAAGAGTGGAAAATCGGTTTTGAAATTTGCGAAGACGCCTGGAGAGGTGCTGATAGGCCTGCATGCAGGTTAGCAGAGAAAGGTGTGAACTTAATTCTAAATCCTAGTGCGAGCCACTTTGCTATGCAAAAAACTTTGGAAAGAATTGATCTTGTCACTCAATCCTCTCGTGACTTTAAATGTACTTATGTGTATGCCAACCTATTAGGCAATGAAGCTGGCAGAATGATTTACGATGGAGAGATAATTGTGGCTCAGAATGCACAAATGTATTTGAGAAATGAACTCCTCTCCTTTCAAGCGGATCAAATCGTATATGTGGATTTGGCTGTTGACGAGACCAATTCTCCTGATAGTAATTTAGTAGCACCGGTTGAAAGTAAAGAAGCAGAATTTCCTAAGGCTACTGCACTTGCACTATTCGATTACTTGAGGAAAAGCAAGAGCAAGGGTTATACGTTATCATTAAGTGGAGGGGCAGATTCAGCTACCTGTGCTGTCATGGTCGCTGAAATGGTAAAAAGAGGTATTCAGCAGCTTGGTCTATCTGACTTTTTGCAAGCCGTAAACAGATCTGACTTGAGTGCTCTATCAGAAAAAGAGATTGTTGGCAAACTTTTTAACACAGCCTATCAAGGAACCGAGAACTCAAGCATTACCACACTGAATGCAGCTAAGACACTAGCTGATTCTATTGGCGCAAAGTTTTATAACTGGACCATTGATACACCAGTAAAGGCTTACACTTCAACCATAGCAGAGGCCTTAGATCGTGATCTTACTTGGGAAAATGATGACTTAGCCCTACAGAATATTCAAGCCAGAGCGCGTAGCCCAATCATTTGGATGCTCACCAATATTACCAACACCCTGCTGCTCACTACATCGAATAGAAGCGAAGGTGATGTAGGCTACACCACCATGGATGGAGACACGAGCGGTAGCTTAGCCCCTATTTCCAGCGTGGACAAACACTTTATACGTGAATGGCTCAGGTATGCAGAAAATGAATTAGGATATGTAGGGCTGGCCCCGATCAATGCATTGCCACCCACAGCCGAATTACGCCCATCTGATCAGCACCAAACAGATGAAGATGATTTGATGCCATATTACATCATGGTGGAGATTGAAAAATTAGCGATCAGGGATCATAAGTCTCCGTTGGAGGTCTTTCGTGAGTTAAAGGATAGTAGACTAGCAAAGCCCAATACCCTGAGAAATTACATTATTAAGTTTTATAGGCTTTGGAGTAGAAACCAATGGAAGCGAGAGCGACTAGCACCAGCATTTCATTTAGATGAGTTTAATGTAGACCCAAGAACTTGGTGTCGTTTTCCTATTTTATCCTCAGGTTTCTCCGAGGAATTAGAAGAATTAGTAAACCTTTAATACGGAATCTCAATCCTTTTCGTATTTCCCATATATTTGTTGATTCCATTAAATAAGACAAAATGCTTCTACACATCGTTTGGGACCCAATGCGCGAGATCATTAAGGACATTCAACCACCTGTTTGGTATAGTGTCTTATTTGCGCTAGGGTTTATTGTGGGATATCAAATAATGGTCAAAATCTTCAAAACTGAAGGTAAGGATGTTTTGAATATTGATACATTGACTGTTCACATGGTGCTTGCTACCATAATTGGGGCAAGGCTCGGACATTTAGTCTTTTATGAACCACAAAGATTTTTGGCTGACCCACTAATGTTCTTTAGAACATGGGAAGGTGGTTTAGCAAGTCACGGAGCGGTTATTGGTATACCCATAGCCCTTTTTCTCTACAGCAATTACGTTGTCGATGCTAGCTGGTCTCCTTTCAGATTTAAGTTTAGAAAGAAAAAAAGAGACGGTCAGAGTTGGCTCTGGATACTGGATCGGGTGATAATTACAATTGCTTTGGCAGCAGTATTTATTCGTATGGGCAACTTTGTGAATTCTGAGATCATTGGTAAGCCTACTGAATCAGATTATGGAGTAGTATTTGGACGTGTTGCCGAAGAGATCATAGAGGACGCTGGCATGGGTATAGAAAATGCAGAAGCTTCCAAAGGAACTTCAACTGAGCGACCTGCCCCAGGCATTGTTCCTGTAGATTTAACCTTGAGATTTGAGAATTCTCAGCTATCTGAGCCGGACGCCCGCAGGATTGTTGAGACCAATGTCAAAAATATATTAACTGGTTATAGCAGTGTTCGCGAGCATTATGCGCAGGGCAACGCCCCACTCGATTATGATTTAAAAATTATCGACAGAAAAGTAGTAGTCACCATTCATACATGGGGAATAGCAAGACATCCAGCGCAGCTTTATGAGTCGGCTACCTCTCTCATATTGTTCTTTATCTTATTAGGCATTTGGATGAAGTATAAGGAAAGGACTCCTGAAGGTATCTTATTCGGAATTTTTCTGGTTTGGATTTTCGCACTTAGGTTTTTTCATGAGACATTCAAGGAAAACCAAGTTGCCTTTGAAGACGAGATGACCTACAACATGGGTCAATTATTGAGTATTCCACCTTTAGCATTAGGGGTATTTATCCTTATAAGAGTCTATATAAAGGTGAGAAAATCTTCATAACAGCGTGATAGGCAAAAGAAGTTGGTGGTGTGTTATATTGGTTTGCGTATTAGCAACACCTCTCTTTTCTCAATCAGGAGGCATAGCCGATCTTGACCCTGAGTCTACCGTAAAGGTGGGCAAGATTTACATTACGGGTAATAAAAAGACTCGGAAGGAAATCATCTTACGAGAACTAGATTTCAAAGAAGGGGAGTCATTGCAGCTTTCTGACTTCTCAGAAAAAATTATCCTTGATCAACAGAAACTTACCAATACACGCTTATTTGTTTTGGTTGAATTGATTCCGTTGTTCATGTCGGATACTGATGTAGATGTACTCATCCGCGTTCAGGAAAGATGGTATGTATTCCCCCTACCCATTTTTAAATTAGCCGATAGAAATTTTACGGAATGGTGGGTCAATCAGAATAGGGACTTTTCCAGAGTTAATTATGGCGTTCAGCTCATCCATACTAATCTTACGGGTAGGAACGACAGGTTTAGAATTCGGGGACAGTTTGGGTTTGCCAAGCAACTCTCAGCTAGTTATCAGGTGCCCTACGTTAATGCGGATCAAACTATAGGCCTTGGGTTTTCTACGAGTTATACGACCAACAAAACAGTTGGTGTCAATACCAGTGGACATAGGCTTCAGTTTATTGAAAGTGAAAATGTAATCAGGAAAGCCTTCTCAACCAGTGGTACTTTAACGCTCAGGCCTTCGTTTTATACAAGGCATAGTTTTAACCTTGGTTATGTGAGATCATCTATTAGCGACACTATCCAAGATTTTAACCCTGAATACCATAGACTCAATGAGAGTGTACAGGAATATATTAGATTGTCTTACACATTTACCTTAGACAAAAGAGACTACATCGCATATCCGTTGACCGGTAGCTTACTGAATGTTCAATTCAATCAGTTCGGGCTAGGTACGTTCAACGACTTTGATATGCTTACCACAAGGCTCACATTTGCCAAATTTGTCGACTTAAAGGGTAAGTTCTATTTTGCCAATCGATTAGATGCTTACAATAATTTTGCACGAGACATTCCCTATATCGTAAGAGCAGGCTTTGGCTACCGCCCTGATTTTATTAGAGGTTATGAACGTTTTGTCATCGAAAGTAATCAGTTTATTTCCAACCGAAGCTCACTGCGTTTCAAGTTTCTTGAAGGTGTTCAGGAACTGAATAGAAGAAGTCTCATCAATCAATTTAGAACGCTCCCCTATGCCTTTTACCTGAAAGTATTCATGGATTTGGGGTATGCAGGATCTCCAATATCCGGAACACGGAATAGTTTTTTTAACAATGAATGGATTGGCAGTATAGGTCTAGGCTTAGATATTGTCACCTACTACGACTTCGTTTTCAGACTGGAATACAGTATTAACCGAGAAGGAACTACTGGTCTATTCTTTAATTTCAAATCAGCACTTTAATTTTAAATCGTTTTTATTACTAATTATCATTGATTTGATTACATTAGTCTGTGCGCAGGCTATTAATCACACTGATTAGCTGTGTCACTTTAAATCTGACTTTATGGGGTCAGCTGGCAGGAATTCCCCCGAAAGGGGCTTTATCAATAGGTTTAGGTGGCATTTCGTCAATAGACGTCATGGATTGGGCTGTCTTCAACAATCCGGCTGGACTGGCCAACGTGACAGATATCTCTGTTTTAGCTGGCTACCAAAGCATTCTCAACTTCCCTCCTTTTAATAGCCTTACGGCTGCAGCAAACTTACCCACCGCTCTTGGTACGGGAGCGATAGGCGTATCTAAGTTTGGTGATGAATTATTAAATACCCAAATGCTTCACCTCGGGTTTGCTCGTAAAATTGGCATTATGAGTTTAGGGGCCAAAGTGGCCTTACTTCAGGTGAACATTGATGGTTTTGGGAAAAGATCAGTTCTACTCACTGAGTTTGGTGGACTAGCTAACCTAAGCCCAGAAATCACCATAGGTAGCCATATATACAACCTCACACAATCTAATCTAGCAAAAGAGCAGCAGGAAAAGATACCAACTATCATTAGGCTCTCAGTCGATTATCATCCCAATAAGCAGCTTAATGTTTATGCAGAAATTGAGAAGGATGTGCTGGTTGAACCTGATTTAAAGTTCGGTATAGCCTATCAAATTATTGACCATGTCATAGTGAGAACAGGCCTATCTACGCTAAATAGAAACCATTCTTTTGGGGCCACTGTGGGAAATAAAACCTTCCAAATTGACTATGGGGTAAGAATCAACCGTGGCATTGGTATGCTACACAGTTTTGGCCTTATTTATAAAATCCGACCATGATTCAACGTTGCATCACCATCAGCATGCTATTGGCGGCACTCATCACCTATCGAGCCCATGGACAAACGAGGGACATTAATCTACAATCGTTTATAGAAGACAGGTTTAATACCCAAGAAGAAGTGTTGAATTATGAAGAAATCTACGAGCGTTTGCTCCTACTTTACGAAAACCCTATAGATTTAAACACAGCACAGGAAGAGGAACTGATTTCCATAGGCATTCTTTCTCAAACACAAATAGCCTCCTTACTACAATACCGAACAGAATCAGGAAGGATTCTAACCCCTTACGAACTCTTATATATCGAAGGATTCAACTTGGCTACTATCAATGATTTGCTGCCATTCATTACGCTAAAGAGTAATGGTAAAAAGGATCTGCCATTTCTCAAGAGAGTCCTTAGCGAAAGAAATCACTACATAATCCTTAGACAGGAAAGGGTTCTTGAACGAAAAAGTGGTTATCGTGCACCAATTGATAGCGATGATAACAAGTATTTAGGCTCTCCAGATAAAACCTATCTGCGCTACAGAGTGGCTAATACTGGAGATTTTAGTTTCGGCTTTACTACGGAAAAAGATGCAGGTGAGCAGTTTTACTGGGATCCGTCAAGCCAAAGGTTTGGGACTGATTTCTGGTCGGCACATGCACTCATCGAACGTCAAGGAAGGTGGCGTAAGATTTTAGTCGGAGACTATCAACTTCAATTTGGGCAAGGCTTGGTATTTGGTGCTGGCTTTTCTGTTGGTAAAGGAGCTGAAACTGTAAACACATTGGAACTTGTTAATCGTAGTGTCCGTCCGTATACATCAGTTTTAGAGGGTGGTTTCTTACGTGGATTGGTAGCTACTTACGAAATCAACCCAAAACTCTCCACCACACTTTTTGCATCTAGCCTAAACCAAGATGCGAACATACGACAGGGAGAAGAAGAAACATTTGAAAACTACTTCTCCTCAGTTCAACTCTCTGGATTTCACCGAACGGTTACCGAAATAGAAAATAGAAATAGCATTAATGAAAAAGTATACGGCCTTGAGCTTCACTATCAAAACAGCTCGCGAAACAGGCTCGGTATTATTGCAGCAGTCAACCAGTTCAGTCTGCCAATTTTACGAAGTGATCGGCCCTATAATGCTTTCGAATTCTCTGGTCAGAAGAATTTTAACATAAGCCTATTCGGTAATACACATTGGCAGCGTATGAGAGTCTTTTCTGAGGTCGCTATTTCAAAAAGCGGTGGAATAGGAAGTCTCTTAGGACTAACCTCTCCTTTGTCCAAAAGAATTGACTTTAGCATCATCATGAGAAACTACGATCGGCAATTTCATACCATTAGAGGTTCCAGCTTCTCAGAGGGCTCTAGAAATATCAACGAACGCGGAATCTATTGGGGTTTAAAATATAAACTCAATCGAAAATTCAACCTCGCAGCATATTACGATTCATTCTATTTCCCATGGCTCCGCTTTAGGGTTAACACCCCTTCAAGAGGTCATGATTATCTAATCCGTTTAAACTATAACCCAAGTCCTGTCACTCAGGCCTATTTCCAATTTAGAGGGAAACATAAAGATCAAAACACTAACCTGAATGAGGGCAATGAAACACTTGTCTTAGTAGGCAAACGTAAGCAGTATCTACTCAACTTAAAACATCATGTGACCCCTTCAGTTAGAATTCAATCTAGAGTTCAACATAGCAGCTTTAGTCTCGGAGGAGTAATAACCAGTGGATACGCTTTCGTACAAGACTTAGACTATAGCGGTAAAAAAGTATCCATCAGCACTAGATTTGCTGTTTTTGATAGCGAAGGTCAACAGAATAGACAATACGTTTATGAGAGAGACGTACTCTTTGCATTTTCTATTCCTGGCTATAGTGGACAAGGCATCCGAAACTATTTATTAATCAGTTGTCGATTAAACTCACATACCGATGTTTGGGCTAGAATCGCAAGAACTACTTTTTATGACCGAGAAGAAATTGGCACGGGCCTTGAAACTATAGACGGAAATAAGCGCACAGATGTAAAATTTCAAATCAGGTATAAAATCAGGTAATCACTCCTTTCAGAAATTATCGTTTGTTGGGGACTTTAAACTTTGATATTTTCATGCCTAGTTAAAACAAAGACCATTATGAATATTAGACGAGTAGTGTTTCAAGCTTTCTTCCTAGTCGGTGTATCAGCCATGCTGATGGCACAAGGAAAGGCAAACCGCAGTGACAATGAAAGGTGGCAACAATATGCAAACTACTACATGGAGATTGACATGGACGTTGAAACCAATCGGTTCCAAGGTGTTCAGAAATTAGATTACACAAATAACTCACCAGATGACCTCAACATGGTCTTCTATCATCTCTATTTTAATGCTTTCCAACCGGGAAGTATGATGGATGTAAGATCTAGAACTATTCAAGACCCTGATAGAAGAGTCGGAGATAGGATTTCTAAGCTTTCAGAAGATGAGATTGGTTTCCAGAAGATATTTTCACTTAAGAAAGATGGTAAAGATTTAGCCTATGAAGTTGTTGGAACCATCCTAGAAGTTAAGCTAGATGAGCCGATCAAGTCAGGTGAAACGGTGACTTTTGATATGACTTTTGAAGCGCAAGTTCCCGTTCAAATTAGAAGAACAGGTAGAGACAATCGTGAAGGTATTCGATACTCAATGGCGCAATGGTTCCCTAAAATGGCCGAATATGATTACCAAGGCTGGCACGCTGATGAATACATAGGAAGAGAGTTCTACGGAGTATGGGGCGATTTTGAGGTTAAGATTTCGATAGACAAAGACTACGTAATTGGCGGTACAGGCTACTTGCAAAACCCATTAGAGATTGGCCATGGCTATGAGAACTCAGGCGAAACAGTAAATAAGAAAATCGTTGATGGAAAACTAACTTGGCATTTTATAGCACCTGACGTTCATGACTTTATGTGGGCAGCTGACCCAGATTACCTTCATAATAAGCTGACCATGAAGAATGGTACTGTACTCCACTTCTTCCACCAAAAAGGACAAAACACTGAAAATTGGGAAAAATTAAGACCGCTTACAGAGATGTCTTTTGAATATGCCAACAAGTATTTCGGGCAATATCCTTACAAGCAGTTTTCAGTAATTCAAGGTGGTGATGGTGGTATGGAATACCCTATGTCTACGCTCATAACAGGCAATAGAGGAAGCTTGCTCGGTGTCACTATCCACGAATCAATGCACGATTGGTACCACGGAGTATTAGGCAGTAACGAAGCACTCCACCCATGGATGGATGAAGGGTTTACATCTTATGCATCGTCAAGAATTTCTCAACACATTTCTCAAACAGTAAGTGGAGAAACAACAACCACAAATATCGAAAATATCGGATCGAGATCAGGGCAAGGTAGCTATCTCAGGTCTGCCGCTAGTGGTAGAGAAGAAGCGATGAGCACGCATTCAGATCATTATGACCTAAATGGTATTTACAGTGCTGCCGCATATGGCAAAGGAGCTGTTTGGATGAGCCAAATGGGTTATGTAATTGGCGAAGAAGCCAGAGACCGAGGTTTACTTGAGTACTTTAACAGATGGAAATTCAAGCATCCGAACCCTAACGATGTCCTTCGTGTGATGGAAGATGTGTCTGGTCTTGAGCTCGATTGGTACAATGAATACTTTGTGTACACGACTAAGCAAATCGATTATAGCGTAAAAGATGTTGTAGGTGAAGGTGAAAAGACTAAGGTTACTTTAGAAAGAGTTAGCAAAATGCCAATGCCGATTGACGTTGTTGTGACTTATACTGATGGCACCAAAGAAGTTCACTACATGGCATTGAGAATGATGCGTGGCGAAAAGCCTGCCGAAACTGATGATAAACGAATCGTTCACGAAGATTGGCCTTGGACGCACCCTACTTATGAATTGAGCGTTGACAGACCCGTTTCTGAAATTGCTTCAATCGTGATTGATCCTTCCGGTAGAATGGCGGATGTGAACAAAGAGAATAACAAATGGGAAGCTGAAAAACTCGAAAAGAAGAGATAGCCATTCGGTTTTAAATAACAAAGCGCCTCACCCTTGTCATAAAGAGTGAGGCGCTTTTTTTTAAATGGTAAAACACCCAGCATACTATAGAGTTTAGTTAATCCATGCTTATCTCCGTTCAAATCCTTAAATTGAATCAATACAAATCATTTGCATATGGCTTCCTATAAACTCAACATCAATGGTAAAGACTATACCATTGATGCAGAACCTCAAACGCCACTTCTCTGGGCAATTCGTGATGAGGCTGGTCTAACTGGAACTAAGTTCGGTTGCGGCATCGCCCAATGTGGGGCATGTACTGTACACTTAAACGGTAACCCGGTCAGGTCATGCGCTTTGCCCGTAAGCTCGGTGGTTGGACAAAGTATCAAGACGATCGAAGGATTGTCTAACGACAATTCTCACCCAGTGCAAAAAGCTTGGCTAGAAGTTCAAGCACCACAGTGCGGCTATTGCCAATCTGGACAAATCATGTCTGCTTCTGCCCTATTGGAAAGAAACCCTAGTCCAAGTGATACAGAAATTGACCAAGCCATGTCAGGAAATATCTGCAGATGTGGAACCTATCATCGGATTAGAAAAGCAATTCACCTAGCCTCTAAAGAAATCAATAATGGAAGCAAATAGACTCAATCGAAGAAAATTCCTTAAAGTATCGGGAATGGCAGGTGCTATGCTTGCTGTTGGTTTTGACACTTTAGCCCTTGGTTCTGAGGATAGTGTTTTAAAGCAATTGATGCCCGAAGACCTAGTAAATGGTACCTCGCTAAATCCCTACGTAACGATTAGTGAATCAGGTGAAGTAACCATTATGGCCCATGTACCTGAGTTGGGTCAAGGCATCTTTCAAGGCATACCTGCCATCATAGCCGAAGAACTTGAGGTTTCAATGAACCAAGTGAACATAGTCAAAGCAAGTGCCTCTAGAAAGTACGGCAGACAATCCATCGGAGGTAGCAGAAGCGTCCGCAGCATGTTTATGCCCATGCGCCAATTAGGAGCTGCTGCAAAAGAGGTATTGGTTCAAGCAGCAGCTCAGCGTTGGGGAGTAAACACTGCTTCCTGTGAAGCTCGTGAAGGTGTGGTCTACAAAAAAGGATCGACTGAATCCTTAAAATATGGAGACTTAGTTGCCGAGGCAGCCAAGCTCGAACTCCCTAAAAAGCCTACGCTTAAAGACAAAGCTGATTTTAAAATTATTGGAAAGGCAACTCATCGGCCTGACCTAGCAGGAAAAGTCAATGGTTCTGCTGATTATGGTATGGACGCACATACCGAAGGTTTGCTCTACGCTACCATTGAGCGGTGCCCTACGCTTCAAGGTAAGGTTAAAAGTTATGACAACGCTGCAGCAAAAGCCGTGAAAGGAGTAGTGGATGTGATGGAAGTAACTAGAACCGTTTACGGTAAAAAGAATACAGGTATCGCGGTAATTGCCGACAATTACTTTGCCGCTACCGAAGGTCGAAAAAAGTTAAATGTGCAATGGGACAATGCCGAATTCACTAAAGTCTCTACCGAGAAATTATTTTCGGACATGAAGCAATTAGCAAAGGAGGAAGGTATGAAACACTTTGAAAAAGGTGATTTCAAGACAAGTTTCGAGCAATCGACAGATAAGATTACTGCTCAGTATCAACTCCCCTATTTATCTCACACCTGTATGGAGCCAATGAATGCGACTGTACACGTGAGACCTGACAATACTGCAGAAGTGTGGGCACCAAGTCAAAGCCCTCAAGTACAAAGACAGTTTGCTCGGGAGCTTGGTATTCCTGATAATGAAGCTGAAGACAAAATAAAAGTACATCTGCCATTCTTAGGTGGTGGTTTTGGCCGAAGGTCAATGAATGACTCTTTGGAAGAGTGTTTTCAAATCTCGAAAGCGCTGAGAAAACCAGTTAAGCTTATCTGGTCTAGGGAAGATGATACAAGTCAAGGCCCCTTTAGACAAGGTACAGTACATGAATTCTCTGCCTCCTTTAACACTGATGGAAGTCCTAAAGGCATGCAACATAAAATGGTCAGTCAAGCCATCACTACCCAAGGGCGAGCCTCCAATGGTCGAGTTCCTTTCGAGGTAATGGAAGCCATTAATACGCATTATGGTTTTGACGACCTATCTGTACGCTATTCAGAATACAAGAGTCAAATTCCGATACATTGGTGGCGATCAGTATTCGCAGCAACTAATGGTGTGGCCCATGAGGCTTTTATTGATGAAATGGCCGTTAAGTCAAAGCAAGATCCTTTGGCATTTCGTAAGAAATATCTCGCTTCCGAACCAAGATTTGTCAAAGTACTCGAGAGACTTGAAAAAGAATCAAATTGGAACAATAAACTAGGCGAAAACGAAGGAAAAGGACTTGCCATAGTTGAGAGCTTCGGAACAATAGTAGCCCATGCACTATTCTTGAAGAAAGAGGATAGTAAAGTCAGCATCGAAAAAGTAGTTTCGGTAGTAGACTGCGGTATCTATGTGAATTCAGACCAGGTTATCGCCCAGACTGAAGGTAATATCATCTTTGGCTTAACAGCCGCCATGAAAGATCCAATCACCTTCAAAAATGGTGCAGCAGAACAAGCAAATTTTGACACATACAGAATGCTTCGTATCAACGAAGCACCTAGAGACATACAAATTCATTTAATGGAAAATGACGAAGCACCTGGAGGCGTGGGAGAACCAGGCTTTCCTCCTATCGGTTCGGCACTTCTTAATGCCGTGGCCGACCTCAGCGGTAAGCGAATCCGTCAACTTCCATTTGATCTACAAGAGGTATAGAAACAATGGACAATAATTCGCTTTACTTTATGGCGGTAATGTACATTGCTGCTGGCATTCCTCACTTTTGGAAACCCAAAGCCTATTTGAAGATAATGCCCAGTTACATCCCCTATCCATTAGAAATGGTATATCTCAGTGGGGCACTAGAAATACTTTTCGGAATTCTACTGCTACTTCCCGATACCCAAAGTATTGGTGCTTGGGGCATTATCGCTGTATTGATCGGGGTATTTCCGGCTAATATTGATATGGTTGTGAAATACAAAGGGAAGAGGACATGGTATAGGGCCATGTTATGGTTGAGGCTACCAGTTCAAATTTGGCTTATCTATTGGGCTTGGATTTTCACCTAGGCCCCTCACTCCAACCTTACATCAGAGAATATCTTAAAATTTATTCAGGTTATAACACACTGAATGACTGACAATTGTCTCATTCAGGATCGTATGCTTTTTGATTTTTATTTTAATGTTTGAACTTTAATGTTACAACATTAGTTTAGTACTTGAATTTTGACAACAGAAATAAAAAACATAAAACACTTATTATCATGAGAACATTTGAAGTACCAACAAGAGAACAAGTAAGCCCTGAAGCTCAAGGAATTTTTGACAACTTAAAGAAACAAGTCGGCATGGTTCCTAACTTGTATGCTACTATCGGCTACTCAGCCAACGCACTTAGCTCCTTCCTAACATTCCAAGGTGCGCAGGCTAAAGGAACGTTCAATGCAAAAGAAAGAGAAGCGGTCTATTTAGTTGTATCTCAAGTAAATGGTTGTGCTTATTGCCAAGCAGCTCACACGACACTTGGTAAAATGAACGGCTTGACTGAAGAAGAAACTATTGAATTGAGACAAGGTCGCAGTGCTGATGCACGATTGAATGCTATCGTATTATTAGCTCAAGACATTACCCAAAATAGAGGTAGAGCATCCGAAGAGAGTGTCGAAGCATTCTTTGCACAAGGGTTTGATCAAGCTGCCCTCATAGATTTAATCGCTCTGGTTTCAGATAAAACACTTGCCAATTATGTTCATAATTTGACACAAGTTGCCGTTGATTTTCCTGCTGCGCAACCTATCGAATTAGAAACTGAATTGGCTTAATCAATTAGAACAAACACTATTATAGATAATTAGAAAGATGAAAAGATCATTAATAATTGTAGCGTTGCTTATCGGATTTATAGCAACTGGTTTTGCACAAAAAGAAGAAGCAAAAGTTATAAAGCTGGACCAAACTCCAGGAAAGTTCACCAAGGAGAGCTTAATCTTGAAACCAGGTAAATACATTTTTGAAGTTACTAACTCAGGAGTTGATCACGAAGTGGGTTTCGTTATAGCGCCAGTGACAAATGGCAAAGAGGGTGATCACATAAAAGCAGGGTATTTGCCGAAAGCGATTAAGGATGGCGAGAAAGCATCGTCCAAGGTAGTTGAACTGAAAGCCGGCACCTATAATTACTTCTGCCCATTAAATCCTACACCACATTACCAGATTATAGTTAAAGATTAAATAGTTGAGTTGAGTTTTGAGTTAAAGTGCCAGTTCGACTTCTCGAGCTGGCCTTTTTTTATTGGAAACTTGTAATACTCAATCTGTGTTACAACATTGTATTAAATTCAAGTGGCTAATAGAAAAATATGACGTTAGACGAGCAATTGGTGAAGGGAACATTTCAAAACGAGCAACATCAGGCCCGTGTGAATATTCTCTATACGGGTTATTGGCTGTCTCAGCGCATGACTGACCTATTAAAGCCATATGATATTTCCTTACAGCAACTGAATGTTTTAAGAATCTTAAGAGGACTTAATTCAGAACCCATCAGCACACTCGAGATAAGAGAAAAAATGATTATCGGAAATGCAGATGCATCTCGACTTGTTGATAAGCTTTGCGCCAAAGATCTTATATGGAAAAAACCTTGCCCACACGATGGCCGAAAGATTCAAGTTTTCATCGGAGATAATGGCTTAGCACTTCTAAGCAAATTAGACAATGAAATGTCAATCATTGATGAAATAACTGATAACCTGAATGCGAAAGAATTAAGGGTTCTCAATCAATTACTTAACAAACTAAGGGCCTAAGGCCAGGCATCTTGAAAAACAAACCTATTGTAAAAGCAGTCATCTTACTTTGTAGTATGATGACTGTAATGGCTGGCGCCACTATAGCCCCTTCCCTTCCTGAAATGACAAAAGCCTTTCCTGGGAATCCATCAGCAGAAACACTTGTAAAACTTGTATTGACTATTCCAGGCCTATTCATTGCCTTAACCTCTCCTATTTCAGGCTGGATTATTGACAAGTTTGGTCGCATCAAATTATTGGCTTTCATGCTCTTGCTCTATGCCGTTGCAGGAAGTTCGGGGCTTTATTTGAATACACTTTTAGAAATCATCGTTGGGCGTGCTTTTCTGGGTATTGCGGTTGGCGGCATAATGACCACGGCAGTAGCGCTAATAGGTGACTACTTTGAAGGCACAGAGAGACAACAGTTCTTGGGAACTCAGGCTGGCATTATGGCATTGTCAGGCACGGTATTTATAACCTTTGGAGGCATATTGGCCGATATTAGTTGGCGTTATCCTTTTGCCATTTATTTACTGGCACTTGTCGCTTTTCCATTAGTATTAATCTTCTTGAAAGAGCCTGAAAAGGTTGTGTTCGATACGACAGATAAGACTGGCGCTGCCGTACCAAAATTAGCTTGGACCATATTCATTATTTCATTCCTTGGCATGGTTACATTTTACCTCATGCCGGTTCAAATCCCTTTCCTGATGCAAGAAATATCTGATGTTGGTAACACTGAAACAGGTCTCGCTATCTCTAGTGTTATGCTTGTAGGAGGCATCATGTCATTTCAATATCCGAAATTGAAACGAAGACTCACACATTATCAAATTTATGGACTAACCTTTCTTTTTATGGGTATTGGATATTTCTTAATATCAAACGCCAACAGCTATGCCATGACATTCCCTGGCCTACTATTCTCTGGTCTTGGTGCTGGTTTGTTAATGCCTAACTCAAACCTGTGTCTCGTAACTATGGCTTCGCCTGAAAATAGAGGTAAAGTACTCGGTCTCCTGACAACATTCATTTTCTTAGGCCAGTTTGCCTCACCGTTATTTTTCCAACCTTTGGTTAATTTCACTTCTATCAGAGGAGGCTTCTTATACTTATCACTGGCAATGATTTTCATCTCAATCATAGTTTTAATTAGAAACAAGCGTCTCATCAAACAATAGAGGGTTAGTTAGCTTCTTCAGTGAGCTTCAAAATAAAAAAACCATACCCAAAAAAGGGTATGGTTATATTCTTAGTTATTTGAGTAGCCGCTATGCGTTCCTCTAACTTGTCTTAGAAAACGAACCTGAGGTTAAATCCAAAGCCTTCAACACCGAAATCGGTATCTTCTACAACTCGAAATGCTGGACGCCAATCTAGCCCAAGTGCCAAAGGAACTTCGCTAAAATGATATTCTAGGCCTACTTCACCTACTGCACCAAGCTGAAAATCATCACCTAAACCGACAAATGGACCTGCACCTACGTACCAATTGAAATTTTGTGGTCCCAAGGGTTTATAGAGGAAGTCTACTAGTGCATCTATTCCTACCTGATCATCACCAAATGAAAGGTTAGCATGGACTCTACTAAATTCTCCAAGTGAAAAAACAGCATCGACCGCTGCATCTCCCACCGCTCCGTTGCCAAAACGAATTCCTAATTCCTGACCTTTTACCTGAGTCAATACAGCCCCGAATAAAATTATGCATGTACCGATTAATAATCTCCTAAGTTTCATAACGATTAGTTTTTAAATGAATACGCTTCAAAGGTATTGATTCAGTTAACACTCATTAAGCATACAGCGGAAATTTAGCCTACTTGAATACATTGATCACGTAATTACCTTGAATACCTGCCCTTAAGTTCCCTGCATGAAAAAATGAAAACCTAAATTCATTTAAGCTAAGTCGGTTAATCGTTATCTCCTCACCCGTATCTAGCGTCAAGACAGTACCTTCATCATCTGTCCACTCCCAAGTTCCGCTAGCTCTAAATAAGTCAGCTCCATTGGTAGTCTCATAAGTTCCATCTGCAAACGACAGAGTAAAACCAGGGTAGTTCAAACTAATATCCTCTCCGTCAAGCACAATGCTCCCTTGGGTTCCAACAGACCAACCTCCTGCTAATAACCTAAAAGCTAGATCTCTAAGCGTTGGGTTATCATCGTCCTGACAAGAAGGCAAAGCCACCAACAGAAATATGAATAGTATTGATATATATTTTTTTAATCTCATGTGTCTTGTTTCTAACGTTTGATCATTACTTTTTTCCTAACTACCGACTGACCATCTGTGAACTGTAGGATATAAATACCCATTTCATAGCGAGACACATCAAGCGTCAGTTCTTTATCAGTAAAACCATCTCTATTAAACATAGGTGTACCAACTGCATTGACAATGCTAATGTCCAACTTAGGACTATTGATTTCAGATAGGTCTATGGTCAGGAATCGATTCGCAGGGTTAGGGAAAATCTTGACATTCTCAGCATTGATAACTTCATTATCAATCGATGTGATAATAGCACCTTCGCCCGAAACAGGATGTGCTTCATTTCCTCCCTCATGATTAAAGATGATGTTACCTCCATAATTCCTCACAGCTGTCGGAACAAAAGTGACTACTACATCAGCACTGGCTCCAACAGGTAATACGAGGGCACCTGGTAGCACACTAAATCCAGCTGGTGTTGAAATAACCCTTATCTCAACTGCTTTCTCTCCATTATTGGTGACGGTCAATGTTCGTTGTTGACTTAAGCCCAGAGCCGATACATCGAAACTAGCATCTCCAGTAACGGTTATCGCAGCCTCTAAAACGTTATCGACCGTAATAGTGAGCGCTTTCTCAAAGCGTCCGCCTTTACCATCGTCTGTTCTTACCCGGACTGTGTAACTGTCTTTCGTCTCAAAATCAAAGCTAGCTGTTGCCTCAAGATTAGTGCCGTCAACTATAAAGCTTCCATTATCTGCATCGCCTGCCCCTGACACCAGCGTATAGGCATGACTATCACCGGCATCTAAATCAGCACTAGTGAGCGTTCCTACTACGGCTCCAACAGCATTGTTTTCTGTAACACTTGCTGGTGTTAATATGATATCTGTCGGTAGAAAGTTGGTGGTATAAACCTGCCCAACGAAGTCTCCATTAGTCAGACCTGCGCCCCCTAGTTTGTTTCCTACATTGTCTATTATGCTGTCGTCATCTTTGAGGTTGAGGCCAATCGTTCCTTGTCCAGAAATCCCGTCTACATTCACATCATATGTTCTTGAATTTATCTGCGTAACTGTGTTCAACACACCTGTGGTACCCGTCAAGGTTAACTCGAAGTCTGTCAAATCCACGCCCAATGCATTTTCTGAGAAGACCACTCTAAAGTCTGCAGCAGTTGTTGAAGTATTCAACTGATCTGCGTCTTTTCTAGTGATACTGCTCACCTCTGGCGGTGTACCATCGAAGGTCTTGGTCACTGCTACGCCAGCTGTACTACCATTGCCTGCGTTGTCACTAGCAACACCTGCTAACAGGCTCACGCTAACAGTGCCATCTGCTGTTGGCGTAATATCAAAACTCCACTTGACGTCATTAGAAAGGTTTGTGAAGTTTGATGATGTACCATTGCTTACCGTAAGATCGGCTGCACCAAAACCAGCTACTGGCTCGTCAAATTCTACCAGTACTGTATAGACTCCATTGACTGGATCTGTAGTAGCTGCATTACTTATGGTCGGAGTTGGCCTTACACCATCCACTAAGACTGATGTAGTGGTTGCTACATTATTTAATGTCAGTATTGCATCTGTTCCAAATGCGTCTTTTATAGTTCCGCCATTCGGGTTAATGGCTGAGCCGACTACTATGCCATCACTATCGAGTTGGTCTTCCATCACTGTATAGCGGAAGGTGATCGTGCTGCTGTTGCTTACTGTACCTACCTGAGTAGCACTCACAGTACTGTTACCTATCGTCACTGGAATGGTAGCGGTCCCAGTAATATTGACTGGAAGTACCATAGCAACAGTAAAGTCTAGTTCATTGCCTATACCATAGGTGTCTGCCGATGGTACTGTCACACTGCTAACTGTTGATGCAGATATGATGGTAAAACTCCAATCAGTAGCATTGGTAATGCCTGCGTAAGGATTTCCCGCATTGTCAGTCAGCGCTCCTGCATCAATGTTCACATAAAATTCGGAGGCTGGAGGTAGAATATTATTTTCTGGATTGATTGTGACAACTCCGCCTACAATGCTCACACTTGAGTTGGTTACGTCTATCACTTCCAGCGTGCTACCATCGCTACTCTTTTTGATGGTTATGTTACCTGTACCTTTATTAACATCTTCTGCAAAGGTCAGGGTCAGGTTTGCATCTGGAAGAATATCTGTAGCATTATCGGCTGGTGAGAAGCTTGGTGTGGCTAGACTTGTGTCTACCGTCACAATCAAAACAGTACTTTCTGCACTTGTATTGCCTGCTAAATCACTAGCCTTGGCAGTAACGCTATAACTAGCATCTGGCAAATTAGTGAAGACGTGAAGATGTGTCCATTCTCCAGAACCATCAGTTGTTGAAGTTCCTATACTTGTTCCGTCAATAAATACTTCCACGATACTATTTGCATCTGCCGTACCGTGAAAGGCAAGTGTATTATCGTTGGTTAAAAGATCAGTGCTACTTACGCCTGAGTCTACACTAATCCTAGTCGGTACAGGTACAGATGGTGCGGATGTATCTACTGTTACGCCAAAAGCACTACTTTCAGCACTAGTATTACCAGCGGCATCCGTAGCCTTAGCTGTGATAGCATAAGTGGCATCTACAAGTGTAGTGGCTGAATAATCGAAACTGAAATTACCACTAACATCTGCGGTTGTCGAACCAATACTTGTTGCATTTATAAAGAGCTCAATTGAAGCGTTAGCTTCTGCTGTACCATTAAAGCTCAAGGTTTGATCGTTAGTTATTTGATCAGCCCCGTTTGTTCCACTGTCAGATGTAATACTACTTACTACTGGCGCTGCAGGAGCTGAAGTATCTACTGTAACACTCAAGGCACTACTTGCTGGACTGGTATTACCTGCCGCATCAGTTGACTGAGCTGTAATTTGAATTGTGCCGTCAGCAAGAGGGCTGGCTCCACTATAAGCCTTATTCCAATTACCAGTGCCATCGGCTGTTGTTGTTCCCACACTACTGCCGCCAATAAATACCTCAACTGTGCTATTGGCTTCTGCTGTACCGTTAACATCTGGTGTGTTGTCGGTTGTAATCTCATCAGCTCCGTTTATTCCGCTATCGGATGTAATGCTACTAGCCACTGGTGCCGCTGGGCTTGTTGCATCAAAGCTGGTATTAGCGGTGACAGCAGATCCAACATTAGCTGATGGGTCGGTTAGTGTAACGGACAGCGTTAATGTGCCATCAGTTAATCCAGAAAGACTGGCCAAAGTAATTTGATCTGTAGCAGTCGCTATTGTTCCTGTTCCCGTGACTGCTGTGCCACCTCCAGAGGAAGATACAGTATAGTTATAAGTGGCTCCTACTTCTGCAGCTGCAAAAGTAAATTTACTCGTAGCTACTTCTGAATTACCAATTAAAGCATCGTCAAAGGTTATCGAATATCCAATAGGTGCTATGCCGTCATCGTCATCATTTATGGTCACTGTTGCTCCGTCAGTAATGTTGACAGCTAAGGTTGTAGCAGCAAGGTTACCCTGACTAACTGTTATTGTTTCATTGCCTTCCGCATTGGCATCCGCTGTTGGTGTAACAGTAAAGGTTTCTGTTTCTCCAGCTGTTCCGGTAAAGGTCAAGGTCTGACCTGCAACTGCAGTATAATCACTATTTGCAATATTTGCAGTACCGTCAGCAGTACTTACATCCACTGTAAAACCACCTTGAACTGCGTTGTCTAGGGTAGCTGTTACCGTAATAGCTCCGCTATCTTCATTTCCACTAACATCGGCTATTGTTACAGCTGCCACATCGTCATTAGTGACCGTTACCGTGGCTCCGTCAGCAATCGTAACTCCAAGGGTAGTTGTGGCTAAATTACCTTGACTGATGGTCAAAGTTTCATTGGCTTCAAGCTTGGAATCAGCTGTTGGTGCAACGGTAAAGGTTTGCGTTTCTCCGGCTGTTCCTGTAAAAGTTAAGGTTTGACCTGCAACTGCTGTATAATCACTATCTGCTGTTGTTGCCGTGCCATCGGCAGAACTTACATCCACAGTAAAGCCACCTTGTACTGCATTATCCAGGGTTGCTGTTACTGTGATAACTCCTCCGTTTTCATTACCACTCACGTCAGCTATCGTTACTGCTGCTGCATCATTATCGGTGATGGTATAAGTGTGTACTGTATTTGCGCCTAGGTTTGCGTTAATTGGGCTAGAAAGTGTAACAATTACCGTCTCGTTTGACTCCAAAATTGCATCGTCAACGATAGAAGCAATTGTGATGTTTTGAGTAGTGCTCGCTGGAGTAAAAGTTAATGTACCATCAGCTAATGTATAATCCGTACCACTACCAGTCGCTGTCCCGGTTACAGTATAGTTTACTGTTACACTCAGACCACTGGCAATAGATAGATTCACCGGAATCGTTGCTGAATTGACACTCTCTGCTCCGCTAGAAGCTGTAGTTGCAAACGTAACACTAGGTGTGTCATCATCAGTGATCGTTATTGTCTGTTGCTGGATTCCATCTTCAGTACCATTCGTTACGCCAGTTACATCAATAATGATCGTTTCATTCGTTTCTGGGTTTACATCTTGAGTAGCAGTAATCCCTACCGCAGCGTTTGCTGACAGATTCCCTGCTGTAATTACGATGCTTGTACTTGCTGTATTATTATAGTCCGTACCATTTGTAGCAGTTCCTGTATACCCAAGGTTTACAGTAACATCCTTGGCTGAAATTGCTGAAAGGGTTGCTGTAATGGTAGAGGTACCGGCTGCTTCTGCAATATTAGCTGTACCTACTGAAAGCGTTACCGTTGGTGCTGCATCATTATCTGTGATAGTATAAACCAGCTGTGTATTGGCGCCCAAACTAGCATTAGTTGGGTTAGACAATGTCAGTATGATTGTCTCATTTTCTTCATCCAATGCATCATCAACAATCCCTACAATCTGCTGTTGGAAGTCTTGATCTCCTGGGTTAAAGGTGATCGTTCCTCCTACAGTTGTATGATCTACGCCTCCAGCTGTTGCTGTTCCAGTAACAGCATAATCAACTGTTATCGTTTTTCCGCTCTTAGCGCTCAATGATACTTGAATATCCTGACTAGCCTCACTCTCAGATTGCCCATCTGCTGTTAAGCCGAAGGCAACTGTCGGTGCTGCATCGTCATCGGTGATGCTACTGGCTACTTCTTGGGTAGCATTCTCTGAACCATTGGTTACGCCTGTTACCTCGACTGTAACGGTTTCATTGTCTTCATCAATAACATCTTGAACTGCCGTAAGTGTTGCCGTTCCAGTGGTGTTACCTGCGGTAATCACAATGCTGGTGGTTGACAAAGTGAAGTCGTTAGTGATCGTTGCTGTACCTCCTGCTTTAACTCCGATAGTTACTGTTACATCTTTGCCACTGGCTGCTGATAATGTTGCAGTTACTGTGTTAGTTCCGGCTGCTTCTGCAAAGGTAGTAGTTGATTGACTTAAAGTTACTGTTGGTTCGGCATCGTCATCGGTGATGCTACTGGCTACTTCTTGGGTAGCATTCTCTGAACCATTGGTTACCCCTGTGATCTCGATGGTAACTGTTTCATTGTCTTCGTCAAGTGCATCTTGAACGGCTGTTAAGGTGGCTGTCCCTGTGGTGTTACCTGCGGTAATCACAATGCTGGTGGTTGACAAAGTGAAGTCGTTAGTGATCGTTGCTGTACCTCCTGCTTTAACACCTATTGTTACGGTGACGTCTTTGCCACTGGCTGCTGAAAGGGTTGCGGTTACTGTATTAGTTCCTGCTGCTTCTGCAAAGGTGGTAGTTGATTGACTTAAGGTTACTGTTGGTTCGGCATCATCATCGGTGATCGTGCTGGCTACTTCTTGGGTAGCATTCTCTGAACCATTGGTGACGCCAGTAATTTCGATAGTAACTGTTTCATTGTCCTCATCAATTACGTCTTGAACGGCTGTTAAGGTTGCTGTTCCTGTGGTGTTACCTGCGGTAATCACAATGCTGGTGGTTGACAAAGTGAAGTCGTTAGTGATCGTTGCTGTACCTCCTGCTTTAACACCTATTGTTACGGTGACGTCTTTGCCACTGGCTGCTGAAAGGGTTGCGGTTACTGTATTAGTTCCTGCTGCTTCTGCAAAGGTGGTAGTTGATTGACTTAAGGTGACTGTTGGTTCGGCATCATCATCGGTGATCGTGCTCTCTACTTCTTGGGTAGCATTCTCTGAACCATTGGTGACACCAGTAATTTCGATGGTAACGCTTTCATTGTCTTCATCAATTACATCTTGAACTGCCGTAAGTGTTGCCGTTCCAGTAGTGTTACCTGCGGTAATCACAATGCTGGTGGTTGACAAAGTGAAGTCGTTGGTAATGGTAGCGGTGCCGCCTGCTTTAACCCCTATTGTTACTGTTACATCTTTGCCACTGGCTGCTGATAGCGTTGCGGTTACTGTATTAGTTCCTGCTGCTTCGGCAAAGGTGGTAGTTGATTGACTTAAGGTTACTGTTGGTTCGGCATCGTCATCGGTGATCGTGCTCGCTACTTCTTGGGTAGCATTCTCTGAACCATTGGTTACACCAGTAATTTCGATGGTAACGGTTTCATTGTCTTCGTCAAGTGCATCTTGTACGGCTGTTAAGGTGGCTGTTCCAGTAGTGTTACCTGCGGTAATCACAATGCTGGTGGTTGACAAAGTGAAGTCGTTGGTAATGGTGGCTGTACCGCCTGCTTTAACCCCTACAGTTACGGTGACATCTTTGCCACTGGCTGCTGATAGCGTTGCGGTTACTGTATTAGTTCCTGCTGCTTCTGCGAAGGTCGTAGTCGATTGACTTAAGGTTACTGTTGGTTCGGCATCATCATCGGTGATCGTGCTCGCTACTTCTTGGGTAGCATTCTCTGAACCATTGGTGACACCAGTAATTTCGATGGTAACGGTTTCATTGTCTTCGTCAAGTGCATCTTGTACGGCTGTTAAGGTGGCTGTTCCAGTAGTGTTACCTGCGGTAATCACAATACTAGTAGTTGACAAAGTAAAGTCGTTGGTGATCGTTGCTGTACCGCCTGCTTTAACACCTACAGTTACGGTGACGTCTTTGCCACTGACTGCTGATAGAGTTGCCGTTACTGTATTAGTTCCCGCTGCTTCTGCCAAGGTGGTAGTCGATTGGGTGAGGGTTACTGTTGGCGCGGCATCGTCATCGGTGATTGTATAGGTATGAACTGTGTTAGTACCGAGGTTTGCATTACTTGGACTTGAAAGTGTGAGTACCACAGTTTCATCAAACTCATCTAAAAGGTCATTTGCTATCCCTCCAATTGTGAGATTTTGAGTAGTACTCGCTGGAGTAAAAGTTAATGTACCATCTGCTAATGTATAATCCGTACCACTACCAGTCGCTGTACCGGTAACTGCGTAGTCAACCGTTACTGTTAAACCACTGGCGATTGATAGATTCACTGGAATCGTTGTTGAATTGACACTTTCAGCACCACTAGAAGCTGTAGTTGCAAACGTAACACTTGGCGTATCATCATCGATAATCGTTATTGTCTGTTGCTGGGTTCCATCTTCAGTACCATTCGTTACGCCAGTTACATCAATAATGATCGTTTCATTCGTTTCTGGATTAGCATCTTGTGTAGCAGTAATACCCACAGCAGCATTAACCGCTGTATTTCCTGCAGTAATTACAATACTCGTACTCGCTGTATTATTATAGTCCGTACCATTTGTAGCAGTTCCTGTATACCCAAGGTTTACGGTAACATCCTTGGCTGAAATTGCTGAAAGGGTTGCTGTAATGGTGGAGGTACCGACTGCTTCTGCAATATTAGCTGTACCTACTGAAAGCGTTACCGTTGGTGCTGCATCGTCATCGGTGATGCTACTGGCTACTTCTTGGGTAGCATTCTCTGAACCATTGGTTACACCAGTAATTTCGATAGTAACGGTTTCATTGTCTTCATCCAAGGCATCTTGAACGGCTGTTAAGGTGGCTGTTCCTGTGGTGTTACCTGCGGTAATCACAATGCTGGTGGTTGACAAAGTAAAGTCGTTGGTGATCGTTGCTGTACCTCCTGCTTTAACCCCTATTGTTACGGTGACGTCTTTGCCACTGGCTGCTGATAGTGTTGCGGTTACTGTATTAGTTCCCGCTGCTTCTGCTAAGGTGGTAGTAGATTGGGTGAGGGTTACACTTGGCTCTGCATCATCATCGGTGATGCTACTGGCTACTTCTTGGGTGCCATTCTCTGAACCATTCGTTACCCCTGTAATCTCGATAGTAACGGTTTCATTGTCTTCGTCAAGTGCATCTTGTACGGCTGTTAAGGTGGCTGTTCCAGTAGTGTTACCTGCGGTAATCACAATGCTGGTGGTTGACAAAGTAAAGTCGTTGGTGATCGTTGCTGTACCTCCTGCTTTAACTCCGATAGTTACTGTTACATCTTTGCCACTGGCTGCTGAAAGGGTTGCGGTTACTGTATTAGTTCCTGCTGCTTCTGCAAAGGTGGTAGTTGATTGACTTAAGGTTACTGTTGGCTCTGCATCATCATCGGTGATCGTGCTGGCTACTTCTTGGGTAGCATTCTCTGAACCATTGGTGACGCCAGTAATTTCGATAGTAACTGTTTCATTGTCCTCATCAATTACGTCTTGAACGGCTGTTAAGGTTGCTGTTCCTGTGGTGTTACCTGCGGTAATCACAATGCTGGTGGTTGACAAAGTGAAGTCGTTAGTGATCGTTGCTGTACCTCCTGCTTTAACACCTATTGTTACGGTGACGTCTTTGCCACTGGCTGCTGAAAGGGTTGCGGTTACTGTATTAGTTCCTGCTGCTTCTGCAAAGGTGGTAGTTGATTGACTTAAGGTTACTGTTGGCTCTGCATCATCATCGGTGATCGTGCTGGCTACTTCTTGGGTAGCATTCTCTGAACCATTGGTGACGCCAGTAATTTCGATAGTAACTGTTTCATTGTCCTCATCAATTACGTCTTGAACGGCTGTTAAGGTTGCTGTTCCTGTGGTGTTACCTGCGGTAATCACAATGCTGGTGGTTGACAAAGTGAAGTCGTTAGTGATCGTTGCTGTACCTCCTGCTTTAACACCTATTGTTACGGTGACGTCTTTGCCACTGGCTGCTGAAAGGGTTGCGGTTACTGTATTAGTTCCTGCTGCTTCTGCAAAGGTGGTAGTTGATTGACTTAAGGTGACTGTTGGTTCGGCATCATCATCGGTGATCGTGCTCTCTACTTCTTGGGTAGCATTCTCTGAACCATTGGTGACACCAGTAATTTCGATGGTAACGCTTTCATTGTCTTCATCAATTACATCTTGAACTGCCGTAAGTGTTGCCGTTCCAGTAGTGTTACCTGCGGTAATCACAATGCTGGTGGTTGACAAAGTGAAGTCGTTGGTAATGGTAGCGGTGCCGCCTGCTTTAACCCCTATTGTTACTGTTACATCTTTGCCACTGGCTGCTGATAGCGTTGCGGTTACTGTATTAGTTCCTGCTGCTTCGGCAAAGGTGGTAGTTGATTGACTTAAGGTTACTGTTGGTTCGGCATCGTCATCGGTGATCGTGCTCGCTACTTCTTGGGTAGCATTCTCTGAACCATTGGTTACACCAGTAATTTCGATGGTAACGGTTTCATTGTCTTCGTCAAGTGCATCTTGTACGGCTGTTAAGGTGGCTGTTCCAGTAGTGTTACCTGCGGTAATCACAATGCTGGTGGTTGACAAAGTGAAGTCGTTGGTAATGGTGGCTGTACCGCCTGCTTTAACCCCTACAGTTACGGTGACATCTTTGCCACTGGCTGCTGATAGCGTTGCGGTTACTGTATTAGTTCCTGCTGCTTCTGCGAAGGTCGTAGTCGATTGACTTAAGGTTACTGTTGGTTCGGCATCATCATCGGTGATCGTGCTCGCTACTTCTTGGGTAGCATTCTCTGAACCATTGGTGACACCAGTAATTTCGATGGTAACGGTTTCATTGTCTTCGTCAAGTGCATCTTGTACGGCTGTTAAGGTGGCTGTTCCAGTAGTGTTACCTGCGGTAATCACAATGCTGGTGGTTGACAAAGTGAAGTCGTTGGTAATGGTGGCTGTACCGCCTGCTTTAACACCGATAGTCACTGTCGTATTCTGACTTGATGTTGCAGAAAGGGTGGCAGTAATCGTATTCGTACCTGCAGCCTCTGCTAAAGTTGTAGTCGACTGACTTAAGGTTACACTTGGACCAGTATTAGTAGCACCCATGGTTGCGGGACCTTTAGTAAAATCGCTATTATTAGTGTCTGTATCTAGACCATTCGTGAACCTTTGAACCGATTCATCTGCTACAGAAGTAGCATCTCCTGTTGGTGCTTCACCAACACCTCCGCCAATTACTATAGCGTCTACTATCGCTCCCCCAGGGTCTTTCAAGTTTATCGTTAGCCCTGTATTGTTCATCGCCCCGGCACCATCCACATTACCCAAGACCAAATAGTCGCCCGCAGCTGTATTATTGAAAGTCCCTGTTCCCGAATATGTTGTTGCATCAAAAGCGCCAGTATTTGACAAATCACCTGTCACATTACTTCCATCATTCAATTCAATCGTCCAGCCTGCAAAATCGATACCAGCAGAATTGATCAGTAATTCTACAAATTCATCTACACCATCTGAGATAGTTCCTGCTCCAGCTGTACCATTAAATCCGTTGGTACTCCAATCTTGCTGAGGATCTGTGACTACTTCATTAATGACAACATCCACGGTAGTGAAGTTCAACGTAGTTGCATCTGCAATACCAGCAAAACTATTTGCCGCATCATCGTCAAGGGCTGTAGCGTCAATCAGAATATGATATGCTGTCCCTTTCTTCATTGTACCATTCGGGTTCAATGTAACAGTGGTGGTTGAAACACTTACTAATGCTCCATTGGTAACATCTAGTTGTTCAAAGTTACCTACGCCCGTCTCTACAATAGTAATATTACCAGTACCCACCACGATATTGTCATCAAAGGTTATGGTTAGGTTTTGACTCAACGTCACATTGGTAGCATCATCGGTTGGTGAGCCGCTTTGAACAGTCGGGGCAGTTACATCTGCAGTGGTAAAATCTAAGGTCGTATTATTGAGGATACCCGCATAGCTATTGCCAGAAAGATCATCAATAGCTGTTGCGGCTATTTGTATTGCATAGTTCGCATTTTCATCCAAATCGCTGCTCGGATTAATTGTTAAAACTGTATTACTAATGGAGGCCTGAGCGCCAGGAGAGGCAGCATCTATGGTAAAAGAATTTGAACCATCAGTAACATCTATTACTTGAATATTTCCCGTCCCAAAAGCTATATTCTCACTGAAAGTAAGCGTTATATTTCCACTGGCAGAAACAGACGTAGCATTATCAACTGGATTGCTGGAGGATAAAGTCGGAGCATCACGGTCTACCGTATGGCTGCTGCCTGAAGTAAAGGCGGCTGGTGGCGTGTTACCTGATGCATCTGCAATATTGGTGCTTCCTTTGAGGTCTAGCCTTAGTGTACCAGTCCCCGTAATACTATTTACTACTACATTAATGCTAGTTCCAGTTGAAGCACTTACTGAAGCGATTGTTCCATTAGCTGTACTACCTTTGGTCAAGGCAAAGTCATCAGTACTTACATTGGCTACTGATTCACTGAAAGCAACTACATAGGTTATTGAAGCATCCGCTGCTCCAGGTGAACCACTCAATGTAATGCTAGTTACACTTGGAGCATCACGGTCTACCGTATGGCTGCTGCCTGAAGTAAAGGCAGCTGGTGGCGTGTTACCTGATGCATCTGCAATATTGGTGCTTCCGTTGAGGTCTAGCCTTAGTGTACCAGTCCCCGTGATACTATTCACTACTACATTAATGCTCGTTCCAGTTGAAGCACTTACGGAAGCGATTGTTCCATTAGCTGTACTACCTTTGGTCAAGGCAAAGTCATCAGTACTTACATTGGCTACTGATTCACTGAAAGCAACCACATAGGTCACTGATGTGGCCGTAGCAGTGGGAGAACCGCTCAATGTAATACTAGTTACACTTGGAGCATCACGGTCTACCGTGTGGCTACTGCCTGAAGTAAAGGCAGCTGGTGGCGTGTTACCTGATGCATCTGCAATATTGGTGCTTCCGTTGAGGTCTAGCCTTAGTGTACCAGTCCCCGTGATACTATTCACTACTACATTAATGCTCGTTCCAGTTGAAGCACTTACGGAAGCGATTGTTCCATTAGCTGTACTACCTTTGGTCAAGGCAAAGTCGTCAGTACTTACATTGGCTACTGATTCACTGAAAGCAACCACATAGGTCACTGATGTGGCCGTAGCAGTGGGGGAACCGCTCAATGTAATGCTAGTTACACTTGGAGCATCACGGTCTACCGTATGGCTACTGCCTGAAGTAAAGGCAGCTGGTGGCGTGTTACCTGATGCATCGGCAATATTGGTGCTTCCGTTGAGGTCTAGCCTTAGTGTACCAGTCCCCGTAATACTATTCACTACTACGTTAACGCTCGTTCCAGTTGAAGCACTTACTGAAGCGATTGTTCCATTAGCTGTACTACCTTTGGTCAAGGCAAAGTCATCAGTACTTACATTGGCAACTGATTCACTGAAAGCAACTACATAGGTCACTGATGTGGCCGTAGCAGTGGGGGAACCGCTCAATGTAATGCTAGTTACACTTGGAGCATCTCGGTCTACCGTGTGGCTGCTGCCTGAAGTAAAGGCACCACTGATTCCTTTTCCGCCAGTATCATTTATATTGGTACCGCCTTTCAGGTCTAACCTTAAGGTACCTGTTCCAGTAATACTATTGACAACCACGTTGATACTCGTACCACTCGCGGCACTCACAGAAGCGATTGTTCCATTAGCTGTACTACCTTTGGTCAAGGCAAAATCATCCGTACTTACATTGACTACTGACTCGTTAAAGGCCACCACATAGGTGACTGACGTAGCTGCAGCGACAGGTGAGCCACTTAGCGTAATACTGCTAACACTAGGTGCTACTGCACTTGAAACCACCGTGGTTGTATTATTAGTTGTGTTATCTGTACCATCATTAACGACCACTGTAAAAGTGGTTGTTTCTGTAGTAGCGCTTCTGTTATCAGTTGGGTTAAACACCAAGGCTCGTAAAGCCGACTGCATGGCCGTAGAAGAACGGCTTGAAATTGTATAAGGCCCAGCGCCTGAAGAAGCTCCTGTAATTATTCCTTTCGCATTGTTATCTAAGGTAACTGTTGCCGTTAAATTATCCCCTTCAGCGTCCGCAATCGTAATACTTGAAAAAGGAGAAATCGTAGCGTTGTCATTTACTGCTTGGCCTGCAAAGGCTCCCCCTATTGTAGGTGCCGTGTTAGCAGCAACTGTACTCCATGTGAAAGCATCAAATGCCAGATATGTGAAATCTCCACTGGTAGTAATAATGAGTTCCGTAATAGTAGTATTCGAATTATTTGATCCTCCATACGTGGTCAGATCAATCTCCGTAAACCCATTATTTGTTCCCGTTGAGGTCACATATCCCGAAGACGTATTAATAGTAAACTCAGTATTCACACCATTTTTACCTACAATATTAAGTGTTCCTGTACCACCTAAGCCCGCAGAATTATTACCCAAATACAGAAAGAATTTCTGCACCGAAATCCCAGTAGCGTCAGTGGTTTTTATACTAAATGACGGATTAGGATGAATATTTGCATCATTATCAATATATCCATTATCGTTGGCTACACCGCTCCATCCCGTACCAGGGAAAGCCAAATTATTGTCAAAAGGTTTAGCAGGATTACTTATGGTAGTTACCGTAAAACCTTGAGAGTTACTGGTAAATGTACTGGCGCCAGAACTTACTCCGGAAAATGTTTCCGTAGTTTGAACCTGTCCTAATAAAGTGGAAGAGACTACTAACAATAGTAGTGCGGTGAGTAGTTTAGCCATAGTAAGTACCTTGTGTATGTTTTGAAAACAAGAATATTTCAGCCTCAATTTCCTTATTGATTGAAGAATAATGTATTAAGAGGAAATGAGTACTTGTCGTTCATCATCGTCATCATATACACGGAAAGTTAAGTAAGTTTAGGACAATTAAAAACACAGATAATGCCTAGGTATGAAAAATAGAATAATACCACTAATTAAAAAAATAGTGGAAAACAGCTACATAAAAAATTCTCAAGAAGAAGCTATTGAGTTGAGCTCCATCTTAAAAGAATACATCGGTAATGCTCCTCACTTTAATGATTCAAATTGGAATTTAGAAGATAGGTTAGAAGGAGGAGTAGCTCTTTCGTCACATCATGCCTCAACTTGCATATTCGATCATAAAAGAACATCAGCCTTTTTAAAAGGGGCCTACAGTGCCATTCAAGAACTTTTAAAGAGATTCCCTGGAGAAAAAATAACAATTCTTTACGCAGGGTGTGGGCCTCTGGGCCCGATATTACTTCCTCTACTGCCCTTATTTTCTGCTCAACGAGTCGAAGTTATTCTTCTAGACATTCATCAATCGTCCATTGATTCTGTTCGTCACCTCGTTTCAACACTTGGCCTTGGGGATTACATTTTAAGCTATGAAGTAGGTAATGCTATTACCTATCAAAAACCAATTGGAACCAAACTACATATGGTGTTAACAGAAACAATGCAAGCTGCCTTAGTAGCCGAACCTCAAGTTGCCATCAGCCTAAACCTTATACCACAGCTTGAACCAGAAGGAATTATCGTGCCTGAAAAAATTAACATTGAACTTGCCTGTGCGGACTATAGTAAGCTACCGTACCTTCGTCAAAGAGACAATCATTGTGTTTTGATCAATTCAGATCAAGCATTGGAAGTGCCACCTATTATCCTAGGTACAGCGCTCTTAGTCGACAAAGCACTTGGTCATCAAAACATCGGTCAAAAGCCTAGTTCCTTTAAAACATCTTGGGAGCTCCCTGAATTAGACACTAAAACTCACCCTGATCTTTGTCTGTTTACAAGTCTCTCTATTTTTGGGAATACTATTGAGATGGCTGATACAATGATTACTAATCCCTACTGTTTAACAAATCTTTGGCGAGAAAACACAGTGACCAACTTTCAACTAAGCTACGACTTTAAAAATACTCCTAGCTGGTCAATTAACACCTTAGACAAAAACAAAAAAAGGGCCTAATAGCCCTTTTTTTTTGTTATTGAAATTCTCTTAACTCCTAGATGGAAATACACCTTGCATGCAAATTATCCAATAAACTGCTAGATAAGGCTGCATCAAATTAATCGGTTGGCTTCCTCCTGCAGGAGCAACACTCACAGCCCCACCAGATACTGCTACCTGAACAGCATCAGCAGCCATTGTAGTATTTTTAGAAGCTGAATATGAAGGCCATGACGCCCTACCATTCGCTACTCCGGCAGGGTAATTCCCTGTTGCACTATCTTGATCCCCATTGGCAGAGTTCGCATTCACTGTAACTGTTGCCGTAATAGGTGCTGGTATCACAGCGTGCGTATGGTTTGGCAATTGCAGCGTATTCAAAGATTCGCTTTCTATCCCAGATCTCTGACCTAGCTTTCTCGGTGTTAACCCAGGACCAGTGCCTGGACCAATCATTACCCTACCTCTAAGGTCAGGTAATGCGAATGATGTTCTGCCGTCACCTCCGTAAGTTGTTCCTAAAATTGAAAATAATGCTGTGTTTTGTGAGATGGCCAACAATTGGCCTTCACAGAATGCCCAAGCTCTCGGGGCAAAATTTCCCGCGAAACCGCGGATTTCTCCTATAGTACCTTCCATAGTTGTGTTTTGGTATGTGATTAATTGTTTAAATGTAAATAGTATTCCTAAAGTAAAGATTTTAATCTTAATGTCACTGCTTGATTTTATTTTTTTGTTTTCACAGAGCAATGGTCATGGTCATCTATCCATTACAAATTGCCATAAATCTAGAGCGAGATTCATTCGAATTTGTGCCCACGTCCAATGCCAAGATTGAACATCTTGACACCAGAAAAACATCCCTCTGCCATCTCAACAACGGTGATGCGCAAAAACTCATCATCGCAGCACCGCACAATTAATCCATATATCGCATCTGCATGTACAATTTCGCCTGGCAAAGCATCAAAACTTTCTTCCATATTTACCGGTGTAACCTCAATTAAACGCATCTCCATACCGTTCACCTTTGTATTGATACCTCGATACTTAGGGTTTGATGCATTCACAAGCCATTCAATATCCTCAGAGGTATCTTTGTCCCAGCTAATGCTTAAATCCTCTTTTAAAGGCTTTTTGTCAAATATGACATCACTTGGATCGAGCTTTACGTAATTCTTATCCTCATGGCTCTGTAAATCCTTAACCTTTGTTGCAAGAGTCATCGTAAATTGCCCTAAGCGCTGACAATGAAGCCCATAAGTTTCACCAGGTATGATTGGCATAGTTTCTTGTAAAAGCACTGGGCCTTCATCTATTTCCTCGTTCATTAAATGAACTGTAAGTCCTCCATTTTTCTCACGATTCTTAATTTGCCAAAAAACAGGGTCAATCCCTTTGTACTTTGGCAGGATACCGAAATGAAAATTAATAAACCCTAAAGGAGGTATAGACAACAATGCGCCAGGTACTTTCCATGGAAATGTAAGTACCCAAACAACATCTATTTCTAGTTTTATCAGTACCTCTTTTAACGTTCGGACCCAATCTTTCCTTTCCAATAAATAAAGCCCTTTGTCAATACTCAAGTCATCATACGCAGGCTTTAGTAAACTGCTGTTAGACTTTACTATACCAACCCCAGCCAAAAGCTCCATTTCATTAAGTTTAGTCAAAGTTGGAAACGCCAGTGTATCTGAGTTACACAATACAAATATCTTCATGATAGTATTCGATCAAATTCCTAAATATGGATTCACCCACGCTGATACAGGTGAGTTTCGCATTTGTTGGATTGCTTCATCATCATCTAGGTTAACAGTTTGCTGAAAAAGCAACTCAGCTTTGCTTTCATTACCCTCAGAAAAGGTGATTTTCTGAACATATATAGGAGAATTGAGCTTGGGCCAACCTGTAGATGAATAAGTCAAAGCATCATTATTGGCAACGAGCCCTGCACTAATGGCATCTTTATTAATTTTTCCGTTCTGAGATAAAATCGCTGAACCAATTGCAAGTGCCGTAGAATTCCCTAAATCTTTGAAGACATTGCGATATGTTGAATCAATCTCACCTTGTAAGTGATTAATGGTATGAATAGATATACCCGACAAATCTTTATCGCCAGCTTCTATCAAAAAGGGCAACCCTAATAACTGCACCTTGTTTATTAATCCTCTTTTTTTAAATTCTTCTAAAAACAAAGTGGCTTCTTCTCCGCAAAAAAGAGGAAATATAAAATCACACGATTCAATATCTATAACATCCATACCCTCACTAATAGCAGAGATCTCACCGGTCTGAGGCAAGGGTAAAAGTTTGAGTTGATGGTCTATGTCCGGATTTCCGGCCCTCATACCAGATTCGAATGCTGCCATAAAACAGTAGCCCGAATCATACATTGCCGACAGAATCATTCCCTTGCTACCAAGGTTGGTTGCAGCGTAGTAACCAAGAAGCCACACTTGCTGCCATAAATGAATGGAGTTTTGAAAAACATAGTCACCATAGCCCTGAGCAGGCATAAAGTGTTCGCCAAGGTTGCAACAAATAAAAGGAACCTTCCTCTTTTCAAAGCGATCGACTAAGAATTGAATACCTTGGTTGGAGGCAATCCCCGTCACTATATCCACATCATGATATCCGAAGAATTTATCCAGCACCCCTTCAATTTGCGCATGGCTTCCATTTCCGATCATCTCAGGAATGATTTCTACTTCATAGTTGGAGCCTGCTAATATCTCATCGATTGATTTTTTAAAGGCTCTTTCAAAGTCCTTGCTCATTGGGCGAATGCTAGAGGTTGGTAGCATCATACCAATAGAAATAGTGTCCATAATTATTGTCTGTGTTTCGGGTTCAAGATATAAATTATTGTAAGACGGGCTTTAATACTTCTCGTCCTTTATGAGAGAAATCTGAGGAATGGCAGATCTTAGTATTCAAACCAAATTAAGCCTAGGCAAAGCAGCAGATCATTAGAGTTCAGCCCACATACGAACTAGGTTACTGTATACCTGCTGCACGGTCAGCTGCTCATCCTTTGAGTTTTCATGATTTAATGAGGCAGCCACTTCCGACAGGTTGCGAAGAATATCTCTTTTAAATGGGTCTCGGACAGCACTCTGTATCCAAGTAATCACTGCCTTACGAACGCCTGACGTAACAGGCAATACTTCATGCAGCCTAGTTGTGGGATACATAATGGCATCACCTGCCGGTAACTTGTATTTCTTTTCGCCAGATTCAGTCATTACTAGTAACTCACCCCCTTCATATTCTTGAGGGTCTGATAAGAAGAGCGTCATCCCCACATCAGTTCTAATAGTATACTGACTACCCATTAACGGACTGTCTACATGCAGTCCGTAAGACATGTTTTCTTCATACTTACTGATTAAAGGTGGGAGAATCATCTTTGGCATGACGGCAGCTTGGATCTCTCTACACTGAGAAATGGCCTGCATTACAATAGAACCAATTTGCTGTGCCTCTAGACTGTCCTCACTACGAATCTGAAGGTTCTTCTTTACTTGACTAGCAGCCGAAGTGGCAGTAGCAACACCATCCTTGAAAGCTGCGGTTTCCATTAATTGACCGACTAATTGGACTTGCTCTTTCGAAAGGAGTTGTTTGACGTGTAGGTAATTTGTTTGTGTGTGGTTCATGTGATTCAGGTACTTTTAAACATATTGACTAAAGAATTCTGGCATCTTCCCTGTGTCGAAAGTGAAAGTTAGTATTTCTCATTCATAAAAAAATTAGAAATATTTTATCCATTTGGTAGGGAAATGTTGGCGCATTTCTTTTGATTTGATTTGTAGAACATTGGTTCTCAATAATCTTAATTTGATCGTGAGATCATAGAACACACACAAAATGACGAACACAAATGATGGACAGCCAACTCTCTTGAGTAAGGCGATGGCATATCAACATGCAGGCGATTTAGTCAATGCCGAAATCTATTTTAATCAAGCAACCGAAGAGCCCTCTTTAGCAGCAGATGCACATTCAAATTTAGGCATGTTACATATGATGAAGGGAGACCCTCAAACGGCAATTAATCATTGGAGCCAAGCATTACAAATTGACGCTAACCACCTCGAGAGCCTCACCAACCTAGGCTATTCTATTTCTCAACTCGGCAATTATCCTAAAGCATTAGAGTATTTAGAAGCCGCCTATACCATTGCTCCAAAACGAAGCGATATTGCTTTACAAATCGGACAACTCCGGTTTGAAACTGGGGATACTCAAGCGGCCATTAACATCCTAGAACAATTGATTCTTGCAGAGGCTGATAACCAAAATGCCTACATGATGCTCGCTCAAATAAAGGCGAGTCAACAAGACTTTATTGGTGCGGAAAAACATTTAACAGACCTAATAGACAAGCAACCGAAACTTCCAGAACCTTGGATTAACCTAGCACACCTATCTGAAGCCAATGGTGATATAAATAAAGCCGAAGAGCTTTATGCTAAAGCCGTTGAATTGATGCCTTTCCACTTTTTAGCCAATCTAGAATACGGCCGATTTCTCAGCAATAATGGACAAAACGAGAAAGGTCTAGAATTCCTGAACAAAGCCGCTCAGATTCAACCAAATGACTGGAGTATCTTCGTACATATTGGTAACGCAAAACAAGAATTAGGAGACTTTGAGGGTGCTATCATAGCACTCAGAAAAGCACTTGAGATCAACCCAAATGATCTTGGCACGAAGCAAAACCTGAGTAGAATACTCAGTCGATTTGTACCACCCTGGCATTTAAAAATGTTAGCCGACCATGAGCGAAATGAGGCCTTTGACCAAGCCATTCGAAAAGCTGTGACTAAAAAGTCAACAGTCCTTGATATTGGCACTGGTTCAGGCATATTATCGATGATGGCCGCTCGGCAAGGAGCCAAATTCGTCTACACTTGTGAACAGTCAAAATATATTGCGGATGCCGCAAAACAGAACATTAAGAAAAATGGCTACCAAGATAAAATCAAAGTATTCGAGTCTAAATCAACGCAGTTAAAACAAGCAGACCTTTCGGACTCTCCTGACATTATTGTCGCAGAGATATTTGATGCAGGGCTACTAGGTGAGCATGCTATCCCATCCTTTCGCCATGCGCTAAACCATCTGACTAAGCCAAATTGTAAAATAATACCACAGTCGGCAGTCGTAAAAGGGCGACTGATCCATACAGAAAAACTGGCCTCTGTGAATCCAATCAACTCGATCTCTGGCTTGGACCTGTCTGCCTTTGACCAGTTTAGAGTGCCCGATGAATACACTATGCAACACCTTTCTGAAATAAGTCATAATTTTTGCTCTGACGAGTTTCAAATACTGGATGTCAATTTCACCAAGCTTTGGGACCCTTTAGCACTGAATCAGTATAAGAGATATGAAGTACAAGTACCTGTCACTTCAAACAGCCCAATTCACGGTGTTGCCTTCTGGTTTGATTTGCATCTTGATAATGAAATAATTTTAAGTGGTGAACCTGCTCGAACGGACAACCACTGGGGGCAAGCCTTAGCATTCTTTCCAAAGACCATTATTTCAAAAACTGGAGCACAGCTGAAACTAATTATATGTCATACCGACACAAAGATTTGGTTTGAAAACGGCTCAATAAACTAGGTTTTAAAAATTTGACTATGGAAAATAAATTACCCTTTAATCCTCCTCAACTCACAAATTACTCCGATTCTTCTTGGATAGAAAGCTATTTCAGCCAGGAAGAAGTACGACAGTTGGTTAAGATTTATGACGAGAGAGAAAAAGATGAGGCACAAGTCTCTGATGACGGTAAATTAGATTTGGATTTGCGTAAGTCTACAGTAGCATTTTTACAACCTGCGGAAGAAGATCACCAACATTTGATATACAAACTTGCACAGCTTGCAATGCAGGTTAATCAAGAGCGATATAATTTTGATTTGATGGGGTTTTACGAACCAATTCAGATTGCGCAATACGCTCAAGGAGACTTTTTTGATTGGCATAGTGACTTCAGCACAGGATCCGCTTCAACCAGAAAACTAAGCCTGAGCGTTCAACTATCTGACCCTTCTGAATACGAAGGTGGGGACCTTCAATTTATGATCAATACCAAGCAAGTCAATGCGCCCAAAACGCTGGGAACAGTAATTATTTTTCCATCTTTTGTATTACATCGGGTAACGCCTATTACCTCTGGTGTCAGAAAATCATTAGTAGGTTGGGTGTCAGGTGTACCCTTTCGCTAAATCCATCATTAGATAAGGCTAAGTCACTATTTATTAGAGCTCACGCTCAAAATGATTTAAACGAAAAGTGCTAATAACCATTCTGTAAGAATTGTCATTAGCACTTTTACATTTTAGCCATAACGGCCATCGTATAGTGTGTGTTTTGTGTATTTAATGCTACGAATTATTAGTGATAAATTTAAATTTCATAGCAAAAATTTACCAAAAAAATTGACAAACGGTGTCTCTCATATTTGATACCGAATCACACATTAATTACCAACATCACTAAGCATTTCTTGGATAGCGCGTTCTAGTTGCTGATCTCTACCTTTATCTACAACTCCTGGCATCAGCTTCAGTTTAATGGTTGGTTCTGTCTGTAAGTTCTCCATCCATCTACCACTCTTATCTTTGGCACTTACGGGTACTACGCCCCATCGTCCGCCATCAGGCAGTCCTTCCCAACCTGCAAAACTACAAGTACCCGGTACAGGCATACCTACCGTCTTACCGATCTTTAAATCTGTATAGCCTTGAGCAAAACAATGGCCATCTGAATACATACTTTCATTAAAAAGCGCTAAGGTAGGCTTGGTCCATCTAGATGTTGGTTCTCCTCCTACTACTTTAGCAGCTGTGGCATACGTAATAAATGGCTCTCCGGTGAAGAACATCGCCAAGTCTGCAACTAAATCGCCTCCACCGTTAAATCTGGTATCTACAATGATTCCTTTTTTCTCAAAGTATTTACCCATGATGTCTTCATAAATACTTCTATATGGCCCGTCCCCCATTCCTGGTATGTGTACATAACCTAGCTTACCATTGGATCTCTCTTCAACTTCTTTTTCATTAATCTTAACAAATCGATTATAAAGAAGACCTCTTTCGGCCCCTAGCGAAATTGGCTTGACGGTGATTTGTTGTCTATCAGATTTTTTAGGGCCTGTTATTTCTAAAAGCGTAAACTTGCCTGATTTCCTATTTAAATAAGTAGCAACATCACGATCTGGAGTGACCAATTCACCATCAATTTTTTCTATCACCATTCCTGGCTTAATGTCAAATTTAGCCTTATCCAATGGACCGCCTTTTAAGACCTCGGCTATTCTGATTCCATTTCCTTTATGCTTATAGTCCATGAAAATTCCCAAAGACGCAGTTGCATCGGCATTAGGAATGCTATTACCATACCTAGCTCCTGCATGAGAAACATTTAATTCCCCTAACATCTCGGAAAGTAATTCTGAAAACTCGTAACTATTACCAATAGATGGCAGATGTTTAGCATATTCTGTTCTCATCAGATTCCAGTCTACACCATGAAATGTCGGTTCATAAAATATGTTCTTGGTTCTAATCCATACATGATCGAACATATAATCTCGTTCAGCAACAGCATCATACTGCATTTCACCACTAATGCTTATTGCCTCTCTTTTTCCTGCATCAGGATTGATCTTTGAGATACGCCCCCCGCTCAACAGGTATAGATTTTCCATTTTCTCGTCCCATTGAAATGAGCCAAAACCTCCGTTCAACTTAATGGCCATTTTAGTTTCTTTGGTCCTTAAATTAGTAGTCCATAGGTTCTGACCACCTTCGAACCTAGCCAGATAATATAGCTTTTCGCCATCCTTTGAAAGCGTGGCATCACCGAGGCTAGAAGAATGGATCGTAAACCTAGCCTTACGCTCCTTCATGTCATCAAAATCAAAAGTCAAATCTTTTACAGTCTCTTTCTTTTCTTCTTTGCTGTCCTTATCCTTGCTGTCTTCTTTTTTCTCGCCTTTTTTCTTCTCTTTCTCGATCTCTTTCATCAAGGCATATTCTTCTTTATTCAACTGGTACTTATCCCAACCATCTTGCGTAAAGAACATGGAGTAAACATCGCTTTGAGACTGACCGCTTGTGGCGTAGCTCTTCAATCCGTTTCTATTGCTAGTCCAAATCATTTGCTTACCACCGTTTACCCATTTAGGGCTTGAATCATAGTAACCACTTTCAGTAAGATTGATTCTATTGCTACCGTCAGCTGCCATCAATAAGACTTCGCTATTATTCAAGCTCATGCTCCAATCCACTAGCAACCATTTACTATCTGGGCTCCAAGTGAAATATTTATCTCCATCTCTCATATGGAACAAGTCATTTGGGGTTAAGAGATCAACCGTAGTGCCTGCGGCTATATCCATGATTCTGAGCGTTCTGCGACCAGCGATGTAGGCCATCTTCTTTCCGTTAGGAGAATACTGAGGCATGTAGTTGTCTTCGTCATTACTCAGTACTGTCTCTTCTTTAATCAAGGTAGCCGCAAAGAAGAAAGGCTCTTCTGTGGCTCTTTCTCGAGTAGACTTATAGATATTCCATTTACCATCTCTCTCACTGGCGTAGACAACGGACTTTCCTTCAGGCCCCCAAGTCACGAACCTTTCTTGTTCAGGAGTATTGGTCAATCGTTTTGTAAGCGATCCATCTACCGAGGTGACAAAGACTTCTCCTCTTGCGATAAAAGCAATCTCTTTGCCGTTTGGAGAAATTGCCATTTCACGAACGCCCCCATTGATTGAAATATAACTATCAGCATTTGCTTTGTCTTGGGTTCTAATATTAACTGACAACTTTTGTGGCTGAGCACCTTCTCTCATGGTGTACAGCTCACCATCAAATCCAAAACTGAGTATGCCATTGCCAAAGCTCAGAAAGCGGACTGGGTGTAATTTAAAATTGGTAAGCTGTTGTATGTCTGTCGGATTGTCAATCGACATCTTGTGGACGTTGAAGGTGCCACTACTCTCACTCAAAAAGTATAAGCTCTTTTCATCAGCACTAAAGACTGGCTGACGATCTTCTACTTGTCTATTGGTGAGCATCTTGTGTGAGTCACTCTTCGCATCGTACATCCAGATATCTCTGGTAATAGAAGACTTATGGTGTTTTCTAAACTCATTCTCTCCTCCTTTTTTATCATGATAGACCATATAGCGACCGTCTTTACTCACTTGCACATACTCGGCAGGGATAGTGAAAATTTGATCTACTCGCCCACCCTTAACAGGCACTTGATAAAGTTCTGGCTGCGAACCTGTCGGAAATTGTCTGTGCTCGGCAATGTCTTGACGCTGGGCGCCAAAGACCACGTGCTTATTGTCGTGAGAAAAACTAAAAGGACTTTCATTGGTGGAATGAAAGGTTAGGCGAGTCGCCTGACCACCCATGGCATCCATTACGAATACATCAAAATTACCATATCGGTTAGAAGCAAAAGCAATATGCTTGCTATCCTTACTCCACACGGGCATGTAATCATGCGCCTCGTGGAAGGTTAATTGTGTAGCGTCACCTCCCGAGGAAGCTACCCGATATAGATCTCCCTTAAAAGTAAAAACAATGTGTTCCCCATTAGGAGATATGCTTTGATATCGCATCCAATTGGGTGTGGTTTGAGCACTGAGGCTTGCGCAAGCGAAGCACAATAATAGAATGACCAGTTTTTTCATAATTTGATTGATTTGGCCCTGAATTTAGGAAAAGAAGTTGGTAGTCGGAAGACTGAAGTTTGGAGACAGTAAATGGGAGCCTGACTAAGTAGACTTCTGACTCAGAAATTAGACCAGAGGCCTTGATGTCAACTCCATAATGGTGATCTCTGGAAGGATGCCGATTCGGCCAGGGAAGCCTAAAAAGCCAAAACCTCGGTTGACATAGAGATACTGATTCTGCTCTTGATATAAATCGGCCCATTGTTTATAGATATACTTGGACGGGCTCCAGCGGAAATCTCCTATCTCTACACCTAACTGCATACCGTGGGTGTGACCAGCGAACATAATATCAATATCAGGTTGTTGCTGTCTCACCTGAGCATCCCAGTGACTTGGGTCGTGTGAGAGTAAGAGCTTAACATCTCCCTCTGCATTCAAAGCGGTTTGATCAAGTCGGCCATATTTCGCAAAACGACCTGCACCCCAATTCTCTACACCTAGCACAGCAATTTGATCTGTTCCAATTTTTATAGCTCGGTTCTCATTCATAAGTAGGTCCCAACCCATGCGCTCATGGACTTTCACCATGGCTTTGAGGTTTTGACTTTTCTCAACGATTGAGGGCCAAGTTTTGTAATCGCCATAATCATGATTACCCAATGTAGAGTAGACTCCCAGATCGGCTTTCACTTTAGAAAAGAGGTCGAAGTAGTCTGAAACCTCCTTAGTTTCATTATTTACGAGATCACCGGTAAAAAATATCATATCAGGCTTTTGGGCCATCAACATTTCTATACCTCCCTTAACGGCAACCTTATCATAGAAACTGCCACTGTGAATATCCGATAATTGGCCAATTGTTATTCCTTCGAATTGCTTTGGCAGATTGGGGAGGTATACTCTTTTTCTTCTAATCCTATAGTCATAGGCACCTCTCACAATGCCAAAACTCATTGTCACTATGGGTAGTGTAGCCATCACCACCGCACTGCGGGCTAAAAACTTGGACCTTGGCATTTTTTGGCCAGCGGCTACTCTCTTTTCATAACGCCTCTTTCTTCCTGCAAAGAATAAGCTCAAAACCCTCCGTATATCGTCAAAAAAGATAATGATTACTGCCACCAGCTTAGCCGAGTAGGACATAAAAACAATAGAGATTAAAAAGGAAAATGGCACTGTACCGGACTGTACAAACCTCAAATAGACAACTAGGCTAATGACCACGATGGCTTGCAGTAAATACGCATACCTGATCAAAGATCTAAAGCTTGAACTTTTATCCTTAATCAGTGTCTTTGTTGCTTGATAGGCATAGAAGTCTAGCCACGCCAGAAAGGCGATCATTAACATAAAAAAGAGTGGCGAAATGCGCATGTAAATAGTCTAACTATTCCCTACTGGAATGAGTTCAAAAAAAAGACTCCCGAGTACCATCTCGGGAGCCACCAAATCAACCTTAACTATGAATGACCCTCATTGAAGAGAATCATTATCACCACGTTAATATTGTTATCAAACATCAGGCCAAAACCTTACGGTTATCCTCAGAATGATCTGTCATATCTATAATATCTACTTTACCCCTCCACTTTGCAATTTTGAATAACAACTTATCGGCCAACAAATACATAGTAGGCACCATAATGAGCGTAAAGAAGGTAGCGAAAGTCAGACCGAAAATAATCGTCCAAGACATTGGCCCCCAGAAGATCACATTATCTCCTCCTACGTAGAAGTCTGCACTATAGCTTACAAAAGCACCAATGAAGTCTATGTTCAAACCTACAGCTAGCGGTACTAGACCTAGAATTGTGGTGATCGCGGTAAGTAATACTGGTCTTAATCTTGTTCTGCCCGCTGTAATAATTGAGTCAACCACCTCGTCCATCGGTAGTGTTTCATCCTCACCCATTCCCAACTCTTCTCTTCTTCTCTTACGTGTTAATACGATAAAGTCAATGAGTACAATCGCGTTGTTCACAACAATACCAGCAAGCGCGATGATACCTACCATCGTCATGATGACAACGAAATCCATATTGAAGGCTACAAGTCCTAAGAATACGCCAATTGTGCTCAATAGCACTGACACCAAGATTATAAACGGAGCTGTGATATTATTGAACTGCGATACAATGATTAGAAAAATCAGGAATACAGCAATTAATAACGCCTTGCCCAAAAAGGCCATCTCCTCTGCTTGTTGCTCAGCCTCTCCCGTAAATGCATAACTATAGCCGGAAGGCATTTCATAATCGGCCATTAACAATTTCAACTGATCATTGATTACCGTAGCGTTGGCACCAGCAAGCACATTGGAACTCAAAGTAACTACCCTGTCAAGATCTTTCCTTTTGATCGATCCATAAGTAGAACTATACCGAACGCTGGCCACAGAAGAAATAGGAACCTGCACCAATTTACCAGAACTCTGATCTCTGAAGGTGATGTTCTTGTTCATCAACGCGTCAACATCATAGCGATAGTCTTCGGCTAGTCGAACATTAATCTCATAATCATCTTCCCCTTCTTTGTACTTAGAAACTTCCTTTCCGAAAAGAGCCGTTCTAATTTCATTGGCGATGGCGAACGTAGAAAGTCCAAACCTTCTGGCATTATCTCTATCGATATCGACTATCAACTCTGGCTTACCAAGTTCAAGAGAACTTTTTAACTTCTCAATTCCTTGAATGCCGGACTCAGAAATCTTCTGCTTGATATCTTCTCCTAAATCGATCAGTGTTGGTAAATCTTCTCCAATTATTTCCAGATTCACAGGTTTACCTGTTGGTGGTCCAGCAGCATCTTTATCGACCGTCAGCGTCACTCCAGGTTGTAATTTGACCTTAGCTCTGATGTCATTCATCACGTCCATGGTGTTCAAGTCACCACGCAGTTTACTTTCAATAAAGTTAACGGTGATTCTAGCCTTGTGAGGCTCCTCCGATTGGCCAACAGCTGTCGGATCATTCGGATCGGCAGCACCTTGACTCACGTTTGTAGATACAGATTCCACAATGGCAGAATAAGGCTTAATGATCTCGATCACCTGCGCCTCTATGTCTTTTGAGAAATCATTGGTTGTTTCAATATCCGTACCGACTGGATACTCCACAAAGACATTCACATATTTTGGCTCATTCACTGGGAAGAATTCTACATTCGGTAGAAATGTTCTGAAAATCCCGAGCGAAATGATCAAGGTTAAAAATGCTCCACCCAGATACTTACCAGGATGTTTTACTGCACTTTGGAGTACACGTACATAGATATTTTCAAGCCTTGGTAAGAACCCCGCTTGGAATCTACTTGACAGTGGTCCTAGTACATATACATTCAATAACGTAACTAAACCAATCAGCATTAATAGGTTGCCTAATCCGATCACTCCAAAAACAAAGGCGAATAGTGCACCAGCCACAATAGCAATAAATGATCTTATCATAATTTTCTTATGATCGTATTCTCTTACTCCATCTACACGCATAAAGCTGGAAATGAAAACAGGGTTGATTACCAATGCTACAAAGAGGGATGAACCTAGTGTAATGATCAATGTCAATGGCAGGTAAAGCATAAACTCACCGATAATACCCGGCCAAAAAGCCAAAGGTAAAAAGGCTGCAAGCGTAGTCGCTGTAGAAGTAATAATAGGTAAGGCCACCTCGCCCACACCTCTTCTTGTAGCAGCCATTGGGCTTAAGCCTTCCTCCATCAAACGATAGACATTCTCCACTACCACAATACCATTATCCACCAACATACCCAAGGCCATGATTAAGCCAAAAAGTGTCATAGTGTTAATGGTAATACCAGCCAAACCAAGAATCATCAATGCCATAAACATTGACAATGGAATAGCCATACCGACAAAAAGCGAGTTTCTTGTACCTAGGAAGAACAGCAATACAGTTACTACTAAGATCACACCGAAGATGATGTTATTACCTAAACTACTGACTTGCTCTCTAGTGTCTTTAGACTGGTCATTGGTAATGGTCACCTTGGTTGTTTCAGGAATCTCACCATCATTTCTGGCTTGTGCTATCAACGCCATAATGTTATCCGTAGCGATCAGAAGGTTTTCACCACTTCTTTTCATTACATCAATTTTCACCACGGGATTAAGGTCTAATCGCGCATAGTTTTGTTTGTCTTTATAGCCAAACTCAACGGTCGCTACATCTTTGAGGTAAACGATATTTCCATTTTCATTACTGATAATGATATCTTCCATCTGAGATGGGTCGTCAAACTCACCAATAACGCGTACATTTCTTCTCAGACCATCAGCGATTACATTACCTCCAGACATTGTCATGTTCTCTGAGGATATTGCGTTTTCGATATCGTTAAAAGTTACCTTTCTGGCCTCAAGCTTAAAAGGATCAACTCTCACCTCAACTTCTTTCTCATCAACACCTACAATATTAGCTTTCGATACCTGTGGAAATTTCTCGATTTCGTCTTCTAAGTATTCCGCTATATCATTAAGCTCATCAAGAGTTTTTGTCGGGTCTGTGAGGTTAATATTTAAGATTGGGAAGTTCTCTGAAAAACTAAATTTGATCACAACAGGGTCAGTTTTTAGGTCAGAAGGTAGTTCTGATTTAGCCCTATCAACTGCATCTTTTACATCAATAACAGCCTCATCTACATCCAGACCAACTTGAAACTCAATCACAATGGCAGAGAAATCCTGCACAGACGTAGATTGAATATTATCGACACCTTCAATGGTGTTGATCTCTTTTTCAAGCTCTCTAGTAATCAAACTCTCTATATCCTCAGGAGAGTTACCTGGGTGAGCCGTACTCACATATACAGTTGGTTGCTCTACCTCTGGGAAGTTTTCCTTAGGCAGTGTAATGTATGAGTACACACCAGCAAAAATGATGAGCATTGTCAGCACATATACAGTAATCCTATTGCGTAGGGCGAAGGAGGTTAAACCGAATTCCTTGTCCACTACATTCTTGTCGTTCTCGTTAGCCATAATCTATCGCTTGGAGTTTGATTAGTTTTGAATACTTACAATTGTGCCATCAGCAACAGTTCGGTTGCCTTTGTCTACGACAGTTTCTCCACCTGACAACCCTGCGATTACTTCGGTGCGATTGTCATAAGAGTAGCCCAGCTTCACATGAACCTTACTTGCCTTCTTACCCTTTACCAGATAAACAAAGTTACCTTCAAGGTCTTCCTGAATAATTCTTGATGGAATAACCACTGCCTCTTCCGCTTCATAATCAGTAAGCATCACTCTTGTGACCAGATTGGTCTTAAGGAATGCCTCAACTTTCGGTAACCTCACCTCTATTGTGAAGGTTCTACTGGCAGGGTTGATTACTCTACCTATTGCTATGATCTTTGAATCGAAGCTTTCCCCCATGGAAGGAATACTCACCGTAACGTCATCCCCTTTTTTGAACTTACCGATGAATGCTTCAGAAACTTGAGCAGAAATATACATGTCAGCACTGCTCACCAAGAAAGCTACGGGCGTTCCAGGTTGAACGATTTGACCTTGTTTTACCGGAACTTGCTCAATGGTACCACTGAATGGCGCCTTGATTTCCGCCTTATCTAATTGCGTATTTAAAGTAGACAGTTGATTCTCTAGTGCCTCTTTGTTATTCTTGGCCTGTAAGTAATCAATCTCCGTACCTATATTCTTTTTCCAAAGTCTATCGCGCTTTTCGAAAATCGTAGTAGCGAAAGATAGTTGAGTTTCTAACTCGGCTATCGACTTTTCGATATTCTCTGAATCAATAGTCGCAAGTACTTGTCCTTTTGAGACGTATTGTCCTTCAACAACATTGACTGCCGTCAATAGGCCCATCATTTCAGCACTCACATTGACGTTAGTTCTTGAGTCAACATTACCTCTAATTTGAATCTTGTGCTCGAAGTTGGTCTTATCAGCAGATGTTGTAGTAATCAACGTTGCAGTTTCTGTTGGCTTATTGAAATCTGGATCTTCTGCAGTAATCTCTGCTTCTAAGGTTTTGATTTCTGTTTGCAAAGCCTTGATCTCTGCTTTCGCATCCGACAGTCTAGCTTTCTTTCCTTCAACTCCTTCCTGCCCTTGGCCGCAGCTTACCACGACTAAGGCAATTAATAAAAATGTGATGATGCTCTGAGGTTTCATGTCTCTATATATTTTTGAAGTTCTGTAAGTCATTGTGTTGTTAGTTTAGTTTGCCCAAGGCTTTATCCAAATCTACTTTGGCTATGATGGCCTGATAAAGGGCATTTAGGTAGTTGATCTCGGCTTCTTTATAATCTTTCTCGGAGTTAATGAGCTCAAGATTAGAGCCTACACCTTCAGTGTATTTCTCTCTGGTGATGTCTCCTACTTCCTTGGCTAGCGCCATGTTTTCCTTTTGTACTTCTAGGCGTTCAAGGTTTACATCTAGTGCTTCCTGGGCATTTAATAGCTGTTGTTGCAAACTATTGGTCAGTAGTGAATACTGATTGTCTAGCGTCTCTAGCTGATATTTCTTTCGGGCTACGGTGTACTTTTTTCTGAGCCCATCGAAAATTGGAATACTCACGTTGATCCCGATACTCGAATTTGTGAACCACTGTCTGTTGTCGTTCCAAAGATTTCCAAACGAATCGTTACCTGAGTTTCTTCCCCAACCTGCGTTGAAAGTTACTTTCGGGATATATTGAGAATAGACATTCTTGATATCTAGCTCCGCAAGATTTTTTAAATAATCCATTTGACGTGCCTCAATACGTTCTTGAACATCAAACTCATTCACATCTGAGAGTGAGTAGTCAAAATCAAAACCATCTAGGTTTCCTATCACATTGACCTGTTTAGTAACAGGCATACCCATGGTCAGTTTTAAAAGGTTTTTGCTAGTCGCTATTCCCTGTTCCACTCCCTGACGTTCGGTCTTCAAATTGTTTAATTGAACCTGAAGTCGAGTTACATCAATCTTTTCGGCAAACCCATTCTCATACAAGGCTCGAGTATCCTCTAAGGTTGACTCAATTGTTCTAATATTGGTATCAATTAGACCAGTTCTTACCTCATTCACCAACACCAAGTAATAAGCCTTAGTGACTTGTTCAATGACATCTAACTTGGTTTTCTCTTCATCCACCAATACTTTTTCCCTCAACATCTTTGCAGCTTGTAAGCCAATGAAAAAGGAGCCATCCCAAATCATCTGAGATGCCGTAATATTGAAATTACTCTGATGCTGAATCCCAAACCTAACGGCAGCAATTTCGTCTGCCGGAGCATTAGGATCAAACACATTTGCAGGTACCAAATTCACAGGAATTTGGGTATTGTTGTTGTAACCAAAGTTCGCATTCACTTGTGGCAGACCATCCGCTCTAGTCTCAAAGACTTGAGCATCGGCATCTAGTGTGGCTACCTTGGCATTTTTTAGCTGTTCATTATTCGCTATCGCATAGTTAATAGCGTCTTGAAGAGTGATTCCGCTCTGCGCATTAGCACCTATGGCTAACAGCATGAACATCGCTAAATAGTTTAATCTCCTAATTGAGCGCCTCATTGTTCTTAATTTTTGACGTGGTATATTCATTAAAAAGTTGGTGCCCTTCTACAGTAAAAAGGCCATGTATAAAGTGATCGAATAATTGCATTTGTACATCGTAGAGAGAATATTGCTCTCTAGGAAATAGATTTTTCATGATAAAGGTCTGAACCTGTTCAATCCGCATAACAGCTATCAAATTCGGGTCTACCTCAGGCCGAAAGAGCCCTTCATTTTGTCCCCTTTTGATGACACTGGTTATTGACTCGAGCATGACACTGTTCTTAAAGTCCTCATACATCTGCCACGCCTCAGGGTAGAATTTTTGTAGTTCATTCATCAAGCTCATCTTCATGTCTTTCATCGATTGTCTCAGGCATTGAGAAACCATCATTAATTCATGAACACTATTCTCGCTTTCAACGGCAGTACCCTCAAAGCGTTCTTTTTCAGTATTTAGATGTATACCAATAATGGTATTCACTAGCTCTTTCTTGTCTTTGAAGTATTGATAGATTGTCTTCTTAGAAATCCCCAAATCGCGAGAGATGTCATCCATGGTCACAGTTCGTATGCCGAACTGTGTCATGAGCTCTCCCGCCCTTACCGCTATCTTCTCTTTCATTTCCATCTGTTGACAAAACTAAGGAAACTACAAACGTATTCAAAGTTTCCGAATGATGTAATGACGTGAATCTCAATACTTTTGTTCCAAAAAAATTTCGAAAACTGAAAGAATACGCTCAGAAAACGATTGCATTAACAGAATAAAATTGGGTATAAACATGAATTTGCAGAACCTAATAAGTCACTTGTCAAAATTAATATCTGACATGCATCAATGTCATTGAGATAACCTAAGGAATATTGGGATTTCAAAAAGGACGAAAAAATTCAAGTCATCGAAAACAAGTCAACCCTATTGGGTTTTCCTACTATGCAAGTATCTCTTGAATTAATGGCTATACTTTAGCAATTTCACGTAAATTCTTTCCATGTCGAAAATCTGGTTTTTCTTATTTCTTTCATGCTCAATTTCTGCTTTCGGACAAGGCACTGGGTTAATTGAGGCTAGAACACTTCAGGCGGAAGGAAAAATGACTGAGGCACTCGAAGTGATAGCGGCTACTGTCAAAACGAATGAGTTTAAAGAAGATGGTGGGGCATGGTATACTTATGCTGAAATCAACAAGGCTTTGTTCAAAGAAGAGGCGCCTGGCTCAGCAAAATCGAGCTACCTGTCCAATGCAATCAGAGGGTATCAAATGACCCAAAAATACCCTTCTTCAAATGTCAGAATTAACCTTTCTGCGGATCAAAGCATCACTCAGATCTATCAGGAACTCATCCAAAACGGAGCCACTTTATACCAGCAGCAGCAATATGAATCGGCCTTAGAGGCTTTTGAAAACGCCATAATCATTGAGCCAAACGATTCGACAATTATCACTTACGCTGCCAATGCGGCCGTTCAGGGGAAGCTTTACGATAAGGCCTTAGTTAATTTTACAAAATTACAATCTATGAGGCCCAAGGAAAGCACATACCAAAGCATGATTAGCATTCAGCGCGATCTTCAAAAGGATTTTCCAGCAGCACTCGCTACAATAGAATTGGCAAAAGCTGACTTCCCTAACACGCCAACCTTTGATCGCTACAAACTAGACATTTATTTACTCTCAAACGAGAACGATAAAGCAATGACACTCATCGATGAGATGCTTTTAAGCGACCCTGACAACGATCAACTGGCATTAAGAAAGGCTGTTTTACATGATGAAAAGATTAAGGAGATTAAGTCGGCTCAAGAGGTAGATAGTGTTGCGTTGCAAAAGGAATTGAAACTTTCGGAACAAGCCTACCTCAACACATTGTCGATAGATTCGACCAACCTTGTAGCGAATTTCAATTTATCAATGCTCTATAACGACCAGGCAAATGGTTACTACGTAGCCATCAATAACATGACCAATGATGAGTATAAAGCGAATTCCAAAGCCTTTGAAGAGAAAGCTCTGGCACTCATTGAAAAGGCACTACCAAGAATGGAAGCTGCTGCAAGAAAAGACACCACTGACTTGAATATTCTAAAGACCTTAGCGTCTTACTATGATAGACTGAGCATGGGGGATCAAAAAAGAGCCATCCAAAAGAAGATTGAAGAGAAAAGCGGTAATTAAATACGCTAAATAATATATTTCCTAGCTATCTCATTAAAAGCCTCCAACTGTTCGTCAACCCATCCTGAGTCCTGCCCCAATTCTTTAGCCATTATCTCGGCAACTTGTTCAGAAACCCTTAGAGATTCCTTAGCGTCTAGAAATAAACCCCTCACCCTTCTTGCCAACATATCTTCTACCGTTCTGGCCATCTCATGTCTCACAGCCCAAACCACCTGTGATTTTCTTAATGGTAAAGTCTCACTGATAATTTCGGCTAGGTCTGGATGCTCCTCCTCCAATTCCAACAATTGATACTTCTCCGTACCGTAAACCGCTAAAGGATCAGTAGTTAAATCAAGGTTCTTATCGTAACCAGCAACAGGTAGGTTTTTGGTAATACACTTTCGTTCTGGCAAGGCACCGATTAACAAGGCATTATCGACAGTATCTTCTGCCATTTTTCGGTAGGTAGTCCACTTGCCACCGATAATTGTAATCAACCCAGATTGTGAGATCATCACCTTATGATGCCGTGAAATTTCTTTGGTCGATTTACCCTCTCCTTCTGGCTTCGCTAATGGCCTTAAACCTGAAAATACCGCTAAGACATCGGCCCGCGTTGGTTGTTTTGTCAGGTACTGACCAGCAGTTTCAAGGATAAAATCTATTTCTGAATCGTGGGCTTCAGGTTCGAGTTCAGGTTTTTCTTTCATAGTGTCCGTAGTCCCTAAAACCACCTTGTCGTGCCACGGCACCGCAAACATCACACGGCCATCCTTAGTCTGTGGTACCATGATGGCGTATTTATCAGGAAGAAACTCTTTGCTCACCACCAAATGAATTCCTTGGCTGGGCTGGATCATATCCTTGACCTCTGGCTCATCCATTTTCTTTACCTTATCAGCAAAAACCCCAGTGGCATTAATAACAGCTTTCGCTTTAATGCTGTAGTTTTTGCCAGACTCCACGTCTCGCGCTTTCAAACCATCAATGATACCCTCATCATTTTTTTCCAGTCCTGTTACTTCAAAATAGTTCAGCAAAACTCCGTTATATTGATCAGCAGTTTTTGCCAACGTTAACGCCATCCGTGCATCGTCAAACTGACCATCATAATAAACTACGCCACCTTTCAGCCCTTTTTGATCAATAGTAGGAATGTGTTCAACAGTCTCATCCTTTGAAAGTTTTTTGGAAGAACCGATACCAAGTTTTCCGGACATCAAATCATACACCTTCAATCCTACTTGATAAAAAGGTCCGTCCCACCATTCGTAATTGGGGATAATAAAGGCCTGATTCTTTACCAGATGCGGAGCGTTTTGGATCATTAGCCCACGCTCTTTCAGCGCTTCCAACACAAGTGAAATATCGCCTTGCTGAAGGTATCGGACTCCTCCATGTACTAGCTTGGTACTTCGACTTGAAGTGCCTTTGGCAAAATCATGCTGTTCGAGCAGTAACGTCTTATACCCACGTGATGCTGCATCCACAGCCACGCCTAATCCTGTGGCTCCTCCACCAATAACTACGATATCCCAAGGCTCCTTTTGCTTCTTGAGCCTTTTAAGCATCTTCTCTCTCTTCATGATCTTGCTTTCTTAAACAAAAGTTTTTATTCAACCCAAGCCTTGGCGCGTTCAACTGCGCGTGACCAATTCTTTTTAACAGCTGTAACATCCTTACCTGACGGCTCAAAGACTCGGTCTTTGGCCCAAAGCGACTGAATTTCTTCTTTGCTATCCCAGTATCCTACCGCAAGCCCAGCTAAAAAAGCCGCTCCTTGAGCGGTTGTCTCTACAATTTGAGGCCTTACAATCTTTAATCCTGTTACATCAGATTGTATTTGCATTAAGAGATTGTTAGCTGATGCCCCTCCATCTACTCTCAGCTCCTTCTGTTCGATTCCCGAATCAAGGGCCATGGTATCAATCACCTCCATACTCTGTAATGCCAATGCTTCTAAGGCAGCTCTGGCAATGTGACCTTTCTCAGTTCCTCTCGTTAGCCCTATCATTAGCCCTGTGCTGTACTGATCCCAGTGTGGTGCACCCAAACCAACAAAGCCTGGTACGAAGTAAACACCTCCATTATCTTCAACCGTTTTGGCCAATGCTTCAATCTCAGGTGCATGATCGACAAAGTGCAAGTTGTCTCTCAAGAATTGGACAATAGCTCCGCCAATGAAAATACTCCCCTCTAAAGCATAGTTCACCTCATCGCCTACTTTCCAGGCAATGGTTGATAATAATTTATGTTTTGACTTGATCACCTTGTCACCCGTATTCATAATCATAAAGCAACCTGTGCCATAGGTGTTCTTAACCATACCCGGCTCTGTACACATTTGGCCAAATAGGGCAGATTGCTGATCTCCGGCTATTCCAGCTATTGGAATTTCAGCACCAAACAACGTTGCATCGGTATGACCGTAAACTTCACTACTACTTTTTACTTCTGGCAACATGGCTTTAGGCACATTGAAGAGTTCGAGTAATTCTTGATCCCATTTGAGGGTATGAATATTAAAGAGCATCGTTCGGCTAGCATTGCTCACATCTGTCGCATGCACTTTTCCTCCAGTTAATTTCCATAGCAACCAACTATCCACGGTACCGAAGGCTAGCTCGCCAGCTTCAGCTCGTTCCTGAGCACCTTCCACATGATCAAGTATCCATCTGATTTTGGAGGCTGAGAAATAGGCATCAATCAATAGACCCGTCTTCTCCTGAATCATGTCCATGGTTTTCATGTCCTTCAACTCCTCACAGTAGTTGGCCGTCCGCCTATCTTGCCAAACGATGGCTTTGTGAATAGACTGCCCTGTTTTCTTATCCCAAACCAAAGTCGTTTCACGCTGATTGGTAATTCCAATGGCGGCAATGTCAGAAGCTTTTGCACCTTGTTTCTCTAATACATCAGTGATGGTGAACTTCTGAGTCTCCCAAATCTCTAGTGGGTTATGTTCAACCCAACCGGGTTTAGGGTAGAATTGCTCAAACTCTCGTTGTGATGAGTTGACGATCTCGCCTTTCTTGTTAAAGATTATTGCTCTTTCACTGGTGGTCCCTGCATCGACCGTAATAATATATTTTGACATTGGAGGGTTTTAAAATGATGGAGGACTAAATTAAAACTTTTATCCTTTCTGACACGATCCATCAGGAAATCTATTGATTTGGCGAGCGTTTATACTTAAACGAAAAAGCCAGCGTATTTTATTAAACCATTGCTCCAGATGCAAAAACCAATCCTCTGCGCTTGTCTGCTCTTGTTAGGCAACTTTTATTCCCTCGGCCAATCCTTATCTAAAAAGCAACAAGTGAGGCTAATGTATTCGCTTATTGAAACCCATAACCCGCCAGTCTATGAAATGCTAACAACGCTGGCGAAGCTACCAAGCAAGTATAAGATTAATCAAATGACCATTACAACGGGTAAAATCACCAAACCTGAAAAATGGCTTCGGGGAAGTACGGCAGAAGATATAAGAGGATCGTTGAAGACTGTGGTTCATGAATCAATCCATAGCTTCACCAGTTACTATAGCTATCAATTTCTCACATCGAACGCACCAGATAATTTTAAATTCGGAGATGACTATTCAGCCTTTTTTATAGACCAGAATAACACGCTTATCGTCAAACATACTGAGGTGTACAACAGTAACGAGCTTAAGAGAGATATCCCTAAAGCACTGAGAACCTTTCGCTACTCTCCGTACATAGCGCCCAAAACTAATTTAGGAAGTCAAAAACAAGGCGTCTATGGCCTTTTAGATGAATTCAATGCCTATTACCAAGGAACGCTCATGTCATTCAAACTATTTCCGATATATGAAGAACTAGGGCAAGACAACCCAAGGGCATATCAAGATTACCTTCAAAATATGAGTAGCATCCGTATGGCCTTCTACGAATTCAAATACTATCTACTTACCTATCTGAACCGAGCAAAAACTGACTACCCAGAACAGTACGAGTCATTTTTACAAAACACAAACCTTAGAAAAGCCTATACCTTAGTTCATGATCGATATGAAGAATTATTAGAAAACATCAACCAAAGGATCACTAATTTGATAGATCGATTAAATAAAGAGGGAATAGCGTCTTATATTGAGGATGATTACTTCTGGGTTCAGAATCATGGTATTGGAATGAATCTAGATGACATAGCGCTACTGGAAAGTGAATTGAGTAAACAACTATACACTGACTTACATGGCGGCTTCATCCTTAACTAATTCATTGGTATGAAAACCTTCTTTACAATTCTAATAACACTTTGTATTACGAGTGCTGCGATCGCTCAAAGTATCGTTCAAGAAAGCCTGACCTTCGAAAGCAAAATCTTAAAAAAAGATATCAGGTATTCAGTATATCTTCCAGATGGTTACGAAAAATCCATCCGACTCTACCCTATTGTTTATTTACTCAATGGATTCACTGGTAACGAAATCGACTGGATTCAATTTGGCGACATGCAGCGAATCGTAGATGAAGGGATTGCTTCAGGAGAAATCCCTCCCATGGTCATCATCATGCCTGATGGAGACGATAGATTATACATGAACAATCATGATAATTCCTATCGCTACGGAGATATGTTCATTGAAGAGTTGATGCCTCATGTAGAAGGTAAATTTCTTGTGCGTAGTGAAAAACAATTCCGAGGTATAAGTGGCCTATCTATGGGAGGTGGGGGAACACTTCGCTTTGCGATGCTCTATCCAGAACTATTTGGTGCTGCCGCTGCATATAGCTCGGCTGTTAGTACTGACGAAGAAATGGTATCTGGGGGTCAACAAGGTTTTGATGGCTATTGGGGCAGAGTACTCGGAACCGGTTTGAGCGGAGAAACCAGGTTAACGGATCATTATCGAGCCAATTCGATTCTAGACATTGCTAAAACTGCTGATGTCAATAAACTCAATTCCGTGAGGATTTATTTCGATTGTGGAGACGATGATTTCTTAGCCATTGGCAACGCCAGCTTACACATTGAAATGAGAAAGCGAGGCATTCGTCATCAGTATCGTGTACGCGATGGAGCGCATACTTGGGACTTCTGGAGAACTTCTCTGCCGATTGGTTTGAAGTTTATTGGAGAGGGATTCACCCGATAATTATTGGAAAGCCTTTAATGACAATAAGAAGGCTAGACCAGTTAATGCGAGTAAAAAGGTAAAACCGTTGGGCAAACCCCATTCTTCTGCAATAAAACCGATCAGCACAGGACCAGCCAACATACCGATATACCCTGATGAAGCCACCGTTGCAATTCCCTTGGAAGCTTTAACCCCTTCCTGTTTAGCAGCCATACTGAACAGAATGGGAACAATCACTGAATAACCCAAACCAGCAAGACTGAAACCCACAATCGCCCAAATTGGAGTCTGCATTAAAACGAGAGATAAACCCAGTACAGCAATAAGACTGCCCGTCAGCACGAGGCTTCTTCCCCCAAAACGTACATGAAGGCTATCGCCTTGAAAACGAGCCAACGCCATCAACAGGGAAAAGCCTGCGAAGCCTGCGCCTGCATACTCACTCGCTACTGCCAAGTTTTCCTTCATGAAAATGGAAGCCCAATCTGTAATACCTCCCTCGCTCATCATTACGCAAAAACCTATAAAGGCAAACGCAATTAGCTTTAACGTTGGCCATTCAAACCCTTTCTTCTTTTCAAGCTCATGCACTTCTGCATCAATCATATGTTTGAAAAGCGGAAAAAGAACCGCAATCAGAATTACCGCGATGACGATCATTTGAACAGAGAGATCAATCGATAGTGATATAAAAACGGCACTGAGTATGGCTCCGAACATCCCACCAATACTGAAAAATCCGTGACATGAAGACATGATCACACGCGACTTTTGCTTCTCAATTTCAGCCACTTCAGCGTTCATAGCCACATCAGTTAAGCCAACGCTCAGGCCAATTAATAAGAAGCTGGCCATCAACCAATACTGATCAGGTGCAAACCATGGAAATACCATGGCGATAAGGAAAACGCAGATGGCCCATGCCGTGGTCTTTCGTTCTCCAAACTTGCTAATGATTTTGCTGTAGAATGGCAAGAGCACCACAGCACCCATCGGAATAAAGAATAAAGCTGTTCCTAAAGCTGCTTCGCTCAAATTAAGCTTGACTTTGATTTCTACCAACCTCGTAATAAAAGCCCCCATCGAGATGGCTAGCGCCATAAAGGTCAAAGCCGCAGCACGGCTATCAGCTTGCGACAAAAGGAGCCTAATGTTCTTGATCATTTAATCCTGATATAGAATTTATATGAGCCTAAGGTCAGCATAATTATTACGACATGACTAATCGGTTGTATGATAAAATCAAATGTTCTTAGAATGAATTTGAATCAAATAGCGCTAGGCACCTCAAACAAATCGGATAAAAACCAAAATGCTTAATTTGCATCAAATAAATTGATCAAAAGATAGTCTTTCAAGGATCGTTAGATCATCTAATAAAACTCATCCTCAAATCAAAAATGGCTAGTAAAAAAAAGAGAATATTTCAAATAGCCTTAATTACTGCTTCCATAGGCTCATTATACTTTGTGCCATGGTTGCTGGTAAAAGCATGGATACTTCCGTTACCAGATACCGTACAAGAACAACTAGACGAGGCCATTGGTCATGGGTTTGAAGGGATGATTGTCTATGTAGATCAAGCCGGAAAACCACCTCAATATTTTGCCTCGGGTTGGCATGATAGAGAAGCAAAGACACCGGCCAGACCCAATGCACTTTTCAAGATAGCGAGTATCAGTAAACTCTATGATGCCGTAGCCGTCACCAAACTTGTCAATGCTGGCCGCCTCTCTCTAGACAAAACCATTGCCGATTACCTACCTGAACTTGTAGGAAGGATCGAAAACGCTGATAGAATTACGTTGAGGTTGATGATTCAGCACAGAAGTGGTATACCCAATTTTACGGACGCTCCGAAATTTTGGGAGGCTCCAACCGAGACTTACGAGGAAAGTCTTGAATTGATAAAGGGCCTGCCGGCCAATTTTGAACCCGGTGAAGAATATGAATATTGCAATACCAATTACTTGCTAATCAACAAGATAATGGACAACGTTTTGGGTTATCCTAACTTTCAATTTATTCAGGAGGAAATTTTAATACCACTTGACCTTAACCATACCTTCGGTTCGATAACTGAAGTAAATATGGACAATGTAATGAGTGGTTACCATGTTGGACATCCGTTTGATTTAAAGGCAGATGAACATGGTATGATGGCCTCAGCAGAAGACGTTGGAACTTTTCTAAGAGCATTGAATGATGGATCAGTATTTAAATCAGGAGAACAAGAAATATATTCCTCTATTTACGAATATGAACATGGTGGTTGGGTGCCAGGGTATCAAAGTTTCGCAAAATATCATAAGGACATTGATGCAGTGACCATTGCGTTCTACAGCACAACAGACCCCAAACTGTACAATTGGAACCTATCAGAAATCATAAATAGAAGAATTCTGAAAATTCTTAAAAGACAAACTAAAGAATAACAGCCTGACGGAATAAGTACTTCCTTTGAGGTTCAACCCTATTGAATACTTGATACCTCCTCTCCTTCGCCAATTCCTACGCTTCACAGCCACTAAAGCTAGTGCGAACGCGGTGAAGCTTCGGCACAAGAGGTGTAGCAGAGTAAAAACACCTGAGCTTAATGGCCTACTGTGCTCCCTTGAGGAAGCCTGTCTGCCGACAAGGGCAGGTTGCTCTTAGGACGAAGGGAGATTACAGCAACTCCAAAAACTTACCTAAGGCCTCATTCCTGTTTTTAGCATCCCAAACCGCCATCAATTTAGTGCGCTGAGGCAAATGACTTAAAGGAATAAAACTTATTTCTAAATCTACCCCACCTTGAAGTGATGTTGGCACAATAGCAACCCCTAACTCTCGCTCTACTAAGCGGAAAATACTATTGGCTTGAACAGAACGGTGTGAGACCTTTGGTTCAAACCCATGGTCTGTGAAAATGCTCATGATGTTATCATAATACTCCTGACTATAATCGTTCGAAAAGAGAATAAACTGTTCGTCTTTGAATTGATCTAATCTCTTAAAGTGTTTGGGTTGAATCGCATGTTTATTTGAAATCACAAGTGAAAAAGAGTCTTCAAAAACCACCCGTTGCTCAAATCCTTTATGAACACTTTCGAGCCTTACAAAACCGATATCGAGCTTACCATGAGAAATAGCATCCAGTTGATCCTTATTATTAAGTTCATCTAAAGATGCATGGATATTGGGATGAGCTTTACTCATTTCCTCCAAGATTTCTGGAATGATGTTTTGCATGGCTGAACCCACAAAACCGATTCGAATTTCGCCTACTTCGCCTTCCCCTTTACGTTTTGTCGCATCTGACACCCGATCAAGATGGTTGATTATATAGTCGGACTCATCCATCAAGTATTTACCTGCAGTCGTTAATGACACACTTCTTTTGGTTCGATTTAACAATTTGGTACCCAACTCATTCTCTAATTGCTGAATCTGTTTTGACAATGCCGGTTGCGTTATAAAAAGTTTCTCAGCTGCTTTTGCGAAATGCAGCTCCTTTCCGAGCGCCAATAAGGACTTAAGATGACGTAGCTCCATTAATTACTTATGGTTATTAATCAATGAATATATATCATTTATAGGAATTAATTAATGAGGCTAGATTTATATCACCATAATTTCAGCATAACAAGGTACATCATGAAGACATTCCACTACGGATCAGATCACCTAACGACCGGCCTAGCTTTGAAAATCGCCCGAGGAGAAGTCAAGGCTATTTTATCAGCAGAGACTATAGACCTTGTGAATCAAAGTGCTCAGTATGTCAAAGACATCACAAAAAAGGAGACAACAGTGTATGGTATCAACACGGGTTTCGGCCCATTGTGTACCACAAAAATATCGGCTGAGGACACAGAAACACTTCAGTATAACATCCTAAAAAGTCACAGTGTAGGCGTTGGCGATCCGATTTTACCAGAAATCAGCAAGCTCATGCTCATCTTGAAAGTGCATTCCTTGGCCAAAGGATTTTCTGGAATTCAATTAACAACCCTTGAACGTATTGTTTGGCATATTGACAATGACGTAATTCCACTTGTCCCCGAAAAAGGATCAGTTGGAGCTTCTGGTGACTTGGCACCTTTGGCACACCTCTTTTTACCTCTGATTGGATTAGGTGAAGTCTACTATCATGGTGAAAAAATTAAGACAAAAACGCTTTTCAAAAAGCTAAATAAAGAGTCGGTATCACTAGGGTCCAAAGAGGGTTTAGCACTAATCAATGGCACGCAATTCATTGCCGCCCATGCCATAGAAGTTGTAGATAGACTTTACAATTGCTTAACGCATGCCGATATTATTGGTGCCATGATGATTGAGGCCCTGCAAGGCTCAGTGAAACCCTTTTCACCACAATTGCATGCGCTACGCCCTTTCAAGGGAAATCAACATGTCGCTCACCGTGTCAAAACTCTGCTTGAGGACTCCGAGATTCTTTCGGCACACGCCAATTGCGAAAGAGTCCAAGACCCTTATTCGATGAGATGTATACCTCAGGTGCATGGCACTTCTAGAAACACTTGGCTTCATTTAAAAGAACTAGTCGAAATTGAACTCAACGCAGTCACCGATAACCCGATCATCCTGAGTGCCGAAGAAACCATTAGTGGTGGTAATTTTCATGGACAACCTCTGGCTTTACCGCTTGATTACGCAGCTTTGGCAGCTGCAGAGTTAGGTAACATTTCTGACCGAAGGGTCTATCTATCACTAGAAGGAAAAGTCGCAGGTTTGCCTCAGCTTTTAATGAATGACACAGGCATCAACTCAGGATTTATGCTGCCGCAATACACCTCCGCTGCTCTGGTTAGCGAAAATAAAAGCCTTTGCTTCCCGGCAAGTGCCGATAGTGTACCTACCTCGCTTGGTCAAGAAGACCATGTGAGTATGGGGTCAATAAGTGGTCGAAAGGCATTGGAAATCATTGGTAACTTGGAACATATTCTTGCCATTGAATTGCTTTGCGCAGCACAGGCTTTTGATTTCAGGCGCCCATTGAAATCGGGTGAAATTCTAGAAGCCTGTCATGCCCATACAAGGAGTAAAATTGACCATGCTGAAGAAGATCGAATCTTTTCCAAGGACATTGAAAAAGCACATAAAATCATTCAAAAGAGAGCTTTTCTAGACATATGTAATGATTTGAATTCTGAAGCACTGAGCAGCGTACATCACGACCTTTTTGAAGTTTACTAGTATGAATACATTTCAACAAAACATCGCAGAAGGAATACCTTCCATTTTACCGACAGCACCCGTTTTTGATGCTTCCATAAACCGTGCGCCAAAAAGAAAGGACATCTTATCCGTCACTGAAAAAAAATTAGCCCTCAGGAATGCCTTGAGATACTTCCCTGCCGATTGGCACGCCACCTTGGCACCTGAATTTTTACAAGAACTGGATGACTTTGGTCGAATCTATATGTATCGCTTTATGCCCAAGGAATTCATCAGTGCTCAGCGCATCAATGAATATCCCGGAAAGTCCGAACAGGCCAAGGCTATCATGCTAATGATCCAGAATAACCTTGACCCTAAGGTTGCACAACACCCCTATGAATTGATCACTTACGGAGGAAACGGAGCTGTTTTCCAGAACTGGGCACAGTATAGATTAACAATGAAATATTTGACCGAAATGACTAATGACCAAACCTTGGTCATGTATTCAGGTCACCCCATGGGCCTCTTTCCTTCTAATGAAAATGCTCCAAGAGTAGTTGTCACCAACGGCATGATGATACCTAATTATTCCAAGCCAGACGATTGGGAGAAATTCAATGCCCTTGGCGTAACGCAATACGGTCAAATGACAGCAGGCTCTTACATGTACATAGGCCCACAGGGCATCGTGCATGGCACCACCATTACCGTATTGAATGCAGCACGCATGAAACGACCTAATGGGAACTTCGAAGGACTACTATTTGTCACCTCTGGCTTAGGTGGAATGAGTGGTGCACAACCTAAAGCCGCTAAAATTGCAGGGCTAGTTTCGGTTACGGCTGAAGTCAACCCCAAAGCGGCCTATAAACGTCAAGAGCAAGGCTGGGTAGACATCGTTGTCGAAGACATTGACGAACTCGTTACTGAAGTGGAGTTTGCTCGAAAGGAAGGAAAAAACACTTCTTTCGCCTATTTAGGAAATATTGTTGATGTATGGGAAGGCTTCGAAAAAGCAGGATTGACCATAGACTTTGGCTCAGACCAAACCTCATTGCACAACCCATTTGCTGGTGGCTATTACCCTGTCGGAATGAGTTATGAGGCTGCCAATCAAATGATGGCGGAGCAACCTGAAGCATTTAAGGCCGAAGTCTACAAAACGCTCCGAAGACACGCAGAAGCCATTAATAGACAAACCAAAAGAGGCACCTACTTCTTTGACTATGGCAATGCCTTCTTATTGGAAGCAGGTCGTGCCGGAGCTGATGTCTTCAAGGCAAATTCAAAAGACTTTAAGTACCCATCTTATGTGCAAGACATCATGGGACCACTCTGCTTTGATTACGGTTTTGGTCCTTTTAGATGGGTTTGTGCTTCAGGGAAACCTGAGGACTTAGACAGAACAGATGAAATTGCTGCTCATGTGATTGAGCAAATGCTCAAGGAAGCACCAGAAGAAATCAAACCTCAATTGGAGGACAATTTACATTGGGTGAAAGAAGCGAAGAAGAATCAACTGGTTGTCGGTTCGCAAGCACGCATTCTATATGCTGATGCTGAAGGAAGAATGAGAATCGCTTCAGCATTCAATAAAGCGATCGAAAAGGGCGAAACCGGACCGATTGTATTGGGTCGCGATCATCATGATGTCTCGGGTACAGATTCTCCATACAGGGAGACCTCTAATATCTATGATGGCAGTCAATTCACCGCAGACATGGCCGTACAAAACTTTGTAGGCGATGCCTTTAGAGGCGCCACATGGGTGTCGTTGCACAACGGTGGTGGTGTAGGTTGGGGTGAAGTTATGAATGGCGGCTTTGGCATGCTACTCGATGGCTCTGCTGCGGCTGATGAGAAACTCAAAAGCATGCTTTTTTGGGATGTCAACAATGGCATTGCGCGAAGAAACTGGGCACGAAACCCGCATGCCATGAGCGCCATTGACCGTGCCATGAAGGCTGAACCCAAACTCAAAGTCACAAAACCGAATATTGTCGAAGACGAATTAATTCAAAACCTATTTACCTAACCCTGAACTCATATCGGGGTCTACCAGACACTGAAACACCCCGAAGCTTCGGGGCAGCATGACGATTAATAATCAAAAATAGTAACTTCGACCATGCAAAAAGTCTTCGTAAACATTGGTAGTCTTGTTCAGGTAAGAAAGTTTGGGACGAAAATCCTTCGTGGTGCTCTGATGGCCGATGTACCCACGCTTGAAAATGCTTGGCTTAAAGTCAAAGATGGCATCATTGAAGGCTATGGCGCAATGGATGACTTTATCTCTGATGATAGCTACGAAACCGTTGACCTTAATGGAAGAATGGTTACCCCCACTTTTATCGACTCACATACACACCTAGTCTTTGCTGCTGATCGTGATGAGGAATTTGTAATGAAGATTAAAGGCATGGACTACCAAGCCATAGCCGAGGCCGGTGGCGGAATTATCAACTCAGTGAAAAAACTTCAACAAACGCCTCTCGAAGTGCTGCTAGAGGCTGCTCGCCAAAGACTTACCGAAGCCATCCAAAGTGGCACTGGCGCCATAGAAATTAAAAGTGGCTACGGCCTAACATTAGAAGCAGAGATTAAAATGCTTCAAGTAATTGCCCAGCTAAAACAAGAATTCCCGATCCCAATCAAGTCTACCTTTCTGGGTGCACATGCATTTCCACATGCGGATCATGATAAGTACATGAACACCTTACTACAGGAGATGCTGCCTGAAATTTACTCTCAACAAATAGCTGATTACATTGATTGCTTTTGTGAAGACGGCTATTTCTCAGTAGACCAAATGTGTCATATTTTAGAGGCAGGTGAGAAATATGATCTGAAGCCTAAAGTACACGTAAACCAATTTAACGCCATAGGTGGGGTAGAAAAAGCCATTGAGTTCGGTGCAGTTTCAGTGGACCACTTGGAAGTTTTACCAGAAGAAGAAATGCTTATGCTGAAGGACTCGGACACCATTCCGGTTGGATTACCCGCATGTTCCTTTTTCATCAATATACCATATACGCCTGCTAAGAAGATCATAGAAAGCGGCCTCCCTCTAGTACTTGCATCTGATTTTAACCCTGGATCGGCTCCTTCATTTAACATGAGCTTGATCAACAGTCTGGCCACTATGAAAATGAAACTTCTGCCTGAAGAAGCATTTAATGCGACTACCTACAATGCAGCATTTGCCCTAGAACTGGAGCATGAATTAGGAACCATCACGCCTGGCAAACGCGCAAACTTCATCGTTTCCAAACCCAATAGAGGCCTTAACTCCATTTCCTATAATTTTGGTGTTAATTGGATTGATCAGGTATTCATCAATGGTGAACGCTATTAGTTAACCAGCGTGTAAACATCATTGGGTGTTTGAAGGCCATTATGCACTTGAAACCGTAGAAGCCCAGCGGACAGACTGAAATCCATACCTACAATGTCATTTCCATCTACACAATTAGCACTGTTAGGTTGTTTACAGTCTGTATTCGGGTCAAAGAAATAAGTGAGTACATCGTCATAGTCAGTGCCATTAATGGTAACTGTAGATGTACGATTGTCTACAGAAGGGTCGATGGCGTTGCCATCAAAGAACACATAGATATTTGCCTCTCCCATACTGATTAGCATTCTGAGTTCAGGAATCGAAGTCTCATCTCTAAACTTGTTCAATTCCACCGAAAAGTTTGCTATGCCTCCTGACACGTCAAATTTTTGAGCAGCGTTAGAAGCACAAAAGTCAGGGTCAGGCTGGCCAAACCCTCCACATGTCTTACCACTATCTTCAACATTCCTCCCATCATAGCGAAGGGATACTTCAGCTCCACTCCCACTCCTGAACGTGCGAGTACCTGTAAACTCATATTTCAGATGGACTAGTTCGGGCTCCTCAAACGCTAAATCGCATTTTTTACAGCAACTGGTGGCGACCAAACCACAAAAAATGATAGAGAGTATTATTGACCTTTTCATATGCATTCATTTATGCAACAACCTTTTTATATGAATAAACATCCTTTCTCATCACCAATAAGCTGTCCCAGTTTATTTACAAGTTTTGAAAGAATATATAAGACACGTCATCACGTGACACACTGCTCATTTGACAAGACCAACTAGGGAATAGTTGGAATCACCACCTACAATCATGAGACTTCATTTGCTAAAATATTTCACTTACAACTAATTTAGGGGCTCTCGTGTCAGATTAGCAAGTCAGGAAACTACTTTACCTATGAAAAAGAGATTACTTCTCGCAATGGTTACAGCAATACTAGCATTTGGCTGTTCAAATGAAGACGTTGAACCGTTATGCATCGCACCTCCAAACTGTGGAGCAATTAATCCAAACCTCGTAAATTTCACCATTTTCAACAATACATCACAAGATATTCTAGGCTATGAGATTTTAAGGACTACAACCGAGCCCGAGAATGTAAGACTCTCACCCATTTCCACAGGCTTGCTCAGTTGCTGGTATAGTTTTGACATTGAGGGCATTTCAGCTATAAAAGTGACCTTAGACGGTGAGGTTGTTCAAGAAGATGTTGTCTTAGACTTAAGCAATATTACCATGCTGGAGAATGGTGCTACCTATTGGCTTGAAATATCGGATACTGATAGTGAAAATACATTATCAATTACGCCTTATGATCCAACAGTATGTAACGACACTGAAGACAATTAAGTGGTAAGCTGGAACACGCTCTCTTTCACCATTTAATCATGCCTGGTTAATCAACAGGTAATACCTAGTCTGTACATTTATGGAAACCAATCGCCATGAAAAGACTAGCCTTTTTCTTATTCATTTTAAGTAGCTCGGCAATATCTGCCCAAAATCATAATCACTCATTCGGGCGAAAAATAGTCTTTCCAAATGTAGAAGGTTATCTGACCTTAAAAACCGACCTGCATATTCACACAGTATTTTCTGATGGGGCTGTTTGGCCAGACATTAGAGTTCAAGAAGCACTTAAAGATGGGCTGGATGTTATTTCCTTGACAGAGCACATTGAATATCAACCACATAAAAACGACATCCCTCATCCTAATAGAAATAGATCTTTTGACTTAGCAGTAAAAATTGCTGAGAATAGTGGCCTGTTGATCGTAAAAGGATCAGAAATAACCAGAAGGATGCCCCCAGGACACAACAACACAGTATTTATTGATGATGCCAACAAGCTCATCAAGGAAGATGCCGAGGCCGTATTTCAGGAAGCTGCGAACCAAGGAGGTTTCACTTTCTGGAATCACCCGGCATGGATTAGTCAAAAATCAGATGGGATGGCCACGCTCACCCAAATGCATCAAAAGTTAATTCAAAACAACCTTCTTCATGGAATAGAAGTGGTCAATGGGCAGATGTATTCGGATGAGGCATTACAAATTGCACTTGACAATGACTTGACCATAATTGGTACGTCTGATATTCATGGGCTCATTGATTGGGATTATGAGCCAGAACATGGTGGTCATAGACCAGTCACGTTAGTTTTTGCAAAAGAGAAAACTGAAGCTTCTTTACGCGAGGCACTCATGGCTGGAAGAACTGTGGCTTGGTATAAAAACACGCTTATCGGTAAAGAACAGAATGTTCAACTATTACTTGATGCTTCGTTGTCAGTTGAATCCATGACCTACCCTAGTAGGTCTGAGGTAGCAACTGTAACCATAAAGAACATTAGTGATACAGAATTTATGCTTGAAAACTTGTCACCCTACACCCTACATGGACAAGCCGATATCATTAAGATTGCCCCACAAGAAACAACCGTTATTAAAGTAAAAACTTTAGAGGTGAAGGAATCTTTTGAAATGAGCTTCAAAGTGCTCAACGCGATTATCGCGCCTAAAACACACCCTAAAATTACCCTTCAAATCAAATAGTATATTGCATACAATACCTTTATCTATAGAGGAAACCATGCCTTTCCAATTTTCAGAAACTGGCCTCATCAAAAAAGTCACCCCGAAATATCGGAGTGACTTTCAAATGTTTTGAGCTAATTTAGCCTATTCTTCTTCGTTCGGCTCAGTAGATACCGTCTTAAGGGACTCTTCCATAGCTGCTTTTTCTTCTTCCGCTGTCATTTTCGGAACAGGAGTAGTCGATGCTAACTCTTTCTTCACAGCTTCATAAAGTTCTTCACTCACATGGTCTGGTGCTTGCGCCTCTGCAATCTGTTCATCAACAGTTGGAGGCACTAGATCTTCTACTTTATCCAGACTCGCTAAAAATTCATCCTTCAATTCTTGGGTAGGTAGACTTTCGAGAATAAAGTCCTTGTTTGCATCTAAGCTTTCTTTGATTGCCATAGTTCTTGTGTATTTAAAATTGTGTGAATTGATTTACTCTTAAAAATAGTGAATTCAGACCAAATCCCAACTAAAAGCATATAAGTCTTGAGCTTCACATATCAAACGAGTAAACTCTTAAAGTATCAAATCCAAGAAAAATACCCCACTACAGTTTAGCCCTGGAAGTAGCCCACTAACTGGGAAAGGCTTTAAGGATCAAGCCTCATTTTTTGAGAGAAACACCTACATCCTCATATCTCATGTATAAAACAAAATTCGGTTATAGTAAGGGTTAAATGGTTTTTATATTGTTTGATTGGTAAGGCGGCCGCCTAATTGAAAAACCTCAGGCTTTATTATGGAATAAGGTTTGGGAATGCATCATATGAACAATGATGCAAATTGAAAACCTTAAACTATACTACATATGAGATCTTTAACATTACTTTTTGTAATGTTCATGGCCGCTTCTATTGCCCATGGACAGTCAGATTTAGAATCCAAATTAGTTGCTGCCAAAATTTATACACAAGGTGCTGAACTGAAAAGAGTGGCTTCGCTTGACCTAAAAAAAGGCAAGAACGAGTTCAAACTTACACGGCTATCAGCCAACCTAGACCCAAAAACAATTCAGATTTCAGGCGAAGACATTACCATTCTTTCAGTTAGACATGAAGTCGACTTTATTGAAACCAATACGCCTGAAAAAGTTGACTCCTTATTGCGTGAACGCCACTTGCTTTTTGATACTTTAGAAATGACGGATAAGAACATTTCCATACTTAAAACAGAGGCTGAATTACTTTCCAAAAACATGAAAGTAATCGGTGCTCAAGGAACAAGAGGTCAAGATTACCAAAACGCTTTAGAATATTTCACTAAAAAATTTCGGGATAATGCGAATAGAAAATTCCAAGAAACCGTAAAAAAGCGAAACCTCAATGAGAAGATTCAAGAGATAGATGCACAGGTTAGATCATATAAGATTGAACAAAAAGAGTCCACTTCTAACATCTATTTAGTGGTTAGTTCCGAAAGAGCAGTAAAAAAAGAAATCAATGTCAGTTATGCAGTCTCAGAAGCTGGTTGGTTTCCTGCATATGACGTTCGAGCTATAAATGTGGAAAGTCCCATCTCACTAACCTATAAGGCACGAGTGTTTCAAAATACTGGTATAGATTGGAAGCATATAAAACTGACTTTAAGTTCTGGCGATCTAGAATCGAGCGGGACAGCACCAGAACTGAACCCATTTTATTTAGGAGGTGTAAATAGGTATATGAACCAATATGATGGACAAGGCCAGATTTCTGGGCGTGTTGTTGGTGCCGATGACGGCTTACCCCTACCCCAAGTCACAGTAGTTGTTAAGGGCACAACAATTGGAACTCCAACTGATATCAATGGCCATTACAACATTCAAGTACCCAATGGGGAGAATAAATTGGTCTTCAAATACTTGGGCTATGAAACACAAGAAACTAGAATAGGAAGTAGGTCTACAATCGACATAAGGCTGAAGCCAGAGTTTACAGATTTAGAAGAAATCGTGGTCACGGCCCAAGGCATAGCGCGCGAGAAAAAATCCCTAGGATACAGTATAGGCCGTGTCGGTAGAAAGAAAGAGAAAGCGCCTCTTCCCGTCAATATCATCGACTATCAGACCTCCTTTGTTTATGAAATTGAGCTACCTTATGACATACCAAGCTCTGGCCAGTTTGAAATGGTAGACATTCAAACCCGCGAAATAGAAGCCGACTATATCTATTACTCCAGCCCAAAAGCAAGAGAAAATGCTTATTTGGTGGCTAAGATTCCACAATGGGAAAAATTAAAATTATTAGATGGTGAGTCAAACTTATATTTTGAAGAAAGCTTCGTAGGGAAATCCCTTATCGATACTAGCGTTGGTAGTGATACTTTAGAGATTTCTTTAGGCAAAGATGAAGGCATAGTTGTCAACCGAAAGAGATTGAAGGAGTTTGAAAAATCAAAGTTCCTGAGTAACAAAAAACGAGAAGAGCGCAAATTTGAAATCACAATTGTCAATACAAAATCAACTCAAACCAATGTCAACATTTTTGATCAAATACCGCTAGCGGCAAGTAGTGACTATAAAGTAATCGCCAACGATTTATCTGATGGGTTATTAGACAAAGAAACTGGTATAATAGTCTGGAAAATACAGCTCAAGCCAGGTGAAAAACGCGTGATAGAGTTCGGCTATAGTGTAGAGTGTCCAAAACACTTAGACATTGGCATTGACTAAACGAAGACTCAACGGAGTCAGACCCTCTGGCTCCGTTGATTTACTACTTCCTTAGTACCTCTTTGCAGTGAGGTCAAGCATAATTTTCTTATTTTGGATGAATCAACCTTAAAGAAAATGATGCAACGATTCAAATTCACCCTCCTCGCCTTATGCTGCTTTGTTCTAATCAGCTCTACAGCATTTGCACAAAAGAAATACGCTAAGAAGCAAATTGAAAAATTGAAAAATGAGGCTTCTGCGCTTGTTGAAGCCAATGCAAAGCAAACGCAAGTCATGATTGACAAGATCTTCAGTTTTGCAGAATTAGGTTTTCAAGAGTTTGAATCATCTAAGTACCTTACTAACATCCTCAAAGAAAACGGCTTCGAAATCACTGAATCCGTCTCAGGAATCCCGACTGCTTGGTTTGCGAAGTGGAGTAACGGTGAAGGGCCTACTATCGCTCTAGGAAGCGATGTAGACTGTATACCAAAAGCTTCTCAATATCCGGGTGTAGCCTATCACAAACCTATGGTCGAAGGTGCTCCTGGTCATGGAGAAGGTCATAATGCAGGTATTCCATTAAACATCACAGCGGCACTGGCGGTAAAACAAATTATGGAAAGAGAAAACATAGGAGGAACATTGATTTTATGGCCAGGTATTGCAGAAGAATTAGTGGCTGCTAAGGCTTGGTACGCCAGAGACGGTATGTTTGATGATATCGACATGTGTATTTTCACTCATGTCAGCAGCAATCTATCAGTTTCCTATGGACAAGCTTCTGGCACTGGTTTGATTTCAGTTGAATACACTTTTAATGGTGAAGCAGCCCATGGTGCAGGCTCACCTTGGAGAGGCAGAAGCGCTTTGGACGCGGTTGAATTGATGAGTGTAGGCTGGAATTATAAAAGAGAGCACCTCCACCCACTCAAAAGATCTCACTCAATCATTACCGATGGTGGAGACCAACCGAATGTGGTTCCTTCTAAAGCATCTATTTGGTACTACTTCCGAGATGTTACTTATGAAGGTATTATGGACATGTATGCCGATGCGAATAACATAGCAAAGGGTGCCGCTTTGATGACAGATACTGAAATGACTTCAAAAATTTTGGGTACCGCATGGCCTCGTCACTTCAACAAAGTGATTGCCGAGACCATGTACGAAAACATTAAGCAAGTTGGGTTACCTGAATGGTCCGAAGCAGATCAACAGTTGGCAAAAGCTGTTCAAACAGAAGTTGGATCATCCAATCCAAGAGGCTTGAACACAAAGCTCTCTTCCCTCGGCCTGCCAGTAACCACACCCAGAAGTGGCGGCTCTGATGATATTGGCGATGTAAGCTGGAAGATTCCTACAGTAACGATGAGATTCCCTTCCAACATTCCGGGCCTACAAGGACACCACTGGAGTAATGCCATAGCTATGGCAACACCAATTGCGCACAAAGGAGCCACAAAGGGTGCGCAAGCCGAGGCGATGACTATACTTGATTTCTTCTTGAAACCAGAGCTAGTCGATCAGGCTAAAGATTACTTCAACAACGTACAAAGTAAGGAAACGAAGTATAAACCGATGATTTCGGCCAGTGACATGCCTCCTGTTTATCTCAACAAGAATATAGCAGATCAGTTTAGACCTCAGTTAGAGAAGTTCTATTATGACGAGACAAAGTATGGGAGTTATCTGGATCAGTTGGGAGTTGTTTACCCTACGGTAAAAAAGAAAGACTAAGCAGTTAGAATTTGAATGATCAAAGCCTCTTCTACCGCAGAAGGGGCTTTCGTTTGTAGTACGCTACCACATGCGTTGTTGAGGTTGATAGAAATACGTCTTCGGCAATGACATTAGTCAGTGAAAACTCAAAGAATTCCTTAATTTTGCCAGCGGTAATAACACCCAAAAACCAATCGTTCTAATGATCCAATTTTTCGATGCCGGGGCGGGCAAAATTTATGCTATTGGCCTCACTTCCCAACTCGCCTCACAAGACCTTCCAAAACTTGAATGGCTCTTCGGAAATGCCTCACTGATACAAGGCGAAACGCTGAAGGGCTTTTTTGTTGGTCCAAGAAAAGAAATGATCACCCCTTGGAGTACCAATGCCGTGGAGATTACCCAAAACATGGGCGTTCAGGGCATTCAACGGATCGAGGAGTTCGAGAAGGTTGAAAGCGAAAACACAGCCTTCGACCCCATGCTACAGGTGCTTTACAAAGGATTGGATCAAAGTCTGTTTACAATTGATATTGAGCCAGAGGCGGTTCGTCATATCGAAGATATTGCAGCTTATAATCAAGCCGAAGGTTTGGCACTAAGCCGGGAAGAGGTTGACTACCTGAACGAGGTCAGCGATAAGCTAGGCAGAAAGCTTACAGATGGTGAAGTTTTCGGCTTTTCTCAGGTCAATTCAGAGCACTGTCGCCATAAAATATTCAATGGTGTCTTTATCATCGATGGACAGGAAATGCCAAGCTCTCTGTTCAAAATGATCCGAAAAACCTCTAATGAGAAGCCTGAAGGATTAGTTTCGGCCTATAAAGACAATGTAGCCTTTACCCAAGGCCCAGTCGTTGAGCAATTCGCGCCAGCTACGCAAGACAAAGCCGATTGGTTTGAGACTTCAGACTTTGAATCGGTAATTTCTTTAAAAGCCGAAACACATAACTTCCCAACCACGGTTGAGCCTTTCAATGGTGCAGCCACCGGTGCTGGCGGAGAAATAAGAGATAGAATGGCTGGCGGAAAAGGTTCTATGCCTTTGGCTGGAACAGCCGTATACATGACCTCTTACTCTCGTTTAGAGAATGGTCGTGATTGGGAAGCCAATATGCCCGAGCGCAAGTGGTTATACCAAACACCGATGGACATTCTGATCAAGGCATCAAATGGTGCTAGTGATTTCGGTAACAAGTTTGGTCAACCATTGATAGCAGGATCTGTTTTGACTTTCGAGCATGAAGAAGGCGGCAAAAGACATGGTTTCGACAAAGTGATCATGTTAGCTGGAGGCATTGGTTATGGAAAGAAAGAGCACGCCCTAAAAGCGACACCAGACAAGGGTGATAAAATTGTGGTAATGGGTGGTGATAACTACCGCATAGGAATGGGTGGTAGTGCGGTTTCTTCGGTAGATACAGGTGAGTTCTCCAGCGGTATTGAGTTAAACGCAATTCAACGATCTAACCCGGAAATGCAGAAACGTGTGTACAATGCAGTACGTGCGATGTCTGAGTCGGGTAAAAACCCCATCGTATCGATTCACGATCATGGAGCAGGTGGTCATTTGAATTGCCTTTCCGAACTAGTGGAAGAAACTGGTGGAACCATTGATGTCAAAAAACTTCCTGTAGGCGACCCTACCCTATCGGACAAAGAAATTATCGGCAACGAGTCTCAAGAACGCATGGGACTTGTGATCAAAGACCAAGACATTGCCTATATGGAGAAAGTCGCGCAACGCGAAAGAGCTCCATTTTATGTGGTGGGAGAAACCACAGGCGACATGCACTTTAAGTTTGAGAATAAAGTGTCGGGTGAAAACCCAATCGACTGGAACTTAGCGCACATGTTCGGATCGTCTCCAAAAACGATTTTGGAAGACAAAACGATCGATGCCAACTTCAGCGATGTCACATACGACATCAAGAAGCTCCAAGAATATTTAAATGGCGTACTTCAACTAGAAGCTGTTGCCTGTAAGGATTGGTTAACCAACAAAGTTGACCGCTGTGTGACAGGGCGCGTGGCGAAACAGCAGACCGCAGGGCCACTACAACTCCCCTTGAACAATGTAGGCGTGATGGCGCTTGATTACAGAGGCAAAAAAGGCATTGCCACTTCTATCGGCCATGCGCCAGTATCAGCCTTGGTAGACCCAGTGGCGGGTTCTCAACTTTCTATTGCCGAAGCATTGACTAACATTGTTTGGGCACCGATTGAGAACGGTTTGAGTGGTATCTCTCTAAGTGCAAACTGGATGTGGCCTGCGAAAAACGAAGGTGAGAATGCCAGACTGTACAAAGCAGTGGAAGCCGTTTCTGACTTCGCTTGCGACTTAGGTATTAACATTCCAACGGGTAAGGACTCTATGTCTATGACTCAGAAGTATAAGGATGGCGTGGTGTACTCGCCAGGTACAGTAATTATCTCTGCCGGGGCTGAAGTCACCGACTTAAAGCAAGTAGTTGAGCCAGTACTTCAACCCAACTTTGAGTCTACGCTCCTTTACATCAATCTTTCCGATGGCGAGTTCAAATTAGGCGGAAGTTCTTTTGCTCAAATTGTCGGTAAGGTGGGCACCTCAGCTCCTACCGTTGACGATGCAGATCGCTTTGCCAATACCTTTAACATGGTACAAGCCATGATTAAGGAAGGGAAAATCTTAGCCGGACATGACGTCTCTGCCGGTGGATTGATTACCGCCCTGCTCGAAATGACCTTCGCCCAGGTAGACCTCGGCATTGCTGCAAATCTTAAAGCAATCAAGGGCATTGATGATATCGCTACTTTCTTTTCTGAGCAACCTGCTTTGGTGATCCAAGTAGCCAATGAAGACTTGGAAGACATTAAAACACTCTTCGACACCATTGAAGCTTCCTACTTAGAAATCGGTAGTCCAATTGGCGAACCGATCTTATCTATCCAAACGAATACACAGAGCTATTTACTAGACATAGCCAGTCTAAGAGACACTTGGTACAAAACCTCTTACCTACTTGATCAGAAACAATCTGGCGAGGCTTTGGCCAAAGAGCGTTTTGACAATTACAAAAAACAACCTCTGTCATTCACCTTCCCTGAAGGATTCGAAGGACAATATGCGGCTTTAGGGCTTGATCCTGACCGCACAGGAAAGACAGGCATCAAAGCAGCCATTATCCGTGAAAAAGGCGTGAATGGCGACAGAGAAATGGCTTATGCCATGCACCTGGCAGGTTTTGATGTGAAGGATGTCCACATGACAGACTTAATCTCCGGTGCCGAAGACTTGAGCGATGTAAACTTTATCACCTTTGTGGGTGGATTCTCTAACTCAGACGTTTTAGGTTCTGCTAAAGGCTGGGCCGGTGCCTTCCTTTACAATGAGAAGGCCAAGTTGGCACTGGACAACTTCTATGCCCGTGAAGACACCATTTCCTTGGGCATATGTAACGGTTGCCAATTGATGGGTGAACTCGGCTTGCTCTACCCTGAGCACAAGGTACACCCTAAGCTAGACCATAACATTGCCCATAAGTTTGAGTCTGGTTTTGTCAACGTGACCATTCCAGAAAACAACTCGGTAATGCTCAGCGGACTCGCGGGTTCAAGGCTTGGTATTTGGGTAGCACACGGTGAAGGCCGTTTTAAACTGCCTGAAGCAGAAGGTGACTATCATGTGATTGCGAAATACTCGCATGAAGCTTATCCAGCCTCACCAAATGGTTCTGACTACCATGTCGCTGGTTTGGCTAGCAAAGACGGACGTCATTTGGCCATTATGCCACACTTTGAGCGCTCAGTCTTCCCATGGAACTGGGGCAATTACCCTGCTGACAAAAAAGGAGATGTACTAAGCCCATGGATCAAAGCCTTTATGGCTGCCAAGGATTGGGTGGCTGACAGAGTTTAGATTATAGACAGGAGACTTTAGACGTTAGATTTTAGACTGAAGCATAAGGCAATGCTTTCGTTGGTTCATAGGACACGTTTTCAAGCCGGTATATTAACCCGCGCATTTCGGATATTGATGGAGAGCAAATGCGTGTGTTTGTTCGTGGCGGAAAGGGTAAGAAAGACAGAGTGACCATTCTATCGCAAAAAGCACTGAGTGTGCTCCGAGAATATTTTAAAAAGTATAGACCCAAGGAATATTTATTTGAAGGACAAGACGGAGGTGTGTACAGTACAACAAGTCTTAGGAGTGTTTTTGCCAAAGCTGTGAAAAACTCTGGAGTTAAAAAGAAAATTACATTGCATGCATTAAGACACAGTTTCGCCACCCATCTACTTGAAACGGGAGTAGACATAAGGTATATTCAGGTGCTGTTGGGTCATAACTCAAGCAGAACGACAGAAATTTATACACACATCACTCACAAAGGATGGGAAAAAATACAATCACCTTTGGACAAAATGAACTTCAATGGTTAGCTTTAGTAATGAGCGTTATACGCAGGAATTATGTTGGCTAACGCTCACTTTTGTTAAACTATATGAAATATAACGCTCTTAAAAGTGAGCGTTAGCCAACGTTACCTGCAATAAAAACTTAAAAATGTTAGCACGAATCCAGCAAGACCTATTTGATTTTATAGAACAAGACCCTCAAGAATTAGAAGGTTTAATTGAGTTCTGGTATAGAGCAAACGCAGATGCTCTTTCAGCAGCACTTGTGAATGAAGACGGATATAAGGTAATGGTTAACATTTCTGACTTTAACCGATTTGAAGTGTTATCTAAAAAATTGTTTCTATTATCGGATACTATTGTTTTACGTGATACTCGAGATTGGACTAGTGACAAACTACATAAAATGTCAATTCCTCACCCTAAAGACTCATATAAACCTGGTTATTTAGATGATGTGATTGATAAATTGAAAAACTTAAGACCTTCGCCATTTACACTTAAACATAGACCAGAACAATTCTATTGGACTAGTACAGAATGTAATTTGAATAATGGTCATGATATGGTATATGCAACTAGTTTTTCGTATAACAGAATTCCGCTTGAATTTGTAAACTGGTTGTCAAACTCTGGGAAACCATATTTGAAGACTGGGAAAATCGTCTACAGCCCATTTATCCCCCCTTTTAAGATTGAGCAAGAATTGTGGAATAAACACAAGGTTGTATTAGCAGAACAATTTAATGCAATTCCATTTTTTGAAAAATATGAATATTTCAATGAACCGAATATTGAATCACTTCTATCAATTCAATTCCCATATTTTGAGAATGTTGACATTGAAACAATATCAAAAATAAAAGAGGACAATTATGATGAATTTGGAAATTTTAGTAGGTCTCTAATTAATTCTATAAAACAAATCAAAGAAATTGTAGGTACTCCTGAATTTGTTGAAGAAGTGAAGTACGTAAAAAGGAATTTAATTGATGATAATTTGAGTAAGATAGACCAAAAAATTAAGCGAGTTGGAAAAATGAAATCATTAAGAGATTCTGTGATTTTAACAAATCTAATGGGGTTGAATACTATTTCTTATCTAGGGTTTGGGGATTTAAAAACTCTTATTGCTGGTGCAACAGGAGCAATTGGAGCCTTTGTTTTAGAACATGTTAATCGCACAAGAGAAATGGGTCAAATAAAAGAAAACGATGCGTTCTTTCTTTGGCAATTAAAAGAAGAAAGTAAAAGCAGGTAACACTGTATATGAAATCATAGCACCCTGCGGGATGCTACGCTTCATATACTAACCGTTGGGATTAATGCCCCGCGAGGGACATAGACTTCCGCTGCGCTCTCAGCCTATTCATTAATCCCAACGTTCGAAGCACCGCGTGTCGCTAAAGCTTTAGCGGAAGCACAAGACTGGCCGCCAAAACACTAATAACCCACAGATCTCACACCAAAGCACTAATACCCAACATCCGGTATAAACCATGACAGGCCAACCTTGTCAACCGATCTTATTCCCGGAATATTCAAAATCAAGAATTTCAATCGTATCTTATGGATAATTATTAACTCGAAAATCAGCTGTGAAAATATATCAAAATGGAAGATTTTGATATCCCTCCATAATTCACGGTTGATGCCTTTGAACATGGGGCGCAATTTCATAATGATGACTAAGACGACCATATTTCTTTTAACGGCATTAACCCTCTTCGGACAGTGCAGCTCGACTGTTCAACAAACAGCTGACAATACATCAGGTGTTGACTGCAAGTGCGACACGAATCAAGCTTTACAGACAATAACGGACAAGGACTTTAATCGTATAGTACAATACGACACTACAGCCTTCCGAGCAGATAGTCTTTACGGGATAGACCCACAAGAAAACAGACGACTATGGTACAGAGATATTGAAAACCCTGACACAACTAAATTCACAAAATATTGGAATGATTACGTGCCGAGTAACTATCACGCAGATCATATTGACTTTATCAATTTCTATAAGAACAAACCAGAAATTGAAATCGCCTTTCAATTTGGACCAAACATGGACCTGTGGGCTTATCATATCTTCGTAATAAGAAAACTTGACTGCTGCTTTCTAGCAACAAGGAGTTACTTCAGGCATGCAAGGTTTACCTATAAAGCCTATTCCATTATCGACCAAGGTCAAGTTGACAGCTTGTTTAAAGTACTTGAGCCAGTAAACAAGTCACCTGTTGATACGGCTGAATCTTGGAATTACAGAGGTTACTTTGCAGACAATCGAAACAACACCAATTTTTACATAGACTTTGAAAAAGAAGTAACGCAAGGCGGCAATGATCCCACAAAGGAAATAATGGCCTTATATGACTTTATTGACAAGAGAATTAAGTGGATAGCAACTTATGACTGAAATAAGAACTGCCCCCAACAAAACCTATACGCAATGCGGCCACTGGAGCTGCAGAAGCATCACTGTTTCCCCAGCCAAAGCTGCGCTTTGCCTTTTTCATGTTTAAATTAGATTCAAACCTCACCTTTGGTTTACCAACGTTGAGACGAATTACTATTAAACGATAAGTATTATGCATAAAGATAATTTTGATACGCTTTCTCAGGCCACAAACGCCCTTACCAAAGAAGGTTATAAAGATGGATTTAGGGCAGAAGGCAACAGAATTATTGGCAGTATTACCTCCAAGAGATACCTCCCGGAAGATTTGAAAACAGTGAAAAACTATCGATTTGAGGGGATGACAAATCCACAAGATGATACCATAGTTTTCGCTGTAGAAGCGAACGATGGCCATAAAGGAACTTTAGTCATGTCCTATAGTGCTAAAAATGATCAAAATGCTGAACTCATTAAAAAAATACCTACTGCAAAAGAATAAAGCGATTGCCGACACTGTCTAGTTCATAGTACTCTGCGCAAGGCTACGACACCATTCATGAAACATAGCCACAACTAATTCAAAACGTATATGCAAGTTACAGCTGAAAAAAATGAGCAAATCGCGAAAATGAATTTCGGATCTATTTATCCTCATTACCTGAGTCGAATAGAAAAGCACGGTAGAACCAAAGAAGAACTCGACAGGGTTATTTTGTGGTTAACAGGTTATGATCAGGGTACATTGGAATCCTTTATTAACGGTAATGGAACTTTCAGAGATTTTTTTGAAGGAGCTAAAGTCCATCAAAATGCATATATGATCAAAGGTGTAGTATGCGGATATCGCATTGAAGAAATATCTGAAGAATTTGCCTTGTACCGCGATTGCAGACGAATGGAAAAGTTGATTGATGAATTGGCCAAGGGGCGTAAAATGGAGAAAATTTTGCGTTAAGAGAATAAGTAAAAACTAGTGTTTACAAAATTTCTACTAAACTAAAATACGTATAGCCGAACCGTTAACTTTAATGAACAACATAGTTCTTAATTAAGATTGATCTGTCAGAATTTTCCTTGCCAAAAGAAGGCTTTGATCTAACATAATTCCTAACCGTGAAAAATGCTCTCCCCTCCGCAAAATATTACGCTCAAGCATTTTAGGAAAAGGTGCAATACAAGGGAAACCGTGCTTTTGAAAGAAGGTCAGTACACGGCTAACCTTGAATGAGGGAGGTGGTTCCACAGTAGATAAACTGGTCTTTATCTAGAAGCTCCTACCCTAGGATCGCGCACGTTTCGTTGTTTTCTTAACACTCGAATTGCATATACCTTGCACTGCTATAAAGATTGGTATAAGACGCGCGTAGAGTGCTTGACACAACCTCAGGGTATTGGAGCCGAATGGCACACTTACATCAAAAACTCTGACGGTAGCATCATTGAGATAGGTCAGTCAAAATCACAAGTTCTGGAGTCATTATGCAACAGATAAAAAAGTAGTACAACATTAGCTAATACGGAAGCCCAACTAAGCCGACCTCCTCTCTTAAGTAACCTTAGTCTATTAAACGAACCCACGAGTGATAGAGAAAATACAATCACCACTAGAGAATCTAGGACTGAAAGTTTAGCTTTAGTCAGTGAGAAATATCCATCATTCCCTACATCAAAAAAATCAAGTAATTTCGGATGCTCGCGAACAATGTTTTGGGAGAACTAATATTAAAGAATTACCAACTCATGATAGTCTTGGATGCAGCTAATTAGGTAATAAAATCGTCAAAATGTTATTTAACTCGTTTGCTTATCTCCTGTTTTTCCCAACAGTATGTATCACATACTACATCATCCCGCATAAGGTGCGGTGGGTGTTTTTGCTAGTCACGAGCTATTTCTTTTACATGAATTGGCAACCTATTTATGCCATTCTAATTTTATTATCAACTATAATAACCTACGCCTGTGCTTTCCAAATTGATAAAGCAGGAAGTGAGAAGAATAGAAAAATCCTGCTCCTGGTCAGTATATTGTTGAATTTTGGAATTTTATTTTTATTCAAATACTATAATTTTCTGAGTGAGTCAGTGTTTGATTTACTCACTTATTTGGGTGTTCGCGTACAGTTCCCCGAATTCAAGCTCTTACTACCAGTTGGTATTTCATTTTATACATTTCAAGCCGTAGGCTACTCTATTGATGTATATCGGAGGAAGTTAAAGCATGAAAAACACTTCGGAAAATACGCGCTCTTCGTTTCATTCTTCCCTCAATTAGTCGCTGGGCCAATAGAAAGGGCAACAAACCTACTTCCACAGTTTAAAAAGAAGATTTCGTTTGATTACACCAAGGCAATTGAGGGCACCAAACTAATTATATGGGGCTACTTTATGAAAGTGGTAGTTGCCGACCGGCTTGCCATTTATGTTGATTCCGTTTACGACAACTCTGATATGCATAGTGCTATTAGCCTCACAGTAGCCACTGTTTTCTTTGCTATTCAGATATATTGTGATTTTGGAGGTTATTCCAACATAGCCATCGGATGTGCAAAGATTCTTGGTTTTGACTTAATGACTAATTTTAGACGGCCCTATTTTGCCAAAAACTGTGCAGATTTTTGGCATAGGTGGCACATCTCTTTATCCACCTGGTTTAAAGATTATGTCTACATTCCTTTAGGTGGAAATCGAGTCAGTAAGGGTAGAAAGTATCTCAATCTACTGATAACTTTTGTTGTCAGTGGTTTATGGCATGGTGCAAACTGGACGTTCGTTATTTGGGGAGCTTTAAATGGTCTATTCCAAGTGATCTTAAGCATTTTCAGATTCAAAATCATCAAAATTGAAAATAGGGTCGTCACCTTATTTCATGTCTTTACAACTTTCGTCTTGATCAATTTTACTTGGATATTTTTTAGGGCAAACAACCTAAGCCATTCCTTTTCCATTATCAAACGGATGTTCACAGAATCCGGGGGCCTATTTATTGGCGATAATGCCGGGTTTATTTACAGCTTAATGGGTATTTCAATTTTGTTTGCAAAGGATTTAGTTGATGAAATCGAAATAGCCATACCCTATGCAAACACAAAAGTATCTAAGTATGCGTGGTATTCAGGGCTAACGATTCTCATTATTTTAATCGGTGTTTTTGATGGCAGTCAGTTCATATATTTTCAATTCTAACCATTGAAGAATGAAAAGGTATTTAATAGCAATATCAATAGGGCTTCTCATCGTGTTTATAAGCGACTTTTTAGTGGGTAAAACACTAAAGTATTTTTACTTCCAAACCAGTTCTGGCCTTTTGCAACGAACAACTTTCTCTATTGAGAAAACTGAAGCAGACATTTTAGTATTCGGTACATCAAGAGCCAATCATCACTATGATGCGAAATTAATAGAGGAAGAAACTGGGCTATCGACCTACAATACTGGACGAGATGGCAATTTTATATTCTATCAGACCGCAGTATTAAAATCTATATTAAATAGGTACACACCAGATCAAATCATATTAGATTTTACTGGCTCATTTGAGTTTATCCAAGAGGATTATGATAGACTTTCTTCACTACTACCTTATTATGATTCACACCCTGAAATACACGATATCATTGTACTTAAATCACGCTTTGAAAAGTATAAACTGGCATCTGAAATTTATCCTTACAACTCCATGCTTACCAACATCGCAATCGGCAATTTGGAGTTAAACAAAAATAGGTCGGTCAACAAAGGTTCGTATAACGGATTTATTCCCCTAGAAGGGATATGGGAAAACGAGATTGATTCAATACAAACTGAAAGTCACTATGAAATAGATAAGAATAAACAAGAAGTGTTTGAAGCGTTTATTCAAATCATTCTAGATAAAGAGATCCCCTTGGTTGTTGTTTATTCACCTGTTTATTACCTGTATAGAAATGACTACTCAGTTGACATCTGTAAAGAAATATGTGAAAAGTATGGCATCAAATTCATTGACTACTCTAAAGACAGTGATTTCTTGAATGAAAAAAACCTTTTTCAAGATAGGCATCATTTGAATTCAAAAGGAGCCAAGTTATTAACGAAAAAAGTATTGGAAGCAATTAAAAGTCAAGGCTGATATTTTATTTACGAGGTTCTTCTTAATTTTTCCGATCGTCAGGCAGAAACTATCCTACCTCAAACACTGAATGTTGGAGAAATTCAAATAAATAATTATACAACAAACCCCTTTGGAGAGAAGAACAAAGTAACCTTGGAAGCCCACTAAACTTTAATTGTTGAACTTCAATGAAACTTGACAAGACAATTCGCAATTTTATGTGCTCGGAGCCACTGAGGAGGATAATGCTTCTAATGAGCCATTAGCTCGTCAAAAAAAGAATAACCAATGCAACACAAAGAAGATATATACATTATTGGAGCAGGAATAAGCGGACTGATTGCTGCTTATGAACTGGAAAAAGAAGGCTACAAACCCATCATCATCGAGCAAACGGATGGAGTAGGCGGAAGGGTTAAAACCATTCACGAAAAAGGGTACGCATTGGACCTTGGGTTTCAGGTCTTACTCAGCGCTTACCCTTTGGCCAATAAGTATCTCGACATGGACAAACTGGAGTTACGCAAGCTAGCGTCAGGCGCCTTGGTATATGCAAACGGTAAGTCCCACCTTATTGGTGACCCCTTGCGAAATTGGAGAGTACTCATCCCAACGATGCTGGCAGGTATCGGGTCTATTGGGGACAAGCTCAAAATCTTAAAACTGAATACGAGATTAAAGCATAAATCTCTGGATGAAATATTCGCATCACCTGAAAGCACAACCGAGGAATACCTGATTGAATTTGGCTTTTCCTCCAAAATCATTGACCGGTTTTTCAAGCCCTTTTTTGCAGGTATATTTCTGGAACCGGACTTAAGAACATCAAGTAGAATGTTTGAATTTGTTTATAAGATGTTTGGCGAAGGATACGCTACCATCCCCAAATTGGGCATTGGCGGGATTAGCCAACAGTTGAAAAACAAACTGCATCATACAGAATTCATTTTCAATGCCGAAGTGGAAAGAGTCACGAATGAGCATGTTTTAATGACATCCGGTGAGAAAAAAACCCATGAAGGTGTGATCATCGCTGGTAATGCATCTGCATTATTGAACAGTCCGATAGACAAAGAATTAGCATGGAAAAGCTGTATGTGCTTGTATTTTGAAGTGGATCAAACCAACATCCCTAACAATACCATTGCGCTGATTGCCGAACCTGACAACTACGCCAATAACCTCTATGCTTACACAGATGCAAGCACTGGGAAAACTATCCTATCTGTAACTACCCTTCGGCATAGCGAGAAACCTGAAAAGGCGATCATTGACAAGGTTATTACCGAAGTAAAGCAATACGCAGGAAGCCTTGAGGTTAGCTATATCCAGCACTACACAATCAATCAGGCATTACCGGATATTCAAAACCTTAGAATGACCGCCCAGCCAAGTGAAAGTCAAGTGTTAGAAAATGTATTTCTTGCCGGAGACTATCTATTCAACGGCTCTTTGAATGCCGCGATGGAATCAGGGCGTTTGGCAGCCCAAGGGATGATACAAAAAAGAAAGGGAGCCCCTTTGGCAGAATAGAAGCATCCGCTCGAAGACCGTCACCTTTTTACGTCTCGGCCGGAATGGATTAGCTTGGTGAAATAATAGGTCAAAAGCCTAAAGTCAATACTTTTTGAAGTATATCCCCTTAGTTTAAGAGCTAAATGACTCTAATAGTTTTGAGATAGAAGACTCTTATAGATTGACCTCCATTTCTCATGGGTAATAGTCATAAACTGAATATATTCACAGCCATAATCTTATGCTCAAGAAAGAGGCTGGCTTATACGCTACAATGACCAAAATCTTTTGGCCATTTTAAAGGAATTAGGCTAATCACAGCTATTGCCAGCTCGACTAAAGGTCAAAATCATGGAAGACAATAAAGTACTCAACTATATCAAAGATGTTCTAGGGAACATGCCCACGGACTGGCTAAGGCTAACGACCCATCGCCTAGATATTTACAACGAAGAACTAGCCAAAACTGAATTCCTAGCACAGTTTGATGCCTTATTTCAACGTAATATTTCGACTACATCTGCACTCAACGAATTAAGCACGGCTTACGATTACATTAGGTTAGGCCATCCACTATCTTGTATACTAGAGTGGACCATTGCCCGCCTGCATGATCTCAAGGCAGAAAACGTGATCAGTTTTTCCTCTAAGACAACTCCCATTTTAGCAGTACTTAGAAAAAACTTGCTCTTGAACAAAAACACCCAAATCGCTTATACCGATGAATTGCCAGCATATTTTGATGCTGACATTGTGAAGAATGTTTATGGCTATCAATTTGAGTTGAATCAGGTGGCAGATGCAGCGGATATCCCTTCGTTTGACGGCAGTACTATCTTCATTGCTCAGCAAACTGAAGTTGGTAAGATTCACCTCTCTCCCAACATCGACTTTTTCATCAATATACATGAAGGCTTGGGCAGCGTACTACTCATAAATAGTGAGCAGAACGAAACTTACGTCTCCGAAATTCAACATGTTAGAAGACGTGAAACCATTGCAATGACACCGGCCGATGCGTTCACTACCTTAGAACGACTCTTGGGGAAATCGGATACTACTGATCATGTGGCTATTACTGAGCACAAGGCTATGGTATTAGATGCTATTAAAGAAATTACAGGCTCTAATATTCAGGCCTTAGTAGCTTCAAGCGGACTTTCTATGCAGTACGCCATTGTAATGGGACTGATTCATGAAGCACAAGAAAAACACCCCGGAAAAGCAATTAAAATTGTTGTCCCTCCCAATTGTTATGGAGGAACTAACGACCAGGCGAGGCGAGTTGCCGCCTGCATTGAGGGCGTGGATATAATGGACCTACCAGTAGATGGCGACAACGACATGGTGCAAAGCGTAGAACATGTTTTGGCACAAATTGCCAATGAAGATGCTGTTCCATACATCATAGCAGAGATTCCAACCAACCCAAGAGTGGAAGTTCCTGACCTAGTCAAATTAAAAGAGGCATTGGGTAAGGCACGCCAAACAGCCAGTGGTGAAAAAGCAATCGATCCAGTTTTTATTCTAGATCAAACCTTCTGCCCTAACGTTCACTTTTTGGGTGAAAATAAAATGCTCTCATCAGTTAGAACAATCGCTTATGTCAGTGGCTCGAAGTTTCCAAGTGGTGGGAAGTGTACCGCAGGCTATGGCGTTGCCAACAAGGCTGCTGAGGCACTGATGGAAAAGATAGCTTTACACCTCAGGCTTTGTGATAATGAGGCTACCAAGCTGCAAATGGAAATATTGGCTAAACAATTACCTTCCATGAATCAGAGAATCCATGATGCCTATCAGAACACGCGTGAGTTCGTAAACTTCATCCACGAAACTTTACCAACTGCAAAAGTCAATTTTGTATCGGAAGCGTTAGCACAGCAAGGCTTCACGCCTTCCGTCTTCTCACTAGACCTTCCTACAAAAGGAAATACGGATGAGGAAAGAGAGACGTATAAAAGAGCGCTCAACCTCAAACTCATTGATTTAATGATTCATGAAATCCCCGATGAGAGCAAGTATTGTGTGAGCTATGGCCAGTTGAGAGGATGCTACTGGACGATACCTGCAACATCTACACAAGGCACAACCAAAGAAGGTGACAAGGACTATATAGCCCGTGTGGCACTTTCTCCTAACATGGATCTTGAACGCCACAAAAAAGTGTTTTCAGATTTTGTCGAGACTATTTAAAAACACGGTGTCTTAAATTGCCTATTGATCTGCTCTCACGAGTTGTACAGCATCTAGTCTAATACGCGCATCATTAATCAGGAAATCAAGGGTGGCCTGTTCTTTAAGGGCAATCTTAATCTCTTCTGGTCTAATGTCCTTATTCTTCTTGTACAAAGATGCCAAGCGTCCGATTTCATGGGTCAACTTGAGGTTCATTTGCTCCTGTGCCTGTGAAATCTCTTTTGCAGCCATTGCTTCGGCAATTTCTTTAGCCGTAGAGAGCATCATAGGTAAAATATTATCTACGAAGGCCTCATTCTCAATCATGTCATCTATGCGCCCAGGAATCAATCGTTTATTCAGCATTTCAACGGGGTAGTCTTCCGTTACTTCATCACCGGCATGATTGACTACCACGCGTAAAGGTGTTGCTGGTAGAAAACGATCAACATGCAGGTTTTGTCCCCCTGTGGTTTCGAGAACAAAGAGTACTTCTAGCAGAATGGCATTGCTTTCAGCTTCACGCAATACGGCAAAACTAGCTCCACCTGTACCACCAGTCAACACCATATCCATAGCACCGGTTGCCATGGGGTGGTCCCAACTCATGAAACTGATATCCTCTCTACTCAAAGCACGCTTTCTATCAAAGGTAATTGAAATACCCCCATCAGGAATTGACGGAAATGCTTCGGCATTAGCACGAGGAGGATGCAATAAATAGGTTCTGGGTGCCAAGTCTTCCATTTCCACACCAAATTCTCGAAATACACTGATCATATAGGTTTCAAGGCTCAAATCAGTATCCTCTTTTTGAATCTTTTTCACCAACTTTTCTGCAATTTTTGGGCGGAAAGAATTCATCTCTAACAATCGATCTCTTCCGTTTGCTAAAGTTTCCTTAAGCTCTTTTTGGAAGGCAGCAGAGTCTGTGATTAAGGCCTCAAGTTTTGTGTTTGCATCCGATAATGCCTCTGCCGAGGTGGCTTCAAGTATTCTATTGCTAAATAATTGAGCGATTTGATTTCCACCTTCCAAGTTTTCTTCAAAGGCATTCAAACCTTCGTGAAACCATCTCACTAATACTTCATGCGGGCTACCCAATACATATGGAATGTGTATATGGATATCTTCCGTTTGCCCTATTCTATCAAGTCTACCGATACGCTGTTCCAATAATTCTGGATGGTGAGGCAGATCGAAGAGAATGAGATGATGGGCAAATTGAAAATTCCTACCCTCACTTCCGATTTCAGAACATAGCAGTAGACGAGCACCATCGGGCTCTGAAAACCAAGCAGCATTCCTATCTCGCTGTACAATGGTCAATTCCTCATGAAAAACCGCCACTTTGAGGCTCATTCGCTTAGCCAATGACTTTTCCAGCGCAAGGACTTTCTCCTTTGTTCTGCAAATCAGTAATACCTTGGCTGGTTGTAAGTCGTCCATTACCTGAGCAAGCCAGTCTACCCTTGGGTCATCCGAAAACCAATACTTCTGTTTTGCAGAAGTTGATCCCTCTAAATCATTCGTAAACTCATTTGACAATCGCTTTACCCACCGATCATGGTCCGTGGAGGCTTTCAGTGGGATGAGATGCGCCTTTCTTTTTGGGAAGCCTGTCATCGCTGCTCTTGTATTCCTAAACACTACTCTGCCTGGCCCATGTTGATCCAGAAGGTCTTCGATGATATTGTTACGAGCCGAATCTCCTCCCTTTTTGAGCGTTGCTACCCTTTCTTCGCCTATAAGTGATGTGAGCAGTTCAGTATCAGAATCCGTTAAAGCTTCTCCATTCGAAAGAGATGCTACAATATTGGCTACAGCTCCATGATCCTGCGGTTCGTTTTTAAAGGTTTCGTAATCGGCATACCTATCAGGATCGAGTAAGCGCAACCTCGCAAAATGACTTTCCACGCCCAATTGTTCAGGTGTTGCAGTTAAAAGAAGTAAACCTTTCGCCACTCTACTAAGCAGTTCCACAACAGCGTACTCAGGACTTACTTTGTCCACCGACCACTCCAAGTGATGCGCTTCATCGACTACGAGCATATCCCAACTAGCCGACATGGCCTGCTTGGCTCTAGTTTCTGAGCCAGCCAAAAAATCGACACTACAAATAACAAGTTGATCTTCTAAAAAGGGGTTTCCTTCTGGTGCTCCGCCTTCTATTGCTTTACAACGATCTTCATCGAAGATATTGAACCAGCCATTAAATCTTCTCAGGATCTCAACAAACCATTGATGGATTAAAGAATCTGGAACAAGAATTAACACCCTTGAAATTCGCCCACTCAAAAGCAGACGATGTAGGATTAAGCAAGCTTCGATGGTCTTTCCTAGCCCCACTTGATCTGAAAGCAACACCCGAGGTGCATATCGCGAACTGACAGCATGCGCAATGTATAACTGATGCGGAATGAGGTCTATTCTACCACCAACAAAGCCGCTCACTGGAGATATCCTACGGCTGTGATCATATTGCAACGTTGCTCTGCGCAACGCAAAAGCATTGGGCGACTCCACATCTCCGACAATGAGCCTATCATCAGCTCCATGCTGAACGGAAACGTCCCCAAGAGCACCTTCCGACAAGGTTCTGCCCTGCCCGATATATTGGTATAAGTTGCCATCCGTTTGGACTTCCTCAATTAATAAAGGAGTTTGATCAGCGTCAACCACAGTGTCACCTGATTTAAAAACTACCCTTCGAAGTGGCGCATCTTGTTCTGCGTACATCCGGGTCTCGCCCGATAACGGAAAGTGTAATTTCACCCGCCCTTTGCCTATTTCAGTGACGATTCCTACGCCTAGTTCGGGTTCACCTTCACTAGTCCATCTTTGATCGGGGAAGAAGATATTCATCAGTTATGCTTAATCAATTATTAAAAAAACAAGGCCTTCGGTCTTTGGTTAAACAAGCAAAAACAGAAGACCCTTTTTAAGGCAATTACTCCTCAGATTCAATATGCAAAGCTAGCCCTTCTTAGGCCGTCATTCAAACAGTTCTTGAACTGATTTCTTGAGTTTAGTAGACTAATAAATACTGTACTACTCATACAAAATTAGAATAGAAAAGTAGCTATTGCATGAAACAAGATGAGGATGACGATAAAACTTTCTTTTATATATTTAACGCTTTCACATCAATTCAATCCATGTACAAACCAATTAGTATTCAAACTTTCTCCACACTCCTAGTGTGTATGAGCCTTTTATGTTGTTCAGTAAATACTGATCAAAATCTAGACTTCGAAAAAGAAAAAGCAGCCATATTAGAAACCATTAATAACGAAACCATTGCAGCATTCAGTAGAGATTATGAAGGCTGGAAGTCGAAATGGGTTCAAGAGCCATCTTTAACCAAAACTTATATCGACTTCTCAGACAGCACCGCTACCGAAACCCTAGGCTGGGAAGAGATAGATGACTTCGTAAGCACTTATTTTGTGGATCACCCCGAACCAGACCCGCTGCCTACTCCATTAGAAGATATTGACGTTCGCCTCTATGGAACTGGCGCATGGGTAAGTTTTGAACAAAATGATCCATCTAGGGGCTTAAAAAGAGAAACGAGACTGATGGAAAAAGTAGATGGTGAATGGAAAATAGCTGGTATGCATACTACCATTTACGGCAATAAGAGATAAAAACGGTATTATTAGTGTACCATTCAGGCCCTCGAAACCCATATCGTCCCTTCACTGGCTACAGCTGTTAGATTGCAAGAATATGGTGTGGGTATTTTCAGTACAGCCCCCACAAAATCTGCCTTAAAGAAAGCCCTAAAACGAAAACACATTCTGGTAAATAATAAAGTGGCTAGTACTGCCACTTGGATCAAAGGAGGCGAAACCATACAGCTCGTTCAACCAGAATATACTAGTCCAAAGAAGCAGCTGATCTTTCCCTTAAAAGTTCTTTTTGAAGATGAGCATTTAGCCGCCATTCATAAGCCGGCTGGTATTCAAGTAAGCGGAAACAGCTTTAAGACAATCGCCAATGCTTTAGTCCAGAACATTAAGAGAAGTACCCTGCCTGATGCCTCCACACCACAACCTGTCCACCGGCTCGACTATGCCACTACCGGTATTTTACTAGTAGGGAAGACAAGCACGAGCATCCGAAAACTTAATAAACTTTTTGAAGAAAAGGCCATCGCTAAAACCTACTATGCGATCACGATTGGGGCATTGGAAGATCAGGGCACCATATCTTTACCCATTGACGATAAACCCTCCACATCGCACTATCGCAGAATAGATTCAGTACACTCCGATCGTTTTGGTGTTTTAAACTTAGTTGAATTGAAGCCTCAGACTGGCCGAAGGCATCAATTACGTATACACTTGGCCGAAATAGGCAACCCTATTTTGGGTGATAAGGACTATGGCACCGAAGGACTAATACTCAACGGCAAGGGCCTCTACCTACACGCCTATTCCATCCACTTTCAGCACCCTGAAACGGGAGAAAAAATTCAATTGGTAGATGAGCTACCTAACAGATTCAAGAAAATCTTTAGCGCTTGGCAAGAAATCGGCTAAAACTTCATGATCCATTAAGTGAAAATATTAATTAGTATTTTAGGTTGAAATAAGACCAACCATGAAGTCAATCATCACTACCCTCCTTCTCTTAATTTGCACCTTATCATACAGTCAAGAAGCCATGCGCAGGTGGCGAAAAATGAATCAAGTGAGAAACGACAAGTTCGACTTGGTTTTACCTGAAGCCATGAGAGAAAACAACATTGACATGTGGATTATCACTAACCGCGAGGGGAACTTGGACCCTCTTTATTCTGATATGGGTGAAGGTTATGTTGGTGGTACAGGTTACTACATTTTCACAGATCGGGGTGGTGATAGAATAGAGCGTGCAGCCTTAGGCATTGATGGCTACCTCTTAAGACAGGGCGGAACCTATGATTACTTTGGGTCTGCCACTGAGCTGAAAGACTTTGTAGCCACAAGAAACCCTAAAAGAATTGGGCTGAATATTTCTAAAAACATAGGTGGTGCCGATGGCCTTACACACTCAAGCCATCTTGAACTCACTGAAGTATTAGGAAAGCAATATGCCGACCGTTTTGTCTCTGCTGAAAAACTTGTTTCTGACTTTAGGTCTAGAAGAGTTGCCTCTGAAATTGCCATTTATGGAGAAGCTGGCGAACTGTCCTATACCATTGCAGAAAAGGCATTTTCTAATGAAGTGATTACACCTGGTGTTACTACCCTTGAGGATGTGGCTTGGTGGATGAAGGAACAGCAATTTAAAAATAACTTGGGCTCATCTTTCGGTATGCCATCTGTCTATATTACGGGTCCTGACGGTGTAGAGGCAACTTCTAATGATCGTATTATTCAAAGAGGTGATGTACTGATGATTGACTGGGGCGTTGGTCTTATGAATATGTTTACCGACATGAAACGCATTGCCTACGTTTTAAAAGAAGGAGAAACTCGGGTTCCCGCAGGAATTCAAAATGCTTTTGATCAAGGCGTAAAAGTTCGAGATATCATTAAAAAAACGATCAAGCCAGGCGTTACTGCAAAAAAAGCCGAAGAGGCCATCTATGCAGCATTGACAGATGCTGGGTTCAATCAAATGAAAGGCTTTAATCAGTTTACTGCTCTGGAAAAAACGGATGTTATTATAGGGTGTCACTCCGTTGGTAACTGGGGACATGGCATAGGCCCTTCCATTGCCACTTTTAACCCTGTAAGACTGGGCTACATTTTGCAACCATCAAACCTCATATCTATTGAGCTTTTTGCCTATACCAAAGTTCCCGAATGGGGTGGGAAAAAGTTGAGAGTACCACTTGAAGACGATGCGGTCATTACGGCTAGGGGTATTGAATGGCTTTACCCAGTCAATCCTCGAATATTAGTAATCAAATAAGAAAGCATGCTAATTACTATCATTGCCATATTTTTCGCAGCACTTGGAATATTGATCAAGCACTTTAAAATGTATTTCCTCATTGCAGGCTTCAATACTTTATCGGCTCAAGAAAAAGAGAAATATGATATCGAAGGCATCGCTACGGTTTTCAGAAATGGCTTTGTTTCCATGGGCTTGGCACTGATCATTTTGCCTTTACTTCAAATTGGTATTAGTCCTGATTATGCTGAATTCGCTTACATCATGTTCAGCGTATTTAGCGGCACTACTTATATATTGATCAGGGTCAATTCGAAAAAATATAGAATTGAAGACAAGGGTAACAAAACATCCTCTTAGCACCGAAGATTGATTGACCAATGACCATAAAAAAACACTGCTCAAATTGAGCAGTGTCCGACTTCTCACCTAAAAAAGTCTAACTGACTACTACTGCAGTTTCTCCATATTTAAAATGGAATGCTGCTGCGTTACCTTCAGCATCTGCCCACTCCTTAATAAATAGTAATTCGTTTTGAGGCTGCTCAAAGACTAGAATGATGTCTGAGCCTCCGAAAGCGAAATAGCCAAACTCATCCCCTTTGTTCACAGTTTGACCTTCTTCTAATTCCATATGTACCGAAGAGACTTGCGCCATACCTACGGGTACTATGGCCACCTTACCGATATCTCCTGCTGGGCTATCCTTGGTATCCACAATGATCACTCCCCTTGCCTGTGTAAATTCATAACTATCTTCTGAACCATCAGGCGCATCGAATTGGCCATTATCCAATACCACATCTAAAAAGACATTTCCTGCTACTGCCTGTGAATCAATTACTTTTCCTGCCACTGGCACATGAAAGCGATGATAATCGAAAGGGCTCAAAAAGTAATGAACGAACGTTCCGCCCTTAAAAGCACCTGCATATTCGCTTCCATTCAACAAGTCACTGACAGTACCCAAGGTATGTGTGTGTTTCAAGGTTATTCCACTCTCTTCTTGGCCCTCTTCCACCACATCACCGTTTGCGTTAATGTTATAAATGGCCTTGAACGTACAGTCTGCGGGAGCACAAACAATTGTGTTATCATTTGGACTTGCGATCGGACGCATGGGCGTTAAATCCGTATTGCTGGCGTTCAACTGTCTGTAGAAGAAGTCATTGAAAGTTTTCCATCCGTTGATATAATCAGAAGAGTCTTGCAAATTATACATCGGGTCATTCTCGAAAGACGCTAGCGTTTCTGGCGTAAGCGATGCTGGCGTGTTCAAGAAATCACCCCAAGCATTAGCATAATCATCTAACCATTGCTCAAAGTGAAAATCATTGATCTCACTGACATAATTCTGTAAAACAATCTCTTGACCATCGACCTCAATGTTCTGATCGATTAACCAATAAAAGTGGCACAGGCGATCATAAATTTCTTGACTATAGCCATTCTGCTCATCATTATTATTCCATGCCGGATAACTAGGGACTTGATTTTCACTAGGAATTACTTCTGCAAAAGAATTCAGATAACGACAATAGTCATCTTCATTTGTAGGCCATCCATTACCATCATAAAGTGCATCAAGTGCTTGATATAAATCCGGATTGAGTTGTCCATTTTTAGCCCCTGTATTGGCTAAAACTAAAGATTCCTTTAAGGCGACTGCTAGGACATGATCCTTCACCATTTGGGCCTTTAGCTCATCGATAATTTGGGACGAGGTTTTGTTCTTTTCCATTGTTTTCCGTCTAGTATGAAATGTGTGTTTATTAAGGAATCAAACACTCAGGTCTTAATCCTCATTTGAAGATACTGCTTTAGTAGCTGATTCTAGCAACTAAAATTGAAAGTGGCAGAAAACAGCTACCCCTAAAATGGTCTGATTATTCTCGAAGAATCATTTGTTTGACATGGGTCAAAAAAATTACTTTTTCCACCATGGAGAATTTCGATTTGGACAACAAACGCTTTGTGACTGCCCAGAATAGCCAGGGCCTATCATCAAATGAAACTACTTTTCACTATCACCAACAAAAAGAAATAATCACTGCTACTTACGAGGGAGGCTCAATTCAAAAAGGTTTTATCGTAGGCAAACAAACTGGCATGAACCAAATCAAACTACTCTACAATTGTGTAACTACTGAAGGGAAGTTATTAGCTGGTGAATCAAGTGGAATGGTCAGCAAAAACGCAGAAGGGAGACTGCAAATTAATCTTGATTGGAAATGGCTCAATGGAGACCAGTCTGGTGGTAAGTCTGAGTATATCGAAGTTCAATAAAACCCATATAAAATCCTCAAGTAAATTTGGCAGTTAGCTACTATTCTGCTTAGTTGAAGCATATGAAGAACAATGGTGAAGCGCATCTAGAAAGTCAAGCTCAGGTTTTACTACCGACTAATGACTTAAGTTCTGATATTGCCTTTTTCGAAGAAATTGGCTTTAGGCTTAATAATATTTTTCCTGATGACTCCCCAGAAGTAGCAGTAATGTCGGGCCATGGCATTCAGATTCGCTTGGACAGCAATGCAACTTGCCCTGCTCCAGCTTTACACCTCCTCTCCGATAATCCCGAAAACACATTAAATGGTAAACCTCAAATAATCGCTCCTAACGGAACCGTCATTACACACGGACCAAAGTCCTATCAAGTACCCTCACCCATCACGAGACATCGTTTTGAAGTACGGCAATTACGAGATCAAGAACCATGGGTAATCGGCAGAGCCGGCATGCTTTATCGCGATTTAGTACCTGATCGCTTAGGAGGTGGTATTATGGCTTCTCACATTCGAATCCCGAAAGGTGGCCCTGTGCCAGACATGGTACATTATCACACCATAGGTTTTCAACTTATCTTCTGCTATCAAGGTTGGGTTAAACTTGTCTATGAAGATCAAGGCCCTCCTTTTATCTTGAAAGCTGGTGACTGCGTAACACAACCACCCGAGATAAGGCATCGTGTGTTAGAAGCCTCGGATAACCTGGAGGTCATTGAAATAGGTGTACCTGCCGAGCACATGACTACCATAGATCATGAAATGGAATTGCCTACGCCACACTTTCGGCCTGAAAGAGAATTTGGAGGGCAAACATTTTGTCATCATAAATCTGAGGAAGCTCTATGGCAACCCGCAGATATACCTGGTCTTCAGTTTAGCGATACGGGCATTCATAGTGCCACTAAAGGAGTAGCTTCAGTTCGTGTATTTAATGTCGAACAAGCGTCTGACCCGAAGCCCATGCATCATGACGCTGATATATTATTCACATTTGTAACAGAGGGGAAGCTTGTATTGACTACAGAGAAAAATAAAAAGCACCACCTTCATAAAGGTGATGCTTTTGTTATTCCACCGAGCCTTAGGCATTCACTTTCAGGCTTTTCTAATGATTTAGAATTTCTTGAAGTGTCCCTTCCGGGTCATTTCACACGAAGCTTCATCTAACTGGCTTTATACCATTTTACTCCTTCTTGAAGATCATCTGACAACTCAATTTCAGGGTTGAGCACTGGTACTTTTCCTTCCATTCTGAGTGCTAATTGCTCTTCAATCTCCTTCTTCACCAACTTACGATACGGCAAGAAGTGCAGTAAGAAGGCTGAAAACGAAAAGAAGTTACCAATTCCACCGCGGTTATGTTTGTACATACCATAAAGGTATTTCCAGAAGACCGACCTTGATTCATAATAGAAGCCTAACTTCCAAATCATTTTGAGACCGAAGAGGATTCCACGGTAATCAAAATCCGTTTTGTGTTGGTTTCTCAGTTTATGTCTTAATTCCGGATCGCTGTGCACTTTCGCTTGTCCCACCATCATAAAGTGGTCATAAACTCTTTTCAAATAATTCTTCGGATCATAAAGGTTCCAAAACGCCTCAACATACTCTTCAGCAATGTCTTCTATTGGCCGAGACGGTACGAAGTTCAATAGTGTGGTTTGATTCAGGTTGGCATCATCTAATAAGCGCCCTTCCTTCTTTAATCTATCCCAGAGCGCTGTGTTTGGTAAAGCTTGCAACATGCTGAAAGTCACCCCAGGAATAGCATTCTCCATAGCGAAGTCATAAACTCTGCTACCCGCGCCCTTTTTCTCGTCATCAAAACCAATAATAAAACCAGCCATAATTCTGAGTCCTGCCTTCGCAATTTTCTCTAAAGACTCGTTCATTGGTCGCCTATTATTCTGATGCTTCATCGTAAGCTTTAGACTATCAGTATCAGGCGTTTCAATGCCGATGAAAACCGTAGAAAACTTACTCATTACCATCAGTTCTAATAGGTCATCGTCCTGAGCCATATCAATGGACGCTTCTGTGGTAAAGCTGAAAGGGTAGCCATTAGCAGTTTGCCAATCGACCAATTTTTCTAAGAAAGGCTTAACTGTTCTCTTGTTACCGATGAAATTGTCATCTACAAAGAAGATTCCCCCTGACCAGCCCAGCTCTCTTAGTAGATCGAGCTCTTGCTGCACTTGGCTAAATGTTTTGGTACGCGGTTTTCTACCATAAAGCACTATAATATCACAGAATTCGCATTGAAAAGGGCAGCCTCTTGAATATTGAATGGCCATTAAGAAATAGGCATCCATATCTAAAAGATCAAATCGAGGAATTGGGCTCAGCGTAACATCTGGCTTGTCCTTCGACCTAAAGATTCCGCTGGTCTCACCTCTCTCTAAAGCTTGAACGAATAGATCAATTGTATACTCTCCTTCGTCAAGCACTAAAAAATCTGCACCTGCATCTAGCATGTCATTTGGTAAAGATGTGGCATAAGGACCTCCAACAACTACTGGTTTCCCTCTTCTCTTAGACTCCTGAATCAGCCCCATGAAGTCTTCTTTTTGAGCGATCATCCCCGAGAACATAACAATATCGGCCCAGTCCCAATCAGCTTCAGTGACAGGCTCAATATTTTTATCCTTTAAGCGATACTCCCATTTCTGTGGCAATAGTGCAGCAACAGTAATAAGACCTAGAGGTGGCATAAATGCCTTTTTACCGATTCCTTGGACTGCTTTCTCAAAAGACCAAAAACTGGTCGGAAAAATTGGATAGATTAATAGTACTTTCATGTTGGTTTTGGTTAGGATTAAGATAGGTCTTTTTCAAAGAATTCACAGAACCCAACTAAGGTCAACACACTATTTATAATCATTCTATTTACATCGCGCCATGCGCATGAATAAGTCATATTTCATTCTCGTATTTCTATTCTGCTCCTGTACCCCAGAGAATAAAACAGTTACGCAAGAAAGCGACTGGTGCAGTCAAGCCTGAAGAGCCCAATCCGCATTAGCCAACTTAATTTGACCTTGACTAAAATTATGGAGGGCAAAAAATTACCGAAGCCCAGCGAAGGGTCAGAACATGTTAATGCTGAAGCGCTCAATTTTGAATTTGAACACTTTTCTTTTTTTATTAGAAGAGACAGACTGGAAGAACTAGGAATTATAGCGCACTAGCACTGCAATACGGAAGGCGCGCATCGGATTTATCAAAATCGCACCTTTTAGGTTCTTTTAGTCGTTTTAAACAAATAGCTTTACAAAAGATTCTAGAAGGCAAATGGAGCAAGCAACAGCAGAAAAAATAGTAATCAGTAAAGAGAAGGTTCTAAGTCTGAAAAAGTACACCCAAGAACATAAAACTAAAGCCACTATTCAGATTCTCAATTCCTTCATTCCTTTTATCGGTATCTGGATTTTAATGTACCTCAGTTTAGATTTCAGCTACTGGATCACTTTGGGCCTAGGTGCCATCAACGCCTTTTTTCTCGTCAGAATTTTCATCATTCAGCATGATTGCGGCCACCAGTCTTTTGTTAAAAATAGAAAGGCGCAAAAAATCATTGGACATATCTGTAGTTATATCTCGGCAATACCTTTCAGCTATTGGGCTAAGTCACACAGTGTTCATCACAAATTAAATGGGCAACTCGAATTAAGAGACATTGGAGATGTAAACACTTACACTGTAGCCGAATACAAAACATTTAGTAAGGGCAAAAGAATAGCTTACCGGATTTACCGATCGCCTATTGTCATGTTTTTGATTGGCCCAGTCTACTACATCTTTATACACAACCGCTTGGCTAAAATAAAAATGCCTGCTTTCCAAAAGTTAAAAGGTTCAGTAATTGTAAGTAATCTAGTGATGTTAGGTATGTTCACTATACTCGGCTTCACGCTGGGTTGGGAAAAGTTTCTACTCGTACATGTGACCATATTAACGCTCTTTTCAATCATTGCCATTTGGTTTTTCTACGTACAGCATCAGCATGAGCATGGATATAAGCAATGGAAAAAGAACTGGGACTACGTAACTTCTGCACTAAAAGGGAGCACTTATTACAAAGTACCTAAACTCTTCAATTGGCTAACGGGCAACATTGGTATTCACCATGTACACCATTTGAACCCTGCCATTCCTAATTACAACTTACAACAGTGCATTAAGGAAAATCCTTGGCTCAATCAATTTCCGACCATTATTGGATTTCGAGATAGCTTAAAGCTTATGTCCAACAAGCTTTGGGACGAAAGCCAACAGCGTATGATTAGTTTCAGGGAATACTATCGCATGGAGAAAATGGGCTTAGTGTAACTCCTTTAAAGAGGCCGTAGAACAAAATCGGTAACACCCCCTGATAGGTTTGTAAAAATATCCTTTGGGTTTTGACCTGTTAGCCTCCTACATACTTTAACAAAGTGCGATTGGTCATAATACCCACTACCGAGGGCTTCTAGTAAGTTTCCGTGTGAATATTCTCCCTCAATGTTTACAAGCTGTGCCGCTTTTTGAAACTTCACTAGGTCCCTGTAGACCTTAATTGTCAATCCTGTATATTGACTAAATCTTCTTTCAAGTGTCTTGATACTGAGACCTTCTTGTTTTGCAAGCTGGCTGAGAGAGGTCCCCTCGGCTACCTGTTGCTCAACAAATTCTGTGACCTTGGCAACCAGCTCAGCACCATCTGATTCTACTACTATAAAGTGCTCTTGAATGAAAGTATCTATTTCGTGAGCCCAATTTGACCTATTCAGCTTTAGGCTTTGATGAAGCCTATCACACGTTTCTTTGTCCAAGATCTCTTGAAAGTCAGTTATTCTTGAAAACACCAATTTATCAAAAACGGGTTTTGTCAAAATATGGGGATAGCATTTAATACTGATTACTTCACTCCCATTGCCAACCCTCACAATGTCACCTCCCTTTTTCGTAAAGGGAAAAAATGACATAGTAGGAATGGGCTTGTATTTTTTTTCGGAAGGATCTAACCACTCTAGTTTTCCCTCGACCACAATTACCGCATCAATTCTACCATTCGCTAAGGTGACACCTTCGACTCTTTCTTTAACCTTAATATATCGATAAGCCTCAACAAAGCTCTTAACCAATGATGAGGCGGGAGAATACCTAGCGGACTCAAATTGCATAAGTCTAAATAAATCTTACTGTCCAGAATATACAATTATTCACTCCTTTAATTGAGTAACTAGCATATATGAAACGTCAAAAACTCTTTTTCATCACTATTGGTCTAGTGATCGGTCTATCTCTTCAATCTCAGTCAACCATCCCATTCGGCAATAATAACAAGGCCGGTAATTCCATAGAAGTCAATGGAATCCAGCTGTATTATGAAGCGTATGGAGAGGGTCAACCATTGGTCATACTACATGGAAATGGTGGTTCTAGCGGGTCAAGGGCAAATATTTTACCAGAGCTGATCAAAAACTACAGGGTAATCACTGTAGACCATCGGTGCCATGGAAAAAGTGGCTGTAGTCCAGAATTGAACTATCAATTGATGGCTAACGATATCAATGAACTCTTGAATCATTTAAAAATCGACTCCGCATATATCTACGGCCATAGTGATGGTGGTATCATGGGACTCATTATGGCAATGGAATACCCAAGCAAAGTGAGGAAGCTAGTCGTTAGCGGTGCCAATATTACTAAAGATAGCACTGCACTGGAACCATTTATTGTTGAAATGATGAAGCAGTATAAAGCAATTCCTGATCCTATGATGCAGAAACAGATTAAACTGATGGCAGAGTATCCAAATATGAGTTTTAATAGTCTTCGGAAAATTAGCGCTCCTACACTAGTGATTGCCGGTGACAGAGATGCTGTAAGACTCTCTCACACCATAAAAATATTTGAGCATATCACAAATTCCAACCTGAGCATTTGGCCAGGCAGCACCCATTTTATAGGCGAAGAGAACCCCGCTAGATTACTTCAGGAGCTTACAGACTTTTTACAAAATCCATTTAAAAAGCCATCTACCGTAGATTGGGCTAAACAAGTCGCAGCACAGATTATGCCTAGTGCAAAGCAAAAAAACGAATGATTCATTCAAGCTTATGCTCATTCATTTCTTAGTGCATCGACTGGATTACTCACAGCGGCCGCATAGGTTCTATAACCGATGGCTATTCCAGCAATTAATATCATTAGCAATAGACTAATAAAAAAAGTGGAAGCACCGAAAGAAACATGGTAGGCAAATCCATCGAGCCATTGATTCATGATATAATAGGCCAATGGACCCGCAACCAAGAATGCTATCAGTAATAACTTTGAAAAATCTTTTGACAATAACTTCAAGATACTGGTTGTACTTGCGCCTAAAATCTTGCGCACACCTAACTCCTTTACACTATGCTCCACTTTATGGGTAGCTAAACCGTACAGGCCTAAACAGGCAATGATAATGGTAACAAGCGTAATCCAAAGGGACAATTGCGCAGTTTTCTGATCCTCTTCATACGCCTTATCGTAGATATCTTCAAAGAGCTTGTATTCAAATGGATAAACTGGCGAAAAACCGTCATAGACTGCTTCTATCTGAGCCAATGTTTCGTATAAATCGGCATTAACCCTCACTGCTAACGTAGCATAATTACTACTCAGCACTATTTGAAGTGGTTGAATTTCTTCTCTGAGGGATTTAATGTGAAAGTCTTTGACTACACCTATTACTGTACCCCTACCCATTTGAGTAATCATTTCTTTACCCAGAGGATTATCCCAGCCCAGCTTCTTTACTGCAGTTTCATTCAGCAAAATAGACTTCCTATCCGTCCTAATCTCTTTATCAAAGGAGCGTCCTTCCAGCACCTCTATGCCATACAAATCAAAAAAGTCGTGTGTAACTCCCAACATGAACATTGGCAGTCTTTCTTCATCAGAAATCCCCGTCCAGTTCGCCTCGGTATTGGAAGTGACATTCGTTGGTAACGACCATGAGGTAGCCACAGCAGCAACACCAGATACTTTGCTGATTTCTGCCATATACTCATCCAACCTATCATCAACAGCGTCATCATTCGTGCTAAGTATAACAATTTGTTCGCGCTGATAACCCGTATCCAAGTTATCAATGTAATGAAGTTGACGCCCTAGTATTATGGCTCCAATGATGAGAACAAATGATGCGGAAAACTGAAATACCACAAGAGCATTTCGAGTAAACCCTCCACTCCTTCTGTCAAGGCTTCTTCCATTTAGTGCATTGATCGGTTTGAAATTCGTAGTAACGATAGCTGGGTAAATACCTGAAATAAAGGTGAGACCGAGGCCAAGACCAATTACAAAAAGCCACAGCTTGGGTTGTCCGAGATCAAAGGACAATGGTCTATCCACAAATTGAGCAAGTACTGGCAAAGAAACTAGTGTTACAACCAATGCGATTAACAAAGAACCGAATACGAGCACCCCTGATTCTAATAAGAATTGTAAGATCAGGCTACTCTTTTTTGCCCCAATCACTTTTCTAATACCAACCTCTTTCATCCTTATTATCGCCCTTGCAGTTGCTAGATTCACGTAGTTGATACATGCCATGGCCAATATGACCGAAGCAATGATTAAAAACATCTTCAGGCGGTCACCATCAACAGGCGTACCAAGGCTTCCGAGCACCTTTTGATCAAAATGGACATCAGTAAATGGTTGTAAAAAGTAAGTATACTCCTGACCGTCTTCATCCATCGGATCATTGGCATATTTTGCCCTAATGGAAGGCAACTGATTTTCTAAAGCAGCAACATCGGTGCCTGGCTTCGTCCTGATGTATGTGTAAAAAGGGTTGTTGCCCCACAAAGCCATATTTTGGTTAAATGCCTCCATAGCACTTTCAAGGTTGACCAAAACGTTCATTTTGAAATGAGAGTTATCAGGCATATCCTTAAAAACCCCAGAAACCTTCATTGGCAATTCGCCATTGAAATTGACCGTTTCCCCAAGCACATCGGTTTTGTTAAAGTATTTGAGTGCCGTAGATTCTGAAATTGCTATTGTGAAGGGTTCAGTGATAAATTCATCCATATTACCGCTCACAGCTTCGAAAGTGAAAACTTTAAAAATTGAGGGGTCTGCAACATGGACTAGGGGTTCAATAAACTTAGTGCCAGCAGTCTCCATCAACCTATTCCGATAGCTCAACATTCTAGCAGCACCCTCTACTGAAGGAAATTCATTCGTCAGTGCCGCAGCAAGTGGTGCTGGTGTTCCAGAATCACGATACTCAGGGTCGTTGATCGTATTCACGCTTTTATAAATCCGAAAAACATCTTCAGGCCTATCATGATGCGTATCATAACTGAACTCATAGGTCGTATAAATCAATGTTAGTAAAAAGACTATTAAAGCCGAACTAAGCCCTAGAATATTGACAAAACTGTTGCCCTTATTCTTCTTTAGATTCCGTAGTGTCACGATAATGTTGTTTTTGAGCATTGCAATTGAGTTTGTTGAATATTGACTTTGTCCTTTAAAATAAAGATGGTAGACCACACCTATGGCTTCTTTAGTGTAAAGCCAGCGTGCCTTGGTAGCCCCCTTTATTTGTACATTGTTTTGATAAATCTCTTCCATATCCCACAGGACGGTATTGAGATAGTCATAAGAGCAAAAGCTTCTTAGCAACCATTCTCCAAACCAAGGGGGCTTATGCTGCAAATTTCCCTGACTCATAGATCAAGTAATTGGATTTTATTAGCCGGCAAGCGATTGAAAAGTTCGTTTCTCATAGCTCTCACCTCATTGAGTGCCATTACCCCTTCTTTTGTAATATCGAAGTACTGTTTTCTGCGACCTCCTCTTTCTTCTGTGATTCCACCTACTCGAGAATCAACCCACTGCTTGTCCTCTAAGCGCTGCAAGGCAGCATAGAGTGCACCAAGGCTAATTGTCTTTTTAAGACTAGATTCTAATTCCGCTTTTATGGTAACACCGTAGGCATTGTCTTGAAGGACACCCACTGATAGCAAAACCATCTCTTCAAAAGCACCGAGTGTAATCTTTTTCATTTCCTCTCTTTTTGGTAATTAACTTCAATATTAATAATTAGTTTCTAAAAAGAGATTAAATATTTGGTTTTAATCTGAACCCGAATAACTGTATAGACATAAGTTTCCTTACCTTACCGACCTAATCCACTAAAAATCAATGATTATGGTAAAACTAGTAGTAATGTATGGGCACCCTACTGACCCAGAAGCCTTCGAAAAATATTACGCAGAAACTCATTTGCCTATCGCTGGCCAAATACCTGGCGTTAGTAAAGTGGAGCTTGGAAAATTCGTAGGAACACCTGATGGCAGCAAAGCTTCTCAGTATAGAATGGCCGAAGTCTATTTCGACTCTCTGGAATCATTGCAAAAAAACATGGGTTCTACCGAAGGACAAGCTGCGGTAAATGATATTCCAAACTTTGCTACTGGTGGTGTTGATGTAAGCATAGCCGAAGTCTCTTAATTAGCACATAACTCTAAATTCAATTGGCCAGTTCTTCAGAATTGGCTTTTTTCATGCTTTATCCCCCCTTCTTTTCCTGAACACCAGTGAAGGACCTAAAAAACACACAATGATTCTAGATCGAAGCTCCTGATAAAACTAGCGCCTATACTTCCTAAGAACTTGGACTATGCGTTGCACTCAGGGAGAGAAGAATAGTTAAAGGGTCTATGAATTGTTAAACAATCAATAACTTCGCCTTAAACTAATCCAAAGCCTTGTTTAGCATATGAACAACCAAGACTTCGAAAAGCAAATATCCTTCGTTAAGGAAATCGATAAGCTCAAGTACATACAGCGCAAAACATCTCTTTTTAATAGCAATCGACACGAAAACGATGCTGAGCACAGTTGGCATTTGGCAGTGATGGCTTTGGTAATGAGCGGTCAAAGCAATGAAAAAGTAGACCTACTCAAGGTAATCAAGATGCTTTTGATTCATGACATCGTGGAAATAGACGCAGGAGACACCTTCTTGTTTGACACCACCAAAAGTCATGATAATACCGAGGAAGAATTAAAAGCGGCCAAAAGGATTTTTGGTATCCTTCCAGAAGAACAATCTAAAGACTTAATCGCCATTTGGGAAGAATTTGAGGCTGCCGAAACAGCCGAAGCCAAATTTGCTAAAGCCATGGATCGACTAGCCCCAATGATGCAAAATGACAGCAACGATGGTGGAACATGGAAGGAGTTTGATGTGCCTTATGAAACCGTAATTGAGAAGAAAGAAAAGATTAAGGAAGGCTCGGAAGCTGCATGGGAGTATGGTAAAGGACTTGTAGATAAATTCTATCAGAAGTAAGCTTCTAGCTTCTAGCTTCTAGCTTCTAGCTTCTAGCTTCTAGCTTCTAGCTTCTAGCTTCTAGCTTCTAGCTTCTAGCTTCTAGCAAAAACAACGCAAAACGAGTGCATTCGTTACCCAATACCAAAAAAATCACTCCTCTCGCAAGGCTTAACGATGGAAATCAGCCTTGAAATACCTTACCATTTTAGACACCAAATCAGTTGACCCTCCCATGAGTTCAAGTAAATGAAGATATTCTTGCGCAAGGTCTTTAGCATCATTCCTTAAACACTGTCTATACTCATAATTAAGTCTCGTCTTTAGTGCATTTAGCTCTCCTTTGGTTTTACAAAGGTGAAATGCTTTTTGGCAAACTTTCAGGACTGAAGCCAATTGATCATTTTGATGATGCCTATATCGACTGGCAGACATACTGGTCTGTAGCTTTCGCTTTTGCATATGCACTTCATCCAAGTAGGCGTAGTCCCAATGGCGCGATGACCTTAGCCAAAAATCAAAGTCTTCATACGCCAAAGTTTCATCATAACCACCCAGACGATCAAAGACATTTTTTTTAATCAACATGGTAGGTGTACAAATAAAATAGCGCTCCAGAATGTCAGAAAAAATATTACCCGAAGGCAATTCACTCACCATACCCTTATCCAAGAGGATACTTTTATGGTTACCGATAACCTTTGACTCAACATCTATGTAATCTGCATTTGAGTAAACCACCCCAACCGATTTATTCGCTTTTGAGAAGTGATCCATCGAAGTCCGTACAAAACCTGGTAGCATTACGTCATCCAAAGCGAAGTCCACAATGAATTCGCCTTTGGCTAAGGCCAAGCCTTCATTAAAAGTTTTGGTATACCCTTGATTTTTCTTGTGCCGTATAAATTGAATATCCTTGCCTGCAATAAGGTTTTCGATCACTTTTTGACTCTCATCCGCACTACCATCATCCAAGACGATCACCTCAATATTATGATATTCCTGAACGAAAACGGATGCCATGGCCTCTGCGATATATGGCGCATGATTATAGGATATGCAGATAACACTTACTAAGGTTTCCATCTAAACAAGAGTCTTCTGTTAAAGATGACAAGAATCAAAAAGAAACCTATATGACGCCACATGTACGCCATCGTTAGGGCTTCTAGGTTAAGCCGATCGATAAGCAGTGAAATTAAACTTAGGTAGATAATGGCCGATATGACCTGTGCGCCTATGTATTTCATGGTTTGCACCCGAGCACTCAGTAAATAAGCCAGCAGATAAGAAATAATGGCAAAGAAGTCGCCAATAACCTGATAACGGACCAAATAAGCTGCTTTCTCAAAGCCATCCGCAAAGAAGAGTTTCAAAATGAACTCTTTATTCAAGTAGTACACACTTAAGCACATTAACGAAATAAAAGCCACAAACCCCATTACCTTCAGCACATACTGTTTCAACTCAACAGGTTTATGTATAAGCGAAGCCATCTTTGGGTAGTATACCACACCGACAGTACCGGTAAAAACTAACATATAACTGGTCGACATTTTTGCAACAGACTGCCATAAGCCCGTACGTTCTAAACCATACAATTCTATCGCATAATCGCGCACGGCAAAGTCCAATAGTTTTCCAAAAGCAATTGCACTAATTGCCATTGCGATGAACTTGGCTATTTTCTTCACTGATTTAAAGTCTGGTTTACCAACACCCAACCGAATGGTCTTTCTACTATAAATTAGGTAGGCCAAAGCACAGAAAAACATAAAGCCGTACCCAAGCGCAAAACTCAACAAAGCCTGATCAATAGTGCCATAGGTCACCCCAATGTAGACTACACCAACCAACAGCAGTAAACCTGCTACATTAATCATTGCATAGGCTTTGACTCGTCTTAGCGCTAGTATAACCGAGTTGAGATACCCAGAGGAGAGCATCAATAAGACAGCGGGTATGAAAATTAACAGAAACTGCTTTGGAGTATAATCGTTGATAAATCGGTCGAAAAAATAGCCTCTGTAACCAAAATAGAGTACCCCGAGCGTGGCAGAAAATATGACGGCAGTAATCCAAAGACCTGTCTTAAAAAGCCGCATTCTCTCGAAATCATCCGTCTCTGGATCTGACCAATATTTCATGATACTGCGGTTGACCCCTTCACTTGGCAGCAGGGTAAATAGCGAAGTCAGGTTCTGAAAATGTGAGAGGAGCGTGATCCCAGGGGTACCTAAAAAGATTGCAAAAAGCTTATTGATCGTGAGCCCACCAAGAGCACGGAATACCACTGCGGTAAACGACCAAGAAGAACTTTTAAAGAATTCTGATTTCAAGCCAGTCAGGTTTTTACGAAGATAGTGTTTTCTGCCAACTAAGGGCCTTAGAGGGCTTTCCTCCTATATTTTCTTTAAATTGAGCTAATGAAGCTTTCATTTTAACATCTACATAAGAGGTTCCCAAATCCAAAGTTTTAATACCCTGAGATTGACACCATTTATAAAGGCCTTCAACTAAGAATACCATAGGACTGAACTTCTTATAACCAGGAAAATCTACATGGCTCGCGGGCATAAAATGATAGACCGTCTGGGCGTTTACCATTACTAGAATTGTAGCCGCAAGCATGTGCCCATCCATAAATACACCAAAGACTTTGTAAAGCTTAGGATTACGCTGATTAACATCCCGTAAATCTACCCAAGTCATGGAAGGAGGCTTATAATCAAGCGTCCTATGCCATTCAATCCATTCGAATGCATTTACCTTCTCGCTTTTCTTCAGCTCTTTAAATGTTGCATGCGCATCTCTACACTTTTTGATCTTCCGTTGCTCCATTTTGTGCATGCGTTCAAAAATATCGGATGCATCAACGGTGATCGCATGAAAAACGCGCTCCTGAATAACCTCATAGCCGTGGCTGGCTATGGCCTTATTAACTATAGATTGATCGCCATAAGCACTAGGTGCTTGATGTAGTCGAATTGTCGTGATATTCAAACCCTTCAGCTCGCGCTCAACAGCTTCCAAAAATTCTACTATCAGTTCTTCGGATACGTTACTTGAAACCTCCACGCCACCAAAGGGAAGCTTATGCGGACTATATGCAATTTCGTCTACAACCGAGAATGCGACATGAGCATGTGCTTCGTTGACTTCATCTGCCACCCAATAATAATGATGTTGAACGAAATTGTTGTTTGACTTTAAAAATGCAGGATCGTTGTACACATAAGACTCATAAGTAATCTTAGTATGGGAATCTAGTACGTCAGTCAATCGGTAATTTGACATCAAAAGTCTGCTCTATTTCTAATGTAATCGTCCTCCATAAATTCATCTGAGGCCAGGCCTAACAATAAGGCTTTACCCTTAAAGAGCATCTGACCCCACCACATAGGCGGAATGTAAAGTCCTTGGTCTGACCTGTCTAGCGTATAGCTCAACCGTTCTCCGCTTTGCGATTCTAACACCACCTCAACAGTCCCTTGCATCGAGACAATCACTTGTTCTCCTGTTTTATGTGCATGCCCACCTCTCACCTGTTGCTCTGGCACATTATTAAGCCAGTATACTCTTTTCACCTCAAAAGGCACGTCTTTCAACTCTTCTAGAAAAGAGAGATTTCCCCTAGAATCAGTGACGTGGGTAAACGAATAGAGTTCTGGTCTTTTTGCCATAGCTTACAGATTAAACTTCAAATAATGCTCTAGAAATACATCATAGAGGCGGTAATATTCTCCATCCTTAATGATGATTTGCTTTTCTTCAAGGGCTTTAACAGCCCTTCTCATACTACTTGAGTTTGTGAAATTAGCTAACCTCATAAACTCAGCACCGGTGGGAGACTTAACAGTACCCGCCATGGCGAATGCTTTGGTTACAACAAATTGTTGAGGTGTAATTCTTTCAGGAAGTTCGGCATAGAAAACACCCTTTTCTTCGACAAACGGATGGTATACTTTCTCAAATTCCCTCCACGTTGTTGGCACTTGTTCAAGCCCATATAAATAATTGAAAATCGCTTGAACATAATAGGTATGTAGATAACTAAAGTCAAGTATGCGTTCGACCAAGTCAGGATCCAAAGGTTTACGTGCCTTCTTAAAGTGTACTAGAATAAAATCGCGATACTTTTCTTTTGGAATGGGCCCAAGCTGAAACATCCGCGTGCTCTGATAGAATGGCTTGTTATACGTATTGAAAATCTCATTAATGAGATGGAACTCACTACCGCTGTAAATAAACCTGATGTTGTTACTCCTTTGGGTTAACTTCCTTAAAGTAGCTTCTATAGGTACTTTAGCAGAGTCATATTTCTTGATTTCTTGAAACTCATCAATGGCTAAAACAACTGGTTTGTCTTGACTATTTAGAAAGGATATGACCTCTTCTAGGCTCTTAAAAAGACTTAGCTGATCATTATAGATAAGATCAATCGAAGGCCTTCCATCTAGACCCAGATTAAAAGATGCGCCCAGAGATTTGATAAAATCTTGAAGGCGTTTTCCTATCCCTCTCTTTGAAAAGATTTTACTTTTGATGATGCCATTAGAAATCTCTTTAAGAAAGTCACCTACAGCACTGGTTCCCCATATATCTACATAGATGAAATAGCACTCTTGACCCATCTGATTTTCCACATGACGCAACAATGCTGATTTACCAAGCCTTCGAAAAGCATGGATCGTAATGTCTTGCTGATTGCGAATGGAGGTTATAATTTTTGCAGTTTCTTCCTCCCTATCACAGAAGTAGTGCTTTCCTAAATAACCTTTCAGCAAAAATGGATTCGTAGCCACGACAACAAATATAAATATACAAGATGTAATATACAAACAGCACTATACAAGTTGTAATATACAAGTTGTAATAAATTGATTCGAGTAATAGTAGTGATTCATTCTTTTCACTAATTTCGTTGATCGTGTTTTATCTGCTCCTGACCATACTCGCAAACGTTGCCATCTTCATGGCATTTAGGTCATACAGCAAGTACAACATCAATACCTTTCCTGCGATTATCACAAACTATGGCGTATGCGTAATTACGGGCGTATGCTACACCGGTTTCACAAATATCAGCAACGAGTTCGATGCATCGGCCAATTGGTTCTACATGGCCGTAACCCTAGGATTTATTTTTGTAGGCACTTTCTATTTAATGGCTAGAACCACGCAATTACGCGGAGTTTCGGTAGCCTCGGTAGCCAGTAAAATGAGCTTGGCTATTCCAGTCATTTTCAGCCTTTTCATTTTAAAACTAGGGACCAATAGTCTGGACATCTGGAATTATATTGGTATAGTATTGGCATTTGTCGCCATCATTTTGGTCAGTCGAAAAAAGGTAAATTCCCTCTCCACAAAACAACCTTTAACCTTGAAATACATAGCTCTTCCTTTAGCTGTTTTTTTCCTAGGGGGAGTCATCGACACGTCATTAAACTACGCCAATCACCACTTCGTTTCAGAAGCAACGGAGGCTATTTTTCCCATCTTTATTTTCGCCTCTGCCTTTGTGATTGGACTGACGACTGCACTAGTTCAAAAGATTAAGTTTCGTTGGAAGGATATACTGGGCGGAATCTATTTAGGAGTACCTAACTACTTTTCAATATACTTTCAGCTCAAGGCTTTAAGCGCCTTTGATAATAATGGAGCAATTCTTTACCCTACGCTAAATATCGGGATCATCATTGTTTCTACCATCGCTGCGGTGATACTCTGTAAAGAAAAGCTTAGCCGAATTAACATCATTGGTGTTGGTCTTGCCGTGGTAGTGATTCTACTGTTGAGCCATCAAGAAATTCTCAAAGTCATTTAAGTATGCAGGATAGTTTTTTAACCATATCAACCCAATCCGAAGGCCTTTACAAAGAGAAAGGCAGCAAGTTCATTGCGATTGCCCTTCCGGTACAAAGCGTAGATCAGGTTAAGGAAAAGCTTGACGGATTGAGAAAAGAATACTACGATGCCCGACACCACTGCTATGCCTATGTGCTTGGTCACGCAGGCGATGAAGTCCGCGCGAATGACGATGGAGAACCTAACCACTCAGCTGGCGATCCTATTTTAGGACAAATCAAGTCCCGAGAACTGACCAACACCCTAGTGGTCGTTATTCGATATTTCGGGGGTACTAAACTTGGTGTTAGTGGGCTCATTAACGCCTATAAAACTTCGGCAGCCGAGGCGCTTGACGCGAATGAAATTCTCAAGAAAGACATTACAGAAAACATTACCTTACGTTTCCCATATGATGAGATGAATGAGGTGATGAAACTCGTCAAGGACCTTGATCTAACGATCAAAGGGCAGGACTACGATTCACTTTGTGTAATGAACCTAGAGGTTATTATCAGTCAAATGGAAGCATTGCAGGAGAAGCTTACATTACTCAATAACCTAAGCCACCCCATAGAAATGAAGCAATTTGAATGAAACTCGTAACTGTCGCCATATTCCCATTGCCGCAAGATGCTTACATCATTAAGGCTAGACTTGAGTCTGAAGGCATTCCAGTCTTCCTAAAGGATGAATTAACTATTCAAACGGATAATTTCCTTTCGAATGCGATTGGCGGGGTAAAGTTTCAAGTAAGCGAAAGCAATGCCGAAGCAGCCACGGCAATTCTGATTGAACAAGGGGTAGAACTGCCTGGCGATAGCGATAAGGACCATCGAGGTGGGCTGAAGAAGGATCAAAAAATCATCGTCCTAATAGGACTAATTATCATTGCCGTACTCTTTACTGTCTTATATCTTAGCGGTTCGCTGAACTTTTAATTTGCATCAATGATCATTCACGAATATCAATTCCCGATTGAATCTGAAAGACTTTATTATCGACCGATAACTAAGGAAGACACCAAGCCTTGGGAAGCTTTTTTCATTGATAATCCTGGCCTTCACTTTGTAGGGATTAACGCACCGAAAAGCCCCCGAGAGGAGTCAATCATTTGGACAGAAAGACAAATGAAACGCTATGAGGAAACGGGCATCGGCATGCTAGCTGCCGTGGAGAAATCCACTCACCAAATGATCGGTAATGTGGGGCTCATTCTTCGAGAAAATATTATGGGCGAAGACTTTTTCGAGATTGGCTATTCTGTAATTCCAAGTTGTTGGGGCAAAGGATACGCCTCCGAAATGGCGATTCGTTTTAGACAGTATTTTGAAGAGGAAGGGCTTGACGAGCAAGTAATTTCCATCATTCATATAGACAATGTTGGTTCGCAAAGAGTAGCTGAGAAGAATGGAATGACGCAAGGTCCTGAATTTGATTTTTTAGGGTCCCCTTGCTATCGATACCTTAAGAAAACAGGTAAGTAAGCACCTGCCACTCATAAGAATCATTTCGCACGAGTTTCAAAAATCTATATCTTCCGGTCTCAACCTTAGGAAGATGACCGATCAGTTTCGCAAACTCAAAGCATTAAATAGTCTACCCAAAAAATCCAAAACCTCTAGTGAGGGGTTTCTTAGAGGTGCATTCTGGGGCTTACTGCTCTTATCACTCTTTATAATGGCCTTTGCGGGCTACTTCTTTAGCACCTTTGCCACTTACTTCGTGGATAGTGGAATATCCACTTACCTGCAAGTCATTGTTTACGTGGCGATCGGGGTACTGGCATTCTATATTTTCAGGTTATTGGGTACGTTGGCCCGGGCTATTTTCACATCTATCCCATCCATTTATGTCTCGCTAATTCTAGCTGTGATTGGCACATACTACTTAGCTGGTTATATGAGACTCAGTTGGCCCCAAGGCCAAGTAAACCTCACCCTCGGACTCGGTATGCTGGGTGTTATACTGATTGGGGGTTCATTAAACAATTTGATCAAATCAAGGGGCAGTAAATTGGGGTATGGCCTATTGATTCTTATTGGTTTAGCTTGTCTCTACATTCCCATTTCAAGTATTATATCTAGTGGAGAAGATCCTTATCCAATTGAATTCGAGGGCTTTTCTCGTATCGACCTAGAAGAATCAGGAGTTGACAATCCATCCACCCCCGGACAATATGAAGTCGAATACTTTACCTATGGAAGTGGTACTGATAAACGCAGAACAGATTTTGGTGCCGAAGTAAAATACAAGACGGCCGCTGTGGACGGTAGCCTCTTACTGCCTGAATGGAAAGGAAAGCGTAAGAAATGGAGGGAAAGATATTGGGGTTTTGGTATTGACGAAGCGCCAATTAATGGACGTGTTTGGATGCCAAAAAAGGAAGGAAAACTGCCTTTGATTCTCATTGTACACGGCAATCACGGCATGGAAGATTATTCAGACCCTGGCTACGCTTATTTGGGCGAACTGTTGGCTAGCCGTGGTTTTATTACCGTTTCGGTAGACGAAAACTATATCAACGGTACATGGTCAGGTGACTTTCGTGGAAGAGAAATGCCCATTAGAGCTTGGCTCTTACTCAAACACTTAGAACAATGGCAATCTTGGTCTGGCGACAGCTCTTCAGCGCTTTTCGAAAAAGCAGACTTAGACCAAGTAATGTTGATGGGGCACTCAAGAGGAGGCGAAGCGGTGAGTATTGCAGCTGCTTACAACAAGCTGCCGTACTTTCCAGATGACGCTAACGTGAAATTTGATTTCAATTTTGGTATTCAAGGTATTGTGACCATTGCTCCTACGGATCAGCGCTATTTCAGACGGATGAAATTAGATAACATCAATTACCTGTCTTTACAGGGAAGTTATGACGCAGACGAGGTAAGTTTCTTCGGTTTAAGACAGTATCAACGGGTACAGAATACAGATTCAACGGATTATTTCAAGGCGGGTGTAATCATTCACAAAGCGAATCATGGGCAGTTCAACTCAAGCTGGGGAAGACGAGATTTCGGAGAACCTTTTGGTTGGTTCTTGAATACTGGAGCACTCATATCTGGTGAAGCACAGCGACAAGCTGCTAAAGTATTTATTGGGTCTTTTGCAGAACGTGTCTTTAACAAGCAATCGGCTTATGACGATGTGTTTAAGAACGCATACGCTGCCAAATCTTGGCTACCCAACACCGTTTTCCTTAACCACTTTCAGGATGCACATGACCAAGTTTTATTCGATTTTGAAGGAGATATTAACTTAAATACTGGCAAGTCTGGCAGCATTGAGACTGAAAACTTAATGGTGTGGAGGGAAGAAGCTTTGAAGATGCGTGGTGGTGAAACGCAAGGCACTAGTGCGGCCATAATCGGCTGGAACAAGGATTCAACAGATCTAGTTTCTCGCTACCATGTTACACTGGATCAAGCCCAAAGTATCACCGAAAATGATGCGTTGATCTTTACCCTTGGGAGAGCGAGTGATGATAATTTAAAAGTGGAAGATACAGTGCTGGTGGATTTTAAAATCCACCTGATTACTACAACCAACGACACGATTCAAACCAGTTTGGCGGCACACAAAAAACTGAGTCCAAAGCTTAATATTAAGTACATGAAGCTTGAAAAAATGAATGGCAGTTTTGGTGGAAAATGGGAAATAGCCATGGAAAGCGTAAACATACCCCTGACCGAGATCAAAGGCGATTCAGCAGGTATATCTTCCATTCAATTCGTCTTCGATAAAACCGATCAAGGGCTCATTGCCCTTGATAATATCGGTTTCAGAAAGTCCTTAAAGCACTAGCTTACTCGCTTCTCAATGACCGTGCAGGATTTGCTAAAGCTGCTCGTCTGGCTTGATTAATGACCACCGCTAGCGCGAAGACTAGTGCCACGACACCCGTTAAAGCGAAGATCCACCAATCGATTGATGTTCTGATGGCGTAGCGACCGAGATATTGATCTAAGCCGAAGTATGCCAAGGGTGAGAATATCACGAAGCCGATCATAACTAACTTGGCAAAGTCGACTGAGATTAATCTGATTAAGTTAGATACAGAAGCACCCAACACTTTGCGAATTCCTATTTCTTTTATGCGCTGCTCCGCCATATAAGATGCTAATCCAAATAGCCCCAGCCCGGTAATGAAGATGGTTAGGAAAGCAAAAATGGTCGCTAAGTTCCGAGTTAGATTAATGGTGGTGTATTTCCTTTCAAAATCGACATCAGTGAAGCGGTATTCAAAAGGATAAGCTGGATTATACTGTTCAAAAACTTCTTGTATCTGAGCCATGTTAGCTTGAACATTATCGGTTGCCGGTATCCTAAGGGTCATGGAACCGTAACCCCAATCGTCTATGATCATAAACATTGGCCTGACTTGCTCATAAGGAGAACCCATCAAAATATTATCTATTACACCTATAAGTGTTCTGTTTTGACCCCAAAGGTCTAACTGTGTGCCAATAGGGTTTTCCAACTCCATAATGTCCAGCGCAGCCTTGTTGACAATTATCGCTGCTGTATCGGTCGCAAACTCTTTTGAGAAATCACGGCCCATCAACATTTTGGCACCTACTGTTTCGGCATAGTCATAGTTGGCTACAATGGTGACGAACATGACCCTTTGAGACTCTGGTTTTCCTGGCCAGCTTAAAAAGTTATTAGAGTTGATGTCTGTAACGCTACTGTTTGCGCGTGTCATGTTCAGGATTGCTCCTTTACGGATCAACTCCTGTTTAATGACATCATAGTTATCAAGAATGTCTTCCGTTCCGGGCACGGTAATTAAACCTTCCTGTTCGTACCCAAGGTCGCGACTCTTAGCCAAATCAATTTGCTTCACGATTACGATTGTTCCGACTATCAGCACTACAGCCACCCCTACTTGGAAAATCACCAATATCTTTCGTGGTAGGTTGGCATTTTTACCCACAGTGACCTTTCCTTTCAATGTTTTGATAGGATTGAATGACGATAGGTAGAGTGATGGATAACTACCGGATACAACGCCTGTTATTAAGATAATGGCTAAACTGAAAACCCAGAATTGGCTCGACTGAAAGTCAATGATTAGACTCTTATCGACTAGGTTATTGTAACTCGGCAATAATATCAGCACCAAGAGAATGGCAATCAGGTAGGAGATAATAGAAATCACAATAGACTCTCCGTAAAACTGAAAAATCAATTGGCTTCGCTTAGACCCAAGGCTTTTTCGAATACCCACTTCACGTGCCCTTTTCTCTGATCTAGCAGTAGCCAAATTCATGAAATTGATACAAGCAATCACCAAAATAAACATGGCAATGGCTGTAAAAAGCGTTACATATTCGTGCTGACCACCAGCTTCTACTCCGTTTTCAAAATTGCTATGAAGCCTCCATCTACTCATGGGATGAAGAAAAAAGGCTCTTTCGATATCATCTTCACCTTTTTCTATGAGCATGTCTTTCACACTTTCTTCTACTTCTAATCCATCTGTATCCCCATTTAACTCTAAGAATACCTGAAATGAGTAGTTACCCCAGTTGGTCGTATTATCTCTAACCCACTGCTGTGTAGCCTCTCGGTGCTTCCAAGGAATGATGTAGTCGAACTGAAAAGTTGAATTCTGAGGCACATCCTTAAATACTCCTGTGACTTGGAGTGTACTGGTATCATCGACTTTTAAGAACTTCCCTATGGGGTCTTCTTTGCCAAAGAAAGCTTCAGCTAGCTCTTCTGAAATCACGATGGAGGATGGATCATCTAAGACCGTGGCACCATCGCCAATGGCCATCGGAAATTCGAATATATCGAAGAACTCTTCACTCGCGAAATAACCGCGTTTCATGAGGCGCTGATCTTCCAGAGCTACCAGTCGAGTGCTCCCCCAACCCATTACCACTGAATTAGCGATTTTGGCATGAGCCTCCTTCATTTCCATGTAGGTAGGAAGCGGAACTGAGTTCCAGGACTGAATACTATTATCGAAATGTGCATTCACCCAGACTTGATGAATCTTATTGACTTTCGGTATAAATTTATCGAAAGAGGTTTCATCCTGCACCCATAAGAGTATAAGGATACTACATGCAATACCTATGGATAGCCCTGAAATATTGATGACCGAGTAGAGGGTATTCCTGCGCAGATTGCGCAGGGTTACCAGAATAAAATTCTTGAGCATTTGACGTTTGAGTTACTGACCGTTGACCTATAGACTAGAAAGTTTTCAGATCGTTACACAGAATCTGAAAAAAAGTGAAAGGCTTTTAACCTTTCACCACCGCACGACCTGAGCCGCTGCTTATCTTAATGACAATATCCTTATTGCCAACCTTTGCTTCTTTAACGTACCCGTTGCGTCTCCCTCTTCGGCTGTAGCTTCCTCCTCTATCGTCCTCGTACTCTTTGTCGAAGCGGAATGGCGCCCTGATATCACTTTTGTCACTAGCCCTCATGATAAATTCTCCTGAAATTTCTTGACCACTAAAATCCAGAATAGCGTTCCCGGAACCAGTACTAATACTCAAGTCATAATTTAATACTGCACCGAGGCTTACTTCGGCAGTTCCAGAACCTGTGTTGAAACTTGAAGAACCAGTGATAGTAGCGTTGGTAACATCAATATTACCACTGCCTGTGTTCATATCTAATTCACCCTCAATGTCTCTGCTACGGATATTTCCGCTACCAGTATTTAAGTCGGCATCACCCTTGGTTCTATCCAAACGAATTGACCCAGAACCAGTATTTGCATCTAAATTACCTTCTACTTGACTGAAAGTGATATTACCAGAACCCGTGTTGGCTCGTATTTCACCGTTAACCTCTTCGATGTTTATATTTCCTGAGCCTGTGTTACTGTTCAACTCAATATTAACACCCATTACTTCAATGTTTCCTGAACCCGTTTTGAAATCCAGTTCAATGCCATCTGGCACTTCTAGTGTCCACTCTGAATAGCCTCTTGACCAACGGCTTCTTCTAAAATCTTCTTCGATGTATAGTCTATCACCTTTTTGCTCGAAAGAAGGGTCATAAACGTCTTTGTCATAGGTGTATCTTAGGTGCACCTTCACTTCATTGGTACTACTTTTCTTAATGGTACCATTGCCAGAAGCGGTTGTCAGGCGAATGCTTTTGATGCCTGTGTAGGTTTTTTCTACAGTCTCTTGTGCATAGGCAGCGGTTACTGCCAATAAGAAGACCATTGTGAATAGTGTTGATTTGAGATTTTGCATGATTAGTAAGTTTTTTGTTATAGACATCACTAGTTTCGAAAGGATGCATATGGCTGTGGAAAATTTACTAATTTAAGTTCGCGCCAATTCTGAAAAGGCTAAATGTGTATGGAAAAGTCAGATCAATCTGGAGAATCAGAGGAAAGTCTAAAAAGAAGAGCTTATAGCAGTGCCACTAAGCTTAAAAACCAAGGATTAGATCGGGAAAGTATTTATGCTCGCTTAGAGAAAGATGGTATTCCTGAACATATCATTATTGAGGTTCTGGAAAATATGACTAAGCAAATAAGAAAAGAGCGAGTTATATCAGAAAAATCACATCGTGAGATTGCATGGATCAAGATAGTAATCGCACTCGTGATCGTAATCATTTCATACTTTGTATTTCCAGAAACAGTTCTAATACCTATTGGCCTGATTTTCAGCAGCATCATATACTTATTGGCAACACATAAAACTTATTAGTCATCTCTAGTCATAGCAGCTATCTAATCAACCAATTAGAATATAATAGAGATTCTTATGATCATTTGTTAAAAACTGTAGACAAAGATGAATGTCTTTGGAAGCCTGACGAGAACAAATGGTGCCTATTAGAAATTGTATGCCACTTGGTAGATGAGGAGGTACTTGATTTTAGAACTCGGGTTAAAACAGCACTCTATCCAGATCAGTTTCCGTTCGTTCCCATTGATCCAGTGGATTGGGTTACTTCCAAGGCCTACATGCAACAAGACTATGAGGCAAAAGTCGGTGAACTAATTCACGAAAGAAAAGAGTCGGTCGCTTGGCTTAAATCTCTAGATGCCCCTAACTGGAAAAGTTGCTTGGTTCATTCTGAATTAGGAAAGATGAGTGCCGGTCATTTTTTAGAGAACTGGCTAGCCCATGACTACATTCACTTGAGACAGATCATTAGAACAAAAAAAGCCTACCTCAGTCACTTAGCAGAAGAAGATTTGGGGTATGCAGGAACTTGGTAGCTATTTCAACTTCCTAAGAATCAAACTGGTATAACCCATCAATGCATCTTGTGTCGCAGATAAATTTTCTTGGGAAAAACAACCACACACACAACGACTTTCGTTATACGTACGTTCGATAGGCACTTGAGTAGTATACCCCAGTTTACATTTAACGAAACTTTACTTACCTTTGAATAGTTAAAATAAATGTAAACTTGATGATTCAGAGGTTTGAGGTTGAGCTGCTAGAAGAGGTATATGAATTCCTGAAGAAGCTGGATATCAAACATCGAAAGAAGGTTCTTCAAAATATGGACAGGGCTAAGTTTTATACTGACCCTAAATTCTTTAAGAAACTTGAAGGTGAGATTTGGGAATTCAGAACATTTTTTTCAGGGTTTCAGTATCGAATACTAGCCTTTTGGGACAAGACGGAACAAACTGAAACCTTGGTTTTTGCCACTCATGGGTTTATCAAGAAAACAAGCAAGGTTGACAAAAAAGAAATAGCCAAATCGGAACGAATACGACAGCAATATTTTAAAAATAAGAAATCATGAAACGATATACGCTTGAACAAACAAAAGATGATTTGATTGGAAAGGTGGGAACACCCAACCGTGAGCAATATGAGTTTGAACTTAAATTGGAGTTAATTGGTGACATGATTCAAATGGCTAGAAGAGAACGTAATTTAACCCAACAACAACTCGGAGAATTGATTGGAGTTAAAAAAGCACAGATTTCAAGACTCGAAAATAACACAGGTAATGTTACAATTGAGACTATTTTGAAAGTATTCAACGCTTTAGGAGCTAAAGTCAATTTCAATGTCAAAATGCTCAATAAACGTGTCAATCTCACTTAATTCTAAAATAAAACTGACAATTAGCTCAACGTAAACCATGACCACTTCAGTTAAGCAACTAAGACTTAAGATATCCACATGGCTACTTTGTGTAATAGCGCTCAACATATCATTATACTACTTCATTCCTATTGAAGGCCAAGGCGTTAGTTTAGATGGCCAATTGGCATCAGAAGAAGAAACTAGTTCAGCATTCCTAAGAACATATTTAATTGGACTGCCCTTTTTGGGGCTTATTTTAGGGGCATTGATATCACTGATTCCTTATCAAAAGAAAAAGTATCAGCAGAAATATCTTACGGTTACACTTTACACCATTCTCTCTTTAGAAGTACTATTTCTTATCATGAGAATTGTAGGACTCTTTATTAATTGAATCACTTCAACTTCCTAAGAATCAAATTGGTATAACCCATCAATGCATCTTGTGTCGCAGATAAATTATCTTGAAACATTCCTTTGGGTTCTAGATCTAAAACGGTGTTGAATACCTGCTTATAGTAGTTAGACCAAGTCTTCAGAATATAGATTTCCTTTTCGCGATCACCTCCGTTTTCAAGGGCAGCTTCGCTGAGTCTTAATTCAGCTTGTAGCCTATAGGTCGCTTGCGTTGAAACTTCGAGTAGGATTCTGTTAGCCAGCATTGGCTTATTTTCAGTGAGCATCAAGGCGATCATCAATGCACCTGTGCCTACATTATGTAGCGTTTCTTTCGATACCTTATCAATACGGTCTTGATCCGTATGATAAAATTGATCGGTAAAATGCCAGAGCAATAGCCCTGGAATATTGGCGGATAAGAAAGGGACATGGTCACTTCCTCCTTCATAAGGGTTAAAATTCACATGCCAATCCTTTTTCTCACCGATACTTTTAAACACTGCGATTGTCAGGTCATTAAAATAATGCGGCTTTAAATCCTTTTTCTCTAATGGTCTACCGCCCCATTCCGTATGCTTTTCCACTCCACGAATCCAAATGGCACCAGGGTCCGGCATTTTTTCTATCAGGAAAGAACCGCCTGTTTTTTCGGTATCCTCGCCAACCATATCGAGGCTCATACCCCACTTGATTCCTTTTGCTCTTTCCGAGTTTTCTTGGATGAATCTTCGTGTGGAAGTAATCTCGTCACCAAATAAGTAGGTGATTGTTCTTTTCGGGTCAATTTTCCCAGTCTTTAGCAAACGAGCACTAGTAGCAGCCACTTCAGCCAATGCGCCAACGCCACTAGCATTATCATTAGCACCGGGCTCTTGCATGTGAGCGCTAAACACAAAACGTTCTTCTGGCATTTCACTGCCCCTTAATTCCGCTACAATGGTTAACTCTGTGGATTGATAAACCTTAGTGTTCAGGTTCACTTTGATCTTATTATTACCTGCTGCTATTGCTGCTTTGAGTTTTTCCTTGGCCTGATATGAAAGTAGTAAACCAAAAGACTTGCTTACACTATCTCTCGGAATGGCACTGAACTGAATTGAATTGATGTTTACCTCTGGTTTTGTATAACTCGGTAAGGCATAGCCTATCACTCCTGCAGCTCCCTTACTCTTTACCACTGCGTTGAAAAGTGATCCAACGCTACGCTCTGCAAACACCACTTTACCTTTCAGATCCTGATCCAAATCTAGATTTCTTCCAGACCCAACATAAACCACTTCAAATTCTTGCTCACCCTCTGTGCCATAGGAATTAATGGCCATCATGTTTCGATTGGTTGTAAAATTGAGTAGCTCTTCGCCCGACCCTAGTTTCAAACTTGCGGATAGCGGTTGCCATGTCGCATTTTTTAAAGGCCGCTCCTCTAGTCTATACACAAGTCTATCCGTGGCCTTCGCGCTACTCTCGGCAAGAAACCCTGCTCTCTGCAATGCTCTCTCAACCCAAGAAATGCCTTGATTAAAACCTTCATTTCCTACCACTCGAAAGTGAGATTCAACAAATGCTACCGTCTTATAAGCTTCTTCTTTATCAAATTCGGCATTCACTAATTCATAGTAGGGGTCGGTAAACTGATTGAACTGAAAAGCTTGTAAGGAAAATTCGCTCAAGGCAATAAGCGTGAGCATTAGAAGGGATAACTTCTTCATGTGACTTCTGAATTTTGAGTAAAAATAAGAGGAATTTACACCCCACCATTCGCAATAGAATAATTTAAAACCTTGGTAAATAGATCGTTTTATGAACGCTAATGACTACGTATCTGATAAAAACAAACGTTTTTAAAGCCTATACATAACCCCAATTGGTCAATTTCTTATGGATTTCTAGGCAAATCCAAGCATCGGTTGCTGCGTAGCGTATTTGCTTTTGAGCCAACTGTTCTGCTTCCCAATTAGAGGTTTGGGCAGACTTAGAAATTCGGATATCTAATACCATAGCCGCTAGATTTCTAGCGCCAATATTCTCAGCTCCTAATTCTTGAAAAGTATCGTTAAGGTCTAAAAAACCGTCTGGCTCAAATCTCCTGAGTCTATCCAACAAGTTGAAATCGTCCAATAGACCTATGCCTACTTTTATGATTTTTGGATTTTCTAAAAAGTGATGTAGACTATTGATCACCCCAATATGGTGTGTTCTGAGCAGATATACCTTCTCATCCGTAGCTACTTGAATCAGGCTAATATTTCTAATTTGACCTTTTTGGAAGGTTGGCTTTGCTTCAGTATCAAAGCCCACTACATCGAACTGGTTGATTTCTGCAACTGCTCGTTCAGTACTTTCTTTATCTGCAGCAATAACCACCTTGCCTTCATAGCTTTGAAGAGGGCGGCCCATTACTTCGTCTTTGGTAATTGACAGGGGAAACATCATGCAGCCTCTTCTATTTCAGGTTTACTTTCTTTTAGTCTTTTGATCTTAATATTCAAATAAGCGAAAGCTATGGTCATGATGGGGCTTATTAAATTGAAGAAGGCATAGGGTAGGTAAGCTCCTGTAGCTACACCTAGCACATTGGAGTGATATGCACCGCAGGTATTCCACGGTACAAGCACTGAAGTAACAGTACCGGAATCTTCTAAGGTCCTACTGAGATTTTCAGGAGCTAGGCCCTTTTCTTTATAAATATCGGCATACATACGACCTGGTACTACTATGGCCAAATACTGGTCTGAAGCAGTAGCATTAAAAAACATAGTGGTTCCGGCCGTTGAAGCCACTAGCGAACCAGTTGACTTTACTTTTGAAATGACAGCCTCAGCAATTCTCTTGAGTAAACCACTTGACTCCATCACCCCGCCAAATACCATGGCGGACAATATCAACCAAACTGTTCCTAACATACCCGCCATACCGCCTGACTTTAAAAGATCATCAACGATGCCATTTCCAGTGACAATAGCGATATCTCCATACATGGCCTTCATAATACCCACAAAAGTCACCGTGCCGGCTGAACCCTCCCAATTTGCAACACTTGCCACTACATCAGGCTGGAAAATCAGTGCAAAAACAGCACCTAGCAAAGCACCGATAAGTATCGCAGGTAATGCAGGGACTTTCTTGACAATCAAAAATATGACTGCTGCTGGCACCAAAAACAGCCAGCCGTTAATATTGAACTTACTGTCAATGGCAGCTAAAATCTCGTTCGTTTGGGTAACGTCTCCAGCGCCCCCTTGCATAAAACCAAGAATCAAGAATAATATCAAAGCGATAGAAATTGATGGTATGGTGGTTATCGTCATATAGCGGATATGAGTGAATAAATCCGTACCTGCCATCGCTGGTGCTAGGTTAGTAGTGTCTGATAGGGGAGACATTTTATCACCAAAATAGGCACCAGAAAGTACTGCTCCAGCAATCATACCATCATTGATTCCTAGTGCTTTCCCAATGCCCATCAAAGCAATGCCCACTGTAGCTGCTGTAGTCCATGAACTACCGGTGGCAATAGACACAATGGCGCAGACAATACAGGCGGCAACAAGAAAAATCGTAGGGTTAAGGATTTGCAGGCCATAATAAATCATGGCAGGTACCACACCTGATAGTAGCCAAGTGCCGGCTAACGACCCAATCAACAATAAGATAAGTATGGAAGCCATTGCCGAACTAATCGTTTTGACTATACCTTTTTGAATTTCTTCCCATTTCATACCAACACGAAGTGCTACGAGTGCACCCACTGCTGCAGAGAGTAAAAGAATGATTTGATTAGACCCCTCGATTGCCGAATCACCGAATATTCTAACATTGATGAACAAGGCTATTATCAGGAATACTATGGGAATAAGGGCTTGAAGAAGGGTAGGCTTTTGATACTTATAGTCCATGTGAATTCATACGTGAGCGATGAAGATAGTAATATTTTGACTATTGAAGCATTCGTTTTGCTAATTCAAAACCCACTTTGCTGCCAATAGCAACGCCCATTCCTCCTAACCTAACACCAATGTGGATGTTATCTGAGTAGTTTTGAAGAATAGGCTGTTTGTTTGGCCCAAAGGCCATAATACCCGACCAGACATGATCTATTTCGAAGGTCTGATGAGGCAAGATTACTTCTTTCAAGTCTTGTTTTAGTTTATTCAGAATGATTTCTCTCACCTCAAATTCAGTGGTGGACTCTCCTTCAACATCTAGGTTTCGTCCTCCACCAAATAAAATTCGGTCTTGGTAGTTTCTGAAGTAATAATAGCCCTCATCATAATGAAAAGTACCTTTCAGCTTTAAATTATCTATGGGTTTTGTAATGAGCACCGCTCCCCGGCCGGGAGATAAATCAATTGCTGGAAGTAACGCTTTGGTGAAAGCATTGGTGCAAATGGCAAGCTTTCTCGTGTTGAATGTGAGATCTCCTGAAGCCATCACATGCACCGATTTTTCACCCTCTTCAAATCCTGTAACTGAAGTACCGGTAAATACTTCGACACCTAATTGCGCAGCTAGACTAGCTAAGCCTTTCATCATCTTACCGCTATGTAACTGCGCCTCAAATGGATTGAAAATTAGGCCTTTGATATCTGATGAATCAAAACCCATCTCCTTAATTCTATCAGAGCAATCGTGGTAGACATTCTCACCGAACAGTGGCCTGAGTAAATCATTGACCCTGTCTATTTCTTGAAGTGCGGCTAACTCAGTTGAGCGTAGCAGTTCATAGCCCCCAAAGTTCTGATAGTCCAGCGTTTCATCACCCAGTCGTTCTCTAAGAAGTTGTAGGCCTTCCCATCTCAACTTTACCAGTTCGAACACTTTTTGTGATGACAAGTGCTTAAGGTCAGACAATATCTCGGTCAAACTACCGAAACAAGCAAAGCCAGCGTTCTTAGTTGACGCACCAGTCGGAAACGTACCCTTTTCTAAAACCAAGACTTTGGCTTTGGGACTGCTCTCCCTGATACTAATGGCTGTAGAAAGCCCCACAATGCCCGCTCCTACGATAATATGATCGTAGCTTAAAAACTCGTCTTTCTCCCAGAAACTCAGCATAGTTTTTTATTCACTTAGAATCCCTAAATTAATTGAAATTCTGATTGCTATGTTTGACCCTCAGCAGATAATGGAGCGCGCCAAGACTTCAAAGAAACATTTGGCCCTTTTGAACTTCGGCCTAGCCCGAATGATCCCTTTTAATAAGCCCCATGGTTTTAGAATTATTGAACTGGGTGATGATTTTGTTAAGGTCAAAATCCCATACAAACGCATCAATTTTAATCACATTAAGGGAGTGCATGCCTGTGCCCTAGCGACAGCTTCAGAATACTCAACTGGCTTGGTTATGCTTAACAAACTTGATGCAAAGGCCTATCGCATTATTATGCAAAAAATGGAGATGAACTACCATTATCAGGGGAAGATGGATGTAGTAGTATCATATGAACTGACAGATGAGTGGCTTCAAGCTTATGTTCTAGACCCCTTAAAAACTGAAGAGTCCGTAGTAGTAAACTGTGAAGTAAAATCTCACGATAGTGAGGGCAATCACTTAACGACTGGGAACATCTATTGGCAGGTAAAACCTTGGGGTAAAGTTAAAACAAAGACTTAATCCCGTTAAAATAAATTCTAGTGGACACTTCGTCAAAGTGTTTTAATTTCATAGAGGATGAATTCTATCGGTATGAAAAAGCTCCATTTGCTACTCGCACTTTCACTATTTCTGTCTACTCAACAGGGTTGTGACAACTTTTCTAGTAATTCTCCCTACTACCTCGTCACCAGGTTAGGTAACGATACGCTTGCCATAGAACGAATTACCATGGTAGAACAGGGACGAATTAGCGCTGATGTTTTACTACGTAGCCCAAACATCTCTCTTACTAGCTACCAACTCTCTTATGGAGAAGACAACAAGATCATCGACATGAATTCCTATGATCATACGCAGCAAGGCACATTTCAAGAAGGAATAATGGGTACTAACTATAAAGCTTTTGGAGATAGCCTTATAATTAAAACTGAAGGCAGAAATGGGCCAATTACATACAGCGTACTGAATGATCGCGCTCTACTACCTTTTATAGATATGGTTCACTGGCCTTTTGATCTTGCATTTCAACAGAACGCCTCTGTAGAGACCGATTCGATACATCAATATATGCTAACCGGAAGGAGAGCATCAGATTTCATCATCCATAAAACGGGAAATAACAATTATACGCTTAGGCATCCGAGTAGAGGGGTTATGGAAGTCACCACTACCCGATCAGGTGGTTTGGAAAGGTTAGACGCAAAAGCTACCACACGAAAGCTTATTGTAAGTCGCACCAACAAACTAGATTTTGACAGGTTAGTAGAACGCTTTATCGAAATAGACAAAAACGGATCTCCTTTCGGAACGCTCTCTGGAGCCATTGTCGGAGATTTCTCTTTTAATGGTACAGATTTCCAAGTGAGCTACGGCTCTCCCGCTAAGCGAGGAAGAGAGATTTTCGGGGGTATTGTCTCTTACGGTCAAAGATGGAGAACGGGTGCTAATCGTGCCACGCATTTCAAAGCGTCAAAAGACATTATTATTGGTGGTCAAAAAGTGCCGGCCGGAGAATACACACTATTTACTATTCCAGAAGAAAACGGTGGTACGCTCATTATCAATAGCCAAACGGGACAAAATGGCCAGTCCTATGATGAGTCTCGCGACTTCCTTAGAACATCCATGACCAGAAGCCGCCAAGAATCGGTAACGGAGCAATTCACTATTCAAGTAGTTGAAACTCCTGAGGGAGGGAGTATTCAACTTATTTGGGATCAAACGATCTACTCAGTAGATTTTAGTTTCTAAGTAAATAGCTGAATACATACTCGTTTAGACCTAATTAAGCCACTTATCTGTATACACACTTACTCTTAGGTTGGACTGGTATTTTTTTAAAATTTATAAATACCCTTTTTTGTATTTTACATACATGTAATTTTGATAAAGCTCTTTTTCAGGGCTTTTTTCCTCATTTTTGGTTTTTAAGGATATAACAAATTTGATTTTTCTAAAGTTGTTTCTTTATATTAGTGACGTCCTTCGGGACAAAGTATAACCTAAACACTTGATTAATTACGATGTGGACGCTGAGTTTTCCAGACTTCCCCCTGCTCTTTGGTTCCAAAAAGAGAAGGCTCTATAAACAGAGCCGTGCAGATTTTTACGAAGGTAGGAATACCCTGACCTCTTGTGCATCATTTGATTCAATCCTCAACCTTAACCACTTAGAATCTTTAGAAACTGACAAAGGAATTCAGTTTTATGGATTGTCTTTTGGGCAGTCAGTAAAAGATACCATTCAAAAGCTCGGAAAGCCGAACTTTGTGGACAACCGAAGACTGGCTTTAAAACACCAAAAAACAATCTATTACCGTCTGATGATAAAAGAAGAACGATGCATCTTACAGATGCACTACTATAAAGACAAGTTCTTTTTTGGCAAGATGGAGATTAAGGGAAATAACCCTGTGGCAAAACGAGATATTGGACAATTGGTTTGCCAGAAATACGGTATCTCCGAACAAGATTGGACTGGATCAATCATAGATAGTAATCAGAACAAAATTCTTATAAAGGAGAACATTGTACCCAATGTCTGCTATATCACAGGCGACAAGTCAATGCTCAATGAGATTCGTGGTGAATTGATTTCAATCCTTAATGCTAAAAAATATAGACAAGTCGGACAGTCAGAATTATTGCTCGACATGGTCTAAAGATCACCCTTACACCTAAACACTTATTACTAAAAGCTGACCTTTCACCGGTTAGCTTTTTTCATTTACTACCTTTTGCACTTACGATTCAACTGCTATCTTTGATTCAATTCCGTTTTTGCATTGTTTAAATGAAGGAAAAGAAGCGTAAAAGCACCGTTTGTATGAATTGCGACTCCTCTTTAGACGAGTCCTACAATTTTTGCCCTACCTGCGGTCAGTCTAATTCCGACAACAATGTGACATTTGCCACTCTGGTAAAGGAATTTATTGACAACTACCTTGGAATAGATTCTAAGATGGCGCACAGTGCCATCCCTTTTCTGATCAGCCCTGGTAAACTCACCAACCGCTTTCAGGAAGGTAAAATCAAACACTTTATCCATCCAGTGAGGCTCTACTTTGTGATGAGTCTCTTTTATTTTTTCACAATCAGTTACTTGCTTTCCGGCATAGACTTACGCAGCATAAACGAAGAACAAATAAATTATGGAGGAGAAATTGAATTTGAAAAATTAAAATCTGATGTCAGATGGGGAGCACTCACAGACGAAAAAAAACTAGAAATACTTCCTGATTCGCTGATCAAAGAATTTTCAGAAATAACATCGTTCAACCAGCTCTATGATTCGATAGCAGCAAAAATAGGCAAGGACTCTCTCGCCAACTTTGAAGTGACAGTAGCGAACACTCCACTACCCAACGGAAAAGAACGGGATGTAGACAGATGGCATAGATTAGCCCGTGACAGAAGCTTATCGGACCAAGCCTTTATGGATTCTCTCAGTAAGAGTGATAACTTTACAACAGGGGATTTCTTTGACCAAGGCCAGCAAGACCATATTAATACGCAGGTAAGGAAAATATTCGAAAACGATCAGGGCTTTAAAGGTTTTGTACTAGGAAATTTGCCATTGATGATGTTCATATTGATTCCTCTTTTTGCAGGGGTCTTAAAGTTCTTCTACGTTAGGAGAAAGCATTTATACATCAAGCATATTGTACACGCTTTACATGTACATTCATTTGCCTATTTGGCGTATGGACTAGGCCTGCTTATCATATTCAAGATTCTTACGCCTGAGCTATTTCCCAATGCAAATATTGACGCGTGGCGTGGAATTACGGCAGGGCTCTTCTTTGTTGGGGTAAGTACCTATGTTTACGTTTCCTTCTTGAGAGTTTACAAACAAGGGTGGTTCAAAACGCTGGTGAAGTTTAACTTGGTAGGTTTGATCTATTCTTTTTTCCTACAAATCTTCTTCTACCTAGAAATTTTTATCAGCTTCTGGTATTACTAGTGTATGGCCTTCAGTGCTGTACGGTTAGCCTCTACTATGCGCCCGACCAACTCTTCAGTAATTGACTTTGATATAAATAGCGTCTCATATTGTGAGGGGGCAAGGTATACTCCTTGGTTGAGCATCTCTCTAAAGTAAAGACCAAATTTCTCCGTATCGGTGGTTTTGGCTGTATCGAAATCATGAACTTTTTGGTCTGTGAAAAACAGACTAATCATAGAACCAATTCGGTTCATGGTATAGCCTAAACCGAGCTCGTCCAAGTTATCTTGAAAACCTTTTTCAATAGCTTCTGTTGCATTGGCAAGATCGGTATATAAAGCACTGTCTTCGCAAATTTGTGTTAGCATGGCTAAACCGGCTGCCATAGCCACAGGATTACCTGATAAGGTGCCAGCCTGATATACGGGACCTACAGGCGACACGTAATCCATGATCTCTTTCTTCCCACCATAGGCACCCACTGGCATTCCGCCTCCGATGATTTTTCCTAGGGTAGTCAGATCAGGCTGAACACCATAAACTCCCTGAGCTCCAGCTTTCGAGAGTCTAAAACCAGTCATTACCTCATCAAAGATTAGTACAATACCATTAGCGTCACAAAGCTTTCTCAAGCCTTCTAGGAAGCCATCATTCGGTAATGTGCACCCCATGTTTCCGGCAACGGGTTCTATAATAATAGCAGCTACTTCATCTTTATTGGCATTAACAACTTCTTCTAATCTTTCTAGGTTGTTAAAAGGGACGGTCAACGTATCGTTTGCCACGCCTCTAGTCACACCCGGACTGTCGGGTTCGCCTAGGGTTATCGCACCACTACCTGCAGCAATTAAAAAAGAATCACCGTGACCATGATAGCAGCCCTCGAACTTTATCATCTTGTCTCTACCCGTGTAGCCACGTGCCAAACGGACAGCAGACATAGTGGCTTCTGTACCTGAGTTCACCATGCGTACTTTCTCAATGCTCGGTACCATTGAACAAATCAGCTTAGCCATTTCCACTTCGATAGCCGTTGGTGCACCAAATGACAGTGAGCTCCCTACCGCCTCTTTCACAGCTGCCTCAATCTTTTCGTTACCATGGCCAAGAATCATAGGCCCCCATGAATTAATCAATTCTATAAATTGATTACCGTCTACATCAGTTATAAAAGCGCCTTTGGCAGATTTTATAAATAGTGGGTTTCCACCAACTGCTTTGAATGCTCTTACTGGTGAATTGACACCCCCTGGAATAAAGTTTTGAGCCTCTTCGAAAAGACGCTGACTGTTTACTGATTGATTCATATTTAATGTTTTTCTCGTGGAACGATAACTGCGTCTTCCACTTTCAAGATAGGTATGTAACGATTATCGTTGGAGAGCCTATAGTTGAACTTTTGCGTCAGTTCTCCGTCAAATGCATCTCTTCTCTTCACCCCCACTTGAAAATACTTCCCATACTCGTTTAATAGTCGCCCAAAAGTGACCATGATATCATACCCAATATAAGCATCGCCTAAGCGATCTTGTTTAATCGGACTTTTAAGATATGCTTCTACATATCTAGTTCTAAACTCGTTAACCGTTGGAGTGTTATAATTTATCAGGTTACTACCTAAAAAAGTAGCATTCAGACGCTCTAGTTGATCAAAAGAGATAGAGCTTTCTGTCGTTAAAAATCTAGAGGAAGATAAATACTCAACTGTATCCGGACGGCCTTCAATTCCGCTCAGGGCGCTTGAGGCAAGTGATGAGATATCCGATGCAATAAAAACATGCCCAATGCTGTCTGGTAAAATCTTGAGCGTATCGTATGCAAAATCTCTTTTACTGTAAATCTCCCAATCCGGCTCACCTGCTTCACGCAGTGAATCCATCTCAGCAATCATGTTAGCGACCGTAGTAGAATCCTTATCAACTTCCTCTTCTTCAGTCAGCCACTGTTGAATGTTGACTGACTCATTAGGTCTTACTTCCCTGAAAATAGTGACGTCAAAGGAATCTTTTTCGATTATCTCTCTATAAAGGCCAGCCCGAGAGATGTCTGAAATACCGCTATAAAAGATAGCGGCATTCTTATTTCTAGTAAAATTCGCCTTGGCATATTCAGCTGCTTTGATAGCGATCGATTCGTTGCTAGGGTAGTATAAAAAAGCAAAAGGATTGTCTTTCAAAATATCTCCATTGGACGACAGTGGATTAATGATATTGACCTTTTGCTCTTTAGAAAAGTCAGCCATAAGTTCAACTGCCTGTTGGAATACAGGACCTATGATTAGGTCTAACTCAGCAAAGTCTCCCGCTGCAATCTGATCTTCGAGTCTGGTTTCTAGATTTCTTGTATCAATACTTATTAGGTTGACATTGATGCCTTCATCTGCCAACTTTTGAACTCCGAGCGCCACTCCTTCATACATTTGGGTAGTCCAATCGGACATGGCCCTCACTAATCTGGCTGAGTCGGTGCTATACGCAAATGGTAAGAATAGCCCAACATTATAAGTACTCTTTTTAGGTGAGTATTCGATCCCGTCAATACCCAAATCGAGATTAAGTGCGTAAGTAGATTGGAGATTTGATAACAAATCAATGTCCTGCTCTCTTACAGGCTGCGCTAGTATCTGATTGGCCAATTGAGAGGCAATTAGGTTCTCTTCTGGGTATTGGTCTAGCAACTTCTGAAGTCTCTTCAAGTCAGTGGCATTAGACAAAAGCTTTGATTTCATTGCCTGCTTACTCTCAACCAATTCAGGTTGATTGACTAACCCCAGGTACCGAAATGTCTCTTCGATATCACCTTCTTCAGCAGCCAGATAACCCAACCAATAATTCACGTCCTCCTTTATCTTCCAATCAGGATACTTCTGAAGGACTTGCTTAAACATGTTCTTTGAAGTAGTATTATCGCCAGACTTATGGGCTGCTATAGCGTAATAATAAGACGCATATTTGATCAGATCATTGCGTTGGTTCATAGAAGTCAAGGGAGCGAATTTACCCAGTGCTAGGGCATACTGCTCTTGATCAAAGAGCTTTTTACCCTCATCAAAAAGTGCTTTGATATTTTGTGAAAAGCCAGAGCTAACACAAATAATCAGAAGAACTACTATAAAAAAAAATTTCTTTTTTACTCCCATTCGATGGTTGCTGGTGGTTTTGAACTGATGTCATACACCACTCTGTTTACGCCTTTTACTTTGTTGATAATCTCGTTAGAGATGTCTTGCAAAAAATTATATGGTAAATGACACCAGTCCGCTGTCATTCCATCCACACTAGTTACTGCTCTAAGCGCTACCACACGCTCATAAGTTCTTTCATCGCCCATTACCCCTACCGACTGAATTGGTAAAAGCATAGAGCCAGCTTGCCATACATCATCATACAGTCCGTAACTCTTTAGGCCTTGAATGAATATGTAATCAACCTCTTGCAAGATAGCGACTTTCTCGGCAGTGACATCTCCTAGAATTCTAATCCCTAAACCAGGGCCTGGGAAAGGATGTCTGCCCAAAATATTTTGATCAATTTCTAAACTTCGGCCAACGTTTCTTACTTCGTCCTTGAAAAGTGTATTCAAAGGCTCGACCACTTTTAAGTTCATCTTCTCCGGTAACCCACCAACGTTATGGTGTGATTTTATTGTTGCCGAAGGCCCTTTAACAGAAACGGACTCAATGATATCAGGATAGATCGTTCCTTGTGCCAACCATTTGGCATCTTCCACCTTCTGAGCTTCTTGATCGAATACTTCAATGAATACTCTACCGATAGCTTTTCGCTTGCCTTCAGGGTCTGTGATGCCAGCAAGTGCTGAATAGAATTGGTCCTTGGCATCAACGCCTTTTACATTTAAGCCCATACCTTGGTAAGATTCCAAGACTGACTCAAATTCATTTTTCCTGAGCAAGCCGTTGTCTACGAAAATGCAATGCAGGTTTTTACCAATCGCATGGTGAATCAATACTGCGGCAACAGATGAGTCAACGCCACCAGATAAGCCAAGAATTACCTTATCGTTACCCAATTGCTCCTTTAAGTCAGCAATTGTCGACTCTGCGAATAAGTCCGGAGTCCAATCTTGTGCACAACCGCAGATGTGGACTACAAAATTTCTTACTAGTTCTTTACCCTCCTCAGAGTGGGTTACTTCAGGGTGAAACTGAATACCATAGGTCTCTTCGTTCTTTACTTTGAAAGCGGCTTTCTCAACACTTGAGGTACTGGCAATAACTTCAAAATCCTCGGGCAATGCGGAAATGGTATCGGCATGCGACATCCATACCTGCGAATCAAGACTGATTTCCTTTAGCAGCGGAAAATGCCCGTCAACTCTGCTCAACCGAGCACGTCCATACTCTCTGATCTCTGAAGGCATTACATTACCTCCATACTTTTGAGCCATCAGCTGAGCACCATAACAAACACCTAAAACAGGCATCTTTCCTCTGAATTGATCGATGTCTAAATCAGGTGCACCCTCTTCTCTTACGGAGCAAGGACTACCAGAAAGGATTACTCCTTTGATGTCTTCCGTAATCTCAGGAATGTGGTTGTAGGGGTGTATTTCGCAATAAACGTTAAGCTCTCGGACTCTTCTGGCAATCAGCTGGGTGTATTGTGAACCGAAGTCGAGAATGAGAATCTGTTCTGCCATGCGCAAAAATAATATTAGCGCAGACTATTCACTAATATTTCACAAGTATTTCTGAATCCAAACGAAGCTCCATAAATCGCAATTAGCTGGAAATGAGAAATATCTCATTCAGAATAATATTCCGTATTTTACTATATAAAAAATATTATTCTGTTTATGTAACATTATCGAAAGATAATTCGTATAAATAATTGTGTTTCAGAACAGAAGCATCTAATCAAAGCAAGGTTATGAACAAGCAATTTACCATCTGTCAACAACAAAACTCAAGCACAGACTTGAGCAGAGATTATTGGGAAATTCTTGCCGAGCCTCCTTCGAAGGAAATCAGATTTTCTAACGATAGTCAGTTTTAAAACTCTCCTGACTCAGAGCCCTCCGGCTCATTCAGCAGAGTCAGTCAAACAGTATAGTCAAAACACCCAAACATCAGTAAAGTCAAATTGACTTAGCCAGAGTTTCTACGGACTAGAAGTCGCGACACGACTATCCATATACACAATCATTTCAATCAATTAGTGCATTGGCCAAACGGGCCGATCAGGAAAACTATGTTTCATCATTAATCTACAACTATGACATTTTTAGGAATCATTTTATTAATTCTTGGCCTGATCACACTGGTCATTCGACCATTACTTTCAGACGAAGATAAGTTTACTGAAGATGAGTCTGGCTACTTAAAGAAGACTGCTTCAAAAAGCCCAGCCATGCTTCTTATGTTTACCAGACGGGTATCCATGAGTATTTTAATCTCCGGACTCACGCTCATCACACTTCCGAACCTATTCTTTTGGGCAGAGCCCGGCTATCAATACTTCTTGGTTTACCCAAGTGGTAAAAAGAGCGCCATCATGACGGAAGGCATTAAGTTCAGAGGGTTTGCAAAAATCACACCTTGGCAAAAGTTCATTGATGTGAAAGTGGTAAACCCTGGTGACGACACAGATGAGATTGAAGGGCAAATGGAACCTATTCCCATACGATTCATTGACCAAGTTACCGCCACCACCAAGCTTTCAACTCGTTTTCAATTACCTGCGGACAAGGAGTCTTTCATCGAATTGGCTATCGAGTTCCGTAGCTTACAGAATCTCGCCCAAAACACCTTAATACCAACGGTGCGAGAGGTAGTCTCTAATACAGGTTACATGTTTGCTGCTCAGGATTATATCTCAGGTTCAGCATCAGACTTTAGGGTGTCTATTGAAGAGCAGTTGAAAGACGGAGCTTTTAGTGTGGAAAAGACGGAGTATCGTGATACGGTGATCAGTGCGATTGAGCAGGGAGACCGCCAAATCAAAGAAGTACAGACGCGTTACGAAGTCAATAAGCGTAAAGATGAAAATGGGTTATTCATTAGAATACCTCATGACATCAACGAAAACAACATCATTGTAGCACAAGTAATTGTGGATGATGTAGTACTTGAGCAAGTCTTTAAGCAAAGGCTAGAAGCACAGCGAGATGAATCTGCGAAGCGACAGTTGGAGCAGCAGAAAATCAAAACTGCAAAAGATGCCCAAGCGAGGATTATTGCCGAAGGTGAGCGCGACAAAGCTGCAGAGCGAGTAACGCAGGAGAAAGAGCAAGTGAAGGCCTTGATCTCAATTGAGACCAAACTAAAGCAAGAGGAAACCAACAAGAAGTTGGCTGCCATTGCCTTGGAAACTGAGCGTTTGAAAGCAACAGCGCAAAAAGTAAAAGCGGATGCTGAGTCCTACCAAAATGCCAAACTCGTTTCGGCTGGTTTGACCCCTCAGCAACAAGCCGAGCTACAAAAGCAAATTGCCATTGGGGTAGCACAGCAAGTTGCTAAAATCAAATTCCCAACCACTATGATTATTTCAGGTGGTGATAGTGGCGGCACTCCGCTTGAAGCCTTAATCGGTGCGGCCATGACCAAACAGTTGACAAGCACAACAAAAGGCGGCAACTAATCCAAAAGGAGAGTTTTTACTCTCCTTTTTTTTGTTCAATTTGAATTTGAAACACCTGTATTAAATAATGACCCAAAGCAAATTATTCCTTGAAATCAACCCCGCGGTCAAGGCGAAGTTCGAGAACTATCCAGCGGAGATTAAACCCAAAATGGATGCTCTTCGAAAGTTGATCATTGAAGTCGCTGAGGAAACTGAGGGTGTTAACCACCTAGAGGAAACCCTAAAATGGGGTGAGCCGGCATACATCGCGAAAAATGGAAGCACCTTAAGAATTGACTGGAAGGCAAAAAGCCCCGATCAATATGCTATGTATTTTCAATGCACCAGTCAGCTTGTACCGACTTTTAGGTTCGCTTTTGGAGATACTCTTGAATATGAAGGCAATAGAGCGGTTATACTTCATTTGAACGATGACCTTCCCGTTGCGGAAGTAAAAAAGTGTATCGCGACTGCTTTGACTTATCATAAGGTGAAACAATTTTCAACACTAGGACTGTAAAAACACTCTACTTTTTTAGGTTAACATAGCATTAGCCCAAGTCAATAAACCAATCACCTAACAAGAACTAGGGTAATATATTATATGAAGACATAGTCTGAACTTAGTTTTTTTTTATAAAAAAAGTTAATTTCATTTAATAAACACAAACACGATGTCTCAAAAAAAACTTCTAGTTATTTTTTTTGTCTTATTCTCAATCGTAAGTGTAGGACAAATTTATTCACAAGTCAAAATCTCAAAAACATACGAAAGTGAATCAATCGATTTCTTTTCATCTGACCGGTATAGAGATGCGGTTACCAGACAACATTCAATTACGATAGATCTAAAGGAGCTTCTCTTTTCTGAAATCAGAGATGGTGATTATATACTTTCAATGAAACTTCGATTTCTCAATTATAAAAATGGTTCAAGTATTCCCGAAGTCAAAAGAGAAATCAATACCATTTTCTTTGATAACGAACTTATTAGGTCATATCAAGTCATAGAGGAAGAAGGGAAGAACAAAAAAAAAGCCAAACAGCTTTTACAGCTTAACTTGAAGGACAAGTTGTTAGTCTTTAATCATAAATTAATCGATATAAGTCATCTAGAAGTAATAGTAAAGATGACCAAAGCTAAAGACGAATTCCAGTCTATGATCAATACGATTAGACCGATTCTGAATGTGGCTTTGAAGTCAAAAGAAACGGTAGCATTAGCTGATAACTTATTAGAAAACCTTCAATCAGGTCAGGATGATGAACCGATGCTATTTAGAGCAGAATTCTATATACCTGCTAACATCTTCGATTATGAGCAACATCTAAATTCCAATAATACGAGTGTAATCAAAAACAATGAAGTATTCGGTATTGTAGTTGACGGTAAAACGCCAATAAACGATGCGTCATTCAAGGGGCGATCAGTTAAATTAATCAATAGTATTTCCAAGTTTATTCTAGGAAAAGAAGTTCTAGATAAGACTAATTTAAATATTAAAGGTCTAATCTCACTTTCATTTACCAAAGATCAAAAACCCGTTATTCCAGATCCAATCAATGAACAACTCAGGAAGATCAACATATACTTAGAAGAAAATGACCTGAGAGAATTTGAAAGTGAGTTTAACACGAGTATCAAAGAGACTTCCAAAATTTTGGAATTTGCGAAGAGCTCTGAAACTATAAGTCCAAACACTCAATATGACATTAGTCAATATTTGAGACTTGCCCAATTGTATTACCTTTTTGTAACAGCGGACAACAATCAAAAATCATCCGTCACCAGCAATATTTCTGGTTCTCTAGTCAGAAGTTTTAAGAGATGGTATGATAATATAAACCTCAAGGGGGCCGCTTATGATATTCAAGGTATCGGAATCAAAGGAATTTATAATACTAAAAAAGATGACATTGCAAAAGTGTTTATTCCCAGTGGTTTAAATGACTTTGATACAATGTCATTTTACTTGTGGCAAAAAGCTATCCACGAAATCCTCTCTGAAAATAAAAAAACTCGATTAGCAAACAGAGGAGGAGTTTAAAAAAGAACCTTAACTCTAACTACTCTATCGTCTTAAAGAAGTGGCGATAGCCGATCGTAACTGTTTGCCAACCCCAGCTATTGAGGCTAACATTAAAATTTGAATAGAAGGCGATGTGCTTGCTCAAACGATATTGAATTTGATTTCGCCAGGTAGCAGGTGTATCTCGGTTTTCGATGTAGCCGTGATATCCAGAGACATCACTTCCTACAAACCATCGGCCTTTGGTCCATTCAAGACCAATGCCATAAGTTCCAGCATCATTTTGAAAGAAATCTGAGCCATTTGGCAAGCTATTTTTGTTCGTCTGCCAAGTATAGAAGCCCAACATACCCTTAATTAACAGACTACTTTCCTCCGTTTTGATAATGGTCTTACTGACGGTAGCTTCCCAAAAAAACATACTCGCGTCTGTGAAACGAGCATTGCTGATATTTCCGCCAGTAGTGGTCTTTGAATGCGCCCTGAAGGTAATGTTCGGCATACGCGACTTATCTTCATTGGCGATTCGGAGGATAACTCCAAAAGAAGTATCGCCAGTATTCCAACCTGTTCCACTACGGCTACGCATTCTTCGTTCATCGCGAATTTCATCAGTCACTTCCCAGTATTCCCATGCAATACTTTGAACATATAGCAAAGCCTTATCTTTGGCTAAAGGAATATTGAATTCAGACCAGTTGTTCAAGGTCTGGTCTCCCCTTCCATAGCTATATTCAAAACTGAGTTCTGACCAAAGTTCATTATCTATTTTTCCATTTCGTAAAACGGGAATACGCAAAGCGTTTGGCCCCATATAACCAGGTGAAATACTCACATACCGATCGCGATCTGCTCCTGCTGCATTGGGATAATCATGCAGCGTATCCCACCAGTCAAGGTTTTGACTGAACATTTGGTGTGTGCATAGCACAGCGAGAAGGCACAGAATGAGGCGCATGGTTTGATTTGCTGCTCGAAAGTAAAACATAGGAGCCTAAAAGCGGAAAAAAATTGAGCATAAGTCTCAATAAAGGATATCACAAAGGTCAGCGGGGCATCAGTTTGGTCTAGAGGTTTGGCCTGTTGAAAGACAGATCATGGCGATAGGTATATCCCTCCCATGAGCCTGTTAACTCAGCTAAGGCAATGACTGTCTTCATAAAAACAACAACAAAGTTTATGAAGACAACAAAAGACATTTTCTCGCAGACATTAAGAGTTGGCCTTTTTGCGCTATTGATGATGGGCGCAGCGCAGTTTGGAGTGTATGCTCAAAGCAACCAAGAACAAGGAATCAAAGTGCCGAAGGAAACCATGGAAACTTATGTGGGCAGTTACGAGATGCAAAAAGATAACTTCCTCAAGATTGAGATTCGAAAAGATAAGCTAAAGGCTATTGGCCCAGATAATACGGTCTATGATCTGATTCCTATCAACAACATCCGCTTCTTCTTGAAGGAGTTTGGGGTTGATATTGAATTCGTCAAAAAGGACGATGGTAAAATCAGTAAGCTTTTAATGATCCGTGAAGACGGCCAGCAACTCGAGGCCATTCGGGTGGAGCAGTAGAGAAGATTCCGGATATTTTTCTTGCAGCTTAAATCTCGAAAGAAAAATTCCGGAATGACAATTTAAGATTTTTCGTTTGACCGCGATTACAGCAACCCTTTTGTGCTTGGTAGTCTATCAAGCTCATCAGGGTTACGTTTTACAGCCATCTTTATCGCCTTAGCAAAGGCTTTGAAGATGGATTCAATTTTATGGTGCTCATTGTCTCCCTCCACTTTCACATTGAGGTTGCATTTAGAAGCATCAGAAAATGACTTAAAAAAGTGCATAAACATCTCTGTCGGCATATCGCCTACCATTTCTCTTTTAAAGTCAGCTTCCCAAACCAACCATGGCCTTCCGCTGAAATCAATGGCTACTTGTGCTAAAGCCTCATCCATTGGTAATAAAAACCCATAGCGATTGATGCCCTTTTTATCACCAATCGCTTTGAGATAAGCTTCACCCAAAGCAAGCGCAGTATCTTCAATGGTATGGTGCTCATCAATGTGTAAATCGCCTTTTACTTTGATGGTAAGGTCAGCACCTGAGTGTTTTCCCAATTGATCTAGCATGTGGTCGAAGAAACCTAATCCAGTATCGTTATTACATTGCCCGGTACCGTCTAAGTTCAATTGAATGAGAATATCTGTTTCTTTTGTCACGCGATGAATCTCTGCTAAACGTGCGGGCATTTGCAGAAAGTTGAAAATCTCGTCCCAATTCATGGTTGAAAGCGAAGCTCGTGCGTCTACTTCCTTCGAGATAAAGATGGCTTGTGCCCCTAAGTTTTCGGCCAGTTGAATATCCGTTTTACGATCACCTAGCACATAGGAGTTCGCAAGGTCATAATCGCCTTCCAGATACTTAGTCAATAGACCAGTTCTCGGCTTGCGAGTGGGTGCATTATCCGCCTCGAATGTTCTATCAATACAAATTTCGTCAAAGACTACTCCTTCCCCTTCAAGGGTTTTGAGCATCTTATTTTGGGCAGGCCAAAAAGTATCTTCTGGAAAAGAATCCGTTCCCAAACCGTCTTGATTAGTCACCATCACCAATTCATAATCGAGTTGCTCAGCAATCTTTCTGAGGTTCGAAATTGCACCTGGCAGAAACTCGAGTTTCTCCAAAGAATCGATTTGAAAATCTACAGGTGGCTCCACTATGATGGTGCCGTCTCGATCTATAAAAAGTACTTTTTTCACGCTTCTATTTCTTTAAGTGCCTGTACCAGTTTGAAGTTTTCGTACTTGGTACCTACTGTAATTCTAAGACAATCATCGCACAAAACCACCTTTGAGCGATCTCTGACAATCACCTTCTTCTCTATCAATTTTTGATAATAGCCATGTGCATTATCCATCTCTACCAGAAAGAAGTTTGCATCAGATGGATGGATTTTTTTGACCAATGAAAGTTCAGATAGTAATCGTTTTAATTCCAATTTGCTGGACTGAATCTCTTTTACCATCTCATCTTTTTCTGCCTTATTCTCCAGTGCCTCCAAAACCGTTCTTTGCGTCAAACCACTCAAGTTATAAGGAGGTTTGATCTTATTCAGAATACTGAGAATTTCTGGTGAACAAAAAGCCATGCCCAGCCTAAGCGATGCTAAGCCCCATGCCTTACTGAAAGTCTGCAAAATGATTAGGTTAGGGTATGCCGAAAGCTTTTCAATGAAGGAAGGCCGTTCTGCAAAATCAATGTAGGCTTCGTCTACAACCACTAAACCATTATAGGCTTTCAGTACCTCTTCAATTTTACTCAAGGTCACATCGTTGCCTGTCGGGTTATTCGGTGAGCAAATGAAAATGATCTTGGTTTGCATATCCATCTTTCCGAAAATGCCATCAACATCGAGGTCATAGCCTTGCGTCATCGATACCGCACGTGCTTCCACATTATTTATGTCGGCACTCACCTTATACATGCCGTAAGTCGGTGGATTGATGATCACATTGTCAACACCTGGTTCGCAAAAGGCGCGAAAGAGCAAATCGATGGGTTCATCACTGCCATTTCCGAGGAAGATATGATCGGCCGCAACGGCTTTGATTTCAGCAATCTTGGCTTTCAGCTTCGTTTGGTACGGATCTGGATATCTATTCCATTTCTCAGAAGTAATGGAACCTAAAGGATTTTCATTGGCATCTAAAAAGACACCGAAACTCCCTTGGTAATCATCTCTGGCCGAAGAGTATGGAATCAATTCCCTTAAATGGGGGCGTAACAATTCTCTTGGGTCAAACATTTTTCAAACGATTAAGTCTCAAAGTAACTGCATTCTTATGGGCTTCAAGCTGTTCAGCAGCTGCCATGGTCTCCACGACTGGCCCCAGTACTTTCAAACCTTCTTGTGTAATTTCTTGATAAGTGATCTTCTTAACAAAACTGTCTAAAGAAACACCACTATACATTTTTGCATAGCCGTTAGTGGGCAAAGTATGATTGGTGCCAGAAGCATAATCACCAGCCGACTCAGGTGTATAATTTCCTAAGAAAATTGAGCCTGCATTGACGATGCGATCGGCTACTTCCCAATGGTCTTTGACGGATAGAATCAAGTGTTCGGCACCGTATTCGTTCAAAAGTTCAATAGCCGCGCCTTGATCGTTCAATACAATCGCTACACTATTGTCTAAAGCCTTTGAAGCCATTTCAGCCCTTGGCAAAGTTTTTAACTGGTTAGATACTTCCGTTTTTACTGCCTCCACCACGGCTTCTGAAGAAGCCACTAGCACCACCTGAGAGTCCACTCCATGTTCGGCTTGAGAGAGTAAATCAGCAGCCACAAAAGCGGGTACCGCAGACTCATCTGCATACACCGCTACTTCCGAAGGACCAGCAGGCATATCAATGGCTACACCATATTTCATGGCCAATTGCTTGGCGGCTGTTACATACTGATTGCCCGGCCCGAAAATCTTATAAACTTGAGGCACAGTCTCCGTACCGAAGGTCATGGCCGCAACGGCCTGCGCTCCCCCTACTTTGAATATTATATCGATGCCTACTAATTGGGCGGTGTAAAGAATCGCAGGATGCACATTTCCTTCTTTATCGGGCGGTGTGCATAAAACCAGCTCACGACAGCCAGCAATTTTTGCTGGTACGGCCAACATCAAGACAGTCGAGAATAATGGCGCAGTGCCTCCAGGGATGTAAAGACCAACCTTATCGATGCCTACAGATTTGCGATAGCAGTTCACTCCGGGCATAGTTTCTACCTTCACAAACTCGTCTTTCTGAGCTTCGTGGAAGGTTTCTATGTTCTTTTTAGCCACTGCAATGGCTTGCTTTAGGTCATCGGCAACCAGATCCGCAGCAGCATTCACCTCTTCTTCGGTCACACGAAGTTCAGTTAATTCAACACCATCAAATTTCTGCGTGAACTCTCGTAAAGCTTCATCACCGCTAGATTTTACTGCTTCCATCACTGGCTTCACCATCACTTCGATGGACTCCAAATTCATAGTGGGTCGCTCTAGGAGCTTACCCCAAGTACTTTTTTCAGGATTGATTACCGTTTTCATAGAATCATTTTCTCAATCGGCACGACTAGAATTCCCTCGGCACCAGCACCTCTCAATTCTTCGATAATTTCCCAGAAATCATCTTCACGGATTACAGTGTGCACAGAACTCCAACCTTCGTCTGCCAACGGCATTACAGTTGGACTTTTCATACCCGGAAGAATTTTTGTGATTTGATCAATGGCGCTGTTCGGCACATTCATCAAGATGTATTTGTTGTTCTTGGCGGCTTGAACGGCTTCTATTCTGAAGATGAATTTGTCTAGCGTTTCTCTTTTTGCTTGGCTCAAATTCTTATTAGCCAACATTACGGCTTCTGACTTGTAGATGACTTCAACTTCCTTTAAGCCATTGCTCATGAGCGTAGAACCCGAGCTCACAATGTCACAAATACCATAAGCCAAACCGATGCTAGGCGCAATCTCCACCGATCCACTGATTTCGTTGATTTCAGCATTCACGTTTTGAGATTTTAGGTAATCCCCTAAAATCTTCGGGTATGAAGTCGCTAGGCTTTTGCCTTCGAAATCTTGCACACTATTGTAAGTGTCGTTTTTGTCGATCGCTAGAGAGAGCCTGCACTTTGAAAAACCTAGGTTTTTTACGGTATCGACATCCTTGTTTTTTTCCTCTGCCTCATTGCCTCCCACGATACCGATATCGGCAATACCGTCTTGGACATAACCCGGAATATCGTCATCTCTCAGGAAGAGAAACTCCATGGGGAAGTTGGTAGAAGCGGCCATTAACTTGCCTGTACCATTGTTAAACTTGATGCCACATTCTTTGATCAACTTTAAAGAATCATCGCTTAAGCGACCTTTTTTTTGTACTGCTATGCGTAATGTATTATCCATCTGGATGTAAGAACTGAAAAGATTAGAAAATGATTTAAAAAGGGCGGAAATAAGTGACCGCGTAGGCCACATCGTTTAATTGCATCTCAAACGAGATGATGGTACTGATGTGCATGAGCTGCGCTGATGGCGATATGTGAATTCATTAACATCGGCAGCAAAGATAAAGGACGACTATAAATGTGCAAGCCTGTTTGTCAAAAGATTTTATTCCATACCCAAACTCTTCGAACGTGTTTTATGAGGATAATCAAGAGGAATTTAGTTTTTTGAGACATTATATGGAATGACTCGGTGGTTAACCGACTGTTAAGACTTGTTGGTGAAAACACCAAGAAGGGCGAAGACGCTAACTTGAACTAACGGATATGAAACGAATTCATTTTGACAACTTAAGAAAGAACAATTACTGGATCATACTGATAATCTTATCTCTAATTTCCATGTTAGTTGGAATAACTGAACCCTTTGGGTTTGAAGACCAAAGAGTATACAAGTTTATTACTTCTTGCGGATTTTTCATTCAGGCCCTATATTTCAGTAAACTCTTTTGGTTTAAAAACACTGTACAATGGAATGGCGCTGGGATCGTAATTCGAATCAAGTCATTTCTAGGGAAATCATTGCAATTCAACGAAATCAAAGCAACCCAACTAAATGGGAAAGCTCTGACCTTGACAAAGACCAACGGGAAGATCATTACAATTGACTTGAATGAGTTCTCGGAATCTGACATTCAGAAACTTTATGAGCTCATGTCTGAATCCATATCAGACTCATCCCATCCAAGGGAAGAAACACATTGACACTCCCAAACATGAATGAAGTGGGAGTGTCAAGTTAAGTCTACTTTGCGAGTTAATCAGCCCACTGGGGCTTCAATGTTAAACAATAATATTCCAATACAGCACCAAACAAGAAACTATCAATAACCATACTGGATATAAATAGCCATTGAATAGTCTTTCTGTCAAAACATTATTGATTAGTTTATCTGAAGACCTCGTTTTCATTTGCTTTTGACTTTGAAAAGCTCTGATAATGTAGAAGATAGACATACATATTCCTACCATCGACATAGCTACCAAAAAATAATTCCACTTATCCATTTGTTAAAAAATCAAAGTTCCCACCAACCCATACAATGAGTGAATTCTGCTACAAAAAAAGCAGCACCTACCCATCCGAGCGATCGTTTTGCTAATTTCACTACCAGCTTCCTAATACCTTTCTTTCCTAATTTAGTAAAACCATGACGAATATCCGCCCTTGTTAGTGTTCTCACAAACCAGCAAAACACTCCGTCATTCTCAGGGAGGTAAGACCAAAAGAATCTATCTGTTCGGTGACACAATTGGTTATCCTGAAACTATTGGGGAATTTTTGGATATAAGAGTGTTTAAATGAATACCTAAAAATAGCATATACAATATCCAGAGAATTCTCTTTAACTTCTTCTTGATTCAGGTCTGACACCTGCAAACTTCAAGAATCATAAACGAAGACTTAAAGCATGAAAAAATTTGAATATAAGATCTTGACAATCAGTGTTTCTCACTTGAAGAAAAGTAATTTTCAAGCAGAGCTAAATACCAAATTTCAAGAATGGGGAAACGAAGGTTGGGAATTGGTAAAAATGGAACCAATTACTTCGGGGGGCTTAATATTTCAAGGAGCTACAACGAATGAATTTCTAGCAGTATTCAAAAAAGAGAAAATGGAATAATGAATTTCTTACAATAACCTCCACTTTTGCGGTTCCTGCCTACCTAAAGACAGGTTCTGAATGAGGATACACAAAAGGACAAAAATTACCGAATGAGGAAATCCATTTTTATCATATTTTTCATCTTAACCGCAACCAATCTCTTTGCTTGTGAATGCAGAAGAGGCTCTATTGGCAAACACTTTCTTAATAATATTAAGTCGTTTGATGTGATAGTTTTAGTTGAAGCCTCATCAGTACATGATTTGGTCGTCAAGAAAGTCTATAAAGGAAAAGTTAAGGAATCAGATACACTTGATCTTGGAGGAGGCTTTTGTAGTGATTTTATAATAGCTACTAATAAGGGCGATCAGTTTATCTTGGGAGTTTTTGAATCAGGATCGGCAAACAACTCTTTTGAATTAACAAGATGCTTGAGTTCCAAAGTCATCGTAGACGGAAAACGCACCTTCATAGAAAAAGGAAGGAGTGAATGGGGTCAACCTCGTATTGGTCTTACTAAGCGCAAAATGAAATTAAAACGATTAGAGAGTAGAATCAAATCCAAATTATGGTGGAGTAACTTATTCTAGAACTCTCCTCCTATTGGAGTAAACCTCTTTACCCCCTTCTTGGACTTATGACCAACGAGCAAAAAGCTCCACTAACCAGAAAAACATGGAAGAAGTTTTATCAACCTTATTAATTATTGGATGCGGCCTTTTTGCGGTTCGCTGGCTGGTCAATTGGAGACTCTTAAACCTTAAAAATGGGACGTCATTCTCTTTGTTCCGTACTGATTATTCTTTACGTGAGTTTTTCCAGATGTTTAAGCATATGGCCATCAGCGAATGGAAGCTTTGGTGGTTTGATCTTCAAGATCAAAGAGCACTGAAAGTTATATCCAATACTTTATCAGTGACTATTTATCTGTTCTTCATTGGGTTGATTATAATCTACGCAATCGAGTTCTAAATCTACGCCCTTGTTGGTCTCGTGACCAACAAGGAATTAAACAGTGCAATCCCTGACCTGTCACGTCAGTAGGGATAAAGCTAAAATCCTTAAATTGGAAAACGCGTTGTTATAGAAGACACCACACCCAGCAAAATCTCATATGTCGCCACTCCCCCATCAAAAGTTCTATACGTTGTGAAGGTTTACCATAGTAATATCGAGCAGTATGAGAATGCAATCTTGGGTTTGGAGCAAACCATAAAAAGACTCTCTCTATTTCGATTAGCTTCTTTTCTCATCTCTTTCATTGGGATTGCCATCTTAGCCAATGAGGGATTAATCACACTACTATTGGTCTTAGGTCCACTTTGCCTTATTGGGTTTACACTATTGCTGGTTCGGTATAACGGCATAGTAGCACGTAAAAAAAGCCTGACGCTTTTAAAACAGGTCAACGAAAATGAGCTATTGAAGCTCGATAATAAACTAGCTAGTTTTCCCACTGGGCAATCCCACCTTATCGGAGATCATGCCTACCATACCGATTTGGATATATTTGGGTCTCACTCATTATTTCAACTCGTCAACAGAACCACTACAGAATCAGGAAGCATCTGCCTTGCCCAATGGCTTTCTGAACCAGCCACCAAAGGGGTAATACTTGAGCGACAAGAGGCTATTCAAGCCTTAACACCCAAGCTAGAATGGAGGCAACAGCTACAAGTTGCCGGGCTATCCTTCAGCAATACTAAGAGCAACTATCAAAAATTATTGAGCTGGCTTGATACAAGTGCACAACTTCTACCGAAAGAAACAAGGTACATGGTCGGTAGTATCGGATTAGGCGTATCGGCAACAGCCTTAACCATACTCTATGTTGCACATTCTCTATCTAATCCATGGAACCTCGATTTGATTCCATTGCTCCTAATCTTGTTGATTAATTATCGGATTTTAAGAAGAGTCGCTCCGCAAGCGGAAGAAATCATTGACCAAATGCATCAGAATGTGCAAACTCTGGGTGGTTATCAGCGACTGGCCGAGACGATTTCACAGGAAGAATTTCAGTCGAAACGACTTAAAGAACTCCGGTCAGATTTAAATCAAAACGGATCTTCTGCCGCCAAGGAAATTAGAAGCCTCAGGAAAATCCTTGAAGCCTTTCAAATTAGAGGCACCAAGCGCAGCATGGGCAATGCTTTTTATGGTTTGGTTAATAATCTCTGGCTATTAGATATCCATTACATTCTACTTACGGAAAGATGGAAACGAAAGAACAGAGACTTGGTCCAGCCGTGGATTCACGCCATCAGTGAGTTTGAAGTACTCAACAGCTTAGCTGGCTTTGCTTATGCTAATCCAGACTACATATTTCCTGATATTTTAGATGAGTCTTACTGCATTCAATTCGAAACGCTTGGACATCCTTTGATCCAATCTAACCATAGGGTTTGTAACAGTTTTAACCTCCAAGAACGTGGGCAAATTGCCATGATTACTGGCTCAAACATGGCTGGAAAAAGTACTTTTTTAAGGACTGTGGGTATAAACTTAGTATTGGCATTAATGGGCGCACCTTGTTGCGCCAAATCTGGCCGAGTATCACAATTGAAAGTGTTTACTAACATGCGCACACAGGATAACCTTGAGGAAGGCATTTCTTCTTTCTACGCTGAACTAAAACGAGTAGAAAAACTGCTAAGTCTCATCAAAAGTGGTCAACCCATCTTCTTTATGTTAGATGAGATGTTCAAGGGAACGAATTCAAAGGATCGATACAAAGGAGGTGTATCGTTAATTAAGCAACTGAGCGAACTAAACGCTTTCGGTATCATTTCAACACACGATTTAGAGTTAGCCAAGTTGGCCGGCAATCATATGATTGTATCCAATCATAGTTTTAACAGCCAAATGAATGATGGGCAAATGAGTTTCAGCTATCAGCTCACAAATGGCATATGCACAGATTTTAATGCCAGCGAACTGATGAAAAAAAGTGGCATTAATATTCTTGATGATGTTGAAAAGATGGAATAGAAGACTACTTACGAATAAAGCAGCCTTTGTTGGTACTTGCCTTTTGCTAGACACGGACAAGGGCGAAAAGAAGACTATGAAAAAGTATAAGCACATCTTACGCTCAATGCTATTGATCGCAGGATCAATTGCCTTTTCCGCTTGTGATCGACAAGAGACAGTCAGCATTAATATAATGTCCTATAACATACGACATGGCGCTGGAATGGATGAAGTTCTAGACTTATCTCGTGCCGCGACAATCATTAACGCCCAAGCTCCTGACTTAATTGGCCTTCAAGAAATCGATGATTACTGCCAGCGTACGGATAGCGTTGGCCAAACAGAATTCTTAGCTGAACAAACCGACATGATCGGGAGCTTTGGCAAATTCATGGACTACCAAGGCGGTGAGTACGGCATGGCTACCCTCTCTGCCAAACCTTTGATTTCGACCAAGATCTTACAGTTACCTGATGGAATACACGAACCGCGATCTGCCATTATCCATGAAGTAGAAATTGCTAAGGATTGCAATATCGTATTTGTCAATGTTCATTTTGATTGGATAAGTGGAGAGGAAGGATCGGCTAGTCGTTTAAACCAAGCAAAGACATTGGTGGAATATGTTGACACCATCGACAAGGCTGTGATTATCACAGGCGATTTTAACTGCACACCTGACTCTCCTACCATGCAATACTTTTACACCCAAGGTTTCGAATTTGCCACAAAAGGAGAAGACAATTTAAGCTTTCAGGGCACCAACAAAGTCGAAATTGACCATGTGATTTATCGAAGCACAGCCAGTCAAAAGGTTAGCGTAAAAAGTATAAGGCTGTTGGATGAACCTGTGGTGTCTGATCATCGTCCCTTAGTAGCTGAGCTGGAAGTAGTTTATTAGACCCGCGCTCAACACAATTAGACACATAATGGGGCTATTTTCATTTTCCAAGAAGAACACTGATAAAAAGAACAAGCTATATCCTGAATCAGGATGGAAAGTGGAGATTAACGAAACAAGAATTACTACTTCTGATTATAAAGACATTAAAAACTCATTGCCCATTGACCAAATAGAATTAATCACGATAGCAACAAAAGACTATGGTCCACTAGGAACGGACCTTTGGTGGTTTTTGGTAAGCGACAATAAAACGCTCTCAATTCCCAATGGAGCAACCGGAGAAACTGAAATGACAAAATACCTACAAGAGTTTTCTGGTTTTAGCAATGAACAATTGAGTAAAGCTATGAGCTCAATTGATAACCGAGAGTTCATTTTGTGGAAGAAAGCTTAAGCGGCATATCGAAGACTTCACTTTTATCGGTGAAGAACACTAACGATGGAGAGAATCCTGCATTAACTTTCAGAGAAGAAATACAGTATATAGGAATTAACTATCTTTATGATAATGACAAAGGAATCAAAAACAGCCTATCTCAACGAGCTCAAAGAAAGAATCTCTCTAGAAATGCCTAAGGTCATGAAGGAAATTAGCATTTACGAAAACAACCTTCGCAAGGGGAAACTAACCAAAGACCCTAAGCCTGCTCCTCAGTTCAATGGGTAAACCTATTCTTACAGTTATTGCTGGCTGCAATGGGTCGGGAAAGTCTTCCTTTTCTCCGGCACTGACACCATTAGCAAGCAAACCCTTCGATTACGACACAGAATATCTAAAAATTTACCGCAAAGAAACTGACTCGGACATTAGAGACATTGTTGCACATAATAAAACTAGACAACTTCTTGAAGAACGAGTGAGCTCATCAATAACTAATAGATCAAACTTCACTTACGAAACTAACTTTAACTCAACTCCGCTATTTTGGCCAAAGCAGTTCAAAGAAGCCGGATTCAAATTAAGGTTATTCTATTTCTGTCTTAACTCTATCGAAGAAGCCAAACGAAGAGTTCAAATCAGAGTCGAAAACGGAGGTCACCATGTCCCTGAAAATGAAATTGAATCTCGCTATTACCTCGGTTTTAACAATTTAAACCTTCATTGGCAATACTTTGACGAACTCTATTTATTTGAGACAAGTGCTTTTAAAAAGGAACCTAATCTCATTTTCACTATGATAGACAATGTGCCTGAAACAGAACACACTATCCCAACATACCTTTACGGACTTGTACCTAGTATCTTACTATCAGACGCATAAAACCGTCCATAAATTCCAGACACCCCATTCCCAATCTCTAATGCAACCATAGAAAAAGTCTTATGTCTTTTTCGGTAACCTTATTACTAAAAACCGCATGAGACCCCTTCTTGCCCTATTGCTCACTTCGTTCCTATCAATCTCTGTCTACGCACAAATGCCAGCTGTTCCCAACCTTCCATCCGTGAATTATGGAGCTGCTGGGTTCAACCGAGACTCCTTGAATATGCTCTATGAGCAGATTGATAATTTTCAACACAAAGACTTTACAGGGCTGGTGGTTATTAAGGACAACAAACTGGCTATAGAATGGCATTTCAATACTTACTGGAGAAATCAAATTCTCGATATCCGATCTGCTGGTAAAAGCATCACCTCATTACTGCTGGGTGTGGCCATGCAAGAGGGCCTAATTGATAACCTAGATCAGGATGTTTACTCCTTCTTCCCCAAGGAAAAGTATCCTAGTATTCATGAAGACTATAAAAAAATTAAGATTCGTCATGTGCTCGATATGGCATCAGGCTTAGATGCCGATACCGATAGATCCGAAACCCCAGGACACGCGGGCAATTGGTCGGGCAGTGAAGAATGGGTACAATACATATTGACTATCCCGTTGGCCAATCAACCAGGTGAAAAATGGGTTTATGCAGATATTAATGCGGCATTGATTGGTGCCATCATAGAAGAGAAATCAGGCATGAGTCTTAGAGACTTCGCTACCGAAAAAGTATTTAAACCCTTAGGCATCAAGCAGTTTTACTGGTATACCAATGCCGCCAATCAAACCGTAGCGGCAGGAACCTTATACCTAACCACCTTAGATTTTGCAAAACTTGGCGTATTGGTCTCAAATGAAGGGAAATGGGGTCGTGAACAAATCGTTCAAGCAAGTTATATCCAAGAGCTCATTGGTCGAAAAGCCTATGATCTGACTGACTATTGGTCGCTTACCGACTCTTATGGCATGCTTTGGTATAAAAAAGCGAGAACCATCAATGGCCGAAAGTTTGACTACTTATGGGCCTCCGGCCGAGGGGGCAACCAATTGATCGTAATACCTGAAGAAAACATGGTGATTGCATTGACCAGTACAGCTTATGGCCCAAGATATGGCCACTCAAGGGCTTACGGGGTACTGGGCAAGGTACTCGGAGCATTAAATTAAGGAGGGTTTTACACCACTCTTTATGAGAACAAGAAGAAAAGTGTTGTATTTAAAATCAAAACGCAACAAATCACTCAGCAATCGTTTAACTCATACGAATACTGATCACCACTATTTACACCTATGGAACTTGACTACTAACAATGAAAAAGACTCATCTAACAACTATTGTCCTATTACTTTTTATAGTGTTAACCAATTGTGATTCTAAAGATGACGATTGTCTGAAGACCATTACGATTCCACAGTTTTATCTCATTAATAATCAGTCTTACAGCTACGACATAACTCAAGAAGTACCTTGCGATTTCCCTGAGCCTGAAACTTCACAGGAAATTGAGCCGCCTACATTAGAGAACTTTTCCTTTACGGTGCTGAAATTCATTTTCACGCCAGATACAGGAAACAACACTTCTAGATTACAATTTGAAATTGAATTAAATAACCCCAATGAATTTTCAATCGAGGGAGTACCTGTATTGAACTTAATGATAGATGAAACGAACGTTACTAGCAGCTACTCTTCTGACGCCTCCGTTCCTTGCTACTCTATAGCTCCTAACTCAAGTTGTATATTAACCTATGACACAGAGTCGTCTTTAGATTTAGGTTTCATAAACTCCATTCAGTTCTTAACCATTGAGTACTACCTAACACAGTAACTGTGAGAGAGAGTATTATAAAGCCAACTTGAAATTGATGGCCTATTCATAAACAAGTCATCTCAACTAATTACAGGAGAGCACTCCTTAGCAAAATACTCTGATATATAATAAACCATAAAAATTCATCTTGATACTCGGGAGAAATATGGCGATTGTACTAACCTCAACAGCCTATGGCCCAAGATATGGCGACTCAAGGGCTTACGGGGTACTGGGCAAGGTGCTCGGGGCGTTGAACTAGCAATTACATTGAATACTCATAAGTCATAAACCTGTAATTGTTACCCTAGACTCATTTCATTAGATTTAGATAATCTCGCTGTCTGAATGGGGTTCATCCCTTTTTTTGACTCGCAGATTTGAGGAAAAAGCAATGACGATGAAAGAAGCTAAAAGGTCGTGGTTAGTATGGACTATCTTGGTTGTTATCACCAGTTGTTCGGCAAGTAATCAACTCACTCAGGGTAAAGTAAGTCCCAAGGCATTTCGAGCTAGCATCGCCTTTACCACTGCAAAATCACTCATTCTCATTCCAGCCGAAGTTAAAGGTGAAGTCAAAAATTTCATTTTTGATACTGGCGCACAAGTCACCCACATTCAAACCGACACGATCTATGGCGAAACTATAAGCGTAAGAGGCGGCTCTAACAGGACTGTTGATAGTGGTAGTGAAACACTTGGGTCCTTCAAAATTAGTAACGTCAGTTTCATTAACACTTTTGCCACCAACGGGAATGAGGCTGAGCTAAAAGCCCAAATTCCAAACTATGGCGGCACATTGGGCAGAACTGTTATGGACAAGGCCAATTGGCTAATAGACTATCCGAATAGAAGCATTGAGTTCTCAAATCAAGACCTATCAGACGATAGTTACGGAGATATCCCTTTAGATAAATCTTCATCTACGCCCTACACTTTAGTGAAAATCAATGGTCAAGAATTCAAGTCCATTATTGATTTAGGCTCCACTTCAATCTTTAACGTTCCGGAAGAAACGGAACTGGCCAAAATATTACTGAATGAATACCGGTTCGAAGAAAGAAGCAGAGAAAGATACACGGTAGGTGGCACCGAAACGATCATTGAACTGATTGGCACCATTCCAATATTAACCATTGGAGATTTGACGTTTGAAGACATTGTGGTCAACATCAATAAGTCTAGCCAAATCAGGCTCGGCATGGGTTTCTTCACCGACTATAAGGTCTACATTGATAACACCAACCACCGGTATAGAATCAAAACTGGTGATTAAACAGAACAACCACTCTTTTACGAACACTTGTCTATCAAAATGCGGTTTCCGTCAATAATAGCCTGTAGCTGTCGATATACACCATGTCAGGGAGTATTAATTCGTAAACTGTGCTTACCTTGGTTTCTTGCCTAGTTAGCTCAAAAGAAAATGAAACGCACACTTCTAATGCTCATTCTATTCTCTCCCATTGTTTGCTATCCCCAAAAGGCTGCTATCACCTATGACTTAAATGGCAGAAATTCTAATCAAACATTAGAGGCAGGAGCATACGTAAACTCCATCAATCCATTCGTAAAGTTTATCGGTGAATGGACTTTGAAAAATGATGACTGGACACAAAACTGGGGAGGCGATACTGAAACAATCAAAATACCCGGGCATCACACCGTTTCCAGCGAAATCAATACTGATAATAGTTTACTGTCGATCATTGATGGCCCCGAACCGAATGGGCATATCTTTTGGTCTTATAATCCGGTTACCAAAGAAGTCTATCATTCATCAAGTTTTGGCACAGTCAGAGCCGGACAAGGACAAGGAACTGTCAACGAAGATGGCGATCTCGCATTGAAAATATCTTTTGAAGGAGAACCAAAAGGCACTTATAGAGTCTACACGTACACCTGGTTGAGTCTTGATGAGTATGCCCTAAAATCAATTCAATTTGATGCAAATGGTCAACCAACTGGCCTGTTTTATGAAGGCAGTTTTGTCCGCATTAAGAAGAAAGAGAATGAAAGAACGAGACAAGAGATTCTCAATCATGGGGCCGTGATCCGCAAAGCGTTTGCCGCAGACGACCTAGAGAAAATCAAAGCGGTGCACCATCCAGAAGTGATCAAAGCACTCGGATATAATGACGTACAAACTGGAAGGGAAGCTGTCATCAATGGAGTAAAAGGCACACTTGAAAACTACCATTTAGAGTTTGTAGAAAATGATGTAGAGAGTATCCTAATTCAAGGAGATATTGCCATTGAGCAGACCAAATTCTCTATAAAAGGTACTCCTAAACAAGGAGGTGATTCGTTTATCTTCAAGGGACGAACTATGGTAACCTATGTTAGGTCCAGTGAAAGTCCAACAGGCTGGGCCACGGTTCGCGAAATCATTCAACCTGCCACGGAGTAATAGCTTAGTTCTTGCCTGTGCTCTCTCCAACAAGAAGACGCTTTTGCTCCTTTGCCATCTTTTCTGAAACAGGAAAGCAAATCGGGTAGCCGCTATAGCCATTGTGCTCACCGCTATATCTTTGGAGAGATGCTTCGACATAAGTCTTAGCCTTTTCTATGTCTCCGAGTTTTTGACTCGCTAGTGAGAGGTAGTAGTAAGTATCGGCAAATTGGGAATTCCGTTTGATGGATTTAAGCAGTACCTCCAATGCTTCCGCATATTGTTCATTCTTTAGGTAAAGGACACCTAACGTATGATAATCGTATGGGCCGATATAGTCCAGCGATGGATAGGAATTGATCGTTTCCTCCACTTTGTCAACAGCCTGTTGATTTGACCCTAGCTCTGAATAAATAATACCCAACAAAATGCGCATGTCCATTGCCCCACCGGGTGTATTTTTGTCATAAGAGCCTTCCATGGTATAAAATCGCTCTAAGTCGTCTTTACACCGCGCGTAGCTTTTGTGCTGATAGAACCAGTAGGCACGATAGGTCAAATGACTTAGCGGGTCGAGCTCCACAGCTTTATTCAAAAGCTGCATGCCTTCTGCCAACATACCCCGTTTAAAATAGGGCACTGATTTTTCGTAATAAGCCCAGGCGTAATCCGGATTAATGGCAATAGCTGAATCAAACAATAATTGAGACGCTTTGCTGCCTTGTTTAAAAGTGATCGCTTTTCTACCATATTCACAGGCCAAACGTTCTTTACTATCTGGCTCCATCAGGTCACAATTGCCCTGTGCAACTGACAGTTGAGATATACCTAGCAGAAGCAAGATGACAGAGATTCCTTTTCGATTAATGAATGATCGCATCGACTTGGCCGTTTATGATTTTAAAATTCAAGTACTTGGAATGATCCTTCCCTACATTCTCCGGTTTCTCTACTACCCATTCGTCCAAAGAGCGCACAGCATTTTCGACTAAACTAACTAATCCTTCTGGGCACTCTTGCCTGTTAAATCCTTCGTCCATTGTTTCGATTCGAAAGCGTTCTGACGTTCCATTGCAATTCACTAGAAACCGTAAGAGCACATAGCCATTGTACGAATAACTTGTTTCAGACCCGTTGATTGCTTCTTTACAAAGCTCCTCTATCCTCTTCCTACCACCTTTATAGTTTAAAGAGACCCGACTGTGTACCAAATCCTTTGGATTACACAACTTAAAGTCTGGATCGTCAAGAGATGATGCATCAAAGGGAATCTCACCGAATTGATCGGGATAGTCAGTTGCTTCTTCAGCAGTATTTGGGCTGCAGGCAGTTACCCAAAGCAAGATAAAAAGCAGAAGAAAGCGCTCAATCATACGGTATTTCCATTCATAGCGAAAACTCAACATAGCTAGACCAAAGATATTCGCTTTCATTAGACTTTCTTAACCGTTATTCATTCATCTATCGACTAATTCCCTGAAACCTTAACTTCAAAACAAGTGATGCTTATATTTAGACAATGGAATTTGTGAAAACTGTTCTACTAACCCTGAAGAAACCCTTCCCAGCGGAAGAGAGTTGGTGGACTTACACGAAGAAGATCCTTATTCTCAGCCTCTTTATTTCTTTTTTCTTATTTGTGTTCAAACCCTTCGGCATTGATTCTCTTGAAGAGGATAGCCTACTTATATGTCTTGGTTTTGGAGCCATGACTTTAGCCGGTGCTTTGGCTTATGAGTTAACGATGGGCCAGGTCCTCAGGCTTTTCGGTTTTCACATCAACTGGACTTTCGGCAAGTGGGTCTTCAATACACTCATCACCACACTCTTTATTGCCTTTGCCAATTTCATTTTCTCTCGGCTCATTGTGATCGGATATATCGATTGGTCACTTTTCCCTACCATGTTGTACAGCACTTTCATGATTGGCGTTTTACCGGTGACGTTACTGGGAGCATGGCTGCTTTCCAAACAGGAAACAAAGTATAAGGGCATTGCAGATGAAATCAATCAAAGTAAGGCCGGTGATTCTAAGCCTACAAATCAAAACCTATCACTTCTAGATATACCAACAAGTCGAATCAAATATATTGAAGCCTTACAGAACTATGTGAAAATCGGGCATATTAATGCCGAAGGTCAGTTAAAAATTCAGACAGAACGACTCACTTTAAAAGAAGTGTTAGCTCAAATAAATGGCAGTTCTATTACAAAATGTCACAGGTCTTACCTCGTTAATACTGAAGCTATCATTTCCGTCTCTGGCAATGCCCAAGGCCTTCTTCTGAGCCTTTCTAATTGCGATAAAATCATACCAGTTTCACGTACCTACGTTCCACTCTTTAGGGCGTAATTAACAAATTAGTGCCTTGTCATTCGTCCCAAGACTTGTCAATAGTCACTTTTCGCTTGTCATTAGTCCCTAGCCTTGCTAGTGGTCACTCAGTCTTTGCATGCCATAAAACTCCCCGCTAGGTTTGGTTCATCAATTCACAAAACGATAAGAACATGAACTGGAAAAAATGGATTAAATACGCGGCACTTTTATTCGGGGTTTTATTAATCACCTCTACTATTTATATGGGCCGACAAGGCAAAAGAATTTACGGTGGCTTAACGCAAAAGGTAGATCATGAACAGTTTCAACCACAAGAAGGAACTTTCGCTATTACGGATGTCAGCGTTTTGTCTGCAGATGGCGAGCATCTAATTCACAATCAAACAGTCATTATAAAAGATGGTATGATCAGTGCCGTTGATAGTGCTGCCAATATACCCCATGATGCAAAAGTAATTAAAGGCATGGGCAAGTTCTTAATCCCCGGTCTGATAGACACGCACGTGCACCTTTTCAAAAGCCCTAACGATCTCTTGCTCTACATTGCCAATGGCGTAACAGAGGTAAGAGAATTAATCGGGGAGACAGACCATTTGAAATGGAAGAAAGAAATTGAAAATGGTCGTATCGGCCCGAGGATGTTTGTGGCTTCACCTAGGATTGGAAGTTTCGAGCCAATGGAAGGCAGAATGATGACTTTCACCCAAGGCTACCTCAACATTACAAACGCTGAAGAAGCACGTGAAAAAATTCGAGAACTTCACGAGCAAGGCTATGATGGTATCAAAATCTATAGCCAAATCAATAAAGAAAGCTATATCGCCATTACTGAAACTGCTAAGGAATTGAGCATGCCAGTGATAGGTCATATTCCGTGGGAATTAGAATTCATAGACATATTTAAATATGGCCAGAGTGGCATTGGCCATTTTGAAGAATTGATGAATGCACTAAGTAGAGAGTTTTCCGAAACCAGAAACATTGGCAGCTTCGGTGGTCGCGAAGAAGAATTTTTATCCTTCGTAGAAACGCGTAGCGATGAACTTGCAGCAAACCTTATCAAAAGTGATATTGCGGTAACCTCTACCCTATGGTTGACGGAAAGTTTTGCCAAACAGCCCTTCGACTTGAATGCGGTACTGAGAGAAGTTGAGCTCGACTATGAAAACCCTGGCATCAGTGAGTGGGTTTCTTACATACCACAAGGCCTAGGTTGGTTACCAGAGGTCAACCGTTATAAGCTTCCCGAAGGACTAACTCCTGAACAAAAAGTAGGTAGCAAAAAATATTGGGACACTTACGCCAAAGCATGTCAGTTACTCGCCAAGAATATGGCCGAGAGAGGCGTAAAAATTATGACAGGAACAGACGCTAATCTTCCTCCTACCGTTCCTGGCTTTTCATTGCACGATGAACTCAACAGTTTAAATCGAGCGGGTATGTCTACAGTCGAAGTGTTAAAGTCTGCCACAACTATTCCAGCTACATGGCTTAAAAGTAATGCAGGAAAAATTGCTCCTGGCTTTGAGGCTAACCTGGTTTTGCTGGACAAAAATCCATTAGAAGATATTCGTAACACCAAATCCATCAATTCAGTAATATCGAAAGGGAAGGTATTTGACAGAGGCTTGCTAGACGAAATGTTAGCTGCTGTAAAAGCCTCTAATGACGCCAGCAGAAAGGTGAATATCGATCAGTATAGACGGGTTGATAATTAACCTTGAATGAGAAATACTGATAGTATCTTAATTCTATAAATCGACAAAGCGTTTATCTTAGTTGCAAAAGCGATAAAATGATGAATTCCCACGAAATAGATTACACCCTGCATGGAGATGACATGCAGATGGTTGAAATAGAGTTAGACCCAAGAGAGACGGTAGTTGCCGAAGCTGGCGCCATGAATTGGATGCACCCCTCCATACAGTTTGAAACGAAAATGGGTGATGGTTCTGAACCGGACCAAGGGCTCTTTGGGAAGTTACTGAGTGCGGGAAAACGTGTAGTTACTGGGGAGTCCATCTTTATGACGCACTTCACTAATCATGGAGCTAGTAAAAGTTCAGTTACCTTCTCTTCTCCCTACCCGGGTAAGATTATCCCGATAGACCTAAATGCTGTTGGTGGAGAAATCATATGCCAAAAGGATGCCTTTCTCTGTGCTGCACTGGGTACTAGATTGACAATTGCTTTTACAAAACGCTTTGGTGCTGGTCTCTTTGGTGGTGAAGGCTTTATTCTTCAAAAACTGCAGGGTGATGGCATGGCCTTTCTCCATGCAGGTGGAACTGTCATTGAGAAGCAATTAGACAATGAATCCGTCATTGTCGATACAGGATGCATTGTAGGTTTTTCTTCGGGGATAAATTATGATATTCAACGTGCAGGCAACTTGAAGTCTATGTTCTTCGGAGGCGAAGGACTCTTCTTAGCCACGTTAAGCGGAACAGGGACAGTTTATTTACAGAGCCTCCCGTTCTCAAGACTGGTTGATCGCATTATTCGCCAAATCCCTAAACCGCAGAACAACGGGTAGTTTGGAAGATACTACCACGAATTCATCGAAGCATGCGAAAAAACTTATTTATTCTATTCTTCATTACAGTAGTTATTCATGGACATTCTCAAATAATCACTGATAGGTATACTCCCGAAAGGGATTTAGAATTTTATAAACTAAGTTGTCAAAATAGTGACCTATCATTAAAAAGGGTTCTTACAAAAGGCACAAGTTACTCAAGTAGGCAAGGGAGGGAATTATTGATAGTCACAGATAGTACGGATAGCATTCTTTATGAATTCAAAAATATCAGTGGTTACAGTTCACTTTTTTTAGATGAGGCGCAGTTCAACATTTTGAATAATAGTAAAAATGATAAAAAGCAATTGATCATTCAGATAGAGCCTTGGGAAGGCACAAGGACAATTTGGATCTATCAAATCGATTCAGAATGCAAATTCTATTTCAAAGGATCAAAGGTTTCAGATAAATATTGGATAGAAGACAATCACCTCGTCATAGAAACTAACGCTGTTTGTAATGACTGGCAAGACTGCGTCAATTTAGAGAGTGCTTTGTACCAAATTGACAATACACTACTTAAGAAAATTGACTATTACGAGATTAGAAACACTGGCCTCGTCAATGTCAATGAAATGCATAAAGATGTTATATCTCAGCAAAAAGATAAATATCGGATGGTAATTCAAAGAATAAATAACCTTGAAGAGAAGGGAGGCCCAAACCTAGACAAAGGATTAAAAAGTGAGTACTCAACCGTCAAAAAAAGACTCCTTGAGTTAATTGAAAATTATTAAATAATCCTTTTCTACCATTATCGGTGTTATTAATAAAAAATAGAATCAATGCCACTTTTGATGCCTTATAACCGATAAGAGCCGAAAAACACACCTAGATAAAAGAACGGACATGGGCTGACAACTATTCACCAAATACCTAAACCGCAGAACAATGGATAAGGAACTCCGTATGTTAATGAAGTGAAAAAGGCAATCATCATAGGAGCAAGTTCGGGAATAGGCCGTGCATTAGCGATTGAACTCACCAAATCGGGCTATCAGGTAGGCATCACGGGGAGAAGAAAACCCGAATTAGAAACGCTAAAGTCCTCAAGACCTGAAAGCTTTCAGGTTAGTGCTTTTGACGCTACAAGCACGGACTGCGTAGCACATCTTGAATCCTTAGCAACTAAACTTGGAGGCCTGGATTTAGTGGTAATCTCTTCTGGTATAGGCGAACTTAATCCGGTACTAGACTTCAAGCTGGAACAGCCGACAATTTCACTGAACGTGAAAGGATTTACCGAAATTACTAACTGGGCATTCAATCACTTTAAGGCGCAAGGGACTGGGCATATTACTGCGATTACCTCCATCGCTGGTCTTCGAGGTGGCAGGCATGCACCTGCCTATAATGCTTCTAAAGCTTACCAGATTAATTATCTAGAAGGCCTACGACAAAAAGCTGTTTCTGAAAAACTAGAGATCAGGATTACAGACGTTAGGCCAGGCTTCGTGGATACAGCTATGGCCAAAGGAGAAGGACAATTCTGGGTGGCTTCTCCTGAAAAAGTGGCTCACCAAATCATGAATTTTATCAGTCGAAAAAAGGATGTGGGTTATGTGACCAAGCGATGGATCATCTTCGCTTGGCTTTTGAAAACACTCCCCAGAAGCTTTTACAAGAGATTTTAGATAGTATTCCTTAAATCACTAAGGTGCAAACATAAAAGGGCCAACTCAGCATGTATGAGTTGGCCCTTTTAATTGGTATGCTTAAGACTAGTTAGTCATCGGTTTTACGGTGTATCCCGCATCTCTCAGTAGTTTGATCACTCCGTTACCGCCCGCTAAATGCATGGCCCCAACGGCTACAAAGGTTGATTTATCTTTTGCTAGTTGCCCAATTTTTGGAATCCAAGCCTCATTTCTATTGTCAAGTAATTGCTTTTCATATTTAGCATACTCAGGCGACTCAGTCATACTCGCATATAGCGCGGCTAGGTCTTGTGCTTTGTAGTTAGCCACCATTTGGTCCCATTCTGCTTGACTTTCTCCTGTGTCACCCAACATATCAGACAACCAACTCATTTGCTCCTCTACGGGAATATTATCAAAAATGGCCACTTGTGACGCTGCTGACTCTAAACCTACCACTTCCTTCGTCTCACCTTTAGCCATTTCAATAAAGCTTAGCTCAAAAGATTCCGGTGTACCACAAGCCATCATCTCTCCATAAAGGGCCGACATAACTCCGAAAGGCTTCATGATTCTCATTGTTGCCATACCCTGACCATAATTTGTCTTCATGATTTCATCCAAGCGATTATAGTCACTTTCACTTAAGGTACTTTTATAATCAAAGCCAGCCATGTTCACCATGCCCATCTGAAAAGCCTGCATTTCTGAAGGATCGTCTAGATCTACTTCTAAGGCGATTTGATCAGCCTTTGCGAAAGCACTTTTCACACCCTCACTAATCACAAAGTCATCTTTGCACATTAAGTGAATGGTTCCAAATAGATAAGATGATTTTTCTAGTCCATTGCCAGAAATCTCCCATAAAAGGGTTTTAGTTTCCTGAGCCGATCCATTTAGAATAAAAGTTATAAGGACAACCATTGTCCCAAAACCTCTGATGATACTTGTCGATATTCTTTTCATACCCCAAATAAACGCGGTAAAAGCTTCGGATCACAACTGTATCCATCAGTGGTTTATCTACCCGTTGAAAGTAAAATAAGAATGACGGTGCCCAAGTTATCTCTGAACAGACATGTTGTTCGTATGTTGGTGATAACACTTTAAAGGACGGAAATGTCCTGACTCATTAGGTCAGCTTTCTCCTGTCTCTTAATACGCTCATAGTCATTGATGGCTACGAAGTAGTCTGGATCTTCTAGCACGTTCACTTCGCAGACCTCACCTGCTCTTCTGACCATTTTCACACAGTCAGAACTCAAATGTCTCAAGTGAATTGTCTTTCCTTCTTGCGTGTACTTATCAGCAATTTTGTTAATGGCTTCAATCGCTGACTGATCCATCACTTTAGACTCCTGGAAATCAATGATCACCGAGTCAGGATCATTCTTAGCATCAAATTTCGATAGGAATGTAGTTACTGAGGCAAAGAAAAGTGGGCCGAAGATTTCATAGTGCTTCACACCGTGATCATCAGTAAACTTGCGTGCTCTAATTCTCAAGGCATTTTCCCAAGCAAAGGCTAGGGCTGAGATAATTACACCGACCAATACGGCTACTGCTAAATCTTCGATAACCGTAATAATGGAAACGATCAGGATAACCGCTACGTCAAGTTTTGGCACCTTGTTCCATACCCTTAAGCTAGACCATTCGAAAGTGGCAAAGGCCACCATAAACATGACACCTACCAATACCGCTATTGGAACCACAGCAATAATTTCCCCCAAAACAAGCATAAAGGACAACAAGAATACCGCGGCCAATAATGCTGAAAGCCTTGCCCTAGCACCAGAGTTAATATTAATCATGGTTTGACCAATCATGGCACAACCACCCATACCACTGAAGAATCCAGTGACTACATTGGCAACCCCTTGCGCCATTGACTCTTTATTACCACTACCCCTTGTATCGGTCATTTCATCGACTAAGGTCAGGGTTAAAAGACTTTCGATTAGCCCTACACCGGCTACTTTCAAAGCGAAAGGTAAGATGATCAAGAAGCTCTCCATGGTGTATGGAATGCTATCGAATATCATAAAGAAAGGAGAAAAAAGACCATCGGACATGGCACTCATATCTGCCTTATCTCCAATTGTAATCGTATTTGGGAAAAAGAAGATAGCCGCTACAGAAGCAACCACTATTGCCACTAAAGCCGAAGGTATGGCTTTGGTAAACTTTGGCAGTATAAACATCACCAGCATAGTAATGGCAATCAGTGCACCAAACGCGATTAGTCCTGCATTGTCTAATTCACCACCAGACTTGCTGGTAAACTGACTGAATTGTGCCATAAAAATTACAATCGCTAGGCCATTCACAAAGCCCAACATTACAGAATGTGGCACCATACGAATGAACTTACCCAGCTTCAATGCACCGACAGACATCTGTAAAAATCCGGCCAAAATGATGGTAGGAAACAAATACTCAACACCATGCCCAGTGACCAAGGGAGCAATAACCACTGCCACGGCACCAGTAGCTCCTGTGATCATACCCGGGCGACCGCCTAAAAGCGATGTGATAAAACCCATCATAAAGGCCGAAAACAGACCTATCTTAGCATCTACACCAGCGATGATGGCAAAGGCAATGGCCTCAGGCACCAAGGCAATGGCCACGGTAAGACCTGAAAGAATTTCGTCTTTGATGCTTCCCTGCTTTCGATTGATAAATGTATACGTCACGTTATAGATTTTACTCTTGGAAAAAATGAAGCCGCAAAGGTAGCTTTTCCAAATGAGACAGGTTGCATTAGCCAAAGAATTAGTCAGTCCATCGATTGCAGTTTGTAACCATCAAGCTTCTCCTAACCACTTGAATTGGCTCTTAAACACTTTAAGTCATTGATTTACAAGTACTTAAAAATATATTTACTACAATTAAGGTAAATATGCAACCAATCAGAATGAATTAAATCTATATAATTACTACTTTTAAGGTAAATATAGAATCATGGGTAAAAATCACTTAGGCGAATTCGAAGAAATTGTAATGCTGACCGTGGCCATTCTACATGGAGAGGCTTATGGAGTAGCGATTATTGAAGAAATGGAAACCAGACTTAAAAGGTCGGTCAGCATTGGTTCACTTCAGGTAGTGCTCAAACGATTAGAAGAAAAAGGCTATGTTAAGTCTCAGCTTGGGGAAGCCACCTCAGTAAGAGGCGGAAAGCGCAAGCGTTTTTTCACGGTGACCAACGTTGGCAAAGACATGTTAAGAACGTCCAAAGAGCAGCGCATGCAATTGTGGAATGCTGTTCCTGATGTTGCCTTAGAATTCATAGGGCTTTAACATCAAATAAACCTATTAATGACTCAACCTACTCCTTCGCCACCGAAGCTATTGCTACGCATTTTTCGATCCTTTTGCGACCCGCAATTGGTAGAAGATATTGAAGGAGACTTGGTCGAAAGGTTTGAGGCAAGGGCATCAAAAACTGGTCATAAAAAGGCCAAAAGATTATTTATAAAAGATGTTATCCAGCTTTTCCGTCCGGGTATCATCAGGTCATTTACGGGAACTCAAAAATTAAATCAATTCGGTATGTTCAAAAACAACATGGTCATTGCCAAAAGGCAACTATTGAGACATAAGATGTACTCAAGTATTAAAATCGGAGGCTTTGCTTTAGGCATTGCTGTTTGTCTGCTAATCACACTTTTTATTAAAAATGAATTAAGTTATGACAAACATATTCCAGGTCACGAGAATCTATATCGTGTCGTTAACAATTACAATCTAGAGGGCAACATCATCAAGTTTACTTGGTTTGCCCCTCCATTTGCTCAAGCCATTCAAGACGACTTTCCAGAGGTAGTTTTAGCGGGAAGGACCAATGAGGGCAACAACTTCGGTGCAGGCAAAAACAACATTCGAATAGAAGGCGATTTACGCAATCAATACGAAGGCGACTTTATCTACGCAGATCAACAGATACTAGACCTTTTCCAATTCGAAATGGTTTATGGAAATCTGGAGGAGGCCCTTGCTCAACCCAATACCATGGTAATGACGCGTAAAAAGGCCGAAAAACTCTTCCCTGGAGAAAACCCAGTAGGTAGGATTGTTTACATCAACGACAATACGGACCGACCGTTTACAATCGGTGGCGTACTTGAAGACCTACCCTCAACGGGTTTTTTCCAATTTGATTTCCTCTGGTCGTTAACAGAAAGGGAGTTTTGGGATGGAGAACAAACTTCTTGGGAGTCTCAGAATTATCAGGTCTTTGTAAAGGTTAACCCCGGTACTGACATTGAACAACTCAACCCGAGACTTCAGGAGATTGGAACAAAGTATATTCTTCCTGTTGAAAAACGGAACGGTAACCCGAATGCAGAAGAAGAAATGAAGAACATGAGCTTCAGCCTTCAGCCGGTTACCGACATATACTTAAAGAGCCCTGACGTTTCTGATGTTTATAGAAAAAGCGACATCAAATACATTTGGATTTTCGGTATCATTGCCGCTTTCATTTTAGGACTAGCCTGCATTAATTTCATCAACCTTTCCACTGCAAAATCGGCCAACCGTGCCAAAGAAGTAGGTTTACGCAAAACGATCGGTTCATACAGGTCTCATTTAATCACGCAGTTTTTAACGGAATCAGTTTTATACAGTCTACTGTCATTCGTTATAGCGATTGGAATCGCAAGCTTCGCATTGCCTTACTTCAATCAACTAGCAGGCAAAGAACTTACGCTGCCATGGACAGAAATATGGTTTATACCTACGTTGTTCTTGTCGGCAGTATTGATCGGTGTAGTGGCTGGGCTCTACCCTTCCTTATACCTTTCATCTTTCAAACCGGCAGCCGTTCTAAAAGGCAAGTTGAGCATGGGAAGCAAAAGTTCTAAGCTCAGGAATGCACTTGTTGTTTTTCAATTCACAGCATCCATCGTTTTAATCATAGGCACCTTTGTGGTTTACCAACAGATGGAATTTATTTTGAATACTAAAACGGGCTTCAGTAAAGATCAAGTCATTCAATTAAGGAACACCGAAGTCATTAGAGACCAGCCGGATAATTTCAAAAATGAGCTATTGAAAATACCTGAAGTATCGAGCATTACTGTGAGTGACTATCTACCGATAGCTGGCACGGCAAGGAATGGGAATACTTGGTGGAAAGACGGACGGACAAAGATAGATGCAGGATCAGCCGGTCAGAACTGGGAAATTGACCATGATTATCTCAAGACCCTCGGTATGACTTTGATTGAGGGTAGAAACTTTGATCGTGAAATGCGGACCGACTCCTCGGCTATCATTATCAATCAAAAAATGGCCGAAGCTTTAGGAATACAAGACAATCCATTGGGTCAAAGACTCACAAATAGATCAAGTAATCGGTCTGTTTATACGGTCATTGGCGTGATTGAAGACTTCAATTATGACTTACTTACCACACCTGTTAGGCCCTTAGCCATGAGACTTGGAAATGCACCCTCAACTACTTCTATCCTCGTTAATAGTCAAAATATGGCTGCTACACTCAGTGAAATACAGCAGGTATGGGAAGATATGGCTCCGAATCAACCTTTCATCTATGAGTTTATGGATCAGAGTTTTGCTAAGATGTATGTGGGTGTAGAAAGGATTCGTAACATCCTGACCTCTTTTGCGGTACTAGCCATCATCATTGCTTGTTTAGGGTTGTTTGGATTGTCGGTCTTTATGGTAGAACAGCGCAGCAAAGAAATTAGTGTCAGACTCGTCTTAGGCGCAAAAGTCACTCAGGTAGTCGGTATGCTAAGTTTTAATTTTATGAAACCCATCATTATAGCATTGATTATTGCTACCCCGATCGCTTGGTATATGATGAATGAGTGGCTCAATGACTTTGAATATAAAGTAGGCATGAGTGCGCAACTCTTTGTGGTAGCTGGTATCTCTGCCCTACTCATTGCTTTGGTTACGATTAGTTTTCAGTCACTCAAAGCGGCATTTACAAGTCCTGTTGATGGTTTGAGAAACGAATAATACTTTTCTGCAACATTTTAATCGCGACCGCTCTCTTATAAGATCAAGAGGGCGGTCGCCTTGTTTTAACCTATGCACAATGTTGAAAAACTCAAAAACTATTACCATCTCAAAAGCACTATCTATCATCGTATTAATGGTCAGCACTTTGGGAGTTCATGCACAATCTATTTACACCCAGCCTGAAAAACTGAAGGAAGTCATACAGAAAAGAGATGGCCTATTCTGGGAAGCATACAACCAATGTAACGTAGTACAAATGATGAGCTTTTTAAGCGAAGACTTTGAGTTCTACCATGACAAGAGCGGACTGACAAAAGGCCTAGTAGACTTTAAAAAAGACCTTACCGAAGGACTCTGCGCCAATGGCCCCCAACTCAAGCGAGTAGCTAAGGAAGGAACTGTGGAAATATTTCCGATGAACGATATTGGTGCCATCATTCAAGGGGAGCACTATTTCTATGTTGGCGAAAGAGCTGACGGTCTTGCCAAATTCACTCATATCTGGACTTTCGAAAACGATGAATGGAAAATGTCTAGAGTCCTGAGTTTTGATCATCAACCAGTACCCTACGAGAACAAAAAGGAGGCTATAGAAATTTCAGTCGAAACGCTAAATGCTTACGCAGGCAAATACACAGCACCACAGACGGGTGAAGTAACCATGACTGTAAAAGGAAACACACTTGAAATGGATGCTGGACCAATGCAGCTGATTTTAAAAGCGCAGTCAAAGACCATGTTCTTTCATGAAGAGAGCAGTCTCACTTTTGAGTTTGTTAAAAATGAAAATCAGGAAGTTTCAAAAGTGATTATTCGTGAAAATGGAAACATAGTAGAGGAAGCTCAACGCAACAAATAAAACTTTGGCAACACGCAGATAACTTATCCGCGCTATTTCTGCAATCTGGTTCATTTTTTGTTGCACTGTGACTTTCTAAATTTGTCGTAGTTATCGAAAAATGGACTTAGATTTCAGCCTACCTAATTTACTTCTTCTACTAGGGGCCTTGCAAGGGTGCATTTTTTCAATTCTCTTATTGACAAGAAGGAAACATCAAGCGCAGCTCTTTCTTAGCATATTCATTCTAACGCTTTCCTACAATGCATTCGAAAGCTTTGCCACGCTGTCTAACTTGACAGATAACACGGCATTTTTTGATCTATTCGCATTCACCACCATCTTCTTATTGGGGCCATCATTTTATCTATACATAAGATCCATACTATTTCCTGAACAAAGGATTTCGCGAAAAAGCTTTCTAAAACACTTCTCCCTTTTCTTTTTTCAATTATCGGTAAATCTCTTCCTACTCGTTTCTTACCTACTCGACAGTTTTCAAATACTCAATCTAAATTGGGAATTCTCCGAGCTATACGGCCTGTTTGATCTATACAGCGAACCCTTCAGCATTCTAGCATTTGCATGCTACCTCTACCTGACCTTCGGACTTTTAAAGCACGTAAAAGCAAGTCCTGAAAAGCTCATTTACCCCATGGCTGTCAAAAAAACAGCCTTGGACTGGTCTAAGGTTTTAATAATCACCCTTGTCGTATTCTTAACCCTCTGGATCGCCACCTATACGCTGCCTTTCTTTACTGAAAGCAACCCACTGGGTGGGTATTTATTTTTAGAGATCACCTTGATGTTTTTTATCTACTGGATTTCCTTCGCTGCACATCATCGGATGCAGCAAGTCCATAGTTATTTGACCAATGCCAAAGAGAGTAAAGTTTTAAAGACCGAAGCAGACCTTAAAATCCAGCAATTGCAGCAGGTGATGGTAAATGACAAACCCTACCTTAACCCAAAGATTACTCGCGAAATTTTAGCAAAGGAAATAGACCTGAGTCCTAAAAAAATATCCTCAATACTCAATCAGCACTACGGACAAAGCTTTAACGACTTTATCAATGAATATCGGGTTGCTGAAGTCAAGGCCTCTTTAGAAACCGACAGGACAGCACATAAAACCATTTCTGGAATAGCCTTAGATGCTGGTTTTAATTCTCAAGCTACCTTCCAGAGAGCTTTCAAAAAAACAGCCGGCATGACACCTAAAGAATACATGGCTTCGCGACAAAAAGAAAGCACCAAATAAGTCTCAAAACCGGATTTGAGTAGACTGGAGGTGAATTTATCACCTTCTTTGCGATTAGTAAAACAACAGTAAAAAGGTTTAACTCAATAAAAACAATGGCTCGACTTATAAGGCTCTGGATACTAACCTTCCTTTTCATTGCCCCACTCAAACTGCAAAACCTCTATGGTCAGGAGAAGAAAAGAGATAAAGAAATCACAAAGTCTATCAAGAGGCATGGAAGTAAGTTTCTGAAAAGCAAAAACATTAATTCAGTCTCCATTGGAATTTATTTTGATGGAGAAGTATACAGCGAGCACTTTGGTGAAATTGAAATAGGAAAAGGTAATACACCCAATGATCTAACCCTATATGAAATTGGTTCGATCAGTAAAACAATCACCGGCTATCTTGCCGCCAAAGCTGTTTTAGACGGTAAAATCAAACTAGAAGAAGACATAAGAATTTACTTAGAAGCGGACTATCCAAACCTCATACTTAATGACTCTCCCATATTGGTAAAACATCTATTAACGCACACAAGTGGATTACCTATGTTTTTACCATTGGCCATGAACGGCCTATATGAGACCCTCAAAGACGATGTACCTGACAAGTATTTGGCGCTTGAGAAGTCTTATGATAAAGTTAAATTTTTAGAAGATTTAAAGACCATCTCCCTTGCAAGTGAGCCAGGCACCCAATATGCCTATTCGAATGCCGGAGCGGAGTTGATGGGGCATATTTTGGAAAAGGCTCTAGGCAAAAACATAGAGAACTTAATGAAAGAAGCTTTTACTGATAAACACGGTATAATGGCTGATGCTATTCAACCGAGGCCTTCACAAAAGCTTGTTCAAGGCTATTGGCTGAATAACAAAACACCTGCTCCGAATCAATTCAATTCACTTTGGTCAACCGCTGGGGGCATGAAAATGTCAATGCGAGATATGCTCAAATACATGGAAATCCAGTTGAATGATGATGATCCCATCATTTCTGAATCTCACAAGCGTATGTTTCAATCAGGAAACACTTCAAAAATAGCCTACTACTGGCAATTACAAGAAGATAAATATGGCAGGTCATTTAATCATCATGGTGGTACAAGTGGTGTTCAAAACTGGCTATTCCTCTTCCCAAAGTATGACTTAGCAATCTCTATCATCACAAATCAAAGTGGTCCTAAAACTCCAACATTGCTTGGTAAAACAGCCAAAGCCTTATTGAAATCAATTATCAAAAATTAAAGTCTAACTGCATATCCAATCTAAAGCCAGATACACTTGAAAACTATCGTTCAATTACTCTTCGGACTATCATTTATTCTCCTGAATGGTTGTTCTTCCATTAATAAATTCTATTTAAAAAAGCCTCAAGACATACAGGGTGCTTTCCACGGTGAACGAGTTAATAACTTCGAAAACAAACTCGAAAACCTCCGACAAACGCATCACATCCCTGGCTTCTCAGTTGGGGTAGTGCATAAAGGTGAGCTCGCTTGGCATAAAGGTTTTGGAGTCAAAGACCTCGCCTCAGGAGAAGTGCCTGACGAAAACACGGTATATCACATTGCCTCTATTACCAAAACGTTTGGTGCATTAGTGATGATGAAGCTCGTTGAAGAAGGTAAAATCAAACTAAGTGACCCTCTAACATCTCACAACATCAAATTACCGGGTAAGTGGGGAGCCAATGATGAAATTGAAATAGAGCACCTTCTAACGCATACGGCTCGCGGTAATACATTTAACGGGTTTAAGCCGGGCCGAAATTTTAAATATAATGGTAGTTGGTATCATCGACTCGGTAATGCGTATGTTTCCGCAACTGGCAAAACTTTCGGAGAACTTGTGATATCGGAAGTGATAAAACCGCTTGATCTTAGTAACACAGCACCAAGTTTAGATGACACCTTAGCATTCAGTCTATCTGGTCTTGACAGAGCATCCTACGAGGAAAAAGTAGCAAAGCCTTATGACTGGAAAAAGAAGAACTTAGTACCAGTTGACTTCAATTATAACTTCGGTCCTGCTGCTGGTCTAATGAGCACAGTTGCAGATCTGGCTAAGTATTCAAACGCAATTGATGAGGGCAGAATTCTCGAAGAAGACTCTTGGCGTAGATTGTTTACCCCATATACTACGGAAAAAGGCAAGACTATCCTTTATGGTTTGGGCTGGTTTGTACACGATTACTACGACACCCAATTTATATGGCATACAGGTTGGTGGCAAGGTTACTCTTCCCTATTGATCAAGGTACCAGCACTAGACCTCACATTCATCATACTGGCTAACTCACAAGATGTAAGTAGGCCATTCTACAAGTTCATCAGTTTGGGAAAGAGCCTTCATAAAGACCTGTTGGCTTCGGATTTTGCCAAGGCTTTCATCGATCATTTTGTGCTTAAGGAAAGCCAGAAGTGATTACTTCTGCACAAGTAGATGCGATAAAAAGAGCTGGACTTATTTGGTAGTAAAGGCTCAAAAGACATAAAAAAAGCAGTTTGACATGTGCGTCAAACTGCTTTGAGTTAATATTCTTGAGCAATAGTCTTAGTCCACTAAGGCTAAAACTCCTCTGAGTGTGGTCAAGGCTGATGTTACATCTGTGCTTTGACTTCTCAAAATTTCATTTACCCGAGCAGGGTTAGGCGTTTCATTATCTAGAATAGTATTGTATTCTTCAATTGCGGCTTCTTCTCCTCTAATGGCCTCTTCAATCATTTTCTCCGTTTCATTCGAAGAAATTAAATCTTTGATGTTCATCCAAGTACGGTGCAGAGAAGCTTTAAATGAACCACTATCTACGGGTTGCCCTCCTAAGATTTCAATCTCGTTGGCTAATTCTTCTGCAAAACGTCTTCGCGTGTTGGCGTGACGTTTAAAGAATGTCTCCATCGTGGGGTTATCGGAATTCTCGGCTGCCAAATCATAACCTTCAATGGCATCGAAATTTCTGGTTAAAACATTATTTAACTGGTCAATTAGGTTTTTCATATCACTCATATATTTTTTCAATTTGGTTCGTCTATACAAATGAAAAAACCATACCAGTCGCTTCTTGGAGTTCAAAAGCACTATCCTCAAAATCTATGAGCAAGAATCTATACAGTCTTGTCTATGCTTCTCTACATTAATGCTCGACAACCGAGCGATCTATGAGTAGATAAGTCGCAATCTTAGGTGCCATCACCCCATCATTTGCTGTATATGTGTTTGATACTGCATTGCACAGACAATATTACCTTCCGTATCCCTAAACTTAATAAGCCACCCGACATGAGGAATCTCTGTCTTCGGCATAAGTATTTCGCCACCTGCCTCAGTGACAGTTGCAGCAATATCATCTACATCTTTGACACTGATGCTACATTCAAACCCAATGACTCGTTCATCTGTCAATTGATATTTTCTGTTTTGGATCGCACCGATCAATTCACCGCCCTCGGTATTGATTTGGGCAAAATCGTCAGGCCCGTAACTATTGAAGCCCCATTTAAAAACCTTACTATAAAAAGCCTTAGCCCTATCAGTATCTTCAGTAAAAATTGCAAAGTGACTTAGTTTGTTATCCATGTTATCCTCCTCTTTGTTTCTTTGTTGAGCTATGTCCTATCAGAAAGCGCCAAATTCCCTCTTCTTTCTGAAGTTGAACTGTCATAGCCCCGTTGATGTCAAATCCTCCACCTGCTGTCATAGTCATGGCCTGCTCATATGCTGCATAGAGCATGGCAGAAGATTCGCTCAGTACGTCCACCTTAGTTTTCAACACCTTCATGTCGCTGGATGCTAGCATGTCGACAAGGCCGTCAAGAGAAGCCACTAAAGTAACCTTATTAGCATATTGGACTTGTCCATCTTCCACCCAATAGAACCGTGGATCATCTGAATAGAAATCTTTGAGTTCTTCAGCTTCTAGGGCATTCATATGATTGACAAAGGCATCAAACCTAGTACTAATTTCTTCTGCTAATGCCTGCTTCTCTAAAGAGACGTTGCTGCTTTTATTGCATGCAGTAACACCCAAAATCAGAAGGGCCGTGACCAGTCTAGCTATTCGTTTCATATTAAATTTCAATTATTTGTTTTTCAGCGTTGGCCTGCCAGCTATCCTTGATTTCTGTTCTTAGGGTATGAAAACTCCCTGATCCACAAGCCACTATCTTTAGATTTTTTTCGAAGGCTTTGACCTTACTCGGGGCAATCCCCAATAACTCCATATAAGAGCGGTTCATGTGTGAACCGTCCCAAAAACCGGCATCAATGGCACTCTGTGATACTTGTTTGCCTTGAAGCACCATGTTCAAAGAATTCACTACACGCATCCAAAGTAGAAAACTCTGTATCGGCTGTCCCACCTGTTCCTTAAACAAATGCCTTAACCGACTTTCAGAGAGGCAAACGTGGCCTGCAATGTCTTTAACCTTCAGCGGTCTGTTAATTTCCCCCTTCACGAAGTCAATTGCCTTTAACACGCGCTCATCAATAGGTTTTGGAGAACCCAGAGTAATCAACTCATTAAAAATCGTTTTACAACCTAGCAACAGGCTCTCACAATCACTTTTGACCAGGAGCTTTTTGAAGAAGTCGGTACTCAACTTTCTGAGCATCTTCCCTTCTAAAGAGGCAATATCACAATGAGTCAAGTACTTATCTGTTAAAGCTTTCGCATAGTAGCTCTCTGCATCTAGGTAGATAAAAAGCTGTATACCACTATCACTATCCAGTTGATGCATGTGCCCTGCTCTGATAATGGCTGCCTTATATGAAGCCCAATCTGTAGTCGCATCTTTCAGCTTAAAGCTTCTGTCCATATCAAACACTAACTGCAGTGTATTGTGCAAATGAGGTTCCGTATGGAAAGACGTACCCCAAAACATACTGATGCCATTCCAGACATAGAGCGAAGAGGTGATACCAGCATTTCCATTTCTCATGATGTTCCCTTAAATGATCAAGTTACGAGAATCTTAGTTAGCCGATTTGTACAATCTGGCTATCATACGAAAAAGACCGCCTTAATCAGGCGGCCTTTCACCGGGTAGACACATCAGTCAAACACACCTAACAAGAAATCTGGTGCAAGCAATCGCTATAGGTCTTTAATAATTTTCTATACCAACATCAGAAGAGTCATTGCTGATTTTGGGCTTTTATAATTTTAATAGTCTGATCAATCCAGTCAGATTCAGGACTCAATTTAATATCTGGACTTACACCTACTTCTTCATACTTGAGGTAATGATTAAACCTCATATCTGTAGGTGCTATGTAAAATAAGCCAGATGGCGACTCGTACGTATGGCCATAGTTATGACCGTATGCCACGGCTCCGTAGGTCGTTTGGCCCAAATGAACAGTGTTCTTATTGTTTTTCAACCTTATGGTAGTCTGCTCAGCGTTACTCCCAGAATAGTAGTTAGTTAGGACTTGCACCTTCACTCCAGATTTTTTGATTGCTCGAACGATTGGCAAAGAAATTTTACTAGCACCTCCTCCATTATTTCTGAGGTCAACTATGAGATTGGAAGCTGTCAACTCATTCTTGATTTGCTCCACAACCGCATCTCGTTTTTGGACATTACCAAACCTCGAAAAATTGTCTAACCAGACATACTGAATATCATCTTCTAAACTGATCAGCTGATAGGCTTCATTTGCTTGATTATCAACATAAGTAAAGTTTTCTTTCAATAAGTCCTTAACGACATTACTCATGAGTATACCATTAGAAACCAAATGGGCCTTATAGAAAAGGAGGTTCTTATGTACCTGACCATAAGCGGTAATATCATAGCGGTTTGGCTGATCGATCGCTGACATATACAGGTAAATCTGACCGGGCTCCCAAACACCTAGCTTTGAGTTCAGTATTACCCCTATCAAACTATCGGAGTCTGCCGTCCGGTATACACCTACCTGCATCGAACTACCAATATTATAGATTCCTTCAACATCGTTGACACTTTTAGTGGACAACTCAGATCTCAAGGTCTCAAGGTCTAAATCTGCCTTTGGGAAATTTCGGAATGCTTCCGTTTTTTGGTAAACATTAATAAAGGCTGAATCTAAGGTGTCTTCATAACTATAGTCAGGTCGGACACCGTAGACTCCGGCATGTTTATCCTTTACTAACCCCATCAATTTATTGATTTGAACATAGCAATCTAGCTTGTTCATATCTGTAGTTACTTTGGCAGAAAGTGCTTGATAGGTTGACTCGAATTTCTCGCCTAAATCTCCCTTTACTTGAGACTTAAATGATGCCATAGTTTGCATTTGCTCATAGACAAAATCGAGCTCGGCTTTACAGTCGCAATTCGACTGTGCTGATAATGTAAAACTAAAGGTGATGAATGCGATTACTGTGATTAACTTTTTCATTTCTGTTTGTTTTAGCCCCGAAGTTTCGGGGGACTGATGGCCCAAACGTACAAACAGAAATCGCCCTTTAGTCCTAGTTATAGTGTCTTGTGGTGAAATCGCACTATCCTGTGGTGGAATTGACGGCCTGTTCTACTACAGACTGGAAAGTTTTTGAAACTGGAACTTCAATGTCACTTGACAAGACAACATTCACCTTTCGATTTCCCGTTTTCCACTGCTTAAAATGATAAGGATTTATTAAAAATGACCGATGTGTTCTGATCAATTCGGGCCTTGAGATTTCAACATCGGCCAGCTTGTTTCTGATAAGTTGTTTCTTCAGGTGACCGTCCTCTTTATAGGTGATTTCAACATAGTTATCTGAAGACTGAATGCAGATCAAATCATTCAGCAAAAGTCTTAAACTTTCGAAATTACCCGTCCCATTAATCTCGATCTTTTGATCCTCTGATTTCTTGTCTTTGTATTTACCGAATGACCACCTACCTACGGCTATTATGGGAAAAACCGTAAGGATACCTGGTAGGTAAATGGCAGTTGCAAAATAGGCGATGCTATAGGCGTTAGGATGCTGATCCATTACTATATAAAAGTATACAGATCGGGTGACGACAAAACCTAAGACTGTCAAAAATAAAAAGTGAATCAGTTCGCTTGCAATAGACCACTTTGATTCATTCTTCTTGAAGCGCCAAGATTGAAATGGTAAAGTAAGAAGATAGCATACGGCTGTAAACAAACCATAGACTGGCATATACAACAGCTTCTCTTGCACTGTAAATTCGCTCACATCTAAGGGCTCTGTGAAATAGAGAAACACAAAAACCCAAACGGCTATTCCGAGAGAGATGAGCAAATGATGCTTTAGTGAAGGGTCAAATGGGTACTTGCTTTTCAATCTACACTCACTCTGATATTACACTTTTTAGAACACTAATATCATAAGAAATTAGGAACTAATTCCACCATTCTGAAGTATTTAGGCCATAGTTAATAATACTAGTACTTACCTTTTGAACAGTTCTTCCAAAACCTTATTTCGATAACTCCCTCCAATAGGAAGTGTCATGTCCTCTATATGTAGCTGATTGCCTTCTAAGCTTTTTACTCTTTTTTTACAGACAATAAAGGATTTATGTACACGCATAAACTCTGCCGCGGGCAGTTTATCCACCAGGCTTTTAAGCGAACCCAATGCCATAATCTTTTCTTTATCAGTAAAATAAACCACATACTCCTTCATACTTTGAACATATAATATGTCTTTCAGGTAAATTCTATGGAGTTTATGGTCTGCATTGACGAGTAAAAACTCTAGAGGCTCTGGCTGCTCTTTAGTTGAGAGGGCCAGGTCGTAATTTCCTTCATTGCGTCTCAAGTCAATGATTTCAATCGCCTTATTAACTGCCTTCAAAAAACGATGAAAACTAAAAGGTTTGAGGAGATAATCAATTACTGACAATTCGTACCCGGCCAAAGCGTAACGATCATAAGCGGTAGTAAAAATAACAGCTGGGGGCTTAGACAGTGTTTTCAAGAATTCAATACCAGTCATTTCAGGCATTTGAATATCTAGAAAAATCAAATCTATTTCCCTTTCACTAAAAATAGGAAGTGCTTCTAAAGGGTTAGCGAATTTGCCAACCAGATTCAAATCACTATGCCTTTCAACAAAGTTGTCAATGAGATCTCTGCTCAGCTCTTCATCGTCAATTACAACACAAGTTACTTCCCTCATGAGCAGTCAAGTTTTAAACGCACAGTAAAAGTTGTCTTTGTTTCTTCGATTTTCAAATCATGCTTATTAGGATATGAAAGCTCAAGACGCTGTTTGATATTGTTAAGTCCAATTCCTCCTACTCGATCTTTACTATATTCTTTCTGAGGCTTACTGTTATCAACAGTAAAAATAAGCTGGTTACCTGAAGTTTGTAGGGAGATATGGACATATCCTGTCCTGATATCTTCTATAAAACTATGCTTAAAAGCATTTTCGACAAAGGGAATGAAAAGAAGCGGGGCCATTTTCAAATGCTGATTCCCTTCTTCCAAACTGAGGTTAAGCTTTATATCCATGCCACGACTATCCTTTAGCTCAACCATACCCAGATAGTTCTTCAAATATGCTACTTCGCGCTCTAGTGGAACCCTCTCCTCATTGGAATCATAAAGCATGTACCTTAGAATATCTGAAAGCTTTAATAATTGCGTTGCTGCTTTTTCAGCGTCCATAATCGTGAGAGCATAGATATTATGCAATGCGTTAAATAGAAAATGAGGATTGATTTGTGATTTAAGGAACTTTACCTCCGTTTCGAGCTTGGCTTTATCTAGCGCTATTGCCTCTTTTTCTTTTTCACTGGCAAACCTACTCACCGAAACCAGCGAGCTACCGAGTAATGAAATAAACAAGGGTGGCAAATTTCTAATCAACCATATAAAACTACTGACATCATTTTGGTTATTTGATTTCGCTAAGTCCTTTTGATGTATTTCCTCTGGAAACTGCTCAATTCCTGATGCCTCTTTTTTATTCCAGGGGAGATTATCAGAATGAATTATCCAAACAATACTGATCATCATTAGACCCGAAGACAACAGGTATAAACCTTTCCTTTTCTTGAAATACAGATTAGGTAAGAGCCACTTAAGATTAATAAACACTACAATTGATGACCCAACCATTGTCAGAATCGCTCGATTCCAAAAACGGGCATCCAATTCATCCCAATTACTAAGAATCAAGAGTATAAATATCCAGCCTGTACCCCAAATAAGTAGTTGATAAAGGATATGTCTCTGGGACCTATTTTTCATGTTGAATAGTGCCATTAAAATCGATGACCTTCAAATAATTTCAACAAACAAAGCATATTTCTCTATCAACCTGCTGTCTACTTCAACTTAAGGGTCATTACAGTGAAATACAGGTAAAATCCATTTGGTTGAAAAATCTAAAGGGTTCGTTGATTAGATTTTCTGTCTCGATTCCTAGTTAACACCTTTGAGCATAGTCTATGGCACTTTCAATGATGCCTGACCTATGTAAAACTCTGTTCAAACTCAAATAAGGTTATGAAAACTAAAATGTTCTTTGTCCTTAGCTTAATCATAGCAATCGTAGCATGCATAGATCAAGATGATGACAATGATAGGATTTTGACTTCTGAAATTAACTTTGAACAAACAGTTCGTTTTGAGGACAACCTTTCTGCCTACAACATCTTTCAAGGTGTAGCTTCGAACCTAGTACCCTCGAACAATTTTCATTTATTAGAATTGACCTCTACCCTATTCACAGATTATTCTCATAAACAACGACTTGTGAAAGTACCGCAAGGCGAACAAATACAAAAGCTGAGTAATGACTCATTAGATTTTCCTGACGGTACGCTATTAGTTAAAACATTCTTCTATTACAATGATGAAAGAGACCAAAGCTTAGGCAAGAGAATAATAGAATCAAGACTACTCATAAAGGAAAATTCTAAATGGAACGCTGCTACCTATATTTGGAACCGATCTCAGACAGATGCGACCTTAGATTTAAATGGGGCTGAATCAGAAGTCAATTGGATAAATACCAACGGAAGAACCCTATCAACTCTTTATAATATTCCCTCCAGAACTGAATGCATGACCTGCCATCAATCAAATTCGAGCTTGACGCCAATAGGTCCAAACTTGAGAAATCTAAACCGCATAGTAGAGCGAAATGGCACCAATATCAATCAGCTGAGTCATATACAGGCTACTGGCATTTTGAGTGAGTTCCCTGTCGACCAAATATCTAAAATGGTAGACTACAAAGACTCAAATGCCTCACTCAGCACAAGAGGTCGTGCATATTTAGAGATGAATTGCGCTCATTGTCACAATCCAAACGGATGGGAGGCCGCAAACCGTAGAAGGTTTGACTTTAGATATGAATTACCTCTAGACCAAACGGGCATATTGTCAAAAGAAGAAAAAATATTTAGAGTTTTCGCCAATGAAAGAATGCCTTTTATTGGTACAACTATGCTCGATGAAGAAGGCCTTGAACTATTGACTGATTATTTAAACAGTCTTAGATAAAGGTTATAGTTTTGGCGAGAACCCAATGAGCAATAGCCTAAGAGATCCAATACTGTAATTATTTCTTCACTCATTTCAGTAGCTGAACAGTTACATATACAAAAATTATTCACTCATTTCCATTGTCTCATGCAACCCTTTCAGTTAGACAGCATCTATTAGTTACTAAAAAGTAGAACATATTAAATAAGCTTCCGTATATTTGTTCTACAATCTAGTAACATACATTATGAAACCGACACAATTGAAAAGATGAATTGGTTGATTAAGATTCATCTTTTCAATTGTCAAAGGTTCCATGTGACGATTAATAACAAATAAGAAAACACATGAAGGAAACAAAACTGGGAGACTTCGAAGAGACCATTCTTTTGCTGGTAGGCATTCTTGACAAGGAAGCATACGCCTTTAAAATCGCAGAAGAATTCGAAGCCCAAACACAAAGAGCAGTGTCCATTGGAGCAGTACATTCTACCCTCAATAGATTAGGAGACAAAGGATTCTTAACATCAGAAATGGGAGCATCTACAGCAGAAAGAGGCGGTCGAAGAAAAAGAATTTACACGATCACTGCCTCAGGTCAAAGGGCATTACAAGAATCAAGAGATTTTAAAACATCCCTATGGGACCAATACCCTTCACTAGCTGGAGGCAATTTGAATTTTAATATATGATGTCATTGCGAGGACGAAGGACGAAGCAATCCCCAATTCAAACAAACAGATTGCTTCGCAAAGCTCGCAATGACATGTCTCAATGAAAAACAACAATCATCATATCACCCCACCAAAACTAGCAGAGAAGCTTCTAATGATCTTTTTGAAAGAAGATCTAGCAGAAGAGGTCTTGGGTGATTTGGATGAGAAGTTTTATACGCAGCATGAAAAGCATTCTATAACAAAGGCAAAACGTAACTATTGGTATCAAGTACTCAACTACATGAGGCCTTTTGCCTTTAAATATTTCAGGTCAAAACTCTTTAAAAACAACAGTATGATTAAGCACAACTTCAAGATCAGCTATCGTCAGATGCTGAGAAACAAAGCCTACTCTATTATTAATATATCCGGACTTGCTATAGGTCTGGTGGTTGCTATGCTCATTGGCTTATGGGTTCAGGACGAGTTAGCTTTCAACAAGTCCCATATTAATTACGAAACCACATACCAGCTCCTGCGGCACGAGAAGGAAGATGGGGAAACATACACCAACAATGCCTTGGTAACAGGCATGGGTACCTATATCAGCACGAGTTATCCTGACATGGTCGAAAACACTGTGATTTCTCGTGCCAGGACCCAAAATAGGGTTATTAGTAATGGTGATAATAAGTACCGACAAATTGGTCACTTTATGCAAGCCGGTGCCCCTGCCATGCTAGGACTCGAAATGATTAGAGGAACTCAGGATGGCCTAACCGACATGGGCTCCATTCTACTCTCAGAGTCTTTCGCCAAAAGGCTTTTCAGAGATGAGAATCCAATGAACAAATTAGTCAAAATAGATGCTGGCGCAGATCTAATGGTGACCGGTGTCTACAAAGACATTCCTAACAATTCGAAATTTTCAGAGGGTAAGTACTTTGCTAGAATTGAATTAGTGGTAGGCCCAGACAATATGAATATATGGGAAAACTATAATGTCAATATCTATGTCCAGCTCAAGACCAATGTGAAGCCCGAAGCGCTCAGTAAACTCATCAACGAGGCTTTTCAACCTAATCTGAATGACTACGCCAGAGATACCGAAATGGAGTTCTTCCTCCACCCTATGAAAGACTGGCACCTAAATTCAGAATGGAAAGATGGTCAACCCGTAAGAAGTCAGGCCATGAGTTTTGTATGGCTATACGGCATAATTGGTCTTTTCGTCCTCGTTTTAGCATGCATTAATTTCATGAACCTTAGTACAGCCCGATCGGAGAAAAGAGCTAAGGAAGTAGGTATCAGAAAAACACTTGGATCTCTAAGAAAACAATTGATCTCCCAATTCTACATCGAATCTTTCCTCTATAGTATACTGGCATTCGGTTTATCATTATTCTTACTCTTGGTTATGCTGCCTTGGTTCAATGGTGTATCAGGCAAAGCCATTTCAGCACCATGGCAAAGCACCCAGTTTTGGCTATTAACAAGTGGGTTTGTTGTGTTGACTTCTCTTCTATCAGGCTCCTACCCAGCCTTCTACTTATCTTCTTTCAAACCTATTAAAGCGCTAAAAGGAGCACTCACTGGGGGTAAAAGAGCTTCAATTCCTAGAAAAGTATTAGTAGTGTTTCAGTTCACCATATCAATTGCCCTGATCATTGGGACAATAACGGTGAACAATCAAATACAAACAGCCAAACAACGACCAGTAGGTTATTCCCCAGAAGGGATGCTTTCCATAAGGCCAGCTTCGCCTAATCTCATCTCCAAAAGAAAGGTAATTAAGGAAGAACTATTAAAAACAGGAATGGCCATTGCCGTGGGAAACTCAAATTACCCTGTAACAAGTACACTAGGCTGGAATCCAGGCTTCACTTGGGACGGTATGGATCCGAACTTCACCAAATCATTTAACACCATTAGCATATCACATGGGTATGCCGATGCTGTGGGCATGAAATTCATCGCGGGTAGAGATTTTTCCGAGGAATTCGAAACCGACAATAGAGCTATCATTATTAATCGCTCAGCTATGGAGGCCATGAAATTAGAAAACCCAGTGGGTACTACAGTTACGTACAACCCTAGCTGGAGAGAATCCCGCACCTACACGATCATTGGCGTTGTAGAAGACATGATCAAGGGGTCTCCCTTCGATCAGACTTCATTGTCGGTCATGTTTCTCGATGAAGGTTTCATGCAGTGGTTATACATTCGACTCAACCCTGATGTCAGCGCAAGCCAATCTCTTCCAGTAATAGAAAAGGCTTTCAATGAAGTCTTCCCTGAAGCGCCTTTTGATTACACTTTTGCGGATGACGACTATAATGCAAAATTTGAAGCCGAGCAGCGTATTAGTAGCCTCGCTCAGTTCTTTAGTATTCTAGCTGTATTCATCAGCTGCCTTGGTCTATTTGGTCTAGCATCTTATGTGGCAGAACAGAGAACCAAAGAAATCGGCATTAGAAAAGTGCTAGGAGCAAGTGTGCTTACACTTTGGAGACTTTTATCAAAGGACTTTGCCATACTTGTACTTTTAGCCAGTATAATCTCAATTCCAATATCCTATAATGTCTTGGACGGATGGCTCTCTGGCTATGCCGTGAGAACAGAATTGTACTGGTGGATTTTTGCTGTGGGGGCTTTAGGTGGCTTACTCATTACGGTGATCACAGTAAGCTTTCAGGCACTTAAAGCCGCAGTGGCCAACCCTGCAAAATCCTTGAGGACGGAGTAAGTTCCCGAATCGGAGGGAGACTACCCCTCCGCTCTTCGAGCACCTCCCCAAGGGGAGGACATTATGAAAAAAAACAAGTCACATATCGGCCCGCCAAAACTCGCTAGACGTATTCTAGTTTGGTTCATCAAGGATGAATTAGCAGAAGAAGTCTTGGGTGATTTGGATGAGAAATTCTATCAAACTGCCGAAGGCGATAACCTTCGAAAAGCAAAAAGAAACTACTGGCATCAAGTGCTGAGTTATTTCAGGCCTTTTGCCATAAAAAAGACAAGGATTCAGCTTCCTAAAGTTCAAACCATGCAACGACACTATTTAAAAATATCTTGGAGAAACCTCATGCGAGACAAGGTCTTTTCTTCCATTAAAATTGGAGGGTTTGCAGTGGGTATTGCAGCATGCATACTCATCTCGCTCTATATCAACCACGAGTTGAGCTATGACAAGCACTATCAAGATCAGCAAAGCATTTATCGAATAGCCAATAACTACCAAAGTGAGGAATACTCCGAGATGTGGACCAACCTCGAAGGGCCATTCAAACCTGTTATGGAAGATAACATCCCTGAGATTGAAAAAGTAGCAAGGGTAGTTCTCTGGAGATGGGGGAAAGTTGGGGAAAACCATATCCGACCATCCAGCACACTTAACAACATCTACGAAACAGGGTTCTTCTATGCCGATCCCGAGTTATTCGAAATACTTGAGGTACCCATGGCCTATGGCAGTCAAAAGGAGGCATTGAACGCCCCAAATAGCATTGCCATTTCCAAATCGAAGGCAGACAAATACTTTCCTAATGAAAACCCGGTAGGAAAGCAACTAATACTCAATGATGACACAGAAAGAGCCTACACCATTGGTGGGGTATTCGAAGATTTTGTTTCGACCTCTCACCTCCAAGGAGATTTCATCATGACCTTGAAAGACCGTAAGTCCGGCCCAGGCACTTCGGGTTGGTGTTGCGCGAATTATAATTTTTACGTCAAACTAACGCCTAATGCAAATAAGGCAGCGATAGAGCAAAAATTAGCCAATGTCAGAGACACTTATGTAATGGATAAGTATAAAGAAATCGGAAAGAATGGCTTGGAAGACATACAAAAGCATCAATCTTACTTTCTGCAACCCGTCCAAGACATCTATTTGAATCAGCAGAATATTGGTGACAATATGACGCATGGCTCTCACGACCTCGTCTGGATTTTTGGCGGTGTTGCCTTAACTATCCTGCTCCTAGCATGTCTTAACTTTATCAATCTTTCTACGGCAAAATCTATCAAGAGAGCCAAGGAAGTTGGCCTAAGAAAAGTCGTGGGCTCTCACCGGTCTGGTTTAATCGTTCAGCACTTAACTGAATCATCCTTTTACAGCGTACTATCTGTTGTTTTAGGGGTTTTGATTGCTTGGGCGCTGATGCCCTTGTTTAATAAAATTTCGGCCGAAGCTTTGACCATTCCTTGGTCATCTTGGTGGTTTGCCCCTATCCTGTTGTCTGGAGCGCTCTTGATTGGTTTTCTTTCAGGTATTTACCCTGCATTCTACCTCTCCAAATTTAATCCTATTGAAGTATTGAAAGGAAAAGCCAGCAGTGGTGCAAGCACCTCCTTCTTCAGAAATAGCATGGTAGTCTTCCAGTTTACGGTGACTGTTATTCTAATCATAGCAGCCATTGTTACCCAGAAGCAGTTCCAACATTTCATGAACAAATCACTGGGTTTTGAAAAGGAACAAGTAGTCAACATACTTGGATTAAATAGCCTAGACGAAAATGAAAGAGATATTTTCAAGGAAGAACTAGAGCGAATAACAGCAGTTCAAAGTGCGAGCTTAGGCGACTACTTACCCGTAGAAGGTGGACGCAATACTAACTTTGGTTTCGAATTAGTTGAAAGGAAAGGCTTAGAAGAAGGTTTCGAGGCAGCCCGATGGATGATTGATGAAGACTATCTGGAAACGATGGGCATGGAATTGGTCAGTGGCAGAAATTTCACCGATCAATCCATGGACGAAACATCGATCATTATCAATGAAAGCATGGCCCATCAATTCGCAATTGACGAACCGATCGACAAACAGGTTGTCGACATGTTTGATGGTACTTATCGCATCATTGGCGTTGTCAAAGACTTTTACTTTGAGTCATTAACCAGCACAGTCCGACCTTTAGCCATGGTGCGTGGTAAGGGAAGAGAAACAATTTCCTTAAAGTTAAACTCTTCAGATATAGAACAAACTTTGGCCGCTGTCAATTCGGTCTGGGAAGGCTTTAAACCCAATCAACCAATTCGCTATAGCTTCATGAACCAGCGCTTTCAACGCATGTATGAAGACCTAATTAAGGCCAAGACCCTCTTGATCATTTTCTCCATCCTATCTGTCACAATTGCCTGCCTTGGGCTATTCGCCTTATCTGCTTATTCCGTAGAACAGCGCATTAAAGAAGTTAGTGTACGAAAAGTACTTGGGGCAAGTGCTCAAATGATTTTCAAATTGCTCGCTGGAGATTTCATCAAATTGATATTAATTTCAATAGCCGTTGCGATCCCTGTGGGATGGTTGCTCATGGATGAGTTACTAGGCGATATGACCAACCGTATCAGTCTGTCATGGACCATATTTGCTTTGGCTTCGCTGATGGCACTGGTCATTGCCATCATCACGGTTAGTTTCGAATCCATCAAGGCAGCATTTGTAAACCCTGCAACAAGATTAAGGTCTGAGTGAGTGGAAACAACAACCATATCGCCCCTCCTCGGTTAGCCGAAAAGCTCTTATGCTGGTTCTTAAAAGATGAGCTAGCAGAAGAGGTGCAAGGTGATTTGGAAGAAAAGTTTCACCAAACCCTCAATAGATACTCCAAAGCAAAAGCTAAAAGAAATTACTGGTATCAAGTCTTCAAGTACATTAGGCCTTTTGCGCTTAAACGAAATCGGTCAACTCATTTAAATCAAACAGCCATGTTTAAACACAACATTCTTATCTCCTTTAGAAGCTTTAAACGTTTCAAATCTACCTTTTTGATCAACCTCTTCGGGCTTGCTACCGGCTTAGCAAGTGCGCTATTAATTTACCTCTGGGTAAATGACGAATTGAACATTGACAAATTCAATGAGAAAGATAGTGACCGTCATGTCCAGGTAATTTATAGTTATCCCACCTCCGGAACCATCTTCACCGAAATCAATGGAACACCCAATCCTCTATTTGAGGCCTTGGCCAAAGAAATGCCTGAAGTTGAATATGCCGTACCCATCATTGTAGACTCTTATTACAAAGGTGTTCTATCCGCTGGTGACAACAGTGCTCGAGCACAATATCAATTTATAGGGAAAGGTTATTTCAATCTATTTCCCGGTGATTTTATCCACGGCAACAAGCATGAAATACTAACAGACAAGGGAGAGATTGCTATTTCTGAAAAACTAGCCTTGAGTTTATTTCAATCTCCGGAAAAGGCCATGGGGCAACTTGTAGAATTGAAAGGAGAAGAATACGGTGGCTCATACCTGGTTTCCGGAGTTTTTAAATCAATCTCTAATTCTTCAACTCCTTCCGACATCCTATTTAGCTATGAACTCTTTCGAAATGAAGAATCCATGAAATGGTATAACGGTGGCACCCAAGCACATCTGGTACTTAAAGAAGGGGTTGATTTAGACCGGTTCAATGCCAAAATCAAAGACTATTTGAAAACCGTATGGGAGAATTCTAACTACATTCTATATGCGCAACCCTATTCGGAAAGATACCTCTATGGCAATTATGAAAACGGACTTCCACAGCCAGGAAAAATTATTTACGTAAGACTATTTTCCATTATCGCCATTTTCATTCTAGTGATTGCCTGTATTAACTACATGAACTTCTCTACGGCCAATGCCGCTAGAAGACTGAAAGAAATTGGTGTTAAAAAAGCGATCGGTGCAGGAAGAAAGTCACTTATTCATCAATATTTCGGTGAGTCTATCTTTATGGCATTTTTAGCATTAGGGATCGCATTGATCATATCCTACCTACTTCTGCCGCAGTTCAACGAGATTACTGGAAAACAATTAGCCTTTGATTTTTCTCTGCATATCATTTCAGCTGTTTTAGCGATCACCTTATTCACAGGATTGATTTCCGGAGTTTACCCAGCCTTACACCTTTCTGGGTTTGATTCTATGGTGGCATTAAACGGAAAATTGAAAAGTAATAGCACCAACATATGGATAAGAAAAGGGCTTGTTGTTTTTCAGTTTGCTGTATCTGTTATACTAATCGCCTCGGTTATTGTCATCTATAAACAAGTCGAGTTTATCCAAAATAAGAACCTAGGTTACAATAAAGATCACATCATTACATTTCCGAAAGAGGCTAAGCTTCAGGAAAATTTTCAACCATTTTTGACGGCAATTAAAAGCATCTCAGGGGTAACTCATGCTTCGCAAATGAGCGGAAACCTACCAGGAAGTATAGGGTACTCTCAAGGATATAAATGGGAGGGCATGAGTGATGAAGATAGGAAATTAAGGTTCTATCAGATTCGCGGTGGATACGAGTTGCCAGAACTACTAGGAATAGAGCTTAAAGCGGGAAGAAATTTTTCCACCGAATTTGCTACTGATGTTGATGCTATTATTATGAATGAGGCTGCACTTGAAATGATAAATCTCAAAGATCCAATAGGCCAGAAATTTGGGAACCTGAACCCTAATGCCCCAACAAAAGAGATCATTGGTGTGGCTAAAAACTTTCACTTTCAATCTTTACAAGAAAAAGTAAAGCCTTTCTTTTTTGCGATCAGTGACTATGGGCAAAAGGTTGTTGTAAAGTTAAAAGCGGATAAAGAAACTGAGACTTTAGCAGCTATTGAAGCAGTTTATAAAGACTTTAATAACGGTTACCCTTTTGAGTTTAAGTTTCTAGACGATGAGTATCAGGCGATTTACGCCTCAGAAGAACGAATTACTGTGCTCTCCAAATATTTTGCGGGTATTGCAATAGCCATTTCCTGCCTCGGATTACTGGCATTAACCGCCTTCAGTACTCAGAGAAGATTCAAAGAAATTGCTATCAGAAAGGTATTAGGCTCAAAAAGTGCTCAGATTGTCCGCATGCTTTCCAGTGAATTTATGGCATTGGTTCTTGCCGGTATTCTCATCGCTTTGCCTATTAGTTATTACCTAACGAGAGATTGGCTGAATGGCTTCGCCTATCGAATCAACTTAACCCCAGTCTATTTCATTCTTGCTGGTGGCTTAATGTTAATTGTAGCCTGGCTCACCATAGTGACACAAACTGCAAAATCAGCAAACGTCAACATTACAGAAAGCCTAAGGAGTGAATAAGATCACAAGCGTCATTGCGAGGTACGAAGCAATCTCCCTCAACCTTTCAAGAGATTGCCGCGGTCATTCTTCCCTCGCAACGATATAAGATATACAACCACAGCCCCCATTCATTTCTAAAGTACTTATTGAATTAAAGGTGATGTGCAACCTTTGAAAATATTTCCTCTCTTTTTCGTAATATACTTTTAATTCGTATGTTTATTCCGAAAAAGAGTAGAAATGAAAAAAATCACTTTAGGTGCCTTTGAAGAACTGGTCCTCCTCACGGCAGGCGTACTTCAGGACAATGCATATGGCGTCACCATTAAACTGGAACTTGAGCGTCAACTTAAGAAGAAAATAAGCCTTGGTTCTCTCTATGCAGCCCTACAACGATTAGAAGACAAAGGCTGGGTCAATTCCAGAATTGGAGGAATTACAGAAAAACAGGGAGGACGAAGAAAGCAGTACTACGACATAACCAAAGAAGGGATGATGGCATTGGATGAAGTACGCGCTATGCGAAACGGCCTATTCAACCGCCTGCCAAACGCTAAACTCGACTTGCTTAAATCATGAGTCGAAAGAACATAAATCCACAACCACCACAGTTCGCCAAATGGTTATTAGAGAGTTTCTGCTCTTATGACTTCTTGTCAACAGCCCTTTGGGACTTGGAGGAATTGTTTCATCATAACATAAAAACCAAAGGACTTAACAAAGCTAGGTTCTCCTATACCATGGAAGTATTTGGCATCATCATCCATCTTTTTTTCAAAGGAAAAAGTCAATACTCAACTAATAAAACAGCCATGTTAAAACACAACCTTTTAATCTCTATCCGAAGCTTTAAGCGCTTTAAAAGCACTTTCTTTATTAATCTATTTGGTTTAGCCAGTGGCCTTGCCTGTACCCTCCTTATCTATTTATGGGTGACGGACGAACTAAGTATAGATCGATTTCATGAACAAGGCGACCGGCTCTATCAAGTACTCCAGCATGATCGATGGGGAGATCAGGTGAGAACCATAACTTATACGCCAAGACAATTGGCTCGGTCACTTCAAGAAACATTTCCCGAAGTAGAAATGGCGATAACTGTCAATGAAGATTGGGCTGATCAACCAGGTTACATCAGTTTCGATGAAGTCACTTTTACAGCAGAAGAAAACCATATAGACAAGGCCTTCTTCAGGGTATTTTCCTACAAGCTACTGATTGGAGATGTAGACAACCCGTTACCTAATACCAAGTCTGTGCTTCTGTCAAATAAACTAGCACAAAAACTCTTTGATTCACCTGAAGATGCAATTGGACAGACCATAGAATGGCACCAAGAAGAAATGTCAGGCCTTTACTCAGTATCTGGAATCTTTGAGGCACCAAAGCATTCTTCAAAGAATTTTGAAATGCTGTTTCCAATGGAACTTCTTGAAGAACGCCATGATGATTACAATGAATGGGCGAGCAATAATGACGCAACATTTCTGGTGATGCGTGATGGTAGCGACATCGATGCTTTCAATACAAAAATTGAAAACTTCCTCAAAACCAAGAATGATTGGGCTAAAAACACTCTGGGCTTACAACTTTTCCAGGATCGATATTTAAATGGGGTTTACACCAATGCCGAGCAAACAGGTGGAAGATCTTCATATGTGCTTCTTTTCAGCCTGATCGGAGTGTTCGTACTAGCCATAGCATGCATTAATTTTATGAATCTTACTACTGCCAAAGCAAGCAATCGTCTAAAGGAAATTGGTGTAAAAAAGACGATTGGTGCCAAAAGGAAAACTCTGGTAGCACAATACCTTAGCGAGTCAATGCTGATGGCATTTACGGCACTCATTGCAGCCATTGCCATTGTCATGGGTCTGCTTCCATTCTTCAATGAGTTAACGGGCAAAACCCTATCTCTGGATTTCAATCTCGAGTTTGCCAGTGCACTGATGACTATTATGTTGATTGTGGGTTTGTTCTCGGGTAGCTACCCCGCACTATACCTATCGTCCATTAATCCCATTTCCATGCTAAAAGGCAGACAAAATAAGACTTTTGGCGATGTCTTCATAAGAAAGAGTCTGGTGATTTTCCAGTTCTCTATTACCATTATATTCATTACTGCAGTGACAATCATTTCCGCTCAAATTGACTTTATTCACTCCAAAAACCTCGGTTACGACAGAGAAAACGTAATCTATTTTGGTAATACAGGAATTGCGGAAGAGTCCTATAGTGTATTTATAGACAGAATCAGCAATCTACCTGGGGTGATCAGTGCGGGCAGTGCCGATCATGACCTGACCGGCAACCATGGAGGAACTTCTTACCTCAGCTGGACCGGAAAGGAAAAGGGAGATTATGTGAGTTTCACAAACCTAGAAATGGGATTTGGATTCATCGAAACCATGGGTATTGAGCTGATCGCAGGTAGAACCTATGATATCGATCGGGCAGGTGAAAGCAATAAAATAATATTCAATGAAAGCGCCATTGAGGTGATGGGAATAGAAGACCCCATCGGAAAAACCATACAGTTATGGGGCAAAGACAGAGAGATCATAGGCGTTGTGAAAGATTTTCATACAGACTCTTTTTACAATAACATCATGCCGACATTCATTTTGTCAAATGAGGGCCTGAGCAAGACGCTTGTCAAACTCCGTGCAGATGCTATAGAAGGAACAATGACTATTGTGAAGGACATTTTTGAAGAGTACAATACCGAAATACCGTTTGAATACCGGTTTATTGACACTGACTTTGAACGTATGTATTTAGCTGAACAACGTGTCTCCATACTTGCCAAATCCTTTTCAATTGTAGCTGTGATTATTTCGTGTCTTGGACTGCTTGGACTAACTGTCTTTACAGCTGAAAAGAGGTCAAAAGAAATAGGTATTCGCAAGGCCTTGGGGTCAGGTACATGGCGTATTATCAAGCTATTATCTGCTGATTTTACCAAAATGGTCATGCTGGCTGTAATCATTGGTTTACCAATAAGCTATTTCGTTGCTCAACGATGGACTGCTGACTTCTCCTACAGCATTGACTTAAAGTGGTGGTATTTTGGATTGGCAGGGTTCATTACACTGGGCATTTCTTGGTTGACAGTGAGTTTTCAAACCTTTAAAGCTGCACGCACCAACCCCGTAGATGCCCTGCGATCGGAGTAAAACTATTGATAGATAAAGAAAAGCGTCATGTTATTCTTCTGGAGTGGCCTCTAGAAGAGTTTCGTGACCCTTTCTTATTATACCCCTCAAAGAATTTCATTAGCATGTTTAAGGAAAGCTTCGCTTCTTTATGATATCAACCCTTAGACTATGAAACTTTTTCTATTACGATTTAGCATGTCACTGGCATTGCTTGTGTCAATTTTTGCTTGTACTACTGAAACCAAAGACCTAAGCAATAGCTTCACAGTTTCTGGGAACATTACTGGCTTGAACACAGAATTCATGAGCTATAGCTACAGGAATGCGGAAGGTGAACGCGTAAGTGATTCAGTCTTTGTGAAAGACAACAAGTTTACCTACACGGGTAAAATCAGTGAACCCACACACATTATTTTTTGGCCCAATGTAGAAAGCACTATCAAGAGAACTGGAAGAGGCTATTACCCCGCAAAGTCCTCTCAGTTTGCTTTTTTAGCCAGCCCAGGAGATAAAATCGAATTCAAAGGAGAGATAACTGACTTTGTAAATGCCTACCCTACTGGTACAAAAGCAAACGATGAACTCGCTGAAATTAACAGCGCAATATTTCCGTTAATGAACCAATCTGTTAACACCCAATTAGCCATTAATAAGTTAGACGAGAACGATCCAACCATCGAAGGTCTTAAAGAATCAATGGCCAAACTCGATGCGCAAACGATACAGATGAAAAAAGACTTTGTTGTTGCGAATCCCGAGTCTCAAGCTGCTGCTTGGTATTTGTCCGATATGATGGTCAGAAGCCAAGTCAGTCAAGAAGATGCTATATCAATCTTTAAGTCACTTGATACCGACCTATCCGAATACCCCTTCTATGAGGCAGTAGCCCAACGTGTAGAGGGCATAGAGTCTACCAAAGTTGGTAAGGTTATCCCGAACTTTACTTCGAATGCTACGATGGATGGTGAGAAATTTGACCTAAGTAGTCTTCGAGGTAAATATGTCTTAATTGATTTTTGGGGAACGTGGTGTGCGCCTTGCATTGCCGAAATGCCTAAGGTGAAGGAATACCAAGAAAAGTATGCCGATAAACTGGTGATTCTAGGTGTCAACAGTGGCGATACCATAGAAAAAATTAAGAAATTCGTTGAACCGAAGGGTTACGATTGGGCACAGATTCTTGCCGCTAGTGGCGACCAAGATTTAGTACTCCAACTCAACGTAGCCGGCTTCCCTACTAAGTTTATCTTAAGTCCTGAGGGCGAAATTCTCAACCGCTTTGTTGGCGATACTGAAGAGGCTTTTGAGGTACTAGACAAACTGTTAGAATAAAGACGTCCCACGACCAATTAGAATGGCGCTTAGCTCATCATGGCTCATAGCTCATGGCTCAAAATCATCATTTAGCTAACTAGCTACCTTATCCTCTAAGCCCTCGGCATTAAACCACTCTTGATCCCAAGCCGTCTCAACAATTGCGCGAATACGATCTTTAAACACCGCACGGAGCCCATTGGATTCTACAAAACCAACGGCTTGATCGAAGGAGTTGAACATGCTTTTGTAAAAGGCTTCTTGATTCACTCGCTTCTTGGCATTAAATCGTTGAGCTGTCTCCAGGTTAAAAAGCATCACTTCAGCAATCAAAGCAGGGTCAAGTCCTAAAAGCAAAAACTGTTTGATGTACTTCTGAGCTACCGATCGTCTGGCCCTGGGCTTTCTCCTTTTAAGTGGAAAGTACTCATTAGCAATTTTCATTTTTGCCTCCTCGACCAACTTATCCTCTTTAGGATTGAAGACAAAGTTGTAGTAAGTCTGCACGGGCTTAAAGCGCGTATACAAGTCCAATAATTGTTCTTCCAATTCCTGCTTGTCCAAAGACTGAAGATACTTCACGAGAGATCTTTTACTCATTGTGTAAAGATATATAATCTAATGTTCTACTACTGGCCTATCCTACTGGTCTGACCACTCTAAGTGGTCTGACCAGTGGAGATAATGCATTGTGATTCTGTTAATAAAGAAAAAGTTACCTTGAGGCAAAGCCAAACCTATGACTTCCTAAAGTGGTCGTAACAGTGAGTAGTAAGACCCGTTTCCGAAATGGAAGACTAAAACCAAATCTCACTTCGTTATTAGCCTGAAATCATAATTCAGCTTATATGAATAGACAACTCTTAACAACTTTAATTCTTGCACTATCAATTGTTAGCTGCTCACAAAAAGGACAGCAAGCCTTATTACAAGATAGTACTCAGGCCAATTCATTTGACGAAAAAGCAAAGTCAGAGCCGAGAAAGACCACCTATAATGCAGCTATTGAAGTAGCTGTAGAGGAACCAGATACACTAGCTAATCGACTGATTAAAAAAATTGTGGCACAAGGTGGAAGCCTTCAGTCGCGGCAAAACCTAAGATTGAACTTCAAGGTAAATCCTAGTCAACTGGAAAGCCTATTCGAAGAGATCAAACAGCTTGGCAATGTAAAGTCAGAGTACTTAGGCAGTGAAGATGTCACCGATGCCTTTTACGATACTGAGGCCCGGTTAGAAAACCTCAAGAAAGTACGCGCGCGCTATCTCAACCTATTGGAAAAAGCTCAAAATGTCCAAGATGTACTAAGTGTGGAGAAAGAACTAGAGCGGATCAATGGAGACATTGATGTCCTTCAAGGAAGACTCAATAGAATACAAGGACAAGTGAATCAAGCTGACCTAATCGTAACACTCAAGCAGCAACAGAAGGCCGGTGTTTTAGGCGCTATCGGTAAAGGCATCTACAGTGGAATCAAATGGCTATTTGTAAGAGGTTGAAGCGACCGAATAAAAGACAGTTCTGATCTTATTTATTGTCATCTAATGACCTTATTGGTCTGACCACTTAGAGTGGTCTGACCAATAGCAGGAAAATAGCAGTGTCAAAAGATTTTTGAAATAACATTATCGTTCATGCTCTCCGAAGATTCCTTATAGAAATGAGTCTGCTCTCTTGGAATCTCTAGGAGTCTGAAAGCCATTTCCAGATTAGGGAGCTTACCGTCTCTTAGCCCTATATAATCTAGAAACGAACTATACTCCCAATCTTCTAACCTACAACATAAGCCGGCCATTACTGGGTTTTGATGAATATAGTGGAAACAGATATGAGCATACTCAACTAGGTTTTTAGACTTGACTTTTTGTTGAAAGAGCGAACCATATCTATTTTGAGACTTATTTATTGCTCTAGTATAGCTACTCTGAAGGGTTCCAAGCTTACGCGAAAATTTTAGTGAATCCGTCTCTTCCTTTTCGTTTATCCTCACTAAAAGATGGTAGTGATTAGGCATAAGACAATAGGCTAATACATCACATAATGGCGTCAATTCCTTTTTGATCTTTTTCAGAAAGAATAAATAATTCTCCCTCTCAAAAAATATCGTCTGACCATTATTACCGCGATTGTATATATGGTAAAGCTCGCCTTGTTCAAAGCCCATATCAAGAAAAGTGTGATTAATCACTTAATATAACGTTTTTCAGGAAAACCACTGGTCTGACCACTCCAAGTGGTCTGACCAGTAAAAATGGCTGTTTGTAAGAGGTTGAAGCAACCGATTGAAAGACAGTTCTGATCTTATTTATCAAGAAAAAGCTATCTTGAGACAAAGCTTAACCTATGGATTACCAACACTTCTTAGTTGACATTACTAATAAAATAGCCACCGTTTCTTTCAATCGCCCAGACAAGGCCAATGCCCTCCACATGGAGGCTTGGGATGAAATGAGGGTAATATTCAATCGCCTTTCAGAGACTCCTGAGACAAGGGTGATCATTCTGAAAGGAGAAGGCAAGCATTTTTGTGCTGGTATAGACTTAGAGCTTTTGATGTCTTTAAACAAGCTCAAGGAAATTTCTTGCGAAGGCAGAAGAGGTGAGCATCTAAAAAAATTCATCCTGAACCTTCAGGATGCAGTATCTGTCATTGAAAAATGTTCCAAACCTGTGATCGCAGCCATTCACAACGGCTGTATTGGAGGTGGTGTAGACATAGCCGCAGCTTGCGACATGCGCTATTGTACCGATGATGCCTATTTCACCATTAAAGAAATCGACATGGGCATGGTAGCTGATTTAGGAACACTACAAAGGCTTCCAAAATTGATCTCACCCGCCATAGTAGCAGAAATGGCCTATACTGGCAGAAAAGTATCCGGTACCGAAGCAGCATCCATTGGTTTGGTGAACAGGTCTTTCTCTACACAAGATGAACTCTTAATTGGGGTAAATCAGATGGTCGCAGAAATTGCCTCCAAATCACCGCTTTCCATCAGGGGCATTAAAGAAGTGATGCGCTATGCGAAAGACCACTCGGTTGAAGATTCCCTTCATCAGATCGCCATATGGAATGCTGCTATGATCCTTTCTGATGATTTAACCGAGGCCTTTAAAGCCACCCTTGAAAAGCGTGCTCCTAAATTCAATGACTAGATAAGCGCGCCAGTCATCAGATTTTGGCACAATCTATCCACCAGAATGCTTATTTTTAAGTAAATCTAATATCCTACTTATCATGAAAAAGCTCTCGAAAGAAGAAATCAATCCAGAAGTATTCGATCTGTATGACGACTATGCGCATAACAAAATAGACCGTAGAAAATTTGTCGAAAAGCTCTCAGTCTATGCCATTGGAGGCTTAACACTCTCCACGCTAATGAGTAGCATGATGCCTGATTATGAGACCACTCGGTTAATCAAAGAAGGAGATGAAAGACTCACTTCAGAATACATCAACTATGATTCTCCCAAAGGCGGAGGAAGCATCAAAGGATTGCTTTCTAAACCTACTGGAACGACTGGCAAAGTACCGGGTGTAGTGGTAGTCCACGAAAATAGAGGCCTTAATCCATACATCGAAGATGTAGGCAGAAGAACTGCGGTAGATGGCTTTATCTCTTTGGCCCCTGATGCTTTGACACCACTTGGCGGCTATCCCGGAACAGATGATGAAGGCAGAACCATGCAGCGCAAGCGTGATCGTAACGAAATGCTGGAAGATTTCATTGCCGCTTATGATTACCTGAAAGCGCATCCTGATTGTAATGGTAAAATCGGTGTGGTTGGCTTCTGCTTCGGTGGATGGATTGCCAATATGATGGCTGTGAGAGTGCCTGAACTATCTGCTTCTGTACCGTTCTATGGTGGACAGCCATCGGCTGAAGACGCAGCTAAGGTTAAGTCACCGCTGATGCTCCAATATGGTGGACTCGACAAAAGAGTAAATGCAGGATGGCCTGCCTATGAGACAGTATTGAAAGCCAATAACATCAAGCATGAAGCCTTTATTTATGAAGGCGCTAATCATGGTTTCCATAACAATACAACGCCAAGGTATGACGAAGAGGCGGCTACATTGGCCTGGTCGAGAACAATACGCTTCTTTAAAGAGAATTTAGTCTAAGCCGATCGCTAATAAAACGGCCGGACTGCTTTGAGCGGTCTGACCGTTTTTTTCACGTCACCCTGAACTTGTTTCAGAGCCTTAATCCCTCTGGTTCGCATTTGCGGTGAGGACCTATCTTAAAGATGTCGAACGAATAAAAGACCAGCACGCACTGCAAGTGCGCTAGGAGATCAGGGAGACGCCATGACAAATTCACAAAATTCTACGGAATAAATATGACGTTTACCGAGTAAATCCGGTGGTTTACCTAAGTCTCAACGCCCAAGTCATCACATCTGACAATATTTAATCTATCAATCGGTCAAAAACTCAGGTCATGAAAAAGCTTATACTCCTTATCGCCTTACTTCTTATCGGATTTTTTCTTCAGAACCAATCTAAAAAGGTAAATCACGAACAGCATTATAAAACAGAAACGGCACAGGGGAAGTAATGGCTGCCTGGTTCGCACTTGCAGTGCGTACCTATCTTCAGGGTATCAAGCAAGCAATAAAGACCTGCACGCACTGCAAGTGCGCACGAGGATGTATAGTTTACAATTCGTTTCAAATCATTAGCTAAAAGGCACTCGCGATATATACCAAACCAAATATGAAACAAATACATGCAGCAAAAAGAATCTGAATATCACCCTGTGACATTTTTTTCCACTCTTTAAATACTCCATTGTTATTTTGATAAAACAGAATAAGTAGGGCCATTAAAAAAAGCCCCACTCCAAACAAAAAATCATATAAATCCATTGTTTCATCTGGTTCGCACTTGCAGTGCGGACCCATCTTTAGGATATCGAGCGAGCAATAAAGACCAGCACGAACTGTAAGTGACCGCTAGGGGATAATTGATGGTATTCCAATTTCTAGAACTTTTGACCAATCTTTTCTTCCTCAAACTCTGCTCCAACACAATCGAGCCCAGCATAAACCTCAACTTTTACAGACTCAAAGTTGAAAATAACTGAGTTGTTACAATAACCTTTGTAATCAGTCAACTCATAAGAAGTCAAAGCTCTACCAATCACACTTTTCCAGCCCAACTTTTCAGTTGCTCTAGTAACTCTTAACCTTACCCCTGATCGAGTATGCATTGAAGTCTCAGACTTTAAAGTAACCTCTAAATCCTCTGCCAAACTACCAGAAGTAAGCAACATCCTTTGGCCAAAGAAATCAAGCTCTATATAATCTAGACTAGAAAGATCAGATGATTCCCAATAATGTTCGAAAACATCTCTTAATTTTTCCCCTGTAAGGCTTTCTAATAATTGAATTTGATTCTGACTTAAATAACCTCGCATAGTTAATTTCCATTTAAAGAAGTTGAACCAAAATCAGTCTCTATTCAATGTATATAATGACTATTCTACCCTCCTGGTTCGCACTCGCAGTGCGAACCTATCTTCAAAATACGAAGCAAGCAATAAAGACCAGCACGCACTCCAAGTGCGCGCTAGAGGATTTAACTCCCCATAATAAACAACAAGACTGCCGTTATAACTATCAAGAAAAAACACACATTACTTGCTCTTCTAAGAGTCAACAAGCCCCTCAGGCTTTTTTTCAATTTCAAGTCTTTAGAATCTTCAATCAGGGTTTTAACATGCTTCACATCCAAATCATACCTACCTCTTTTTGATTTGATATCACCGTATATTTTGTCTAAATAAAACCACCTTATTATAAAGGCAATAGATATGGTAAAATATACAAGAACTATAGTAGTTAAATAATTCATTGATGTTCAAATCATTGTTTACCGCCCGGGTTCGCATTTGCGGTGAGGACCTATCTTAAAGATGTCGAACGAATAAAAGAACAGAACGCACTGCAAGCCTGCCAGACTGTTCTTAGCGTCTCGGGGAAACCAGTAAGATCAAAACCCCTTCACCAATTCCAAATTCAAGCCTTCGACAAAAGTTTTAAAGGCACTCCAATCATTCGCAAAGAATTGATTTACTTTTTCAACAAACGGATCAACATTCTTCTTAGCATTGGCGTAGGCCAATTGTTGCGGTTGCGTTACTCTTCTGTAACTACCCTGCATCTTACTGCGAATATTTCCCAGTTGACTTGAAATGGCATCCGAATCCCTAGATAAGCCTTGCGCTACCCTTGGTGCTATAACCATTTCGCGTAGCGCTTTCAATTCCTTCTTGATGTCTGCCACCTTCGTTTTCAGCTCTTTATTGTCATTATCAATTGTCAATACCTTATCCGCAATGGCAGTAGCCTCATTAATTTGGTCCATAGCCTTAGTTACAGTAGAAACAAGTTCGTAATACTGCGCAATGAATCGTTGCTTTTCTTCTACTTCCGCCTGATTCCAATCCGTTCTCATATCTCGCAACACATTGATGGGTTGACTTGAGCTCTCTCCTTTCATAGATAGCTTCACCTGATAAGTTCCTGGCAGTACATCATAGCCTCCCGGTTTAGGCGCATCTGCGCTTGTCGGCTTTCTTGACCCCGGCTGTCTGATGCCATCGGCTTCAAAACCCCAATACACTCGGTTCACACCTTCTTGGGCGTTATAAGTTCTTGTTCTAACGGTTTTACCAGAAGCATCAGAAATCTCCATTTTAACCCTGCCTTTGTCCTTAGCATAAAAGCTAATGGCAGCATTGAATGGCTTATTTTCCGCCATGAAAAGTCCGTTACCTGTACTTCTATAACCCCAGTAAGGGCCAACAATCGCATTGGTCGCATCAGGGATTGAGAAGGTATGAACAGTCTTCGCTTGCAGCTTTTTCATACCTAATTGAGTAGCTTCTCTCAATGGACGAATGTCATCTAAAATCCAAAGTGCTCTACCGAAGGTGCCAATAATCAAATCGTGCTCACGCGGATGAATCTGTAAGTCCATTGTTGGTACCGTTGGGAAACCATTCGTCCATTTGGCCCAAGTTTTACTTCCGTCCATGGTCACATATAAACCGCTTTCTGTTCCTAAGAACATCAAGTTAGGCTCAACCGGATCTTGAACGATTGTCATGGCAAAGCCGAAGACATCACCATCGTTGACAATGCGTTTCCACGACTTTCCGTAATTGGTAGTTTGATAGACATATGGGCTCCAATCATCTCTTCTGTGCTCATCGAAGACCACAAAGGCCGAACCTGCATCGTAAGTACTCGCTCGAATCTGTTGTACCCAACTATTAGCCGGTAGCCCTGGAAATTTACCGGCACTGTTGGCCCAGTTTTGACCGCCATCTCTGGTAAGCTGAACGTTTCCATCATCTGTACCCACCCAAATCATTCCTTGGGACAAAGTACTCGGTTCTACTACGGTAATAGTGGTATGCATTTCTGCCCCGGAGTTATCTAAATTCAGTTTCCCGCCCGTTTCAGACTGCTTTTGTTTTTCAGGATCGTTGGTTGTTAAATCAGGAGAAATAATCTCCCAAGAATCTCCATGGTCTGGAGATTTGAATAAGTATTGACCGCCTAAGTAAATCGTCTTCTTATCAAATGGATCGATGTTCACGCCAGCGTTCCAATTCCAACGAATGGTCTCTCCGTCTGGGTGTTCAGGGCGTATACCAATCATTTCACCCGTCTTTCTATCATACCTTTGAATATTCGCTCCTTGACTTAACGAATAGCCAAAGCGTGTATCCAAGGGGTCAGGGACAACATCGAAGCCATCACCTCCCACAATTCTTTCCCAGTAGCCATTTCTAATACCACCTTGCTTCAGCAATTGGCTTGGGCCTAACCACGCGCCATTATCTTGCATACCGCCCATTACATTGTAAGGCGTTTCCATGTCATAACTCACGTGATAAAATTGGCCTATCGGAAGATTTTCCATAAAGTGCCAGCTGCCTCCACGGTCTCTGGTAACAACCATTCCTCCATCATTACCTAAAACCATAAAGCTTGGATCATCTGGGTGAATGTATAAAGCATGATTGTCTACATGCACATAGCCCGAGTTTACGAAACGGCCAAAGCTCTTCCCGCCATCTTCACTCATATTCGCTTGCGTATGAATCGAATAAACCCTGTTTTCATTTTTTGAGTCCACATAGATATCGGCATAGTAAAAGGGTCTAGCGCCTAACCCTCTGTCTCCTTTGTTCGAAATCCTATACCATTCAACACCGCCATCGTCTGAGCGATAGAGTGCATTTTCTTTGGCTTCTACATAAGCGTAAATACGATCGGGCATCGATGGCGCAATGGCTAAACCAATTCTACCCATTTCGCCTTTAGGCAAACCGTCTGCCGAAGTCTTTCTATCCCAAGTTTCTCCGCCATCCAGTGAAATATAGATGCCTGACGCTGGTCCTCCTGAGTTGAAAAACCATGGGTGACGTCTGTGCTCCCACATTCCTGCGACTAACTTATTCGGGTTAGTCGGATCGATGACCAAATCGGAAACGCCTGCTCCGGGGATATCATAAAGTACTTTTCTCCAAGTTTGACCTCCATCGGTCGTTTTGAAAACACCACGTTCTTCATGTTCTACCCATGGCGAACCAATCGCTCCCACCCAAACCGTATTCGGATCGTCAGGATGCACGATAACACGATGTATATTTTTCGTTTCTTTTAAACCCATATACTGCCAGGTCTGACCGGCATCAAGGCTTTTATAAATACCATATCCGCCATTCAATGAGTTTCGGGGGTTACCCTCCCCAGTACCCACCCAAATGGTGCTGGCATTGGATGGATCAATGGTAACTGCTCCGATGGATGCCACTTCTTCCTTGTCGAAAAGCGGCTCCCAGCTCACACCTCCACTGACAGATTTCCACAAGCCGCCTGAAGCTGTACCTGCATAGATGATATTTCGGTTATGCCGAACGACATCTATTGAAGTAACTCTACCTGACATACCCGCTGGTCCGATGGACCTAGGCTTCATCGCTTCGAATATGGAAAGGTCAGTTTGACCAACAGCAAGTGCTGAAGTAAGAAGTAATAATAAAAGGGGTTGAAAAATTTGCTTGAATTTCATGGCTGAAGGTTTGAAGTAGTCTAAAGATAGATCGACTTAAGGCTTCAGCACATTAAAATTCTGTTAGCGGTCTCTTTTAAGGTAAGAGTCGCTATTGGTTGATAAAGGATTTAATCTTGGCTGTATAATCTTTGTTAGATTCGATAAACGGAAAGTGCCCAGCTCCTTTCACCACATACAACTCCCCATTTTGGAAAGCCCCAACCATTCGATTGGCATGCAACTGCACGGCAGGTTCAGATTCGCCAAAAAGCACCAAAGTAGGCGTACGCACGGTAATTAGATGATCATAAAAATCGTAGCTAGACAAATCAGGGTTTAAGGTTCTGTAAGTCTGACTTCTGAGCATAAAGTCCTTGGGTATATATAACGATAAGCGATCCAGGTTGCCGGTGTCATACATATGAACTCGATAGGAAATCATCATCATTTCTTTGATGGCCTCTGATGGATCTTCGGTTCTTAACAAGCCGCTGCTTGTCAAGTTATTGAGTTTATCTTGATCGCGTTTTGTCATCTTCTGAGTGACCAATAAGCCCTCTTGCTGGGCATCTAATGCGCTTGGTGCACTCGCATTAGATAAAATCAAATGATTTAAGTTCTGATCATATTCTATGGCGTATTTCATGGCGAGCAGGCCACCCCATGAATGGCCAAGCAGGTTGATTTTCTCAAGGTTTAGCTGCTGTCTCAACTGTTCAATGTCTTCAATAAACCCATGTAAAGACATCGTTTCAGGATTTACAGCTATAGATGATTGGCCAGCTGCCCGTTGATCGTAAAAAATCAGCTCGTAGTCATCGGCCAGTGCTTCAAGGTAAGGCAGTAGATAGGAGTGATCTAACAAAGGACCTCCGTGTATAACAAGAAGGGGTTCGCCTTCTCCCATGGTCTTATAGTAAACCTGGGAGCCGTTAATTTCGAGAAATCCTTCGGTGACTGGCACCTCCTTATCTTTGCATGAAGTACTGAATGCAAAGAGGAGAGAAAGAAAAAAGATGGTACTAAATGATTTCAATTAGCCCCCTACTCTTTTTGCCCGATAGCCTTCTTTTTGTAAAAGTTGTAACACTTTGTCTCTGTGATCGCCTTGAATTAGTATTTCGCCACCCTTGGCCGATCCACCTACACCACATTTTGATTTAAGCATTTTACCTAAATCCTTTAAGTCATCATCCGTACCGACAAAGCCTTCCACAAGTGTTACTTGTTTACCTCCTCGGCTCTTTTTGTCGAGCATCACTTTAAGGTTTTGCGCTGAAGCCGCTAAAGTTTCTTGCTCTTCATCGTTGTCGTAGTCATAGGAAAAGTCAGAGTTTGTAGAGTAAACAACTCCAGCTCTGCCTTTGTCTCGATTATTCTTTCTTCCCATAAGATCAAAAGTACTAAAAAGAAAAAGTCATTCAGACTTCTGCCCAAATGACTTTCACTTGAAGTAAAATAAATACTATCGCTTACTTTTCTCAGACAAAGTCCACACAGGTACTTGCGCATGATTGACCAAATCTTCTGCTATACTTCCACTCAATAGATGAAGAATACCCGTTCTTCCATGCGTACCCATCGCAATCATACAAGCTCCGAGGTCTTCGGCAAAATATAGGATGCCATCTTCTTCTGTAGCCTCGTTATAAATGCTAGTGGATGCGTTTGTTAGTTTGTGCTTGTCAATGAATGCCGAGAATTCCTTCATCATCTGGCGTTGGGTGCTGAAATGGTTAGGTGTATTTACTTTCACCAAATGGAGGGTAGCTCCGGTAATTTCTTGAATCACCTTAAGTCTCTTAACCAAGTCAGTTTGCTCATCCTGAAGATTACTGGCAAAAACAATATTCTTAATCTCCTCTAGGGTGACTCTATCCTTGACAGTGATCACGGGACACTTGGCATACCTTACAACCTTCTCTGTGTTGGAGCCTATCAATACTTCTTCTAAGCCACTCATGCCCTTGGTACCCATTACTAATAGATCGGCCTCGTGATCTGCGATAATTTTAGAAATACTTTCAAAGGCATTTCCCATCTCTACGGCAGATTCTATGGAAACATCAGCATATTTTTCCTCGTTAACCACTTCGCTTAAACGCAGTTTTACCTGTTCAATGAGCTTCTTGACAATAAAGACTTCCTCACCCATATCGCTTTCTGCTTCTCCCATGGTGTTGAATGAGAAATCTCTTAAGCCTTCAATGACATTAATGACCATAATTTTAGCGCCAGACTTACGGGCTATTTGCACGGCTAAATCCAATGCATTATTGGCTTGACTTGAAAAATCGGTTGGGACGAGTATAGTATTCATGACGATTAATTTAAGTGAATGATCCTTTAATGAAATACGTGATTCTCAAGTTAATAATTTATGACCTGAATCATAAACTCAAAAGACTTAAGGTGTTTCACATATCGTGATGCCGGAAGCATTCCCCACTTTCGGGCTTAGATAAGGTATTCCTAAGTTCATACCCCGAACAATCAATAATATAGCGATGGTCAAAACTATCTTAGGGTATAACTTATTGAAACTGATAGACTTTAAGGATTGAATGGACTTTTTAAAGTAAGCTGCCCCGAGCATCATGGGTATAGTACCCAAGCCAAACAGTGCCATGTAGGCCATACTCCCACCTATTGAGGTCATGGACAAGCTAGCAATCAAGGCCATGTATACTAGTCCGCATGGTAAGAGGCCATTAAACACCCCAAACATCAGTTGAGCTGTATATGTCTTTTTAGTCAACCATTTGGACAAGCCTTTTTTAACCTTTTGATTGAAGCTAAAAGTGAATTTACTGACGATGGGGACTCGCCCCCCCCAAATACTAAGTACAAGACCAATGATTAATACTACTCCCGTGATCCAAGAAATGTGTTGTTGCCAACCCACTAGAGAAACTCCTTCACCAATGAGACCGACAATCAGGCCAAGTAGTGAATAGGTACTGATGCGCCCAACGTTATACAGGAATTTATTGAACCACCATCTGGTTCTCTTTTCTGGGTTCTCGGGTATTGCCCAAAGTAATGGCGCACACATACCCAGGCAGTGCAGGCTACCTAGAAAGCCGAATGCTATGGCAGTGGCTAATAGCATCAGATTACGAAAGCGATTTCTTTATAGTATTCCTTCTCTCCATCGGCCCATTTAATCTTTATTTTCCATGCACCTACGGCAAACTTGGATATATCCACCACAAACTCGCCTTCTTCATTAAAATCCAAGGTAAATTCCTTATCCAGTTTTGCCGTATTTGATCGATAGAACATTACGCTTCCATCTACCATGTTATTGACTAGGTCTGAAGGAAAGGTCAGCGCTGCTGTGAATGCCCTTCTGTCGATATTGAAAGCTGGTTTTTCCCCAAGCGCGTCATGGTTTTTGATCCTTTGAATTTGATCTTCATATGCCAGTTCCTGTGCGTAGTAATCTTCTTCTACCAAGTAGAAATCAGTATTAACACTGATGTAGACTAATGTGAATATTAGGCCTATAAACACCACAAATGATAAAATGATCTTGTTTCCCCAATTCATAGTTAAAACTTTACTGGTCCTAAAAAATTTGTCTTCATTTCTTCAATCACCTCACCATCCGATCTCAATTCAAGTACGATTCGGTTCTTTCTATCGGTTAATTCATCTGCTGGAATCTTGATCACAAAGACACCGTCAAGCTTGGACTTAGCACCTAAATCAACCTTACCACCGCCTACTCTTTCTATGGTAGCATTTGGCATGTCCTTTATAGTTACGGTGAATTGTAAGTCTTCGGCAGTTTTATTCAGAAACTGAATGTTATAGATATTTTGAATGCGGCCATCATCCAGTTTTTGATAGATCATACCTGGCATTCTCAACACTGTCGCTTCTACATCGGCTCTTCCTGAAATAAAAACGGTCAATAGGATGATCAATATTGACAGCACACCGGTGTAACCTGCCACACGAGGCGTAAAGATTTTCTGACGACCTTCTTCTATGGCGGCTGCTGATGTCGGTCTGATGAGGCCAGTCGGCTTGCCTACCTTAGTCATTACATCATCGCACACATCTATGCAGGCCGTACAATTCACACATTCAAGCTGCGTACCATTTCTAATGTCAATTCCAGTCGGGCAAACGTGAACGCATAACTTACAGTCTATGCAATCACCCTTATCAGATTGTACTTCGGCTTTCTTTAATTTGCCTCGAGGTTCGCCACGAATCCAATCATACATAACAGCCATTGAATTCTTGACGAGTAACACGCCTTGAAGTCTTCCATAAGGACAAATGGCAATACAAGCCTGCTCTCTCAAATAGGCAAAAACAGCGTAGAATATACCGCTGAAGGCGATTAGGCCTGCAAAACCAGCTAGATTCTCGCTTGGTGATTTAGTAACGATCTCCTTGACCTGTTCGATGCCAATTAAGTAGGCCATGGCCGTATGGCCGATGATTACTGCTATCAATAAGAATATCGAATGCTTTAACAAACGCTTACGAATCTTCTCTCCGTTCCATGGCATCTTGGTCAACTTTCGCTGTTGCCCAGCATCGCCATCAATTAGGTATTCAATCTTTCTAAATACCATTTCCATGAATAGGGTCTGCGGGCAAGCCCAACCACACCACACACGACCAAAAACAACAGTAAAAAGGATAATAAAGACAAAGAATGTAATTGCAATCAATGTCAGGATGAAGAAATCCTGAGGCCAAAAAACAGCCCCTAGGATTGAAAACTTTCGCTCGAAAACATTTAGCAATAAGAAGGGTTCGCCACCGATTTTAATAAATGGACCAGCAAAAAGGATGGTCAATAAGACTATGGATACAACTATCCGTTTGTTGTGATACTTGCCCTTGGGTTTCTTAGGGTAAACCCATATGCGCTTACCCTTTTCGTCCACAGTGGCTATGGCATCACGAAACTGTTCGTCATAGTGGTATAAATCCTTGATTTTACTATCCTCGGCCATTCCCTTCTCTTTCGGTAAAATCTAGTTCTCTGGTTGATATAAATCTCCATCAGGACCTAATGCCCCCGGAGGGTTAGTGCCCTGAAGACTCATGACATAGGAAGTCACGTTTCTAAGTCTAATCGGGTTTAGCTGTCCTTCCCAAGAAATCATAGCTGTACCCTGAACGCCATTCTTAATGACCTTATAGATATCAGAAACACTGCCTCCATTTCTCCAGTACTCATCTGTGAGGTTAGGCCCTGCCAGACCACCCCCATCAGTTTTGTGACAAATAGCACACTGCTGTTCGAAGAACTTCTGGCCATCTGCTAATTCAATAGGATCCGTTGATTGTGTTACCGTATTTTCATCGAAATCAAAGACTAGGTCTTTCTTATTTTCAGCTTTCAAAGCTGCCGCTGCTGCCATTTCCATGTCGTAGCGTTCTTCTTGCAACGGAGCGCTTTGGAATACATGGAAAACCAGTATATAAATGACCCCATACACTATAGTGAGATAGAATAGTCCTTTCCACCAAGGCGGAAGGTGATTGTCTAACTCTTTAATACCATCATAATCATGATCGAGTAAAATGGTCTCTTCTTCTTCCATTGGCTTCAAAGCATTCCATTTGTCCCATATCTGTGTAAACCAACTCGGCTGAGCTGCTTCCGCTACTACTTGCGCTTCACTTTGACCTTGCTTCATAAAGGTCTTAAGCAATTGCAATACATAAATAGCCACCACCAATACCAAAAGTGCCACCACAATCACCAGCCCGAAGGTGATGTAAATCATCGTTTCTTGACTAAAAAGTGTAGAATTATCCATTGTTCTGATATTTTATATGTGAGACACTATCGATCCCTTCTTGATCCTCGATCAAGGGTAACTTCTCCATGTGCTTGATATATGTTTTGCTGATTTTGAAAACATAAATGGTCAAGCCGATAAAGAAGACAAAGAAGATTGTCAATGAGATGATCGGCCAGATGGCTACATTTTCAACTTGTTCGAAATATTGTTTAAACATGGCTTATTGGTTTTGAGCTACAGGTTGAACTTTTATATCGGTACCTAGTCGCTGTAAATAAGCGATCAATGCTACAATCTCAGCCGTTTCCGGAATGTCGACATCGAAGGTTTTCAGGTCAGCGACAATGCCTTGCGCTTGCTGCTTCAAATCTTGATTTGCAACATCTTCATAACCCTCCGCATACGGTACACCGACAGTCCTTAGGGCATTGATCTTACCCGCAGTACGATCAGGGTTAATCTGATCTTCATACAACCATGGGTATGGTGGCATAATCGATCCAGGTGAAGTAGAAGTCGGATCTAACATGTGATTGAAATGCCACACATTATTATAGGCTCCACCGACTCTATGCAAATCTGGCCCGGTTCGTTTCGACCCCCATAAGAATGGATGATCATACACGAACTCTCCTGCTTTAGAGTACTCACCTTTATAGCGTTCAGTCTCCGAACGGAATGGCCTTACCATTTGCGAATGGCAGTTATTACACCCTTCTCTGATGTAAATATCACGCCCATGAAGTTCAAGCGGAGTATAAGGTTTCACACTTGCGATAGTTGGAATGTTCGACTTGATTAGGAAAGTCGGCACCATTTCTACCACCCCACCGATCACAATAGCGACTAATACCAAAGTAGTGAAAATAACAGGCTTGCGCTCCAAACGGTTGTGCCAATAACCTCCCACAATAGTTTTCTTTTCTAAGGCTGGAGCTTCAGCAGCCTCATTGGTAATGAAAGTTCCTTGCTTGGCAGTTCTAATTAAGTTCACTGCCATTATGATCACCCCTGTGAAGTACAAGAGGCCTCCAATAGCCCGCATCATGTAAAGCGGTATAATTTGAGTAACAGTCTCCAAGAAATTAGGGTACTCAAGGAAACCTTCAGCATTGAAGTTTTTCCACATTAAGCTTTGCACTACACCAGCAGTATACATTGGCAATGCATATACAATGATACCGAGTGTACCTAGCCAGAAGTGTAGATTCGCAGCCTTGGTAGACCAAAGTTTCGTGCCCCACATTCTAGGGATTAACCAATACAACATACCGAAGATCATGAAGCCATTCCAGCCCAATCCTCCAATGTGAACGTGTGCGATAATCCAATCTGTAAAGTGAGCAATCGCGTTAACACTTTTAATAGAAAGCAATGGCCCCTCGAGGGTAGACATACCGTAGGCCGTTACTGCTACAACCATGAACTTCAATACCGGATCTTCTCTCACTCGGTCCCAAGCACCACGCAGTGTCAGAAGACCATTTAGCATACCTCCCCAAGATGGCGCGATAAGCATGATGGAGAAGACCACTCCTAAAGACTGTGCCCAGTTGGGTAATGAAGTATATAATAAATGGTGTGGCCCTGCCCAGATATAAATGAAGATCAGTGACCAAAAGTGGATGATGGATAGCTTATAAGAGTAAACCGGTCTATTCGCTGCCTTCGGCAAGAAGTAGTACATCAAACCAAGAAATGGCGTGGTTAAAAAGAATGCTACTGCATTATGACCATACCACCACTGAACCAAGGCATCTTGTACCCCTGCATACCAAGAGTAACTTTTAAAAAGTGTTACCGGTATGGCAAAAGAATTGACTAGGTGGAGTACAGCGACTGTCACAAATGTGGCGATGTAAAACCAGATGGCTACATACATATGTCGCTCTCTTCGCTTCAATATCGTACCGATCATATTGATACCGAAGACCACCCATATGACAGTAATCGCGATATCAATTGGCCATTCTAGCTCTGCATACTCTTTTGAAGTAGTAAGCCCTAGTGGTAAGGTGATGGCTGCTGCCAAAATGATCAATTGCCACCCCCAAAAGTGAATGTAACTGAGCGTATCGCTAAACATGCGCGTTTTCAATAAACGCTGCATTGAGTAATACACACCAGCAAACATCGCATTACCTACAAAGGCAAAAATCACAGCATTTGTATGCAGTGGCCTAAGTCTACCGAAGGTTGTGTAGGGAATTCCGAAGTTCAATTGAGGAAGGAATAGCTGGGTGGCGATCAAAAGACCTACCAACATCCCAACAACTCCAAAAATGACTGTTGCGATCGAGAAGTACTTAACGATTTTGTTGTCGTACTCAAATTTTTCTATTTCCATAGTCGCTTTTGGTTCTTTAAAATTTAAACCGAAGGTAATTGCGACTTTAAGCAGATGACCTGACCCGTATTAGCTAAAAAACTGATTTAAGTCATGTTTTAGAATTAGTGTTTGTGGTACAGTTGACAGACTATTAATTACATCGGAAACCTGCTCATCCGACTAAGACCTGTCATCATTCTTGGGAAGCTAAAATCGGGCATTGATTTTTCTGAGAGTCATCTCTGCTACTGACCTTAGGGCCTCTTCATCCCAAAAATCAGTTTCGTAAGCCTTCTCTAAACCCTCTGCATAGGCATGCAACCAAAGAAGATCTGGCTCTTGTTTTTTAGTAAGCAAAAGATCAGCGATGACAGACATCAAATCAAGTGACTGATCAAAATGAAAATTGATCTGAGCCATGCGATGGATAATTTGTTGAAACCTATAGTCTTCTACGAGTAAGCGGATAATTAGCTCTTCCGTGTTGAGGGATGATGTGTGCATATTAAAACATGTATTTAATTGAAACCGCTTTGCTCATAATTATTTATAAATTAGTAGCGATTCAAACTATCAGGACTAAAATACAATATTATTTGTATTATTACAAAATAGTATGTCTAATAATGCTACATTTTTTGTAAGACTCTTATCCTATGCGCAATCACAGGGCATAAGGAACATTAGTGCCCTTGCAGAAGCGCTCGGATATGAAAAGCCAGAGAAACTCTATCGATTAAAAAGAGATGAAAACGCACGCCCCTCTTTTGAGGTGATAGCAGACATTACCAACTTGTTTGAAAACTTAAACCTCAGATGGCTCATCACAGGCGAAGGAGATTCAGACCTCTCTTCTAATTCAGATACCTCAGCCAAGATGGTTGAAGAACCAGCCACAGTCTATCTCACAAAGTCTCAAGAGCAAAAAAAGTTACTCAAAGAAAAGGAGCGTGTCATTGAACAACAGCAAGAAACCATAGCTGCTTTGAACGAAGCCTATCTTCAATTAAAGCTTAGGCTAGAGGAACACAAAAAGTAAAGCCTGCATTACCTCATTTTTAACTACACTTTTGTGCTCTGTCCTGACGAGCGAAAGTCACCTTTTTATTATTTAATCACGAAATCACCATATATCAATTCATCACACCATCAGTCCCAAAACTGATACAAAAGCTATGTTATCGCGTTTTATACCTAATAAGTATTAACTCAAAACTCAATAACAATGAAAAAAACTATTCTATTATTTGCTATGGTACTGATGAGCACCATGGCATTTGGTCAAATCCAAAAAGGAGATATCCAAGTTGGTGGCTCTCTACTCTACAATAAGTTCGAAGCTGGAAATCAGGAGTCAACTGCCTTTAGGTTAACTCCTCGAGCAGCACTCTTTTTATCCGATAACACTAGCTTAGGAGTCTCGTTGGGCTATGAAGATCAATCCAATGGGCCATCAGAATCGAACCAATTCTTTTTTGGTGTTTACGCAAGGTTTCACAAAAGTGTGAGTGACAAATTTTATCTGTTTGTCCAGCCAGATATTTCCTTTGGCTCAGGTACTACTAACCCTCTAGGCACTCAGGAATTCGATGTTAGCTCATTCAATTTCAATATTATGCCAGGAATGATGTATTTTCTGTCTGATAAGATAGCTTTAGACATGACTTTTGGTGGTCTCTTCTATTCCAACGAGGACACAGACGGAGTGGGCGATATTACACGATATGGACTCAATATGAATCTAAATACAGTGGCACTAGGCGCAAGTATTTATTTGAGAAAATAGTCTCAAGGCTCTTCGGTCGATCCATTGGGCCGGAGAGTCTTATCTTTTGTCTTTACCTTCTCTTCAAAAAGCATGCGTACTGAGGGTGCGTAAGTGTCGTCATACTGCCCAGACTTTACGGCCCAAAAAAAGGCACCTAAGAAAACGATAGCAACTATTATACTTGTAATGATTAATACGAGGATTACAGACATTACAACTTCAATTTAAGTGAGATCATTTTGACAAAAAGAGTAGTCAGTATCACAACCGATATGCTACTCAATGGCATTAAAATAGCTGCCACCAAAGGCGTCAACCAACCCATTACAGCAATGGTTAAACCGACAATATTATAGGCTAGGCTCAAGAAGAAGCTAGCGTAGATTACGTGTTTACTCCTTCTGGTTAAACCTAAAATAGCATCCAAACGACTAAATGAGTCAGCATGCATAATGGCATCGCAAGCTGGCGAGAAAGTTGAAATATCTTCCGAAATAGCCACACCAACATTACTTTGCTTCAAGGCACCTGCATCATTCAGACCGTCTCCCACCATCATCACAGCTTGACCAGAAGATTGCATTGACTTGATTACATTGAGTTTTTCATCTGGTTTTTGCGAAAAATGCATCGGGGTGTCTGCGGGAAAAAGCCGCGAAAGGTTACTGCGCTCCGCATCAGAATCGCCAGAAAGTATCGCCAGCTTAAATTTCTCCTTTAGCCTTTGGACTACACCTTCCAAACCCGTTCTATAAACATTCTGAACCACAAATCGGCCGCGCTGCGTGCTACCAAACTTCAGATAAACATAAGAGGCCTTATGATTGGGAGTGGCCTGCTCATTCGCCACAAAGTTAGCCGAACCAAGCTTTACCACTAGTCCATTTACCACTGCAGTTATTCCTTGACCTACATATTCTTCGAATGACTCCACCGAATAATCTCCACTATCCACACCAGACAAAAATGCTTTCACAAAACGACTGAGTGGATGTGTGCTACTAGACACAGCAGCAAAGACAATCTGTTTTTCGGCAAGGGTTAAATTTTCTCCTTCAAAAATCAAATCTCTTTCTGAAGCATTGGTAATCGTACCTGTTTTATCAAAAACAATAGTGTCAATATTTTGCAGTTTCTCTACAACATCAGCATTCTTTAAATAGACCTGATTCCGTCCTAATACCCTTAGAATACTTCCCGTTGTGAAGGGTGTAGATAGCGCCAAAGCACAGGGACAAGCCACAATAAGTACGGAACAAAACACCATCCACGTCTGTGATGGGTCTGTCCATTGCCAATAAACAGCTGCAATTACTGAAATGGTAATAATGATAATGGTGAAATACTGACTTACCCTATCAACAAGCTTTCGGTGCTCTTTTTCCTTATTAAAGGCATCGTTGTTCCAAAGACTCGTGAGATAACTTTGAGAAACTGGTTTTTGAACGATAAACCGAGCTTGCTTTCCCGAAAGCTTCCCTCCTGCGAAAACGTACTGCCCTTTTGCCTTCTCTACAGCCTCACATTCCCCTGTCACAAAGCTATAATCAATGTATACGCTATCGTCAATTAAGATAGCATCAGCGGGAATGAGCTCACCGTTTCTGATTAGAATTTCATCGCCTTTCCGAATATCCTGAACGGCAATTGAAGAGAAACGCCCTTGCCTTTTTGTCTGAATGGCCAGTGGGAAATAGCTTTTGTAATCACGATCGAAAGAGAGGGCATCATACGTTCTGTTTTGAAACCACTTGCCGATCAATAAGAAAAATACGAGCCCCACGAGGGAATCGAAATATCCTGGCCCAATATCAAAAGCCACTTCATAAACACTTCTCAGAAATAACACTGCAATACCCAGGGCTATTGGTACATCGATGTTGGCGAATCGCTGTCTTAAGCTTTTTACAGCAGATAAGAAGTATTCGCTTCCTGAATAAAAGACTACTGGTATGGAGAGCAATAGATTCAACCAACGGAAAGTTTGCTGATAGTCTTGCTCTAAGGCAGAGATTCCCAAGTAATCAGGAAAACTCAGCAACATTACATTACCAAAGCAGAAACCAGCAATTCCTAATTTGACTAACAAACTCTTGTTAAACGTCTTCTTTACAGACTCTCCTTCATTCGCCTGCTCCAGATTAATAACAGGAGTATAACCAATACGATCCAGTAGTTCTGCCAGCGACCTGAGAGAAAAATTCTCTACATGATAACTTACGGTGAGCTTACGCTGGCTAAAATTAGTGGTAGAGCTAATGATGGCAGACTCCAACCTAGACAGGTGCTCAAGCAGCCAAATACAGCTACTGCAATGAATGTTCGGAATTAAAAATGTTACCCGCTCCTGTTGATCGTCAGCAAATTCAAGCAGTTGCCTACTTACTTCATGATTGTCTAAAAAGTCGAAGAGGGTATTCTTTTCTCTTTTTTGTGTAACTCCTGGTGTGTCTTCAAAAGCATAATAGTCACTCAAGTCATTCTCGCTGAGCACTTCAAAAACTGTTTTACAGCCATGGCAGCAAAACGACTTCTCTGCAAGAACGATCTTATCCTCGAGACAATCATCTCCGCAATGGTAACAAGCTGTTTTTGGAAGCACCTCTCGGGTAATCATAAACTATCCTTTAAAGAGAAAAGTAGGGGACTCAAGGATTTTCTGACTCGAGATTTCGTCTCCCTCAATCCCTAACATTAGGAAAGGTTTATTGCTATTGTAAACAATTTGTTCCGTAAGGTTATCGAAGATATTGCCGTGAATGAGCTGAATGCCAATGTTTTCAAAAAACAATTTCAAGTAGTCAATAAAGACTTTTTCGGTTTCAATATCGTAGTCTGTGGAATTGTGATCGATCAGGACAGAAAGCGGTAAATCTCTTAGTGTAGGATTGAAGAGGTTCAGAAAGTTCTTAACCATTTTCACTGAATCCATTGATCCGTCATGGTAGACTACCAAGTTCTCAATCTCCCAGTCATGAGGTAGTAAGAGAATCGGACAATTAACACAGGCTAAGATTTCGTCTACTACCTTTATGTCACAATCCTTAAAAGCATTCTGCTCTAGGATTAAGAGGTCAAAAACCGTACTTAATCTAGACAGTTTTTCTTCATCCATACCATCATTGATCCACTCGAAATCTAGATTATGGTTCTCTGCCTTTTGTTCTAATGTCGATTCGAATTCAAAATCTCCCACGAGGGTATCAAGCGTAGCCATAGAGGAGTGTTGTAGTCCAGTATTGACGGTCGCGAGATTTTTACTGTGATAGTGCTGTGGGGAAAAGGCTGACACATATTTCTTGTGCGTCTTATTCAGAAGGTTCAACATATCTTCAATCAGATTGTCAAACCCTTCCGTCACATTTGTTGCTAAGAGTATTTTATGTTTCAAGACCTTTTAATTCTAATTATTAAATCAAAAGTACTTGAGTCTGCAACGGGGCCTATTGATAGGTATCAGAGAAAAACATGATTAAAGTCATGTTTATCCGTAGAAGTCAGCTTCATGCACCAATTTCTGAGCATCCACTACTTTAATTTTCTTACCTTCTAGGCCTATTAAACCATCGGATTTAAACTCTGAAAGTAACCGTATTACTGTTTCCGTAGCCGTGCCCACAATATTGGCAAGATCCTCTCTGGAAAGGGCAATATCAATCAAATCACTTCCTTCACCTTCCATACCATAAGTTTCTTTAAGCATCAATATGGTGGCAGCGAGGCGCTCTCTCACCGACTTCTGCGCCAACTGAGCGAGTTTATCTTCCATCACACCGAGTTCATGACACACTGCCTTCATAAGCTTGCTAAAAAAAGCAGGATTACTGTGAAGAATAGACAAGAAGTCACTCTTTGGAATAAAGCAAATAGCGGCTTGTTCTATTACGGCTGCAGATGCACCGTAAAACTCTTCGCTTAATAAGGATCGATAGCCTAAAAAATCACCTGGCTTAGCAATGAAAAGAATTTGTTCCTTCCCATTGGAGCCCATTTTATACACTTTTACCTTCCCGTAATTAATGCAAAAAATACCCATTGGCCGAGTGCCCTCATAGAAAAGGTTTTGACCCTTTTTGTAGGTTACACATGACTTGTGAGCAGAAAGTATGCTAAGGTCCTCCTCGCCCAAATCGGCAAAGTGAGAGTCTGCACGCGATTTACAAAATTGACATTGAACATTCAGTTGATTAGACTTGTTAAGGCTCATGGATGTAATTTTATACTAAAATAATTGACGATCCTACAATCGCAAAGTTTTAATAAAAACTTATGTTAAGAGATGGCCCATCCCAAAAAGAATTACGAAGAGCAGGGTTGACAGAGCCATTTGTTTAAGAAACGGATCTAGTGTTTCTGCGGTCGTCTTATTCTTAACAGCCAAAGCGTTGACAAAAAAAAGCGGAATAGATAGCACAAAAAGAAACTGTACGTAAGCGTCAAAATTCAGATAAGTATAAACAAGGCTTGCCGAAACACCCACGAACAACAACAGCCAATGGTACCTTACGGCAGCTACCCTGCCAATACGTACCGGTATAGACTTTTTCCCCGCCTTCACGTCCGACTCTATATCTCTAATATTGTTGACGTTTAGCACCGCTGTTGAAAAGCATCCAATTGAAATGGCTGGCCATAAATAATTCCAATTAAGTTCTTGTTCATAAAGAAATGCGCTGCCCATAACGGCAACAAAACCGAAGAAAACCAGAACACTAATATCCCCTAAACCTGCGTAGCCATAAGGCCTATAACCAGCGGTATATGTGATGGCTGCCACAATAGCCAAAGCACCTATTCCCAAAAAGAGTAAAAAATTGAAGGTCAACCATCCGAAGGCTGCATATATTAAACCAATACCGGCAATTAACGAGAGCACCACAAAAATAATAATAGCGTTTTTCATGGCACGCTTTGAAATGGCACCCGATTGAACAGCTCTTTCAGGACCCTGCCGATCTACGCTATCTGCTCCATGAATGGAGTCTCCGTAGTCGTTGGCTAGGTTAGAGAGAATTTGCAGGAAGATTGTCGTAAGAGCACACAAACCAAATACTAAAGCATTAAACGCCCCAGATGACGCAGCCAAGAAAGCTCCCATACCAATGGAAGCCAATGCCAAAGGCAAGGTTCTTAACCTAAATGCCGTCAACCAATGCTTCATACTATAATTTGGAAGTAATTGATTCTTCTAATGGATTAACTGCCGAAGGGTAAAACCCAATGAGCTTACCACTTTCATCAATGAGGTATTTGCAGAAATTCCAATTTGGTGCCTTCCCAGATGCTTCTTCAAGCCATTGATAAAGTGGGTCTTGATCTTTTCCAACAACCGATATTTTCTCAAACATCTGAAAGGTCACTCCATAATTCGCTTTACAAAACTGTTGAATGTCTTCGTTTGATCCCGGCTCTTGCGAACCGAAATTATTCGCGGGGAAACCAAGAATAGCAACCTTATCGCCAAACTGTTGATGTAGCATTTGTAAGTCTTCATACTGAGGGGTATAGCCACACTCTGAGGCTACATTGACAATCAATACTTTCTTTCCTTTATACTTTTTGAAATCGATGGCCTTCCCATCAATTGACGTAAGACTGAAATCATGAAAACTCATAGGCTCGGAGTTGAGGGATAAACAAAACAGTATACTAAAAACAAAATATTTCATCACATACGATCAGGCACAGTAATGCCCAATAAACCCATACTTACTTTGATTGTTTCAGCTGTCAATGCCGAAAGCGCCACCCTAAATTGTTGCAAGGTTTTATCTGACTCATTAAAAATGGATAGTTCGGCATAGAAACGATTATAATCCTTTGCCAAATCATAGACGTACTGCGCTATAATTGCAGGAGAATAGGTGTCAGCAGCTAGTCTTAATTTTTCTGGGTACTGGCCCAAAACTTGAATCAAGTCTTTCTCCATTTGATGAATGTCGGTTACTTGGTCAAAATTAATATCACCAAAGCTTACACCTAATTGATTTGCCTTTCGCAGAATAGAGCTAATTCTCGCATGTGTGTATTGTATAAACGGCCCAGTGTTCCCTTGGAATTCAATTGACTCTTGGGGGTTAAAAAGCATTCTCTTACGTGGGTCTACTTTTAACAAAAAGTATTTAATAGCCCCTAGTCCCAGCATCCCGTAGAGTTCGGTTGCCTGCTCAGGAGTAAAGCCATCAATCTTGCCTAATTCTTCTGTTCTAGCTTTGGCCGTATTGGCCATTTCTTGCATCAAGTCATCTGCATCTACTACAGTTCCTTCACGAGACTTCATTTTACCTGTCGGTAAATCAACCATTCCATATGACAAATGATAACATGAAGATGCCCAGTCGTAACCGAGTTTCTTGAGAATTAAGAAGAGTACCTTAAAATGATATTCTTGCTCGTTACCCACGGTGTAGATTAGCTGATTTAGCCCGGGGTAATCATCAAAACGCATTAAGGCTGTACCGATATCCTGGGTCATGTATACAGAAGTGCCATCCTTACGAAGAAGTAGTTTCTCGTCTAAGCCCTCATCTGTAAGGTCTACCCAAATTGAACCATCTTCTTTTTTAAAGAAAACGCCTTTTTCGAGCCCTTCCATTACACGGTCGCGGCCGATCAGGTAGGTCTCACTTTCGTAATAGAGCTGATCAAAATCAACTCCCATCTTTTTGTAAGTGGTATTGAACCCTTCATAAACCCAGCCGTTCATCTTTTCCCAAAGGGCATAGACTTCTGGATCTTTGGCCTCCCACTTCATTAACATTTCTTGTGCTTCAAGAAGAATTGGCGCTTCTTTTTCCGCATGCTCCTTCTGAAAGCCTTTTGACATGAGGTCAGCGACTTCTTTCTTGAACGCTTTATCAAAAGCCACATAGTATTTACCCACTAGATGGTCTCCTTTTAGGCCAGATGACTCTGGCGTTTCACCTTCACCAAACTTTAACCAAGCCAGCATGGACTTGCAAATGTGGATACCTCTATCATTAATGATTTGTACTTTATGTACCTCATTACCTGCTGCCTTTAGAATTCGGGAGACGGAGTTGCCTAGAAAGTTATTGCGCAGGTGCCCTAAGTGTAGGGGCTTGTTTGTATTGGGTGAAGAATATTCTACCACCACCGTTCTACCCGTTGGCTCAGCACTGAACAATGAAGAGGCACTGATATTCGCACCATCGAACATTTGAGCAAAACGTTGAACTTGAGATGACTCAGAAACCGAAATATTCAAAAACCCTTTTACAGTATTAAAGGCTGCAACTGACGCTGCGTTCTCTACTAAGAAGGCACCAATTTCATTACCAGTCTCTTCTGGACTTTTCTTGGAAAGCCTTGCAAAAGGGAACGTTACAAACGTATACGTTCCTTCAAACTCTTTTCTTGTGGGTTGTAATACTATTTCTTGTTCAGCCAATTCGTGGCTATACAAGGCCTTCAAAGCATTTGATATGCCTTGTTTAATCTGTTCTTCCATCAATTAGAAATTCTTAATTAAAGAGTCGGTAGTAGCTTCAAGTATATCAAAAGCACTCTCGGCCATTCGGTTTTCTGTATCCAAAGTTGGGTTCACCTCTACAATTTCCCAACAACAAACTCTTTTATCTTTTATCAGCTCCTTATTTAAGTCGAAGGCCTCTTCTTTTGACAGCCCATTCGCTACTGGAGTACCGGTGCCCATCGATATCGAAGTATCTAAGCTATCTACATCAAATGATATGTAGATTTGATCACAGTCTTTAAGCATCTCCATCGCTTCTTTTGCAATCGCTTCTACTCCTTTTTCATGAACCTCTGTGGTTTTAAAATTTCGAATACCGTGCGTATTGATGATATGATCTTCGGGGGCTTCGGTAGAGCGCACACCGATGAATACGATATCAGACGGAGCCACTTTTGGGCCTCTTCCTCCGATTCTTTTAATGCGTTCCCAAAGTGCTTCTGTCTCTTCTTCAACATCGTTTACCTCACATGCCTCATTATCCATTGCAGTGACCATGGCTAAAGGCATGCCGTGCATATTACCCGAAGGCGTGGTATACGGAGAGTGAAAATCAGCATGTGCATCAATCCAAATGACACCTAAACGCTTTTCAGGATCGGCTTGCTTAATACCAGAAATTGTACCCGCAGCTGTAGAATGATCGCCCGCCAAGACTATAGGAAATAATTGTTCCTTGCGGAGTGCCGTAACCGTATCACAAACCCTATTCAGCATTGTGAAAACACCTTCACCATACTTTGCAAACTTGAATTGAGGGTCTCCAAAAAGTAACTGATTTTCATCTTTAACACTTACTGGTTCAAAACGCATGAAAAAATTTGAATGCCTTTTTATACTCGCAATTTTCAAAGCATCAATACCCATACTCGCCCCGCGAGTACCAGCTGCCAGTTCAGACCTTACTTCTACTAATCTAATTTTCCTCATACCATTAAGTTTACTCCTTATCCCACAAGGTACATTTTTGACTTCATATTTGTCGGGTTTTCTATAGACTTCATCCAAGAGATGAATAAGAATTATTTAAACAAAAAATACCTACACACAATTTCTAATATACTATCATCTATAATCCGTGATTTGTTGCAATATTTACACTCCTTTTTTAATGCGTAACCCGAAGTGAAAAGCTATTTTGATCTAATCGACCAGACCTTTGAATTCCCAACCGAAGAGTTCAAAGTCAATGGCAAATACCTCGAATTCCATGGCATATCTCTGCATGAGGTAATAAAAGAACATGGAACACCCTTGAAAATCACTTACATCCCCAAAATTTCCGAGAACGTACAAAAGGCTAAGAAATGGTTTGGTGATGCTATCGCAAAACATAAGTACAAGGGTAAGTACACCTATTGCTATTGTACTAAATCATCTCATTTTGAGTTTGTACTTGACGAGGTATTAGAAAATAACTGCCAAATAGAAACTTCTTCGGCTTTTGATCTCCAGATAGTAAAGAGCCTTTATCAGAAGAAGAAAATCGACAAAAACACACTGATCGTCTGCAATGGATTTAAGCGGCCATTATATGTCGACTATATTCAAGAATTGGTAAATGATGGTTTTGAAAATTGTATTCCTGTACTCGATAATCTAAATGAGATAGACGAATACAAAGGTCGAATCGATAAAGATTTTAAAATTGGTATTCGCGTGGCAGCGGATGAGGAACCCAATTTCGAGTTTTATACTTCGAGACTAGGCATTCGCTATAGCGACATCAACGCGCTTTATACTGAACAAATTAAGGGTACAAATGCCAAATTAAAGATGCTCCATTTCTTTATTAACACCGGCATAAAAGACACTGCATATTATTGGAGTGAGCTGAGCAGATTTATGTACAAATACTGCGAGCTTAAAAAGATTTGTCCTGAGTTAGACACTGTAGACATTGGCGGTGGTTTTCCGATCAAAACGTCCATGACCTTCGAGTATGATTATGCCTATATGGCCGACCAGATTATCGAAAATATTAAATGGATATGTAATAAAAGTAATGTACCAGTACCCAACATCATCACCGAGTTTGGCTCCTTTACCGTAGGAGAAAGTGGCGCCATTATCTATTCAGTTCTTGATCAAAAACTACAGAATGATAAGGAGCTTTGGTATATGGTAGACGGCTCATTCATCACCAGTCTCCCCGATGCTTGGGGCATGAACCAGAAGTTTGTCTTGTTGGCGATCAATAAATGGGATCACCCTTTTCAGAAAATCAACATGGGTGGTCTAACCTGCGACAGTATGGATTATTATAATTCTGAAGCGCACTCGAGTGAACTATTTATGCCACTGATTGAAGAGGATGAAAATCTTTATGTGGGCTTTTTCCATACGGGTGCTTACCAAGATTCTTTAGGAGGCTATGGCGGCATTCAGCATTGCCTAATTCCTGCACCTAAGCATGTTTTGATAAACAAGGATGAAAATGGCAAATTCACCACTAAGGTGTTTGCCGAGGAACAAGGTCATGAAGGAATGTTGAAAATCTTAGGTTATTGAATCAAAGCTAATTGATCACAAAAACTCCAGCACTTTTTCTGGCGGTCTTCCAATAATCGCTTTGTTTCCTTTGATCACTATCGGTCTTTCGATAAGCTTTGGGTATTCTACCATGGCCTCCAGCCATTGGTCGTCAGTCAAAGACTTGCCCTTGAATTTTTCTTTATAAATAGCCTCTCCTTTTCGAAGAAGTTCTTCAGGCTTGATACCCAATTTCTCAACAATCTCTTCGAGTTCTTCGGCCGAGGGAGTAGTCTTTAGGTATTCTACCACTTCTATAAACTCATTTGAGTCTTCAAGAATTTTGAGCGTTTCTCGACTTTTTGCACAACGTGGGTTATGAAAGATTTGCAGCATGTACGATGATTTTAACCTAAACCGCGAGTAGAAACAGTATAAGTACCTCTACCATTACAGTTAGGGCAAGGAACACCTCCGACTATCTCTCCAGAGCCCGTACAGTAATAACAAGACACAGATTTAGTATGCACTTCTTGATACCTTACGATAGGTGGTGGTAGTTGCTCTTTTCTTGCAGCCTCACGTTTTTCTACCGAAAGTTTGATGGCAATGACGTCTAATAGGTCAGGATATTTATCAACCATCGACTCAATACTGGAAAATTCTTCGTCAATACCATCTTGCTCGACTATCCACTTTCGGCCAAATCTGGCGTAATAAGCCCTTTTACCGTTATGGGAATGTACTTTTATTGTTTTCATCATGAATGACTCGTGTTTTGGAATTACACGCAACTGCGCTGAACAAAAATAAAAAACTTTAACGAGCTCTGAAATTTAAAATGTTCTTTCAAATTTAGTGTTATAAAGTGATATAAATGAAACAGGTTCAATTAAGTGAAAATCTAAGTATTTCCCGAGTAGTCCACGGTATGTGGCGATTGACAGAATGGGGCTTATCTGACAGTCAGTTGGTTAAATTCGTTGAAGACTGTCAACAATTAGGCATTGATACTTTTGACCATGCCGATATTTACGGAGACTATATGGTAGAAGAAGCATTTGGGAAAGCCTTGAATGCCAGTCCTGAATTGAACCGAGAAATAAAAATAATTAGCAAGTGTGGCATAAAACTCCTGTCATCAAACAGACCGAAGCACTACATTAAACATTATGACACTAGCTACAAACACATCATTTGGTCTGCAGAAAATTCTCTCAAGAAGCTCAAGAGGGAAAACTTAGACGTATTATTAATCCATCGACCCGATCCGTTAGGTGATCCAAGTGAAATTTCGAGAGCATTCAGCGACTTAAAGGACGCTGGGAAGGTGAGGGAATTTGGCGTCTCTAATTATCTACCCGGCCAGTTCGATAACCTGCAAGCACATCTAGACTTCCCTTTGGTCACCAATCAGGTAGAAATTTCAGTAGCCGCATTACAAGAGTTTGACAATGGTACTATAGACCTGTGTCAAGAAATAGGAATTCCTCCAATGGCATGGTCACCTTTGACAGGTGGAAGTGTCTTTAATGGTGAAACGCATCGTTTCCTTACCCTCAGAAACGTTCTCCACAAGATCGGTGATGAATATGGGGTGACCATCGATCAAATCATGTACGCTTGGCTCTTGAAACACCCTGCCAATATTATCCCAATTGTAGGCTCTGGAAAAATTGAGCGTATAAAAGCTGCCGTAAACTCCCTAAATATTGATCTATCAAGACAACAATGGTTTGAACTATGGGTAGCATCAAAAGGACAGAACGTACCTTAACAAATAGAAAATGAGTGAACTAAGTTACCCCATTGGGCAGTTTGTAATCCCTGCAAAAATCGATACTCAGCAGATCAATCATTGGATTGATGAAATAGAGGCCCTACCAGCACTTATGGAGGCCGCAGTAAAAGGCATGTCAATCACACAGTTAGACACTCCTTATCGACCAGAAGGTTGGTCGGTACGGCAAGTCATACACCATGTACCTGATAGTCATATTGGAAGTTATTGCCGATTTCACTGGGCTTTGACCGAGGATAACCCTGTGATCAAATCGTATGACGAAAAGGCCTTTGCCGAATTGAATTATCATAAGGACTTGCCCGTTGAAGTTTCTCTCACCTTACTCAAGGCCATACATGCCCGCTGGGTAATTCTATTGAGAAGTCTAAGCCCAATGGACTTAGACCGAACTTTTGTCCACCCCGAAACCAAAGAGGTAAACATTCTAAAAAATGTGATCGGCATGTATGCCTGGCATGGAAAACATCACTTGGCGCATATTCTGTCTTTGAAAGAACGAATGAATTGGTAATTCATACTTTAGTATGAGGTATAGAAACTAATAATGCGCCACTTTTGAAAATAAAACAATGGACAAAAAAGAAGAAAGCGTATACGGAACAATTGGATGGATAGACTTGACAGTTCCCGATGCTGAAAACGTAAAAGATTTCTATGCTAAAGTGACCGGATGGAGCCCAGAACCTGTCTCCATGGGTGACTACAATGACTATAACATGACAGCCAATGGAGAACCTAAGGCAGGCGTCTGTCATAAAACCGGCCCTAACAAAGACATACTGTCACAATGGATGATCTACATTAATGTACCTGATATTGAAAAAAGCGCAGCAGCAGTAAAAGAACAAGGCGGCAAACTTCTTTCTGAAATAAAATCAATGGGCTCTTATGGAAAAACATGCTACATAGAAGACCCTGCAGGTGCTGTTTGTGCCTTATTTGAACCCGCTTAACCCACTAGTCTTTTAAGCTTGAATCAAAACATATATCTTAGGGCCAACATGAAACAGCTGGCCCTATTTTTCATTCTCAATATTATTGTTTTAGCTCCCGATTTCAAGTCTAAAGAGCCTATTCAAGATAGCCCCTATTTATGTGCGGCCAATACATTAGCCATGAACCCGCGGTTGTGCATAGATGTAACTGAAGTTCCGGGCTATATGTACAAAGAATATTTGAGCACAGTGGCAAAAGAAGCAGGCACAAACAGCCCTGATTTCAAGCAAAAGGAACCCGACTTTCAAAAATGGCAAGATGCTTTTGACAACTTAGAAGCTGAGGAGCTAAAAGAAAAGTTCTTCGAAAGTGATGAATTTGCCTTGATGCCCCTCATCGGAATAACGCTTCAGCAGGCCGAAGATTTTTGTGCCTGGCGTACTGAGGTGCTACAGGCAGAGTTAGCCAAGATGTCTAAAAGGGAGAGAGCCCAATTCCCAAGGACCTTTAAATTCAGACTACCAACAGCCAATGAATGGTCTAGAATGCGGTTTTTAACCCAGCAGAAACCTATGATGAAGCAGTTGGACAAGATAGCCAACGGAAACATGAAGGCCTTTAAATTATCAAAGGCTAAGCTCCTGAGCAGCAACGAAAAAATCACACATATCTATAGTTCAAAAGACCCCAAATTAGGCTTCTTCAACATCTTTGACAACGTGGCGGAGATGACGAGTGAAGATGGAGTGGCCGTTGGAGGTAGCTGGTTTGCGTCTAATGAGGCATCAAATTTTCAACAAACCTTCGCGTATCAAGGGCCAGAAGCTTGGCTAGGTTTTAGGTGTGTATTTGAGATTATAGACTAGACAATTCCTACCACTAAAAAACCAAGGTAAGTTCCAACTCCAGTACCGAGGGCTCCGGCTAGAATTGCAGGCAAAACTAAGTCCGTTCGCTTAAACGTATTGGCCAAAGCCAAAGCACTGCTAGACCCACCGATATTTGCCTGCGAGGCAATGGCTACAATGGCCCAGTCGAGCTTAAAAATAAATCCACATGAGAGGATAATTAATCCGTGAACAAATACGATGGCACCGGTAAAAATTAGAATATCGAAGGCATGAGCACCAACTTCAGTCAAAGCCGTAACCTCACAAAATGCACCCACCACAACTAAAAACAAGTAAACCGAAAACATACCCAGCAGCTTGGCGCCAGGAATTTTCTTTATAAAATTTGTCTGGGCTAAAACCAAAGCAATAGAGGTTAAAACAAGAATAGACGGAACACCAAAACCATGTTTACTTGTCCAAGCCGCTAGCTCATCAGATATAATCATGGTTGTTAAAACCATCGCTATCAGAAGCCCCAGACTTAGAGGTGAGAGTTCTTCCTGATCTGAATTCTCGGTAAGATGCTCAGCTGTAGTGGAAATAGCTTCTGGATTATTTCGAAATTTTCCCATCACAGCGGGAATACTCAGCGTCACCAGCATCCAAATCGTAGTCATGATATTATCTGCAACCACAATTCCCGTGAAAATGGCACCTTCCTTCACCATACCAAACTCTAGGGCTATAGCATTAAAGTTGACACTACCACCTGTGTACGTACCTGTCATCATACCCGCGATAGCAGCATAATTTTCACCAAAAACTGACTCATAATCAATTAGCTGCAATGCTACTGCCACACCTAGCATGGTACCCAATGCACCAATACCAAAGCTCACCAGCATTGGCATGCCGGCCTTTCTTAGTGCTTTCAAGTTTACCCCTAAAAGCAAAAAGAAAACACTAGCTGGCGCTACATATTGAAAAATAGAGTCATAAACAGGGCTAGCGTTAGAAGCAGAAGGAATCAAACCTAGGTTTGCGGCTATTGCACCCAAGAGTATCACCAGCAGCGCGCTACTCAAATGTTTTAGCCTTGTGTATTTGCAAAGCCACTCACTCAAAAAAATCAAGAGGCACAAAAAAGCCAGAATGTAGATTGGATTTTGAATCATTGAGAATAAGTTAAATGATTTTTAATAAAGACTTGACTTACACACTTGTCTGCTTCAAATAAAATCATCGATATTGATCGCGAATTTATCGTTATGTCAAAGGCCAAACGCTTATCCTCAATATTTCTCGTATCACTAGTTTTCTGCTGCCTAAGCTGTGTCAAGCAGACAAATGAGACGGAACAAGAGAACATCAACTACCTAAAAGACTTTTCTCCTAAGGACAAAGACGGAGATGTCAATGTAGTAGTGGAGATACCGGCAGGTACGCTTGAAAAGTGGGAAGTCACTAAGCCCGAGGGAGAGTTGAAACTCGAAAACATTAATGGTAAGCCACGAATCGTTCAATATATCGGTTACCCCGGTAATTACGGCATGATTCCGAGAACGCTCCTGCCAAAGTCTGAAGGGGGTGATGGTGACCCTCTTGATGTACTTGTATTGGGAACTTCGGTAAAAAGAGGAGGTGTAATTAAAGTTAAAGTTCTCGGGGTTTTACGACTGCTTGACGGTGGAGAACAGGATGACAAGCTAATTGCCGTCCAATCCGATTCTCCTTTTTATCATGTGAATTCGATTGAAGAATTAGCTGAAAGCTACAATGGTGTCACTGAGATCGTTGAGACTTGGTTTACCAACTACAAAGGGCCGGGTAAGCTAATATCCAATGGCTACGCTGGTCTGGAAGCAGCCAATCAGATCCTCGAGGCTGCTATATCGGCATACAAGGAGACCAAATAACGTCTTGAGAACCCATCAATTCAATTGCTTAAACACCTCTTCGCGATACGACTGACCAATACTCACCATGTGTTCGCCAATCTTAATTTGGTTGCCTTCAATGTACTCAAACTTGGTTTTATTGATAATATAGGATTTATGGGTACGCATAAATTGATCAGCAGGTAAGTCCGCCAGTATTCCTTTGAGCGTTGTGGTAATAATCAATGTTTTGCTTGTCAGATGTACTTTCACATAGTCCCCAAGTGCTTCACAGTAAAGGATATCATTAAATGGAGTTCTGTAAATCTTTTTATCCGCCTTGAGTAAAATAAAGTCCTGTACCACTTCTTCTTTCGGTGCCTGACCTAATTTCTCTTTCACTTTTTGAATGGCCTGAACAAATCGTTCGAAAGCAATAGGCTTCATTAAATAATCTACTGCATTCAACTCAAAACCTTCCACAGCAAATTCAGGATAAGCAGTTGTAAATATGACTTGTGGCTTTTGATCAAGTGATTTGTAGAAACTTACCCCCGAAAGCTTAGGCATATTGATGTCTAAGAAAAGTAAGTCTACTGATTCTTTAGATAAAACCTCCATTGCTTCAAATGCATCCTTGCATTCTCCGACAAGTGCTAAATCTGGATGGTCACTGGTAAACGTTTTCAGCACATTCCTTGATAACGGTTCGTCATCTATAATCAGGCACTTTATCATCTGATCGTCAATTTTACTTCAAAATCAGTTTCCGTTTCAGTTACCTGAAAGTCATATCTCTTAGAGTATATTAAGGCTAACCTTCTTTTCACATTCTCTAACCCAATTCCACCATACTTACCTTGCTCCATGTCATCCACTTGTCCCTTGTTGTTCTTAACGGTAAACTCAATTCCTTGACTAAGATCAAGCTGTATATCAACATATGCCGCATTAGAAACTCCCTTTACCCCATGTTTAAAACTATTTTCTACCAGTGGAAAAAAGAGTAATGGAGCAATTTCAATCTCACTCGGATCACCCAAAACATTGAAAGATATTTCGACACCTTGGTCAACTCTCAGCTTTTGCAATTCTATGTAGTTTTCTAACATCTCTAGCTCTTTTGATAATTCCACAGTATCGTCACCTACTTCGTAAAGCATGTAGCGCAACAGGTTTGATAATTCTAGTACGGTTTCTGCGGTTTGATCGCTTCTACTTAAAGCCAGTGAATAAATACTATTCAAACTGTTGAACAGAAAGTGAGGGTTGACTTGCGATTTTAAAGAGTTGAGCTCGATGGACAGCTTCTCTTTTTCAACCCTTTGTAATTGATACCACGATTTTGAAAGCTTCAACAAAGTAGTGAGCACCAAATAAATCAGGAAGATGGTTATCAACACTTGATAATCAGTAAATGAAACCATGTAGTACTCTGTAGGCAGCAGAGGCAGCAAAACCTCGAAAGTCAATTCATGCAGTCCATAGCAGGCATTAATAAGGAGGATAGCTAATAGCCCATAAATTAAATACTTGCCTTTCTGAAGGAATTTCGGAATCAATAAACCAAGATTCACATATACCAGAAAAAACAGTGGAATGTGAAACAAAAAGGAGTAGAAGAAATCTATAAATTTCAGAAAGTTAGATATGGCAAAATAGTCTCCAATCACGTAAATGGACAACACCCAGAAGACTGGGTGTTGAAACCATTTTGAGTTTATTACCGTGTATAGCGTCTTCATTCTACTACCCTGCTGTATTTCTCAATTGATTCGTAGACTGACTCATCGTCAGCATACTTTTTTAAAAACTTCTGAATTTCCCTTGGCTGTGCGGTAATCAAGATGGTACCATCTACATTCTCATGCCTGAGCCTGATCAAATTGCTCTCGAAGAGCTTATTTAGCTTTTCCAAATCAAACATTGTCAGGTTAAGCTTACCATCGGTGATGTCCATTTTCATGAAGGTGTGTACAGGAAATAGATTCTGTCCAAATCCAGCATCGGAGTAATCCAGCATTGGATAAAGATCTAAAAAGTAGTCTTTGCCTATGCTTACCACATGCACTATATAAACCAACCTTTTGCCATCGTCCATCACTATCATTTTATAACTCTCTTCCTTCGTCACATAAGCAGTCCCTTCAATTCTTTTTTCAGCTTTGCTTATTGCATTACTTAGTTTTTCTAAGCCGTTACCGAAATTTTTAAGACCTCGTTCAAACTCATTTGTCTTCTTTCCTTCTCCAATCAAAGTGTCATAATAAGCTATAATCTGATCCCGATCCGTAATTTTCTTCCCGTTCACCACGACAGAAATAGAATCACCTGATTTTATGGACCAACCATTTCCACTAAGAGAATCTATATAAGTGGAGGGCTCCTCATCACGCACTTCTATATTATCGACCTCTTCTTCCTTCAGTTTTTCAAATAGTATGTAATCATCTTGGTCGTAGCCATTCTGCCATTTACCTACCAACTCAGGTAAGAACACCAGTGTATCTTCAGTGTAAATGGGAAACAAAGAATAGACGCATGAGCTCATGCAGAACATTAACAGACTAAATGCTGCGAGTACTTTAAATTTCTTTTTCATGACTTTAGATTTAATATTTTGAGTTTTTGATGACTCAAATGTGCAGGCTAAGTCTGGCACTGCGAAATTTTATCGGTGAACGCGATAAAATTACCGATGAACAATAATTATTAGGGATAGCCCATGGCAAAACCCTTTATGTAAATTCAAATTTCACGATGCTCCTTAGTGATGAACTCCACCGCTTCCTTAAAATTTTTAAAAGCAAAATCTGCATTTGGTGAGGTGTCAGAGTTGCTTAAATGGATTGTCCTTAGCCCTACTCTTTTGGCAGGGATCATATCACTTTCACGATCACCGATCATCCATGATCTGGATACATCTACCCCATGCTTGGCAATAGCTCTTTCGAACATTAAAGAATTTGGCTTACGAGAAAGCGTCTTACTCACTGAATCATAGCCTGGTGCGAAATAGATATCATCCAAAGCATTATCAGATACTTCTTGAATCGCATTATGACATTGCATCACAAAGCCCTCATCATAATTGCCTTTGGCAATACCACTTTGATTTGTTACCACAATGAGCAAAAAACCAGCTGCCTTTAGTCGTTTAAGGCCTTCAGCAACACCTTCCTTCATCACGAATTGACCGAAAGAAGTGATCTGAAAACCAAGTTCTTCATTCAGCACACCGTCTCTATCTAGAAAAACACAGTTAACCATTAAGGTTAAAGTAAATTAATTTTACTGACCTGAATGCGCTATTTCAGATTATATTAGATTTGTGTCCTTCCATGAGCGATAGTTTAGTAATCATACCGACCTACAACGAGAAAGAGAACATCGAAGAGATGATCGAAGCAGTAATGGCTCAGCCTATAGGTTGCCATTTGCTAATTGTTGATGACGGCTCACCCGATGGAACTGGTGGTTTGGTGAAACAAAAGATGGCCAAATATCCTGACCGCCTATTCATAGAAGAACGATCAGGAAAACTAGGACTTGGCACAGCTTACATCCATGGTTTTCGATGGGCGCTCAAGCGTGACTATGACTACATCTTTGAGATGGATGCTGACTTTTCGCATAACCCAGAAGATGTTAACAAGCTTTATTATGCCTGCAAACAACTGGATAGTGACATGGCCATTGGTTCTCGGTATGTAACCGGAGTAAACGTTGTCAACTGGCCGATGAGTCGTGTAATGCTCTCTTACTTTGCTAGCCACTATGTAAGAATAGTCACGGGCATGCCGATCAGTGATACAACAGCTGGTTTCAAATGTTACCATAGAAGAGTCTTAGAAACTATCGAGTTAGACAAAGTCCGCTTTATGGGCTATGCTTTTCAAATTGAAATGAAGTTTCTGACTTGGAAATACGGATTCAGTATTGCTGAAGTACCTATCATTTTTACCGACCGAACAAAAGGCGAGTCGAAAATGAGTGGTGGCATTATTAAAGAGGCTGTGCTTGGTGTCATACAAATCAAAATCGGGAGTCTTTTCAGAACCTTTAGAAGAGATATGGAAGCCATACCCGAACTAGTCGAAACGAATGGCCTTGACGGGGCTAATTCTTGAGATAACAGCTGTCGGTATGATCAACACCAAGGCAACAATCACCAAGGTCAATAAATTAATCCCAATAGTGCTTAACCAATTCCAGTCAATGGGCACATGATCCATGTAATAGGTGGAGGGCTCCAGTGGAATGAGTTCAAAATAGTATTGCAGCACTCCAAAACCGATGGCGATTACATTGCCCAAAAGCAAACCCTTCATGACAAGGCGCACGCCATTGAAAGCAAAAACTCTTCTGATCAACTTATTGGAGGCACCAAAAGCCTTAAATGAACCAATCATTTGTGTCCTCTCCATTATCAAAATAAAGAGCACCGAAACCATATTAAAGCAAGCGACAAATAGTATTAGGGTGATTAGGATGTAGACATTCTGAGAAAGCAGCCCCAACCAATCAAAAATCTGGACAAACTTTTCATCGACACGCTCAGTGTAATGGGCCACACTAACTTTTTGAATGATGGAGTCATCGGCCTCCTCAAGTTTATTAATGTCATTCACAAATACTTCATAGCCTCCAACTTGGCCTTGCGTCCAGTTATTGAGACTCCGAATCATTTTAATGTCACCAATGACAGTCTTCTCGTCAAAACTATCAAGACCCGTATTGAAGATACCCTTAACAATCATACTACGTGTTTTGGGCGGATCCATGATAAAGACTGTCACTAACCGATCGCCCACTTTTACATTCATGCGATCAGCCATTCTTTGACTTATCATTACATCTCGATTGACGCTTTCTGTCGAATCGAAAAGTGGTATTTCACCCTCTGTCATGTAATCAGAAAATGATACATCATCAAACGAAGCACCCACCCCCTTAAAAATTAGTCCGAAGTTTTCTCCCTCACGATTAATAAGACCAGGTTTATGGGCAAACTCTTGGATGTGTCTTACAAATGGATCATTCTTGACGGCCCGCATTCGCTCAGGATCCATGAAAATGGGCTCTTCCTCGTAAGAATTATTTAAAGAGAACTTCTTGATCTGAATGTGCCCAGAAAAGGTAAAAATCTTATCCTTGATATTATTCTGAAAGCCTCCCAAAACCATAAAGGAAATTACCATGATACCAATTCCCAGGGCTACACTGGCAATGGCTACCCTATGAATGATAGACGAAAAACTACCCTTATCCGTAGTGTTGATTCTTTTGGAAATGAAATAAGGGAGGTTCAAGATTATAGTTAATTTTAACGCGGTTCCTCAAATATAAACGAAGCGAATGATTCGACTACTGCTTGCCCTTTGCATTTTTTCTGTTTTTGCCTGTTCCGAAGCACAAGAGTTGCAGCTAGGAGCGGGAAGAATGGAGGAATATCTACCCTTATTGGAAGGTAAACGCATTGCCTTGATCGTTAATCAGACTTCCGTGATTGGAAAGACACATCTAGTAGATACACTTCTTTCGAGAGGCGTGAATGTGGTAAAAGTAATGGCTCCAGAACACGGTTTTCGAGGTGAAGCACCTGATGGTGCCAAAATAGATGATGCCAAGGATGAGAAAACTGGTTTACCGATCATTTCCATTTATGGCAGCAGTAAAAAGCCTAGCCCAGAAATGCTGGAAGATGTTGATGTTTTAATCTTCGACATTCAAGACGTAGGCATTCGCTTCTACACCTTCATCAGTACCATGCATTATGTAATGGAAGCCGCAGCTGAAAATGACAAAGAAGTCTTGATACTAGATCGCCCCAACCCTAATGGCATGTACGTTGACGGCCCAGTCAAAGATGATGATATCAATGGCTTTGTAGCCATGCACCCCATCCCCATTGTGCATGGCCTTACCGTTGGCGAGCTGGCCCATATGATCAATGGAGAAGGTTGGCTAAAAGATGGTATTCAGTCTAAAATAAACATTATCCCAATGACTGGCTGGGATCATAACGCAACTTATAGCTTACCCATTAAACCATCACCCAACTTGCCGACTGACAATGCAATCGCCCTTTATCCTACCCTTGGTCTCTTTGAAGGGTCAGTAGTTAGTGTGGGAAGAGGCACAGATTTTCCTTTTGAAGTAATTGGTCATCCAGACTATTCTAAAGGAACATTCAGCTTTACGCCACAACCGAACGGTGGGTCAAAATACCCACCAATGGAAGGAGAGCTTTGCCAAGGCCAATACTTCGGAGACACAGATGCTCCACACGAACTAACGTTGAAATACTTGCTTGACTACCATGCAGACTTAAAAGATGACACTACCTTTTTTAGGTCTTACATCGACTTGCTATCAGGTACCAAAGACTTCCGTAAGCAAGTGGAAGCTGGCTGGTCAGAACAAGAGATTAAAGCCACATGGCAACCTAAGCTTGATGCTTACAAAGCCATGCGCAAGAAGTATTTACTATACCCTGATTTCAATTAAATGCCAGATTTAAGGATAATTTACATGGGCACCCCCGAATTTGCCGTGCCCAGTCTACAAATACTAGTGGAGAACGGGTACAATGTGGTGGCTGTCATTACAGCACCAGACCGTCCTAAAGGGCGTGGACAAAAGCTCATGACTACACCCGTCAAAGACTATGCAGTAGCGCAGGGTTTGCCAGTACTACAGCCCACCAACCTCAAATCGCCAGAGTTTCTTGAAGAACTAAAAAGCTACAAGGCCAACCTACAAATTGTAGTGGCCTTTAGAATGCTTCCTGTTGTCGTTTGGGATATGCCAGAGATTGGCACTTTCAACCTCCACGGATCGCTTCTGCCTCAATACCGTGGTGCTGCCCCCATCAACTGGGCGATCATCAACGGGGAGAAAGAAACAGGTGTCACTACCTTTTTCTTAAAGCACGAAATCGATACTGGCAACATTATTTTTCAAGAGAAAGAAACCATAGAAGAAGATGACAATGTAGGGGACGTTTATGCACGTTTGATGGAAAAAGGTGCTCAGTTGGTGCTTAGAACTGTCAAGGCAATTGAAACTGGAGACTATCCTCAAGAACCTCAAAACGAAGATCAAGAGATTAAGCATGCGCCTAAGATTTTCAAAGAGACATGCGAAATTGACTGGACGAAATCTTCAGAAGAGGTCTACAATTTTATTCGAGGCCTATCGCCCTACCCTGCCGCTTGGACTATACTCAACGGTAAGAAATTCAAGATTTTCGCAGCTCAGAAAATAGACTTCACCAAGGCTGGTGAGTCACCAGGAGATTTTAAGACGGACAATAAGACCTACCTTCATATTCAGACAGGGGGTAACGCCATATCTATTACGCAGTTACAAATGGAAGGCAAGAAACGCATGGACATCAAATCATTCTTATTAGGAAACACCTTATGATTCGAACAATAGTTGTAGCAAAAGCAAAGGACAATGCCATCGGAAAAGACAATGACCTACTTTGGAGATTGCCCGATGACTTCAAGTTTTTCAAGGAAGTCACTGTTGACCACTTTGTAATTCTAGGTCGAAAGACTTTCGATTCACTGCCTGGCCTTCTGCCTAAGCGCACCTTTGTAATCATTACAAGACAGAAGGACTATGTTGCACCCGAAGGTCACTTTGTAGTCCACAGTCTGGAAGAAGCCTTTGAACTATGCGAAGTACAACACTCGCTCAAAGAAGTATTTATCATTGGTGGTGGTGTGGTTTATAAAGATTCCATCGAAAAGGGAATGGTAGACAAAATGTTAATTACCGAAGTCGATGCAGAAATAGACGGAGCAGACACCTTCTTCCCTGAGTTCGATACTGGAGATTGGAACGAAGCAAGCCGCATTCATCACCCAGCAGATGATCGGCACAAGTATGCCTTTGACTTTGTCACTTACTTAAAAAACTAATTCCTCCCCTTTTGAAGAGGAAGGTGCCTGAAAGGCGGAAGGGTATGAAAAATTTACATAACAAAACCATTTGGATCACTGGAGCCTCCTCAGGCATAGGCGAAGCCCTCGCCAAGCAACTCAGCCGACTGGATGTCAACCTTATCCTTTCCGCAAGAAGGGAGAAAGAACTACTTCGTGTAAAAAGTGAATGTCAAAACCAAGACCGTATTAAGGTGCTGCCCTTAGACCTTGCTGATACTAATTCACATGCCGCAAAAACGTCAGAAACCATTGAAGCCTTTGGTCAAGTAGACATTCTTATTAACAACGGAGGCCGAAGCCAAAGATCGCTGGTGAAAGACACCATCCTTCAAGTGGATAGGGAATTAATGGAAGTCAACTATTTTGGATCAATCAGCTTAACAAAACAATTACTTCCCCATATGCTGGAAAGAAGACAAGGCCATTTCGTAGTAGTGACAAGTCTTACCGGCATTTTCGGTACGCCTTATCGTTCGGGTTACGCAGCAAGCAAACATGCTTTACACGGCTTTTATGATAGCATGAGAGCAGAATTAGAAGACAGTGGTATGAAAGTGACGATTGCAGCTCCTGGCTTTGTAAAAACCAATGTTTCAGTCAATGCATTTCAAGGTGATGGTAATTCTCTTGGCAAAATGGACGATGCACAAGCCAACGGATTAAGTGCTGAGGAATGTGCGTCTAAAATCATCAAAGCCATCAATCGGCAGAAACGAGAAGTCTATATTGGAGCGGAGTCTTATGCGGCCTATGTAAAGCGCTTTCTGCCTGGCCTATTCGCCAGCATGATCAAAAGGGCGAAGGTGAGATGAGAACATAGTTTTAATGAATAATGGAGCAGAACAATTGCGCTCCCCGATTAAGTCGGGCATGACGCCAACCTAACTAGATCGTCATTCCCGCGCAGGCCTGCCTTTAGCCGCAGACAAGCGGAAATTCCCTTCAACTGTGTAATCTTCAAATCAAAAAAGCCATCCCCTTCGGAATGGCTTCGTTATTCATTATCAGTTCTTAATTCATTAAGCTGGCTCTCTCATGCCCACCCAAGTAAACCTACGGTTTACGTAATCAGGATTCGTGAAAGATGCATTACCTGCTGGGTTGCCTCCTGTTACGTGGAAGTCTGAGAATGCAGCATTTTGATTTACAAAAATCTGCCCCACTAAGTTGAAGGATACTGGCGTAGCCGCCAATGACATTTCGTCCGCAATGAACTCTTTCATCTCAGGATCGGTAGTGTAAGCACCACATGAAATAGCACCGTAAGACTCAGCCATTTCCTTTGCCAATGCCACAGACTCTTTCGTGTCTTTCGTTTTGATTAAGAAAGCGATTGGTCCGAACATCTCTTTCGAGAATTTATCTTTATCACCTGCCGTTAATTCGATCACTGTTGGTGTCTGAGTTCTTGCATTCTTGAAGTAAGGAATGCTTTGCTCAATGTTTCTAGTCTCTAACCATGTTTTACCACCAATTTCTTTTGAAGCACCAACTGTTCTTTCTGCAGTCGCAGGATTCTGTATCGTACCTGCTACAAAAGGACCCGCTTTCGGGTTATTGATCAATCCATCCGTGAAATCAGCAAATTTTTGAGCCACTTCATCAAATGACACCATGCCCTCTGGAGTTTTAACACCCGCTTCTGGAATAAAGAAATTTTGAGGTGCAGTACACATCTGGCCAGAGTAAAGTGCCACAGAGAAAGTGATATTTTGAATGACCTTATCGATGTTCTCAACAGAATCCAAAATAATTGAATTCACTCCTGTCTTTTCTGTAAACACAGTTTTTGGCAGAGATTCTAAATAAGAACCAAATTCAGAGTTACCCGTAAAGTCGATCACTTTGACTTTAGCATGCTCTGCTAATTCTTTTCCTAAAGGTTTGCTTGGTGTATCGACCGCTAGCTGACAAGCTTCAGGGTCGCAACCAGCATCTCTCAGTGCATTTCTAATTTCTGCTACCACAATGGCCATTGGCAAAATGGCACCCGGGTGTGGCTTTACAATCACAGAATTACCCATCATGAGATCGGCATAAACACCTGGCACGGAGTTCCATGTTGGGAAAGTCGAGCATCCGATCACAAGACCGATACCTTTTGGCACTGCTCTCCATTCTTTATTGATCACCAAGTCGTACTTACCCATCGGCTTGGTCCAAACTGTTGATTCAGGAATTCGTCCGAGCTCTTCGTATCCCGCAGCGATTGCCTCTAGTGCACGATCCGCGGCATGGGGCCCTGATGCTTGAAACGCCATCATATAACCTTGACCAGTCGTGTGCATAGTCGCATAAGCATTCTCGAAGAATCGCTTGGAAAATCTTTCTAGGGAATCGATTAGCACTGCCGCACGATCATCTTTAGAAACCTTTCTCCATGAGTGGAAAGCTCCTTCAGCACGCTCGATTAAAGTATCTGCTGGAAATGCGGGATACTTAGTACCTACTGGTTCTGCGAAATATGGTGAGTCTTCTTCACCAACCCATTCAGTGGCTCCTTCTTGCTTTAGCTCCTCAAAGTTTCCTTTTCGCAAAGCTTTGAAAGCGTTTTTGCCATCCTCATCAGCTGTCTCTCCATAGATTTTCGGAGAAGGATGCTCAGGATATTGGGCATGAAAAACTCGGGTGTGTAAGGCTTCTATGGCCTTGTCTAAGATCTCTTTATGTGCAGATGTCAATCCCATAACTAACGTTTGTTTGGCTTCGAAATTAAGATAATGGTTTGAGAATTAACAGACATGAATTGCTATTGTTAAACCGCTGATAAGAAAAGAAGCATTCTTTATGAAAAACCTGCACCTCCTGTGTGTATTCAACGGTGTTTTATTCGAGTAAGTCCATTAACTTGAAATATGAAAAGATTTCTGATTACCGTTTTCCTATTTTCCTCTTTCATCGTCCTCTCCCAAGAAGATAAAAGGACAAAAATCATTGTTCGCACCAAAGCCAAAGACGCCAAATTCATTGGCACCAGCATGGGCGGATCGATGATCATTTTGCGAGATGCCTTAACCGATGAGATACTCGCCAAAGGACTCACAAATGGTGGAACAGGGAATACAGACCTCATTATGAATACTCCACAAGAGCGCACTACGGATATCTCTACTGGTTCGGCATTTTATGAAGCGAGCCTGTACTTAAGCAAACCACAGTTTGTGACTGTCCAAGCCTTATCACCAGTCAATCATGAAGAAGCACGCGTCTTTGCCCAAACACAGGTTTGGATGGTGCCAGGTAAACACATGGATGGTGCAGGCATTACGCTAGAGATTCCAGGTTTCGTAGTAGACGGACTTTTCCCACAAACCCATCAGGGATTCTCACTTGAAACCAATAAATCTATTGAGCTCAAGGCGAATATTGTAATGATGTGCGGCTGCCCAATCACCAAAGGTGGCTTATGGGATTCGGAAGAGATTGACGTGGAGGCGATGATATACGTCAATAGCAAGTACTGGAAAACAGTGACCATGTCCATCGCAGAAGCCAATACTTTCACTGCACAACTGACCTTGGAGCAAACGGGCAGCCATGAAGTGATCATTACCGCCTATCACCCGAGGTCTAAGAATACTGGTGTAGATCAGTTAAATTTCCGAGTATCTAATTAATTGAATATGAGATTTTTAATGGCCCTTAGCCTCTTATTTTTTACGGCTACCTCCTTCGCACAGCAATATGGCCCCTATGTAATTTACAATGCGAAAGGCAAAAAAGTATCTTACAAAAAGATGCTGAAACAGCTAGCCAAACCGGATGTCATCTTCTTTGGAGAGCAACACAACAACCCTATTGCCCATTGGCTACAGTATGAAGTAACCGCAGAACTAAACGATAAACGAGCGCTTGTTTTGGGTGCGGAAATGATCGAGGCAGATAACCAAGACGAGCTCAGAAGCTACCTTGCAGGCGAGATTGACAGTAAAGCACTGGACACTCTCGCTAGGCTTTGGAAGAACCATGCTACTGACTATGCTCCTTTGGTTGACTTCGCCAAGGCCAATGACTTAGTTTTTGTGGGTACCAACATACCGAGAAAGTACGCCAACCTAGTCTATCAAAACGGCTTTGAAGCTTTGGAGTCTCTCTCTGCGGAAGAAAAATCTTGGATTGCACCCTTGCCCATAGCCTTCGACCCTAACCTACCCCGATATGTGAATATATTAAGTATGATGGGCGATCATGGCACACCGAATTTAGTAAAGTCGCAAGCCAGTAAAGACGCTACCATGGCTTATTTCATTCATGAAAATCATCCTGCAGGCTCCTTGTTCATTCACTTCAATGGCGCCTACCATTCGGACTATCACGAGGGAATTTTATGGTATTTAAAACGGCTCAATCCATCCGTCAAAATCCTAACTGTTTCAACAGTAGAACAAGCTGATATTACGAAGCTTTCTGAAGATCATATAGGTAAGGCCGACTTTATTATCTGTGTAGATAGTAACATGACAAAAACTTATTAATCCGAATAAAAATAGGCTTTAACGAAACTATAGCTCAACGAATTAGGTATACCTTTGCGATATAGGAAAAGACATTCATGAACGATCGCAAGACCACTAACTTATTACTCCTCATTATTGTAATTCCGCTCGTCTTTTATCTATTACAGACGCTGTCGTTCATATTCATTCCACTCATCTCAGCGATGTTTATTGCACTCCTATTTCTACCATTGATGAGGTGGTTGAAAAAGAAGGGGAGCCCTAAAGCCCTTAACCTGATTATCGTAATTCTAATCTTCGCTGTTTTCTTCAAGTTAAGCGGGGAATTGATACAGTTGTCGAGTAAAGAAATACTATCAACCGATAATGCTTTTTTTGATAAGGCAAAAGATAAGGTTGCCTCGTTGATTTTTTCTGTAGAGTCCTTTTTTGGCGTGGATTTTCTTCAAGACGAAAACGCACTTGCCTCACTGATTAACAAAGACACCCTGAGTAAAAGCTTCGCCCCAACGGTAGGCTTTATTACCGATACGCTCACTATGACGCTTTCAACTGCATTTATGGTAATTCTACTATTAGCAGGTTCAGTGGACATTCAAAAAGTACTTAACAATACAATTTTCAAAAAGCAATTTGCCTCAGTCAAGACCTTTATGAAAATTGAAAGAGACTTGATAAAATTCATTAAGGTGAAATTTTTCATTAGTCTATTTACAGGAATAGGTATTGGTGTCGCTTGCTGGGGTTTTGGGGTTAGTTTCCCCGTTTTTTGGGGACTCTTTGCATTCGCCATTAATTTCCTTCAACTCGTTGGTTCCGTCATCAGTGTAGTTTTACTGGCCATATTCTCGTTTGTTGAAATAGAAGCCGCTTCGTATCTACTCTTCTTTGTCATTACCATCACTGGTGTTCAAGTACTATTTGGAGGAATTTTGGAGCCCATTTTCATGGGAAAATCATTCTCTATCAATGTCATTACCATTCTAGTAATGCTCATGTTATGGGGCTTTCTTTGGGGAATCCCGGGCCTCATTATGTCCATTCCGATTACAGTATTCTTAAAAATACTCTTTGAGCAGTTTCCGAGGACACGAATTATTTCGGGTTTGATGTCTGGCAAGTCCGAAGGTATTAAAGTGAAAATCGGTAAATTGTAACACTCAATGTGTTGTGGTTTATGAAGAAATTACTCCTCGGCCTACTGGCTATACTGTTACTTTTTGTCGGATTTATCCTTGTCAAAACCCTAACCTTTACTTCCAATCAACTTCAAGTAGATGCCATTGAAGAAGTCGTAATTCCAGATGCAACTATTGAGCGCTTACAAGAGGCTTTGAGAATTAAAACAATTTCGTTTGAAAACGAAGCGGACTTTGATGCTACACAGTTTGAGGAATTCAATCAACTCCTCGCTAGAAACTACCCCTTAATAGACTCGATACTAGATCACAAAGTCTTCAGTCAGTACAGTCACCTATACCAGTGGCAGGGCTCCAATCGCACGCTTAAGCCTATCGTACTGATGGGTCACATTGACGTTGTTCCCATAGCCTCTCCAGACAAATGGTCGGTTGACCCTTTTGCGGCAACCATCAAAGACGGTAAAATTTGGGGGCGAGGTACTATTGATGACAAGTTCTCTGTAATCGGAATTCTGGAAGCAATTGAAATGCTCTTACAATCTGGTTTTCAACCTGAACGAACCATTTATTTAGCCTTTGGACATGATGAGGAAGTTGGTGGTGAAAAGGGAGCAGTACTGATGGCGAATTATCTCGTAGAAAATGGTATTGAAGCAGAATTTGTATTAGACGAGGGGTACGCCATCACTCAAAAATTGATACCCGGTATAACCCCTGATGCCGCCTTGATTGGCATTGCCGAAAAAGGCTCCACTACCATTGAGTTAACTGTTGATATGGAAGGTGGTCATTCTTCACAACCAGCTCAAGAAACAGCCATTGATGTACTTGCCAGCGGAGTAGCTAAGTTGAAAGCGAATCCTTTGCAGCCAACCCTATCGGCACCTATGCAGGGCTTTATGGATCAATTGGGGCCTGAAATGGGCTTTGTCAACAAAATGGCTTTTGCCAATAGAAACATTTTCAAAGGAATGATCATTAGCACCTATGAAAATGCAAGTGGGGCTGGTAATGCACTCGTTAGAACGACAACCTCCCCAACTATCTTTGAAGCAGGCATTAAAGAAAACATTATTCCAACTTTCGCCAGAGCGCTAATCAACTTTAGAATCATTCCTGATCAAACTTCAGAAGATGTAATGCAACATGTCATAGAAGTGATTAATGATGAGCGAATAAATCCGAAATTCTATGGCTTTAATACCAACCCTTCACCGGTCTCACCGATGGATAGTGATGGTTACAATGTGATCAATAGGACCATCAAAGAAGTTTTTGAGAATACATTAACCGCTCCCAATCTAGTGATTGCTGCGACAGATTCTCGCCACTTCGGAGCAGTAGGTTCAAATATCTATCGGTTTGTTCCTTATCATATTAATGAGGAAAACATCAATACTTTTCATGGTATTGATGAGCGTATCCCTATCGAGGATTATAAGGATGCCATTAGATTTTATCGGCAGTTAATCCTGAACAGCAACCAATAAAAAAGGCCTGATCAATCGAGGCCTCCTTTTCAGTATTTTCATGTCAGCTTAGAACCAGCCAGCGCCTAAGTTTCTAAAAGGCCACGGGATTGATGCTAAAATCAAAATCAGGCCGATGAGATAGAATGTTGCCACTGATCCAAATTTCTTGGCGTCAATAGCGGCTCTTTTCGCTTTGCTATACCCTACTGTTATCAAAGCAATGGCAACAAGCATCAATGAAATATGCTCAACAGCATAAAAACGCAGTAAGTCGTCCTTCATGAAACCCTCAGTGAAACTTACTTTTGGACTGATGAAATAAAGTACCAAGCCAATCACCAATTGGATATGAGTGAAAATCATCGCAAAGAGCGTGATCTTCTTGTCCTTTGCGGTCCATACGCCAGCCTTTTTCTTAGCGAAAGCATTAAATATGGCCGCAATCAATAATATTAATACAACCCATCTAAGGCCTGAGTGTGCGTGTAAAAGTCCGTTATACATAATTTTTATTTAGTTGCCGCCCATCATTTTACTGAGCTCACTTTGTGTCATTATTTCATATCCCTCTGGGATTTCGAACATACTGTCCTTCAATTTTTCATTTGAAATTTCAGAGACTGTCATGCGCATTTTCATATTGTTTTCATTCGTAACATATTCCAATGGAAATCCGGGTAGACCATCGAAATTTTGAAGCTTGGCCTTTATCTTATCCGTAAACCATACTTCCTGTACGCCCTCCTCAGTGGTAATTAGTGCCTTCTGACATGTATAATTAAGAATAGTCTTGAAGTCTTCTTCTAATTCTATTTTAGGCTTCTTCTCATTTGCTTCAGAGGCCTCCATTTCTTCTTTGGATATCAATATTGCCATTTTTTGGCCCATCATATCCATAAGTATATGACTCTCTTTCTTCTTGTTGTCAACTACAACAACTTGACTTCCGCCCATTATTTCTTGCGTAATCCTTATCTTATCTCCTTTCAGAGACATAGTTGTGGATTGGGGTAGCATTGATTCCATGCCAGCCATCTCATCCGGTAGTTCTATATAGTTAATTTTATAAGTCACTGACCCTTCAAAGCTATTCCTTTGAGGTAATAGGGATGTTAATAATCCGATGCTCAATATCGAAAAGAGCAGTATTAGCGGTTTTTTAATATCTAACATTTGTCTGTCAAAAATAAGAATTAGAAACTTTTATGGCGCCTTAGGCAGCTATTATTATTTTCCGCATATGAAAGCAGCGCTCTACACAAAATTTCAAGGACCAATAACGATTGAGCAATTACCGGACCCCACTCCAGTTAAAGGAGGAGTCGTGTTGAAGGTAGAGTCCACAGGGCTCTGTAGGTCTGACTGGCATGGTTGGATGGGACATGATAGTGACATCGAATTACCACACGTCCCTGGACATGAATTGGCCGGAAGGGTAGCTGCAATCGGGAAAGGCATTACTCAATTCAAAGTAGGCGATCGCGTAACCGTACCCTTCGTTGGTGGCTGCGGTAAGTGCGATGAATGTGCCTCTGGTAATCATCAGGTCTGCGACAAACAGTTTCAACCCGGCTTTACCCATTGGGGTAGTTTTGCAGAATATGTAAGCATTCATTATGCGGATATTAACCTAGTTCATCTACCGGAAGAAATCAGCTTTGAGACAGCCGCTAGTTTAGGGTGTAGGTTTATTACGTCATACCGAGCGGTAATTTATCAAGGGAAGGTACAAGCCCATCAATGGGTAGCAATACATGGCTGCGGTGGCGTTGGCCTATCCGCCATCATGATTGCTAAAGCCAAAGGTGCCAAAGTAATCGCTATTGACATTAATGATGAAACACTGACCTTCGCAAAGTCTATTGGTGCCGATTTTTCGGTTAATTCTAAGAAAGTAAATCCAATTGAGGCGATAAAAAAAATCACCAAAGGTGGGGCACACGTATCTTTAGACGCCCTCGGTAATAAGACTACTTGTTATAATTCGATCAGTAGCCTAAAAAAGAGAGGTAAGCATATTCAGGTGGGCCTAATGGCTGGAGATGATTATGAGCCTAGGCTTCCAATGCACTTGGTGGTAGCCAACGAACTGGAAATCATAGGTAGCCATGGCATGCAGGCACATGTATATCCCGAAATGCTCGATATGATCAAGGATGGAAACCTTGCGCCAGAAAAACTTATTGGTCAATTAGTATCGCTGGATCAAGGGGTTGAATTACTCCCTAAAATGAATGAATTCAAGAATCATGGCGTCACTGTGATCAATCAGTTCTAAAGGCGTAAATTAAAGCATTATGGCTTTCAGGCCCTCCTTCTTACCCCAATTCAAAAATGAAAAATCAAAGAAAAGGCCTTTTAAAAATGGCTCCGTCTACGAGGATTACACTCGGGTAAGCGGTACAAAAAGGGTCGAAAAAAATCCTGATCTTGATGAGTTATTATCAATAAGAAAGAAAAAGGCTGGCAGGAACTATAGAACTTCTATTCTCAGAACGGTTATTACCCTCCTAATGATTGGAGTCTTTCTATGGGCACTTATTTCAATATTTATAGCCCAAACTTAAAACTTCAACGCAGCGTACCCCTTTAATTGATAAGTCGTCATAGTAGTGAGCATAGAGGTGGCCGTTTCAATGCCTGGAGCCAGTTTAGTGTGATCGATATTTCTACCCATCATTGATTGAGAACAAACGAATATTTTTACACCAGCGTCCTGCAACTCTTTGAACAAAGGGATGTGTGGGTTATCAATACCATACTTCTCATTGTATTTTTCATTGTTCAATACAGACCACACCGCACCACCGTGAATGGCGAGTACAATTTTCATATTCTCCTTCTTGACACCACCCATCGCATGTAAATTCATTAAGCGAGCTACATTAATAATAGAATAGAATGGCTCATCCATTTTAGAATCTCCGGTCACCACGTCTATGATAACTTTGTACTCCATATTGGGATCAGGTTTTTCAGTAGCGTGAGGCGCATCAAAAATACCTCCATAACTTTTGATCACTGGGTTGATCATCTCTTGCGAGATAGCTGCTTGAGTAATAAATAGGATAAAGAAAAGTGAAAAAATACGCTTGATGCTAGCCATAAGAAAATTGATTTGTCTTGACTCTAAATAGAGTGAATTTTCTAGACATATTCAATAAACTATTTGGCGATTGGCTAGTCCCACTTGAAATAAGTGTACCCTTTTTGGTTGTAAGTAGTGATAGTTGTTAATGCTGAGGTTCCAACTTTCACATTTTCCATCAGGTCATCAAAACTATTCCCATAGCTCACATAAGACTGACCGCAAACAATTACCTCTACACCCGCCTCAATTAACTCTTTATACAAGGGTACATATGGACTATCCTTTTCATATCGCTTATTAAAGGCCTCTTGATTTAAGACTGAATTAGTAGCACCTCCATGTATCACTACAGCCACTTTCAGATTTTCTGGTTTCACACCGCCTACTGCATGAAGGTTTATCAAACGCGCCACATTCAATGCTGAAAAGGCAGCCCTTTTAGATTCCTTATCTATTTTATGCACCAGTTCTATTAGGATTTTATATTCCATATCAGGATCAGGTGCTACATCTACTTTCTCCAAATCCATTATGCCTCCGTAATTTTTAATAATTGGATTCACCCATTTCTTTTCTTGGGCATAGGAATAGTTGATACCAACAGTTATCAGTAAAAGAGTAATGACAGTTTTGAGCTTCATAATTAACGTTTATAGACCTTAAGTAAGAGATTGTCTCGGTCGATTTCAAACCGACCATGGAATAGACAAATTCTCTAACGCAGGCAAAAGCATCATGTTTTACTTGTATTAATATACCATTTGGTATATTTTTATCTCGAGAAATGAAAAAGTCAGAGCGCACCAAAGCATTTATTATTGAACAAGTAGCACCCATTTTCAATAAAAAGGGAGTACATGCTACTAGCCTCTCTGACATGACCAATGCCACAGGACTTACAAAAGGAGCCATTTATGGCAACTTTGGTAATAAGGACGCGCTAGCAATGGCCTGCTTTGAATACAACCTTCGGTTTCTTCAAAAAGGCCTGTACAAATCAATTGCTATCAACGGAAGTGCGATTGATAAACTATCGGCACTTGTATCATTCTATCAGCAGCACTATACAGAAGTTGCCGCCAACGGAGGATGCCCTTTGATGAATAGTGCCATAGAAGCGGATGATGCTCATCCCCTACTAAAAGATAAGGTACAGATGACTTTCGACCTTTGGCGTCAAGAAATTGCAAGCATTGTGAAGGCAAGTCAAAGAAAAATGGAAGTCTATCCTGCAATAGACGCGATCAGTTTTTCGAATACTTTCATTGCTATGCTAGAAGGAGGAATTCTGGTAGCCAAAACAATGGAACAACCTCAATATTTTAATCAAGTAGCCAGTAGCTTGCAAAGCTACATACAATCAAAACTAGAACTTAAGAGCCATGCGTAGAGTAGTTGTAACAGGAATGGGTGCTTTAACACCCATAGGAAATGATCTTCAAAGCTTTTGGGATAACTTAAAAGCTGGAAAAAGTGGTGCGGGTCCTATCACACGCTTTGATACCACCAAGTTCAAAACCAATTTTGCTTGTGAACTCAAAGACTTTGACTTGGCTGAGTTCATACCTAAAAGTGAATCTAGACGGTATGATCGTTTTACCTCCTACGCATTGGTGGCGGTTGAAGAAGCCATAAAAAATGGGGGCATAGATTTCGAAAGTTTAGACACGAATCGCGTTGGTGTGATTTGGGGTTCTGGTAATGGCGGTATTGAGACTTTTACGGAAGAAATGATCGACTTTGTCAAGAATGGTGAGACACCTCGATTCAACCCCTTCTTTATCCCAAAGATCATTGCTGATATAGCTTCTGGTATTATTTCAATCAAATATGGTTTACGTGGACCAAACTTTACCACCATATCTGCTTGTGCTACTTCCACTACGGCCATTATTGATTCCTTTAATCACATTCGTTGGGGCAAAGCCGATATGATAGTGACAGGTGGATCAGAAGCTCCCATTACCATTGCAGGTCTGGGAGGTTTCAATGCTTCCAGAGCACTATCGACAAACAATGAAGACCCGCAAGGTGCTTCTAAACCTTTTGATGTCAATCGTGATGGGTTTGTGATGGGCGAAGGAGCAGGTGCACTAATTCTCGAATCACTTGAACATGCGCAAGCAAGAGGTGCTCAGATATTTGGTGAGGTTGTCGGTGGTGGAATGGCAGCCGATGCTTACCATCTTACCGGAACACACCCCGAAGGCGAAGGTGCATTTCTGGGTATGAATGAAGCTTTGCGTGAGGCAGAAATAACAGCGCCAGATATCGATTACATCAACATGCATGCTACCTCCACACCTATGGGTGATGTGAGCGAACTGAAAGCAATTGCTAGGGTATTTGGAGAAAATCCTGATCTGAACATCAGTGCTACAAAATCCATGACAGGTCATTTATTGGGCGCTGCGGGGGCCATAGAGGCTATTGCCAGCATCATGGCAACTAGAGATGACATTATACCTCCTACCATCAACACAAAAGATGTAGAACCAGAATGGGCAGATAAGTATGATTTGACACTTGGTAAGGCAAAGTCAAGAACTGTGAACTACGCCATGAGCAACACCTTCGGTTTTGGAGGGCACATTGCTACCGCTGTCTTCAAAAAATATCAAGCTTAATAATAAACAATCTTGACTTTTGGCTGAGCCTCTTTAAGGCCTTCAATATCTCTACCATTAAGCCGACTGTTGAAACAGACCACCTGCTTCAATGTTGAAAGCTCATGCAGCTCATCCAATCGTGACACACGTGTATTCGAGCAATCGACCACTTCCAAAGCTTTCAGCTCATCTAAGCCTCTTAGTCTTTTGACTGTGGTGCCCGAGAAGTTTAACTCCTTGAGCTTGATCAGGCTAGACAATGGCTCCAAGTCATTTATAGGTGTATTACTAATGTCTAGTTTAGTCAGATCCTTAAACTTGAGCAATGAGGTAAGACCCTCCAAAGGTGTCTCGGTAATGCTCAATGATTTTAGGGTACCGTTATCCGCGAGCTGATCCAGACTGGTCAGGCCTGTTCTCGTAAGCATTAGAGTTTCTAGCTGAAAGAATTCGCTAAAATATCTCAGTTCTTCTGAATTAATTGCTCCATTGATTTCAATTCGTTTAAGGCCAACAAGCTCGTGCAATTCGTCAGGTGAAGGGCTAGCTGATAGCTTCCTATTCTCGCCAAGAAACCTTTTAAAATCTTCGCTTAATGAAGACCACCATTGGGTTAACGCACCCGTTTGAAATCTAATTTTTAATGAAGGGTTGGAAGCGAGCAAGGTGTAAACAGATGCCTTTTCAATGGTAGCACCATCCACATTTAAATAGTTAAGGTTTTTCAAACTTGCCAACATACCCACTTCTCTCACCTTTGTATTTTCTGCTTCGATAAGCTCCAATTTTCCAAAAGTCTTTAATAAGGATAGGTCACTTACATTAGTATTATTGAGCTTAATAGAAGTCAATTCTTTGAGCTCATTGATTCCAAGGAGGCTTTTGATATTGTTATTACTCACATTTAGGGACTTGAGCTTATTCAGCAATTTCAATGGCTCTAGGGTCTTTAAACCTGCATTATCAGCATCCAAAGACTCGATATTTAGTAACCTTACTAACTGCTCTGGAGAGGGATTTTCAACACGCAGCTTATTCGCAAGGAGCACCTTCCAAGGCTGTGACAACTCACTCCACCATAGTTGTAGTTCCTCCGTGTTTCGTATCAGCAAAGCGTTATTGTTCTTGATAAAACTGTCAACTTGTGCTTCTTCAAGGGTCAGGCCGTCCACATAGACTTTCTTAAGTGATTTCATTTCAATGAGTGCTGAAATATCCTTGACTTTGGTGTTTGAAATATTCAAAATAGAAAGTTTTGACAAGCCTGATAAGTTTTGAATATCGTTGACTCCTGTAGCCTCAAGGTTTAGTTCTTTTAGGCTTTCCAAGCCATCAAATCCTTTCAAATCAATCAGGCTACTATTCTCAAGATTCAAAACCTTAAGCTTTTTCAAATTCGAGAACATGATGGAATTACTTCCAACAGTCCCTGAAAGGTTGAGCTCATTAAGTGAAATCAAACTTGACACAAAGCTCAAATCTGCTATTTGAGAATCTCTCATATCTAAAAAATTCAGCTTTTCGAAAAAGCCCAGAACGCCAAAATCAGTAATATGGCAATCATAAAGCACCATTTTTTCAATGTCAGTATGGTACTTCAGAGGGCTTAAGTCATGAACCGAAGTCTGAGAAACATCTAGCACTTTCAAGCGATTGATGGATAGTAGTGGACTAAGATCTGTGACAAATGAATTAGAAAGTTTGAGGTAAGCTAAGTCGGTTAAAACATAGATGGGGTCTAAGTTTACGATCAAGCTATTATTAGAGAGGTCTAAAGAATCCATTCTGGCAATTCGCGTGAGTTCATCAACTGTCAGACTATCATCATAGATACCAATCTCATCTTGGAAAATCGTTTTCCAGCCTAATGAAAGGTTCAACCACCAAGACTTCAGCTGTCGCGCTCGATCTATTTTATCGGTATAGATACTAGCAACTTTAATTTCCCGCTGTGGGCCTTCAAAATTCAATTCAATAAACCTTTGGCCTGAAATTTTCAGTGTATCTCCTTGAATACCAATCGCACTCAGGTTTCTAGTAATATCAGCTTTAAAATAGGGAATACTATCTGTGGTGTAGAGCCTGTCAATTTTATTGATTTCAAAATCGAAGAGCACTTCTTGAAAGAAGAAATCAATGTCTTTGAGGTAAGCTTGAATGTCTTTAAAAATTTGTGTTGATCGATTTTCCTGCAAGTCATCTTCCACTTGCACACGATCGTTTAGAAAGAGCTTTTTATAGCTCTCGTTAATAATGGTTTCTTTTTCTTGAGTTTTTGTTCTCTTAGCCCCTACTAAATTGAAGTAATACTCAACAGCCTCAACCATTGCAGCGGCCTGTTTAATTTCTGGATCGGGCACAGTATCAGAGGGAGTTTCTGTTTGACTAAAGCCACTTTGAAAAACACCCAATAGAAAAACGATGAGAAATGTCTTATTTCTGATCATAAATAATTTTCAATAGCTGTTCTTTCTGGGGCTTATTGATTTCTGTTAAATCGGAAATTAACCAGCCAGTATTGTAGCCAGTCCGATTGAAATTGTTCAAAGTGAAGTACCAACCATCTAGCGTAAAAAAGTGAAAGCTAATTCTATTCACTGTACTAAATTTCAGAAGACCTTTTTTAACCTCGTACAGAAAGAGTGTTAGGTAGTCTGGTTGAAAATCAGCCAAGGTATATGACTCTGGGCTTCCATTCTTAACCAATGCCTTTCTGAGGTTCATAAAATCCAGCTCGTGACTCATTGGGTGTAGGAATTCCTTGGTTTCTCCCCGTTGTTTATTAAACAATCGTTTGTAAGGCTCGAAAGAAATATTCGAAATCACCCACTCATAGCCTAGCCCCTCTTCTTGCATTTGCATGTACAGTGTTAGAGGCTCTTCGCCACCTTCGTATATAAAAGTAGTGTTTACTACTGCGAACCACTCGTTCGACCTTAAGCCCAAAAACTTAGGATTGTCTGAGTCTGTCACTTCATTAATGAATTGTGTCTTTAGGTCCTTTGATATTTGAGCATATTCTTCATCGAAAAGCATACTCATAAATCTTTTTCTCAACCGAGGGTTTCGATACTGCCTATCACCAGGCTCTAGTTCATTCCCCCTATTGTTTTCCTCCCCATTAAAGCGTTTAAAAAATTGATTGAGCTGTTTAGTACTGGCCAACAATTGTTGTTCGATCTCATAGTCTTCATCAACAATTTGGGCGTTGCCAAAACTGACAACGCCACACAGTACTATTAAAAATATGCCTACTCTCTTAATCATACGGAAGTTTCCGAAACTCTGATATCTCCTAAAATCACATCCCAAAACTCTACTGTTCTACCAGCAATTTGGGTCGACTTTTTCTCAACATAAATCGTGATGTCTTTCTTTGTAGTGTCTTTGTATTTCAACAAGTCACCGCTTTTTCCTTCAAACTTCTGGTAAACGGTAACTACACCAACATATTTTCCATCGGGCTGTCTTTCTAGATCAGATATGTATTGCACATCGTACCACTCGATTGAAACCTTATCGTAATTCAAGGCCATTAATCGCTTAAAGTATTCTCTGACTTTGTAATACTCGATTTCTTCTGATGCTAGTGAAGAAACACCCATTTCGCTACCTGGTGCAAATAGTTCTTCTGCACGATCCATTACACGGGTGGCTTCTGAAAATGGCGTATCCTTGTTTCCTATAATGCTAATGTATTTTCCTAGGTCTTTGACTTTCTCCAGAGCGAGGGAATCAATAGCTTTTTCTCTATTCGGGTCTACTGCAGTTTGAGCAGAAAGGTTAATTCCTAGAAAGCAGATAACCGTTAATACAATTGATAATCTTGTTATATAATTTTTCATGATGTCTTGAATAAACGTGATACTACTTTTTAATCAGAACTAGCTCTTTCACTCTTCCTAGAGAGTCCAAAACAAGCTCTTTTACCTTGTGTGGATTTTTACCTTGATCCTTCAGATAGTTTAAATACTTCGTTACTGTAGTAGGTTCATCGAAATCTTCCTGCCCATTGGCTGAATAGAAAATGATTAACACTGGTGCATCTGAACTACCAAATAACTTGAGCGCTTCTTGAATATTTCTGTTAGCTGCCGTGGTGGACGAAGCATTCGCTATACTCGAAAAATACGAGTTTAAACTTCCCGTTAGCTTTTCCTTTGCGCTTGGTTCTTTTGGCTTAACAGGTTCTGGCTTTGGTGGTGGCTCGGGTGTTGGTTCATCTACAACCTCTGGTTCTGGCACATTTGGCTCTAAATCCGCAACAGCTTTTTGGCTTTTGCATGAAGCTGTCATTAGAATGATTAATCCCGTAAAGGCCAAACCTTTGAAGGCATTAAAAAGTAGGGTGTTTTTAATTTTCATCTGTTATAAGTTTTGAATAAGTAACGTTGTGCAACTTATGTTCCAATTAATAAAACGTGTTATACATTGAGTAATCTACATGAGACTGTAGAGTTTAATCCCACTGTGAAAAAAACTCCACACGGAAAAAGATAGGTTTCTCAGCTGTTAAGACTGATCGTTCAATTTACGGTTTTAATCTGAAACAGTTATAAAGCCAGCATCGAATAGGTCCTCAAAAATCAATTATTTTACCAAAATGGTAAAAAAGCGCACTCAAAAGAGGGAGTCAAGGTTAAAAAAGCCCAAATCATAATGATTCGGGCTTAAAATTCTTGTGATTTCTCAAGTATTATGAAGCAGGGTTGGTAACGTCTTGCGCACCTTCGGGCATCGTAAAATTATCCATTGCAGGATACTCCTTGGACACTTGAATATTTTCAAAAACTCTGGCTCCACCGCGAGGCTCTCCAACTACGCCATTGCTGTATTGATACCATTGTAGCGAACTCGGTAGAATTACTCCTTCAAATTCCTTCCAACCTTCATATTTGATAAGACTATAACGATCGCTGGCATCTTCACCTCCAAATGTAGCCGTATACATCAACCATTTCATTTGATTAGTAGCTGGATCAGAAAGAACGATGTAGTTGTCCTTTGGTGAATCTCCGACACCATCACCGTACGAAACCTTGACGGCATTGTAACTACTACCTTGTAATTCAACTGGTGCCAAATCTTCATATACAATTCCAGGATCGCCCACTACAAAAGGGAAAGCATAGAAATAGAACATGAGGTTATACCTCATTCTTTGTCTTGCTGCATTTTCACTCGGTGGGTTTACCCAAACTTTCTCTCCGTCATAACCCACAGTTTGATTCTCCGAATCAATGCGGGTGTACCTGTTTTGTAGCTCTACTAAAGTTTTTTGACCTCCGTTCTCATAGGAGAGTGTTTTGAGCGCACTCCAATTGTCAAAACCGCCATGCGCTTCAAATACTTTGGCAATAGAAGATGAATGGTGATCAGTATGGGTTTCGGGAGTTGCTTGTACTTCTGAAACTGATTCAGATTCTGTTTTCGTTCCACCACATGCCATTACTAAAATGGACAGTGAAAGAAATAGTAGTTTCTTCATGGTTGATAATTTTAGTACAAAGATTGGATACTGTGATGTTATCTTTTGTCAGCAACATTACGTATTGGCAAACCTAATACATCTCAACTACTCAAACGCACCACTGACATAATTCCATAATGATAGCCTAGTGTAAGCCATCGGGTGTCACATCAGCATCAACCACAACTAAGAGGTACAAAACCCTGAATTACGAGTCCTTGGCTAAGTTAGTCGTAACATCACAACCAGTTTCATTTTCTCTTCCATTCAAGGTCAATGTATCATCCATAACCTCATAAGTAGCGATTTGCACATCAGTGCCCTGAGTAATTGTAATCTCATTTCCTGTCACTTCATAAGTACCGTTATCAATAGTCGTCACACCCCCATCAAGTTCAGTACTCACAAAGGTGCCATCTGGTTTGAACTCTACTTTCAAACAATCAGTGCTTGTGCAAACAGTTCCAAACGAACCGTTTTCATCAGCCTCATCACAATTGGTAGACACAGCCGAGGTAACCGTCCAAGTACCGATCAAATCTGCACCGTCCACCTCTGGCGTGGTGGCTTCATTCTCGCAAGCTGAAAGTACCGACATGATAATTATCAAAGCGGTCAGTTTATAAAAATTCGTTTTCATCACCTTCATTCTAATTCATTTTAAAGTTTTTACCCTGCTTCACTTCTCGAGCCACAGGAGCAATTATCTTTGGTCAACAATTGACTGATATGGACAAATCTCAAAAATTTGAAACTCAGGCCATCCGACAGCAAATCGGAACAACTCATGCGCAAGAGCATTCAACACCCCTCTACCTTACCTCCAGCTTCACCTATGAGAATGCTGAAGAGATGAGGGCAGCTTTTGCAGGTGAGGTAGATAAAAACATCTACAGCCGTTTCAGTAACCCCAACACACAAGAGTTTGTCGATAAAATTTGCGCCATGGAACAAGCCGAAGCAGGCTATGCTTTTGCTTCAGGCATGGCAGCTGTATTCTCAACATTTGCCGCTTTGTTATCAGCAGGAGATAACATTATCTCATGCCGTTCAATTTTTGGTTCGACTCATACAGTCTTTAACAAAATACTTCCTAAATGGAACATTTCAACATCCTATGTCGACCTTAAAGACACGGCTACATGGCAAAAAGTTGTTACCCCTCATTCTAAACTACTCTACGTAGAAACGCCAACCAACCCGGGTGTGGATTTAGTTGATCTTAATTGGCTAGGTAAATTCGCTAAAAAGAACAACCTGATTTTAGTGGTAGACAATTGTTTTGCCACCCCCTATTTACAAAATCCAATATCCTTTGGGGCTGACTTAGTCATTCACTCGGCTACGAAATTCATCGATGGGCAAGGCAGAGTCCTGGGAGGCGTAACTGTTGGTAAAAAAGAGCTGATCGAAGAGATCTATGCCTTCAGCAGAAGTACCGGACCAGCCATGTCGCCATTCAATGCATGGATACTTTCCAAAAGCCTTGAGACATTGGCCGTAAGAATGGACAGACACTGTGATAACGCCTTGGCGCTCGCTCAATTTCTAGAATCAAATGACCAGGTTGAATGGATTAAATATCCTTTCCTTCCATCGCACCCTCAATATGAAATAGCCAAATCACAAATGTCAGCAGGTGGCGGAGTTGTTTCTTTTGGAATCAAAGGTGGCATAGAACGAGGAAAGCGTTTCTTAAATGCAATCAAAATATGCTCTTTGACAGCTAATCTTGGCGATAGCAGAACCATCGTAACGCACCCCTCGTCAACCACCCATGCTAAGCTCAGCGAGGATGAAAGACAAAAAGTTGACATTACGCCAGAACTTATTCGCATTTCGGTAGGTTTAGAGCATATTGATGATATTCTGGCCGATGTTCGGCAGGCACTCGATCACAGTATATAAGTTTTACAGTTCTCTGAATGAAAAAAGTACTCGCAGAAATTCTCACCATTGGAGATGAGATTCTTTACGGTCAAATAACCGACACTAACTCGCAATGGATGAGTGCCGAACTCGATAAATTGGGTGTTCAGGTGATCCGAATGACTACAGTAAGTGATGCAGAGGAGGAGATCTTATCAGCCTTTTCCGAAGCCGAAAATAGGGCTGACATGGTACTCATAACTGGTGGGCTTGGCCCTACAAATGATGACTTAACGATGCCCATGCTAGCTAAGTATTTTGACAGTGAAATCGTCATGAATCACGATGTTCTCCAGCACGTGCAAGACTTCTTTGAACGTAGAGGACGGGTGTTCACAGAACTTAACCGAAGACAAGCACTTGTTCCAAAAATTGCAGAAGTATTACACAATGAATTAGGCACAGCCCCGGGAACTTGGTATGAGCGCAACGGAAAAATCTTTGTCTCTTTGCCAGGTGTTCCACATGAGATGAAGAACATAATGAACACGCTCGTAATACCAAAACTGAGAGCGTTCTTCCAAACCCCAGTCATCTATCACAAGCTGATCAAGACTGTTGGTATTGGTGAATCTTACCTAGCCGACAAAATTAAAACTTGGGAAGAAAGCCTTCCTGATCACATCTCATTGGCTTACTTGCCAAGCATTGGGCATGTCAAATTGAGGCTTACCGCAATTGGCGATAACAAAGAATTGCTAAAGCAAGAGGTTGCATCTATCATAGAAACATTGCTACCCTTAGCTGGAAAATATATTTATGGTTATGACAAAATGACCTTGGAACAGGCGATTGGAGAAATGTTATTGGCCAAAGGCAAAACACTTTCGCTGGCCGAAAGTTGTTCAGGTGGCTTCGTGCAACACAAAATCACTAGCATTGCTGGATCTTCGGGCTACTTTCAAGGCGGGGTGGTTCCATATCATAATGATCACAAAATCAACATCTTGGGCGTGAAACCAGAGACAATTGAAAATTTCGGAGCCGTAAGTGAAGAATGTGTGAAAGAGATGGCAGAAGGCGTTAGGAAGTTATTCAAGGCCGATATTGGCGCTGCGAGTAGTGGCATTGCCGGACCGGATGGTGGCACGCCTGACAAACCTGTCGGCACTGTTTGGATTGCATATGCCGATGGTGAACAAACCGTTGCAAAAAAGCTGCAATTGACAAAAAATAGAATATTAAATATTGAATTAACAGAGATTTCAGTATTAAATTTGGTTAGAAAAAGTTTGAAGCAGTAAAACATTGATAATATTTGGTAAAAGAGTTACTTTTGATGTTCAATGCAATCGTTTTAATCGTTAGTATTTAGTTATGGCTATAGTAGAAATGGTAATGCCGAAGATGGGAGAAAGTATCATGGAGGGTACGGTTCTGTCTTGGCTGAAGCAAGAAGGTGAAACTATTGAGGCAGATGAATCTGTACTTGAGGTGGCCACCGACAAAGTAGATACTGAAGTACCTGCTACTCACGGGGGTATTTTGAAGGAAATCTTAGTTAAAGAAGGCGATGTAGTTCCTGTTGGAGCTCCTATCGCGAAAATTGAAACTGATGCCGCAGTCGCAACGTCTGCTCCGGAAGCTTCAACGCCTCCCGCTGAGAAAAAAGAAGCAGCACCAGCCGCAGTAAATGGCCAAGCCAATGATGCAGTTCCTCAAGCTACTGCAGCCGTTTTAGACGAACCAACTTCGGGCCGTTTTTACTCTCCGCTAGTCATGAATATTGCTCGCCAAGAGAGTATTCCAATGGCAGAACTTGAGCGCGTCCCAGGTACTGGTCGTGACGCTCGCGTGACGAAAAAAGATATTATGGCCTACTTGAAAAATAGGCCAGCAGGTGGTGTTCAAGCTCCAACTGCTGCTCCAGTTGCAACGCCTGCTCCATCTGCGAGCGCTCCGAAACCAATGCCTGTATCCATCTCTGGTGGGGACGAGATCATTGAAATGGATCGCATGCGTAAGATGATTGCAGAGCGTATGGTTGATTCCAAAAGAATCTCTCCACACGTTACTTCATTCGTAGAGGCTGATGTTACCAACATTGTTCATTGGAGAAACCGTGTCAAGCAAACATTTAAGGAAAGAGAAGGTGAACCGATCACGTTCACACCAATCTTTATGGAAGCTGTTGTGAATGCATTGAAAGACTACCCAATGATGAACATCCAGGTGGATGGGACTAACATTGTGAAGAAGAAGTCGATCAACGTAGGCATGGCAGTAGCACTGCCTAGTGGTAACTTAATTGTTCCAGTGATCCATAATACTGATCAGTACAACTTAGTTGGTTTAACGAAGAAGGTAAATGACCTTGCTAGAAGGGCCCGAGAGAATAAGTTAACGCCAGATGATCTTCAAGGTGGTACTTATACCATCTCTAATGTAGGTTCATTTGGTAACGTAATGGGCACACCAATCATTATGCAACCACAAGTAGGTATACTAGCCCTAGGTGCTGTTGTAAAAAAACCAGCCGTTATTGAAACTCCTACAGGGGATGCCATTGCCATTAGACATAAAATGTTCTTATCTCACTCGTACGATCACAGAGTGGTAGATGGATCTTTAGGGGGAATGTTCGTTAGACGCGTAGCAGACTACCTAGAACGTTTCGATCCAACGATGACCATCTAATAGTTACATTAAGATTTCCCAAAAGCCTCACTCTTCCGTAAGAATGAGGCTTTTTTGTTTTGCTCTTTAGGCTCTATCTTTAAGTCATTCATCTGACCAATAATTTTATACATGAAGATTTTTTCGCTTACAGCTCTCCTCCTCGTTACACAATTATCTCTCGCTCAAGAAACCGAAACTTACTTAAACGCACGAGCGGAAAGGCACTTAGCTGGCCCTTTCGACCTCGATTTACTTCGAGTAGATTCTGTATACCGAAAGTGGTATGAAGAGAACGAAAAACTATTCTCCTTGAAGGGAACCTCAACTGATTGGAAGAAAAGCCTAGAAAACACTCAGGTGGATATTTTCCTTGGAACTTGGTGTGGAGATAGTAAAAGATGGGTGCCTCAGTTTGTGAAAATGTGGAAAGACCTCGGATTGAAAGAAGGTCAACTGAAGTTTACCGCCCTTTATGATGGCGTTGAAAAGTATAAACAAGGACCAAATCAAGAGGAGGAAGGTTTAAGAATCCATCGTGTTCCTACTTTCATCTTCAAGCAAAACGGAGCGGAATATGCCCGAATAGTAGAATACCCGAGAAACGATCTTGAGCAAGATTTGGCTCAAATCGCGGTTGGCTATCCCTCAGAACCAAATTATCGAGCTGCAACTTACCTACTCAATCTATTCGAAGCCGAACCAATGGTAGATGTAGTAAAGAATGTGCGCATGCATCTCAACGAAGTGAACCACCTTGTGGGCAAAGATCGAGAGCTTAATACGCTTGGGTTTGTATTCCTACGGTCAAACCGAATGCAAGAAGCCCTACTCACCTTTCAGTTCAATACGATTATTTATCCCCACTCTCCCAGAGCTTTTAATAGCTATGGCGAAGCCCTGCTCCTCAATGAGGACAAGGCTGGAGCGATTCGTGCATTCAAAAGAACAATCGAGTTAGACCCTAAACATGAAAACGCGAATCGCAAGCTCCAAGAACTAGAGACTGACGAAAAGTAATCGATAGATCACAAACAGTTTAAGCGACAATTAGTTCTTCAGTTGCTATGAGTCAACTGACGGAAAGAGAACACGATAGAATCATCGAAATGGCCTGGGAAGACCGTACTCCCTTCGAGGCCATCCATCACCAATTTGGACTACCCGAAAAAGAAGTTATTCAGCTGATGCGCAAGACTTTAAAGTCTTCAAGCTTTAAGCTGTGGAGAAAGCGTGTGAATAGTGGTATCAGTCAAAAACATCTAAAAAAGAGAAGTGATGACATTGACCGATTCAAATGCACAATGCAGCGTCAAATCACAGGAAATAAAATCTCAAAAAGATGAATTTTCCTACCGAGTACGATCAAATTCTCTCAAGAATTGACGCGATAGACCCTGTTGCCTATGCTAAGACTAGAAACCATCAAGACGGTGCCATCACCTACCTCTCACCCTATATTTCTAGAGGAGTAATCTCTACCAAATTCGTATTAGAACGATTGAAAGCCAGAGGTTTTAAAATGATGGAAATGGGCAAACTCGTTCAGGAGCTAGCTTGGCGAGACTATTGGCAACAGGTATGGATCGCCAAGGAGGATCAAATCAATACCGACCTAAAGCATCCACAGCCTGATTTCAATCATAAAGAAATGCCATCAGCCGTTATTGACGCTTCCACGGGCATTTCCATTATTGATGAACACATAAACCTTCTTGAAACTACAGGATACATGCATAACCACATGCGTATGTATGTGGCTTCAATAGCCTGCAACATAGGAAAGAGTCATTGGCTAATACCAGCGCGATGGATGTACTATCAACTATTAGATGGGGATTGGGCAAGCAACGCCCTCAGCTGGCAATGGGTGGCTGGTGCAAACGCAAATAAAAAGTATTATGCCAACCAAGAGAACATCAATAACTTCTTTCGTTCCGATCAAAAAGATACATTTTTAGATGTAGACTATGCCGAATTTGAAGACCTCCCTATCCCAACACCACTATTAGAAACCCGCATACCCGATTTACCAACTTATGCGCCCGAAACAGACCCACTAAAGATTGATCCTAGTCTTCCAACACTCATTTATAATTATTATAACCTTGACCCCAATTGGCGAAAGAATGAGAAGGCCAATCGTATTTTCCTGATAGAACCTCAAGTGTTCGAACAGTATCCAGTATCTCGTAGATGCATTGACTTTGCCATGGCCCTATCGGAGAATATTACGGATCTGCAATACCATACGGGCAGTTTCGATCAGCTGGTGAGTACACACCAATTAAAAGAAATCGCCTTTAAGGAACATCCATTGAACAAACATTACACTGGTCAAGAAGATGCCCGAGATTGGATGTTTGAAGTAACTGGCTACTATCCTTCGTTCTTTGCCTTTTGGAAGAAATGTAAAAAAGAGATTAAAGCATGGTAAAGGAGTCGATCAATATTGTTTGGCTAAAGCGGGATATACGAACACAGGACCATGCCCCACTACATGCCGCAGAAAACGCTGACTTACCTTACCTCATCATCTATTTATTTGAGCCTACATTAACGCAATATGCCGATACCTCCACTAGGCACTTACAGTTTATCTATCATTCCATATTAGACTTCAATCAACAGCTTAAACGATTTAATAGGCAAGCAGCAGTGTTCCATGCAGAGGCAACCGATGTATTCAAACACTTGCATGATTTGTTTGACGTCAAACAAGTTTTTTCTTATCGAGAAAGTGGTATTCAAATCACTTGGGACAGAGATAAGGCGGTAGGTACTCTTTTAAAGTCTAATGGTACGCAATGGACTGAATTCAAACGTGATGGTATTGAAAGAGGAATTACCAATCGAGATGGCTGGGACAAGCAATGGTATGTGACAATGAGTCAACCAGCCATTCAGAACAAGTTCACCAAAAACACCCTCAACCCTTTAAAACACCCCTTTGACTTGCCGTCAGACTTATTGGGGAAACTACAAGTCTACCCAGACACATTTCAGCCGGCAGGCGAATCCAACGCATGGAAATACCTGAAATCCCTTACTGAAGACCGTGGTAAAAACTATCATAGACTAATCTCAAAACCAGCCGAAAGCAGAATTTCATGTGGGAGGCTTTCGCCCTATTTGGCTTGGGGAAATTTGAGCATCAAACAGGCTGTCCGACACATTAAACACCACCCCAATTACCCATCGCATAAAAGAGCTTTCAATGGTATTCTCTCAAGGTTAAAATGGCACTGCCACTTTATCCAAAAATTTGAAGTCGAATGTACTTATGAGACGAAATGTATTAACCAAGGGTATGAATTACTAGAACGGCCTCTCAACGTAGATTTTGTTGACGCATGGAAGCATGGTAAAACAGGTTTCCCTTTATTTGATGCCTGTATGCGATGCTTAAAGACTACCGGTTGGATTAATTTTAGAATGAGGGCCATGGTTGTATCCCTACTTTGCCACCACCTAGACCAAGATTGGAGGACTGGAGTTTACCACTTGGCCAATCTCTTTCTCGATTACGAACCGGGCATTCATTACCCACAATTTCAAATGCAAGCCGGCACAACGGGAGTGAACACAATCAGAATGTACAACCCCGTAAAGCAATCGCAAGAACACGATCCAAAAGGTAAATTCATTAAAAAGTGGGTCCCTGAATTAAGGGAAGTACCTGAAGACTTTATTCACGAACCATGGAAAATGACGGCAATGGATCGAGTTTTCAATCAATTAGATAAATCGTCTGAATACCCCGAACCATTAGTCGATCTACAAAAGAGCGGAAAACTCGCACGAGATAAAATTTGGGGTCATCGAAAGCATGAGGCCGTAAAAGCAGAAAAAAAGAGAATCGTAAAAACGCACACCCGAAACAACTAAACATGTACCTATCAAAAACCGATATAGAAAATACCGAAAGAGTCAAACGACTAAACATCATCAATTCAATTTCTGGGATTAAGCCAGGTAACCTCATTGGTACTAGATCTAACGGAGGACAAGCTAACCTAGCCATCATCAGCTCAGTGGTACACTTGGGTAGCAACCCCGCATATTTAGGCTTCATTGTTCGACCAAGCGGTGAGGTTAGAAGACATACTCAGGAGAACATCAATGAAAATGGCTGGTTTACGATTAATCACATTCGCACTGAATTCATTGAAAATGCTCATTACACTTCAGCAAAATTCGATCATGACGTTTCTGAATTTGAGGCCTGCGGCTTAACAGAAGAAACACTAGAAGAATTTCACGCCCCGTTTGTAAAAGAGAGTTGGTTAAAGATGGGGCTTAAACATGTAGAGAGCGTACCTATAAAATCGAGTGGTACTACCATGATTGTAGGTCAAATTGAACACCTGATCATACCTGATGATGCTATGAATGAGCAAGGCTATATTGATCTAACCATAGCGGAAACGATCGGCATATCAGGCCTTAATTCTTATTACAAATTAGAAAAGCTAGCGGACTTCCCTTATGCCCGGGTAAGAGAAGCTCCTGATTTTAACTCATGAAAAAGCAGCACCTCCCCACAAAGATTTGCCTTATTTGCCAACGCCCTTTTACTTGGCGTAAAAAATGGGAATTGAACTGGGAGGAAGTGAAATACTGCAGTGAAAGATGCCGAAGAAATAAACCTAATAAATGAAATCCGTCAACCTTCTTTTTCCTCATCAGCTCTTTGAATCGCACGAGGTTTACAAAAACAACCATCCGATCTATTTGATTGAGGAATACCTCTTTTTCAAGGAGTTTAACTTTCATAGAACCAAGCTCGCTTTTCATAGGGCCACCATGAAGCGGCACGAACAATTTCTGGTCGATAAGGGACTTGAAGTGTCCTATATCAATTCTTCCTCAATGTCATCAGATATTCGAGTGCTTATCTCGAAACTTAAAGATGAGGGGGTAGAGAAAATCCATGTGATCAACCCGACTGATAACTGGTTGGAGAAGCGAATGACTAATGCAGCTAATGACCACACCATCCAGTTAGAGGAATACGAGAACCCTCTTTTTATTAACACCAGAGAAGAGCTCGCTTCATTCTTTAAAATTGATAAAAAATCATTCTTCCAGACCAAGTTTTACAAATCAGAACGTGTAAAAAGAAACATACTGATCGAAGATGAAGATCAACCAGCTGGCGGTAAGTGGACCTTCGATACTGACAACCGCAAGAAGTACCCAAAGGATAAAACCCCTCCCTCAATTCAATTTCCAGACACGGATAACTATTGGAAAGAGGCGATTGAATATGTAAACGGAGAATTTCCTGATAATCTGGGCGAGCTCTCAGATAAATCAATATACCCGACAAGTCATTCAGCATCTCAAAAATGGCTTCAACAATTCTTTGAATATCGTTTTCATGGGTTCGGAGATTATGAGGACGCTATAGTAAAAGATCAAGCTTACTTACATCACAGCTTACTTACACCCATGCTTAATGTTGGCTTAATAGCACCAATGGAAATCATTAAAAAAGCCATTGATTATGCCAAGCAAAATGATGTACCCCTTAATGCTCTTGAAGGCTTTATCCGTCAAATCATAGGATGGAGAGAATTTATCAGAGGTATGTACGAATGCAAAGGAAGCTATTCGAGAACCAAGAATTTCTGGGGCTTCGAGCGTAAAATTCCAGCCTCGTTTTATGACGGAACCACCGGCATAGTACCTATTGACAATACCATAAAGAAAGTCTTAAAAACTGGCTACTGTCACCATATTGAGCGGCTGATGGTATTAGGCAACTTCATGTTGCTCTGTGAGTTCGATCCAGATGAAGTCTATCGATGGTTTATGGAATTATTCATCGATGCTTATGACTGGGTAATGGTGCCCAATGTTTATGGAATGACTCAATTTGCCGATGGCGGCCTTTTCGCGACCAAGCCCTACATCAGCGGCTCGAATTACCTTATAAAAATGAGCGATTATAAAAAAGATGATTGGCAACCCATTTGGGATGGCCTATTCTGGAGGTTTATGCACGTGAATAGGGACTTCTTTCTCAAGAACCCTAGGCTTGGTATGCTAGTGAGAACATTCGATAAAATGTCCGAAGACAAACAAAAAACTCATTTATCAAACGCTCAAAAATTCTTAGAAAGAATTTAAGATTCTTAATCAATAGGAGACATAAAATGAGCCTCTCTTCTGAAATAACTGACCATCGACCGTTGTTGCCTTAATCCTATAATAGTACCTACCAGCCGGCACTAGCCTTCCTCTTTTATCAAAACCGTGCCAAGCGTTCTTGCCAGAATGGATTACCTTACCTCTGCCATTCACAACCACTAACTGCTCCTTTTTGGTATGTTTTAGCTTTGCTTTAAACACACCTTGATTGGTGCAAGGCCAAAAAACGCCCGGTATACCGAAGAATACCTTACGCTTGAGCAGCACTTTCTTGACAATTACCTTTGAACAGCCGTCCTCATTTTCAACCTTGAGTTTTATCCAATGAACCCCAGGTCTATTGAAGGTATGGATAACGTCCTTTCCTGTATACTTAGTCTTTCTATCAAAAGTCCATTCCCAGGAAACGATATCTTCATCATCTATTGTGGAGAATGAAATAGGCTCATCAATTTTTATTGACCTCCTATCGAAAGACATTTTGGCCAAGATTTTATCGCTCACTGCAATGACAATTGGTGAGGTATGAATAATATGACAGCCAGTCTCTAAATTCTCAAGTCTCAAACTTAAGACTACCGATGACTTGAGCTTTTTAGATCTTAATCTGAGAGCATTTCCATTACCTTCTTTAGCAGCTAATAGATTTCCATCAACATCTAACAAGGAATACAAGACCCCTACTTGAGTACTTGAAATTGTCACTTTAGCCCTTTCTCCAAAACACAAGTGTTCGTCAAAAACAATATCTACATTCTGTGCATTCACCAGTAGTTCATCTCCGGCTTGAATGAATACGTCACCAATGCGTTCTTCTAAAACACTTCCATCCCCTACATCACTTAAAGCATATAGCGTGAGTGTTGTATCACTTACAATCACTCCAGTTTCTAAGCTTAGCTCGGAATCAAGCCCTGAGAAACTCTCACCGTTAATCGAGTTATCTGGATTTCTCAATTCGTATCTTCTATTATTCAGTCCTTCGGCAATGGTATTATCAATGAAGAGACTCGTTGTACTACCCTGACAGGCATTCAAAGAAGTCACAGGAACCTGATGGATTCTGTACTTTGCTAACCAGAGATCGGTATTCGCACCCCCAAAATTCGGTGAACTCAGATAATGACCTTGGTCAGACTGCGTCCCTCCGCTCAAGTATATCTCATGCGTTAACTCATCATAGTAAGGAAAATTAAGCTCTCCTTCTGATCCTTCTCCTCCAAAATCTGCCTGCCAAGTGAGGTTTCCAGCAGCATCGAGATTAAAGAACCAAATGTCCAATGAAGCATTGATTGGGTCACTCGCCTTGTCTCCTCCAATAGGAGAATTAGAAAAACCACCAATGATTACAGAACCGTCTTGTAGTGCATAAGCTGCCTGTGCCCAGTCATAACCAGCACCTCCTATCGTTTTTTCCCAAAGTAACTCACCAGTACTATTGGTTCTCACCACCCATATATCATCCAACCCTCGACCGCTTTCTGATTTATCCCCACTTGCAGCTGAGTTCGATTGCCCAGAAAATATGTATCCTCCATCTGGTAGTTGTGTCATAGAACGAACAGCATCTAAGCCTGAGCCACCATAGAGTCCTTCCCATTGTATATCTCCATTATTATCCGTTGAGAATATCCAATAATCGAAGCTACCGTTATTCGACAACGATAAATCAGTAGACGCTGAATATGCACCAACTACTACACCACCCGACTCATTGGCCAAGAGCTCATCGGCAGACTCAAATCCCGAGCCTCCATAGGTACGTTCCCAAATTTTATCTCCAGTGACAGCATTTAATTTCACCAAATAAAGATCGAGTGATCCCAATGGGGTTATGCCTGTAAGATCCGTAGAAGTAGTATAACCGCCCACAATAATTTCTCCATCAGAGGTTTCCTTTATATCAAAAGCCCAATCTGCACCATTACCTCCAACCCGTGACTGCCATATAATACTTTGATCTGAAGCTGATATTTTGACAACAAGGATATCATCAGCACCTAAGGCGGCTGAGGTAATATTGCCGGAGACTCCTGACCTTGTTCTACCCGCCAATACGAAGTTTCCATCCGCTAATTGTATGGCGCCAGCTTCGAAACCTTCTTCTGAAGTACCGCCAAAATTAAAATCCCATTCGATATTTCCCTGATTGTCAGTCTTTACAGCCCACCAATCATCATCGCCCTGATTGGGCGTAGATTTATTACCAGAAATACCTGAAAGCGAACTTGCAGTCAGTAAAAAACCTCCATCACTGGTATGGATAGAACTGACATCTGTATCTCGTGAATCTCCTCCATAACGCGAATCAAAGACCTTGATAGGCTTTACGATTTGAGCAGAAGAGAGTAGAGGAATTAAAAAAAAGATTAAAAAGGTGAAAGGAAAAATCGTTTTGGCTGACTTTCTCATTTCTAGGGTGTTTTGGTTGTTTTGAAGAGACTCTCGCCTTTTCAATTAATAATAATAACCCTTAGAAAAGAGATACCCTACATCAATGACCAAATACTAGCTCCAAACAACAGATAAAATACTACCAATGACTTGAAATAGCCTTTAAATCAAACAAACCATGAGAAGTTTTAGCGCACCTACTAATTAGCCCTTACAGCCCCAGCTAAAGTGTCATGGTGCTCAAGTAATAGAGACCTGAGATAGCTACCAATGGTATACACGCTTTCAAACCCTGCTTTTTTGGCCGCAGCATTTTCCTTTTCAATGGGAATATCCGCACTCTCAGCGAAATGCTTAATGTCTCGGTAGAGACCTAAAGTCCATATATCCACTTGTGAGCCGATAATTTTAGTGAAAATAAAGTTGGGCTCGCGATCAATCTCTGCTAAGTAGATATTTTCTCTTTCCCTTTGATTCAATAGTTCACCTTGCTTACCAGCCAGTGCCTGAAACATCTCCACGTGGTAATAGCCTAGATTACCGGTTCTATTGTTAAATAATCTTATCGGAGGCCCGAAATAAAAGCCCTCTTCCTGCCATGAGACCATATCGAAATATGCGCTACCATATTCCTGATCTTGAGTTTTTGAATTCTCTCTTGCCTCAATGTTATCTTCAGTATAATAATCTTGCATTTCTACACCTACTGGTACGATGAGTAACAAATCCCATTGATCGCCTTGTGAATGGCGCATGAGAAGTGGTTTTTCACCAATGAATACTTTGGAATCTACCATGTCTTGCTTAAGTAGATCTATGAGTCCCAGCAACTGACCAGGCTTTGCTCGCATCGCTACAGTCTTATAAATATAATTTCCGTGCTGGGCAGAAAGTGCAGTTACGCAGAAAAAGAGACATATAATGGCTAAATACTTTTTCATAATTCTTGACTATTAATAAGGCGTGGATACTCCTCTAGAAAGTTAATAATTGTTTCATAAACGAAGTCTAAATCTTCATTTGTTATGATATAAGGAGGAATGAGGTATATGACGTTGCCTAAAGGTCTTATCAGAATCCCTTTGTCGATAAAGTAAGGATAGAGATGATGTCTGGCTTCATTAAAGTAGGAAGTATCTTTTTCGGTATTCAATTCAAAGGCGATTATTGTACCCAAAACTCTTGTATTGCGGACGAGAGGTTGTTGATCAAGAACGGATTGAAAACCGGTATGCCGAGCGTGTAGTCTTTGACGATTTTCTGTGCACTCATCTGTCAAAAGTATGTCTAATGAAGCATTCGCAACAGCACAAGTCATGGGGTTTCCCGTAAAGGAGTGTCCGTGAAAGAAAGTCTTCATGAGGTCATTGCTACGATATGCTGCCTGAATTTTATCTGTACAGCTTGTAACACCCATGGCAAGTGCCCCACCCGTTAAGCCTTTTGACAGGCAAAATATGTCAGGGTTTGATTCAATCAGATCGGATGCGAATAAACTACCCGTTCTACCAAAGCCAGTCATCACTTCATCGGCAATGCAAATAACATCGTGTTTTTGTGCCAATTGGATCATTTTGTCAAGCAGGTCTTTAGAGTAAATCCGCATACCGGATGCCCCTTGAATAATCGGCTCGAAAATAAAAGCAGCAATATCGCCTGAAGTAACAAGCGACTGAAAGTGTTTCCAAACGGCCTCCTCCTTACTCTCGGTAGGAAAATCTAAGAATTCAACATCAAACAAATAAGGGTCAAATGGATCAGTGAATGGCCCACGCTCTCCTACCGACATTGCACCAAAGGTATCTCCATGATAGGCTCCATCAATGGCGATGATTCTTTTCTTCTCATCGCCTTGATTATAGAAGTACTGAAAAGCCATTTTAATCGCCACCTCAACTGCAGTACTACCATTATCAGAGTAAAATATCTTTGACTGATTACTAGGCAAAATTTTCAGTAGTCTTTCAGCCAGTTCGATCGCTGGTTGATGGGTAAAGCCTGCAAAAATCACATGCTCTAATTTGGCAGCTTGCTCAGCTATTGCATTGGCCAAAAGCGGATGACTATGCCCATGGATATTAACCCACCATGACGAGATAACATCAACAATTTTTTTGCCGGATGATGTGTACAAGTTCACCCCTTCAGCCCGCTCTATCATCAAAGGTTCATCCATACCCTTTAAAGGAGTAAAGGGATGCCAAATGGCCTTTTTATCTCTTCCAATCCAATCACTCATACCAATTCAGCATTAATTCATCAGCCCAATATCGGACCACTTCTTTATTTATTAGACCCAGCTTAGGTAGTCTTAATAGTACTTTGTAGCCTGAATGCTTTTCAATAATCCGTTCGCTCTCAGGGCTTGCTTCTCCATTAAAGATCAGCCCTTTGACCGGAATATTGTTTCGCTGTAGATAGTCAATCGTGAGTAAAGTGTGATTAATACTTCCCAAATAAAGATTAGCCACTAAAATAACTGGGGCCTTTAAAGCAACCGCAATATCAATAACAAAATCTTTTTCGTTCAATGGAACCAGTACGCCTCCTGCACCCTCAATCACTATCTCCTTACTTGCCTCTGGCAAAACAAAATCATCCATTTGAATAGACAAGTGCTCAAACTTTGCAGCGGCATGTGGTGAAGCTGGAATCTTCAAGAGGTGGGTTTCAGGATGCACCTTACTAAGTTTATTGCTAATCAATGCGCTCACTGTGTCACTATCCGTTGGCATTCCAGCTTGTACCGGCTTCCAATAGTCCGCATTAAGTGCTTCAACTAGTATAGACGACAACAAGGTTTTTCCACTATCGGTACCGATAGCTGTTACAAAATAATTCATGCTTAAAATTGAGTAGGCAAGTTAAGACACAAAGGGAAACCTTCTCTGGCCAGCGACAATCAATTTATCCTGAAGTACATTAAATTGAATAGGTTTGGTCAAATAGTCGTCCATTCCGTGACTCATTGCTTTGTCTATATCTTCTTGGAAGGCATTGGCAGAGAAGCCAATGATGTAAGGAGGAGAAGTAAACTCCATTTCGCGGATGATATCTGCAGCCGCATACCCATCCATCTTCGGCATGGATATGTCCAATAGAATTAGGTCATAGGTGTTTTCTTTTACCATAGATACTACCTCAAGCCCATCAAGGGCAATATCCGGTATATAGCCCAAACGCTCCAAAAATATACCTGTCAGCCTTCTGTTGATAGAGTTATCTTCTGCCAGGAGTATTTTCAGCGGAAATTCGTTGCTTATCAACTGGTCGGATTTATCGTTGCTCATCTCAGCTTTATTCAACACAACTTCAGCCAGATTCTTTTTTGTAGCCAGTTTGACGCGCGTGGTAAAAGAAAATTCTGAACCAATACCCACTTCACTCTTAACAGAAATCTTTCCCTGTAACAGTTTGACCAAGCGTTTGACTATGGCCAGCCCGAGGCCTGTACCTCCAAATCGTCTTGAATGCGAAGAGTCAGCCTGAGTAAACTCTTGAAAAAGGCCACTGAGCTTTTTCTTAGGTATACCGATTCCGGTATCTTTTATGGTAAAACACAATACCAAGTGTTTAGCTGTCTGGCTTTCTAAATCAACATTTAAAGACACTGACCCACGTTCAGTAAATTTCACGGCATTAGAAAGTAAGTTCAAAAGTATCTGACGTAGCCGCCCTCTATCCGTTTTGATGAACTTAGGAACATCTTCATCAATGTTGGTGTTGAGAGATAGCCCTTTTTTAGACGCTTCGAAAGTGAATAGACTAAATGAGTCGTGAATCACTTTTTCAAGTGAAAAAACAGTTTCTTCAAACGATAATTTACCTGACTCAATTTTCGAATAATCTAGAATATCATTAATAATCCTCAGCAGTGTATCACCACTAGCTTGAATGGTCTCCACATAGTCCTTCTGTTCTTCCGAAAGCTCGGTTTCAGCTAATAAACTTGTCATACCGATTACACCATTCATTGGGGTTCGGATTTCATGACTCATAGTCGCTAAGAAACTGCTCTTTGTCTTGGCCGCTGACTCTGCTTCATTTTTTGCCTTTCTTAGCTCAATTTCTAGCTTCTTCTGTGGTGTAATGTCTCTCGCAATAATGAGGGCTCTATTTTCGTCAAGCTTTATAATACGGCCCTCGAAATTCTCCTTAGCCCCTGGTTTCCCAAACTCATATTCCAGTGTCTGTAGTTCTCCCGTCTTGAAAGCATTGTTAATGGCATCTTCAAAAATAGTCCCTAAAGGATCTGGGATAATATCAGTAATCCTTTTTCCTAGAAAATCCGTTGGCTTATACCATAGATTATCTTGATTATGAATCTGATAATCAACGTATCGGAACTCATTATCTACTGTGAACATAGCATCAGGAATGGCTTGTAATATCCTAGATTGCTGGCGTTCACTTTCCTTTAAATCTAGTTCAGCTTTATAAATGGTGGTGACATTCTTCGCTATGCAAGTCACATATTCTACCTCACTGTCGACATTCGAAAATGGAAACTCGAATACTTCAAGCATATGTGTCTTTTTAGAAGAGTCATATACCTCAATGAACACTGGGTTTCTTAGGTCATCATCATTTTGAAACCGTCCAGCTATATGACGCTGGATTTTATCATTGACAGCATTTGATGTAAGTATTTCGCTAAAATGAACTTCATTCTCACCCTTTTGAAAGCCCAGTATTCGATCTACATTGCTTGAAACATACGTAATCATTCCCTTGGCATCGTACTTGAAAACAAAATCAGATGAATGATCCATCAAAAGTTCGAAAGTATCAGAGATGGACTTCTTCCTTTTTTTGACATTTAGGAGTTTCCGTTCAATAACCACAGACTTTTCCTTGTACCTGTAGAGGTAAAAGGAAACGATGGCAAGCACGATCACTAATACCGTGATCAAAATATAGGGTAACAAAGACATGTGCGTTTCAAACAAGCAATAGAGACTATAAAATTACCTGTTCTTCATATAAATTTAAAAAGTATTTTTAATTCATTGCCGCTTTGAGGGATTGGGCCATGTTGTGAAACCTTTGAATCGCTTCATTTAAAAAATTATCGCTCAAGATACTATCTAATTCTTCTTCCAATACATCTAGCTCACTTACCTTAAAAGTCTGCTCAAATGGTCCACTTTCTAGTTTAATCAAATATTTTCCGTTCCATGAAAAAACTGTAATCTTACATGGCTTTCCGGTAATCTCCTTAACGACACGCATGGTAAATAAATTTTTCTCAAATATAGCAGACTCCTTTCAGAACTACCGCCCGTCAGAAAGCTGAGTCTCTTTTTTGAAGACATCAGAAATACATCTAATGTTGCAAAGCTAATGCGTAACCTCAAACTACTTTTTATCCTCCTTGGTGCTTTCATCTCCTTTATATCAGAGGCTCAAGAGAGAAAACAGGTCAGCATTAAAAGAGCTGAAGGTCAAATTTTATTGGACGGCATTCTTGATGAAGATACTTGGCAAAATGCTGATATAGCTGATGACTTTCAGCAAAACTTCCCCACTGACGGCATCAATTCGGAAGCTATTTCCGAATTACGATTCACCTATGACGACAAGTTTATCTATGTGGGTGCCAAGCTTTATAATACTGGAGAGACGGACTACGTCACTCCTTCACTCCGCAGAGATTTTCGCGGGGGTGGCAATGATATGCTAATTGTACAGTTCGATACTTTTGACGATAAAACGAACGCATTCCAATTTGGAGTGAATCCATTTGGAGTGAGAAGAGAGGGTTTAATTGCTAATGGTGGTGGTAATGGTGGAGACCTGTCCTTAGACTGGGAAAACAAATGGCAAGCAAAAGTCACTCAGCACGATGGCTACTGGATGGTCGAAATGGCTATTCCCTTCAAAAGTATTCGGTATAAAGAGGGCACTAAAATATGGAACATTAACTCATATCGAATTGACAGTAGAACGGGTGAAAGATCTACTTGGAATGCCATACCAAGAAATTTCAGACTGTATTCTCTCGCACATACTGGCCAACTTATCTGGGACAAGCCGTTGGGTAGCCCAGGTGCCAACGTTTCCATTATACCATATATCTCCGGCAATTCGGCAGGAGATGGTGGATACATTCCAACAGGAGAAATCGCTGAATTACCAAGAACATCGGAGTCATCAGGTAATTTTGGTTTTGACGCTAAACTTGGAATAGGTGCAGCCTTAAATCTAGACCTAACGGTGAATCCGGACTTCTCACAAGTAGAAGTGGACCGGCAGGTAACCAATCTAGATCGGTTTGAGATTTTCTTCCCTGAAAGGCGACAGTTTTTCCTTGAAAACGCTGACTTGTTCAGTCAATTCGGCCAAGATGGACTTCGTCCTTTTTTCTCAAGAAGAATCGGTGTTTCCATAGATGCATCAACCGGTCAGAATATTCAAAATAAAATTAATGCAGGTGCTCGTTTGAGTGGTAAACTGAATAACAATTGGCGTATTGGTGTACTGAGTATGCAAGCTGATGAAGAGAGAGACATCAACCTACCGCAGATCAACTATACGGTCGCTGCACTGCAAAGGAAGATTTTCAATCGTTCGAATATTGGACTAATACTCATTAATAAACAAGACTTTCGGAATGAAAGCGGTACCAACTTTAATCAATACAACAGAGTGGCTGGAATTGACTACAACCTAGCCTCTTCTGACAATGTTTGGAATGGAAAACTATTTTATCATAGGTCTTTCGACAAAGACAGCCTTAATAATACGGAGGGGCGCTACGCTACAGCGGCTAGTCTCAATTACTCCACCGTGGAGTGGAATGTTCAGGGAACTCTCCAAAAAGTGGGAGACAATTATAACCCAGAGGTTGGTTTTGCCAGAAGGAGTGGATATGACTTTGCCAATTTAGAAGTGCAAAAGAATTTCTACCCCCAAAATGGGCCTTTCCAACAATTCAACCCACGCGTGGCATATCAGACTTTTCAAAACGATTCACTTGGCACTACTGATACGGAAATTACAATTGGGATCAACTCACAGTTAAAAAATACCGGACGATTTGAAGCAAGCTTATCGCGAAGCTTTATTTATCTATTTCGCGACTTTGACCCTACTAGAGAAGGAAACTTGGCATTACCCGAAGGGTCTGATTATACTTTTATAAACCTTGAGGCTAGCTATAACTCTGACACGCGTCAACTCTTCTTTTACACTTTACGAAGTACTGCCGGGGAATACTTTAATGGAAGTAGATATAGCCTTGGAGGTAATATCAATTATCGATTCCAACCTTATGGGTTGGTGAGCCTTGACTTTAACTATAATAACATCAGGCTCCCTGACCCTTATGGCGATGCAGACATCTTTTTAATCGGACCAAGATTTGACATCACCTTTAACAAATCGCTATTCTGGACCACTTTTATCCAATACAATAGTCAAATCGACAATATCAATGTCAATTCTAGACTACAATGGCGATTTAAACCAGTGTCAGATATTTTCATCGCCTATACCGACAACTACTTCCCTGGAGACTTTGTCAATAAGAACAGGGCATTGGTGATCAAAATGACTTATTGGTTAAACCTTTAAGAAAGGTAAAGTCGAGAATTCTTGCCTTAAGATTTGTTGGCTATCAGCCCCCAACCATTTATCTAGCACCGTAGCATAAACATTTCTAAAGTCGATTTGATATTTCAAGTCGCCATTGTCTAGGTCTGTTAAATCAGGTGCAGCATTATAAATACCCGATTGAACCTGTTCTCCAATAACAAACAGATTATTGGCAGTACCGTGGTCAGTACCGGCACTCGCATTTTGACCCACTCTTCTGCCGAACTCTGAAAAAGTGAGTATCAGTGTATCCTTGAGTGTTCCATTAGCTTTGAGGTCTTTCACAAATGCTGCTACACCATCAGCATAGCCTTTGAGTAAGCGACTCTGTTTTTGTTTTTGTTGTGCATGCGTATCAAAGCCACCGAGCTGAGAATAGTATACCGAGGTCTCCAAACCTGAGTTAATCATTTCCGCAATGGTCTTAAGGTTATTCGCAAAACGACCTTGTGGGTAAGTCACTTTCGATTTATACAGTTTTACCTTCTCGCCTATGTAATCTGCAGAGTTAACAGATTCAACCAATGTCTTATATAGATATTCAACGCTATTTTCCTCGTGTTCATGACCTGAGTTTAGCTTTGCAATTGATCTGTTGTGTCCACCATTAATATCTCTCAATAATTTACGCGGGTCTTCCATTGCCAAGCCTTTTAAACGTTCACCTTTCATGGCCAAATCTAGCGTAGGATTTACTTCAATAGCTTTGTGTAGTGACTCGCAGTTGACACACTCTGCATCTAAGTACCTGCCGAGCCAACCCGTTTTCCAGTACTCATCAGCGTTACTTGCGGTATGCCAAATATCCATTGACCTAAAGTGCGAACGATCTGGATTTGGATAACCCACGCTGTTTATCAATGACACAAGACCGTCATCAAAAAGTGATTTAAGTGCCGTTAATGCTGGGTTCATCCCTAACTCATCATTGAGCCTAATCACCTCATTTTTGGCAATGCTAATCTGAGGACGGGATTTATAGTAAATGTCATTGTTATAGGGGACTATTGTGTTTAGACCATCATTCCCTCCTGAAAGTTGAATAACAACCAATCGCTTTCCCGTAAAGTCGATAGACCTTTCACTTAGCGAATTAATAAAACTAGGTGCCAGAAACGATCCAGCAGCTACAAGCCCTGTTCTTTTTATAAAGTCTCTTCTGTTATGTCCCATCTTAGTTCAATTGATATTCTGGCATTGATGCCAATGTGAGTATTAACCATTCGGATTTCATATCGCTTTCTTGATTTTTCAACCCTTCTAGAATTGGCTTTTGTTTTGAAGAAGAAAGCGTAGTATTCAACAAATAGGTGGACGCTGTCTGTAATCGTTCTTGGTCATTGAGTGGGTTCAATGTTTTCTTTAGCGCTTCGAAATTCAATCGAGCGGTCTGAATAACACGATCTCCCCGTACCTTAAAAGCATCATTAGCATCTGTTTCTTCCTCCTCTTGTCTTTCAAATTTTTCAAGCCCAGCCAAAGCCCTCGGCAACTTCATTCGATTGACCAGAGAAGAGCTATCAATCCATTCTCTTCCCAGTGGCCAACCATTTACACTAGGTGGTTGAAAAAGAGTTTGTGAAAAATTACGCTGCAACAAAAGCCAACCTGCTTCTACCCTAAAATCCAAACCAAGGTGATGATGGTAACCATTTAACAATTCAATGGGGGACTTGATCTTAGCGTTTAAAAATCTATCCTCGTAAAACCAATCGGCCCGAAACATGTAAGAAAGAAGTTTACCTGTATCATATTCATTTTGGTAATAGTAGTCTGCTAATTCTTGAATCAATTTTGGGTCTGGTGTATCGGAAACATAGTATTTAAAGAACTTGGCTGCCAAAAACTCAGCGGTCCGTTTATCTTCTAAAACTATATCAATGATATCTTCCCCAGTGAGATTTCCTTGCTTGCCAAAGAATGTCTTCTCTCCATTATCATGTTGACGAAACCGAAGTCTAAAATCACCATTCAGTGGATTAAAACTCCAACCTGTAAATGCACGGGCTGCATTCTTGATATCCCGTTCAGTATAGTTACCTCTACCGATGGTAAATAATTCCAGCAACTCACGCGCAAAGTTCTCGTTTGGCTTAGCCTTAGTATTTTGTTGGTTGTTTAAGAATTGTAACATGGCTGGGTCTTTTGCCACCGCCAAGAGTAAATCCTTGTACTTTCCTAAAGCATGTTTCCTTAAGGTATTATTATGGACTTGAGCTCTAAATACATTTAATACCCTAACGCCAAAATGATCGTGCCAGAAGAAAGTCAGTTTCTCTCTAAAAGCAAAAGCTGATTGGTGCATCTGTTGCATCCAAGCCAGGTTTAGGTTCCGAATTTCTTTCTGATTCTTTTGGAGCTCTTGAAGCACCATTTTGCGTGCTTCTGATCTGTCCGCAGTATTGCGATTAGACCTAGCCATTTGTGCGTACTTTATAGAAGCGTCTTCTGTAACCAGCGCAAGCTCAGGGGAAGTATCATTACTTATTTGTTCCGAAACCACTTCGTCAAAAGGGAGTGATCTCCGAGTAATAAATGAAGAAAAGTCAATGCCAAATGTGGCCCGATTAAAGAAGTGTATTAGCCTGTTTTCCTGCATAACATTTTGGTGCTGTTACACGGGTTGGATGACAAAAGGTAGATCATGGTTTAATCCACCTGATCAAAATAATTTTTGGCTAACCTCTATTAATGGAGAATTTATGATCTTGTTCAGCGCTTAGTGACCCCGCAACCGAACAATATTTAGTAGCGGCTAAATGGCCGAGCTTTTCGAATTCTTCTTGCGTAGCGTCAGGAGACTCTAGTGTAAAGTGTAAAGAGATATGTGTAAATCCTCTTGGGTGTTCATCTCTCCTAACTCCTTCTGCTTCAACTGTTAAATTATTCACAGTCTTTTTCCTTTTCTTCAACATTTGAACCAAGTCAACCGATGCGCAACCAGCTAGCGCTGAGAGTAGTAATTCGGTTGGCGATTGCGCCTCCTTCTCCTCTGGAGCCCGCATGTCAATTTGTACTTTATTGCCATTTTCGTTGACCGCTTCAAATTGGTAATCTCCTAGTAACGTGGTAGTTGTCTTCATATTGCCGAGAAATAATTAAGTGTCAAATTTAATTGAATTAAATGGCTAACTGAACAATATGAAAATAAGTTTCACGGTTCTAGGGTGAACTCAAAACCTAAGAACCATGCAACTATCAAAGTTCAATCTTTTCTTTTCTGCCTTACTACTGACCATCATTTCATCTTGCGGCAGTGATGACGCTGAGAACCTCAACCTATCGGTCACTATAGAGGATCAGTTTGTCAACTTACCTTCAAATGTTTCGGTATTCTTTCGTGTTGAAGATGGGGCTGGCAACGGAGTGGCCGGTCTATCGGAAGACGACTTCATTATCTACGAAAACGGGGCAGTCATATCTGAATTTGAAGCCACCAGAAAAATCCAGCCCAATGAGCAGGTATTTGATTATCATATTACGCTTATGCTTGATTTAAGCGGTAGTGTACTGGGCAGCGAAAATTTAGCTGGCCTGAAGCAAGCCGCTAAAAGCTTTATCGATGAAGTGGTTCCATCCAATGATGAGCCTTCTGCTCAAGCCATTAAAATGGATATTTGGTGGTTCGATGGTGCCGAAAATATAAAGCAACTACAAGGTGTATCCACAAGCGCAACAACGCTAAAGGACGCAATTGACAATATTTCTCCTCAGATGAGTTCCGACAACTCAACTAATCTCTATGGTGCTGTTATCCAGGGCATAGGTGTAGCTAATCAGAAACTTACACAAACCAGAAACCTAGACGAAATTGCTTCGAGCGCATTGGTCATATTTACAGATGGCACAGACCAAGCGAATAGAAATACCAAAGGTCAAGCCTTGGGGGCTGTGGCAAATGCCGATCGTGATATCTCCATTTACACCATAGGTTTAGGTGGAGAGATAGACGAACAAGTATTAAGAGAGGTCGGTAGAACAAGTTTTGTCTCGGCTGCCAATATTGGGGAATTACTTGATAGTTTTAGAGAAATCGGTGACCTCATTAATGGTCGAGCTAATAGTTACTACTTATTAGAATATTGCTCTCCAAAAAGATCTGGAAGCAATCAATTGAGCATAGAAGTCACCAAAGGCACACTGGTTGGCAGAGCCAATACCTTGTTTGATGCCTCCGATTTTAATGGGAGCTGTAGTTTAGAATAGTCGGTTTTAAATGAACAATAAGATTTCCTAGAATAGGTCTATCAAGTGAGTGCTCCTTCAATTAAAAGTTGTACTTGAAGCTTTTATGCGTTAAAGCAACGAACTGAACGATAGGTAAAATAGGAATTAGAATGAACAGCCATGTGCTATAATCACCAAAAATATTCGCGTTGTTATTCTGAACATGATAAAAAGCGATGAGAACAATTAGACTGAGAATTGCCCATACCTTCAATAAATAAGTTTTTCTAAGTCGAAACTCTTCAGGACTAATGAGAGCAACAATCCCCAACAACACCTGAAATATACCTTGAGGTATCAAACTCAATGCGAAGAAGTAAAAAAACCCACTCTGATAGAATAATTCAAGTAGTAGAAAAATAAGTATAAGCGATATATAGACAACATGCCATCCTAGGTATAATTTTTCAGTATTAGTTTTATAATTTTTCATATTTTCAATATTTTTTGAAAGTTATTTTTTAAATTTTTTTAACCCTTCACACTTATCAAGTCACTTAAGGCCTCAGACAATTCTGGGTATTTAAACTCAAAACCCTCTTTCTCGAGCCTTATAGACTTTACATATCTTCCATAAATCACAAGCTCGGGATCTGTCTTAAAGAGGTATTTTGCTCCAAATTTCACTAAGAAAATAGGGGTCCTTGGGCCGATGGAAATATTCATTTTCGCTCTCAACCCTCTCATAAATTCACTATTCGATACAGGATTAGGCGAACTAGCGACATAAACACCATTATAATCTTCATTTACAATGGATTGATAAATAATTGCATTCATATCATCTTCATGAATCCAGCTCATACCCTGATCACCCTTGCCTACCTTACCGCCTAAACCCAAACGAACCAATCTTTTTAGACTTGGTAAAGCCCCTCCGTTGTGGCCGATAACAAAACTAGTTCTCAACCTTACTCCTCTAGTTTCCTTTGGCAATACTTCTAAAAATGCCTTCTCCCAAGCTGCCCCTACAAATGGCGCCAAACCGTAGCCTAAACTAGATTCTTCATTACAGATTTGTGAGAGCGGATCGCCATAGATATGAGCAGTGGACATTTGAATCCAAACCTTAGGTGGATTACTGATTACCCTTAGTGCGCGACCAATCGCTTTTGTCGAATCTACTCTTGATCGTAAAATTGCATCACAATTGTCGGGTGTCTTGATACAATCAACGGACCTACCTGCTAAGTTTACAATAGCGATGGCGTCATTCAAATGCTGACACCAATCTCCAAGATTAACAGCATCCCACTGCACAAAGTCTACATCATGATTAGGCTTCTTTCTCGCAACTACTATTACATGATATCCCTTTGTTTCTAGAAAATTGCAAAGGCTTAGCCCTATAAAACCTGTCCCTCCGATAATTACAATCTTTTTCATTTTCTTGTTATTTAAAGTTTCTAATTTTCAATATTTTTTGAAACTTATTTACAAAATTTTTTTACCTCATCATCTTCATTAAAACCTGAAAGAACCAGTTCTTATCTGAACGACTAAATTTATCCAAAGCACCATCCACCTGTTTGGTAAAATCTCCCAAGTCTTTCGTTACTGCCTTAAAGTGATCTACCTCTTTAGCATCACCCTCATTCACCTCTTGTAACTCCTCGAGTACTCGCATCACAGGCTCAATCTCACGCCTTCTTCTTTCTCTTGATACTTGCCTAGCTAACTCCAAAATATCTTTACCAGCAGTGAAGTATTCCTTTCTCTCTCCTGGCTTATAAACCTTCTGGACGATTCCCCAATCAATAAGGCCTCGAATATTCATGTTGGCATTACCCCTGGATATTTTTAATTCATCCATCACCTCTTCTGTAGTAAGTGCCTCTTCTGAAATCAGAAGCAAAGCATGAATCTGACCCATGGCTTTATTGATGCCCCAGGCTGATCCCAAGGTGCCCCAGGCTTGAATAAATTTTGACTTACCTTCTTCGTAATGCATGATTCAAATGTAAGACACTTTTCTAACTTTCAAAAATTATTGAAAGTTTAATTTTAATAATTAATCAATCTCACTATTTTCATGAGGTAATACTCACACCATGCAAGCAAACACCATTGACGAAGTCATATCATTTCTTGACCAGATTGTAGCAAAAGAGGTAAGGGAGAATTCAAAGTTGGCATACTTTCCAATTCTCTATAGAAAGGTGACCAAAGCAATTAAAACAGCCATTGAAAACGAAGAATTCGAGGATAACCCGAGAATGGAAAAGCTTGATGTAGTTTTTGCCAATCGGTACTTAAAGGCATACACAGAGTTTAAAGCAAATAAAAGGTCTAGTGCCTGCTGGGCCATATCCTTTCAACAAGGGAACAAGTTTTGGCCAATCATTTTACAACACCTACTCTTAGGGATAAATGCTCACATCAACCTTGACTTAGGGATTGCAGCAGCAGAGGTTTCGGGTGATAAGATGGATGACCTTAAAGCAGATTTTTATAAAATCAACGAAATACTCTCTTCTATGGTCGATGGTGTTCAAGCGGACATTGACAAAGTATCGCCAGTGATTGGCATCATGGACAAACTTGCGGGTAGGCTAGACGAAAGACTGGTAGACTTCAGTATTCAATTAGCACGAGATGGTGCTTGGAGTTTTGCTGTTGATTATGCAAAGACTGACGAAACCGGGAGAACGGTGCTACTAGACGAAAGAGATGCTTCAATCGCATGGCTCGGTAAAGACATTGCACTACCGGGCTTAGCATTATCACTCATTGCGGGGTTTGTCAAAATCTTTGAATGGAAAAGAGTCAGTCGAATAACTCCCGTCCTTGAGCGATTGGTCTGAATTTAAGTGCCCTTGACCCCTGCTTCAATTGCAATCGGCAAATGGTTCGGTTCGGGAACCATAGGACACTCGTACTTATCGCTGTAGGCACAAAAGGGATTATATAATTTATTAAAATCTATAATCCATTCCGTTCCTTTAGGGATGCCTTCATAGTGCAGATAACGCCCAGCACCGTATGTTGTTACCCCAGTTGTTTCGTCCAAAATCGGAAGAAATACGTACTGAACAGCTGGCCGCATACCGAAACCTTGCTGTACCTGTACATAAGCCTCGAGCGTATAGTTTTTGCCTTTTAAAGCAAAGTGTAATACACCAATCCTTTTGTACAACTGGGTTCCACCCTTACTGGTGCCTAAAGGAAACGGCTTATCGTCTGGTGTGGGTTCAAATCTGGCTTTAACTCGATAAGCCTCGTCTGGCGCAAAGAAATCATGCCCATTGAATGAGGCTCTTTCTTTAGAAGACAGAGGAGACTTATTAGGATCGAGAAACTCTTCATTCTGCTCCTTTCTATATTTCTCAATTTCGCTTAAAAACGAACTTTCCTGAGCTTGAAGATTACTCAGGGAAAGCACAATTAAAAGGGTAAGAAGAATTCTCATTTAGTTTTGTCAGGCGTTTGCTACTTTGGACTTGGATTGTAAAACTAAAGAACTGATTACACTAATCACTAAACCAATCAAAAACACTGTAAAAAACATGAGAATAGTACCGCCAATTGGAGTATACATAAAGCTCTCACTTCCGTTCATTAGCGCATCAAACTTAGCTTCAAAATCAGGTGTACCGATTTCTAATCCTTCGGCATACGCGAAATATTGTTGATTAAAGTCAGGCATAATCCACGTAACGAATATAAAGTTGTAGAGTCCCCAAGCAATACCTCCTATTGCAGAAATTGCTAAGCCTATCTTCATTGATTCTCCAAAACTAATTATGCCATCATTGACCTTGTCTCTATGATTTTTTACGGCAAAGAATATGAGTGCCATGGCTACTATAATGGAGGTATAACCAACAATCTCGCCAGAACTAAATGTCTCAGGCCCATAACCATTGATAAAACCAAAAATTAATGGAACGCCCATTAAAATGGCGAAGACAAACGGAGTGTAAATTCTAAGTATTCGTTTCATAATAAATTGTTATTTGTTACTCAAAACAACCTCAAGGTGTACAAACCAAGCTCATACTTAAGTACCAATCTACAAAATACTACTAAAGTAGGACTGGTTAAGGGATCACCCTCCACTCCTTAGCACGGGTAACGGCTTGGGTTCTGCGCTTTACATCCAACTTAACAAACAGGCTAGAAACATGTGTTTTAATGGTGCTCTCAGATATAAACAACCTCTCCCCGATCTCTTGATTCGATAAACCTTCGGAGATCAGCTGCAATACCTCTAACTCCCGATCACTAATGCCCAAACTTGAAATCTTGTTTTGATCAATATCAATAGGTGCTGCTACTTCTATCACCTTGTCCTTCTTCATGTTACCCCCAAGAAAAATACCCAAACCAATTAGAATGACTGCTGTAACCCCAATAACCACATCAGCAGGAAGTGAAGGGATAAATAATGAAGCATTACTCAGTTGAAAAAGTATCAGTAAGGCGATAATAATTAACCCGAAGCGTAAAGCCGTCTTAAGCATACTGCAATTAATTGATTTTAGAAGATTCTTAATAATAAGTGAGAAACAATTACTTCCCTATCCAACTTTGAAGCTTCTTTTCAAGAAATCTTCTTTCGGCTATGTTCTGCGCTTCACTGATGGCTTTTTGGACAAAGCGCCTAGCTTGAGGCCAATTTTCAAGTGCCGCGTATAAGTCGGCCTTCAGTGCATTAAAGGATTGATTTCCTTTAATACCTGCTTCAATACTCTCCATGACTTTCAGGGCTTTGGCGGGACCTTCCACCTTGCTCAGCACCACTACCCTACTCATTTGCACTACCGGGATGGGCTTAATCTTTACTAATGAATTATACAGGCCCAGAATAGTTTTCCAATTAGTCACCTCATAATTACGAGCAGTGGTATAGTATGCTGATATAGCCGCTTCTAATTGGTAGGCTGATGTATGTTCAAACTTTGAAGATTGTCTTAAAAAGTCCCAAGCCCATTTAACATACTCCTCGTCATAGAGTTTTCTGTCTTGGTGTTGTAGCGTCACCAGATTACCTTCCGCATCCATTCGTGCTGGAAAGCGAGCGGCTTTAAAGAGCATCATCGAAATCAATGATTTTAACTCTCCCTTATCACAAGTAGGCTCGTTAGTGAGAAGAAAGGCCAATCGAATGGCTTCCTCGCAGAGTTCAGTTTTGATAAGCTTATCGCCCTCTGTCGCCTTATAACCTTCGTTGAAAAGCAGGTAGATAACTTGTAATACCTCTGACAGTCGTGACTCTATTTGGTCGTCATTAGGAACAACCAATTCACCAATCTCTTCCTTAAATTTCTTTTTAGCCCTGGTAATGGCCTTTTTTGTTGCTTCTTCATTTTTAAGTAGCGCCCTTGCAATTTCCCGTATGGACAAGCCGCAGAGTAACTTGAGGCTCAACATCAATTGCTCTGTCGGCTTCATTGCCGGATGACAGCAGGCAAAAATCATTCTGAGCTGATCATCGACTATCACTTTCTCTTCGGGCAACTCCAGTTCTGTTATCTCCTTGTCAGTAATACTCGCTTCGTGACTTTCCCAATCAGCACTTTTCTTGTCTTTCCGTAAAAAGTCTATTAGTTGATTATTAGCTACTCTATACAACCAGGCAGACGGGTTTTCTGGCATGGGTTGGTATGACCAAACTTTGGCAGCTTTATAGAGTGCCTCTTGTACAGCATCCTCAATTTTATCAATCAGATGGGGAGAGTATCGATTAGTAAAAAGAGAAACAAGCTTTCCGTATTCATGTCTGAATAAATGATCGAGTGTAGTATTTACCGATGGATTTAACATAAAAAATAAAGCCTAAATGAGCTGAATGAAAAAATTAGGCTATGGCTAACCTAGAAAACATTTAGGACAAAAAGAATCAAAAGAAACCGATGACATATGGCTTCCTTTGATTTCCTCAACTTACATATTAGCAATTTCTCTCACCTCAATATGACCATCTTGAGCATCAAGGATTGGACACCCTTTCGAAAGCTCTGTGGCCTCTTCGAGCGATGAAGCATTGACCATTAGATAACCTCCTACAATTTCGGCTCCTTCGGCAAAAGGCCCATCTGTGACCACACTACCTCCTTTTGTAACTTGTTTTCCTGCAGCCTTCAATGGTAATCCATCGATCAGTTGACCTTTTTCTGCTAGGCCTTGCATCCAAACACCCCACTCTGCCATGTGCGCTTGCACTTCTTCTGGAGACATTGTAGCCATTCTGGCATCTCCACCTCTAAATAGGTATAAATACTTTTGCATCTTATTTTCTGTTTTGAATTAAAAAATATGTTTAAAAAATCGCGATTCACTTTTAAGACGGCAAGTCATCGCATAGGGGACAAATTCTAAAAATAAATCTCAAGGTCGTCTCTCTAAGGCTAAAATAGCAGATTTTAAAATGGACACTACCTGTTTTTGCTCCTCAAAATTTAAAGACGCGAAACCAAGACGCATTCCATTATGTCCCAAACCATTTTGATCGTAGTTCAAATAATTCGGAATACTCAAGCCTTCCTTTTTACATATATTCGCAATTTCTGACCAACCGAGGTCTTTCCTCAGCAGTACCCAAACCGCCATTCCACCCTCAGGTTTGGCAAAAGTCAAATAATCATTAAGCTCAACATTTAACAAATCGCAAAAATGGTCTCTCCTTTCGTGATATAATCGTAAGGCTTTACGGCTGTGCCTTTGTAGATCACCATCCTGAATCATTTGTGCTATTGCCCTTTCCATAATAGCATCGCCTTGTCTGTCTATGGTTCGTCTTAAATGACCTGCCGAGGTAATAAAATCCTTTGGCGCCACCATATATCCAATTCTAATGGCTGGCGCCACAATCTTACACAGTGCACCCATGTAAATCACATTACCATTTGAAGCAATACTGATGAGTGGTAAAAGCGGTGCTCTTTGATAATGAAAGTCATAGTCATAATCATCCTCTAAAATGGCGAACTCATACTTTTTTGATAGCTCCACTAAGTGCATCCTCCTTTCGGCACTCATCGTGACTGTAGTCGGATGATGATGGTGTGAGGTTACGTAAACAGAATTAATCCGCTGCTTTTTGCATATTCTCTCTATTTCTTCGGTCACCAATCCTTTCTCATCCACTGGAACAGTCATAACTTTTGCACCAGCATGTTCTAGCGTTAAGCTTGCTGCGATATAATTGGTCTCTCCAACAATAGCGATACCGCCATTACGATGTAACAACTGGCTAGAGAGATACATGGCCATCTGACTACCTCTTGTAATCAGTATTTGATCTACGCTGCACCGTAAACCTCGTGTTTCCTGGAGATGCTTTGCTAGCACTTCTCTCAATGAAATATCTCCATAAAAAGGACCATAGTTTAAATGCTTAGCGTTGTAAGTCCTAGAAATGATACTTCTATAGTGTCTGAATATTTCCATCACCGGTGCTATTCTCACATCTGGGGTACCTTCATCTAGTGTGAGTCCAGTGGGTAGGCTTGGCTCTTTCCGTTGAAGCTTCTGAATCCGATCAAATTTGAATGGTGCATCAGCCGAAAACCTCCGCCTTTCATTTTGCCCCTCAGGTTTAACCACCGGCAATTCATTACTTACAAAAGTTCCTTTGGATGGCAGCGTAATGATCCAGCCCTGACTAATCAATTCGTCATAGGCAGCCACAACTGTTTTTCGATGGATGTTTAATTCAGTTGCAAGGCTTCTGCTTCCGGGCAGTTTTAACCCACATTCAAGAATCCCATTTTTTATCAAGTGAATAAGCGCATTGTTGATCTGCAGGTAGATGGAGGTATCTGAAGCCCTATCAATTTCAATTAAGTTTTTTAACGCAACCATACTGGACTACTTAAAAATAATAAACTGGATGATTATCCTAGTCCAATATTACGCCATATTCAATTAACAAAAACATAGCTATGACTGACTTCGCTAAAACTTCGCTCAACAAAATTGTCAGAGGATCGAAAAGAGCACATTATGACAAAGCCCTCGTCTATGAAATTTTAGACTCACATTTCATTTCTTATGTACCCTATATTCATGGAAACACTTCTATTGTGATTCCTACTGGCTATGGTAGAAAGGGAAATCAAATTCTAATCCATGGCTCAATTAAAAACAGAATGATGCTCTCTCTATTGAATCAAGAATTAGCCAGCCTTACCGTAAGTCATATGGATGGGTTGGTCCTTGCCAGATCTGTTTTCCATCACTCCGTCAATTACAGATCAGTAACAGTTTTTGGAAAAGCACACTTGATTGAAGCGGATGAAGCAAAAATGGAAGCACTGGAAATCATCACTGAGAATATTATTCCCGGCCGATGGGCTGAGGCTCGCATACCCAATGAAAAAGAACTCAATGGCACTTTGGTGGTGGCGATTGATATTGATGAGGCCTCCGCTAAAGTGAGAGATGTTGGTGCTAGTGACGAAGTGGCTGATCATGATTTGGACGTTTGGGCAGGAGTTTTAGAATTGGAAACAAACCCGGGAAGAATTGTTAGAAATGGCGATTGTAAACCAGGACTTGAAACACCTGATTCAATTAAAAACTTCAAGTTTAAAAATCACGGAGTTCAATCGTGAATGATATTCACTGACCTAGCCCAATAGATCATCGACATAAATGTATCTTTGCAGTTTACTACAGAGATTCATGTCAAACGAAATTCAACTACTAAAGCAGACTCAATCAAGCATTGACAATGATTCTTTTGTAAGGCTTACACTGAGTAAATCAACAAATCCGGAAGGTTCTTTAAAGAAGGTGATCGTCACTTTAGCTATCATAAAAAGGGAACCAAACCTCTCTTTCGTCTACAGGCATAAAACCAACGATGTTACAAAGAACCAACCTATTGAGGAAGGGCTAAGAACCATTGAAGAGCTACTCGCTAAGCAGTTCGAAATTGCCAATCTTTTTACGACTGAATCTGACTTCGCTTATGAGCGAAATGGTGACAAGTCAAGATTCAAACAGAATAAACCCACTTTTACCACTGCCCCAAATCGAGGACATGATAAAGAAAAGAGACACCTCATTCAAAGTACTAACTACCTAGAAAAACTAGGCGTTCTTGATAAAAATGGTAGAGTATTAAAAGACAAGGGCGACAAGTTCAAACAGATAAACAAATTTGTTGAAGTAATTGAGAGTCTGTTGAAAAACAATGAGGTGTTAAGTAACGGAAAACCCATGAAGGTGGTTGATATGGGCTCAGGAAAAGGCTACCTCACTTTTGCGCTCTATGATTACCTCACTAATCAGTTGAAAGTAAATGCTTCAGTGGCCGGGGTAGAAGTACGACAAGACCTCATCGACAAATGTAACGCCATTGCGAAGTCAGTCGGTTTTCAAAAACTGAATTTTGAGTTGGGATACATTGGTGATTATGCCTTGGATAAAACAGACATACTGATCGCCTTGCACGCATGTGATACTGCAACCGATGATGCGATTGCCAAGGGCATGGCAGCTAACGCTGAGCTCATTATTTGCGCTCCTTGCTGTCATAAACAGATTAGAAAGTCTATGACCGAAAGCGAAGGGCTTGATAGTGTTTTACAGCATGGCATTCTAAAGGAAAGACAAGCAGAGATTGTGACAGACGCGATCAGATCTTTGATTATGGAAGCCAACGGTTATAAAACGAAGGTTTTCGAATTCATCTCCACAGAACATACTGGCAAAAACTTGATGATTGTTGGTCAGAAGAAAAAAGGGGAAATCAATGCACAGAAATATCTCGATGAAGTCGAAAAGCTAAAAAAGCAGTTTGGTATCCCCCAACATCACCTAGAGAGTTTAATTCAGTAATGACTTACCCTACCACTGACGAAATACTAGTTCTATACTTCAATAGGAATCAATAGCTTTAGAATAGTATCAATAAGACTGCTATCCATGAAGCGATTCCTTTTCTCCTTAATCTGTTTTTCATTGCTGCTCGGCTGTAATTCAAAGAAAGAACAAGTCGATATTCTCATTCAACATGCCAATGTCATTAATGTAGATACAGGTGAAATAAGGGCAGACATGAGCTTAGGTATTAGAAATGATTCCATCGTCTATCTCGGCAAAAAGAGTTCTGATCTTTCCGCTGCTAAGGTCATCGATGCCAGTGGGAAGTTTGTGATTCCTGGCCTGTGGGATATGCACGTTCACTTTCGCGGTGGTGATAAATTAATTGGGGAGAATAAGAGCCTTCTTCCACTCTTTGTAGCCAATGGCATTACCGGAGTTCGTGAAGCTGGTGGAGATATGACTTCCGAAATTTTCAAATGGCGAACAGAAATTCAAAACGGATCGCTCATTGGACCGATGATTTATACCTCGGGACCAAAGCTAGATGGCCCCAGAGCCACTTGGGCAGGTTCCATCCCCGTGGTGACAAAAGAGGATGCTCTTGTTGCCATCGACTCTTTAGAAAGGATGAATGCGGATTTCATCAAATTATACGATAGCCGAATTACAAAAGAAGCCTATATCTGGATTTTGGAAGAAGCGGAAAGAAGAGGTATTAGAACTTCAGGACATATGCCTTTCACCGTAATGTTAGAAGATGCAGTCAACGCTGGCCTGGGCTCAGTGGAACACCTCTATTATATCCTTAAAGGCACCTCAACTGAAGAACGCCAAGTCACCGATGATAACATCAACGGCAAGGCCGGCTTTTGGGGATCTATGACTACCCTGATGGATACCTACGCTGAAGAACAAGCACAGAAAACCTTTAAAATGCTAGTTGATAATGACACCTACGTGACGCCAACCATGCACATAGGGAACACACTTTCTTATCTAGATCGCGATGACCATAGCAATGATGAATATCTTCAATACATAGGTGATGGTATTATTGAAACTTATCAAGGAAGAATTAGAAGTGCTGCAAGAGCCTCTGAAGACTTTGTAGCGATGCGTCATCGCCTGAATACCGCCTTTAAAAACTTAGTACCAAAAATGAGTATTGCAGGCGTTTCACTTTTAGCGGGATCGGACTCTGGTGCTTCAAATTCCTATACCTACCAAGGCATATCATTGCATCAGGAACTGGCCGCTTTAGTGGAAGCAGGACTCTCTCCTTTAGAAGCGCTAAAAGCGGCAACCATCAATGGTGCAAAGTTCTTAAGGGTGGAAGATTTCTATGGCACTTTAGAATTGGGCAAGTCTGGCGATGTGCTAATTCTGGATGCAAATCCATTAGAAGACATTTCTAACACTCAAAAGATCAATAAGCTTGTGATGCAATCAAAAGTCTATAGCTCAGCTGATCTAAAGGCGATGTTGGAAAGTGTCAAGAAGTAGTCGACCGTATCATTACCATATATTTTCGTATCAAATCGTATCACTACCTTTTATACACTCCCGTATAAATAGTGTATAATAATCGTATCATTTTCGTATCAAATCGTATCAAATCGTATCATTTTCTGAAAATGATTATGTAAATTTGATTGATGATCACTGATGTATACACCTTTAAAGTCGACCTCAACTGGCAATTAATTGGCCTAGTGAGTCAAATAGACCGCTTTGATGCATCGTGGACATCTATTGAAAAAAGAGAAGGAGACAGTTTAAGAGAACTCAAATCAATCGCTACCATAAGAAGTGTGGGGGCCTCCACACGGATTGAAGGCTCAAAAATGTCGAATGAGGAAGTCGATATCCTTTTGAAAGACATTGACGTGACCAAACTGGTAGATCGAGACTCACAAGAAGTCGCGGGCTACTTTGATGTATTGGACTTAATCTCAGCATCATTTGAGAATATTCCTGTCACAGAGAATAGTATTAAGAACTTGCATAAAAAGCTATTGGCCTATTCCGAGAAAGATATCTGGCATCGAGGTGATTATAAACAACACAGCAATGCAGTTGAAGCCAATTTACCAGACGGAAGCAAGCAAATCATATTTAGAACAACAGAGCCAGGCTTTCCTACACAAGATGCTATGTCAGCCCTTATCAAGTGGTATAAAACAGACAAGGAAACGCATCCATTGGTTAAGTGTGCCTTACTTGCCTATGATTTCGTAAGCATCCATCCTTTTCAAGATGGAAATGGAAGAATGAGTCGATTACTTTCTACCCTCGCACTACTCAAGCAAGGATATAGCTGGATTCAATATGTGAGTTTGGAGCATGAAATCGAGCATCAAAAGAACAAGTATTATCAAACGTTACGCGCTTGTCAGGCACAACGACCAGCAGAGGATGTCACCCCATGGATTCATTTTTTCTTCAATGCGCTGATCAAGGTGCAGAATCAATTGATGAGCAAACTTGATAGGCAAGGTATTATGTCTGAATTGTCGCCTAGAGAAAAGGCTATCATCACGATCATCAGTGAAAGGCCAGGAACTAAATCAGGAGAAATTGCCGAAAGACTGGGTATTCCTAGCCCAACAGTAAAGCGGCTCTTAGCTCAGTTATTAAAGGCAAAATTGATTGAGAAACATGGAGCTGGAGCTGGAACTAATTATTCTTTAGCTTGATCGTTTCATTATACCTTAGTACAAAAGGCACTAACTCAACATGACGCTCTGTTTTTCTGTCATTGCGAGGAAGAAATCGTGCGTTAGCTAAGATTTTGACGTGGCAATCTGTCTGTTCATTGCACCTGCGATTAAAACAAACGGATTCTTCACTCCGCTACGCTTCATTCAGAATCACGGTTCTATAAACTAATTATCGATTAACTAATCAACCGATAACCCGCAACATTACATGTTGCGCCTGTACTGACCACCTACCTCAAACAAGGCATTGGTAATCTGACCAAGAGAACAATACTTACACGCTTCCATCAATTCCTCGAAGAGGTTATCGTTTTGAATGGCCGCAGTCTGTAGACGTTTGATGATTGCTTCTTGCTTAGAGGCATTGCCTTCGTGAAGATCTTTCAGCATCGTAATCTGGTACTCTTTCTCTTCAGCGGTTGCACGGATTACTTCTTTCGGCAATACCGTTGGTGATCCTTTTGAACTTAAGAAGGTATTCACTCCAATGATTGGAAATTCACCTGTATGTTTCAAGGTTTCATAGTACAAGGACTCTTCCTGAATCTTACTACGCTGGTACATTGTTTCCATAGCACCTAGCACACCACCTCTTTCAGTGATACGGTCAAACTCGAGAAGTACTGCTTCTTCTACTAAATCAGTGAGTTCTTCGGTGATGAATGAACCCTGCATTGGATTTTCATTTTTCGCTAAACCGAGTTCTTTGTTGATGATCAACTGGATGGCCATTGCCCTACGCACAGATTCTTCTGTGGGTGTAGTAATGGCTTCATCATAAGCATTAGTATGTAGTGAGTTACAGTTATCATAAATCGCGTACAATGCCTGAAGCGTAGTTCTTATATCGTTGAAATCAATCTCTTGCGCGTGAAGCGATCGGCCTGAAGTCTGAATGTGATACTTAAGCATTTGTGCCCTTGGATTAGCACCGTACTTATGCTTCAAAGCCTTCGCCCAAATTCTTCTGGCTACACGACCTATCACTGCGTACTCTGGATCGATCCCATTTGAAAAGAAGAACGACAAGTTAGGTCCGAAAGCATTGATATCCATTCCCCTACTCAAGTAGTACTCTACATAGGTAAAGCCATTAGAAAGGGTGAAGGCTAACTGTGTAATTGGGTTAGCACCTGCTTCCGCAATGTGGTATCCCGAAATAGAAACGGAATAGAAATTTCTAACCGCTTTCTCAATGAAGTATTGTTGTACATCACCCATCAATCGAAGAGCAAATTCGGTAGAGAAAATACAAGTGTTTTGTGCTTGATCTTCTTTTAGAATATCGGCCTGTACAGTTCCTCGAACAACTGAAAGCGTCTTTGCTTTGATGGGCTCGTAAACCTCTGCAGGAAGCACCTGATCTCCAGTAACTCCCAAAAGCATGAGCCCGAGACCGTCATTACCCTCTGGCAATTTTCCTTGGTATTGCGGACGTGCTACACCCTTGTCTTTGTAGATTTTTTCGATTTTAGTCTCTATCTCATCTTCAAGACCATTCTCTTTAATGTAGACTTCGCATTGCTGATCGATTGCAGCATTCATAAAGAAGCCCAAAAGCATTGGTGCAGGACCGTTGATGGTCATCGAAACAGAAGTAGTTGGATTCGACAAATCGAAGCCTGAATAGAGCTTCTTGGCATCATCTAAACAGCAGATACTCACACCTGCATTACCTATCTTTCCGTAAATATCTGGTCTGTAATCAGGATCGTTTCCATAAAGCGTCACGGAGTCAAAAGCGGTAGAAAGTCTTGCGGCAGGCATTCCCAAACTCACATAGTGGAAACGTCTGTTGGTTCTTTCAGGCCCGCCTTCACCAGCAAACATCCTTGTAGGATCTTCGCCTTCTCTCTTGAAAGGGTAAATACCTGCAGTATAAGGGAACTCTCCTGGAACATTTTCTTGAAGTGACCATCTTAAAATATCTCCCCAACTTCTGAACTTCGGCAAGGACACTTTTGGAATCTGAGTATGAGAAAGCGATTCAGAATGCGTTTGAATCTTAATTTCTTTATCGCGCACCTTAAAGCTATAGACAGGATCGGTGTACTTCTTTTTCTTCTCTTCCCAATTTTCAATCAATTGCCAGTTGTGCGGATCGAAATCTAACTTCACCCTTTCGAAGGACTCTTGAAGGCCTTTGATCAGGCGATCTTTATCTTCTATTTCAGAATCCTGTAAAGTTTCAATTGACCTATGTAGGCCATATAGCTTATCTGCAATTTCGGCCTGAGTCAAAGCCTGTGCATCGAAAGCTCGGTTACTATCAGATATCTCCGATAGATATCGTGTTCTCTTTGGTGGAATCACAAAAATCTTCTCAGACATCTCATTCGTGATTTCAAAAGTAGATTTCAGTTCCGAACCAGTGCGCTCTACCACTTTATCCATAATCACTTTATAGAGTGAATTCATGCCTGGATCATTGAACTGAGAGGCAATGGTGCCAAATACCGGCATCTCGTCTACATTGGCAGTCCAAAGCCCGTGGTTTCGCTGGTACTGCTTCTTGACATCACGAAGCGCATCGAGGGCTCCACGTTTGTCAAATTTGTTCAGGGCAATCACGTCTGCAAAATCGAGCATATCGATTTTTTCCAGCTGAGTGGCTGCCCCATACTCAGGCGTCATCACATAAAGTGAAACATCTGAGTGGTCTAATATCTCCGTATCGCTTTGACCAATTCCTGAAGTTTCTAGGATGATCAAATCGTATTGAGCGGCTTTTAATACCTGAACGGCCTCTCTAACATGCTTTGAAAGCGCCAAGTTAGATTGACGCGTTGCTAATGATCGCATATAAACACGGTCATTGTTTATTGAATTCATACGAATTCTATCACCAAGCAACGCCCCGCCCGTTTTTCGCTTAGATGGATCTACTGAAACAATAGCGATATTCTTGTCTTTAAAATCGATCAAAAATCTTCTAACCAATTCATCTACTAAAGATGACTTTCCAGAACCCCCTGTACCTGTAATACCAAGTACCGGAGTAGCCACGGCCTCCGCCATCTCATGCACTTTATCTAAATGCTCCTTAGACTCTTCTGGGAAGTTTTCGGCTGCAGAAATTATCCTAGCGATTGACTTGGTATTCTTTTTAACCAGGTCATTGATCTCTCCATTCAAGTTTTCACCGGTTGGAAAGTCACATCGTTCGACCATATCGTTAATCATACCCTGCAATCCCATGGCACGACCATCATCTGGTGCATAGATTCGTGTAACACCGTAATCCATTAATTCCTTAATTTCTTCTGGCAGAATTACTCCTCCTCCTCCTCCAAAGATTCGGATATGCTCAGCTCCTTTTTCCTTCAGCAAGTCATACATATACTTGAAGTACTCGTTGTGTCCACCTTGATAAGACGTCATGGCGATGGCTTGTGCATCTTCTTGGATGGCAGTGTTCACTACCTCTTCTACACTTCGATCGTGACCGAGATGAATTACCTCGCAGCCAGTGGCTTGAATAATTCTTCTCATGATATTAATAGCTGCATCATGCCCGTCAAATAACGAGGCTGCAGTTACTATTCTAATCTTATTTTTAGGCTTATAAGGAGCTACTTCTTGCATATTATTCCTAGGTCTAAACGGTGTGCAAATTTAGGCAAAAAGAACGGTTTTCCTAACACTTGTTAGGCACTGTCATCAATAGTCTTTCGACTCTGAAAGGCTCCTAAGGATGTTTTGATTCTTTTTTTGATGAATGGCCTTAATAATATTCCTCTTTTCTATTTCGGTCAATCTCCAGCTCAGCGAGGCACGCCCTTCAAAAGGATCTTCCGTTCCATACTGAAACTCCACTCGCCTTAGATGATCTCCAAGGCTGACTTTCGTCAACTCGTAAAACTGATCGTTTTTTATGGTTTGTACCTTGTCCCAACTAGAGTAGGCAGATTGAATGGGCGAAAAGAATCTCTGTAGCACATTCTGACCTTCAACTGGACCTAACTCCTCGTTTTTCTCAGAGTCTCTGATGGACATTAAAATGACTTCACTGGTATTTTCTAAAATCCAATCTTTGAAAACATTAAGAAAAATGAGTGCATCAACCACCCCGTAGTTATCGGATATTCCTGCATCAGCAATTTTGATTGGTGGATTGGTGGGTAAGGTTATCGTTGGTGTGATGTAGGGAAAGGTTGCGCTCATACGTAAGGCAGTCAAAAACCTTAAGCTGTCCGCCTGCTGCTCTTTTAAGAGAGACCGGAAGTCAATGCCCTGGACCACACTTTGCTGGTTGGGCCTTAGGTTTAAAAAACTAACAGGCTGAGGAGAAATGTAGAGCTTACGACCATCATTGGTTATTAATGGACTCACCAATAATGCGGGTATTTCACCCGAAAACTCAGCATCCTTATAGGCCGAAATTGATCCATTGAGTAATCCCTCTAAATTCTCACTTAAATTATTTTCAAATTCATACCCTCTCTCTCGTTTGTAATGTTGACCACCATATTCAAAGGTTCTGGCCTTATAAAAGATGTCATTTATCAGAAGAGAAAAGATCATTGGATTCAGCAATTCTTTACCCATAGATGCCAAATGAACTTCATCCTGAGGGTTCTTTTTATTCCAAAAGAGATCGCGATAAAAAGCTGCTCCAACCAGCCCTCCCGAAGCACCGGTTATCAAAACCGTCTCATTCATGAGGTTATCGTTCAAAGTAGAATCTACGTGCTGTAGCACATTCATTGTCCAAAGTGCAGAGCGCTGGCCTCCTCCGCTTACAGCGATCAAAGTCATTCTTGGCTTTTCTTCGCCTGTCTTAGCCTTCCAGTTTTCGAGCATTTGAAGCCAATGCTCCTTTGAATTCTCCACCGCTTCTTTACTACTAAGTCTTTCAATGGTCTCCAGCGTATAATCGACTTTCCCATTTGTGTAATCAAGTCCGTAAGCTGGGTACTGATAGCCCCAATTAAATGTACTTGAAAGTATATTGAATAGGAAAAACAATCCGATAACGGCAGTTACTACCCACGAGCGCAGCCAATAGCTTAGTGCGCCTGTTGCCATCACAATCATGGTGAAGAGCAAAACACCAGAGGCTGCTGCTGGTATTTGAAAAATCGGTGATGACTGAAATATTCCTAATGATATTAAGACAACTAAGAGCAATAGCTCAATCACAATGGCATTACGCTGATTCTGCTTGAAAATGCCAAGGATGGCTATCCGATCGTAGTATTTTTCATACCGCCTTGTAGAGTGATGCTTCAGATTGAGGGAGAAATAATAGTCAACCTTGACCTTCGAACGCCTGAGCAGCCTCAACTGCTTAAAAGCATTTCTCCTACTTTTGGGATTTCCTGTCCCTGGTCTTCGGCTTTTATCTCTAATTACCTTTTGGATGTCTCGGTTGGTTCTCGAAAAGTAGACAAAGAGAAAAACAAGCATAAAAATGCAGCCACTAAAAAGACCAAGAAGCCCCATTACAATCTCTGGCCCGTCATACAACTCAACAGTACGCTGAAAGACTATGATCCGATGCACATAGAACACAAAAAAGCTTATTGGAATGAGCGCATTATTGAGACAATAATGCGAGAAAGGCCTGGGTAGTGTTCCTAAAAACGGAAACCTAAAGCCATCAAGAATATAGCTGGTAATATTGAAGGCCATGGCAAAACCAGCTAAGGCGATACCGATTATCAGAAAACCCCAAAAACCAACTTCCCCTATGTATATGGGATCCAAAAACAGAAAAGGGATTCCTAGTGCTTTACCAAAGCGACCATCTACGATGGAAAAGAGTATTAACCAATAAAACAAAAGAAACTGGTTATGCTTAACGTGCACTAAAAGTAGCTTTGTTGGAAAGCTGTGAACGATTGCTTTGAGTATTTTCAATCTCTAATTTTCTTGGTTCCTTGATATAACTCGTACTTGAGTAATCTACACTCGATTCTTGCATTAAAAAATGGAATCTTAGATGAAGTCCTTAGTCCAATGCGTTTGGCTAAATCTAAGTTACCTGTAAACACAAAACCGGTATAACCACCGCATCGCTGCTTAAAAAAGTCGCCTATGGATGCGTACAATTCTTCTAAATCTTTATCAGCCCCTAATCGCTCTCCATACTCTGGATTCATCATTACCACTCCGGGAGATTCAGGAACAGGTGTTTCTCTAAAATCACAGAGTTCGAAATCAATCAAATGATCTACGCCTGCCGTCTTGGCATTTTCCTTGGCCGACCAAATGGCATTCTTGTTTAAATCAGAAGCAATGATTTTGAATTCAGGCGATTTCTTGACCTGAAGTCGTGCTAACCTTCTGTAGCCATTCCAAGAATCCTCATCATACCCTTTAAGGTGCATGAAGCCAAAGTTCTCCCTGATCAGGCCTGGCGCCATATTAATGGCCATCAATGCCGCTTCGATGGCGAGCGTACCACTACCACACATAGGGTTTACAAAATGACTCTGCTTATCCCAACCTGAAGCCAAAATGGTAGAAGCCGCCAAGGATTCAATCATTGGTGCTTTAAAAGGTATTCTTCGGTACCCGTGTTTAGAAATGGTATTACCTGAAGTATCAAAGTAAAGCCTAACCTGATCATCTCGCCAGTACAAATGAATTACCACATGATCTCTGTTGGGGCCTGAGTCTGGACGTTTTCCTGTTACATCGATCAAGCGATCGGCAATGGCATCTTTGACTCTCACATTGGCAAAACGATCATCAGTAATGTGCTCATTTCTGACGAATGACGTCACGGAGAAGTAACTATCGTTGTGCAAGTAGTTTTCCCAGGGTATAGCCTTTATCTTCTTATAAAGATCATCAGCGGTGTTGGCTCGGAATCTTTGCAATTGAAACAACACACGACTGGCTGTTCTCAAGTACATGTTTAATCGAAGGCAATCATCCATATAGCCGCTGATCTCTACTTCAGAGATACTTTTACTGACTACATCAAAGTTTAATGCTTCAATTTCTTTTGCTAGCCACTCACTTTGTTTCGGAAAGCAAGTCACCACGATGGCACTCTTGTATGGAAAAACACTACTCATTGTAGGACGAAATACGTCAGAACGTTAATCATTCAAAAATAATCTAAGGCTTTTCGCGCAAACGCTTTAAATGTCATGATTGAATTTTAACTTCGCAGTCCAAATTTACTGATATGCAAAACTGGTTTACTTGTAAGGTTAAATACCAAAAAGAAGACGAACATGGCCGCGTTAAAAATGTGACTGAAACCTATCTGGCGGACGCTCTTTCTTTCACTGAAGCTGAAGCTAAAATCTATGAAGAGATTGGCCAACGTGTAATGGGAGAGTTTCAAGTAACAGGTATTGCCAAGAGTAAAATAGTGGATGTCTTTGAATACTCAGGAGGTGATGTTTTCTATCAAGCGAAAATCTCTTATATGGTGGGTGATGCCGATAGTGGCAAAGAGAAAAAGGTCACTAACCTTATGATCGTTCACGCGGAAAATATTCAAATGGCCTGGGAAAGAATTCACGAAAGTTTGAATAATATGTTAGTCACTTTTGTAGTGCCCGAGATAAAAGAATCTCCTATCCTTGAAGTTTTTCACCACGTAAAAACAGGAGAAGAGAGAATCCCAGACAACCTAACGCCTGTTGCCGAATTAGAAACTGAAGAAGATGAACAAGACGTTTGATAATGTATCAGCCAGCACTTTTGAGTGCTTAGGAGCAAAGCTACAAGCCCAAGGTTTATCCTTTGATGGCACTTCTGGCTACTTGAGCAAAAACGGTATCTCGACAGATTACCATTTCGATGAAGCCACACAAACCTTGGCGATTACCAACCTTGAAGTTGGTTTTCCTGCTTCTATGGTCGGTATGAGTACTGAAAAGGTGATGGGTATTTTGGAAAAGGCGATTGAAGAGTGTCGTCCATAATTGAAAAAATAGAAGACTTCTACTTAAAGAAGTCTTCCTAATATTGGAAAGTATTGTTAGCTACTTTTCTGATGTTATCATTTGTTCAAGGTTAGCTAGCCTTTGCTGAATCTCCAACATACTTGTGGTTCTTAATCTTAGAAACATGCCAACAGTTGCCAAGATGCCTACAATTAAAGCGAGCGAACCCGAGACTTGCAGAAACGGAATAACAGTAAGTCTCACCTCACTCCGTGCAACCAACCCCGATTGATACCTCCCGAGAGCAGTTGAATAGTCTTGAATGGTGAAGACTAAAAAAATTGTTAAAACGATGAGCGTAATTGACCATGCAATTCGGCTTACCCATTTGATCATATTATCTCTTCTCTTTTCGCGCTCAATAATGTCCCAAAGCGCATTCTGATTTTCATTAACTGTTTTCATAATCTTCTGTTTTTATTAAGTTTTTGATTTTCTGTTTTGCATTGTGAATTCTAGATTTGATAGTACCCACGGAACAGCCCAGGATCAAAGCGATCTCATCGTAGTCCATACCTTCGTAGAAGTTCAATACGATAACCTCTCTCAGTTTTGGAGAAAGTTTCTCAAGTGAAGTTTTTAGGATATCTGATGTCTCCGAATCCCACTCATGTGTGCCCTCCTGATAAGCCGAATCAGTCTCTAAGATTAGGAGTTCTTGAAGCTCTCGAGAACGTTTGCTACTCCTAAAATAATCCAAGCCCTTATTCCGCGCTATTTGAAAAAGCCATGTTTTAAAGCGCAGCGAATCTGAGAGTGATGCAATCCGCTTGTAGACTATAAACCAAACTTCTTGATTTAAGTCTTGTGCCGCCTCGCTGCCCACTATACCGACAAGAAACTGAAGTGTTCTTTTGCTAAAAGTCTCATGCAGCTCGCGAAAGGCAGATTCACTACCAGCCTGACACCTTATAACCAAGAGGTTAAGCTTTAAATCAACACGTTTATTCGTTTTCGTTTCCGACATTCTAAATTCTTCGCCCTCAAGACGACAAAAGATTTCAATAGTTCATTCTGTTGAAAAAAACTCGGGACTTCTGGACCTTATAAGTGAGTTTTGTTCCATCACCATTTATATATTTACATTCTTGAGCAACATGAATATTCTACAAGGAGAATTATCCGAACTTACTGGCAAAGGCAAATTGAAAAATCTTTTTGCACCTGTAGACATTTCATCAACTGTTATTTTCCGTATTGTTTTTGGAGCCATTATGCTCTGGGAGGTTACTCGGTATTTTCGATATAATTGGATATACCGATACTGGGTTGAGCCAGAGTTTAATTTTAGTTATGGACCTTTCAATTTTCAACCATTACCAGAGCAATACATGTATGCCATTTGGTATGCGCTTGGTGTTTTGGCCGTGTTTATCTTAGTAGGTTTCCTCTACCGGATAAGCACCGTACTGTTCTTTTTACTCTTCACCTACACCTTTCTGCTAGAACAAGCCCGTTATCTTAACCACTTCTACCTTGTAGTCATTATCAGTTTTATTATGATGCTGATTCCTGCACACAGGAGCTTTTCCGTAGACAGTATACTTTTCAAAAAAATTCGGTCTTCTGTAGTTCCTAACTGGAGTTTATGGTTGATGAGGTTTACCATTGCAGTTCCTTATTTCTTCGGAGGAATCGCGAAAATTAACCCTGATTGGCTCCGAGGCTACCCTTTAACAAACTGGCTATTATCAGACATGGACTTTCCTATCATTGGTCAGTATTTTGATCAGCGCTGGATGATATTGATTATGTCCTACTCCGGTATGCTTTTAGACTTATTGATCGTGCCTGCACTGCTTTTTAAAAGGACGAGGTTAATGGGCTTAATTGTGATCTCGCTATTCCATTTGATGAATGACCAATTATTCAGCATAGGCATATTTCCATGGTTTATGATGTTCGCCTCAAGTATTTACTTCGCGCCAGATTGGCCGAAAAGATTACTATCTATGCTACCCGGAATAGAAGTTAAAGCAGACCCAATTACTCAAGCGTTTAAAATGCCTAGTCTGAAAATCCAAAAAGGGATTCTCATTGGTCTTACAGTGTTTGCGCTCACTTTAATACTTACTCCATTTCGTCACCTTTTAATTCCTGGTAATGTCCACTGGACAGAGGAAGGACATCGCTATGCTTGGCATATGAAACTAAGAGGGAAATCTGGCACTACTCAATTTTTCATTCGAGATGTAGACAATGGTGAAACTATTGAAGTAAACCCTGAAGGGTTTCTAGAAGACTGGCAAATTGATAAAATGGATGGTAAGCCTTATATGATCTGGGAATTTGCCCAACACCTCAAGAATGAGTTTCGCATCATGGGGTCAAATGTAGCTGTTCTGGTGGATGCGAAAGCCTCATTAAACGGTAGGGTTTATCAGCAACTCATCGCTCCAAATTTCGATATCACAGCAGTACCTAAGCCATGGTTAGGCGGAGCGGACTGGATCATACCCCTTCGAACACCCCTGGCCTCTCAGCGATAGCCTCTTCTCGGCCTGATTATTGCTCAAATCACGAAATAACTTTGAGCATTAGCGGACTATTCCATTCCAACACTAAGGGACTTATCCACAAGGGTTGTTTTCTAATTGAAAAATCGCGCTAAAAACTAAAACTATCACATGAAAAGTATCTTCCGACCATTACTACTATTGTCAATTTTGGCCCTTACAGCATGTAATGGTGGAGATGACACCCCTCCCATAATTCCAGTGGCTATATTTCTTCAGGACAGAGACGTCATTGAAGTTGGCGAAGCCGTAACGTTTACTAATGAGAGCGAAAGTGCTGAAAGCTTCCTTTGGGACTTTGGTGACAACGGCTCATCCACAGACGAAAACCCAGTGCATACGTACACCAGAAGAGGTACGTTTACAATCACCCTCACAACTACAAGCATCACCGGAGACGAGGCTACTTTCACCTCTAGCATAGTGGTAGGCAGGCGCTGGGTCGTAGGAATTGGCATTTCTTCAATAAGCGAAGTGAATTCAAGTAATCAGCCTTGGGATGAAGATGGCAGCGGCCCAGAATTATTATTTGGTTTCATTGAAGCTACAGAGTCCGCGGTCTTTCCTTATAGAATTGGTGACAACATATTGAATAAGGACTTACCTCTCAGCGGTCCAATCGTAGCAAATGAGCAAGTACCATTTACAAATTCAGATTGGCGTTTCTTTTTTATCGATAATGACGAACCTATAAACGACCTAAACTTTTCGGATATCATGGTAACTTTTGACCTCAACCCAGTAACGATTGAAAGTGAGAAGAACTACTCAGACGGTACTGGGACATTTACCTTTGTTGGTGGTCCTTATGAGTTTATTATCGGTTTTCAGGTCAGAGATCAATGAGTTAAGGTATTACTCGGATTTGATCACCCAGACTAATTAGCCCTGACCGAACTACGAGACACGTAATTCCTCCGTGACCACGCATGGCATTATAACCTCCTTCACCGAGGTTTTCTTCCATCCGTGAACATGGATGGCACTCACCTGTATATTCTAAAATGGCCTCCCCGATCTGAAACCTTTTGTCTTTAAGCGACAAAAGGTTGATACCCGAGGTGACAATATTCCTACGCAGACTCAAAGGATCAATGCTTACCATTCCGAGGAAACTTGCTACCGCATTGATATGTTCTTGGGCGATTAGCGTCACTTGTCGCTTACCTCCTTTACTGGCATAGTGATCTCCCTCTAGGCCTGTCTCGGCCAGTGCCTGAACCTTATTGACAATAACAGGGGCAAGCTCTCTCTCTGGCCTGATGGTAACTAATTCTACTTTTCCAGATTGTGCAAATTGGCTGGTGAGCTCTTTGATACTTTTACCCAACATATTACTTACCAAATTTTGCTCCAGTTGGTGGTCGATAGGGTTGAAAAGGAATCTTTAATAGACTACCCATCTTATCATTTTCCTTTGGGTCCATGTGCGTATCAATTCCATAAACCAACTTAGTCGTATCTTCTACCTGAGCGAAAGTCCCGAAAATTCGGTCCCAAAAAGAAAAGATATTGCCGTAGTTAGTATCTGTCAAGGGCTGGGTATAGTGATGATGCACCTTATGCATCAAGGGTGTAATGAAGACCCAAGACAAGGCACGATCAACTGCCTTTGGCATATTGACATTAGCATGAGTGATATGAGCGAAGAGTACAGATAGACTTTGGTAAACCATAATAATCCACATGGGTGCTCCGATGAGCATCACAGCTAGAATGGTAAACGCTATTCGGAAAACGGTCTCACCCGGGTGATGGCGTAAACCAGTCGTTACATCGACAGTTGTATCTGAGTGATGCACCAAATGGAACTTCCACATCCATTTGACCTTATGTTCTGTCCAATGAATAAAGTATGCACCGATCAAATCCATGAGCAACACGCCTAACACCAATTGCCCCCATAGCGGCAGATCAATGATGTAGAGCAAACCAAATTTATGCTGTGCTACCATGTCAGAAGCAGCGAGCAAAGTGCCCGCTAGTCCAAAACCAATAATCATAGTGGTAAGTGTGAAGAATAAGTTTAACCCTGCATGCCGAACCTTTTTATAGCCAAATTTAAAAAGTGGAAGGGTGCCTTCTAACAACCAAAAGAACAAAATTCCACCTATGAGAATACCCGCCCTGAATTCAGTAGGGATATTATCAAAGAAACTTACCAGAGATTCCATGCTTCAATTTATTCTGCATACATCACAATTGCAATCAGTATCAAATCAATCTCAACATTTACTGGATTTACCTATCTTACCCATCACTTTTTAATCCACCGTATGAAAAACAAAGCTTTCCTCTCCCTCGCATTCCTCTTGATCAGTATAACTACTTTATCACAAGAATTTTCAAGAGCCGTTAAGCCCTTTGTGAGTATTCAAGATGATGTTGTCGCCATTACCAATGTCAAATTAATTGATGGAACTGGCGGACCTATAAAGCATAATCAAACCATCGTTTTCACCGGAGAAGACATTACTACTATCGGCAACTCGAATGAGGTGAGCATACCGGCAGGTGCTAAGGAGATTGACGGAACGGGAAAGACCGTTATTCCTGGACTCGTCATGTTGCACGAGCACATCTTCTATCCTAAACCCTTCGATGGTGTTTTTAGCGTAGCCCAAATGACCTTTACTTTCCCACGGCTGTACTTGGCCGGTGGCGTAACCACCATTAGAACAGCAGGAAGTATTGAGCCGCAAACAGATCTCAATATTCGCAAAGCGATAGAAGAAGGCCGAATGCTAGGCCCTAAAATGGACTTAACGGGGCCCTTCATTGAAAGAGCCGGCACACCGGTCCCTGAAGTGGGCGTTATTGAAAACTCTCAACAAGGAGTAGAAATGGTCAACTATTGGTCCGATCGTGGCATCAACAGTTTCAAGGTTTACCAAAATATTACCAAAGAAGATTTAACGCAAGTTGTCAAGGCGGCACATGCAAAAGGCAAAAAAGTGACAGGTCATATTTGCTCCGTTACCTATCGGGAAGCTGCCGAAATTGGCATTGATAATATCGAGCATGGGTTCTTTCAGAGCTCCGATTTTGTCGGTGAGAAAGTGGATGACTTCTGCCCAGCATTTAAACGGGGACAAGCCCTTAGAGACTTAGATCTAAATAGTCCTGAAATGAAATCACTTATGGACTTTCTAATCGAAAAAGATGTGGCCATCACCTCTACGCTACCGGTATTTGAACCTTATACTGATCGTGAAGTGGTACTTGGCGGTGGCATCGATGCGATGAGTACTGAAATTAGAGAAAGCCTCATTGCCAGTCACAAAAGAAGACAGGGTAGAGACGCTGCCGCTTTAGCTGATTTTAAAAAGCAAATGGCTTGGGAAAAGATGTTCTATGAGGCTGGGGGAAAATTAGTAGCAGGAACAGACCCGACAGGTGCAGGTAGAACTGTGGCTGGTTATGCCAATCAACGAGTTATTGAACTATTTATTGAAGCTGGCTTCACACTCTCCGAAGCCATTAAGATATCATCACTCAATGGTGCTCAATTTCTAGAAAGAGATACTGACGTAGGTTCTTTAGAAGTGGGTAAAAAAGCCGACTTAGTACTGATTAGTGGAGACCTTGAAGCAGACGTAGCCAACATCAGGAAGATGGAAATCGTCTTCAAAAATGGCGTTGGATTCAACTCCCAAAGAATCTTTCAATCTATGAAAGGTAAAGTGGGAATGCATTGAAATTCATTATCAAGAATTATTCTAAATAATATTCTTTAAGCCCTTGATTTTTTAAATCTCGATTCTATATTTGTGACTCTATTAAGAATTAGTCTAAATAAGAATAATGAGTCAAAAATTTAGAAACTTCTGTCGCAATTACCACAGAGACATTGCTTATGTATTTGTCGGATTAATCCTAGCCTTTTCAATTTCAGGCATTGCATTGAACCATCGAAGAACATTCAACTCAAGGCAGTTTGTCTATGAGTCTGAAAAGTTCAAGATGCCGCTTCCGGCAGACTCAGAACTCATTACGAAAGAATTTGTTGAGAAAAAATTACCTGAAATTGGTATCGGTAATGCCTTTAAAAGCTTCCGCATACAAAATGGTGAACTCCGAATATTCTACGATAAAGCGAGAGCTGAAATCAACCTAGAAACGGGCGAAGGAGAAAAGGAATGGTACGGTAAAAGAATACTCTTAAAGGAAATGGCCGACCTCCACCAAACCACAAATCCAGCCTGGATTTGGTACTCAGACATTTTCGGTATTGCCATGATCTTTATCGCACTTTCGGGTATGTTTATCTCTAGTGGAAAGAATAGTTTCAAAAAGCGTGGCTGGTATATGGCATTGGCCGGAATGCTCTTCCCGTTGATCTTCTTGATATTTATTATGTAGACCTACTAGGGTAATTTAAAATGTGGGTTATAAATCAAGCCCACCACATTTCCCCATGGATCTCTGACTGTCGCAACCATCAGGTCGCCTCCAACATTGTTGGGGGCTTCATGTGAAGTGGCTCCTATTGCTAGGAGCTTCTTATATACTTCTTCAATATTTTCAACGCCCCAATAACTCAACACGTTATCGGTCTTTTCTTCTATTGGCTTTTCTTCAGGTAGCAACCCTAGCTCGTAACCTCCAATATTAAATCCGATGTAGAATGGTTCATCAAAATATGGCTTTGAATCAAAGGCCTGCGTATACCAAGCTTTTGCTGCCTCTAAATCTGGTACTTTATAAATTGTTGTTCGTAATCCCAGCATGGGTTTCTAATTAAGTATCCGTTTTAATGCTTTATTGAAGGTTTCGAATTCCGATAAATTCTTGTGCTGCCCCCCTTCAACGGTAACCATTTCTGCTTGACCTTCGGGCAGTGACTTATAAAGTCTATTAGCTGATTTATAGGGAACCACTTTGTCGTCCGTTCCTTGGAAAATATGAATGGGACATTTGGCGGTCTTCAAATATTTAAAGCTTTGGAAGTTATATCGTAAGGCTAGTTTGGAAGGATAAATCGGATAGTATCGCTGCGCCACTGATGCCAAAGAATAGTAGGGCGTTTCTAGAATCAAACGCTTCGGCTGTCGGGCTCCCGCTAACCATGAGGCAATGCCCGTACCAATAGATCGGCCGTAGAGCGTAATTTCATTTTCTTCATAATGCCCAAGCGCATAATCGTAGAACTGTTCAGCATCTGCTAACAACAGCTTCATTGATCTTTGCCCAGTGCTTTTACCATAGCCACGATAATCCATTACCAATACATCGTAATTCAGGTTTACCAAGTCTTGAACTACCGTACCCCAACGTGTCAGGTTCCCTCGGTTTCCGTGAAAATATAAAATGAGACCCTTTGTACTATCAGCACGAAAATGAATGGCATTTAAGTTTGCTCCGTCAGATGATGTGAGGTTAATTTCTTGAAAGTCATTATCGAATTCATAAGCGTGATTTTCCGGAAGTGCGCCATCCAAAAAGATCACCTTTTCCTGAAAGGCATAGAGGAATACTGCACCCAGTAAGTAAACGAAAAGAAGACTAGCACCTATGATCAACAAACGTCTCAAGATTAGTGATTTTGTTTCTCCTTTTTAGTCTTTCTTTTAAAATTTAAACTCGTCTCTGACGGATCGATGATACTGGGTAGTTTGGAGTTGAGTATTTCTTCAAGCATGCGATGGTACTCTTCAAAAGTATGGAGATTATTGTGCCCCGCTCCTATGACTGGATATAGCCTCGTATTTTCAGGATTCACTTTCGACAATGAGACGGCAGTTTTAAAGGGAATCAGTCGGTCGCTGGTGCCGTGGACAATTTTAATGGGGCAGTCCACATACTTCAGCCACTTATAAGTTCTTATCGGAAACTTTATCAATAAGGAAACGGGCATAAAAGGAATATATCGCTTCGTGACCTTGGCAAGGCTGTAATAGGGCGACTCTAAAACCAACATTCTCGGATGATTGATAGAAGCCAGTTTGGCCGCAAATCCAGAGCCAAGCGATCGGCCGTAGACAACAATGTACTTTTCGGGCACTTGCTCCCTTACCTTATCATAAACATACTGTAAGTCTTCCTTGATGCTTTCCTCAGTTCGCTTACCTGTGCTTTTTCCAAAACCCCGATAATCGACCATCAGCACATCATAACCTAACCGGGTAAAATCTACCGCAAACTTCCCCCATCCTTTCAAAGATTTAGAATTGCCTTTCAGGTAAATCACAATGCCCTTCGGCTCGGCAATTCGAAAATGGATACCGTTAATGTTTACACCCGGCTCTTTTTCAAGGTTGTATTCTTCAAACTGAAGGTTAGGGTATTTGAACTCAAAATCTTCTGGAAGTTTTTCGGGCTTAAAGAGAAACCTCTCTTGCGCAAAGTAGATTACAAAATTGGCTACTACATAAGCTATTCCTACAAGGATCAGTATAGTGCCTATTTCCATTTAAGTAAGATATTAAAACTCATTGGGAATACAATAGAGAAGAAATTGGTAGCTTCAATACCAAACAGAAAAGCAGTGCCCTTATGAAATACATTTTTACACTTTGCACGATCGTTCTTTTCAATATCTCCTATGGACAAAGTATTGAGTTCAGGAGTAGTAACCGATATATCCTAGGCACTAATAAAGATCGGACTGCTTCTATTGGCATTGGAGATATAGATGGTGATGGAGATATGGATGCTGTAGTTGCCAATGGGAGGCACTGGCCCCTGCAAAACCAAGTATTCTTCAATGATGGAAGGGGAATTTTCACGCTTTCTCAACCGTTGGATATTACGAGCGAAACGAGCTATGCTACTGAATTAGCAGATCTTGATGGCGATGGTGATTTAGATGTGGCCGTTGGCAATGACAATGCACCTAATATGCTCTACTTTAATGATGGCAAAGGTAATTTCACAAGAGGTGAGTCCTTTGGCAAGCGATATTCAAATACACGAAACCTGACGTTAGCTGATTTAGATCAGGATGGTGATGTGGACATCCTTATTACAAATAGAGGCCAAGAAAACGAGATTTGTCTAAATGACGGTAAAGGTGGGTTTTCGGCTCCCATAGGATTTGGTGCAAAGGACGATTCCACCATTGATGTAGAAGTAGCAGACATGGACGATGATGGAGACCTTGATCTTATTCTCGCCAATCGTGATGGACAATCCAACGCGGTATACCTCAATGGTGGAAACTTAGACTTCTCAAGGCGGATACTTTTTGGAACTGGTACTGATGAAACTCGGTCTGTCTCAATTGCTGACATTAATCAAGACGGATATAAAGACATTGTTACGGCTAATATTGGCCAACCGAATGCCATCTATTTTGGCGATAAAGACATGAGCTTTAAAACCAGTATAGTTTACGATTCGGGTAGTGACCAGTCTTATTCTGTTACAACTAGTGACTTAGACCTTGACGGAGATATAGATATTGTGGTGGCCAACGTGCGCGGTACAAATTCGGTTTTCTTGAACAACGAAAAGGGTAAAAGCTGGACAAAAATGAGTGTGGGACAAGAGTTTAATAGTTATGATATTCTTGCCGTTGACTTAAATGGAGACGGCAGACCTGATCTCATTGAAGCTAACTCTGATGAACAGAACGTTTTTCATATGAACTCTATTAAACGGAATCGCTAGCAACTCACTAGATCAAATTATTCTTTTCGCAGAAGACCTCTCCACAAGGTCGAGGTAGAAAAGCGTTTTATCCAATTGAAATAAAATGCCATCCCTATCTCGTCAAACAGCGTATCGGGCTACTGATTTAGTTTCTATCTCATTGATTATCAAGGGTAAAAATATTTCATATTCTCCTAGCCTCAGCATGCCCTGTTCGCAGAAGCTTTTGCTGGTGAGAAGTATAGAAACTGTAATTACATTTTACACACAACTTTATGAGACATTAAGAATAACCTGACTATTTTGATGATCGAAATCAGAGTAAGAACTCACCACACTAGAGTATGATGCCTTGGAACTGGTAAAAACGAAAGATGAGCAATTTGTAATCTATGCTGACAACTGCTTACTACCTAAAAACTTTATGGCGAGGAAAACTCATCTTCAAAAAACCAGGAGGCATCACACGACTTTAATGTTGAGTGAGGAATTAAGCTGTTCCATTTTGGAAACAACTGACAAATAGAAATGGATTATGAGTGAATTAACCCCACAAAAAAGTTTTATTCTTTACACTACCCCAAAGGGAGAAGTAAAACTGAATGTGTTGTTGGAAAACGAGACCATTTGGCTTACCCAACAGCAAATGAGTCAGCTTTTTGACCGAGAAAGAAGCGTGATTACCAAACACATAGGCAATGTTTTCAGCGAAGGTGAATTAGAAGAAAAAGGCAATGTGCAAAATTTGCACATTAGTGGCTCAGACAAGCCCGTGAAGTTTTATAATCTCGATGTAATCATCTCTATTGGCTACCGGGTAAAGTCACAAAGAGGCACGCAATTTAGAATTTGGGCAACCAAAATGCTCAAAGAGTACATTGTAAAAGGATTTGTATTGGACGACAATCGTCTAAAACAAGGAGAAGTAGTATTTGGCAAAGACTACTTCAGAGAGTTATTAGAAAGAGTTCGTTCCATCAGAGCGAGTGAACGGAGAATTTACCAACAGATTACAGACATTTTTGCCGAATGCAGTATTGACTACGATCCAAAAGCTGATATTACAAAAAGCTTTTACGCACTGGTCCAAAACAAGTTTCACTTCGCCATAACCGGCAATACGGCAGCAGAAATTATCTACAAAAAAGCAGATGCCAATAAGGAAAACATGGGTTTGACCACTTGGAAAAATGCACCAGAGGGCAGAATAGTAAAAACGGATACCACTATAGCCAAAAACTACCTGTCCGAAAAAGAGATCAAACAATTAGAGCGCACCGTAACAGGCTACTTTGATTATATCGAAAATTTAATTGAACGCGAGAATACCTTTACCATGGAGGGTTTGGCCAATAGTGTAGATAAGTTTCTAAATTTTAACGAATTCAAAATTTTAGACGGAAAGGGAACTAAGTCGCACGAACAAGCCATTTCCAAGGCAGTAGCAGCATACGACCAATTTAATAAGTCACAAAAAATAATTTCTGACTTTGATAAACAAATCAAGAGGTTGAAAAAATAGCCCCTTGCATCCCCTTAGACTACACGGGAATGGAAGGCTACAAAAACAACGAACATATTTTTAGTTGTGTTGATGATAATGCTTTAATTAACGTTTTACGCTCTCTCAACAAGTAGGTAAACACTTTTCTTATTTCGTGGTATTCGACAAAAAAAGAAATCGCTAGCAACTCACTAGATCAAATTATTCTTTTCGCAGAAGACCTCTCCACAAGGTCGAAGAAGAAAAGCGTTGTTAAAAACTTGTCAGGTCTCTTTCTATCTCGAGCGCAGCCGAGAGAACCTATTCATTGTTCAAAAATTCCACAAGTAACCGATGGAAATGGTGCACTCCTTTTTCCATTTCTGGAGAATATCGTCCCGTATGGTAAACGCTTGATTTCATCCCTCGGTGAACACCCTCGACTACTTCTTCATCCTCCTGCTCTACCTTGTCCAACTCAGCTCCGGCACCTACATCAAGCTTGCGCTCATCATAGACATAGGAAATAAATGACACCTTGGTTTCATCCTGTGAGATAGGTTTTACAAGGTTTACCGAAAGCCCCCAAGGGTAGAAATTGAACATCATATTCGGAAAAACCCAGAAATAATAGGCTGCAATAGACTTACCGAAATCCTCATGTCCTGCTGGAAAATCGAAAGTGTTCTCATCGCCATCAGCATAGCCCACCTGAAGGTTAGCATGCTTGAAAAGGACGGTTTCGTAGTTACCGTAATCTAAGGCTTCATTCAAATCGGCATGAACGAACGGGATATGAAAGCCTTCCAAATAGTTATCGCAATAGAGGGCCCAGTGTGCTTTGATATGATAGTCTTTACCCCGATCAGCAAATAGTTTAAACTCATCCAAGGGCATAAAGCCAACCTTGCGCTGCATGGCTTCTAACACGTCAGAGAAATCATAGGCATTGCCCAAAGAAGCGAATAACCATGGCCCCCAATGCTGCAAAGGAAACTCATGAAGGTCTTCAGCAGGCCTAGGAAAACCTTTTGCGGCTTTGAACTGAGGCATGTGCTGAAATTTGCCATCGAGGTTGAACCTTCTACCATGATAGGCACAGGTGATATTTTTAGCCTTTTGAGGGTGATGGCAAAGTATATTGCCACGATGTGTACACACATTAGAGAGACACTTTATCTCCTCTCCGCTATTGCTCAGCAGCATCGGTTCGCCAGTCCCTTCGAAGACAAACGGATAGACCTTTCCCTCTTCAGTGACTAAATCTTTCGCGCCTATAAACTGCCAAGACTTCGCAAACACCTTTTCAGAAAGGCTTTCAAAAACGGCTGAACTTCTATAAAAAGAAGAGGGCAGCGTTTCGGCAAGCTCTATTTCCGGATGGATTTCATATTTAGGCATGCTCAATTATAATCAATATCTTCCCATTCACCTGATTGGTCTGTTAAAATCAGGGATTTTCATGAGTAATAATAAGCAACCCTCTAAAAAACTAGGCCTATGGGCAACAACTGCTCTGGTAGTTGGTAGCATGATTGGTTCTGGGATTTTCTCTCTTCCCGTATCGCTTGCTGAGTATGGAGGCATCAGTCTTTTTGGCTGGCTCTTGGCAGCGATTAGCGCCTTGATTCTGGCAAAAATATTTGCTTATCTAAGCAAAGTCATCCCAAGTGCAGGTGGGCCTTATGCCTATAGTAGAGTTGGCTTCGGTGACTTTATAGGCTTTTTCGTGGCCTGGGGGTATTGGCTCTCTATTTGGGCGACCAATGCCGCCATTACGATCACCTTTATCAGTTACCTCGGTGTGTTCTTCCCTGTACTTCAAGAAAGCACAATTGTTGCCCTAATCGTTGGTTTGATCACCATATGGAGCCTTACTGCCATCAATAGTTACAGTGTGAAAGCAGGAGGAAACACACAGGTCATTACCACCATTTTAAAGATCGTTCCACTTGCTGTAGTCACCATTGGCGGCCTATTCTTTTTGGACATCTCCCACTTTACGCCATTTAATGTCAGTGAGGTTTCCTCAGTGAAAGCCATAACAATTTGTACTGCGCTTTGCCTTTTTGCCTTTATGGGGCTTGAGGCAGCTACGGTTCCTGCGACCAATGTTGACAACCCAAAAAAGACCATCCCCAAAGCCACCATGCTCGGGACCATTTTGGTGACAGTAATTTATATGCTTAGCTCATTCTCGTTGTTCGCTGTGCTCTCTCCTGCAGAAGTAGCCAACACTGCTTCACCCTTTGCCAGTGCAGCATCCAAAATGTGGGGAGGAAATGCCGAATACCTTATTGCTGCTGGTGCCTGTATTTCTACACTCGGAGCTTTGAATGGATGGATTCTTATTCAAGGCCAAATACCAATGGCCATGGCCAAAGACGGGCTTTTCCCTAAAGCATTTGCGAAAACCAATAAAAACGAATCTCCCTATTTCAGTATCATTGCTTCTAGCATCATCATTACTGTCCTTTTGTTTATCAATCAGTCCGATGGACTCTCAGGTATCTACACATCAATGGTATTGCTAACAACCGTTACTGTCCTCGTTTCCTATATTTTTACTGTTGCCGCTTATGCACTCTTTTCGCTTGAAAGTAAGATGGGGCTTAGCCCTACTTTCAGCAATTTGCTATTGGCGATTTTAGGCTTTGCTTTTACGGTCTGGATGATGGTCGGCTCGGGGGAACAGGCTGTATTTCTTGGATTCATCGGGTTACTTTTAGGCATCCCAGTTTATATTTGGAACAAACGTAAAACTCCTCAATGAAAACCTGTCATTCGGAATTCGGAACCATCCAATCCCTTTGGATTAAGCCTGCTGTAAATGCATTTATCAATCAAGAAACCTTGCATGCGCAATGGGAAGAGCTGAACTATTTAGGCGAACCTGTTTACTCAGAGACGCTTAAAGAGTACAAAGCATTTCAGTATCACTTCATCAAAGAAGACTTAGAACTACACTCCTTTCAAGCCGATGATTCTGTAATGATGGATTCCATCTATTGTCGTGATGCAGCCATAGCTACCGACTACGGAATGATTATTTGCAACATGGGTAAGGGCGGCCGCATCAACGAACCTAAAGTGCAGGCAGAAGCTTATCGCACGGCAGGTATAAAAATTATTGGCACCATCACCGCACCCGGAACTTTAGAAGGAGGTGATGTCGCTTGGTTGGATCAAAAAACCTTAGCTGTCGGGCATACTTATAGAACCAACCCAGAAGGCATTAGGCAATTAGAAGCATTGCTAACACCGAAAGGCATTGAAGTAATCACCGTAGCATTGCCGCATTACAAAGGCCTATCTGATGTTTTCCATTTAATGTCTATTCTCAGTCCTGTTGATAAAGATTTGGCGGTCGTTTATTCACCATTAATGCCAATCAAATTCCGAGATTTATTAATAAATCGTGGCTTTAGTTTTGTCGAAGTACCGGAAGAAGAATTTGAGTCTATGGGTTGTAATGTCTTAGCCCTGTCGCCAAGAGAATGCCTAATGGTAGATGGTAATCAAATCACAAAATCCAGATTAGAGCGTGCCGGTTGTAAGGTTAAGACTTACTCCGGTACAGAAATAAGCGTAAAAGGTGGTGGCGGCCCAACCTGTCTTACTAGACCAATGCTGCGAGAAATTTGAAACTAGAATCCTAGACTGTTATCCGTTAATGTTTTTTTAACTTCATTCCATTCAATCGAGCCCTATGAAATTTCAAATCACCCTTTTAGCATTACTCATTTCGAGTTCGCTTTTCTGCCAAAAGCATTATGACAGATTGGCCAAAATAGACGTTCAGCACTATCAATTCGAATTAACCCTGAATGATGACAATGACCGCATAGAAGGAAAAGCCACTGTCACAATTGAGTTTAAAAAAGACGTTGATGATTTCGTCCTAGACTTGATAAACAAAAAGAATGGCAAAGGAATGAATGTAATGAGGGTAATGTCAGCAGAAAAGCGTATTCCTTATTCTCATTATGACAATCAATTAACCATTAATGAGCAGTCTAAAAAAGGCGATATCAAATCTTATACTATTACTTATGACGGAGTCCCTGAGACGGGTCTAGTCATTTCCAAAAACAAATACGGAGAGCGAACTTTCTTTGGAGACAACTGGCCTAATCGTGGTAGACATTGGTTACCGACTGTTGACCACCCGTCTGACAAAGCCACCGTAGAATGGGTTATTACAGCTCCAAACCACTATGATGTTATTGGAAACGGTCGCTTCGTTGAAAAAGAAGCCCTAAACAAAAACATGACACTAACCCATTGGAAATCCGAAGTTGTCATTCCAGTAAAAGTAATGGTGATGGGTGCGGCCCGTTTTGCTATTGATAATGTGGAAGTAGTGGATGGTGCACCCGTTTCGAGCTGGGTATATCCGCAGGATGAAAAAGATGGGTTTTATGATTATGGGCAAGCCGCACCTATTCTGAAATGGTTTATCAATAATGTGGCGGCATATCCCTATGCTAAACTCGCCAATGTTCAATCCAAGACTCAGTTCGGTGGAATGGAAAATGCAGGGAACATATTTTACTCGGAGCGTTCCATTGACGGTAAGCGTTCAGCCGAAGGCTTAATAGCACATGAAATCGCGCACCAATGGTTTGGCAATTCTGCAACAGAAGCCAACTGGCACCACGCATGGCTGAGCGAGGGCTTCGCTACTTACTTCACCAACCTCTACATGGAACAGACTTATGGCAGAGATCGGCTTGTAGAAATGGTCAATGAACAACGCGAAAACGTGATCAACTTCAGCAAGCAACAAATGGTACCCGTAGTGAACACCGCAGTTGAAGATTACATGAAGCTGCTTAATGCAAACTCCTACCAAAAAGGTGGATGGGTATTGCATATGCTTCGAAAAGAGGTTGGAGATGAAATCTTCTGGAAAAGCATCAAGGCCTACTATAACAAGTTTAAGCTTTCTAATGCTTTGACTGAAGATCTACAAGCAGTCTTTGAAGCAGAATCTGGCAAAAACTTAAGTCAATTCTTCAAACAATGGATCTATACGCCCGGACAACCTGACATTCAATTCGATTGGTCACAAAAGGGAAAGAACCTGAGTATTCAGGTGGATCAAACACAAGCTGATGTATTTCAGTTTGACCTAGAGTTTGACCTCGTATTTGAAGACGGTTCCACGGAAAGAGAAGTAATTAAGGTGACAAAAAAGCGTCAGTCGTATAAGCTCAAGACAAAGAAAACTCCTGCCACAATCGCACTTGACCCTGACAGCTGGTTATTATTTCAAGGCAAAGTGACAGGTCAATAGGTTCTATTATACTTTGGAATGCTGATTGCTAAAAGCCTCGCATGCCTAAGTCAAGAATAAGACGATTTTTCTCATTCCTTATTCGAGGCCTTAGAACCTGTATGATGGCATACATGGTAGGTATTGCTAACATTGTGAATCAGGAAACGAAATTCATGGATGATACCAATGACAAAATTGAAGTGGTTGAAAAGGAAGTCGATGACGACCCTTTTAAATAAGACTACTCCACTTTTAGTATAGAGATACTCTTACCTCCAAAATTGATTTGATCACCCACCCGCTTACCAAGTAATTGTTGACCGATAGGTGACATTGGCGAGATAACAAAAAAATCAACTCCCCCTACTACGACTTTCCCGATTGAGGTGGCTAAGAAATAAGCAGCGCTCTCGGTTACTACCAAGCTTCCTAATTGACACTCAGCATAAATTTTATCCAAGTCCAGGTTATGTAAGGTCTGCTTCATTCTTGACGCCTCACCTAATTGTTCAGCAATCTTACCTTTCTCAAGATTCATCATTTCTGTGCTCGTCTCATACTTATCACCCATCGAGCTCTTCGTATCACTTGCCGCAGAATCTTTTAGTGCCTTCATTTCCTTTTGAAGTCGGCTGTTACGATCATCAACCAGTCGTAGGCATTCTTTAAACAATTGGTGCTTAAGCTGAGGCATAACACAAGGTCGGATAAGTTTTGCAGGCGCACAAGGTTCTATTAAATCTCTTGAGGCACAAGAGAATTATCTGATGTTTTGAACAGGAACACCAAAGATAGATATCCGAACAATCACGAATTCTGACACATAATTTGATCGTTCAATTGTTTGTCAAAAACTTAAACTAAAAGAGACTTCTTAGAAAAAATAAAATTGTATAAATTGATCGAATCATGCTCTATGAACTGATTTATCGAAGTGATGCAAATGCTAACATCACTGAAAAAGACATCGAAGAAATACTTACTGTTGCAAGAGTCTTCAATGAGGAGAATAATATTACCGGCTGTCTACTATTTAACAACAATCAGTTTTTACAATTGCTTGAGGGAGAATTTGACACGCTCATGGCTTTATACGAGCGCATCAAAAAGGATCCTAGACATGAAAAATTTGTATTACTGCACATGCGTGAAACCGAATATCGTGTGTATCCAGATTGGACCATGGCTTACCAATCGGTCGATGAAAAACAGATAAAAGATCATGCTGGCATTACTGAGTTCACAGAATTTGAACCAGAAGAGAAGTCAGCCTTATCCAAACAGCTATTCAATGCTGTCAGCCAGAATATGGCGCCAAACTAAAACCTCGCAGCAGTCAGGAGGCTCAAATCCTTAAATGGAAGGTTGAACCTTTTGGCTATACCCAAATTAGTGGTACATCCTTTATAACCATAAATACCTTTGCTAAACCACGAGTAATGATAAATCAACTCATTGACACCTCCATTATCTCCCATTTTTAGAAGTATGGGAGTAAGAATATTGCTGATGGCAGTTGTAGCAGTATGTGCTGCGCGCGAGGCTATATTCGGTACGCAATAGTGAATGACATCGTACTTAGTAAAAGTCGGCAAATCATGAGATGTAATCTCTGAAGTCTCTATACAGCCTCCTTGATCTATTGAAACATCAAGCATTACCGCACCTGACTTCATGGTTGAAACCATTTCTTCCGTGACTACACACCGCGCTCTTCCCTTTTCAGCGCGCAGTGCACCGATAACAACATCAGCAGTGAGCAAAGACTGACTTAGCGTAACACTATCGATTACTGAGGTGAAAACCTGATTACCAAGCTTATGCTTTACTCGTCTCAGTTTATAAATCTCATTGTCAAAAATCCTTACCTCGGCCCCTAGACCTATGGCCGCCCTTGAGGCATATTCAGCGACAGTTCCTGCGCCTAGAATTACGACTCGCGTAGGAGGTACTCCTGTAATCCCACCCAAAATAATTCCTTTGCCTCCTCCAATACTACTCATCAACTCTGAGGCAATAGGAATAACGAGACTACCTGCTACCTCACTCATGGCATTCACAATGGGTAGGCCTTTGGCTTTATCTTCCAACAATTCAAAACCGAGAGCGGTAATCTTTTTCTTATTAATTAACTGGAAATATTCAGCCGAAGCATTGCCAGGTTGAATGGCTGAAAACACTGTGGCACCAGGCTTCATCAAATCAATCTCATCCTTTGTAGGCGGTTCTACTTTGACGATAAGGTCGGCTTCAAACGCCTCTTTTCTAGAATAGACGATCTGAGCACCATTTTCAGAATATTCTCTGTCTTGAAAAAAAGCATTCTTTCCAGCTCCTTGTTCCACTTGCACTTCGTGCCCATTGGCGACTAAAATGCCTACAGCTGCGGGGGTAAGGCTGACACGATTTTCTTGAAGTGACACTTCATTAGGTACGGAAATCTGGAGTGATTTATTATTGGCTTTAACCTTTAAAAGTTTCTCTTCCGGATAGAGGCTTCCTTCTTTTGCTAAAGCTGCGAATGCCGATTTTCCTGTTTCATCCATGTTTGCTCAATTTGTACTGTCTTCGTTCCCCACCGAGATCTTCAATCTCAATCTTTAAAAACTCATCTGGCATCAATCCTCCAATATTTTGAGGCCATTCCAAGATGCATAAATTACCAGAATAAAAATACTCTTCAACGCCAATTGCCATTGCTTCTTCCGTAGTCTCTATTCGATAAAAATCGAAGTGATAAATGGTCGCATCCTTTGCAGTCAAATACTCGTTGACTATCGAGAATGTTGGACTTTGCACTACATCTAAAACACCCAGTGCTTCACCCAAAGCTTTGGTTAAAGTAGTCTTTCCCGCGCCCATATCTCCGATCAAAACCCAGATTTTTACCTCTGCTGCAAAATCAATAATACGAGAAGCCACATCGGGCAAATCCTTGAGCGCGTTTGCATTGATCAGCATACAAAATGACTTTTAGGCCCTTTTCGAATTTAGCGAAATAATCGGAATAATTACTTCCTCCATGGAGACACCTCCATGCTGAAAAGTATCCCTGTAGTACTTTACGTAGTGATTATAATTGTTAGGGTAAGCGAAGAAAGTATCATCAGTAGCAAAAACGTAGGAGGTTGAAACATTCAGCTTAGGCAGATGGAGCTTCTCTGGGTTTGGCACCTCAAAAATTCCATTATTCCCCTTATAGCCTAAGTTCTTTCCTTGCTTATAGCGCAGGTTAGTATTTACATTTCTATCGCCAGCAATCTTAAAAGGCTTCTTGACTCTGTAGGTACCATGGTCTGTAGTAATCACTACCCTCAGCCCTTTATCACTGATCATTCTAAGCAAATCAAATAAGGGGGAATGTTGAAACCACGACCTCGTAAGCGACCTATACGCAGACTCATCGGCAGCCAACTCCTTGATCATCCGAATATCTGTTCTGGCATGTGAAAGCATGTCTACAAAGTTATAGACGATCACATTCAATTGATTTTGTAAGAGATTGGTGAAATTATCATTCAGCTGTTTGCCTTGGTTAGCATGAATGATCTTGTTGTAACTCAAACGAGCATCAATATTATTCTTCTTAAGCTGTCTGCGAATAAACTCTTCTTCATTGTTGTTCTTCCCTTCCTCACTATCATCATCACCTACCCAGAGGTCTGGGTGTTTTCTTGACATTTCAAGAGGCAACTCGCCTGAGAAAAGAGAGTTTCTCGCGTAAGCCGTAGTAGTTGGTAAAATGGAGTAGTAAGCATCCTCTTCTTCTATGTTAAAATATGGAGAGATGTCTTCTTCAATTACCTTCCATTGGTCAAATCGAAGGTTGTCAATTACGATAAAGAAAAATGGCTCGTCATTCAGCAATGGAAACACCTTCTTCTTCATCAGCTGATGAGAGAGAATCGGCCTATCAGCATTCGGATCATTCAACCAATCTTCGTACTCATCTTCAATGAAACGAGCAAAATTGGCATTAGCCTCTACTTTTTGCATTTCGAGTACCTCATGCATACTCTTATTCTCAGTTTTGTCTATTTCTAATTCCCAATAGACAAGCTTCTTATAGATTTCGGCCCACTCTTTATGATCCATTTGATCATTCATTTCCATGCTAATCGTACGGAAATCCTGCTGGTATTGCATGTTAGTACGCTCGCTCACCAAACGTCTATTGTCAAGAATACGCTTAACTGAAATCAAGATTTGATTTGGGTTAAGGGGCTTAATGAGGTAATCAGCAATCTTAGAACCAATCGCCTCCTCCATGATATGTTCCTCTTCGTTTTTGGTGATCATTACAACGGGTAAAGAAGGTCTTCTATTTTTGATGTAGCTTAGGGTTTCAAGCCCAGTCATACCTGGCATATTTTCATCCAGAAAAACCACATCGAAGTGCTCCTTCTCTACAGCATCAATTGCATCAGCTCCACCCGCTACTGGCGTGATGTCATAACCGCGATCATTAAGAAATAGGATGTGAGGTTTCAAGAGATCGATCTCATCATCGGCCCATAAAATGTTATATCTTTGCATAGATAGAATTTGGCAAGAAGCTCGAATTTAAAGTATTAAATGCACAAAGTTTGAACAAAAAAAAGATAATCAATGATCCGGTCTACGGTTTCATTACTATCCATAGTGGGCTCATCTTCGACATCATTGACCATCCCTACTTCCAAAGACTGAGAAGGATAAAGCAACTAGGGCTTACCGAACTTGTATATCCAGGTGCACATCATACTAGGTTTCACCATGCCATTGGCGCAATGCACCTCATGACTGAGACCCTAGAGAACCTTAAAACCAAAGGTGTATCGATTTCAGATGAGGAAATGGAAGCTACTCTCATTGCCATCTTGCTTCATGACATTGGACATGGCCCTTTCTCTCATGCACTAGAATCAACCTTATTGAAAGACGTAGCGCATGAATCCATTTCACACCTCACTATCGTAAAACTCAACGAAGAATTTGAAGGTCGGTTGTCCATGAGCCTAGAGATATTTTTAGGGGCTTATCATCGCAAATTCTTAAACCAACTAGTTTCTAGTCAACTGGACATTGACCGGCTAGACTACCTAAAACGTGACAGTTACTTTACTGGGGTATCTGAGGGCACCATTGGTGCCGAAAGAATCATTAAAATGCTTGATGTTAAAGACGATGAATTAGTCGTTGAGGAAAAAGGGATTTATAGCATTGAAAACTTCTTGAGTGCCAGAAGACTCATGTATTGGCAAGTATACCTCCACAAAACAAGTGTAAGCTCTGAAAAAATGCTGATCAGCATTATTAAACGGGCCAAAAAACTAACGCAACGGGGGCAAGAGGTTTTTGGAACAAACAGCCTCAAACTATTCTTAAAGCAAGAATTTAAAACAGAAGATTTTCAAAGTCAACCAGAGGTATTGGAGACATTTCTCAAGCTCGATGATTACGATATTTGGGGTGCCATTAAAATATGGAGTGAATACCACGATACCGTACTTTCTAGTCTTTGCCAGATGCTGCTGAAGCGCAATCTATTCAGAATACAAATCAGTTCTAAACCCATTAGCAAAATGGAAAAAGAACAACTGTCGCTCAAAGTTCAGCAAGCTTACGGTGTATCTGCGAGAGATGCTAAATACTTCTATTCCAGTGGTAAACTTACCAACAACGCCTATATTTCAACCGACCAGAAGATCATGATTTTATCAAAAAATGGTGAGGTAAGAGATGTGGTAGAAGCAGCTGATTTACCCAATATTAAGGCCATGAGCAAAATAGTCCGCAAGTACTATCGTTGCTGGCCAAAAGACATATCTTTGTAACCCACAATCGAAACATGGAAATATCAATAGAACAAGTTGCCCAACTGATTGACGGTAAGGTTGATGGAGACGGGAAAGCCAATGTTAACCGCTTAGAGAAAATTGAAGAAGCAACTGAAGGGAGTATCGCTTTTCTAGCTAACCCAAAGTACACCCCGTACCTCTACACTACGCAAGCCAGCGCAGTTATTGTGAAGAGTGACTTCCAGGCCGAGAAAGACTATTCTACTACTCTGATTCGTGTAGAAGACCCCTATTCTAGTTTCGCCAAGCTTTTAGAAGCATATCAACAAATGACCGCCATTGTTAAGACAGGCACCGAACAACCTTCTTTTCAAAGTGAGTCGGCCAATTTTGGTGACGAAGTTTATTTAGGCGCCTTTTCATACCTAGGCGAAAATGCAAAGTTGGGCAAGAACGTTAAGATATACCCCAACACCTATTTAGGTGATAATGTGGAGGTTGGTGATAACACCATCATTTACGCAGGTGTAAAAGTTTACGCTAATTGTAAGATTGGAGCCAATTGTGTTATCCATTCAGGTGTGGTAATTGGCAGTGATGGCTTCGGGTATGCTCCTCAAGAGGATGGAACTTTTAAGGCAATACCGCAAACAGGGAACGTGATCATCGAAGACTATGTGGACATTGGTGCTAATACTACTATTGACTGCGCTACCATGGGTTCTACCGTGATACGCTCAGGTGCCAAAATTGATAACCTCGTACAAATAGCGCACAATGTAGATGTAGGTAAGAATACAGCCATAGCTTCTCAAGCGGGTCTATCTGGTAGTGCTAAAATTGGAGAGAACTGTCAGATAGGTGGCCAGGCTGGTATTACAGGCCATCTCACTTTAGCTAATCGCACCATCATTGGCCCACAAGCGGGTGTTCCCAAAACCATTTCCGAAGAAGGAAAGGTATGGTTTGGGTCACCGATTATGGAACATAGAGATTTTTTAAGGGTAAGTGTTACCCTCAGAAACCTACCCAATATGATCCGAAGGATTAAGGAACTAGAAAAAAAGCTTTAAATTCGCGGAATTTTCAAAGAGTACATGAAGACTAAGCAACATACAATTAAGGAACCTGTAACGGTATCTGGAGTAGGCTTACATACTGGTGTTACAGCCAATATGACCTTTACCCCTGCCCCGCCAGATCACGGTATTAAGTTTCAGAGAATCGATTTACCTGGTGAGCCTATTGTTGATGCCGATGTCGATTATGTGGTAGACTTGTCAAGAGGAACCACCATTGAACACAACGGAGCTAGAATCAATACCGTTGAGCACACGCTAGCTGCACTCGTTGGATTAGAGATTGATAACGTATTAATTCAAATCGATGGGCCTGAGCCTCCGATATTGGATGGTAGCTCTATGATGTTTATTGAGGCCATAGAAAAAGTCGGTACTCAAGAACAAAATGCCCTTCGAAATTTCTTAGAAATAACAGAGAGCATCATTTATAAAGACACCGATCGTGACGTAGAGATTGCTGCCCTTCCTTTGGATGACTTTCGTGTTACTGTAATGGTAGACTACAACTCACCGGTGTTAGGCAGTCAACATGCTTCATTGAACAGCATATCTGAATTCAAAAACGAAATCGCCTCAAGTCGAACATTTTGCTTTTTGCACGAACTAGAAATGCTCTATAAGAACAACTTGATTCAAGGCGGAGATTTGAACAACGCCATTGTTGTAGTGGATCGAGTCGTTAAAGACGAAGAGCTGGACTACCTGGCAGGGCTTTTTAACAAGCCAAAGGTAGAAGTGAAGAAGGAAGGCATTCTGAACAATGTAGATCTTAGACATAAGAATGAACCCGCTAGACATAAGCTATTAGACGTAGTGGGTGATTTAGCACTAGTGGGCAGGCCTATAAAAGCGCAGATATTAGCGGCCCGACCAGGTCATGCTGCTAACGTGGCTTTTGCCAAAAAACTAAAGAAGGCCATGCAAGACACCAAGTCTAATGTGCCTCAATACGATCCCAATCTGGAGCCAGTAATGGACATTAACCAGATCACTCAAATTCTACCACACCGCTACCCCTTCTTATTGATAGATAAGATTATCCATCTAGATGATAAAATGGTAGCAGGTATTAAGAACGTAACGATGAATGAGCCCTTTTTTCAGGGCCACTTTCCAGGTAACCCCGTGATGCCTGGCGTACTTCAAGTAGAGGCCATGGCCCAAATTGGAGGAATTTTAGTATTAAATACAGTACCAGACCCTGAAAATTACACCCCATATTTCTTGGGCATCGACCGTTGTAAATTCAGAAGAATGGTAATTCCAGGAGATACCATTAAATTCAAATGTGAATTGACCTCTCCTATCAAACGTGGGATCGCTCAGATGACGGGTTATGCTTACGTAGGAAACACACTAGTATGTGAAGCATCAATGACGGCCCGAATAGTAAAGAACCCATGAATCAACCGCTAGCATATATACATCCAGAAGCTAAGATTGCCAGAAATGTGGTAATCGAACCCTTTGCCTCGATCAGCAAAAATGTGGTGATTGATGAAGGTACATGGATTGGATCCAATGTGACCATAATGGAAGGCGCTCGCATTGGTAAAAATGTAAAGATTTTTCCTGGAGCAGTCGTTTCAGCCATACCACAAGATTTGAAGTTTGGTGGAGAAGAAACCACCTTAGAAATAGGTGACAACACTGTTATTCGTGAATGTGTCACTCTAAATAGAGGTACAGACGCCACCAACAAAACCGTAATCGGGAAAGACTGCCTCATTATGGCCTATACGCACGTGGCCCATGATTGCGTTATCGGTGATAACTGCATCATTGTGAATGCCGTGCAACTAGCCGGACATGTTACCATTGCAGAATGGGCAATCATCGGAGGAGCAGCAGCAATCCACCAGTTTGTCAATGTTGGTGCCCACACCATGGTTTCAGGTGGGTCACTTGTGAGAAAAGATGTACCGCCTTATACAAAGGCTGGTCGTGAACCACTAAGCTATGCAGGCATCAACTCTATCGGCCTCAGAAGACGAGGATTTTCCAATGAGAAGATCACCGAGATTCAAGAAATCTATAGATACATCTTTTTAAAAGGACTCAACAATTCAAAAGCACTAGACCTAGTGGAGCTTGAAATGCCACCGACCAGAGAAAGAGATGAAATCATCAACTTCTTTAGAGGTTCTGACCGAGGTGTAATGAAAGGCTATACTGCAAGATAGTATGAGAATTGAGGTGAAGGATCTCGGTAAAAAATTCATCAAAGAATGGGTTTTCAGACACCTTGACTTTACTTTCGACAACACCAACGCTTACGCAATTACAGGACCAAACGGAAGCGGAAAATCTACCTTTATTCAGGCCATTGCAGGTTTTATTCCAACCAACGAAGGAAGTGTTCACTACTATGAAGCCGATAAACGCATCCCTGAAGATGAAGTATTCAAAACACTTGATATCATAACCCCTTACTTAGAATTAATTGAGGAGTTTACACTCGATGAGTTTTTAGCGTTTCATTTCAAATTTAAAGCACTAAAACCGGAGTACTCTATTAATGACTTTATAGACAAAGTATACCTACAAGAAAACCGTGGCAAGCAGATAAAGAACTATTCTTCTGGGATGAAACAAAGACTAAAGCTTGGCCTTAGCTTCTTTTCGACCAGTAAAATCTGTTTTCTTGATGAGCCGACTACCAACTTAGATGAGTTTGGTATTAACTGGTACCTAGAGCATGCTAAGGGACTGGTAGGTGAAAAGTTGTTATTCATTAGTTCCAATCAAAAACAGGAATACAGTTTCTGTGATAAAGTACTGCACATTGCAGACTACAAATAAGAATGCGGTTTTGAAGTGTGTAATTTTAGAATTTATGCCTATAATTGGTCTTTCAAGTGATAAAACATGATGCGCCTTAAAAATATCTCTCTAACACTTCTCTTATTACTTGCTTTCACAGCACTTTCCTGTGGAGGTGGCGGAGGAGATGATACTCCTTTAACACCCGAAGAGCAAAGACTCGTAGACTTGGCTGGCAATGGTGGAACCACTTGGACAGCGACTTCCATTACCTTTGAAGGTGCTCCCGCAACTGGTTTTGACAACTTTAGTCTTACTCTAAGAGGAGACGCTTCAAGCAAAACATACTCTGCTGTTGATGGCGATCCAGTTTTCGGAAATTCAGGCACGTGGGATTTCAACGGAACAAACATCAACCAAGTGGTGATTGATGGTAACACGAATAATGTTTTTACCATTAGTAATCTAAACACAACTGCAACACCAAATACCGTACGTATCTCTGTCAATTTTACGGCAAGTGGTGGTGCTGCGGCAGGCACTAATGGACTTTACGTGTTTAATCTAGAAGAGGATCAATAGCATAAAAAAATTCAAAAGATGTTCAAAGGTTCGTAGGTTTACGAACCTTTTTTTGTGCTTATCAAAGCGAGATTCATTAAAAAATAAACATATCTCGTCATTCCAGCCACCGCATGTCGCAATAGCTTTAACGGAAGCACAAGGCAGGAATTTCGTCATTTTGAAAACCTCGTTTGTCTTCTTGATAGTTAAGGTTTATCGCCCGAAAAGTCCAAATCGAAATGAATTGCTAGTATGAATTGGCCGATTGCTACCTTAATTCCACAATCGTAACCCCTGCTCCGCCACGTTCTACATGCTCATCTTTGAAACTAGAGACTTCCTTGAAGGTATTCAGGTGGTTACGTGTAATCTGTCGCAATACACCATTCCCCTTTCCATGAAGGATTTGGAGCTCTTTGGCATCCAGTAAAATCGCCTCGTCTAACCAAGTATTTAAAACAGGAATAACTTCTTCAGCACGCATACCCCTTAGGTCAATCCGAGCAGAAAAATCCGCGCGCTTGGCTGTATAGTCAAAGCCAGAATAGGATTGCGCCTGCCCTTGGTTCTTAAAAGCCTTCTTATTTACCTTTTCCAATCGACTGAGCTTTACAAAAGAAGTCAATGCCCCCATCTTCAACTCGGCATCCTTACCTTTTATGGCTGCTATCTGACCCACTGTATCTTGACCAATCACCTGAACATAATCACCAACTTTGATTTCGGCACCTGTCTTAGCCTGAACTTCGGCTTTGACAGTATTCTTCTTTTTGACAGCATCGAGTTTTTCGCGTTGCTGTTTCACGGCCTCTTTATCCGCTTTTTTCTCCTTGATGACGCGAATGGCCTTTTCTACTTCCTTATTTGCCTCTTGAACAATTTGAGAAGCCTCCTGCTTCGCTTTATTCAAAATGCGTTTCTCCTGTTTCTCGAGATGCGTTTTCAAGTCCTCATACTGAGAAGTCAACTCATTCAAATCTTGTTCTCTTTGTTTGACCCGTTGCTCAGCCCTTGCCACTTCTTGCTTCTGCGCTTGTAGCTGACCTAGCATCTGATCGAAAGAAACCTGCTTCACACCGACCTTCTTCTTGGCCTGATCGATGGTGGATTTCGGTAACCCAATCTTTGTTGCAATCTCTAATGCAAAAGAGCTACCGGGCTTTCCTATTTCTAACTCATAAAGGGGTTGCAGCTTTTGAATATCATATCGCATGGCTCCATTAATTAGCCCAGCATTTTTATCAGCATACTCCTTTAAATTACCATAATGGGTGGTAATGACGCCCATTCCCTTAGAGGCATTAAGCTCTATCAGAATAGACTCTGCAATAGCTCCTCCATACTGAGGCTCGGTTCCAGTACCAAATTCATCAATGAGGAAAAGGCTCTTCTTATTTACATGAATCAGTAAATTCTTCATGTTAATCAGGTGAGAACTGTAAGTACTTAAATCATTTTCAATAGACTGCTCATCTCCAATATCGATAAACAAATCTCTAAAAATGGTGAATTGTGAAGCCTCATTTACGGAAACCAATAAGCCACACTGGAACATATATTGAAGAAGGCCTACAGTCTTTAGACATACACTTTTACCCCCAGCATTGGGCCCAGAAATTAAAAGAATTCTTTCGTCTGCGCTCAAACCAATGTTTAAAGGCACAACGTCCTTGTTAATTTCTCTATGTCCTTTCAGCAAAATGGGGTGTTTGGCATTTTCCCATTGAAAAAACTTAGTATTTGACCAGAGCGGTTTACAAGCATCGATATCAATGGCTAGCCTCGCTTTGGCACGAATAAAATCAATGATTCCTAAGAAAATCATGATACCCCTAAGGCTCTCCACTTCTGGACGCAATTGATCCGTCAGCGAGATCAGTATTCTAGCCACTTCTCTTTGCTCAGAATACTCTAATTCTTGTACCTCATTATTGATCTCAAAAACCTCTGTCGGCTCTAAGTATACCGTTTGACCTGTGGCAGACTCGCCATGGACAAGGCCTTTTATTCTACGCTTATGCTCTGCGAACATGGGGATAACCATTCTTCCATTCCTGATGGTTATAGAAAGATCATCAGGAGTAAATCCTTCCTTTTTTGAATGACTAATAATCCGGTCTAATGCTCCGCGAAGCCTCTGTTTTTCAGCTGCTATACCTTTTCTAATTTCATAAAGTCTATCACTGGCCTTATCCTTAAGCTTACCTCTCTCATCAAAAATCCTATCGATTGACCAAAGTATGTCTTGATTAAAAAAGACGGGATGCGTTAACTCGGCCAGAAAAGAATACTCATCTCTCTTTTCTCTGAAAAAATCTAGGCACTTATCGAGTGTCTTTAGAGATAATATGACGTTGAAAAATTCCTCCTCAGATAAATGTGCATCCTGCACTCTTATTTTTGCGAAATAAGGCGTAATGTCGATGTAATTCGTATTTGGAAACAGCTCCCCGCCCTGAATGATCTTTACAAATTCATCCGTCTGCGATAGCCAACGGTCAATGAGTTCTTTATCAGTAGAGAACTTAATTTTTTCAACAAACTGAGCACCTAGGTTACTTTCACAAAACGAATGTAAAAGTTGTCTGATTTTATCAAACCCTAGTTTCTGTTCTAGATTCTGAGGGTATAGCATTTAGTTAGTAGATCTTCTTCCTGTTGTAAGGATTTGTTGTCGGACTTTTAAGCTATCTAAAACAACATTATTAATGCTTAAAAATTTCCTGGGGTTGAGTAAGTAATAATTGTAGCTCTTTGTGTAGTCAGCGGAGTCCACTTGATATGATTCAAAAACCCTTTTTTCGAGCGCTTTATAGAGTACCGTTGCAGAATCTTTTGATAGGCTCAGGTTCACTACTTTACCCTCCGCCACCCTGATATCGATAAGCAATTCTATCATCTGCTTCTCGCTTAGGATACCTTCCGGAATCTCTTCCTCAGCTTCGCATGAGAAAACCACCAGGGCAACCGTAAATAAAAAAACCTTTTTCACCACAACACTTCCAAGTTAACTTCGAGACGCTTTGTTCTTACGAGAAGCAAAAGTAAAAGATATGATGGAGGAAAACCCTAGAATTAACCAAAATTAAGAACCAAAGCCCTTTCCAGAACTCAAATAAGTCATATTTTTGACTCTTTATTATGGAGCATATTATTTCCAAACTTCGGAAGTACGAAATTCAGATTAGAAAAGCCATTAATTCAAGAATGCAGGGTGATTTTCATTCTATATTCAAGGGTTCAGGGATGGAGTTTGACGGAGTGCGCGAATACCAATATGGCGATGATACGCGAACCATTGACTGGAATGTCTCTGCAAAAGGGCATGGTACTTTTGTAAAAACCTTTAAAGAGGAAAAAGAACAGACCGTATTTTTCCTATTGGATGTTAGTGCATCTCAAGAAATAGGAACACCCGGAGCTCAAAAAGTAGACATCGGCAAAGAAATTACTGGTGTACTCACACTTGCAGCTGTTAAGCAACAAAACAGAGTAGGATTACTTACATTTTCCGATCAAAAGGAGAAATATGTGAAGTCTGGCAAAGGCATTAAACATGGCTACGCTATCATTCATGAACTGTATAACCACGTACCGAAGTCTACTAAAACAGACCTTAGTGAGGGTATCAAAAGGGCGCTTGAAATCATACACAAAAAGAGTGTGATGATTTTAATCTCAGACTTTATTGATGAAGGTTACGAGCAAAACTTAAGGCTCATTGCCAGAAGACATGACCTTGTAGTGATTCACTTAAAAGATGACAGAGAAACACAAATGCCTAATTTAGGGATCGTCCCTATCTACGATAAGGAGAGTCGTAAAACGGTTTGGGTAAATACCTCTTCAAGAGAATTTAGAAAAAAATTAGAGAAGACTTATACGGTAAATCAAGGAGAGCTAGAAAAGTTCTGCCGAAAACACCAGATTAACTATCTCGAAATCAATACCAAGGACAATTATGTCCCCCAGCTCATCAAGCTTTTTATGATCAGGAATAAAACAATGAAACGTGATTAGAAAGTTACTAACCTCACTGATTTTATTGGTTTTCATGATTGGCGGTGTATCTGCTCAAGAACTGAAACCGATTGGATTCTTTCTCAAGGACAGTGTGAAGATTGGAGAATCTGTACCTTTTACCCTGAGTTATAAGGACAGAAAAAACAGACCTGTCATTTTCCCAGATTCTCTGTACGACTTCTCCCCTTTCGAGTTGTTGCGCAAAGAGTATTTCGATACCCAGTCTGATTCTATCAACAGTATCGATAGTGCAGTCTACCATCTGGCCACTTTCGAAATTGATACTGTTCAGAGACTAAGCTTACCCGTCTTTCTATACACGGGCAACGACAGCCTTCAGCTTTATAGCTTAAGGGACTCCATCATTCTAGATCAAGTGGTTACCCAAATGCCAGACTCGGTCAACCTTGCGGAGACTTCTGCTTATATGCCCATTTCATTAGAGTTCAACTACCCTTATTGGGTCATTGGCCTAATCATTTTAGGCGTAGTGGCATTGATTGTGATGATCGTTTGGGGAAATCAGATTCAGAAACGCATTAAGCTTTATCGACTGAATAAGCAATTGCTAAAATTTAAGGAGCAATTTGACCTTGAGATTGAACAACTCAATTCAGATACAAACAAGGTTAAAATTGAGGCGGTGTTAAAATTCTGGAAAGGTTATATGGAGAAGCTTGAAAAAGTACCGTATACCAAACTGACCACAAAAGAAATCGTATTGGTACAGAAGAGTTCTTCTTTGGAAGAAACTCTAAAATCAATCGATAAAAACATTTATAGTCCGATAGAAGTAACAGCTTTACAAAACGACTTTGAGTTCTTGAAAGACTATTCTGAGGATAGGTACAACCACGTAACGGAGATGATAAAGAATGCTTGACGAAACACTATACAAATGGTATTCGCTGGAGTGGTTTACACCATCAGCTTTCAAGTCGTTTGACTGGGAATTCTTCTTTGTGTTGTATATCATTCCGATAGTACTGTTACTCTTCATTTTAAAATGGCTCATCGGGGGCAAAATCAAACAAAAACTTCCGGTAGCCCTCCCAAAAAAAGAAATCAAAAAACATTGGGCAAGTTACTTACGCATTGTTCCAAATGCACTCATGGCACTCTCCATTATGCTGCTGTTAGTTGCATTAGCACGCCCTCAAAGAACCAATGAAGAGGTTGAGCAATGGTCTGAAGGTATCGACATTGCCTTGGTCATTGACATCTCAGAATCTATGCAGATTGAGGATTTTAAGCCTAACAGACTAGAAGCAGCCAAGCGAACAGCCCGCGACTTTATTGGTGGTAGAAGCCAAGACCGAATCGGTTTGGTAATCTTTTCTGGAGATGCTTATTCACTTTCTCCGCTCACTACGGACTACGAGTTATTATACAAGTTTATTGAAGAGGAAATTGACTTTAACAAAATTGAAAATCGTGGTACTGCCATCGGTAGTGCCATAGCAGTGGGCACTAACCGTATGAGAGAGTCTACGGCAGCATCTAAGGTAATGATTCTGATTTCTGACGGAGACAATACAGCCGGTAATATAGACCCTATAACGGCTGCTGAATTAGCCGCAGCTTATGACATTAAGATTTATACCATTGGTATTGGTAAGGAAGGTAAAGTGCCTTTTGGAAAAGATTTCTTTGGCCGCCCTAACTATGTAGAAAACACCTTGGATGAAACCACACTGAGGGAAATCGCAAAAATTGGCAATGGAGAATTTTATCGTGTATCTGATAATCAGGCGTTACAAAGTGTTTTCGAGCTAATTGATCAGTACGAGAAAGCAGAAATTAAAGAAACGCGCTATAAAAACACGACTGACTTTTACACCATTTATCTCAGTTGGGGAATTGTCTTCTTCTTACTTTACCTGCTCTCGAAAAGCACTTTCATTAGTAACGTACTAGAAGATTAGAAACGAAATACGAGGCCGACACTCTCGGGTGTGATCGTTACCTTTTCTAAAATATTGGTTAGCCCCTTGCTTTTTGAGTCAAGTGCCAAGTAGAGCACAGCATCAAAAACCAATAGAAAACCTCCTTGTAACACCAAAGATTTGCCATAACCTCTAAGGATATCCCTTTTGCTCTCTCTGGTCTTTGCCATTTCTTTCATCAGAACTCCCCCTGTAATGTATGCCACATCTAAAGCGGCATTCATCAGTACAATCCGTTTCATAGAACTGTACTCCGCCACAGTCTCAGCTAGCGATAATGTACTTGGGTCCGTAATCATCGAGTACCTAAGGCCAGGAACTGCTAATGCTAGGTTCACCACATTCCAAAAGATATTCATCCTATAGAAGTGTGCTTGTTCATTCGATGATGGATTATTCAACAACACACCACTGGTAGCCATATTGCCAAGCGCCCAACTTCCTAAGACTACCATCCCCACTTTGTTTACTTGGAGTCTTTCTGTGTTAAAGGATGTCAAATCATTGGTTTGCGCGATAGCATCCCAACTGAAAAATGCAAGAATGACGATAATAAATAAGTACTTCTTCATGGTTTTTAGCTAATGCCCTAATAACTGAAAATTAGCCCAAGGGTTTAGCATCTAGTCTAAATCATTGGTACATAATTAACTGGTTGAACAATATATCGTGTAATGAGTACAGTAATAAGGAAAATAGTCTCTAGTCTATAACTTTGTTGCATGTCTGAAAAAAAGTGTCCCCATTGCGGCCATTGGTCAGCCTGGAATGAGAATCTAAAAGATAACTGCACGCACTGCGGGAAACCTTTGGGTGGTAAAGATTTGGCCAACGCAGAAAAAAGAAAACAACGTGTCGCTGCCGATAAAAAAGATTGGGTCTTCTACATTCACCAAGATGACAGTTTGATATTACGGATTCTAAAAAAGACGGGCAATTTCTTCTACGTCATATTTATGGCGATTATTGGTTTTATTGTTTGGCTAATAGCAGCATTACCAGGATGATTTTGAAAAACCCATTTTTCTTGGTCTGCTGTTCCTTATTTTGGATCAATCAAGGCATTGAACGCCTTGGCGTCACCATACCATTAGTTCATTCTTACTTTGACGACCTTCTGGCCATGCCCGTAGTCCTTGGTATCACGCTCCAGATAATGCAATGGCTATATCCATCAGGAAATCAACTCACTTTCTCAAAACCACAAGTACTTGTTGGTTGGGTCTATTTCTCGATAATATTGGAGCTTTTTCTGCCTTGGCTATCCCCTACTTACACTGCTGATATTTGGGATGTTCTCTGCTATGGTATTGGAAGTATTGCTTTCTATCGCTGGGTTAACAAACCGAAACAGCGTCATCTTTTAAACCTTAAGCACGAACATCGCTTCGAGCAGGCAGACAACTTAGAAACGTAGTTCTCGAAAACCAAAATCCTTTCCATGCTGAGGTTGTTGAAGCAACATACTAACTCGAATTAACACATTGAAAAAAGTCATGACAAAGTTTCTTCTTCGGGATAACCCAGAACTTGACAAGGGGATTCCCGCTTGTCTGCCGCCAAAGGCCGGCCTTCGCGGGAATGACGGGTAAAAGATTAATTGGCTAGCTAGACCAGCAATAAAGACAATTAAAAAACCGACTAGAAAAGCTCTATCCCAAGCCCAACCAGCACAAAGTTAAACAGGCGTAGACTGAAAAGCACTAAGGCGATTCCTACCACCCGATTCATGATTTTCATGAAACGTGGTGTCACAATCTGACTGAGCTTCACCGCAAAGTAAGACTTTAGAATATCTACTGAAAAAACTGTGGCGATCAGCACGATGAAAAATGTAATGGCCTGATTGGTGGTGTACTCAAAATCAACCGTAATCTTACTCACTATGCCAATCCAGAATATAAGCACGAAAGGGTTAATCCCGTTAAGCACAAAACCTTTGAGTATCTGCTGAAACCACTTGGTCTCCTCAGCATGCAACTGTTTTAAGCCCTTTACAGGAATAGGCTTAAACATGTAGAATATACCGAAAACCAACATGATGGTACCACCGACACCACCCAACCACATATTGAACGATGGGTTATCAGTAAGCTGAGAAATCCCAAGATAGGTCACGAAAATGTAGATGGTATCACTGAGGGCAATTCCAACCGCCATAAAGAATCCTGAAAAGAATCCTTTCTCAATGGCATTTTGAATCAGCGCAAAAAAGACTGGCCCTATTAAGACACATAAGAGTAAACCAAATAACAATCCGTTAATGACTATGTCCATGCGGTTTTAAACCTTATTGCTAACAAAGGATAGCCAGCTCTCGAGTTTTTCTTTTTTTAGAACACGTGGGAATTTTGTTTGCCCTCCTTCTTTACCTTGTACTCTTAGCCAGTCATAGAAAACTTCTGTAGGCAGAACATCTAAAATGACATTCTTCAAAGCATGCTTGCGTTCTACGGCATAGTCATCGTTCAAATCACAAAGGTAAGCATCAATCTTTTCCTTTAATGCCACTGGATCGACTGGGTCATCCGTGCCAACGTACCAATGGTGGGAAAATAATTTACCATCGGGTACTCCCGACACCGTAAATTCCTTTACTCCAATATTGAACTCATTGGAGGCCATTTCAATCGCCTGATTCATATTGTCAACTGAAAGATGTTCTCCACAAAGACTCAAGAAATGTTTTGTTCTACCAGTTATGATGATTTCAGAGCTATGTTTATCGAGGAACCGGACCGTGTCGCCAATGAGATAACGCCAAGCTCCTGAGCAAGTAGAAATCAACAAAGCGTAATCCTTACCCTCCTCCACTTGGTCAATCATTAAGGTCTCTGGATTATCAACGATTTGCCCGTCCTCATCAAAGTTTTGCTCATTAAAGGGCACGAACTCGTGGAATATTCCACCATTGAGCATCAGTCGCATGCCCCGTTTTTCAGGGGAATCTTGGAAAGCAATAAAGCCCTCAGACGCCAAATAAGTTTCTATGTAGTGAATCGGCCGACCCAATAGCTTATCAAAGCTCTTTTTATATGGGTCAAAGGCTACTCCTCCATGTACAAAAGCACCCAAATTGGGCCAGATCTCATGAATGTCTTTTACGCCATAGCGTTCAATAATCCGCTCTAAGAGGATGGTCATCCAAGCAGGCACACCCACGATCATACCAATATTCCACTTTGGGGCTGACTCAACTATCTCTTCCAGCTTAATTTCCCAATCCCTATGTTTTTTAATCTTGGGAGTGGGTCTGGAAAAACCCTGCACCCATAAGGGTAACTGCCCTGTAGTGATACCACTCAGGTCGCCATAATAATAGTTGCCCGAGAAATTTAAGGTTGTACTCCCTCCTAACATGAGCATCCCCGACTGAAAAAACTGATCTGGAAAATCATATTTCGAGAGGGTATAAATATGCCTTGTTCCGGTTTTTCTAATCTGCCGGATCATGTCTTTGGTTACTGGAATATATTTGGAAGCAGCACCAGAAGTACCTGAACTTAAGGCGAAAAACTTTGTCTTACCTGGCCAGCTGACATCAGACTCTCCGTCTCGCATTTTATGCCACCATGCTTCGTCCATCCTGTCGTAATCAGATACTGGCACCAGTTCTTTAAATTTTTCAAAGAAGTCGTGTTGACCAAAACTCCTGAATTGCTCTAGCACATTATGAAAATCACAAGATCTACCGAACTGTGTGTTCCGTGCACTGATTAGGAGCTTAGACAGTTCCTTTTTCTGCAAGTCGTAAGGAGAGGTATAATCTTGCTCCAAGGTTTCTCGCAGCTTAATACCTTTCTTTAAAATTGATCCGATTATTGGCATTCGTTGTTAAGTTCTCTAAAAAATGACCTTATGCTAGAGACTAAATTCTACTAACTTTGACCGACTGATCATTTGATCAAAGATAATAGAAATCTAAACTCAATCGTATTCCTGCAATATGTCAATTGTAAATAACATTATTCACTATAATGAGCAACTTGCTCCTTACCACGCAAAACTAATTGCTGTGAGTAAGACTAAGCCTGTTGAAGATTTGTTACAAGCCTATGATGGAGGGCAAAGAGATTTTGGAGAGAATAAAGCTCAAGAGCTCACCTCCAAGTATGAAAGTTTGCCAAAAGACATCCAATGGCACATGATTGGTCACCTTCAAAGAAATAAAGTAAAGTACATTGCACCGTTCGTCCACTTGATTCATGCTGTGGATAGTCCTAGGCTCTTGGTGGAAATCAACAAGCAAGCGCTCAAAAACGAGCGGATCATTTCTTGCCTGCTCCAAGTACACATTGCTGAAGAAGAAAATAAGTTTGGTTTTGATGAAGCTGAGCTGATGGAGTTTCTGAAGAGTGATAAGCTGAAAGAACTCAAAAACGTAAAAGTGCTGGGCCTAATGGGTATGGCAACCAATACAGACGACAAAATCCAAGTCAGTAGGGAGTTCGATCAGCTTAAGTCCCTTTTCGATCAAATCAAAAATGATTTTGATCTTGAAAATGTAACGATGCAGGAATTATCTACTGGTATGACTGGTGACTATAAAGAAGCTTGTGAGGCCGGAAGTACAATGGTGAGGATTGGAAGCGCCATTTTTGGTGCACGTAACTACACTTAATGAAAATTAGATGACAGCTAAAACTATTCTTATTCTTGGCGGAATTCTCGGTGTGCTTTCAGTAGGTATCGGGGCATTTGGTGCCCATGGCCTTGAAGCCACCTTAACTGCCAATGCTCGATTGGAGACTTTCGAGACTGCGGTGAAATACCAATTCTATCATACGTTGGCGCTTATACTATTAGGTATTTTGATGCTCAACGTACAAAGCAATTACTTTAGCTATGCTGGTATCGCTTTTTTAGTAGGTATAGTCATTTTTAGTGGATCGCTTTACACACTCAGCCTCACAAACATTACTTGGTTGGGTGCCATCACTCCAATAGGCGGCTTAGCATTTATTCTAGGGTGGATATTTTTGATCTTAGGCGTTTCAAAAACCCAGTAAATCAATAAAACCTAGGGTGGAAATTGACAAGGAAGAGCTCCTTCGTGGCTCGCGTTACGGCAGTGTAAAGCCAGCGCACATACTCTCTATCGACCATTTCTTCAGTAAGATAACCTTGATCTACAAACACTGCATCCCACTGCCCCCCTTGAGATTTATGACAAGTTAGCGCATAAGCGAACTTTACTTGCAAGGCATTCAAATGAGGATCGCTTTTTATCGCTTTAATCCGTTCCTTTTTAGTCGACAGGTCAGCATAACCCTCAGATACTTCTTCGTACAGCTTTTTATAAGCAGCATTATTTAAGGATGCCTCTGGTGAGTGTAGCGTATCTAGAATGACTTTAGCCTCAAATGGCTCTTGGTCCGGGTAGTCCAGTAGCTGAAGTCTCAGTTCGGCAAAGCGTAAACCATAGTATTCTTCGAAGCGAATGATCTTCATTACCTCGACAAAATCTCCATTCGCCAAAAAACCAGCTGGTGCATTCTCGGGTAGAAAGTGATAATTATTCCTTACAATCATAAGGTTATCGCCTGCCTCAATTTCATCTTCACGATACTGAATCGTTCTTCTGATGTACTCATTGTATTGGACAGCGTTCTTGTTGCTCCTACAAATAATGACTGCGTTTTCGGTACCGTACTTATCATACGCGTAGCGCAGTCCATCCTCCAAACGTTCTGCCGTCATTTTAAAAACATCCTTAAAACGAGATGTGGCAAATTTGACATTCAAATCTTCTTGTAAAAGCTCATTCCGTAGATTGGTCGCATTAAAAAGAATACCGGATTCTTCTTCCTGACGCATTACTTCTGTAAGCTCTAGCGCACTGATATCATTACCGAAGGATTGAGATAAGAACTCACTTTCCAATGCTGGGCTTTCCAGTGAACCTACTGGAGGTAACTGAGCTACATCCCCAATCAGAAGTAGTCGGTTCCCTTCTTGAGAAAACACATAATCCATTAAATCTGTCAACAAGCCATTCTTGCCATATTCGGCTTGGTTAGAGATCATTGAGGCCTCATCCACTATAAAGAGCGTGTTTTTATGATAGTTACTCTGTCTCGTAAAAGCTAATCCTCCACCAGGCTCTGCTGTCTGTTGAAATATTTTTTTGTGAATGGTGAATGCGGTACGATTTGTATAGCCCGCCATCACTTTTGCCGCCCTACCCGTTGGGGCCATCAATACGTATTTGTAATTGAAGAATGGCAACATCTTTACAATGGCACCCACTACTGTGGTTTTACCGGTACCGGCATATCCTCTGAGTACGAGTACAGGCTTTCTCAATTTTTGATTGAGCAAAAATTCATCGAAAAGGCCAAAAAGCTTTCGCTGCCCTTTCGTTGGTTCGAAAGGAAACTTACTCGCTAATATTTCTGAGGGTTTTGCCAATCCTAAGACTTTTTCATGTCTTCAGGAAAAATAGTGACCATACTGGTACTTGCTTTTGCAATCAAAGTGCGCTTATCACCATCTACAGACCAAACTTCGGCTTCGCAAAAACTCATCTTTCTGCCCTGCTTCACTACCCAGCCTATTGCATGTAATTTTTGTCCTCTGCCGGGCGTGAAATACGAAATCTTAATTTCTCCAGTGACCACATGTTGGTCCTCTGCCACCACAGTAACCGCTGCAAAACCAGCAACAATATCTGCCAATGTGGCCGTAACGCCACCATGCACCAGTCCTGTTTGTTGTTGATGATCTTGGGTTAATGTTAGCCAGCCTTCCGTACGACCCGCTTCAATAACGTTCAAATCAAACCCAACCAGCTTCATAAAATGCTGTCGCTCAAGAAATTTCTCAATCCTTGACTTAAACTCAGGATTAAATACCTTTACCATAGACTACAATTTGTGCAAATATATCCACTCCTCTTAATCACTACTACAGATGACCCAGATAGATGCTAAGATATCAGCAGCCTATGGCCAAAAATTACGCGTTCGTGTTTGTGGCATTTGCATTAAGGATAACCAACTGCTACTAGTACATCACAAATCTTTAGGCAAAACAGGTTCTCTTTGGGCACCACCTGGTGGCGGAATGGAATATGGCGAAAGTGCTGAAGAAGCTTTAATAAGAGAGTTCCAAGAAGAGACTCAATTGACCGTTGAAATAAAAGAGTTCTTATTTGTTCATGAGTATTTGGATCCACCTCTCCATGGAATTGAACTTTTTTTCTTGGTAAATCCAATATCGGGACAGTTGAAACTAGGCAGCGATCCTGAAATGCCAACTGGGGATCAGATACTTACCAAGATTGGCTACTACGATTTAGAGAAACTCCGAAACCAAAAATTGGAAAGCCTTCATTACGTATTACAAAATTCGATGTCAATCAATGAGTTGATTAATCGAAAAGGTTATTTCAAATTTCATTAATTATCCATAAACTAGCGTTTCAAATTATTATGGATTACCTAAATAATTAGTTAACTTAGCGCAAATCGACCTTAAAAAATGAACCTTACTAAAATACTGACAGGCGTTTTCTTTGTCCTAGCAATCGTAGTGGCATATTTTCTTTATGATGGTATTAATTCGACCATTGAAAAAGGAAAGGAAATTGAAAGAGTTGAGAATTTGGTGAAAGCCAAGCTCGAACTTATTAGAGATACCCAAGTGGCTTATCAAAGTACTTATGGAGACTATGCCGACACATGGGAGAAATTAATCTCTTATGCTGACTCTGGTAACATCTATGTAATCCAACGAACTGAGAAAATCACGATTAAAGATTATGGTGCAGAGACATCCGAATTTTTTTATGACACTTTGGACATTGTTCCGGTAAGAGACTCCCTTTTCTCGCCAGGTTATGATTTCAAAATGCTTCCTGAGCTTCCTCATGCCAAAGGAAAATACTTTTCGCTTTATGCCAAAGATTCTATTAAGTCTGGTGTAAGTGTTGATTATCTTGAGGTGGTGGATACTTATCCGTTCGACAGAACAAGAACTGAAGACAACGAAAACGAAAGGCGTAGACCTTTGAGATTCGGTTCTAGAACTGACATTACTACAGCAGGTAACTGGCAATAGCAAGTGCGCTCAGCTACTACGCAAACGAAAATATCTTTAAAAGACGAAAGACTTGATATTGATCGCATAGATCAATATCGGCTTTCGTTTTTTATTTCTAATGACTCCTGTGAGATCAGTATCTTTGACATCCAAAAAAAGCGACTCTTACTACTCGAAAAAATTGGCCTTCTGGCCGAACTAAATGTCATTGAGAATCTACAGAAGCTCTATGAAGAACACATTCTGATAGCTGCAGGTTTTTGGAAAGAGGTTCAGGTTTTCATGAGGAACAAGCAATTCTCCCTCGTCCCTTATCCTGTATTTGATAAGGCTTTAATACAGCAATACATTCAATTGAATGAACCCACCGACCCAAACCTAGACGATTATAGGTTCAAGGTTTTAGATGACTTGGGTTTAGCGGTATCATTTGCCTATCCAGTAGCCTTAAAACAATGGTTCAGAGAAAAATACACCAATACATCCCTTTATTTTAACCACCAGAGTATTGCTTATTTAAAAAGTCTAAAAGATCAACTGCGAAGCAGAGCCCAAAGCAGTATTTATTTACTGTTAAACGACCAAGAGGTATTAATGGCGGGTTTTAACTTCAGCCGTTTGGCTATTTACAATCAGTTTGAACTTACAAATTCAATGGGTTTGGTTAAACAAATACTGTCGACAGCAAGGCAATACAGCGAGGAAGGGCAGTCTATTCCAGTCTTGCTACACGGTAGTAAAAAGCAGATTGATAAACACCTCCCTACACTCAAAAAATATTTTAGTAACGTAGTCTTAGGTCAACGACCGTCAGATATCATAGTCCATCCTGTTTTCAACGAACTAGAGCCTACTGAGTATTTTGATGTGCTTTCGAACCTCTAATTTAAATCCTTAGATTTACCTTATGAAGCGAGTAGCAATATTCCCCGGTTCATTTGATCCATTTACAAGTGGGCATGAAGATATCGTAATGCGAGGGCTCAAACTCTTTGATGAAATTATAATCGCCATCGGTTACAATAGTAAAAAGGCCAACCGCTATTTCGACATCGTCTACATGGAGGAGAAGATCAATCAGACCTTCAAAGATGTGCCAGAAGTTTCGGTTTTAGTATATAATGAGTTGACTGCACAAATTGCCGACAAACTGGGGGCTTCCTGTATCCTAAGAGGCTTAAGAAATACGACAGATTTTGAATACGAGAATAGTATTTCACAAGTGAATCGTGATTTAAACGACAGATTAGAAACTGTTTTCTTGATTACTTCAGCTGAACTTGCCGCGGTAAACTCATCTATCATTAGAGAAGTCCATCGATACGGTGGAGATGTACAGAAATACCTGCCTTACACTTTATGAGACAGCAAGTGCTTCTTAAATTTTTTGTATACATGCCGAATTGAGCTAAAGGCATTGAACTGCGCAACATCTATCTCTTTTTTACTCATCCACCTGACTTCATCAATGCCTTCATCTAATTGAGGAGTCATCTTACTGTCATCCAAACATTCCATTTGGTACCAAACAGTCTTCTTTAAGATACTTTTTTCACCCTTAGTATATGTATGCCAGGTGGTGCATATCTTGTCGAGCACTTTTACCTGAACGTTACACTCCTCTTCTACTTCACGCCTTGCTCCCTCTAAGAATGTTTCTTTTCCTTCAATTTTACCTTTTGGCAAATCCCACTTACCCAAGCGATGAATCATAAGCACCTTACCGTTCTTATACACTACGCCTCCACCAGCTTTAATAATCTTAAACTTGCTCTTAATGTACTTGATAGCCTCATCATAGTGAGGTGTTACTACTGTCACAGATTCGAGTGCTTTGATTTTCTTGTTGTGCAGTATGAATAGAATACTCTTAATAGTCTCTCTACTCGCATTATAGATAAGCATTTGACCCCTGAACTTTCGCTCATTAATGAGCAGGTCATCCTCTTGAATAACCTCGTCATAGATGCTTTTATCCTTTACCTCTTCAGGTCTTTTGATTCTTAGCGGAATGTCCTTTATGTAAATCCTCATTGAGGGGCCTAATTCTTTGTCAATATGAAAAAAAAATCTCTAAGTAGCTGAAAGAAAATCATGACATTTTCAGAAAAAAAATATCTTAAATTCGCGACATGGAAAAAGTCCAAACCGAAAAAGAGATCGCATTAAAAGTAGCTTCTGATCTTCTTCAAATCAAGGCTATAAAGTTGAACAAAGAAAACCCATTTACATGGAGTTCTGGGTGGAAATCTCCTATTTATTGTGACAATAGACTTTCCCTATCTTTTCCCGCTACAAGAACTTTTATCAAAGAGGCTTTGGCAGATGCGGCTAAAAAACAATTTCCAGGTTATGAAGCAGTAGCTGGAGTAGCAACGGCCGGTATTCCTCAGGGTGCACTTCTAGCCGAAGCTTTAGGTGTTCCGTTTGTATACGTCAGATCAAAACCCAAAGGACACGGCATGGAAAACCTTATCGAAGGCAAAGTGACTCCAGGTCAAAAGGTAATTGTGGTGGAAGACCTTGTATCTACAGGAGGAAGCTCGCTGAAAGCAGCTGAAGCGTTGACAAGATCAGGTTTCGAGGTTTTGGGTATGCTCGCCATTTTCACTTATGGCTTTCCACTGGCTGATGAAAACTTTAAGAATGCCGGTATTACGTTGCATTGTTTGAGTAACTATCAAATCATGCTTGAAAAAGCCATGGAACTGGGTTACATCAATCAATCAGATGTTGCCTCATTGGAAGAATGGAGAAAAGACCCTGCAAATTGGGGGTGATTCTACCTGCGTCAAGACTTTGGAAGACAAGCGATTAGTTGATTAGTTGAAGTTCAAAACTCAGAGCCTTTTACAAATTATTAATTCTTCATTAAACATTCCAAAGAGCTTCTAGCTTCTAGCTTCTAGCTTCTAGCTTCTAGCTTCTAGCAAGAAAACGTAATGGGTACTGAGAGGAAGCACTTTTTAATTAAATATTCACCCGTCATAGTTCATTCTTCTAAAACTTCTCCTCTATTCCTAAACCGAAAAGCGCAAAATCGTATTTGACTGGGTCCGCTGGGTCGAACTGTTTTAGGTTTTCGGTCAACTCTAATGCCGTTTGCCAATCCATCTGTTTGCGCTGAATCAAGCCCAGCTTTCGGGCTACACGTTCTACATGCAAATCGCATGGACAGATCAACTGAGCAGGCTTGATTTTTTCCCATATTCCAAAGTCAACGCCCTTATCATCCTGCCTTACCATCCACCTCAAGAACATATTAATGCGTTTGCAAGCTGACTTGCGGGCTGGTGTGGCGATGTGCTTTCTGGTTCGTTGTGGTGCATTTGGCAGCGCAAAGAATTGATCATGAAAGTGAATCAATGCATTCCCCACATGTACGTCTTGCTGGTTGAGTCCGGTCAAAAAAGCCTCTTCCAATGAATCATGCTTCTGATAGAAATCTTTAAAGAAGGCAATGAAATACAGCGTATCAATATCGTTGAAGGTCCTGTGCTTGAATTTTAGCAAAGGCTTAAGGTCATCTTCACTATGATTCAGGATAAAGTCATACGGTTGATTGTCCATCATGGCGAACAACTCCTTACACTTATTAATGATGGTGACTCGTTGGCCCCAGGCTAAAATCGAAGCCCAAAAACCTGTAATCTCAATATCTTGTTTCTTTGTATAAGCGTGTGGAATACTGACAGGGTCAGGGGCTATAAATGATGGCTGATTATAAAGCGCTACTTTTTGGTCTAAAAACGCCTTAAGCGTTTCAAAATCGTTTGAACCCATCTACTGGAAGTAACTGAGCTGAACACGAAATCTTTTATCCAAAGCTTTCAAATGATCGTAAGCCTTTTGGTTGAGCTTAATTACCACCTTCTCATCCGTAACGCTCGGCATAGCCCCTACCACTCTTACATAGACAGTAAGGTCGTTCATGAGATTCTTTACCTTGATTACTGTGCCGATCTTAGCTGTACGATGTAGTGCAAAAAATTTCGTAGATGGCTCTTCCTCATCAATCACTTCGGCCAAACCTTCTACTTCAAAAGGCTTCAAAGTCTTCCCACCATAGTCCTCAGGTTCGGGAACTACTACCGCCTGGGCTTTTGCTGTATCTCGTACGACCAGAGGGACAACGGCCGGTTGAGTAGTGTCTTTTTTCTTTCCAGACTCAGGTTGCGCCTTCACTTTGACAGATACCTTTGACGTGGCAAATGTCTTTGGCGCATCAGCAGCCACTTCACTTTTCACTTTTACGGTTAGTTCTTGTCCGAGCGATAAGGAATTGGAGGTCATATCATTCCAAGTCTTCAATTCTGAAATACTCACTCCGTATTGTTTGGCAATGGCGAAAAGGGTTTCTCCCGCAGCTACCTTATGTGTTTTCTCAGTGGTGACCGTCTGTTTGACTGGTTTCTCTTTGACCGGAAGTGTACCTCCGAACGGAACCTTTAAGGTTTGCCCGACTTGCAAGCCATTGACTAAAGCAGGATTGGCATTATTAATTTCTGTGACTGTGGTTTTATATCGCTTGGCTAATGAGAAAAGTGTTTGTTTAGATAACACCTTGTGTACTACAAATACCTTATCCCCTTGCTTTTCTATACCTAGAGAATCTGTTTGCGCCAAACCAACAGAAGCAATCAAAAAGAAGACTATTAATATCCCTAAATATTTTCTCATATACCTAAAAGCTATATATCGTTAAATTTCGCTTACCCTTAACAAATATAAGGGCTTGGTTTACTATAAAAAACGTGCCAGTCGCCAAGCCATTCATTCTCTCCCCAAGAGGTTCGTGCAGTAACAACTCCCCTTTCAGGTTAAATACGAATAAATCTAAGGTGTAGCCTGCCTCATCCTTAGTATTTGCACTTATAGCAAAATAATCTTCCCATTCTAGGTAATCGCAACTCCCAACCAACTCAAAAGACTGCTTTTCTTTCAAAAACTTGGCAACCGTTACAAAATGATCTCCATCCGGTTCGTAATGAAAAGGATGTAGCGTTCTTGTGTTGTCTGGAATAGTTGGAACAACGCTTGGTGCCTGTTCTTCACCCGTTCTGATATTAATAGAAAATTGTGCCTCAGGATCATTGATCGAAGCCAATTTCAGCATACCCGAGGCGACATTGAAAAGCTTGACATCATCTACTGACCAAGTTGCCTCTAATGTTTTAGTGTCAAAGCCAAAGACAGATCTTGCTTCGATATTTTGAGTATCGTCATAAGTCTGAAAAATAATGACGTCTCCTGCAAAGTGATAGACACTAATCCACCATGAGGCTTCAAAACTGATATCCTTCCAAATAAACTCGCCTTTCAATACATCGAACAAAGAGAAGTTCACGGACAATTTCTCGCTGTCACGAATGGTGATAAGCAATTGATTACCAAAAGAGAGCACCTCCCAGATATCGGCATCAAAGTCATATGAAAAATCGTGTCGCAATTGTTTTGACAAGTCCTTTATTTGTAATTTGAAGCAAAAATAAGCTATTCACGTGGGGATCAAAGGAATAAGAAACGTAGTCAGAGGAATTGCCTTGTGCAGCCTTTTATTACTTGCAGCAGCGGCATGGGCCTCGAAGCAATCCAAATATCAAGAGGGAACCTTGAAGGTTTTCTTGATGGAAATCAGAAATGATATAGACCCGAGAATGAATCGCTATGTGGAGCTTGCTTTAAACCAAGCGACAGAGGTGGGTGCCGATATCGTGATCATTGACATGGATACTTATGGTGGTGCCGTAAACGATGCGAACGACATCCGTACCAGAATACTCGAATATGACAAACCTGTCTGGGTCTACATCAACAATGATGCAGCCTCAGCTGGGGCCTTGATCTCAATCGCTTGTGATAGTATTTACATGGTACCAGGGGCCAACATTGGTGCGGCAACCGTAGTGAATGGTGCGGATGGCTCTCAGGCTCCAGACAAGTATCAATCTTATATGCGCTCTATTATGCGCTCTACCGCTGAAGAAAATAATCGTGATCCATTGATTGCCGAGGGCATGGTGGACGATCGTGTGGAAATCGAAGGGGTAACTGAGGCTGGCAAAATCATCACTTTTACTACATCAGAAGCCATAGCCAATGGCTATTGTGAAAGAGAAGTGGCTAGCATACAAGACATCCTTGAGAAAAACGAAATTGTCGATTACGAACTTATTCGTTATGAACTTTCGGGTGCTGAACAGGTGATTTCCTTCTTTCTAAATCCATTTGTCAGCGGCTTACTAATTTTGGTGATCACTGCTGGTATATTCTTTGAGCTACAGACACCAGGGGTTGGCTTTCCACTGGCAGCAGCCGGTATTGCCTTGGTACTTTACCTTGTACCCTACTACCTCAATGGCCTAGCGGCCAATTGGGAAATTGCTGCCTTTTTCGTTGGTTTTGCGCTAATAGCTTTAGAAGTATTTGTCATCCCTGGTTTTGGAGTAGCGGGTATTGCAGGCATTATCTGTACCGTTGGAGCCTTAATCTTTATCATGCTCGGCAACGATAATTTCAATTTTGACTATGTACCTGTCGGTGAAATAACAACTGCGGCTACAGTCGTTGGCGTAGGTGTCTTAGGGTCAATTGTACTCCTTTTCGCCTTGGGCTATCGGCTTACTCAATCAAAAATGTTTGACAGGGTCGCATTAACTTCAAGCCAAAATAAGAAAGATGGCTATGTAGCCACATTATATACCGAAGACCTTGTTGGCAGACAGGGTACCGCAAGTACTATTCTTCGCCCCAGTGGTAGAATAGAAATAGAAGGTGAAATCTATGATGCGTATACTCGCGGGGAATATGTAGAAGCCAACGAGCGCGTGGTTGTCATCAGTCAAGAAGGCAGCTCACTCAAAGTCAGAGCCGTCAAATAATGGATAAAAAGAATAGAGCAAAATTCAGTGCCGAAAGCTTGGTAGTTGCTGACGGGCACGACCCATCAGGGGTATTAAACTCCCTAAAGAATCCGATCTTTCAAACCTCAACCTTTATGTTTAATACGGCCGAGGAAGGGAAAGCCTTTTTCGATAAGTATAAAGGTGCGGACACTTTGGATGAAAGAAACAGTAGCCTCATCTATACCAGGCTCAATCACCCTAACCTCACCGCTGCGGAATTTCGCTTAGCGCAACTGGATGGAGCTGAAGATGCTGCCTTCTTTGAAAGTGGCATGGCGGCCATTTCTACCACCATTATGACTTTCTGCAAGGCAGGTGATTTAATTTTGATGTCTTCACCCCTCTACGGTGGAACGGATACTTTCATTAAACGCACGCTCAATCACTTTGGAATAGAGTGGATAGAATTTGATAGCCAAAGCACTCAGCAAGAGATTAAAGACTTGATTTTGAATCATCCGAGAGCAAAGAAGCTCAAGATGATTTATATCGAAACACCTGCCAACCCAACCCTGTCACTTACAGACATAGGAATGGTGGCTGAATTGAGAGAAGACTTAAAGCAAAACGACATCAACGCAGTCATTGCGGTTGATAACACCTATTTAGGACCTATCTTCCAAAAGCCACTCGCACAAGGTGCCGACCTAAATTTATACTCTGCCACCAAATACATTGGTGGTCATAGCGATGTTATTGCTGGGGCTTGCTCGGGAAAAGAAGACTTGATTTTAGCCATCAAAGGGCTAAGGACAACCCTTGGCTGTATGGCCTCGCCTTTTACCTCATGGTTAGTAACCAGAAGTTTGGAAACCGTTTCGCTACGCATGGAAAAACAAGCCTCCAATGCCGAAAAATTAGCCGACTTTCTGAGGGGTCACCCTAAAGTTGAAAAAGTGTACTACTTAGGGCATTTGCCAGAAGGAAGTGCACAACATGAGATTTATAAAAGACAGCAAAGTTCGGCAGGTGCCATGATGGCCTTTGAAGTGAGTGGCGGTGAAGCGAAGGCTTTTCAAGTTTTAAACAGTCTAGAACTCATCAAACTTGCCGTTTCGCTCGGAAGCACGGAAACCTTGGCTTCACATCCTTATACAATGAGTAGTTCTAATATGAACGAGGAGGACAGGATCAAAAACAACATCACTGAAAGCCTTATCAGAATCTCTGTAGGTATCGAAAATCCAGATGATTTGATTTCCGACTTTGGTCAAGCTTTAGATCAGATTTAATGGCAGACTCAACACTTTATGAAAGGATTGGAGAAGAAAACATTCTTCAATTGGTCGATGACTTTTATGAGGGTGTAGAGGGCGATGGTCTTATCCGCAAAATGTATCCAGAGGATCTCTTACCTGCTAAAAACAGGCTCAAACTATTCTTTATTCAATCACTAGGCGGTCGACAAGCTTATACGGATGAGCGAGGACATCCGATGCTGCGCAGGCGCCACTTTCAATGGAAGATTGGCAAGGAAGAAGCCACCCATTGGTTACAGCATATGCACAATGCGCTGGAAAAGGCCACATTCCCAGAAAAAGAAAAGGATGAATTCTGGGATTATGTGTACAAGGCCGCCCTGCATATGATTAATAAGTAGAAAGTATCTTCAGAGTCCTCTTCGAGAGACTCTGATCGGGAAGAATAACATCTGCCTTTCTATCCCGAGCTTGCCGAGGGAACTCCAACAAAGTCAAAATATCCATTTACCTCCTCCAAGGGAGGACAATAGGCTCAAAAAGGACTTTGATTTCGAATAAACAACTGAATTGGAAAAAAGCTTTTTAGACAGAAGTAACAATAAAGAATGTTAATGAAACTAGGGCTCATCACTACTGCCCATTTGAAGATTCTCAATATCATTTATATCCTTAGCCCTTGATGAGGCCTTTTTCGCAGTAATCAAGTCGTTGAAATGAATATAGTTGATACGAACTCCACCGAAATCCTGAGATTGAACCCTGCTCCAAGCATTACTAAACTCTAGTCCTTTCAAGTCAGTGATAATATCTATGGCCACAGGAGGTCTCCCAAAACGAAAAACGTCATACTTACTGATATCAAGAAAATTCTTCAGTGTCATATCAAAAACAGGCAAATGAAAGCTATTGAATGCGTTAACAACATTGGTGTAATTCTCCTGGCTGCGCTCAACCCAAATATCTAAATCTCCCGTAGTCCTGGGATATCCATGAATAGCGGCCAACTAATATATACTTTGCATCAGATTGGTTCATACAATCGATAAACTCTAAAAAGTCTCCATTGAACAAATTTCCCATTAAGACCTTTTTCTAGCCGAGAAGGCAGATTTATCAAATCTCGGCTCGTTTTCCGATGTAAACCCAAAGACAGCAGAGTTTAAAAAATAGGTGGCTTCAAGTCTCTCCTCAATACTTTTTTCAATCCAAAAGGCGAAATCATTTGATTGATCTGCTCCCTTGGTAGCTTCAAAAGCAGATTTATCAAAAACGAACAATGAACTCATTTTTAAATATAATGAATTAACCTTTTCTTTAACCAAGTGATAACGGAGTCAAAACGACCATAGTCTTTCTTCCAGAGACTCTGATGGAGAAGAAGTTGTCTGGGTGGCTGCCGTTACCATTCGTTCTGATAACGCCTTTGTCAACGCTAAGAATGGTATGGGTGTTAAGAATACTGCTAAGAAAATTTTTGATGCCTTTGTGCAAGACCTTGCTACTAAACAATAACAAAAATATGTCAAGTAATTTCACATGGAGTATTCATCGCTGATATTCATACTCCACAACACGCCCCCTTCTTGTGACTTTTAAAATCAAAGAGTTAGAATCTTTTATTAAATAATCTCCAACTTCTAAATCAAGAAAATGAAAGCTAATGTTACTAAAAAACATATTCGAATCACTTGAGTGAATCTGCACCTCTTTCAACCCGTCATCAAAATTCTTAAGCCACACAATTTCACCTTCGAAACTTGATCCATAAAACTCTTTTAGATCATTATCAGCCCTTATATTATCATGAATCCAAAGGGCTACGCAAGCTACTAGGAATAGAGAAAAAAACATTACTCTGACGCGGTTTTCAGTCATCGTTTAATAATTGTTAGGTAGAAGAGAGAATACGTACTTCGCGAACTTGGTTCCGAATTTTCTACCTGAATATGAAGAGTACATACCATTTCTTTTCTCAAACACAATGAAACCGATATCTTCTTTTATCAAGCCTACGCTCATATACAAATACCGATCCTTACTATGCCTAATTCTAATAAGTGCCAAGCTGGTAGTATATCTGGCCATCACATCAGTCAACCTGTTAATCTCAGTACTCTGGAAACGCTTGAGAAACTCATCAATCTCGTTGCTACCTGTAATCACAATCGTTTCAGGGTTTTTATTACCCTTAACAAATTGAAAATCAATAGAAATCTCATCTACATCCTCAGTGCTTACTGCATAATATTCTTCCGCTTCAAACCTTTTACAACCCGTTAAGAGGACAGCCGTAATTACTATTAGGGTTCTAATACTTTTCATCATTCCAACTATAGAATCCATATAACTTATTCTAAATCTAGAGGTCCTTGTGAATAATAACACACATAAATGAAATCATTAATTACAATCAAAAGTCAAAGGAATAGATACGGTCTGATCATTTCGGAAGACATCCATAACAATTGATTTTCTAACCTTTCTCACCGAGTCTCCAACGTCTAACACAGAAATAAGCGCTTCCTGATCACCTAAGAGCGACCATTTCTTTATGCCTTGGCTAGTTCTCACCTCAATAGTCGCCTCGAAACGATTTTCTTGATCATAATAGACATCCATTACTCGACCTTCAATTGTCCACTGCCTTGCGCGAAATTCATTAATACATCCTCCCCATTGACCTAGCGCGATACCCGTCAAAGTCATGATCAAGACTATCATAAATGCAATGGCTCTATTAATTCTTTTGTTGTTCATCCTTTACGACATAGCCAAACTCCTCTCCACCTTCGCTGGCAGGGTCAAATCCGTTGAGCATAAGTTAAAGTTTACAGCGCCATCATACAAAACCGTTTATCCAATCCAAAATCCTTTTGAGATCAATTCATAAATTGATATAATATTTTTGAGGTATAATGAAGATATAGTTAGTCCAATTAGATATCTTTCTAAGGCCGATTCACTTCACTAATAATTAGACCAAATCAAATGACTGTAGATCTCTATTGGAATATTGCGATTATCTCGAGCTCCCTTTTAGGTATACTCGTATTATTCAATCTTTTCGGTTTTGATGTCGATGAACTAGAAATAGATGGTCTTGGCGATGCCTTTTCTTTCAATGCGCTCATTGCGTTTTTCTGCATTGCCGGGTGGACTGGATACCTCGCACATGATATGACCGATATGGGTAACACCTTAATTCTAGGAACTTCCATCGCAGTCGGAATCGTCTTTTATATACTTAGCATCTACTTTTTAAATAAGCTCAAAGGCATTGAAACGAAAGGTAATGTGCGTATAGAAGGTGCCATTGGACAGACAGGCACCGTCTACTTAACGATACCAGCCGAGCAAAATGGCGAAGGCCAAATACAAATCACGCTTCAAGGTGGACTTCGAACTTACACTGCTCAAACAAAAGGAGAAGCCATACCCACTGGTGAACAAGTACTAGTCTATGACATCGAAAACAAAAAATTACTTGTAGAAAAATATAACATAACTGAATAATGAATATGGAATTCACTTCAACAATCGCGGCCATAGGAGTAGGCTTATTCCTCTTGCTGGTTATCATCCTTATTTCTCGCTATAAGCGATGTCCATCGAATAAAATTCTCGTAGTCTATGGTAAAGTAGGCAACGACAAAAGTGCGAAGTGTATTCACGGTGGTGGCGCATTGATACTTCCAATTATACAAGACTATCAATACCTGACACTTAGTCCAATCCCTATTGAGATTGACTTAAAGGGCGCACTTTCAAAGCAGAATATCCGGATCAACACGCCAAGTACATTTACAGTGGGTATTTCTATCAAAGAAGAAATAATGCTGAACGCTGCCGAACGTCTTTTGGGTCTTTCCGAAGACGAGGTTAAAATGCAGGCATTGGATATCATCATCGGTCAACTGAGACTTGTGATTGCTACCCTTTCCATTGAAGAAATCAACAAAGACAGAGAGCAGTTCTTGAGTTTGATTAACAAGCACGTGGCGAGTGAACTGAACAAGATCGGTCTTGAATTGATCAACGTAAATATTAAGGACATTACGGATGAGTCAGGTTATATCGAAGCGATCGGTAAGAAAGCTGCAGCAGAGGCCATCAATCAGGCCATCGTTGAAGTAGCACAGCAGGAAACTTCTGGTGCTATGGGTCAAGCGAAAGCATTCCGTGAAAAAGATGTTCAGGTAGCGGTAGAGCAAGCGCAATCCGAAGAAGGCGTAAAAGAAGCAGAGGCCAAGAAAAGGATCGCCATAGCCAATGTAGAAACTCAAGCAGCTGTTGGAGAAGCAAAGGCTACTAGTGAGCAAGAAATTCAAATCGCAGAACAAAACGCACTTTCTGATGAAGGCCGAAAGGCTGCCGAAGCCAAGAAAAGGGTGAAAGTAGCCAACCTAGAGGCAGAAGCCATTGCGGGAGAGAATGAATCATCTGCAAAAGAAGCAATCTCGATTGCAGAGCTTGAAGAAAGAAAAGCAGAAGCACGAAGAAGAAGTGATGTGGCCCGTGCCGAATCATTGAAGGCGATTCTAGAGGCTGAAAAAATTGCCGAGTTGGCTCGACTTGAAAAAGAGGAGATCATCAGAAATGAAATCAATAAGCGTAAACAAGTTATTGATGCAGAAGCGAAAGCACAGGAGACTATTAATCTTGCGCGTGGTGACGCAGACTCTACTCTCCTTAAATTCCAAGCTGAAGCAAAAGGAATGGAAGAGTTACTTAACGCAAAAGCAGCTGGTTATAAAGAGATCATCGAAGCCTGTGGTGGAGATAGCAAGGCAGCTGCAACGCTACTCTTGTTAGAGCAAATGGAATCACTAGTGACACGTCAAACTGAGGCTTTAGCCAACTTGAAAATTGACAAAATCACAGTTTGGGATTCTGGTAGTGGCTCAGGAGGAGATGGTACCAATGCTACCTCTGGATTTATCAGAAACTTTATCAGTGCCCTTCCTCCAGTACATGACTTAGCGAAGCAAGTAGGCATCGACCTACCAGATTACCTAGGTAGCATGACTGCCAATGATGTCTTAGCCAACATCGAACAAAAGCATGGTGATGCTGTCGATGAGTTAGATACAGAAGAGGAAAAGGAAGAAGGTTCGTAGTCTTAATTGATGACTCAAGTTTAAAAAGGCTCCGACTTGTCGGGGCCTTTTGTTTTCTGTTTTCCCTATATTCGCTGCCATTGATGAAAAGGGCACTACTCAAAATTTATTCTGTCTATGGGCTTTTGGTTTTTGCCATAGTCTTCATCATACTCCTACCCTTTTTCTTGCTTGCCATTTTCGTCAAGCCTTTTGAGAAAATAGCCGCTACGCTCAACTTCATCTGGGCCAGACTTTTCTTCTTTTTTCTTTTCTTGAACAGAACCAAGCTTACTTTTGACAAGAAGCTTGATAAAAAACAGACCTATATTTTTTGTGCCAACCATACCTCTTACTTAGATATACCTACTATCGGTTTAATCCGACATAACCATAAATTCATTGGGAAAGCTTCACTCAAGAAAGTACCTGTCTGGGGCTATATGTATAATAAACTGCATATACTCGTTGACCGAGACAGCATGCGGAGTAAACACAACACTTGGCTGAATGCCAAGCAGGCGATCGCCAAAGGCTTTAGTCTTGTCTTCTTTCCTGAAGGGGGTATCCTCTCAAAAGAGCCACCGAAAATGGTTGCTTTTAAAGAGGGCAGCTTTAGAATTGCCGTGGAACAACAAATCCCTGTTGTGCCTGTCACTATTCCTTTCAATCATCTACTTTTGCCTGATAAGATGCCACTAACCATGCACCCTGGAAAGATTTGCGTGCATGTGCATGAGCCAATTTGGCCTGAAGGCAGTGATGATGAAGCCGTAAAGTTGCTGAAGCAAAGAGTTAAAGCAACGATTGAAGGACAAATGGATAGATATTATACGTCATGAAAGTTGATAAAGAGAGTTTAGCCAAAGTAGCCCATTTAGCAAGGCTGAATGTTAACCCTCAGCAGGAAGACAAACTCTTAAAAGACATGTCTGAGATATTAACTTGGGTTGAAAAGTTAAAAGAGTTAGATACTGATGGGGTAGAACCCCTCACCCACATGACTCAAGAAGTAAATGTGTTGAGAGATGACATCGCTGAGCAAACGATCAGCACACAAGACGGCCTTAAAAATGCTCCAGATCATGACGAGAAATTCTTCAAAGTACCAAATGTTATGAAAAGCAATGCATAGTTATCTTTGAGCGTTGCAGATAAAACAAATCATTGAATAACAAGGCCCTTAATTTCTTGAAAGTTACTGGTATCGGTTTAGCGGCCGGCTGCTTTGTATTATTCGTTTATGCACTCGTTGTCGGAGATAATTTAGCCCTTCCTTGGGAAATAGAAACCACCTTCAAAACAAGGCCTTTACTCCTTGAATATTTTCAATTAAATGGCCAAGCAGCTGGTCTTTATGTAGACCAAATCATTAGTTGGCAAAAGTTCACTACCGGAGACATTCGTTACTTAGTTTGGCCAGAGACCATCGTATTTGTTCTCTTTTATTTATCGCTAGTTACCATCACCACATTGGTCAGCTACTTTGATCGGTTTTCGTATTTCATAGTTTCGGGCGTTGTGGTTTTCGCGCTGATCCAACTTAGGCTCGAAGAGCTAGGTATATCGGATCCATATCTCACCTACGGTGCAATTGGAGGCTATTTCTTGGCCACCTACATCTTTCAGAGTTTCTTTCCTCAGGCCCAACTTTGGAAGAGGCTTTTAGTAAGTTTGACACTATATGGCGTATTGATTGGCATTATCATGTCATTGACGAATGTGGCTGACCCTCACCTAGTCAATCTCTCCTATGGAATACTCAGCCCGATCATCTTCGTTGTCATCTTTATTGTTTTCATCGCTGGAGACAACATTTTCAGCCTATTCAAACTAACAACACAAGGCTCAACCAATGGTAAAAACAGCCTAAAGCATTTCTCAATCATCGGGGGTATTTACATATCCCTCGCTACGCTTCTTTTTCTACAGCGTACTGGCTATACAGAAGTCAGTATTTATTTTCTCAACCCCTACGTGCTCCTTTGCTTTTCGGTAGTATCGGGGTTCTTTAGTATAGAAAGAAAACTTGAGGGAATGAGCGGTGATATTAACCTTAAGCTCATCCGTTATTGGCTATACCCTGTTGGCGCCAGCCTTGCATTCGGCCTCATCGCTTGGGCGCATTTATCGGTGAACGACTCAATGATTAATGCCCTAGAGTGGATGATTATTATTAGTCACATGACTTTTGGTATCATATTTTTCGCGTACGCTTTAGTCAATTTTATACCACCACTGCTTTCTAATCTTGAAGTGTGGCCAGTCTTTTTTAAAGGGTTGAGAGCCCCTCTTTTGATGGTTAGGCTTTTAGCATTTGTGATGTTTCTGGGCGGAATATTCTACCTAGCCAACAGGCCCTACTATCAAATAAAAGCAGGTCAGTTCGCAATGCTAGCCGCTTTGGCGCAAGAGATCGACAATGAATTACTAACTGATCAATATTACAAACAAAGCGTTTACCTCGACTTTTATAATTTCAAAGCAAATTACGCCCTCACCAGAATTGCCGAAGGCGAAAGAGAACTCAATGAGGTTCCCTACCAACTGAGGAGCATTTTAGAAGCGGCCATTAATCCAAAGGCTAGAATAGCGCTGGCAAACTATTATGCAGACCGCGATCAACTATACCGAGAGCTTACTGCGTTAATGAACACACCAGAAATTGAGTCTAGCGGACAGGTGAAAAATAACCTGGGTCTATCTCATTATAGGTACAGTAACTACGATTCGGCCTATCAATACTTCGAGGGCAACGAGGGGAAATCATCAATAATTAGCGAGGCTAATTTAGCCGCGCTCAATTATGACCTAGCTGCTCAGGTCAATTTCGACACCACCGTTAACTATCGGCATACGGGTAATATCCACGTCATGATTAATCGACAGGCATTGGCTAATGCCCAAGCTAACTTGATCGAGTTCAAACTTGAACTGAATAAGGATACGCTACTCTTGCGAGAAGATCTCTTCTATTTGTACAATGCTGCCTTAAATCAAGTATCTACCGACAAACCTCTAATTCTTAAAGCCATTGACTTTTATCTGAGTAGTTCTAAAAACGACATTTATAGTAACTTCTTACTCATCGCCAAGGCCATGGCACTCTACAATGCTGGGCAAATTAATGAAGCCTTCAATACCATTGAAATATCGATTGCTTCTAATCAGGGAGCTGCGGGCTTCCCTAACTTTGTTAAGGCTGTTTGGGCTTTTGATCAAGGGCAAGTGGAGCTCACTATTGAAAGTCTAGATCGTGCACAGAAAAACGGATATGATGAGCCTCAACTCAAAGCCTTTATTGAAAATATAAAAGCACTTCCTAATTATTCGGAGAAAGCAGACATAAGTAGTTTACTCCTATCGACCCAAGAAGCTGCTTCAACACTTGACAGCGCAGTTTACATTGAGCAATTAACAGCAATCGCTACAACGAATGCTTTCGATCAGGGAACTACACTCGAAGCCATCACACTGCTTCGAGAAGCAGAGGTTGACCCCAATGAAATTTATGAAATACTGTTACAGGCCATCAAGGTAAACTCAAAATCTTCAGAATTACTAGAAGCCTATATCTACCAATGTGCCCGAACTGGACTTGGCAACTTCGGAAGAACAGCATTATCAAAAATTGAGGGCATGGTTGAGGCCACCGTTTATAAGAAGGTTGACTCAAATTTTAATAAGATTTTAGAGGACAAACGACAGCAGCTGATTAACAGATAGATAAGTTTTAATGGCTGCATTCGCCTATAATCCGTTAGGTTACCCGCTTACGTAAAGAGCTTTTAAACACTGCTTACTTTTTGATTCTTTTGAAGCCTTAAACCTTTTGTACAATTATTTAGTATTGTATTAAACTTTTAGTCAATTTTTGACGTCCAACGAGTATGAGCAACACAGTTATAAAAACAACAGACATTTCAAAGATCTACCAAATGGGTAGCGAAACCATCAGGGCTTTGAAATCAGTTAGTATCGATATCAAGCAAGGTGAGTATGTCTCTTTCATGGGTCCTTCAGGGTCAGGAAAGTCAACACTCATGAATATGATTGGATGTTTAGACACACCTTCCGGTGGACAATACATCCTCAATGGTAATGACGTGAGTGATATGACTGAAAATGAACTCGCTGAAATAAGAAATAAAGAAATTGGATTCGTATTCCAAACGTTTAACCTGCTTCCAAGAGCCTCTTCTCTGGAGAATGTTGCACTTCCTTTAATCTATGCTGGTTACAGCAAATCCGAGAGAGAAGAAAGAGCCTTAGCTGCCTTGACTGGTGTAGGACTTGGCGACAGAGCACATCACAAACCAAATGAACTTTCGGGTGGTCAACGCCAGAGAGTAGCGATTGCGCGAGCATTGGTAAATGATCCTTCCATCATTCTTGCGGATGAGCCAACAGGTAACTTGGATTCCAAAACATCTTACGACATCATGGACTTATTTGCTCAACTTCATGATAAAGGAAATACCATCATTATGGTAACGCACGAAGATGATATTGCTCAGTATTCTCATAGAATTGTTAGACTGAGAGATGGCCTTGTTGAAACAGATGTAATCAACGACAACCCAACCAAGGTGAATCCAATGAAGTTACAAGTAGAAGAGTCATAAGTTTGAAAATATATACAAAGACAGGAGATGCAGGCACCACCTCATTATTGGGTGGTGCTCGTGTTTCAAAGGCACACATTCGGATAGAAGCCTATGGGACAGTAGATGAATTGAACAGTTACATCGGCTTACTCCGCGATCAACAAGTAAACGCTGCTCATAAAGATTTACTCAAAACCATCCAAGATAGACTCTTCACATTAGGTGCAGAATTGGCCACGGAACCGGGGAAAGACAAGGTCGTAAAGCCTGACCTTTACGAAGAAGATGTGCTGCAATTAGAAAAGGCCATGGACGACATGGACAAAGTACTACCAGCCTTGACTAACTTCATCTTGCCCGGTGGTCACCAGTCAGTTTCGTTTGCTCATATCGCCCGCTGCGTATGCCGAAGGACTGAACGCTTGGTAATTAGCCTAAATGAGGTTGAACCCATTGACGGACTTGTCGTTAGATATCTGAACAGGCTGTCCGACTTTCTATTTGTTCTAGGTCGTAAAATGGCACAGGATTTAAAGGCAGAAGAGGTCATTTGGGAACCAAGAAAGTCAAAAAACTGAATCCGTAAATAATTGGGTTCGTCATTTTTTTGACAAAATATTCCCTTAGGAAAAGCGGCTTATCTCATAATAAAATTTGGTTTTTATCGCCTGTAAATGATTGAATACTAATATTTTAGAGTAATGACAACGTTTGCATTTCGAACGTTTTCAGTGTAACTTCGCAATCCGAAAAATTTCAACATAAAACTGAATACATGATAGATACTCAGGCCATTCGCATTCAACCTACTAGTAATTCTAGAATAGACGAACTGGATGAAAGCAATATTCCATTCGGTCAATTATACTCTGACCACATGTTTATTGCCGACTATACCAACGGTGAATGGCAAGACTTGAGGATTGAACCGTATCAGAATATTTCGGTAAGCCCAGCGAACAGTGCCCTACACTACGGCATCACAATTTTCGAAGGTCTTAAAGCCTATAGAAATCCAGAAGGTGAGGTTGTGATATTTAGGCCAGATGCAAATGCCAAAAGATTGAATATTTCCGCCAAGAGAATGTGTATTCCAGAAGTACCGGAAACACTATTTATGGAAGCATTGACCGAATTAGTAAAGTTGGACAGTAGTTGGGTACCTTCTTCCCCTGACACAGCACTTTACATCAGGCCGTTTGTCTTTGGCAACGATGAATACATCGGGATTAGGCCTTCACAGAATTTTCGTTTCATGATTATTACTTGCCCTGTGGGCTCGTATTATACTGAACCAGTTAATGTAAAAATTGAAACTGAGTATTCTAGGGCTTTCGAAGGTGGAACTGGTTTTGCCAAGGCAGGAGGTAACTATGCAGCAAGTCTCTACCCTGCGAAACTAGCACAAGAAAAAGGATTCCATCAATTGGTGTGGACTGATGGAAAAACACACGAATATATTGAGGAGTCAGGCACCATGAATCTCATGTTTGTCATCAATGACACCCTTATTACTGCTCCTACGTCTGGAACTATTCTAAAGGGTATCACCAGAAATAGTGTACTCACAATTGCAAGGGATTGGGGAATGAAAGTGGAGGAAAGACCAATTGCAGTGAAAGAGGTTATTACCGCTGCAAAAGAAGGAAGAATACAAGAGGCCTTTGGTGTTGGAACAGCAGCTACCATTGCTCCTATTGCTAAAATAGGCTTTGAAGAAGTTATTCATGAAATTAACCACCCAAAGAATGGCGAGTTTTCTACCAAAATATTAAAAGAGCTTAACGACATTCGTACCGGTATTATCGAAGACAGATACGGTTGGACTTACAAAGTTTAACAATACTTAACGAAGATTTTAATTTACTTAGCAGCCTCTATGAAAGTGAAAAAACTATTTTTCGTTCTTGGGTTGCTTTTTTCTTTTCAAGCAGCTTCGGCACAAGCCTATATGGTGCTTAGAAAAAAAGGCACCACACGCAGGTATGAATATCGCGCGGGAGATTACTTTGTTTACAAGCAGAAAGGCCGCCAAGTCTATTTCACAGATAGAATTACACAGTTTGCGGATAGCACCATAGTACTAGAAAACAACATCATCAGAATTGACGAAGTCGAATCCGTGAATGTATCTAATGCATTTTCAAATAGATCTACCCTACTAAGAGGTGCTGAAGATGTATTACCCGTAGCTGGGTATGGTTTATTAGCCATTGACTTATTTAACAATAGCGTGATTGATGGTAATCCGTTAACGCTAGACGAAGGCACTACCACCACAAGTGCCATATTCGTACTTACAGGATATGGCTTAAAATGGATGAGACGAAAGAAAATAGACTTAACCAATCCTAAATTCGAAGCCTTCATTATAGGAGCGTATTAGGTCCGTCAATTGTCATCACCAACTCAGCATAAGGGTTTAATCAACACTGAACATACCTGTGCCACAAGCTTGAAATATCCATACCATTTCGCCACTTTTGCCTCTTCAAAATTTAAACATCATGACGGCAGATCAGCTGAAGGATTTAAAGGCTCGTATCGCGGCCTTGAGGGGGTATCTTTGACTACGATGTTAAGAAACGAGAAGTAGACGAAGAGGAACTCGTAACCGCTCAACCCGATTTCTGGAATGACCCAAAACAAGCCGAAAAGGTATTAAAAGCCATTCGCACTAAAAAAGTGTGGACCAACGGTTTTGAAAATGCCAACAGTGCAGTGGAAGACCTCGAAACACTCTATGAGTTTTTCGAAATGGGTGAAGGAGATGCCACTGAAGTAGAAAAAGAATTTCAAAAAGCTTTACAAATTCTAGAAGAATTAGAATTTAAAAAGATGTTAAGTGGCGAGGAAGATCAGCTCAATGCCATGATCGAAATTAACCCTGGAGCCGGAGGTACAGAAAGTAACGACTGGGCCGAAATGCTAATGCGTATGTACATCATGTGGGGCGAAAAACACGGCATGAAGGTAAAGCAAGTGAATTATCAACCCGGTGAAGTAGCGGGTATCAAGTCAGCCACCTTAGAATTTGAAGGTGAATTTGCCTATGGGCAATTAAAATCTGAAACCGGTGTACACCGATTGGTAAGAATTTCTCCGTTCGATTCGGGCGGAAGAAGACATACTTCATTCTCGTCTGTTTTTGCCTATCCTATTATTGACGATACCATTGAAATTCAAGTCAATCCAGGAGATATTTCTTGGGACACCTTCCGTTCCGGTGGTGCTGGCGGACAGAATGTAAACAAAGTGGAAACTGGTGTTAGGATTAAGCACGCTCCTACTGGTATCAGCATTGAAAACACGGAAACTAGGTCACAGTTAGAAAACCGTGAGCGTGCGATGTCTATGTTAAAGTCTCGACTCTATCAGATGGAGCTGGACAAGCGCATGCTGGAACGTGACAAAGTGGAAAGCGAAAAGATGCGCGTAGACTTCGGATCACAAATTCGAAACTACGTATTGCACCCATATAAACTGATCAAAGACAATCGTACAGCAGTAGAAAGAACGGATGTTCAAAACGTTCTAGATGGAGACTTAGACGACTTTATAAAAGCATTTCTAATGCAACAATAGTTGATGACCGAGCAAAAAAGCATTTTCTCCTTTCAGTTTTTCTTGCTCTGCCTTAGTTCGTTCCTTTTCTTCTCGAGCTTCAACATGATTGTACCCGATCTCTATGACTACCTGACCTCATTAGGTGGTGGCGAGATGAAAGGTTTAGTGATTTCTCTTTTTACGATCACAGCCGGGCTTTCACGTCCCTTTAGCGGAAAATTAGCTGACACCATAGGAAGGATTCCTGTGATGATTCTTGGGGCAGGGGTTTGCTTTATCATGGGTTTTATGTACCCAATGGTTGGTTCTATTTGGGCCTTCTTTCTGCTTCGTTTCTTACACGGCTTTTCCACAGGATTCAAGCCTACCGGTACGTCTGCCTACATCGCAGACATTGTGCCATCGCACCGCAGAGGCGAAGCGATGGGTTACTCTGGTCTTTTCGGCAGTATTGGTATGGCGGCCGGACCGAGCTTCGGGCCTAAGATCACTGAAGCCTTCGGTTTAGACACTATGTTCTATACCTCCTCAGCACTGGCGCTCCTATCGGTTATCATACTCATAGGAATGAAGGAAACGCTTCAGAGTAAGCAAAAATTTCACCCCCGACTGCTTCGTGTTAAGCGAAATGAAATATTTGAGCCAAGGGTTTTCAACCCTTCACTATTCTTTCTTTTGACATCTTTCTCATTTGGTGCAGCACTCACCTTGATGCCAGACTTAGCCATAGATGTAGGTTTTAGTCAGTCAAATAAGGGAGTATTTTTTGGGGTCTTTGTACTCTCCTCGTTGATTATACGAGTTCTGGCAGGCAAAGCCTCTGACAAGTTTGGCCGTGTTATCGTGCTCAAATATGCTGCCATTGCCATTGTGATCGCTGACTTAATGGTAGCATTTACCACAACACAAGAAATGCTCATTGCCAGTTCGGTAGCCTTTGGGGTAGCCGTAGGAATGAATACCCCTACCATCTACGCTTGGACCATTGACCTAAGTTTGGATAAAGCACGAGGTAAAGGATTGGCTACCATGTACATTGCCTTGGAAATTGGCATTGGATTGGGAGCCTTTATTGCTGGTTATATTTACAAGAACCAGATAGAAAATCTTAGAACCGCCTTCATAGTATGTGCTTCGGCTTCTTTCTTAGGTTTTCTCTTCTTAAGTTTCGGACTAGATTGGTCTAAAAAGGTGTTTCAGAGATTCCTAGTAGATGAAGTATCATAAATCCCTCCTTCCATTTATCATCATTGCTCTCTTAGATTTGGTGAGTCGGCTGAATCATATGGATGAGTTGGTCAGTATTACTAAACCATTGCTCATTCCTTCTTTGATCTTCTATTTTTCGCAGACAGCCCCTGCTTCTCCTTTAAATCGGTTCATTTATGGAGCGCTCTTCTTTTCATTTTTAGGAGATACGCTAATCATGCTTGAATCAAGGTCAGAAGTATTCTTCCTTGCGGGATTGATTAGCTTCTTGTTGGCCCACTTGATTTACATATTAATCAATATGAATGCCGTTTCAACTACAGAGAGAAGCTTAAAACCAGAATGGTCAGATTTGATTTTTGTGCTTTATGGCTTTGCCATTTTTGCCACCATTAATGACAACTTGGGTGATATGTATATTCCTGCACTTATCTATACAGTGGTGATTTGTATGATGGCGATTACGGCAAAAAAGCGCAGACATAAGGCTGACAGACAAAGCTTTTGGCTGATCATATGCGGTGCAACGCTTTTTATGCTCAGTGACTCCATCTTAGCCTATAATAAATTCAACCAAGCCTTTGCGGCAGCAGACTTCTTAATCATGCTTACCTATATAGCAGCCCAATTTTTAATTGTACGAGGACTCATTGTCTTTATACAAAAAATCCGGCCAGAAGCCGGATCTTAATTTCATTCGGAATATCATCTAGTTAATTCGTCTCACCTTGCCGCTACCAGCTACACTTGAGTTGACAGAGGGTCTACCTCTGTAATAGACACTGCCACTACCAGAGATTCTCACATCTAAACTTTCCTGTGCATCGACAGACGCTCTTCCTGAACCTGAAATTGATATCTCATATTCACCAACCTTCATTTCTTCAGCAAGGTATTTGCCAGAACCACTAATGCTCAACTTGGTGTATTGTGCCGCACCCGATAACTCAATATTACCAGATCCTGAAATTCTAGAATCCACATCCTTCGCATCAATTTCTAATTCAACATCGCCTGAACCTGACACGGACACTTTGAAGTCGTCAGACTTGAATACAGTCTGTCCTATGATGTCGCCTGAGCCACTTACAAATGCACCATTCAATTCTTTAACCGTAATGTAAACGTTCAAATTATTCCTTGACCTTCTCCAGCTCCACCTTCTTTTATTCTCTTCACCAATAGAAAGTCTACCGCCTCTTACGTCAGTTTCTACTTGGTCAATTTCATCCTGATCTCCCTCTAGGATCACTTCATTCTTATCTCCTAGTTTGATATATACTTTACCTGATAGTCGCATAACAACTTCATCAAAGTCGCCAACATCTCGCGTTTCTCTATTTTGCGAAAATGCTGCTAGAGTGGTAAGCATTAAAAAACTGACTAATAGTGTTCTCATGGCATTCATAATTTAAATTCTTACTAAAGACTAACGGAAAGGTCAAGGGTTGCATTATCCCCTTCCTTTTTGATAAAGCCAGCTGCCTTTTTCTTTGCCAACCTTTTAAACCTCATAAACAGTGCAACTGCTGCTGCCGTCAATCCAATTAACAGTCCATACCATATGCCGGAAGGACCAAGATTTAAAGTAAACCCAAGTATATAACTTGCAGGTATGGCTAGGCCCCAATAGGCAATTAAGGTGATTATCGTTGGCACTTTTACATCAGACATTCCTCTTAAGGCTCCCAAGCCAACTACCTGAATGCCATCTGAAAGTTGAAAGAAGCCAGCCACAATAATCAAAGTGGTAGCGATTGAAATTACCTCTGGTTCATCTACATAGAGTGTTGGAAAGAAACTGCTTAAACTCGTAAATAGAATGGCGCAACCTGCCATAAATATTAGTGACATCAAGAAACTCGTATTTCCAACCCTTTGCAGGTTAAACCCATCCTTAGCCCCTATTTGATTGCCAATTCGCACAGTAGAGGCGGCAGAAATACCCGAAGCCATCATATAACTTAAGGACACCAGACTTAAAGCAATTTGATGTGCAGCTAAAGCACCAGTACCTAACCACCCCATCATAATGGCGGCCATGGTAAAAGCGCCCACTTCGAATACGAACTGAATTCCGCTAGGTAGACCGATCTTAAGCATAGTTTTAAAGAAATCAGCTTTAATCTTACTCAATTGAAAAGCCGATCGGTATACCTTGAACTTCTCATACCGAATCACAAAAACATAAAGACCGATCGCCATCATGACTCGAGAAATGAAAGTTGCCCAACCCGCGCCATTCAGCCCCATTTCAGGCAGCCCCAGTTTACCATAAATCAAAAGGTAATTCAATAAGATATTGACCAGATTAGCAACAATGGTGATGTACATAGTCGGTTTGGTAACCGAAAGGCCTTCAGAGAATTGTCTGAAATTCTGAAAAATCATTAAAGGAATGAGTGAAGAAGCAATGATAAGCAAATAGGGAGTGCCCAATGAGATTACTTCGTCTGGTTGTTGTAAAAATGGAAAGAGAAACGTTGAGCCTAATTGAACTAAAAATAACAGCACGCCCGCCACGCTACACAAAATCAAACCATGTCTTAGCAGTCTAGTAATCTTAGTGTCATCCCGTTGACCATCTGCCTGTGCTACTAATGGCGTAATTCCATAAGAAAGTCCAATACCAAACATTAAGAAAATCCCGAAGACTCCGTTGGCGAAAGAAGCTGCTGCTAGTGGCGTTTGGCCCAACTGGCCGACCATAATACTATCGGCCATACCCACCATAATATGGCCGAGTTGACTTAGCATCACTGGGTAAGCTAAATTAATGGTCTTATTAAAATGGGTTTTATAGGATAACGGTTTCATAATTTACACGCTCATCACGCGCGCGTATTTCAAAATACTACCTACTGATAAGCTATCTGTTATTCTACCATCCATTACCCATTCCAGTACCTCTGTAAAGGGTAACTTTTTCACGGTTATATCTTCGGTATCATCAAATGCTGTTGTTGACTGCGCTAAGTCCTTCGCTAAATACACCAAACCTACCTCATCGGTTACTGAATTGGAGGTGTGGATTTTGCATAGAAACTCCATCGACTTCGCAATTAGTCCTGTTTCCTCTTTGAGTTCACGTGCTGCCCCTTCTTCCAACACTTCATCTTCTGGAACAGCACCCATCGGTATTTCCCAACTGTACTCATTCAGTGTATATCGATATTGACCCACGAGCCAAGTATTCATGTCTTCATCGATTGGTAGAATACCAACGGCCCTTCCCTTGAAGGATACCTTGCCATAAATTCCTGCGCCACCCGAAGGATTAATCACTTGAAACTCATCTAACCTAATCCACTGATTTTCATAGATCAATTCACCACTAACAGTTTTCCAAGGGTTCTTGTATTGAGTCATACTCAAAATTATGGAAACGTTTCTAGTTCTTAAGGTTAGTGCCTAAGTTTATCACCATCATGTTGAAATCTAGTTTTGGATCGGGGAAAATAGAAGCAGGTTGTGACGAAGCAGGCAGAGGCCCTTTGGCTGGGCCAGTAGTAGCATCGGCAGTTATTCTACCTGAAAACTACGTTCATCCATTATTGAACGACTCTAAGAAGTTGACTAAGAAAGTACTTGAACTACTAGAAGTTGAGATTAAGCGAGATGCACTCGCTTGGGAGGTCGTTGAAGTGGATCATATCGAAATTGACGAAATTAATATTCTTAACGCCTCATTCATTGCTATGCACAGAGCCGTAGATAAACTGAAAATTAGGCCAGAAATATTGCTCATTGACGGTAATCGATTTAAGGCTTACTCTGGAATTCCTCATGAATGCATCATCAAAGGAGATGGAAAATATATGTCAATTGCCGCGGCCTCAATCTTAGCTAAAACACATCGTGATAGGTTTATGGCAAATGCGGCACAGCGCTATCCTGGATATGGCTGGGAAACCAATGCAGGCTACCCCACAAAAAAGCATCGCGATGCAATTCGCGAATTAGGCATTACACCTCTTCATAGAAAGTCTTTTAGATTACTACCTGAACAGACTGAGTTATTTTGAAAGTAAAGAACATTACAAAATACTCATACCTCAGCACATTGAAATAAATTCAGGGTGACGAAGCCTTAAATTGGAATGGGTACTTTCTGAATGAATTTTAGTGCTCTTGGTAGACCTTCGCTACGATTCTCCAACCACTCTCAAACTTCAATAAGCTTAGGTAGTCCGTGTATACATGCTTGCCCTGATTATGTAATTCGACTTTCACTTGGGCTGCATGACCAGTAACATCTACAGCTGCAAAATTATGTTCCCATTTGTTCTTAAGGTCCTTAGCATTATAGTTATTTGCTTTTCTCTTAGCGACACCGTCAGCCCAAGCTTTGATTGGGTATTTGCTAATGGCTTCTCCCTTTGGTGAATAAATGGCAAAATCTTCATGAAAGCCCTTTCTCATGGCATCAACATCCAATTCATTGAAAGCACCATTTATATAGGCATTGAACACCAATTCCTTCACCTCCTCCATGGCGGCTTCATCATTTGTGGGTTTCAGAGTAAAGGCTAGGCTTGTCCCTACGAGCGCAAATACGGCAAGTAATGTTATTTGAGTTTTCTTCATGACTGTTAATTAAGTAAGTGATTACATAAATCAAACTTCAATATGTTGTTTTAGGTTACAAAAAAAGTCGACCATGGCCGACTTTCTTCATTACATTTCATTTCTTACAACCACTATTCGTAGCGCAGCGACTCCACTGGATTTCTTCTTGCGGCTCCTATAACCTTGCTTGACACTGAAACAAGTGAAACTAGGAGTATGGACAAGATCGGTATCACCAAGGTCAATATGCCTAGATTCATGTGATAAGTCCATATGGTATCCATCAACAAATCTGTGATATAGTAACCAGCCGTACTACCCAGAATTGAACCTATTAAAACGATCGTCAAAAAGGGTCTATTGATCAAAGTAGTGATACGCACAATCGAGGCACCTAACACTTTTCTAACGCCAATCTCTTTTGTTCTGCTCAATATATTTATAGACACTAGGGTAAACAGTCCTATGGCCGATAGTATAATCGCAATGATGGAAAGGAACATGAAGATGGTGACAATATTAGCGTTGACTTCTTCGGCCTCCCCAAGAATATTTTCTTGATGCACAAAACCTGCATAAGGCCGATCGCTGACCACCTCTGGCCACTTAGCTTCTAAATAGTCATTGATTTCATTCAACTGACTTGAACTTACTTTTACGACCAAATTATTTACTTCCTCCTCGTTAAAGAGCCTTATCATAGCTGGATCTATCGGATCCCATAAGCCAGCATCAAAGAAATCTTTCACCAGTCCTATGACATTATATCTGATGGTATCGTACAGAATAAAGGTCTCCCCGATGATGGCTTCAGGGTTAGAATAACCAAATTGTTTAGCCAACCTTTCATTGACTACCACCGAAGACCTTCTGTCTATCTGTTCATTTTCTTTATTAAAACCCCTACCACTTAAAACCTTGATACCGACAGTATTAATATATTCTACCCCTATGTCCATGATATCGACTTCAAACTCTTGATCCTTGTTTTTAACAGGTCTTGTCGGTGCACCCCATCCTATATGATGTCTGGTAGGGGCCATCTCTTGAATACTAGGGTTGGAAGCTATGAGGTTTTTCATCTGCACCATCTCTTGAGAGTCCTGTAAGGGAATCATTAATAAGCGATCATCGTCATAGCCTTGGTCTAACTGTTTTTGATAAGCTGCGTTTTGTAAAAAAGCAAAACCAGATACCAAAGCCATCACAGAAATCATAAACTGAACCGACAGCAATACTTTAGCCAGTATGCTTGAACTATTCACTTTCAAAGTTCCGCGTAAAATGGATACTGGTCTAAATTTGCTCACATACAATGCAGGATATCCACCGGCTATCAGTGCTGTACCAACAAGAACCGCTATGAGAAAAAACAATAAATCAGGATGCTCACTAAAACTTAATTGAATGGTAAGTCCATCCCACATACTGCTATATTCTGGCACCAGCCATGTGGCAAAAGCTATTCCTACAACGAGTGCTAAAAAACACAGCAAGAGGTTTTCTCCTAAGAATTGCAGCATAAGTTGATTTCGACTACCTCCCAAGGTTTTTCTAACCCCTATTTCCTTTAATCGCTTGTTCGACATTGCGATAGCCGTGTTTGTAAAATTGAAACATGCTAAGAGTAGTATAAGAATAGCCATAATGTTTGGAGCCACTATAGCCGCTGGATTCATCGCCTGCCACATAGAACTACCATTTAAGTCTCTTTGGTTAACCGGAGCCTCATCTAAACTCTGAACCCAAAAGCCAGAAATCATAAAGTCTTCTCTCGCCTCATTTTGGATACCCACATATTTGTCCAAAAGAGAAGGTACTTGACGAACAGTTTCCTCATTTTCAGTTTGGACAAAGACCGCAGCAATAAACCTCCTCCAATCGTTCCGTGGTTGATTTTCAAGAAGATACATGTTTTCCCAAATGGTAAATGACTGAAATTGCATCAACGTGTTTTCAGGTATAGCCTCAAACACACCTCCTACAGTTAAGAACCAATTTGGACCATCATTATTGACGATCTCGACACTTTCCCCTAGAGCGTTTTTATCTCCAAATAGGGCAATGGCAGTAGACTCAGATAAAAAAATATTTGACTTATCTGTGAAGTTCTCTATTGAGCCGTACTTCAAGGGATAGGTGAACATTTTGAAGTAGTCTTCATCACCATAACCAATGTTTCTCCTGAAAGCCCTATCTCCAGATTTAATGGTAATCCCACCAGTATTGTATCTCGATACATGCTTTAAGCCTGGCACGTCTTCTTTAAGGTTTTGTGCCAACATCATTGGGGCAAAATTAAAAGGAACCTCATTTGCCTGAATTTGCCTTTTTACACTCACCTGATAGATTTCATCTTTGTTCAGGTGATTATCATCGAACGAACTAGAGAAATTGTAATTGAGATAAGCGACAATACAACAGGCTAGTGCTAAGCCTAAACCAATGATATTAATGAATGCGAATAATTTGCTTTTTAGAAAGCTCCGTAGGGTGACCTTAAAAAAATTACTAAACATGTCTTGACCTTTTAGTTTGAGTTTAAACAGTAGATGCCCTTTTGATTCCAAAGGTTGCATAAATAGAATAACTAATAGCCTGGCTAAATAATTGACGCTCTTAACTTTTTTATCAGTTCGTCTTAATTATAATTGGCTATGGTTACTTTTGTTGGCGGAAAACTTATGGAAAAATGGAATTAAAAAAAGTAGCATTAAACGACCTCCATGTGCGCCTTGGAGGTAAAATGGTCCCTTTTGCAGGGTACAGTATGCCTGTACGATATACTTCGGATATTGAAGAACACAACACCGTCAGAAATGGCGTGGGTGTATTTGACGTATCTCACATGGGCGAATTCGTACTTGAGGGACCCAACGCACTCGACTTAATCCAAAGGGTAACCAGTAATGATGCTTCAAAGCTCGTTGATGGTCAGGCCCAGTATTCCTATTTTCCTAATGAAGACGGTGGCGTGGTAGATGACCTACTAGTTTATCGTTTCAATGAAGAGAAGTATATGCTTGTGGTAAATGCCTCGAACATTGAAAAAGACTGGAATTGGGTTTCTAAATTCAACACCGAAGGTGTGGACATGAAAAATGTCTCCGACTCATATTCTTTATTTGCTGTTCAAGGTCCAAAAGCAATCCAAGTGCTTCAGAAATTAACCTCAGTAAACCTTTCAGAAATCAAGTATTACAACTTTGTTGTCGGTCCCATTGGAGATATAGAGCACGCCATAATTTCAGCAACTGGTTATACAGGCGCTGGCGGATTTGAAATCTATCTACATAATGACTACGCTGAAGACCTCTGGAATAAAATCTTTGAGGCTGGTGCCGAGTTTGACATTAAGCCTATCGGGCTTGGTGCTCGAGATACCTTAAGAATGGAAATGGGCTATTGCCTCTACGGTAATGACATCACAGATGAGACTTCACCAATTACTGCAGGTCTCGGTTGGGTAACTAGGTTTTCTAAGGCATTTACCAATTCAATTGCCCTTCAAAAGCAAAAAGAGGAAGGTGTTCCGATTAAACTCGCTGCTTTCAAAATGATTGACAAGGGTATTCCAAGAAGACAATATGACTTATTGGATCTGAATGAAAACAAAATAGGTGAAGTTACTTCAGGTACAATGTCACCTTCACTTGGCTACGGTATAGGCCTAGGCTATGTAACCAAAGAAAACAGTGCGGTTGGTACTGAAATTTTGGTGGCCGTTCGCAATAGAAGACTAAAAGCTGAGGTGGTCAAACTACCCTTTTACAAATAATGAAGATTGATATTTGTTACACGCCAGAACTGATTCATCAATTTGATGTGTCAGATAAATGTGTAGTGGTCATTGACGTATTGCGTGCCACCTCCTGCATGGTCGCTGGTTTAGGCTCTGGCATTAAAAGCATCATTCCAGTAGCAACAGTTGAAGAGTGTGAGGTCTTAGGCCGTAAAGGTTACATTATGGCGGGCGAAAGAGGAGGCAAAAAGCTTGAGCAATTTAATATTGGCAACTCTCCCTTCGACTATATGGCTTCAGCCTTAAAAGGCAAGAATGTAGCCGCTACCACCACTAATGGAACACGGGCCATCGATCTATCCAAAGACGCTCCTGAAGTACTCATTGGCGCTTTTCTGAATTTAACAGCTATCGTCAATTACTTAGGATCACAACAACGAGATATTCTACTATTCTGTGCTGGCTGGAAGGGGCATTACAATCTTGAGGATAGCTTATTTGCTGGTGCTGTTTGCGATGGTTTGAAGAAACAAGCAGAGTTTTCATCTGATGCAGTAACATCAGCTTTCTATTTGTATGAAGCCATGCAGAAAGACTTGTTCTACTATATTAGTAGAAGTAGCCATGCCGCTAGACTCTCTAAATTCGGCATAATGAAGGATATAGAATACTGTTCAAGAACTGATGAGTTTGACATAGTGCCAAGACTTGTTGACGGCTCATTAGTCATCTAAGACAATAATGAGTCGTCAACAGAAAGGCCATTGCATGACATGCAATGGCCTTTCTGTTTTATGGATATTGTCGTCAGTACTATTTTTTTACAATAGTTGTCGTAACCTCTGTAATCAATGTCATAGGAATCGTCATTCCTTGCGCTTCTAAATTTCCTTCAGCTGTTTGAATGGCTTGGATTTTTGTTGGCATCCCTGTTTTTACATCTAAGTCAATAATGGTTTGTTGGTCACCAGTCATAGCAGACTTCACAGTAGTACCCATCATTTCCATAGTACCACTCATGTCTATCGTGGCCTCAGCCAAAATTGTTTTGTCGTCATCCCATCTCAAGGTATTAACGAGTTCTACCGGAATATTATTGACAACCGATGTGGTGGTTACAGTCCATTCTGAACCATTAGTCTCATCATAAATACTCATTTGTGACTCAAAAGAATTCTTCATCAAGTCATCACTAAAACTCGCCAGCATTTGATCTGCCACAGCACCCATACCAGAGTCTAAGAACTCTTTTTTCATGGCATCTCTCATTTCTGAAACGCCATTTATCTTTAGAATCCTTCCTAGACTGTTCATTTCAACCGTATAAGATTTACCGTTCAAAATTCTCAGCGGCATACTTGCAGCGTCATCACTATCAGAGTCCATCTCTTGAGAACCCATCACGGATTCTAGGGCAATTGCTCGTCTTATACCCGTAATCTTGATAGTATACACATCGCCTTTCACAGCAACCACTTCTAACTCATCTGTGTTTACGATTGACTGGTCTGTGGAAATTGCTTGCCCCTGAACCTCTTGTTCAATATCCTGTTTGATATTGGCTGTTAAGGTAAAAACATCACCTTTCTTCAAGTTATATCTTGATGGTCTTTGCGCGTTCACCAAACTGGTGATCATCATTAGCGTAAGTGCTAATCCAATAATTCTCTTCATCGTCTCCTATGTTAATTTCTCGTTGTTCTTATGTCTGTCTTTATCTCTTGAGGTCTTACTCGTCATACGATTCTCCCAAGCAGACTGTAAATCTACCCCCGTTTGATTCGCAAGACAAACTACCACAAAGAGCACATCAGCCAGCTCCTCACCCAAGTTTTTCGATTTATCTGATTCCTTTTCAGATTGCTCACCGTACCTTCTTGCGATGATCCTTGCCACTTCACCAACCTCTTCGGTCAACTGAGCCATGTTAGTCAGCTCATTGAAATAGCGTACGCCAAATTCCTTTATCCACGCATCCACTTCTTCTTGAACAGCCGATAAAGGTTTATTTTCTTCATTCATTATTTTTTGTCTTTAGTATCGATAACAATCGTTACTGGGCCGTCATTAATGAGTGACACTTGCATATCGGCACCAAATTCTCCAGCGCTTATACCTTTACCCAAATCTGATGCCAATTGTTTTTTGAATTCCTCATAAAGTGGGACCGCTTGTTCTGGCCTAGCAGCTTTAATATACGATGGACGATTCCCTTTTTTAGTGCTCGCATGCAGGGTAAACTGACTAATGACCAAAGCCTCTCCGTCAATATCTAACAAACTCTTGTTCATCACACCTCCTTCATCAGGAAAAATGCGCATGTTCACAACCTTTCGGCTTAGCCACTCTATATCATTTTGATCATCAGCTTCTTCAATACCCAGCAGTAACATCACGCCAGTGCCAATACTGGCCTTGACTTGATCATTAATACTTACTGAAGACTCCGAAACACGTTGGACAACTGCGATCATGCGGATGCAAAAAACCCGATAAATAATTTAGGATTCAAGTTAAATGCATATTTTCACTTCATGCGAATTCGGCTATACTGGCTGTTTATTTTTTTGTCAATAACCATCGCTTGCTTCTTTGGTTATCAGCACCTTCAAGAGACAATAAGCTATGACTTTGCCTCTGAGTTTGATGGTAACGACTACCGAAATGCGTATGAATATTTCACAGGTACACAATCCGAGTATAAGGTGGCATTCCCATTTCATCAGCGCATCTTAGTCCCGGCCTTGGCATCGGTGGTTGCATCTGGAGACACCCTCTATGATTTCCAACTCATCAACTTGATTTTCACTTTACTATCCGTCTGGATAACCTTTCTGTTATGGCGACAACTCGGCTTTGAGCTCAAATGGTTTATTGCCGGCTTCGCTTGGTTACTCTTCCATTGGACTGGCCTAATCAGGCTCAATGCTTTTGACCCCATTACGGTAGATGTACCGTTATACTTTTTTCAAGCTTTATTTTTGTGGTTTTTGATCAAAAGAAAATTCATTCATTTGCTTTGGTTGGCGCCCTTAGCCGCAATGCAAAAAGAATCATTTATCGCCTTGATGATCGTACTCCTAATCTATGCTTGGTGGCACAATCGAAAAACCCAAGAGGGGTTCTACGACCTACCTTTGATAGCGGCATCATTAGTCTTAGCTGTTGTGGCCCGATCACTTATCAACGCAAACTTCCCTCCCATTGAAGTAGGAAAAGGGGCGCTGATCACTTTGGGGTATCATGCCAAAGAAGCCATATTAAATCCTTTCGAAATCGTAAGATGGTTAGCCGCCATGGCAATGGCTTTTGGCCCGGCTCTCTTTTTAACTTTTGGCAAATACGCAAGGAGTTTTAGGTACGACAATACAAGAAACTTATTGGCCCTTTTCAGCCTCGTTTATTTGGCTTTCGGCATTCTAGCCGGAGGTGACATGACACGAATCATTTTTCTAGGCTTTCCATTTATCGCCACGTGGATCATTCAGGAGTTAAAAGAAATCAGTAACAAGCAGCTATTGGCCCTAAGTCTAATGTCAATTCCCTTAATGATGCTCTATCAATCAATTCCCAATCCGGCCTTCGAGTGGGAGGCTTGGCAAAGCTGGTATCCTGAGTTTGCTACTTCGGGTTTTGTATTGATAGTCTTGGGCTACGTTCTAATCAGTAGTCTTATCCTAAGAATAATTATTAAACCTAACGCAAGAAACCCAAAATGAATCTTTTGGAATTATCTGTTCAAAAATTGTTTCTTCAGTTACTTTAAAGCATCTTGAGGATCAAGTTCAATCCCATTATTCAGCTAAATATTATACTTACAAATGTACGACAATAGAGAAAAAATGAGATTTATTGACCTGTTCTGTGGCATTGGAGGATTTAGGATGGCATTTGAAGAAGCCTGTCAAGAGGTCAATATAAAATCTGAGTGTGTATTCTCATCAGATATTGATAAATACGCTCAAGATTCATATGAGGCAAATTTTAATGATCGCCCACATGGCGACATCACAAAGATAGATGAGAAGAACATTCCAGATCATGATATTCTCTTTGCTGGCTTCCCTTGTCAGCCATTTAGCATCATAGGGCAAATGAAAGGCCTCAATGACACACGAGGTACACTTTTTTTTGACATTGCCAGAATACTTAAGGAGAAACAGCCAAAGGCCTTTGTGTTAGAAAATGTAAAACAGCTTGTTGGGCATGATAAGGGCCAGACCTTGAAAGTAATTCTTAAGTCCCTAAAAGAACTCGGATACCATGTACAATATAGTGTGTTGAACGCACTTGATTATGGCTTACCTCAGAAGAGAGAAAGAGTATTAATAATAGGACATAGAGAACCTATTATGTTCACATTTCCAAGTCCTATTAAGCCGTACAAACCTTTAAAAGAGCTACTAGAAAAAAAGGTTGACCCGAAATATTATGCATCCGACTATATCAGAGCTAAGCGGAAGGAGAGCCATAAATCATCTTATTCACCATCTATTTGGCATGAAAATAAGTCAGGTAACATTTGTTCTTATCCCTTCTCATGTGCCTTAAGAGCAGGGGCATCATACAATTATTTACTGGTTAACGGGGAGAGGAGGTTAACACCAAGAGAAATGTTCAGACTTCAGGGTTTTCCAGATTGGTATAAAATTGTCGTTAGTGATGGTCAAGCTCGTAAGCAAGCTGGGAATGCAGTCCCGGTAAATTTAGTGAAAGCCGTAGTTCAAAAACTACTTCCGTATGTAAGCAAAACAATAGATCAAGCATTAGTTCTAAGAGAGTACGATGTGGAATATAATCCTAGCTGATGGAAGGTAAATCACCAAAATTAAGAAATGTAAATAAATCTCAGCCGGCATATCCACTGAATCAATTTGGTAAGAGCTTCCCATATCTATTAGGGCGAGAAATAGTCTATCTCTTGGCATCAAAAGGCAAAGGAGTACTAGAGGGTTCGGAGTGGGAAGAAATCTTCGCCAATTGCATAGGTGCCGAATGGAAACCATCAAATGTAGGGCTCGATGATGTTGTTCTTGGCAACACAGCCTGGGGTGCAAAAACTGTAAAATCGACCATAAAAGATTTCCAGAAGCTTCATAAGGTGCGTTTAATATCGGGAAGAAACTCCCCTGTATATTCATATGGTGAAACTATTGATACGACTGCTGATCCAAATTATATTGGTATGCAAGTTCTTAAAATATGGAATGAGAGAGTTTCCTCGATATATCAGAAATTCAAGCATCTTCGGACAGTAGTTCTAGTAAAGTCTAATGATCTATCTCAGGTTGCAGTATTTGAATTTGATACCGTTAGGTATGACCCTGATTTGTTCGACTTTGAATGGAACAAGAACGGAAACCTTGAGGGATACAAAAAAGGTGAAAGAGATAAGGTGTTTGTGTGGCAACCTCATGGTTCTCAGTTCACTATCATCGAACAAGTACCTCAATCTTGCCTCATCATTAAGGTCAAACAGCCAAAAACTTTGAATAAGACGAAAATCTTGGATGCAATAGGATTTGACGACTCATGGGTCACTATTGAAAAAAGAGATTAACAATACTCATTAATTAAAATACTTCATAAAAGCTTAGCTAATGCTGAAAGGAATAAATGCACGAATTTTCATAGTATCTGTATTTTTAAATACCCACTTTATCCTACCTATAGCGAGTTTCGGACAAACAGTTCCTGTTTTCAAAGACGGAGAGGCCCAAATCGTAGAAGCCTTCAGTAATATGGAAGACTGGATTCGCCATGACCTATGGGTAGAAACCGAATTCGATACGGATGGTGATGGTAAAATGGATCGTGTTCATGTAGCAGTCACTCGTCCTAAGCAAACAGAGACAGAAGGGCTGAAGCTTCCGGTAGTGTATGAATCGAGCCCTTACTATGCCGGAACTGCAGGCACAGTAGATGGCTTATTCTGGAATGTGGAGCATGAGCTTGGAGCAACTCCTCCACCAAGAGTTCATGTGGAAGTAAAGCGCAGAGGTGAACGCCCAATCATTTCAAATTCTCAAATCAGAACTTGGGTACCGAGGGGTTATGTAGTAGTACACTCCTCCTCTCCGGGTACGGGTCTTTCCCAGGGAGCACCCACTGTTGGAGGCGATAATGAATCCCTGGCACCTAAGGCCGTCATCGAGTGGTTGGCCGGAAAAGACAATGGATACACCACACCTGATGGCAACGAAAAAGTAAAAGCTTTTTGGTCTACTGGAAAGGTAGGTATGACAGGAACTTCTTACAACGGCACGCTGCCATTAGCAGCTGCTACTACTGGTGTAGCTGCTTTAAAGGCTATCATTCCGATTGCACCAAACACTTCTTACTATCATTATTACCGCTCTAACGGTTTAGTAAGAAGCCCAGGAGGATATTTGGGTGAAGACATTGATGTCTTGTACGATTACATCCATAGCGGTGCGGAGGACAAAAGACCTTACAACAATAAAACAGTGCGTGATACCGAAATGGCGAATAACCTAGACCGTATCACTGGAGACTATAACGACTTTTGGGAGGGCCGAGATTACCTCAATGACATGAAGCCCATGAAGGCTGCTTTACTAATGTCTCATGGTTTTAATGACTGGAACGTAATGCCTGAGCATAGTAACCGAATAGCGCAAGCCGCTAAGAAGAAGGGGATTCCAACGCAAATATTCTATCACCAAGCAGGCCATGGTGGACCACCACCTATGAAAATGATGAACCGTTGGTTTACAAGATACTTACACGGTGTTGAAAATGGCGTTGAGAACGACCCGAAAGCATGGATTGTAAGAGAGGATGATGCCCGAACAAATCCTACACCTTATGCTGATTACCCCAACCCCGAAGCAAAATCAGTCAAACTCTACTTAGGTGGAAATGGATCAAGCATTGGTACACTAAGCAGCAAAAAATCAAAGGGAAAGAAGAAGGAAACACTCACTGACGATTATACTATTTCAGGAGCTGAATTAGCCAAAGCAAGCAATTCGGAGAACAGACTACTTTTCGCAACACCAGTTTTGAAAGAAGCAGTTCATTTGTCGGGGCTTTCTTCAATTACGATAAAAGTAGCGAGTGATAGGCCAGCTGCTAACCTATCGGTATGGATGGTTTCTTTGCCTTGGAACGAAGGTGAAGGCGTGAAGATTAACGATAATATTATCACCCGGGGATGGGCAGATCCTCAAAACCATAAATCACTGACTAAAAGTGCTCCATTGGTCCCTGGCAAATTCTACGAACTAACATTCGATTTACAACCTGATGATCAAATCATTCCTGCAGGACAGCAAATTGGTTTGATGATATTCAGTAGTGATAATGAATTTACGCTTCACCCTGAACCGGGGACTCAATTAACGATTGACCTCAACGGTACGTCAATTTCAATTCCGGTAGTTGGAGGAAAAGGCGCGTTGGAAAAGGCGTTTAATTAATCAGTTCCGAAAAGCCAAATTGAGCACATCACCTTGAAACAAGTTCAGGGTGACGTATTAAGGAAATAACGAAACGCTACATCTTCTGCATAATCTCAGACTGATAGAAATAACAGCCCTTGTCTTCCTGCTTGGCGACCTTCATCATAGCATCAGCAACTTTATCGACATGAATGGGACGATACTTCTTCCATGGACCGATAAACGGAATGATCCGCGTGATCGCTAAGGCAAACTTTTCACCCAGACGATTTTCGGAACGATTCCCTCTCAGCAGAGATGGTTTGAAAATGTATATGGTACGATAATCAAGAAAGGAAATTTTATCCTCCAGCTCACCTTTGACCCTACTATAAAAATTGCGGGAGTTCATATTGGCTCCAAGGGCTGTGACCAGAAAAAAGCGTTGTGCTCCTTCCTTTAGGGCTCGCTTCGCCAACTCCATGGGGTAAGTATAATCTACCTTGTAAAATGCTTCCTGTGACCCAGCCTTTTTTATGGTTGTTCCCAGTGTGCAGAAAATATCATCGGCCTTCGGAAAGTCTTCCATGTCCGCCAAATGATCAAAGTTTACAGTAATTTCTTTCAGCTTCTCGTGCTGGATTCCGAGTGGCTTCCTCACTAGCGCAATGACTTGACCATAGTCTTTGCTATTCAGTAATAATTGAGTTAGTGACTGGCCAATCAGTCCGCTTGCACCGGCAATGATTGCAGTTTTTGATTCCATACATCTAAAATAGCCAAAAATTCACTTTGAAGGGTAAGCCCCTTGTCTTTAGCATACCATAAGTGTAAGTACTCCGTAAACTCCTTACCTGTTTTCTCTTGGCTTATCTTATTTTCAAGAAAGGCTTGTTGCACTGGTTCCGGTCTGGGGCCCCATGTTCCCAACACATTATGGGAATCATCTAATGCAATGAGTTTTGGAATTGACCTACCACCGTTCGTTAAGAATGCATCAATCAGTGGAAGGTTTTCGTCTCGGAGCACAAACCTCAAGTCAATATTCGGGTTTAACTCAGCCATTTTATTGAGAAAAGGCAAGTTTTGTGCAGCATCACCACACCAGCCTTCGGTGATTGCCAGCCAAGTCATCTTTCGATCTACGGACATTAGCTTATCCATCAATTCAGAAGTGAGCTTACCAATCTTATCCCATTTACGCATACGCTTTTGATTCAGCGCGGCATAATTGATCATACTTTCTAATTGATTAGTGCCGGTAGTTTTTCCTTCTTCTAGCAGAGCATCTAAGAATTCACGATAGGAAGCATAGGAATATGCGTCATTAATGAGGGATTGATTGATCAAGTGTGACATTTTGTTTTTGTTCAATGTTCTAACACTGAGCAAACACTATTGTTATTCAGAAAAGTTCGCCTCTTCCCAAGTTTTATAAAGTTCGAGGTCATCGCGAAAACATTTCCCTAGCCACACCAATATGGTAGCATCATCGAGATAGCCAGCCACTGGAATAAAATCGGGAAGTGCATCTAACGGAGCAATGAAATAAATGAGTCCAGCCACTATCATGACAAGGGTTTGCCAGGGCAGGTCTTTATAAGTACCACTGACCGAATTGGTCACCATTCTAGAAACTAGCTTTAAGTAGTCAACTAGTTTTTGGCGTAACGAATCATCTTTCTCAGAATCATCCAGCTTCACCTTCAGCTTTACGAGTAGTGATTTCAATGACTCACTATCATTCACGATCGTTATCGCCTTTTTCTTAAAGCGATCAAAGTACTTTTTCTCTCTAGCGGACGGTTCTTTTGCCATGTAATTCAAGTATTAGAATAACTGTCTTGCTTCCTCTTTAACAAGTGTTAAAGCTTCTCCGACAGGATCTCGGTCTAATTTAATCATATAATCAAAGATGGCCTCGGCCAAGTCTATCGCATTTTTCGTTTCATCCATTTTTTGCGATGAATCTTGGACTGCCGTCACAATATCATTCACAGTCGCTCTTACCTTTACCCACGCCAAATCTGACATGTAAACTTGCTGAGATAGGTTATGATTGAATTCTTCCCTGATCTCATTCAGCAACACTTGTTGAAAAGCAAAAGCACTGATGGATGGATCACTAAGCCTTAAAAGCATATTATTAGGTGAAATCCTTTCCAGCAAAAGTGAGATGCGCTCGTAAGCTTGTAGACGAATTGGTAAAACAGTTTCGTTGTTTTTAATCTTTATATCCAACAGACGATTGTCGAACTGCTTCTGCAAGAAGTTACGCATTACCAAATACATGGCATACATCACCAACGCTGCTGGAACTATTAATTTTAGAAATTCGGTTATGTCATCCATGAATTGAAATTCCTTTCGGTGATTTTCATTTAAAAACTGAAATTAGTGAGAATCTCGAATAGGTATTTAAGTTTACATCTGAAAACGTGAAATAATTCTCATTCTTATGACCATTGAACCAGTAAGCCTTACGGAAAAGGCGGTTGAGGAAGTAAAAAATATCATGGATAACAAAAGCATTCCTGAAGACTATGGTCTTCGCATTGGTGTCAAAGGCGGTGGTGGCTGCGGTGGACACGGCTTTATGCTCGGCTTTGACAAGCCAAAGGATGGAGATATAACATATGAAATTGAGGGAATCTCTGTTCATATTGAAAAAAGACAAACCATGTACCTCGTTGGTCTAGAAGTAGATTTCTATGAAGGCAGCGATGCTAGAGGTTTCACTTTTGTCAACCCAAACGCAGTTTCATCAGAATGACGCAACGCATTTACGACTTTGTGGTGCTTACAGACGATCGCTATGTTGCCCCTACCAAGCTCGATGACAACGTCAACAACATTCTCAGGGAAGATGGTTTGGTGGTAGACGCATTAAGAGCGCAAGGCTTCAAAATCACTCGAAAGAGTTGGTCCGACCCTGATTTCGATTGGGCTAGTACCAAAGCCGTGATTTTCAGAACTACTTGGGACTATTTCGATAGGTTCGAGGAGTGGAAAGACTGGTTAGCCTCTACCAGTGAGTTCACCCAAATGATCAATCCTTACGAGCTGATCAATTGGAATATGGACAAACACTACCTTCGTGACCTGAACGAGCGTGGCATTAATGTTCCAGCCACCAGATATGTCGAAATCGGTGAAGAAACGAGTCTAAAATCCCTCTATGCTAAAACTGGTTGGACGGATTGTATCCTCAAACCCTGTGTTTCTGGGGCTTCACGTCACACTTACAAATTAAATCCCGAGAACCTTCAAGCACATGAAGAAATTTTCCAGAAGCTGATCGCCAAAGAAGCAATGATGCTGCAACCCTTTCAGCAAGATATAGTCGCAAGAGGAGAAGTATCCTTGATGGTCATGGGAGGAGAATACACGCATGCTGTACTGAAAGTAGCCAAGCCAGGTGATTTTAGAGTGCAAGATGACTTCGGAGGCACAGTGCATCTTTATGATCCTAGTCCTGAAGAAATCCGTTTTGCTGAAAAAGCCGTAGCCGCATGTGACCCACAACCCACCTATGCGCGAGTAGACATTATCAAAGACAACCACGGTCAGCTTGCGCTGATTGAATTAGAACTTATCGAACCCGAACTCTGGTTCCGCTTAAAACCAGAAGCCGCTCAGGTTTTGGCAAAAAGTCTCTAGGCTACCGCTACAAATAAAGTACTCACGCACAATAATTTAGGAACTGATTCTCAGCGAGTTCTAGTGACCTCAAAAAAAAGATTAAATATTTTGATGACGTTTTTAATGATAGTGGAATTAAGAGGAAAGAACACACAAGTTCTTTTGCCGAAATCCGGCACAAATATTTTATAACTCTTAAAAACTACCATTATGAAAATCAAAAACCTCTATTTAATCTTATTGGCAGTATTATTTATTGCCAGTTCATGTAGCGAGAATACTGACTTAAACCCAATTCTGCCTGAGCACGAAATTCTTTCACAAGAAATTAATGATCAACGGAGTGAATGGGTTAATAATTGGGATGACTGTCAAGGAGATGATTGTTCTGTATACACATGGCAAGAAGGTGCCGGTGGCCACGTTAACTTCGATGGGAGTAGCGGTTTCTCTAACGCTGGTTCGACTACAAATGGATTAATAAAGTCTATAAAATGGAAAAATGGCAAGGCTCTCGTAGATTATTCTTACTTCGTGGCCAATGGTTATACTGTTGACGAAATGACCGAATTTCAGATTGCATTTCAAATGGGAATGAGTGATTCGGAGTTTTCAATTTACTCTGGCAGCAGTCTAACTAAAGCTCAGAGGTCCTGCTATGTCCTTAATGCAAGGATTGCCATAGACAAAGCGAACCAATCTTTTCCAGGTTTTAAAAGGAATAGTAAAGGTCATGCCTTAAGACAGGGAATTGCATCAGCCTTAAACGCTAAATGCCTCGGGGTCTCGTTAACAAAGCAACTTCAAGACGCTCATTACACGCGAACACTTAATCCTTACCATGCTGACGAAATTGCGATGATGCAAGATAATGATGCCTTCGGAAGAAGCCTTATCATTCCATGGGCACCACCAAGCTCAAATAACACTTTAATTAACCAAGTTATCTATGCACGAGCTAATGGAGGATTATACTATTTAACTCCCCTCAACATCAATAACCGTCCAAACTCAAGCACCAATAAGGTTTCAACTGCAGACAGTTCAGGAGGCCCAGGCGCAGGTGATGATTGTGATGATGGTGACGGTTCTGCGGGAGGCGTTGTTGGAATGTGTTAAAATTAGAAATCTAATAGTAATACCTGATTAAAATAATTTCAGGCAGTCAGGTCGTACAAAACGACATGGCTGCCTTTACATTTTTTCTAATATAACTGGTTGCGACTCAACTCGGATTTCAGCTAATAAATAAATTCAAAAGCACTCTTATAGCCACCAATCTGCTGGGCATAGTCAATCACTGAATTATAGAAGGTGTCACGGCCTAAAGTGGCGGAATCACCAATAATGACAAGCTGTGTCTTAGCACGGGTCATGGCCACGTTCATTCTACGATACTCTTTTAGAAAGCCAATCTCGTTTTGCTCATTGCTTCGGGTTAGGCCAATATAGATTACATCACGCTCCTGTCCTTGAAAAGCATCTACTGTATTGATAGCGACTTGGTCGCGCACAGCGTCAAAAGCAGGGTTCTTCATCACTAAATCCTTTAGCAACTCGATTTGTGCTTTGTATGGTGCGATGATTCCAACAGATTGATCCAAAGACAGGTTATTGGCCAAATGCTTCACTAAGAGTTCGGCTTCCTCTTCATTATAAGTACTCAATGTTTCTGCTTTCACCTTTTCAGCGAAACCACAACCAGCGGTATCAATAAAGATAAAGTGTTCAAGTTCGCTACCTTTCTCGCGCAATAGTACGTCCTCAGCTGTCTTCAGCTTTCCCTCATAAAAATAGTCTCCTGAAAACTTCATGATATCTGGATGCATGCGATACTGTGTTTCCAGCATTACAGATTCCTTGATATGATGGATCGCCTTTTCGAATAAAGTGTTTGCCAATCCGTCTTTGGCAGCTTTTAACGACTTGATAGTGGGTGGCAATTGCAAATGATCTCCGGCCATTATCACACGATAGGCCTTTCTAATGGCTATCCAACAGGCAGGCTCCAAGGCTTGAGAGGCTTCATCAATAAAAACTGACTTAAAAGTTCTATCCTGAATTAACCTGTGGGTGGATCCTACCAAGGTGCAGGCCACTACTTGCGTTCGGTCGATCAAGTCTTCGGTAATCTGAGCTTCAATACGATCGGCATCACCTTTTAGCATCCTCGCTTCTTGCATGACAAGCTTTCGCTGCATGCGCTCTTCAAAACCGAAATTCCGTTTATACTTCTGCGCCATCTTTCGGTACTCATCGGCACGCTTTCGGATATCTTTCAGCTCCTTAAAAAAAGGATGCTTTGATATTTTTACATCAAGGCTATTCTCAATTACCTCTGGCGTTAACCGAGCAGGATGCCCAATGCGTAGTACCTCAATGCCCAATCCATCAAGCTTTTCAACCATCAAATCAACAGCCGCGTTGCTTTGTGCGCAAACCAATACCTGCTTTTCAGTTTTGACTACTTCCTTAATGGCATTGACCAAGGTAGTCGTCTTCCCCGTACCTGGAGGGCCATGAATAATGGCGACATCTTTTGCATTGAAGATTTGACTCAAAGCTTTGTTTTGCCCTTCATTCAAATTGACAGACTGAAAATCAAAGCCTTGCTTAAATGAAGCGGCTTTACTCCCATAAAGTATTTCTCTTAAGTCGGCTAGTCGGCCTGTTTCAGCACTTGCTACTTCTCTCAGGGCTTTTTGCATTTCGCGATAGCCGCCTTCATCAAAAAGTAAATTGACTCCGAGCTTTCCATCCTTTAGCCAATCGGGTACGTCACCTGAATTAAGAACAACTCTCATTTTGTCTTTGCGCACATAGCTGATGACTGCGGAAACCGTCTCTGCATCTTCTCCATGTCCGGAAAAGACGCTCGCTATGCCGCCTACTTGGAAGGCGTGGTTCTGTTCTAGATGTGAAGTGCGATCTAGTTCCAGGGTATACCGATCACCCGTACTGATAAATCGGTTGACCAATTGAACCGGATACCAAGTAACCCCCTTCTGTCTTCTTTCATCTACCGAGGTATTGAGCATTTTGCGCTGATACTGCGCGTAATCTTCGTCTTTTTCGATGCTAAGGAGTTCCTTAAGCTTTTTTATGGTGGCTTGGGCTTCGGTCATAGGATGGTACTAGGGTGTAGTACTATTTGTGACGAATCATTGTTATGCGAGATTGCTTTACAGCACCGCCTACAGGAGGGTTCTTTTTGGCTACCGAAATCTCAATGGCAGAGATCTCATTAAAAGATTCAAACAATCGATCTAAGATTCTTTGCGCTACGCGCTCTAGTAACTTGGTAGGGATAGCCATCTCTTCTTTGGTAATGGCATAAATGACTTCATAGTTGATTGTACCTTCTAAATCATCATGTTCTGATGCTATAGCAAAGTCGGTAGTAACATGGATATCTACGACAAAGTCATTGCCCTTTTCTCTTTCCTCCTCATAAAAACCATGAAAGGCATAGAACTCCATGCCTTCCAGTGAAACAATATCTTTGTTCATCTTACTCGAACTTATCGAAGAAGGAGCTTTTTTCCTTCGTCTCTTCTGCCGTGTCAGTTTGAATTTCTTCTTTAGGTTCTTCCTCGCCTTGTGGTAGTTTTTCAGCTACAGTATTTTCTCCCATTTCTTCGATCATAGGTTCAACGCTGGCTTCTTTTGGCTCCGAAACAGTCACTTCTTCTTGAGACTGTTCGATGGGTTCGGTTTGAATTTCTTCATTGGTAACAACCATTTCATCGATACTCTCATCGGCTGCCTTTTGCTCGTTTTCCACAATAATACGTTCAACATCAACCGGTTTTGCTGTGCTCTCACTGACCTCTCGGCTTAGCTCTTTTGCTTTCTTTAAAATGGGCTTAATGTCCGTAGGAAAGTCTTGGTGCCTACCAAGTTTGTTAAGTATATCTTCTGCTAAAAGTTTTAGCTCTGAAACCAGAGAAGTTTTGCTGGCATCTACACTTCTGAAAACTTGCTCTAACTGGCGGATTTCATCCTCCATATCATCAATAATGATACGCGCTCTGTTCTCAGCGTCTTCGATGATTGATCTGGCTCTAGATTTCGCTTCGCTCATCAGACCATCCGCGCGCATTTCAGTCTCCTTCATGTGCAGCTCGGCTGTTTTCGTAGCTTGCTCCACCATATTTGCACCTGTGTCCTCGGCTGTTTTCAAAGTTTTGAACAGAGAGTTCTCCACTTCGCGTAACTTCTTCACCTCATTTTCTGAGGCTTCGAGCTTATATTTTAGTTCTTTATTTTGATCGTAGAGCCTTTCCCATTCTATGGAAAGAGAATTCAAAAATGCACTGACCTCATCTTTGTCATAGCCACGAAAGCCTTTTTCGAATTCTTTTTGCCTAATCTCTAGCGGTGTAATGTTCATACTTACCGAAAATTAAAATTTGATATCCCAGATTGATATACTACGGTCGTCACTGGCCGACAATAACAGATTGTTGTAATTAGTCCAAAGCACCTTATTAATGGAAGTACCATGTCCGGCATGTCTTGCTTTGTCAATGACTTTCAAGAGTTGGAAAGTCTCAGCATCCCAGACCTTAATGGACTTATCCATGCTACAAGTTACAAAATGTTTGCCATCAGGGCTAAAAACCAAATGGTTAATTGCAAACATGTGAGCTACGATTGACTCATGTAATTCATACCCTTTTTGAGTATCCCAGATTTTCAAGTGAGCGTCACGACTTCCACTGATTAAGTAACGCTGATCGGGAGAATATTGTACAGTGAAAACAGATATTTTATGCGCTTCTATTTCCTTGATCAAACTAAAATCTACCAAGCTATAGACACGAATGAAATTATCGCTAAAACCAACGGTGAGATGTCCGAGAGATTCCGAAATGGCTATAGTTCTTGCACTCATTTCTGAAGCGGAAATCACATGTTCAGTTTCAAGGGTCGCGATGTTGAGCATATGCACCTCGCCATTTGCGAGGGCAACAAAAATCCGATCCTTGATTACTTTAATATCGAAAATGGCACTGGTTCCTAAGCTGATAGATCCGACCTCTTTCTTTTTAGCAAGGTCAACCAAGTGTATGCCGTCAAAATTTTGACCTACTATTAAGACATCTCTTTCGGCATAGTAGCAAAGGGCATAAACTGAGCTCGGCACCTTAACGATCATTCGCCCATTGTCCATATCATTTAAGTCCCACAAAGCCACTACTCCGTCTCCTCCAGCTGAGAAAAATTGGTTAGGCCTTGGACCTTGTTCAAGGGTATAAACACAATCTGAGTGACCTCCAACAGTATTGACTTTATTGACTTCGATTTTAGGCATCAATGAAAAAGCTAGTATCTTCGATTTGCGGTAAAATTAGTCAATCAAGAACCAGCATTCATTAATTATTCATGCCAATTGCCCATAAATCTTCACTCACAAAGAATGTCTCCTACATAGTTTGGGAAATATCTGAAACCGAAGAAGAATTACTTCAGCACCTAAAGCTAAACGAAGAAGAATTGGCAGACTTGAATTCAGTCAAAATAGCAACTAGAAGGCTAGAATGGTTAGGTGCACGGACAGCTTTGAAATTCTTGGTCAAGGAGATTGGTCAATTCTATATCTATAAAGATCGATTTGGTAAGCCTCACCTTAAAGACACGCCCATCGGTATTTCAGTCTCACACGCCAAAGGGTTCGGTGCAGCGGCCATCAACTTAAATGGTGAGGTGGGAATTGATATCGAAACTGAAAGGGATCAAATTCACCGCATTGCCCATAAGTTCTTACATCCTTCGGAGGCCTCTTGGGCATCCAACAACCGAGAAAAGCTTACTAAAATATGGACAGCCAAAGAGGCCCTCTACAAACTTCATGGTAGAACACAGTTGACCTTCGGGGAACAATTGATCGTTTCAGATTTTAGAGATCAGAACTTATCTAATGGTGCCATCTTAGAAAATGGGCTAACCACCCAGTATGATTTATCCTATGATCATTTAGGCTCTGTTCACTTGTGCTGTGCCTTTTGAGCGCTACTCCACTCCTCTTTCAACAATATTCAAGAGCACCTTCACCTCGTCAACCCTTTCGGTATGCCCCAACTTCTCATGGGAATTAATTAAGTTTCTTAGCATTCGAGCAACTATGTCTATGTGCGTACAAGGTTCATAGAAACGATCATTGGGCGGTAACTTGAGATTTACGATATACTCATCTACCTCTTTCTTTGAAAAGACTAAACCTCTGTTGAATGCATTAATGTAAAACTGAACATCGTCTTGTTTGTAGGTCATCACGAATAGGTTCGGAAGATTTACTCCAAACACCGGCATCTTCAACTTCTGTGCTACAAGCATATAGATTATGCACAAAGAGATGGGATTTCCCTTTTTAGTTTGTAGCACCACGCTTAGCATTGAATTGCCAGGCGAATGAAAATTCTTTGTGTTTGCACCAAAATGAAGCTTACTAAAAATGACTGAGTTTAGAATCTTAATTTGATCTACGGGATGAATTTCGGCCTTAAACTCTAGCCAAGCTTCGTAGTAAAGCTGCTCCAACTCTTTACTCAATTGCTCATACTCAAGGTCCGGATATTGATAGGTATTGACCAACCAAACGCCTTCAAGAAGATCCATTCCGCCATTGATTCGCCAAGCATAAAGCTTTTCCTTCAATAATTCGAACTGAAGGTTATGGACTAAGTCTTCAATTCGCTTTTGAACGACCGGGTTAAAGCTATTCTCCCATTCGAATTCCAAATAAGGAATAATATAGGTACCCATGGACTTGATTTTGTCCTCTATGTGTTCGACAATCTCAAAGTCGTCATCGTCTAACAACGAGACCATGGCTTTTAGCTCTTTATTATTCAGGTTTTCTCCTGCGGACATATTTAAGTCTGAATAACGCCTACATTGAATTTCTCGGTAATTGGGGCCTGATTGGCTATTTCAATTCCCTTTGAAATGACACTCCTGGTTTCTAGCGGATCAATAATACCGTCTACCCAAAGTCGAGAAGCGGCATAATACGGGCTCATTTGCTCATTATAACTAGCGGTGATATCGTCTAATAATTTCTTTTCGTCTTCTGGGGTGATCTCTTTCCCTTGGGCTTTCAAAGTCGAGACTTTAATTTGAAGCAATGTCTTAGCTGCTGAAGCACCACTCATTACTGCAATTTGAGCTGTTGGCCAAGCATAGATTAACCTTGGGTCGTACGCCTTGCCACACATGGCATAATTACCCGCACCATAGGAGTTACCTGTAATGATGGTGAACTTAGGAACCACAGAATTGGCCATGGCATTCACCATTTTGGCACCATCCTTTATGATACCACCATGTTCAGCGCGACTGCCTACCATGAAACCACTGACATCTTGCACAAAGACTAACGGAATTTTACGCTGGTTACAGTTCATAATAAAGCGAGCCGATTTATCTGCAGAGTCTGAATAAATAACTCCACCCATCTGCATTTCACCTTTCTTAGATTTTACTATTATCCTTTGATTAGCTACAATACCAACTGCCCAGCCATCAATTCTAGCATAGCCACAAACGATGGTTTGACCATACTTTTCCTTGTACTCATCAAATTCAGAGTCGTCAACCATACGTTTGATGATCTCCCGAACGTCATACGGTTTTGTTCGATCAGTAGGCATAATGCCCAGTATCTCTTTAGCATCAAGCTTTGGTGGCTTGGCTTCTGAACGGTCAAAGCCCGCATTTTCGAAAGCTCCTACTTTGTCGAAGATATTCTTGATGTAATCAAGACAAGCCTCGTCATTTGGGAATTTGTTATCTGTAACACCGGAGATTTCACAGTGCGTTGTTGCGCCTCCAAGCGTTTCATTATCTACGGTTTCTCCTACGGCTGCCTTAACCAAATAAGATCCTGCTAGAAAAATAGACCCTGTTTTATCAACGATAGCGGCTTCATCGCTCATGATAGGTAGGTATGCCCCTCCTGCCACGCAACTGCCCATAATGGCGGCTACTTGTATAATGCCCATGGAAGACATTTTAGCATTGTTGCGAAATTGTCTTCCGAAATGCTCTTTATCAGGGAATATTTCGTCTTGCATAGGCAGGAAAACGCCTGCACTATCTACCAAGTAAATAATAGGGAGTCTGTTTTCCATAGCCACTTCTTGGGCCCGCATGTTCTTCTTTGCGGTGATGGGAAACCAAGCTCCAGCCTTAACGGTAGCATCGTTTGCAACGATAACGCAAGTTCTACCTCTTACACTGGCAATACCCGTAACAACGCCTCCTGACGGGCAACCGCCATATTCTTTATACATGCCATCTCCAACAAAGGCTCCAATCTCAAGGAAATCAGCTGGCTCATCTATTAGGTAATCAATCCGCTCACGCGCTGTGAGCTTGCCTTTATCGTGTTGCTTGGCAATTTTCTTTTCTCCTCCACCCAGCTTAACTTTTTTCAGTCTAGTATCTAACTGAAAGATGAGTTGCTGTAATTCATCCTGATTCTTATTGAATTCAATATCCATTAAGTCTAGTTTATGCCAATAACATTGGCCATTTCGCATAGTTTACTTGTGACTAAAATTAGACCCTAGAAGTGGACTTTTCAAGCAAGAAAAGTTTAACGGTCTTTTTTCTTTTTACTGGCAGGCTCACGTCCCTCAGCCGGTGGTCTACTTTTTCTACCAAATACCGAGAAATGCATATAGCGTTTCGGGTTGTACCTCAAATCGATAAACAGACTATCGAGATCAGCCATAGTTTGATTCATGGTATTGTAAAGTGAATCGTCAGACATCAATTTGCCTAGCGTTCCGTCATTAGAATTCAGTCTGTCGATAAAGCTTTTAGTACCTACCAACAAGGAATCCATGCTCACTAATCGTGACTCTATATCGATGGCACCGAGCTTTTTACCAAGTCTAGCATATTCTTCGGTCATTGGTTTAATACCGCTGAGTGCATGGGTAATTGAGTCAGTGAGCCATGCAATTCTATTTTCTACAAGGTCTAGAGAGCCCTCTAATCTACCCGTTAAATTCATTACGTTTTCTGAAGCTTGCGTAAAATTGTCTATTGCTTTACCAATGCTATCAGATTTTTCAACAAACGGCTCCAAAACACCGTTGATTTTATTGACTAAGGCCGAAAGCGAGTTGGCAGCTGAAAGTCCCTCCTCCGTTAGGAGTTCGGTTATCCCTCCATCAAGATCACTGATTAAAGTTTCATTAGCCTCCAGAATCCTTGTGCCTGGATTCATGACTAACTTAATTTCTATTCCCCCTAAAAAATCAGGTTTCGTTAGCCGAGCGATGGTACTATCCGTAAGATTTATGGTATTGTCTATGGCAAGGGTCACTAAGATGCTATTGTAACTTTCGTCATTGAAGCGCCTGTCGATAACACTACCTACATCAAGACCGTTGAGAACTACTCGGTCACCTTTTTTCAGGCCACTGACATTTTGGTACTCAACATAGTAAGTGTTTAGGGGAGAAAAAACATCGAGCCCCCTGAGGTAATTAAAACCTACATAAAGCGCAACAGCTGTTAGCACCACAAATAAGCCCACTTTGAATTCTCTTCCTCTTGCCACGCTTTTAATTTCCTATTGATTCCATATATTCAAAATAATCCCTGATCGCTCTAAAAATTGCCGAAGCCAGATAATCTTGAATTTCTTTGTTTCCCAGATCTTTTTCTTCTTTTGGATTCGTAAGATAGCCTAATTCCACTAAAACACTAGGCATATAGGTACTCCAAAGTACCCAAAGACTAGATTGCTTTACACCACGACTCTTTCTGCCCACCCTTTTCTTAAACTGCTCATCAATGAAAGCAGCTAGTAAAATACTATTCTCTTGATATGCTTCTTGCTGAATAGAAAACATAATATCCACCTCGGGTGCATTGGGGTCAAAGCCCTGATAGATTTCTTGATAGTTTTCCTCAAGTAAAATAACAGAGTTCTCGCGCTTGGCCACTTCAAAGTTTCGACCTTCATTCTTGGTCCCCATCACAAAGACTTCTGTACCAGAAACAGACTCATAACCCGGATTCATGGCATTTGCGTGAATGGAAACAAATAAATCTGCCTCCGCATCATTGGCCATGATGGCACGAACTTTGGGGTGGCTGTACACATCATTTTTACGTGTATAAATAACCTCAATGTTGTCTGTTAATGTTTCTAGGTATTTACCAACCAATAAGGTTACTGGCAGCACTACATCTTTTTCTTTCAGGTTTTTACCACGCGTTCCTGGGTCTTTTCCACCATGCCCGGCATCAAGTACCACCTTATATTTTTTCTTTTTTCCGCCATCAGGGGCCTGCATAGCATTTGCTTGTAGGCAAAACACCATCAGAAAGATGACCAGAAGGCTATAATTTTTCACTTTGATGCGAATGAAACGGTCTATTAAAATAACTTTACACAAAAGTCTCAAAATTTCGGAAAAACCGAAAAATAGCGTGCTATCTAATCGAATTATATTTTTCTCGCTCTGTTTCTTCATTTCAATTATCAATTTGAAGGCACAAGTCAATGGCGTAAAACCTGATTCGCTTGTTACCCTTCAAAACCGTACCAATTCTATTGGCACTCAGTTAGAAAGTGAAAATGACACCCTCCCTGGCATTCAAGATTCGGCTAAAGTAGTTGTAAATGGAATCGAAACCACTATAAAGTATTTTGCTAAAGATTCCATTATTACAAATATCAAAACAAATAGCACCTATCTCTACGGTTCTGCCAAAATCGAGTATGGCGATATCAACTTGATAGCTGAGCAAATTATAATTGATCGTAACTTAAACGAACTAAGGGCTAAAGGCGTTCAAGATTCAACAGGTTTATGGGTGGGCCGTCCAATTTTTAAGGACCAATCTGGCGTTTATGAAACCGAAGAAATCAGATATAATTTTGTGACGCAACGGGCCCGAATCAAAGGTGTGGCCACTTCCCAGCCTGAAGGTCAATTGACAGGAGACATCATTAAACGTAATGCAGACCAATCTACCTACATATCGCAAGGCAAGTACTTACCCTGTCTTGACGAACTAAACCCTACCACCTACATAAAGGCAAAAAAAATCAAAGTAACGGCTGGTAAGAGTATTGTTACGGGCCCTTTTCTGCTATACGTTGGTGATATTCCTACGCCACTCGGGTTGCCCTTTGGTTTTTTTCCGAAAACAGATGAATCTAACTTATCAGGTGTATTATTCCCAAAATATGGTGATGAGCAGCGCAGGGGTATTTTCTTAAGAGAGGGCGGCTGGTATCAGGTTTGGAATGACAAAATACACTCTGCCTTTACCGGTGACATTTATTCAAAAGGAAGCTGGGGCTTAAAAATGCGCAACGTATATAAGAACCGGTACAAGTACAGCGGCCAGCTAGACATTAGTTTTAACCGAAATATTACACCCGAAACGGATGAAGTTCCATTAAACTCAAAAGACTTCTGGATTTCTTGGTCACACAGACCAGACTCAAAAGGACGGAATTCAATTTTTTCAGCCAGTGTCACCGCAGGCTCAAGTACATTCAATCAGAACAACCTCTCTACCGTAAACTTTCAAAATAATATACGCTCAGAATTTAGGTCAAATGTAAACTTAAGTGGTTCTATACCCAGATCACCATTTCGTTATTCTGTCAGTGGCCGACATAATCAGAATGTACAAACCGGTATTGTTGACATTTCTTTACCAGAGCTTTCTTTTACCATGAATAGGTTGACACCTTTTCGACAATCAAAATCTGATTTTTTCAGCAGGCTCAACTTAGGCTGGCGATTTAATGCATCAAACCGAATTACCAATGTTGTAAGACCCGGTACTGCTGGTTTCAATATTGCGAATAGAGCCGTTACCAACGATACCATTGCCGTTACATTCGCGAGCTTACCAGAACTGTTGGACAATGCAACGAACGGAGCACGGCATAATGTTGACCTGTCTACCTCATTTTCATTCCTAGAAAACCTAACCTTCACTCCATCCTTCAATGTTGAAGAACTTTGGTATTTAGAGGAGTTGGATTATGAGTTCTTACCTGACGAAAATGCGGTAAGAATTGATACAATACCTGGGTTTAGCCGCGCTATGACTTATAGTGCTAGTATAGGGCTCGCTACTCAGGTATACGGAAGTTTCCCAATGAAGCGAAGTAAAAAAATCGAGGCAATAAGACACATTGTAACCCCAACCGTCTCGTTCTCCTACCGTCCTAATTTTGGAGATGAAAAGTTTGGCTTCTATCAAACTGTACAAACAGACACCACAGGTGATGGCACATTCCGACAACTTTCTATTTATGACGGATTCTTAAATGGATCACCCTCTTTGGGAGAATCAGCAGCCATCAGTTTCTCGGTGTCGAACAAACTTGAAATGAAGATTAAAAATGATACGGCCAAGGCCAAAAAAGTAGCCATTCTTGACAATCTTGCTCTCTCCGGTTTTTACAACTTCTTAGCCGATTCATTTAATCTTTCGAACATCAACATCAATGCGAGAACTTCTCTTTTCAATAAGAAACTCCAAATCAACATGGGAGCCAGCCTTGATCCCTACACTTATTTAACCACTACCACGGAAGGAGTTACCACCACTACCAGAGTAAACAGCCTGGCCATCAGGTCTGGTCAAGGCTTGGGAAGACTTAGATCCGCGCGCCTATCCATGAGCACCAACCTTAACTCAAAAGCAAATAATTCAAATCAAAACCAACGCACAAACATTCTAAATGATGCAAATGATCTAGACAATATCGCTGGCGAGGCAAACCCATTCGGAACTTTGAATAACGGAGGAAATAGTCTTCTGCCTGAATACTTTTATGATCCCAACTCTTATGTTGATGTGACAATACCTTGGAATATTAGGCTCAGCTACGACTACAGCTACACTTGGTCTACCACAAACACCACAACTAGACAATCGATTAGGGCCAATGGACAATTACAGTTAACACCAAAATGGCAGGTCACCTATAACACGGGTTACGACTTTGATGCCAAAGAGTTTGTACAAACATCCGTGGGTCTTTATAGAGATTTAGGCTGCTGGGAAATGCGGGCCAACTGGATACCATTTGGGGCTTTTACATCTTATACCATAGATATTCAAATAAAAGCTTCTGCGCTTAAAGACCTTAAGATCAGTAGACGCAGAAGCCAATTCGATCAAAGTAGATAGTTAGCCAATAGGCTCTACAAAAAGTCCCTCTTCGGTCTTTTCTACTTTGGCTAGTCCGTTTTGTGTAAGTTCTTTAATTGCCTTATCCCATTTTTTATTTGACAAGCCAGCAGACGCTTTGAGCACACCCAATTCAGTCTTTCCAGACTTGGATAAATCCACAAGAATCGCCTTCGCTTCATCACTCAACTCTACCTCTACTCTCTTCTTTTCAGGTTTCATCTGTGGAAAGAAGAGCACATCTTGAATTGAATTTGAATTGGTCATGATCATGGACAACCGGTCAATCCCAACACCAAGGCCAGCCGTTGGTGGCATGCCGTACTCTAAAGCCCGCAGGAAATCCTCATCAAGCACCATGGCTTCGTCATCCCCTCGCTTGCCTAACTCTAATTGTTCTTCGAATCTTTGGCGCTGATCAATTGGGTCGTTCAGCTCAGAAAAGGCATTACAGATTTCTTTACCATTACAAATGGCTTCAAATCTTTCTACTAGGCCTTCTTTGCTTCTATGCTTCTTAGCGAGCGGGGACATTTCCACTGGGTAATCAGTAATAAAAGTCGGCTGAATCAATTTGGCTTCGCAGTGCTCTCCGAAAATCTCATCTATCAACTTGCCTTTACCCATGGTATCATCGATATCTACTTTCAATTCCTTGGCAGTAGACCTGAGCTGAGCTTCATCCATTTCAGAAATATCAACTCCTGTAAAGTGCTCGATAGCCTCAAACATGGTGAAGCGTTTCCACGGTCTCTGGAAATTAATTTTATGCTCACCAACTTGTACTTCAGTGGTTCCGTGCAGATCCATGGCTACCTTTTCAACCATGGCCTCCACTAGATTCATCATCCAGTCATAGTCCTTATAGGCAACATAAAGTTCTACCTGGGTAAACTCTGGGTTGTGAAACCTAGACATCCCCTCATTTCTAAAGTCTTTTGAGAATTCAAAAACACCGTCAAATCCACCAACAATCAATCTCTTCAGGTATAGTTCATTCGCTATACGCAGATATAGCGTCATATCGAGCGTATTGTGATGGGTTTTGAAAGGACGAGCCGCAGCACCACCGTATAAAGGCTGAAGGATTGGCGTTTCCACCTCCAAATAACCTTTATCAGCTAAGAAATTTCGCATCGAATTCACCAAACGCGTCCGCTTAACGAAAGCATCTTTGACGTGAGGATTCACAACAAGATCTACATAGCGCTGACGGTATCTTTGTTCCGGATCTGTAAAAGCATCGTGGACATTGCCTTCAGCATCGGTCTTAGGAAGTGGCAAAGGCTTCAAAGACTTTGATAGTACTTTCAACTCCGTTACGTGTACAGAGATCTCTCCTACCTGAGTTTTGAAGACATAACCTTTGATTCCAATAAAATCACCTATGCCTAAAATCTTTTTAAAAACCGTGTTATAGAGCGTCTTGTCTTCATCAGGACAAAGATCATCCCTTCTCAGATAGACTTGAATTCTACCTTCTGCATCTTGTAGTTCAGCGAATGAAGCCGAACCCATGATTCTTCGACTCATCAATCTGCCGGCAAGTGTTACCTCTTTAAAGCGGTCAGGATTCGCATCAAATTGCGCCTTGATCTCTTTTGAAAAAGCCGAAACCTCAAATGTTTCAGATGGATATGGATTAATCCCTAGCTTTTCGAGTTCAGTCTTTTCCTGTCTCCTTAATAATTCCTGTTCGCTTAAAACCTGCATTTCACGATTTTTTTGAAGTGCGCAAAGATAGTGATTACAAGAGATTATTTAAACAATTATAGCTTCACATACACATCCCCAAAAATATTTTCTCCTAAAAGTTTAGGATCATTCCTAAATCTTTCGGACATTTCCTAAAATATTAGGAGATGAAAGAATTAACCAAGGCCGAAGAACAGATAATGCAGGTCGTGTGGGAGCACGATCAACTCTTTATAAAAGACATTGTTGATCAGATGCCAGACCCCAAACCGGCCTATAATACTGTGGGTACTTTCTTGAAAATTTTAGAAACCAAAGGATTCGTCAGTCGGGTAAAGATCGGCAATACCTATGCCTACTCTGCTTCAGTAAAAAAGAAGACTTACACGCAAAGTTTTATGAATGGCTTCTTGAGTAACTACTTTGAGGGCTCAGCAGAAAAGCTCTTTTCATTTATGGTTGAGGAGAATAAACTAAACATTAAGCAGGTTGAAGATTTAATGAAAAAACTCAAAGACCATGATTAGTTATATCCTCGAAGCATCCGTCTGCCTAGCATGCTTTTATAGTATCTATTGGCTGTTTTTAAGGAAGGAAAAGCTGCTTTCATTAAACCGATTTTATCTGCTGATGTCGACTGTTATATCTCTTATTATCCCAGTACTAAGCTTTGACATTGGCATCGGTTTATTTCCACAATCAAGCCAAGCCCGTCAATTCGGGTTTGTAGAAATGGGAAATATCGACCAATCCGTGGCCTCCAACTCTCCTTTCATCTCCTTTGAATTGATTTATGGTATTGGTCTTAGCATCGCCTTGGTCTTGTTTGCCCTTAAGGTCTTATATGCAAGGAAGCGTATTGGCAAAAGACTATCGCTCAAAGTGAAACCAATCGAAGTAACCGAAACAGAAGGTTTAGCTGCCTACAGCTTTCTTAATACAATTTTTATTGGAAAAGATTTAGGTAAGAATTCAGAACTTAAAGAGCACATTATTGCACATGAATCTGCTCATATCAACGGGATGCACTCCTTAGACTTGTTGTTTTTTGAAGTACTAAAATGTGTGTTCTGGTTCAACCCCTTCAGTTATCTCTACTGCAAATCCATTAAGATACAGCATGAGTACATCGCTGACCAACATGCACTTGAGCTAACTAACCCAGCCAGTTACCAACGGTCTTTGCTGCAACTCACCCTATCACAAGTGAACAGCAGCCTGATTTCAAATTTTAATGAACATCCTATAGAAACAAGATTAAAAATGATTCAAAAATTAAACTCAAATGTCATGAACAAATCCAAAACCCTATTTGCAGTACCAGTATTAGCTTTATTAGTCATCGCCTTTGCCTGCACGGACACGGTTGATCCAACTGACGCAATGGTAGAAACAATAACAGAAGTACCCGTTGAAGCGAGTGAAATAAACCCGCTAACCGATCAATTAAAGATGATCATTGATTCAATGCGGATTATTGAAGGCAAAGCAAAATACGGTTTAAAACTCGATTATAACACTCTAAGCGATGGCACTTATGAAGCGCAAGAGATACATGAGATTCCTACTTCGGAAGTAAGGATAGCCGCCTACATTTTGAAAAGTCTAAAAGAGGCTAAAGCTAGTGCTAATGGCTTTGTGATCGAAGTCATTACTGAAGAGGATGCTGGGCTACATCACGATTTAAAGAAGTCTGGAAGGAATACTTTTGAAATAGTCACCGAACAGAAAAAGTCTTCTCAGAAGAACTAGAAAGCCTTATAAAAAATAAGCCCCAACTTGAAACATTGAGTTGGGGCTTACTTTTGTACTTGAGTTAAGGATTAAGCTCTTCGCCTCTTCAACTCTTTGGTTACCAAAGTCAACTCCCTACCACTCTGACCTTTTACCGAGGTATTCTCAGAAGCCCTCCTGATTAAGTAAGGAATTGTCGCTTTAATCGGCCCATAAGGCACATACTTAATCACATTATACCCTCCAAAAGCCAGGTTAAAAGAGATGTGATCGCTCATGCCATAAAGCTGCCCAAAGTATACCCTTTCATTATTAGTTTCTAAGCCAAACTCATCCATCAATATGGTGAGCTTATAATTAGACGCTTCATTGTGCGTACCTGCAAAGAGACCAATACTTCTTAGGTTTTCTATGCAGTACAGCGCTGCGGCATCATAATCTCGATCAGTAGAAGCTTTATCCGGTTGTATTGGATCGGTATAGTTGAGTTCTTCTGCTCTCTGACTTTCTTTTTCCATGTAAGCACCCCTTACCAATTTTGCACCAAGCACATAGCCATCTCTTTCTGCCTGAGCATGCAGTGCTTTTAAATGATCAAGCATAGCATGGCAGTACATTTGAAAGGTGTAATAAACAACAACCTTTCCTACATTATACTTTTCCATCATGGCAATGGTCAAATCATCTATGGGCTTTTGAATCCAGGTTTCTTCCGCATCAATCAGCAAGGAAACATCCAATTGGCTGGCTAAAGCACAAACGCTCTCTACGCGTGCTCGAATTCGCTCAAAAGCCTCTTCTTCAGCCTGCGACAGCTTTTCTCCTGCATGTATTTTTGCATACAGATCAAAGTCGCCCACAGCAGTTAGCTTGAATGCTGCAAAACGGAGTATCTTGGATTCGCTGGCCTTCTTAATTGTCTGCAGTATTTCATGATACGAGCTCTCAAAGCCTTCTTCAGACTTCTCTCCTTCCACAGAGTAATCGAAAATAGCTCCTATACCATAACTCTCTAATTCATCGACTGCATCACCACACTTGTCCAGTGACTCGCCTCCACAAAAAATATCGAAAATGGTAGATTTGACCAGCCCCTTTACCGGCAAGCCAACACCGAGGCTAAACTTTGTGAGAGAGGTTCCTATCGAAACCAACCAAGGCCATTTCATGGTAGAAAAAATGAAATGCCTTTTTTTCAGCGCTTTGTCAGACTTCGCCTTGAAAGCAATTTCGATCTCATCGAAATCAACAAACTTTTTTAGGTCCATAGGGTGAATTAGAGGGGCAAATATAATTAACAAACCGTAAGACGTTTACATTTGTTATACCAAAGAAATAACATTTGAGTTGATGCAAATTACAGCGCTTAAGGATTGGATGAATGGCTATGAAAAACCCTTGGTTATTGCAGGGCCATGCAGTATTGAAAACGAAAAGCAGTTGCACGACTCAGTGCTACCGATAGTAGATAGAGTTGATATTATCAGAGGTGGCATATGGAAGCCGCGTACACGCCCAGGCTCTTTCGAGGGAGTAGGAGAAAAAGGGCTTCAATGGATGAGTGCTTTGAAAAAGGAAAAGTCTTTCAAATTCGCTACTGAAGTAGCTACAGCAGAACATGTAGCCCTTGCATTAAAATATGGAGTTGATGTACTGTGGATTGGTGCCCGAACAACAGTAAACCCTTTTAATGTAAGTGAACTTGCATCGGCCCTGCAAGGAGTAGACATACCCGTCTTCGTGAAAAACCCAATACATCCTGAACTCTCACTTTGGAAAGGGGCCCTCGAACGCTTTTCTAAAGCGGGCATCATAAAACTAGGGGCTATTCATAGAGGTTTTCACACCTACGAAAAGAAGAAATACCGTAACGCTCCCTTTTGGCAGATTCCTTTAGAACTTAAAAGTGAGTTCCCATCATTACCCCTAATTTGCGATCCCAGCCATATTGGTGGTACTCGTGACCTTATAGAGCCACTAGCCCAAAGAGCCCTCGACTTAGACTATGACGGTGTCATGATTGAAACTCATGCTAACCCATCAGTTGCCCTCAGCGATGCACAGCAGCAAGTAGATACTACTACGCTATTAGATATTGTATCAAGACTGAACCCTAGAGATGCCAGCTTCACGGACAAGGGTTATCTAGACCAGTTAGAAATAATCCGTCAACAAATCGATCAGGCTGATAGAGAGCTGTTAGAAGCTATTGCGGTACGTATGAGTTTGGTTGAAAAAATTGGAGAGATTAAGAAAGAGAATAATGTCGCCATTTTTCAAATCAGTAGGTGGAAAGAAATCTTTAAGTCAAGACCAGATTGGGGTGAGCAATTAAATCTTGATAACGAATTTATCGTAGACTTACTAAGATTATTGCACCAGCAGTCAGTGAAAAAGCAGACTGAGGTGTTTAATATGATAGAAGAAGAACAAAACTACGCTAATGACTAACTTAGGACTACTCGGACCAGAAAACACCTATCACGATATAGCCAGAAAGCGATATCTACCAGAAGCCAAGCCAACTTTTTACAGAACCTTTGACGAAATATTTTCAGCACTCAAAGCCGGTCAAATCAATCGAGCGCTGGTTGCTATAAAGAACAGTACCTCAGGTTTTGTAAATAACAATCTAGAGAATATTAAAAAGAGTGGTTTTAAGATAGTAGAAGAGTTTGAGCTCCCAATACATTTATACCTAGGGAGCTTACAGCCTAACTCGCTAAACTCAATCAAGAAAATCTATTCGCACCCCATGGCGATAAAAGAGACGCAGCGCTTCTTCCGGAAGTATAGCCATATCACTTTCATTTCAAGCACCAGTACGGCTGGTGCAATAGATGAACTCAGAAATAATCGCGACCCACATGGAGCCGTGATTTCCAGCAAAGAGGCTTTGGAGACCAATGCACTTCATGTGATCTCCGAAAATATTGAGGACGAACCAAACAATTCCACCACATTTAGCCTAATCGAAAAGTAATTCAATCGATTTACTAAACTTTTCAGCATAATAGTTTTGACTGCTGAATAAGATACATATGTTTATCACGTGAAAAGAACAACAGCAGCTTACTATTACTTTTTTTACTTTTTCAACTTGAATAAAGTGAGCCGCTGCTTATAGAGAAATTTAAAATCTAACTTCTAAGCCCGGTTCACAAGAACTGGGCTTTTTTATTGCAAAAAAATGGAAATCATAGACATCAAAGATTGGGGACTTGGCTTATCAGAGCACGTACTCATTGCGGGGCCATGCAGTGCAGAAAGCCCGCAGCAAATTGAAAGTATCGCTAAAGGGCTTAGAGGTAGTAATATCGAAATGTTCAGAGCAGGCGTATGGAAACCCCGCACCAGACCCGGATCATTTGAAGGTATTGGTACCGAAGCGCTCGAATGGCTAGATATTGCCAGAGATATACTTCAAGTACCTATTACGATAGAAGTTGCCAATACAGCACATGTAGAAGCGGCTCTAAAAGCAGGTATTGATGTACTGTGGATTGGAGCCCGTACTACCGTGAACCCTTTCTCTGTTCAGGAAATATGTGAGGCCTTAAAGGGTACAGATATTCCTGTTATGGTGAAAAACCCAATAAACCCTGATTTGCAATTGTGGTTAGGAGCTATTGAAAGGCTCAATAAAGTGGGCATTAAAAAAGTTGCAGCCATTCATCGCGGATTCTCGGACCCTTACGAAAAACGTTATAGAAATAAGCCAGAGTGGAGTATGCCTATTCATTTGAAAAGGATGCTACCCGGCATTTCAGTGATTTGTGACCCTAGCCATATTGCTGGGACAAGAGAAATCATTGCATCCGTAAGTCAACGTGCCATCAACTTCGGATTGGATGGACTGATGATTGAGACGCATCACGACCCTGATAATGCTTGGAGTGATGCCAAACAGCAAATCACCCCGGATACGCTGAAAATCATTTACGAAAACTTAAACTTCAGAGAAACTTTAGACAAGCATCCTGAGGCCATCAGTGAACTGGATGAATTCAGACAGAAAATCGATCTCGTTGATGACCAAATCATCGAACTACTATCAGATCGTTTTCAGATGATCAAACAAGTTGGTGAGTACAAAAGGGAGCACAACCTTGCCGTTTATCAACCCAACAGGTGGCATAATGTCATGGAGTCGAGGATAAGCGCTGGGGTCAATAAAAACATGACTGAAAAGTTCATGAAAAGCTTTTTATTTGCCGTACACGAAGAGTCTGTGAAAACGCAAGAAGCGCAGCTCAAGGAAAAACCTTAGTACAAAGATGAGCCAAATCGTCATTGATGACATTCAAGTAAGTCTTAAGCAATTCTTTGAGGAGAATAGCTACACCAAAGTAGCCATTCTGGTGGACGAAAACACGAGGGAATATTGTTACCCTGTTGTACAAGGGCTTCTGCCGGAACACATGGTCATTCAGGTTTCTTCCGGTGAAGTCAACAAGACGCTTGATACTTGCCAAACCATCTGGGAATGTTTGACCAAAGAGGCTTTCGACCGAAAATCTCTCCTGATTAATTTAGGTGGTGGAGTCATTGGTGATATGGGTGGATTCTGTGCGGTGACCTACAAACGCGGCATTGATTTTATCAACATACCTACCACATTGTTAGCGGCTGTAGATGCCAATGTTGGCGGAAAGCTCGGCATTGACTTCCAAGGCTTCAAAAATCACATTGGATGCTTTAAAGAACCAAATGCGGTCTTAATAGATCCTATTTTCTTGGACACACTTTCTAAAAAGGAATTAAGATCAGGCTTTGCCGAGGTGATCAAGCACGGACTTATCACTGATAAAGACTATTACGAACAAGTTGCAAAAGTCGGTTTAGTACAGGAAAATTGGCATGCGGTTATTGCACATTCGGTAGACATAAAAAATCAGGTTGTCGAGCAGGACCCAAAAGAAGCAGGCGTACGCAAGATTTTAAACTTTGGCCATACGATCGGTCATGCCGTAGAAAGCTTTTACCTCGATACAGAAAACCATCTTTTGCACGGTGAAGCCATCGCTATTGGGATGGTTTGTGAAGCCTATGTGTCGAAAAAGTTATTAAGTCTTGAAGAAGTCGATCTGAAAGAAATTTGTGATACGATTCTGAGTATTTATCCTGATCTTAATATCAGCAAGAAAGACTTTACAGCTATCATTAAATTGATGTATCAAGACAAGAAAAATGTCGGTAATTTTCTCAACCATTCATTACTCTATGAAATCGGTCGAGCCGGTTATGATGTAGCAGTTGATGAAAAGGACGTAATGGATGCCTTATTCTTCTACCTAACACTAAAGCAATAAATTGGATACCATAACCCTCAAACACAGCCCTATACTCAAAAACTCAGAGATACAGCTAGAGGCCTCCAAAAGCGAAAGCAATCGCGCACTCATAATCAATGCACTTTCAGGAAATCAGTCCGAATTAAAGAATCTCTCCAATGCAAGAGATACGCAGACAATGCTAAGGCTCTTATCAAGTGAAGAAGAAACACTTGACGTACTAGATGCTGGCACCACTATGCGCTTTCTAACCGCCTATTCCATTTTTGGAGATCGGCCAAGGGTACTAACGGGAACTGATCGCATGCAACAGAGACCCATTAAAATTTTAGCCAAGGCGCTCAAGCAGATTGGAACTAAAGTGAAGTTTCTGAATAAGGATGGCTTCCCTCCTCACAAGGTTTATCCACTTACCGAACAGAAGAAGGAATTAATAAGTGTCAAAGGAGATGTAAGCAGTCAGTTTATCTCTGCTTTGTTAATGATTTCACCTCGCCTGCCCAGTGGACTTACGCTAGCCCTAAAAGGCAAAATAGGTAGCCGTCCCTACATTCAAATGACACTCGACATGATGCAGCTCTTCGGTATTCATGCGTCTTGGACCAACAACACCATCGAGATCAAGCCCCAGTCATATGGTGCTTATGACTACGTAGTAGAATCTGATTGGTCGGGTGCCAGTTACTGGTATAGCTTTGTCGCATTGGCTACCGAGGCTAAAATCAAGCTACTAGGCCTTAGGCAAAAATCCCTTCAAGGTGATATAGCCATTGTACACATCATGAATCAGCTCGGAGTCATGAGCACTTTCGAAGATGATGGCGTCATCCTCCAGAAAATTCAGCACAGCAAATCGGTCGAGATTGATTTCTCCGACTGTCCCGATCTTGCCCAAACCGTGGCAGTGGTTTGTGGTGTTAAAAAAATTGAGTGCCGAATGACGGGTTTGGAAAGCCTGCGTATAAAAGAAACCGACAGGATCAAAGCACTAAAAAGGGAGTTAAAGAAATTCAACATTAAGCTAAAAGAGACCGAAGAAGGTATTTGGGAGATCAAGTCCAAATTTGAATCAGGTCAAGCACCAGTAAGCGTTCACACATATGAAGACCATCGCATGGCGATGGCGTTCGCCCCTTTATGTACACAGCAAGAAATCATCATTGAAGACCCGTCCGTTGTGAATAAGTCTTATCCCAGTTTTTGGGAGCACGTGTCATTGATGACTGAGGCCTGAAATTAATGCAAATCAAATGTCGGCTGAATTACTTTCCATATCTTGGAATCAATTCAGCTATCTCATCGTTTAGCCCTAATTGATCTTAATCCAGTATGGCAAAAAAGAAAAAGCTTAACAACATTACAGTCGGTCAAGTTTTCAAGACTATCATTTGGCCCAAAAGAGGGATACTTCTGATCGGTTTGATTCTTATTTTAATAAAGAGTGTAGCCAGCTTAGTATTACCTGGAGCCACCCGATTTTTAATAGATGATGTCGTTGTCAACAAAGACATGCAAAAGCTTTGGTTGGTAATTACAGTAACGATTGCCGCCATTATAGCACAGGCAGCCACCTCCTTTGCCCTTACGAGATTACTTAGCGTACAAGCACAAAAGCTTATCGCTCAACTCAGGGTAAAAGTCCAAAAACACATCCTCTCTTTACCCATCAACTATTTCGACAGTACTAAGTCGGGAGCTTTAGTCTCTAGAATTATGACGGATGTTGAAGGGGTAAGAAACCTTGTCGGCACTGGCTTGGTGCAACTTGTTGGCGGTCTACTTACCTCCATAGGCGTATTGTACATTTTGATAGACATGAATGCCAAGCTCACCGCATTTGTCATCGCTCCTGTTGTCATATTTGGACTAGTGGCTATGAAAGCCTTTGCTTACCTGAGGCCGATCTTCCGAAAAAGAGGTCAACTCAATGCCGAAGTCACTGGTCGCTTAACCGAAACGTTAAATGGCGTTAGGGTGATAAAAGGATTTGGTGCCGAACTTCAAGAAATTGAAACCTTCGAAAATGGTGTTGATGACCTTTACCAAAACGTAAAGAAGACCTTAACCGCCACAGCCATTGTGACGAGTTCGGCCACCTTCTTACTGGCAGGAGTAGCAAGTACTGGAATCTTGGGCATTGGTGGATACTATATTATCCAAGGTACTATGACCCCTGGTGAACTTGTTGCCTTCATTGCCTACTTGGCCGTTATGATTGCACCCATTGTCCAGATGTCGAACATCGGAAGCCAAATCACCGAAGCCTTTGCTGGTCTTGACCGTACCGAAGAGATAATGATGACGCCTACTGAGGATGAAGACCCCAATAGAACGGTTGAGTTAAAAGAAATCAAAGGAGATATCGTTTTTGACGATGTGAGTTTCGCCTATGAGGAAGACAAGGAAGTACTTAAGAACATTAACTTCGAAGCACCTCCGGGAAGCGTAACGGCTTTAGTCGGTACATCAGGTTCTGGAAAATCAACCATTGCAGGATTAGCTGCCACTTTCCTAAATCCACGGGAAGGACAAATTCGCTTAGATGGTATCGATCTATCTACGGCTAAACTAAGAAGTTATCGTAAAAACCTTGGTGTGGTACTTCAGGATGATTTCCTTTTTGAAGGAACGATTAGAGACAACATACTCTTCCCGCGACCAAACGCATCGGAAGAAGAACTTGAAATGGCTGTACAAACAGCTTATGTACAAGAGTTTACCGATAGATTTGAAGACGGATTAAATACCTTGATTGGTGAGAGAGGGGTAAAACTTTCCGGAGGCCAAAGACAAAGAATTGCGATAGCTCGAGCCGTACTCGCAAACCCTAAAATCCTTATCCTAGATGAAGCGACATCTAACCTTGACACCGAAAGCGAGACCTTTATTCAACGTAGTTTAGCTGAGCTCATGAAAGGCAGAACAACCTTTGTAATTGCACACAGGTTGAGCACCATCCGCCAAGCGGATCAAATATTGGTGATTGAAGAGGGAAGAATAGCTGAACGTGGTACACATGACGAGTTGATTGCAAAAGAAGGTCGTTACTACCAACTCTACACTTACCAAGCACGCATATAAATGGGGAAACGTATCGATATTATTAATCAAGAGGTACTGTCTGACAATTGGTATACGCTCAACAAAATTACTTTTGACTATCATAAAAGTGATGGCTCCGTTCAAAGACAAGAAAGAGAAGCCTATGATCGAGGCAACGGTTCAACAATTCTATTATATAATAAAGACAAAGGAACTGTTGTGTTGACCCGCCAATTCAGAATGCCTACTTATCTCAATGGCAATGAAAATGGCTTCTTAATCGAAGCTTGTGCTGGACTATTGGAAGAGGATAATGCGGAAGACTGCATCAAAAAGGAGACAGAAGAAGAAACTGGCTATAGAATAGCCAACGTTCGAAAAGTATTCGAGAGCTATATGTCACCTGGCTCCGTTACCGAAATCTTACATTTCTTTGTGGCAGAATATGAAGACGAAATGAAAGTTAATGACGGTGGAGGTACCGATGCAGAAGAAGACATTGAAGTACTAGAACTGCCCTTCGATAAAACGCTCCGAATGATTAGGTCTGGTGAGATTAAAGATGCGAAGACCATCATGTTATTGCAATACGCACAAATCAATCAATTGGTGACGCATCAATAAAGGCAGCACTTTTTTTCAACAAAAAGGATAATTTAGCTGAATGCAATCATTCAAGCTATCTCTAATTCTTCTCACACTCCTTCTCACATTTAACATACAAGGGCAAGACCCAACACGATTTGCTGAAGAGATTGAAAAAATATCAGCAACGGAAATCAACTACCCCGAAGCCAATCGTATCGTCTTTACAGGAAGTTCTAGTATAAGGCTTTGGGTAGATTTCAAAGATTATTTCCCAGATCACAATGTTATCAATACAGGCTTCGGTGGATCTGAGACCAGTGACCTTATCCATTACAAGAAGGAGCTCATCACCAACTTTAAACCTAAGCAGGTCTTTATCTATGAAGGCGATAATGATATCAACTCCGGAAAGTCAGGCTTCGAGGTCTTTACCGAGTTAAGCTATCTCATTACTCAATTAATCTTAGAAGATGGTGTTGACCAAGTAGTGATCATATCACCTAAACCCAGCATTGCTAGGTGGCCACTAAGAAAAGACTACGAAAAGCTTAACAACGTACTTAGGGAAGCCAACACCCTTTGGGACAAAGTAGATTTTGTTGATGTCTGGAATCCAATGCTCAATACTGATGGTACGCTGAAAAAAGAACTCTTTATAGAAGACGGCCTTCACATGAACAAGGAAGGTTATGACATCTGGATTAAAGCCATTCAGCCATTTTTGATCAATCCTTGATTTTATTTCAAAATATTTTTTTCGTTAAAAACCATTCAAAAAGCTCATATAGACAGTTTTTAGGGATAATTATGCTTCTTTCCATTTAGAGGTAGATAACTTTTTATGAATATATGTTGAATATTTCATATTTGTTTTCAATCTTTAGGAACATTTAACCTAAACAGATGAAACCGATAGCAGTATATGTACTGTTCTTGGGCGGCATAATGGCCAGTTATCTCTCTCACCAAGAGAATAAAAGGCCATTATTCTTAGCTCAACTGGAATCGAGGCAACTCGAATCTCCAGATCAGCTCACCGGCTACTACTCATTGCCCGGTGAGCGCACCGGTTTCACTACAGAAGATTACAAGAAGACCTATCATATATTCTTCGAGAACAAATCTTCAACTCCATTAAAAGTAGCCATCCGCTACAAGGAGATTGATGGAGATTGGTCTATCGAGGGCTTAGTAAAACTCAATCCTGGTGAGCGTAGGCTCATGGGAAAATCAGACGAAAATACCTATTACTATCACGTTGCCAAGCAGGAGAAAACCTCAACAACAGTTAACAGTTCCTTCAAATTCCCACTGAAGGCGAAATCCAGTAAGAAATACTCATTCAAGAAAAAAGAGATTTGGGAGTGTTACAACATGCAAGTGTGCAATGCATTTGCCGTGTTTAGGTAACGTAAGGACGGGGGGCTGCTGGAGCCCCCCAATGTCCGTTGCTTTGTATCCAAAGTTAAATCAGCTACTGTTCCTCAGCGTCTTAAAATATTGAGGCGATTTCAATAGACGACTGCCATACCAGCTGAAAAGCTCACCATCCACTAACACCACTTTAGCCTTTGGCAACATCTCATTAAGTTCACTAATATGTTTATCCTTAAAAGGATAAGGCTCTGATGACAACAAGATATACTCAGGATTTAATTCAGTGATTTGCTCAAATGTCAGATTGGGATATCGGGATTCAGTTAAGCAATTCTCAAAACCTGCATATAACATCATCTGGTTAATAAAAGTCTGTCTCCCGACCGCCATATACGGATTTCTCCAGATTAGATATAAGGCCGAAGGCAATGGATTCGAATGGGACAGAGTTCCGAAACTGTCTTGAATATCTTTCGCCAAAAAACTCGCTTCACTATTTCGATCCACTAATTGACCGACAGATTTAATCATTTCAACTCCGTCTTCCAAGCTTCCGATGTCGCTCATCCAAACCGGAAATTCGGTCGCTAGCTTCTCTATTCCAGCCTTATCGTTCTCCTCTTTATTACCAATGATCAAATCTGGCTTTAAAGCACGAATCTTATCGAAGTGATACTGCTTGGTTCCACCTACTATTGCTTTTTTCGATCGCCAAGACTTAGGATGTATGCAGAACTTAGTAACACCCACTACCCTGTCTCCTATACCAAGGTCATCTAGCAGCTCGGTTTGAGATGGTACTAGCGATACGATTCTTTGGGGAGCAGTTGGTACCTCAACACTCCTCCCCATCTGGTCAATGACCATCGGCATGTTATTTCAAATAACTGAAGTCGTGGTCTTTCGGTAATTGAATCAAAAACTCGTACATCAAATCAATCACCTTTACGATATCATCTTCATGAGCCGTTTCTACAGTAGTATGCATGTACTTAAGCGGAAGTGAAATCAATGCTGAAGGCACTCCTTCATTTGAATAAGCAAATGCATCTGTATCTGTACCCGTAGACCTTGATGAAGCAGACCTTTGAAAATCAATTTTCTTTTGATCGGCAACGTCCATTAACATTTTCAGCAAGTTGTTGTGCACAGCAGGGCCTACTGTCAAAACAGGGCCTAAACCAGCTTTTTGATCGCCATCCAGTTTCTTATCATACATTGGAGAGTGCGTATCATGACAAACATCTGTTATTACAGCCACATCGGGCTTGATACGAGCGGCTATCATTTCGGCACCCCTCAAACCAATTTCTTCCTGTACGGCATTGACCACATAAAGGCCGAAAGGCAAGGTTACCTTGTTCTCTTTCAAACGCCTAGCTACCTCAGCGATCATAAAACCACCAATACGATTATCGAGCGCTCTTCCGCACCAATACTTATTGTTTAGCTTAAAGAGCTCATCTTCAAAAGTAATGACAGTGCCCACATGAATCCCCATCTCCAACACTTCATCTTTTGAAGCTGCTCCAACATCGATAAAGATGTTTTTTAATGTTGGTGCCTTTTCATTCGCTTTGTCTCTTACATGGATTGCAGGCCAACCGAAAACTCCTTTAACCACTCCCTTATCGGTATGAAGGTTAACACGTTTTGAAGGAGCAATTTGATGATCAGAACCACCATTCCGAACGACATAGATATAACCATCGTCATCAATGTAGTTGACAAACCAACTGATCTCATCCGCATGCGCTTCTATGACTACCTTGTAAGGAGCATCAGGGTTTATAACACCCACGGCAGTACCATATTTATCCGTAAAATATGAGTCAGTATAGGGTTTGATGTAATCTAGCCAAATCTGTTGACCCGAACTTTCAAAACCAGTCGGTGAGGCGTTGTTCAAATATTTTTCGAGAAAGTCTTCGCTTGTCTTATTCATCTTACAATGGTATGTTTCCGTGTTTCTTTTTCGGTAGTGTATCTACCTTATTTTCAAGCATTTTGAAAGCCCGAATTAGTTTTAAACGAGTGGAGTCTGGAGTAATTACTTCATCAATATACCCCCTTCGCGCAGCACGATATGGGTTTGCGAACTTAGCTGTATACTCATCCACTTTTTCTTGAAGTTTAGCCTCAGGATCATCTGCAGCAGCAATTTCTCTCTTAAAAATAATTTCGGCAGCTCCTTTGGCACCCATTACGGCAATCTCGGCCATTGGCCAGGCATAATTAAGATCAGCACCAATGTGTTTGGAGTTCATTACATCATACGCACCTCCATAGGCTTTTCTCGTAATCACCGTAATTCTTGGTACAGTGGCCTCGGCAAAAGCATAAAGTAACTTGGCACCATTGGTAATAATACCTCTCCACTCTTGGTCTGTACCTGGCAAGAAGCCTGGTACATCTTCCAAAACGAGTAGCGGAATATTAAAGCTATCGCAAAAACGAACAAACCTTGCCCCTTTTACACTGGCATCAATGTCCAATACTCCAGCCATAGATGCAGGTTGGTTTCCTATAATTCCTACCGACCGGCCTCCAATTTTTGAAAAGCCAACGATAATGTTTTCGGCAAAGTTCTTATGCACTTCAAAGAATGAGTCTTCATCGATCAGGTGTTCGATGACTTCATGCATATCATAGGGCTGATTTGGATTGTCAGGTATGATATCATTCAGTTTTGCACGCGTTTCGTTATCTGCATTGTATTCATATACTGGTGCATCTTCCTCACAGTTTTGAGGAATATATGAGATTAGCCTTTTGATATCATTTAAGCACTGAACCTCATTGGCAGAAGAGAAATGCGTAACGCCACTTTTTGCGCTATGGGTACTAGCACCACCAAGTTCTTCGGCTGTAACGTCTTCTTGCGTTACCGTTTTCACTACGTTAGGGCCAGTCACAAACATATAGGATGTGTTTTCTACCATGAAGATAAAATCGGTGATAGCAGGAGAATAAACAGCCCCTCCGGCACAGGGCCCCATGATGGCTGATATCTGTGGAATCACTCCTGAAGCACGTGTATTACGGTAGAAGATATCTGCATAGCCTCCCAGAGAGACAACGCCTTCTTGAATTCTAGCTCCTCCTGAATCGTTTAAGCCAATAATAGGGGCACCATTTTTCATGGCGAGGTCCATTAACTTACATATCTTTTCAGCGTGCGTCTCGGAGAGAGAACCACCAAAAACTGTAAAGTCTTGCGAGTACACGTAAACTAATCTGCCATTTACCGTACCATAGCCAGTCACTACTCCGTCACCTAAGTAAATCTCTTTATCCAGACCGAAATCAGTTGCCCTGTGCTCGACAAACTTTCCAATTTCTTCGAATGAGCCTTCATCCATGAGCAGGGTTACACGCTCTCGTGCAGTAAGTTTTCCTCTCTTATGTTGCGATTCAATTCGCTTCTCTCCACCTCCAAGCAGCGCTTGTTGATTCTTTGACTCAAGTAGTTGATACTTTTCTTCCTTTGTCAAAACGTGCGTTTGAGATTGCCCATTATTCTGATCTCCCATAGGTCTGTCATTAAGTAGCCAAAGATATATAGATAGACTCAAAAAAGAATTTTAGACAGTGGTAATTCCACAATTGGGAGATTCATTATTTCCTAATATGCCTTATATTCGGCCATCCTTTTAAAAGGCCATATTTAGTATGCGTAAAGCAGTTATTGATCTGGGTACTAACACATTTCACCTCTTCATTGTAGAAATTGACAATAGGAGTCTCAAAACCCTTTACAAAGAAAAAATTGCTGTAAAGATTGGACAGAATGGTATTAGTAAAGGAAAAATCGCCAAAGATGCCGTTAAACGTGCCATCCACACCCTAGAGATTTTTAAGACGGTTATAGACCAATTCGAAGTGACGGATGTGAGAGGTGTTGCAACAAGTGCTATTCGAAATGCCCAAAATGGTAAAGACGTAATCAATAAAATCGCTGAAAAAACAGGCATTCATATTGATATTATTTCTGGTGACTTAGAAGCCGAACTGATATTCGAAGGGGTCAAAGCCGCAATGAAGATGTCTGATGAAAATCAGTTAGTGATGGACATTGGAGGAGGTAGTGTAGAATTCATTATTGGCAATCAAAAAGAGATACTTTGGAAGAGAAGTTTTGAAATTGGTGCGCAACGCTTATTAGATAAATTTCATGTAAACGATCCTATTCCTGCTGATGCAGTAGATGAAATGTTTGCATTGCTATCAACCGAGCTATCAGCACTGGAGGAAGCACTAAAGCATCACAAGCCAATGGGCTTAATTGGCTGCTCCGGTACTTTTGACACCCTATTAGAAATCTACCTCAAACGTATCAGAAAGGAACGGAGGCTAGAAAGCACAACTTTTAAACTACCCATAAAGGACTATCACAGTATCCATCGTGAATTGTTGATAAAGGACAAGTCCGAGCGACTCGAAATACCTGGTATGGTAAGTATGAGGGTAGATATGATTGTGGTAGCGAGCTGCTTGATTTCATTTGTCATTGAACACTTAGACATCAAAAACATTACCGCCTGTACTTATGCCCTTAAAGAGGGACTACTCTTTTCCAAAAAGGAACTTAAAGCATACGCCCCTAGCAAATAGAACTATGGCCATATATACCCACGAATCTCTATACGAATTTGCACGATCCATCTTTATAAAGATGGGTTGCTCTGAAACCGATGCAACTACCGCCTCTGACACTTTGCTCTCAGCTGACCTTAGGGGTGTAGATTCTCATGGAGTGGCAAGGTTGAGTGGTTATGTGAGGTTGTGGGACAAAGGCAGAATCAATGCCACACCTGACATAAGAATTGTTCACGAATCACCGAGTACTGCTGTGGTTGATGGTGATGCTGGCCTAGGCTTGGTGGTCGCGCCTTTCGCCATGCAAGTAGCCATTGATAAGGCAAAAGTAGCTGGTACAGGTTGGGTAGCTGTTAAAAATTCTAATCATTATGGCATTGCGGGCTACCATGCCATGCGTGCCCTAAACAGCGATATGATTGGCATATCCATGACCAACGCTAGTCCGCTGGTTGCGCCTACGTTTTCAAAGGAAAGGCTATTAGGAACTAACCCCATCGCTGTTGCAATTCCAGCCAATGAAGAACCTCCTTATGTTGGAGATTTTGCCACAACCACCGCTGCCAATGGGAAACTCGAAATTCTTCAGCGCAAAGATGAACCCGCACCGGCTGGGTGGATTCAAGATGCAGCAGGCAATGTAACTACCAATGCGTATGGCGTGAAAGAAGGAGGAGCCTTAAGACCTCTAGGCGGAGACAAAGCCAATGGCAGCCATAAAGGATATATTCTTGGGTCGATGGTAGATATCTTTTCTGCTGTCTTATCTGGTGCCAATTACGGTCCTTGGGCACCTCCGTTTGTCAGTTTTATGGACCCAGTAAGCGATCCGGTTGGAGAAGGCCTTGGTCATTTCTTTGGTGCTATGCGCGTAGATGCGTTCAGACCCGCTGATGATTTCAAAAACCATATGGACAATTGGATCAGACGATTCAGGAATTCAGAACCCGTAAATATGGAGGAGCCTGTACTGATACCAGGAGACCCAGAAAGGGCAATGGAAAAAGAACGGGCCTCCAACGGTATTCCGCTATTAGATGCAGTTGAAAATGATCTGAAAGAATTGGGTTCTCGTTTCGGTGTAAGCCTTAAAAAGTAATTCCCCCTCGAAAAACGAAGGCACTATTATAAGGAGACCTTAATTCATCGTGCAGCAAATTATAAAGGATAGTAATATTCACTCCACCTCGTCTAAAAATGGGTTGAAAAACACCCCCTCCAATAAATAAACCGGGTACCCATTCTCTAAAGGTGCCCTGCGATCCATCAAATGATGGCGTTTCAGTATTTAGGGATTCAAATTCAGTATGGGCGAAAAAATTATCCATTACTCTATGCCTCATAAAAGCGCGTCCACCATATACACTATTAGTGATCTTAAATCTATTTCCGGATTGGAATGTCAGAAACTCTCTCGATAGGTATAAATAAGTTGCCCCTAAACCCACCGAGAAATCATCATTCACCATATAGCCAGCCAAGGGAGAAACATCAATAAAAGTAAACCTAGTCCCTAGATTGAACGAAAAGTTACCGCCAAAATAAACACGGTCCATGAAACTCGTAGAGTCTACATCTTCTTCAAAATAAACTTGGGCTTGGGAGCAAAAAACAATTCCCAGCATGAAGACTAAAGTCAATAAAAGTTTTTTCATATGCCTTTAAACGAAAAAGTCCTCGAAAGAGGACTATATATTTTGATTTTTTTAGTCTTTGGTGACTACGATATACAAATCTTCAGAAGCCTTCTTCATAAGATAATTCTCTCGAGCAAACTTCTCGAGTAATTCTTTATTGGTACTGAGTTCCTCCTTGTCCTTAAGCACTTGTACCTTCTTTTCTATATAGAAATCTTTCTGTGCTTCAAGACCGTTTAACTTTTGGGTCATCTTAATTTGAGAAACAACATCGTTGGAGTCTACAAAAAGCATCCAAACGACAAAGAAGGTTCCGAAAAGGAAATAGTAGCTTTTGAAGAATTTTGGAATCTTGGTGAAAGGATGCATAGTATAAAAGTAATCATCTTTTCGCCAAGATTCCAAATGGAGTGAAACTAGTTATTCTGCGCTCCTTCGTCCACCCAAGCAACGATAGTAGCAATTTGACTATCAGTAAGCGCTGTTGCACTTGCCGGAGGCATGGTTCTACCAGCCACTCTGTTTCTAATCGCTGCTGCCCTTGGCTGAACATCCGAAAACCCGTTGATAGCAAATGGAGCGCTTCCACCATCCACATGGCAACCAGAGGTAGCACATCTTGCGGTAAATATTGGGGCTACTTCATTAGCAAAAGAAGGTGAATTTTGTTCTTGATCCTCGCCTAATGTAACCTGCGCACTGCCTGTACACCCTGCACTTGTTCGGACTGAAACTGTGAATGAACCAGCCGCAAGATTAGAGAATGTTCCAGAGGACTGAAAAGTAGTACCATCTACGCTATATTCATAAGTCCCACTACCGCCTGTAGCCGTGGCAGTAAAACTACCATCCGATTGGCCATTAGAGGCATTAGTATTGCTTGAAAAAGAAATAGATATTGGAATCGCACATGGATCAGGCTGCTCATCACTGCCTCCATCGCTGCCACAAGCAGAGATTACGAGTGCAATCGCAAAGAAAGAAAAAAGTAGTTTAGTTTTCATAATCAATCATTTAGTAGCCTATACCTTCGGTATGAAAAAAAGGCTGCGAAACCTGCAGTTTTATTTTTTTTCAAGCAACAAATGGACTTGGAAAACAAAAGCCCCTTTCGAAATATCGAAAGGGGCTTATATCGTATAACGCGTTGAACTAGTAAGCGTTTCGGAAGTCTTTTCCTGGAAACTTGCCTACCTCTCCTAATTCTTCTTCTATTCTTATCAACTGATTGTACTTAGACATTCTATCAGAACGTGACGCAGAACCCGTCTTGATCTGACCAGTATTTAATGCCACGGCCAAATCAGCAATTGTATTGTCTTCAGTTTCTCCCGATCTGTGGGACATTACTGCTGTATATCCATTTCTATTGGCAAGACTAACTGCTTCAATCGTCTCAGTTAAGGTACCTATCTGATTAACCTTGATGAGGATAGAGTTAGCAATACCATTATCAATACCTCTTTGAAGTCTAGTCACGTTAGTTACAAATAGATCATCGCCAACCAATTGTACTTTGTCACCAATCTTGGTAGTCAAGGCTTTCCAACCTTCCCAATCGTCTTCAAACATTCCATCTTCGATAGAAATGATTGGGTATCGTTCACTTAGGTCGGCCAAATAATCAGCCATTTCCACTGGAGTCAGTTTCTTACCGGTAGAATCTTTAAAGTAATATACCTTCTCATCTTGTAAGTAGAACTCAGAAGAAGCTACATCTAACGCAAAAACAATGTCATCGCCTACTTTGTAGCCTGCATTCTCCACAGCTTCCGAGATCACTTGAAGTGCTTCATCGTCAGAACCTAAATTCGGTGCAAAACCTCCTTCATCACCTACATTAGTGGCCAGACCACGAGAAGAAAGGACCTTTTTCAAATGATGGAAGATCTCTGCACCCATTCTAATGGCGTCTGAAAAAGTTTCAGCACCCACAGGCATGATCATGAATTCTTGAAAGTCGATAGAGTTATCTGCATGCGAACCACCATTGATGATATTCATCATTGGTACTGGAAGTGTATTGGCACTAACGCCACCTACATATCTATAGAGCGGTAAACCAAGCTCTGCCGCAGCTGCTTTGGCCACAGCCAGAGAAACACCCAAAATTGCATTTGCACCAAGTTTACTCTTGTTTTCAGTACCATCAGCTTCAATCATGATCTTATCGATCAAATTTTGCTCAAATACGGAGAAACCAATAAGTTCATCAGCTAAAATGTCGTTGACATTTTCAACTGCCTGCTTAACACCTTTTCCAAGGTATGCATCACCACCATCACGTAATTCTACTGCTTCATGTGCTCCTGTTGAAGCTCCTGAAGGAACTGCGGCACGGCCCATAACTCCATTCTCAGTGATTACGTCTACTTCGACAGTAGGATTACCCCTAGAGTCCAGAATTTGTCTGGCGTGAATACTTTCTATTAAACTCATAATTTGTTTCTCTTAAGATTTGATAAGGTCGATAAATTGATCGAACAAATAACGGGAATCGTGAGGTCCCGGTGATGACTCTGGGTGATATTGTACGGAAAACGTTTTCTTACCTTTTACTTGAATTCCTGCACAAGTGTCGTCATTTAGGTTTATATGCGTCAACTCCACTACAGCAGACTTTTCAACATCTTCGCGGCTTACAGCAAAGCCATGGTTTTGTGAAGTGACTTCACTTTTTCCAGAGACTAAATTCTTTACTGGATGATTTAATCCTCTATGCCCATTGTGCATCTTGAAAGTTGAAATACCACATGCTAATGATATAATTTGATGCCCTAAACAAATACCAAAGAGTGGCTTATCAGCAGCCATGATTTCTTGAGCGGTTTTTACTGCATAGTCCATTGATGATGGATCGCCTGGTCCGTTGGATAAAAAGTACCCGTCAGGGTTCCAAGCTTTCATTTCTTCGAAAGTAGTCTTTGCATTAAAGACCTTTAAATATGCTCCTCTAGATGAAAGGTGTTTAAGGATACTTGTTTTCACGCCTAAGTCCAACACCGCGATTTTTATATCAGCATTTTCATCACCTACAAAATAGGGCTCCTTTGTACTTACAAAAGATGAAAGCTCTAAGCCTTCCATTGAAGGGACTTCAGCCAATCTGCGCTGCAATTCATTGTCAGACAAGTCTTCAGAAGAAATGATAGCATTCATTGCTCCTTTGCTTCTGATATGACGCACCAACAAACGCGTATCCAATTCGGATACACCGACAATGTTATGATGCTCTAAATATTCTTGCAATGAGCCATCAGCCATGCTACGGCTGAAGTCTTGCGAAAAAGTATTAACGACAAGTCCGGTAATCTTTGGCGCATCAGATTCGTTCTCAGAATCTTCTACTCCGTAATTACCAATGTGGGAGGTAGTATTTACTACGATTTGACCATAATAAGAAGGGTCAGTGTATATCTCCTGATAGCCTGTCATTCCTGTATTAAAGCAGATTTCAGCTCCTACAGTTCCGATTTTTCCTATTGCGATACCTTCAAAGCGAGATCCATCTTCTAGCAAGAGGACTGCTTTTTTCTGGGATAAATTCAATGTGTTATGCGACATATGTAGAGGGGCATGCGACTTTTCGCATCGTGCAAAAATAAGCTCAAAAATTTAGCTACCAAAACTGATTTTATAAGAGTAAAGCCATAACATAAAAAAAGGGGTTGAACTTGCGTTCAACCCCTTTATAATTATTTGTTAGAATAGACTATTCTCCGTCCTTCTTATCTTCTTTTTTATCATCAGCAGAAGCTTCTGGTTCAGTAGCCTCATCTGCTTCTGCAGCTGGTGCTTCTTCTTCCGTTGCATCCTCAGTAGTTTCTTCTAACACAGTTTCAGCAACATCTTCTACTTCAGGAGCAGTTTCTTCAACAACTACTGCATCTTCAACCACAGCTTCCGTTGTAGTAGCTTCTACAGCTTTATCAGCTGTTTTCTTCTTACCACCTCTTCTTCTTGTGCTCTTCTTCTCTGGCTTCGCGTCAGCTAGCAACAATTCGTTGTAGTCAACCAACTCGATAATACACATGTCAGCGTTATCACCTAACCTGTTGTTAGTTTTGATAATTCTTGTGTATCCACCAGGACGAGTAGCTACTTTTTCAGCGATTTCGTTGAAAAGTGTAGTAACAGAATCCTTGTCTTGTAGATAAGAGAAAACAACCCTTCTAGAATGTGTTGTATCATCTTTAGCCTTCGTAATCAATGGCTCAACATATTTTCTCAACGCCTTGGCTTTCGCTACAGTTGTTGTGATTCTTTTATGCTGAATCAAAGAAGAAGCCATGTTAGACAGCATTGCCTTTCTGTGAGGCGCTGTTCTACTTAAGTGATTAAATTTCTTCCCGTGTCTCATTTCTCTTACTCTTCTTCGAGTTTATATTTAGCCAAGTCCATGCCGAACGTCAGGTTCTTATCAGCAACAAGTTGCTCTAGCTCAGCTAAAGACTTCTTACCAAAGTTTCTGAATTTCATCATGTCCGAAATTTCCAATCTTACCAAGTCGCCTAATGAACGTACATCAGCAGCTTTCAAACAGTTGTAAGCTCTAACAGAAAGATCGAGATCGTTCAAGTTAGTTTTCAATAGCTTACGCATGTGAAGCATTTCTTCGTCCACTTGCTCTGGCTCGTCCAATGCTCCAGTTTCTAAGATCATGTTCTGATCAGAGAATAACATAAAGTGTTGGATCAAAATGTGAGCTGCACCTTTCAATGCATTCTCAGGGTGAATAGAACCATCAGTTTTGATATCTAATACAAGCATTTCGTAGTCAGTTTTCTGCTCTACTCTTGTATTTTCTACACTGTACTTCACGTTCTTAATCGGTGTGAAGATCGCATCGATAGGAATATACCCGAACACTTGCTCAGTTGGTCTGTTTTCCTCAGCAGGAACGTAACCTCTACCCTTTTCGATTGTCAATTCAATCTCGAATTTGATACCAGTATCTAAGTAACAAACCACGTCTTCTGGATTAAGAATCTCAAAAGCACTAGTGAATTTTCCAATATCACCAGCAGTGAATTTGTCTTGACCTTCGATCACTACATTTATTTTGTTGTCTACTGTATCAGAAATCTTCTTGAATCTTACTTTCTTAAGGTTCAATATGATTTCAGATACGTCTTCGACAACACCCTCTATTGTAGAGAACTCATGCAAAACGCTAGGAATCTTAATTCCTGTGATTGCATAGCCTTCTAAAGAAGAAAGTAATATTCTTCTTAGTGCATTACCAACTGTTACCCCGTAACCTTTTTCCAATGGTTTAAATGTGAACAGACCGTGAAAATCGTCTGCCTTCTCCATCACCACTTTCTCTGGGATTTGAAATGCTAGTATTGACATATATCTAATATTTAAAAGGTTCTTAAATGTATTATTTAGAGTAAAGCTCCACAATAAGCTGCTCCTTGATATTCTCAGGAATATCTTCTCTCGCAGGCGTATTGATGACTGATCCAGTCATTTCCGCTTTATTCCACTGTAGCCAAGGGTATTTCTGGACAGAATTAGCCCCTAAGCTATCACTGATTAATTCAAGAGATTTAGATTTTTCTCTTACTCCAACTACGTCTGTAGACTTCACCTGATAAGACGGAATATTTAACACTTCACCGTTTATAGTGATGTGCTTGTGCGAAACTAATTGTCTCGCAGCTCTCCTTGTAGGAGCGATTCCTAATCTATACACGATGTTGTCTAACCTTGACTCCAATAACTGAAGCAAGATTTCACCCGTAATACCTGATTTTGATGACGCTTTGTCAAAAAGATTCGCAAACTGCTTTTCTAAAACACCATAAGTGTATTTAGCTTTTTGCTTTTCCATTAATTGGATAGCATATTCAGATTGCTTCTTTCTTCTTCCTCTGCCATGTTGGCCAGGAGGATAAGCTTTCTTTTGTAATGCTTTGCTGTGACCAAAAATAGGATCATTAAATCTCCTTGCAATTTTAGCCTTTGGACCTCTATATCTTGCCATTACTAATAATTCTTAAATTAAACTCTTCTTCTTTTTGGAGGACGACATCCATTGTGTGGTAGCGGTGTTACATCTCTAATGAGGGTAACTTCGATACCAGAGTTCTGGATGGTTCTGATTGCAGATTCTCTACCTGAACCAGGTCCTTTTACAAAGACTTCTACTTTTCTTAATCCCAAGTCATATGCCTTTTGAGCACAATCTTGTGCTGCTTGTTGCGCAGCATATGGGGTGTTTTTCTTGGAGCCTTTAAAGCCCATTTTTCCTGCCGAAGCCCAAGAGATCACTTGACCTTGTTGATTGGTCAAAGAGATGATGATGTTATTGAAAGACGCCTTAATGTGCGCCTGTCCAAGTGCATCCACCTGTACTACTCTTTTTCTTGCTTTATCTTTTCTTTTCTCAGCCATCTTTATATTCTTTTTTTAGCTGTTATTTAGTAGCCTTCTTCTTGTTAGCAACCGTCTTTCTCTTACCTTTTCTGGTTCTAGAGTTGTTCTTAGTGTGCTGACCACGAACAGGTAAACCTCTTCTATGTCTCAAACCTCTATAACATCCAATGTCCATCAATCGCTTGATGTTCAATTGAACCTCAGATTTTAACACACCTTCGATTTTGAACTCTTCACTAATGATAGTTCTGATCGCTTTCTGCTGGTCATCATCTAGATCACCAATCTTGGTATTTAAATCAATACCTGCTTTGTTCAGTACATAATTAGCCGAGCTACGGCCAATTCCGAAAATGTATGTTAAACCAATTTCGGATCTCTTGTGATCTGGAATATCTACTCCTGCAATCCTTGCCATAATTATCCTTGTCTTTGTTTGAATCTAGGATTCTTCTTGTTAATCACGTACAATTTTCCGTTTCTGCGGATTACCTTACAATCAGCACTACGCTTCTTGATGGACGCCTTTACTTTCATCGTTTCTTATTTATACCTGTAAGTAATTCTACCCTTTGTTAAATCATAAGGCGACATTTCAAGCTTTACTCTGTCACCCGGTAATATTTTTATATAGAACATTCTCATTTTACCTGAGATGTGCGCGAGCACAACATGTCCATTTTCCAATTCAACACGGAATGTTGCATTGGGCAATGCCTCAATGATAGTTCCGTCTTGCTCTATAGATCCTTGTTTCGCCATATTAAAGTTTTACTACTTCTTCTATGTATTTATGCGTTGTTAATATTTCTGTTCTATCCTTGAAGATGGCTATGGTATGTTCATAATGTGCCGATGGCTGACGGTCTCTCGTTCTAATGGTCCATCCATCACTTTCTTGAACAATGTTTCTAACACCCAAATTGACCATAGGCTCAATGGCAATCACCAAACCTTCATTCAATTTTGGGCCTCTTCCACGTTTTCCATAATTCGGAACCTCTGGTCCTTCATGAAGATTTCTTCCTAACCCATGACCTACCAATTCTCTCACCACTGTGTATCCTCTGTCTTCCACATAATTCTGGACGGCATAGGCTACATCTCCTATTCTGTTACCAAACTTGGCCTCTTCAATACCTTTATACAACGACTCCTTCGTTGCTTTAAGAAGTGATAATGTCTCTGGGGAAATTTCTCCTACTGGGTAAGTATAAGCGGAATCGCTATGAAAACCTTTGTAGAAGACTCCACAATCTATAGAGATTATATCACCGTCTTTCAATTCATATTCGCTAGGAAAACCATGAACGACAACTTCGTTCGTAGAAATACATAGCGTTGCTGGAAATCCATTGTATCCTTTAAAGGAAGCTTTGGCTCCATGATCTGCGATAAACTCTTCAGCTATCTTGTCCAGATCTTTTGTTTTTATGCCAGCCTTTACATGCTTGGCAACTTCTCCGTGTGCTTTCCCTAATATTTGGGCACTTTCACGGATCAATTCAATTTCTTCTTCAGTCTTATAAAAGATCATTATGCAACAGCTACACTCTGAGATCTTCCTCTCATCTTGCCTGACTTCATCATACCTTCATAATGTCTCATTAAGAGGTAGCTTTCTATCTGCTGCAACGTATCCAATATCACACCTACCATAATAAGTAGGGACGTTCCTCCGTAGAATAACGCAAACTGATCACCAACACCCGCGTTTCTAGCAAACACAGGTAGTACCGCGATAATTGCTAAGAAAATAGATCCTGGTAATGTAATCCTGTCCATTACATCTCCTATAAAATCTGAAGTTGGTTTACCCGGTTTAATACCCGGAATGAATCCACCATTTCTCCTCAAGTCATCTGCCATACTCGATGGGTTGACTGTGATTGCTGTATAGAAGAATGTAAATGCTATAATCAACACACCGAAAACGATGTTGTATTGCCATGAATATGGGTTAGAGAAAATCGTTGTGATTTTCAACGCAAAGTCATTTGTGTCTGCCCATACTTGACCAATCAATGTTGGTAAAATCATTAAGGCTTGTGCAAAGATGATTGGCATTACACCAGATGCATTCACTTTCAAAGGAATGAACTGACGCTGACCGCCATATACTTTACCACCGACTACTTGCTTTGCATATTGAACTGGTATTCTCCTTGTCGCCTGTACAAGTGCAACGGTAACCACCACTACGAAGAATAACACGATTAACTCAACTACTGTAAATAAGGCTCTGCTAATTCCGTTAGTTTCTACAAACTCGAACCAAGCAGCACCTGGTAAGCTTGATATTATACCAATCATAATCAACATAGAGATACCATTGCCAATACCCTTGTCTGTAATCTTCTCTCCTAACCACATACAGAACATTGTCCCTGAGGTCAAAAGAATCATTGAGGAGATTAAGAATAAGGTTGGATCCACATTTGGAGAAACTGCTCCTTGCTGAATAATAGTTACTTTGATATAACCAAAACTCTGAGCTAGTGTAACCAAAATGGTCAGTACTCTCGTGATCTGTGTAATCTTCTTACGACCAGACTCACCTTCTTTTTGCATTTTCTGGAAACTAGGCACTGCCACTGTCATTAACTGAATCACAATTGACGCAGAGATGTATGGCATAATACCCAATCCAAAAAGGGAAGCTCTACTGAAAGACCCTCCTAATAATGTATTTAGTATACCTAATATACCTCCATCAGTATCACTCAACGCTGCCGGGTCTACTCCAGGAAGAACTACAAAAGAACCAAGTCTGAAAATAATAAGGAACCCTAGCGTAGCTAGGATTCTATTTCTTAGTTCCTCGATGGAAAAAATGTTCTTTATGGTGGTAAAGAATTTCTTCATAAGATTAAAGGTTTGTAACTGTTCCTCCTGCCTTTTCTATTGCCGCTGTAGCAGCTGCAGAAAATTTATGGGCCGTTACTTCTACTTTAGCTTTTAACTCTCCTCTTCCTAATACCTTAATCAAGTCGTTCTTACCAGCCAAACCATTTGCTACTAGTACTTCTGCACTAATTGTAGACTCACCTAGTTTGTCTGCTAATTCTTGAAGTGTATCAAGATTGATTGCTTTGTATTCTACTCTATTAGGACTAGTGAAACCAAACTTAGGCACACGTCTCTGTAAAGGCATTTGACCACCTTCGAAACCAGACTTACGTGAATAACCAGATCTTGATTGCGCACCATTATGTCCTTTTGTAGAAGTACCACCTCTACCCGAACCTTGGCCACGTCCTATTCTTTTGCTATTTTTAGTAGAACCTTCTGCAGGTTTTAATGTATTCAGTTTCATCTTATGCTTCCTTTACAGATACAAGGTGATTTACTTTATTCACCATACCAGCAATCTGAGGAGTATATTCTACTTCTACAGATCTGTTGATTTTACCTAGGCCGAGTGCCTGAATTGTTCTCTTCTGCCTTTCCGGTCTATCGATGGTACTTTTCAATTGCGTAATAATAACCTTTGCCATGATCTCTTAACCGTTAAAAACTTTACTTAATTCAACGCCTCTTTGCTGTGCAACAGCATAAGGATCTCTCATTTGCAAAAGCGCATCAAAAGTAGCCTTCACCACGTTGTGTGGGTTAGAAGAACCTTTTGACTTTGCCAGCACGTTGTGAATACCTGCGCTTTCAAAAACAGCACGCATTGCACCACCTGCTATTACTCCAGTACCTTCAGATGCTGGCTTCACCAACACAAGACCTCCACCGTACTTACCTAGCACTTCGTGAGGAACTGTTCCTTTCAATACCGGAACTTTAACTAAATTTTTCTTAGCATCATCAATTCCTTTGGTAATCGCATCTGTTACTTCGTTGGCTTTTCCCAAACCATAACCGACAACACCATTTCCGTCACCAACAACAACAATTGCAGAGAAGCTAAATCTTCTACCACCTTTTACCACTTTGGCAACTCTCTTTATTGCTACAACCTTCTCTTTCAAGTCGATCTCACTAGCCTTAATTGCTTTCATATTCTGTGTCATCTCGATTAAAATTTAAGGCCGCCTTCTCTTGCTCCATCTGCTAGAGCTTTCACTTTACCATGGTATACGTATCCGTTTCTATCGAATACTACCTGCGTAATTCCACTCGCTACAGCCTTTTCAGCTAATTTCTTTCCAACTTCCTTAGATAACTCTACGTTGGTATTTTCCTTAGCACCTAATTCTGTTGAAGAAGCTGAAACCAAAGTATGTCCCTTTTGATCATCAATGATCTGGGCATATATCTTGGCGTTACTCTTGAATACAGAAATTCTAGGTCTTTCCGTAGTACCAGAAATCTTTGCTCTGATACCTTGTTTGATTCTTAGTCTACTATTTCTAACAGCCATGATATCTCTTATTTAGCAGCAGTTTTACCAGCTTTTCTACGAATTTGCTCACCAACAAACCTGATACCTTTACCTTTGTAAGGCTCAATTTTCCTAAGTGATCTTATTTTTGCAGCAACTTGACCTATTAGCTCTTTGTCAGAACTTGTCAATGTTACTATCGGGTTTTTACCCTTCTCCATTTTCGCATCCGTCTTAACCTCTGCAGGTACAGACATATAGATGTTATGTGAATAGCCCAAGTTAAGTTCTAAAACATTGTTAGAAACAGCTGCTTTATAACCTACACCTACTAGCTCAAGTTCCTTAGTGAAGCCATTGCTTACACCTTCAACCATGTTGTTGATCAGTGAGCGATAAAGGCCATGAAGCGCTTTATGTCTCTTCTGCTCAGTCGGTCTTTCAACACTTACTACGCCTTCTTTGACTGATACTATGATCTCAGGATTTACTTCCTGAGTCAACTCTCCTTTTGAGCCTTTAACTGTTACTACATTTTCAGCAGAAACGGTTACAGTTACTCCATCAGGAAGATTTATCGGTTTATTACCAATTCGTGACATTCTTTCTCAGTTCTTAGTATACGTGACACAAAACTTCACCACCAATATGCGCTGTTCTTGCTTCTTTATCGGTCATAATACCTTTAGAAGTAGAAACGATAGCGATTCCAAGACCATTTAATACTCTTGGCATATCATTCGCACCAACATACTTTCTTAAACCTGGCTTGCTAATTCTTTCGAGCTTAACTATTGCCGGTTGTTTAGTAGAAGGGTTGTACTTCAATGCAATTTTAATGTTGCCTTGAGGTCCAACTTGCTCAAACTTGAAGTTCTGAATGAACCCCTGTGAATGAAGCACCTTTGTGATTTCCTTCTTCACCTTCGAAGACGGAACTTCGACTATTCTGTGATTCGCACTGATGGCGTTTCTTAGTCGTGTTAAATAATCTGCTATTGGATCAGTCATTTTAAATAATTTGTGTGATCTAAGTAATCTTAGAACACTTTTTGCCTCTGGCGATATCTCCCAGAAGACTTTGTTTTATAAAAGTTAAATACCTTCCGGCCAAAACCGGCCTGCAAAGGTATTAAATTAATTCAGTTAATAAAAGAAAAGGATTACCAACTTGCCTTAGTCACACCTGGTATTTTACCAGCAGATGCCATCTCTCTGAAAGTCACCCTTGAGATACCGAATTTCCTCATGTATCCTTTTGGACGACCCGTTAGTTTACATCTATTATGCAGTCTTACAGGAGAAGCGTTTCTAGGCAGTTTATCCAAACCTACATAATCACCTTCAGCCTTCAGTCTTGCACGTTTATCCGCATACTTTGCTACAAGTCTTTCTCTTTTTCTTTCTCTAGCTTTTACTGATGCTCTAGCCATTTCTAGTCGTTATTTTTTTTACCCCCTGCGAAAGGCATACCAAATGCTTTCAACAGTTCGTAACTTTCTTCATCTGTTTTTGCGGTAGTAACAAATGTTACATCCATCCCCGAAATCTTGTTAATCTTATCGATTGAAATTTCTGGGAAAATGATTTGCTCCTTGATACCTAAAGTATAGTTACCTCGTCCGTCAAAGCCTTTGTCTTTAACACCTCTAAAGTCTCTAACCCTTGGTAGTGCAATGTTCAAAAGACGATCGATAAATTCGAACATTCTGTCTCCTCTCAAAGTCACTCTTGCACCAATTGGCATTCCTTCTCTCAACTTAAAGTTCGAGATAGAATTTTTAGCGATAGTAGCTACAGCTCTCTGACCAGTGATGGTCGTCAACTCCTCTACCCCAATATCTACCAATTTCTTATCTGCTACTGCTGCTCCAATACCTTTGTTGACTACCACTTTAGTAATCTTAGGTACTTGCATTACAGAAGTATACTCAAACTTATCTTTCAAAGCCTGAACAATCTCTGCATTATATTTTTCCTTTAATCTCGGACTAGACATTTTTGATTACCTCCCCAGATTTTTTTGAGTATCTAACTAATTTACCTTTGTCATCGGCCTTACGGCCTATCCTTGTGGCTTCTCCATTAGTCGGATCTACTACCATTAGGTTTGACAAATGAATGGACGCTTCAGTTTTATCAATGCCTCCATTTGGATTGGTTGCAGATGGTTTGATGTGTTTAGAAACAACATTTACACCTTCTACAATCGCTCTATATTTTCCAGGATGTACTTCTAGTACTTTGCCTGTTTTGCCTTTAGAGTTTCCAGAGATTACTTTTACCGTATCTCCTTTTCTCACGTGAAGCTTTACTGTTGATGTAGCCATAATTATAGTACTTCAGGAGCTAGTGAAACAATTTTCATGAATTGCTTTTCACGCAATTCTCTTGCAACTGGTCCAAACATACGAGTACCTCTCGGCTCGTCATTTTGGTTCAGCAATACTGCAGCGTTGTCTTCGAATCTGATATATGAACCGTCTTTACGTCTCACTTCTTTTTTCGTTCTAACTACTACAGCCTTAGAGACAGTACCTTTTTTAAGGCTACTTGAAGAGTGAGCTGCCTTGACAGACACTACAATCATATCGCCTACGCTAGCGTACTTTCTCTTAGTACCACCTAGCACACGGATACAAAGCACCTCTTTGGCACCACTGTTATCCGCTACGTTAAGTCTTGATTCTTGCCTTATCATAATTACTTAGCTCTTTCAATTACTTCAATTAATCTCCAACGCTTGTTCTTACTCAGCGGACGAGTCTCCATGATCTTAACAGTATCTCCGATACCGCAATCATTTTTCTCGTCATGAGCAGCAAATTTGGAAGTTTTCTTAACAAACTTTCCATAGATCGGGTGCTTCTCTCGTCTTTCAACAGCTACAGTAATGGTTTTATCCATTTTGTTGCTCGTCACAATCCCGACTCTTTCTTTTCTAAGATTTCTAGTCTCCATGCTCATCTTATTTAGCTAATTCCTTAGCTCTTAATTCTGTTTTCAATCTTGCGATCAATTTCTTTGCCTGTCTTATCTTCATAGGATTTTCGATAGGAGAAATAGAATGAGCAAAATTCAATTTCTGAAGGCTATCCACCTCAGTTCCGATTTTTTCTTGTAGCTCCTCTACTGAGAGGGCTGCGATTTCCAAATTCTTCATAACTATCCAGCGTAATCTCTACGAACAACAAATTTTGTTGAAAGAGGAAGTTTTTGAGCCGCAAGTCTCAAAGATTCCTTAGCTAATTCAACACTTACCCCTGAAGATTCGAATAATACGGTTCCAGGCTTAACACATGCTACCCAATAATCAGGTGCACCCTTACCTTTACCCATTCTTACCTCTGCAGGCTTCTTAGTAATTGGCTTGTCTGGAAATATTCTAATCCAAACTTGACCTTCTCTCTTCATCGCTCTTGTCATAGCGATACGAGCTGCTTCTATTTGACGGCTTGTAATCCAACCTGGCTCAAGCGACTTAATACCAAACGTTCCGAAAGATAGTGTGTGACCTCTTTGCGCGATTCCACGCACACGGCCTTTTTGCATCTTTCTAAACTTAGTTCTCTTCGGCTGTAACATCTTCTCTCTTGTTTAAAAAGGTGATTACTTCTTCTTGTTTCTATTAGGCCTTCTTGCTCCTCCACCACGTCTGTCTCTATCACCACCCATTTGGTTGGCAGCGCCTACGTTTGGAGAAAGGTCTCTTTTACCGAACACCTCACCTTTGAAGATCCATACTTTGATACCAATCTTTCCGTAAACAGTATCTGCTTCAGAAATAGCATAATCGATATCAGCTCTGAGTGTGTGCAATGGAATTCTACCATCCTTGTACATTTCAGTACGCGCCATTTCAGCACCACCTAATCTACCAGAACACTTAATTTTAATTCCTTGAGCACCAACTCTTACAGCTGAAGCAATTGCTTGCTTCATGGCCCTTCTATATGAAATTCTTGCCTTTAATTGCTGAGCGATTGATTCACCCACCAATTTTGCATCTAGTTCAGGGCGCTTGATCTCGAAGATATTGATCTGAACATCTTTGCCAGTCAACTTCTTAAGCTCTTCTTTAATACGATCTACTTCCTGACCACCTTTACCAATAACAACACCAGGTCTAGCAGTATGTACCGTAATAGTGATTCTCTTAATAGTACGCTCGATGATCACCTTAGAGATTCCTCCCTTAGGGATACGAGCCTCTATGTACTTTCGGATCTCTTGATCTTCTACCAATTTACTTGGGAAGTCTTTACCACCGTACCAGTTGGAATCCCAACCTCTTACGATACCTAATCTGAACCCAATAGGATTTACTTTCTGTCCCATCTGTTATTTATCAGTTTCGTTATTTACTTCTTCTACTACTTCAGCGGTGACGTTAGCATCGTTCTTAGAAGCGATGACAATAGTCACGTGATTAGATCTTTTTCTGATTCTATGCGCTCTACCCTGTGGAGCAGGTCTCAACCTCTTCAGCATACGACCGCCATCAACTCTAATCTCTTTTATGTAAAGATCAGCGTCCTCAAGTCTTTCATCTTCGTTTTTTGCCTGCCAGTTTGCGATAGCAGAAAGCAACAGTTTTTCTAATCTTGCAGCACCTTCTTTCGCTTCGAACTTTAACATGTTCAATGCTCTATTTACCTGCTGGCCTCTGATCATATCAGCTACCATTCTCATCTTTCGAGGAGAGGTGGGTACATTATTTAATTTTGCTATTGCTTCCATTATCTTCTCTTATCCTTTTTAGCAATGTGACCTCTGAAATTCCTAGTTGGTGCAAATTCTCCGAATTTGTGACCTACCATGTTTTCAGTTACAAAGACAGGAATGAATTTGTTTCCGTTATGTACAGCGAAGGTATGACCAACAAATTCTGGTGAGATCATCGATCTTCTAGACCATGTTTTTATCACTGATTTCTTGCCAGAGTCATTCATGGCATCGACTTTATTTTCAAGTCTGAAATCGATGTAGGGTCCTTTTTTTAATGAACGTGCCATTGTTGATTATTTCTTCTTTTTACCAATTATCAATTTGTTCGAGTACTTCTGAGGAGTACGTGTCTTCTGACCTTTAGAATGAATACCATTTCTAGATCTTGGGTGACCCCCAGAAGACTTACCTTCTCCACCGCCCATTGGGTGATCGACAGGGTTCATCACTACACCTCTTACTCTTGGTCTTCTACCTAACCATCTCTTACGTCCTGCCTTACCAAGAACAACATTCATGTGCTCAGCATTTCCTACAGAACCGATAGTGGCCATGCATGTAGTCAGTATGTTTCTCATTTCGCCTGAAGGCAATTTAAGCGTAGCATACTTACCATCTCTTGCAACAAGCTGCACATAAGAGCCTGCACTTCTCGCCATTGCCGCACCTTTACCTGGCTTGAATTCTACATTGTGCACTATTGTACCCAATGGAATTTTAGCTAGAGGCATTGCGTTTCCAACTTCAGGAGCCACAGTTTCACCAGACACTACTGTCTGTCCTACTTTCAATCCCGTTGGAGCAATGATATATCTTTTCTCACCATCTGCGTAGAACAACAAAGCAACCCTTGCCGATCTCGATGGATCATACTCAACACTTTTTACGGTAGCTGGTACATCGAATTTTTCTCTTTTGAAGTCAACAATTCTCAACTTCCTTTTATGACCGCCACCCATGTAGCGCATGGTCATCTTACCGGTATTGTTTCTACCACCAGATCTCTTTAAAGGAGCCAACAAAGACTTCTCAGGAGTAGCCGTTGTTACATCTGCGAAGTCAGGCGCCATTCTGTGCCTGGTTCCCGGTGTCATTGGTCTTAGTTTCTTAACGCCCATTGCTCTCTAATTAAATGCCGCTGTAAAAGTCAATTACTTCTCCTTCAGCAACCGTTACGATTGCCTTCTTGAAAGAGTTCTGTCTTCCTGATATGATTCTAGACTTAGTGTTTCTAGACTTCATCTTACCTTGATATCTCATGGTGTTGATGCTTTCTACGGTAACACCGTACATATCTTCTACAGCCTTTTTGATCTCAACCTTGTTGGCATCTTCACTGACGATGAAACCATACTTGCCGCTCTCATTAAGACCAGATACTTTTTCCGTTACTAAAGGCTTCTTTAAAATACTCATGTCGCTTACTTTAGTAGGTTTTCTATTTTTTCAACTGAACTTTCGCTGATCAACAAGTTGTCAGCGTTCAGTACATCATATGTACTTAGCGTGTCAGCTGTGATCACCTTGGTGTTTTGTAAGTTTCGTCCTGAAAGCACTACATTCTTATCTTCCTTAGAAATCACAAAAAGTGTTTTCTTATCGGAGATAGAAAGGTTGTTCAACACGTTTACAAATTCTTTAGTCTTTGGCGATTCGAAAGAAAAATCTTCCAAAATCATAAGACCGTTATCTTTTGCCTTGTAGGCTAAAGCAGATTTTCTTGCAAGAGCTTTAAGCTTCTTGTTCAATTTAAAGCCGTAGTTTCTTGGTTTAGGACCGAATACACGACCTCCACCTCTAAACACAGGAGACTTAATACTACCTGCTCTGGCAGTACCCGTTCCTTTTTGCTTCTTTATCTTTCTAGTAGAACCAGAGATCTCTGCTCTTTCCTTCGACTTGTGAGTACCTTGGCGTTGATTCGCTAGGTATTGTTTCACATCTAGGTAGATCGCGTGATCGTTTGGCTCGATCGCAAAAATATCGTCAGAAAGGCTAACCTTCCTTCCAGTATCTTCTCCGCTGTTTTTTAATACTGCAATCTCCATCTTCTTATTTCTCTAGTACTACGATTGAATTCTTAGCGCCAGGTACGGAGCCACTCACTACAATAAGATTCTTCTCAGGCACCACCTTCATTACCTCAAGGTTAATTACCGTTACTCGATCGTTACCCATTCTACCTGCCATGCGAGTACCTTTAAATACTCTAGCGGGATATGAAGCACCACCAATAGAACCAGGAGCTCTCAACCTGTTATGTTGACCGTGAGTAGCTTGTCCAACACCACCGAAGCCATGTCTTTTTACTACACCCTGAAATCCTTTACCTTTTGAAGTCCCGATAGCGTCAACAAAATCACCTTCTTTGAATACATCTCCAACAGTGATCTCATTACCTAAGGCTACCATACCTTCAAACTCCTCGCGGAAATCTCGAAACTCAACAACCTTTTTCTTTGGAGTTGTATTGGCCTTATTAAAGTGACCTTTTAACGCATTGGGAGTATTCTTCTCCTTACGTTCTCCATAGGCTAATTGAACAGCTTGGTATCCGTCTGTTTCCTCATTTTTTACTTGCGTTATAACGCAAGGACCAGCTTCTATCACCGTGCATGCGACATTACGTCCATCGGCACTGTATACGCTAGTCATTCCGATTTTTTTTCCGATAATTCCAGACATCTTTTAATTCATTTTCAGCACCATAAACTCAGTGCTCCCGCGAAACGGACTGCAAAGATAGGGATTTAATATTTTGTTACAAGACGTGGATTCAAAAAAACAAGGAATTTTCGAGCGTCTGATCTATTACTTACATTCTGAAGTGTATGAGCAGTTTTCCGTCATTTTTCCAGCGAATAAAACCAGACGGACCTGTAGCCCTTGTATCCGGATCGTCACATCTACTTGCATCATGATGTACCTTTAGCCAAGACTCTTGGATGTCTATTACATTCAGGCAAATATTACCGCTAGTATTAATGGTCTCACCACCAACCCTAGGAAATTTATGCAAGCCACCTTCCTTACTTGATATATGATGAAGCGACATCAAAAAGGATTCCCAATCATCAACATCTTTAAAGGAGCCTTCAACCCATCCTGAAGCTTGTGTTTGTTCATTAATAACAACCTTTAGCCTACCGGCCTCGGAACCTATAATCCTCAGGGATAGGAAGCCTCTGAGCTGACCATACATGATTGGACTAAATCTTATAGAATTGTTTACGTAGGACTTTAAATAAAGTCTTGAACTCACTTCATTCAACCTGGCCTCCACTCCAAAAAGTAAACTGTCTGTTTTAGAATTTTGGTAGACATTAAGTGTTGCCTCCTTTTTAGGCTCAAAATGGAAAACACCAACGCCAATTTCTTTACCATTATATTGACATGAGATTCCACTTACAATTATCAAAAGAATCAATAGGTTTCTTAGTAATCGAGAACTAAGCATAATCAAAAATACGAATATCTTCTCTGAACTATTGGACTGGTCTAGACCTCATCAAAACGAAAAAAGGCCCCGACAAGTCGGGGCCTTTTATATGATTTTGAAGGTTCTATTAAACCTTGATTTCTACATCTACACCTGAAGGCAATTCAAGCTTCATAAGCGCATCAACAGTTTTTGCACTTGAAGAGTAGATATCTACTAATCTTTTGTAAGTACAAAGTTGAAATTGCTCACGTGCTTTTTTGTTCACGTGTGGGGATTTAAGTACCGTAAATTTCTCTTTTACTGTTGGCAATGGAATTGGACCACTGACAACAGCTCCAGTAGTTTTTACCGCTCTCACAATCTTCTCTGATGACTTATCCACCAAGTTGTGATCGTATGACTTTAATTTAATTCTGATCTTCTGTGTCATTATAGTAAAATTTACAGCTTATTCTCCTTTAGATTTTTTGATCACCTCTTCGGCAATGTGGTTTGGTACTGCTTCATAGTGAGCAAACGTCAGGGAAGCCGTGGCTCTACCTGAAGACATTGTTCTCAGATCAGTAACATAACCGAAAAGTTCTGAAAGTGGTACATCGGCTCTAACTACTGCAGAAGTACCTTTTGTATCCATACCTTTCATGATACCTCTTCTTCTGTTCAAGTCACCGGTAATACTACCAGTATATTCATCAGGAGTTACCACATCAACAGCCATAATAGGCTCCATCAATTTTGGAGTTGCCTTTTTAGCAGCTTCTTTAAACCCAAGTCTTGCAGCCATTTCGAAAGATAAAGCATCTGAATCGACATCATGGAAAGAACCATGGTACAATCTCACCTTCATTCTCTCTAATGGATAACCAGCCAAAGGACCGTTAATCATTGCAGATTTGAAACCTTTTTCAATTGCTGGGATGAATTCTTTAGGAATTGTACCGCCAGTAATTGCATTTACAAACTGAAGTCCTTCTAATTCGTAATCATCATCTTGAGGACTAATCTCAAATACGATATCGGCAAACTTACCTTTACCACCAGACTGCTTCTTGTAAACCTCTTTGTGGTCTACTAGTGAGTTGATAGATTCTTTGTAAGCCACCTGAGGTGCTCCTTGATTCACTTCAACTTTGAATTCACGTCTCATACGATCCATGATAATGTCAAGGTGAAGCTCACCCATTCCTCTCAAAATCGTTTGACCAGTTTCTTCGTCAGTATGAACTCTCAAAGTAGGATCTTCTTCCACCAGCTTGGCAATTGCCATTCCTAGTTTATCAACATCCGCCTGAGTTTTAGGCTCAATAGCATAACCGATAACTGGATCAGGGAAGTCCATTGATTCGAATACTACTTTGTGCTTCTCATCGCAAAGTGTGTCTCCGGTTTTGATATCCTTAAATCCAACCACAGCAGCAATATCACCAGCATGTAGCCTGTCAATTGCATTCTGCTTGTTAGCATGCATTTGGAAGATTCTAGAAATACGCTCTTTCTTGTTGGTTCTTGTGTTGAACACATAAGAACCAGATTCAAGCATACCTGAGTATGATCTTACAAAGCAAAGACGCCCAACAAAGGGATCCGTTGCTATCTTAAATGCTAATGCTGAAAAAGGCTCATCTACCGATGGTTTTCTTTTTGTTTCTTCTTCAGTGTCAGGGTCAATACCTACAACACTTTCTCTATCCATTGGAGAAGGAAGTAATTCCATCACGTAGTCAAGAAGTGTTTGAACACCTTTATTTTTGAAGGCAGAACCACACATCATTGGCACGAAAGCCAAATCAATAGTTGCTGCTCTCAACGCTGCAATTATTTCTTCTTTTGAGATAGACTCAGGATCTTCGAAATATTTCTCTAGTAACGTCTCATCATAGTCAGCAACTGCTTCCAGAAGTTTTTCTCTGTATTCAGCTACTTCGTCAACCATATCAGCTGGGATTTCGATCTCCTCGAAAGTCATTCCCATGTCACTCTCATTCCAAACGATCGCCTTGTTTTCAACTAGGTCAACAACTCCTTTGAATGTTTCTTCAGCTCCGATCGGCAATTGCAAAGGCACAGCGTTTGTACCTAACATTTCTTTCACTTGTCTACAAACCATTAAGAAGTCTGCACCAGCACGGTCCATCTTGTTAACGAATCCGATTCGAGCTACTTTGTAGTTATCAGCAAGCCTCCAGTTTGTTTCAGATTGTGGCTCAACGCCATCTACTGCAGAAAACAAGAATACCAAACCATCGAGAACTCGTAGTGACCTGTTTACCTCTACTGTGAAGTCAACGTGACCGGGAGTATCAATAATATTGATGTGGTATTGGTCATCTTTATAGGGCCAGAAAACAGTAGTAGCAGCCGAAGTAATTGTAATACCTCTTTCTTGCTCTTGCTCCATCCAGTCCATGGTAGCTGCACCATCATGTACTTCACCAATCTTGTGAGATACACCAGTGTAATATAGTATACGCTCGGTGGTAGTTGTTTTACCCGCATCAATGTGGGCAGCAATACCAATATTCCGAGTCAATTTTAAATCTCTTGCCATTTTAGTCTAGGAATTAAAATCTAAAGTGTGAAAATGCTTTGTTTGCGTCTGCCATTCTGTGGGTATCGTCCTTCTTCTTCACGGCAGCACCCTCACCCTTAGCGCCAGCAATTATTTCGCCAGCAAGTTTTTCAGTCATGGTTTTCTCACCTCGCTTACGCGCGAACATGATCATCCATTTGATGCCAAGTGATGTCTTACGACCTGGTCTTACCTCGATAGGCACTTGAAAAGTAGCACCACCTACTCTTCTACTCTTCACTTCGACTGACGGCATGATATTACTCAATGCTTTCTTCCAAGTTTCAAGACCATTCTCACCAGTACGTTCTTCTACTAAAGCTATCGCTTTGTAAAACGCATTGTAGGCAATACTCTTCTTTCCATCGACCATTAGGTAGTTCACAAACTTTGTCACCAAAGTATCATGGAACTTAGGATCGGGAAGAATATATCTCTTCTTTGGTTTAGCTTTTCTCATCGCTTATTTAATTGTCTATTTTTTATCTTTTGGTCTCTTTGCACCATATTTTGATCTTCTCTGAAGACGACCACTTACACCTGCAGTATCTAATGCACCACGGATGATGTGATATCTTACACCTGGAAGATCTTTTACTCTTCCACCTCTGATCAATACAATAGAGTGTTCTTGAAGGTTGTGACCTTCACCCGGGATATATGCGTTAACTTCTTTTCCGTTAGTTAACCTTACCCTTGCTACTTTTCTCATAGCAGAGTTAGGTTTCTTAGGAGTAGTCGTATACACCCTTGTACAAACACCCCTTCTTTGTGGACAGCTATCTAATGCTGGAGATTTCGACTTTGAAGTCAATTTCTTTCTGCCCTTACGTACTAGTTGGTTTATAGTAGGCATTTACAATTTTTTAGATTTATTTATTCCTAGTTAAAATTTCGGACTGCAAAGGTAGCAAAAGAAGTTTTCGAAACAAACACACCATCTTAAATAAAATGTGCTCGATTCTAAACCTTTTCAACGGATGCTCTGCAGCAGTATTAATAAAAAAGGGCTGCCGAAGCAACCCTTCTAATTCTCGATCTATTTTTATCGCTATGCCTCGCCCACGGTACCTCCAAAATTCATTGGAAATTTCGGTGGTTCTTCGCTTTGCTTTATCGGCCCAAAGTTTTTCTCAAACTTGTCGATATTATCTTTTAGGGCAAATAGCAAACGCTTGGCATGCTCTGGCGTAATCACAATTCTTGATTTCACTTTTGCCTTAGGAACCCCAGGCATCATTTTAATGAAATCAATTACAAATTCACTGTTCGAATGAGCAATCATGGCCAAATTCACATATTGTCCTTCAGCAACTTCTTCCGAAAGCTCAATATTTAATTGATTCTGATTTGCTTGCTCGTTCTGGTCAGCCATTGGATTATAGTTCTACGCTTTCTTCTTCTGATTGGGCTTGAGATTGTGCTTGATAAGCCTCTCTTGCAGCAACTAGCTTGTCGTATTCAGCTTGGTTACCTACGATTAGATCATCATACTCTCTCATACCTGTACCTGCTGGAATCAAGTGACCTACGATCACATTTTCCTTCAGTCCATTCAGTGTATCCGCCTTACCTCTAATAGAAGCTTCACTTAACACCTTAGTAGTCTCTTGGAACGATGCCGCAGAAATAAAGCTTTCAGTACCCAATGATGCTTGCGTAATTCCTTGAAGCTTAGGTTTAGAAACTGCAGGTTGTGCATCTCTAACTTCCACTACTTTCATGTCCTTACGCCTCAAGCTTGAGTTCTCATCTCTTAGCTCTCTTGGAGATACAATTTGACCTTGTTTCAAGTTTTCTGAATCACCTGCCTCAGTCACTACTTTCATATCAAGCATTGCATCATTTTCTTCTCTGAAGAAGAATTTATCTGCTACCTGACCCGGAAGGAACTGCGTATCACCAGCGTCCATGATCTCAACTTTCTGCATCATCTGCTTCACAATCGCCTCGATGTGCTTATCGTTGATTTTCACACCCTGTAGTCGGTATACTTCTTGAATCTCGTTCACTAAGTATTCCTGAACTGCAGTAGGCCCTTGGATATTCAAGATATCGTTTGGAGTAGTTGCTCCATCAGACAGCTGATAACCTGCTCTTACAAAGTCATTGTCTTGTACCAAAATATGTTTAGACAATGGCACCATGTATTTTTTCTTCACACCATCTTTGGACTCGATGAAGATTTCACGATTACCTCGCTTGATTCCTCCGTAAGTCACCACACCATCGATTTCTGACACTACTGCCGGGTTAGATGGGTTACGTGCCTCAAACAATTCTGTAACTCTTGGAAGACCTCCTGTGATATCCCTTGATTTACCCATTGTTCTTGGAATCTTAGCCAATGGCTGTCCAATCTTCACTTTATCACCAGCATCTACTGCAAGGTGAGCTCCTACCGGAATGTTATAGGCTTTGGATTCAGACTTTGCATTTACTACAACTGCTGGGTTCTTAGCCTTATCTTTTGTATCCGTAATTACTTTTTCTCTGTGACCAGTTTGCTCATCAAACTCTTCTTTGAAAGTGATTCCTTCTTCAATCGCGTCAAACTCAATGACACCATCAAATTCAGAAAGAATTACCGCATTGTACGGATCCCACTTACATAGTTGATGATCTTTCTCAACCTTCTCACCTTCTTTTACTTGAAGTAAAGCACCATAAGGCACGTGATTGGTAATGAGCACTTTCTTCGTTTTAGGATCTAGAATCTGAATCTCTCCAGTTCTACCCATCACGATGTTGACTTTATTTCCATCACCGTCTGTAGTAGGCAGTGATCTTAATTCTTCAAATGCAATTACACCAGCAAACTTAGCCTTTACAGTAGCGTCTACTGCAATGTTGGAAGCTGTACCCCCAACGTGGAAAGTTCTCAATGTAAGCTGTGTACCTGGTTCACCGATTGACTGTGCTGCAATTACACCAACTGCCTCACCTCTTTGTACCATTTTGTTGGTAGACAAGTTTCTACCGTAACACTTAGCACAAACGCCTCTCTTGGTCTCACAAGTAAGTACTGATCTGATTTCTACTTCATCAATAGCAGTTCCTTCAATATGCTCAGCAATTTTCTCTGTGATCTCATCACCAGAGCCAATGATAAGCTCCTCAGTTATTGGATCGTAGATATCGTGAACAGAAACTCTACCGAGAATTCTTTCAGATAATGCCTCTACTACTTCCTCATTGTCTTTCAATGCCGAAACAGTCAGACCTCTGAGTGTACCACAATCTTCCTCGTTGATTACACAATCTTGTGCAACGTCAACCAGACGTCTTGTTAGGTAACCTGCATCGGCAGTTTTTAGTGCTGTATCGGCAAGACCTTTACGAGCACCGTGTGTAGAGATAAAGTACTCCAATACATCCAAACCTTCTTTAAAGTTTGAAAGAATTGGGTTTTCGATAATAGCTCCTACAGAACCTGCAAGGTTTTTCTGTGGCTTAGCCATCAATCCTCTCATACCACCTAGCTGACGAATCTGCTCTCTAGAACCACGTGCTCCTGAGTGCATCATCATATAGATAGAGTTGAAGCCTTGATTATCTTCTTCCATCTCTTGCATCAAACCGTTCGTCAACTTAGTGTTAACACGGGTCCAAATATCAATTACCTGGTTGTATCTCTCATTATCAGTGATAAGTCCCATCAAGTAGTTTTGCCATACAGCTTCTACTTCGTCCTTAGCACTTTGTACTAGTTCTTCTTTTACATCTGGAATGTGAATATCATTCAATCCCATAGAAAGACCACCTTTGTAGGCCATTTGGAAACCAAGGTCTTTAATATCATCCAAGAACTGAGCAGTTTTTGCGATACCGCAAATCGTCACTACGCTCTGGATAATTTTCTGAAGCTTTTTCTTGGTCAATAGCTCATTTACAAATCCAACCTCTTCAGGAACACTCTCATTGAAGAGTACTCTACCTGCAACTGTTTCGATCATTTTTTCAACCAATTGCTCGTCTTCACGAACCATGGTCTTCACATGAATGTAAGCGTGCTTAGAAACCACTCCTTCATTCATGGCGATCAATACTTCTTCAGAAGAGTAGAAACGCATTCCTTCTCCATCCACTTTATGATCATCAGTAGATCTTCTACCTTTTGTCACATAGTAGAGTCCCAATACCATGTCTTGAGATGGTACTGTTACTGGAGCTCCGTTAGCTGGGTTAAGGATGTTGTGAGAAGAAAGCATTAACATACTTGCTTCCATAACAGCATCCTGTCCTAGTGGTACGTGAACAGCCATTTGGTCACCATCAAAGTCAGCGTTAAATGCTGTACATACTAATGGGTGCAATTGGATTGCTTTACCTTCGATTAGTTTCGGCTGGAAGGCCTGTATACCCAACCTGTGAAGTGTAGGAGCTCTGTTCAATAGTACTGGGTGTCCTTTCAATACATTTTCGAGGATATCCCAAACCACTGGGTCTTTTCTATCAACAATTTTCTTTGCCGATTTCACTGTTTTCACAATTCCTCTTTCAATCAGTTTTCTGATAATGAAAGGTTTGAAAAGTTCAGCAGCCATATTCTTAGGCAAACCACATTCGTGTAGTTTCAATTCAGGTCCTACTACAATCACAGAACGACCGGAGTAATCAACCCTTTTACCTAGAAGGTTTTGACGGAAACGACCTTGCTTACCTTTAAGCATATCACTTAAAGATTTCAATGCACGGTTACCATCAGAACGTACAGCGTTTACTTTTCTAGAGTTATCAAATAGTGAATCAACAGCTTCTTGAAGCATACGTTTCTCATTTCTAAGAATCACTTCAGGAGCTTTAATATCTATTAATCTCTTAAGACGGTTATTTCTAATGATCACACGTCTGTAAAGATCGTTCAAATCTGATGTTGCAAACCTACCGCCATCAAGAGGCACAAGTGGTCTCAATTCTGGTGGAATGACTGGAACCATTTTGATAATCATCCACTCAGGACGATTTTCGATCCTAGTTTTTGCATCACGGAACGCTTCAACTACTCTTAGGCGTTTCAAGGCTTCAGCCTTTCTTTGCTGAGAAGTATCTGTAGCTGCTTGGTGACGTAAAGCGTATGACATCTCGTCTAAGTTCAGTCTCGCCAAAAGCATTTCAAGCGCATCTGCACCCATTTTGGCGATGAACTTTTCTGGATCATCATCATCAAGCATTTGATTCTCGCGAGGAAGTTTATCTAGAATATCGAGATACTCGTCTTCCGTTAAGAAGTCCATGTAACTGATTCCTTCTTCTTCCTTAATACCTGGCTGGATTACAGCGTACCTTTCATAGTAGATAATCTGATCCAATTTCTTGGTCGGTAAACCAAGCAGGTATCCTATCTTATTGGGAAGTGACTTAAAGTACCAAATGTGTGCAACAGGAACCACCAATTCGATGTGTCCCATTCTCTCTCTTCTAACCTTTTTCTCAGTTACTTCTACACCACATCTATCACAGATGATACCCTTGTACCTAATTCGTTTATACTTCCCACAATGACATTCCCAGTCCTTCACAGGGCCAAATATTCTTTCACAGAATAAACCACCCATTTCAGGCTTGTAGGTTCTATAGTTGATGGTTTCCGGTTGGGTTACCTCTCCATGAGAAGACTCAAGGATAGATTCCGGAGAAGCCAAGCTAATAGTGACTTTGTTAAAGTCGGTGTTAAGTTTTCTATTCTTTTTAAATGCCATAGCTTTTTTTGATTCTTAATTGTGGCCTAAACCAAACTCAAAATTGTAATTAGTCTAAAGTGATTTCTAATGCGAGACCTCTAAGCTCGTGAACCAATACATTGAATGATTCAGGAATATTTGGCTTAGGAATAGAATCTCCCTTAACAATCGCTTCGTAAGCTTTCGCTCTACCGATTACATCATCTGATTTTACTGTCAAGATTTCTTGGAGTACATGTGATGCACCGAATGCCTCAAGTGCCCATACTTCCATCTCTCCAAATCTCTGACCACCAAATTGTGCTTTACCACCAAGTGGTTGTTGTGTAATCAACGAGTAAGGCCCTATTGACCTTGCGTGCATTTTATCATCCACTAAGTGACCTAGTTTCAGCATGTATGCGATACCAACTGTAACAGGTTGATCGAATCTTTGTCCGCTCAATCCATCTACAAGGTATTCACGACCAGCACTTGGTAAACCAGCTTCAGCCAATTCAGCTTCCACCTCTTCCATGCTTGCTCCATCAAAAATTGGAGTAGCATAAGTTCTACCTAGTTTCAAACCAGCCCATGCTAGTACTGTTTCGTAGATCTGACCAATATTCATCCTTGATGGTACACCCAGTGGATTTAATACGATATCCATTGGAGTTCCATCTTCTAAGAATGGCATATCCTCTTCTCTTACGATTCTAGCAACAACACCTTTGTTACCGTGACGACCCGCCATCTTATCACCAACTTTCAGCTTACGCTTCTTAGCAACATAGACTTTAGCCAACTGCACGATACCTGTTGGTAACTCATCACCTACTTCTATAGTGAAACGCTGACGCTTAAATTCGCCAGTGATTTCATTACGCTTTAAGTTATAGTTCTTAACCATCTTAACGATCAGGTCGTTAGTCTTCTGATCTTCCGTCCAACTGTCAAGGTTGAGGTCAGTGATCAGGTTTACTTCTTCCTGTACGCTGTAGTTACTTTCATCTCTATAGATATTCTTCTCAGGGAAAAGATTCTGAGAGATGTTGTTTTTATTAAACTTCACGCCTTTAGAGATAATTTCATCTCCAAATTTGTGTGTTACGCCATTACAAACCTTACCGTCAAGCAGCTTAGTCATCTTTTCGACAATCTGAGCCCTAACCGCTAATAAGTCTTTACTGTATTGTGCTTTCAGCACTTCTACTTCTTTCTTAGACTTAGCACGAAGGTCTTTATCTTTCTTAGGACGAGAGAATAGCTTCGTATCGATAACTACTCCTTGCAATGAAGGAGAAGCTTTCAATGAAGCATCTTTTACGTCACCAGCTTTGTCACCGAAGATTGCTCTTAAGAGTTTCTCTTCAGGGGTTGGATCAGTTTCGCCCTTAGGAGTGATTTTACCAATCAGGATATCTCCTTCTTTGATTTCAGCACCAATTCTGATGATACCATTTTCATCAAGGTTCTTCACAGCTTCCTCACTTACGTTAGGAATCTCTGAAGTCAATTCTTCCTGACCACGTTTGGTATCTCTCACTTCTAGCTCATACTCATCAATGTGAATTGAAGTATAAACGTCATCTCTAACTACTCGCTCAGAAATTACAATTGCATCCTCAAAGTTGTAACCTTGCCATGGCATATAAGCCACTCTTAAGTTTTTACCTAGAGCCAATTCGCCTTTCTCAGTTGAATAGCCTTCACAAAGCACTTGTCCTTTTTGTACCTTCTCCCCTTTAAGCACAATTGGCTTAAGGTTTACGGTAGTATCTTGGTTGGTTCTTTGGAATTTAATCAGATTGTATGTTTTGAAGGCAGTATCGAAGTTGACCAACTGATCGTCTTTAGACTGATCGTACTTGATCACAATTTTTGTAGCATCTACAAAATCAACAACACCAGACTCTTCAGCAATAACCAAAGACCTTGAGTCACGAGCTGCTCTTGCCTCCAAACCAGTACCAACAATTGGTGCCTCAGGCTTCAACAATGGTACAGCTTGACGCTGCATGTTCGATCCCATCAGTGCACGGTTTGCATCATCATGCTCCAAGAAAGGAATCAATGATGCCGCTACCGATACAATTTGGTTTGGTGCAATATCCATGTAGCTAAGTTCTTTTGGCTCTACTACAGGGAAGTCACCTTCATATCTTGCTTTTACTTTATCGTTTATGAAGGTACCATTGTCTTTAATTGGCGCATTAGCCTGAGCAATATTATGCGTATCTTCTTCTTCAGCAGTTAGGTAAATCACATCGTCAGACATGTTGACCTTACCACTATTTACTTTTCTATAAGGCGTCTCAATGAATCCCATGCTATTTACTTTAGCATGCACACATAGAGATGAAATCAAACCAATGTTTGGACCCTCTGGTGTCTCAATAGTACAAAGACGGCCATAGTGAGTATAGTGAACATCACGCACCTCAAAACCGGCTCTCTCTCTTGAAAGTCCACCAGGCCCCAAGGCTGACATTCTTCTTTTGTGTGTAATCTCTGCCAACGGATTTGTTTGATCCATAAACTGAGATAACTGATTGGTTCCGAAGAATGAGTTAATTACAGAAGACAAGGTTCTCGCGTTGATCAAGTCAACTGGCTTGAAGTCCTCATTATCACGAACATTCATTCTTTCTTTGATGGTTCTAGCCATACGAGCCAAACCGACACCAAATTGAGCATAAAGCTGCTCACCTACAGTTCTGACCCTTCTGTTTGAAAGGTGGTCGATATCATCTACAATTGCCTTAGAGTTGATCAAACCGATCAGATACTTCACAATTGAGATAATATCTTGTGTGGTGAGGACTAGTTTCTCAGAATCAATATCAAGATCTAATTTCTTATTGATTCTGTATCGTCCTACTTCACCGAGGTTATATCTTTTATCTGAGAAAAAGAGTGATTGGATAATATCACGTGCCGTTTGCTCATCCGGTGCATCAGTATTTCTTAACTGACGATAGATTTGCTCAACAGCTTCTTTTTCCGAGTTAGAGTTATCTTTTGATAGCGTATTATAAATAATCGTATAATCAGCGATATTAATGTCTTCTCTGTGTAAGATCACAGATTCAACATCAGCTTCGATAATCATATCTACATGCTCTTCAGAGAGTACTGAATCTCTTTCTAACAACACTTCGTTTCTGTGAATAGACACCACTTCTCCAGTATCTTCATCCACGAAATCTTCAACCCATGTTCTCAGTACCCTTGCAGCCAATTTACGACCAATAGCCTTTTTTAGTGCTGTCTTCTTAGCTGTGATTTCTTCGGAAAGACCGAAAAGGTCTAGAATGTCTTTATCAGTTCCATAACCAATGGCTCTTAAAAGCGTGGTTACTGGAAACTTCTTTTTTCTATCGATGTAAGCGTACATTACGCTATTCACATCAGTAGCAAATTCGATCCATGAACCCTTGAAAGGAATGATTCTCGCTGAATAGAGTGCAGTACCATTCGTGTGCTTGCTTTGCGCAAAGAATACACCAGGTGATCTGTGTAATTGAGAAACAATGATCCTTTCGGCACCATTAACAACGAAAGATCCTTTCAATGTCATGTAAGGAATATTCCCAAGGAATACTTCTTGCTCAATGGTTTCGAAATCTTCGTTATCCTCGTCATTACATGTCAAGCGAAGTTTAGCCTTCAAAGGCACAGAATAGGTTAATCCCCTGTCGATGCATTCTGCAACGTCATATTTAGGGGGGTCAACCAAATAATCTACGAATTCAAGTACAAAATTCTCTCTTGAATCGGAAATAGGAAAGTTCTCAGAGAAAACCTTGAACAAACCATCCTGTGTTCTTTTATCAGCGGGAGTTTCCAATTGGAAAAAGTCTTCGAAAGACTTTACCTGCACGTCAAGGAAATCAGGATAATCTAATATTGATTTAATCGAAGAGAAGTTTATTCTTTCTGATTGATTTGCTAGAATAGCCAAGGCCTTATTTTTTTTAGTATTGAATAATTCTTGATTGCACCCTAAAGGATGCAGAAAAAGGGATTGCTCCCTAAATTGTATACAAACAGGAAAAGACCCGTGATCTCGAAAGATCAGGGCCTATTCCAGCGCCATTTTAAAAACGGCTAATCAAATTACTTAAGCTCTACTTCAGCACCAGCTTCTTCAAGCTGCTTTTTAAGTGCTTCAGCTTCGTCTTTAGCTACACCTTCTTTTACTGCTTTAGGAGCGCTATCTACGATTTCTTTAGCTTCTTTTAGTCCAAGACCAGTTAATTCTTTAACTAGTTTTACAACTGCCAATTTAGATCCACCTGCTGCCGTAAGTACTACGTCAAATTCAGATTTCTCTTCAGCACCACCTTCGTCTCCGCCACCAGCAGCAGGGCCAGCAACAGCAACAGCCGCAGCTGCAGGTTCGATACCGTACTCATCCTTAAGGATATCAGCAAGTTCGTTAACTTCTTTTACAGTTAAGTTTACTAACTGTTCTGCAAATTCTTTCAAGTCTGCCATTTTATTATTTGTTATAAAGTGTTTTTAAATCTTATTTAATATTAGTTTTCGCGCTCAGACAAAGTCTTGAGAATACCAGCCAATTTGCCTCCAGAACCTTTAAGCCCTGAAATAACATTTTTAGCAGGAGATTGAAGTAATCCAATTACTTCGCCAATCAGCTCAGCCTTAGACTTAAGCGTGCTTAGCATATCTAAATTCTCTTCTCCGATAAAAAGGTCCGTGTCGATAGACGCGCCCTTTAATAATGGAGATGCAATACCTGATTTTTTTCTGAATTCTTTGATCAATTTCGCTGGAGCATTAGAATTCTCTCCTGAGAACATAACGCCAGTAAAACCTCTCAATACACTATCGTCAAAAGGCACATAGTCAGTATCTAACTGCTCCAATGCTTTTTGTACCATAGTATTTTTCACCACTCTGTACTCGATTCCTCGCTCGAAGCACAATTTTCTCAAAGCATTGGTCTGAGCAACCGACATTCCGGATGCATCAGTGATATAAAAGTTATCGTTTGACGAAAACTTCACTACCAATTCTTCAATTAAAGCTGCTTTTTCTACTCTATTCATGATTATAGTCCGGAAATTGAGTTTTTATCTATTTTCACTCCAGGGCTTTGCGTTGTTGAGATGTTGATACTTTTAAAATAAGTACCCTTAGCTGAAGCTGGCTTTAATTTAGATATCATCTGAAGCACTTCATTTGCATTTTCAGCAATCTTCTCAGGAGAGAAAGATGACTTACCAATACTAGTATGAATGATTCCAAATTTATCTACCTTAAAGTCGATCTTACCGCCTTTAACATCTTGTACTGCTTTTGCCACATCAAGTGTAACAGTTCCTGCTTTTGGGTTTGGCATAAGACCTCTTGGTCCTAATACTCTTCCCAAACGACCAACTTTGGCCATTACAGTAGGCATAGTGATAATCACATCGATGTCAGTCCAACCACCTTCTATTTTAGAAATGTAATCGTCTAACCCTACGTGATCTGCACCTGCATCTTTTGCTTCTTGCTCCTTATCAGGAGTACAAAGCACAAGCACCGTCACCTCTTTACCTGTACCATGGGGAAGCGCAACTACACCTCTTACCATTTGGTCAGCTTTTCGAGGATCCACTCCCAAACGAATATCGATATCTACTGAAGCGTCATATGAAGCACCGTTAATTTCCTTAACAATACCTGCGGCTTCATCTAGTCCATACTGTTTGACTGGATCATATTTACTAAAAGCTAATTTTTGCTTTTTTGTCAACTTTGCCATTTGTACAAATCTTTAGTTATTCCAAGGTGCTTTACCACTCACCCTTAACCCCATACTTCTAGCTGTACCAGCCACCATTTTCATGGCAGACTCGATAGTAAAAGCATTCAAATCCGGCATTTTAACTTCTGCGATCTCTTTTACCTGATCCCAGGTTACGCTACCCACTTTAACTCTGTTAGGTTCAGCTGAACCTTTCTTTTGTTTAGAAGCCTCTAGTAGCATTACTGGTGCCGGAGGTGTCTTGATTACAAATTCAAAAGACTTATCACTGAAGATAGTCACGAGAACAGGTAATACCTGACCCATTTTATCTTGAGTACGTCCGTTGAACTGCTTACAAAACTCCATGATATTAAGTCCTTTCGAACCCAATGCCGGACCTACCGGTGGAGAAGGGTTGGCTTGGCCTCCCCTGACTTGCAACTTCAGATAACCAGCTATTTCTTTAGCCATATTAATCTTGTTTTTCTACTTGCATGTAACTTAATTCAACAGGTGTATTTCGGCCGAAGATCTTAACCATAACATTAAGTTTTCTTCGTTCCTCAAATACCTCCTCTATGGTTCCTGTAAACCCACTGAAAGGACCGTCCATTACTTTTACGGTCTCTCCCACTATGTATGGAGAATCTAGTTGTTCGTCAAAATCATCAATCTCTTCAACCTTACCTAAGATACGGTCGACTTCGCCTTGACGTAATGGGACTGGCGGTGTGGAAGCTTGGCCAGCCTTTTGACCTAAGAACCCTATGATTCCAGGAATATTTTTGATCATGTGAACGACTTCACCATTGGCCAGATTAGCTTGTACCATAATGTAGCCAGGAAACATGTTACGGTCACGAGACTTTTTCTTTCCATTACGGATCTCGTACACCTTTTCTGAAGGAATCATTACCTGAGGGATTTCTTCCATGAATTGCTCACGGTCAATCTCGTTCTCAAGATAATCTTTCGCTTTTCTTTCCTGACCTGATACGGCCCTAACCATATACCACTTAAGTTCTGACATCGTTCGATCTTTTCTTATAGCTTGTAAAACCAGTCCATTATTTCATCGAACCCTAAATCTATCACACCAATAAATAGTGCAAAGATTAAAGAGGCTACCAAAACTAACACCGAACTACTCTGAAGATCAGAATACTTAGGCCAGCTTACTTTATGCCTCATCTCGTCATAAGAAGCGGTTACAAAGGACTTTAATTTACTCATCGGTTTTACTTCTTTTTTTTGCACGGGTGGTAAGATTCGAACTCACGACCTTTGGTTTTGGAGACCACTGCTCTACCAACTGAGCTACACCCGTATTCAACTCCATTCAAGCCTCTCTCTATATATCACTGATATTCAATGACTTAAAACACTTATCCTTAGAAGATAATCTTCTTTAAAATTGTGTCTCTATTGCAGCAGAAGCTCGAAACGGGCTGCAAATTTAGAAAATTATTAATAACGAAACAAACGCGTTTCCGAAAAATCGAAAACGCGTTTGAATAAAAAATCTATATGTGACTTGACCTCTTAGTCAAGAATTTCAGTTACCTGACCAGCACCTACTGTTCTACCACCTTCTCTGATCGCAAATCGTAGTCCAGGCTCAAGTGCTACCTTGTTAATTAAGTTAACTTCGATAGTCACGTTATCACCAGGCATAACCATTTCGATGTCAGCCGGAAGCATGATTTCACCAGTTACGTCAGTTGTTCTTAAGTAGAACTGAGGACGGTACTTGTTAAAGAATGGAGTATGACGTCCACCTTCTTCCTTTGAAAGCACGTATACTTCAGCTTTGAAGTGTGCGTGAGGATTCACAGAACCAGGCTTACAAATAATCATTCCTCTTTTGATATCAGCTTTCTCGATACCTCTAAGCAATAGACCAACGTTGTCACCAGCTTCACCTCTATCCAAAATCTTACGGAACATCTCAACACCAGTGATAGTAGACTTCATGTCTTCTGCACCCATACCGATAATGTCAACAGGATCTCCAGAGTTAATTACACCTCTTTCGATTCTACCAGTCGCAACAGTACCACGACCAGTGATCGAGAATACGTCTTCAACAGGCATTAAGAAATCTTTGTCAGTTAAGCGCTCAGGAAGTGGAATATAATCATCCACAGCAGCCATTAACTCAACAATCTTTCCTACCCATTTGTCATCACCATTCAATCCACCTAAAGCAGATCCTTGGATTACAGGGATATCATCACCAGGGAATTCGTAGAAAGAAAGCAATTCTCTTACTTCCATTTCAACTAGCTCAAGAAGTTCTTCATCATCAACAAGGTCAACCTTGTTCATGAAAACAACTAAAGCAGGAACACCTACCTGACGAGCCAAAAGGATATGCTCTCTTGTTTGAGGCATTGGACCATCGGTAGCAGCTACTACTAGAATAGCACCATCCATCTGAGCAGCACCCGTAACCATGTTTTTCACATAATCCGCGTGACCTGGACAGTCAACGTGTGCGTAGTGTCTGTTTTCCGTAGCATATTCTACGTGTGAAGTATTAATTGTAATACCTCTTTCTTTCTCTTCAGGAGCATTGTCAATTGAAGAGAAATCTCTGTTTTCAGCAAGACCTGAGTCTGCTAATACTTTAGTAATTGCAGCAGTTAATGTGGTCTTACCGTGGTCAACGTGACCGATAGTACCTATATTAACGTGCGGCTTGGAACGGTCAAAGGTTTCTTTAGCCATGATTAATTTTAGTTAATATTAATGTTATAATTTATTCTTAAGCCATGAACCGTACTTCGGTCCAAATTATTAATTTCTTTCTAGAGCCAATGACGAGATTTGAACTCGTGACCTCTTCCTTACCAAGGAAGCACTCTACCCCTGAGCTACATCGGCTTTTCTCCGAATCTCAGTTCTACGTTCAATGTTCTTAGTCAAACATAACTCGGAACCCAGAACTTCGAACTTGTAACTCGAAGTAATGAGCGGGTGACCAGGTTCGAACCGGCGACCTACAGCTTGGAAGGCTGTCGCTCTACCAACTGAGCTACACCCGCTTGTTCATCGCAAGCCTTGGCGTAAATGAACAAATCACTTACCATCAACACTTATCGATGAGAAATGTACACTTTCACTTAAAGCTACAGTGTGCATTGTGGGGGGAGCAGGATTCGAACCTGCGAAGTCATAAGACAACGGATTTACAGTCCGTCCCAGTTGGCCGCTTTGGTATCCCCCCTTGATTATCAGAACGTTAAAGAGCGCACAAAAAACCCTCTCTGCGAAAGGGACTGCAAAATTAGACCCTTTTTTATTTTATTCAAATAATTGTAATAAAAAGATGCACCTTTTTCAGTATACATGAAAATAGGGCTTAAAGTGGTCTCCTAGCAGTTTTATGAGCCAAACTGTCAGCATTACAAAAACCCAAAAAGTAGCTATTGTTTGAGATCAAACCATTCAAAATAGTTCTATATATTTGCGTGATTTCAGACTGAATATTTCTCTACGTTACTTTGTCTGGGGCTTAAGGATAAAAATATACTGAATGTATCAAACCACATCCACTTCAGGAGACACTGTTTCAATAGCATTTGACGGAGACCAGCTTCTCTACAATAACCAACCTTACAATTGGTCTTTAAATCAAAAGAGCAACACTACATTTTTGATTTTAAAGGATCACAAGAGCTTTCGAGCAGAAATATTAAACATTGATGTACAGACTAAATCTGCTACCATAAAAATCGAAAAATCAATTTTCGAAGTTGAGCTCAAAGACAAAATGGATATGCTGCTTGAAAAGATGGGCATCGCCAACCTTGATGCACCTCAGGTAAACGATATGAAAGCTCCGATGCCAGGCCTTATTCTCGATATATTAGTAACACCTGGTCAAGAGGTTAAAAAAGGAGATCAGCTACTCATCTTGGAGGCAATGAAAATGGAAAACGTTCTCAAAGCGCCTGGAGATGGCACCGTTGCGTCAATCGAAGTGGTCAAAGGAAAAAGTGTAGAAAAGGGTCAAATACTGATAAAATTTTAGAACGAAGAAATGGGTTACAAAAGAGTATTGTTAAAGCTGAGTGGTGAGGCCCTCATGGGGGAACAAAATTACGGTATTGATTCTGCCCGCTTAGAGCAGTACGCATTAGATATCAAGAAAATACACGACAAAGGTGTTGAGGTCGCTATTGTAATAGGTGGTGGGAATATATATAGAGGCGTTCAGGCCGAAGCTTCTGGCATTGACAGAGTACAAGGAGACTACATGGGTATGTTGGCCACGGTCATCAACGCAATGGCTATTCAGAGTACGCTGGAAAAGCATGGAATGTACACTCGACTAATGTCTGGAATTAAAATGGAGGCTGTGTGCGAACCATTTATTAGGAGGAGAGCAGTGCGTCACCTTGAAAAAGGAAGAGTGGTAATATTTGGAGCCGGTATTGGTAACCCCTACTTCACAACTGATTCGACTGCAAGCTTAAGAGCGATAGAAATCGAAGCAGATGTAGTACTTAAAGGCACGCGGGTAGATGGTGTATATAGTGCGGACCCCGAAAAAGATCCAGACGCAAAAAGATTTGAGAAACTAAGTTTTGAGGAAGTAATTCGCAACGGATACAATATCATGGACATGACTGCCTTTACCCTTTGTCAGGAAAATAATGTGCCCATCATTGTCTTTGATATGAATAAAATTGGCAATTTAGAAACACTTGTAAGTGGAGACTTACAAGTCGGTACACTTATAAGCTAACCCTTATGGAAGAGATTGAGATTTATTTAGAGACTGCAAAAGAGATGATGGATAAAGCCATCACAAGATGTAAAGTTGAGTTATCCAAAATTCGAGCTGGCAAAGCTATGCCTAGTATGCTTGATGGTTTGATGGTTGATTACTATGGTGCTTCTACCCCACTAAACCAAGTTGCCTCTCTGACAACTCCAGATGCTCGAACCATCTTTATTAAGCCTTGGGAAAAGTCGACAATAAAAGAAATTGAAAAAGCTATTATCAATAGTGACTTAGGCCTTAACCCTCAAAACGATGGTGAAAGCATCATTATCAATGTGCCTCAACTGACTGAAGAACGTAGAATTCAACTCGTTAAGCAATCCAAGGCAGTGACTGAAGACGCCAAGGTGAGTGTCAGAAATGCCCGCAAAGAGGCCAATGATGAGCTCAGGAAACTACAGAAAGACGGTGTGTCAGAAGATGCCATAAAAGGTGCCGAAGGCGATGTACAAACGTTAACAGATAATTATGTCAAGCAACTCGATGATCTTCTTGAGATCAAGGAAAAAGACATCATGACTGTTTAATTGTATTCACACTCAAGACATTGAAAGGCAATCATTAATAGTGATTGCTTTTTTTATTTCAACAATTCGACAATTGAGTACAGTACAATTGCAGTTGACCGCCACTTGCTTTCTTTACATTTTCCAACGTATTAACCTTACCATCGAAAATGTACACAAAGGATATATTCATGTTTTGTATAATTAATAAGGTAACGACTACCTATTTTTTATACATTTAAAGAATAAATACCGAAGTATGAAAGGAACTAACCTAGGGGAATTCGAAGAAGTGGTCTTGTTGACCATTGCCGTTTTAATGGAAGAGGCCTACAGCGTATCTATCTGTGACGAAATTGAGCGTGTTACTGAACGAAAAGTTAAGCTAAGTGTAGTACATGCCGTTCTGAACCGGCTAGATAAAAAAGGCTATGTAAAATCTCACTTAGGAGACCCAACAAATGCTAGAGGTGGTCGCAGAAAACGCTTCTTTACCGTCACCCATGCCGGCAAAGTGGCACTAACCAAAGTGAAAGAACAACGCGATCAATTCTGGAGCGTAATCCCGGAATTCAATTTAAAGTTTATATGAAAAACAAAGGTATTCATCCACCTAAGTTGGCCAATAGGCTACTCGAATGGTACTGCAAGCCAGAACTATTCGAAGACCTTCAGGGTGACTTATACGAATACTTTGAAAGGAATCTAGAAACGAAAGGCAAGCGAAGGGCTCGCTTGAATTATACGCTAGACGTACTCAAATTTTTTAAGCCCTACACGGTCAAAAAACTCGAAATATTAGATCAATTAACTCAATTCATCATGTTCAAAAACTACTTCAAAACATCCATTAGAAGCATCGGTCGAAATAAACTTTTCTCTGCAATCAATGTATTCGGACTAGCCATTAGTATGTCAGTCTGTTTACTGATGATTACCTTATTCAGCGAAGTCAGAAATTATGATCGCTTTCATGCGGATCACGATAGAATCCATAGAATCACAAATACACAGCAGTATTTAGACAATGACCCCAATGTCTTTGCCTCCACCTCTGTGCTCGCAGGTAAGAGACTCAAAGAAGAAGTTCCCGGTATTGCGGCTGCCACAGTTATCTCAAGGAGTTTTAGTGCAGACGCCAAAATTGGTGATAAGACCTTTCCATTCAACGCCCCATGGGTAGATAATGACTTTTTTGAAGTGTTCTCTTTTAAGTTAATAAGGGGAGACCAGCATACTGCCCTAGCGGAACCATACTCAGTAATTCTCACGGATGAAACTGCCGAGAAATTCTTCCCTGGAGTAGACCCAATGGATCAGGTTATTTTAATGAATGAGAAAAACTATAAAGTTACTGGTGTAGTAGAAAAGCCCCCATTCAACTCACATTTTAAGTTTTCAGCGCTCATTTCATATAGCACCTATGAACAACAGCAGAAGCAAACCGAGAATGAATGGTGGCTCAGTTGGGACAATATGTGGTCCAACTACGCCTACTTTAAACTTGACGAAAACACAAGTGTTGAGCAAGTTCAATCGCGACTTGCAGCCATTGCAGATGATGAAAATGATCCGAAAGCCCAAACTCAAATTTATTTAGGGACCCAGGCCCTGACAAACATAATGTCAGGAGGTGATTTGAACAATCAAATAGGAGAAAGCATCGGAAATGAAGCCATTTGGATTCTGGGAGTTCTGGCCTTTGTCGTTATCCTTTCAGCAGGCTTCAATTATACTAACCTTTCCATTGCACGATCCTTGAGAAGGGCTAAAGAAGTTGGCGTGCGCAAAGTAGTTGGGGCTACGCGAAAACAAGTGTTCACTCAATTCACCATTGAGGCATGCATTATCTCAGTGTTTTCATTAATTCTTGCTTACCTCCTTTTCTTTCTGCTTAAGCCACTATTCCTAAATATTAGCCCAGAAATGCAAAGAAGTTTGAAGCTTGATCATGAGCCGATCATGTTCTTATACTTCTTTTTATTCGCAATCATAGTAGGCATATCAGCAGGCTTCTTACCATCGTTATTCCTATCGCGGCTAAAAGCTATTCAAGTCCTTAAAGACGTATCGGGAACAAGGCTTTTTTCCAAAATCAGCCTTAGAAAAGTATTGATAGTCGTTCAGTTCACATTATCTCTGGCTTTTATCATTTCTGCCAGCATTGCTTACAAACAATTCAAGTATGCCCTTAACTACGACCTAGGCTTTGATACAGAAAATGTTCTGAATGTTAGTCTAGCGGGTAACGATCCAGAATTAACGAAGGCAATATTTGAACGCATTCCCGAAATCATTGACATTTCACGCTCCTCTCATGTTTTAAGCACGGGTAGCCGTTACTCTAACCAAGCGAAAAGTGAAGATGGACTTGATTCGGCAACAGTTTACCTTTCCCAAATTGATCATAATTACATTCCCCTAATGAAGCATAAGCTTTTAGCCGGAACTAATTTTGTAGCAAAGGACAAAGTTGAAAAAGAAGAGACCGTCATTGTCAACGAAACTGTTTTAAAGCATTTTAAACTCGGTACACCAGAAGAAGCTATCGGTAAAGTTTTAAAGTTCGGTACTGAAACATCGCTGATTGTGCAAGGGGTGGTAAAGAACTTTAACTATGCCACGCTGGATTCAGACATTAAGTGCTTTGTTTTTAGACACCTTCCTCAAAGAGCGCAAATGCTCAACCTGAAAATCAAGAGTGACAACATTTTGGCTACCAGAAAAAAGATAGAAGATGCTTGGATAGCGTTTGACGAGGTTCATGAATTTAGGGGCTCATTTTACGATGAAAGAATTGAAGCTGCCTACTCAGAGTTCTCGGTCATGTTCACCGTAGTGGGCTTCTTGGCTTTTGTTACAATCACGATATCTGCCTTGGGACTACTAGGCATGGGAGTTTACACGGCAGAGACAAGATTAAAAGAAATTAGCATTCGCAAAGTACTAGGGGCTACCGAGGGCAGCCTGATCAAACTATTGTCTAAAGGGTTTATGTGGTTGTTACTCATTGCATCTTTAATTGCCATCCCTGCCACGTATTACTTGTTCGAAACTGTCATTCTATCCGATCAAGCACACAAGGCAAACATTGGTATAATTGAGCTATTATTAGGGGTAATTGTCATTTTCGTGATAGGCTTTTCTACCATAGGTAGCCAAACTTGGAAGGCAGCAAAGTCTAACCCTGCACAAACCTTACGCTCAGAGTAAGCGTACTCCTTAAACTTCATCCACAATTGTGGATGAAGTTTATCGAATTTCACACCCTTCTAGTACTCCCACTTCATCCCTAGTCAAAAATTCTTTCTCATATTATCGTCATTTACGAATTTAATCTTTAATATTATCGTCAAATACGAATTATATAGCTATGAAAGGAACGAACCTCGGAGAATTTCAAGAACTTGTTCTACTTACCATAGGAACACTCTACCCCGAAGCTTATGGTGTTGGTATCAAAGATGAAATAAAGCATACGACAGCCAGATCTGTGACACTTAGTACTGTTCATGCAGCTTTAAACCGCCTTGAAAAGAAAGGCTTAATTGAAAGCACATTTGGAGAAGCCACCAACATAAGAGGCGGTAAGCGAAAAAAGTACTTTACGATTACCGCATATGGATTAAAGACGCTTCAGGATAGCCGTGCACAGAGAGATCAGTTATGGAATGCTATTCCTGAACAAGTGTTCCAGGTAAATTGGACTGCGTGAACCCTGCTCAGGAAAACCATACTCCTCCTCATTTATCCAAACGGTTCCTAAAATGGTACTGCAAGCCCGGTTTATATGAAGATATCTCAGGCGATATAGAAGAGGACTTTAACAAAAGATTCGAATCACATGGAGCTCGGTCAGCTCGGTTCAGATATACGTTGGACGTGATTAGGTTCTTTCGACCCTTCGCGGTCAGAAAAATTAAAATATTAGATCAATTAACTCAATTAGTAATGTTCAAAAATTACTTCAAAACATCGGTCAGAAGCATAGCTAGAAATAAACTTTTCTCAGCTATCAACATCATTGGGCTTGCCATCAGCATGTCCGTTTGCCTGTTAGTCATCACTATAATTCATGAAACTTTCAGTTACGATAAGTTTCATGCCGACTACGACAGAATCCACAGAATTGTCACTCAATACAAAGTACTTGAGCAAGATTCGAATGAATTTGCCTCCACCTCAATTCTAGCTGGACAACGAGCGCAGGAAGAAATTCCTGGAATTGGAGCGTCTGTAATTATAGTCGACAACTTTACTCAAGATTTTAAGATTGGAGATAACACTTACCCCGTATCGGGAAGATATGCTTCTGATAAATTCTTCGATGTATTCTCATTTGAGCTATTACAGGGAAATGCAGAGACGGCACTCTCAGAACCTAATACTATTATCATCACAGATGAAACGGCCTACAGGCTATTTGGAAATGATGAGGCTATGGGGGAAATTCTTACAACCACGGAGGGTATCAGTTATACGGTTACGGGAATTGTGAAAAAGCCTCCTCATGCATCGCACTTCACTTTTGAATCGATGGCCTCATTGAGCACTTTCATCAACAAACAAAACGAAACACCTGAAGAGAATTATTGGATTTCTTGGGATAACATCTGGGCTAATTATGTCTACCTAAAACTAGGAGAAGGTGTTGACCCGTTACAAATCGACAACAAGCTACAACTCATAAGTGAAGAAGAAAACTCAAACGCTGATAGGGTAAAAGTCACTACTAGGCTCCAGCCATTGACGAACATTGTTTTAGAAGCTGAAATGGCAAATTCGATTGGTAAAATCATCGGTATAGAAGTAATATGGCTCTTTGGAGGACTCACTTTAGTAGTTATACTGTCTGCTGGGTTCAACTATACGAACTTGTCCCTAGCCAGGTCATTGCGAAGATCTAAAGAAGTTGGTGTGCGCAAAGTAGTGGGTGCTTCAAGAGGCCAAGTCTTTGTACAGTTTATTGTAGAAGCGATCATTATAACCCTCACCTCTTTGATTATTTCTTTCTTTCTGTTCCAGCTCATTAAGCCCCAATTTCAAAACTTACTTCCACAATTGGCCGATGCCTACAAACTAGAAACCAAACCACAACTCTTCGCATACTTCTTAGTTTTTGCTATAGCAATCGGGGTAATGGCTGGTTCCTTTCCTGCGCTATTTTTATCTAAACTTAAGGCTGCTCATGCTCTAAAAAGTGCAGCATCTACCAAGGTTTTCACAAAAGTGACCTTGAGGAAAGCGCTCATAGTGATTCAGTTTACACTATCACTCATCTTCATTATTTCTACAAGTATTGGCTATAAACAATACAAGCATGCACTAGGCTTTGACCTTGGCTTTAAAACTGAAAATATATTAAACGTAAGGATTCAGGGAAACGACATTGACTTGCTTACCAGAGAATTCGCGAAGATTCCTGAGATCACACAGATTTCAAAATCAATGCTCGTTTTAAGCACGGGTAGTACGCATGGCTCTAATGCCAAGTTCGAAGACCCAACTGATTCAATTACACTCTTTCTTAATGCAATAGATGATCAATACATCCCTTTAATGCAGCATGAATTGATTGCTGGTGTAAACTTTTCTGGTAGCGCCAAAACGGCAAGTCAGGAGACAGAGATTATTTTGAACGAAAAAGCGCTTGAAAGATTTAACATTGGTACTCCTTTAGAAGCTATAGACAAATATGTGGAGGTGAATGAGAAAAGATTAAGGATTATCGGTGTCGTCAGAGATTTTCACTACGGAAAGATCACTAATGAAATCGAACCTTTCGGGTTCAAACATAACAATGAGAAATACACCGTAATAAATCTCAAAGTAAATACAAATGATTTGCCATCGACCATGAGTAAAATTGAAACTGCATGGAAAGAAGTTGATGATGTGCACGACTTTGAAGCGCAGTTCTACGATGAACGGATTGAAAGAGCCTATGCCAATTTCAGTATACTCTTCAAAGTGGTGGGTTTCTTAGCTTTCATTACGATTTCCATTGCTATAATGGGCCTACTTGGAATGAGCGTTTACACAGCAGAGACAAGACTTAAAGAAATCAGTATAAGAAAAGTGCTCGGTGCAAATGAACGAAGTCTCGTAACACTTCTCACTAAAAATTTTATATGGCTACTTTGTTTGGCAGCATTTGTGGCTATGCCCCTCACTTACTTCGCATTCGATACATTTATTCTAAACGATATAACAAACCGGGTATCGATAGGAGCCATTGAGCTTTTATCCGGAGTGATTGCAATTTTGGCCATCGGCTTCTTAACCATAGGCAGCCAAACTTGGAAGGCAGCAAAGTCTAACCCAGCACAAACACTACGATCAGAATAAAACCATTAATAAAGCTGTAACACTTTGCCAATTCTGTAATCATAGCTTAAAGCAAATTTGTCATGAATCCATTTCTAACTGATTATAAGTCTGACGAAGACGATAAGCTATTGATAAGAAAAGCTGTAAAGGGGGATAAAGTTGCCTTGGAATCCCTACTGAAAAAACATCAACCCTATATCTACAACATCGCTTGGAAAATGGTCCAGATGCCAGATGATGCACAGGATATCACCCAAGAGGTCATGGTCAAAGTGATCACTAACCTATCGAAGTTTAGAGGAGAGTCTGAGTTCCGCACTTGGCTTTACCGGATAGTGACAAATCATTTTCTTCAGATGACTAAGCAGAAGCGTGAAACGTTGGTGAACGAGGATTTCGGAGCCTTCAGTCAGCGACTAGCTGGTATACCAGACATAGAAATGACTGAGATGGAGCAGGAAGAAAAAGCCACGGAAATCCGCGAAATGAATCTAGCCTGCATGTCTGGCATGTTGTTGTGCTTAACGCGTGAACAGAGGTTAGTTTATATTCTTGGGGGCCTCTTTAATGCAGATCATACCGTTGGGGCCGAAATCTTAGACATTTCCAAAGGTAATTTCAGGGTACGCCTTTCTAGGGCTAAAAAAGATCTTTTCAATTTTATGAACGACAAATGCGGTCTTGTTAATAAAGCGAACCCATGTCGTTGTCATAAAAAAGTCACCGCAGTTATTAAAAAACAGATTCTCGATAGTAAAAACCTACTCTTCAATCGACAAGAATATGCCAACTTCCAAGTACATATTGCTGACACCTCAGACTACCTTTCTGAGTTAATGGACGAAAAGTACATGGAACTGCATGGTCAATTACCTTTTAAACAAGACTTCGATAAGAAAGAATTTTTGGATGATTTCATCAATGACGAACGTGTTATTGCACTTTTAAACCTCAACTAAGTTGTAACACCTGCCTAACCTCTTGCTCTAATAAGAAAAAAGAACAATGAGGAATCTTATAACAATTTTAATCATGGCGGTAACAACACTAGCAAGCACTCCTACTCTAGCGCAGAAAGAGAAAAAAGTACAGAAATTTGAGGTATCAAAAGTTATTCCCTTTCCGGCCGAAAAGGTCTGGGCAATAGTGGGAGAAGACTATGGCGCAGTGGCCTATTCCCATCCAAAAATCATTGAATCAAACTATGTAAACGGAAGCCTGAAGGCAGGTGAAGGAGCAGAGCGCATTTGTTACTTTAATAAAAAACACACACAATACCTTCAAGAAAAAATGATCAATTATTCTCCTGAGAGCATGTCGTTTACAAATCAAGTCTCCCAAGCTGGAAAGTTTCCTGTGAATCCAGAATATACACGTGCAGTGTACGATATAGATGACTTAGGTAATGGGACGAGTATGTTTACTTTCAAAATGCAATACCGAACCAAACCCGCGTTTATGGGTGGCTTTGCAAAAGGCAGTTTTAAAAAGTTGATCAACGATTACTTTATTTCCATTGAACACCACTTAAGCACTGGCGAAAAAGTTACCAAAGCGAATTTCAAACAAATTAAAAAAGAAAATAAGCGTAGAGCGCGAGCTACTGCTTCAAAATAACACTTTGTTAAACCCCTAATTTATAGACCCTTTCAGACTTACTGAGGGGTCTTTTTTTTATTCCAACAAAATATTTATTCGCTATCTAGTCTTCATTTAAGAATTAAATCAATAGATTTGGTCTTCATTTAAGTAACTAATCATGAAAGGCACGTATTTAGGAGAGTTTCAAGAGATTGTCCTACTGACCATTTTGGTACTGGGGGAAAACGCTTATGGCATTACTATCCAAGATGAGATTGGAAAGCGAACCGGTCGTGATGTTAGCCGTGGGGCGCTACACACGGCACTGACTCGGCTTGATGAAAAAGGTTTTATCTCTTCAGAATATGGAGGGGCTACTGCCGAACGGGGTGGTCGGAGAAAGCGTTACTATCAAGTAACTAATCTAGGAAAGAGCGCTCTTCACGAGGCTAAGTCTGTAAGAGACGATCTCTGGAGTGCCGTACCGAAAGTAGCGTTACAACCTTTTCAAGGATGAGTAATCTTCCAAAATTACCCGAACTGTGGACACAGTTATTCAAATGGGTCTGCAACGACTCTTTCTATGAAGAGCTTCAAGGAGATCTAGAGGAGAGGTTTTATATAAATGTAGAAGAAAAAGGAATTAGAAAGGCTAAGGGCATTTATCGGTCAGAAATAATAAAAATGCTCAGGCCATCAGTCGTAGGAAAACTCAAATTTCAAAAACTAAACAACACCGCCATGCTCAAAAATTACACCCTAGTCACTATCCGTTCTCTTGCCAGAAACAAGCTGTTCTCTGTAATCAACATTTTCGGTTTAGGCATCAGTATGGCTGTGGCACTGCTCACCATAGCCTTTGTAACTGAGATTGACGGATATGACACCTTTCATGAAAACAAGGATAGAATTTACCGGATAACTAATGACCAAGTACGCTCGAATGGAGAGACATACCGGTATGCAACTACCTCCCTCCTAACAGGAGAAAGAGCCAGAGCTGATTTAGCAGGGGTAGAAAAAGTCGTTTCCATTTTTAAGGGATTTAATGGCGACTTAGCCTATAACGACAATATGTTCTACACCAGTGGCTTCTTTGCAAGTGAAGAATTCTTTGATGTTTTTACTTTTGACGTTCTACATGGTAATCTTGAGACAGCACTAACAAATCCCTTTTCTGTTGTACTGACGGCTGAAACAGCACTCAAAGTTTTCGGGGAGACCAACGTACTCGGTGAAGTATTGAAAAAGTCAGATCAGCAATATACCGTTACGGCCGTCCTTGATGATGTACCTAATAATTCCCACATTAAGTTTGACGCCATTGCCTCTATGAGCTCTATGAAGTCAATGGAACGCTACAAAAAAGGGTATTTCGACAACTGGCATAACATGTGGAGTGCTCATGTTTACGTCTTACTCTCTCCTGAACTGGACCTCAATACTTTGCAAGCCCAGATAGATGTAATGGCCGAGGAAGAAAATGCCAAGAACACAGGTGAGGACGAAGACCTTGTGCTAAGTACCGAAGCTATGCTCGATATCTTCCCAGGAGATGACAAATACAACCAGTTCGGCACGGTTATGCCAAAAGAGAAGGTAAACCGGATGGTTATTTTAACCCTTGTCGTTATGTTCTGTGCATGTTTTAATTATGCCAACTTAACGATAGCCCGTTCCTTAAAAAGGGCTAAGGAAATCGGTGTGCGAAAGGTTGTTGGTGCCAAAAAAAGTCAAATATTCATCCAGTTCATTGCCGAAGCCGTTTTTGTATCCTTACTCTCTCTACTCCTAGCATTCCTAATTTTCAGTCTAATAAAACCCGAGTTTCTTACACTCGATTTCTATATCTCTAGAACCACTACCCTAGACTTGACATCGGCTGACTACTTGATGTTTACGGTCTTTGCTATACTCATTGGGGTAGTTGCTGGGCTCATTCCAGCTATTATGATGACTAAATTTCATCCAATAGCTATCATGAAAGGAATCTCAAAAATGAAAAACTCCAAGGGCTTTGGACTTAGAAACATCCTTGTTGGTGTTCAATTTGCCTTATCCATGGGTTTTGCTGTTTTGGTCACATTGGCTTATCAGCAATACAAATTCGCGCTCAACTTTGACCTTGGTTATACAACCGAAAACATTCTCAATGTTCCCATGCAAGGGAATGATCCGGACTTGGTGCTGAATACACTCTCTCAAATTGCAGAGGTCCAATTCGCCTCCAAATCATCAGTTATTCCGAGCACGGGTAGCCTTAATTCTAATAGAGGGAAGGTCGGGCAAGACTCAGTGAGTATCTATTTAAATACCATCGATGAGCACTACTTGGAAAATCTAGAGCATCAGCTGTTAGCAGGTGAAAATTTTCGAAATGACGGCCGAAAAGACCAAATGATTGTAAACGAGCAACTGATAAAGTTTTTCAACTTTCAATCGTACGAAGACGCCTTGGGTGTAAAAGTGAAATTTTATGGTCAAGAAAGAGTGATAACTGGTGTAGTGAAAGATTTCCATTATGGCACCATCTACAATGAACTCCAGCCGTTCGCTTTTGTCAGAAACCAAGGAGATTTCCAATACGTGAACTTGAAGGTAAAATCAAACGACCTTGTCGCCACAATGAAAAAGCTTGAAGAAGCGTGGGATGAGCTAGACAAAGATCATGAGTTCAACGCCACCTTCTTTAAAGAGGATATTGAAAGAACTTACTCCGATATTTCTTCATCCCTGAAGACCTACGGACTCCTCTCCATTATTGCTATCTCTGTCTCCATTCTTGGGCTTCTTGGAATGGCTGTCTATGCTGCCGAGTCTCGTATAAAAGAGCTCACCATACGAAAAGTATTGGGTGCTACTGTGGGAAACATTTTGGTACTCCTATCCAAAAATTTCGCAATTATATTCTTGATCGCGGCCGGAGCGGCCATTCCATTGAGCTTGTATGTATACCGAACAACTATGTTGGAGGATGTAGAGTACACGAAAGAAATTCAATTCTGGGAACCCGGAAGTGGCGCCCTCGCGGTAATGGTAATTGCCATGCTCACGATTGGGTTTCAAGCTCACAAGGCCGCCAAGTCAAACCCTGCGGAAAGCCTCAGAAACGATTGAAACAGTATACAGTGTCTTCTATCATATAGTTATGTCAAACAAGTCAATATCTAAATTAGATTCTTACGCCTTAACTACCATTGCTTTATTAGCTGTCTTTGTATCCATTTGGCAGGCAAATCATCAAAGAAAGCATGATAGGCTATCATTAATGCCTTATGTCAATTGGACAACCTATACGACAGGGGATACCACAAAGGTTGGCCTATGGAATAAAGGCAATGGCCCTGCCATCATTACGGATTATACCTTTTTAGTAAATGACAGCACCTTTACCTCTTGGAACTCTGCACTCTCCTATGCAGACTCAACCATTGTCACTTTAGGAAGCAGAACATTCGGTTCTTATATCCTTGCTCCAAATGAAGAAATCGTTCTTATTTCTTACAAGGCAGGTGAAACTCAAAAAGGAGGAATGCGAATCAATATCACATTTGAATCAGTCTATGGAGACCAAAAGCAAGATTACCTTATCTCAGGTCTTTAGCTAGTCATAAGCTTCATTCATCAATAACAAAAACCGAACGCTGCCTAAAAAAATTCTTTCATAATCGTGTCTTCAAATTAGAACAAGTTCTTTATATTCGTCTTCAAATTAGAACTAGACCACTATGAAAGGTTCACATTTAGGCGAGTTTCAAGAACTTGCACTACTTACGATTTTAGTTTTAGGAGACGATGCGTACGGTGTAAGTATCAAACGAGAAATCAATAAGAACAGCAAAAGAAGTATTAGCAGAGGTGCCCTCCATACCGCTCTGACACGACTGGAGGAGAAAGGTTATCTGACATCCCAACAAGGCGAAGCCAATGAAGAAAGAGGTGGTAGGCCAAAACGCTACTATGAGGTAAGTAACAAGGGCAAGTCAGCGCTTCATGAGCTCAGAGAAATGCGAAATAGACTTTGGGATAAAATACCAAGTACCCAACTAGAGCTTAAGTATGCCTAAACCACGGCCATCCCCTCCTCACTTTCATACAAGACTCTTTAAATGGTTTTGTAAGCAAGAGTATTACTTGGAGTTACAAGGAGACTTGGAAGAAGAGTTTATTGAAAACTACACAGCCCTCGGACTTCATGAGGCTACTCGATTATACAAAAAAGAAGTAATTAAAATGATAAGACCATCAGTCTTAAAATCAACATTCATCAATACATCTATGCGACAACCATTGCTTTACCACTTCCTGAAAATAAGCTTTCGAAATTTCAAGAAGAACTTCTCCTATACTTTGCTCAATGTTGTTGGCTTTGCCGCTGCATTAGCTGTTTGCCTTTTCTGCATTAATGCTATTTACTCCAATCAACAACTTGATAAGAAGTTCGCTGATGGCGACAGAATCTACCGTGTCAACCTCGAAGTAGAGAACTTAACTGGTCCTAGTCTAAGTGCCACCACCCAAATATCACTTTACCAAAAGGTACAAGAGGCAATTCCTGAGACTGAGAACATCGCACTGATTCAAAACCAAACGATGTATACTTCTGCTTACCTGAAAGGGGTTCGTAGAAGTCTTCTTGGACAAGGTGTTAACGAAGACTTCTTTGAAGTTTTTAATTATGACATGATTTTAGGTAGTGAAGAAAGCCTTTTTTCCAATCCAAAAAATATCATCATCACGAAGGATTTGATGGACAAATATTATTCCATTGAAACGGTCATCGGATCTACATTAGGAAATTACATCATCAGTGGTGTTATCGAAAACCCTGCTGAGGTATCTCATTTAGATTTCGAATTCTTACACAGTGAATATGAGGATCATAATGGATCCCCCTTTTATAGTAGTTGGAAAGTTTACTTCATGCAACAGTTGTATATCAAGCTACTCCCTGGCACTGAACCCAGATATGTAAAAGAAAAATTCAAACTTCTATCTGCCAATATTAATGAAGAATTAAAAAATGCCGAAGAAGGCATTCACTATGAGTTTTTATTAGAACCGCTATCAGAAGTGGCAAGTTCGGAAGCGTCAATGAATAAAGGTGCTTTGTTAAATCGCAGCGGCCAAAAAATGATGATAGTGCTCATAATCATCATACTACTTATCGCTACCTTTAATTACACCAACCTCGCCATCGCTAGTGCCATCGCCCGAACAAAAGAAGTAGGCATACGCAAAGTCTTAGGCACCGGAAAGTATACCCTAGTCTATCAGTTTCTCATAGAAACAATCATGCTATCTATCATTGGCTTTTGTTTTGGCCTACTAACCTTTAAGCTCCTAGCATCTTCTGTCGCTTCTTTCACAGACTTTGCCTTTCAAGAAAGTCTAACACTAGATCAAGTAAGTACATTCTTTCTGTTTGCTCTTTTGATGGGTGTTATATCAGGTATTATTCCGGGCCTATTCTTCTCTCGTATTTCAATTTTGACCCTATTTAGGAAATCGACCAATAAGAGTGGGGTATCGATGAACCTTTTCAAAAAAGGGATCATGATCACTCAGGCGACAATTAGCCTTTTGGTATTCACTTTAGCTATTCTTGTTTTCAATCAGTCAAGGTTGATAATGAACCAGATGACACCCTTTAATGGAGAGCAGATGGTTGCAATTGACATACCCTCCTCAGACAGTTTAAGTATTGTCTTGCGCACTGAAATCGAGAGAATAAATGGTGTAGAATCTGTTGCGGGAGTCTCAGGAACCCCCTTTATTGGATCGTTTGGAAATTACCAAGTAACCAAACGCCATCAACAGAATAAAGATAGTTTCTACAGTGCTGTAATACTCCATGCCGATAGTGGGTTTCTTTCTACATTCCAAAATTCGATAGCATGGTTAGGCGAAAAGGAAAAAGTGAAAGACCGTCCCTATTTCCTAGTTAATCAAGCGTTTGCCCAAAACATGAGTGACTCTATCAAAAGTTTTGACGAGACTACCTTTTCAATTGGGCGTGACTTTCACCCAGTATTGGGTATTGTTAAAAATTTAAACCTCACTGATCCCGTTCAAGAAGCAGAACCAGCAGCCATTATGATTACCCATGAATACCCTTTTGGCACTTTTATGATTCGAATCAATGAAGCCTCATTTAAGCGTTCACTTGAGGAAATAAGCACTCTATTCGAATCTCGTTACCCAAATATTGATTTTCATCCTGTCTTCGTTGATGATGTGCTGGCCAATAGTATGAATCAATTCAAGAACATTGTTCGCGCATTGATCTTTGTTTTTTCAGCAATCATTGCCATTACCCTTATGGGGCAAATTGGCATGGCCATGTATCAAGCTAAAACAATGGAGAAAGAAATTGGGATTAGAAAGGTGCTTGGCGCGAGCTTTCAGCAAATAATTCAACTCTTGCTGAGATCTACCTTTGTACAACTACTCATAGCTGGCCTCATAGCTTGTCCGGCTGCATACCTGATATTTCAGGAGGTATCTCCAGATTTCGCGATTCCTCTATCACTGAAGTTTTATCACTTTGCTGGAGCTTTCTTAGTCTTCGCCATCATCATTTCAGCATTAGTATCAAGCCAAACTTGGAAAACGGCCATTCAAAACCCCGTTGACTCTTTGCAGAGTGAGTGATACAATTCGTGAAACAAAAAAAGTGACTTCTTCTCAACTCATGTTAGGTGAGAAGAAGTCACTACTGAATTGAAATACCTTTCGGGTCTATCGCAAAAAGTTACTTAACTATTTCCGTTTTCCTGGCTGATAAGTCTCTTCTGCCCTGGCCTCCACATCTTCTTTGTAAAATGCAACGTCTTTGAATTGCATATCAACATAGGGTTGAGCTTGATCGTCAAAGTGAGGAGAACTCGGATCATTACTCTGGCCACCTGCAAGTATACTCTTTGCTTTTACCTTGTCACCAAACTCTACCATAGCCACGAAGCTATTACCGCGATAACCATAGATTTTCTTGCTCCCATTGAAGCTTCTCGCACCATAGGCAGCTAACGCACCCCAACGGCTAGTAGTCATACCGACAGGAATACTTGGCGCACTGTCGTCATACTGAAGATCCATATCGCCTGACAATCTCTGGAAACGATTATAATCTCCCCATGGCGTTTCCCAAGTACCGAAGTCTTCGGCAATGGCTGCAACAGCCTCCTCAAAAATCTCAATACGCTCAGCATAAGGTGAACCGGTTCCGAAATAATCAAATCGCTCGTTGCCACTGAGTCGCTCAGGGTTCTTACCTTTTCTATTGTAAATGGTTCCGTAGAAATGTGCTAAAGTCATGGCAACTGACTCTTTTGAAGTCTTCAAGTCCCAACCTTTCAAAGCTCGATAAGGCCCTCTTAATGACCGCATCTTACTCGGATTGCTCTCAATGGCTTTCAACAAACCTGGAATCACTTTTTCAAATGCCGGCAAGTATGGATCATGTGCCAAAGTGATCAAGTCATCGATTGTCAAGTCTTTGGCCTTACTCAACATTTGTACCGCATGGACTCCTCTGAAGTTTTCAGCATCTGGTGCCATATAGAAGGGATAGTCTTCTCGTTTAGGGCTAAACTCAGCCGCAGCAGTAAATGGCGTAGAATTACAGTTTTGTATCCACCCGTTACCAGGATTTACAATAGTGATAATTTCATCCAATTCATGCATACCCTGCCAATCAGTGGCAGGATTACTTCCGTCAACTGGTCTTTGGTAGTCAAATTGAGGATTTCTTTTCGGTACAAAGTCACCGTGGTAGTAAGCTATGGTTCCATCAGCATCCGCATAAACGGTGTTGTTTGAAGAGTTTCGTCTGATTTTCATCATCTCCCAAAACTCATCGTGGTTAGAGGTCTTTGATCTAGTGAAAGATTGAATTAAAGCATCTACTGGCTCCCAATTCAATTTTGTGGCTACCCAGTTATCATTGATTTTTCCAGTGATCGGCCCGTGATGGGTTCTATAGGTTGGGAAAGTTCTCTCTTTGATTGCATCACCATCTTTATATTTCAAGGTTACCTCTGATACTTCTACATCTCTCCACTCTTCGCCATACTTGTATTGAAGTTTTCCATCGCGCTCTTCAACAGTTTCCAAAAAGTCATCCATAAAATCGACTCGTGTAGAAGTATGCATCCACCCATTCTTCTCGTTGAAGCCTTGATAAATGAAAAACTGCCCCCAAGTGGCTGCGCCATAGGCATTCAGTCCTTCCTCACTTACTACCTGCGATTCACCCCTGAAATAGAAAGATGTGTGCGGGTTGATGAGTAGCATGGCATTTCCCGATGCCGTATGCTCACCAGCAATAGCAAAACCATTAGAACCACTTGGCTCTTCCTCGAAAGATTCCTGTGGTGTTATATCGGTAAAGGCCGTTGCTTTGCCCTCGCCATAGAAAGCCTTAATTCTTCGAGTCGAAACACTTTCAATGTCTCCACCGATTGATCCTTCAAAAAAGAACATTGGGTACCAAGGCTCAAAGTGCGTCAACACCTTTGGCTTTACTTCTGGATGGGTATGAAGGTAATAGTTGATACCATCGGCATAGGCTTGACATAATGTTTTAAGCCAATCGGGAGCTGATTCGTAGGCTTCTTTGGCTTCATCAATGGTCATGTAAAGCCTCGCACGCAAATCACTGTATAATGCAGACTCGCCTTCAGCCTCTGCCATACGGCCTATGGCCCAGTAATAGTTTCGTTCTACACGAGGAAAATCATCTTCGCATTGTGCGTACAGCATACCGAAAACTGCGTCCGCATCTGTCTTTCCGTAGATATGAGGAACACCATAATCATCTCTAATGATGTTAACTTGTGCCGCTTGGGCTTCCCAACGATCTACTTCGGTAGTCGTAGAGGGCTCACAGGCAAATAGAATTACTAATAGAAAGTAGAGATAGAGATTCTTCATCAGTTTTAAGGTTTGTGTCCAAATTGACACAAGAAAACTGAATGATCAAATCCTTTTTTTTGAATGGATAGGCGAATGATCTATTTCTCTAATAAGAAATTAGTCAGTGAGATCAATTCGTCAAGACTCTTTACGCTAGTCATGGTAACTTTGTATTTACCATTTACCACTAGCGTAGGTACATTCGTAATCTTCTTTTCAATCCATAGTTTTGACATTACTTTCGCGCGCTGCACTAAACTTGGGTCATTAAACAGTTTATCGAATTTTGCACCGGAAATATCATTAGCAAGAAAAATCTGCTTGATATCATCAACAGAGTCAATCTTAATTCCCTCCATATGAATAGCAGCAAAAAACTGTGAACTCAGTTGTTTTTCCATACCCAAATCTTGCATAGCTACAAATGCCTTCACAATAGCAAATTGCATTTCCCTATCATCTCGCGGAATGTAATCTACGTGAGACTTTTCGAATGTCGTTCCCTTTGTTAAAGAAGCCTTTACAGTATCTACCAGTGACTCAAAAGAGAAACAATGCCCACAATACAGGGAAAAGAACTCTGTAACGGTCGGTTGAGTTGTCTTCTGATCAGCAACTACCTCGTAGTGCGTTCCTTCTTGAAAGTTATTCTGCCCATAAATTGCAACTGAAGAAAGGGTCAGTATAAAACAAAGAATTAAAGTTCTCATGGCTTCTTTTTTCACGAAAGTAATAGAAAAGGATTTCTTCCGAAACCCTTCAAACAAATGAAATGCCAAAAAGAACAAAATTGCTCTTATTAGTTCCCACCAACGACTGTAGGTTCAGCTAAGGAAATGCCTTTATTAATACCTGCTTTTCCCTTTTCATAAAGAAGCCTTTGTCTTGGGTCATTCCTGTTCAGCTTTCTATATTCGTCTGCCGTCAAACCGACACGCTCTCCATAAATAGTGTAGTAAGCTGCATTGATTTCATCCATTACCTTAATGAACATATCGTATCCACTACCCCTGTCGGTTTTTAATGAGACAACAGCCTTACTTGGTCCTTCTGAAGACTTATCGCTACTTAAGTTGCGCGTAATATAATTCCGCATGGTGGCAGGCAGTGATTGGAACGTCTCATTATCACTCATATTCGATTTCCCTCGCTTCTTATCGTCTGGACTACCAAAGTTCAATACGAAATCGTAAACGATTTGGTCAATCTCATCTAGGTCTGGAATTATTTCATCCTCAATCTGAACCTTGTCTGCCGAATTGATTTGAATTTTCAGCACGTTTCTCTCATTCAATGGAACATCTGGACTGTCTTCCTTCGGGGGCGGAAGCACCATGGTGAGTCCTTTGTTGGTTGCAATTTGTGTGGTAACAAGGAAGAATATCAGCAGCAAAAAGGCGATATCTGCCATAGAACCAGCGTTTACTTCTTGGTTTTGTCGTTTTCTTTGATAGCCCATAATTAACTAAGTTTAAAGTTTTAGTTAATTAACTAACTAATTAGTTTAAATACAACTAAATAGATAGTTTGAAGAAAATTCCACCTAAACTCTTGCTAATTACTATCTCCGATAATCGCTGCTACACCTATTCTCACACCGAAGTCTTTTGCCTGCCATCCTTGGAAAGATTGAACAAATTCAAGCCTAAAAATCCTGAAAATATTGTCTATTGTGTAACCTACCTCAGCATAGTCTTCCGTTTGAGGTGTGCGTAGGTAGTTTAAAAATAAATTCTCTTTGAGACCACTAAGTCTCAGCATTGGCAGGTGTGTGAAGGCCAATTTCCTAAACCTAAAATGCGTGAAGGCAGAAAAGTATTCGTCTTTGGTACTAAACCCATAGTAATCTAGCATCCTAAAGCCTCCAGTCACCTTCAAAGGCACGAACAACAGTCTGTTTCCACTAAAATGCTTGTAGTCTGTAAAAGCTACGGCATCATTATTTAAAAATTTTCCAGCCTCAACCTCAAGGTCTATCAAAGCCCTTACGCCCAAGCTAATTTGGCTTGTTAAACCAAACTCTAAATGGTCGTAATCAACATCACTGTCCAACAAGCCATTGATACCTTTCCTATAGGTAAGCCTTAACTCTGGAGACGTATCCTCAATTGGAATTAAGCGACCATTATACCTTCTGAACTTTAGCCAAGGTTTGACGGCATAATATAGATAAGCTTTGGAGGCCACTTGATATGCAATGGTATTCTCATTACCGAGTTCTACATTTACCGGCCGATTGGGTCTAAAAACAGGAGCACTTCTGTCACCAAAGCTAAAATTAGTATTGTTGAAAAGTTCGTTTCTATCCGCCCATTCAAAGCCAGCACCGAGGGTATGCTTGTACCTTAACCGTCTTGCCCACGTAGCCTTTGCAAAAGTCTTCTCATAAAGCTTCATGAAATTTCTTCTACCTGCTAGGGTTACATAGCTATTAATGAGTGTACTGACTACGTCTGGATTGAATTGACTGATGTACTTACCGCCTGATATCCTAAAGGTATTCCGTTGCTCTCGTTGGCCTATTCCAAAAACAGATTCTAGTTTTCCGTATACTTGATCGTTCGCAAAACCATAGCGCACAAAAGGTGTCAATCTTAACCGTGTAGTTGTATCCTCTCGCCAAAAGAACTCACCTTTGGCTTCTATCTGCCAACCTTCAACAGTATTGAATCCCGTTCCTACTAATAAGCCGTTGTGTTGAAAGCGAAGTCTTTCACCTAGCTTATAGTAACCTCCGCCCAATAAGTCGGAAAACTTAAACCTAACACCATTCTGTGCTCGCAGCGTGTCTGCCTCGGCTTTCTCCTTCTCCGCGAAATACGTACTATCTTCCCTCACATAACTCTTAATTTCCTTGGCTGTCAATGGAACTGGCCTCAGCTTAGCCCAATACAAAGAGTCTTTTTTAGCCGCTGTGGTATCTATCTTAAAGCTGTAGTCTGATATGACATCAGGCTCTTCCTCTTCTTCCCGCTCTTGTTTTTCATATTCTCGCATCAGCTTTCTGAATTGCTTGCGAGAGACTTCTTTATCTTCTTGAAAAACTTCCTTTACGCCCCCCTTTAAGTCACCAGACTTAATCGCCTTGATTTCTTCAGGAGCTGGCGCAATTTTCTCGTCTATCAAAACTACCGAGGCATCCAAATCCTCGTTTGGAGTAACTTTATAGTTACTTACTGAAGCTAGGTAAGAGTACTTACCCGCTAAACCGAAAACCGAACCCCAGAATTCAAACTGTTGCGTTACTGGCATCCAAGTTTCACCCAATATCGGTGCAAAAATTTGTTCAATACGTACCTTAAACCCCATAAGACTGGTGGTAAGGTCTAATGAATGGATATTCCAAAAATCTTCACGGATGTAGATTTCTCCTTCGAAGAGATCATCTCCTTTTGATCTTGGCGTAACCTTAATCTTGTTGATTTCATAGCCTCTCTCACGGAAACTCCCCTGATACTCGAACTTATAATAAGAGAATGCACGCGTACTCAGTGGCGAAACTGCATTGACTACCTCTGGCAAATAAAAACTACTATTGATGTATGAGTTAGGATTGGCGCTCTCCATATCTTGCCCCGAAGCCCTGACGGATATTACTTTCTCCGAGAATGTATTTGGTCGTTCGAAAAATATCTCACTCACAGACTCAGATGTAAACACTTGACTGGTATCTACCCCTTCCTTCTCTAAAGTTCTCCTTAATATCCACGGTACCTTGGTGATTTGACCTGTACCCTTCATGTACACTTCTGCAGAATAGCTGTCATTTTGAAGCAAGTGGTATTTTGCTTTGGCGATCGCCTTACGCATGATGGTGTAAGATGGGTCTTCAGCTTTTCCGACCACTTCTACTGAGGCCAACTGAATTACTTGTGGCGTCAAAACGATGTTAACCGTAGTAAACCCACTCGATACTTGGATTTCTTTGAACTGAGTGGTAAAGCCCATGAATTGAAAAGCTACATTGTACTTACCTGACTTCAGGGGTAATTCATATTTACCTTCCAGGTTAGAAGATGTGCCCGTTCCCATCTCTTTGACATAGATGGAAGCGAAAGGCATTGGATTTCCTTCGTTATCCTTAATGGTTCCTTTAATACCTTGCGCCATCAGACCAAATGACATCAAGAGGCTTAGTAATAATAAAATTATTCGTTGCATTGGTTGAGGTTTTCGATTTGAGAACAATTTACGCGCCAAAAGGCACGGTGTTTCAAAATTTAATCCACAGTTGATAGACGACCTAAAAGGTCAAAATGTCCGCTGACTTTAGATTATTTTCCAAAGCTTCTCATTTCTACCTAATCTAACTGCGAAGTGATGTTAAATTTTGACAAGTCGTGCGAAAATTCTACTGATAGAACTTCTTGATGTTTATATAATCGACAACTGTAGGGGGTAATAGATATTGAACGGAGTGTTCGTTGCGGATAGAGTCTCTGATGAATGTGGCTGAGATGTCCAACATTGGAGAATCAACATATCGGATATTATCGTGTTGAATTTTGATCTTAGACTTATCGACTTGTGGGCGAGGGTATACATAAAGTCCGCAGTTCTCAAGAATCGCCTTATGATTCTTCCATTTATGAAAGTGTAATAAGTTGTCTTCTCCAATGATCAGTTTAAAATCATGCTGAGGGTTTTTATCTGCTAAGTACGCCAGCGTATCAGCCGTATAACTTGGCCTTGGCATGTTAAATTCAACATCGCTTGCTCTGAATTTGTAATTATCTGCTATTGCTAACTCAACCATTTTCAAACGATCAAACTCGTGAAGCAAGGTGCTGCTACTTTTGAATGGGTTAAGAGGACTAACTACGAACCAAATCTCATCAAGGTCGGTCTGATTGGCCATTACATCGGCAATTACCAAATGACCAATATGAATGGGATTAAACGATCCAAAAAAGAGTCCTACGCGCAAGCCTTATGGTTTTAGAAAATTGTTTACCAACTCATTCGCCTTTACAAATGAGTCTTCTAGTTTTTCATTAAGCAGTGTAACATCGAATTTGTTTTCAAATGTCATTTCAAACTTAGCCCTGTAGAGTCTTTGAGACAGGCTTTCTCTAGATTCTGTACCCCTACCAGTCAATCGCTTTTCCAATTCTTTCATGCTAGGCACTTTCACAAAGATGGCCAGTGCATCATCACCAAAGTATTCCTTAAGCTTTAAGGCTCCTTTTACTTCAACATCGAAAACAACATGCCTACCTTCATCCCAAATCCGCTGAACTTCAGCCTTGAGTGTACCGTAATAATTTCCTGTATATACTTCTTCCCATTCGATGAACTCTTCTTGCTCAATTTTCTGCCTGAAGTCGTCTCTACTTAGGAAATAATAATCTTTTCCATTCTCTTCTGTCCGCCCCCTTTTATCTCGCGTAGATGCGGATATGGAAAAGCCCAGATTGGGATTGGTATTGAGTAGATGCTTTACAATGGTGGTTTTGCCCGAGCCGGATGGCGCGGTAAAGATGAATGCTTTGCCCTGGCCCATTATTTAAAGATTGACGCTCTTTCTGATCATTTGAGCAAGGTCATTGGGAATTTCTTTATTGTAGGTAATGAGCTTCTTTTGAATTTCTTCCCTCACACACTTCTCCTTTTCGAAGGTGAAATTCGATTTCACACACGTGCTAATTTTCTCTTGAAAGATAGCCATTGACTCATCATCTGCCTCGTTGTCAAGCACAAGTTGGACTATTTCAGCGAAACGGTTTTCGTCAACCAAATTTCCTTTTTCGCAGTAGCAATTTTTGAACGTGTCCTTAAACCAATCTGAAAACTCCGTCATCTTAATTTTCTTTATTATAACCCATCTCCTTTGCATAACCTGCTAACTTATCTTTCAGCATGTTACGCGCTCTGTGTAATCTAGACCTTACCGTTCCGATGGGAATATCCAAAATTTTGGACATCTCTTCATAGGTAAAGCCTTCTAAATCACTCAATATGATCACCGTTCTGAAATCAACTGGAATAGCATTTAAAGCACCTGAGATTTCGTCACCGATCATGTGTTGAACAGTTTCAACTCTCAGATCAGTAGTGATATTTTCACCAGCGTCATCAGAATTATAGTATTGTTCGACTTCGTTATAGTCAACTTTTGAAGGCTGCTTGCTCTTCTTACGAAATTCGTTGATGAAACTGTTTTTCAGGATTCGGAACAACCACGCTTTTGCATTAGTTCCGCGCTGAAAAGAATTGATAAACCTAAATGCCTTTAGGTAAGTGTCTTGCACCAAATCTTTGGCATCGTCTTCATCGAAAGTAAGTCTGTAACCAAAATTGTACATCGAATCTACATGTGGCATAAATTCCTTGTCGAAAATCTCAGTCTTCTCTTTCTCAGAATAATTCTGTCTTTGAACTTCCTGTTCGTCTTGTATTACATCTTCAGACATGACCTAAAATTAATAAATAATAGGAGCTACTCCCTACTTTTCTAGCCTATGTTTAAAGTCTACATGGTCTCAAAAAGAGCCTATCATACATATTCCTAAATTGAGAGCTTGCTTATAACCATACGTTTGGTGTTTTTTGTAAAATCAAGGACTTGAAAAAACTGAACATTCTATTTCTCACCTATCAAGGTGATGTCGCTGGATCAACCAACTCTATCGCCTATCTCGCCACTGGGCTAGCTGATAGAGGGCATAATGTCTACATCGGCATTCGAAAAGAAAGTTTGCTTTGGTCGCTTCTAGAGCGCTCTAAAGTCAATAGAATCCCAATGACCTTCAAAGGCAAATTTGACTTTGAGAACTGGAGACAAATTAGGGCCGCAGTCCGGCAGAATAACACTCAACTGATTAATGCTCAGTCAAGTCACGATCGATATACGAGTATTTTTGCCAATTGGAGGTATGGCTTAGGTGTCAAGGTTGTCCACACTAGAAGACAAATGCCCTTAAGCATGGGAGGTCCTTTGCAGCGCTTTTTATACAACAAAAAAACAGCTGGCATTGTGGCTGTAAGCCAACAAGTGAAGGAAGCACTTATAAACTTAGGGTTTGAAGCATCTCATGTAAAAGTCATTCATAACGGCACCCCAACCGAAAAGTACGATCACATTGATCTTGAGAAAGTTGAGGCCTTGAAGAAAAAGTTCAGCATCAAACCCGATGACTTTGTCTTAGGCTGTGTTTCAAGAATGAAAAATCAACTTCAAATTTTCGAGGCACTCACAAAAATTAATGAACCCATCAAAGCGATATTCTGTGGCATTACACCAAATGATGAAATAAAGGCTTTAATGAACAAGTTTCCGGTAGATCATCAGATTTACTTCGAAGGCCAAGTGGAGTCTGCAGATATCCTTAATTACTATAAGCTTTTTAACCTTAAAGTTCTTGCCTCAACCATGGAAGGCTTATCGCAGTCTTTGCTTGAAGCGATGGCTTTGGGAGTTCCAGTAGCTGCCACCGCTTTTGCTGGTAACTTAGACCTGATTCAAGATGGTGAAAACGGTTTACTCTTTGAAGATGGGAATATTGACCAAATCGCAAACAGCATCATCAAAGTCAAACAAAGTAGTGAGTTAAGAGAAAAACTCGTTGCCGCGGGAAAACGGACTGCCTTGGAAATTTTCAATATTGAAAATACCATTTCGAATTATGAACAATACTTCGGTTCGCTCCTAGTATAGATCATCTAGAAACATCATTATCACTAAAAACACCATCTCCATTTCAATATTTTAAGACTAGTTATTAACAACATATTAATATTTTGTTTTAATTTCAGTTCGCTGGCGGGCATAACGAATAATAATATGCTCAAGCAAATACAAAGAATAGAAAGGCTTCATCAACTCATTCGGTTGAAAGCCACGGGCAATGCAAAAGAATGTGCCAATAAGTTGGGGATTAGTGAGAGACAGCTCTACAATACACTAGAACTTATGAAATATCTGGGTGCCCCAATTTATTTTGACATCTCACAGCAGTCATATTGCTACGAATATGATGTTCAATGGCACTATGGCTTCTCTAAAAAATAAGGCCAGCATATCCTCTAAATTTTGAGTAATATTAATTTTCATGTATTTTATTTAATACTGCAATTTTATTTCAGTGGAGCGTCCTAAACTTGTAGATAAGGAACAAACACAGAATCGTTAACTGGTTTGGGTTTGGCTCTTACGAGAAATTTTAAAGGGTTATTTACCTAAATAGCAAAAACACGGTAAATGCTCTCTGATGATGTCTCAATAAAGGGGTGACAAGTCTATTAAATGCGAAGCGTTCATTAGCGATTTTTACTCCTCATCAGGAATAAAAGTTAATAAACGGCTTTTCTTGAAAGGCAATTAGTTAAGAGTAGATGCCCCCTTTTAAAATCCTAACATTTTAAACTTTAACTAAAAAACTTTCTCAAATGCAGTTACCTACTTTAATTAAAAAATCATCAAAGAAATTTACGAGAGGATTTATAGCTATCTTCTTAATCAAATGTTCTCTTTTCTCCCTATTCATTCTCATTCAATCTTGTGATGTCAACGGTGTTAATGATGAACAGAATAGGGTTAAAGATGAGTTTCGTATGTCCTTGGATGCAAGCATAGATGGCCTAAACTATTTAGAGATCAAGGAAGTGAGTAGTTTTTCTGGCTCGGAAGACTCAAGATTAGCAAGTAAATCGGCAAACGACATTATTTATATTGAGTTACCAAGCAACATTCATCAAAATATTTTCTTTGATGAAATAAATTTTATAAGAATGTCTGACATTGTTAATGTGATTAACTCTTATGATGCCTCAGTAACTTATTCAAAGAGCGGATCAGGTATCTCCTTGCAAGTACCTACAGAGAAACTAGTTGAGAAATTAGAGCCGTCATTGCAAGCAGCAAAAAATTATCTTTATTCAAGAGGCTTTAGTCAACAAGAATTGACCAATATGATCAATGAAGAAAATGGACAAGAAATTGATTTAATTCCATTTGTAATGGCTCTCGTAACAATCGAAGATGATTCTCGCACCGCAATAGGTTTTTCGGAGTTATTTTTTAACTCAGCCTATGCTGGCGATGTGACATGGAAAGACTATGCCAGGTGCGCAATGGTAGCCATAGGAGCCGACGTGCTTTGGTCATTAGGAGGCTCAAGCGCCAAGACTTGGAGTAAAAGTGCTATGCGGAAGGCATTCAAGATTGTGGCTAAAAGGTTTTTAGGACCTATTGGGGTTGCTATTTCTGTTGTTACATTTGGTGTTTGTATTGGAGAGGCCTACTTAAAATAGTTTCTATGATTTATTTGCTCCTAGCACCATTATTCTCACTGTCGTGTTCAAAACAGATTAAGCTCATAGTTGAGGCTAAAAAAAGAGGAGACAATAGTCAACTAAAAGGAAGTGCTTTTTTCCTCAGCCTGATAATTCTTGTAGGTATAGGATTAGTTTTTCTAATTGAAGCTTGGTAGGAGATTGATTTATAACAATCCCTTTAGTGAATAAACACGAAGGCATTTAGATGTTTTAATCTCAAGAAGTGCAGCCAACTTAGAATACCATTTAAAAGCCAAGCGCTATGCAAAAAATCCTTCGCGTTTTTCAAATTCTCATAGCTCTTACTTACCTGATATTCTATTTCTTTCCCAAATGGTTTGCATTTGACAGCCAAGGATGGGCGCAATATCTCATGGCATTCTTATTTGGTACGCTCATCATTACCGGGTTATACGAGTATCAAAACAAAAAGAAGAAACAGAAATAATTCAGTGCGTAATTTGACAAGCTCTTAATTCAAATAATGCGCAATACTTCCTTGATTTGATTGAAGAAAATTAGATTGATCCCTTAACTTGCATTCACTTAATTTACCGTCACCCTGAATTTATTTCAGGGTCTCATTAATTAGATTCTGAAATAAATTCAGAATGACGTTAAGACTAAAGTTCAGCGCTTAAAAACTAGTCTTTACGTATAGATTCACTGAAGCTTGTGGCACATGGATTACCTCTCTTCCCTTAATGAACCTCAGTATGAAGGTGTAGTAAACACTGAAGGCCCTTCTATGATTATAGCAGGCGCTGGCTCAGGCAAAACACGTGTTCTTACTTATCGCATCGCTTACCTTATCAAAGAAAAAAGAGTCGACCCATTCAATATCCTATCGCTCACCTTTACTAATAAAGCTGCTAAAGAAATGCGTGCTCGTATTGAAGGCGTAGTGGGAAATGATGCCCGAAATCTTTGGATGGGCACCTTTCACTCTGTTTTTGCGAGAATACTTCGGTCGGAGGCCGACAGGCTTGGTTACCCTAGCAATTTCACTATCTACGATGCTGACGATTCAAAATCATTGATCAAGACGATCGTTAAAGAGTTTGGCCTAGATGATAAGGTCTACAAACCGAATGTCGTTTTTAATAGAATATCTGGCGCAAAAAACAGACTGGTTTCTTGGCAGGAATATCTGGCTAACCCACTGTACGAAGCGGATGATGCAGCTGCTCAAAAGCCTGAAATGGGTCGTATCTACAAAACCTATTCGCAGCGTTGCTTCAAAGCCAATGCGATGGACTTTGACGATTTATTATTTCAAACCAACGTGCTCTTCAGAGACCATCTTGATGTTTTGAACAAGTACCAGCATAGATTCAAATATGTGCTAGTCGATGAGTTTCAAGACACCAATGTTTCGCAATACCTCATCACCAAAAAACTCTCTTCAGTAAGCCAAAACATTGCGGTAGTAGGTGATGATGCACAGTCGATCTACGCTTTCCGTGGTGCCAACATTGAAAATATACTCAATTTCGAAAAAGACTTCCCTGATCTAAAAGTCATTAAGCTTGAGCAGAATTATCGCTCTTCGCAAAATATTGTGAATGCTGCCAACTCTGTCATTGCAAGAAACAAGGGGCAACTCAAAAAGACCGTTTGGACTTCCAATGACGAGGGAAACAAAATTGAACTGATCAAGTCCGTTTCGGACAACGAAGAGGGAAGGTTTGTTTCTTCAGCCATCTTCGAACAGAAAAGTCAAAACAATTATCAAAATAAAGACTTTGCTATTCTTTATAGGACCAACAGTCAATCACGAGCAATAGAAGAGTCGCTGAGAAAGGCTGGCATACACTATAAGATTTTTGGGGGACTGTCTTTCTACCAAAGAAAAGAGATCAAAGACCTTATGGGTTATTTGCGATACGCTATGAACACGGAAGACGAACAGTCTTTCAGGCGTATCATCAACCTACCGAAACGCGGCATCGGTGTATCTTCAGTTGAAAAAATAGTCGTGGCGGCTTTTGAACACGACATACCTCTTTGGGAAGTACTCAACAATGTAGATGCTTTTTTACCAGGGCGTGCCGCCAACGCTGTTCAAGAGTTTGTCACACTGATCAAAAGTTTCAAAATTTATGTAGAAACAAAAGATGCCTATGAGGCTGCTAACCATATTGCAAAAAACTCAGGTTTACTGAAAGAGCTTTATGAAGACAAAACTGTAGAAGGTCTCAATCGATATGAGAACGTTCAAGAGCTCTTGAACGCTATCAAAGAATTTGTTGATACGCCTGAGATAGAAGATAAAAGCCTTCCGGGTTTTCTTCAGGACATTGCCCTTTTAACTGATTCAGATAAAGATGATCCTGAAAATAGCGATTATGTGTCATTGATGACAATTCATTCATCCAAAGGACTTGAATTCAAAAATGTTTTTATCGTTGGGCTAGAAGAAGATCTTTTTCCTTCCCAAATGATGATGAGTAGTCGTGATGATTTGGAAGAAGAAAGACGTCTCTTCTACGTTGCGATTACTAGAGCAAAAGAAAACTTATACTTCTCTTACGCCTTATCACGTTATCGATATGGACGTTTAATTAACTGTGAAGCGAGTAGATTTATCGAAGAAGTAGACCCGAGCTTTCTCTTTGTAAACACGAGATACGGCAGTCGAGAACCAAAATTGGGAAGAAGTGATGGACCTCCTGGTTTTAACTCAAATTTTGCTCGAAACTTGATGGCAAGTAAGAAAGCTGCTCCGAAGAAACCAATGCAGTACCATCAGCCTTCGGCTAATTTTACACCCAGTGACACCTCTGGACTGAAAGAAGGCATGAAAGTAGAGCATCCAAAGTTTGGTTTTGGGAAGGTATCTAAAATGGATACCGAGGGTGCAAACAAAAAGGCCAAGGTGATCTTTGAAGATTTTGGAGAAAAAACCCTTTTACTCACCTTTGCAAAGTTGAGAATAGTGGAATAGAACCACTTCAATAGCCATCCTTTGAGATAATTATTGTTAATTTGACCTATACTTAAGAATTAATGGGATTAGAATATAATACAGAAAGAACAGATGTAAGGCTAAAAGAATACGGCCGCAACATTCAAAAACTAGTAGATCATATTAGAACTATTGAAGATGCAGAGCAGAGAAGTGCATATGCACAAACCTTAACTGATCTCATGAAACAAATCAACCCTAACTTAAAAACCGGTCAAGACAATGATCAAAAGGTCTGGGATGATTTATACATCGTTTCAAATTTCGACCTCGAAATTGAAGCACCCTTTCCAATGCCAGAGAAGTCTGCCATTGGTAAGAAGCCACAGCGCATGGCGTATAAAAACTCCAAGATTAGATATATGCACTACGGCCGTAGTGTACAGAATATGATTGAGCAAACTATTAAGATGGAAGACCCTGAGGCTAAAAAGTCTGCAGTCATTCACATTGGTAGACTCATGAAGGGTTTTTACAACACTTGGAATAAAGACAATATCGATGATGAAATCATTCTAAAGCAAATCAAGCAGCTTTCAAACAATGAGCTTGATATCGATATCGCTGAAGTAAAAGAGTTTGGACTTTTCAACAATAATATCCGCGAAAAGAAGCCTCAGAACAGAGACAACAAGGACCGCGATAAAAGAAACAATAACCGCAATAGAAGAAATAACAACAATAACAGACGCAGAAACTAAATGTCATCATTTGTCATTGAAGGTGGCACCAGACTTTCGGGAGAAATAATTCCTCAAGGTGCAAAAAATGAAGCATTGCAAATTCTTTGCGCAGTCCTTCTGACTTCTGAACCCATCACACTGAATAAGGTCCCCAATATCAGGGATGTCAATAAGCTTATCGATCTACTGGCCGATTTAGGCGTTGAGGTAACCCATCTAGGTGGTGAAAGCTATAAGTTTTGTGCTAAGAATGTCAACATCGACTACTTAGAAACACCAGAGTTTAGAACAAAAGCTTCCTCTTTGAGGGGTTCTATCATGATTCTAGGGCCGCTTCTAGCAAGATTCGGAAAAGGGAAAATCTCAAAACCCGGGGGTGATAAAATAGGTCGTAGAAGACTAGATACTCACTTTATAGGTTTTCAAAAACTAGGCGCCCGCTTCCTATATGAAGCAGAAACTGGCATGTACCATATCGATGCCTCTGACTTAAAGGGCACTTATATGTTACTCGATGAGGCCTCCGTAACAGGTACAGCTAATATCTTGATGGCCGCAGTCTTAGCCAAAGGTAAAACCACCATTTACAATGCCGCATGCGAGCCCTATCTACAGCAATTGTCTAAAATGCTGAATAGAATGGGTGCAAAAATTACGGGTGTTGGCTCTAACCTTCTTCATATTGAAGGTGTTGAAGCGTTAAGCGGGACTGATCACACCATGCTGCCTGATATGATTGAGATCGGCTCTTTCATTGGCATGGCAGCAATGACTCAGTCCGAAATTACCATCAAAGACTGTCAAATTAAGGAGTTAGGACTCATTCCTGAAACATTCAGAAGACTAGGGGTTCAAATGGAGTTCAGAGGAGACGATATTTACATCCCTGCTCAGGAACATTACGAAATTGAAACTTTCATCGATGGCTCAATCATGACCATTGCCGACTCTATCTGGCCAGGTTTAACTCCGGACTTATTGAGTATTGTTTTGGTTATGGCTACGCAAGCCAAAGGAACTGTACTTGTACATCAAAAAATGTTTGAAAGCAGGCTTTTCTTCGTAGACAAGCTCATTGACATGGGAGCACAGATTATTCTTTGCGACCCGCATAGAGCTACCGTAATTGGCTTGGATAGAATCCAAAAACTGAAAGGCATAAGAATGACATCCCCAGATATTCGTGCAGGACAAGCCCTGTTGATTGCGGCACTTTCGGCAGAAGGAACTAGCGTTATTGACAACGTAGAACAGATTGACCGAGGATACCAAAACATTGACAGTCGCTTAAATGCCTTAGGAGCAAAAATCGAACGTATAGAGTAATCCATTCACCCAACCACTGAGATTTTGTAAAAACGTAAAGCTTAAGCATCTTTAGCGCTCTTTCAGGCGTCTTTAGCAGAAAGAATATACTCAATGGTAAAATTCGGCACATCTAGAAGACTCAAACGCAATGATGTCTATACCTATCTAATGGAGATATTCATTGTGATTTTTGGCATTACTGCTGCCTACCAACTGAATGTTTACTACGAAGACAAAAAAGATCTTAAACTCGAAAAAGCGGCTATTGAAAGAGTATCCGATGAAAACGAGAACAATATGCAGGTTTTCGAATCTCTTATTGAAAAGCGTCAAAAGCTCGAAGAAGATACACGACAACTCGCCCGATTTCTATTCGCTGGAGGTGATCTAGAAGTTGATAGCATATCTCATTACCTATTCGATATTAACCGAACGCATAAACCCATAACCCAGATGGAAGCACTAAACTTCTATCTGAACTCAAATTACACAAATAAAAATTCGGATTTAAAAAGCACCTTGATCAAAATCAAAGCCTCCTATCTTGAATTAAAAGATGTGGTAGAATACTACGTTCGAATGAAGGAAAAGTATTACAGCGACTTTTTGGTGTCAGACGTAGATTTTGGAGAAGAGAAAATCATCGCTTTGGATAAAATTGAAAGTGTGGAGTTCAAAAACCTTGTCGTAAACCTCCTTTCCAATGAACTCGAACTCAATGCCTTATTTAGCCGAGTTTACGGGCTCTCAATTGAATTAGATGAGGCTATCAAGGAGATGTTTGATTAGTCTGTTAACCCACCTTCCAATGGGTTCTTGATCTATCCATTGGTCAAAATAACGGCTTAACACCACTTTAGTGATTAAAATATCCCAACGAAAAAAGGAGCCAAAGCTCCTTCCTATAGTTTCTCTTTGCCTAGTTACTAGTAATTATTCAGCATAACCGGCATTACAAGCATCAAGATATCTTCACTTTCATCTTTTTCACCCGGAACGAGAAGACCCGCTCTGTTAGGCGCTGACATCTGTAGTGTAATTGACTTTGAGTGCAAGTTACCTAGCATTTCCACTAAGAACTTAGCATTGAATCCGATTTCTAAATCCTCACCTTCGTGCTCGCAAGCTAAGGTTTCTTTTGCCTCGTTAGAGAAGTCAAGGTCTTCGGCAGAGATAGTCAATTCGCTACCGGTGATCTTCAATCTGATTTGGTGGGTAGTTTTGTTAGCGTAAATAGAAATCCTTTTTAAGGAGCCTAAGAACTCATTTCTGTCAATTGACATTTCGATTGGATTCTCCGCGGGAATTACATTTTCGTAATCTGGGAATCTCTCATCGATCAAACGACAGATCATCTTTATGTTATTGAAATTGAAATAGGCATTAGATGCATTGTACTCCAAAATCACATTTGAATTTTCAGATGGCAAAGTAGATTTCAGCAAGTTCAGTGCCTTCCTAGGAATGATAATAGACATCCCTGAATCTGTTGCTACATCTACTCTTCTATACCTAACAAGTCTGTGACCATCCGTTGCGACAAAAGTTGTATTTGTATCATCTAGCTTTACAAACACACCCGTCATTGCTGGTCTTAACTCGTCATTGCTAGTCGCAAAAATGGTATTGTTAATTGCGCTGCTTAGAACGTCCGTAGACATATCCACCGAATATGCATCCGTTACATCCGGCACTTTTGGAAAATCGGTCGCATTCTCACCTGCTAGTTTATATCGACCATTATCAGAGTTAATTTCAACACTGTATGTATCAGCATCGATACTGAATGTTACGGGCTGCTCTGGAAGGTTTTTTAGCGTATCCATTAGAATTCTGGCAGGAACCGCAATATTTCCGTTTTCTTTCGCCTCAACATCGATCTCAGTGATCATAGAAGTCTGAAGATCAGACGCAGTAATCGTCAAAAGACCATCGTTAATTTCGAATAAGAAGTTTTCTAAAATTGGTACCACGGGATTAGTGGTAATCACTCCATTGATGTTAGAAAGTCTTTTGAGGAGTTCGGCTGAAGAAACTATAAACTTCATAAAATGTCGATTTTTGAGGTGGTTGTATTAAGTGCACAAAATTAACAATAAAATCTATACATAGCACTCTATCAAGGCATTTTGACATCATGTAAGGCATAGCTATACATGAGCTTTCAAATCACGCATGCTTGGGTTAAAATTCATAGTTTTCGTCTCGTAGAATCAATAATCGAGTCCCTAGATGTTGTTGATCTCAAGGGAAGAATTAATATTTACACCATGAAAGAAGTAACCGTTAAGGAGCTTGCCACCTTAAAATCAAGTGATGCCGATTTTCAACTGATTGATGTGCGTGAGCCTAATGAATTTGAAATCGCTGAAATTGGAGGAGAACTTATTCCAATGAACTCTGTGCCACAAAACGTAGATAAATTCTCAAAAGACAAACAAGTCATTGTGCATTGTAGAAGTGGCAAAAGAAGTGGTGATGTGATTAACTGGTTAGAGGCCAACCACGGGTTTGAAAATCTTTTTAACCTCAAGGGTGGTATTTTGGCCTGGGCGGATGAAATAGATTCTTCCGTTCAGAAATATTGATATCAACGTTCGTATAAGAACACGGAATGGTTTTGAAAAGTATTGGTAGTGAAATCACATACCTTCTTAGCCTCCCATCCTGGTAAATCAAAATCGTGTGTGACAATTCGCGCACCAGGCCTCAATTCATTTTCAAGCTTGACGGATAAGGACCCAAGTACTCTACGATTAAGGTATAGGATATATACATCACCAACAGAAAAATCAAGGGTCATCATATCCTCTTCTAGTAACTGAATCTTACCCTCCAGTTGATTCTCCTTTATTTTGGCATGCGCCATTGCCAAAGCCTCTGGTAAAATCTCTAATCCTAGCCCCTTTGCTTTATACTTTTTGCAAGCCCTGACGAGTACTTCAGCGTCACCACATCCCAGGTCAACTACTAAATCAGAAGGCATAATTTCAGCGAGCTCAAGTTTAAAATCAACGAGCGCTGTAGGTGTCAAGGCAAAAATTTCTCTATTGATGGGTTCTGACATATCTAAACTAACTAAGCGCCAAACCGACTATATTTTCTTTTTCTTAACAGACTCCTAACAAACCCAAAAACTACGATAACCAACAGGGGACCTACAAGATTCAACACTTGCCAATAGACTTTTTCCTCATTTACTTTTATCCGGTTCAATGGACGAATCTCTACTGCCTTGCCGCGTGCAGTAATCAAACCATTCTCATCGGTCAAGTAGGCCAAGGCATTAAATAAGAAGTCTTTATTCGCGTAGCGAGCCTTCTCACCTTCCTCTCGAAATGGATTAAAACCCAGCTCCATAGGCGAACCGTTTCTTAAATCCAGTTCATTTCTAATCAGGTCACCGTCAGACACCACAATGATTTTTCCCTCATCGCTTTGCCCCTTAAATCCAGATTGTTCTGATGCGCTTAAAACCCTATTCTTAAACAATGAGGTAAAACTCCCCTCTAACAAATAAGCGACAGCTTCTTGGCCATGCGTAAAAAATGATGGGTCTGGCTGATTTGCATAATCTTCAAAAGCGACCCTTGCAGGTGCCACGCTAACGCGAGTTGATGGCGATGTAAACATCAAAGGTGTTTTCTTTACACCGATCGCCTTTACTGTATCAATCGTTCCAAAGGTTCTCAGATAAACCGCATCTAGATTTTTGGTGACTGGGTGGTCGGTAAATTGATTCACTGATGCGTAAAACGGCCAAGCCAAATTGATAATGTTATCATCATCGTCCACTACAACAGGGTATCGCCCAAAGTTTTGAATATCCTGTATGTAATCCTTGTTCAAGCGAACGCCATAGCGAAAGAGTAAATCGTCTAAACCAGTTTCTATAGGTAGGCCAACAGTGCCATTGCCTGCTGCACGGGCCATATCAGCACTTAGGGCATCAATTAAGAAAATGGCCTTGCCCCCATGCATGATGTACTGATCCAGTTTAAACTTATCAGCCTTTGAATATTCCGTCATCGGTTTAGAGACGATTAAAGCATCAAAGCCTTCGACTTTATCTACCTGAGATAGTTCCAAATACTCCAGATCGAAATACTGAACCATCTCGGCATTGAAACCTGCTATTCGAACAGAATCTAATTCTTGATGCCCTCTCACTAATCCTATTTTCTTTCTCTCCAACTTGGCCAACCGCTGTATACCGACAGCCAGACTAAACTCTAGGTTTTCAATGGATGCATTGATGGCTTCATCAGGTGTGAGCCCTACCTTCATTCCATCAGAAAGCAAAATAGCTGCAGCCTGATTATCGTAACTGAGAATCACATAGGGAAAAACAAAACGCCTTACTTGATTGCCATTATCACTGAAGAAAGCTTGTGTGGGCGATAATCTCAACCGGTTCACCAAATAATCGAAGTTCTCTTGCCTCTCCTGATCAGATGCAGCATCATTAAAATCAGTAAAGAAGTAATTGAGCCTACTCCCCGATTTGTTTTCAAATTCCTTCAGAGTCTGAACCAGCGACTTTTGAAGGCGCAAATACTGTGATGGCAAGTCTCCTGCTAATAGAATCTCAATAGATAAGGGCTTGTCGAGTTTGCTCAACAACTCACCTGTTGCTGGCTTCAAAGTAAAACGCTTATCGGCAGTCAAATCTATTCTTAAATAGGCATTTGCAGCCGCAATGTTGAACACTAAAAGTGCAACCAGTCCCAGTCCAAAGTTTCTAAGAATTTTGCTTCGCCTGGGCTTAAACGAAAAAGACCTTGCCGCCATTTTCAAATGCGTTAAAAGCAAAACGAATGCAGACACACTCAAGAAATAGGTCACGTTCCTTGTATCAATAAGCCCACGACTCATTGCTTCGAAATGGTAGCTCAGACTTAATTCTTCCAGCACTAAAGAGAGTTGCCCTGAGAAAATGCCCGCTAATGACTCGACCCCTGCGAACAAAAAGAAACACAGAAACACGGCAATGATAAAAGCGATGATTTGATTTTCGCTCAATGAAGAAGCGAGTATACCAATTGCCGCAAAAACACCTCCTAGTAAAATCAAACCCACATACGAGCCCGCAATTCCCGGTACATCTAAGTTACCCACCGGATTGCCCAATTGGGCGATAGAATAGCAATAGATAAGCGTTGGTAGGATAGAGAATATTACCAATGTGAAGGCAGCTAAGAACTTGCCCATGATTATCTGAAAATCCGTTAGGGGCCTAGTGAGTAGTAATTCAATTGTACCTGTTTTATTCTCCTCTGCCAGCATGCGCATGGTTATGGCAGGAATCAAAAACATAAAGACAAAGGGGCCCATCGTGAATAAGGTCTCCATATCGGCATAGCCGTAGGTTAAAACGCTCGTCTCAGGAAAAACCCAAGTCAATAAGCCGATTCCTGTGAGGAAAACACCAATGACCACGTATGCGATCAAAGAATTCAGAAACTGTCTGATCTCCTTTTTATAAATCGCCCACATCTGAAGGGTTGGTTAAATTTCTAAATACTTGCTCAAGGCCTTTCTCATTTTGCTGCATACTGAGAATTACCCAATCGTTCTTCTTAGCCAGTTCGAAGATTTCTGACCTTAAGTCCTTTTTTGAAGTGTGTGTAATTTCATAGAGGGTTTTACTGACTGCTCTGACAGTTCCGAACTTATTCAAATGCGCTAAGTCAACAGCCGACTGAAACTCCACCTTAAGCACTTGCTGACTTTCGGTGAGGTTCTCTACTGTATCATTCGCCACTATGCTACCACTGTTAATAATAATTACACGGTTACAGAGTGCCTTTACTTCTTGCATGATGTGCGTAGAAAGAATGACAGTTTTATCGCGGCTGATCTTCTTGATCAGATTACGAATTTCAGCGAGTTGATTAGGATCTAAACCCGTTGTCGGTTCGTCTAAAATAAGTACGCTTGGGTCGTGTATTAGCGCTTGAGCCAATCCAACGCGTTGGCGATATCCTTTGCTGAGCGTTCCTATCTTCTTGTTCTGCTCTACGCTTAAGCCGCAGAGACCTATCATTTCCATGATCCGGTCTTTCAAAGCCTTTCCTTTTAACCCATGCACCTCACCAATGAAGGCGAGGTATTCATGCACATACATGTCTAAATAGAGCGGATTATGCTCAGGTAAGTAGCCTATTCGCCTGCGTGCCCCAATAGCATCTGTGACCACATCAATGCCTTCGACTTCCACTGTTCCTTCTGACGGAGGAATGAAGCCTGTCGCAATCTTCATAGTAGTGGATTTGCCTGCACCATTAGGCCCTAAAAAGCCCAAGATATCACCACGATTTACCTCAAAGGAGATCTTATCTACCGCCTTTTGACTTCCGTAAACCTTAGTGAGTTGGCTGACTTTTATGGACATTGAAAAATTAACGTATGGCCGACTTATTTATTGGGCCTGCCTTTGGGCATTAGTGGCCTAACCTCAACATCCACTACATGATAGTTTGGATGCGTTTCAAGGCTTTGCAATATAGTCAAACCTATGTCTTCCGGTCGCATCATGTTTTCATTTGCGTTGGCAAATTCAATGTTGTCGAAGAAGTTTGTGTTAGTTGAACCGGGATAGATGGTAGAAACTTTAATACCGTGAACTCTAAGTTCTTTGAAAATAGACTGCCCTATACCCCGAACGGCATGCTTAGTCCCCACATAGCCGGACATGGTTTCAACACCATTAGCCCCTGCAATAGAGGCAATATTGACAATGTGCCCTTCTTTCGCTTCGATCATATCAGGCACCACCATTTTAGTGCAATAAAAGAGTCCGTGTACATTCACATCGAACATTTCTTTCCACTCTTCTACTGGCATTTCGTGGATTAATCCTTGGTAGCCAAAGCCTGCATTATTAATTAAAACCGATGCTTTGCCCAGTTTCTCTTTAGTAAGTCGAAAAGACCCCTGAACATTCTCCCAATTAGAAACATCTGTGCCGAAGAAGTGATAGTTCTCATGATCTAGTTCTGGGTTGGTTCGGCCCCATCCTGCTACAATCATTCCGGCATCTAAGAGCAGTTTTACGGTTTCTAAACCAATGCCTTTGCTGACACCAGTGACTATTGCGAGTTTTCCTTTTAATTCCATTTCTGTTATATCCTTAGTTTACTGCTTAGCAATTAGTGCTTTAATAATTGTTGTCATTCCCTTTTCTGCCTTAAAGGCAGCTTCGAGAATTTTACTGATCTCGGCTTTCTCCAAATTGTCTGGATCGCAGAGGTCTGTGATTGCCGAAATGGCAAAGACTGGCAAATCCATATGCCTTGCGACAATCACTTCGGGAATAGTTGACATGCCGACTGCATCTCCTCCAATTCTTCCGATAAACCGATACTCAGCTCTTGTTTCAAGATTAGGGCCACTTACGCCAGCGTAAACACCTTCATGGCAAGGAATACCGTTAGCCTTAGCAATTTCTAATGCCTCATCAATCATTTTGCGTTCATAGGGTTCGCTCATGTCTGGGAACCTTCCACCGAATTCATCCAGATTAGCGCCAGTCAATGGATTTTCCTTGGTCAGGTCAATATGATCTTCAATAATCATGAGATCGGCTACCTTGAAGTTCAAATTGACACCACCAGCTGCATTCGAAACAAAAAGCTTTTGAATGCCCAATAGTTTCATCACCCTCACAGGAAAAGTCACTTCTCTCATGTCATAACCTTCATAGTAGTGAAATCGACCTTTCATCGCCACGACCTTTCTACCCGACAGTTTTCCGAAAATAAGTTTTCCACTATGACTTTCTACTGTTGAAACCGGGAAGTTCGGAATGTTCGTATAGTCTAGTTCATGCGCAATGTCGATGTCATCAACTAATGCACCGAGCCCAGTTCCGAGGATAATTCCAAACTCAGGTTGGTAGTCGAATTGAGATTTGATGAAGTCGACAGTTTGATGTATTTGCTCAACGTAGGTCATAGGCTTGATAAGAAGTTAGAGCTCATTACTAGGAGATTCCCGTTTGCCTAGGAATGACGTTCATAATTGAATAGCTCATTATTAAGTTAGGTGGCGTAAAGATGCAAAGTTTCGAAAAACTTCTGAACCTTTCACAATCCAATTTGCTTTATATGTCGTGACATTTATTGAGCCCTTGAAGATTCGATAATTGCACTTAATTTCGAAGTAAAATTATACCTAATGATAACCATTGTAGTAGGCACAAACCGTCAGAATTCTAATAGCAGGATTATTGCAGATTACTATCAAACCATCCTTGCTTCTAAGGGAGCAGAAAGTCAAGTAATAGATCTTGTGGATTTGCCAGATGACTTTGTCGCGAACGCACTCTATGAGAACAATGGCAAGAATGAGGTCTTTAATAGAGTAAGAGAACAGGTACAATCTGCCGATAAACTCGTTTTTGTTGTCCCTGAATACAATGGCTCTTTCCCAGGCATTCTAAAAACCTTCATTGATGGTTTAAAATATCCTGAAGGACTTCGTGATAAAAAGTCTGCCCTAATTGGTGTTTCTTCAGGTGTTCAAGGTGGTGTTTTCGCTATGTCTCATCTTACTGATATCTTTAATTATCTGGGCATGCATGTTTTAGCCTTAAAACCAAAGCTAGCGGGTATCGAAAGAAATATGGCTGACGGTAAAGTTACCAACGACCTTTATAATCAACTGCTAGAACAACAAGCGGAGAAGTTGATTGAGTTTTAGCATTTATTGATCCGACCGCTCCAAGCGGTCATATAGACTAGACTCTTCGCTTCACTCAGAGTAGGAAAGCGGGGTGGTTAAGCTTCCAGTCTAGCAAGAAAGAGGGAAAGTCCTTCATTGTACTAGACACACTTAAATATCTAAGAAATTTGGAGATTGATTCACTGCGCTTTTCTATCGATAGGCAGGTTCGCAATGAACGAAAGGCATAAAAAAACAGCCCATGGCAGTAGGCTGTCTTTTTTTCACATGTCTCTTTTAACCCGTAGGATAAAAAAGAACTTAATCTACATTGTCATGTAGAAACTTGTTATCTCCCATGATTTCATCATCATCATTAAGATTAAATCTGGAGACGCTTCTTTCCGAAGACGGAAGGTTATCCGTCAACCTAACCTGCTTTCTTTGGTAAGCTGGTATTTCTAACTTTTCTCTGAACTCACCTTGATCAATCTGCTGACCGCTGGTACCTCTCAAACGCTCTTCACGAATACGTGCTTGCTCTTGAAGTTTGACGCGCTTCAATTCTAAGAAGTTCTTGTTACGTTCTTCTTGAAAATCGTTATCCAATGCCTGATTACGTTCCTCAATTTCTGGTTCTTGAGGTGTTGCAGGTGGATATTCTTCGATCTCGTATTTCTCTGCCAAGCGACTCAAGAAAGAATAACCTGAGGTCATCTCTTCAGCTTCGTCCTGTGGTTCTTCATTTGCTTCAGGTTGAGTCTCCTTACTCACTGCGTCTTCTGCTGTATTGAAAAGGAGTGTCTGCGAATCGTGTTTAGGTGAAAGGGAGTCATCGTGACTTGATTCAATCTCTTGATTGCTCTCAAGATCAATAACCTTTTTTCTAACAACTGATTCAGCTTTGAGTTCTGGAGTCTCAAAACCTGTTGCAATTACTGTGACGCTGATGCTTTGACCATGTTCTTGATCTATTCCATGCCCGAAAATTACTTCGGCATCATCGCCAGCTTTTTCTTGAATATATTCTGTGATTTCTGTTAACTCGTCCATTTGAAGCTCGGCTTCTTCGCCAGAGACAATGGATAAGAGTATCTTTTTAGCGCCATGGATGTCTTTACTATTGAGTAGCGGAGACGAAATGGCCATCTCAGAAGCTCTCAGCGCACGGCCTTCACCTTCTGCTACAGCAGATCCCATTACTGCTGCTCCTGCTCCTTTCATAACCGTCTGAACGTCCATGAAATCAACATTTACATAACCAGGTACTGTGATAATTTCGGCAATGCCTTTGGCTGCCGTTGTCAATATATTATCGGCTTCGCCAAATGCGCTGCTGATCGGAAGGTTTCCATGTATCTCACGTAGCTTATCATTGAGAATAACTAGTACAGTATCACAATTCTCTTTTAATGCGGCTATACCTTCATTAGCTGCGTTGGTTTTCTTTTTGCCTTCAAAACTGAAAGGTGCTGTCACAATCCCAACAGTTAAGAGATCCATATCTCTTGCAATTTTAGCGATTACCGGTGCTGCGCCTGTACCGGTTCCTCCACCCATGCCTGCAGTAATGAATACCATTTTAGTATCATCACCCAGCATTTCTCGGATTTGATCTTTGCTTTCGATTGCTGCATTTTTACCTGTTTCAGGATTAGCCCCTGCTCCAAGTCCTTCTGTTAGTCCAATGCCGATTTGTAATCGATTTGGAATAGGACTGCTTTTTAGTGCCTGTGCATCTGTATTGCACACTACGAATTCCACGTCTTTAATACCTTGATTAAACATGTGGTTTACTGCGTTGCTTCCGCCACCACCAACACCAATCACCTTAATGATTGACTTGTGATGAGAAGGAAGTTCAAACATGTATGAATCTGCCATGATCTTTTTGTTTAAGTTGGAAGCTTGGAGACCTCGTTTTGAAGGCTCCTTAGCTCTCAGTTTCCTTTGTCTATATTTTCTTATCTATTTATCTGGTTTCGAATCTGATATGACGCCATGCCTTTTTCAATCGTCATCTTTACCTTGTTTTAATCTACCTGTCTTCTGACTTCTAGCTTCAATCTTAATAATCGTTCTTGTCGTGGAAATCGTCCATCAGTAATCCTTTAGTACGATCAATCAGCTTACTGAAGAATTCCGAACCCTTCTTATCACCTTTTGCCATACGCTTTTGATTACCATTCGCTTGATTTTCCATATACCTATTCTCTCTCTCATCTATGGCCCTAAATCCAGAGAGTACAAGACCAACAGTTGTAGCATACATGGGGCTTTTGATTGCTTCTACTTTAGACTTACCCAAATGTTCGTTCGGATAGCCTATGCGCGCATCCATGCCCGTCATGTATTCAAATAGTTGCTTGATGTAACCTAGCTGCGAACCTCCACCGGTAATTACAATGCCTCCAGCTAACTTGCTTGCAAAGCCTGATGTGATGATTTCCGCATGAACCAATTCAATGATTTCTTCCATTCTAGCTTCAATAATGTGCGCTAGATTTCTGATAGATATCTCTTTAGGAGGTCTGTTTCTAAGACCAGGAATTGAAACAATCTCATTCGGATTTGCTTCTTCTGCAATGGCTTTACCAAACTTAGTTTTCAACAACTCAGCCTGGTTTTGCATCACCTTAAGTCCTTCTTTAATATCACTGGTAATGATATTACCACCAAAAGGAATTACGGCTGTATGCCTAATGATACTATCATGGAAAAGCGCTACATCCGTAGTACCACCCCCAATATCTACTAGACAGACACCTGCTTCTTTTTCTTCATCAGAGAGTACCGACATACTTGAGGCTAATGGCTCAAGAATTAAATCGTCAATCTCTAGATTAGCGCGTTTCACACATTTATTAATGTTGCGAATCGCATTAGTCTGTGCTGTGATCACATGAAAATCGGCTTCAAGCTTAACGCCTGACATTCCTACAGGGTCTTTGATCCCATCCTCATAATCCACAATGTAATCTTGTGGCATTACGTGGATAATTTCGCAACCCGGAGGCATTACGATCTTATGAATATCATTGGTCAATCGATTTATATCTTCGACAGTTATCTCATCATCAACTCTATCTCTGGTAATACTCCCGTGGTGTATAGAGCTTTTAATGTGCTGACCGGCAATTCCTACATTGACTACATTGATTTCGATTCCTGACTGCTCACTGGCTTCAGCAACCGCCTTTTCAATGGCCAATACGGTTTTGTCGATGTTGGTTACAATTCCTCGGATAACACCGTCTGAAACGGCCTTACCCATCCCGAGTACTTCAAGTTTTCCGTACTCGTTTTTGGAGCCGACAATGGCACAAATCTTAGTTGTTCCAATGTCGAGTCCTACTACAATTTTGTCGTGTTGCATGGCATTAATTAATCACAGATTATCTGGTCCTTAAAAGCAACATTTACCTTCGTTTGGTAGGCATCCCATCCCTTGGTCGGTAGTATTTGCTTAAAAAATATTTCTAGTCTTTTAAATTTATTTTCGATGTCTTCGATTGATCCAAACTCCATTCTGAGCTTACCAACTTGCGGGTACATGACCACATATCCTTTGCTATCTATGTCAATTTGGCCCACTTGCATTGTCCAGAATTTGTTTGCGTTGATGTAGTTAATCAAGTCGTAAACTTTCATATCATATTCTCCTTCATGGACATTATTTAGCTTCATCAGGGTATTCACATAAGTACCTGTAATAACGGGTACTCTAGCCGTATACTTTGGTGAAACTGGTAATAGGTCACCATCTTCCCCGATATATGCGTTTCGTCCATTATTAGCCATAAGCCTTGCAATAGGCTTGTTTTGTCTTGCCTTTACTACTAAATGACCTTTTAGGTCACGATAGACTTCGGCATCCTTGACAAAACTGTGTGATTCGATTCGGCTCTCGATAGCCTTTAAACTCACACGGCCAAATTTGTCTCCGAGTATGGAATCGCCTTCATTCTCCATGATTAAGGACATTACATCGTCTTCGTCTACAAAGAAGTTCTCGAAGGCATTTTCTATCTCTACATCGATATCATCAATTCTATATCCGAGATCTCGCTTTTCAACAAAGCTGATCATAAGGAAAAGAGCTACACAGCCTCCTATGATTCCGACAACTCTTAAAACAGTTTCTTTGGCTTTCATGACAGTGCGTTTTTAATAGGTTCTACTAATTTGTCAATATCACCCGCGCCAATCGTCAACACGACTTCTGGCCCCCATTCATTTATTTGATCTACTAGATCGTCTTTAGTCGTTTTTATTTTCTTCTCACAGGTTATTGCATCCAAGAGCATATCAGAAGTAACGCCTTCGATCGGCAGTTCTCTTGCCGGGTAGATATCCAATAAAATCACTTCATCTGCTAGTGAAAGACTCCTTGAAAATTCTTGCGAGAAGTCTCTTGTCCTGGTGAAAAGGTGCGGTTGAAAAACAGCTGTAATTTTCTTATTCGGATACAAATCACGAGTTGACCTTAAGAGGGATTCTATTTCTACAGGATGATGCGCGTAGTCGTCTATGAAAGTGATGGAATCGCTCTTAATGATATACTCAAATCTTCTCTTTACACCTTTATATGATCTTACTCCTTTTTTGAGGCTTTCATCATCTGCGCCTAACGAACGACATACCGCTATGGCAGCAAGCATATTTTCAACGTTGTGATAACCTGGAACATTCAGATGAAAACCATCAATATCTTTCGACCCGTTTCTATAATCGAAAATAAATGAAGAGCCTTCAATTCGAATGTTTTCGGAACGTACACCACCGACTGTCAGACTGTATCCGGTATGACTAATTATAGTCTCGCCAACTAATTCCTTAGACAAATCATTTTTTACAAAAAGATGCCCATCCGTTTTAACTTGCTTTATAAAATCTCTGAATGAATCTTTCAAGGCATCCTTATCGCCATAAATATCTAAATGATCAGCATCAGCAGCTGTAACCACAGCGATGTCAGGATGAAGTGTTAGGAAAGAGCGATCAAATTCATCGGCTTCAATGACTGCGATGCTATCCGCTTTGTCATTAAGGACCATATTGGTTCCGTAGTTGGTAGAAATACCACCTAAAAAGCCAGTACAGTCAATTCCTGCTGTCTTTAGCAGGTGTACAATCATTGATGAAGTTGTTGTCTTTCCGTGTGTTCCTGCCACCGCAACACTGGTCATGTTTTGGGTAATAACACCTAAAACCTCAGACCTTTTCAATACTTGGTATCCATTGCCTCTCAGCCAATTCAGGCCTTGATCGTTATTAGGGATAGCAGGTGTATAAACCACCAAGACACCTTCGTTCGAAAGTCTAATTGACATTCCGATCGCTTCAATTGAATCTTCAAAATGAACCCTTAACCCTTCTATAGCCAATTGATCAGTAAGCGCAGTTCTGGTCTTGTCATAGCCTGACACAGCTTTGCCATTGTGCTTAAACCAACGGGCTAAAGCACTCATTCCGATCCCTCCGATCCCTACAAAATAGACGCTATGGATTTTGTCTAGGTTCACGCTATTAGTTTGACGATTTCATTTACTATTTCTTCTGCGGCATTTGGCTTGGCCATTGCCTTAATATTTTTACTTAATCTATCTTTCTGAGCTTCGTCTCTTATGAGTGCTATCGCTCTATTGATTAACTGTTCCCTTGCTTGGCTATCCTCTACCAACACGGCCGCACCATTATCCACCATTGCCTTGGCATTCTTAGACTGATGGTCTTCGGCTACATTTGGCGAAGGCACAAAAATCGTTGGCTTACCCGCTATGCTCAATTCAGATACTGAAAGGGCTCCTGCTCTGCTAATCACCACATCGGCTGACGCGTAGGCTAAATCCATTTCCTTCAAGAATTCGAAGAGATGTATCAGACCATTGTGATCTGTCTTTGCCAGCTTCTCGGTCATTTCTTCAAAATAGAAGCGACCACATTGCCAAATCACTTGTATGCCTGCCTCAATGAGGTGCTGAAGATTCTGAATTACACTGTCGTTTAAGGTGCGTGCACCTAGGCTTCCGCCAAGAATCAGTAAAACAGGTTGGTCTTCTTTCAGCCTAAAATGCGCAAACCCTTTATCTCTTTTACCTGATAGATCAGTGATATCCTTTCTCACAGGATTTCCAGTCAAAATGACTTTATCCTTGGGAAAGAATCTTTCCATGTTAGGATAGGCAACACATATCTTCTGAACCTTTTTGGCCAATAATTTATTGGTCAGCCCAGCGTAAGAATTCTGCTCTTGAATGACAGCAGGTACATTTTTACGGGTTGCTGTTCTCAGTAGCGGACCTGAGGCATACCCTCCAACTCCAACTACTGCGTTTGGTCTAAATTTCTTTATGATCCTTGCACTCCTCAGGAGACTATCAATCACTTTAAATGGAAAGGATAGGTTGTCAAGGGTCAGCTTTCTTTGGAGTCCGCTAATCCATAGACCTTCAATGGCATAACCAGCCTCAGGCACTTTTTGCATTTCCATCTTTCCTTTGGCACCCACAAACAGAACCTCAGCGTCTTCAAACTTTGCTTTGAAGGCATTAGCAATGGCGATGGCAGGATATATATGTCCGCCAGTGCCACCTCCGCTGATGATGATTCGATATGGTTCCTTTTTGTCTATCACTATATGGCTTTTGCCGTATTTCTTAATTCTCCGTTGATTGCCGAAACATCTTCTTGCTCACCACGACTTACGCTCAGAATGATTCCCAATGAAAGTCCAGTGAAAAGTAATGATGTCCCTCCCATACTAATGAGTGGTAATGTTTGTCCAGTAACTGGCCCTAAACCAACCACAACCCCAATATTTACAAGTGCTTGAATTACAATAGCGAAACTCAAACCTGCGGATAAAAGTCCTCCAAAGGCTCGGTCGCTATTTGCCACAACACGCATTCCTCGGTACAGTAAAACGAGATATAGGAAGAGCACGAAAACTCCACCTACTATTCCATACTCTTCTATGATGATCGCAAACACAAAGTCTGAGAAGGCTTGAGGCAAGAAGTTTCTTTGTACACTATTTCCAGGCCCCTGACCGAGCACTCCACCTTTCGCAATAGCGATATATGACTGCTCTACTTGGTAAGGCACTTCTGTACCCTGAATGAAATTCGTTATTCTGCTTTCCGCAGTATTGCCACGCTGACCAACTTTTATAGCTACTAAGCCCACAAAAATCCCGACTACCGCGAGCATTGCTAAGTATTTCATTGGTACTCTACCGATGAATAATAGCAGCATACACGTCAAGAATAAAAGTATCGCAGTAGACATGTTAGTCATAGCGATCAAACCACAAATCCCTCCACACCATGCTAGCATTGGAATGAGTGATTCTTTGATGTCTGTAATTTTTTGTTGCCGCTTTGCCAACATTGTAGCCAATGCAGCAATCAAAGCCATTTTTGCTAAGTCAGAAGGCTGAAACTGAATGCCTATAAAAGGAAGATCTATCCAACGTGAAGCTTCATTAACACTTGAGCCAGATAGCCAAGCGTACAACAACAATGGCACTGATACTATTAAAGCGTACTGTGTAATTTTTGAGTAATACCGATAGTCAACCTTATGTGCTACCCACATCACCAATAATGACAAGCCTACCATGAGGGTATGACGGATCAAGTATTTTTCAGTATTTCCATCGGCAAAACGATAAGCCAATGACCCGGTGGCACTATAAACAACGAGAATACCGAAAACGGAAAGACATATGACGACCAGCCAAATGACGGGATCGCCTTGGATGTGCTTATCGGTCCATTCTTTCAGTCTTTTCATTTTCGAATTAAGATTTTCGAATTAAGATTTTTGATTTTCTTATTTGCGATTGCAGTCTTAATTGACGCCACAGTAATCGCTAATATTTCATTACCCTCTTTTATCAAGGTCTCAAGAATCTCTTTATCAGTTCCTTTTAATGCTGTTAACAAATCCATGAAGTACAGACACTCATCAGCCTCTTCTTCAACTATCTTTAATTTATTGATGAAGTCTGCTGAAGACTTGGCACGACATGCTGCACGATAGTTCGCTCCAACTGAAGTACTGCACCTCGTCAACTGCCTACCTATAACTCCATAACTATATCCTTTGGGCAGACCATCAATCATCGAAAGCATATTCAATACATACTTCCTTTGTCTTTTGATCATATCGTTCTTTCCAAATGCCATGGTTTCAATCTGAATTCAAAATTCTTCAATCATAAATTCAGTACTGCTTCTTTAAATTTTTCGCCTCTATCCTTATAGTTTTGAAACAAATCAAAACTTGAACATGCAGGAGACAGTAAGACTGTATCACCTGGCATTGCCAATTCTTTGGCCCACCTTACCGCTTTGATCAAATCGTCAGTAGCTTTAACCACTGGAACAACGTTCTCAAATGAGGTAATGAGCTTGGTATTGTCTTTTCCTAAACAGATTAAGGCTTTCACCTTTTCTTGTACTATTGCGGTAACAAGACTGTAGTCATTTCCTTTATCTATACCTCCTGCTATCCACACAATTGGTGTATCGAAAGCATCGAGAGCGTATTTCACTGAATCTAAATTGGTTGCTTTTGAATCGTTGATGTATTCTACTGAATCCAATTTCCTTACGGGTTCCAGTCGGTGCTCAGCATTTTTGAAGGTTTTCAATCCTTCTAAAAGACTGGCTTCATCCACACCCGCTATCAAGGCTACATTTCCTGCAGCCATGGCATTAAGAGCATTATGTAGTCCCTTGATTGAGATATCTGCTCTGGGGGCAGATACCTCAATATCAAAAGGGACATAAAACAACCTATCATTTTGTATATGTGTTATCTCGGCAGCGTCTCCGCCCAGCGAAAAGGGACGTACATCTAGGCCACGAGTGGCCTTTGCAACGTCATCCCCGTAAAGGGTGTCATCTTGCCAATAGACAGCATGACCTCCCAGGTGTATAAGGTGAAATATGCGCATCTTCGATGCGATATACTTTTGAAAGTCATGGTCATATCGATCCAGATGATCTGGGGTGATATTTAACAAGACTCCTATTTCTAGTTTTAATTCGTAAGTATCGTCTAGCTGAAAACTGCTGAGCTCTAATACATACCAATCATGATTTTCTGTCAACACTTGACGTGCGAAACTCTTCCCGATATTTCCGGCTACTCCTACACTGTACCCAGCTCCTTCCAAGATATGGTAGGTCAAAAGTGTAGTGGTAGTTTTACCGTTAGTTCCCGTTATACCGATCAGCTTAGCATCAGTATACTTTCCGGCAAACTCGATTTCGGAAATGATTAGGTTTCCGTTTGCTCGAAGCGCTTTGATGAGTGAAGCAGTTTCTGGAATACCGGGGCTTTTAATTACCAAATCACTTTTAAGAATTCTTTCATCTGAGTGCTTTCCTTCCTCAAATTCGATCCCTGCTTCATTGAGCTCGGCACGATTTTCATTGGAAATAGAACCATAGTCTGACACGAACACATCATACCCCTTGGCCTTCCCTAAAAGGGCAGCACCTACACCGCTTTCACCGGCTCCCAGTATGGTTAGTTTTCGTTTCAAGTTTAGTTCTTCATTTATGCTTTCTCTAGCGCAACTTCAATGTGGCCAGCGCTATAATGGCCAATAGAATTCCGATGATCCAAAAACGGGTTACGATCTTAGCTTCAGGGATTTCCATTTTTTGATAATGATGATGAAGTGGCGACATCTTAAAGATTCGTCTTCCTTCACCGTATTTCTTTCTAGTGTATTTGAAATAGCTCACTTGCATGACCACAGAGAGGTTTTCTATCACGAAGATTCCGCATAAGACTGGAATCAATAATTCTTTTCTAAGTACAAGCGCTAGTACTGCGATTACCCCTCCAAGCGAAAGACTTCCAGTGTCACCCATGAATACTTGAGCTGGATAAGAGTTATACCATAAGAAGCCAACACAGGCTCCAACAAAGGCAGTGCAGAATATCACGAGTTCGCCTGAGCCTGGTATAAACATGACGTTGAGATAATCTGAGAAAATCGCGTTACCTGATATGTAAGCTAAGATGGCCAAGGCCAGACCAATGATGGCGGAAGTACCTGCCGCCAAACCATCAATACCATCTGTGATATTGGCTCCATTAGAAATGGCCGTCACGAAGAAGATCACAATCAGAATATAGATTGCAGCCGTGATTAAATCATTTTCGGTTGGGTTGAATCTGCTATAATCTAGCTCATTATCTTTTACAAAAGGTATTGTTGTTGTTGTAGATTTTGAATCTTCATACGCTGGGTAAATACCCACCACCTCTGGTGGAATATCTTCACCACCGTTATCATTGAATTCGCGCACTACTACGGCTTCATTGAAGTAAAGCGTAGAGCCTACGATTAAGCCCACTAATACCTGTCCAACTACCTTGAACTTACCTGCTAAACCCGCCTTGTTCTTCTTAAAGACTTTGATGTAATCATCTAGAAAGCCAATACCACCTAATATCACAGTGGTTCCTAATAATAAGATGATATAGATGTTCTCTAAACGAGCGAAGAGTAAAGTAGGTACTACTATCGCAGCAATGATGATAAGGCCACCCATAGTTGGTGTTCCCTTTTTCTCCATTTGACCTGCCAACCCTAAGTCACGAATGGATTCTCCCACTTGCTTTTTTTGCAATAGATTAATCAACTTTCGGCCAAAAACGATTGTAATGAGCAGCGAAATAAGCGTAGCCATACCAGCCCTGAATGATATATACTGGAATACACCAGCCCCAATCAGGTCAAATTCTCTATCCAAATAGTCGAACAAATAGTATAGCATCAGTTCTGCTTGTGAATTAGGTTCAACATCTCGCTCAAAATCACTCGGTCGTCAAAGTCGGTTCTTTCGCCTTTGATTTCTTGGTATGTCTCGTGGCCCTTTCCGGCTACAAGGATTATATCTTTTGGCTCAGCCAAAGCAGACGCAGTCTTGATGGCCTCCCTTCTATCTTCTATGACTAAAGTCTTTTTGTAATTCGAAGGAGAAACGCCTTCTTGCATGTCTTTGATAATATCCATCGGTTCTTCGAAACGCGGATTATCAGAAGTCAATATTACTTTGTCACTCAACTCGCAGGCAATCTTTGCCATGATTGGCCGCTTATCCTTATCTCTATTTCCTCCACAACCCACTACAGTGATAACTTTCTCGTTACCCGTGCGAAATGCTTTGATGGTAAGTAGGACATTTTCTAAAGCATCGGGTGTGTGTGCATAATCCACCAGAGCAGTAACACCAGTACTTGTAATTACTTGCTCAAATCTACCGGCTGCTGGATCTAGACTAGACAACTCTTCTAATACTGTTGACTCATCTTCACCCAGTAATAGGGCGGTACCCAAAACGGCTAATAAGTTATAGGCATTGAAATCTCCTATTAGCTTAAACCAAACGCTTTGCCCATTGATGTCTAACTCAAGGCCTTCAAGTGTATTGGATAAAATTCTGGCTTTGTAATCAGACAGGCTTTTAAGGGCATATTTATGCTTCGAGGCCTTCGTGTTTTGCATCATCACCATACCTCTTTTATCATCGGCATTTACCAATGCGAAAGCATTTGATGATAGGCCATCGAATAAAAGTTTCTTTGCTTTGATGTATTCGTCAAAAGTCTTGTGATAGTCTAAGTGTTCATGTGTAAGGTTAGTGAATACGGCACCCTCATACGTCAGTCCAGCTATCCTTCTTTGCACAATAGCATGAGAGCTTGACTCCATGAAACAATGCGTACAGCCTTTGGCTACCATTTTAGCCAACATCTTATTTAGGGTGATGGCATCTGGTGTGGTATGTGTGGCTGGAATTACCTCTTCATTAACTTTGTTTTCTACTGTGGAAAGAAGCCCCGTATTGTAGCCAAGACCTCTAAATAATTGATAGAGTAATGTGACACAAGTGGTTTTCCCGTTGGTTCCAGTAACACCAACAAGTTTTAATTTTTTAGATGGGTTGCCGTAAAAATTCGAGGCCATTATCCCCAGAGCTTCTGCCGAATTAGCTACTTGTATCAATGCAATGTCATCAACAGTAGTTTTTGGAAGCTTTTCGCAGACTATGGCTACTGCACCTTGATCGATTGCTTTCTCAATAAATTCGTGGCCATCGACCTGAGTACCTGAAACAGCAACAAAGACACTGCCGACATCTGCCTTTCGAGAGTCAAAGGCAATCGTAGTCACTTCAGTTTCCATGTCACCAGAAACCGTTTGTAACGACACTTTGTATAATATGTCCTTTAACTGTGGCATTAACCTAGTTCGAGTCTAATTTGAGCACCTTGATTAATTCGTCTACCGGCCGTAACTGATTGCTTACGCACCCTGCCCGTGCCGGTAATCGAAACTTTTAACCCTAAATTTTCTAAGATGAACACTGCATCTCTTAATGTCATTCCTTGCACATTGGGCACAAGGTTTTCTGAATCATGATTTTCTTTCCAGATGATAGCGTTATTGCTCACGCTTGATCTTACCCATTCGGTCTGAACCTCTTCGCCTATGTGATTGGAGATGCCTAGCAGATTGCAGAGTTCGTTGAGTTCATCAAATTTACCTGCTCGGATAAATGGGAATTTGCCTTCACTCGCCAAGAGATCAGATTCAAAAGAATCGTGGATATCTAGGTTCTTGGCATAGATCATATCCGCTATCTCTTTGAAGACTGGGGCAGCCACATCACCACCAAAACGATTATACCCTTCAGCACTATCAATAATTACTATGCAGCTATAAATCGGATTTTCAGCAGGAAAGTACCCTGCAAACGATGCGTAGTATTTTTGCCATGTGTACCTACCATTGATCAATTTTTGGGCTGTGCCAGTCTTACCAGCAATTTTGTAAAAGTCGTTTCTAATATTTTTGGCTGTACCTCTTTCCACAACACCCTCCAGCATTTGCCTGAGCTTTACCAACGTCTCTTTACTCGCAATTTTCTTGTTCAACACCTTTGCCTCAAACACTTCTACTGGACGATCTGCTCGGTTGATACTTTTAACTAAAATCGGTTGTATCATTTTACCTTCATTGGCAACGGCATTATAAAAAGTTAGTGTCTGAAGCGGTGTTAATTGCGTTTCATAGCCCACTGATATCCAGGGCAAACTTACATCTGACCAAGAAGGGTCGTCAGTGTCTTTGATATAAGGCTCACCCTCACCCATTAATTGGAAATTCAATGGCCTTCCAAGACCGGTTCCCTTTATGATATCGATATACTCCTGGGGGTTTTTTCCAAAATGTTCGTTAACAAGACGGGCTGTACCCACATTAGATGATTTGACAAAAACATCTTCGACCGAAAGCATACCGTAGCCTCCATTTTTATGATCGCGCATTACACGATCACTAAATTCATATGCACCCTCACCCGTATCAACCGAATCGGTCAGAGCCACTTTTCCTGCCTCTAGCAAGGCTAGCATTGATGCTAATTTGAATGTAGATCCAGGGTCATTGTTTTCGGCAACAGCGAAATTTTTATTCTCTGCATAGGTGTCGTTTCCGGTTCTCTTCAAATTGGAAATAGCTTTAATTTCACCTGTTTTGACCTCCATTAAAACAACTACTCCATAAGCAGCATTGTATTTAGAAACTGCTTTAAGAAGAGCATTCTGAGCAACATCCTGAAGGTTAACATCTATGGTTGTGTGAACGTCATAACCGTCAATCGGCTTGATATCAGATGAGGCGTTTACAGGCATCCAGTTATTTCCTGCTACTTTTTGAAATAGACCCTCTCCGTTCTGTCCTGCTAAATAATTATTGAAGCTTCTTTCAACTCCGACTCCGACACCTTCCCTGAGGTAACCAACGGTTCTTCCAGCAAGATTGCGGAATGGATTGTGCCTTTTGTCTACTTTATTGAAGATGACACCACCTTTCATCTGTCCCAAATTAAAAATGGGCCAACGCTCTAGTTGTTGCTTTTCTTGATAATTAAGAAGCTTATTATTAAGGACTAAATATTGTCTCTTGGATTGTCGAGCTTCCGAGATCTTCTTAGAGTAGTAGTCTTTAGAATGATCTCGGAAAAATGCCGACAATAGGTGTGAAAGGGAGTCTAAATTAGACGTAAATATCTCATCGTCAACTAGTGACGGATCAAATGCTAGTTTGTAGAAAGGCAGCGATGTAGCGAGTAGATCATTTCCACTTGCATATATGTTACCTCTCGTTGCTTTTATATTTCGGTAATCAAGACTGTAAGTCTCGGCCTTTTGTCTCCAAACATCTCCATCGATGATTTGAATATCCACCAGACGGTAGACTACGGCCAATACAAACAATACGGCTACCAAAAAAGCGATGCGAACCCTGAGTAATATGGACTTCTTAATATTCATTGTCTTCTACAATGATTTTAATCGGTGGTTCCATACTTTCCTCTAAACCAAGCGCTTTTACCTTCTTGGCTACTTCTGACTGCTTACTACTGTACATGTAGTATGCCTCCAGCGTGGTTACATCTGCTCTTAGGTCTTCGACTTCGTCTTCCAACTTATCGATGTGCCTCACTGATCGCTCTGCATAATGATTGTTCCAAACATAGAACATACCTAGCAGTACAGTGAAAGCTACCTTCGGCAGGTATTTAACAGGAAGCCCTGAATTCCAAGACTGACTTAGCTTAAGTTTTGCAGACAAGAAGCCGAAGAATCCTCTGCCCTGAGGCTTTTCGTTTTCTTTGACTCTAAATCTGTTTTCAGCCATCTTTATATTCGCTCAGCTATCCGGAGCTTAGCGCTCCTAGATCTACTGTTAGCTTTTAATTCCTGTTGATTCGGTTGTACTAATTTTCTATTCACAGCCTTTAAAGGCTTTATTTCGTTTCCAAAAAAATCTTTCTCCACATCGCCAAAAATCTTCCCCTTGTTAATGAAGTTCTTAACCATTCTATCTTCAAGAGAGTGATAACTCATTACCACTAACCTTCCGTCTGGCTTAAGCATTTCAGCAGACTGTGTTAAAAAGTCTTCTAAAGCACCCATTTCGTCATTAACCTCAATTCTCAATGCTTGAAAGACCTGAGCGTAGTATTTATTCTCCCTACCTCTGGGCGCGTATTTTTCAAGCAATCCGATCAAGTCGAAGGTGGTTTTAAATGGCTCAGCAAAACGTTGCGAAACGATTGCAGCGGCCAGCGTTTTGGCATTTTTTACTTCACCGTAAATTCCCAGAATACGATGAAGCTCTTTCTCAGCATAAGTGTTGACAATCATTGCTGCAGTCAATTCACTCCCTCTGTCCATCCTCATATCGAGTTCAGCATCTCCGCGAATCGAAAACCCGCGAGAAACCTCATCAATTTGATGTGATGAAATACCCAAGTCAGCCAAAATACCATCAACTTTATTGACACCATACAACTTTAAATACCGTCTTAGGTGTCGAAAATTGGCTTGTATAAATGTGAAAGAACGTTTTTCAATTTTTGAGGCATTTGCCTTGGCATCATCGTCTTGATCAAAACTCAAGAGTCTTCCCTCGTCTGATATATGCTTCAGCATTTCAATTGAGTGTCCTCCGCCTCCAAAGGTCACATCTACATAAATTCCGTCAGGTTTGATTGCCAGCCCTTGAATGCACTCCTGCAACATTACCGGCACGTGATATTCAGCCATTTTCTTTAGTCATCAGCCAAGTATTTTTCGGCCAACTTTGAATACTCTTTAGCATCATTGATGAGGTTTTCTTCGTACAGGTCTGGATTCCAGATTTCAACTCTATTTCCCAACCCCACAAGCACAACCTCTTTCGTCAAATCAGCATATTCCAGCATACGATTCTGAATATTGATTCTTCCAGCACTGTCTAACTCAACTTCTGCATTTCCCCTAAAAAAACTGCGCTGAAACTTTCGATACTCTTCATTGAATTCACTCAACGCCCGAACACGATTGATAATCTTTTTGTACTCGATCATAGGATATAGAATCAAGCAAGACTCGAAACCTCGCCTTAAGACGAGTTCTTGGTTAGCTACATCAGGTAATGCTGCCTTCACCTTTGCCGGTAAAGCCAACCTCCCTTTTGCATCTAATTTGCAATCATATTCTCCAGTAAAAAAAGACATTACACACCTGAACTAATACAAAGATAGAAAAACTCTCCACATCCACCCACTCTTTTCCACTTTTTCATACTTTTTCACACTTTTTCACACTTTTTCTTAAAAGTGATGATTTTGTACTGAAAAAGCAAGGCTCGTGTAGAAATAGATCAAGCCGATCAATTGGCATGCACTCGAATTAAAATACTCGTAATCAGTACTTTATATTATTCATAGTTCTATAGTATGAGGACCTGGGGAAGAAATGCAAAAAAGTGGAGAGAAGTGTGGCTACTTTTAGAGTAACATCTTTTCAGCGCCTTTATGTGTCCAATACCTAGCTGCCAGAGAGATTCTCAGGACCAGATGCGTCTACGAGAGCGTTTAATCATTAGCTTCGCATTAAGAGTATAATTATGAAAAGAGCAACAATTTTACCCCTCCTATTTATTATCGCTTTGTTGACAGGTTGCGACCCTACCGATGACACCCCGAGTGAACAGGGCACTGTCGCGGTCTTTATCGTAGATTATACCACCAATGAACTGGAAAGCGGCTCTACGCTTAATGTAGCCAAAGTTATAAATGCGCCCTCCCAATTGCCCATATCTGCAAGTATAACACAGCCAAGAAATGACCTGAACGGATCTGTCAGTCTCTTACTTACTTCTACCGGTGACCAACTTTTTGATGGCGAATTATCTGAGGAGGGTACGGCCAGAATTTTTGCACCTAACCAGAGGCTAGCACCATCTGATTTCTTTCAACTGGAAACTCCCATTCCTTTTCCAACACAAATAAATCTTCTAGATATTGAAGGCCCGTACGACACGCCCTTTAATACAACTTGGGAAGCCATTGACAACCTTAACCTTATTCAAATATTTCTCAACGAGGAAGGTTTGATGGGACGTTACTTGTATCAATCGTCTCCAAATGTCTCAAGTGAATGGAAATGGATTATCATTCAATACCTCCCCTAAGACCTGAGAGACAAATAAGTAAAGGATTTAAGGCTCCTGAATAAGGTAACTCCTCGCACTGATTGTTTATATAATAGAAAGAGGTACAAACCTTGGTTTGATCTTTTTCATACAACTAAACTACAAACTAGTCTGAAGCACCCGTTGGTAAGCAATGGGTGCTATTTTTTTCAGCCCTTCTATTTTGAACGCTCTATCGTAAATTGAACTAGCTGACCGAGTGAGGTTTTATAATTTGAATCAGGGAATTGACTTAATATTTCGGTCGACTTGTTATAGTAGTCATGCATTACAGACTCGGCATATTCAATACCTCCTGTTGACTTTACATGATCTATGACCTCTTGAACTTTCTTTTGGTTTTGGCTATTACTCTTAACCACCCGCTTGATCCTTCTTTTCTCTGAAGCTGTAGATTGCTGTAAGGCATAAATCAAAGGCAGGGTCATCTTCTTTTCTTTGATATCAATACCCAATGGTTTCCCGATTTCGTTCGTTCCGTAATCGAATAAATCGTCTTTGATCTGAAATGCCATACCCACATTTAATCCAAACTCCTTCATCCGTACCACCGTCTCCTTATCTTTATCGGCTGAGGCGGCACCAACAGCACAACATGAAGCTATTAAGGAAGCTGTCTTTTGCTTAATTACCTCATAGTATAAGTCTTCGGTAATGTCTAGGCTTCTGGCTTTGGCCATTTGCAGTAGCTCACCTTCACTCATTTCTCTGACTGCCTCTGAAACGATTTTCAGTAAATCGTAATCTTCGTGATCTACAGAGAGGAGCAAACCCCTAGACAAAAGGTAGTCTCCCACTAACACTGCGATCTTATTTTTCCACAGGGCATTGACAGAGAAGAAACCTCTTCTGAAGTTGGAATCATCGACTACGTCATCATGAACAAGACTTGCGGTATGCAGTAGTTCTATAAGCGAAGCACCTCGGTAAGTTCTTTCGGTAATTTCACCACAGACACCAGATGACAGAAACACAAACATAGGGCGCATTTGCTTTCCTTTGCGCTTTACTATGTAGCTCATTATTTTATCTATAAGAAATACCTTACTTTTCATTAATGACCTGAATTTTTGCTCAAATTCAATCATTTCAGAAGCTACTGGGGCTTGTATTTCTTTCAGTTGTAGTGCCATTCGGACTAGGTGCTACAATATTAACAGGTAATGCAGCAACACCAAAAACATATATGTAAAATCAGGTCTTTCAGTTAGTCAAAGCGTAGTTACTACTTACTCTTCAAGCACATTGTTTATCAATTAGATGGAAATCTCAGTAATAGTTCTAAAGCCAAGTAAGCATGGTTTCGCGTACCTATAATTTCTGGACTTAGCCAATTATAAACGATTTTAAAAGTGGCCTTGTCAGAGCTCGAAACAAAGCCAAATCGTATGTGTCTAACCCATGGCTGCGAGGCTTCCGTATGGGGTGCATCACTACTCCACAAGGAGCCGTCTATGGTTATGTTATGCAAAACATATTGTAAGCCAAACCCCATCAATAGATAATTATGCCTTGGTGTGTATTGGCTTCCTTCTCCTATTAAGGCATTAGAAAAGGCCGAATTCCTAAACCATTGAAGCTTACCTACCCTTAAGTCTAGCCTTTGAAAAGCATGAGTAAAGGCTGTTCCTAAAGAAAAATCAGTGCTTGAAATCAAGTCGACTGCGCCCGGACTTAGGACATACTGTCTGTTAAACTGTGCTTTCAGGTTGACAAAGAACTCATTTGGAATTTGATACCGCCAACCTTGAGGATCTGGAAAGCCCACTGCCTCATGATACCATTCTTGAAAAGCCTGTGCGCCTGTGCTCTCTCCAACTAGGCCAACATCTACCCCCAACATTCTGCGATTATACCGCTCCTTGTACCGATTATAATTAAACCCTACATGCAACATACCCGCGTACGGCCTATCTAAATCGTTAACATCGCTAAGCAATAAGTTGTCTGGTGTAAAAAACTGGTGTGATAATTCAACATCCAAAATTCGTTTGGTCGAATCTTGAGTGACTATTTTTTGGGGAATCCACCGATAATGAGCAATTAATCCATTTGAGTAGTATCGATCACTTCCTTGCAATAAATAAAAGTCATTTTCATTGGCAAGGGAGAACTCTCTAGTCAAAGAAGCATCTTGTGCCTGAACTTGAATAGATAAGAATATGGAAAGAAAAAGCAGAAAACTCCTCAAATACATATATTCACGAATCGGGGGCAAAAATGATCAAAATTTACCTCAATTACGATTGTACCTTAAAAAATGAAACAAGTGTCCAAGTTGAAGAGCCTGTTAGACAAGCGTAAGGAACTGAATGCATTTAGAACTTTAACCACAAAAGCTGAGGAACTCTTAGACTTTAGTTCAAATGACTATTTAGGCTTGTCTCATTCTGCAGACCTCAAGGCACAGATAATAGACTCATATGCTCAATCCAACCATTTCAATGGGTCTACTGGCTCCAGACTTTTAACAGGCAACAGTGATTTGATCATGAATTGCGAACGTGATCTTGCCACCTTTTTTGGTTTTGAGTCCGCCACCCTCCTTAGCTCTGGGTATATGGCCAATTTGGCTATTTTTTCAGCTCTACCCCAACGCGGAGACACCATTCTTTATGACGAATATGCCCATGCTTGTATCAAAGATGGATGCAGACTTAGCTTGGCCAAACGACTACCTTTCAGACATAATGACCTTATTGACCTAGAACGGAAACTAAAGGAGGCGCAAGGGGAGATCTTTATCGCTTGCGAATCAGTCTACTCTATGGACGGTGATCTGGCGCCATTGGCAGAAATCGTAGCGCTAGCTAATCAATATGAAGCGAAAATAATTGTTGACGAGGCCCATAGTACAGGGGTCTTTGGCGAAAGTGGTCAAGGGCTTGTCTCAGAAATGAATCTCCAAGATCATGTTTTTGCGGTTGTCTATACTTTTGGAAAAGCGATGGGCATTCATGGTGCGTGTATAGCAGGCCCAACGAATCTGAAAGAGTTCATTACCAACTACAGCCGACCATTTATATACACTACTGCACCCAGCCCCATTGAAGTCATCTCAGTTCAAAAAGCTTTTGAATATTTAAAAGAACATCCTGAACTGAAGTCTCACCTCCATCGTAACATCAACCAATTCAATGCGTGTCTACCACAATGCGCTAGCCCGTCCACCATTAAATCAGTAATTATTGGAGGGAATGAAAAAACAAAATACCTATCCAAAGACTTACAAGACCAAGGCTTGGATATTCGGCCTATTTTAAGCCCTACAGTGAAAGAAGGTTCAGAAAGATTAAGGATTTGTTTGCATAGCTATAACACCGAAGAAGAAATTAGTCTAATTTGTCACCTCTTGAAGAATACATTAGGATAAACGTTTTTTAAATCCACTATCTTTGAGGTGCTATTTGGATGGAATCAATCTCACCAGACTACGTAAAGAAAAAGTATGAGCCAATCGTTCGCGGTGGTATCAATGAATGGCCTGTAGTAGCCCTCAGCAGGAATCGTGAAGAATTCATTGAAGAGGTAGCAACAGAAAGCGTTAAGCGCATAAAAGCGCAAGCTCCAACAAGGGACGCCCTCATAGAAGAACTTGAAACCACCGTTTTTAGAGAAAAACTTCGCGTTAAAAGAAACCCTTGGGCCGTTGACCCAGAAGATGATGGTGACTTTTTAAAACTGGTCAAAGATCGGCTTTTGGAAATCTCCCAAAGTGATGACAATGACGAAAAAGACGAAAAGCTTGATGAAATCCTTGAGGAGATCGTTATACGGTATGCCAGTGAAATAGCAGGAAACTTTAAGAAGTCGCGATATCGCATGGCGCGCTCAATCGTAACTTTCGGGTTTGCAAGGCTTCTAAACGCATCTAGAGCTAGAGGCTTTTGGTCAATTTTTAGTACGCAGTATACTCTCCAAGACAAAATCAACATTACGGGTGAAGTAGGTCAGTTAAGAAACTTGGCCAAAAAAGGAACAATTGTAATGGTTCCTACTCATTTCAGTAACCTTGATTCAATTTTGATTGGTTGGGTAATCAATGCGCTCGGCCTACCTGCATTCATCTATGGTGCTGGGCTTAATTTATTCAACATTAAGGTTATTTCTTATTTCTTAAATAGCCTCGGTGCCTACAAAGTGGATCGAAGAAAAAAGAACATGCTCTATCTAGAGACGCTCAAGTCATACTCTAGTCTGGCCATGCAAAGAGGCTGTCACAGTCTCTTTTTTCCAGGAGGAACACGTTCTAGATCAGGTAAAATTGAAAAACGGTTAAAACTGGGTTTACTGAGTACGGCCATTGAGGCTCAGCGTGTTAATTATCAAAAAGGCAAGCGCGATTCTCTGGAAAAAATATTTGTAGTACCTGTTACGCTCAATTATAACTTTGTGCTAGAAGCACCAAGTCTTATTCGTCAATATTTGCGACTGCAGGGGCAAGAGCGCTACTATGTGGAAAATGACGAGTATTCTACCTCTTATAAGATCTCGGCATTTCTAGTCAAATTCTTTACCAAGGGTTCTGACATCTCCGTCTCTATTGGAAGAGCCATGGACGTACTAGGGAATTTTGTGGATGATCAGGGCGAAAGTTATGATAAGAGTGGACGAATTATCGATACCCAAGAATACTTTACAGTTGATGGCAAAATAATTTCCCAGAATGAACAGCGAGAGGACGAATACACACGAATGCTCAGCGAGCGCATTGTCGAAGAATTCCACAGAATCAATAAGGTTTTTGCCAGTCATTTAGTAGCATTTACTGCTTTCGTAATCTTGAAAAAGAAGTTCCCTAAGCTAGACCTTTACAACCTGCTCAGATTACCCGAAGAAGATCTGATCATTGCTTATGATGAATTTAGAACTTGCTTTCAGGGCGTATTGGCTCAAGTACATCATATGTATAATGAGGGTAAATTGAATGTATCGCCCTACCTGACTGGTGACCCTGATCAAATCATAAAGCACGGCCTCAAAAACGTAGGCATGTATCATTCAAAGAGACCACTTGTAAGGAATCGAGATGGAGATATTACAACAGAAGATTTGAATTTGCTATTTTATTATCACAACAGGCTTGATGGCTATGAACTCGAGAAGCATGTCAGATAGCACGGTAGGCGTTCTAGGAGCTGGTAGTTTTGGAACTGCCGTTGCCAATATTCTGGCAAAAAACAGCAACGTATTGCTATACGCTCGAAACCCCAAGTCAGCCACAGAGATTCAAAACACTCGGAAATCATCAGGTCAAAACATCTCAGATGCCATTACTGTAACTTCTAATCTTGAAGAGGTAGCCAAAAAATGTAATGTGATTTTTCCGGTAGTGCCTTCTGCCAACTTCAGAGACCTGATAGTGCAATTGGCTCCCCACCTGAGGCCTTATCATATGATGATTCACGGAACGAAGGGTTTAGACCTACAGTTTCCAGAAAATCGCAGCAGAAATTTCATTCTATCCAAGGAGCACGTCTCCACTATGAGTGAAATCATCAGAAAAGAGACAGTAGTAGTGCGAGTCGGCTGCATGGCAGGGCCAAACCTCGCCTCTGAATTATCTACAGGACACCCTGCTGCCACCGTGATTGCCTCACCTTTTACTGAGGTGGTTCAAGAGGGAAAAAGACTGCTTCGATCTGAAAATTTTCAAGTCTATGGCAACTCAGACTTAAGAGGTGTTGAATTATGCGGTGTGCTCAAAAATATTATTGCCATTGCATCGGGTATACTTTCAGGGCTTGGCCTAGGAGAAAACTCTCGTGGGTTATTGGTCAGTAGGGGTTTAGTCGAAATGATTTATCTAGGGCAAGCCCTTGGTGGAGAACTTTCGTCTTTCATAGGGCTAGCTGGAATAGGCGATCTTGTGGCGACTACTACGAGTACTAACAGTAGAAACTATACCCTTGGACACAAAATTGCGCAAGGCAAATCTCTAGATGAGGCCCTATCAGAAATGGACGAGGTTGCGGAGGGGATCAATACCATTAAAATTGTGAAGCAGCTAGCCGATAGTCAAGGGCTTAAGCCACTCATTACTGAAACACTTCATAAGATTTTATTTGACGGAATGACACCTGAAAACGGGGTCAACTTCCTAATGCGTTACCAAGGCAATATTGATATAGATTTTCTATAATTTTTCCATAGCCTCAAGCCTTTGAAGCAAGGTTGGATGTGAATAATGCACCTTTACATAAAGCGGATGTGGCGTAAGATTACTTAATGATGACACTGAAAGCCGCTTTATGGCAGCAATTAAAGGCTTAGCCCCGTAGGTATTAGTTGCATAAGCATCGGCTTCATACTCATTTTTTCTACTCAACATATTCATCAGAAACCCTGTTAACCTTGATATAGGGGTGTAAAGGAGTCCAAAAGCGATGAAGTTCAAGTGAATAGATAGTTCTTCAGCACCTAAGGCTACAGAAAGATTGTTATTAAAAATCAGGAGGGACAGAATATAAAAGGTGATGCCCATTTGGATTATGCTCAGTATTAATCCGGTTACGATATGTTTCTTTTTAAAGTGACCCACCTCATGCGCCAAAACAGCGACTAGCTCTTCATGCGAATGATCATTGATCAAAGTGTCGTAAAGGACTATTTTTTTCTTCTTCCCCAAACCAGAAAAGAAAGCATTTGCCTTAGTAGACCTTTTAGAGCAATCAATCACAAAAATACTATCTAATGGAAAGTCAACTTTGTCTGCATAAGCGTTGATCTTATTCTTTAATTCTCCGTCTTCTAAGGGTGTCAACTTGTTAAAAAGCGGAAGAATGAGAGAGGTATAAAACAGGTTCATAAAAAGGACAAAACCAGTAACGAGAATGAGCGCATAAAGCCAAAAGTTCTGGCCCAACTCATTCACAACCCACAGGAGCGCATAACCTAAAACCCCTCCTATAACAATAGCGATCATATAGCCCTTCAACTTATCTAACACAAAGATTTTGGGGGTTGTCTTATTGAACCCGAAACGTTCTTCTATGACGAAAGTGGTGTAATACGAAAAGGGTAAATTGACGAGGTCAGACAGTACAAACAACACCGCAAAGAAGAGTAGAGACTTCAAGATAGGATCATCAACATGTGGACTCAAGGCAGCATCTAAATAACCAAAGCCTCCCAAAAACAAGACGCTTAGCGTAAGCGCTGTACTAAATGCTGAAGTCCAGAAACCAAAACGTGAACGCACCTTTTGATAAGCTTGCGACTTAGCATATTCATCTGCTGCGTAAATACCCTTTAGCTTTTCGGGAATATTGGCTTTTGAATGCCTTTGATTAAGAAAGTCAAGAGCTTGATCAAAAATATAATCAAGCACTACTATACCAATGATAAGGTAGAGTATTTGGTCAGGTGACATAAGTCAGTCTAATTTTTTGGACAAGGAATTCTCCACCTACTCCGAGGGGTTATTTCAGGCTTATTGAAGTCAAGAATATATGACAGAGAAAATTCGTGTGCTCCGCCTGCATCTATGGTCAAATCAGAGAGCGTATAATCAAAGCTATAGCCGATATTGAAGTTATTGGTGGTAACACCCAAGGTGAAAATCAATGCTTCGTTATTCGGAAAATTTTCGAACTTCTTAAATGGTACTCCTCTGTACTGAAGACCAAAATTGATGGGCTCTAAATGGATAAAAGCTCCAATATCTAATTGTGAGAAAGGTCCTTGTTCTTTGTATTGAAAAATAGGCGTAATGCTTCTCTCAGCATATGTATAAGTTAAATCTTTTCTTAACGGTCCTCTTCCTAAAGATATTTTGTACCCTCCATGCACGGTGAATTTTTGAGGCAAGGGACTGTTCTCATCAATGAGCGATTGATTCGGCTCGGTAATATGTTGTAGAGAAGCTCCCAAAAAGAGGTTTCTTGAATAGAAAACTCCTCCAATGCTAATATCTCCAAAACTTGTTTGTAAATCTCTACCCAGTACGGACGGATCTAAAATAGTAGGGTTTATTACACCCGTAATAGGGTTTATTTGATCTTGAAATACTAAATCCTGAAAACCGGCACTCCTGTTAAAGAGGTTATATTGAATACCTGGCCTGAACATCAGGTTGTCGCCTAACTGAAGCTGATAGGCATAACTTAAACCAACATTGGTTGACCTTAAACCCTCTCTTCCTTCTCTATCTGTAGTCAATATTAGACCGATTCCACTATTATATTTTTCTATAAAATGGTCTGCATAAAAGGAAAAGGTCTCAAAGGACGCGTCTAAATTAGGCCACTGGCTCCTATAGTTAACTCCAAATCTTGTGAACTGCGAAGCCCCTGTAAATGCGGGGTTTATGTATAAAGGAGCAGCATAAAACTGAGAAAACTGGGGGTCTTGCGCCTTCAGTTCTATAGAACCCAAGCAGGCAAACAGGCAAACGATCAGTGTACAAACTCTCCTCATGTTGTTACTAAAACAATTAAATCCCTAACGACCCCGACTCGATTATATTTCCTCCACAAAAATTCAAGAATCTATTTAGTCAAACAAGGTTTCCTCAAAGAACTTTTCCGTTATCTTAGGGCTTCTGATATAAGGGGTTGAATATAATAAAAACTCTGTCAAACACGTAATAAGGGTATCTATTTGCCATAGTGTTTACCAGAAAGAAAGAATTATCGTGCGGAGTAAGCTCAAGATTATTTTACTACTCATTGGCCTGTTGGTCTCATTTACCGGTAGAGGTCAAGACTTTACACGGCATAACTGGTATTTCTCAGGTAATGACTTAGGACTTGCCTTTGGAAAAGGAACCAACACAGAGACGGATTTAATTCCTGGTAAAATCCCGCAAATCAGTCTTGGTGAGAAAGTAACCGTTACAGACCCTACCACAGGAAACCTACTTTTCTACTCTGATGGCATCAATATTTATGACGCTACGCACCAAATCATGCGGAATGGAGATAATCTTGATGCTGACACTAACAGCAGCCAAGGTTTAAGTGTAAGCCCTATACCCGGCCCAGGCAGCGAAGGGCTGTATTATTTATTCTATAAAAATAATGCAGGAGAAATACTCTACTCAGTAATTGATACGAATACACCAGGCAATAGAAATATACTCTTGCCCGCAGGAGCGGTGATTCCAAGCAGGAAAAACATCTCAACGGGTATCACTACACGAGGAAATGGAATGATCACCATCGGATCATCGGATATGAGTGAATATTGGTTAGTCAGTCAGAATTCAGGTTCTGGTGATTTTGAAGTTCATAGCGTACCTACCTCCGGTGGAACATTTGACCTAGAAGATAGCTTCAGTCCTGCCATCCCCATCGAAGCTTTGCATTTATCCTATCACAATGCGAGCAATCAAATTGCTGTTATACCAGCCAACAATTCGAACATTCAGACAATAACGTTTAACGAAGCATTTCAAAGATTAGATTTCGGAAGGTCCATACTCAACACTTTTGTACCGGGCGAAACGTTTGGAGGATCGGCCGGCTGGTCTTTCACCGGACAGTATCTCTATTTTAGTCGGAACACGAATGCAGCGGGGAATGTGTATCGTTTCGACATGCGTGATGTTCGAGATGATGCTCCACTGGAAACCATTCTAACCACTCCTGTAGAGGAGAGTTTAAGCCTACTACTGGCCCCGGATAGTGCAGTTTATCACATTTACCGAAATACTGCCGGTGGTAGTCGTTTGCTCGGAAGAATCAATGAGCCTGATACTACCATTGAACTTACAGACTATGAAAGCTCCCTATTTAATGGTACAGATTTAAACTCAAACTATTTCAGTCAGTTTAGCCCACAAGCCAATCTAATGCCTATGGTTACGATTGAGTTGCAGGATGGTGATATATGCATGAATAACCCGATTCAATTCTTTCCAATAATTGAGCCTGCTTCTGCCATACCTACAGCATACTTTTGGGACTTCCAGCCTTTTGGTCTTACGTCCAATCAGCATTCACCTATCATGAGTTTTGAGGAATCTGGGCTACTCTCTGCTACCCTCAATGTGGTCATCAACGGTGAATTGATTCAATCAAACACGGTAATGCGTGAGATTTTGGAAAATGACTTACAGATAGACCTGCCCGACACGACAATCTGTCTTGGCGAAACACTTGAGTTAGATGCAGAACCGCAACAAGATGGACAAGGTCAGCAAGGTGGCGGAGCTGGTGGCGGTGGCGGTGCCGGACCTACTGGAGGGCCTTTTACCTACCTATGGAGCACTGGAGACACGACATCAACGATTAATGTTGACACAGGCGGAGATTACTGGGTGATTGTAACACCAAGCACTGGTTGCCCGGTCTACGCTACTGCAGAAGTAGAAGTATATGGAGATGAGAGTACAAGTGCTAACATTTGGTATTTCGGAGATGGGGCCGGAATAGACTTTAATGAAGAAGATGGGCTAGATCCTCCACCGAGAAGTATTACTACACCTCATGGAATGAACGCCCCTGCCGGTACTTCCACAATTTCCGATGCTAACGGAGATGTACAATTCTACTCTAATGGTTCCCGTGTTTGGAACCGGGAAAATGAAGTAATGCCGAACGGTACAGAAATTGGTGGTGACAGTCTTTCCACACAGGCGGTAATTATAGTCCCCTTCCAGGATGACGAATCGCTTTACTACATATTTACTACTCAACAGGTTTATGGTGACAATACATATGAACTGAAATACAGCGTTGTCGACATAAAGCAAGACGATGGTAAAGGTGATGTTATCTTGAAAGACATTGTATTGTTTAGTAGAAGCACTGAAAAACTTGCAGCTCTTGAAGGAGGAGGTGGCTACTGGCTATTAGCCCATGAATACGGCAATAACACTTTCAGATCATACCCAATTACTGCTCAAGGCATCGGCAGGCCCGTTCTTTCTTCTGCAGGCGCCATACATTCTTTTGATGATCCATTGAGTGGTCAGGCAGGTATGAAGTTCTCAGCCGATGGCGAACGCGTTGCCGTTGCACTGATTGAAGGAACAGAAGATTATGCGGAATTATTCGATTTCGATCCGCGAACGGGTGAAATCGTTGAATTTGAATACCGTATAGATTTAAATGAAGGCGGTGCGGCTAACGATGAAGTTTATGACGTACACTTTTCCAATGGTGGTATAAAGCTATTTGCCACGATGAATAACCGTAACACTGGTACAGCCGGTGGTAGAGTACTTGAATATAGGGTTGACTCTTTATCAACTCCTGCCACTAGACTAGCCTCGCGAGCGGACATCGCTGCAGGTTTAAACTTGAATGTCAACTTTGGGCAGATACAAACCGGACCGGATGGGCAAATCTATATGGCCGTAGAAACCCCAGGCGATCCGAGTGGTTCTGCATTTGTAAGTTCTATATCAGCGATAGAAGATACCCTAAACACTTCCGCGATTAACGCTGAAGCCGTTTTGTTAACTACCGGAAATTCAAGACTAGGCCTTCCAAACTTTGTGCAAAACAACTCTAATCCGCAAATGGACCCTAGCATAAATGCACCTGACCTAACATGCGTTGATGAATTGGTAGAATTCTCCAGTTCCGGAACTTCGGATATTGACGAGTTTATTTGGACTATTACAAACCAAGCAGACAATAGCACAGTTTTTAGTGCTGCTGTTCAGGACACTTCCTATACATTTCCACCTGGCCAATCAGGTGATTTCAATATTGCAGTAAATATTTTTAATCGATGCGGTTTCGACACCACGCTCGTAAGACAAATACAAGTGCTAGAAACACCAGCACCTCCTACAGTTCCGCAAGCGCTCTCTGTATGCGAAGGCGATACCGAACCACTCGATGCCATACTCGGACAGCCAGACGATCCAAACCTGAGTTTTGAATGGACTAATAGTCAAGGTGCGGTAGTAAGTACGACTCGAAACTTCTTAGTTGAAAGCCCTGAGATTTATACGATCACCATTACTAATATTGCTGGATGTAGTAGTACTGCTGAAGTTTTTGCGGGGCCACCGTTTGAAATAGCGCTACCTGATGCCAGTGTTATATGTCAAGATGACGAACTGATTCTAGACTCCAATGTAACAGCCAACATTTATAATTGGTCCGTCATCAATCCGGATGGAAGCATTAGTCCACAGGCCTTCCCAAATGACAGAAGGGTAACCGTTAACTCTAGTGTGCCTGGAATTTTCACCTACGTTGTATCCATAGAAGACCCCATTACACCCGGTTGTTTTGTCAATGATTCTACTCAAGTGACAGTAAATCCATTGGCGCAAGCGACCATTGGAACAATTATCAATCCCTCTTGCGGAGCTTCAGATGGTTCATTTGAGTTTTCTATCACAACCACTGGCAACTATTCCTACGTGGTCACGGGAAATGCAACAGGCGTTGTTGCACAGAACAATAATTTCACTGGACCCGGTCTTGCACCAATCGTTGAAACCTTAGATGCGGATATCTATACTATTCAGATTACAGACAATAGTAGTGGCTGTGTAAATACGCTGCCGCCAATTACCATACAGGACGATTCGCCATCTTTTACCATAGATAATGTGGCAGTAAGTACGGCAGACTGCGCTAATCCAACTGGGGATTTAACGATAACACTTAGTACAGACGTTTTCCCAATAAGCTATACTCTCACAAATACGGCTGATGGAACCGTTACTACAGGTGGCCCTATACCAGCACTTCCGGCTACGCTAGACTTCCAGATTACGGGTCTCGCCAGCGGCACTTATGACCTGACCGTAGATGGAGGGGCTTGTACTCAAAACCAAGCAAGTATTGTCGTAAATACTCCCCAGCCTGTGGTACTAACAACTGAGCCTTTTGTAGAAATATGTGGTGCCAATGCCCCGCTCACCGCAACTTCAAACATTGCTAACACCACTTTCTCATGGACCGGACCGAATGGCTTTACGGCTACAGGTGGTAATGTTACAGCCAATGAAAGTGGTACATATACGGTGACAGCTACAGGGCCTGACCCGAACACAAGTTGCCCTGTTTCACAAGAAGTAATTGTAGACTTATCCATTCAACCGATAGTAACCATCGCCACACCAGACCTTTGCGAAGATCAGGTAACACTAGAAGCTGAGATAACAAACCCAGAAGCTGGCGTTACTTACAATTTCAGTTGGGCAAATAGTGCTGGCACTATCGTTTCAAATGCGCAAACAGCAATTGTGGCCGCTAGCGATACTTATTCGGTTACGGTAAGACCGGCCGATAATTTAACCTGTACAGGAAATGCAAGTATAGTGATCAATATACCTGAAGAGATTCAAGCGAACTTAACTAGCTCTCCTGCTTGTGATGATGGTTCTAACATTACCCTAACGGTAGATTTGATAGCAGGCAACCCTAACAGCTTTACATGGACACGAGATAATCAGGCCATCGCTCCTACTGGAAGCGTGATAGCGGTGGACCAAGAAGGTGTGTATACTGTGCGGATTGCAAATGCAAGCTGCTTTATCGAGAGAAGTATAATTGTTCGAAGACAGGCAATTCCACCGAGCCTTTTACCTGAGGCTGGTTTATATTGCCCTGATAGGGCCACTCAAGAGACAGTATTAGCAGGGAGAGGATTTATAAGTTACGAATGGACTCTAGATGGAATTCCATTTCCAGATGCTGATCAAAACCTAACCTTCACAGGGCCGGGAATTTATGAGGTCACCATGACCACGGCTAACGGTTGTCAGAGGATCAGTCAAATCAATGTAATTGAGAGTTGCGACCCAAGGATTATTGCACCGACTGCTTTTGTCCCAAGCGGAAATGCCCCAAATAACGTATTTTCAGTAGTGCCGAACGATTTTGTCGACAACTTCGAAATCTTTATCTACTCCCGATGGGGAGAACTTATTTATCAAAGCACTTCACTTGAGTTTCAGTGGAACGGGGTTTTCAATGGAGAGGTTGTGCCTTTGGGTACCTACCCTTATATCATTCGGTTTACCTCACGATTCGAACCGCAACGCGGTACTTTTGAGCAATCTGGTTCCGTCACTGTTGTGAGATAATAAAAAGGCCGATCTTAAAAAAAATCGGCCTTTTTATTATTCGTTCTGTCTTCGGTATTAATCTTCTAACGCAGCTATACCCGGCAAAACTTTACCTTCCATATATTCCAGTAGTGCTCCTCCACCCGTAGATACATAGGAAACATCATTTCCATAACCAAGCTGATTCACTGCAGCGGCTGAGTCACCTCCTCCGATTAATGAGAATCCACCATTTTGAGTAGCCTCCACAATAGCTTCAGCAACAGCCTTGGTTCCATTAGCGAAGTTTTCCATTTCAAATACACCCATAGGGCCATTCCATAAAATCGTTTTCGACTCTTTTACAACCCTCGCAAATACTTCTGCAGCCTGAGGCCCAATGTCCAAGCCCATCCAGCCGTCTTCAATTGCATTGTTCATGCAAACCGCAGTGTTAGCATCATTACTAAAATTATCAGCCACAATGGAATCAATAGGTAGTTGAAGATTCACCCCTAAATCCTTCGCCTTTTTAATAAGACTTAACGCCAATTCTAGTTTATCCTCCTCTACCAAAGAGTTTCCAATATTACCGCCCATTGCCTTGAAAAAGGTATAGGACATACCCCCTCCAATAATTAGGTTATCAACCCTTTCTAAGAGTTGTTCAATGATTAATATCTTATCGGAAATCTTAGCACCACCCATTATAGCCGTCAGTGGTTTTTCTCCAGATTCAAGGACCTTCTGAGCATTTTCAATTTCAGCTTGCATCACAAAACCACAGCCCTTTTCCTCAAAAAATTGGGCAATGATGGACGTAGAAGCATGGGCCCTATGCGCTGTCCCAAAAGCATCATTAATATAAATATCTCCGTGGTCAGCCAGCGATTTGGCAAAATCAACGTCTCCTTTCGTCTCTTCTTTATAAAATCTCAGGTTTTCTAGGAGCAAAATTTCTCCTCCTGATAGTTCGGAAGACACTTTCTTTCCTGCCGCACCAATGCAATCATCCGTGAATTTGACTTGAGTATCAAAGACTTCAGACAAGTGATTCACTAAATGCTGTAAAGAGAATTTATGCTCAGGTCCTTCCTTAGGTCTACCCAAATGAGACATTAATACAACAGCGCCACCATCGTTCAGCACCTTTTTGATAGTTGGTGTGGCAGCCTCTATCCTTGTAAAGTCAGTGATCTCAAAGCGCTCGTTTAAGGGCACGTTAAAGTCAACTCTGATGAGAGCTTTTTTACCTTTGAAATCGAAGTCGTTGATATTCTTCATTAGTATATTATTTAGCTGTTGCTCGTTTTAGTCTATCGTTAATTGCTCTTCCCAAACCTTCATTCGGAACAAATTCTGTGATTATAGTATGTATGTTTTCATTTTGATCAAGTTCGCGCAGCCCAGTAAAAAAACGCTTGGCGGCTTCGTTCAAGTCACCACTTTTCGATAAAAGAAATTGATTCTCTTTCTCAATTCCCGAAAAGTAATGATCAAACATTAAGGCACCTGTTCCCGAGGAATCTAAACTTATTGCTGTATCAACTTCTTCGGCCAAGACAATTCGCTTTTTAGGTGCATAGTGGCTCTTGAGCATTCCTGGTGCGTGGGGTTTTGAACTTGAGTGTATCGTCACGGCTACCTTGCCTATTACTTGTTCTATGGCTTCAACCGAAAGGCCTCCTAAGCGTAAGACTTTTGGTATATCATGCTCAAAACTAATGATGGTTGACTCTATTCCTACCTCACAGTTACCACCGTCTAAGATGTAATCAATCTTATCTCCTAATTGATCATTGACATGCCTTGGCGTAGTCGGACTTACATAACCAAAAGGGTTTGCACTCGGAGCTGCTAAAGGAAAATCAATTGAAGACAGCAGGTCCCGCGTCATTTGGTGAAATGGAACACGAACGGCCACCGTTTCTAAGCCGGAGGTCACTAAGTCGGGTATGAGGGGCTTCTTTTTAAGCAAAAGCGTTAATGGTCCTGGCCAGTAAGCTTCTGCTAGTATTCTAGCCTTCTCAGGTATTTCTTGAACATATTTATTTACTGCCGACAGGCTCTCTACATGTACTATTAAAGGATCAAAGGAAGGCCTATTTTTAGCAGCAAAAATCTTAGAGACCACCATTCCATCCAAAGCGTTGCCAGCCAAACCATAGACCGTCTCCGTAGGTATAGCTACCAAGCCACCCTCCTCCAAAACGGTTTTTGCTCTATTTATGTCTTGACCAATTTCAGCCATTACTGAACACAGTTCTGTGCAACGGCTTCACTTGCCCCTTCAAAATTCATTTGCTCGGCACTAGATAGGTATTGGCACCCTTCCGGCTTGTTATTGTTAGCCAACTCTGACAAGCCCAACCAATAGTATGCCTCCCCATAGTCTGGCTGCATTTCTATGGCTTTCTTAAGATCATAAATGGCATCTTCGGGATTGTTGATTCTTAATTCTGTCTTCCCCTTATTTAAATATAGCAAAGCATTATTAGGCTCAATTTCTAGTGCAAATTGAAAGTCGAAAAGTGCTCGATCAAACTCTTGGTACTTAAATAGTATGGCCCCACGATTGGTATAGGCATCTACGACATCTGGCTGGATATTGATCACATAATCATAGTCGAGCATTGCTTCATTATCCCTACCCAATAGCCTATATGCGTTACCACGATTGAAAAACGCACGATAATTTGTCGTATCAGTATTTATTGCTCTTGTAAAAACATCAATCGCCTCATCTAATTGTGCTAATCTTAAAAGCGCTACACCTTTGGCATTCAGAGCCGAGTAATTCTCTGGGTTTTTGTCAAGTAGCGTATTAAAAGTTTTAATAGCCTCTGAATAATTATTCACGTCCATCAACGCCCTACCATCTGTCAATAACTCCTCCTCCGAAGGCGAACAACTTAGGATAAAAAAGGCAATAAAAACTAAGAGAAGTGAGCTGTTCTTGAATGGCATATTTTTGCGATTAGGGCGCAAAGATAAAGCACATGTGCTAGACCTGAAAGGAATATTATCGTCTTAGGATAACTCGCTTGGCGGCATTTTCACCTTTGTAGGTTATCCGCGCCAAATAAATGCCATCTGGCACAGGTCTGCCAAGGGTATTATTACCATCCCAGAAAAACTCGTTCTCTCCGGTAAACCCTATTCCTGACGATATTACTCTCACCAAACTTCCTGAAGAATCATAGATACGAATCAACACGATATTGGTCTCGGGAAGGTTAAGCTTTAAGGTGAGCAGATCAGTAAAAGGGTTAGGGAAAGCACTTTCAAACTCTAAACCATCGGAGCCTTCTAATTCTTCTGGAGGTAGGACGCCTTCAATTTGAGAAGTGAACATTCCCCTACCATGACTAGCAACTACCGCCTTACCGTCAAACCTTCGGTAATCAAACATGTTCACCACCGTATTTCCAATAATCTCCTCTGACTGCAGTTCCCATGTGGTAAATTGCCCATCTAATTGTGTGGTAGCATATAGTCCAGTGCTGGTTGCTGCATAGTATTGTTTACTTCCATCGGCCATGGCTACAATAGACACCCATCTTACGGATGGACCATTTCCTTCGCCAGAAGGACTCTCTTCAAGCGTTCCTGATACATCTTCAAAACTTGCTCCGCCATCGGTAGAGCGAAATATACTCGGTATACCATAGTTTGAAAATGACACCAAAATATCATCTGCGTTAGTAGGGTCAATGGCAATAGACCTGATATAGCCATTCTCAGGCAAAATAGGGTCAGTCAATTCTTCAACTTCGTATAAATCAGTATTCGCATTGTCTATTCTGAAAAGTCTTCCGTTGGATGAACCATAATAGACAATGTTCTTGGGCATGGTGGAAGCCTGAATGGCAGAAATAGTTGCAACTGGTAGTTCTGTTCTTTGTAACCTAGACCAATTGACCGATGCCTTATCTTGAGATCCTGCGGGTATTTGAGAGAGGTTTCTGTTTCTCCATACGAAATCGCCTCCGGCCAAATACATGCGATTGGCATTATTAGGGTCAAGCACATACGGATTAATAAACTGGTAAGGCTGAGATGGGTCTGAGCCCCCACCGACAGGGTCTACTCTGGCAAATGAGGCAAGCCTAAACCGATCATTAAAAGACAGTCTAAAAATTCTTGAGTTTTGGAAAGAGGCATAGTAGAAAATACCTGAAGGGGTTGTAGCAGAGAAGGCTCCATCGCCCGAAAGAATCCGTGTGCCATTTTCTCTGACATTATCATTTGTATTCAATGAAAGTAATGTCCCATTATCTTGAGTCCCTCCAATGGCAAAATCGTCAGCAGGGTTCCTACTAAAAACGCCTGTGTAAAATTGAGTGGTTTTAAACCCATTGTTCAAGGGAGTGTACTCTAATAGGTCTGCTCTATTATCATTGGATATAAAGATTCCCCCGTCATTGAATGATATCAGTCTATCAGGGTTTGATGGCAGAAATATAACACCATGTTGATCTGGGTGATGATTTGGATACAGTGATTCTCCATTGTCCTGCGGATCATATCCGCCTACCCATGAAATATTGTCGTTCGTAGAGAACCCGTCTGTAGACCTGTATAAGTTTGTTCCGCTTAAGAATACAATGTCAGGATCGGTTGGGTGAACATCTACGGCTAAATCGTAAGAATTTTGAGAGCTAAAAGCCTCAATATCATTACTGCCATCAGGGATATTAGGGGACAAACGGAATACCTGCCGTGTGTTCAAATCCATGCGCCACATGGCGTGATCGGATCTTTGATCTGCGATGGCATAGGCCACTTCTGGCGATGATAAAGAGGAACCCAATTCTATGCGGTTTGTGAAAACCCCTTCGAAGTCAAACAGCTTGGTCCAGTTAACGCCATCAATAGAAGAGTAAACACCAGCATCTTGTGATTCAATGTTTAGATTATTGGTAGTACTACTTAAAGAGGCAAGCAGTAATCCGGTGGCCGTTCTATGAATGTCGGTATAGAAAATGGCTACTTGATCGTTTAAATCTGATCCATCACTTAAATTTAGGAGGTCAGTACCTAGTACCGTTTCCCAAGTCTGCCCCCCATCAGTAGACCGAACAATACCACCAAAAATTGCAGCCAACACTTCATCATCTCCACCGTTCGGATTCGTTGTAATATCCCATACATATTGAAATGGAGAATTAAAGGTACCTGGGGTATTGGTTTGCGTAGACGCTAATGGAGTCCATGAAACACCATTATCGGTCGATTTAAAAATACCATCACCTCGGAAAGGAGCCCCTGGTGCGCGGGTAGAATTACCGATCAATTCTCCGGTGCCGTAGTACCAAATGTCTTCTTGTCCAGGTTTTACATTTTGTGTAATGGCTGTTACACTTTGAATTTCATTGATACCCGTTCCCCTGGTCCAAGTTGCTCCTAAGTCAGTAGAACGCCAAGCTCCTCCAGAAACACCTCCAGCTACCATTATATTTTCATCACGAACATCTAACACAACCGCTCGGGTACGTCCTCCAAAGTTGTTCGGCCCAACCTGACTCCATAATAAATCTTGATTGCCTGTGGTGGCATTTGCACCATTTATACTTCGTGTTAAACGGTCCGACTTCTGCTGCAAAAGTGTTTGGCTTGCGAAATCAAGTTCTTTACCTCTAATATTGGAAGGGATTTGCCCTGTCTTGGGGTTAGCAAGTAGTTGCTGTTCGTATTCTATTCTGGATTGAAGATCTTCTCTTCCTTCAATTTCCGACTTTGGTGCTGGAACCACTAGAGGTTCAGTTGTCACCGGATGCTCAGGCAGAAAACCCCAAACAACAGCAAAGAACACATAGCATACCAAAGCGATTAATAGGTAGTTTTGCCGGTTTAGGTTGCTCATAAGTCTAAATATAACGCACGATTGTAATAAGGCTTCACCCTCTCAATCACATTTTTCTTCTTATTGTTTCAGATTTACTGATCATTCTCAAAATAGAGTCATTTCCATTACTTAGCGCTGGAATTTCCTTCAGCATTTTCCAAGCTACTTCTTTTGACTCATGGTTCTTTTGAATTACCTCATCCATATCACCTACAAACAAGAACCTAACATCATAGTGATCATGTTCCTGAACGTTTTTCCTTTCAGGAATTGTATGGATATCAATATCAAATATGTCTTCTGAATAGAACCGAGTCTGTACTAAACCTGACTCTTCTTGTAATTCTTTTTTGGCTACCATTCTAAGGTCTTCCACACCATCAGCGTGTCCACCCAATTGTAACCATCTGTTTAACTTGGCATGGTGCGTCAGGAGTCCATATTGAAAAGTCTTATCCACCACCCAAGCAGATGCAGTAAAATGGGCGTGCAAAAGGCTTCTTTCAAAACAATTGGGGTAAGCTAAAAGCCCTAACATAGACTGCTTAAAGGCTAGCTCTTGCTCAAACTCACTCTTGTATTCGGTCAGGTCTTTTATCAGTTGTTCCCTGAAGTTAGAGACCATTTGATATGACAATATTCGCTTTATTCACCTTTCCCTTTTCTAATTCGCTGACTATTTCACCCCCATCAGAATTATCCATGTCGCCTTTTCTGACAATGATATAATAAGACTTGGTGTCCAAGTTTTTAAAAGTCACTCTTCCCTTACTGTCAGTAAGCTGATAAGGCTGCACCGCATTAGTTTCTTTGGTGTAATCGGCCTCGCTTCCATACAAAGTAACCTTTGCATCTTTTACCACATTACCCAAATCATCTATCACTGTGATTTTGAGTTTAGTAGAAAATAGTTGAGCCGAAGCCTCTTGAGTTTGCACCACTCCTAAAAAGGAAATGAATGCTAATAATATCAGTCGTTTCATATTTAAATTGTTTTGAACAGTTGTTCGATTAATTCTGAAAATGGTTTGGCCTCAGAGTATAGTCTATCCTGATAGACATTGGCCATCAGCTTTATATAGCTGGGTTTCCGATCAATTTCAGTTTTTTCTATTAAAATATTCCCAAATTTCTGGTCGCTTATGCCATCCTTTGCATTCGAAATTGGTTTGAGGTACCACTTCTCAATAGTTTCCTCATAATTCTCTTTGTCTAAGACACGCCTATCTCCTTGCGATAGCTTATAGCCCTGATTCAAGCTAGTCTCTTTCAAGTAATCAAACACGTGCTGAAAACTATCCACATCAAATTGATCATTATAGCTAATGGCAAAGCCGTTAGAATACTGAGAATCTAACAAGTGCACTTCAACAGCAGAAACAATGCCTTTCCTTTTCATGAAATAAGCTCGTTCTATATCAGCAATTGTGCCAATTGCGTCTTCTGTCTGAATCCATTGATTATAGGCATCAATATCTTTCTCTGATCGGCTTAAAACTTCATGAATAAACGCGGCTTTTGGGCCTTGCTTTCCAAATAGTTTACTGACCACGTTGTCGAAAAAACCCATGTTGTAAATGTATGAATTATATGTAGCCTGAAAAGGCTATTTATGGCTTCTTGAGATATTTAAATGTCCAAAATCGTTGTAGTATAACTCACCATGATCTATCAGTTCAGCTAATAGGTCAAGGAACATTGACTTATCTTTTGGCAACAGTAGCTGAACCAATTTCTCTTCGTTCAACTGATTTGATTCAGCGACTAATTCAAGCACCTTAACTCTGTACCTCGTTCGTTCCTGATCGTCATTGCGATGTCTGGCTTTGTTCACACAATTATCACAGATACCACAGTGATCGTAGTCTTCTTCTCCGAAATAAGAAAGCAAAAGTTGGGTTCGGCACTGCTCTCTTTGATGCACATAAGCAATTACGGCTTCCATTTTAGCCAATCGTAACCTCCGTTTGTCTTCTAATGCCTTTTGATCAATCTGTAACTGATCTGAAGGTCTTTTTGGAACAAGGAAAGTGAGTTGGGGCTGATCTTTCTGCTTTTGATAGTCAATGATATCACGATCGGCCAAAGCATTTAATAACTGGCGTACCTGATCTGTTGAAGTTCCTAACAAAGCCGCAACGTTAGTCTCTTGGATTTGAAAGCTCTCGTGATATAATTCACCACCATAGAGTCGTAATAAACCCTTGATAATTGGGTCAAACCCTGAGTTAGCAATCTGAAACTGATACATCTTACGCTGATCGATCAGAAACATAACTCGAGACGGACTAAAGAAGGACTCTGTTAAATGAATTAACCCATGCTGCTGTAAGGCCTTTAGCGCATTAAAGACCTCCAAAGGATGCCTATCGAAACGCTGCGAAAAGTCTTGGAAGTCGAAATCAAAACTAGACTCAGGGTGACTTCCGTTGGCCAATTGAAAATAGTTGCCCAGCATCTGATAAACATCACGAATGAGTGGCATACCCGGTAGTGACTGCTCTGTCTTCTTCCTCAGGTCATCGATATCTTTTTGATTACTGATGATCAAAGCAAAGGCCTTCCGTTCGTCACGTCCTGCCCTGCCTGCTTCTTGATAGTAAGATTCAAGGTTGTCTGGCAGGTCCATATGTGCCACCAATCGGACATCGGCCTTATCTATGCCCATCCCAAAAGCGTTTGTAGAGACAACTACTCTTGTTCGATTATGAATCCAGTCTTCCTGTCTTTGGCTCCGCTCCTCATGCGTAAGTCCGGCATGATAAAAATCGGCTGAGATGCCGTGCTTCCCCAACATCAAAGCAATTTCCTTGGTATGCCTTCGTGTGGAAACATATACCACGGCCGATCCGCCTACGCGATTGAGTGCCTCTAACAGCTTTCGTTCTTTATGTTCTTCGAAGCGCACTGCATAGGAAAGATTCGCCCTTGCAAAACTCTTAGTAAAGACTTTAGGCTTTTTGAAGGCAAGTTTCTCTTGAATGTCTTTTCTGACCTTCGGGGTAGCAGTGGCTGTTAACCCTATAACCGGAGTATCTGGCAGTAGTGTTCGAATCTTCTCAATTTCCAAATAGGCTGGCCGAAAGTCATAGCCCCATTGCGAAATACAGTGCGCTTCGTCAACCGCAATTAATGAAACCCTACGGGATTGATTTACCCTTTTGATCCTCTCCTGAAAAATTTCTGTTTTAAGTCGTTCCGGAGAACAGTAAAGGAATTTTAAGTCTGAATTGACCGCGTTGTCCAATGCATGATCAATCTCCCTCTTTGATTGTCCAGCATGTAATGCGATGGCCGAAATACCTCTTTTTTTAAGCTGGTAGACCTGATCCTTCATCAGCGCGATCAGTGGTGACACGACCAGACACAAACCGGGCTGCGCCATCGCTGGTACTTGAAAGCAAATGGATTTTCCTCCGCCAGTAGGTAACAAGGCCAACGTATCATGACCCGCTAGAACGGATTGAATGATCTCTTCCTGCATAGTTCTGAAGGCATCGAAGCCCCAGTAATGCTTTAGAATATCAATCGGCTGGTCCATGAGTAAATATAATAAGCCGCCTACTTTTGTTTATCTAAGAAAGCGGCAATCCCTTTTTGGCAATCTTCTGAGGCCCTAGCCTTAGCATTCTGTACGGCTGCATAATCCAGTCCCTCCTCGAGACTTAAAGCCTGCACATGCGCAATCATCTGTTTAGTGGCTGCCATTGACTGACCTGAATTGTTTTTAACCAGCGTTTTTGCGAAGTCATAAACTCTCTCATCTAAGGTATCGGCAGCAATAACTTCATTAATCATTCCTAGTTCCATCGCCTTATTCGCATCAATTAACTCTCCCGAGAGCAGCAATTCTTTGGATTTTCCTTCCCCAATCTTTCTTAATAGAAAAACCATTACAATGGCCGGAATGAATCCGATGCGTACTTCTGTGTAACCAAATTTGGCATGAGGAGCAGCAAATGAAAAATCGCAAACAGCCGCCAGACCGCTACCCCCTGCAATGGCATGGCCCTGAATTCTGGCAATCACCACTTTCGGGTGGGTATATATTTGTAAGAACAGGCTTTTTAAATGATTGGAGTCGGCTAAGTTCTCTTCGTAAGTGTTCTTTTGAAGTTCTTGTAAATAGGCTAAGTCTGCGCCTGCACAAAAAGCGTCACCTGCCGTAGCCAAGACAATGACTTTTGCTTCATCATCTGTTTCAGCCCTTGAAAAGGCAGCTTTTAGCTCCGTCACCACTTGTGCGTTGAGTGCGTTTCGCTTATCGGCTCTATTCAGTGTAATGGTCGCGACTCGATCGGTCACGGTATAGGTTACAAAATTGTTTTCTTCCATCGCTTACTAAAATACCCATCTTGTCTGATGGAGTGGTAGTTAATATTTAAAGCGTCTGCTTGAGTCACCAATGTTCTATCTGTATACCAACTATTTGTAGGGTCGATAATGAGCTGTTCAAAACTTATCTTCCCTTTCAATTGGCTTAGGTCTCTCAAAGCATTCTCACTCAAAATTAACCAATCCACTTCAATGCGCGCACTTGAATTTAAACGAGGCACTGTCTTTTGGTCTAAACACAAAATTCTCTTCCCTTCAAAAGAGAATACTTTACCCAAAGAAGTGTTCTTTTCATCTACTATAAGCTTATCATTTTCAGGGCTTTGCGGACTTCCTGAGCGCAATCTTTTGGGATATAAGTGGAATCGCTGCCCATCCAAATCCTCATTGAAAAGGGAGTCTGCCACCATTTGTGAGTAAAACCCGCTTCTAAAATCTAGTACACGATTGGCCGAAACATTCAAGACACTGAATTCACTAGTCTTTGCAAAATAGGAGAAGTGCCAGATTTGAGAAATGGCAAAAGCAAGCGTTAAAACGAGCGCATACTTAGCATAAACAAACCTCTTCTTGACAAAAAATACGATCAGACAGCATAAGAGGCCATAGATTAGCCAAGTATCTAGTATAGAAATGTAGATGCCATTGACGGTACTCCCCGGTAACTTACTCAGCCAGAAAACCACTGTATTGAGTGAAACAATGAATTGGTTTACCAACCAGCCTAGTGCTTCCGCAAGCATAGGTATTGCCGAGACCGCCAATAGGACCAAACCCGAACTGAGTGCAATGAAAGCCGAAGGAATAATGAACAGGTTTGATACTAAAAAATATGATGGAAACTGATGAAAATACAGCACACTTAAAGGTGCGGTTGCCAGCTGTGCGGCAATAGATACACAGGTGATCGCCCAGACCTTGTCCCAAAGCCAATGATCAAATTCAAAGAGTTCGTATAGTTTCGGTTGGATGAATACAATTCCGAAAACGGCTAAGTAACTCAATTGAAAACCCACACTCATGATGAGATAGGGATTATAAATCAATAAGGCCAAGGCGGAAGCGGCAAGCGTATTATAGATATTCGTCTTTCTTGATAGTGCCTGCCCAATGGCGATAAAGCTAAACATAGTCACTGCCCTCAACACAGAAGGTGAAAGCCCTGTTAGCAGCGCATAGGACCAGAGAGTAATCAGGCTGAGCAAGGCCAACCACCACCTATACTTCCGCTTAGATAGACCCATTTTTTTGAGTACAAAAAACACCAAGGCGTAAATAATCCCCACATGAAGGCCTGACACAGCCAGTACATGCATGGCTCCTGTTGCCGAAAAAGCTTGAATTACCTCATCTTGAAGATCGTCCTTAACACCTAATACCAAAGCGAGCATTACACCACGAGCAGCTTCATCTGTAATGTATGAGGTGATGATTTGGGTGCTTTGCGCCCTTAGCACATTGGACTTGCTTACAAACCAGTTGGGATTATCGGCTCCAATAACCACAAACTGATCGCCAATAAACTGCTGATGATGAACTCTATTATAAATGAGGTATTGCCGATAGTCAAACTCTCCAGGATTGGCGGGAGGTGAAGTAGCCGTTGGACTACCCTTTACAAAAAGTAGATCTCCATAGTGAAGGCCAGCCCCCTTGTCGATATCCAAATAAGCACTTACTCTGCCTTTGGCACTGGCCCACTCATTGTTGATGAGTACGCCATACACTTCTAGCTTGCACGCAATACTCTTCGCTTTAAGCTCAGGCACTTCTATGATTTGCGCCTTATAGCCTTGTATGGAGTCTGCCAAATGAATGAGGTGATCAGCACGATGTTCATCTTTAAAGCTGGCAAGCCGATGCGCACCCAGCTGGAGCAAAAGAAAAAAAGCCAAGAAGGCAAGCAGTAATTGATACTTAAATGTGCCTCTGGTGACAAAGAATATGTAGGCTCCAAAGACTAAAAGTAAAAACTGACATTGGATCAATACGGCTTCTCCGACATAATGGTAGCCCACTATGCCTAATGCAAAACACAGTGCCAGCCGTAGCAAAGGGAATGCAGAGAAATTCACTAATTTAACTTAACTAATAAATGATTAGATAAATTAAACTAATTAATTTTTAAAATCAAGTCAGAATTTTCTTCATTTGAAAGTGCTGTATACCTGCCTCTTCAAATCGATCTCCTACTTTTTCAAAATCGTATCGGGCGTAAAGTGGCATCGCATCTAACTGCGCATGAAGGTAAAGCAATGTACCGGGTTCGAAGGTGGCAGCAATTTGGCCTAAGGCCGTTTGCACTAATCTTTTACCCACACCTTTTCCTCTGTGTTCTTCTAGAACGGCAAATCTTTCAAGCTTAACGCCTTTTTCGGTGGTTCGGTAGCGACTCGTGCCTACAGGTTCTCCCGAGATATAAGCGATAAAATGAATTGATTCATCGTCAAAACCATCAAACTCTTCCTCTGGTGGACAGGCTTGTTCCTTAACGAAAACTACTTCTCTAATCTTGAAGGCCTCTTGCAGTTCTTGATCAGTCTCTATCTTTTTTACTCTTATCACTTTGGTTTTGTTCTTTGTCGTATGCGTTAATAATATTTTTTACCAGCTTATGCCTTACCACATCTTTAGTGGTTAATTCTACGGTAGCAATGCCCTCTACGTTACTTAACAATCTAACAGACTCTGAAAGTCCTGATTTTTGATGACGAGGCAAATCCACTTGTGAGCGGTCTCCTGTCACAATTACCTTAGAGTTCGGGCCCATCCGCGTCAAGAACATTTTCATTTGCATGGAAGTGGTGTTCTGTGCCTCATCCAGTAATACAAATGCGTTATTCAGTGTCCTTCCGCGCATATAAGCCAAAGGCGCTATTTCTATGATATTGTGTTCCTGATAGTTTTTCAGCTTCTCCATCGGAATCATATCGCCTAAGGCATCATAAATGGGACGTAAGTAAGGATCAATTTTTTCGGATAGATCGCCCGGAAGAAAGCCTAAATTTTCTCCAGCCTCCACAGCTGGTCGTGTGATAATGATCTTTTGAACCTCTTTGTTCTTCAAGGCGCGAACGGCCATGGCTACTGAAATAAATGTTTTCCCAGAACCAGCTGGTCCTATCGCAAACACTAGGTCATTCTCTTTTACTGCTTTGACTAATGCACGCTGATTAGCCGTTTTGGGCTTGATGCCTGCCCCCCTTGTTCCATATACAAGGGTTTCGTCACCATCATCGGCTGCCATATATTCTGATTCACGTTTGATGTAGGCCTCCACGTTGTCGCGTGTAATTTTTCCGTATTTATGATAATGCTGAATAAGTGCATGAATCACATCGTTGATCTGAATAATCTCAGATGCATTACCTTTTATCAGGATTTCGTTCCCTCTAGAAACAATTTTGCTTTTGGGAAATGCCGAGGCTACCTCCTTTATATTACGATTTCCTACACCTAGGAAATCTACCATAGCCATGTTTTCTAATGTGATTAATTTTTCGACCAATTAAGAAGCGATTTAAGTGATTGCCTAGGCTTAAAATTTCAATAATTTTGTTGGCGTCTAAATTATAGAATAAACGCCAATAGTCACTCATGAGACTTATCACTTTCACATCAGATTTTGGCTTAAGTGACCATTACGTGGTGTTTACGAAGGCACGCATTCTAAAAGAGTGCCCTGAAGCCCAAATTATTGACATAAGCCATCAAATAAAACCATTTGACTTGGCCCATATGTCACATGTCATCCAGTCTACTTTTCGGGAATTCCCTGACGGAACGGTTCACCTAATAGGCAACGAGAACATTCAGAAAGGTACGTCCTTCATTATTGCCAATATTGAGGATCATATCTTTGTAAGTCCTAACAGCGGTGTATTAAGTCTGATTAGTGAAAAACAACCCACATGGGTCTATGAAATTGACATGGACGATGCTAAGGGCTTTAAGAAGCTTCCCGAAGTAGCGGCAAAATTGGCGAAAGGTGAGCAGGCAGCGTCTTTTGGATCACATTGCAATAATTTTGTAGAGTTTATGGCTCGGAAAGCTCGGGCTACAAAAAAAGAAATAGCAGGCCATGTGATTCACGTAGATCATTTCGGCAACCTGATAACCAATATTGAGCAAACAGATTTCGATATTTTGAGTCGTGACCGATCGTACCGAATTACTTTTGGTAGAGACTCGGTGAGAAGGGTGAATACTAACATTTCTGATGTAGATCCGGGTGAGGTGTTTTTCATGTTCAATGCCAACAACAAGTTGATGCTAGGAATGAATCAAGGACATGGTGCTCAACTATTGGGGCTGGAGTACGACAGTCCAATCATTATACACTTTGAAGACTAATGCTGATACGGATAGTTAGGATGACATTTAGACCAGAGGAAAGAGACAACTTCCTCCTGATGTTTGAGGAAAAAAAAGCAAGAATCAGACATTTTCCCGGCTGTAGTCATTTGCAACTCCTTGAAGACTATAACGACCCTAACGTCTTTTCTACCTATAGTTATTGGAAAGATGAAGCAGCGCTCAATGCGTATCGTCACTCCGATTTGTTTGCCGCAGTTTGGGCAGAAACCAAAAGCAAGTTTGCGGCTAAACCGATAGCATTTTCATCGAAAAAATTGGTTCAAGTCGATTAATATTTTCGTTGGTCGGCTTGTTGGATAATCAAAAATGTTTACTCATTTTTGCACACCCAATTCAGAAATGCTCGGGTGGCGGTCCCGAACCTTCGGGAGGTAGACCGTTACTGAAGCATAGCATAAGCCCAGGTGGCGGTCCCGAACCTTCGGGAGGTAGACCGTTACTAAAGCATAGATTAAGCCCAGGTGGCGGAATTGGTAGACGCGTTGGTCTCAAACACCAATGTCTTCGGACGTGCCGGTTCGACTCCGGCCCTGGGTACATAAGCGATAGAAGCTCCTCCACAAGAGGAGCTTTTGTCGTTTATAGATCGGCCGGGGGAGAAGTATATCCCGAAGGAACAAGCTGGTGCAGCAAAGCGCAGTGACTTTCGGGAACTCCGGCCCTGGGTACCTGCTTCACTTCGTAGGGCCACTTTTGTTCGGAGGCTTGTTGATTACAACACCAACAAAGGTTGCAACTCGAGCAAAAGAACAGAAATTTATACATACATCGCTCACAAAGGATGGGAAAAGATACAGTCACCCTTGGACAAAATGAACTTCAATGGTTAGCTTTAGTAATGAGCGTTATACCCGGGAATTATGTTGGCTAACGCTCACTATTGTTAAATTATATGAAATATAACACTCACTTTTATGAGCGTTATATAACGTTGTGGCACATAAACGGAAAACGACTGAGCAGTAAAGACCAGAAACTAAACAATGAAAAGAATATGAATTTTATCTTAAGTGAATTTTGTAAAACGAGAAAATCATACTTGATTAATTTAATTTTGGTATTAACATTTTTAATGACTTCATGTAAACTTGACCCAAATAAGCAAATAGATGAAGGTAAAGTAGAGGGAGAAATATATACGAGCCAAGAAATTGGGTGGACTATTAATATCCCACAGGGTTGGTCCGTGATATCAAAAAACAAGATTGAAGCTAACGATGAAAAGGGACGAAAGGCTATTGAAGCAGTAGGTGGAGAATTTGATTATAGTGGACTTAAGCATTTGATAAGTTTTCAGAAAAATCAATTTAATATTTTTCAATCTACATCTGAGCCTTTTGAACTGGAATATGAGGGTGAGTGGGAAGACAATAATGCTGGATTAAAAGAATTGATTTATGAAACGTACACAAATCAAGGAATAAAGGTTGATACTTCATCTGCAAAAACCACTATTGACGGATTAGATTTTGAAATTTTTAAAAGCACAATATACGGACCTGATGGTAATGTGATTCTTTATCAAGAAATGTATAGTAGGCATATTAACGGATATGATTTTGGCGTGAATATCAATTACAACAATGATAATGATAAAGAAGAGATGATGAAAGTTTGGAGAAATTCTAAGTTCAAAAAGAAATAGAAATTACGTGCCACAACAAAGTGTATAAATCATTGGGTGTTATGCGGTTAATTTAAAGTGAGTACAATTAATAAATGTATAGCGGTTTGAAAGTGAAGTGCTTCGAAATGCCCAACGCTTCATACACCAACCGTTAATCCCACCAACTAACCATCAGCGCACCGAAAGCATTGCAGCAATTTTTCTTAGTTTTGACAACCAAAATTCAATCGCTATGAAAAGGCTAATTTCCCTACTTCTTCTGTTGACTTCTGTAACCGCAATACAGGCTCAGGATCGTTTGACCGGACAAACTTTTACCACCCGCTCTGAGATTTTAGCCAAAAATGGCATGGCTGCTACAAGTCAGCCTTTGGCCACCCAAGCCGCACTGAAAATTTTACAACAAGGTGGATCTGCCATGGATGCAGCCATAGCGGCAAACGCTGTCTTAGGCTTAGTGGAACCTGCTAGCTGTGGAATCGGTGGAGACGTCTTTGCCATTGTATGGGATGCTAAAACAGAAAAACTCTATGGCTTTAACGGTAGCGGAAGATCTCCCAAGTCACTTGACATAGACTACTTCATGGACAACGGTATGAAAGGCATTCCACTCTTTGGCCCACTGGCAGTGTCTACTCCCGGAACAGTAGACGGATGGTTTATGATGCATGATAAGTTCGGAAAGCTACCGATGACAGAAATTCTAGCACCAGCCATCCAATATGGTAGAGCCGGTTTTCCAGTATCAGAAGTCATTGCTTATGAAATGGCGACTAACTATCAGAACAAAGTAGACTTTCCTGGCTTTGCTGAGACCTACCTACCCAATGGTCGTCCACCCATGAAGGGAGAAGTGTTCGTCAACGCAGACCTGGCCAATACCTATGAAATGATTGCTAAGGAAGGCCGTGATGCTTTTTATAAAGGTGAAATCGCGCGTACCATTGATGCGTACATGAAGAAACATGGCGGTTTTCTTTCTTATGAAGACTTGGCCTCCCACACGGGAGAATGGGTAGAACCTTTAAGCACAAATTATAGAGGCTATGACGTTTGGGAGCTACCTCCCAATGGGCAAGGTACTGCTGCATTGCAAATGCTGAATATCCTAGAAGGTTATGACATCAAAGGCATGGGCTTCGGAAGTCCTGAGTACTTGCATGTGATGACAGAGGCCAAAAAATTGGCTTATGAAGACCGCGCCAAGTTCTACGCTGACCCAGCTTTCAACAAGCTTCCAATTAAAGAACTGCTCTCAAAAGACTATGCTGCTGAGCGCAGTAAACTAATCAATCCTAAGGAGGCAGCCAGTAGGTATCCAGCTGGCGACTTAGAAATCGAAACGGGTAATACAACTTACCTGACAGTAGCCGATAAAGATGGCAACATGGTTTCCTTAATCCAGAGCATCTATTATGAATTTGCCTCGGGCATGGTACCTGATGGACTAGGCTTTGTACTCCAAAACCGTGGACAGATGTTTAATGTCCAGGACCGTGATCATGCAAATGCTTTGGAGCCAGGCAAAAGACCTTTCCACACCATCATTCCTGCATTTATTACCAAGGATGGCAAGCCTTGGGTAAGCTTCGGTTTAATGGGTGGGGCAGTGCAACCACAAGGGCACGCACAAATTGTTGTAAACCTCATAGACTTTGGCATGAACTTACAGGAGGCAGGCGATGCTCCTCGGATGCGCCATGTCGGTAGTTCACAACCAACGGGCTCCGTCATGACAAATGGCGGTACGCTTAACCTTGAAAATGGATTCAGTTATGAAACGATTCGCGAACTGCGCAAAATGGGCCACCGCTTAGGCACTGGAGTCGGTATCTATGGAGGGTATCAGGCCATTGCTTTCGATTGGGCGACAAAAGTCTATCGGGGTGCCTCGGAATCACGGAAAGATGGACAGGCCGCTGGTTATTAAGCTCCACATCATTGGGCTTCATTTGCTTACAGGCTTGTTGGTGAGAACACCAACAATGGCGGTGGAATTAGGATATTGCATCCCTGCCTATAGCGTTTAACCATTTAAATCTCAACAAAAAGCACTATGCTCATTATCATAAGTTTAACGATAATGTTATACTATTCATGCGCATAACCACTCAAATAGCCCCCATTTGCTATATTGCTGATATACACTAGTTGTACACCATTTAAGAAAACGTAGAATTGAATCAAGAAATTAAAATATCACGTTCGGACTTAATCGTAAAATGTGACCAATATCTGAATGGAGAAATTAAAGAAAAGGATTTTGAAAATTATGCGTGGAATCTAATAACCGAAGAACGTGTTGATTGGGACGATGATGTAATATCTAACATCATTTATCAATGGGACAGTCCAGAAATTAACTTTCCGATTACGAAACAAAACGTAATACTTTGGAAACATCAATTGGAAACTGATGAGGATTTATTGGCGGATTACAATTTGTGGAACGCACATATCGCCCGACAAAAAAATATTTGTGAAAAGTATGATTCTAAATGGAATCCAATTAATAAAAAACTGAAAATCGGAGTTGGTTCAGATTTGAATGCCGACCCAATTCACGGATTGAGGCATCCAAAGGAAAAAGGAACTACAGGTTGGTATATTTGGATAGGAGAATATTCGGAATCTGATGATTTTTTCCAGCCAATGTGTGCTGAACATTTGCTTCAAATCCGACCTGAATTAATCAAATATTTCGGACTTGATGTTGGTTATCGATTTTTAATTGATAAAAACGGATACGAAGATGTTTGGTATGACGAAAAACTAAAAAATGTGGAATAAAAACGGTGTACAACACGGTATATAGCAAATAGGGCGTTCGGTGGTTTACGAAAGTTCAGTGCTATTCACCAACACCGCCAAATCGTTGATTTGGCTTTTACGAATGAATAAATTAAAAACAAAATACAACGTTTTGGCTCAGAGCAACCTCGAAAGTTTATTGCTTTCTAATGCCCTACTTGCCATATACTAAACGTTGGGCTTCATTTGCTTACAGGCTTGTTGGTGATAACAGCAATAAGGGTAGAGAAAATTCAGCTATTTAAGTTTCAATAGTTAAGATTAATTAACTCTTTTCTTATTTAATTTTATAGGTCAATTCTTAAATAAGAGCTATGTTTGTTCAAGTAACTCTTGATCTACACAATGAAGAACTACAACTCTGGTCAATATATTAAACAGGGCTCCTACAAGAGTTTTCAGCCAGACACAATATGTCGAGAATGGAAAATTGAAAACATGGAATTAATGAATCTCCTCAGTCAAGCCGACAGGCAATTAGGGAGATTAGACATGTATTCTGAGTATATACCGAATATTGATTTATTTATCAGCATGCACGTGCTGAAAGAAGCCACCCAATCCAGTAAGATTGAAGGGACTAAAACAAATATAGAAGAAGCGCTACTCGATAAGAAAGATGTTTTAGAGGAAAATAGAGATGATTGGGAGGAAGTTCAAAACTATATTTCTGCCCTAAATCAGGCCATTGCTAAACTAGAAGAACTGCCATTCTCATCTCGATTAATCAAACAGACTCACGGCATACTACTTTCAGGAGTTCGAGGAAAACATAAAATGCCGGGTGAGTTCAGAACAAGCCAAAATTGGATCGGTGGAGCCAGCATTACTGATGCAATATTCATACCTCCTACCCACTCCTCAATTCATGAGTATATGGGGGATCTTGAAAATTTTGCTCATAATGAAGAATTCTACTTTCCAGAACTGTTAAAAATTGCTCTGATACATTACCAGTTCGAAACAATCCACCCATTTTTAGATGGAAATGGGAGGGTAGGAAGGCTCATGATAACGCTTTATTTAGTTGAAAAAGGGATTCTTAAAAAACCCATTCTTTATCTCTCTGACTTCTTTGAAAGAAATAGAACCTTGTACTATGACAACCTAATGAGGGTGAGGGAAAAAAATGATATTACTCAATGGTTTAAGTTCTTTCTAGTGGGAGTTATCGAAACCGCAAAGAGTAGCATTTCAACATTTGACAATATTCTGAAACTCCAACAGGATTTAGAAACTCGGCTTCACGGCCTTGGAAGTCGATCCGTTAGTGCAAATGCAATCGTTAAAGAACTCTATCAACACCCAATAATTCATGCTAAGAAAGCCAAGGAAATAACAGGGCTTTCAATGCCGTCAGTATATAAACTTTTAGATGATCTAGAAGACTTAAAAATCCTCCATGAAACAACAGGAGGCAAAAGAGGCAAAATCTACTTATTCAGAGAATACACTAACTTATTTAGCAATAAAGAAGGATAACGAATAGCCTGAACAAGCGTTAGAACCGGTCATGAACCCTACCTTATAATCACCAGCTTACCAAAGCCATTATCGAAGGCCTTGTCTTTTGAGGTGGAGCGTCTCGTTAGGGCATTACCATTGCTGTGTTGGATTTGTACACGGTATAAGTAAGTGCCATTGGCGAGTAGATCGCCAAATTCATCTCGGCCATCCCAGGCATAATCAGAAATATTATTACCAATGCGCAGTGATCCAAGCTCATCTTGCGTGATCTCTCTCACGAGTTTACCTGAAACCGTAAAGATCTGAATCTTAATCTGATCCGGTATTTCGCTTCCCGTTAGGGTAAATACAAATCGCGTGCTTGTTGAAAATGGATTTGGATAAGGATAGAAATGTGTAACGGTCGATTCATTGACCACTTCAAAATTGATTTCATAAGGCCCGATTCCTGCCTGGTTGCCAGAAGCGTCCGTGGCGTTTACCTGCAATAAGTAGCTTCCATTGGTTAGCTCATCGGGTTGAAACTGCACCTTGAAATTCTGGTTTTCAGTTGCTGGGGTAAAGGTTACTCTAGGGTCAGAGAAATTGATGCGGCTGAGCTCACAACCCGATTCACATACTTCTCCCATAAGCATTTCGACCCCTAAGGTATCTGTCTTAAAAATGAAGTTGTTGTTATCGCGCAATTCTACTGCAATCAAAGGAGTCGGTGAAATCACGTCTCCATCTACAATGTAGACACCATCAAAAGTCACATCCATGGCGGGACTTACCTCGTCTCGAATTACATTAAAGAAAGATTCTAAACGGATGACGTTATTGTTGGTGAACTGCTCAATCTCGTCACCTAAGTTGATCACCACTTCTAAATCGTTTAGGCCAATTCGTCCTGCCGTAGTGATCGGCAATTCAAAAGCCACGGTTTGTCCTGCAGCTACCGGTGGTATTTGTGCCGATTCCGTTGTCTCCTCATTGGTGGTCTGGTTAGTGAATGTATAACGAATGTTCAAAGCACCCTGAAAATCGTATTGCGAGATATTCGTGAATTGGAATAAGGCATTGAAAGGCTCTCCTTCTTCAAGTTCAATGTTTTGGTTTCTATCATTCTGAAGAGAAAGAATACCCTCGGGCACTCCCTGATAACTCACAGACCACTCCTCAATCTGAGCGGGAGTGGCAGACACTCTATCAAACATATTGATGTAAAGCCTTACGAAAGGATATTGATCAGGGTCAATCGAACTCAAGTCTATTTGGTCTACATCGTTCACCGTGAAAAGCGTAACCTCTGTACCATCCAGCTGTCTACCTCGAACCTCAAATTCCACAACATCTTCGGCTGGATCTGAAGTAATCCTTTTCACCAGTTGCCCCCACTGGCTCGCAGGACCAATTACTGGAGAAAAGACCGTACCGCTATCTGTGCTAGCGTTGATGGTGGTAGAAAAAGTTATCTCTGTATTTGAAGCATCAGGATCAGCTCCAGCTGGTACGCCTTGTATAAAGTCGGCACTCCTTAAAGCACTGCCCTTTGTGCCAAAAATAATCAGTGGGTCGCTGTCAGAAGACATGGTATTAAAGTCTCCTGGGGCAACTCCTAACCTAGCGAACTCATTTCGGGTTTCGGTATCCCAAGTCGAGTAAAGTGCAGATCCTATGGTGAAAAACAGCACACGATCGCCATCGTCCATACCATTAACATACTGTCGCAAAAGGCGTTGATCACCACTTGTATTGACATCATTAAACATGGCAGGCGTAAATCTATTGATCACCTGTGGTGTAACCCCGCAGTTGAGTGGATCTTGTGTTTCAAACTCTTGTCCTGGTGTTCTTAGTATTAAATAAGGCCTACCACTATCCTTATTAAAAGCGATGGCATTGATGGAGTTTGTGGCGCATGAACTATTGCTTCCTGTGCTATTAAACAATGATGATCCGTCAATCTCAATGGTCACATCTAGTGGTATGCCGCCAGATGGGTGGTTATCGCCATAGGTGATTACATTAATTGATGTAGAGGTACCGGCAAAAATCCAGGTATCATCCTCTTCTCTTTTGCTCAGCGATGATAAGTTCAACTGATTAAATTGATCGAATTCCGTTTGGGCCCAGCCTTCGGCACCATTCTCTATAAAAGTGAATGTGGAATTTGTCCAAGGCCTAGGGTCTGTGGCTAAGTCCTCCTCGAAGATACTTCTCCAATAATACCTTATCGTATCATTGACGGTTGCTGGTAAAAGTTCGACATCCCAATTGGCCACTCCTTTCCCCGAAAGTGAAGTAGTCTGTGCCCAAGGACTATCAAAGGTATTTACAGTATCAAGTTCTACGCGATACGTTTTATCATTCGCCTGCAAGTCTGATGATTGAATTACGAGTCTAACATTTGTCTCACTTAAAGTAGCAAAGTTCGCAGGGGCAGTATTGAAGGTACCGGAAGAGTTAAAAAAGAATACACTTTCGGCACTGTTATTTAGTTCGCTGCCCTCGTCTACATCGTTTTGTAAGTCTAAGAACACTTCGAACTTATTTTCGCCAAAGACATCCAAGCCTTGGTTACTGATCTCATAGTAAACGGTATCCCTATTTCTAACTGGGGGCACTTCTATATCGGGCAATTCAATCACGCGCCCATCGGAGAGGGTTCGCCTTACACTTACGGTTACTGGCTTGGTAGTCGTTCTTCCAGCATTATTAATGATCACACCTAAGTTGAAAAACTGAGTAGCGGAAGTGATCGGCTCACCGTTAATACTTTGTCTAAAAATATCTTCTTCGCGGACAATGTAGTCGACCTTATCATGCCCAAATATTTGCAAGGCAGGATCACCCTGTAATACCGTTTGCTCTACTGCTGCAATGTCTGCATCGTCAGGCAAAAAGCCGTTGAGTTGCTTTAAAATAGTTTGTTGCTGCAGCTTACCGATCGACTCGGTCATAAAGAGCGTATCGGAAATAGCCTTATAGAAATTTTCCGTATACTCTTCTAAAACGTTCGGAATACCAACATCACTGTGCGCTAAAAAGTTAACTGCGCCTTTGCCTTCGGCAGCGAGCCAGTTCTCCCCGAAGGATGAGAAAAAGAAAATCTCTCCGCCCCTACAGCCATTCACGATAAAGACTGGATAACGTCCTTTATTATCATACCCACTATTCGGGTCGGTCACATTACCGATATCAATGTCTGTAAATCGAGCAGAGGAATGTCCAAAAAAAGTAACTAGACCAACTCCCTGATTTATTCGCTCGGAGATGTTAAAGTTCTGTACAGCATTGTTGTTCGTCTTTGAAATATTGGTCACCGCTGCACCCAAATAGTCATCTTCGACCACATCTCGAAAGCTTTCAATAAAGAACCTAAACCTGTTTAATTCATTGGTATTTAGCCCCCCACTTAACTGAATGAAGTTTTTAGTCCAAGGCGAGTCTTTTAGGGTATTCTCTTTTTCTTTGACCTTATCTAAATAATAAGCAACATTCCGCGGTTCTGTCACCGAAAGCCTACCAACAGGAAAGGCCGGGTAATGCTCTCTGCCATCAAGTCCTTCTACATACATAATATCCGAACCTGGCGCTCCCATAGTGGGTACTAATTCTCTACTGTTAGTCGCCAATGGGTCTGGCAGTCGCTGCGATCGGATGTCTACCCTACTGGACTTACCAATTAGAAACAAATATTCTGGTGTACCCTGAGCATAGGCAGAAGTCATAAACCTTCGAATCGCCAGAGGGGTAAATTCTCCGTATCCAAACTCGTCATACAAATCAGGTGCGTCTGCATATAACACTTTGTAACTACCTCCTTCAACGGAAGCCCTGTAGTCTACATATGCCTGTACAGGGTCGTCATATAAGCCTTCAACAGCTTGTTTCAGATATGGATGAGAAATAATGTAGTAGTTATAGCTGGAAAGGTCTTGAAATTTAAAAGTGACTGGCTCCACCTCTGCCGAAACAATATCGGCCGTCCGCTTTAGAAAGAGCTCAATACCGTTTGCGTCATTTGCTACTCCAGCAGTAAACGTATTTCCAGACACTTGGCCTGTGATGCGTTTCGGTAGGGTATAATCCGTGAGATCATATAATGCCACGTCTCCATTGACATTTGTAACTTCTACGCTTTGACTGCCTGCGGCAGGACTTAGGTGAATCCTCTTGTCTTGAAACTGGGCATCAATTCGTTGCGGATATTTCAGTGAAATATACCCTACAGCCATCCTATCATCCACTATCTCATCAAAACCGACAGTCTCTACCCTGATAATGACACGACCATCGGCCACGTCTGACCACTCTATTTGTGTATTTACAGTTCCGAAATTATTATAGTTGATGTGGACGTCTTTTCGAATTAAGCGCAAATTGTCCGTATCAGGCCCAATAAATACCGAGGCATTATGTAATACATTGTTGAAACCAATAATCTGCACAGTCAGTTGCGGCTTTCCTTGTGACTGATCCTCAAGGCTAATCCCATTTAAGGCTATGTCTAAAAAATTAAGGTCTCTGGATAGGCCGAACTCATTGCGCATGATTTCACGACTCATAAACATTTGCCCACGGTCGTAAAGCGAGCGTTTCACCTCTCCTGACGGATTACCAATAGGGTAATACTGACCAAAGCTGAATTTGTTGGTCTGTACATTTAATATCTCTTCCGTATGTAAGTTCACAGTCGATAGTGAGGCGGTAGCAATATTGTCGGTTTGCATTCTAAGGCCCGCTTGACTCGATTGGGTTAGAAAAAACGAAGTAGTATCGGAAAATAGATTATAGTATTTGTGGATTTGATCTGCAGCCCTGTAGAACAACTCCGTATCCTGCGTGCCATCATTTCTTCTACCGTAAAACTCGATATAATCGTTGCCGTTCAGTACACCATCTCCTCCATCTTCAATATGGATAGCAACCTCCGTTCCGCGGTGATAAAGCTGAAAATTAGCTAGGTCAGCTTCAGCTAAATTCATGCCCGCAGCCTGCAGAGCAGCAGGAGTTATTCTATGGATGTCGTCAGAACCTGTCTTTATTTTAAAGTAAGACTGGTTATAATTAATCCATTCATTGCCCTGTCTCTGCGCAATCGCAAAAACAGACACGAACATTATTAGAAAAAACAGTCCTAATTTAGTTTTCATTAGTCTTTGCTTTCTTCTCCTTCTGTTTTATCCTTCTCTTGTTACGCGCGTAGATTCCCGGTAACGCCTCTAGTGAATAGCTAATGGAAAAAACGTGAGAGTATGGTGACTCCGCCACGTTTCCAATATCGGTCAGTGCATAATCGATGGTAAAATCATCTAGTTTCACGCCCATACCCATGTTGGGTTGAAAGGTCCAGAAAGTAGTTTCGGTGCTTACGTCACCAGTGGTAAAATCTTTCACACGCTGAAAATTACCAAAACCCATACGCAAGAAAAACTTGTCTTCGTAGTCGAACTCAAAACCCATTTGCGGGTCTAACGAGGAAAGCCTGTTGGAAACCAAAACATTTCGCCTACCATCAAAGGTGAATACTAAATCCGCAGAAGCCAGCATACCGATCTTATCGGTAAGTGTAAATGAACGTGAGGCTCCAAAAATCATTTTAGGAAGTGTTAGCTCTAGCGTGTTGCTTGGAAGCGCATTATTAGTTTGAGTAAACGAAGACCTCAGCGCTTCTTTGTCGATAGACCACGCATTAAAAGTGGTAGTAATATCCCTCAGCATAAGGCCTAAGTCCCAATTGTTAATTCTATACTTGGCCGAAAGATCCAAGCCAAAACCCCAAGCTGTAGCAAATGGACCAATCTTTCTTCTCACTATTTTAAAACTTGTTCCGAAAGTCAGCCCTCCCCCCTTGGCAAAATCTTCACCCCCAATAAAGCTTACACCCCGGGCATAGGAAAGAATAAAAGCAACATCTGAAGAGCTGAAAAATTGAATCCGGCTGTAGTCTATCCTTCCTTGATCGTCAAAAAGAAGTCGAGTATCTGGAATATCATCGATGCCAAGCCTAATTATAGCTAGGCCCAAGTGGCTATCCGTGTCGATGGCCATTGCCGCACCGACATAATCATAATTAGCCACTCCGGCAAAATAAGCAGCATGTTGAAAGGCAAATTGATAGCGGTGTTCAATATCAGTGAGTGCGGCAGGATTCCAATAAGCAGCAGTCACATCGTCCACAACGGAGGTCATGGCATTTGACATTCCCAGTGCTCTAGCCCCTACACCAATCGACAGAAATTCATTGCTGTACTTTGGCGTGGTCTGAGCCAAGGTATCAGATGAATGAAATAAAATGAGGATGAGTAGTGTCCCCGAGAAAGTTCTAAGTATTTGTCTCAAATCTGCCGTTATCAGCACTTATACACTTCAAAAATAATTATACCTACTCTAATCAAACGAATTTTATCGGACAACTTATTGAAAGCACTACTTTTTAACACAAAAGCCTTCAAATGATATCAAAAAACAAGATTTAGACCTGTCTTCAAGAAGACAATACACTACAAGGTAATATTTTTTGTATAGTACTATGCAACACATAGTACCTTTTTACGTATGTTTGCAATACAAAGGTCAACATCTTAAAAGAAAAACAGGATGAATTTAGAGAACACTCAGGTGCAAATGCGGAAAGGAATCCTCGAATTCTGCATTCTGAACATAATTTCCAGAGGTGAAGTGTATGCTTCGGATATGCTAGTGGAACTAACCTCCGCCAAAATTATGGTGGTGGAAGGCACACTTTATCCCTTGCTCACAAGATTGCGAAAAGCTGGTTTGGTCGACTATAAATGGGTAGAGTCAAATTCAGGGCCACCGCGAAAGTATTATACGATCACGGAAACTGGACAAGAGTTTTTGACAAGCCTCGGCAGCACTTGGCAAGAACTTGTTACATCAACTTCTCAAATTATCTCAAACACAAAGTAAGCGGTCATGAAAAAGAACATAAGCATTAATATAAGTGGCATCATCTTCCATATTGAAGAAGATGGCTACGATAGATTCAAAAAATACTTAGACTCCATCAACAAGTATTTTGCTTCCTATGAAGACAGCGAAGAAATAATTGCCGACATAGAGAGCAGAATAGCGGAATTATTCTTAGAGAAGCTTGACGAGGGTAAGCAAGTTATTTCTGATGAAGACGTAGATACACTGATCAGTACCATGGGTCAAATCTCCGACTTCGAAGCCATGGAAGAGGAGGCTGATTTTGCTCAACCTTCTAGCAGTGAAAAGAAAGAAGAGAAGAAGACTCAGAAAAAAGCGTCCAAGGATAATTCTTACAAGCGCTATAATGATGGGCCGCGCAAACTGGAAAGAGATACTAGGAACCAACTACTAGGAGGCGTTGCAGCTGGTGCTGCACACTACCTAAAAATTGATCAGATATGGCTACGTGTTTTAGCCATCATCACCATTCCTGTTTCACCAATTGTTTACTTCTTCATGTGGATTGCCCTACCAGGCAATGACAATATGGTTGAACATGAAACCGTAAAAAAGCTATATCGTAACCCTGACGATCGCGTGTTAGGCGGGGTCGCATCTGGATTGGCAAATTATTTCAAGACAGACTCCATTGTCTTAAGAATAGCGTTTATCATTTTCACGTTGGCAGGTGGAGCGGGCGTTTTAGCATACATTGTCCTTTGGATCATTACTCCAAAGGCCAAGTCACTTACAGACAAGATGCAGATGAAGGGTCAAAAAGTGACTCTTTCTAACATTGACTCCAGTATCAAAAAGACGAAAGAAGAGAATTTAAATCCAAGAGACGAGAATACATTCACAACCATTCTTTTATTCCCTTTCAGACTCATTGGAAAGATATTTAGCGCACTTGGAAAGGTGTTCGCTCCATTACTGCTGTTCATCGCAGCAGCCATACGCATATTCACTGGCGGTATCGTTATGATCGTTGGGCTTTCAGTAATGTTCTCATTATTAGTTACTGCAGGTGTCTTGATGGGGCTATATAATGGAGACTGGTTCTTTTACGGAGACGAATTTACCTATTTCCCATATGAAGTATTTACGAATACCTTCCCTGAACTCGGTATCCTATTTGTACTTACAACCATATTCATACCCTTCCTATATGTATTCATAGCAGGCATCACCATCATTGCCAAAAGAAGAGTGATGAGTAGCTCAGTTGGATGGAGTATACTTGGCATTTGGATGATTGCTGTTGTCGGTTCTTTTGCCCTTGTGCCAAACGTCATAAGAGACTTTAGAGATGAGGGGTACTATGAGCAATCCGAAGTGGTGAATATTGAAGCAGATACCCTCTTGCTTGACATTAATATCATTACGAACAGAGGTTATGATTCGAGAAGGTATAGAGGTGATTATCAATATGAATCCATCTCGGAATTCACCGACTTAGACTTAATAGCCAGTCGCGATGGAGAATTTAGCATTAAGAAAAGGTTTCATGCCCGTGGCCGAAATCCACGTGATGCCGAAATGAATGCACAGGACGTAACCTATGATTACTCAGTGAGTGGGTCTACTATCACATTCGATTCGGAGCTCACATATAAAGAGAGCGCAGAATTTCGCTTTCAAGAGGCTGACATCACTTTCTATATTCCAAAAAATATTCCTTTCAAGGTGGAAAGAGACATGAGTCTTATTCTTCACCACTTCAGCTATAAATACTCGTGGTTTGAAATTTATAGAAATACGTGGATGTTCGATGACAATGGCCGACTAGAATGCCTGTCATGTGAAGTTGACGATTCTACCACAAATGAGGCCAGTGTGTTTCAAAAATCGCTAGATGTAGAATCCTTCTCACAGATAGAAGTATGGGCCAACTTGGATGTCACTTTCAAAGTAGGCGAACAATATTCCGTTCAGCTTGAAGGGCCTCAGTCTACCGTTGAAAGCGTCTTAGGGAGTGTAACCAGCAACAAACTCAACTTAGGTGAAGATCGCTCTAACCGAGACTGGTCAGAAGTTAAAGCTTCGATAACAGCACCCTCCATAGACTTCATCATCTTAAAAAATGGAGCACAGTTGACTATGCAGGCCGAAGGCCAACAGTTACTCGATGTAAAAACCTATGACGACTCTAGGTTTTCCTTAGATGGAAGTTTAAATAAACTCAACCTTTACATAGGAGGAGATTCAAGAGTAAACATGTCGGCCTCTATTGAGAAACTCAGTGCCCTCATTGAAAAAAAAGGCAGGCTCTATGGCTATGAAGCTGACATCCGTGAGGCCTCACTTGACACCGGCTCGGAGGCGAGAGCCCGGGTGAACGTAAGTGATTATCTGAGAATTACAGCGAGAGGCTTTTCTTCCATACGCTACAAAGGAAATCCTGAAGTAGACATTACCAAAGAAAGCAACTCTGCCACTATTAGTAAATATTAAGTCCAAAAGATTTGATAAAGAGGAGGTTGGCCCAGGCCTACTTCCTCTTTTCAGTTCGCAGAAACCCATTAGAAATATTACTTTTACATAGAGTTATGTCCAAAAGAGAAAAAAATCTCATCTCGGATGCAACTCATTTTATCATTCTTACATCTACCCTGTGTAGTCAACCAAAAAATGCTTCAAATCAAACGGTCAAAAACTGAAGAGAAGCTTCTCGAAGGATGCCGTAAAGGCGACAGAAAAGCTCAAAGGGACTTGTACGAAAAGTACTCATCCTTAATGTTCGCGGTATGCCGAAGGTATATCAGCGACAGCGCAGAAGCGGAAGACGTTTTGGTTTGTGGATTTACAAAAGTGTTTGCCAAAATCGACCAGTTTAAATCAGAAGGAAGTTTTGAAGGCTGGGTTCGAAGAATAATGGTCAATGAATCACTGACGTATATCCGCAAGAATAAAAGCATGTATTTGGAAGTAGAAATTGAAAAAGCTGATAGAGAGCCTGATTACAGTCAGATTCAAGATCAGCTAGAGGTAGAAGATCTACAAAAACTAATAGATCGACTTCCGTCCGGTTACAAAACCGTTTTCAATTTATATGCCATTGAAGGCTTTTCGCACAAGGAAATAGCAGCACAGTTGGGAGTAAGTGAAAACACTTCTAAATCTCAATTGAGCAGAGCAAGAGGACACTTACAAAAACTCTTGATCGAAGCTGAAGATTATTTGAATGATAAAAGAGTAAGATATGAAGGGTAATAAAATAGATGACTTATTCCGAGAAGGTTTAGCATCACATAGAATAAGCGCCCCCTCAACCGCTTGGGACAAGATTGAAACCCAACTGCCATCAAAAGCGAAGAAAGGCATATACTTCTGGTTTAGCATTGCTGCATCAATCATTTTGATACTCACCTTTGGGTGGGTAATAATCAGCAATCAAGGAAATGAAGATGTAACCAACAATAGCAGCTTGAGTTCTAACACTGAAGTAGAGAAGAAAGATGCTAACATAACCCCTGAAGAGCCTTCAGAAGCTCAGCCAGAAATCATTACACCAACAATTAAAGAACAAAAAAACTTAGTAGCTAAAACTGATCCAACTACTGACGATCAAAAACCCAATGACATCATTACTCAGGCTCCTTCTGTTGACATAACCGAACAAGTAGTTCAGCTCGCTGAAAAACAAGAGGCGCCAGCTAAACAAGAAATAGTAAGGACGTTCAAAGAAATAGAACTCATAAAAACACATGAGAGATTGGCTCCTAAGTTCTATGTAACGGAAAGTATGGTTAAGAGAGACTTAATGATTGACTTCTCTTTCGATATGGAGTCACTCGTAAGTACTCATCAGACGATAGCTGAGTTACCTGGTAAGAAGAAGCGATTTAGTCTTTTAAATGGCTTAGTCAGTGTAGCAAAAGGAGTCAATAGCGGAAAAATTGGCCTATCAGAGATGAGAAAATCTAAAAACGACTTCTTCAATAACGACCTGAAATATGGTAGTAGTGAAGGTGAAGAAGAAGAAGATATAGACGAGTACCTCGATAAAGACAAGGCCAACCTCGATAAACAGTAATCAATAACTCAAAATCCATAAAAATGAAAAACATTACTAAACTAGCCATGGCGCTAATGCTGGTCCCATTATGCCTTTCCCAAGTCAATGCACAAGACTTGACACTAAGTCTTGACACAGAACCTGTAAACCTCTCTTTAGTAGAGCAAGAGGAAGCATTAAAACCCGCGAGTTTTTTCAAAGAATCGTTAAAAGATACCAATCAATACGATTTCAACTACAAAAGTCGCGGCAATAGAAATTTCCAAGTAAACGGTTTTTGGGACAGAGATATTGATAAGTACTACCCTAGAAGAGGAACTCAGAACTTTGTCAATGTTTATGTAGGTCTTAACAACTATCTGGAAGATGATGAGCTACCGAATAGCAGCTCTCTATTAAGCCTCCAGCCCCTTTCTTCTTGGTATTTAGGTTTAAATATGGATAACGTAACACATGTCTTTGGGCCACTCTATTTAGACTGGGGAGCAGGCGTCAGCCTACAAAGCTTCAGTTTTGAAAATACACGGGTGAGACTCGTTAAAGGAGATAACGATATTAGTTTTGTAGAGGACACAGATATCGTAGGTAAGAGAAGTAAGCTCAGAATGAGCCACATCAACCTCCACTTTGTGCCAACCATATCTTTCGGAAGGTATCGTTCATTTAGAGTCGGATTTGGCGGGTACGCAGGCTACAGAATTGGAGCAAATACCAAATACAAGTTCAATGACGCGGACGGTGACCGTCAAAAAGAAAAAATAAAAGATAACTGGTTCGTCAACCCATTCAGGTATGGCATGCGTGCCACAATAGGATGGGATTCATTTGACCTATTCTTCAATTATGACTTAACGGAACTATTCGAAGATGACGTTACTGCGCCTAGACTCAACCCAGTTACTTTCGGAGTAATATTTTAAACAACTCAAAAACTCAAAATGGTCAGACCCATTGGTTGATATTTTGTACTTCGGTATAGGTATCAATCAATAAAGGTCAAGTCTGATCAACTAAAAAATAACAGACATATGAAACAAGTTTACAGAATACTATTGGTTAGCATAATTGTGAGTTTTTCTGCTCAGACGCTTAGCGCACAATGGAGATGGGGTCGATACGATGACTTTGAAAGACTAGACACCATAGTGAGTATCCCAAAGTATAAAAACAATAGTCTGTATATATCAGACAATGACTTTTACTTAAGGTTCAGCTTTGTAGGCATGGAGCTAGAGGTGGAAGACGATTGGGACAGAGACTGGAGAAGCAGAAGAAGGAGGTCACAAAATGTTGAATACTATGAGCAACACGATCATGGTACCTTAAAAGGTTTAAATTTTGAGTATGGCCTCGCCAACCTGTTAAGCGATGGCGAACTTCCATCTTCCAGCGATTTGTACCAAGTCAAACCCATTGGATCTACTTTTGTAGGCCTAAGTTGGAATCACATTTCCTATATATCAGGGCCACTCTATCTTGACTGGGGTGCTGGACTTACTTGGTACAACTACAAATTTGAAAATGCCGCAACGAGGCTAGATCCTAACGGTGGAGAGCTTAATTTTGTGGAAGACTTGAACATTAACAGTGCCATCAAGAGCAAGCTCAAGGTTACATACTTAAGCTTTACCGCAGTACCAATGTTCGACTTTGGGCGAGGCAAAAGACTTGTAAGGGTATATGAAGAAGATGATGTGAGAATTGCTGTAAGCTCTAGAAAAGGGTTCAGGATTGGTGTTGGTCCGTACGCAGGGCTTCGCCTCAGCAATAAAGCCAAGTACATCTTTAAAGATGATGGTGGCCGTGATAAGGTAAAGGATAAAGGAGGCTTCTTCTTAAATGATTTCCGTTACGGTCTAAGACTACAAATGGGTATTGATGGTTTTGATATGTTTGTGAATTACGACATGAACGAACTCTTTGAAGATGGTCGCGGTCCACAACTCAACCCAGTTAGTATTGGGGTAATCTTTTAAAAAGACAAATGCATAAGTGAAGGGCTGAGGTGTTAATGACACTTCAGCCTTTTGTTTTAACAGCATTATTTTTCAGCATCCACTCCTTCTCTTCACCCTTCAGTTTTAGAAACTTGACAAAATAGTGTTCGCTTGGCCTATTAGACGTGATCAAAAGCAAGAATAGCGTAAAGACGATTGCATAAACCATATCGCCTTTCTCATACAAGCCATAAGCACCAACTCCTGCCCCCATGGCCCACATCACATTGCGATAAATTATCGGTTTCCGAAGTGCCGCCATTTTTACATCCAGCGCCTCAGTTTTTGCCAGCGCTTTTAAAATATCTGGCTTCCAAGTAGCCAAGGTTCGCATTAAGATATACCCGACACCTATTGCCATCACACTATGAAACATTAAATCCGTATTATCGAAAAAAGTAGCCCTCAAACCACCAACCCGCTCTTTTTCTAAAAAGACCCACCCAAAAGCAATCAAAGGCAAGACTAAGAAAAGATACACGGTTGATTCTAAAGATTTTATAAACCTCCTCTTATCAAAATTAGGGTCGCTTAGTTTCATATATTTAATCAGTATTGGTCAAAACAATAATTTGCTAACGAACGTTAGTATGTTTACCTTTGAGTCAATGGAAATTCTAGTCAAAAAGAATCGTAAGCAGCAGATCGAAGAAAAGGCCACAACCCTTTTTAGAGAAAGAGGGTATGCAGCCACTTCCATGAGAGATCTTGCTCAAGTTCTCGGCATAGAAGCAGCCAGTCTCTATTCTCACATCAAATCTAAAGAAGAAATTCTTCAAAAAATATGTTTTCGCATGGCGGATGAATTTTTTGAAGCGTGGAAGGCTGTTGAATCAGAGCAAACTGGTGCTGCCGCCAAGATGAGTAAGGCCGCAGTAGCCCATGTAAAAGTGATTACTAGAAATACAGATGCCTCTGCCGTTTTCTTTAACGAGTGGCGTCATATGAGTGAGCCTTATTTAAGTGATTTCTTAGCCATGCGCGATGATTACGAAGGAAGATTCATTCAGATCATAAAAGATGGAGTAGCGTCAGGCGAGTTTCAAAAAGTGGATGAAAAATTCACGATGCTCTCTATTCTATCATCATTAAACTGGACTCACAACTGGTACAAGCCAGCGGGTTCGCTAACACCTGATGAAATAGGGGTTAGACTATCTAATTTAGTATTGAACGGTTTAAAAAAATAAGATATGTACGGAGGTGGAAACGTATTCGAATCAATGAAAGCCACAGCACTTGCTGAGGAAGACCCGATTAAACTAGCAGAATTTGAGGCTAGAATCGATCGCGGAGAAAAAATTGAACCAAGCGATTGGATGCCGCAGCTTTATAGAAAGCAGCTCATCCGTATGATAGAGCAGCACGCCCATTCAGAAATTATTGGTGCCCTTCCAGAGGGTACATGGATTACTAGAGCGCCTGGCTTTAAAAGAAAGTTGGCTTTAATGGCCAAGGTACAAGACGAAGTTGGTCATGCGCAATTGCTCTATTCTGCTGCTGAAACCCTCGGCAAGCCAAGAGAACAACAGTTAGAAGATCTAATTTCAGGCAAATCGAAATACTCTAACATCTTTAACTACCCTGCCTTCACATGGGCAGACTCATGTTTTATTTCATGGTTGGTAGATGCTGGAGCAATTGTAAATCAGATCGCCAACTCGAAAGGAAGCTATGGCCCATATTGCCGCGCCTTAGAGCGTATTTGTGCAGAAGAGTCTTTCCACTTAAAGTATGGTCACCATTGTGTAATACACTTAGCAACAGGTACGAAAACGCAACGTGAAATGATGCAAGCTGCCGTCAACAGATGGTGGGCACCCATGATGCACTTTTTCGGACCTTCAGATAAAATCTCTGTCCACTCTGAGATTTTAATGCGTTGGAAAGTGAAAATGGCTTCTAATGATGAATGCCGTCAGCAGTTCTTGGATATGTATGTTCCGAAAATATGGGAACTGGGTTTAACCCTTCCAGATGAGAACTTAAAAAAGAACGAAGCAACTGGTCAATGGGAATTTACTGAACCAGACTGGGAAGAATTTAAGAGAGTGATCAATGGCGATGGCCCTTGTAACAAGGAACGTCTTGCTGTAAGAAGAATGGCTGAAGAAAGAGGCAAATGGGTAAGACAAGCACTACTTGCACCGCAAGCCAAGTATGTAACCCCTTTAGCATAAACCAGATGTTAAAATCACTTGACCCTAGGGTAAATCGTTTGGCGATGCCAGATGAGTTTGAAACACCAATGGCCCATAAAGAGCAATTGGATCAGTTTGAAACTTATCAGGCATTTGTTCAAACTAAAGAAGGTAAACCATTTGACCATGCAGGCATAGTTCATGCGCCCAATGAAGAAATGGCATTCCTATTTGCCAAAGAACAGTTCAGTAGACGCGGAACGTTTTGTAATGCGCTGTGCGTGGTTAAAACTGAACTGATTCAAGTATCTGAGTATACTGACAACGGACTGGACGTGTATGACACTTTCGAGGGAAAATACTCAGGAGACACTTCGGAATCTTTCGAGGTATTTCATCTTCTGAAACGCGGCAAGCACCACAGGTACATTGGAAATGTCAGCGCTAAAGACTTTGAAGATGCGCTTTTGGCGGCAAAAGAGACTTACCCTCGTGACAAACCAGTATTCAATGTGTGGATTACTAAATCTGAAAACATTCTAATGTCGGACGAAGAAGATTCAGACATTTGGGACACATTGAAAGAAAAGAAATATCGAGATGCCATCGATTACAAAGCGGCAGACAGGATCAAAGCATTCAAAGCAGAAAAGGGTTAAGATGAATCAAGACGCAATCAAAGACTTATTATACAAAATGGCCGATGATCAGTTGATCATTGGGCATAGAAACTCTGAATGGACTGGTTTTGGCCCTTTATTAGAGGAAGACATTGCCTTCTCATCTATGGCGCAAGATAAAGTGGGACAAAGCTGGCAACTCTATAAAATCCTGAATGAATTAGGGGAGTCAGACCCTGACACAGTCGCTTTTATGCGAAATGCTGAGCAGTTTCACAATTCACAGTTTGTAGAATTGCCTAATGGCGAGTATGACTTCAGTCTGATCAGGCATTTTCTCTTTGATACGGCAGAATTGATCCGTTTTCAAATGCTTTCCGAGTCAAGCTTTGAGACGCTTGCTAATCTGTCCAAAAAAATCAAAGGCGAGACTAAGTACCACAGTATGCACGCCAAAATCTGGATTAAGCAACTGGGTTCAGCCACAGAAGAGAGCATTTCAAGACTACAAGGTTCGTTAGACATGGCTATGCCATATGCGCTTGGCTTATTTGAAAAGTCAAATTTTGAACAAGAACTGATTGACGAAGGAATTTTTGCAGGCGAGGAAGCATTAAAAGCCCAATGGGAAACTAGTATTACAGAAGTAATTTCTGAAACGAGTCTGATCATGCCTGATTTGAAAGCATTAAACCCGGTTGTAGGCGGCAGGTATGGAACCCATACAGAGCACTTACAACCCTTATTAGATGAAATGTCGGAGGTATTTAAGGTAGATCCTACCGCTGATTGGTAATAATAGCATAGCCCATCCAAAATGAATAGAGTAGAGGAATTGAATGAGGAGGAAGTAAAAGGGTGGCTTGATGAGGTCAAAGACCCTGAAATACCTGTGCTCTCTCTCAACGATCTTGGTGTAATCACTGGAATAGCCATTGATAATAAAGGTAAAGTGGTGGTCAATATGACACCAACGTTCACTGGCTGCCCAGCTATGGACGTAATGAAGCAAGATGTCTTAGATGTACTCGAGAAAAGAGGAGTATCAGATTACGAGGTCAATATTTCTTTCGAAACACAATGGAATTCAAATATGATTTCAGAAAAGGGTCGAAAAGCACTCAAGGACTTCGGACTTGCACCTCCTCCAGCGCACAATCTGATAGTGGATATCGATATTATCGAGAGCGCTAACTGCCCTCATTGTAATAGTGAGAATACGGAAATGAAAACTCCTTTCGGACCTACTTTATGCCGTTCAATGCACTATTGCCACAACTGCCTTCAGGCTTTTGAACAGTTCAAACCACTATAGCTTCTTCCAAAGAGAATCAACAAAGTACTTATTAGCATCTACAAAGTTTTGAACGATTTCGAAGCCAGCCTCATTGGCGTATCGTTCTATCATCTTATAAGAATACTTCTGAGAAACTTCGGTATGAATAGCTTCCCAGGCATCAAACGAAAAAGTTTCGTCAAGTGCCTCGATGTACACTTCTTGGTCTTTCTTAGAAATGATATGACTTTTAGTTTCTCCTGTTAGTGGGTCATAGGTAGGAAAGTGATCAAAATCATCAACCTTAAAATTCCCTCCTAGCTCTTCGTTGATCCGGGAAAGGAGGTTAAGATTAAAGGCCTTCGTTACCCCTTCTTTATCATTATAAGCAGCCAATATTTTTTGAGGGCTCTTCATCAAATCAAATCCTATGAGCAGCATATCACCAGCAGATAGGTTCTCTCCAACATGTGTTAAAAACTCAACACCTGAATCAACATCAAAATTGCCAATATTAGAACCTAAGAAAAGCACTACCTCCTTGGCGTTATCATTTACAGCCAAATCTTCAAGTGCCGAAAAATACTCCCCTACTATGGGTTCAACTTTCAAGGTGGGAAGCTCATCGCCAAGATTCTCTTTGAGTTGCTCTAATACATTTCCAGAAATATCAATTGGCGAGTACGTAAACGAAATATTCTTGTCTAGAAAATGAGATAGCAACACCTTGGTTTTGGTACCATCCCCAGCACCCAGCTCAACAAGCCTAAAGGTTTGAGCATCGCCTAGAAATGCCTTAAGTATTTCATCTTTCTGACGCACAAAAATCTCAAACTCAGCCCTAGTAAGATAGTATTCGTCTAGGTCCATGATTTTTTGAAAAAGAATATCTCCTTTTTCATCGTAGAAATACCTTGAAGGTAAAGTCTTAGGTGACTCGTCAAGGCCTAATTTTATATCCATTGCAAAGGCATTCAATGCCTCTTTTGTATCACTCATACTATCTATAAAGTCTCTGCTAGTCTTAAGCCTGTGAACTGCCAACGTAGATGCGGGTGAAAAAAGTTTCGATAGGTCGGTCTGATATGATTTCTCATGGTGGCAAAAGAACCTCCCTTTAGCACCATTTGATTGACCATAAACTTACCGTTATACTCCCCAAGTGCTCCCTCTACTTTTTGATAATAAGGATATGGCGTATAGGCACTATTAGTCCATTCCCAAACATCACCAAAAAATTGATAATCGTTTCCCTCTCGGGGCATTGTTCTGAAATTTCTTTTGTCAAGGAAGTTGGCTTCTTCTGGCACCTGAGGTTGATATTGCTTACAAGCTACCTCCCATTCAAATTCTGTAGGTAATCTTTTACCCTTCCACTTTGCGAAAGCGTCTGCCTCGTAAAAGTTTATATGCGTGATGGGCTCATCAGGGTTTACTTCTTCAAGACCGGCTAAGGTATAGTGCATCCATTTCCCATCTTCCTTGAACCAATAAAAGGGTGCTTTGATAGACTCTTTCTTAGCCCATTCAAAACCTTCCATCAACCAAAAGCTATGGTCTTCATACCCCCCTGATTCGATGAATTTGATAAATTCTCCCGCAGTAACGAGCCTATCCAGAATTTGATAGTCATGAAGAAAGACCTTGTGTTTACCCTCCTCATTGTCAAAATGAAAATCCGCACCATCATACCCTATATCGTATACCCCCTCTTCTACCCTTAGGTATTCTTCCTTAAGCTTTGGCTTGGCTTGGTCACCATTGAAAGCCTTATATGCTGGAAAAAGTGGGTTGATGCCCAAGATATGTTTGATATCGTATACTAATAGTTCTTGATGTTGCTGTTCATGGTGCATTCCTATGGTCAGGACATCCATTAATTCCTCACCGAGTTTCTCATCAGAAAGAAAATGCTTCATGTGATCATCCACATACTTACGGTAGGCCATGATTTCATTTACCCAAGGCCTCGTTAGAGCACCTCTTTCTGACCTTACCCAACGATCGCCTTCGGCCTCATAATAGCTATTGAAAAGAAAGTGGTAGTCTTTATCAAATACCTTATAATTCTTCAAGTGATCTTTTAAAATAAAGTTTTCAAAAAACCACGTGGTATGTGCCAAATGCCATTTGGGAGGGCTGACATCCACAACAGGTTGTACTACAAAGTCTTCGGGTTGGAGCGGCTCACAAACCTCCTCAGTCATACGCCTAATCTCAAAATACTGAGCTAGTAAATCTTGGTTGTTAATCACTGGAATATGCTCCTTCAGCTTCATATTTCTGATTTAATGAAATTATGCCTAAAAGGCAAAAATCACTTATTATGCTTAGATGTACTTATGTCGGATGTGCTACAAGTTTGGGGACAAAAAAACCCGAAGAATCTCTCCGGGTTTATTATTCTTATTAAGCTTGCTACCCTATCTCAATCACTACGTCATCGGTAAGCGGATGGCTCACACATGGGAGCACATAGCCTTCATTGATTTCGGCCTCAGAAAGCCCTTCATCTTCATCCATTTTCACCTTGCCTGAAAGACACTTTCCTCTGCAAGCAGTACATAACCCACTTTGACAAGAGAATGGAAGGTCGACATCTTCATCCAACCCTTTCTCAAGGATTGTTTCACCCGGCTCAACAGTGTACTTATACTCGTCACCATCGTAGATCACTGTTATTTCTCTAGCAACAATTTCTCCAGTATCAGCATTATCTTCTTTAGCAGCTTCGGCAGATGCTGATACAAAGCTCTCTTTTCTCACTTGACTATCAGGCACACCCAGTGCTGATAATGCAGTCAAAGTCAAATCCATCATTGGCGTTGGACCGCAAATAAAGAATTCTGCTTTATTGACATTCAATGATTTCAGCACGGCATCAATAATATCTTGGCTCAAATAACCTTCGTAAGATTCAATTTCGCTTGAAGTTGCTTCCAAAACATGTACAACATTAAAGCGATCATCTGAACTCATTCCATTGATGGTATCATTAAAAATGATACTCTCCTTATTCCTGTTGGCATAAACCAGTGTAACCTTCGAATTCGGCTCTTGGTCAAGTGTTGATTTCGCAATGGAGATCAGAGGTGTTATACCGCTGCCTCCTCCGAAGAGTACAATGTGTCTTTCGTTTGATGCTGAAAACGCTGTGGTGAAGTTACCATTGGGCTCCATCAATTTCACTGTATCTCCAGCCTTAACACTATCATTCAAATAGTTAGAAACTATTCCTCCGTCAACTCTTTTTACTGCTACTGCAGGATTATCATCGACAAACGGGGAAGAGCACAAGGAGTAGGCTCTTCTCTCTTCCTTGCCATTTACATTGACAATCACAGTCAGAAACTGGCCAGATTGATATGAAATAGTATCACCTTCTGGTTGTTCGAAATGGATACTCACCGCATCGGCAGTTTCCTTGACCACTTCTTTAACTTTTAGGTTTAAATACCCTGATTTTACTTCAGAGACCTTATTTTCTTTCTTCTTAAATAAGCCGAACGCCATAGTATATTTTTCTATTCTTCGATTACACCTTGCTTAACCTAATTGGTGCAGCATAGGTTTAATTTTGCCCTAGTTTTTTCGAGAAGCAAAAGTAAAGACTAAATCGCTAGAAACGAAGTGATCGTTAGAGCATTAGACGCTTTGAGGACTAGTAAACGCCATTGATTTTGTATCTTTGCACTTTCTTGAAATTGAACCTGATTTAATGGAATTAAATAGCTTAACGGCCATCTCACCAGTAGACGGCAGATACCGCAGAGTTACCTCATCACTAGGAGCTTATTTTTCAGAATTTGCCCTCATCAAATACCGTGTAGAGGTTGAGATAGAATATTTCATTGCACTCTGTGAAATGCCTCTCCCACAGCTCGAAAATGTGGACCCCAAGGTATTTGAGTCCTTACGGGCTATCTACAGCGACTTTTCTGAAGCTGATGCTACCTCCATTAAGGAGATAGAGAAAACGACTAATCATGATGTAAAGGCCGTTGAATATTTCATCAAAGAAAAGTTTGATCAATTAGGTCTTTCTGACTTTAAAGAATTCATTCATTTCGGGCTGACCTCTCAGGATATCAATAACACATCGGTTCCATTGACTATCAAAAGGGGGTTGCACGAAGTGATCGAGCCGGCTTTGTTAGAAGTTAACGACCTTATTAAAAACATGGCTTCTACATGGGCTTCAATACCGATGCTCGCCAAGACACATGGTCAGCCTGCCTCTCCAACGCGATTGGGGAAAGAAATGGAAGTCTTTAGCGCTAGAATAGATGAGCAGCTTGTTCAATTAGGTGACATCCCTTTTGCCGCCAAGTTTGGTGGTGCCACAGGTAACTTTAACGCTCACCATGTGGCTTATCCAGATACAGATTGGGTTGAGTTTGGCAATCACTTTGTAAGTGAGTACTTAGGTTTAAAAAGGAGTCATCCAACAACTCAAATTGAACATTACGATCATTTGGCCGCATTATTTGATGCACTCAAGAGGATCAATACCATACTGATTGATTTTTCTCGTGACATCTGGCAGTATGTTTCGATGAATTACTTCAAACAAAAAATCAAGGCAGGTGAAATAGGGTCTTCAGCAATGCCGCATAAAGTCAATCCCATCGACTTTGAGAATGCAGAGGGCAACTTGGGTATGGCGAATGCAATTTTCGAACACCTCTCTGCCAAGCTTCCTATTTCAAGGCTGCAACGTGACTTAACAGATTCCACAGTACTCAGAAATGTAGGAGTTCCTTTAGGCCACAGCCTAATCGCCTTAAAGTCATTGGTAAAAGGCATTAATAAGTTAGAACTTAATCAAGCAGCCATCGATGCTGACCTTGATGATAACTGGGCAGTTGTTGCTGAAGCCATTCAAACGATTCTTAGAAGAGAAGGGTATCCAAAGCCGTATGAGGCTTTAAAAGGCTTGACGCGTAAGAATACTAAGGTGACCGAAACCACTATTAAGGAATTTATAGAAACTTTAGATGTCTCGGAAGAGATCAAAAAAGAGCTAAGAGTAATTAGCCCTTTCAATTATACTGGGCAATAAAAAGGCCTATTTCTAACTGTATAGACCTATTTAACCGATTACTGTAATTGTTCTATCCTAGAACATCTATCGGTACATGCAAACCAGGCATCAAGGCAAGTCCAAGGATCATTTGGGTCAGTTACATCCCAACACTCACCAAGTGACTCAATACATGAATCCCAACATTCCTCCCATGTCTCATTTGGATCATTTGGAGTTTGAGCCTGACTCATAACAAAGAAGCCTGACACTAAGGCCAAAACAAAGATGATTGAAAATAGTGTTCTTTTTTTCATAATTCTCTAATTTATGTGCTTATTTTGATATTAAATTAAACATTATAATTGTTAATAAAAAATAGCGTGATAAATAAATTTTATTCTTACATCAACAGCGATCGATAAAAACCCAATTGGGCCTTATTTATTACTTTTCATTTTCGTTAGATGTCTTATCCTGAAAAAAGCAACACAAAAGTTATGCTATGAAATAAGATAATAAAAAGAGGGTATGTTAAATGGCCGCAACGAAAATGCAGCTACACTTTAAATTAAGCGTAGTAAGAGAAGTTGAGAGTCGAAATTTAGGACTGATGAAGAACCAGTACAAGAGTCGTATTCAAGGTAATACCACAATGGGATTTGGTTGAAAAATGTCGAAGCTTAAATCTAGAGAACAAATCTCGAAAAACCTTGAATCAGTCCCCAGAGCAAAAAACGCTTTTACATAAAAAAACAGAAGTTAGTTAAAACCAACCCCTGTTTTATAGTTACTTTTCTCACGAACCTGTAACCCTGATTAACGACAGACAGTAACTTATTACTTTCCTTGAATTCTCTCGATCATAGTATCAGACTTAGGATCGTATTCTAACAATGGGTTGTAAAGAATCTCACCGTTCTTAAAGTCATACAATGTTAATTCTCTTAACTGGTAATAGGCATCCCAATATTGTCTTAGTGCATCAATATAATTTCTAATCGCTGAATCCTTCGTATCTCTTGCATTGTTCAATTCAAGAATCCCAACTTTACCAGCCAAATAACGTCCGTTAGTTACTTCAAAACCTCTTTGGGCGATCTGTTGTCGTTTTGTCGCAATTTCAATTTGACTCAAAATTTGATCAAAGTTTCGTACAGCGTTCGCTATCGTCTGTTCGAAAGTTACTTGCTGCTGCTGGATATCAAACTCAGTCAAGTTTTGTCGCTCCCTGGCCACTCTCATACGTGCCTTATTTCGGCCACCATCAAGGATCGGCAAGAAGAAATTTAAACTCACTCTTGAACCAGCGGCAATGTTAGCTCCGTCATAAACACCGCCTAAATCCATAGTCTGAGCACTAACATAACCATAACTCGCACTTAAGGATGCGTTAAAACGTGCTGCTCGGGCTTCTGCAATTCCTCTTTCAGCCTCAAGTCTTCTTACTTTAAAACTGAGATACTCCTCCCTATTATCAATGGCATATCTTAATGCTTCCTCATAATCAATTTGAAAATCTGGTGCGTCTGCGGGAGGTATTAATTCAAGATCCACATCATCAGTAAGCCCAATATAGTTTCTCAAATCTAATGTCCTTGATTGAACATCAAGTAAAGCCTGTGCAGCTTGGCTTTGCGCAGTAATCAAGTTAAGCTCTGCGTTCAATACCTCATCCTCCGTAGTAGTACCTATGTTGTATCTACCCTGCTGAATTTTATTAATCGTATCAGCTGCAGCTTCATTCTGCTGCTCAATCTCAAGGTTCTTTTGCTCAATCAGCAATTGGAAGAATCTTCTCGCAGCTTCACGAGATGCACCTTCGATGTCTTGCACATAAGCCCTTTTTGAACGCTCATACTCTAACGGTTCAATTTGTTTATTCCATTTGAACTGATTGACAGCAAAAAGTGGCTGAGATATAGTAATACCAACTGGGTCACCTTGATATAAAGTAGTCTCGGATCCAGCTGTGTAGTTATCGAATCTGGATATATTAGTCTCGAATGATACGGTGGTATTCGTCCAAGGTAACACTTGTTGTAACCCTAAACTTAAGTCCGAATTATTCTGGTTTATAGATCTAAAAGCGACAGTACCATCATTCTGTGTAGTAGCAGATGGCCTATCCGTGTATTGCGGCACAGTACCCCTCAATAATAATTGTGGTTGAAGACTTGCTCGAAAAACCCTATAACTCCAATAATCAACATTTCGTTGAGTCTCTGCCCTTTTCGCAGCAACTGAATTTGCTTTAGCCAGCTCAATTACTTCTTCGAGCGTTAGTACTCTTTTTCCCTGAGCAATTGATATTTGAGATAGGCAAAAGATTGCCAGGAATAAAAAAATGACCTTTTTCATATGAGTTTGATTATTCGTGTCTTAATGATGTAATAGGATCTTGCTCTGCTGCACGCTTGGCTGGTGTAATCCCAAAGATGAGTCCAACAGTCGCAGCAACACCAAATGAGATTAGGATGGATGCGAAGCTGATTTGAGTTGGGAAATCGGCTAGACTGGATACGGCATAGGCCAAACCCACCCCTAGTATTACGCCTACGATTCCTCCACTGACTGAGATTACCACTGCCTCAAAGAGAAATTGCATAATGATATCAAGCTTTTTAGCACCAATAGATAGTCGCAAACCTATCTCTTTAATGCGCTCCATGACAGATGCTAGCATAATATTCATGATACCAATTCCACCAACGAGTAGGGATATTGCGGCAATTGCAGCCAGAACAATATTAAATATGTTCTGTGTCCTTTGCTGTTGCTTTAGCAAGAGTTCCGGAATAGAGATTTCATAATCTACCACTCCGTAATGTCTTCGTTCTAGCATTCTGGCCATTACATCAGCCGTTGTATTCAGCTTCGATGACTCATCTACCTGAACAACCAATCGATCGATTTGGTGGTAATTAATTGGCTTGTCATCTGCAGCAGCCGTTGTAGTTGTAATAGAGAATCCTCCTCCACGTCCTCTTCCGAACGAGACACTACTTCCAAAGCTCTTCTTTAATCCAGAGCCTGTTACTAAGTCTCTGTTTATATACCTTACCAAAACTGTTTGAATAGGCGTATACACATCCATATTATAGTCTCTGATACCAAGGTTTGTTATGGCCTGCTCGGAGATATACCTCCCCTTTAACATACCTACTACCTCAAGCCACTGACTACCTACTTTAATCTTCTTACCTATTGGATTTTCTCTTGGAAAGAACTTCTGTTGAATACCTTTTCCGATCACACAAACCGGGCTTCCCTTTTCAAGCTGAATCTTGGAGAACATTTTACCTTCCTGAAGTTCGAAATTCGCTACTTCAAAATAACTAGGCTCTACACCAACCAATTTGGCTGACTTTCGGATTCCATTCTTGATTATATAAGTTTCGATTAATATCTCAGGGCTCAATTTCTTAATACCAGGGATACTCTCTCGAATACTCTCAACATCCAATAGCTTTAGACCAGGAGAGAAATTTGTTCCCTCTTCATCATCTTCTCCAATTTTTTGCTCGACCTGCTCAACTATAGGCTGAACAATAATATTGTTCACGCCCACTAGCTCTATCTGTTCCAAGATTTCCGATTGCGCACCATTTCCAATCGCGAGCATTGCAATTACGGCTGCCACTCCGAAAATGATACCTAATGCTGTTAAGAGTGATCTTACCTTATTGGCAATCACAGCCTCCATAGCAATGTAGAAATTGGATAATAAACTTTTCTTGTTCATGTTTTCAGATCAAGGATTAGTTATTTGGCTGACTACCTGAAGTCGCTGGTCTACCGCCACCTCTTCTACCACCACCTTGTGCACCGCCACCACCGAAGCGCTTCATCATTTCAGTTGCTTCAGTTGCATCCATGCCTCTATCCTTAAATCTTTTGATCACGTCTGGAGTCATTTGACTACCGTCAGGCATTAACCACTCTGAATCGTTACTCAATAGTTGCTCAGGAGCCGATTGATATTTTTGCATTCTGGTACCATCTAACTCAGGGATGAGTTTTGGCTCTTTACCTTCGATGCTTTCTGGAAGAGATAAGTAAACCATATCACCTGCTTCGATGCCCATTTCAATAACTGCAGCATTACTATTGGTCATACCAACCTTAACCTCTTGTAGCACACCGCCTTTTTTTACAACGTAGTTAATAGAATCATTGTATACTTGAAGGCATTCTAGTGGTAAAAACACTACGTCATCGAGCTGTTGAGTTATTATAATATTACTTGTTGTCATAGCCGGTCTTAAATCAGAATCAACTTGATTCAACCTTACAATTACCTCAAACACTTTTGCATCAGAATTAGGGTTTTGTTGACCCACTCTGGCTACTCTCATTACTTTTCCAGTCAACTCTTTTTCAGGGAATGCATCTAGACCCATTAGCACAGGTTGTCCCGGCTGAACTTTTCTAATATCTACCTCATTAATGTAGGTGGTAGAAATCATACTTGACAAATCTGGCAACTCTGCAACGTTTGGTGAATAAGGACTTACTGAAGAACCTTCTACAATTCTCTCTCCTCCAAAACCTCCTTTGGTGTAAATCACCATACCAGACTGTGGTGCCAATATTGTGAACTCAGCAATTAAATCTCTCATTCTATTGTAACGGTCTCTAACGCGTTTCAAATCAGAGTTTGCTTCAATCATCTTAGATTTTGCCTGAGACTTTTTCAACTCGTAGTTTTCAAGTGCTCTAGACTTATCTCTCGATAGCTTTTCTAACTCATTTTTGTACTTCTCTATTGTTGCTGGTGGCTCGTACTGAGACTGTTCTAATTGAAGCTTCTTTTCTTCAATATTGTATTCGAGGTTTACTAGCTTATCTCTTTCCGCACTGAGCGTAAGGGCAGTATCAATTTTAGCGCTGTTAAACTCCGCTACTTCAGCATCTAATCTATCTCTCTCTGCAATAATCTTATCATTTAATTCTCCCGGATCTAGTTGTGCTACGAACTCTCCAGCACTCACTTGAGTACCTTCATCAACTAGCCTTTGAACCGTCATAGTTCGTATACCAAAATCTCTCGCAGACGCTGGGCCTATGATCTTGGTTGATCTCTCAGCAGACAGTTCGCCTGTTGTGGTTACCTCTACAGTAAACTCCCCTCTTTCTGCTTCAACAAATAAAGCTGTAGAGTCAACTACTGCGGCAGGGTTAAAAATCTTTACAGCAGCAATTATGACCACTACTATGATGATTCCAGATATGATTAACTTGTTTCTCATGATTATTCGATTAAACTCTTTTCTTTATATGCTCGGCAAAATTATACTTAATAAAACTCTGTTCCTCCCCGTCTAAAAAAGTTTGACACCTCTGAAATAATGTAAAACTATCCCCATAGTTGTAAACTCCTCTTATCCAGTCTCTAAACCCTCACCTTTCATAAATGTTTAGGCAAGATTGGGAAAAACTGTACTTAATTAGATGTTTTGAAAGGCCCTAGCGTTTAATCTAACTTCTCGAATTATAAGAACGGCAAATAGACTAGACTACGAGATCAATCATAATTTGGATGGTCAGACATACTTAACAATGGATTTTTATCTTTGTCGAAAAATAATTCATGAAAAAGCTGATCAGCTTCATGTTAAGGAATGTACCCCGGAAGTATTTGCAATACTTTAGCCATTATGGCCTTCGGTTTATGAGTCTTTTTATGCGAGGTAACAATGTTGAATGTCCTATTTGTGAAATCTCTTATAGAAAGTTCTTACCCTATGGAAGATTAAACCCGCGACCTAATGCACTTTGCCCAGACTCGCTCTCTTTAGAAAGGCATCGCTTAATGTGGTTGTACTTAAAAGATAAGACCAACTTCTTTACCGATGATCTAAAGCTTCTTCATATAGCACCCGAGCTGTGCTTTATAAAAAAGTTTAAGGCTATGCCAAACATAGATTATACATCAGCAGATCTTGAATCGCCATTAGCAGATGTGAAAATGGATGTACATAAAATTCCATTTGACGAAAATACATTTGATGTTGTTTTCTGCAACCATGTAATGGAACATGTAGATGACGACATTAAGGCTATGAGCGAAATTCATAGAGCATTAAAGCCAGGAGGATGGGCGATAATCCAATCTCCACAAGACTATAGCCGAGCCACTACCTTGGAAGACCCTACCATTACAGATCCCAAAGAACGCGAACGCGTCTATTGGCAAGATGATCATGTTAGGTTATTTGGTCTGGACTACGGGCAAAGGCTAGAAAAAGCAGGATTCATTGTAACAGAAGATCGTTACGTAATGAAGCTACCTAGCGAAATAGTGACTAGATACGCACTGCCTGCCAATGAGATCATTTACTTCTGTGCAAAAGGCTGATTTCCCCTAGGAGTAAGCTTTTCAGAGATCATACCTACACCATAAGCAAATAGCTGCGTAAAAGAGGTCAGCAGACTTAAAAGAGAGACGCTCACGTTACGTGTTTTTATAAATGCATGAATCATCACAAGTAAAAAGAATAGCGATAGTACTGTGCTCCCCAGCTGAAACAAAGGCCAACTCCATAATAAAGTACTCAACCAAGTGATAAAGCCAACGGTAAATACTGCAGGTAACAAGTGAATTAGCTTGAGCTCTCCTGGAAAGTAGCGATTCACATTTATACGGGCCCTTCCGAAAAAATGGAGTTGTTTATAAAACTGCTTGAGACTAGTTCTTCTCTTATGATAGACAAAAGCATCCTGAATCAGAACTGTAGTAAAGCCTTGGTTGATGATTCGAATACTGAATTCGATATCTTCGCCCATTCTTGTAAGGTTATATCCCTTCGTAGACTCATAGACCTCTCTTGAGATACCCATGTTAAAGCTCCTAGGGTGGAAAACACCTACATGCTTTTTATTTCCTCTAATGCCTCCAGTGGTAAAGGGAGAGGTCATAGAATAACTAATGGCTTTTTGAAGAACTGTAAAAGACGGGTGGGCTGCATCTGGTCCTCCAAAAGCATCTACTTTGTGCCTCGATAAATATTTATCAACTGTTTCAAAGTAAGTAGGAGGTATCAAGCAATCCGAATCGAAAACTACAAAGTAGTCTCCTTTTGCTCTTTCGAAACCAAAATTTCGAGTAAAACCCTGCCCTGAATTTTCTTTAAAGTAGTAATGAAGATCCAAAGAGTCTTCATAGGATGCCAATGTAGCTTCACATGTTTCAGAAGAACCATCCTCAATGATGAGCACTTCAAAATTCTTATATGTTTGTTTTGAAAGGCTATTAAGAAGTTCGTCAACCTCTTCAGGCCGATTATAAACTGGTATTACGACAGAATAGAAATTCATTGATCCAAACCAATGCTGTCGTCAAAAATATAGTCATTCCTTTTGTGAGAATTCATTACCATCATCTCTCCTACAAAACCAGCCAAAAACAATTGTACACCAATTACAATCGCTGTTATAGCCAGAAAGAATAAGGGCTGTTCTACTATATCCCTATAATTGCTCGTTTTGAGTATGTAAATGGCCCTAACTTTCTCCCAAGTGATCCCCAAAACGAATACAAAGCCGAGTAGAAATGAAAGCGTACCCAAAGTACCGAAGAAGTGCATAGGGCGCTTTTTGTATCTTGAAACAAAGGAAATTGAAAGTAAATCTAAGAAGCCATAGATAAATCGTTCCAAGCCAAATTTTGTCTCACCGTATTTTCGAGCTCTGTGTTCAACTACCTTTTCAGCTATTTTCGTAAAACCATTTCGTTTGGCGATCACTGGTATATAGCGATGCATTTCACCATAGATATCTAGGGTCTTTACAAGCTTTTTGTCATAGGCCTTTAAGCCACAATTAAAGTCATGTAATCTAATGCCCGAAAGTATTCTGGTTACGCCATTAAAAAGCTTTGATGGAATCGTCTTGGTAATTGGGTCAAAGCGCTTCTTTTTCCAGCCAGAGACGAGATGGCTTCCAGCCTTCACCATATTGTATAGTTCGGGTATCTCGTCAGGACTATCTTGTAAGTCAGCATCCATTGTAACCACCACATCACCCGCTGCATGTTTGAATCCAACGTTTAGAGCAGCCGACTTGCCATAATTCCTATTGAATCTAATAGCCTTAATCGGGTGCTCCTTCGAGAGCTCCTCAATAACAGTCCAAGAGGCATCAGTGCTACCATCATCAATCATCAAGACTTCATAAAGAAAGCCATGCGCTTTCATCACACGGCTTATCCAATCTATGAGTTCTGGTAGTGATTCCTCTTCGTTAAAAAGCGGTATTACTATAGATATTTGTATCAATTTCTAAAAATCTTCAGCTTCGTTTTTATTTACTGCAGAGACAATAGACCCCCAAATCAATGCGCCTAAAAGTGCAAAAACAATCCCTAAAACCAATCCTATTTCTGGGTTTGAAGCACCAGTAGAAAAGCTAGACATCTGTTCAATTTGCTCTTCAGACATCCCTTGTTCTCTCCAACCATCTTCAATAGATTGTTGAATTCGAGCCATCACGGAATCATCAATGAATTTTACGTAAACATAATTGACCACTTGTCTGATTATTCCTGCAATGAGGGCAGCCATCATACTGATCCTGAAACCTTCTCCAAAGGTCATGTAACCACCGTTTTCTGTCTTAAACTCTTTGGTCGCCAAGACATACATTACCACTGCAAGGACTATACTGACAATCGGCAGCCAGGCAACTTGGATTTCAAGAAGTAGTGGAACTAAGTTTACAATCGTAGCTAAGAGACCATAAATCAATCCCCATTTTTTGGCCACTTGGCCTGTAGTTATTTGTTCTTCCATGTTATTCTAATAAAGGTTGACAATCTGAAAAATACTTATTTTCTGCAAGTTTACCTACTGATCTATTATCCTACACCCTTTTTACTTGAATGCACAATAGTAATGATTAACGATTAATTTAGGGCTTGACGAGTTCTTAAGGCAATTGAGAAAATCGGGGCCAAGAAAATTCCAAAAATCAATTTCTTCAAAAATGAGTCAAAAATAAGGCTCGATTTTGTGATATCATCAAGTGATGCAAGTTGTTGGTTGAAGTAGGCCTCTGGGTCTGTCTCCACCCCCATAAGGATCATGTCCTTTCTAAGCTCCATATCTGATTTAGCCGTTTCGATAAAAACATTGAGAAAATCAGGCTCAATCCATTCCATAAAAACAAGATAGAAAACAGCAAAAACGAAGGCTATGGTGGTGTAGCATATAAAACCTAAAGTCATACCATGATAAAATCTCAATTCACCATTATTATAATTAGACCTGAAGTCCTTGATCGCAAGAAATGAGAACAGACCTACAATCAGTATGTCTATCATAAAAGTGATAAGATTTCGCCATGGTTGCTGACCGAGGTAGAAAAACACCAAAAAAGCGACAATAGCCATTAGCCCACCTGCCAAACCATATCGAAATGAAAGTTTGGGAATTGCCGGGTTAATTTTCATAGTCATTCAGCCTTAGCTCTCCTTTATTTACAATACCGATAACGCTTCCCTTTAACTTCTCATTGAACAATGGAGAAGCAACAGATTTTGACTTATTTGTCTTGGCGTTTAAAACCCAGTCTCTGGAAGGACTGAAGAGTGTCAAACAAGCTTCAGCACCTTCTTCGATTTTCGGCACATCTAAGCCCAACACCTTTCTTGGTGCTTCAGTAAACCGGCTAATAACGGCCTCTAGTTCATCCCCAAGTGCTGTATTTATGATACTGAAGAATGTTTGTTGATTAACTGAACCGAAATCAGCTAAATCAAACTCAAGTTTTTTACTCTCTTCGTCATGAGGATTGTGATCACTCACAAGTATATCAACCGTACCGTCTAAAACGCCCTGAATTAATGCCAGTCTATCCTCTTCTAGGCGATAAGGCGGGTTAACTTTTAGGTTAGTATCGTAATCTTCCAAATCCTGATCCGTGTATTTTAGATAGTTTACACCTACATCACAAGTCACATTAAGTCCGTTTGCCTTGGCTTCACGAATTAATTCTACGCTTTCTTTTGTCGATATCAGGCTGAAATGAATCTTCCCCCCTGCATACTCCAGTAGTTTTAAGTCCCTTTGAATCATGATCGATTCTGACAGGGTTGGCATTCCCTTAAGTCCGAGCATTGTGCTCATTTGTCCCTCATGCATATGGGCAAATGCTGTCAAATGATGATCTTCAGGTCTATTGATCAAAAGACCTCCAAACTTTTGTAGGTATTGTAGTGCTTTAAGCAAAATGTCCGTGTGCCAGATAGTTTTAAGCCCATCAGAAAATGCAATGGCACCCGCGTGATGTAGGTCTATCATTTCCGTCAACTCTTTGCCCTCACAGTCAATAGTAACAGCAGCAATCGGGTGTAGTGTTATTGGCGATACGTTGTTATGCTTCTGATAATAGGACACGCCATTCTTTGTTGAAATGACTGGATTGGTATTGGGAAGTAAAGCCACATCAGTAAAACCACCAGCGAGAGCACTCACCGTTCCGCTATCAACATCTTCTTTGTGCTCAAACCCAGGGTCGTTAAAGTGAGCACGCATGTCAAACCAGCCGATACTAAGCTTTAAGTCATCTTCAGAAATCACCTGACCATCAAAATCAATGTGGTCATCGATCTTTTTGATCTTGCCATTTGAGATTAATAAGTCCTTGGTCGTTTTGTGAAGGGGAGAATCAGGGTGCAGAATTTCAGCAGCACGAATCAAAAAATCCATACTACAAATATCGGATTAATATTATTTCCACAAAAAGAAAAAATAGGGCCGCTATTAAAGCGTACTTCCATAGCGGAACACCGTCTATACCTGACCTAATTTCTTCACCAACAGATTGTGCACTGCCGCTATTTAAAAGGACAATATTTGGCGCACTTTCTAGTTCTGCTAGGTAATCGAATGCTACAGGATGAACATTAGACTCTTCTTTAGGGACGTTAAAAGCAAGTGTACCAACCACATTATCATTAAGTAATAAATCATAATGGCCTGCCGAGATTTGATCCTTCGGAATTTCCATGATTAAAAGATTCTCCTCCTGTCTTTGGTCAGGGATTAACTGAACGTCTCCTCTTCTCAATTCATAAATGTCATTGCGATTCTGGCCAGTGATAGGATAGACAATAGTCTCTTCATCGGTACTATAATACAAGTTGGATAGGTTGGCCTTACTACCCAATGCTAGTTTGTACATCACAGGTACAAAAAGTGCGTGATTAGGAAATGTAGTGAGGTTATCGTCAAAGCTACTTGCAAAGAAGAAAAGGCTACCATTAGATAGTACTTTGGAAAGAAATGATCTTCCGTTTTTAAACTCTAAATAAGATAACTCTTCATTTATAAGCCGAAATAAAACACGAGCATTGGGCATTTCGAGGTTTTGAGCATTCTCTACAAATACTCCTTCGAAAAATGGATTCTCGTAGTTCGGAACGTCTAACTCTATTCGTTGTTGAGTATCTCCCAGCACATTAAGACCAAGTCGGTTAAGTTCGCTAGTGGTTGATTGACTGGATGGTATTACTAATATGGACTTGCCATTTTCAGTTAGCCCTGAGATAGCGTTAGTCAATTGGTTAGAGTAAATAGACAATTGGTTGATTATAACGAAATCTGCGGAAGCAATTTTTTGATCATCCAGTGCATTAGCGCTTATTCGCTCAAACTGGAACAATTCATTTTCTTCATAAAGAGAAGATACGAACGTTGGTGTATTGGATTGATAAACTTCTAATACGCGAATTTTATCCAATTGATTTATTGAGAGATAGTACTCATTATCGAAATTCAAACCTGGTTCATCAATTGAAATCCTTATTTGATCAATGCCTTGATTGGCAATTGGAATCTCAAAATCGTAGGTAGCTGTCATCTTTTCGCCAAAAGTCAGCTGGTTTGTTCCGGATAGGCGATCATCGATATATAGTTTCAGGTTTACCTGATTTATACTTCTATCATTTCTCCTTAGACTCACCCTTAACAAATTGGTGACACTACCTGAAAGAAATGTGTTTTGCAGAAAAACAGTATCTACATAGACGTTCTCATAGTCTGAACCCGTTACTGGTACTAAAAAATAGTTATTAAGTGTATCTCCTTGCAACAGGTTCAGGCCATCTACATTCTGAAAATCAGAGACAAAATACACGTCCCCACCAATATTTTGTCCCCTTTTTCGGTTCAGTATTTCCTCAAAGCTCCTACCCACTCCCAATTGTTGAATCTCCGTTAAATTATCTGTGAGAGAAGCTTTTGTAAATTCAGTAGCAATTGAGTTGGCGTAGGCGTTCTCTATAAACCTAAAAATAGTACCGTCAGGATAAGAATTAACCAACTCTTGTGTCACATTATAAGCTTGATCAAAGGCCGTTTGCTCACCTTCATCTTTCACGGATAGACTTAGAGAATTATCTAAGTAGATAAGAACCTCATTTTGCAAACTTAGATTATTCTGTTGATCCTTGTAGACAGGTCTTGCAAAGGTTAATACTAAGCAAATCACGCCTAGAATTCGACAAGCTAAAATGAGTAACTCAACAGGCTTCCTTTTAGCCGAACTCTCTTCCTTAACACGCCTTAAAAGTGAAGTATTTGAAAATTCAACACGCTTAACTCTTCTCAGATTAAATAAATGAATAATAATTGGGATGGATATTGCAAAGAGTGCCCAAAGTACATTTGGGTTAAGAAAATTAATTACTGCGAGCATGTGAGACTTGAAAGACTTTGAGGTTTAACTCTAAGAACATAACTACGTAATTTTACTCAGTTTATGTTCAAGAACACGCGAAAATTCTTCGAATGGGTCTTCTTATTCTGTTCTAACCAGCCGTTTTCCTTCGATTTTGAGGTATAAAAAAAGCCCTCAACTATTTTAGTAAAGGGCTTTGATAAAAATCTGGCGACTACTTACTCTCCCACCGGTAAAGGCAGTACCATCAGCGCAAGTGGGCTTAACTTCTCTGTTCGGAAAGGGAAGAGGTGGACCCCACCGCTATAATCACCATAAAATCTTCAGGTTACTTATCAACCTTGGCTACTTACCGATTCGTAGTAAAACGAAGGCGGGTATTCACCATAAAATCTTAGCTGTATAGTTTTAAGGGTAAGGATTAAATCTTAAGGCAAGCCTTAAAGCTTTATCCTTATACCTTATCACTAACAGTGACATATTTATTGTAAGAGTATCACACAATAGAGTGTTTGGCGCCATCCTCTGAACTAGTCAGAGGATGGCTTACGAAAAAGTTTACGGGTAATTAGTACTGCTCAGCTTTGACATTCCTGCCTTTACACCTACAGCCTATCAACGTCATCATCTATAACGTCCCTTATAAAGAAATCTCATCTTGAGGGGAGTTTCGCACTTAGATGCTTTCAGCGCTTATCTCTTCCCAACGTAGCTACCCAGCAGTGCCCCTGGCGGGACAACTGGTACACCAGCGGTTAGTCCATCTCGGTCCTCTCGTACTAAAGACAGGTCCTCTCAAATTTCTTACGCCCACAACAGATAGAGACCGAACTGTCTCACGACGTTCTGAACCCAGCTCGCGTGCCACTTTAATGGGCGAACAGCCCAACCCTTGGGACCTTCTCCAGCCCCAGGATGTGACGAGCCGACATCGAGGTGCCAAACCTCCCCGTCGATATGAGCTCTTGGGGGAGATCAGCCTGTTATCCCCAGAGTACCTTTTATCCTTTGAGCGATGGCCCTTCCATGCGGAACCACCGGATCACTATATCCGTCTTTCGACCCTGATCGGCTTGTAGGCCTCACAGTCAAGCACCCTTATGCTATTGCGCTCTACGTACGGTTACCAAGCGTACTGAGGGTACCTTTGAAAGCCTCCGTTACTCTTTTGGAGGCGACCACCCCAGTCAAACTACCCACCACACACTGTCTCCGCATTTGCGGATTAGGCATCAGATAAATAAAGGGCGGTATTTCACCAACGACTCCACCACACCTAGCGATGCAGCTTCAAAGTCTCCCGCCTATCCTACACATCATTTACCCAATACCAATGTGAAGCTATAGTAAAGGTTCATGGGGTCTTTTCGTCCCGTTGCGGGTAAGCGGCATCTTCACCGCTACTACAATTTCACCGAGCTCGTGGCTGAGACAGTGCCCAGATCGTTACACCATTCGTGCAGGTCGGAACTTACCCGACAAGGAATTTCGCTACCTTAGGACCGTTATAGTTACGGCCGCCGTTTACTGGGGCTTCAGTTCAATGCTTCTCCTTACGGATAACATCCCCCCTTAACCTTCCAGCACCGGGCAGGTGTCAGGCCTTATACTTTATCTTTCGATTTCGCAAAGCCATGTGTTTTTGCTAAACAGTCGCCTGGGCCTATTCACTGCGGCTTCTCATGCAAGCATGAGGAAGCGCCCCTTCTCCCGAAGTTACAGGGCCATTTTGCCTAGTTCCTTAGCCACGGATCACTCGAGCACCTCAGGATTCTCTCCTTGACTACCTGTGTCGGTTTGCGGTACGGGTACCATATACATATGCTTAGAGGTTTTTCTTGGAAGTCTGATTAGGATCACTATCCACGCTGCCGAAGCATTGTGGTACTATCAGGTTCATCAAGCTGTGCGGATTTGCCTACACTGCCTATAACTACACCCTTTAACGAACTATTCCGTCAGTTCGCGGATCTTTCACTACTCCGTCACCCCATCGCTGAATACGGTAGTATTGGAATATTAACCAATTGTCCATCGACTACACCTTTCGGTTTCGCCTTAGGTCCCGACTAACCCTGATCCGATTAGCGTTGATCAGGAAACCTTAGTCTATCGGTGGGCGGGTTTCTCACCCGCCTTATCGTTACTTATGCCTACATTTGCTTTTCTATACGCTCCACAATCCATTACCAGATTGCTTCATCGCCGAATAGAATGCTCCCCTACCATTCCAGTAAACTGGAATCCTTAGCTTCGGTACTATACTTAATGCCCGATCATCATCGATGCCCTGTCGCTCGACCAGTGAGCTGTTACGCACTCTTTAAATGAATGGCTGCTTCCAAGCCAACATCCTGGCTGTCTATGCAACTGGACCGCCTTAGTTCAACTTAGTATAGATTTTGGGACCTTAGCTGAAGGTCTGGGTTCTTTCCCTCTCGGACATGGACCTTAGCACCCATGCCCTCACTGCGGAGTATATCTGTTAGCATTCGGAGTTCGTCAGGATTTGGTAGGATTTGACTCCCCCTAGTCCTATCGGTAGCTCTACCTCTAACAGACTTTACCTCCACGCTGTTCCTAAAAACATTTCGGGGAGTACGAGCTATTTCCCGGTTTGATTGGCCTTTCACCCCTACCCACAACTCATCCAAACACTTTTCAACGTATATTGGTTCGGTCCTCCATTGCATGTTACTGCAACTTCAACCTGGTCATGGGTAGATCACCGGGTTTCGCGTCTACCCCCTCTAACTAAAACGCCCTATTCAGACTCGCTTTCGCTCCGGCTACGGACCTTAAGTCCTTAACCTTGCTAGAGAGGAGTAACTCGTAGGCTCATTATGCAAAAGGCACGCTGTCACCAAAATTATTTGGCTCCAACCGCTTGTAAGCGCATGGTTTCAGGTTCTGTTTCACCCCCTTATTCAGGGTACTTTTCACCTTTCCCTCACGGTACTTGTTCACTATCGGTCTCTCAGGAGTATTTAGCCTTACCGGATGGTGCCGGTAGATTCAAACGGGGTTTCACCTGCCCCGCCCTACTCAGGAT
>OZ260101.1:1125000-3007500 GCA_965284605.1 Cyclobacteriaceae bacterium
AGAGTACAAGTAAGGACGATACCGTTCCAAAAACACCGATAACGAGGACTTCACGCCAATAGAAATTGCCTCGCTTAACGAGAGTCGCGGTACCCGAAAGGGCTGCGAACATGGTTCCGAAAATTGAGTTAGCAATTGTGTATTGAACGATCTCTTGCTCGGGAAAACCCATTCCTGTTAATAGGTATGGTAAAACTAAGATGTACATTACACCTCCACCAATACCAATCAAACCGGCAAGTAAACCACCTGCCAGCCCCATAATAAAGAGCAGAACTAAATCGCTCATTATTGATTAGTTGCCTTTAAGTATTTGTTGGTATTGCTCTTGATTTGATAAGAGGTCAATGGCTTGCATTACATCTTCATCTACCTCGAAAGAAGCTTCTAGGACGCCCCTTTCAAGGAGGGCTCTAGCCACAAACTCTTCCTTGAGAAAGTGCCTAACTTCTTCTTTACTATTATTGAGGTCTACCTCGAGATTATTCGCTACAACAGACTCAAGCCCTTGTAACTGCTTAGCTATTTTATCTAACTCTCCTAATGCCTCGGCAGCATCTCTTAGCCGGGCTACTTCTTGCTGCAAGTCTGAAGTATAATCTAGCTTTTGACCTTTCAACCAAGTACTAAATGCTGTGAATACTTCATCTGATATAGTTAAATCTCCTGTAGTTTGAGCAGCGGGTATTGTTCCTCTATACTCGTTACCAAACCTAAAGAATAGATCTGCTTTCAATAGAGACAACGTAATTGGAGCTAGTTTCTTTCTGTCAACCTTAAAATCCGGATCAACACCTCCACCGTCATAAACCACGCGCCCATTTAAAGTTTGGAAAGCCGTCTGCAAGGAATCCGCTATTTTACCCACGCTCCCATCTTCATTTCGATTGCTATAATCTATGGCTTGAATACACCTACCACTGGGTGTGTAATATTTAGCAATGGTCACTTTCATTTGAGAATTATAAGACAATGGCATAGTGCGCTGTACCAGCCCCTTGCCAAAAGACTTACGCCCTATGACAACTCCTCTGTCGTAGTCCTGCATAGTACCTGCAACAATTTCAGAGGCAGAGGCACTAGAACTATTGATCAGTACTGCTAGGGGTATATCTAAATCTGTTGCAGTGTTCAAAGTGTTGTAAGTGGCATTCATCTCTTTCAGCTTGCCCTTTGTGGTTACTACTAATTCTCCTTTTTCGATGAATATGTTGGAGATGTTGACCGCCTCATTCAGCAAACCGCCTCCGTTACCTCTCAAATCAAGTACAATCTTTTCTGCTCCATCCTTTTTGAGTTGCCTCAGCGCAGACTTTACTTCCTTGGAAGCATTTTGGGTAAATCCAGTTAGCTTAATTAAACCAACATCTTCGCTAATCATGCCATAATATGGAACATTCGGCAGATCAATTGTTTCTAACTCAACTTCTATGTCCAGTTCTCCTTGCCCCGGTCTATCTATTTTCAAAGCCAGTTTAGAAGATGCCTGACCTCTCAAGTAAAGGCTTGCCTTATCATAGTCTTGCCTAACATCGATCCCATTTATTGATATAATTTCATCTCCTCTTTTAAGCCCTGCTTTGTCCGCAGCGAAACCAGCGTTCGGCATAACAATCATAACGCGATTATCATATTTCTCTCCTACTATGGCTCCTATACCTCCATATTGACCCGTATTCTCTGTTCTTACATCTTCAATTTGGTCCTCAGGGTAGTAGACAGTATATGGATCGAGTGTTGATAGCATGGCATCGATACCGACTTCCATTATCGTATTGGGGTTTATATCATCTACATAGTTGGCATTTACCTCTTTGTACATCGTAGCGAAGATGTCGAGGTTCTTCAGTATCTCGAAGTACTTATCATTTTGGGGAGCTGTGAATGACCAAAGCAAAAATGCTAACAGGCCTAAAGTGGCAACTTGAATCTTCCTGATCTTTAATTTCCTCATGATTGGTCTTTCTTGGAAAGTTCGGTTAGTTCTTTCTTCAAACGGATAAGGGATTTTTTTAGTTTAGCCTCTATGGTCTGATAAGGCAAAATATCTTTTCCTGTATAAATATAACCAATCAATAATTTTGGCGAAGCTTCAAGGGGAATAGGTAGAGAATTCTTGTTTAGACGGTAAGCCTCTTTGACTTTTCTCTTGATCAGGTTACGCGTGACTGCTTTCTTAAATTTCTTTTTTGATACCGAAACGAGCACCTGATTTGTCTCTGTTTCTGTAGATGGGAGGTAGATTACCTTGAAGGGATATATATAAAAAGAGGAGCCTTTATCAAAAAGCTCCTGAATCAATTTTTTACTATGTAGTCTTTCCGACTTAGGGAAAGTATATTTCAAATTTGCTGTTTTTGGATCTGACACGAGGTTTAATTTAGCAAAACCTCTAAAGCACAGTGTTATTTACCGTGCTTTCCTTCGTCAGAAACAGTTAGTTTATGTCTTCCTTTGGCTCTACGTCTAGCAATGACGTTTCTACCGTTGGCAGATTCCATTCTAGATCTGAATCCGTGCTTATTTTTTCTCTTTCTCTGCGAAGGTTGAAATGTTCTTTTCATCGTTTCTTTATCTTTCTCTCAAAAAGGAATGCAAAGATAGTTAGCTTTTTTCTTTTTTACCAACCTGTGTTAGAAATTGTTTAGTTTTAATCTATTTCACAAATTTCTATGAACTACCACTTCTCATTCAGCAACCCTAATAGCCACTACATCACTGTTAAAGCAACGTTTTCTTGCGATGATACTAACACACAAATATACCTACCCAATTGGAGACCTGGCCGTTATCAAATACAAAACTTTGCGAAACGCATTAGGTCAATCAAGGCTTTCGACCAAGCCTCGAATGAAATCAGCTTAGAAAAGACTACTAAAAGCTCATGGCAACTGGGAAATGTCTCGGGGGCCGTCAGCATTGTTTATGAGTACTATGCTTTTGAGATGGACGCTGGCAACACCTGGTTGGATGATGAACAACTCTATCTCAACTTCATAAACTGTTGTATTTACACCAAATCAAGCCTAGACGTGCCTTGTACTATAAGCTTTGATTTGCCTGATGATTATCAAATAGCTTGTGGACTTAAAAAGCGACAAAATCATGTATACGAAGCTCCCAATTACTATCAGCTGGTCGACAGTCCTCTATTTGCTAGCGCAACTTTAAGGAAGATCAGTTATAAAGTCGAAAAATATGAATTCAACATTTGGGTTCAAGGAGAGCTCCCTAAAACTGACTCGGAATTAATTCATGATTTCAAACGGTTTACCGAATTACAAATTCGCGTCATGGGCGGATTTCCATGTGCAGTATATCACTTCCTTTTACAATGCCTTCCGTACAAACATTATCATGGAGTGGAACATTGGAATTCTACAGTGATCACCATCGGCCCATCTAATGAATTAGAACAAAGGACAGGCTACAAAAACTTGCTTGGAGTTAGTTCGCACGAGTTGTTTCATACTTGGAATGTCATCAGACTTCGACCGAAAGAAATGACTCCTTATAATTTCCAAGCTGAGAATTATCACAGCACTGGCTTTGTCACCGAAGGGCTTACCACTTATTACGGAGATCTGTTTTTAGCAAGATCAGGCGTTTTCACTTTCGATGAATACTTAGACGAGTTGAACAAGCTATTGAAGCGCCATTATGAAAATGAAGGGCGAAATGGACATTCCGTTGCCGAGTCATCTTTTGATCTATGGCTTGACGGGTATGAAAAGGGAATCCCAGGAAGGAAGGTCTCCATCTATAACGAGGGGGCTTTAGCAGCATTAATCCTTGACCTAAAGATCAGAGCCAAGTTTGCGAACAAAAAATCACTGGATGATGTAATGAGACTGATGTGGGCATCTTTTGGTGAGCACCAAACAGGCTACACGTTTGAAGATTACAGAACTGCCACAGAGACTATTTTTGAAGGGTCTTTAGAAGAGTATTTTGAAAATATCATTGCCGGCAATGGATCATTTGAGTACTATCTCACCCGGCTATTCCCAAAATTTGGGCTGAATTTCAGACTTAAGCCTTCAGAAAAAGCTGAAGAGAGGCTTTATGGTTTCAAGCTAAGTCAGCAAACCATAACAGATATTGAAAGTAATTCTCCGGCTTTTGAACAACTGAGTCTTGGAGACAGAATTGAGTCCATAGATGGCACCGCCATTAATGAGAGCTCCTCTATGAATTCAGAATCCATACGTATTCAAGTCAATCGATTTGAACGACAATTAACAATTGATTTGAAGGCTTCAGAAAAAGACCATTTCTCTATTTATCAAGTGGTGAAAATCGAAAACCTCGGCACATTAGAATCAGATATGCTAACTGGTTGGTTAGGTTTAGAAGCTTAAAACTATTCTCAATGAGAAATAACCAACAATAATCGGCAATTACATATATTAAGCAGTCTCTCAACTCTCACATTGAAAAAGAGGTTTATTCAAAAGTAAAAGCTAGTTTGAAGCTAAGCTGGCTATAGAGACGGACTTCAGGTCTATTGGAGATTCTGGAATGGTCACATTCAGGGCAACCTCTTCAATCGCATAAGTTACTTTTCTTTCAAACTCCTTGAAATTGGCCTCAACTAAGGTAGGTATCTTCAAACCATTGATTGATTTATATGCACCAAGGTTCATCACACAAGCATCGCCAAAAGCGACCATTTCTTTGAGGTTGGAGACTACGTTATAATATTCATAAACGTCATAACCCATTTGACTCCCCCTATACAATTTGTGCATCCATCTGCCCTTAACAAAGAACCGCCCGACATACTCAGCTCGTCTTACAAGTCCTAGTTCATCAAGATTTTCCATCGGCAATAGGTACTCCTTAAAAACTAGTGCCTCCAAACCAGACTGTGGATAAACGTTGTTATGAACCAAAGTCATCACTTTTCCATCTTGCATTACTTGAGACAATTTAGACTCATTGGCACTTATTTCTTCCAGAAGGTAGCCATCGGTGCCTTGATAAATGTCTTTTCCATACGTAAGTGCTCGAGCACCGCCAACCTGGAGAGACATTAATCCACTTCTATGAACTGTCTTAATCTTTGCCCATCCCTCATCTCCTATGGCTCGGAAATAGGACTTTAATACATACCGCGCACTATCATCGGTCTTTTTTGCCAAGGATGATACTTGAACTGAAAGTTCTTTTGAAGCATTTTCAGAAGGATAATTTTGAACGGTGGGCGTAATACTTTCGGTATCTAAATCCATAGATATCAAAACAGAAATTGCGAGGACGAAAACGATCAAGGTCGAAGTTCTCCTCAGTGTCAGTGAAGGTTTCATGAGTAGTCAATTTTCATTCATTTAAATAATTAATCCTGAAAACGACAACTTTAGTTAGACAAAGCCTCTTTGTATCTAAGAACGACACTTTTATGGCTCTATAACTCTATCACAATCAGGGCCGCCAGCCCCCTATTAATTCAAAAATAAAAAAAGGCCGCTATAATAACTAGCAGCCTTTGCATTATAACATTACGATAATATCTATTTATTGAATACTGAAGAGTCTATCTCTTCATTAATAGTAACTTTTTCAGATTTAAATTCAAGTGCTACAGGCAATTGCCCTCCTTTTTGTGAAAAAGAGTATGGAATTTTCACTCCGTTAACTTCACGATAGTCTGACAGATCGATTGTCCCTGAAGGACCTAACTCTATCCTAACCTTCAAACCTGACGTAACATCGTAGTACTCATTGACAGCCATTTCGCCCAAATTAATCTCAATTCTGTGCGCATCTTTTCCGTTAACCTTAGCCGTCCCTTTGTAGGTGAGTTCAAAGCCAAGTTCTTCATAAAACCTTTCTCCGAAGAGGGTTCCTTGATACTTCATAAGCGCTACAAAAGGTCCAGGGGGTGACTGTTTCTGACCACCCATTACAATAAAGGCTTCGCCCGAATTATAGATTTGATAAATCTCACCTTGTGGCACAGTCTGCACATCGGCAAACTTATCGGGTGATTGACTGTAAACTACTCTACCCAATGCTATTGATTGGCCACCCATTTCTAAAATAGCTGAACTTTTATTTACCATAGAATTAACCGCACCTACTGCTTCTTTACCGCCAATAGCGTCAATATACTTATCCAAAATAGCCCTAGGTGAAACGTCTGCGATAACCTTTTTTGTAGGGTCTTCAGCTGGGTTTCCATCTACATCGTAAAAGTTGATAGGAGCAAATGGTCGTAGTTGCTCAACAATTTCCTCGGCCTTCCCCACTATTACCACATTCGCCTTATCAGGTCGGATGTACTTTTGCGCCACGCGCTGAATATCCTGAACAGTGATTGCTTCTAGGCGTTTCAGATAGTTGGCGTAATAATCTTCTGGCAACTTGTTCAATTCAGTATTTAATGCAAACTGAGCAACCGTTCCCCGACCTTCGAGCGATCTTGCGAAAGAACCTCGCATTGAGTTCACTGCTAATTCTAACTCTTCTTGTGTTACTTCAGCTTCCCTAATACGCTTCAGCTCATTCATAAACTCAGTAAAAGCACTATCAGTCACTTCGTTTCTTACGCTTGCAGAAGCATTAAAAGTAGCACTGTAACGGCTACTTCCTAGGCTTGAGTATGCTCCATAGGTATAGGCTTTATCTTCTCTTAAGTTCATGAATAGTCTTGCAGATCCGCTTCCGCCTAAAATTTGATTCATAACAGATGCTGCTGTGATATCGGCATTACCGGGCTTATTATCTATAGGGTATGAAATACTAATGACTGACTGAACTGAAGATGGCCTATCTACCAAAGAAATAACTGTTTTATCAACAGCTTTTGGCGCGTCAAAAGCTTCTTTATTCACTTCGCCTTTCTCCCACTTGGCAAAGTATTTTTTAACCAATTTCTGCGCATCTCTTTTAGTAATATCTCCTACCACTACCAAATAGGCAATATTGGGCTTAAAGTAATTAGCGTAATGCTGTTTTAAGTCCTCGATAGAAATATTGTTGACGGTTTCCTCAGTAACGAACTCACCGTAAGGATGATCTTTACCGTAGTTCACAATTCCAGATATCTTCCCCGCTATTGTATTTGGGTCATCCTTTGACTGCTGCAGACCCGTCAAGGTTTGTTCTATGGCTCTATCAAACTCATCTTCAGGGAAAGAGGGATTGTATAACATATCCGTCATCAGCTCTAGTACTTCTTCTTTGTACTTAGACAGTGAAAAACCAAAAACAGAGCTCGCTCCTGCCGAAACTGACGCTCCCATAAAGTCAATCTCTTCATTGAGTTCTTCCTTATTCTTAGTGGTAGTTCCAGCACTCATCACCTGGCCGAAGATTCCGGCATAGCCTGCCTTATCGCCTTCAGTGATTGGCCCTGTATTGAATGAAAGCGTCCAACTAACGGTAGGCAGTTTATGATTTTCAGCTACAATGACTGTTAGACCATTCTTTAAGGTGAATTTTTCGTAGTCACCCAGTTTCAATTCCTTTGCTGGTGCTGGCTCAGGAAGCTTTGTTCTATCTATCTGCGCAGTTGCCGCAACGGCAACAAACATCAACGCAATCGTTAAAATATTTCTCATTTGTTGTTTCCTCCTTCCTTCTTGATTTTAGCATCAGTAGGTTTTTCTTGTTCTGATTTTGGTCTGTATGTGAGCACCACCTTGTTTTCTGGAACAAAGTATTTTTTGGCTACCCTCATCAGATCTTCTCGGCTTACTTTTTTGTACCGCTCTATTTCGGTATTGATAAGCCCTGCGTCACCAAAATACACATGGTAATTCGCTAGGCTTTCTGCAATGGATTGGACTGAGCCATAACCAGAAATGAAATTATTCTCTATTTGATTTTTTAGCTTTTGAAACTCTCTTTCGGGCACCAACTCATTTTTGATACCGTCCACCAAGGCATCTATTTCTTTTGCTAAATCTTCTGTTTCGTAGCCTTGGTTTGGAAGTGCGAAATTGATGAACAAGCCACCATCTTCCAGCGCCAGCGGAATAGCCTGAACACCTAATGCCATCCTTTTTTCATCAACCAAAGTCTTTTGAAACCTTGAACTCTGACCTCCTGAAAGCAACTGAGTCACCAATTGTAAGGCGTAGTAATCGTCCGTTCCTTGAGGAGGCATTCTATAACCTTGAATAAGAGCAGGCAATTGAATGTTGTCAAAAACAGTTTCTTCTACAGTACCGTCCAACTTAGGGGCTGTAATCTCTGGACGAGGAATTGTCTTTGTGCCACGCTTCACTTCTCCAAAATAAGCCTTAATCCATTCTTTTGCTTGAGCCTTATCGAAGTCTCCAGCAATAGAAAGTGTAGCATTGTTAGGAACATAGAATGTCTCATAAAAATCTACGAAATCCTGATCGGTAGCCGCATCAATATCTTCAAAGCTTCCGATGGGAGACCACTCATAATTAGTACCCGAGTAAGCGTTCTTAAGCATTTTCTCTAGAATAGTACCATACGGTCGGTTGTCTACACCTTGCCTTTTCTCTTCTTTCACTACCTCTTTCTGAGTAGCAATGCCGGTAGAATCAATTTTTGCATGAAGCATTCGTTCAGACTCCATGTACAGGCCTAGCTCCAATTGATTTGAAGGCAGTGTTTGGAAATAATAGGTTCTATCATTTGAGGTATTTGCATTTAAACTACCGCCTGCTGCCTCAATGGTCTTAAAGTACTCTCCTCTGCCAATGTTTGGAGAACCTTCGAACATCAAGTGCTCAAAAAAGTGTGCAAAACCTGTACGACCCTCTGGTTCATTCTTTGAACCCACATGATATAAAACTCCCACCGTAACTATTGGTGTAGAATTTTCTTGATGAAGAATCACATGTAATCCGTTATCTAGATCGAACTCTTCATATTTTATATTCTGTGCCTTCGTAACAAACGAAAAGGCAGCACAGAACATCATAAGGAAACTTAATTTCTTAATCATAATATGCTTAAAATTTATAATTCTTAACGAAAGTAATTGTGCAATGACTTTGTTTAACGCATGAAATGGCCAACGGAACATCTCACGGATATGTGGACTTCTATCGACTTGTTATTTCAAATCGTGTAACATTGACTGAACCTCTGGCCATTTTAAGCGAGGCCCAAACTGAGACACTACCTTAGAGCTTGCCAAGCTCGCTAGCTTACCTGCCGAAGCATATGTCATGCCATTTGTAATACCGTATAAGAATGCACCGGCAAACATATCACCAGCACCATTAGTATCTACAGCCTTTACTTTGTAAGGTTCAATGTCAATAAACGTATCACCATCCCAAATCATCGCACCGTTGCTACCTTGTGTGATCACAAACCTGTGTGCCTCACTTTTCATAGCCTCGCGTGCTTCGGCCATATTATCTTTTCCTGTGAATGACATCGCTTCATCTTCATTACAGAATAGTAGATCAACAGAGGCACCAATCACTTCGACAAACTTTTCTTTGAAATACTGAACAATGCTTGGGTCAGACAAAGTAATCGCTGTCTTTACCCCATTATTCTCAGCTAGCTTTTTACCTAATTTCATCGCTTCAACACCTGTTGTCGAAGTAGTCAAGTAACCTTCTAAATATAAATACTCAGAGTCCTTCAGTGCGTTCTCATTAATTTCATCAACGGACAAATTGGTAGTGGCACCTAAGAAAGTATTCATTGTACGATCGGCATCAGGTGTAATCATGACAAGACACTTACCAGTAACACCATCTTCCCGATCTTTGCCATCAAGGTTTGTATCTACTCCTGCATCGTTCATGTCTTGCAGATAGAAGTCTCCATATTCGTCATTCGCTACCTTGCACGAATAGAATGATTTGCCTCCAAACTGACTTACTGCTATGATAGAATTAGCCGCTGAACCACCTGATTTTCGATTTAAGTCTCCGTTATCAATGGCTCCAATGAGTCTAAATTGGGTATCCTCATCTACTAACGTCATCAATCCTTTTTCAACTTTATGATCATACAAAAACTGATCATTTACCTTGAACTCTAGATCAACCAAGGCATTTCCTATGCCATACACGTCATACTTCTTACTCATCTCTTCTTAATTAATTACAGATTCTCTTTCAAATACTTTAGACTCATCGAAAAGCTTCCGATAAGTAATATGTGTTTTAATTACTTTTCCCCCAATTTGCTCAACGACATTCATCATTTTGGGGTTAAAATCTCCTATCCAATTCATTTCAATATCCTTGTAGGGAAAGCCTTTCTTCCATGCCATTTTTTTGACATATGAAACGACCAAGCCTCCTTCTACTCCCTTTTTTTGATGGTCTGGCACAACACCAAAAACGATCCCTAAGCCCTTTTTACAAGCTCCGGTTTTAAGTAAATACATAAACCTAAGCTTACTCAGTAGGTTCCATTTACCATTTAAGTGCTTGTAGAGCTGGTTTAATTCAGGGATGGATATAAAAAATGCTACTGGCACTCCTTTGTAGAAAGCAAACCAAATAAGCCTTACATCGGCCACCGGTTTAAGCATTTTAAAAGTAGCCTTGGCTTGTTGCATACTCATGGGTTTTACACCACTATGACCAGCCCAAGCCTTATTATAAACTTCATGAAAATACTCATGAGATTTACCAAATTCCTTACTCGTAATATGTCGGAACTCGTAGTCAGGGTTATCTAATGTACTTTGAGCCTTTTCGTAAAACCTTGGGGCAAAGTCAACATGGCTTCCCATCGGTCTTTGATAGGTAAACTGCTTAAAGAATATGCCAAAACCATAGTCTTCAAAAAGCTTTTGATAATAGCCGAAATTATATGGCATTTGATAATTTGGCTCGGAGAAACCATCTACCAATAAACCCCACCAGTTATTTCGATCTCCGAAATTTATGGGCCCGTCCATGGCTTCCATTCCTCGTTCCTTTAGCCACTCTCGGCAAGCATTGAACAAAGTAAAAGCGGCTTCTTTGTCATTAATACACTCAAAGAAACCCATTCCGCCTGTCGGCTGATCGTAACTATTGGCTGTTTTATTGTTGACAAAGGCAGCAACACGCCCTATGGTTTGGCTGTTATCATCTTGAAGAATCCAGCGAATGGCTTCACCGTTTTTATAATTCTTGTTTTTTGAAGGATCAAAAACTGCCTGAATATCTTTATCGAGCGGCCTTATCCAATTCTTTTCATTCTTATAAAGCCTCGCGGTCATCTGAATGAATTCTTTCTCTGTGTATTTGTCTTTTACTTCTTGAAGGCGCATCAATAGAATGGAAAGTCAAAAATAAAGACTTATCTAGAACAAAGAAATCAAAGACACATTAATGAGCGTGTTGGGTGAATGATATTACCGAAGACTCTTTGCACGATCAGGGAAATCGGTAATGATTCCATCAACTCCCATTTCCACTAGCCTTTCCATTGCACTTCGCTCATTAACAGTCCAAGGCACAACCTTCATCTGTTTAGTATGACAAAAATCAACCATCTTTTTGTTTAAGAGAATATGGTATGGACTGTAAACTGCTGGTGTAAACCCTAAGTCTCTAAGGTTCGCCTCAACCCCTTTACCATTTTCAACCAATGCTACTAACTGAACACTTGGATAAGTTCTGTGCCAGTATTTCAGCACCCTAAAATCAAAACTTTGTATCGTATATCTATTCTCAGGGAGACGTTTGGCCAATAAATCAAATACGATTTGAGAAAACTCTTCAACACCAGGGTGATAAACATCATCTCCCTTGGGGGAGCTCTTTATCTCAATGTTATAAGACAAGCTGGGTAAAGAATTTTTCTTAAGGTAAGCCTCTACTTCAGTAATTAAACTCGACAAAAGAGGCTTAGACACGGAGATTTTCTTCTGTATTGGGAACCGAGCATTGCCTTTTGAGCCACAATCATAGGAACTAACTTGCTCAAAAGTCATTTCATAAATATTCAAACTCCTTGACTCTTCGGCTGAAATATCACTTCCGTCAGGTTTCATGCAAATTGACGAGGACATATATGGCTCATGCGAAACCAACACTTGTTTGTCCTTGGTAATAACTACGTCTAGTTCAAGTGTAGTAACTCCCTCATCAATAGCCCTGATAAATGCAGGAATTGTATTCTCAGGCATGAGACCCCTGGCTCCCCTATGGCCTTGGATATCAAGTTCCTGCGATTGAGAGACTTGAAAGAAAAACGAGAACAACAAAAGAATGGATAATCTCATATGTACTTTTTTTAACTGCTGACGCTATAAAATCAAAAGGCTATGAATGGTTAATGGTCAAATAGTATTTCTGGTGCGTCCAACAATTCACCTTTTATACCTCTCATTTCTAAACTTACTTTTGGACTAGCTCCGCTCCAATCAATTTTAATCAGACCAAAACTCTTTTCAGTGATCAATTTACCCATTCTATGTGAATTAGTTTCGGTACTGGATTCATAGCTATGTGTTAGACCGCTTGATGTAAAATCATAAAACCTTCCATATTCTGGAATATCAATACTCGCAATCTCAGAAATGTGCCTGTCGCCACTTAAGAAAAAAGCGTTTTTGGGTTGCGTTTTTACTAACAAATCTAATAAGCGTTGGCGCTCTTTAGGAAAGTTATCCCATTTCTCAAAGCGGTGCTCATCTGCTATAAATTGAATACCCGAGGCGAGTATATGAATAGCAGCATCACTATTCGACAGCTCTTTTTCTAACCATTGCCATTGCGCATCTCCAAGGACGGAGCCAGTCATATTCTTTTGATAGACACCATCAACTCGCCTTAATTCGCCTCGGAAATACCGAGCATCTAGTAGAAGTATTTTGACCTTCTTACCACCAGAACCAAAGACATATGATTGATAACCACCCTTTCTTTTCCAAGCGGGACTGTTCTCAGGCACATCTAAAAAATCAAACATCAGATCTCGACTAGCCGCTTTATAAGGATATTCTACACCGGCATCGTTTTTACCAAAATCATGATCATCCCAAATGCCAACGACCGGTGTTTGGCTGAGCAGTGCCTGATAGGCCGAATTAGCTTTCTGTTTATCATACTTCGCCTTCAACACGGCCATATCATCAGTATCACCATAGATATTATCACCGAGCCAAACCCAAAGATCAGGCTTTGTCTTTATGATAGTAGACCAATAATCTTGTGGAGCCTCCTGACGATTACAGGAGCCAATGGCAATTGTCTGTAGCTTTATTGTGACAACCACATCTTGCGCCAAGATGGTCTCAAAAAAGAAAAGTGCGACTACGAAGCAAATAGCAATTTTTTTCATGATTGAAGTTTGCTTCAAGTTACATCACACATGTGAATTAATCATTAATTCAGTATTATTGTTCTCAATTCGCAACACACTAAAATCGTCAATAAAAGAACCATTCTGATATGAAAAATACACTCACCCTAACCTTACTCTTCTGTTCACTCATGGCTTTTGGCCAAAGTAAATGGAATGGGAAATTTGAGCAAATGGACAACATGCTGCCAACGCCAAACCAATACCGAACAGGCTCGGGTGAACCGGGCCCTGCTTATTGGCAGCAAAAGGCAGATTATAAAATTAAAGTTGAATTAGACGATGAAAACCAACGAATTACTGGTTCGGAAGCCGTCACCTATTACAATAACTCTCCTTCTGACCTTAGGTACCTTTGGATACAGCTAGACCAGAATGTTCGCGCTGAAGATAATTTTGGTAGCCAAACGAGCACGGCAGCACTGCCTGCTACTATTAGCCAGATTGGTACTACACAAGCACAGCGTGCCCTTGGAGACAGTGGCTTTGACGGTGGTTTTAAATTAATGACAGTTCAAGATGCTAAAGGAAATGATCTGACCTATCTCGTCAACAAGACCATGATGAAAATCACTTTACCTGAGCCGTTGAAAAGTGGTGATAGCTTCAGCTTTAATATTGACTGGTGGTATAATGTCAACGACAGAGCAACACTTGGTGGACGATCGGGGTACGAATACTTTAAAGAAGATGGTAATTATCTATATACTATTGCCCAGTTCTATCCAAGAATGGCTGTTTATGACGACTTTAATGGATGGCAAAACAAGCAGTTTATGGGTTCTGGAGAGTTCGCCCTGACATTTGGAGATTATGAAGTAGAAATCACCGTTCCTGCCGATCACATAGTGGCTTCCACTGGAATGCTCCAAAACCCTAAAGATGTATTAACCCGACAAGAGCAAAATCGATTTGACCGTGCGAAGAAGTCATTTGACAAGCCAGTGATTATCGTTACACAAGCCGAAGCCGAAGCAAAAGAGAAGAAAAAGGCTAACGGAAAATCAACTTGGGTTTACAAAGCTGAGAACGTGAGAGATTTTGCGTTTGCCTCGTCAAGAAAATTTATCTGGGATGCACAAGCCGTGAAGGTGGGAGAAAACACTCCACTGGCCATGTCTTACTATCCTAAAGAGGGCAATCCTTTATGGGAAAGAGAGTCTACTAAGGCGGTTGTCAACACCCTGATTAATTACTCCGAGATGACCATTGACTACCCCTACCCAGTGGCCATTTCTGTGCATGCGGCTAGTATAGGAATGGAGTATCCAATGATCTGCTTCAACTTTGGGCGCCCAAGACCTGACGGTTCTTATGATGACTTCATCAAAACGCGTATGGTTTATGTGATTGTGCATGAAGTCGGTCACAACTTTTTCCCCATGATCATCAATTCCGATGAACGTCAATGGGCTTGGATGGACGAAGGCCTGGACTCCTTCTTAGAGTATTTGACCATGAAGAAATACTATCCTGACCTACCTTACAACTCTAACTCTCCTGAGGCGATTGTGCCATATATGAAAGGAAGTAAAGATTTTATGCGTCCAATTATGACAAACCCTGAGCAGTCTCTGCAATTGGGACCTGAAGCCTATTCTAAGCCATCCGCAGCATTGGTTGTATTGAGAGAACAAGTGATGGGTCCTGAGCTTTTCGATCAGGCATTTAAAGAGTATGCAAGACGATGGGCTTTCAAACACCCTAAACCAGCCGACTTTTTCCGCACCATGGAAGATGCATCTGCCGTTGATTTAGACTGGTTCTGGAAAGGTTGGTTCTATTCTACTGATAATGTAGACATTGAAGTAGCTGATGTGAAATGGTTTAAAGTAGCGGGTGAACAAAAAGGCTTGGAAACTCAGGTAAAAGCACAAGGTGGTAATCTAGGAGAAAAAGCCGGAGAGAATGATGATAACCCTTTCTACGGTCAACCACAAGAATTTAAACTGACCGACAGCAATGTAGGTGGTGAATATAGAAGCGAGGTTGACAATGAAGCAATCCGTGAACGTTTCGCTGGAAAAAATGTCTATCAAATCACTTTTATAAACAATGGTGGTCTTATTACTCCATTGGTCATTGAATGGACATATAAAGACGGTAGCAAGGAAATTGAAAAAATACCAGCGGAAATTTGGCGCAGAAACGAAAATCAGGTCACTAAGCTATTTGTCAAGGACAAGGAGGTAGACAGTGTTGTTTTTGACCCTTTCAAGCAATTGGCTGATGTGGACATGGAAAACAATGTCTTCCCTAATAAAAACAAGAGAGACTCCCGATTCGATAAGTTTAAAAAGGATGGGAATTAATTAGCTCAGAAGCTTATCTCAAAAGCCTTGATCAAAAATTGATCAAGGCTTTTTTTATTACCGTCCATACAAATTCTCAAAACTTGGATTTCATCAGGAGCGTTTAGTCAGCTAGTTCAATTCAAGGCTTTGGAAGAAAAATATCTTAAGGTAGAGGCTCAGCCAGCACACAAACTAGCTGTCCCACTTTTCATACTTACCAGCATTCCATATTTCATTACCCTTGCTTATGATTTTCTCGTCAGCAACAAACCTGATGCTACCTTCGCGTGGTTTGGGGTATTCTATTTGGGGCTAGGTGGTCTCTATTTGGGTTTCAGGCTCCTGAAGAGAAAGGCAGTTTAAGACTTGTAATCTGTACAGACCATAAAAGGTTCAGAAAGCCAGAATAGTCAAGTCAGGGTGGCAGGATTCGAATCTGCGACCCCTCACTGGAGAGAGGATATTTGGCAGATCCTCACTTACTGTCTGGGTCTAAGATTCTCAATAATTTTAGCATCCACCCAATAAGGGCTTCCTACAAAAAAAGAGCTCCCATCTTCTTCTATCCTTTCGTATCCCCTCCAGAAGAACAAATATTTCCCATCCGGAGTCACCTTTGGGCCGCTTTCACCTTTTGATGTGTTTATTTTATCACCCATGTTAATTGCCGGTAACCATTGGCCATCTTCTGCTCGAAAACTAACATAGATATCTGAATCACCATAGCCATCTTCTCTCTTGACATTCCATAATAAATAAGATTCATCAGCCGCAATGTAAGGATGGGCGATCCAAGCACCCGTGTTAATCTCTTCATTCAGCTTTTGGCGAGGTTGATACTCGCCATTTATCATGCGCGAATAACTAATGGCTCCAACAGTATCAGGTCTTTCAAATTCATCAAACGTGAATTCATCAAAGAAAAAAGTCCCATTATCAGCAACCGTTATTCCCATGATGTGCTTGTCAGAAAATGGTGCTCCCATGCTTTTGAATTCTGACCAACCCGAGTCCGTTTTTTCTTTGAATTTGTTGCCACGGTAAATGGTGTTACCATCCTTTGAGAATACTGGGTATTTTGTGTCAGTCTTAGTTTCCTCTCCCCAACTGCCATTTTCATATCTAATAACCAATGCCGTTTGTTCTTCATATTTCCCTCCATGCCTCACGAAATAGTATTCCTTCAAATCTGGTGAAAACGTGTTGCCGTCTTCAAAATACTCTTCTGAGGATATAATTCCTGGGGCGAAAGCTACTGGGATTAAGCCCGGTGGTTCTTGGCCTAGATAACGGTCTTCTAAGGGTGGGAGTTCGTAATCGTTTGTTTTCTCGGTATCTGAAACGCAAGCATATAAAAATGGCATAAGTGCGAGCGTTAAGAGTATAAGCTTGGAATTTTTCATTGCTTAGTCTTTAAAAATATCTTCTAGTGATAGTCTAAAATAGTAACGGTCTATGCTAAAAATATGACTCTTACTGTAACCCGACTGGTCTTACCTGCTCAATAACCTTAGCATCCACCCAGTAGATATCCACATTTTCATACTTGTCTGATCCCATATTTCTATTGAAAAAAAGGTATTTACCATCTGGTGTCACACTGGCAGCCGCTTCCCAGGCTTCGGTGTTTATCTCATCACCCAAATTAATAGCGTCTCCCCACGAACCATCTCGCTTTTTAAAACTGATATAAAGGTCTGAATCACCATAGCCACCCTCTCGTCTACTATCAAATATGAGGTAGGACTCATCTGGTGCGATGAAGGGATGAAAGCTCTTACCGCTATTGATACTTTTATTCAACAGTTTGGGTTCTTCATATTTTCCATCTACCAATCGGGAATACCGAATATCACCCGTAAAATCTCGTTTGAATTCATCGAAAAAATAGGTCCCTTTAGCAGATGCTGTTAGCCGCATAATAGGGAGACTGTCAAATGGCATCCCTAGGTCCTGTACATCAGACCACCCTGTTTGGGTTCGCTTTTTAAAACGCCTGCCTAGGTGCATGGTTTTACCATCTGGCGCGATATAAGGATCTCCTACTCTATCGGACACCACAGTTTCTTTCCACTGATTGTCTGAATATTTAAAAACCACAAATTCTTGCTTGCTGTTTTCCTGATCGATCTGAACTTCTCTGATAAAATAAAACTCTTTTATGTCTGGGGTAAATACTCCACCGTATTCCCAACCAGAAGTTGTGACAAGGTTTGGGGCAAAAGCCTCAGCGGTTAAACCTGAAGGTTCTTGGCCCAGATAGCGATCTTCTAAGGGTGTAAAATCGTACTCTTTTGCTTTCTCAGTATCCGAAACACAAGCATTTAAAAATGGCAGGAGTGCTAGTGTTAAGAGTATAAAGTTGGAGTTTTTCATTGCTTAGTCTTTAAAATGCTGTTCTAGTGGTAGCATGAGTTAAAAATGCACGTATGCTGAAATTATGGCTGCTTGATAACATCGGATGGCCTTACCTTCTCAATGACTTCAGTGCTCACCCAATAAATATTTGCCAGTCCAGGCTTTATATCTCTCTCGTCCCTTCCAAAAAATAAATATTTACCATCTGGGGTGATAGTTGGAGTTTTTTCATTAAAACTGGTATTGATGGTATTTCCAAGGTTTATGGGTTTTGTCCACGTTCCGTCTTTCTTTTTGAAGTATACATACATATCATTATCCCTTCGGCCATCTTCTTGATCGCTCCGCGCGGTTAGTATCAAGTAATCTTGAGATGGGGAAATGAAAGCATGATGTCCAGATTCAAGTGCAACTTCTTGAACTTCTGGAAATTCACCATTCTTGTTTGGTGCATAATACGTTTTCCCTTTTGTCAAATTGAAATAATAAAGATCTCCGTTATTAGCCTGATTAGAAAAAAACACCAAGTCGTCATTTATAGGTGAATCAAGCCGAATTGCATCGCTCCAAGAGTTCCCTAGACGGTTTACAAACCAAATTTTCTCATCCGTAAAAGCACCGTCCATGACTGTGAAATATATCCTTTTACCATCAGGACTCACAAATGGATGCATTTCTTCATTTTTCATCCCATGAGTAAAATTTACTCTTGTAATGGGAGTCCATTTATCATCTTCAAGTTTTGAGAAATAGATAGATGTTTCTTCATCTTCGTTATCGGCTGAAAAATACATTTCAGTGAAATCGGAGGAAAACGAAATAGTGGTTTCAAGCCTTCCATCAATTGAAACAATACCAGGAGCAAAAACTTCAGGGATTAGCCTTGGTGGCTTTTGGCCAAAGTAAGAGCTCGCTAGGCTTGACAACTCAGGAGTGTTATTTTGTTGGGCAAAGACAGGGTTTAGCATTAAAGCACCAATCAATGTCAATAGGGAAGTGATTTTCATGAGTTTAGTTTTCGTTTTCAAAGGGTAATGTGAAACCTACCAGCTTAGGCTGTGTGGGTGGTTAAACTATTTGCACTTATAGCGATTCGAATTAATCCCCGGCATTGATGAACATGTTCCATGGCTCACTATTTAGGCCTGAGTGCCTCAATAAACCCAGCATCGACCCACATTGTGTTTTTCTCTCCATTGCTAAGAGTCCGTGTAAAGAAAAAGTATTCCCCATCTGATGTCACACTGCCATAAATGTCCGAGTGTTCTGTATTTATTTTATCACCTAAATTGATTGCATTGCCCCATGAACCATCTTCTTGTCGGAAACTGATGTACATATCGTTGTTACCGCCTTCTGGCCTACTATCAAATATAAGGTAGGACTCATCCTGAGCTATGAATGGGTGAAATTTCATTGTTGTGCCCATATCAAAGTCCAATCTTCTCGGTTTTTCGCGTATGCCATCTATTAATCGTGAATAACGAATATGTACTTTAGGTGGATTGTCACCAAAGGATGACACATCATCAAAATAGTAAGTCCCTTCGGCTGAAGCCGTAAGGCGCATAATGGGAATAGAATCAAACGGTGCACCAAGACTTTTTATGGCTGACCAGCCAGAACCGATTTGCTCTCTATATTCGTTTCCTTTATACAGAATCTTACCGTCAGGAGACACCTCACCTCTGGGTACTACAAAAGTCTCGGTCCACAGATTGTCTTTGTATTGAATGGCAACCAAAGCATCATTTTCCAATCCCTCATCATATCTGCGGAAATAGAACTCTTCTATATCGGGTGAAAAGGTAGTTGCTAATTCGCCTTGTATTGTTGAAATCATACGGGGCGCAAAAATTTCGGGAATAGAGCCTGGTGGTTTTTGCCCAAAAATAGGGGGTTCTAAGTGTGGGAAATCAGAATCGTTGTCTGTTTTTTCCTGGGCAAATACAGTGCTTAACGTCATCAAGTTGGCTACAAATAGCATCATAGTGAACTTAACTCCCCTAGTATTTTTATTCAGTTCTTTCCAAGACTCAGTCAAAGAAATTTTCATAATGTGTTTGGGTTTTATTGTTTAATCATGTCTGATAACCAAGTGATACTGCGAACTCCTGTCATCGGGAATGCGGTTTGGTGACTCCCCTCAATTACCTCATGAACTAAGAATAAATGCTGATCATTTCTGTCGCTCAGCATAGAAATTAACTGATTGGCATATTCGCCCAGCTCTTGCTCCAAAGTGCCATATGATATATAAACATTGATTGCCTGATGTTTACCACTCCTATTCGAGTTGAGCTTCTTGAGCAGCGAAACGTCCCCATTGATGGCAGGGCTGCCGAGGATATAATTTTTAAAAGTATCTGGTCGCGCCAGTAAAGCATATGCTCCAAACAAACCGCCTAGCGAGTACCCGAAATAACTGCGCTGATCTGTAGCTGTTCTATAATTGGTTTCTATGTAGTCAAATACATCAGCACGTATAAAGTCCAGATGCTCTTTTGCATGTCCAAATTGATATTTGGCCTGACGTTCGGGGTTACTCAGTGGAGTCACGCTATAATCCCTAAACCTACTCACTTGTTCTCCTCTTTCATTGACGAGGTCTGGTTTATTGTCTTTTTGCCAAGAGATACCTACCAGAATAATATCTTCTATGATGTATTCCGTAGCGGCTGATAGCATTTCCACATGCCACATGGCATCAGTTGTATAAAGCACCGGATACTGGATACTATCGTTTTCTGAATATCCTTCAGGTAGCTTTACATAGAGCTCATACTGTCTCTTATTTTGGGTGTCATTTATAGGGATTACCTCTATGCGTGGCAATTCCAGGTAAGACGTTTCTCCTATTTGATCATCATCAACTTGATAGGCTTGAGCAAAAAATGTCTGAAGCGATAGGTATGTGATAAGGATAAAAAGTAGACTAGTTCTCATTTGATTTTTAGCAGGTTTACCTCTAAAGTCTTCCCAGAGTTGTTGATATGCATTGTTTAGTTTACCAAATGCTCTATGCTTGAGTGAACTGCTCTGGGCTTCTTAGAAAAGATAGATTTATCATTTACTTTACATGCTAAAGTCACCTCAAAAATGGTCTTGAAATTCTCACCCCATTTTCTTTTAATATTTCTTATCCTATTTGCCTCTTCCTGTGTTCAAGACCCTGCTACTTTCGAAGAAAATCAGACAATATTCAAGATAGGTGACAACCCAACTTGGGCCGAGAAGTCTTGGAATGATAAGGATTGGGAACGGGGGTTACCTCTCGTTCCTGATGGTAAGATTTTCTGGTCTAGAACCAAGATTGACATCCTAATCGCTCCTGAGGAATTTCGACCTTATGGCCTTCAAATAGATCCTTACGGAGAATATGAAATCTTTTGGGATGGCGTGTTGATTGGAAAAAATGGAAATCCAGGACAAGAGACAGAACTAGCTCCTGAGGGTGAATTGTGGGTGACGTACGCTATTCCTACGCACCTAGCGGCAACAGGAGAACATGTGCTGGCCTTACGGATAAGCAATTATTATTTTCCAGATCATGTGGGCCAATACGTACTAAGGATCGCAGATTATGAAGATTTACTCGCCAAACTTCTGATCAAAACTTCCTACATGCACGTCTTCGCAGGAGCTTTTCTTATCGCATCTATCTATTTTCTATTCCTATTCTTAAATCATAAAAAAGAATATCCCACACTTATTTTTAGTGTTTGCTGCTTTCTCATTTTTGCGCTTGTTATAACCGTGTTTAGCAAAGATTATGTATCCATGCATTACAGTTTACATGTCATCAGGTTGCAAGTCATTAACGCGTTTTTGTTGGGTATTTCATTTTTGATTCCCTATTACTTCTCCATGCAATTCCCTTATCCAAGGCGTAGATTGTCATTAATTATATACGCAGCAGTTCTCATTTTAATCTGGCTTATAAATGGTCATAATTTTGATTTCAAAACAATTGGCATGGTACTGAGTATGTTATGTTTCTCCTTTGGAATGGTTGCTTATGGAGCCTATAGAAATCTAAGGGGCGCTCGCCTTGTTCTCGTCACCTTACTGCTGTCGGTTGTGGTATTTCTTGCCTCCGGATTTGTCGTTAGTTTGTATACTGGCTTGGGACTTATTCTGTTAGGCATGCTGTATCTACTAACGCTTAATATCAAGGCACAACGCTTGGCATACGAAAACTCATTGGTTCAATCCACGCGATTGCGACTGGAACTGCTGAAGAAGAACATTCAACCTCATTTTCTCATGAACACCCTAACCTCATTGATGGACTGGGTGGAAGAGTCTCCAAAGAAAGGTGTACAATTCATTGAAGCATTGGCGAAAGAGTTCGATCTTTTTAGTCAAATAGAAGATAAAACATTAATACCAATTGATCAGGAAATAGTCCTTTGCAGGACCCACCTAGAGATCATGGAGTACCGAAAGGAAGTAAGCTATTTCTTAGAGGAAGAAGGTATTGATTCGCAAGAGAAAATACCACCAGCCATTCTACATACACTTTTGGAAAATGGTATCACGCACAGTTTGCCCCTGCATGGAAACAGCATAAGGTTTAAACTCATTTTCGAATCGAACGAAGCTTACAAGAGCTATACTTTTCTCACTTTTGCTAATGCAGAGAGGAATGCAACGAGTAAAGAAGATGGTACCGGCCTGAAATACATCAAGGCCAGATTGACAGAAAGCTATCAATCGAAATGGAACCTGACCTCTGAGCCGACCGATCATGGTTGGAAAAACGTAATCAAAATATACTACTGAGGAGATGAAGATTTTGATTGTTGAAGATGAAGCCAGAATTGCTAAACGCATCGAAAGAATGACGCGGGAGATTTATGGTAATGATCTGGACTCATTGACGCACGTTAACACATTACAAGAGGCGCTGGGCTTTATTGAAAGTCACTCTTTAGACCTTTTACTACTAGATTTAAACTTGAATGGTAACGATGGTTTTGATCTGTTGACTACAGCAGTATCAGGTTCTTTTTACACCATTGTGATTTCGGCCTACAAGGAGCAAGCACTAACTGCTTTTGAATATGGAGTGCTAGATTTTGTACCTAAACCCTTTAATCGAGATCGATTAGAGCAAGCCTTCAATCGTGCCAATAGGAATGATAAACCCAAGTCTCAGGTTAAGTTTTTGGCGATTAAAAAAAGACAAAAGATACAGCTTATCTCTCTTAAAGATGTGCTTTATATCAAAGGAGCGGGTGCCTATGCAGAACTCTTTCTGACTGATGGTTCAAAAGAATTACATGATAAATCACTCAATAAACTAGAACAACTGTTATCATTTTCTTTCGAACGCATGCATAAATCGTACTTGGTCAAGGTGTCTGAGATCAAGGAAATAATTGTTGAATCTGGGAGTAAGTATAAAGCAGCGCTAAAAAATGGGACACTTATCCCTATCGGAAGAACCAAATACAAAGACATAAAAGCGAAGTGGCTTTAAACCATATCATCTGATTATAGAAAAATTAAAAACCGGTTAATCATAAGATTAGCAGGTTTAGATAGTGCCATAATAGCAATTAGTCGGGATGACAGGATTTGAACCTGCGACCTCTCGCCCCCCAGACGAGTACGCTACCGGACTGCGCCACATCCCGATATTATAAAACAAAGAATGCGCTCATAGCGCATCTTTTTTTGGTGGGACATACTGGATTCGAACCAGTGACCTCTGCCCTGTCAAGGCAGCGCTCTAAACCAACTGAGCTAATACCCCAAAAAAATCGGCAGACTTTCATCTGCCGATACAATTATAGGAATTTTTTCAATCCTGATTAATGATTATATAGCTTTTTATAGTACTCATCAGCCATACGAGATGCTCTGAAATACTTATCTACATCATCCATGCTCTGGTAGTTCATTGCCACCCAAGCCTTTTGGTCCTTGTAGTACATCGGAACCACTTCGTCTTCGAAGATGCGCATCATATGATCTGCATCCCACTGATCTTGTTCCCCTTCTGGCAGCGTAGTATCTACTTCTGGAATTACAAAGCCGTTTTTACCATGCTCTCCAAACTCAAGAATCCAACCATCATTGGTAGAAAAGTTTAATGAACCATTCATTGCAGCCGTCATACCAGAAGTTCCAGATGCCTCTAAAGGAATTCGCGGATTGTTTAACCAAACGTCAGATCCTTTTTTCATTAGGGCTGAAAGACCAAGTTCGTATCCTGTTAAAATAGTAGCGTTGTGATACTTTCGCGTGAAATGAACCAACCAGTTGAATGTACTCACTGCACCGTGATCGAGCGGATAAGGCTTGCCAGCCCAGATAATCTGGACTGGAAAATCCTTATTGTTCAATAGTTTTTCAAAACGCTCGACATCTCGAGCGATCAAATCGGCCCTCTTATATCCTGCAAATCTTCTCGCCCAGACAATCGTCAATACATTCGGGTCAAGGATTTTTCCAGTTTGGTCGGCAACTAGCTCAAAGAGTTCTTTCTTCAGTTCAATTTTTCGCTTGAGAAATTTCTTATCATCTTTCTTTTGATGAGCCTTTTCTAACTCACCATCAGTCCAGTAGGACTTATTCTGAGCATTAGTGATTGGAATAATATCGCAGATACCATCAAATCCACCCCACATCTCTTTTGAAACTTCACAGTGCTTTTTAGAAACCGCATTTGATATTTTAGACATTCTTAGAGCTGCCAAAGTATGATTGAACATACCGTTTTCAAAGCCGACCATATCTTCCACCTCTCTTATCGAAAAGCCATTGAAGAAGCCCATGCTATGCAGCATGTGGGGATCATTCACCTCGTTACCAGCCTTCACAGGAGTATGCGTAGTAAAGACCAATTGATCTTTCAATTTTTCGATGTCAACCAACTTTTCCATTAGCCTAAATGCCGCTGGTAACGCATGCGCCTCATTAAAATGATATTGCTCCACATTATGATTAATGGCCTCTAACAACTTGGCACCACCAATACCTAATAAGATATACTGGGCAATCCTTGTTGATATGTTATTGTCATAAAGTTTATGCGTAATAGTTTGGGCCAAGTGATCGTTCTCAGGATGATCTGTGGAAAGCAAGAAGATAGGTGCACTACCAAACACATCAGGAGCGAGGTAAAAAACCTTAACCTTCACTAGATGACTGTTAACATTCACTTCTAATTCTAAGCCGGTATCTTCTAAGAAATTATAGTGACGTTCCTGCCATAAGGCATCCAACTCATTATTATGCTTACGCACTTGGTCGTAATAACCATACTTCCAGAGAATACCAATACCGACCATGTTTTGCTTTAGATCGAAAGCACTCCGCATGTGAGAACCCGCTAAAAAGCCAAGTCCACCGGAATATATCTTTAACGGCTGATCAATGGCAAACTCCATTGAAAAGTAGGCTACTGATTTCTCATAACCTTTACCAAATTTATAGGGGTGTTTAAATTTCATTTCTTCTTGTTAAGAGGATCAAAAGTACACGAATAGGCCGAGCACAAGCGGTGTACTTTTAAAAAGATTCATGCAAACGTTTGATCATGACGTAATCAGAAAAACAAGATTGGCTGTCGGGGCATAGAAATTAAAAAAACTCAACACATACAAATAAAGCCTATTCAAATACATAAAAAAGCTTTTTACACTTTGTGTCATCTCGATTATTACTCAAGAAAAAATTGGATAATAAGGCGTTATTGATTTCCTTTGGATCACCTAAACATCATAAATCGGTCTAACTCTCTAGTAATCCGGCAGTTCTGCTATGGTTGGCAATTGAGAGATAAAGTTAGTCGCGCACTTTTTCTGATTCACCTTATCAATTCTCCCAAATCGGGAACCCTTTCTATCTAAGGGAACAATTCGCATATCATTATACGTACTGAGCGGGTCTTTGTCACTTGGCTCAAGGTTTGTCCTTGAGAAAAAAACTAACTAATAACGCATGGCTGCTGATATTCTCGGGTGTTTCAACGTCCGACTGGGGTTCTTGACTCTAGTCGGTTTTTTGTCTTTGAGCCTTTCTGCTTTAGGACAGAACTTCACTAACGTTGCTGGCAATGGCCAAGATGACTCTGATATAGATAGAAAAAAGGATGGAGGCTTTGCCTTTGCTGATTATGACCTAGATGGTGACTTAGATTTACTAGTCAATACCAATGAAAACAATGGTTCACGGAGGTCCTATCTATTAAGAAACGATAATGGTGTTTTCATTGATGTCACCAACAGCGTTGCGCGCGAATTGAAAGACGACATAACCGAGCGAACTGCTATCTGGGGTGACTTCAACAACGATGGCTACCCAGATTTTGCGGTAAACACTACAAGGCATATCGCCATTTTCCAAAATAATAACGGTAATACTTTTTCTAGGATACAGACCATCACTAGCATGACTGATGGTATTAATTCGGAAGGCCTTGGCTGGATGGATTATAATAATGATGGCTTTCTAGACCTGATCATTGAAGGCCACAACTTCGGGATTGATATATTCAAAAACGATGGAGCGACTGTTTCTGGAAATCGCTTTGATCAAGTAACCCTCAATAATGTTGGAGCAAATAACACCGGAGCTGGCGGTCTTGGTTTACCAGAAGAGGGTGCCAGCACTGGAGACTATATGACTGTTGTTGACATTAACAATGATGGTTTTATGGATATTATTGCCCGAAAAGAAGGTACTTCTACCACATCAAACATTGATAACAATAATTACGACATGTTCATCAATGATGGTGATGGAACATTTACAGTAAATACCTCTTTCAATGAGGATGCTAGCAACGGAAACAAAGGTGCTGTAGCTACTGCAGATTTTGATGGTGATGGTGATTTTGATTTTATCTGGGGACCTGCATCAAAAAGTGGTACTCCTACACTCTATCGTCAAACTACTCCTGGAACTTTTGTCGCTGTAGCTAACCCATTTAGAAGATCAAACAACAACCTTCTGAATGACTCTGGTTTAGACGGATTAGCCACTGGTGATGTGGATAATGACGGAGATATTGATGTCTTCTTTGGAGATAGTAATGGAGATAGTTACCTCCTCTTGAATAATAGTACGGCAAGTACTATGCTTTTCAATCAACCCAATAATAATAACGGCTTAAGACCGAATGAAAATGTGGAGGCAGTAGGCTTTGTCGATTATGACAATGACGGTGACCTAGACCTTTATATTAATGTGAATTCTGACAACAACCAGCTTTGGCGTAACGATCTGATAGGCAGTAGTGGGGAAGTTGCAGCGAGTGGGTTTAGAAACAACTACTTGAACGTCATCCCTCAAATTGACCTTGGCAGCGGGAAAACGAGAAGTGCACTGGGTGCTACTGTCGTGTTAAAAGACTGCGATGGTAATATATTATCACCTATTCTAGAAGTAAATGGTGGTACTGGACATGGTACCCAAGAAAGTCCAGTGCTTCATTTTGGCTTAAAGAATGGCCCTACGGCAGCCTACATTGTAAGTGTTTCATTCATTTCTCGAAATGGCGTCAGAACAGTGGTTAATAAAACAGTTACCCCTTCTGCCTTGGCTGACCTTAACGTTGGATCATCATCTTTGGAATACGAGCAAACTGTCATTATCAAGAACACTGACGCTTCAGTCGTAGCATGTAACACCCCCCCTCAACTAGATTTAGATGCTAGCGGTGCTGGAACAGGTTTCACCAGAGCATTTACTGAAAATGGAGGTGCTGTAACTATATCTGACACTGACTTAACAATAGTTGATGTCGATAACGCAAACATGGCACGTGCGACTATCACATTGACGAACCGTCCTGATGGAGCATTTGAAACTCTTAGTGTGAACGGAGCTTTGCCAACGGGCATAACAGCAAGTGCTTACAATGCGACAACGGGTGTACTCACCCTTACTGGCTCTGCGTCTAAAGCAAGCTATGTGACCGCCCTCAAACAGATTCGATATAACAACACGGATCCTATGCCGGACGAAACCAATCGTTCCATCACCGTCATTGTGAATGACGGCACGGACAATAGTAATACAGCGATATCCACCATTACAGTAACGAAAGTCAATTCAGCGCCCGCTCTGGATTTGGACGGCAGCGTAGCTGGCACAGGATATTCAAATGGCTTTGTGGAAGGTGCTGGAGCAGTAAGAATCGCAGATACTGACATGACACTTACTGATGTGGACGATACAAATATCGAAAGTGCCACTATTACCATAAACAATCTGCAAGATGGTGCATTAGAAAGCCTAAGTGTCAATGGCGCACTTCCCGCTGGGATTACCGCAACAGCTTATAACGCAACAACCGGTATAATAACGCTTACAGGTTCGGCTACCTTAGCGTCATATCGAACTGCAATTCAACAACTCAGATATAATAATACAAGTGGCGACCCAAGAAACGATCCGCGCTTGATTACTGTGGTAGTAAACGATGGTGATACGAATAGCAATACTGCAACTGCCACGATATCTGTTACGAAGACAAACAGTGCGCCTACCCTAGACTTAGACGGTAGCGTGGCTGGAAATAATTTCTCAAACACGTTCACGGTTGGCGGTAGTCCCGTACCTGTTGCAGATACAGATGCAGTCATCGCAGATGTGGATGACGCCAATATGGAAAGCGCGACTATCACCTTGACCAATCGACTGAATGGTGCGAATGAATCATTGAGAGTCCTTGGTGCTTTGCCTGGTGGCATAACGGCTAGCGCTTATAACGCGGCTACTGGTGTAATTACCCTCACAGGCTCGGGAACGAAAGCCAGCTACCAAACGGCTTTAAATCAAATCATTTATGAGAATACTGCTGGTGCCCCCAACCTGACGGCCCGTTCTATCACTGTGACAGTCAACGATGGAGACACCAATAGTAACACCGCCACTACAACAATGAATATCTTCTCTGCTGCCAGTTTAACTGGCTGTGAGGCAGTGGGTGCAGGTGGTAACAGTAGTTTTGCCTATGCCAGCACAACTGGTGCAAGCGGATCGGGATTGAATGAAAGAATCACCTATCGTTCTATTGGAACACAAGGGGCCACTACGGTTGACATGCGTGTGACTTCTACTGCCCAGAGCAATGCCGCGACTAATCATGGCTTAGGTGTAAGTGGAGACAATGCCTTATTGCAAATGAACACGGCTTCTAATGTCACTTTGCTTTACGAATTCTTCCAGACTGGAACCACTACACCAGTCAATGTCAGCTTCGCTTTTCTGATTGGTGATTTAGACGGAATTAATGGTGCCGCAGGCGAAACGTTTACAATGAATACAGCCGATATTGGCGGCTTTTCTATTGACGCTACTTCGAATGTATTGAGCACAGTGAGTGGTAGTACGATTAGTTTCTCAGGTACTCAAAATCAGGGTTCTACAGACAGAGCCGCTGCGGTACAAGTCAACATTATATCAAAAACTTCCTTCAGTATAACCTATAGTAAAGGCGCATTCACTTCGGGGACTTTAGACTTTGCCTTCGATGCTAATGGTGATATCACCTTCAACAGTGCCAGGTGTAACCCTCCTTTTGTAGACCTAGATGGAGACAATTCTTCTGGCAATGCTGTCAATGGGTTTAATACAGCTTTCTCTTTAGGAGGAACAGCTATTCCTATCGCAGACGCTGACACCAAAGTCACTGATTTGAACAGTGTAGAAATGACTGGCGCTACAATTACTTTGACAAACAGACCTGATGGAGGTAGCGAATCACTTCGCGCTTTTGGAACGCTACCTACAGGAATTACCGCTAGTGCTTATAACTCAGGAACTGGAGTTATCACTTTATCAGGCAGAGCCTCAAAAGCTGATTATGCAACAGCGCTAAACCAAATTGTATATCAGAACACTGCCAATTCACTCAACACTTCAAATCGTATAGTAAATGTAACAGTGACTGATGGTACAAGCACCAGCCGCGTTTCCACTACTAGTATTGGTATTGATAATAACCCAGCTTGCGCGGCCATACCAACACAATTCTTTACCTCATCAACACTGATTTCTGGGACTGCACTACAAAAAGGAGCTATTTACCGCTATACCACAACCACAACAGGTGTAGATGCACTGATCGAAATTGTTGATATAAGTAATGCTGTAATTGATAATTTAGATGATACCGGAGCTGGAGAAGCAAGGGCTTTCCAACCTAGGATTAGAGTTGCGAGCCGCAATGTGAACAGTGGCACGGGTTTTATCGACTTTAAATTCACTTTCGTTGCTGCCGGCACCACAACCCCCGTTCCGCAAACTGAATTCAGAACAACATTCGCTGATGTGGATGCATTGAGCAGTGGTTTAAAGGAGTTTGTTGGCGTAAAAACCGGACAGATTTTCCAAGAAAGCAATACACGCTTAACAAGAACATTCGAAAACCCATTCATCGTTTATCGACCATCGGACAATACAGGGTTAGCTGGAATCAATAATACAGAAGCTCGTAACATGCTTCACTTGAAATATGAGAATGTTTCTCAAGTAGAATTCAGAATGGGTGTATCTGGAGAAACAAGCACTAACCCATCAATAAGACAGTTTTCCGCAGATTTTAGTGCATGTTTGATCCTAAACTTCAAGAATATTGTCACTAGCCCGAAAAGTGCAAATAAGACCAAAAGTGTTGATGAAGATGGAACACTAACATTTGCAAATGCAGACTTTGCCTTTAGTGATGATGACGGACATAGTTACTCAGCCGTAATCATAGGGAGTCTACCGGCAAAAGGAACACTCTTTTATAATGGTGTCGCGGTAACTGCCGCTAACGTTACTAATGAAACTAACTTCCCTAATAGAGCACTATTTACATACCAACCAATAGCCGATGAAAACGGTGCTGCCTACGCTAACTTCCAGTTTAAAGTAAAGGACAACTCTGGCGATGCGGGTACTCAAATCGGTACTAACTACACCATGACCATCAATGTGAATGATGTGAATGACTTGCCAACCACCAATGATGTGACTTCCGCTACAGCTATTCAAAGTGATGCTCCAGGAAGTGCTATTGATGACCTAACCGGTGCTGATATTGATGGAACGGTAACAGCATTTGTCATCAAATCCTTACCCAATGTCGCGCATGGAACATTAACGCTAGCCAATGGCACAGCCGTTACAGTCGGCCAAGAATTGACCCCTGCTCAAGCCGCAGGCCTTTTGTTCGATCCATCAGGAACTTACAATGGCCCAGCAACTTTTACATATGCCGCCAAAGACGATGACGGTGGTGAAGATGCAACACCTGCGACTTTCACTATTAATATTTCAAACACACCACCAAGTACAAATGATGTAACTAGTGCAACAGAAATAGCTTCTGGTGCTGGTGGAACCGACATTGATGATCTTACAGGTACAGATACTGATGGCACCATTGCAGCCTTCATTATTAATACACTTCCAAATGCTTCCCAAGGCGTGCTGACTTTAGCCGATGGCACTCCAGTAACGCAAGGTCAAGAATTGACAGTTGCTCAGGCCAACGGGTTGAAATTTGATCCAGTATCTGGATTTGAAGGGCCTGCCACTTTCACTTTCTCGGCAAAAGACAACAATGGTGGTGTAGATGCTACACCCAATACCTATCGTATCAATGTAGCTAAGGACACAGACCTTGATGGCATCGCTGACTCAATTGATATTGACGATGACAATGATGGTATTCCAGATGCACTCGAATGTTTGCCTCTTGTCAATGGCGGTTTTGAATTCCCTGTGATTACAGGCACTAATAGTCAGGTCAATGAGAGTACCGTCAACGGATGGGAAACCACCGCTTCAGACAACCTAATCGAGGTGGTAAGAAATGGCTATGGAGGGATTAATGCGGCAACGGGAAACCAGTTTTTTGAAATCAACGGAACGCAAAGTGCCTCACTATTCCAGCAAATATTTATAGCACCAGGCACCACGATCACTTGGTCTGTTAAACATAGAGGACTCAATGGAACGGATGTAGCCGTTATGAAGATAGGCGGAACCGTCAACAGCGCTACCAATCAGGCTACTTTGACTGATAACAATACAGCGTGGGGAACTTACAATGGCACTTATACTGTACCTGATGGACAAAGTACTACTTTCATTGTCTTCCAAGCAACAAGCTCAGCAAGCGGTTCTTTAGCCACTGGAAACCTGATTGACGATCTGGTAATCACAGTAACAGGTGGCCCTGGTTGTAACCTTGACACCGACCTTGATGGTATTCCAAATAACCTAGACCTAGATAGTGACAATGATGGGATTTATGACCTAGTGGAAGCGGGTCACCTTCAAGCAGATGCTAACAACGATGGCATCATTGATGGTGCAATTTCTGGTTCTGGCACAAATGGTCTTTTCAATGCCTTGGAAACCGTTGCAGACAATGGTGTGTTAAACTATACCGTCAAAGACACTGATGGTGATGGCATAGTAGATGCAAGTGAAATTGACGCTGACAACGATGGCTGTTTCGATTCTCTTGAAGCAGGCCTGTCCGATACAGACAAAGACGGAACACTAGGTACTGGTGGGGCAACAGTTAATGCTAGCACTGGCGTGGTGACAAGCACGGCAGGTTATACAACACCAACCAGCACAGGAGGAGTTTTTGACTTCCAAAATGCTGCAATATTCTCAGCCTGTAACACCCCTCCTACTACCAATGACGTAACTAATTCGGGAACTGTGTTGAGCAGCGATGCCGGTGTAGACATAGACGACCTTTCAGGTGCTGATGCCGAAGGGTCTGTAACAGCTTTCGTCATTAAAACATTACCGACAGCAGCTCAAGGGGTATTAACCCTTGCCAATGGTACACCTGTCACTGTTGGTCAAGAACTAACCACTGCACAAGCTGCAGGCTTGAAGTTTGACCCAGCGCTGACATTCACCGGCAACGCTTCATTTACCTACGCTGCCAAAGACAATCAAGGAGTTGAAGATGCTACACCAGCTACCTTCACAATTCCAGTAAGCAACACACCTCCTACTACCAACGACATTACCAATAGTGCAGGCATACTCAGCAATGCAGGCCCTACTGCCATTGATGATTTGACAGGTGCTGATGTTGACGGAACAGTTGCATCATTCATTATCAGAACTGTACCACCTACTTCTCAGGGAGTGCTTAAACTGGCGAATGGAACCACTGTAACCCCAAATCAAGAGTTGACACCTGCCGAAGCAGCTGGACTAACGTTTGATCCAACGGAAGGCTTTGTCGGCACTACTTCATTTACTTATGCCGCTAAGGATAATGATGGTGATGTAGATGCTAGTCCAGCAACCTTTACCATTAACACCCTGAATTCCCCACCAGAATCAAATGACATTACGAATGCCAATACCATTCCGAGTAGTGCTGGACCAACCGATCTTGACAACCTCAGTTACTCTGATTCTGATGGTACTGTAGTCGCCATAATCATCAAAACAATTCCGGCTGCTATTCACGGTAAACTGACGCTTGCCGATGGAACGCCAATCGCGCGAGGACAAAGCATCACTCCGGCACAAGCCTTAGGCCTTCGATTTGACCCAAGCGGCAATTACAACGGCCCATCTACCTTTACTTTCGCTGCAGTGGACGATGATGGCGCTGAAGATTTAACGCCAGGCACCTTCTTATTCAATATTGGCAATACAGCGCCAGTTGTTGACAGTAATGTGATTACTGTAAATGAAAACATTCAAAATACCCCTCTCGGTTTGTCAGCACCTACTGACACTGACTCAGGCAACTCATTCACAATTACAGTGACTTCACTTCCTTCATTAGGAAGCGTGACTTTGGCAGATGGTACACCAGTAACGGTTGGTATGACATTGACTTCTGCCCAGCTTACCACCCTACTTTATGACGCTCCAGCTCAGTATGATGGCACCAGTGATCCAGGAGATTTTGGCTATGCGGTTAACGATGGTCAGTTTACAGTAAATGGCGATGTTGATATTATTATTGTTCCTGTAAATGACCCACCAGTAGTCAATGACGCCACAGTTTCATTACCTGAAAATGCCACTAACAATAGAACTGTACATAATACTGTAGGCAGTGATCCTGATGCAGGTGATGCCATTACATATGCGATTACAAGTGGGAATAACGATGGCATCTTTGCGATTAATCCTACTACTGGAGAAATCACGGTGGCAGATGCCTCTCAATTAGACTTTGAAACCATCACACAGTATGTACTCGAAGTAACAGGCACTGACAAAGGTGGCTTGACAGATACCGGAAACATAACCGTAAACATTACCAACGTCAATGAACCTCCTGTTGTCGATGGTGCAACCATTTCAGCAAAACAGGATACGCCTTATGTATTCACAACGGCTGACTTTCAGACCAATTATACTGACCCAGAGTCAGCAACAGCAACGGATATACGTGTTACTTCGCTACCAGGCAGAGGGCAATTACTCCTCAACGGATCGCCAATTGCTGATGAAGCAGTGATCAGTTTCACGGACATTGCAGCTGGAAGATTTACTTACGTACCGCCCGCTGGAAGTTCAGGAAATAATTTTGCCGATTTCAATTTTAGAATTTCGGATGGTGCCCTTTTCTCTATCGAGGATGATTTAATTACGATTAACGTGGCCCCACTAAGCTCTGACTTAGAGGTGAGCAAAACGGTGACACCACCGAACGCAGCCACTGGTGCAACTGTTGAGTTTTCGATCATTGTGAAAAACAATGGCCCAGATTTAGCCACAGGCGTGGCAGCAACAGATCAGATTCCTTCTGGCTTCACTTTTATAAGTGCCACTCCTGACCAAGGAACTTATGACAATGTGAGCGGGGAATGGAGTATCGGTAACATTGCCAATGGTGCATCAGTAGAATTGAAAATTACGGCAACAGCAAACTCAGCAGGTGGATTTACCAATGTGGCTACCATCACTGCCTCAGACAACTTGGACCCTAACCTTGGTAACAATACTGCGATTGTAAACATCACCACACAGTCGGTAGACATCGCCTTAACGAAAACTGTTGACTTGGCTACGCAAGATGTAGGTGAAACTGTCACTTTCACTATCACTGCTACCAACAACGGCCCAGCCGTTGCTACGGGAGTCATCGTGGAAGATGCATTACCTTCAGGATATACTTTCGTAAGCCGAACGAAAAATTTTGGTGAATACACCGCAGGAACAGGCCTTTGGGATATCGGAACTTTGGCCAACGGAGCGGTAGCAACGCTAACCATTCGCGCTACGGTGAATGCAACAGGCGACTATACAAATACTGCCAGCGTTATCGGTTTAAACCAGCAAGATTCAGATGCTGGAAACGATCAAGCGAGTGCTTCAACTACACCTTTGATATCAGATATTGCCATAAGCAAAACTGTCAACAATGCTACACCAACACCTGGAGCAACAATAGAATTTACAGTCTCCGCAGTCAATAACGGAACTTCTACTGCACAAGGCGTAGAAATTACCGACCTCATACCTACTGGTTATACATTCGTAAGTGATACCCGCACAGCGGGAACTTACAACGCGACTTCGGGACTTTGGAATGTAGGAAGCATCAACGCGGGCTCTACCCAAACGCTCATCATTCGGGCAACAGTTAACACCACTGGGGTTTATGAAAACACCGCCACCATAACTAATAATGATACTTTCGATTCAAACACTGGAAATGATACTGCTTCAGTATCAACGACAGTTCAGCAATCTGACATTAGTTTAACCAAAACGGCCAGCAATACGGCAGCCAACGTTGGTGCCAATGTCACCTTTACAATTACGGCTAGTAACGCTGGGCCAGATGCGGCAACCAATGTCAATATTCTTGACTTACTACCTTCAGGTTTCACCTTCGTCAGTGCCACGCCAAGTCAAGGCACTTACTCCTCAGCCACCGGTGTTTGGGCTGCTGGAACCATTAATAATACCGCCAATGCAACACTGAGTCTAGTAGCAACCGTATTGTCAACAGGTACCTATGAAAACACTGCCAGCGTTCAGTCTGTAGATCAACTAGACCCAGACCCATCGGACGACAGCTCAACTGTAACTATAGCTCCTGCTAGAGCTGATTTGGTTTTATCTAAAACTGTTGATTTACCAGGTGCGAATGTTGGCGATAATGTAGCCTTTACAGTTACGGTTACCAATAATGGCCCTGACGGTGCCTCTGGCATTACAGTCACAGATCAATTGCCTAGTGGTTATACTTTCGTAAGCGCTGCTCCAGTTCAAGGCACATTCAATAGTGCCACAGGTGTCTGGACAGTCGGTTCGGTAGCCAATGGTGCCTCAACTTCAATCGAAATCATTGGGACTTTAAAAGCAAGTGGAACACTCACTAACTCAGCCACTATTTCTGCGGCCAATGAGTTTGATCCAACGACTAGCAACAACACAGCTACAGCTGCTACTAGCATTGAAAACGCGGACATATCAGTGGCTAAGTCCGTTAATAACTTATCACCGAATGTTGGCGCAAATGTCACCTTCACAGTAACGGTGAACAATGCTGGGCCAGATGCTGCTGATGCTTTAGTCATCAGCGATCTATTGCCGAATGGTTACACTTTCGTTAGTCACACAGCCTCTCGTGGAAGTTACGTTCCGGGAACTGGTATCTGGAATATCGGTACGCTGAATAATGCCGGATCTGCGACACTGCAAGTGGTAGCCACTGTACTTTCTACAGGTACTTATGCTAATACCGCGTCCATCAACGCGGTTAATCAAGCAGACCCTGATAACACAAATAATTCAAGTACGATTACACCGGTTCCTTCAGGTGCTGACCTTAATATTACCAAGACGGTCGACAATGCCACTCCGATTGCAGGAGATGATATCATCTTCACGGTTAATCTATTGAACCAAGGTCCGAATACGGCTACTGGGGTTCAAATAACAGATCAATTACCGAATGGCTACGCCATCGTAAGTGCGGTTGCTTCACAAGGAACATATAACCAAACTTCTGGTGTTTGGGCGATTGCAAGTTTGCCAAATGCAGCTACAGCCACATTAACGGTAAGAGCAAAAGTGCTTTCAACAGGAACTTATAACAACACGGCAACTGTCACGGCTTCGGATCAATTTGACACCGACAATGCTGACAACACGGCAACAGCAAATGTTGCTTTACAAACCTCAGACATTAACCTCGTTAAAGTGGTAGATAATACTGCGGCAAATGTTGGACAGAATGTGACCTTTACAGTAACAGCTACGAACAGCGGACCTGATCGTGCTACTGGAGTTGCGATAACAGATCAATTGCCTTCTGGGTATTCATTTGTATCTGCAAGTCCGTCTCAAGGTACTTATGTATCTGAGACTGGAATTTGGACTGTTGGTCAATTGAACAATGCTGCTAATGCTACATTAAATATTGTAGCCACGGTACTTTCATCGGGTGATTACAATAACACGGCAACGGTTAGTGCACTAGACCAACAAGATCCTGACGGAACGGATGACAGTTCTACTGCCACCGTTGCCCCGCCAAGAGCCGATTTAAACTTGGCAAAAACGGTTAATGTAGCTAATCCTAATGTGGGTGACCTCGTTACTTTTACAGTAACATTGACCAACAATGGCCCAAGTGCTGCCGCGGCAACAGGCATTGAAGTGACTGACAAGCTACCTTCTGGATATACTGCCGGAACCATCACCCCTAGCGCTGGCACTTACAACAATACTACTGGTATTTGGTCCATTCCAAACTTGGCCATTAACGCTACAGCAACGCTCACCATGCAAGCGACAGTTTTAGCCGCAGGTGATTTCACGAATACAGCACAGATAACGGCTTCTGATATTTTTGACCCGAATACGGGTGATAATACCGCTACAGCAAGTATTGTAGCACAATCAGCCGACTTGGCCATTACAAAATCGGTAAGCGATGCAACGCCAAATGTCGATGATATTATCACCTTCACGATTCGCTTAACGAACAATGGATCTGATGCCGCAACTGGTGTTACAGCAACCGATCAACTGCCTTCTGGCTATTCATTCGTCTCAGCAAGCACAGGTTTCGGTGCTTACAATCAATCAACCGGTCTTTGGACCATCGGTTCCATAGCCGCTAGTCAAACGGCTACCCTAGAGATAGTGGCCAAAGTGCTTTCAACAGGAACCTATAATAACACTGCTTCAATTACCACATCGGATCAGAGCGATCCTACGGCCGGTAATAATTCGGCTACCTCCACGGTTGCAGCACAGTTTGCTGATCTTAATTTGACCAAGGCAGTCGACAACGCAAACCCTACGCCTGGTAGTGATGTAATCTTCACGATTACAGTTAGAAATGACGGGCCTAACGAAGCAACTAATGTTTCAATAACAGATCAATTGCCTAGCGGATATACTTTCGTTTCAGGTAATGCCTCACAAGGAACATTCGTCAGTGGAACAGGACTTTGGACGGTGGGTACACTTGGAAACTCAGGTGCTGCTGTACTTTCTGTAAGGGCAACAGTTTTAGCCTCAGGCGACTTTAACAATACAGCAAGTATCACATCAAGCGATCAGTTTGATAATGATGGAACGGATAATACCGCAAGCCGTAGTGTGACACTACAGCGTGCGGATATTGCCATTACCAAATTAGTAGATGATGCAAGTGCCAACGTTGGAGAGAATGTAGTCTTTACAGTTAGTGCAACCAACAATGGGCCCGATGCGGCTACCCAACTCCAAATCTTAGATCAACTGCCCTCTGGTTATACTTTTGTTTCTGCCAGCTCTACACAAGGTACTTACAGCAATAATACTGGCATATGGAACATCGGAACGCTAGCAAACACAGCTGTCGTTACGTTAGACATCACTGCAACAGTTCTTTCTACAGGCGACTTCGACAATACTGCCTCAGTGAGTAGTGTAGATCAAATAGATGGAGACACAGGAAATAATACTGCCACTGCCACAGTTGCTGCTCCGCGTGCCGATCTTAACTTAACCAAGACAGTCAGCAGCTCAAGTCCTAATGTGGGAGACGTAATCACTTTCACAGTGACTTTGACAAATAATGGTCCTGATGTGGCTGACGCAACTGGAATTCAGGTCACCGATCAATTGCCAAGTGGCTATACCTTAGGTACTGCTACGCCAAGCGTTGGAACTTATAATGCAACTACTGGAATATGGGCTGTTGGTGATCTAGGGCTTAACGCTCAAGCTACCTTGACGGTAACTGCAACAGTATTAGCAGCGGGAGACTTCACAAACACAGCGAGTGTCACAGCCAATGATGTATTTGATCCAAACGCAGGAGATAATACGGCTTCAGCAAGTATAGTGGCACAATCTGCTGACTTGGCCATTACTAAAACTGCAAGTAATGCAACACCTAATGTCGGTGATAACGTAACCTTTACCATTACCACAAGCAATGCTGGACCAGATGCAGCAACGGGTGTTCAGGTGACGGATATGCTTCCAAACGGATACAACTTTGTTTCCGCCAGCACCTCTTTTGGAAGTTATAACAACACTAATGGATTGTGGTCAGTAGGTTCAATCGCTAACGGTACCTCTGCTTCTTTACAGATTACAGCGCAAGTATTATCCACAGGAACTTATGACAATACGGCTGCCATCACAGCTGCTGATCAGACAGATCCATCAGCTGCCAATAATGCCGCAACCGCAACGGTAGCTGCTCAATTCGCTGACCTTAATATCACCAAGGTGGTTGACAATGCAAGTCCAGTACCGGGCAGCAATGTCGTGTTCACGATTATGGCTTTAAACCAAGGGCCTAATGCAGCGACTAACATTCAAATTACGGATCAGCTACCTGACGGATATACATTGGTATCATCAACACCAAGTGCAGGAACCTACACTGCATCGACTGGCATTTGGGCCATTAGTAGTTTGAATAATAATTCGTCTGCAGTCTTGACAATTGTGGCAACGGTACAATCGGCTGGTATCTTCTTAAACACCGCCACTGTTACCGCTGTAGATCAATTTGATACTGACGGATCGGACAACTCGGCAAACGCATCGGTGACTTTACAAACCTCAGATATCAGCTTAACGAAAGCGGTTGACAAACCACTGGCAAACGTTGGCGAAACAGTAGTGTTTACCGTTACGGCAGCAAATACTGGCGCAAATAATGCGACCAACTTAAGCATCACTGACAAGTTGCCTTCTGGGTATACTTTCGTCAGTGCCGCACCTTCTGCGGGAACATATAATAGCGCTACAGGCATCTGGAATATTGGTACTTTAAACAATGGTGCTAACGCAACATTGACCATCAATGCGACTGTACTTTCTTCAGGTGACTATGGCAATACGGCTTCTGTAACAACATTAGATCAGAAAGACCCTGACAATACTGATGATACAGCTTCTGCCAATGTAGCTCCTGCTCGATCGGATTTAGAAATTACCAAGATTGTTAGTGACAATACACCTAATGCCGGTGATGTTGTTACGTTTACAGTCAGTCTTAAAAACAACGGACCAAGTACTACTGCCGCCTCTGGCGTAACGGTAACTGACCTTTTACCATCAGGTTTCACTTTAGTAACCGCAACTCCAAGTACAGGAGCTTATGTGGCTGGAACTGGTATTTGGACAGTGGGGACAATCGCCAATGGCGCAACAGAAACCTTGACCATAACGGCCACGGTTCAACCTTCAGGCAACTTTACGAATACAGCATCAGTAACGAGTGCTGATCAATTTGATCCGAATGCCGGTAACAATACGGCTACCGCAAGTGTAGTTTCACAAGCCGCTGATTTGGCCGTAAGCAAACTAGTGAGTGATGATACGCCAAACGTTGGCGACAATGTAACCTTCACGGTAAGAGTGAGCAATAGTGGACCAGATTTGGCCACAGGCGTTAGCGTCACGGACTTACTTCCAAATGGTTACACCTTCGTATCGGGCAATACAGGTTTTGGTACCTACAATCAATCGACTGGCCTTTGGACCATCGGATCTTTAACGACAAGTCAAACCGCCACTTTAGAGATTGTCGGTACTGTACTTTCCACAGGATCGTACAACAATACGGCTAGCGTCACGGCTTCAAATCAGGGCGATCCAGTAACGGCTAACAATACTTCAACCGCAACGGTCAATACGCAATTTGCTGACCTGAACATGAGCAAAGTAGTAGACAATGCCACCCCAGTACCTGGCAATGATGTCATCTTTACCGTGACTGTTAGAAATGATGGACCAAATTCGGCAACGAATGTTTCGATCACCGATCAATTGCCTTCAGGCTATACCTTCGTTTCGAGCAATGCGTCTCAAGGAACTTATGTAAGTAGCACAGGGCTCTGGACCGTTGGAACACTAGGTAATTCGGCCTCCGCTGTACTATCGCTTCGTGCGAAAGTACTTGCTACAGGTACTTACTTGAATTCTGCTAGTATTACTGCCAGCGATCAGTTTGACAATGACGGCACTGACAATAGTGCCACTGCCACTACCACATTACAAACTTCAGATATCGAATTGACCAAGACAGTTGATAATTCGACTGCCAATGTGGGTCAGAACGTTGTATTCACGGTGGTAGCTACCAATAATGGCCCTGATGCTGCAACTAACTTCAGTGTCAAAGATCAACTTCCTTCTGGCTATACTTTTGTGTCGGCCACTACATCACAAGGTACTTACAGCAATGCAACAGGCATCTGGACGATTGGAACACTCAATAATGCAGGTACTGCCAATCTGAATGTTACAGCGACTGTTTTGGCGACTGGCACCTTCTTAAACACTGCTTCGGTTAACAACCTAGATCAGGTAGATGGCAACAATGCGAATGACACTGCAACGGCAAGTGTTTCGGCACCGAGAGCAGACTTGAACTTAACGAAGACTGTCAGTAACACGAATCCAAACGTTGGCGATGTAATCACCTTTACGGTTACTCTGACCAACAACGGACCTTCAACTTCAAGCGCAACGGGTATTCAGGTTACCGATCAAATTCCTTCTGGCTATACCTTCGGCACAGCAACGCCATCAATAGGGACTTACAATTCTGGAACTGGCGTCTGGGATGTTGGAAGTCTAGCCAAAGATGCACAAGCTACTTTATCAATTACTGCTACAGTACTTGGCGCGGGTAACTTTACCAATACCGCGAGTGTAACGGCAAACGATGTTTACGATCCGAACACAGGAGATAACACGGCTTCTGCGAGTACGCAAGCCCAATCTTCTGACCTATCCATCACTAAAGTGGCGGCAGACGACACACCGAATGTTGATGATAATGTCAGGTTTACGATTACGGTGAGCAATGCAGGCCCTGATGCCGCAACTGGAGTTGCGGTAACCGATCAATTGCCGACTGGTTATGATTTTGTATCAGCGAGTACTGCATCTGGCAGCTACAACAATGGTAATGGAGTGTGGTCGATTGGTTCGATCGCCAATGGTGCAAATGCAACTTTAGAGATCATTGCAAAGGCAAAATCGACTGGTGTTTACGACAATACGGCAACCATCACAGCTTCGGATCAAACCGATCCGGTAGCTGGTAATAATGCAGCTACTGAAACTGTAGTAGCCCAATTCGCGGATATCAACTTAACCAAGTCAGTAGATAACGCTACGCCTATTGCAGGAGCAAATGTTGTCTTTACTGTCACTGCCTTGAATCAAGGACCGAACGCGGCAACCAACATCGAAATCACTGATCAATTGCCTGATGGTTATACCTTAGTTTCGGCTACACCGAGCACAGGTACTTATACTGCATCGACTGGTATCTGGTCTATCGCGAATTTGAATAATAGTTCTTCCGGTGTGCTGACTATCGTAGCCACTGTTAAGTCATCTGGTATTTTCACAAATACAGCCACAGTAACAAGTTCAGATGTCTTTGATACGGATGGCAGTGACAATACTGCGAGCAGTACCATAACACTACAATCATCAGACATTAACATTTCCAAGGTGGTAGATAATCCTACGGCAAATGTTGGTCAGAACGTAGTTTTCACTGTAACTGCATTAAACAGTGGTACTGATAATGCAACCAATCTTAGCATTCTCGATAAACTACCTTCAGGCTATACTTTCGTATCTGCCACACCTTCTACTGGTGCATACAACAATGCTACGGGTATATGGACGATTGGTACTTTAAACAATGCAGCTTCCGCTACGCTAGCAGTAACAGCCACTGTTTTATCAACGGGTGATTATACGAATACAGCATCGATCAATGCAGTAGATCAAATCGATCCTGACAACACGGACAATACATCAAGCACCAGTGTAACGCCTCCACGAGCTGATCTCGATTTGACTAAAACGGTCAGCAGCACAAGCCCTAATGTGGGCGATGTGATCACCTTTGCCGTCACCTTGACGAACAACGGTCCGAGCACAGCTTCGGCAACAGGCATACAAGTGACTGACCAATTGCCTTCAGGTTATACCTTAGGAACAGCAACGCCAAGTGTAGGAACTTACACAGCAGGTACTGGCATTTGGAATGTAGGGACTCTGGCAAAAGATGCTAATGCAACTTTGACCATTACGGCAACGGTATTAGGTGCAGGCAACTTCACGAACACTGCAAGTATCACTGCCGCAGATCAATTCGATCCGGATGCAGGAAACAATACGGCTACTGCTAGTATAGTAGCACTTTCTTCTGATTTGGCCATAACCAAAGCGGTAGACCTTGCAACACCAAACGTTGACGAGGAAGTTACTTTCACTTTGACTTTAACGAATATTGGACCTGACGCTGCCACCAATGTGGCAGTGACAGATGCCCTACCAAGCGGTTACACCTTCGTTTCTTCAAATACCACTTTCGGTACATATAATGCTACTTCTGGTGTTTGGGATATAGGAACTGTGGCAAACGCACAGACGCCAACCTTGACAATTAAGGCGAAAGTCCTATCGACTGGTACATATAATAACACGGCAACCATTACCGCTTCAGATCAAGCGGATCCAGTAAGCGCCAATAATACAACAACAACTCCGGTAACCGCTCAATTTGCTGACTTGACAATTGCCAAGGCAATTAATAATGCCACGCCAGCTCCTGGTAGCCAAGTGACCTATACGATTACATTGACGAACAATGGCCCGAATGCCGCAACCAATGTAACAGTGAGTGACCGATTACCTTCTGGTTTAACCTTCGTTTCTGCCACGCCAAGTGCAGGAACCTACGATTCGGGAACTGGTATCTGGACTGTAGGTGCAGTCGCCAATGCATCCAGTGCCGTATTGACTTTGACTGGTACAGTCTTAACAACCGGTAATTATCTGAACGTAGCCAACATTAATAGTGCAGATCAATTCGATACTGATATTTCGAACAACAGTGCCAATCAAAGTCTCACCATTCAGCAGTCTGATATTGGCATCACCAAAGTAGTTGATAATGCAACTGCCAATGTGGGTACAAATGTGACCTTTACTGTCACTGCAAGTAATGCTGGCCCGAATGCCGCGACTAACCTAGTGGTGAATGACCTGCTTCCTTCAGGATACACCTTTGTAAGTCAAGCAGTAAGTGCTGGTGCTTATAATTCGGGAACGGGAGTTTGGACCATCGGTACACTCGCCAATGGCGCGAATGCGACTTTGACAGTAGTAGGTACAGTGCTTGCGACAGGTAATTATGGTAATACTGCATCCGTAGGAAGTGTGGATCAATTGGATAGCAATGTCGCTAATGATCAAGCTACTCAATCAGTTACTCCTCCGAGAGTTGACTTGAGTTTAGCGAAAGTTGTCAGCAAAGCACGAGTAAATACGGGTGATGCCATTAGTTTCACGATTACACTGACGAACAATAGCACAACTAGCAGCGGAACTGGTATCGCTGTCACAGATGCTTTACCAACTGGCTATAATTACACTTCAGATGCAACAAGTCAGGGTACTTATAATAATGGCACTGGCGTTTGGACAGTAGGCACTTTAGCCCAATCAGGAACGGCTACTTTGACCTTAAATGCTACAGTGAATGCTGCTGGTAACTTTACTAATAGTGCAACCATATCAGCTGCTGATCAATTCGATACGAACACTGGTAACAACACGGCAACTGCATCGACAGAGAAGCAATCAGCCGATATTGCCATCACCAAAACAGTGGATAATGCCTCTCCGCAAGTAAATGGGCAGGTAGTATTTACAATTAAGGCGACACATACCGGAACGGACGAAGCAACAGGTGTTACTGTCACTGACCTTCTGCCATCAGGTTATACTTTTGTGAGCGCTAGTACTTTAACAGGTAGCTACACAAGTGGTACCGGTGTTTGGGATATCGGAACAATAAATATTAATGGATCCGTAACCTTGACCTTAACAGGTACGGTACTATCGACAGGTGTATACAATAATACTGCAACGTTAACAGCCATCGATCAGGCAGATTCCAATGCGGGTAATAATGCAGCTACCGCCAATGTGGTACCTCAATTCGCTGACCTTAACTTGACTAAAACAGTAGACAACGCGAACCCAATATCAGGTACGGATGTCATCTTCACCGTCACTTTAACCAATCAAGGCACTGGACAGGCGACTAATGTGACCATCACGGACTTACTGCCAACAGGTTATTCTTTGGTAAACATTACGCCTTCTCAAGGCACCTATAATGAAACAACTGGTCTATGGACTGTAGGAACACTCGCCAATGCAGCTAGTGCTACTTTGACCATGAGAGCTAATGTGAAGGCCACAGGAAACTATACGAACACTGCAACTGTCACCTCTTCCGATCAATTTGACGGTGATGCTGCGGACAATACGGCAAGTCAAGCCGTGACGGTTCAAACCGCTGATATCAACATTGCTAAAGTGGTAAATAATGCCACTCAGAATGTAGGACAGAATGTAGTCTTTACGGTCTCTGCAAGAAATGATGGTCCGAATACCGCGACCAACTTGATCATTGCCGATCAACTGCCGAGTGGTTTCACTTTCGTTTCCAGTACACCAAGCCAAGGTAGCTACAGCAATGCAACTGGTCTTTGGACAGTGGGCTCTGTTGCTAATGGAGTAACGGCCACGCTAGCCATAACGGCTACTGTTGCGAATATCGATGCGAATACTAATACAGCTTCGGTTAGTTCGGTAGATCAATTGGATGGTGATGCTGCAGATAATACAGCTTCGGCCACCGTTACGCCACCAGTGGCAGAATTAGGCATTACGAAAACAGTTAATGTACCTAATCCAAACGTTGGTGACCCAGTCGCATTCACAGTAACTGTTTCAAGCAATGCTGCTACCAGTACTGCTAGCGCGACTAATGTTCAAGTGACCGATTTACTGCCTTCTGGATATGTATTTGTCAGTGCTGTACCTAGTCAAGGCGCTTATGTGTCAGGAACCGGGGTCTGGACTGTTGGTACCATAGCCGATGGCGGTAGTGCTAATTTGGTGATCAATACCACCAGACAAGCGGCCGGTGACTTTACGAACATTGCACGAATAACAGCTTCTGACCAATTCGATCCGAACTTAGGAAACAATACGGCCTCAGTCAGTACAGTGGCCCAGTCAGTTGATCTTGCAATTACTAAAACAGTTGATAATGCCACTCAAGATGTAGGTGAAAGCCTTGTGTTTACAGTTTCGGTACAGAACAACGGACCAGATCCGGCATCGGGTATCACCATCACCGATGACTTACCAAGTGGATATACATTTATCTCTGCTACGGCCTCTCATGGATCATTTGTACAGGCCAATGATCTTTGGACCGTTGGTGGATTGGCAAATGGAGAAACAGCCACTTTAACCATTAGAACTACGATCAACGCAAGTGGAGCCTACACAAATACAGCTTCTCTAACATCAGTTACACAAACTGAAACTAATGGTGCTAATAACTCAGCAAGTGCGGTTTCTGCCCCTCTACTATCTGAAGTGGGTGTTACTAAAACCGTTAACAATGCTACGCCAATTCCTGGAGCTACTGTTCAGTTTACGATCACGGCCACCAATAGCGGATCAAGTGTAGCACAAGGCGTTCAAATCACTGATTTACTACCGAGTGGATATACTTATGTGAGCGATATCAAAACAGCTGGAACTTACACCAGTACGTCTGGCCTATGGGATATTGGTAACATAGCTGCAGCTGGTGGTGTCCAAACGCTTGTGATTACAGCGACCGTTAACAGTAACGGTTTGTATAACAATACAGCGACCATCACACGTAATAATACATTCGACACGAATACAGGAAATAATTCTGCGAGTCAAAGTACCACTGTTCAGCAGTCTAACTTGGGCGTAACGAAGACCGTGAATAATGCCGTGACCAATGTGGGTCAAAATGCCACCTTCACAGTCACTGTTTCTAATGCTGGACCAGACGCTGCTTCCAATGTCAACATACTAGACCAATTGCCTTCTGGCTTCACATTTGTGAGTGCAACGCCAAGTCAGGGTACTTATAACTCAGGTACAGGTGTTTGGACAGCAGGCACCATCAACAATGCTGCAAATGCAACATTGGCGATTGTTGCTACAGTTAAATCAACAGGTACTTATCAAAATACCGCTAGTGTTCAATCATTAGATCAGTTAGATACTGATAATTCAAATGACAGCGCAAACGTAACGGTCGATCCATCATTCATTGATCTGAACCTGACTAAGTCTGTTGACCTAGCAGGCGCGAATGTCGGTGATGAAGTAACATTTACCGTTGGAGTCACCAATAATGGTCCTGATGCTGCAACGAGCATTGAAGTAACCGATCAAGTACCTGCTGGCTACACATTTGTAAGCGCAACACCAGGTCAAGGAACATATACCTCTGGAACAGGCGTTTGGAGCATTGGCACATTGGCCAATGGCGCTTCCGTCAACATGCAAATTGTTGCGACCCTCAATGCTGCCGGTGCATTGACGAATACGGCTACTGTGACCTCCGTTCCTGAATTCGACACGAATACAGCTAACAATACAGCCTCCGCAGCATCTAGTATTGAAAGCGCTGATGTCTCTGTGGCGAAATCAGTGAGCAACCTGAATCCTAACATAGGTGAGTCAATCACATTTACAGTAACTGTGAATAATGCAGGACCAAGTGATGCAGATGCATTGAATATCAAAGACGTCTTGCCAAACGGATTTACTTATGCAAGCCATACGACTTCAAGAGGCACTTTCGCTCCGGGCACTGGCATTTGGAACATCGGCACCTTGAACAATGCCGGTACTGCTACATTGAACATAACGGCTACGGTACTTTCGACAGGATCATATGCAAATACAGCCTCTATCAACTCGGTGAATCAAGCCGATCCGGATGCGACCAATAATACGAGCACAGTGACTGTCATACCGATGATAGCCGATCTAAACTTGACTAAAGTGGTAGATAATGCCACGCCTAATGCAGGTGATGACGTCATCTTTACGATCAACTTATTAAATCAAGGAACAGGTGCTGCCACTGGGGTTCAAGTAACCGACCAAGTGCCTAATGGCTACACAGTGGTGAGTGCAACCGCTTCGCAAGGAACATATGTACAGGGAACTGGTATTTGGACCGTTGGAAACTTGGCGAACAGCGCAACCGCTACTTTGACGATCAGGGCCACAGTAAAAGCTTCTGGAACTTTCACAAATACCGCCACAGTAACCGCCTCCGATCAATTTGATAATGACAATACGGATAATGCTGCTAGCGCAACGGTCACACTACAAAGTTCAGACATTAACATTGCTAAAGTAGTCGACAATGCGGCTGCAAATGTTGGTGAGAACGTGACCTTCACAGTCACCGCATTGAATAGCGGCACTGACAATGCAACAGGATTAACCATCGAAGACAAATTGCCTTCAGGTTATGCCTTCGTAAGCGCCACTCCTTCTACCGGAACTTATAATAGTGCTACAGGCATCTGGAATATTGGAAGCTTAGCAAACACGGCTACCGCAACACTAGGTGTAACGGCTACGGTCCTTTCCACAGGTACGTACGCCAATACTGCTACAGTGAAAACGCTCGATCAAATCGACCCTGATAATACAGATGACTCAGCAACCAGTACAGTTGTGCCTCCATTGGCAGACCTAGCGTTAACGAAAGTGGTCAATAACATCAGTCCGAATGTGGGTGACCTGATCACCTTCAGCATCACGCTAACGAACAACGGTACTGCCGCGGCAACAGGCGTTCAAGTAACAGACCTATTGCCTTCAGGTTACACCATCGGTACGGTGACACCGAGCACTGGCACTTACACGGCCTCTACTGGTATTTGGAACGTGGGCGGACTAGCTAATGCAGCCACTGCTACATTGACCATCAATGCCTCTGCAAAATCTACTGGTGATTATCAAAATACAGCTTCTATCACTGCTGCCGATCAATTCGATCCGAATGCTGGAAACAATACAGCCACGGCAACTATCGTCACGCAATCCGCTGATCTAGCATTGACTAAAGTAGTGAGCAACGCATCGCCAAACGTAAATGATGAGATAACATTTACTTTGAGTTTAAGCAATGGCGGTACTGATTTAGCGACCAACGTAGTAGTGACAGATATCCTTCCAAATGGCTATGCCTTTGTTTCTTCAAGCACAACTTTCGGTAACTATAGTGCTACTACGGGACTATGGAATGTAGGCTCGGTTGCAACAACCCAGACACCTACGCTCGCAATCAGAGCAAGAGTATTGGCTACTGGAGACTATAACAATACGGCTTCAATTACAGCTGTGGATCAGGACGACCCGAATACGGCCAACAACAGTTCAACTGTGGCGGTAACAGCCCAAAAGGCTGACTTGCAGATCACCAAAATTCTGAATAATGCCTTACCAATTCCAGGTGAATTGGTAGTGTATACCATTACAGTAACCAATAACGGGCCTAATGCCGCAACTGGCGTAACGATCAGCGATCGCTTACCGTCAGGTTTGTCATTCACTACGGCTACTACTAGTGCTGGAACCTATGATTCAAATACAGGAGTATGGACCCTCGGTGGTTTGGCGAATAGTTCAAGTGCCGTATTGACTTTAACAGGTACTGTTTTAAGAACTGGCAACTATACAAATGTGGCGAACATTGCTTCTGCCGATCAATTCGATACAGATACTGGAAACAACAGTGCAAGTATTGGCTTGGCACTACAGCAGTCTGATATTTCGGTCGCTAAGACGGTTGATAATGCCGTTGCCAATGTGGGTCAAAACGTCACTTTCACAGTGACTGTGGCCAATGCCGGTCCTAATGACGCAAGTAATCTTGTGATCAACGACCTCTTGCCGTCTGGCTATGCCTTCGTTAGCAAAGTGCCTAGCACAGGTACGTACAATGAAATTACAGGCGTCTGGACTATAGGAGCACTGACCAATGGCGCGAATGCTACTTTGACCGTTGTCGGTACAGTACAAGCCTCAGGCGACTATGGCAATACTGCTTCTCTGGGTTCACTAGATCAAGTGGACGGTAATACAGCTAATGATCAAGCGACACGTACGGTTACACCGCCTAGGGTAGATTTGAGCATGACGAAGACTGTCGATAAAACTCGTGTCAATAATGGCGATGCAATTACTTTCCTAGTCAGTGTGAGCAATAACAGCGGAACAAACAGTGCCACCAATGTGGCAGTTGCTGACCTTGTTCCTGACGGGTATACCGTCACTGGCAATACGCCAAGTACTGGTACCTATGTTGCTGGAACAGGCGTATGGGCTGTGGGAACAATTGCACAAAATTCGACCGCTACTTTAGCCATTACTGCAACGGTAAATGCCACTGGAAACTACACGAATACTGCATCGATTACAGGTGCTGATCAATTCGATCCAAATACTGCGAACAATACCGCTTCGGTAGAAACAACTAAGCAATCGGCTGACGTTGCGATTACAAAAGTCGTCAGTAATGCGGCACCTCAAATTGGTGATCAAATCACCTTTACAATTACGGCTACGCATACTGGAGCAGATGAGGCAACAGGTGTTACTATCACGGATGCCATACCGACAGGGTATGATTTTGTGAGTGCAGCTACAGCAACAGGTAGCTTTGACAGTGGTACGGGAATTTGGAACGTTGGTACCATCGCGAAGAATACTTCAGTGACATTAACGCTTGTCACTACGGTTAAGTCAACTGGTGTTTACGGAAATACTTCTACCCTGACGAGCATCGATCAAGCGGATAGTAACGCGGGTAACAATGTGAGTACAGTAAATGTAGTCCCTCAAGTTGCTGACTTGAATGTGACGAAAGTGGTTGACAATGCGAGTCCAATTCCTGGAAGCGATGTTATTTTCACTGTTACGGTTCAGAATCAAGGAACTGGCCAAGCGACTAATGTTGCACTGACTGATCAATTGCCAACTGGTTACACCTTAGTGAGCTTTTCTACTTCTCAGGGCACTTATGTGCCGACAACTGGCATTTGGACATTGGGGACTTTACCTAACGCAGCGAGCGCCTCATTAACGATTAGAGCAAAAGTTTTGACAACTGGTAACTATACGAATACGGCCAGTATTACGGCTTCAGACCAGTTCGACAATGACAATACGGATAATACAGCTACAAGTGCTGTAACCGTACAATCGGCTGATATTAACTTGACCAAGGTTGTAGACAATGCGGCTGCGAACGTAGGACAGAACGTTGTATTTACAGTAACGGCACGAAATGATGGCCCAGATGCTGCCACGAACTTAGAAATCAGAGATGACCTTCCTGCAGGTTATACCTTTGTTTCGAGCAGTACAGCAAGCGGATCATACAACAATGGCTCGGACATCTGGACCATTGGAACTTTAGCAAACGGTGCCACCGCCACGCTTAGTATTACTGCTACTGTCGTTTCAGTAGATGACAATGTCAATACAGCCTCAGTCGATGAACTAGATCAATTAGATCCTGACAGCACAGACGATAGTGCTTCTGCAACGGTAACACCACCAGTAGCAGACATTTCTATCTCGAAAACCGTCAACAATACATTACCAAATGTGGGTGAACAAATCACCTTCACTTTGATAGCGAAGAGCGAAGCTGGTAGTACTTCTGACGCGACCAATGTGGTTGTGACTGACCTGCTGCCAAGTGGATACACTTTCGTGAGTGCTACTACGGCTGAAGGAACTTATGATTCAGGCACTGGTGCTTGGACAATTGGCACCATAGCCAATGGCGCTAGCGCAACACTAGCCATTAATGCTACGGTAAATGCGACAGGCGATCTAACCAATATTGCCAGCGTCACTGCTGCCGATCAATTCGATCCTAATGGTGGTAACAATACCTCCACGGCAAGCACGAACTCACAGGCAATTGATTTGGCCATGACTAAAACTGCTGATGCAGCTACCTTGAATGTAGGTGAGAATGTAACCTTCACGATCGGCTTAACGAATAATGGTCCGGATGTAGCAACAGGAGTAATCGCCAACGACCTACTTCCTTCTGGTTTCGCATACGTCTCCAGTACGCAAACTTTCGGAACCTATAATACCACAAGTGGGACTTGGAATATCGGAGCACTACCAATCGGATCAACCGCTACATTAACAGTCGTTGGTACGGTACAAAGCACCGGTGTTTATACCAACACAGCTAGTGTCGTATCAGCTAATCAAACTGATTTAGACAATACGAACGATCAAGCGAGTGTGACGATTGAAGCCCTGACCTCAGATGTTGCAATCACCAAAGTAGTGAGTAATACAACACCTGTTCCGGGTGAAGCAGTGGACTTTACTATAACTGCTACTAATGCAGGTCCGAATAGTGCGAGAGAGGTTCAAGTGACGGATTTACTCCCAAGCGGATACACTTTTGTAAATGCTACCAGAACGAAAGGAACATACAATAATGTCACAGGGGTTTGGAACATTGGAACCATCGGAAATGGTGATGCTCAAACCTTAATCATTAGAGCAACTGTCAATGCAGCGGGTGACTATGTGAATACGGCTACTGTAAGCAGAAACGCTACTTTCGATACCGACAGCGGCAATAACGGTGCGAATACAACAGTAATCGTTCAATCTGCCGATTTGAGTGTGAGCAAAACAGTAAGTAATGCTGTAGCCAATGTTGGGCAAAATGTAACCTTCACAATTTCAACCAGCAACGCTGGGCCGGATGCAGCTACTAATGTTCAAATTCTTGATAAGCTACCAACGGGCTATACTTTTGTAAGTGCCACAGCTAGCCAAGGTACTTACAATGCAACAAGTGGCGTCTGGTCTGCCGGAACGTTAAACAATGGAGCCAATGCTACAATCAGCATTGTCGCTACCGTGAGGTCAACGGGGGTTTATACCAATAATGTTTCGGTGCAGAATCTAGATCAAAATGATCCGAACGCTGCCAACGATACAGGAACTGCTACAGTAACACCTCCAGTGGCCGATTTGGCCATTACTAAATCGATCAGCTCAGCGAGTCCTAATGTCGGAGAGAATGTAACCTTCACGGTTATACTAACCAACAATGGCCCTGATCAAGCATCAGGCGTTGTAATCACCGATCAATTGCCAAGTGGTTTCACATTTGTGAACGCTTCGGAAAGTCAAGGCTCATATGTTTCAGCTTCAGGGCTTTGGACAGTTGGTTCATTGGCTAATGGTGCCACAGTTACCTTAGAAATTCTCGCAAGAACAAACTTGACTGGGGATAGAACGAATACGGCTAGCATTACAGCAGCCAATGAATTCGATACTGAAACAGCTAATAACACTGCAAGTGTAGGATCTAACATTCAAAATGCAGACTTAGGCGTTTCGATAACGGCAAGTAATGTAACACCGAATGTAGGTGAACAAGTGACCTTTACGGTGACGGTAAATAATGCGGGGCCAGACAATGCCTCAGGCATTCAATTAACCGATGTATTGCCAAACGGATTCACGTTTGTAAATGCTACACCTTCAAGAGGATCGTACGATAACGCTACAGGGCTTTGGGCTTTAGGCAACTTGAATAATGCGGGAGTAGCCACTTTAACGGTAACTGCTACTACCCTAGCCACGGGAACTTATGTAAATACAGCTACGATTTCTGCAGCTGATCAAAACGATCCGGTAACAACGAACAATACGGCATCAGTAACGCTTGATCCGATGATTGCTGACCTGAGCATCAGTAAGTCAGTGGATAATGCTACGCCAATCCCAGGTGAAGACGTAATCTTTACAATCAATCTGACCAATCAAGGACCAGACGCTGCTACTAACATTACAGTCACAGATCAAGTGCCAAGTGGATATACCGTTGTAAGTAGCGTTGCTTCACAAGGTATCTACAGTAGCGCGACTGGCCTTTGGACCATCAGCAGTTTGGCGAATAGCGCAGTAGCTACTTTAACCATCAGAACTACGGTTCAATCGACCGGAAACTTTACAAATACGGCTAGCATTACAGCTGTTGATCAATTCGACAATGACAACACGGATAATACTGCAAGTGCTGCTACTACATTACAGTCATCTGATATTAGCATCAGCAAAACAGTGGACAACGCATCAGCGAATGTAGGCGAAAGAGTCACCTTCACTGTGACAGCTACAAATACTGGAACTGACAAGGCAACTGGCCTTTCAATTCTTGATCAACTACCTTCTGGATACAGTTTAATCAATGCTAATCCAAGCACCGGTAGTTATGTATCTGCCACGGGCATCTGGACGATTGGACAATTAGATAATGCAGGTGTAGCTACGCTAACAATGACTGCCACAGTGCTATCAAGTGGTACTTACCAAAACACTGCAACAGTCAACTCACTTGACCAGCTAGACCCTGACAATACGGATGATTCAGCCTCTTCGACTGTTACGCCACCAGTAGCAGACCTCGCGGTGACCAAAACTGTGAGCAGTACTAACCCTAATGTGGGTGACGTGATCACCTTCACTGTGACGGTGCGCAACAATGGCTCAGCCACTGCAACAGGACTAGAGTTAACCGACAAACTACCATCAGGCTATACCTTGGTTACGCCTACCCCTAGCGTTGGAACTTACAATACTAATTCTGGTATTTGGACAATCGGTAGTTTGGCAAATGCCGTTACAGCTACTTTAACCATGACTGCCACAGTACTGGAATCTGGAGACTTCAACAATACGGCAAGGATTTCAGCTTCGGATGTTTTTGATCCGAATACGGGTGACAATACAGCTAGCGCAAGTATTGTAGCACAGTCTTCTGACCTAGAGGTGACTAAATCAGTAAACAACGCCATGCCAAATGTGGGCGAGGATATTGTCTTCACCATAAACTTGAAAAACTTAGGGCCTGACCTTGCCACAGGAGTTCAGGTAACGGATCAGATTCCAACTGGATATGACTTCGTCTCAAGTACTACCAACTTTGGAGCTTATGATCAATCTAGTGGGCTTTGGACACTTGGATCAGTCGCCAATGCACAAACAGCCACGCTCAGCATTACCGCTAAGGTAAAAGAGACCGTAGACCATGACAATACGGCTAGCATAACGGCTCTAGATCAAGACGACCCAGAAGATGCTAACAATACAGCAACTGTTTCTGTCACCGCTCAATTTGCTAACCTAAAAGTCACTAAGGCAGTAGATAAGACAACGCCTGTACCAGGTGAAGATGTAATTTTCACAATCACAGTCTTAAACCAAGGGCCAAATGCGGCTACCAATATTTCGGTGACGGATCAATTACCTTCGGGCTATGTTCTCGTCAGTAGTAATGCCTCGGTGGGTACTTATACAAGTGCTACTGGAGTTTGGAGCATAAATAGCCTTGGTAACTCTGGAAGTGCTGTATTGACCATTAGAGCAACTGTACAGGCAAGCGGTGCATTCACTAATACTGCTTCCATCACTGCTGCAGATCAATTTGACTTGGATAGTTCTGACAACACCGCCTCTGCAGGAGTCACGGTTCAAACGTCAGATATCAGCATCACAAAAACTGTTGACCAAGCCACTCCAAATGTGGGTGATAACGTTGTCTTTACCGTTAAAGCCACCAACAATGGTCCAAATACGGCCACTGGTCTTTCATTGAGAGATGTATTACCGTCAGGATACACCTTCGTTTCCGCTACTTCCACCCAAGGTACTTTCACAAGCACCACAGGAAACTGGGTGATTGGTAACGTACCTAATGCTGGTATCGTCACCCTAGAAGTAACAGCCAAAGTATTATCGACAGGTACATACCTAAACACGGCTAGCGTATCAGCCCTAGATCAGGTAGATCCTAATGCAGCAAATGATAATGCTTCTGCAACTGTGGCACCTCCACAAGCCGATCTAAACCTTACTAAAACTGTAGATGCAACGAGTCCGAATGTTGGCGATGTAGTGACTTTCACAGTAACCCTGACCAACAATGGGCCAAGTAACGCTACCGCAACGGGCATAGAAGTAACCGATAAATTACCAACTGGCTACGCCTTAACAAATGCTACTACCACAGCAGGTACTAGTTATAACAATGTGAATGGTGTTTGGACGGTAGGCAATTTAGATAAAGACGAAGTAGTCGTTCTAAGCATACGAGCCACTGTAAAGGAAAACGGGAATTTCACCAATACAGCCACGGTAACAGCTAATGACGTATTCGATCCGAACGAAGGAGACAATACCGCGAGCGCTAGTATTGTAGCACAGTCTGCGGATCTATCTATGACCAAATCGATCAGCGATGCTACTCCTAATGTGGGTGACAATATCACTTTCAGCATCAACCTGACTAACAATGGGCCAGATGCAGCTACAGGTGTTGTGGTTACCGATCAACTGCCAACTGGTTATGATTTTGTTTCCTCGAACTCGTCATTCGGAAGTTATAATAACAATACAGGGCTTTGGACGATTGGCTCAATAGGAAATGGCCAAACAGCCACCTTGAATCTGATTGCGAAGGTTAAATCAACAGGAATTGACGATAATACCGCAAGCATCAGTGCTGCTGATCAAGACGATCCTAATAATGGCAACAATAGTGCTACGGTTAATGTGACAACTCAGTTTGCTGATTTGAATTTGACCAAAGTGGTTGACAATGCCAGCCCAGCACCGGGCGAAGATGTGATCTTCACCGTTACGCTGCTGAACCAAGGGCCAAACGCAGCAACCAATATTGAAATTACAGATCAGGTACCTGATGGTTACGTGATTGTGAGCACAACTGCTTCTGTCGGTACTTATGTCCCAAGCACAGGATTATGGACGCTAAGTAGCTTAGGCAGCAATGCTTCAGCCACCTTAACCATCCGTGCTACTGTACAGTCTGCGGGTATCTTTACCAACACGGCAACCATTACAGGTTCTGATGTATTTGACACAGACAATACGGATAATACTGCAAGTGCATCAGTAACGCTTCAAACTTCGGACATCAATCTCGTCAAAACTGTAAGTAACGCTGTCGCCAATGTTGGTGACAATGTGACCTTCACAGTTGTGGCAACCAATAGCGGTCCTAATGCAGCAACAGGCCTTGTGGTGCAAGATCAAATACCTTCGGGGTATACCCTAGTAAGTGCTATAACCACAAAGGGATCATATAATAGCGGATCAGGACTTTGGACCATCGGACAATTGAACAATGCAGCAACGGCTACATTAACTGTAGTAGCCACCGTGAAGTCAGCGGGAGATTATGCTAATACCGCGACTGTATCTGCATTGGATCAGAACGATCCGGACAATACGGATGATAGTGCTACAAGTACTGTCAACCCTCCAAGAGCAGATCTGTCATTAACTAAGATTGTGAGTGCCACAAGTCCAAACGTTGGAGATGTCGTCACCTTCACGGTTACATTGACGAATAATGGACCTAGCACTTCTGATGCAACTGGCGTGCAAGTGACCGATCAATTACCAAATGGTTATACACTCGGAACCGCTACACCAAGTGTAGGAACTTACACCAGTGCAAGTGGTATTTGGGATGTAGGAACGCTTGCGAATGGAGCAAATGCTACGCTAACCATCACAGCAACTGTATTAGCAACAGGTAACTTTACCAATTCAGCAACAATTTCTGCTGCTACGCAATTCGACCCAGATGCGGGTAACAATACGGCAAGTGCAAGTATTGTTGCACAATCGGCAGACCTCAACCTGAACAAAACGGTCAGTACAGCTACACCAAATGTGGGTGAAAATGTGACCTTCACAGTGACGGTGACGAATGATGGTCCTGACGCTGCAACGAATGTTGAAGTAACTGACCTATTAGCAAGTGGTTATGAGTTTGTTTCAACCAACACTGCTTTCGGAACCTATAATTCAAGTACAGGTCTTTGGACAGTTGGTGCGATTAGTAATGGTCAAACCGCGACACTCAGCGTAGTAGCGAAAACCAGAGCGACTGGAGATTATAATAATACAGCAACCATCACAAACAGTGATCAGGATGATCCACAACCATTAAATGATTCTAAGACTGTTACTGTTGATGCACAGCAAGCAGACCTGCGCATCACCAAGGTTGTTGACAATACAACGCCAATTCCTGGAGAACAAGTGGTGTACACCATCACTATTACAAATGATGGCCCAGATGCAGCAACCAATGTTCAAGTCTCTGACAGACTACCTAGTGGCTTTACTTTCGCAGGTGTAACTACGAGTACGGGTACTTATGATCAGACCACAGGCATCTGGACAGTTGGCAGTTTGGTCAATAGTTCAAGTGCCGTACTCACACTGAGAGCCAATGTACTGGCAACTGGTTCACACTTAAATGTGGCCAACATCAATGCTGTTGATCAGTATGATCCGAATACATCAAACAATAGTGTCAGTCAAGGTGTGACCGTCCAAGTCTCAGATTTAGTGGTTACAAAAGTGGTTGACAATGCTGCCGCCAATGTTGGCGAAAGCGTAGTATTTACCATTTCTATTGCTAACAATGGCCCTGACACTGCCACTAATATTGAATTAGAAGATAGATTACCAAGCGGCTATACATACATCAGTTCTACTCCTTCTCAAGGAACGTACAATAGCACTACGGGTGAATGGACTGTCGGTAATATTGCCAGAAGCAGTACGGCCACGCTTGCAGTAGTTGGTAGGGTATTAGGCACAGGTGACTATGGCAATACTGCGGTCATTAGTGAGTTAGACCAAAACGACCCTGACCAATCAAATAATACAGCGACAACGTTCGTCAATGCGCCAAGAGCAGATATTGGACTATCAAAAGTAGTTGATATCTCTAGACCAAATGTTGGAGACCTTGTTGTGGTAACCGTAACGGTGGTCAACAATGGACCTAACGATGCGACAGGAGTCGATGTGACTTACCTCCTACCTGATGGTTTGGAATATGTGTCTGATAACCCGACCCAAGGCAACTATACTTCTAGTAACGGTCTTTGGGTAATTGGAAACCTACCGAATGGCGATACTGAGACCATTACGATTACAGCCAAAGTCTTAGAAAGTGGGTCTTATGTAAACAACTCATTAGTGACAGGTGTCACTGAACATGACCAAGTAGATGCTAATGATGCTGATGATGTAACCATCTTCCCTACTCAGGCAGACCTATTGATCGAAAAAGTAGTAGACAATGGTGGACCGAATGTTGGTGAAAATGTAGTCTTCACTATGACGGTCACTAATAATGGTCCTGATGCAGCCACCGGTATTTCAGTAGAAGATAAACTTCCGAATGGTTATACCTTCCTAAGCTCAACTACGAGCCAAGGTGGTTTCAACAATACCAATGGCGTCTGGACAGTTGGTGATCTACTGAATGGACAAGCCGCTACATTGAATATAACAGCGCTGGTAAAATCCAATGGCAATTATCAGAACATCGCCACTATTCTAGATGCTGATCAATTTGATACTGACCTGACAAATAACACAGCCAGCTCCACACCAAGACCTCAGCGTGCTGATTTAACCCTAGGCAAAACAGTTGACAATGCGAATCCTAACCCAGGTGATATCATCACCTTCCTAGTGACGGCCGTCAACATAGGCCCAGATGCAGCTTCTGGTGTTCAAATACTAGATCAACTACCGAGTGGCTTTGTATTACAAAATGCATTTGCCTCTCAAGGGACATTTGATCCTGCAACGAGCACGTGGAGTGCCGGAACACTTGGTAGTGGTAGCAGCGCAGTTCTGGTAATGAGTGCTCTGGTGAATACCTCAGGAAACTTTGAAAACGTGGCAGTAATCACTGCCTCAGATCAATTCGATCCTAACGCTACCAACAACAGTGCAAATCAGTCAATTACACTGAGAAAAGCTGATGTCGGTATTACTAAGACAATAGACAATAACAATCCAAACGTTGGCGACAGAGTAACCTTCACTGTGAATGTTAACAATGCAGGTCCAGACGAAGCGACAAATGTCGTAGTTGATGACTTATTGCCAGCTGGCTATGAAATTGTCAATAGTTCCGTAAGTCAAGGCGGTTACAATACACGAACAGGTATTTGGGGTATCGGCACATTGGCTAATGCTGGTACAGCTACCCTATCGATAGTTGCCACTGTTACCACTTCTTCGGCTTACAATAATATTGCTAAGATTATTGAGGTAGATCAGCTCGATGAAAACGCAGCCAATGATGAAGCTTCTCAAAGCATTACTTTGCAGCAAGCAGACCTCAGTGTTACGAAGGTGGTTGATAATGCGACTGCTAATGTGGGTGACTTTGTCAACTTCACAGTAACGGCAACCAACAACGGCCCAGATGCCGCTACAGGAGTTCGAATTCTTGATCAAATACCTTCAGGGTATACAGTAATCAGTACGACTACCAATGGCAATGGAGTTTACAATGAAAACTCTGGAGAATGGATTATCGGCACAATTAACAATGGAGCTAGTGTTACATTCAATGTCCAAGCGAGAGTATTGCTAAATGGTGAGTTTGAAAATATTGCCAAAGTATCGACAGTTGATCAAGTAGATAGCAATGCCAGCAACGATCAAGCTTCTGCCACGGTGACTTCTCCAAGGGTAGATTTGGCCTTAGCGAAAACTGTAGACAATAGCGATGCGAATGAAGGCGACCCGGTGGTATTTACTGTCACCGTCACCAACATTGGGCCTAATAATGCCACTGGATCAGGAATTGAAATTGTTGATCAATTGCCAAATGGCTATACCTTAACGGGTACGCCTGCAGCAAGTCAAGGTGCTTATAACAGTACAACCGGTATTTGGGAAGTAGGCACTTTGGCCAAGGATGCTGTAGCAACCTTGACGATTAATGCCACAGTAAAAGCCACTGGAATCTTTACCAATGTAGCCCAGATTTCGAGTGCCGAACAGTTCGACCCGAACGTAGGTAACAACTTGGCTTCAGTAGGTGTCGGCCTCCAAACCGCTGATCTTATCATTACGAAAACAGTCAATGACGAAACGCCAAATGTTGGTGACGAGATTACATTCAACATTGCTGTGAAGAATGATGGTCCGGACCCAGCTACGAGTGTCCTTGTCAATGATGCATTGCCAAATGGCTTCTTCTTTGTATCCGGTACTTCCGACAATGGCAGCTACAATGGCACTACAGGCGTATGGGATATTGGATCAATTCCGGTAGACGGCATCGTCAACTTGGAGATCAAAGCGACTGTTCGAGCAACTGGTAATTATGTCAACGTGGCGACTGTTGCACGACTCGATCAAATTGATGCAGATATTACTTCTAACATCAGCAGCGTTACGGTAGATCCACAGATCGTTGATTTAGGAATTGTCAAAGTGGTCGATATCTCCACACCAAGTGTTGGCGATGATGTCTTCTTTACCGTGACGGTAACTAACATTGGACCAGATAAAGCCACAAACGTTCAGGCCTCAGATGTACTACCTGCTGGCTATACGCTAGTAAATAGTTCGGCTAGTATAGGATCTTACGATCCAGTGACTGGACTTTGGTCAATAGGCGACTTAGTGGCATCAGCCAATGCCGTATTGAACATTAGGGCCACGGTTATTTCAAACGAAAACTTGGTGAATGATGCCGCAATAGATTTTGCAGATCAGTTTGATCCTGTGACCTCAAATAACACTGCCTCCGCAGGATCTAATGTAGCATCTTCAGACATTGACGTTCTGAAAGTTGTGGACAACGGCTTCCCGAACGTGGGTGACAATGTCATCTTTACGGTCAGGGTCAGTAATGATGGTCCAGATCAGGCAACTGGCTTAGTTGTCACGGATAAACTACCAAATGGCTATACATTGGTCAGCGCGGTTCCAAGTGCCGGAACTTATGTTAACAGCACAGGACTCTGGACAATTGGCAGTCTTAATGATGGAGCGAATGCGACACTGACATTAACAGCACGCGTATTAAGTACTGGTGACTACAATAACGTAGCCACCGTAACGGCACTCGATCAATTCGATGCGGACCTCGCAAACAATCAGTCCGATGCAGGAGTGTCTCCTCCACAAGCTGATCTAGAAGTAATGGCTTCAGTAGACAACTCCAACCCTAATGCTGGAGATCAAGTCACCTTCACTGTGACGGTTCAAAACAATGGTCCAGATGATGGAAGTGGTATTTCTTTAGCAAGCCTATTACCTAGTGGCTTCAATTTCGTGAGTGCAACACCAAGCCTTGGCAGCTATGACAGCACAACGGGAACATGGACCGTAGGTAACTTGGCCGATGGATCGATTGAAGTAATTTCCATCACGGCCACAGTAAATGGTACTGGTGCATACACATTGACAGGTAGCATCGCAGATTCAGATCAATTCGATCCTGACACGAATAATAATAGTGCTTCTGCTGGAGTAACGCTTCAAGGCGCAGATGTCTCTGTTGTGAAGACAGTTGACAATGCCGAACCGAATGTGGGGGATGATGTCAACTTCACAATTAGCATTGCCAATGCTGGACCAAATGATGCAACGAATCTAGAAATCTTAGACCTGTTGCCTAACGGATATACTTTTAAGACTGCCACACCGAGTAAGGGCACTTATAATGCGACCACTGGTATTTGGAATGTTGGTACACTCTCAGGTGGTGGAAGCGAAGGTCTAGTAATCAGGGCTACTATTTTGAACACTGGAACTTATGACAACACTGCTTCAGTAAATTCAGTAGATCAGGCTGACCCGAATGCTGCAAATAACACGTCTACCACTTCGGCTACTCCGCAACTGGTCGACCTTGTGATCACAAAAGTAGTAGACAATGCCACTCCAATTATTAACGAGGAAATTGTCTTTACCATCACTGTGAGTAACAATGGGCCGGCAAGAGCAACGGGAGTAATCGTGGAAGACATCTTACCATCAGGTTATACTTTGGTGAGCAATAATGTGACGCCAGGGTCTTCTTTCAACAGAGAAACTGGTATCTACAATGTCGGTAACCTAGTCAATGGTGGCAATGCAGTGTTAACACTGCGCGTTAGAACAAATGAAACGGGAGTTCATGATAATACAGCATCGATTACTGCACTCAATCAGTTTGACACTGACGCTACGAACAATACTGCAACTAGACCAGTCACTATTCAGAAAGCAGATATCAGCGTCAGCAAAACCGTTAGTAACGCAAGTGCCAATGTGGGTGAGAATGTGACATTCACAGTAACAGTCAGTAACGCAGGTCCTGATGCTGCTTCTAGCCTTGTAATCAATGACCTATTGCCGAGTGGATTCACTTTGGTAAGCCAGTCAGCAGCAACAGGAACATACAACAGTACTTCAGGCGTATGGACAATTGGCGGACTGGCGAGTGGAGCCTCCACTACCCTATCCGTAACTGGAACAGTCCGTTCCCTTGGTGACTACAACAATGTGGCTGCAGTAGCTAATTCAGATCAGGTTGATGTTGACAAAACCAATAACTCGGCATCAATAGAGGTAATACCTCCTCAAACAGATTTGAGTATTTCGAAAGCCGTTAATGCATCTAATCCAAATGTGGGTGATCAGGTGACTTTCACCGTTCTTGTGACCAATAATGGTCCTGATGTAGCTGATGCTACAAATGTGGAAGTGACTGACAGACTGCCTAGTGGATATACTTTAGTTTCTACCACAAGAAGTCAAGGTTCATACAACAGTACCACTGGCCTATGGGATATTGGAACGCTTCCAAACGGATCATCTGCCACATTCACCATGAACGCCACTGTGCTTGCCGCAGGTGACTTTACGAACACTGCTCAGATTACCAATGCGGATCAATTCGATCCAAACTTGGGAGACAACACAGCAAGTGCCAGTATCAAAGCGCAGAACGCAGATTTAAGCATGGCGAAGACGGTAAGCAACGTCAATGCTAACGTGGGTGAAAATGTCATCTTCACAGTAACGCTATCAAATGCTGGTCCTGACGCTGGAACCAATGTTACTGCGCTAGACAAGTTGCCTACTGGCTATACGCTGGTGAGTGCTAGTGCTTCTCATGGAGCCTACAATGCAAGTACCGGTATTTGGACAGTCGGTTCAATAGCCAATGCAGAAAATGCAGTGCTATCTGTAACAGCGACAGTACTAGAAACTGGTGAGTTTACCAATACAGCCTCCGTTACAGGAGCAGATCAAGATGACCCTGATGCTACAAATAATACAGCAAGCATAGGTGTAGTTGCACTTAAGTCAGATCTGCAAATCGTGAAAATTGTGAATCAAGCAACGCCAATCATTGATGAGCAAGTTGTATTCACGGTGACGGTAACGAACAATGGCCCATCGCCTGCTACCAATGTAGAAGTAACCGATAACGTGCCAAACGGATTTGTAGTAACCAGCACTACAGCTAGCCAAGGAAGCTACAACGCTGCGACAGGACTTTGGACAATTGGAGACTTGGCCAATGGTGGAAGTGCCGTGATCAACTTCATTACTGAAGCACAACCTACTGGAGACCATACCAACATTGCGAGCATAAGTGCTTCTGATCAATTTGACCCAGTGACAACGAATAACAGTTCGCAACAAAGTGTTGTGGTACAAACCGCTGACGTTGGCGTAAGTAAAGTTGTAAACGATGCGACCGCCAACGTTGGTGAAAGCGTGATCTTTACCATCAATGTATTTAATGCTGGACCAGATGCTGCTACAAGTCTGATAGTAGAAGACTTACTCCCTGATGGATACGAACTGGAAAATGCGACAGCAGAAGCTGGAACTTATGTTTCAGCCACAGGAGTATGGACAATCGGTACGCTAGCCGCAAATGACACACTCACTCTGACCATTCAAGGGGAAGTACTATCAGCAGGTGAGGTGGTCAATACCGTTGCCATTACCAACAGCGATCAGGTTGATCCTGATACAAGCAACGATACGGCTAGTGCCTCGGTCATCTTCCCTCAAGCAGACTTGAGTTTGACTAAATCGGCCGATATCACAAGAGCGGATATTGGTGAAGAAGTGAACTTTACCGTCACTTTGACGAACAATGGTCCAGGTCAAGCCAATAACATTGATATCTCTGAAAGAATACCGAGCGGCTTCATTCTAATCGAAACAAAAGCGAGCAAAGGAGATTACGATGCCGGCACAGGGCTTTGGAGTTTGAATACAATGAATGTTAATGAGCAAGCTACGCTAGTGGTTAAAGTTCAGACTAAAGCAGAAGGTAGCTTCTCGAATACGGTAAGCGTAAATGATGTAGATGAGTTTGATCCAAATACTGCTAACAATACTTCAACATCCAGCATCTCTCCTAGAACTGCAGACCTAGAAGTTGTTAAGACGGTTGATACTGACATTCCAAACATTGGCGATGAAGTAGTATTTACCATTGCTTTGACGAACAACGGACCTGACGATGCTACTAATATTGTGGTAACTGATCAGATTCCTTCAGGTTATGAGTTGATCAGCGCAGTTGCTGATGCCGGAAGCTATGATGCCGGTCAGTCGGCTTGGGTACTTGACGCCATCAACAATGGTCAGACACTGAATCTAGTGATTACTGCCAAGGTGTTAGAAGAAGGAGATTATGACAATACAGCTACCATTAGCAGCTTGGATCAGAAGGATAACAATGCCGATAACGATGAAAGCGAAGCAGAAGTCAATCCTCCTACCGTTGACATTGCGGTCACTAAAACGATCGACAATGCCGAAGCAAACATCGGTGACGAGGTGAACTTCAGTATCCTTGTCAGAAACGTTGGCCAAGATGGTGCCTCTGGAATTGTAATCTCTGATCTCTTGCCTTCTGGTTACTCATTCGTAGATGGATTCGCAAGTATTGGTACTTATGATGAAGTGACAGGTGAATGGCAAATCGATCAGCTCATTGAGGGTAGCAGTGCATTCTTATTAGTGAGAGCAACCGTAAATGGTGCTGGTAGCTATACGAATACAGCTCGCCTTGTTTCAGTCGATCAATTCGATGTGAACCCTAACAATGACTTGTCATCAGCCTTCACCAGCATTAAACAAGCAGATGTAGGCCTGACAAAAGTGGTCGACAACGCTAATCCGATCATTGGAGATATAGTCAGATTTACTGTGGTCATGTCTAATACAGGACCTGAAACTGCTTCTGGCATTATAGTCAATGATCTACTGCCTGATGGTTACCGATTCGTTGGGTTTACCGCTATTGGAAACTACAATGCAAATTCAGGCGTATGGCGCGTAGACACCCTGAAACTGAATCAAGTCGCTACCTTGTCCGTACGCGCTGAAGTATTGCCGACAGGTAACTACCTGAACATAGCAAGTATTCAGAAAATTGATCAGACAGACTTGAACAGTGCGAATGACGAAGCTTTTGCTAAGATTTTGCCAGACATTTCAGACCTTCAGATAGAAAAGTCAGTGAGCAATGCACGCCCAGAGCTGAATGAAACTATCACCTTCTTCGTAACCGTTGGTAATAATGGGCCTAGTCCAGCTGCAAATATCGAGGTCTTTGAAGATGTACCTGAAGGATACACCGTGGTGAATGTGGCAGCGGGTGCGGGTACATATGATACTAATACTAAGATATGGAGTATACCAACGCTTGGGGTTGATGAGACCGCTACACTAGGCGTTACTGTAACGGTAAATGCGGCAGGGGAATACTTAAATGAAGCTTTGATTACTGCTGCCGATCAATTTGATCCAGACTTATCGAACAACTCAGCCAGCAAACGTATTATTCTGCCAAGGGCTGACCTATCGGTGACTAAGTCTGTTAGCGATGATGATCCTGAAAGTGGCGATCAAGTTACATTTACGATTATTGTTAACAATGCGGGTCCTAACCCAGGTACAAATGTGGTGGTGACCGAAATGCTACCAACAGGATACCAATTCGTAAGCGCGAATTCTACGCTTGGAACATACGATGAAGTAGCTGGAACTTGGAACATCGGTATATTGGTAATCGACCAGACAGAAACCTTGACGATTGTCGCCAACGTGCTAGATGATGGTGAGCATACCAATACAGTATCCGTTACGGGTACTGAAGTTGACCCTGACCAAAATAACAATGTCAACACGGTGGAGCTGACATTCAACAACCCTCCAATAGCCGAGAATGACAACGTAACTATGCCTCAGAATACTTCACTGACAAATGGTACCGTAATCTTCAATGATACTGAAGCGGATGATGACGAACTCACCTACTCTCTTATAAGTGGAGGTTCGGCTGCCGAACGAGGTACACTAGTCTTCAATGCTGACGGTTCATATAGCTTTACACCAACACCAGACTTCTTCGGTGTGGTTACATTTACCTATCAAGTATGTGACAATGGCATACCTGTTAAGTGTGATCAAGCAACAGTGACCATTACTGTATTGGAGAATTCAGATGTTATTCCTGGAAGAGGTATCTCTCCAAACAACGATGGCATGGGTGAAGAGACTTGGTTTATAGAAGGGATTGACAAATTCCCGAATAATAATGTACAGGTGTTTAACCGATGGGGTAATAGAGTCTGGGAGGCCAATGGCTATAATAACACCACGAATGCCTGGAACGGTGACGCAATTGTTGGACTATTCGTCAACAAAGAAGGTAGAAGGCTGCCAGATGGTACATACTTCTATGTGGTTGATTTAAAGAATGGCACCAAGCCGTTGAGTGGATTTATAGTCATTAAACGATAATAGATACTGAACATGAAATTGATAAGAAACATATCGCTTGCTTTGATTTTGACCTTGTTCGGGCATATTGGAATGGCTCAACAACAGGTTATGTTTACCCAATACATGTTTAATGGTTTGGCCATTAATCCTGCTTATGCCGGTAGTCATGACAACATTACAGCTACTTTTCTTGCACGAGAGCAGTGGGTAGGGCTTGAAGGCGCTCCTTCTAGCCAGACCTTTAGTATCCACTCTCCTTTCAATGCAAGTGGAAGTGCCAATGTTGGTGCGTTGCTTATTCATGACAAGATTGGGGTAACTGATCAGACCACAGCTTACTTAGCATTTGCGTATCGCATTAGATTTAGTGGCTCAGCTCGTCTGGCCTTCGGCATGCAAGGTGGACTAAGTAATTACAACGCTAGGCTTAGCCAGATAAGTTCGTCAGACCCAGCGTTCGCACAAGGCGATATTAATATTAATAGACCCAATTTCGGAGCAGGACTTTACTTCAACACAGACCGCTTTTTTGCAGGCGTTTCGGTACCTCAGTTAGTAAGAAGTAAACTGGATGTGAACAACAGTGATTCAGATTCAAGACTGGAAAGGCACTATTTCGGGTACATGGGCTACGTGTTCAATATCTCACGCGACTTAAAATTCAAGCCGAACTTACTGATCAAATACGTAGAAAATGCACCGGTGGAGTTTGATATTAATGCTAACCTACTGATTAAGGACATCATTTGGGCAGGACTCTCCTATCGTTCTTTTGACTCCTTTGATGCACTGGTTCAGGTTCAGGTTTCTAAGCAGTTCCAGTTTGGCTACGCCTATGACTTTGCCACAACCACAGATTTAAGGCGTGTGAATGCTGGTTCTCATGAACTCATGATTCAGTACACTTTCGTGTACGGAAAGAAAAAGATCATTTCACCAAGATACTTTTAAGCGATGCTGAAGAAACACTTAAAACTCTTATTAGTATTCGTTTTGATCTTGTCCTCGGTGGCTGTGCAAGCACAGAATCGATCGCGATTGGACGTAATGCGCGCGGGCAAATTATTCGATGGTTTTGAATTTGTTGAGGCAGCCAAAATTTATGAAAGACTGGTTGCCAAAGATTCATCCTTTAGCTACGCTAAACTACAATTGGCAGAATCGTATCGCCTGATGAATCAACCTGAAAAGGCATCTATCTGGTATGCCGAAGTCGTCAATGATTCGGTTTCTGATCCAATTCATAAGCTTTATTACGCCCAAGCGCTAATGAGTGAGGGACGCTATGACCGAGCACGAAGCTGGTTAGAAAGATATGAATATGAGTCTGGAGATACCAAAAGAGCAAATAACCTCATTCGCGGTATCGATAACTTCGAAGCTTTCTATATAGACTCCGAACGCTATAAAATTGATACAGTGCCCTTCAACTCGGAAGGGTCAGACTTTAGTCCTGCCTACTATCGAGATGGAATCGTATTCAGTTCGAATCGTTCAAAATTTAAAATAGTGAAGCGCAAGCATGGCTGGGATGACACTAACTTCTTGCAGATCTATCATCAAAAGCCAACGAGTGATTCAACCAGTACCGTTGAGCTGTTTAGTGACCTGCTCAATACCAAGTATCACGAAGGGCCTCTCAGTTTTTATGACGACTTTGAAAAAGTAATTTTTACCCGAAATAACTACAATGGAAGAAAAGTAGGTAAGGCCGAAGACGAAACGATCCACCTACAACTATACCTTTCAGAGCGTAGTAGTGTGCAAAGTAAATGGGGTAAACCGCAACCTTTTCCGTATAACAACAAGGAATATAGTGTGGGCCATCCAGCGATTTCTACCGATGAAAAAACACTCTATTTTGCCTCAGACATGCCTGGCGGACAAGGTGGAGTGGATCTTTATATGAGTCGATTGAACAACGGCAATTGGTCGGAGCCTGTTAACCTTGGTAACAAAATCAACACGTCTGGTGATGAAGTATTCCCTTTTGTGAGAGATAGTGTGTTATACTTTTCATCTGACGGGCACTATGGCCTCGGTGGTTTGGATATGTACCAAGTGATCTTGACGGATTCTACCGAAACGGTTTACAACATGGGGATACCCATGAACTCTAGAAAAGATGATTTCGGATTGATCTTAGATGACTCATTGAAAAATGGCTACTTCACTTCTAACCGACAAGGTGGGATGGGCAGTGACGATATCTATAGGTTTAGCATAGTAAAGCCACCAAAACCAGAAAACATTTCCATTAAAGGAATTGTGGTAGACCAACGCTCTGGAAAACCGATTGAAAACGCTGATGTGCTTCTTACTTCGCCAGAGGGAGAACCCACGCTTGTCACCACGCAAGCTGATGGTAATTTCGAATTCGTTTTAGACTGGGACAAGGACTACGCTTTTAAGGCTACCAAACCTGACTGGTCTACTGGTTTAGACGCTGCCAAAACCTTCGATGATGTACTGGATAAAGAATTTCTAACCATACCCTTACGCGAACTCCTGGTGATCAAAGGTGATCTAGTGACACCAGCAGGTCGTGCAATCGATGATGCCCTAGTGACTTTCACCGAGACTTCTACGGGCGAGGTGGACAGTGTAAGAACTAATGAGAACGGCCTTTTGTACTTTATAGCCCAGCCTGATGCGGAGTATGACGTCTTCCTACAAAAAACAGGCTATTTCAATTTTAGAACCAAAGTAGCCACGGGTAATGACCCAAGTGGAGTGATCAAATTTGACCTTGAAATGGATCAGATTATAATTGGCAAAGCCATCCGGATTGAGAACATCTATTTCGATTTGGATAAGTCCGCTATCCGGCCCGATGCGGCAGTGGAGCTCGATAAAATCGTAGCTATGATGAAGGATAACCCAACCATTAAGATTGAGTTGGGTTCACATACAGATTCTAGAGGTGGAGACGATTATAACTTAGCACTGTCCGACCGTAGGGCACGCTCATCCGCTGCTTATATTGTCTCTCGCGGAATTGCACAAAATCGAATTGTAGGTAAGGGTTATGGAGAAACACAGCTCACCAACCAATGTACCAATGGTATCCGTTGCCAACCGGAGGAGCACCAAGCCAACAGAAGAACAGAGTTTAAGGTGATTTCTTTTTAAGAAATTCATAAGCTGTCCGACCGCTTGAAGCGGTCAGACGGCCTACCAAAAACACCGTCATTCCCAGCTTGACCCGGAATCTTCTGTAATTAACACCCATCCTATAAATAGACCCTGAAATGCCCCGAAGCTTCGGGGCAGGGTGACGTAAATAAAAAGCTTACCCCATCAGTGTCTCTTACCTCCCCATCAGTGTCTCTCGTAAAGGACGCTGATGATAACAAAACATCAATAAGGGCGGAGAATCCCCAAAATATAACGTCATTCCAGCGTACGCGGAAACCTCCCCAATAGTATAATCATCTTCTTTCATAGAGGAGAAAAAATCCATCGCTATAATACTGATTGATCAGAGTCTCTTCCAGAAGACTCTGATCGAGAGCAGATAATAGTCAATCCAGTTTTCATGCTGAGCTTGCCGAAGTATCTTAATGAGCCTTCAGACGACTCTAAGTAGTCGGACGGCTAGATGATCACTCCTTCTTTCGTTATTTCGGATTCAGTCCGGAATCTCTGACATAGTTTTAAATGACAAAACAAAAATCCAAAACCTGACTTTCATCAGGGTATTGGTAATTTTCAAGCCACACCTTTGAGAAAAAACAATGAAGGTCAATTCTGCCCAAGAAGCCGTATCCATTATCCAATCTGGACAATCCGTTTTTGTACATACAGCAGCGGCTACTCCAGTCCATTTAGTAGAGGCCATGTCGCAGCGGGCACCAGAACTAAACAATGTAAAGGTCTACCACATGCACACAGAGGGCAATGCGCCTTATGCCGATGAAGCCCACCATAAATCCTTCGAAATCAATTCCCTTTTCTTAGGAGGTAACGTCAGAAAAGACCATCAAGCGGGGCGTGTAAACTTTATTCCTTGCTTCTTAAGTGAAGTCCCCATTATGATTCGCTCAGGGGTAATTCCTGTCGATGTAGTCTTAATTCAGGTCTCACCTCCAGACAAGCACGGCTACTGCTCTTTGGGCATATCCATTGACGCTACCAAAGCGGCTGTTGATTGTGCTTCAATCATTATTGCACAAGTAAACCCTCGAATGCCAAGGACACATGGAGATGGGTTGATTCACGTGAGTCGTTTAACAAGGTATTTCGAAACTGTCACCGAGTTACCAGAACTACCTCCACATACTTTGACCCCAGAAGAAAGAGCCATAGGTGAACATGTCGCAGGCTTGATAGAGGACCGGGCAACACTTCAAATGGGGATTGGTGCGATTCCAGATGCTGTACTTTCTTGTTTGGAGAATCACAAAGATTTAGGTGTTCATACTGAAATGTTCTCTGACGGGGTGATTCCCTTGATGGAAAAAGGTGTGATCACTAACAGGTATAAAAAGATTCATAAGGATGTATTAGTCTCTGGCTTTATGATCGGTAGCCGTAAGCTTTATGACTTTGTGGATGATAATCCCATGATCCGTATGCTTGACATCGAATATGTTAACGACACCAAAGTGATTCGTAAAATCGATAATATGATCAGTATCAACAGCGCTATTGAAGTGGATTTGACTGGTCAGGTTTGTGCCGACTCGATTGGTACTCGAATGTACTCTGGTGTTGGTGGACAAATGGATTTTATCCGTGGTGCTTCATTATCAAAAGGTGGTAAGCCGATCATTGCGTTGACTTCCACCACTAAAAAAGGGGAATCTAAAATTTCCCATGTACTTAAATCAGGAGCAGGTGTCGTTACTACTAGAGCGCACGTACAATATGTGGCTACAGAATATGGTATTGTCAATCTGTATGGAAAGAATTTGAAAGAACGCGCCAAGGCATTAATTGGTATCGCTCACCCTAACCATCGAGAGGCCTTGGAAAAATCTGCTTTCGAAAGGTTTAAATAAAAAAGCCCCGAGTGATCGGGGCTCTATAAATCTTAATTGAGGTGCTTATACTAGCCCTTATCTGAAGATATGCTAGCCGAAAGATACTCTCTATTCATTCTGGCAATATTTTCTAAGGAAATTCCTTTAGGACACTCTACTTCACATGCTCCAGTGTTAGAGCAGTTACCAAAGCCTTCTTCATCCATCTGATTTACCATGTTCTGCACGCGCTCTGCGGCCTCTACTTTTCCTTGTGGTAAAAGCGCAAACTGTGATACCTTGGCTGATACAAAAAGCATTGCTGATGAGTTCTTACAAGAGGCAACACAAGCACCGCAGCCTATACAAGTAGCCGCATCAAATGCTTTATCTGCGTCTGCCTTAGGGATTGGAATCGCGTTAGCGTCTTGGGTATTACCTGAAGTGTTAACACTCACAAAGCCACCAGACGCCATGATGCGATCAAATGCACCTCTGTCTACCACTAAATCTTTGATCACAGGAAAAGCCTTTGCTCTCCAAGGTTCGATATAAATAGTCTCGCCATCTTTGAACTCTCTCATATGAAGCTGGCAAGTAGTTATTTCTCTACCCGGACCGTGTGCCTCACCATTGATATACATCGAGCAGCTACCGCATATTCCCTCGCGACAATCATGGTCAAAAGCCACAGGGTCATTTCCTTCATTGATTAGCTTTTCATTGAGAATATCCATCATCTCCAAAAATGAGCTATCTGTGGAAATATCAGTTACCTGATAAGTTTCCATGTGACCCTTATCCTTGTCATTCTTTTGTCTCCAAACTTTGAGTGTAAGATTCAATCCTTTCGCGGTTGACATAATCTATAAGTCTAAAATTCTCAATTAATTACTTGTAGGAACGCGTCTTGAGTTCGATGTTCTCGTACTTCAATTCTTCCTTATGCAGCACTGCATCTGATGGTTCGCCTTTGTATTCCCATGCCGAAACATAGGCATACTCAGCGTCATGACGCATCGCCTCTCCTTCTTCTGTGCTATGTTCTTCTCTGAAGTGGCCTCCACACGATTCTTCTCTCTCCAGTGCATCTCGGGCGAATAACTCTCCTAATTCAAGAAAGTCGGCTACTCGACCTGCCTTCTCTAGCTCTGGGTTCATACTGTCATTAGTACCAGGCACTTTGACATCTTTCCAGAATTCATCACGAATTTGCTTGATCTCAGCAATCGCATCTTTCAAGCCTTTCTCGTTTCTAGCCATTCCTACTTGATTCCACATGATTTTACCTAAGCGTTTGTGGAAGTAGTCAACTGATTTAGTTCCGTTGTTATTAACGAAGAAATCAATTTTGTCTTGAACGTCTTTCTCTGCAGCCTCAAATTCTGGCCCATCTGTAGAAATCTCACCAGTCCTAATATCGTCCGCCAAATAGTCACCTATGGTATATGGCAGTACAAAATAACCATCTGCCAAACCTTGCATCAATGCTGATGCACCTAATCTATTGGCACCGTGATCTGAGAAATTAGCTTCTCCTATACAATAGCAACCTTCTACGGTAGTCATCAAATTGTAATCAACCCAAACACCACCCATCGTGTAATGAACAGCTGGGTATATTTTCATTGGTGTTTTGTATGGATCATCAGCAGTGATTTTCTCATACATTTGGAACAGGTTACCGTATTTCTTTTCGATAACATCAGTTCCTAATTCTTGTATCTTCTCTTTTGATGCATTGTGATGCCCATGAATATTGGCTTGCTCCTGACCGTAGCGCATAATTGCTGCGGAAAAATCAAGATAAACAGCCTCACCGGACTCGTTAGTACCTACACCAAAACCAGCATCACAACGTTCTTTAGCAGCCCTAGAAGCTACATCTCGAGGAACTAGGTTTCCGAAAGAAGGATACCTTCTTTCTAAATAGTAGTCACGATCTTCTTCAGCAATTTCAATAGGTGTCATTTTGCCAGCTCGAATTGCCTCAGCATCTTCTTTCTTAGCTGGAACCCAAATTCTACCATCATTTCTTAATGACTCAGACATCAAAGTCAACTTAGATTGTTGATCTCCATGCTGCGGAATACAAGTGGGGTGAATTTGCGTGTAACAAGGGTTCGCAAAATGTGCTCCTTTCTTATGCACCTTCCAACCAGCAGAAACATTCGACCCCATTGCGTTAGTAGACAAGAAGAATACATTCCCATATCCACCTGAAGCAATGACCACAGCATGAGCTGAGTGCCTTTCGATTTCTCCGGTTACTAAGTTTCGCGCGATGATACCCCTAGCCTTGCCACCGATCTTCACAAGATCCATCATTTCATGACGGTTGTACATCTTGATCTTACCTTTTCCTATCTGACGAGACATGGCAGAGTAACAGCCCAACAGAAGCTGCTGACCAGTCTGGCCCTTTGCATAAAAGGTTCTCGATACTTGCACACCTCCGAAAGAACGGTTATCCAATAACCCACCATAATCTCTCGCAAAAGGAACTCCCTGTGCTACACACTGGTCGATAATATTGGTAGAAACCTCGGCCAAACGATAAACATTGGCTTCTCTAGATCTATAATCACCGCCTTTTACGGTATCGTAAAAAAGTCGGTAAGTAGAGTCACCATCCCCTTGATAGTTCTTGGCTGCATTGATTCCTCCTTGAGCTGCAATAGAATGTGCTCTACGTGGAGAATCTTGGTAACAAAATGCTTTCACATTATAGCCAAGCTCGGCTAGTGTTGCGGCCGCAGAGCCTCCAGCCAAGCCAGTACCCACAACAATCACGTCAATTGACCTCTTGTTGGCAGGGTTGACAAGGTTAATATTATTCTTATAATTGGTCCATTTATCAGCTATTGGACCTTCTGGAATTTTCGAATTTAATGTCGTCATAATTCCTTTCTTAAATCGCAGTTAGATGATGATAAAGCGCAATGAATATGAAACCGGCAGGAATCGCAATCGCGTAAATATCTCCCAGTTTTTTGATGCCCGGTGAATATTTTTCGTGCCTTGCACCCATTGACTGGAATGCAGATTGGAAGCCGTGCTTTAAGTGCATTGCCAAAAAGACGAATGACAAAACATAAAGACCAACTCTAATCGGATCATGGAATTTATGCACCATCTCTTCATAGTACCTAAACTCCCCATTGATCATACCTGACATGTCTCCTTGGATGTATTTAATATTGATTTCTGGAATCCAAAAGTCATAGAAGTGTAGTCCAATGAATCCTAAGATCACCAAACCAGACCAAATCATATTTCTAGAGAACCAAGTAGAATTTGCAGCGCCTTTATTCATTGCATATTTTACCTCTCTGGCTTTGTGATTCTTTATTTCAAGCACAAATCCCATTACAAAATGGAAAACAACTCCGAAAATTAACACGGGCTGTAAAGCGAATTGGACCAAGGGGTTTGTACCCATAAAATGGGAAACCTCATTAAAGACCTCTTCACTAAAAACCGATATGAAGTTGATAGAGAAATGTTGAAGTAAGAATACAAGCAAGAAAAGTGCTGACAGTGCCATTGCAAACTTACGTCCAATGGAACTGCTGAAGGTTTGTTTAACCCAACTCATTATATGTTAGCAGTTAAATTTATGACTCAAAGTTATATTCCAAACGTTTGCAATCAAAGCCAATTCTACTTTGATATGCTATGGACTAAAAAGAACCTGTCTACCACAATTGTTTATGGTCTTTACTGAAAAATCATCTATACTTTTGAATTTTAGACCCTAGCCTATAAGCTGCTAGCTTCTGAAAAGGAGATTGATTGAATAGTCAGGCAAGAAAAACGGTTAATCAACTCACGAAAGTAAGAATCTACTAGACTACATTATGTCAAGAAATATTAAGAGAAAGTACAACTATTTGCAGATATTGCGTTTACAGCTAAAAGATATTATTACATGAGTCTGTTCAGAAGATTAATTCTGTGCTTTTTACTGATTTTCGCAATTGCCATTGATGTCTCGGCAACACACATCCGTGCAGGAGAGATAACAGCGGTAAGAATTTCTCAATCTGGACTGAGGTACCGTTTTACACTGACTATCTATAGAGATACTGAAGGTGTTCCGTTTGGAGATGGTGGAGTATTTAATTTTGGCCAAGGCAGAACCATTGGTCCAGGAATTGAAGCACTCAGAGCAGAAGCTGTAGACAACATAATTACGGAAGTGAATATTGGTAATAACACTTCCATCATCACCATTCAGTTCGATCATACCTTCGATGGACCCGGAGTTTATGTAGTTAGTTTTACGGAACAGAATAGAAATGCAAACATCATTAATCTTGGAGGTGCAGCTTCAGAAAGTCTGGCCTTTCATGTAGAAACAGCCCTGAGAATTCGAGCAGGTGATCGATTAAATGACACACCTGTTCTCACTATCCCTCCTATTGACAGAGCCTGTATTGGTGGAAGGTTTGTACATAACCCTGGTGCGTTTGACCCAGATGGTGATAGTTTAGCCTACAAATTGGTTACACCTCTCCAAGATAGAGGTGTTACAATAGACAATTACCTGCCGCTTGATGATCCATCCATCTCAACATTGACTGAAGCAGGTGTAGGAGTCACCCAATTCGAAATAGACCCGGTAACGGGTATATTAACCTGGGATGCACCTCAATTTGAAGGCGAATACAATATCGCCTTTATCGTTGAAGAATGGCGGTTCTCAGAACTCAATGATCGTTTTGAGCTCATTGGTTTTGTAACAAGGGACATGCAAATTGTTGTGGAGGATTGTGACAATCAAAGGCCTCAATTAGAAATTCCGCAAGACACTTGTATTGAAGCAGGGACACTTCTCGAAGCACTCGTAGTTGGTACTGACCCTGATGGAAACGATGTGCTTTTAGAGGCTTTCGGTGGAGTATTTGAGCTGAATATTTCACCCGCAGAGTTTCTCGGGCTACCAGATGAAGACCCGAACCCAAGGTTTAGAGATCAACCAGCAACATCGCTTTTCAGATGGCAAACGGACTTATCCCATGTGAGAGAAAGACCCTATGAGGTACAATTCAAAATCTCTGATGACCCCTTCGATCCTGATGCCCCTGCGTTCACCGATTTCGAAGTATGGAATGTGATTGTGGTAGCTCCTGCCCCTACTGGGCTAACAGCTAACATTGCCACAAGCACATCCATCAATCTGAATTGGGATAATTACCCTCCGGCAAATTTTGGTCCTACGATGCAAGTATATCGCAGAGTGGACAGTTTCGACTTTACACCTGAAAACTGTAATGTCGGCATTCCGGCAAACTCAGGGTATGAACTGATCGATGAACTACCAATTGATCAAACCAACTATCTAGATGATACCAACATTCGGCCAGGTGTCAACTATTGTTACCGACTCGTTACGAAATTTCCGGCACCTGGAGGTGGAGAAAGTTACGCTTCAGAAGAGTTTTGTGTCACCATTCCGCTTGATGTTCCAACCATCACCAATGTTTCTGTAGATGAAACAAGTACTACCGATGGTGAAATTATGGTTAAATGGATTTCTCCGTTAGACATTGACGAAACACTCTTCCCTCCACCATTTCGCTACGAACTCTTTAGATTTGACGGATTTAACAGCACTGCCGGTAGAACGTTTGTTGCCTCAACTGCGGACACGATGCTTATTGACAGCGGTATAAATACAACCGATCAACCCTTTAACTACCATGTTAGATTTTATGATGCTGGCGACAATCTAATCGATAGTTCTTCTACGGCATCCTCTTTGAGGCTAGATGCAATCGGAGAAGTTCAGTCAGTGACTTTAAATTGGCAAGCAGACGTTCCATGGTCTAACCAAATTCAGTCCGCCCCTTATCATTTAATCTATAGAAACCGTACAGATGCGGCTGCAACTGACATTGACACTTTTGTTTTAATAGATAGTGTAAATGTCACACAAGACGGCTTTAGTTATTTAGACGATGGAAGTTTTAACAACATAGCGTTATTGGATGATAGAGAATACTGCTATTTCGTTGTTTCTAGAGGAGGATATGGCAACCCATTAATTGAAGAACCTCTTGAAAACAGTTCGCAAATTATCTGTGTACAGCCGAATGATGAAGAGCCGCCTGAGCAGCCGGATATTGAAGTACCTGGAGACACCGTTGTTATCAATGGTCCTGATGGTACACCTCTAATCTTATTGGAAAGCCCAAATTGTCAGCTCTTAGAAGTCGAGCCTTGTGCCTTTTCAAATTTCACAAATACCGTCACTTGGACTGTCGATAATGCGAGCACTGACATTGCCAGCTATAATATTTACTTCTCACCTACTGGTGCATCAGATAGTTTTGAACTCGTTGGTAATAGCAGGTCACTCAGCTTTGACCACACAGGCCTGAGTGAAATAAAAGGATGTTATAGAATAGCCTCGGTCGATAGATCAAATAATGAGAGCACACTGAGTGATCCTATCTGTTTTGACAACTGCCCTAACTATGAATTACCAAATACCTTTACGCCTAACGGAGATGGGATAAATGACACATTCAGAGCATTCGATCAGCCTAACGGTAAATGTCCTCGCTTTGTCGAATCAGTCGTTTTCCAAGTCTTTGATAGATGGGGTGGCGCAGAAATTTTCACCTATAGTTCTGAAGAGGCATCTGAACCAAACATATTTATTGATTGGGATGGTAAAGATGCCAATGGCAATCAACTGCCATCTGGTACTTATTATTATTCTGCCATCGTTACTTTTAACGTGCTGAATCCGGACCTTAGAACACAAGAATTCAGGAACTGGGTTAAAATATTTAGATAACTTCTACTAGTGAAGAGAGTTTAAATTACCAAGGAACTTACACGGTAAAGCATTATGTTACGCTAACATAGAAAGTTGAATCAACAACGATTTGGACGAGAAAGAAAACATAGCAAAACAGGATATTTTACTTTTCGATGGAGTTTGCAACCTGTGCAACGGTGCTGTGAACTTTATCATTGACCATGATCCTAAAGGGCAATTTAAGTTTGCCGCACTTCAATCCGAGTTTGGGCAAAAAAAGCTTTTACAGTTGGGCTATGATACTGAGTCTTTTGATAGTTTAGTATTACTGAGTCAAGATCAAGTTTACAAAAAAAGCTCCGCTGCGTTGAGAATAGTCAAAAAACTAAATGGCCTTTATCCAATCCTATATGCCTTCATCATTATCCCACCTTTCTTGAGGCATTGGGTTTACGACATCATTGCGAAAAACAGGTACAAATGGTGGGGGAAACGAGATTCATGCCGAATGCCGACTCCAGAGCTTCGCTCTAGATTTGTGGAAGCTTAATGATTATTCATTAGTTTTGACACACCCAAAATAAACCCAATAAGAAATGACTGCATATGTATTTCCTGGCCAGGGAGCGCAATTCCCGGGAATGGCCAAAGATTTATACGAATCGTCAGCCGAAGCAAAGCGACTTTTAGAATTAGCAAACGAGATACTCGGCTTTCGCATTACCGACATTATGTTTGACGGAACAGCTGACCAATTGAAAGAAACCAAGGTTACCCAACCTGCAATTTTCTTACACTCGGTGGTCTTAGCGAAGATTTCAGACAATTTCAAGCCAGACATGGTAGCGGGTCACTCCTTAGGAGAGTTTTCTGCGCTTGTAGCGAGTGGAGTATTGACGTTCGAAGATGGATTGAAACTCGTTTCCCAACGCGCGTCAGCGATGCAAAAAGCATGTGAAACCAACCCTTCCACCATGGCCGCCATCTTAGGCTTAGAAGATAATGTTGTAGAAGAACTCTGTGCCGCTATTGATGAGGTAGTTGTGGCAGCAAATTACAACTGCCCGGGACAGCTCGTAATTTCAGGGTCACATAAAGGAATAGAAATCGCTTGCGAAAAGGCGAAAGAAGCGGGTGCTCGAAGAGCACTACCATTACCTGTTGGAGGTGCTTTTCACTCGCCATTAATGGAACCTGCTAGAGAAGAATTAGAGAAGGCCATAGACGCTACTATTTTCAGTCAAGGAATCTGTCCAATTTATCAAAATGTTACTGCTAAGGCATCAACTGACCTAGATGAGATCAAACAGAATCTAAAAATTCAGTTGACTGCTCCTGTAAGATGGACTCAGTCTGTACAAGCTATGGTTGCAGATGGCGCGACTCATTTTGTAGAGTCTGGACCAGGGAAAGTACTCCAAGGATTAGTGAAAAAAATCCATAGAGAAGCTGAGGTATCGAGTATCTAGCTTCTAGCTTCTAGCTTCTAGCTTCTAGCTTCTAGCTTCTAGCTTCTAGCTTCTAGCTTCTAGCTTCTAGCTTCTAGCTTCTAGCTGAGAAACGATTTACTACAAGGCTTGTTCGTAGGATGTTACTTCTAATTCATCTTCGCAAGCCTTTAGCATTTCTTCCTGCGAAATCATTAACTGTGGGTGAATAAAATCAGAAGCAATTTCAACCAAAGGCACTAATGTAAATCGCCTGTTCTTGATCTCAGGGTGAGGAATCTGCAAATCACCTTGATCAACAACCGAATCGCCATAATAAAGAATGTCAATATCAATTAATCGTTCACCCCATTTAACCTCTTTTACACGCCCCATTTTTTGCTCAATATCTTGTGTCAGCTCCAAAAGCTTTTCGGGCGTCCTAGCAGTCTCAATTTCTAAGACTTGATTTAGAAATGAAGGCTGATCTTCAATACCCCATGCCGCAGTTTCATAGATAGAAGACTCTCTTCTTATTGCAACACGATTAGATACAAGGATTTCCCTTACTCTTTCTAAATTTTTAAACTTATTGCCGAGGTTAGTGCCTAATAGGAGGTAGATAGATGCCATATGCTTCAAATATAGTATTAGTTATTGGAGTTGATTGGGCAGCTCGCTATTTTGCCGATACTTTAAAATTAAAGAATGAGTGAGATCAGACACGACTGGACGAAGGAAGAAATTGTTGACTTATATAATAAACCGCTTTTAGAATTAGTCTATGAAGCAGCGACAATTCACAGGAAATACCATAACCCCAATGAAGTTCAGGTAAGTACCCTCCTATCCATTAAAACTGGAGGTTGTCCTGAAGACTGTGCCTACTGTCCACAAGCCGCTAGATACCACACTGATATCGAGAAGAATGATCTGATGACAGTCGATCAGGTGAAAGCGCAAGCGCTTCGTGCAAAGTCATCTGGCTCTTCAAGAGTCTGTATGGGAGCCGCGTGGAGAAATGTGGAAGACGGCCCAGAATTCGATCAGGTGCTCGATATGGTGCGAACGATCAACTCCCTAGATATGGAGGTTTGCTGTACCTTAGGTATGCTGAGTGAAAACCAAGCCAAACGATTGGCCGAAGCAGGTTTGTACGCATACAATCACAACCTTGACTCGTCCGAGGAATACTATAAAGAAATTATTTCCACACGTGGGTGGGAAGACAGATTGGAGACATTAAAGAATGTCCGTAAAACGAACGTAACGGTTTGTAGCGGTGGTATTATTGGAATGGGCGAATCTATTGAAGACCGTGCAGGCATGTTGCTCGCGTTGGCCTCACTGAGTCCTCAGCCAGAGTCTGTACCCATCAATGCACTAGTCTCTGTGGAAGGTACGCCATTAGAAGAACAGAACATCGTTCCGATTTGGGATATGATTCGAATGGTTGCCACTACGCGAATCGTTTTGCCAATCACTACGGTTAGGCTTTCCGCAGGTAGAACTGAAATGAGTAAAGAAGGCCAAGCTTTCTGTTTCTTAGCCGGGGCAGGTTCAATCTTTGCTGGCGACAAGCTATTGACTACCCCGAACCCGGATGTAAATGAAGACATGGAGCTCTTCGATATTCTGGGTATCAACCCTATGAAACCTTATGCAAAAGGCGCCAAACCAACACCTCTTCCACAAGAAGAGATGACTGAGGTTCCTGGCGAAAAAATCAAATGGTCTAGGCCAGGTCATCGCATCGAAAAGAATGTCGAAGCGACCAAAAAAGCCAACAAAAAAAGAAAGGAAGCCCTTTAGGACTTCCTTTCTTTTTTTGTTCAAGCGATAATTAGAATAACTTGAAACCCACGGCCAATACAATTTGACTTGGTCTCTCGTCAGTCGCGAAGCTATTACCCGCTACAGTGATCGCATCACCAAATCTCTCGCTAAGACTTCCTTCGTATTTTAAGTCAATCGCAAATTTCAAAATATCAACACCAATACCCGCTTGAAAGCCAACGTTAGTGCTGCTGTAATTATCCTTAATATCAGTCACAAGGCCTGCCACATCACTTTCAGCACTCGTCAAAAAGCTAAGCGAAGGACCCGCATTAATTCTTAACGGACCGATTTTTCCGCCAATCATAATAGGCACATCTATTCTGTTGAAAGATAAGTCTACATTCTGAGCACCAGATGTAATTGAAGATTCAGCCTTACTGAAAAGTAATTCAGGCTGTATATAAAGTCCGATTATTGGTACTTTGACACGTGCAAAAAGTCCATACTGGAAGCCGAACTCTGCATCGCCAGACTGCACATTCGCCACTTCTTCTCTCAAATCGAGGTTAGTAGAGGTTAGCGCAATTCTAGGACCTAAAGTTACCTGAGCGGAAGCACCAACAGTTACAACAACTAGTGCCAATGTTAAAATGAGTTTTTTCATAAGTTTTATTTTTAATAGTAGTTAGTATTCTTATTGATTTTGAGTGGCCTGCATAAGTGTCAACCAAGCTTTTTCAAGATCGTTATCTGCCAAATATCGCTGTGCTAATTCGTGCAAGTGATTGTCCATTGATTCTCGATCGTTGATAAAACGTGTTTTGATTTCACGTATTTCAGCCGTTTCTGAAAATGCAAATATGCGATCATTTTCGGGGATTTTTTCAATATTTCCTAATCTCCCTAAATTATTGCCGGTAAGTATCGAACTATTGCGGATGGAAGCGGGAATTTGATCGACTCCAATACCTAAGTTCTTATTAGGCTTGGGCAGTTTAAAAACAGCCTCTCCATTAGCTCGGCAATACCAGTCGCCTCCCATCCTTCCGACAAGGTCGGTTTTATAAGGGTCTGGCTTGCCGTCTTCTCCCAGCACTTCATCCTTGATATGGGCTAAAAGTATCTCACAAATAATGAGGTTACCAGCACCAGCCTCTTCCCCTAGGTGCACCACTTCTTTTACCTTACATTCAAATGAAGCAATTGATTCACCCACACGAGGTGGCTTAACCAATTCAGAGCCAACGGGGGTTAAACCCGACTTTATAAATTCATTTACACCTTCAGCATAAGCGGTGCTACTCAGCGACATTTGCTCTACAATGTCAAAATTGACAACATTGATGACGATTTCTTTCGTAGCCATCGCATTCTTAAGCGTATGCTTCAACACAAGATCTCTAGGCCTAGCAGGAGATAATATCAGCGTTGGAGGATTGGTACTGAAAACATTGAAAAAGCTATATGGAGCCAGATTGGGATTACCTTGCTCATCTACCGTACTAGCAAATGCAATTGGCCTCGGGCCAATGCAACCCAATAAATGCGCATGCAAATCGGGGGTTGATATTTCCTTTGGATTTATTCTCATTTATTTCTTGTGCTCACCCGAACGATCGGGAAACAATCTTTATTTAGCTGGTAATACTTTAGCTTTCACTTCCCCAAACCCAACGCGTACACCATCCTTTTCAGCATGCCCACGCATAATCACGGTGTCACCATCCTGGATAAACTTTCTTTCAGAACCATCCTTCATGGCGATTGGTTTGGTACCTCGCCATGATAATTCCAACATAGAGCCATAGGCACTTTCATCAGGGCCAGAAATTGTACCTGATCCATACATATCACCCACCTGCATATTACAGCCATTTACCGTATGATGTGCTAGCTGCTGTCGCACGTTCCAATACATATGTCTGAAATTAGAATTTGAAACGACTTGCTCTTCGGCACCTTCAGGTTGAATGCCCACCTGAAGGTTAACATTAAAATGAGTTGGTGATTCATACTGAAGGTAAGAAAGTACTTCTGGGTCTTGCTTCGGGCCAGCAACCGTAAAGGGCTCTAAAGCATCCATGGTGACCACCCATGGTGAAACATGAGAAGCAAAATTCTTAGCAAGGAATGGACCTAACGGGACATACTCCCATTTCTGAATATCGCGTGCCGACCAATCATTGAGAATAACGAATCCAAAAATATAATCTTCAGCCGCTTTGGTTGATACAGCATCACCCAAGGCATTTTCTTTGCAGGTGATATATGCCATTTCCAATTCAAAGTCTAGCAGCCGACATGGACCAAAAGAGGGTACATCGGCATCATCAGCTTTCGTCTGACCTTTCGGTCGGTGAAAAGGAGTACCAGAAACTACAATGGAAGAAGCCCTACCATGATAGCCTACCGGAATATGCTTCCAGTTCGGCATTAATGCGTTTTCTGGACCTCGAAACATCGTCCCAACATTAAAAGCATGTTGCTCTGAAGAATAAAAGTCTGTATAGTTCGGTACGCGCACTGGCATCAACATTTCAACAGATTCCATTTCGTGAAATACAGTTGATCTTAGCTTCTCATTATCTCTCAGTTCGCCATTTCCTTCTTCTAACAGGTCTGAAATTCTATCTCTCACCTTTCTAGTCGTGGTTTTTCCTAATTCCATAAAGTCGTTTAGTTCCGACCTTGAGAAGATATTATTAGGTAGTCCTAGTTCATCGAAATAACCCTCCTCTTCTAGCACTGAAAGGTCTAAAACTAAATCTCCAATGGCTGTGGCCGCTCTTGGGGATAGGTTAGAGGTTTTGAATATACCGAATGGTATATTCTGTATTGAAAAATCTGAAGCTGCGGCTACAGCTACCCAAGACCTCCTTGATGGATCGTTTGCTTTGATCATAATGTCTTCACCGTCATTCTGAGGGAGGCACGACCCGAAAGAATCTCCATATCGCTTTTAGGAGACTGCTTCGTCATACTTCCTCGCAGTGACGACCTGCTTTTAAAGTGTATTCCTTAATTCTTGTTCTCTTTCAATGGCCTCAAAAAGGGCCTTGAAGTTTCCTTTACCGAAGGACTGAGCGCCCTTTCTCTGAATAATTTCGAAGAACATGGTCGGACGATCGAGTATTGGTTTGGTAAAAATCTGAAGAAGATAACCTTCGTCATCTCTATCTATCAGGATGTTCAAATTCTTCAGTGGCTCAAGGTCTTCATCTATTTCACCTACCCTATCCAACACATCATCGTAATATATCTCAGGCACCTTCAAAAACTCAACACCTCGGGCCCTAAGCGCTCCGATAGTCTCGATGATGTTATCAGTAGCCATGGCAACATGCTGTACACCGGCCCCATTATAAAAATCGATGTACTCTTCTATCTGAGACTTTCTTTTACCTTCTGCTGGCTCATTGATCGGAAACTTAATCCGCCCGGTGCCATTGCTCATTACCTTACTCATCAAGGCTGTGTAATCCGTAGAAATGTCCTTGTCATCAAAAGATACTAACTGGGTGAAGCCCATTACCTTTTCGTAGAACTCACACCATTTGTTCATTTCTCCCCAACCTACATTACCCACCATATGGTCGATATATTTTAGGCCAACTTCGGAAGGGCTATAGTCTGATTTCCAAGCTTGAAACCCTGGCATAAAAACGCCCTTGTAATTACTTCTTTCTACAAAGATGTGGATCGTTTCGCCATAGGTATGAATTCCTGATTTCACCACATAGCCATGTTTATCTTCTTCTTTTTGAGGCTCCATAAAGGATTTGGCCCCACGCTTTGTAGTTTCTTCCCACGACTTGGTGGCGTCATCTACCCACAATGCGATCACCTTCACACCATCACCATGCTTGTTGATGTGCTCGTTGATAAGCCCACCCTCTGTCAAGGGAGACGTGAGTACCAATCGAATTTTATCTTGTTGCAAAACATAAGAAACTCGGTCTTTCAAACCTGTCTCTAATCCAGCATATGCAACCGACTGAAAGCCAAAGGCGGATTTATAATAATGAGCCGCTTGCTTGGCATTGCCCACGTATAATTCTACGTAGTCCGTTCCATTCATTGGCAAGAAGTCTTGCGCTTCTTTGAAAATCTTTTCTCCAGGATAGGTCGTATTCTCCATACTATTAAGTTTTAAGTTTCATGTTCTCAGTGTTAAGTTTCTTGCCTTGGACAAGCTTAAATCGAGAACTTTGAACCAATTATTCTAACCACGATTTGTGGTAGTCTTTTACTAAAATATTCATAGCCGCTTCTGTGACTTTCAAAGGTTTAAAAGTATCCACCATCACAGCGAGTTCAGCAGTCTCTTTCACTCCCAAACTCCTTTCCATCGCACCAGGATGCGGTCCATGAGGAATGCCAGCCGGATGTAACGTTATCTGCCCTCTTTCAATATTATTCCGACTCATAAAGTCTCCATCTACGTAGTAGAGCACCTCGTCAGAATCAATATTACTATGATTGTAAGGTGCTGGAACAGCCTGTGGGTGATAATCAAAAAGCCTTGGTACAAATGAGCAAACCACAAAGGCGTCTGTCTCAAAAGTTTGGTGAACTGGTGGCGGCTGATGTACACGACCAGTTATTGGTTCGAAATCATGAATAGAGAAGGCGTAAGGAAAATTGTAACCGTCCCAGCCGATCACATCGAATGGATGGGTTGCATATACATATTCATGAATCATTCCCTGTTTCTTCACCTTTATGATGAAATCACCTTTCTCATCATGAGTCTCAAGGTTTTGCGGTCTTCGAATATCGCGCTCACAGTATGGTGAATGCTCTAGTAATTGTCCAAACCAGTTACGATAGCGCTTGGGCGTATAGATCGGCCGATGTGACTCTACAATGAACAAGCGATTGTCTTTTGTATTAAAATCTATCTGATAGATCATTCCGCGAGGCACCATTAAGTAATCCCCATAGCTGAATTCAATATTCCCGAGTAATGTTCTCAGCGTCCCAGATCCTTCGTGAATGAAGATTAACTCATCACAGTCGGTGTTCTTATAAAAATAGTCTCTTAAAGATTCTTGAGGTGAAGCTAGAACAATATGGCAGTCATTGTTTACCAAAACTGGTGTTCTACTTTCTAAATAATCCGCTTTAGGTGGAACTGAAAAACCTTTAATCCCAAGCGAAAGCATGTTCTTTTCTACCGCAATCTTTGGTGAGACATCATATGACTTGAGCACCTCTTTAACCTGAGTAGGGCGATGTTCGTGATACAATAATGACGACATTCCATCAAAGCCGATGGTACCGAAAACCTGCTCGTAGTAATAGCTTCCATCCGGCTTTTTGAAAGTCGTGTGTCTCTTGTGAGGGATTTTACCGAGTTGATGATAAAATGGCATAGTCTAAAATTTCTTAAACAAGTTGTGTGAGTGAGTGATTTAAAGCCCTTTGAGATATACCTTTCTTGTCAGCCGATAAGTCATACACCGTTTGAAGGCCTTCACGAATTATGGCTGAGGTATCTTCAAAAATAGCTTCGTCTGTCAAAGCCACTCCACCTTGCATAAGATAAGCAAAAACCCTCGCCATTCCACAATTCGCAATAAAATCAGGAATTACGGAAAGGTTCTGGTCAGCATATAAACCCGTCTCTCCAAAGAAGATTTCTGGGTCGTTAAAAGGCACATTCGCCCCACATGAAATTACCTCTAAATCAGTCTCAATCATACGATCTACCTGATCCTTGGTGATCAACCTTGAAGCTGCGGCAGGTACAAAGATCTCAAAATCTAAATCCCAAATACCTTCATTTACTTCGTCAAACGAGACCATGTTTTCGGCATTCAGTTGATTGCCTTTACGATTGACAAATAGGCTTCTGATTTCTTCTAGGCTAAAACCTTCTTGGTTTAACAAGCCACCTTCTCTATCAATAATACCGACAATCTTAACGCCCATCTGAGCCAAGTAGAAACCAGCTGCAGCTCCTACATTCCCCCAGCCTTGGATCACGGCTCTCTTTTCTTTGTAATTACCACCCCAAATTTCATAGTAATGGTGGATAGCCTCAGCTACACCATAACCCGTAATCATGTCAGCAACTTTGTACTTTTTGGTAACATCAGGTGAATACTCAATATTCTCAATCACCTTAACCACGCCATTTCTAAGCTGCCCGATGCGATTGATCTTTGATGCTTCGTTTGGTTTGAAGTGTCCATTAAAAACGCCTTCCTGCGGGTGCCAGATACCTGCCTCTTCGGTCATGGCGATTACTTCGTGAATTTCATCCACATTCAAATCGCCTCCAGTACCATAATAGTATTTCAGCAAGGGACTCACCACAGCAAACCATCTTTTTAGAACGCCTTCTTTTCTCGGATCTTTAGGGTCGAAATTAATCCCAGATTTCGCTCCCCCTATTGGTGGGCCCGAAATCGAGAACTTAACCTCCATAGTTTTAGCTAGGGACTCTACTTCTCTCTTATTCAACCCTTTGCGCATTCGAGTACCACCACCGGCTGCTCCTCCTCTGAGTGAATTAATCACTACCCAGCCTTCAGCTTCTGTTTCTTGGTCGCGCCATTCAAAGACAATTTCGGGCGGCTTATTTTCAAATTTGGAGAGTAGATCGTTCATGAGCATTGGGGGTTTCTTTATTGAAACAAAGCTAAAGTATTCAGTCAATCAAAAATCACTCTTTCTATTTATTCGGTATTAATTAGTTGAATCAACTATTAATCTACTTATTTAAAGAATATTCAATCAATAATCTAGTAATTTTAGGAACACAATAGATGAATCGTCTTTATGAAGCTTGACCAGACAGACATTAAGATTTTAGAGATCCTTCAACAAGACGGACGGATCACAACCAAAGCCTTGGCCGATCAACTGAACCTGTCCACAACCCCCGTTTTTGAGCGCGTCAAGCGCTTGGAAAAAAACGGTATCATTAAGCAGTATGTCGCCTTAGTGGACAATAGAAAATTAGACCTTAGCCTAACCGCATTTATCTCGATTAGCCTGACGAAGCACTCTCGTTCCTACTTAGAAAAATTTGTCACTGAAGTAGACCAGTATCCGGAGGTAATGGAGTGCTATCATATTGCAGGTAATTTTGACTTCTTATTGAAAATTGTGGTCAAGAACATGGAGAAGTATGAATCGTTCATCCTCACCAAACTTTCGACCATTGCGAACCTAGGGCAAGTTCAAAGTTCTTTTGTGCTCTCGAAGAACATTCATAAAACGGCTTATCAGGTATGAATTTGAACATGGGTCGTATATAATTAGACCTTATTAGCATTAGTTAAAAAGCGCACTAACGTTTAAGTTTAGTGAATGAATAAACTCGTATCTTAGGCACTTACCGAAAGCAGTAAACCTTTACCTGAATATCAAACTAAGATGAAAAGAGTTCTTATTTTTATTATCATAGTCGTTCAAAGTCAAATAGCTACAAGCCAAGCCCTTAACAAGAAGAGCATTTTAACAGAATGTAAAACCTATGTACTAAACCCTAGTAAAATAAAAGCGAGACTTTATGCAGAAAGTGTCGCTTTTGGACTAGAGAAATTAGAGGTAAAAGAAGACAAGCCAATCAATATTAGATTCAAAGGTTGTTCAAATAAACTTGAAGTCACCACCCCTAACTCTTCATTAGAAGAGGTTTTGTCTGAAGTGTTAGAAAAGGAGTACCCGAAGATAAACTCAACCAAAATGAAAATTGTAGTTTCGGATGTACACATTCTTGAGAATAAGCTACCATCTGTAAACGCTCGACTCTATCTATCCACCGACTTCTATTTAAAAAACAGTGAGAATTCGTATAGCTTAGTATATTCAGTGACCAACTATGCACCTTTGGTTAAGTACATCGAAAAGCCTCTTGGAAGGCTTCTGGGAAATTCGATTGAAACTTTTTTTAATAAAAAACATTTTTTCAATACGTTCGAACCTTTTGAAGGATCAGCAGAACCCTCTACAGGATCAGCTCTTCAAAAAGGTATTTATACTACTTTTCAAGATATACTTACGAACACTCCAACCTATAATTATTCTCACGTAATTGAAGGGGACACGACTCAAGAACTTAGATCAAAATATACCCTAAAAGACTCCGAAGGGACAAAAGTATCAGAGCCTGTAATAGCATTTCATGATGGGCTGAACGCATATTTGAACGTAGGATATTATTACTCGAAAAATTACTTCGTAGAGCTATCAGAACTAAATGAGGACTACTTTTTTATTTATGATCGGGTGTATGATAGTAGCAAAGCGTCAAAAACCACCACGTCCATGGGAGGTGGTTTATTAGGTGCTTTAGCAGGGTCTGCTAGTGCTGGAATGAAAGTACCTGCCTTGATTGATCGATTGACAGGTGAGATGAAGTGTTTTGATAAGAAAAAAATGAAATCAGCTTTGAGCAACAATCCAGATTTACTAAAAACCTATGAAAAACTGATTGATTCAGATGACAGAGAAGGGGTCATTTTGCTCTTTGGCAGATTACTAAATCAACGACTAATAGATTAATTAAAAAGTAACTACTTGACCTGCGATTACTCAACCCAAGCCTTCACACTTTATTCTTCCTACTCCCGACTATTCCCCCTATTTTTGCACCTCAATTTTATTCAAACAATTCAATGTCAATTTCAACTAAGTACAACCCGCAAGCAATAGAAGATAAGTGGTACGCACACTGGATGGACAAAGGCTATTTCAAAGCCAAAGTAAACCCAGACAAAGAGCCATTTACTGTCGTCATTCCTCCTCCGAATGTCACGGGTGTCTTGCACATGGGACACATGTTGAATAATACCATTCAAGATATCTTAATTAGGAAGGCAAGAATGGAAGGCAAAGAAGCACTTTGGGTTCCCGGAACTGATCACGCGTCCATTGCCACCGAGGCCAAAGTAGTACGCATGCTCCGCGAGCAAGGCATTAAAAAATCCGATCTTTCAAGAGATGCGTTTTTGGAGCATGCTTGGGAGTGGAAAGAAAAATATGGAGGGATCATCCTTGAACAATTGAAGAAACTAGGTGCTTCATGTGATTGGGATCGCACGGCTTTCACCATGGACGAAGGCTATCATGATGCCGTACTTCGCGTGTTCGTTGACCTGCACAAGAAAGGATATATCTACCGTGGGTGGAGAATGGTCAACTGGGATGTTGAAGCCCAAACGACTGTTTCTAACGAAGAAGTTATTTATGACGAAAAAGAGCAAACCGCCAAGCTCTATAAGGTTCAGTATGACATAAAGGATTCAGACGAAAAAGTAATCATTGCAACAGGTCGTCCTGAAACCATCATGGGTGACTCCGGTATTGCCGTAAACCCAAAAGACGATCGTTTCAAGCATTTAATAGGCAAGAAAGCCATCGTTCCATTCATCAACCGTGAGATTCCGATCATTGGAGATGATTACGTTGAAATCGAATTCGGTACAGGTTGCTTGAAAGTTACGCCTGCGCATGATCCAAATGATTATGAAATCGGCTTACGCCACAACCTTGAAATCATCGACACCATCAGTGCGGATGGTAAGCTAAATGAGAAGTGTGAAATTCCTGGGTACATAGGAATGGACCGCTTCAAAGTGAGAAAGCAAATCATCAAGGACCTTGATGCCGCTGGCTTCCTAATGGGCGAAGAAGAATTCACTACAAAAATTGGCCGTTCAGAAAGAACAGGTTCTGTCATAGAGCCAAAGCTTTCTTTGCAGTGGTTCATTAACATGAAAGAGATTTCCAAAACTGCTCATAAGGTAGTGATGGATGACGAAGTAGAATTGGTTCCTGCCAAATTCAAGAACACCTACAACCACTGGATGGAAAACGTTCGTGACTGGTGCATCTCTCGTCAATTATGGTGGGGGCAACGCATTCCAGCATACTTCTACGGAACGGGTGATGACGACTTCGTAGTAGCTGAGACAGCAACGGAAGCCTTGGCCTTGGCGCGTGAAAAATCTGGCAAAAATCTTTCGTCCGCTGACCTCAAACAAGATGAGGACGTACTTGATACTTGGGCATCATCATGGCTGTTTCCCATGGCTGTTTTTGATGGCTTCAATGACGATTGCTTCGACAGAGAAACCGGTAAGATTATTAAGGGAAAGAATGCTGAATTGGACTACTTCTACCCTACTTCAGTTTTAGTGACAGCCCCAGAGATTCTATTCTTCTGGGTAGCCAGAATGATCATAGCAGGCTATGAGTATACAGGTGAGAAGCCATTCCAACATGTTTACCTAACGGGTATCGTTCGAGATAAGCAACGAAGAAAAATGTCTAAATCATTGGGCAATTCACCTGATCCTTTGGATTTAATCAAAGAGTTGGGTGCTGATGCAGTCAGAACAGGCATGCTTTTTTCTTCTCCTGCCGGAAATGATTTGTTGTATGATGAGAAGCTAGTTGAACAGGGTAGAAACTTTGCCAACAAGATTTGGAATGCTTTCCGCCTCGTAAAGAATTGGGAGGTAAAAGGCGATGCCATGCCTAATGAAAATCAGATCGCCATTCAATGGTTTGATGCAAGGTTCAATCAAGCACTCACTGAAATCGAAGATCATTTCAGTAAATTCAGAATGTCGGATGCTTTAATGAGCACCTACAAATTGGTATGGAACGACTTCTGTTCTTGGTATTTAGAAATGATTAAGCCTGCTTATGGCGAACCGATCGATCCAGCTACTTACCAGGTAACTTTGAACCTCTTCGAGAAATTGATGAAGGTTCTACACCCTTTCATGCCGTTTATCTCCGAAGAAGTTTGGAGTCAGCTGAGAGAAAGAGAAGATGGACAAGACCTGATCGTTTCGGCATGGCCTGTCGTAGGAGAATTGAATCCAGATTTGATCAAACAAGCCGATACAGTCTTCGAATTGGTATCAAACATCAGAAACGCAAGAAGCAGTAAAGGCCTTTCACCAAAAGAACAATTGAACCTTTTCGTTCGCGCGAAAGATCAGTCAGCATACGATGCTTTTGAAGGAACCATCAAAAAACTGGGGAACATTGGAGAGATTCAACCTACAGAAGAGAAGATTGATAATGCATTAAGTTTCGTCATTAACTCTGATGAGTTCTATCTTCCAATGGCGGAAGGCGCTATTGACCCAGAACAAGAGAAGGCAGAAATTCTGAAAGAGCTAGAATACACCAAAGGCTTTTTAAACAGTGTGAGCAAAAAACTCAGCAATGAACGCTTTGTTAGTGGCGCACCAGAGCAAGTTGTTGCCAACGAGAAAAAGAAGCAGGCTGATGCTGAATCCAAGATCAAGATCTTAGAAGAGAAGTTGGCAAGTTTTTAAATACTGAAAGGCGATTCAAATGAGTTACATTGAGGCATGAAATCATGCCTCTTTTTTTTATCCATCCTTTTCTTAGCCGGATGTAGTACTCCAAAATCACCTTGGATAGAAGGTTTTGTAAAACCTGAGCAGAACCCTATCATGCAAGCTGATTCTAGCTATACATTTCTTGATCCGCTCACTAATACAGAAGTCGCTTGGCAAAAGGCTGATATTTTCAACCCTGCAGCCGTAAATCGCAACGATACGATATTTATGTTCTTTCGTGCGGAAGACAATCCAAAAGCTTATTTAGGAGGTAGAACCTCTCGCATTGGGTTAGCATGGAGTACGGACGGCATGAACTTTAATAAGTTGCCAGAGCCTGTCCTCTATCCAGACTCATCCGCCTATTTAAAGTGGGATTATCCTGGAGGCTGTGAAGATCCACGAGTCGTCAAAAGACCTGACGGAAAATATATCATGACCTATACAGCATGGAATCAAGATGTGGCGCGCCTTTCCATCGCATCTAGCGATAACCTTACCGAATGGACAAAGCACGGCCCTGCCCTTTTAAATGCATTCGAAGGAAAGTTTTTAGATACTTGGAGTAAATCAGGCTCCATCGTTTGCAAGCAAGTAGGCAATGAGCTTATCGCTACAAAAATCAATGATAAATACTGGATGTATTTTGGCGAACGTGGCGTAAACCTCGCATGGTCTGAAGACTTAATCAATTGGACTCCACTTCAGAACGATGCTGGAGAACTAGCGATTGTAATGGATACAAGACAGGGTAAATTCGATAGCTTTTTGACAGAGCCAGGCCCACCAGCTTTACTCACAGATGAGGGTATCCTACTCTTTTATAACGGAAAAAATGGCCTACCAAGTGACCCCTCTATTATTGCCGATCCAAACATACCAATAGAAACATATTGCGGTGGACAAGCACTCTTTGATTTGAACGATCCATCAAAATTTATCACTCGAATGGACAGCCCTTTCATCTGCCCTAGCCTACCTCATGAAGTAACAGGACAATACGCTGCCGGCACTACATTCCTAGAAGCTTTGGTTCCATTTAAAGGCAAGTGGTTTATGTATTATGGCACGGCCGACTCCTTTGTGGGTGTGACCGTTGCTAATCAATGATCAACAACACGTCACCCTGAACTTGTTTCAGGGGCTTATTCATTTTTACAGGAATTAGTAGATTCTGAACTCACCCGACTGCTGCAAGCAGGTTTCAGAATCTTAACACTTAACTGAGAGTAGATCCTGAAACAAGTTCAGGAAGACGAAAACCGATAAATTATCAAAAAGATGAAACGCTCATGACTGCCGAATCAGTAACCCCTGGCGAACCTGAACCTCACTATAGTCGATTTCAAACCCATGGGTGCTCACCCTCAAAGAATGAGCATAAAAAAAAGACCACTCGATGAGTGGTCTTTTGTGCTTAATGTGGGCGCTGAGGGATTACATAGAAGTGATCCCTGTGCAACCACTCCTGTAAATACAAATCCATATCAGCTATGCTGATTTGCATTTTTGTCTGGTTCAAACTCAAAACAAGTTTTGCTCTGAACACAAACAAAAAAGCCCGCATCTTACGATGCAGGCTTTGTGCTTAATGTGGGCGCTGAGGCCCCGAAGCTTCGGGGCGAACCCCTACTAAAATCTTCTTAAAATATCTTCAATTATCGATGGTTGCCCCTTGAGCTTACGAATAAATTTACTGCTCTTTTGCTTTTTAATGAACCGCTCAACTTTCAACGCCTGAGTCTTATCTGTACAAGTGATAATTAAAAAAGCCTGCCAATCCTTCGTAACTGAGGTACTTGCACCACCATAATAGCCTGAATTATGTCGAATCAAACGAGTTTCAACATTGACCGTCTCACCAGTGTAAAAACGATCCAGTGATGGAGAATATAGAATATAAACGTAATGCATACCAACAAAAGAAGGCTGTCATATGACAGCCTTCTGTGTGGGCGCTGAGGGATTCGAACCCCCGACCCCCTCGGTGTAAACGAGGTGCTCTGAACCAACTGAGCTAAGCGCCCTTATAATTGGGTCTGCAAAGGTAATTAGCGTTTTCATTATTGCAAATCCTTGGCTCAAATTATTTTTAAAAAAAAGAAAGCCTTCTCAAAAACCCCTCAAAATAAACTGAAATACAATTTTTACTTATCTTACACCAATCAAAACGGCTGCTAACTAATGACTCTCTCGGAATTCAAAGACATTTTCGAGCAATACTATACTCCGATCAAAAACTTTCTATACTACAAGTGTGGGGATATTGATCAGAGCGAAGACTTAGCGCAAGATGTCTTTGTCAAACTTTGGGATAAGCGCGATGAAGTTCAATTAGAAACTGTGAAAAGTTACCTATATACCATTGCCAGTAACATGTTGCTTAATAAAATTCGACATGATAAGGTGGTGGTGAACTTTGCTGAAAAAAATAAGGACAGATACGAAGAATACTCTCCCGAATTCCAACTAGAAGAAAAGGAGTTTAAGCAAGAACTGGAAGGCGTCATTAGCAGCATACCTGAGAAACAACGCGAGGTGTTTCTGATGAATCGTATTGAAGAAATGACTTATAAAGAGATTGCCGAACGCCTTGAATTAAGTGTAAAAGCAGTCGAAAAACGAATGCACGGAGCGTTGTCACATCTCCGAGAACATATTAAATACAAAATTTAACTAATTTGATACCGTGAAAGAGGATAAACTCATTCAAGATTGGCTCTCAAAAGAAGTTTCGGCAGATGAAATGGCGGAAATGGAGAAGCTTATTGCTTTCACGGAGAAGCTTACTGTTCCTGAAAACAAACCAAAAACAGAGGCATGGTCAAGCGTACTGGAAAGGATAAATGAAGCGTCTACCGATAACGAGGTTATCCTCGTTCCACAGAGAGGTGGAAATAAACAATGGATAGCTTGGGTAGCCAGCATTGCGGCTATTTTCTTGCTAGGCTATTTCGGTATGATGCAGATGTCAGGTCCTTCCATTTACTCAACAGCTTTGACAAGTACCATTACGCACAGCCTTCCTGATAATTCTGTCGTCTCGCTCAATTCCCAAAGCTCAATCTCAGTTATTGAAGATCGATGGGACAAGGAAAGAGTTGTTAGGCTAGAAGGAGAAGCTTTCTTTGAAGTAGAGCCCGGAAGCAAGTTTAAAGTTGTCACTGATTATGGTGAAGTTGAAGTACTTGGCACATCATTTAATGTCTACGCAAGACCCACTGGCTTCGAGGTAACATGTAAGACAGGCACCGTAAAAGTATCGTTCAAAGATCAAGAGACCATTCTAATTCCAGGATATAAAGCATACTACACTGAGTTTTCAAAAGGTGTGGCACAAATAAATACCTTAAACACAATGGAAGTCAACGTCAGTCAAGTTGGTGCCTGGCGTGAAGGAAACTTCTATTACGATGGAATTAACCTACGAGAAGTGATGGACGAGATGGAGCGGCAGTTTGATATAAAGTTCAACGTTTCCGCTAACCTAAGCGGCCTTTTCTATAACGGATATTTCAGTAAGTCTAATTTGACCGAAGCTTTGCAGCTCGTTTTTATTCCTATGGGATTAACTTACGAAGTGGAAGAAAACCAAATCAACGTACAATAGTGCGATTTATTTACTGTCTACTCTTTGGGCTAATTACATCATTTCTTGTTGCTCAAGACATTAACAAACTACGTATTACCGAAAGATTCGATGACGTTTCCTTAGCCAAAGTTATCCGTACCCTCAGGAATAAGTATGATATAAAAATTGCTTATGATGACGCCCTGATCACAGGCATAACCATCGATGGCGCCTACACTGGCCTGTCGCTCACAAATTTCCTCGATAATATCCTGAAAGATAAAGGGATAGATTATCAGATTTTAAACGGTAAGATAATTCTCATCCCAAAGCAGGTTAACCTCGATATCACAACACCAAGCCTGTTCGACCTCACCGTTTTCGGCTCTGTACAAGACAGCAATACCGGGGAAAACTTGCCCAACGCCTTAGTTCGTGTAAGAGGTGAATCCAGAGGTACAGTTACCAACAAAGACGGGTATTTTGTCCTCCCAAAAATTCCAAGTGATACCAGTACGATAGAAATATCTTACCTCGGTTATAAAAAGGCCGAAATCAAACTTGTTCCCGGAAAAACCAGACAGACCCTCCAAATCATGATGGAGGAAAACGTGATTGAACTTTCAGAATTTGTAGTGGTAGAAAACCAAAGGAAGACCGTACAGTATGGTGACGAGATTTCCCAAATGACCATTGACCCTCGCAACCTAGCGGCACTTCCAAGTTTGGGCGAATTTGATGTCTTTCGTTCACTACAGTTGCTTCCCGGTATTGGAGGCACAAACGAAACATCTTCTGCATTAAGCATCAGAAATAGCCCTTCCACACACAATCTCGTCCTCTTTGATGGCTTCAATATCTACAGACTTGATCATTTCTTTGGTGTATACAGCGCCATCAATTCAGATGCAATTAGAGACATTCAAATCTATAAGGGGGGCTTTGGGGCGAAATATGGTGGAAGAATAGGAGGCGTAATTGATATGACGGGAAATACCGGCAGTTTTAAAGAACCTAGTTATTCGTTAGGGGTAAACCTGCTCAGCGCTCGTTTTAGTGTGAACACCCCACTCAATGGAGGTCGAGGCGCTCTTCATATTAGTGCGAGAAGGGCCTATACCGATATCATTAGGAGCAAACTCTTTGAAAATCTATATCGAAATTTTCGAGAAGAGTCAAACGATATAGAAGGCATCAATGCCAGTGATGTACTAAGACCTGATTTCCACTTTTACGACATCAATGCGAAAGCCACATACAATGTATCATATCGCGATTTGCTGAGCCTTACCCTATACAATGGTCAGGACAATCTCGATGCCAATTTCGAATCCATAAATAGAGCACCCAATAATAGTATCAGACAGATTCAAGAGGTTCAAGAGAACGCCAACTGGGGAAATACTGGCATAGGGCTGGTATGGTCCAGAAAGTGGACAAGTAATTTGAATTCTAGTCTTCAATTGGCCTACTCAGACCATTTTTATAAGTACAATTATTCTGACACCACAAAGGATGGTACTGGAACTGTCCGAAGATTTAATGATTTGGATAGGCGTAATGATGTCGAAGATTTTCAAGTGAACTTGCGCAACGAGTTCTTTGCTGGTAAGCGGCACAGAATTGACTTCGGAGCAAACTACTCTGACCTTAAAGTCAATAGTCAATTGATGATCAATGATAGAAACCTGTTGACAGCGAGACTGTTCAGCGGAACGGGATCTATCCTTTCGCTATATGCCTCTGATAAGTTCTACATCACCCCCAAGCTGCTTTTAAACCCCGGATTAAGATATAACATCTCCAGTCTTTCAAACAAAAGCTTTCTTTCTCATCGCTTTGGCGCCATCTATCAGCTTACACCAGCACTTGAAATCAAAGCATCGAGTGGAAAGTATTTTCAATTCATTAGAGAACAGAATTTTGATGACCCTTTTACCAATGCCCAAGATGGCTGGATTTTAGCGGACCAAGACCCTAGCAGGACGGGTAATCAATTCTCCGTGCTTGAATCAGACCATTGGATAGCAGGGTTTCAATATGAAAAGAATAACCTGACCATTGATGTTGAGTTTTACACCAAAACTATCAGCGGATTATCTGAGAACATCGTCTCATACGTGGTCAACCCAATCACCAACATTAGGCGTGCTCAGATTGTCGATGCACTTGGCACCAGTGAAATCATTGGCATTGACTTCCTTGTCCAAAAGGAAATAGGTCCATACCAAGGTTGGATCTCCTATACCAGAAGTAAGGCGACCAATCAATTTGATGTGATTAATGATGACGAGAAGATTCCTGCGAGAGAAGACCAACGCAATGAATTAAAACTTGTGAACATATTAGAACTTCCGGATTGGAATATCTCAGCCACATGGACTTATGGAAGTGGCAAACCCTTTCTAGCACCAGAAATAAACTTTTTCATTAACAACCAAGATGAAGTGGTAAACTTTGAGGTGATCAATACCAACAAAACACTTACGAGACTACCGGCCTACCACAGACTTGACGTATCAGTTGCTAGAAAGTTTAAGAATGAGTATATGAAAGGCGAGTTGGGCCTATCTATTCTAAATGCCTACAATAGGTTGAATATTCAGAACAGAAGGTTAAACTGAGAAGCCCTCAATAATTTCGTTGATCAAACCCCGGGAGGTGCCATGCCGACCAATCTTTACCGCAACATCGCATTGCTTGATTTGACCCCATCTATTTTTCTTAACCTTTATTTTTAAAATCCTCATCGCTAGGTAGGGTTAGGCCTATTAACCGTGTATTAACTCTGAATGCGGGCAAATAGGCACAATATAAACTGGGAGCAAGACTGGTTGGAGGGTAAAATACCCAAATCTGAGGCTAAGAAATATGCCCAAGACCCAGCGTCTTTCGAATTCCTCAGCAAGTACGTTGAGAAATCTTCTCGTTTGGCTACGCCAGAGAAAACTTCAAAACAGTCAGCTTGGGAAAGCATTGAGGCACGAATATCAGAATCACCTAAAGCAAAAGTCATTTCAATCAATAGAAGATATTGGTTGACTGGAGTAGCGGCCTCTTTCATCTTAATTGTCAGCGCATTTTTTCTGTTTGACGGAGCATTTGAAGGGGAAATAAATATGAGTACCGGCCTTGCCGAAGTACAAACAATCTATTTACCTGATAGCTCTATCGTTCATTTGAATGCTGAGACCGAGGTTTCATATTCGAAAAAAGGCTGGGAAACTGATCGCGTGTTAATGTTGAGTGGAGAAGCCTTTTTCGAAGTGAAACGTGGAAGTAATTTCACTGTAAATACAGCTAATGGAAAAGTAGAGGTCCTGGGTACTAGTTTTAACGTGCGCTCTCGTGCTGAAGACTTTGAAGTAGCCTGTAAAACAGGGAAAGTCCGTGTGACAGAATTTTTGACTGGGACTAAGCAAATATTATCACCAGGTTTAAGAACGAAGATTAAAAGTGGTGAGTTGGTTACACCAGAAGAAATTAACACCTCTAATGTAGACCTGTGGAGATCAGGAGAATACTACTTAGAGAGCACTTCTATTAAGGAAGGCTTTGAAGAACTCGAAAGAATATTCAACATAGAAATTGTACACGAACTGTCAGAGGCCGAGCTTGGCCGGGCTGGTACTTGGGATTTTGACAAAGACAATCTTTCTGGGTCAATCCAAAGTATGTCGGTTACAATGGGCTTCAGTTTTGATATAGATGATGATAAAGTAGTTATCAAACTGAAATAAAGAGATTCAAAATAAGGTGATAGCAAATTTTAAGCAGTTTGAGTCACCGATCTTAGGTTGAGGTTGAGGGATGGGTGGTGCCATCCCTCTTTTTTTAACCTAAGCTTTCTAGCAAGGTCTCAAGACTCATTCCGCGAGAACCTTTAACCAAGATTGATGCATTGGTCATGGGATTACTTTCTAAGTGGGACTTCAGTGCCTCTTTTTTGCTCCAATAGTGTGCCTTTGGGTTACCAAGTTTAGCAAATTCCATCAGCTTACCGCATAGGTGGACTTCATGCAAATTCAGTGCTGCTGTCAGCTTTCCAATCGCCTCATGCTCTTTTGGTCCGTCCTCGCCCAATTCAAACATATCGCCTAATACTGCCACTTTATAACCCCCTTCGCTTTCCGCAAAGTGTTTTAAAGAAACCGTCATAGAGGATGGGTTAGCATTGTAGGCATCTAGCAGAATTCTATTGCTACCTTTTTCAATTATTTGTGAACGGTTGTTATCAGGGTCATAACTCGTCACGGCTTCCAGTGCAGCGAGCGCGTCAACTTCAAAATACTTACCTACACAAAGTGCAGCACAAATATTTTCAAAGTTATAGGCTCCTGTCAAGTGCGTTTTTGCCACAAGACCAGATTCGGTTCTTATGGTTAACTCCGGCTGACTCTCGAGTAGTTCTGCATGCAGGTAATCTCCTTCAGCTGGATAGTAATAAGGAGTTTTTATTCTTCGCTGCGCAATATTAGATAACACCTCACTCTGAGAATTCACGAATATGACTCCCTCCTTTTGAATCAAGTGATGATAGAGCTCTGACTTGCCACGAATCACCCCCTCAACTCCACCGAAACCTTCTAGGTGCGCTTTCCCAATATTTGTTATTAAACCATGATTAGGGTCGGCAATACCACATAGCTCAGCGATGTCACCCACTTTATTTGCCCCCATCTCTATAATGGCTATTTCGATTGTATTATCAATTTCGAGTATGGTCAAAGGCACTCCAATATGATTATTGAGATTTCCCTTTGTAGCGTGTACCTTATACTTTTTGGAGAGCACATCGCGCATCAACTCCTTAGTGGTCGTTTTTCCGTTAGAGCCAGTTATACCAATAAAAGGTATATCAAGTTGTTTTCTATGATGGTTGCCAAGTGCTTGAAGTACCTTCAGTCCGTCCTCAACAACAAAGAAACGATCGTCTTTGGCCAATGCCGGATCATCGATAACTACCAACCTTGCACCTTTTTCTAATGCCTGATCGGCAAACCGATTGGCATCAAAATTTGGGCCCTTTAATGCAAACCAAATATTACCTTCTCCAACTGTTCTCGTGTCAGTGGAAACCCCAGTGCTTTTTAAGTAATGTTGATATAACTGCTTAATCATCGATTCATCAATAAAGTTGTCACAAGTTAATACAGGTATGAATAAAAACTGCGTTGATAAGAATTGAAACGACAGTTTTTTCAGATTACCTTGCCTACCCAATGAGATTAATCCTTCTTTTTGTCATTCTAAGTCTTCCCATTGCTGCGAAAGCGCAATATGAATTCCAGTTCAAGACGGATGTGCCCGTTTCGGTTCAGGGAGAGACATTAAGAAGAGCTTGGGAAGGTGGTTTGAATGCCGCCCAGTTTCAGACCATGGATTTGAACAACGATGGTCTTCAGGACCTAGTGGTTTATAATCGAATCTCTCGTGACCTGAGCACCTACTTAAACATCAATAACACGTACGTTTGGCATCCAGAATTCGCCTATCAATTCCCTGATGATGTCATCCACTGGCTCATTCTCAAGGATTATGATTGCGATGGTTTGAAAGATCTTTTCACTAGCACCGCATTGGGAATTAAAGTATACCGAAACACCACTTCGGGCCCATCACTCACTTGGGAGATTGCCGAACCTTTTTTGGGCTTTGATGGAGGCACTAATATCCAAGTGAGCCCCAATGATTTACCAGGTATTGCAGACATCAACGGGGATGGCGCGCTAGACATTCTGACCTATCGTTTTGGAACTTCGACAACAGTGGACTATTTCCAAAATACAGGAGCCTGTGGCTCTCTGGAATTTACGCGTGCAGAAAGGCAATGGGGAGGATTTACTGAATGCGACTGTGACAGTTTCGCTTTTGACGATAACCCATGCCCTCAAGGTGAAATACCTAGTATCGCATTCGACATCAATGCCCCAGAAGCTGTTCAGCACGCTGGTGGTAAAACCATATTGCCTTTTGATGCAGACAATGATGGTGACATCGATATTATCAGTTCGGATGAGTTTTGTGAATCGCTTTACTTTCTTGAAAATATGGGTGATAACCTGAACGCTCAGATGACTTCACTTACCAGCTTCCCAGTGAACAACCCTGCCTCTTTCAAAATATTCCCAGGGGCCTTCCTTGAAGATATTGATTTTGATGGACTCATGGACCTCATTATTTCAACCAATGCAGACGAAAATATTGGTAACCAGATCGATTTGAGCACCAATATACGTGCCTACTCAAACCAAGGAGCCATTAATCAACCTACTTTTGATCAGCCCTCCTTTCCTTTTCTTCAGCAGGAAATGATAGACTTGGGTGAAAACACTTACCCCTCCTTTACCGACATTGATGGAGATGGTGATTTAGATTTGATTATCGGAAATAAGGGAAGTGTAGATAACACAAGAATTACGAGTACCCTTTTTAATTTCATTAATACTGGCAATCGTTTCGCTCCTGCTTTTGATCTTACGGACACTGATTTGTTTAGCTTTCAATCCTCTGGCTATGTAAATATTAAACCACAGTTTGTCGATGCTGACGGGGATGCAGACTCAGATTTTTTCTTTCAGGCTACACTTGGCGCGAACGATACACGCATCTTCTTTCAAGAGGCAAATGGAATAACTTTTCAGCCGGAAATAGAACTAAACATTCCTACTACAGTAGATGATAGTCCTTTCTTTTATGACATTGATAAGGATGGTGACCTGGATTTATTACTTGGCAGACGACTTGGCAGCCTATCACTTTTCTTAAATCAAGGCAACTTTGTTTTTGGACCCGAGAATTCAAATTTCGCTGGTATCACAAACGACTTTCAGTCCTTGAATCTAGTGCCTCATATTACGGACATTGATGGGGATGGCGAAGATGAATTAATTACCATTAACGCCTCTGGGCAAATCAATATTTATGAAGGTACAATCGATGAAGATTTTATTGCTTCTAATCCAATAACGGAGGTTTTAAGAATCAACAACACACTATTTACCACCAGCTTAGGAAGACAAAATACAATTACTAGTGCTGATATTTTTAACACTGGCAAACCGGCACTCATCATTGGAAGTGGAAAAGGAGGACTTTATCTACTTGAAAACATCAGTACTACTGGCCGAAATCCGGAGCGTTCAATAGAAATTGAAATTTCGCCCAACCCCACCAACAATCAGCTGACCGTACTTACAAACACTGATGGTGTAGGAGAGATTTATGACATCACCGGCCGAAAGAAGCATTTCAACATAAGCATCCAAAGTGGGGTCAGAAAGGTTCTAAATCTTGGTAGCCTACCTGCCGGCATCTATATTCTGAGGGTTACAAATAATGAGAACGAATCTGCTACACGTAAAATCTTAGTTTATAGATGATTCTATACCTCTATCTCCAAATCAAACCACTTCATGAAGTAAAATTCAGTTCGGCATTGTCAGAAGCGCTAAACGTACAAGGATTTGATATTACTCAAGTTGACTTAGATTCTCATTCAGAGTCATTTACCGTGAGCAAAAGCATAGCGTTAATTGCGCACGCTGAAAAACTGATCCTACACCTAGACACTGACCGAAGTGAGGAAATTGGTGCACTCAGACCTGTTTTTGAAAAGTTAAGACACTTCAATCAATCGACATTATGCTTGCAAGAGGGCCAGCATGCAAGCATTGAGCAAATGTTGAGGTTATTGAAAATCAGCCCCATTGCACTTGAAGAAAGAGGCTCGGGAATCGAATATATTTTAGACTTTCTGGCTACTTAATTTCAAAGTCGTCAGCGTCCATATGTGCGGGAAACTTTTCTCTGAAATCAGTCAAATTCGATTTGCTCAAAGTAATATTTATGACCTCTTCCGTATCTGAAAAGGCTAGTGTCTCACCTTTCGGAGAGTAGGCAGCCGAATGTCCATTGTACTCAATCTCTTTCCCATCTTTCCCTACTCTGTTCAACCCAACCGTATAAGCGACATTTTCCATTGCTCGTGCTTGTAATAAAGTATCCCACGCATTGACTCTAACGGCTGGCCAATTGGCCACATAAAGTAGAGCATCATAAGCAAGGTTTACATTACGTGACCAAACTGGAAAACGTAAGTCGTAGCAAATCATTGGACATATCTTCCAGCCCTTGCATTCAACAATTATGCGATCAGTCCCTTCGTTGAAATGGTGATGTTCATCGGCCATTCTAAAAAGGTGTCTTTTGTCATAAGTTTTGAAATTACCATCAGGCTGCATCCATACTAAACGGTTAAGGACTTCACCTCCAGCCTTTACGATATAAGAACCCGTTACAACTGCCTTTTTTTGTGCAGCCATTTGCTTCATCCATTTGAAGGTAGTTAGGTTCATGGGCTCGCTAACTCCTTCATGCTCCATGGTAAAACCAGTCTGAAACATCTCAGGTAATACAATGATATCGGTAGGCTGCTGAATTTGCCAAATTTTCTCTTCAAACATGGCTAGGTTTGAACCTATTTCATGCCAGTGAATGTCAGATTGTATCAGGGATAGTTTTAGATCTTCGGTTTGCACACGGTAATATTAAGAGGTCATTCGGGAATTTTTCTGCCTAGCATCAAAAAATATTGAAAAACGCCTGGACACAAGGGCTAGCAAGGTAACAGAATGATGTACTAAATAGGGAGATTCCCGTTTTCACGGGAATGACAACTAGTTTAAAGCTTACACAGCTTCTCCGCTGCTGCTGCAAGGGTATCCTCGTTTTTGGCAAAGCAAAAGCGCAGCACTTTATTGTCCTGCTTGTCTTGATAGAAAACCGACATGGGAATGGTCGCCACCCCCACCTCTTTGGTCATCCATTCCGAGAACTCAACATCTCCTTTATCACTTATGGCACTGTAGTCCATCAACTGAAAATAGGTGCTCTGTGAAGGCACTGGTTTAAACCTTGAACCTCCCATTGCTTTTAAGAAAAAATCTCTCTTCTGCTGATACATGGGAGCCACGCCTTCATAATGCGCTGGTTTCTTTAGGTAATCAGCAATGGCATACTGAGTGGCAGTATGAATAGTGAAGGTATTGTATTGATGTACTTTTCGAATCTCTACCATAAAATCGGCAGGAGCAATGAGGTAACCCATCCGCCAACCAGTAGCATGAAATGTTTTACCAAAGGAGGAAGTAACTACACTTCGCTTTCTTAATGCTTCTGATCTCAGCACAGAGTGATGCGTTTCGCCATCAAAAACAATGTGTTCGTACACCTCATCTGATAAAACCATAATATTGGTTCCATGGGTAACCTCTTCCAGTGCTTTCAAGTCTGATGCGGAAATAATAGCACCACTAGGATTATGTGGCGTATTGATCATAATCATACGGGTGCGATCAGTGATCGCCTCTTTCACACCCTCCCAATCGATGCTATAGTCAGGTTGTCTCAAGGGTACGCCAATCGCCTTGGCCCCTTGAAGAATGATGATGGGTTCATAAGCATCATAAGCTGGATCCATGATAATCACTTCATCATTAGGATTGATTAAGGCAGTCACAGCACTATTAATGGCTTCAATAGCACCACAAGTCACTGTAATCTCCGTATCAACATTAGGCTTCCATCCATAGCAATGTTCTGTTTTTAATGCAATCTCCTCTCTTAGTTCTGGAACTCCCGGCATAGGCGCATACTGGTTCATGCCTTCTTTCATGTATTGATGTACACCTTCTATCAACTCTGGAGTAACTGGAAAATCTGGAAATCCTTGTGCTAAATTTATAGCACTATAGTCGTTGGCCATTTTCGACATTTTTGTGAAAATGGTAACGCCAACATTGGGCAGTTTAGAAGTAATCTGCATGCTTTGGTTATCTATTCCCAGTGAGTTCTAAACCTTGATTAATCCCTTTTTCAAGTGCTGGAACACCTCTTTCCATCCAAACAGGTTTTGGTGCACCTTTCAAATAGTAATCAAAGAACTGCGCCATTCGAATGTTAAAGTCCAGTCTATTCTGTCTTTTCAGAGGCCAGTGAGGCTCATCGTTGTAGTTCAAAAACCATGATGGTTTGCCTAGCCTTCTCAATGCGGTAAACATTTCAATTCCTTGGTACCATGGCACATGGCCATCTCCATCGTTGTGCATAATAAGTAAAGGTGTGTTGACCTTGTCCATATTGAAGATTGGAGAATTCTCTATGTAGCGCGATGGATACTCCCAAGGCGTACCGCCTATTCTACTCTGTGTATGCTCATATTGAAACTGTCGGCTTAGGCCTGTCCACCACCTGATACCACCATAAGCACTAATCATATTCGGCACCGGTGCACCGGCCTCAGCCGCTTTGAAAATATCAGTCTTCGTTACCAAATAAGCGATTTGATAACCGCCCCAGCTATGACCTTGAACTCCAATATTATCTTTATCAACAAAGCCCTTTTCTACGAGTGAAGTTATACCTGGGATCACACTATTTAATGCGCTTTCCCCCGGATAGCCGATGCGATAGTTAACATCAGGATTAAAAATCACATAGCCTCTACTCGTGTAAAAGCTGTAGCTAATTGTGGATCGACCTGCTGCCGGTGGTCTGTGTGAAAACAATCCATCAGAACTCTTTTCGTAGAAGTTCACAATCATTGGATACTTCTTGTTCGGATCGAAATTTTCTGGTTTGATCAGCATACCCGATAGTTCTTCACCATCAAGCGAGGTCCATTTTACAAGTTCAGCAGTACCCCAGTTGTATTGGCTTTGCTGAGGGTTTGCATCAGAGATTTGAACTAGATTTTTAAAGCTAAGGTCTGAATAATGGATATTTGGAAACTCCTCAAAAGACTGCTTAGTGAACATTACATGATTGTCATCTTGTGCTTTTACAGGTCTACCATAACTATAAGGACCTGTAAGCAATTGATTTCCTCTACCATTTCTACGGTTTAACTCATAATAGCCGCTATGCTTATTGGTATTATTAAAAGTTGTCAATAGCCATTTTCCCTTATCATCAATAAAGCGCTCCTCATTATCGAGCCTGACATATCGGTAGGTAATTCCTTGCTCCCGTCCTTTGGTGATACGATCTCCCTCGCCTGTTTCTGGGTTAAAAGACCAAATATCATAGCGATCGTAGATCAAAAATCTTTCGTCATTCTCAGTCCACCCTGCAGAACCGTAAGAACTCGGAAAGTTGGGTGAATCGTTGAGTTCGTTATAAAACACTTCTCCTTCGGTGAGGTCCTGTCTTTTTCCGGTAGCAATGTTATAAGTAAACCATGTGCTATCAGCAGAACTATACCCATATCCATACTGAGCCCCCGGGCTGAAACTTACACCTCCACGAATCTCTTTCATCGCTTGCTTGACCTCACCAGTAGACACGTTCACCAAAGCGTAATCGCGATAGGTGCCCCCCTCCCATTGGCTCTGTAATTGATAAGGCAATGAGGTGTTGATCAAAGCAAAGTTGGCGTTCCCTTCATTCCCTAAACTGGCATTGGGATACTCAGTGGTGGCTAACTGAACAAGCTTATTATTTTCATTGAGGTGAATAGCGGTGAGATAGGACTTCCTCTTATCGTTCGGAACTTGCAGCTCTTGAACAGTGTAAAGTCTTGGCTCATCGTATGTCCAAACCTCTACATTGACGATCTCTTCATCGATAAGTGAAGTATCTTGCAATACGGGTGGCGTTGCTAAACCAAAAAAGAGTTTGGACTCATCTTTCGAGAAACTGACATTACCATCCGATGACACCCTGTAACCTGCAGGTGCAGAAGCGGCATCTACTACCTTTTCAGCTTGCTGCATTCCTTTTTTCCAACTGTAAAGTGCGTTGGGTCTAACCAGTGCTTTGGTGGTATCTAGATCTGCTACAAAAGCCAGTTTTTCTCCTGTTTTGCTCAATGTCATTCTAGCATACTTACCATTGCTTGCCGAAAAAACTTGTTCTGGCTGACCGCTTCCTAATCCTTGAACATAAATACCAGAAGCTCTATCATCATCGCCTGTGGTAATAAAGGCTAAGGTCTTTCCCTCCTCCGCAAAGCGATAGTCAGTTACATATTTCAAAGTATCTTGGCTTCCCGAACTTAGGTTTCTAAGGACCACATGGTACCCGTTTTTACCATTGTTCTTTTTTGACTTATTATCCTTAGACGTTTTGGCAGGCTCAAGCTGGTAAGCCATATAACCGCCCCATTTAAGCGGCAGTTTATAGTTTCGGACATTCGGTATTTTCGTTAATTGCTTGTTTCGGACATTAAACAAAGCCAAAGTATCATTTGGCATGTCATCACTTTTAACCTTTGCCCGCTTCATCTCGCGTACTTCTGATTGCCAAGCCTTGATAGTGAAAAGGGCGTGATCAGTATCATAAGTGAATTGGCCATTTTCGCCACGTTCGTGTTCAAAGACGAGTGCCCCTTGGCCGTCCTTAATTTTTAAGTGATTATCGGCCTCACCTTTCTCTAATGAATAGATGATCAACTTACCATCTCGAGAAATGCGTTGTCCTTGAATAGTATTCCAAATTTCGAAATCTGGATGATCCAGTACTTTCTTTTGGCCGAAAGCCGCAACAGAGATAAACAGACAAACAATAATTAAGACATTGGTTTTCATAAGCTTGAGGTTTCTATGACGCTAATTTAACGTGCATGAAGTTAAGGACTTATCTTTTTTTATAATTGGCACTACCGTTTTGTCACTTCACGCTGTTTTCCTTTACACGTGCATGGACTTCTTCATTAGTGGGTCAGGCAAACCCTGAAAATTACGTATCTTTTGATACTTCAATCAAAACTCATGATCGACAAATCAATTTTTAAAAGCCCCTACCGAACCTTCATTGACAAGGAAGGCTCTAGTCCCACCGGAGGAGAGGTTCGAGAGGCTATAAAAATCTGTTCCTAATATGATCCGCAAACCGAATTTTAAACTCAATTGGAAATATGCATTAGGAGAGCTCGCCCTGATTTTCTTAGGTATAAGTCTGGCGATAGCTTTTCAAAACTTCAATGAAAACAGGAAAGACAATATCAAGATAAAAGGCTATTTAGCCACCATAGCCGATAATATATCATCTGATACTATTGAGATATTCAGGTTTATTGAAACTAGCAGGCAAAAGAAAGAAGGCGGGGAAAAATACATATCAGCTGTCAGGCAAAACCATTATGAATTCCAAGCCTTTATGGGTGGAATCATGCAGTTCGAAGAAGAATACCTAAATATTAATGAGAACGGTTTTGAAGCATTGAAAGCATCAGGTTACCTAAGCAATATTCAGGGCACACTTATTGAAAAGGCACTATTTGACTACTATGGCTATTTTGACGAAATCCACGAACTCGAGGTTAGTCAGAACCAGTATATAGAGGCTCAAGAATTGGAGTTCGTGAAAAATGTTGCCTCAACGGAGTTTATGATTATGGTCACTGACATTTATCAGAACAAAAGAACTCCCGACCTAAGTCCAGATGAGCAAAAAATGTTGGCGCAGGTTTTCAATCACCCCAGTCTGATTAGTATTAGTCTTAGGGCAGGTTTTTTAGAAAGCCGATACAAAGAGCTCTTGATAAAGGGCCGAGAACTCAAACGACTTATCAAAGCGAGAATAAATCAATGATTCGCAAACCGAATTTTAAACTCAATTGGAAATACGCCTTAGGTGAACTTGTGCTTATCTTCTTGGGTATCAGTTTGGCTATTGCGTTTCAAAACTGGAATGAGGTGCGTAAGAATGATAAAGAGTTACAAACCATTTTATCAAACCTTGAAACAGAGCTTAAAGAAGATTCAACGTCCTACCAATTAATATTTCAAAGGCTGCACTACAAAGAGAATAATATTGCTCAACTACAAGAATTCTTGAAAAACTCTCCACAACAAATCGATTCATCAAGAACTGTGCTTTCGCTTATTTCATCCGGCTTTATCACTACATACTATCCTGGTTTTGCAGTTTATAAGGAGCTTCAGGGATCGGGTAAATTATCCCTTATCAAATCGAACGAGGTAAAAAAAGCGCTTGCCGCCTACCAATCAAATGTAACAATCGGACAGGGGTTAGATGCTACCTATCATCCGCATTCCAAAACGCTGGAAAAAAAGATAATGGGATTCTTATCTGAAGCACCCGCGGTTGTTGGCTATGACACGATAGCACCTCCATCTTACAAAAAAATTAGATTCGATTTGAGGAAAATGTCCCTGAATAAAGACTTAGTCGAAGGGCTACAATTTGCTAGTTACTATACACAAGTAGAACGTGTTTATAAACAAAATGCAGTAATGCCAAGTCTTCAAAAGCTTTTGACCCTTATTAGAACAGAATTGAAACAATAATTTGCTTGCAAATTTGGCACATCAATGATCCACCTCCTTAGAAAACTTAGACGCCCTGCCTTGGCAGGCAAGAAAGAAAAACCAAAGTACTTGAAATACGATATTGGTGAGATCATTCTATTAGTTATCGGTTAAGTTCTCATTTCAATATTCATTTTTGTCTTTCTAACACACAGAATCGCTTTGTAAACCGTAATTAGCGGAATATCAGTATTACTCATAAATTGAGTTGCTCAAATTGATTTTTTAGAAGATAGTAACCGCATTGTACATGCTGCTTTAGTCAACTAAAGTTGAATATTGGACTTAGTACAAATACCGAAAGGCCAGCGTTCTGCTGGCTTTTCTATTTTATCACTTGCTCGATCCACTCCGCATAGTCACTCACTCGGGTATAGTATTCGTAAACACCATATCGACCCTCAGGCTTTCCCCTACCACGCCCATCTTGATGAGAACTAACGCCCAGAATGTAGGCTTGTTCACCCTCAAACCATAGTGCAGGTCCTCCGCTATCTCCCGGTCCACTGATTCCCTCAAGTGGTAAGGCATCTTTGGAGTCCGGTGCATCGAAAGTAAACCTGATAAAACCTCCACTCGGTCGAAAGCCATCAATCTTATTTTGGGCAGCCCTCATTTTACGATCCTTATTAATGGCACCATCGGCCATACCCTTGTCACCAGTTCCTGCCCAACCTGTACCAGCAAAGATTATTTCCTTACCAATCTCGTCATCTTTGGTGTAGAGTTTAGCTAGCTCCACATGAGGAACGTTTTTTTCAAGTTCTAATAATGCAACATCATGCATAATGCTCTCACCTTCTCTAAACTCTGGGTGAATCACCTTCTGTTTAATCGTATATTTTACTCCATCCACTGTCACGTCATTCCCTATTTGAGGTATTACGGCCACGTGTGCAGCTGTAACGATCCAGTTAGGGCGAATAAAAGTTCCACATCCAGCATTTAACCGAATGACAGTACCAGCATGTTTTTCAGCCAAGGCCAAATACTCAGCCTCATCTACATCATGTCGCATTACAATGTCTTTTGAGGGTAGAAGAAACAAACTACCAATAAGTACTGCTAAAAGGATTTTCATAAGCTTCTGATTATTCCAACTCAAATATAGGTAAGCGATTACATAATTATAACTAATTTCTTAGGTTTAACATTTTTTATGAATAACATGGGCCTTTTGGTACGGTCCATGCCCTAGTGTCAAATAGTTGACGAATAAGTCGACATACGTACAACTCTTTTGAGTCTTTCGTAGTTAGATAGCTGAATCATGTTTTTAGGACCAGAACAAATTACTGATGGCGGCCCATGGTATGCCGAAACTCATATTACTGACAACTTAATTGTTGAGCCATGGAATGCATTTTCGTCCTTAGCAATTGCTGCACCAGCGGTTTATTTCCTTTGGAAAATCAGAAAGAATCCACAGCAATACGGCTTTCTTTTAGCCGCCATTCCCTTCCTATTTCTTAATGGACTTGGCAGCACGCTGTTCCATGGACTAAGGACTTCGAGGGTCTTTCTGCTCATGGACTTTATGCCTGCGCTGATTCTTACCCTAATGATTACCGTTTATTTCTGGGCCAAAGTACTTCCAAAATGGTGGATGAGTTTCGTGGTGATTACCCCCATCTTTTTGATGCGGTTTGGCGTCATTGACCTAATTCCTGGTCAGGGAGGCATCAATACTTCCTACATGATCAGTGGAGTGGCCTTTCTTTTACCCGTATTCCTAATTTTAAGAAAATACCAGTTTAGAAAGAGTCTGGATATAATCGTTGGAGCCACTTGTTTTGTCTTGGCCATCTATTTTAGACAAGTGGATAAAGAATTTACCGATATCGTCCCTTTTGGTACACACTTTCTTTGGCATATCTTCTCTGGTATAGGAGCTTTCTTATTGGCTGACTACCTTTATTTCATTCGAAATGAGGAGTTAAAAGCAAAAGGTAGTCTTCAGGTCAGTTAGTTGAAATATTCCGTGACGCTGTCACTTACCTAACGTCTTTTCATTTTGGGATTGATTTACTTAGCTTTAACTATTATCAATAAACGATCCGTTAGATCGGATTATCAAAGCATATACTTAACCAATACTCTTTAGAATGCAAAAACCTATAGCGGTTGCCAAATTTTCAACACTTGGCGAAAAAGAACCTACTCATGCCCTTGTTTCTACCACAGACCTTGTTGTTATCCGGTACGGAGATGAAGTCTCCGTGCTTTACGGCCGCTGTCTCCACAGAGGAGCGCTCCTTTCTGACGGACATGTAGATGGTCATAATCTGATTTGCGGTTTGCACAATTGGGATTATCGCATTGATACTGGTGTCAGTGAGTACAACAATAGCGAAGTATTGAACAAGTTCTCTTCCAAAGTTGAAAACGATGAAGTTATCATTGATGAGCAAGAAATTAAAGATTTCGAGGTTTCGAACCCAGCGCAGTTCAATCGCGATGAATACTTAGGTGTCTATGCAGATACCAACCCAGAGTCTACTGAACCTTATACAAACTACATTAAAGAGCTTGCTCAGAATGGTCTGAAGAATTGGGGACATCATGGCCCAACGGAGGCTATGGGTGTAGATAGAAACACGCTTCCCAAATGGGAAGACATACAATTCTTACCTGCACAGCTTTCAAGAAGACCACTACTAGATGATGAAAGTGTTGGCACGAAAACGATAATTGGCCCAAATGCCAAGAAGCCATTAACACTTGACATTCCACTATTTGTCTCAGATATGTCTTTAGGAGCTTTATCAAAAGAAGCAAAAATTGCTTTGTCAAAGGGAGCTGAAATGGCTGGTACAGGCATTTGCTCTGGTGAGGGTGGCATGCTACCTGAGGAACAAGAAAGCAATTCAAAATATTTCTATGAGTTAGCCTCCGCACAGTTCGGCTTTTCTTGGGATAAATTAGAGAAGGTACAAGCCTTTCATTTTAAAGGCGGTCAAGGTGCCAAAACTGGTACCGGAGGTCACTTACCCGGACATAAGGTTACTAAAGAAATTGCAGATGTGAGAGGACTTAGCGAAGGTGAGTCGGCTATTTCTCCCGCCACTTTTCCCGACTTTCATGGTGTACAAGATTTCAAAGATTTTGCAACCAAAGTAAGAGAGAAGACCGGTGGTATTCCTGTTGGGTTTAAAATATCGGCCGCTCGGCTAGAAGAAGACATTGACTTTGCCCTAGAAGTTGGAGTAGATTATATCATTCTAGACGGTAGAGGTGGCGGAACGGGTGCTGCACCTACCATTCTTCGTGACAACATCAATGTACCGACTATTCCTGCATTAGCCAGAGCCAGAAAGCACTTGGACAAGCGTAAAGCCGAAGGTGTTTCATTGGTAATTACGGGTGGCCTTAGGGTTGCTGAAGATTTTGCTAAAGCCATGATGATGGGCGCGGATGCCGTGGCAGTTTCAAATTCGGCTTTACAGGCCATTGGTTGTTTGGGTATGCGGGCATGCCATACAAATAGTTGCCCGGTAGGCATTGCTACCCAAAAAGAAAACCTTCGTCAAAGACTAATTATTCAGTCTTCGGCAAAACAATTACACAACTTCTTTAGTGCCACTACTGATTTAATGAAAGTAGTATCTCGTGCATGTGGACATGATGATTTCACGAAATTTAATCAGACCGATTTGAGCACATTCAATTGGGATATCCATAAATTGGCGGGCATCCCATATGCAGGAGTAAATCCTTAAGGAAGAAGAAAAATAATGGAAGAAGTATATAGAAGATCGATTGAGTTGCATGAGAAAATGCAAGGTAAAATCGAAATGACCAATAAGATTGCGGTTGATGACACAGACACTCTATCATTAGTCTATTCACCAGGAGTTGCACAGCCTTGTTTAGAAATTGAAAAAGACCCAGAACGCGCCTATGATTTAACCATGAAGGGCAATACAATTGCCGTTGTCACCAACGGAACGGCTGTTTTGGGACTAGGTAATATTGGTCCACTAGCGTCTCTCCCTGTAATGGAAGGAAAAGCAATGCTATTTAAGAAGTTTGCCGGCATCAACGCAGTGCCAATTTGTATCGACAGTGACAATACAAGACATATTATTGAAACCATAACACGAATTGCACCTGCCTTTGGTGGTATCAATTTAGAAGATATAAAAGCCCCTGAAAGCTTCGAAATTGAAGAGAAGCTCCAAGACCTAGGTATCCCCGTTTTTCATGACGATCAACATGGCACCGCCATCGTAACCTTAGCCGCTCTAGTAAATGCCGCCAAGGTTACAGGTAAAAAGCTTGAGGACATGAAAGTTGTCATCAACGGAGCTGGGGCCGCAGGAATTGCCATAGCCAAACTGCTGAGGTGTTTTGATATCGATTCTGACTTATGCCGATCGGTCAAGCAACTTATTGTTTGCGATAGTAAAGGAGCCATTCATCGGTTTCGTCACGACCTGAATAAGGCTAAAACAGAGTTATTGAAATACTCTAACTTCGATGATGTAAAAGGTGATATTCACGAAGTAATCAAGGGAGCCGATGTATTTATTGGAGTGAGCAAAGGAAACCTCCTTACTCAAGATGACATAAAGAACATGTCTCCCAACCCGGTCATCTTTGCCATGGCTAATCCTACGCCAGAAATAATGCCTGAAGATGCGTTTGAAGCCGGTGCTTCTATTGTGGGCACAGGACGAAGCGATTATCCGAATCAGATTAATAACGTGTTAGCATTTCCAGGGATTTTCAAAGGCGCGTTAATGGCCAGAGCAGCTACCATTAGTACTGAAATGAAACTAGCCGCTGCCTATGCTATTGCTGAGTCTGTTGAAAACCCGACTAAAGAAATGGTGATCCCATCAGCTTTAGATACTTCTTTAGCAGATATAGTGGCTAAGGCAGTGGAGCAAGCAGTCTATCACGAAAGAGAAATGGAAAAGAAAATAGCAGCGGCAGAAGCCAAATTAGAATGATGAGTGAGACCATTGTTACCATACTGCTTTTGCTCATAGGCGTCTATATTTTGATAGGCGTCATCTTCTATTTCCCCTTTATTACGAAAGAGGTCCATAAAATTGATGGTGGTGTAAAAGACGCACCAAAATTCATGAAAGTGCTCATATTTCCTGGCACAGTCGCCTTGTGGCCCATTTTACTGAGAAAGGTCAAGAAAGGAGAACCCTCATGAATGTAAAGCTAAGGAAGAGACATCGCTACATTTGGATGGTTTTGGGCATTGCCTTACCACTTCTATGCCTAGAGGCCATTGAAGCTATTCCGCAAAATGTAATTGCCGATATTCCCAGACACGCATGTACATTGGAGATTGGAGTCTGCGGAATCGATGACGCAGATTATCCGATACTCATTGAGCAAAACCAAAATGCTGGTTTCCTTAATTTAAAAATTAAGGCGCCATTGAAATCAGCTTTCACCCTCGTCTATTTATCTAATTCACAAGTTTTAGATGAAAACGCCACCTTATTAGGAGCTGTTCATACCATGGGAGATTATAGTTTCGACATATCAGCCCAAACTGGTAACCAAGGTTACTTGCTGTTAGTCGATAAACTCAATGACAAGACATTGTATCATCAATTGATTAAACCTTCTGCAGAATGAGTGTGAACTACGCAGGCATATTGTGGAATCGGCAGAAGAGAATTTATGACATAATTCTTCTGATTTTCGTGGTATCCTACCTAGCGCTTTACGTAGGCTTCACTACTATCTTCAACCCTGAACTTACAGCAGAAACAATGATCATTCGAGCAACAGCTACTTTGGCTTTGTTGCTCCTTCACATCATTCTTGCAATTGGCCCTTTGGCTAGGTTGAATAAGCGATTCTTGCCTTTGCTCTATAATAGAAGACACTTAGGTGTGACCATGTTCTTAGTCGCATTGATACATGGGGTTTTTAGTATTCTTCAGTTTCATTCCTTAGGAAATAAGAATCCTCTGATTTCGCTTTTGACATCAAACGGGAGTTACGATAGTCTCGTCAGGTTTCCATTCCAGGTCTTGGGTCTCTTAGCCCTCATTATTCTCTTTCTAATGGCGGCAACAAGCCATGACTTTTGGCTAAAAAACCTGAGCCCACGGGTATGGAAAGCCTTACACATGATGGTTTATGTGGCCTATGGGTTAATCATCATGCACGTCATGTTGGGCATTGTTCAGTTGGAGTCATCTCCTTTTCTCTATGGTGGACTAATGTTGGGTATGATGGTAATCATCGGTTTACATTTCGCTTCATCTGTATTCTCTGGAAAAGGTTTGGACTTGAAATCTGAAGGCTATTATTATGCTTGCAATCTGGAAGATATTGAAGATGACTGCGCCAAAATATTGACCCTGAACGGTGAAAACATTGCCATTTTCAAGTATGACGGAAAGGTATCAGCCATTAACAATGTCTGCAAACATCAAAACGGGCCTTTGGGCGAAGGAAAAGTAGTCGATGGATGTGTTACCTGCCCTTGGCATGGTTATCAGTACGAGCCACACAATGGCACATCGCCACCGCCATTTACAGAAAAAGTATCCACTTACGCGCTTAAGCTTAATGGTGAAAAAGTATTTGTAAATCCTGATCCGAAGCCAGAAGGAACAGCGATTGAACCAGTAACCTTTGAAAGCTAAGCCATGAAGAACGAATTCTATATCGGCTACATACCCAAAGCACCAAAGGGAATTGCTCGCTTCGTGATCGCATTTGTCGCGGTGCTATTCGTCATTATGGGAGCCTTATCTTACTTCCTCTCTACCTCGCACAACCACATCAATAATGGTACTTATGAGTATGGTGAGTTGACCGAAGTAAAAGGTGTCATCAGGCTGGAACCTGTTCCTCACATTCGGATACTCGCAGATAGCGAGGGCAGGGTTGGGAAGAACATTATGCTGATAGATTTCGGAAAGTTTGGGGCAAGAACTTCGGTAGAGAAGATGCAAGAAAACATCGGTGCCAATATTAGTTCGTACGAAGTCACCATTCGAGGCACATTAATCTATCAAGATGGTTTTACCTTATTAGAGTTAACTGAAAAGGAAAACGCCTTGCTAAATCATACAGTACTTAGCGAAAGTTTCAAATATCAAGTTTACCCAGCTGCTCTAGTCAATAAGTCACTCACAGGTGAAATAGTAGACCCTAAGTGTTACTTTGGATCAATGAAGCCTGCTCAAAGCAAACCTCACCGTTCTTGTGCGGCACTTTGCATATCAGGTGGCATTCCACCAGTCTTTGTAGTTCAAACCCCAGAAAACACAGCCGAATACTATATATTAAAAGGCTTAAAAGGAGAAGACATCAATGAAGAAATTTTGGACTTTGTAGCCGATGCGACAAACATTCAAGGCATGGTTACGGAACTGAACGAGTGGAACATTCTGTATATCGATCCGGAGAAAATCAAACGTTTAGAATAAGTCACGATTAGGTCACCTAAGGTACTGCTGACTGATGTCAGTCTTATTTGATTCATAAGCCAACGGGAACATTAAATACGAGTCTGTAGTTATTCAAAGGAAAAACAGCATTAGCATGAAAGCAATTTGGAACCATGAAGTAATCGCAGAAAGCGACAATACAGTTGTAGTTGAGGGAAATCACTATTTTCCACATGACTCCATCAAAAAGGAATATTACAAAGAGAGTGACACACATTCAAACTGTCCTTGGAAAGGTGTGGCAAACTATTATACTGTGGAAGTTAACGGCTCTGAAAATCCTGATGCTGCTTGGTATTACCCTGAAACTTCAGACCTGGCCAAAGGGATCAAGAATCATGTGGCCTTTTGGAAGGGCATTAAAATAGAAGACTAAAATGGGAGTATTTGACTGGAAGAAAAATCCATTACCAACGCCTGAAGGCGTATGCCCCAATTGCTGGGGATTACAAGAGTATGGCGGTAAAGCCATCGACCTGATGGAAGACAAGCAAATTGATGTGAATAATAACACAAGCCGACATGCCTTTATCAAAGACTTTGTCGTCAATCATGTGAGTGGCATTCAGCTTAAAAAAGATGATCAGCGATATAACTGTTCTGCTTGTCAGACTTCCTATGATGTTGATATGAGAGAAATTAGTCGTTAATCATGGAATTAGAAACCATAAGGTCCAATTGGAAATTATTAGGCAAAATCAAACCCGCGGCCTTATCACCCGCTATTGATCAAATTCATAGTGGAGTACAATACATTGCGATGGCAGGAAAGTACTTCATCAAAAATGAGGATGATGATAGTCACACTAATCTAAGGTGGCTTCCTCAAGAAGAGGTTCTAGCCGGCAACTGGATAAGAGATCGGAAAGGGAACTTTCGTTTTGCGATACGCCCAAAAGACCTCACACTGATTGTCTTTGATTCCAACATGAACCCTGTCTCGGACTTTCCACTTGATGGAAAAACCAATCAAGAAGGCTTGTCATGGGTAGAGAAGCAACTGACCGCCTTTGGTAAAGATGCCTCCCAAATGCAAATGGACATTCATTATGACTTGCCCAAAGCGGTGACCAAGGCTGGTGATCCTTATAATCATTCTGACCCCATACCTTTTCAAGAAATAGCAAAGTATAGAGCCAACGCACACTTTATGCTTGAACATTGTGTCGAAAAATTTGAGCACGCGTCCAATGTAAGAACATGGCCACATCACTTTGATACCGGAAGCATAATCCCAATATCTTTCGATAAAAATGGAGAACCGACCCAATCGTTCAGCCTTGGTTTTGCCATAGCAGATACTGTAGTGGATGAGCCTTACTTCTACATTACGCAATGGTCGGCAAAAAAGGATATTGATTATAGTGGGGTTTCTGAACTTTCAAAAGGTGAATGGTTTCCTGAAGCACTCGGAGGATCGGCACTTCGTGCATCCACACTATTGAAAGCCAAAACGCGAGCAACACAGGCAGAAATGCTCATCAAGTATTTCGAAGAAGGTATTACTGCATCTTTAGCTTTAATTCAAAAAGAGCCTTGATTTCTCAAGGCTCTTCAGGCAATTGCTAGTCCTTAAAATGGTTTTATATCTAGGGCTTCAGGGTTCTTAATATTGCCACCCTTTGGGCTTTTTACAGTGTAAAAATCATCTAACCTATTGACAATAGACTGCTGATTCAAGGTTCCTTTTTTGTTTTGCAATTGATTCATGCAATCCAGCATCGTCACATTCGCAGGGCAACCCATCTCTCCACTAAAGGTGTATTTTGCTTTACCCCAATCACTCCACACATATTCTTGTTTCGCATTTCTTGTAGGAGCGGCATAGTAAGTGACAAAGTCTAAAAACTCATAATTGCTTGAGTTGTATTGAAAGACTTTCATTCCAGGGTTATTATCATGATTGATGGAAATACCAGGTGTCGAAATAGCCAGTTCTATCAGTTCATTGTTTGTATTAAAGTACCCTTTCAACTCATCCATATGCGTATGACTGTACAATAGACCTGTGATGATATCTGAGTATTCATTCACCATAGCAGTAAAGGCCCCATTGATCGGTACTTTTTGATATTGGCTATTGTAGAATAGCGGCTCCAAAATCCAATTAGAGCTACCACCATAGATATTATTTGCTGGCGGAATGTGCATGGCTATGATTACTGCATCTCCTGCTGCTTTGGCCGCCTTCATCTCACTAAGTACCCAATTCATTTGTGTATTGAGCGCTTTAGCTTGTGGGTAACTGTCATCATTACCATAATATGGCCAAGCAGTTGGGTCAGGCTGACAACAAAAAATAACGGTATTGAGCATAAGCACTCTTAGATTTTTTCCCTTGTGCGATTTACCCAATGGATAGGCAGAATAGAATCCCAACTCCTCATTTTTAGTAATGACAATATCCGAATTAGATGGATTGTTACCATTGATCACTGGCCATAAAGTAGCGTCTGCACCATCCATGGTGAAAGGGGTTACTGGGTTACCAGTCTCATCATCTGTAAATGAATGATAGTCCCCTCCGATGCCATCGTTATTCCCAGGAAGGTAGAGTAATGGAATGTTATTGTCCTGTGCCTTTTGTCTAAGGGCACCGAGCACTACACCAATGTCTTGAGGAATGGTGGTTAGATGTCCCCAGCAACCAGAATCATCTTGATGTACGGGTAAGTCACCTAAGTACAAGATAAATTCTGGGTTTTCAGCCTTAATAAGGCTGTCGAACTTGTCCATGGCATAATCGAACATGGGTTCGGTAGTGTCACAGCCAAAAAAGGGAGACTCGCTCGCAAATGAATTCAGATGAATATCTGAAATCGTTAAGAATTTAGCAGGCCTATTTTGTTTAAATAGACCCAAGGTACTACTACACCATAAGGTGGATGATAAAATGACAATAGATGCTATTGCCAGAGAGAATTTTCTGTTTTCCATAGTTTTAGTAAAGTTGTGTACAGAAAGATAACAAATCTGCCTGAACCACTATAGACTTATACTAAAACCAAAGCCCCTTACTCTGGGGTTTTCACATCAGGGAACTCTTCCTTGAAGCCTTTCCAATAATCCGCTATGGTAGACTTCATTTCTTTCCTTAGCCAGAAAATACCAACTAGGTTGGGTAGAGTCATCAAAGCAATGGTAATACCTGAAAGCGTCCAAATGATAGTAGTATCTTGAAATGAAGCTAGGAAGAAAGCCACTACATATACCACTCTAAAATACTTTACTGAACCAGAGCCCCAGAGGAAAGTCATCGCCCTATCGCCATAGTAAGACCAAGAAATGGCAGTACTAAAAGCGAATAACAATAAACCGATTGACACTATATATTTTCCGTATTCACCAAAAAATCCCTTGGTAAAAGCAATGGCTGTTAGCGGTGCACTATGCACTAAAGATTCTCCTACAAAAGTCTCATTGGAATCGACCGGTCTTCCATCTCGAACTAAAACGATCCCCGTAAAAGGCTCATCAATGTCATTCATCACAACTACATTTTCAGCAAGAGATCGCGCATGAATAATAGAAACAGGTGTACTGATTTTTCCCTCATATATATCCAGAGGACCATCGTATAATTCCAATGAACGTACACCACCGATGTGTTCGGCCAGTGCTGCTGTCCCTTCTTCTGTTTGGTCAGTATAGTCAGTACCAGCAAGGATTTCCATATCAGCCGACTGAAATATATTCTCGTGCTTTTCATTCCAAACACCTGAAGAAAGCAGTGTCAAACCTGTAATTGTACAGATAATAATAGTATCAATAAATGGCTCTAGAATAGCAACCATACCTTCAGATACTGGCTCGTGAGCTTTCGCAGAGGCGTGTGCAATGGGAGCACTACCCTGACCAGCTTCATTAGAGAACAGTCCACGGTTTACACCACGGTCAAAAGCGTACCAAATAGTTCCACCAAGGAATCCGCCTGCAGCGGCTGAACCCGTAAATATATCTCCCAAAATTGCCATGATAGATGGCAGCACGTTACCAAGGTTAGCAAGAATTACTGCAAAACAACCGATGAAATAAATAACGGCCATAGTCGGTACTAATTTCTCAGTAATGGCTGCAATTCGCTTTATACCACCAATGATTACAATACCAAGTAGTACAGCTAATACAGCTCCAGTAATCCAAAGCTCTATTCCGAAAGTTGACTGTACCGAAGTGGAGATACTGTTGATTTGTGGCAAGCTACCTGTTCCGAAGGCAGAGAGCACAGTAGCAATGGCAAAAACAACAGCCAGCCATTTCATGTTAACCTTCTTGCCTTTCAGCTTAAAATCAGCATTTTTCATGTAGTACATTGGCCCACCGGCCATACTACCATCAGCAGCCTTTTCTCGGTACTTGTGCGAAAGGGTTACTTCAACAAATTTTGTACACATACCAATTCCTGCGGTGACAAGCATCCAGAAGAGTGCTGCTGGTCCGCCTAGGTGAATTGCGAATGCAACTCCAGCAATGTTTCCAGTACCAACAGTACCCGAAAGGGCCGTTGTTAAGGCTTGAAAATGAGATGTATCTCCTTCATCATCTTTCCTATCAAATTTACCTTTAACCACTTTCAGGGCGAATCGGAAAAATCTTATCTGCGGAAACTTTAAATAAATAGTGAAGAATAACCCAACACCAAGTAATGCGAAAGGAAACCATCCGGCACTACCGATGTAACTATCTATTAGACTTAGAAAATCATTTAATTGCTGCATATCGAGGATTTTGTTCTTCTGAGAAGGCACAAAAATAGGAATTATGCCTCCGTTTCAAAGAAAAAGCACCATTGATCTGGATTCGGCAAACCTGTTTGGCCGTTTTTATTAGTGATCAGACAGATACCTGACTGGATTGGCCTTAGCCACTTTCAAACTTTGACTTCCTACGCTTAAAAGCGTAATCGAAATTGAAATCAAAGCAGAAGTCAAAAAGATAGTCCAAGATATGTTCACCGGAAAGGCAAAGTCAGCAAGCCATTGCCGCATCGCCAAGTAGCTTAGAGGTAGTGCTATGGACATTGCAAGAATGAATATTCTGATAAACTGATTGCTAAACTTAGAGAGTACTTCTGCGCTGGTTGCACCCAATACCTTGCGAATACTTATTTCTCTTGAATGCCGTTCAGCCATAAAAGAAACTAGCCCAACAAGCCCCAAAATCGTGAGGAATATGCCAATGATGGAAAAGCCGACTACCACCTTTACAAACTTCTGCTCATTACCATACAAACTCGCAAAAGCCTGATCAACGAATCTAAAATCTAAAGGCTGATCACTGTAGGCTCTCCAAACCTCATCTATTGCATCCAAAGCGGCAGAGACATCTTGAGTTGATAGACGAACAATCAGGTTATCTGGGCTCGCTCTTGATCCCGGAGGCACTAGTACATAAGCAGTTGGTGCTACTGCATTGTGCAAAGACGTATAATGAAGATCTTCAATCACTCCGGCCACTACTCTCGATCTACCATCTAGTTGAATTTGCTTTCCTTCTAAAGACTTCCATCCCGTCTTTTCGTAGGCTGACTGGTTAATCAGACAAACGACTGATGAATCGGAGACAATCTCTTTGGACAAATTTCTACCTAGAAGGAGCTTGGCCTCTATCGTTTCAAGATAGTCGTAATCAATCGCCACTAAGTTAATGCCAAGTTGGTCTTCGTCCGTTTTACCATCCCAACTAAATCCTTGTGTATGATTCATTGCACTTGGAAGGCTTTCGCCTGAAGCAGATACTTGACTGACGCCCGGGACTTGCAGGATGCGATCTTTTATCAAGACTAGTTGCTCTTGCATTCCTCTATCATCAACAGGTATCGAAATAAGCTGATTGGCATTAAACCCTTTATCAAACTGATCGATATGCCTCATCTGATTGATGATGATCAATGTGCTGGAGATCAAGAATACTGCAATACTAAACTGTACCAATACTTGAAATTTCCTTAACCACGATTTCGTTCCTAAAGCTCCCAGCACGTTCCCCCTAATTACATCTACTGGCCTAAATCTATTCATCACAAGGGCTGGATAAAGACCTGATAGTAGGAGGATAACAACGAATGTAGCCGTTAAAACAATTAATACCGGCAACTGTAACAGATCTAAAGCCACTATTTGCTTATCAACTATTTCATTGAAAATGGGTAGCACCATAAGTGTTAAGCCAACTGCTAAAAGCAGGGCTATTGACACCTGAAAACTGCATTCAATGAAGAATTGCCTAGCTACTTGCCTCCGCGTGCCCCCAAAGACTTTACGCATGCCTACTTCTTTGCCTCTTAATGAGGACTTGGCTGTGGTTAGATTGACATAATTAATAGATGCAGCTACTAAGATCATGATGGCCACAAAACCAAAAAGATAGATATAGTCTTTGTTGCCTTTTTCGGTATTGCCATGAATATCATTAGAGTACAACCTTACCTCTGCCAATGGCTGAAAAATGATCCCGTTTGTTTCTGAAGCCCCTTCCCTTTGGTACTTGTCAAAGAAACCTGGCACCTTGCCTTTTACAGATTCCAAATCTGACTTTGACTCTAGCTTTACATAGCTCTGCAACCAATTCAAGCCCCACCAATTATCAAACTTCCCGTACATCTCTCTAGTAGTGGCCATTGAACCTAGAAAATCAAATTGTAAATGGGAATTAGTAGGTACATCTGCGATTACACCTGAAACCTTCATCAAGAAATCCTTGTTGCCGTCATACACCTTAACCTGAAGTTGCTCTCCAACTACATCAAGCCGATCGAAGTACCTCAAAGCACGTGAAGCTGTGATGACCACACCATTGGGCTCGGTGAGCATAGTCTCTCTATCGCCCTGCAATACTTCAAAGCTGAAGAAACTCATAAAGTTTTGATCGGCCCAGTAGAAACCATCTTCCAAAAAGTTCTGACCATCTTGCTTAATCAGTACCACATCTTGACCTAATCTAGTATAGGCCTTTATCTCGGGGAAATCTGTACCCATATTGAGCTTCCAAGGTGATGGTGTCGCATCGCTCTTGTCTCCAGACTTCGGGTTATGATTTACCAAGCGATAAATATTTTGATGATCCTTGTGAAAGCGATCATAACTGAATTCGTCTAGCACGTAGAGCGTCACTAAGAGCGTGCTCAGAATACCTATTGTAAGCCCTAAGGCATTGAGAGATGAGTACCAAAAGTTCTTTTTGAATTGCCTTGCCGCCACTTTAATATAATTGAGCATAAGCATGTTGTTGTTTTTTTCCATTTCTGTAAATCGTTTTAACCTAAAGCCTCTGAGGTAAGCCACCACATCATAGAAATAAAATAGTCGAGCTTTGACCAAGCCCTTTTGCGCTACGCGCATGTTAAACCATTCATGCAAATCGCCCTGCACCTCTTCAAAGTATTCAGAGGTACAATACCATTTAAGAAATCTATCTGCTATCCTTGGCGGCTTCTTTGATTCCATTTATATCTTATTTGTCAAACTAATAGTCAATACTAAAATTTGTAATTCGGCATCATATCCCACATGCGGCTTCTCAATTCTTTCGCTTGTTGCAGCGTATCAAAACCGGTGGCAGTAATTCTGTACAGTCGTTTTCTCCTACCTCCTCTTTCTCCGGTAGTACCACCCATATATGATTCTACAAAACCCTTCTTTTCAAGTCTATAGAGTGCTGTATGTACTGTAGACAGCGTAATAGTTCGACCTGTCTGCTGCTCTATCTCAGCACCAACTGTCACACTGTAAGCACTGTTCACTAAAAGTGCACAGGTAAGCAAGACCAATTCTTCAAACTCTCCCAGATGTGTTCCCTTCATATCGATTCATTTTGAAATAAGAGTCCACTCATATTTCATTACACTCTTATTTGTCGAACTAATATAAGAACAATACTCGGAATTACTAAAAAGGTTACAACCTCCTTCGTAAACATCTAAGTAATGTGAAATATGAGTATGCCTGTTATTCTTGGGCTACTTATTGGAAATATCTGTTACCATCACTTTTTCCCAGATAGACTGATGTTTCTCGATCATCTCTAAGTGTAAGGGTGCTTTTTGATAGAATTCTTGGTCGGCCAGGTCATTGAAATGAAAGACTATGGCCCAATCATACGAATTCTCTATAACTGGGCGGTCAGTGGGTGCAGGTTCACCTGCATGAAAAAACTTAACGGTTTCAATTTCAGCAAGTCCTTGACTATCAGCCTTAAAATCCTGAATTTGTGCTTTAGTAGCCTCAGCTTTGAACCAGAAATAAGCAGTATGAATAAATGGTACTTGTGAAACTTCAGTTGACGCAGTATTACCTTGCTCAGAATCTACTTGAACACTACAAGCCGAGGTGACCATTAACAACAACAAGGAAAATCCAAGTACGTTTTTCATAAGGCTTTCGCTTTTGAAGGACCAAGTTCGGTCTCCGATAAACTCTTACTTCTTAATAGGAAATTTCATGCGATACTTCACGCTTACGTTTCCTTTAGAAATACCAACCAGCTTAGAACGGAGCATTTGCTTCTTCAGGCCTTTTACATAGTCTGTAAAAAGGACACCTTCTAAATGATCATACTCGTGCTGAATAACGCGTGCGGTAAGTCCATCAAACTCTTCTTCATGTTCGTTCCAAAGCTCATCGTAATAATGAATAGTCAGTTTTTCAGGACGAAGAATTTCGGCATGCACATCTGGAATACTCAGGCAGCCTTCTTCAAAACTCCACTCATTGCCGTATTCATCTAATATCTCAGGATTGATAAAGGCACGTTTCACTCCTTTTATGCTTTCTTCTTCCTCTCCCATTTGGGTAGAGTCGATGATGAATATTCTGTGAGACATTCCTATCTGAGGAGCGGCTAGACCAACACCATTTGCATTGTACATTGTCTCATACATGCTTTCTACTAGGCTGGTTAAGTCTGTTGAGTCTTGAGGATAGTCTTTTGCCTCTTGTCTTAAAACGTTATCACCAAAGGCGACAATTGGGTAAATCATATGCTATTTGCTTTCCAGATAAGACTGCAGGATGATGGTAGCACTTACCTTATCAATATTCCCTTTCTCTCTTCTGTCCTTCTTCTTTACACCTCCAGCTATCATGGCATCTAGCGCCATTTTGGAGGTATATCTTTCGTCATGCAAATAAACGGGTTTTTCAGGAAAATTCTTTTTAATAAGCCGGTGAAATTGTTGTACCAGCGGAGTTGCATTGGTGGCAGTACCATCTAGTCTCTTTGGCATTCCTAATACAAAGGACTCAATCCCTTCTTGATGGTCATAAGTTTTCAAGTAAGCAATTACATCCTTAGAATGAATGGTATCTAATGCAGTTGCAATGATTTGAAGGGGATCGGTGACCGCAAGGCCCACTCTTTTGGTACCATAGTCAATGGCAACGATTCTACCCATTAATTCATTCTTGACAAATCCGAAAACTTGAGTTTTGCTATACGCTCGAGTTCGAGGGCTTTCGGGAAGAGTATTTCGTTCTCAATTTTAGCGTGTATCATTAAGTCTCTTTCGAAGTTTTGTAACTCTGAATAGAGTACCTTAATGTGAAGATCGGCTTCATTGCAATACTTGTAGTCATTTGTAAATTTTCTAAAGCCTTCCATCTCATTCTCGTGTACCTCATGCCCTATGGCAAACTCTTGTACCGAAAAAGACTCCATTAGGTAGTAAGTCTCTGAAGATGGCTTTTCATCATTTAAAAATCTGCTGAGTCTATCCACGTAGGCAAACATCGTATCTTCTTCCTCATGAATATGATGGATAAAGTCTTCGACAAACATGGGAAAAATTGACTTTAGGTCGGTTGCTAGTGACTTATATCTAAAGTTTACGTCTGCAATTCCATCAATAAGTTGCCCGATATATGGAAGTCTCTTTTTCACGAAGAGATAATGAGCATGCTTCAGATACTCTACCACAAGTTCGGCAGGGTAGGCTTTTAGCTGCTTTTGGGTAGACTCCTTTTCGTCTACAACCAGCTCTAGACTATTAATTAATGAGTCTGGATTTATCCCAAGATCGGCACATACTTCTTCCAGCGTTTCCAATTTATAATCATAGAATTTTACTCCAAAATAGTAGAGTACTGATGCCCTAACGTGATTTTCTGAAACTAAGTCGGTGATGGTTCTCTTGAGTATTTTTTCCATTTTGTATACGTGATTAACGAATCTAATGATTTTAGTCAATAATTTTTCAGCTGTTGGCTTTAAAACTTGAACACAAACTAAGACGTTTCGTTACAATCATACTATGACATTTATCCATGTTTTCAGGTCAAATGCATATTTTAGTAAATTAATTAAAGGTCAAAAGTGAGCGATTACAAAAATTCATCCTACCACATCAAATTACCTATACTCCTAACCATCGCGGTCATCGTTGGTATTCTTATCGGTTCTGAATTTGCAGAGCCGAAAACGGATAAAAAATACCTGAGTTCAATTCAGAAATTTAGGGAGCTCTTAGAGTATATCGAAAACGATTATGTCGATTCAGTTGATACGGAGTCACTGATTGAGGAATCAATCGAGAACATGCTGGACAAATTAGATCCACATACAATTTACATTCCACCGAAAGAAAGGGAACTGGCTGCATCGCAGCTTAGAGCCACCTATGATGGCATTGGGGTAGAGTTCAACTTGCTGAGGGATACACTTTATGTAGTTTCCCCCCTACCGGGGGGCCCTTCGGAAGAAGCAGGGATTATCGCTGGAGATAAAATTGTTTCTGTGGATGGTGAAAACATTGCAGGTATTGGGATGAATAATAGAAGGGTCTTTGATATGCTTCGTGGCCCAAGAGGCTCTAAAGTTGAGGTTGGCGTTGTCAGAAAAAATGAAGCTGAGTTATTAGCATTTGAGCTAAAACGAGGTGCTATACCACAGTACTCATTAGATGCTAGCTATATGATTGATGATAACATGGGCTACATTAAAGTCAATCGCTTTGCAGAAACTACTTATGATGAGTTTAAGAAGGCCTTGGCAGAATTGAAGTCTCAAGGAATGACAAAGCTTATACTAGACCTTCAAAATAATACTGGCGGCTACATGAGTGCCGCTATTGGTATGAGTAATGAGTTTTTGGCTTCGGGGGAAGTAATTGTAAGTCAAAAAGGACAGAGTTCTAAGTATGATAGTAAAGCCCGTGCCACCAAAGACGGTATTTTCAAAGAAGGGGCACTGATAGTACTGGTGAACGAAGGAAGTGCTTCGGCCTCTGAAATTGTAGCTGGTGCCTTACAAGATAATGATAGAGCTTTGGTCGTTGGCCGAAGATCTTTCGGCAAAGGACTTGTCCAACTACCCTTCGATCTACAGGATGGATCAGAGCTTCGTATGACGATTGCAAGGTACTATACGCCAAGTGGTCGCTCTATCCAAAAGCCATATGACGATGGAGAAAAAGACTATAATTCAGATTACTATAACCGATATACCTCAGGCGAACTATTTGTAAAAGATAGCGTTCAGTTTGACGAAGAATTGGCTTATAAAACTACAAACGGTAGAACTGTTTATGGCGGTGGTGGTATAATGCCCGATTTCTTTGTGGCTTTAGACACAGCTGATAATAGCAGATACATTAATAGCCTTTCGGCCAGTAATACCATCAGAGAATATACACTTGACTATCGTGACACCCATCCTGAAATTAAAGAAATGAGCTTTGAAGACTTTCAGGAAAATTTTGTGGTGACTTCCGATATGCTGGAAAACCTCGTGTTGTTGGGAAACAAAAATGGCGTGCGATACAGCAAGAGGCAATTTGATAAATCTCGTCAATTGCTCAGTTACCTTGTTAAAGCTAGAATAGCGCGTGACCTCTATGACGATGATGCTTTCTATAAAATCTATAACAAGACCAACGAAATCTATCGCCAGGCCATAGAACTTTTCAGAAACCCTGAATTACTTCAAAACCAATCGAATGGTGTGCTCCTTCAGACACGATAAGGACGAGCTTCCAGCATACGAAAACGTAACACCCACCGTTCTTTTCGAAAGGTCATTAAAATGAAGTACTTAATTATTACAGCCGCGCTGCTGTTATATAATCTGACATTCTCACAAACTGAGTCTTCTGAGAAAGAGATTAATGAAGATGTCTGGTTCAACTTTATGCAAGCGTACCAAGACTTAGATGCTAGCCTTTTTAATCAAATCCACACTGAAGATGTACTCAGGATTCCTGTAGATGCCGATATGGTCTTGGTTGGCCAAGAGTATAAGGATCAAAACTTAGAGAACTTTAACCGATGGAATGCGCAAAAATTAAAGCAGAGAATTGAATTCAGTTTTCTAAAACGCATTCAAAAGGATAGTTGGGCATATGAAATTGGCATTTACAAACTAACAAGATTCAGCGATAGTGGATCGCAGTCGTTCTACGGAAAGTTTCATGTCACTCTCAAAAGAGTTTCTGGAGTTTGGAAAATCTATATCGATTCAGATTCAAGTGAAGAGGGAACCTTAACGGAAGAAGACTTCCTAAAAGGAAGCCTTCTTAAACACTAAATACGCTATAATTCCCTAACCTATTTATCTAAAATGAAACTCAGGTTTAATGCTTTCACATCTTTTTTGAATTGAGCAAAGTTGCCTTTGAGTAAAGCATTCACTTTATCATCCATCTGCTTCACCGCTGGTTCAAGAAGGGCCAAAGCCGTTTCTTGATTTTTAGTTACCGGCAATTGTACAGATTGAAGCGTACCTGATAATGCACCCACTTGTGCTGATAATACAGACCCATCTCTATAAATTCCTTGAGAAATAGGCTTACTCATTATCTCGTAGTACACTTCATCTAGTGACTCTATAAGCTCTCTTCCCTTTTTGATTAATTCCTTTGCTTGAGCTGTATCTTCCTCTTTCAGGCGTTTGTTAGCCGTTTCGATTACACCTTTAGCATCACGAATGGACCGAGTCATTTGACTTACTTTAGATTGCAAGGCGCTCACCTCTCCCATAAAAGCCTTTTTAGCTATCATATCGCTTGTGTTGACCTCAATTCGAGGATCTGGATGAATCGTCAGCTTTGCTTCACTCTGTTCACCTTTGGCAATCATTCGCACTGTATAATCACCCGGAAGGGCGTCTGGACCTCTAGAGAATCGACTTCGAGTCTCTCCTGGGCTAGTATCACCATCAGTATCCATTCTCCACTGAAAGCGATTCAAACCAGGCTTTGCTCTTTGTGTTAATTTTTTCACCACTTTACCAGAGGCATCCAATATTTCTACTTTGACGCTGCTCGTCTTAGCGCCCGAACCTTTGTGGTAGTAGCTAATCATGGCACCTGAAGGTCTATTTTCACCTTCGAAAATTGCATCACCTACAAGGTTTGCACGGTAGCCGAATGATTCTCCCTGAAATACTCTGTAAGCATCAGGTGTATCAAAAACGTGAATGTCTTTGGCCAATACATTACTTAATCCTAATGATGCCATTGTGCGCAGTGGCCTGATATCATCCAACACCCAAAATGATCTTCCGAAAGTGCCAATTACCAAATCATGCTCTCTGGGGTGAATCACCATGTCCTGCGTAGGAATTGTTCCGTAGCCATTTGTCCATTGTGTCCAATTCACACCACCATCGATACTCACCCATAAACCAAATTCAGTACCTGTAAACATGAGTTTTGGCTCGATTGGGTCTTGTACAAAGCTTAAAGTTGCACCTCTCATTTTAGATTCATCAACCAACCTAGTCCATGAACGACCGAAGTTTTTGGTATGATAAACGTATGGTGTCCAGTCGTTCATACGATGATTGTCTATTACTACAAAGGCTTCTGCAGCATCATAAGTCGAAGGCTGTATTTGAGTGATCCAGGAATTATCAGGCAGGCCTTTCATATTCTTAACCACGTTAGTCCAAGTTCCTCCACCATCTCTAGTGATCTGAACGTTGCCGTCATCAGTACCTACCCAAATTACGCCAGCTTGTTTTACACTCGGTGCTATGGCCGTAATGGTTGTATGGTTTTCCGCAGCCGTATTATCAAGGGTAAGCCCCCCTGTCTTGTAATCTTGCTTTGATGGATCATTTGTGGTCAAATCCGGTGAAATGACCTCCCAAGACTTTCCAGCATCATTGGTTTTGTGTAAAAACTGACTCCCATAGTAAGCCACACTTTCATCAATAGGATCGATAGCCAAGGCAGCATTCCAATTAAACCTTAAAGGAACGCCCTCGGGATGAACTGGTCTCACTCTATTGAGAATTCCAGAAACTCTATCATAATAGTTAAGGTTTCCACCTTGCCCCATGGACCAGCCATATCGATTATCTCGTGGGTCAGGTGCCATGTCAAAACCATCACCCACGCTCAATCGTTGCCAATAAAAATTCCTGATTCCTCCTTTAAACCAAGATTGACTTGGGCCTCTCCAAGAACCATTGTCTTGCGCACCGCCATAAATGTTATACGGAATATCATTGTCTACTCTTACATGATAAAACTGTGTCAAAGGTAGGCTTTCAACAAAGTGCCAATTCTTACCACGGTCCCTAGTATAAGTTAAGCCTCCATCATGTCCATCTAAAATATAATTTGGGTCTTCTGGGTGTATCCACCAAGCATGATGATCGGTATGGACTCTGCTGCTCGGCACGAAACTACTCCATGTTTTGCCACCGTCTTCTGATGATGTCACAGTGGAATGAATGCTATAAACTCTGTTTTCGTTCTTCGGATCAACGTAGATATCTGCATAATAGAATGGTCTACCTCCAATACTATTATCTCCAGTTTTAGATATTTTGCTCCATTTAAAGCCACCATCATCTGATCGATAAATGGCATTGGATTCTGACTCTACATAAGCATAGACTCGCTCAGGATTTGATGGGGCAAAAGCAATTCCTATTCTACCTAACTCGCCTTTGGGCAAACCATCTTCGTCCGTTCTTTTGGTCCATGTATCTCCACCGTCTAAGCTTACGAATATGCCTGAACCCGGGCCTCCTGACTTGAAAAACCAAGGCCACCTTCTATGCTCCCACATAGCTGCTACTAGTTTATTTGGATTTGCAGGGTCAACCACTAAATCGGCAGCACCTGTTTTCTCGTCCACATATAAGGTCTGAGTCCATGTTTTGCCACCATCGACAGTTTTATAAATACCTCTTTCAGGATTTTCTCCCCAAGGTGTTCCCGTGGCAGCAACCACAGCTACTTTAGGGTTGTCAGGGTGCAATATTATTCTATGAATACCATTGGTCTTCTCTAGCCCTAAAAACGTCCAGCTTCGCCCTCTATCAATTGACTTGTATATGCCAGCACCATTATTCATACTATTCCGAGGGTTACCTTCACCGGTACCCACCCATATCTCATTAGTATTATTTTGATTAATGGCGACTGATCCTATGGACGCAGACTTACCATCATCGAAAAGCACATTCCATGTTGATCCACCGTTTTCTGATCTCCACAAACCTCCTGCTGCGGTGCCAGCATAAATTACATTTGGATTGCTAAGCTCAACATCAAAAGCAGTAATCCTACCGCTTGCGCCTGCAGGCCCGATACCCCTTGGCTTCATGTCTTCCAACAAAGACATATCTAGTTTTTGTGCGGGAAGTGTGTTGACTAAGCAAAATGAGGTAATAATGGATAGTAAGAAGTATCTAATACGCATGAATTGAATATTTTAGTTGATACTTAAAAATAACAATACATCGCTTAGTAAGCGAACTGAAATTAGATGGAAGGAACAAATGGTTTTCAATGGGCCGGGAGATGAATCAATAACACTTTCTTTATGCTAGAATGACTATGATTATCCGGATAACATCACACCACTAGAACTATTTGAATACCTAATAATAATAAACACTCTATTTATTTGAATTAGTTATAAAAATTTGCCCAACTCGTATTTTTGCTATTTCTTCGTTCAAGAATTGAACTTCATAACCCCTTTACGGGTTATTAAAGATAATCTAGAGGTTCCATAGCCTCTGGTATTGTGTGTGTTTATTGGCCACCCCGATGAAGTTGGGGTGGTTTTTTTTATGCTTAAATTCGTGAGTGTGGTAGAAGAACTTGTCACCTAGCTGTCAGCAACCCTACTTAGCAAATAATTGATATCAACTATTATATGACCTTCGCGTTAACTCAACAAACTCCCAAGATGACTAAATCAATTAGCACTATTTTTTTATCCATTGTTTTTTTCGCCTGCACGTCAAATCCTAAAGAGGCTTCTCAAGAAGCCCAAAAGTCGAAAGTTCAAGAGGTTATTGACAATTCTATTGATTTTCATCAGATGGGTGGCTTAGGCAATGCAGAGTTTTCACTTACTTTTCGTGATATAGACTATACTTATAAAAACGAGAATGGCCTTTTCGAGTATACGCGTACTCAAATCGATAGTACTGGAGCCACAGTCATTGATCGCATGGACAATGACACTCTGGTGAGAACTATAGACGGAGAAGTTACAGAGGTCACAGATGAAAAAAGAGCAGCCTATACACGCTCTGTCAATTCCGTTATCTATTTCTTTAGATTACCCTATGGCCTAAATGATCCTGCTGTAAAGAAGACCTATCAGGGTGAAACTGAAATTAAAGGCAAAACCTACCATGAAGTAAAGGTCACTTTTGAGCAAGAAGGTGGAGGAGAAGATTTCGATGATGTATTCCTCTACTGGTTCGACAAAGAGGATTATGGCATGGACTATTTAGCCTACTTGTACCATACCGATGGTGGCGGCATGAGATTTAGAGAGGCTATTAATCCACGAAGAGTTAATGGTATGCTCGTACAAGACTACATTAACTTTAAACCGGAAGACGAAAAAATTGATATTATGACCATCGATGAACTTTTTAATGAGGGTAAGCTGATTGAACTCTCCCAAATCATAAATGAAGAAGTCGTAGTCAAATAACTCACCTCAATTACCATCATACGCCTCACAAAAGTTAAAATCACTTTTTGACCCATAAACGACCGCAGGAATAATTGCAACTTTTCTATCGTCTGCAGATTATGTAATATCAAGGCATGAAGCAAAAGGTCAATATTGGCGTAGTACAATCTGCCCCGGTCTATCTAAATGTTGAGCAATCTCTCGAAAAAGTAGAAGCTTTACTCAAAGAGGCTAGTACTCAAGGTGCCGACTTAGTGAGTTTTGGTGAAACGTGGTTCACAGGTTATCCGGCTTGGATAGACTATTGTGACGAGTATGCGAAATGGGATTTTAAGCCAACCAAAGAGGTATTCTCAAAAACCTATGCCAACAGTTTAGATGTAAAAGGCAGTGAAGTAGCCCAAATTGGAAAATGGGCAAAGGAACTTGGTCTAGTGGTGGTTATGGGTATTAATGAGAAGGTATCCTCTGGCCCAGGGAATGGCACTATCTATAATAGCCTCCTCACATGGAATGAACAAGGCCAACTAGCTAACCACCATCGAAAGCTGATGCCAACCCATACCGAAAGGCTCTTATACGGACAAGGGGATGGCGCAGGCCTGAAGGCAGTTGAAACATCAATTGGTCGCGTGGGGGGCCTAATCTGTTGGGAGCATTGGATGCCGCTCACTAGGCAGACCATGCACAACTCTGGTGAACATATTCATATTGCCGTTTGGCCAAAAGTCCACGAAATGCTTCAAATAGCTACTAGATCGTACGCCTTCGAAGGCCGATGCTTTGCCGTTGGTGTTGGGCAGATTATGCGCGTGAAAGACATACCTCAGGAACTCACCCTACCGGATGAATTAAAAAGCAAACCAGAGCACATGCTTTTAAATGGGGGTAGTTGTATTGTGGGACCGGATGGGCAGTATGTAATGGAGCCAGTCTGGGATCAGGAAGGTGTCTTTACCAAAGAGGTAGACCTAAGCCGCTGCACAGAGGAGAAAATGGCGCTTGACGTTACGGGGCATTACCAAAGAAATGATGTCTTTCAACTGGACGTTAATCACAAACGGTCTTAAAAAAACAAAGCCCTACTGCTAATAGGGCTTTGTTTGTTATAATTCCTTTTATATTCTATTTGCAACCTTCACGTTCATAGATCTTCTCTTCATACTCCGAAGGATCAATCACAAACTTGGTTCCAGCAGTGTCTGTAGAAAACTCCGATAAGCTATACTTGTGAGTTGTTCCAAAGTCATCAAGTAAGGTGAGAGATAGGAGATCCTCACCATTAGTTTCGATATACATTTGAACGTAAGTTGTCTCTTCAATTGGTGTCAAAGTCAAAGTTCTGCCTTCAATCTTGGATCTGTGACCAGCCCCATAAAATGTCGTCAACTGACGGAAATTCACAAGGGCCTCGCTGTTTTCTCCCGGACAGAAATACATTATCTGTGAGTGATCTTCTTCTTTGGTACCGACATACTCTGTTTTGCCGTCATTCAGCCACGTTTCATTAGGCCCAAACTTAAGTATGTACTTATCTCCTTCAACTACTAGCACTCCTTTTTGAGTATTAGTAAAACCCATGCGACTATTGGTCGACTTATAGGTAATATTCACCTTATAGTTTGGAATAGCGTTATACTTATCGAATAACTGCTTTACTCTGTAGCTCGCGTCTTGTGCTTGAGTTGTTGTAGCCAAAAGCCCAAAAAACAGAAGCATACATAATTTTTTCATTGTTTTCATATCAATCTAATTATATAAGGGCCGGTAGTGGGTCGATCTTTTACTTATCTATTACCGCGTTGAGGAGATCAAAAATATAAAAATCCTGCGAATTTCCACTCGCAGGACTTAATACTATGCATTTGATTCGAATTAATTCTTTCGAATATAGATGTTACCATTCCTTGTTTTCATGGTTACTTCGGCTCCACCACCATTTAAATCTCCTTGTACCCAATTCTCAAACTTAATACTGAAACCACGTCCGTCCGATTCATTTTTAGTAGGTGCAGGTTGGGAGAGCGAGAAAGCCTCAAAATCGGTAAAAATATCTCTATTGGTCTTCATCTTTGTAGTGAATTTTGTTCCATCGGGAACGGTAACATCAATGTCACCATTGTATGTTCCGTAATTCATGGGCACATCCTTGGTGACCGCATTAAACGTTCCTATGATAGCTCCATTATAAGTAGAAGCAGATGCTGAACCGCTGATATTCGAAAATGTTATCGGCCCATTGTAGCTTTCTAAGTCCAATTCACCACTAATGTCTTCTATGGTGATATGACCGTTGTTATAGGTTTCAACTTTCAGATCAAAGTTTTTAGGAACCTGTATTTCAAAGTCTACTCGGCTGTTCCAACCTTCATTCTCAATTTTGACATTGTTATTATATTCAGAGGCCTCAAAATTAAATCCTCCATTACTAATGAGTCTCATGCCGTTTTTTGACGCACTTTTATCTAGCTTCTTCCCAAACTTGGTCATTTTCACTTTAACAGTTCTGCCATCATAACCCACTATTTTTATCCTTCCGTTCCTAGAGTCAACTTTCAGTGTACCTCTTTCTCCCGGCTTAGTTAATGGGATCTCTACCTCTTGGCTTGATTGCTCTTGTGCCTGACGACCATCTTCGCCACCAAACATTACCATTACACTTTCCACAGCTGTCTCTGCAATTCTTTCGACACTAGCTTCAAACTGGCGTGTGTCAACTTGTACATCTATTTGTCCGAAAGCCGGTTTTATAACCAGACCTGCGATTAAAACCATTACTATTGTTTTCATATTTTTCATCTCTTATTTCTTTTTTGATTACATGATTTTATTGACACTCTCACGTAACGTTGTCTTCACTTCCTCAGGAGTAAATTCACCTTCTATAATTTCTTTAAACTCTTCGACAGCTTTCGATTCCTGTAACTCAACCATTAACTCTGCTAAAGCCAATTGCATTAGTGGAGATTCTTGTTGAGATATACTGTTCACCAACCCCTCTCTGATCACTGGATCGTTTGCATATTGCGCTAAAAGATTTAAAGCTGCCATTCTTACATTGGTACTCTCGTCATTATTAAGGGTCACAAACATCGCATTTGTCACCTCTCTATTGGAACTGACTAGTTCACTACTCATCTGAACACCTTTCAGCCTATCAGACACGGCTTCACCATCTAGCATAGTCATAGACATCATTTGTTGCATTTCTGTCATCTGATTAGATAGGGTTTTCAATTCACTTTGATATGCCGAACCTGAAAGCCCTCTCCCCACTACCACGCCCGAGATCAGCACTACCATTCCAAAAGCCAGCCTTCCACTATTTGTGCCAAAGACTCGGTGCCAAATTTGATCAAAACTCCAGGCATTACTCTTTCGCTGAGACTCAGCCTTCGCCTCACTTAACATGCTATAAAAATTGTCGCTCAATGACGATGTGGGCGATGGCATTTCTGCTGACTCCATTTTTTCTTGGAACACCATGATTGTCTTCACTTCTTTCATGTCAATATGGCCTTCAGCAACATATGTGTCAAACTCACGCTTTCTCTCAACTGTAAGGTTGCCATCGATATAGTCTGTAATAAGTGACATGTATTGCTCTTCCATCTTACTGCCTATTTTTTCTTACTAATTCTTATATCTCCATTCAAGGTCTTAAACTCCATAGACGGACCTCCTTTGCCTATCTGATAGCCATTTGAATTAGATATCTTGTACTTAGTCCCTCCTTTACCACCCGAAGTTTTCTTCATTTGAGGTGCCAATTTCGAATCGAAGTCTAAATCACTATAAACCTTCCCCCACTGGGTATCAAAATTAAAGACACCGTTAACCCCACTTGGCGTCCCAATCAATATGTCACCATTTACAGTACTGAAGCTTCCGAACTCTGTGGGCATTTTGATATACGAAACTTCCACCACGCCATTAACGGTACTTGCTTTGGTGTCGCCCTGAATACCCTCAAGGGTAACATCACCATTGACGTTATTAGCATAAATATTTCCTTCAACATTCCTTATCTCTAAATCTCCGTTGTTTACGGTGGATACCTTTACACTTATGCCCTTGGGTACTTTGATTTTATAATCAAAGCGATAGTCATACTTGGGACCTCCTCTATTACCATTCCAATCCCAACCACATGCTAGTGGATCGTCTTTTTCTCTAATCATTTGATCAGGAGATTCCATAAGCACTTTTACATATTCCGCACCCTCATCGACATAAAGTTTCAATTCTTCCATTCCTTGCTTCACGTCACTATCAGTTCGTCCTCTTATTTCCTTTTTAAGCTCAAGCTCAATGCTCTTACCGTCATAAGCTTCTACTTCAACCGTACCATTGATATTGCAAACACAAAACCAGAAATCTACATCACTTTTTTTAACACTGAAGCTCTTTTTTATCATCTCGCTATCTTTTTGACCAAGCAGCGTTAGTGTAGAAATACTCAGCATGACCAATACATTCAATACATGTTTCATCATTCAATTATTTTAAGTTCCCTGAGAGTTCACAACATCCAACCGCTCATAATGCACTTTTAAGTCCTTAAGTGCTCTGAAAATTCTCACCTTAACAGCGCTTTCGGAGATATCTAAGACCTCTGCAATATCTTGGTATCTCATACCTTGATATTTGCTAAGCACCAGCACTTCTCGTTTTTCGGGCGAAAGTCTATTCATAGCGAGTTGCAACATGTCAAGTTGTTCCTCTTTAATCTTTTTTTCCTCCGCATTAAATTCATCTCGGAGGTATTTATCGGTTACCTCTGGTTCTTCCTTGTATCCCATTTTCTTCTGCTTTTTATAATGGTCAGCGAAAAGATTTCTTGCCATGTGATACATCCAGGTGGTAAACTTGCCATCACCCTTATAGGTATGGCTGTACTTAATGATTCTCACAAACACATTTTGCACAAGATCTTCACTGATGGCGCCATCTGTGGTCAAGCGATAAAAGAACCCATAAAGGGGTCGATTATGGCGCTCGAAAAGCAAACCTAGTTGATCAAGCTGCCCTGCCTTGACCTTGAGCATTAATGTGTTGTCTGAGAGTGAATCCAATGTTTTGTTTTGAGAATTCAGTGGGGGAAACTCTACCTTTTCTGAATGGTTACAAGGGAAGATACTTTTTTTCAATGAATATTAGACTTACTACTAAATAGGTGTTGTAAGGCTACTTTTCATTTTTTATATAGACATCTCTATTTGTTTTTATTTATGGAACCATTAAATTCAAATACCTATCATTACCATTAACCCATTACAAATACCCCAATGGAATTAACAACAGAACAATTAGAAGTACAGATTGCTGAATTGAATGGCAAACTGACTGGTGACATGTTTAGCGACATGGACATTAAAGATGAAATCCATAACCTGACGATGAAGCTAAATGGTGTAAAACCCATGGATTCTAGCTTTGATTGTGTAGGTTGCGGTAGTTAATTATGAAGAAAGCACCTTTTTCAACCTTAAACTTAGAGCCTCTTTTGGCTCTTTTTTTATTACTGATTGTTAACTCATGCCAATCAAATGGCGAGCAGCACATTTCTGAACCGACACCGACTGGCCCATATTTAACGGTGCTGGGCGTAGCACAAGATGCGGGCTATCCACAAGCAGGAGAGCGATCAGAGTTTGCGTTGATTGAATCTGGCAGTCGTGCGAAACAACATACCGTATCTCTCTTATTGGTAGACCCATTAGAGAAAAAAAGGTACTTATTTGAAGCTACGCCAGATTTTCGAGAGCAATTAGAAATGGCCGATAAGCAATCAGTCGCCACCAAATATCCGTATGACGGCATCTTTCTTACCCATGCGCACATGGGCCACTATACTGGTTTAATGCATCTTGGCTTTGAGGCCATGGGATCAGATAATATTCTAGTCTATGCCATGCCGAGGATGAAAGACTATTTAGAAACAAATGGACCATGGAGCCAATTGGTAGCCTTTAATAACATTGCCATCCAACCCATACAAGATTCAACAATAGTCAACCTATCAAGTGGTCTTTCTGTATTACCCTTTACGGTTCCACATAGAGATGAATTTAGTGAGACGGTTGGCTTTCAAATTATGAGTTACAAGCAAAAGATTGTTTTCATTCCAGACATTGACAAATGGGAGCAATGGGATGTAGATATACGAGAGGTTGTCCAACAAAACGATTATGTGTTGATAGACGCTAGTTTTTTTGCTGATGGAGAGTTACCGGGAAGAGATATGAGTAAAATTCCTCACCCTTTTACTTCTGAGAGCATGGCCCTTTTCAAAGATTTATCAGCTGCAGATAAAGCTAAGGTCGTCTTCATACATTCAAATCATTCGAACCCAATTCTGGATCTAAACTCTAAAGAGTATTCAGAAGTTATCACTGCCGGATTTAATGTTGCGATTGAAGGAATGTATTTTGAATTCTAAGTACTAGCATTTTTTTAACCTCCTTAATGACATAAAAAAAGCCGCTCCGAAATATCGGAGCGGCTTTTTCAATTTTATTGATTCAGATAATAATTATCCGATAGATACTCTTTTGAATGCAGAAACAGTCAACCCTTTGTTCACAGAATCAAGGTACTGCGCTACAGATTGCTTAGGCTCTTTCACGAAAGATTGGCTTAATAGCGTATTCTCTTTGAAGAACTTCTGAAGTTTACCTTGTGCAATTTTGTCAAGGATAGCCTCTGGCTTACCTTCTTGACGAGCCTGATCTCTTCCGATTTCGATTTCTTTCTCGATTGTAGTCGGATCAACACCGTCTTTGTCCAAAGCAACAGGGTTCATAGCAGCAATTTGCATTCCTACATCTTTTCCTGCATCAGCAACATCAGCATCGCCAGCACCTGTCATAGCAACAAGCACACCTAGTTTTCCATTAGAGTGAATGTATGAAGCTACTTTTTCTCCAGAGATAGTCTCATATGCAGTAACTGCAAGTTTCTCACCGATCTTACCCAAAAGCTCAGTTACTTTATCTTCAACACTTTGTCCATCAAGGCTCAAAGCGTTAAGGGCTGCTAGGTCAGCTGGGTTATTTGCTAAAGCAGCATCGGCAATTTCATTACCTAAAGACTGGAAGTCCTCATTTTTAGCTACAAAGTCAGTTTCGCAAGTAAAAGCAATTAAGTGGGCAGTTGTGCCATCATCGCTTACTCTTACAAATACACTACCTTCTTTAGTTTCTCTATCAGCTCTTTTTTCAGAAAGTTTTTGGCCTTTCTTTCTTAGAATTTCAATTGCTTTATCGAAGTCGCCTTCGGCTTCTACCAATGCCTTTTTACAATCCATCATGCCGGCACCGGTCATTTGTCTTAGTTTGTTAACTTCTTGTGCTGTAATAGCCATTTTTATAGTGTTTTATTAATTACAGATTGGTCAAAACAAAAATTGAACATCGAAGTGGATCCAATGTTCAATTATTGATTATGATTGAATTAAATCTTATGCTTCTTGTTTTTCAGACTGCTGATCAGCAGCTTTCTTTTCCTCTTCGGCTTTCTCTCTTTCTCTCTCTTCCTTGTCCTCTTTACGAGCAGACAATCCTTCTTCAATAGCTTTTCCGAAAGCTTTGGTGATAATTTCAATCGATTTGAAAGCATCATCATTACCTGGAATTGCATAGTCAGCCTTAGATGGGTCTGAGTTAGTATCACAAAGTGCAAAAACTGGAATGTTTAACTTCTTAGCTTCTGCTACTGCAATATGCTCTCTCTTTACATCAATAACGAAAAGTGCAGCAGGGAGTCTTGTAAGGTCAGCAATACCGCCTAACAATCTTTCCAACTTGATCTTCTCTCGACTCTTCATCAAACGCTCACGTTTTGCAAGTGCTTTGAAGCTTTCGTCTTTCATTAATTTGTCAATACCTGACAATTTCTTGAGAGACTTTCTCATGGTAGCAAAGTTGGTTAACATACCACCTAACCATCTTTCCGTAACGAATGGCATATTTAATCTTTGTGCTTCTTCAGAAACGATAACTCTCGCCTGTTTCTTTGTTGCCACAAACATTACTTTTCTACCAGAACGTACGATGTTCTTAACAGCATTTGATGCTTCTTCGAGGCTGTTAAGGGTTTTATTAAGATCGATAATATGGATACCATTCTTCTCCATGAAGATATATGGTGCCATACGAGGATCCCACTTTCTCGTCAAGTGTCCAAAATGAACACCAGCATCAAGTAAGTCTTTGTTAGTAATTTTCGACATTATATAAGTTGAAATTAATTCTAATTAACGTTTCGAGAACTGGAATGATCTTCTCGCTTTTCTTCTTCCTGGCTTCTTACGTTCCACCATTCTAGGATCACGCGTCATAAAGCCCTCACTTTTCAAAGCAGGTCTATGTTCAGGATCAACCTCGCAAAGTGCTCTTGAAATAGCCAATCTGATCGCTTCTGCTTGACCTGTCGGTCCACCACCATCAACATTGATCTTTATATCGAAACTTTCTGCCTGCTCAACCTTAACTAAAGGCTGTCTCACAATAATCTCTAAAACATCTGAGTTGAAGTAGTTTTGAACTGTTTTACCGTTCACTATGATCTCACCATTACCAGGCTGCATATAGAGTCTGGCTACTGATGTTTTTCTTCTTCCTATTGTATTTGTTACGTCCATTGAAGCGGTCTTATAGTTCTTTTACTGTTGGTTGTTGAGCCTCATGCGGATGCTCAGCTCCTTCATATACATATAGATTGTTAAAAAGGCTTCTGCCCAATCTACTTTTTGGCAACATACCTCTTACAGCTCTTTCAACTAGAAGCGTAGAAGATTTTTCCTTCAACTGTCTTGGCGTAGTTGCTTTTTGACCACCTGGGTAGCCAGTGTAAGAAAGGTATACTCTGTCAGTCCACTTCTTTCCTGTCAACTTCACTTTATCGCAATTGATAACGATAACATTGTCTCCACAATCTACGTGTGGAGTGTAGCCTGGCTTATGCTTACCTCTGATCATTTTTGCTACTTCACTTGCCAAACGTCCCAATACTTTTGAGTTGGCGGCATCGACCAAGACCCACTGCTTATCTGCAGTTGCATTGTTGGTTGATTTTGTCTTATAACTTAGTGTATCCACTTCAGTATATTTAATTGACTTTTAATACTTTATTCAGTCCTCCCCTTAAAAAGGGACACAAAGATAGAAGTTTGATTTTTGAATTCCAATACCGCCATTAATAATTCTTTCTAGAATCATTCGATTACATAAGAACACTGTCTATCTGTCTCCATTCCGCATTAGGAACCGCAAATTAACGTCTATTTGCCTTCAGTTGTTTATGTAATACAGTGATATCTTTTGGGTAGGGTGCTTCGACTAAAAGTTCTTTGTCGAAATTATTGAAAACAAGTTGTCTTGCATGCAATGCAAACCTTTTAATCAACGGTAATTCTTCAGTGTCTTTCTTGAGTTTAAATTTTCGTTTTATCTGAGAAAGAAACAAAGGCTCACCACCATACATTTCGTCATTTATAAGTGGTGCTTGACATTCCGAAAGATGAATTCTAATCTGATGCATTCGGCCGGTTTCGGGCACGCATTCAACCAATGAGTGAAACTTGTAGAGTTCAAGTGTATTAACCGTGGTTTTGGCTGGCTTGCCAACAGCATAGTCGATTTTTGTGACTCCTTTATTTAAAGTGTAAATCGGAAGGTTAATTATTTCATCTCGAAACTCGTGAATTCCATGTACGAAGGCGTGATAGATCTTTTTGATGGTTCGATGCTCAAATTGAAGGGAGGCATGACGGTAGGCATCTTTGTTTTTGGCCAATAGTATACACCCTGAGGTCTCTTTATCTAGTCGATGGCAGGCCGACAGACTCTCGTCATACTTTTTTGCTAACTTCTGTAAGTTGGTAGGATCATTTCGGTCTTCGAGGGAAGCCATAAACGGAGGTTTATTGACAACCATAAAGTTATCATCCTCATAAATGATCAGCGATTCAAAGTTAATTTTCATGCATTGGCAAAATTAGAAAGATCTAGGCATCTTCTTTCTCTAGCAACTCAAGTTCTTGACGCGTTTCCTCTTCCATCTCTTCAGTGCTCTTACCTATTGGTAGCTTAAAACTAAAAACTGATCCTTTTTTCACAGTACTGATTACACTCACTTTTGTATTGTGCGCTTCAAGAATATGCTTGACAATAGCCAAGCCCAAACCAGTACCTCCACTATCTTTATTTCGAGACTTATCTACTCTAAAGAATCTTTCAAATATTCTACTCAAAACATCTGGAGGGATACCAATACCAGTATCTCGGACGGACACTTGTACCTCACCCCCTTTTACGTCAAAGCCAACGTCTATCCTACCATCATCCGTATATTTAATAGCATTTGAAACGAGGTTGATTAGCACTCTATAGATGCGTTCGGCATCAGCATAAACAAATATCGGTTTAGTGTATTCCTTATCTAAACCAATCGTCAACCCTCTCTTTTCAACTTTGTTCTCCAACTGATCGATTACTTCATGAGCTGTATGGACAATATCAAAGTGCTCCATGTGCATTTTAATCTCACCAATCTCTATTTGAGAAAGCGTAAGTAAATCATGGATCAGTGAGTCTAGGTTATCTAAACTTTTTGCAGCACGCTTCAAAAATTTCTTTCGAACCTTTTTGTCATCAACAGCACCGTCTAGTAAAGTATGTACGAACCCTTGGGCTGCGAAAACTGGTGTTTTCAATTCATGACTAACATCTGCGAGAAACTCTCTTCTGAAGGCCTCAAGTCTCCTCAAGTCTTCTATTTCCTTATTTCTATTAACACCGTAGTTGTATATCTCTCGGTTAATACGCTTTAAGGGGTTATTCGTATTGGTGGTGTCTCCTACATCCATAAATGAGAAATCCTTCTTTCTCATTTTATTCAACACTTTATAAATTTCACCTATTTCCTTAAAAACTAAGAACTCAAAAGTGATGTAAACTAATAAATAGGTAGCTGCAAAGGATAGCAAGGCAGTGACCAAAAGCCCTTGATCGGAAACTTCCGGAACCAGAGATAAAAATGCGGTAGTCACCGCAGCCACAACAACTGCTAAGACTAAGGCTACTACTCTGGCATTAAAAAACATAATTAGGCTACTTCAAACTTATAACCCACACCTTTAACGGTAGAAATGTAACCATCACCAATTTTCTCACGCACTTTACGGATATGCACATCCACGGTTCTGGCTAGTACATATACGTCTGTTCCCCAGATATTCTGTAATAGCTCATCTCGGCTAAAAACTTTATTAGGATTCTGGGCCAAAAAATATAGTAATTCAAACTCTTTCTTCGGTAGCGTAAATTGTTCTCCATTGGCGCTCACTGTATAGCTAGAACGATCAATGGTAAGGTTGCCTGCAACGATTTGAGGTTTCTTTTTATTCTTACTCTCTTTTCTAAAAAGTGCACTAATCCGACTCATAAGAGCCCTCGGCTTGATAGGCTTGGTGATGTAATCATCGGCCCCAGCCTCAAAAGCGGCAACTTCAGAATACTCTTCTGTTCTGGCAGTTAGAAAGGTGACATGGGCTTCTGACATTTCAGGAATCTCTCTAATTTGACGGCAGGTTTCAACACCATCCTGTTGGGGCATCATGATGTCGAGCAGAATGAGATCAGGAATAAACTTCTTTGCAATCGCAACGGCTTTCATTCCATCCTCAGCAATTTCTACTTCATACCCTTCTTTTTTCAAATTGTATTTCAACAATTCAAGGATATCATGATCGTCATCTACAACGAGTACTTTAGGGTTTTGCTTGTTTGTCATGGATTTTAAGTTGTCTAACAAATATATATGAAATATACGCTCTGGGACAACAATTTTTCAATCACTCCACTATGGCCATGGGATGCTTCAAGTTTTCGGCTTTTTTGAGCTCTACACGTAAGTAGCCAACATAGATTTTTGCTTGAAATTTAAGTGGCACTTTATTCAAGTCGTCTGAAAGCCAGACTTTTAAAGTATTATCTTCTTCGAACAGGCTATCTTTTTCAATTATTGGCACCAACACGACAGACCTTACTTTTCCAAATTTTGTCTTTATAATTTCTCTTCCAGTGAATTTTACTCGAAAGGGCTGTTCTTTCTCATCGAAAAAGGTCTTGATCGTTATGATTTCCCCAATTTTTAATTTATTGAAGTCTATTGAACGCAGATAATAGTAGCCGGTAACCATATCCTGCACATTATGGGGAATGGCATATTCCTCAGTTCTCTCCAGAATTTTTGTCTCTTTATGGAGTTTATTAACTGTAACCGAGTCTCTTTCATGATGAAAATAAAGGATCTCATTTTTTCTAAAACGTCCTTCTCTTATGTATCGATAGAATCGTTGCGGAAGTAAACTTGTGGTGTCATAGTAAGTACCCCAGTTGTCCCTAACAGGTGAAAAGAAATCAAAAACACCAGACGTTTTTGCATTGATATCTATCTTCCAAGTGGGTCTATTATTGATTGAATAAATGATGTCACTTACTGTAAAAATAGCTTCTGCCGCTTTTACAAAACCGATAGAGGCCTTCATTTCCAAACGCTCACCAGGCTTAAACGGCATTTCTTTGGTTAATTCATAACCTTGCCCATTTGCCAACTGAAATAACCCGAGAAATAAAATCAAAAAATATAGTCTCATTTTTAACTTTCCACTACACATGACAAATGCCATACCAGTATTTTCAAAGGGATGGGTAAACAGCTTTGAGGTGCTCCAGGTATGCAAGAAGATCTCCGTCAAATTGATTCTCCAAAGTGAGTGCTAAAAGATCTTGCTGAGAATTGTACCTCAGCAACGACATAAAGAAAGTATTATTTGGCGTAAAATCATCAAAGTAGCCCACATAACGTTCAGATTTAAAGCTTAATGTATCAAAGTTGACCTTTATCTGCTCAATCATATCCGTTTTTAAAAACTCCTTCTCTTCTAACCCTAGATCGGTGATTGACTTATATAATGAATCAAGCTGTTGGGCTGCTCCAAGCATATATAGCTTGAAGGATTCTTCATCTTGATTACTAAAAATAAAGTCATTGACTTGCTCGCTATCCTTTCCATATTTCTCCTCAAGGAAAAGTATGGCCCCTCTATCTCCTATAAATGAGGCTAAGTTTTCGTTAAACGTCACTGAATCCTTTACAAATAAAGTCCCATGGGTCAGTTCATGAATGATTAAACTTGCCAAGTCTCCTTCTGACCTTTTGAGCATGTTCGACAATACTGGGTCTCTAAACCAACCCAGCGTAGACCATCCACCGGCAGTTCTTACACTTACATCCATACCCTCCTCTTCTCGAATCCGTAGCGCTTCTTCCCTTGCTTTTTCTAAATCGAAATATCCCTTGTATGGAAACGTACCTATAATTGGAAATTTCCAGAGCCGAGGTTTAAACGCATAGGGATCAGTAGCTGAAACAACAAACATAGATGCCTTACCCTCTTGATTAAAAATTGTGGAGTAATTCTCAGAGTAATTGATTCCAAGTTTCTCAAAAGCGAAGGCCTTAGCCTCAATAATGATTTCTACTTTTTCTCTTTGTTCTTTGGTGGTAGTAGAATCATTCAAGAATTCTTCCAGCGGGATGGCTTCATTCACAACCCTCAACTGCCCCCTCAATTGCATCAAACCATAGTTGACCAACTCAAATTGCCAAACGACTGTCACCAGAAGTAAGGCAAGTAGTATCAAACCGGCTCTTTTTAATATTTTTCTAGGCTTCATTTCTATGCAAAAATAAGCGTTAATGTATCGTTGTTAATTGAAGTCTTAACTACTATCTTCACAGACTATTCTGAACACAAATACCCCATAAAGATGAGTGAGAATTCCGAAAAACTAAAGGCATTACAATTAACAATCGATAAACTCGAAAAGTCATACGGTAAAGGAGCTGTTATGAAGCTTAGCGATGAGAAGATCATGGACATCCCATCCATACCGACTGGATCACTTGGATTAGACATCGCTCTCGGAATTGGCGGTATTCCTAGAGGTCGCGTCATCGAAATCTACGGACCAGAGTCTTCAGGTAAAACGACACTGACACTCCACTGTATTGCCGAGGCCCAAAAGAAAGGTGGGCTTGCTGCATTTATAGATGCTGAACATGCATTTGACAGAGGCTATGCCGAAAAACTCGGTGTAGACACAAAAAATCTATTAATCTCTCAACCTGATAATGGGGAACAAGCACTGGAAATTGCTGAGCATTTAATTAGATCAGGTGCTTTGGATATCATTGTAATTGACTCGGTTGCCGCTCTAGTACCGAAAGCAGAGCTTGAAGGCGAAATGGGCGAAAGCAAGATGGGGCTTCAAGCTCGTCTAATGTCACAAGCATTAAGAAAACTAACCGGAACAATTAATAAAACGGGTTGTGCCTGTATTTTTATTAATCAGTTGAGAGAAAAAATTGGTGTGATGTTCGGTAACCCCGAAACGACTACGGGTGGTAACGCACTTAAATTTTACGCTTCCGTAAGGCTTGACATTCGTAGAATTGGTCAGATCAAAGAAAGTGCTGATAACATAATGGGTAACCGCACGCGAGTGAAGGTTGTGAAAAACAAAGTCTCTCCTCCATTCAAAGTGGTTGAATTTGACATTATGTACGGACAAGGTATTTCAAAATCAGGGGAAATACTGGATATCGGTGTTGAATTTGAAATCATTAAAAAGGCTGGCTCATGGTTCTCTTATAATGGAGAAAAATTAGGGCAAGGTCGTGATTCAGTTAAGACGTTGATAGAAGACAATCCAGAACTTGCCGAGGAACTAGAAACTAAAATCAAAGCCGTTATTAACGGAGAAGTAGAAGTAGCTGCTACAAAGTAATTACCGAAGCTTAAGCATATAAAAAGGCCAGCCCGATATTCGGGCTGGCCTTTTTCATTCTCTTCAATACAATCTCTTATGCCGATCTCATGGCATCAACAGGATCAAGTCTAGCAGCCTTTGCCGAAGGTATGATACCTGATACAATTCCAATCGTACTAGAAACCACTACCCCTAGCAAAATATTCTTTGTGGATAGCGCTACCTCCAAAGTTCCCAATGGAATGAAGGTGAGCAGGTAGACTATTAAGATTCCAGCTATTCCTCCCAATAGACACAAGAAGATAGACTCAAACAAAAACTGAAATAGAATAAAGTAGTTCTTTGCACCAAGGGATTTCTGAATACCTATGAGCTTGGTTCGCTCTTGCACAGACACAAACATGATGTTCATAATACCGAAGCCTCCAACTAAGATGGCAAAGCCACCTATTACCCAACCTGCGATTCCTAACACATCAAAGATACCTCCTAGTGCATCAGCAAGAGCTTCAGGCCTATTCAGTGCAAAATTCGTTTCATCTTTTGGCCTTAAACCACGCACCTTCCTTAGCATACCCTCCATCTCATTCTGGAGCTCTACTAATCCAATATCAGAGTCGAAACCCTTGACAGATACCGAGGGATTAATGCCAAAAACGCGGCCTATGTTATACAATTTAGTAAACATCTTATAAGGTATAAAGACGCGATCATCACTACTAGGCGTCCCAATGAAGCTTTCCCCCTCGCGTTCCATAACACCTATGACACGCACTTTATAGCCTTTGATTTTAATATCTTTTCCTACAGCATTTTCGTTTGGAAAAAGCTGCTGGGCCACCTCGTCACCAATTAAAGCTACGGTTCTGCCTCCCTCGATTTCTTGTTGTGTAAAGTACCTCCCTTGCTCTACTGCTACTTCATATACATCCTTGTACTCATAAGTAATTCCCCAAATGTCTGTACTACTTAAACTACTACTACCTTTTTTAATTACGCTTGAAGCCCTCCCTACAATAGTTACAGCCGATGCGTTTTTGAGATTTGCATTTAGAAATTCGTACTCTCCGTAGTTGTTGTTTGGTCTTCTGAAATACTTCCACCATGGATAATCAGGGTCTGGACCTGTTCCAAATGGGAATTTATCTACCGTAACCACATTTGAACCTAAGAAATCAAGACTATCCTTGATGTTTTTTTCAAGAGAGTCTACTAGCGTAAACACCAAGGTAATCAGCATGATACCTATGGTTACACCTAATAAAGAAAGTGTAGTTCTGAGTAGGTTGGTGGTTAGTACCTGCATGGCAAACCTTATACTCTCAGCAAACAACTTTAGAAAAATACCTAATCGCATGGGGGAAATCGCTTTAAAGCAACAATACTTTTACAACGTAAAGAATGAAAAAATGTAAACGCCTAAGAAGGGAAAATGGTTAAAAAAACTATTCCGACCATTGAAAGGGTCTTGAAGGAGTTGAATGGAAGAGCATTCAGATACTTGAGTTTGCTAGCTTGAATAAATAGATTTCCGTGATAATAAATGTAAAGCTCAACCAAATATTCATATCTTTGCCAGCTATTTGAAATCCAAGGTTTAACAGAGCAACCCTTTATGAAATTATCAGCATTTAAACTTGAGCTTCCTGAAGACAAGATCGCTAAATATCCCGTAGAGAATAGAGATGAGGCAAAATTGATGGTGTTACACAAAGACACTGGCAAGATTGAACATAAAATCTTTAAGGATATAGTTGACTACTTCGATGAAGGAGATGTGATGGTGAACAATGACACCAAAGTATTTCCAGCTCGACTATATGGCCAGAAAGAAAAAACTGGTGCTCAAATCGAAGTTTTCTTGCTAAGAGAATTAAACTCAGAGATGCATCTTTGGGATGTATTGGTGGATCCGGCTAGAAAAATAAGAGTAGGTAACAAACTCTACTTTGGCGAAGGCGAACTAGTAGCTGAAGTTATAGATAACACTACCTCTAGAGGTAGAACCATTAGATTCTTATATGATGGTAGTGACGAAGAATTTTACAAAACCATTGACACGCTTGGAGAAACACCACTTCCTAGAACTATCCCTAGAGAAACTGAGCCAGAAGATAGAGAGCGCTTTCAAACTATTTACGCAAAGCATGTGGGTGCTGTAGCTGCTCCTGTAGCAGGCCTACACTTTACCCAGCAAGTGTTAAAGCGTTTAGAAATTAAAGGTGTAGATGTTAGTCCAATAACATTGCACATTGGCCTAGGTACTTTCAGACCTGTGGATGTTGAAGATTTGACAAAACACAAAATGGATTCTGAAAACTATACCATTTTAGAAGAGACAGCTCAAATCGTTAATAAAGCACTTGACAATAAGAAGCGAGTTTGTTCTATCGGAACAACTTCTATGAGAGCTCTTGAGTCTTCAGTTTCTGCTAGCGATAGATTGAAAGCTAATTCAGCATGGACGGATAAATTCATCTTCCCTCCTTATGAGTTCAAAATCTGTAACGCTTTGGTGACCAATTTCCACTTACCAGAATCAACATTATTAATGCAAGCAGCGGCCTTTGCAGGATATGATTTAATGATGGAAGCTTACCAAACAGCTATTAAAGAAGATTATAGATTCTTTAGCTACGGGGATGCTATGTTGATCATTTGATCTACAAAAAGAATAAAATCGAAAGCCTTCTTAGTATACTAGGAAGGCTTTTTTAATTTTAACCATGCAGAAATACGCCATTATAGTCGCTGGAGGAAGCGGCACTCGAATGCAGAGTGAACTCCCTAAGCAATTCCTTCAATTAAATGGCAAACCCATATTAATGCATACCATCGAAGCTTTTCGCTTTGATGATATAGCCATCACATTGGTACTCCCAAAAGAACAACTGCAGTATTGGGAAGAATTATGCGCAACCTATAACTTCGGTACTCATCATAAAATCGTGAAAGGTGGCGAAACACGCTTTCAATCTGTAAGTAATGGGTTAAACAGTATTGAAGATCATGACGGGATCGTAGCGATTCATGATGGCGTGCGACCATTGATTAATCAGCACATTATTTCTGAATCTTTTAAGCAAGCAGAAGCCATGGGTTGCGCTATTACTTCGGTTCCACTTAAAGACTCCCTGAGGGAAGTAACACTGACCTCGAACCACTCGGTTGATAGAAGTAATTTTAGACTAATCCAGACCCCTCAAACCTTTCAGCTAGCCCTCATCAAAAAAGCATTTGAGGCTCCATATCAGTCAGCCTTTACTGACGATGCTTCAGTTTTTGAAAACAGTGGTCATGTCATTCATCTAATAGAGGGCGATTACAAGAATATTAAAATCACCACACCTGAAGATTTAATGGTTGCAGAATCATTTTTAGTCAGATAAAACCGACTTGAATTCAGATAGATTTTCCCTATCTTATTGCTTCAATTTTTATGATGAAACGCGCCCTTTCTTCTTTAGCCCTCTTTGGGCTAGTCATTTCCTGTCTTCTATCCTGTGCGTCCAAAGAAGATGAATGGATTCAGCTTTTCAACGGTACAGACCTTGAAGGTTGGACTCCTAAAATTACTGGTTACGATGTGGGTGAAAACTACGGAGAAACTTTCCGAGTTGTAGACGGCCTGCTGACGGTCTCTTATGATAAGTATTATCGCTTCGACAATCGTTTTGGCCATCTTTTCTACAAAGACAAGTTCTCTGATTATCTCTTGAGAATAGAGTATCGGTTTATAGGTGAGCAAGCCGAAGGTGGCGAACTCTGGGCAAAAAAGAATAGTGGGGTGATGCTTCATGCGCAATCTCCCGAATCTATGAGCAACCAACAAGACTTCCCTATCTCACTAGAAGCACAATTCTTAGGCGGTCTCGGTACTGGCGATCGGCCTACCGGTAGCCTATGTACACCCGGCACGCATGTGGACATTGACGGAGAGTTTACTTCACAGCACTGCATTACGGCCAACGCCCCCACCTATAATGATGAACAATGGGTGACTATAGACATTTTAGTGAGAAATAATCAAGAGATCGCGCATATCATTGCTGGCGATACACTCATCAAATATTCAAACCCCATCATTGGTGGCGGGGTAGTCAATAACTTTAATGAAGACGTGAAACAGGACGGACAACTGCTTAAAGAAGGATATATAGCCCTTCAAAGCGAAAGTCACCCCATTCAGTTTAGAAAAGTTATGCTAAAAGACCTCTCAAAATAGAAGGCAACCGAAATACTAAAACGATTAACTATGAGCACGAGTAATTCTGGAATTACCACAAGGTTGAGCATCATGATGTTCCTCCAATTTTTTATCTGGGGCGGATGGTTTGTGACCTTAGGCACTTTTTTAGGCAATAACATCAATGCCACTGACGGGCAAATTGCCCAAGCATTTTCAACGCAATCTTGGGGTGCAATCATTGCACCATTCATTATTGGGTTAATTGCTGACCGATATTTCAACGCAGAAAAAATTCTTGCAGTACTCCATTTAGCAGGAGCTGTTCTGATGTACTTAATGTCAAACACAACTGACTTTAGCGTTTTCTATCCGTACGTGCTCGGTTATATGATCTTATACATGCCAACATTGGCATTGGTAAACTCAGTGGCCTTTAGAACAATGAGCGATCCTTCTAAAGACTTTTCAAAAATTCGTGTTTGGGGAACCATAGGCTGGATTTTAGCTGGTTTGGTAATCAGTTTTGTCTTCTCTTGGGACTCACAAGAAGCGATTGCCTCTGGGATGCTAAAAAACACCTTCTTAATGACTGCCATAGCTGCCGCAGCACTTGGCCTTTTTAGTTTCACTTTACCAAAAACACCACCAGTAGTTGACAAAAGTGAGAAAGCTGGCATCAGACAGATATTAGGATTGGATGCTTTGAAGCTACTAACGGACAGAAATTTTGCCATCTTCTTCTTCTCAAGTGTCTTAATTTGTATTCCTCTGGCTTTCTATTACCAAAATGCCAACCCATTCTTAACTGAAATTGGTGTTTCAAATGCTACAGGCAAAATGACCATAGGTCAGATCTCAGAGGTACTATTCATGCTTCTATTACCTGTATTCTTAAAAAAATATGGTATCAAGAAAACATTATTATTCGGTATGCTCGCTTGGGCGATTAGATACCTGCTCTTTGCTTTTGGTAATGGAGATGACTTGGTATTCATGCTGCTAACTGGTATCGCACTTCATGGTATCTGTTATGACTTCTTCTTTGTATCGGGGCAGATATATACTGACTCAAAAGCTGGAGACAAATTCAAGAGTTCTGCTCAAGGTCTTATTACCCTTGCTACCTATGGTGTGGGTATGCTAATCGGTTTTTGGGCAGCAGGAAAAATTTCCGAATACTATGTGACTACCGATGGTCACGCTTGGGAAAGCATTTGGGTGTTACCAGCAGCATTCTCAGCGGTAGTATTTCTAATTTTCGCTTTCAGCTTCAAGAATGAAAAAATAGAGTATAAACAAGACTAACGAACAAAAAGCAAGAACTAGAATGTCTGAAAGAAAAAAGATACGACTTGGAATGATCGGAGGAGGACTCTCCTCATTTATTGGTATCGTACATAGAATAGCCACTTACATAGGGGAAGAATATCGATTAGTTGGCGGTGCCTTTGACACTGACCATGACAATGCCTTAAAGTTTGCCAACCAATTGGAACTTGATCCGTCACGTACCTACCCTAATATAGATATGTTTATAGAGAAGGAACTAGCCTTGCCTGCCGATCAAAGAATTGAGGCAGTAGTGGTGGTGACGCCAAACTTCCTGCACTATCCTATGGCCAAGCAATTGATTCAGGCTGGCTTTCATGTCATCTGTGAAAAACCCGTTACGAATACTGCGGCAGAAGCGGTTGAACTTGAAGGGCTCGTTGAAAAGCATAAAGTCGTATTCATGCTCACCCATACTTACACCGGTTACCCGATGGTAAGGCAAATGAAGTCGATGATTGCCGAAGGTGTCATTGGAAAGATTCAGAAAATAGATGCACAGTATTATCAGGGCTGGATCAATCCAGTAATTCACGATAAGGAAAAAAGAAAAGGAGTATGGCGACTCGATCCCGCTAAAGCAGGGCAAAGCTGCTGCATGGGAGACATTGGCGTACACGCCTTCAATATGATTGAGTACACCACCGGATTGACCACCAAGAAGGTCTTGGCTGATCTTGACACGCTTTATGAAGACAACCCGCTTGATATTGACGGTACAGCTATGCTTAGAATGGAAAATGGAGCGCATGGGTTGGTAAGAGCAAGTCAGATTGCTACGGCTGAAGAAAACAGTCTTCGAATTTCTGTATACGGAACCAAAGGTGCATTAAAATGGGAACAAGAAGATCCCAACTACTTATATCATCTTCAAGAAGGAGAGCCGATGCATGTACTTAAGCCAGGCCATGCATATGCTGGAAAATTGGCTGCAGAAAGCACTAAAATGGCTCCTGGCCACCCTGAAGGAATTTTTGATTCTATGGCCAATCTTTACATTGGCGCTGCCAAAGCCATTAGAGGTGAAAAACATCTTGATGGAGCATATCCTACGATTAGAGATGGTGTAAGAGGCATGAAATTTATTGAAGCCGTTTTAGATTCAGACAAAAACGGTAATACTTGGACTGAAATTGAAGACTAATAGTGATGAAAACGATAAAAGGACCTGCCATTTTCTTAGCGCAATTCGCGGACGATCAAGCACCATTTAATTCACTCGATAGCATTGCCGAATGGGCAAGTGATTTAGGATATAAGGCCGTTCAAATTCCCACATGGGATAGCCGACTGATAGACTTAGACAAGGCTGCGGAAAGCAAGACATACTGTGACGAATTAACGGGCACGCTTGCGAATCATGGCCTAGAAGTGAGTGAGCTATCTACACACCTTCAAGGTCAGCTCGTAGCAGTGCACCCTGCTTATGAAGAGCTTTTCAAAGGGTTTGCACCAAAGGGGCTTAATAAAAAACAGCGCAACGCTTGGGCGATTGACCAAGTCAAAAAAGCTGCTGTCGCTTCAAAAAACCTCGGGCTAAAAGTTCATGCTACTTTTTCTGGCGCATTAGTTTGGCCTTATTTTTATAATTGGCCACAGAGACCTTCAGGCTTAGTAGAAAAAGGATTTGCCGAACTAGCCAAAAGATGGCAACCTATCCTCAATCACTTTGATGAAAATGGAGTGGATATTTGTTACGAGGTACATGCTGGAGAAGATTTACATGATGGCACCACTTTCGAGATGTTTTACGAAGCTACTGGCAAACATGACAGGGTAAAATTGTTGTACGACCCATCACACTTCGTTTTACAACAATTAGATTACTTAGCCTATATCGATCATTACCATGAATTCTTCGGCATGTTCCATGTCAAAGACGCTGAATTCAACATGAATGGAAAATCTGGAGTCTATGGTGGGTATCAAGACTGGATTGACAGACCGGGCCGTTTTCGCTCAATTGGTGACGGGCAAGTAGATTTTCAAGCCATTTTTTCAAAACTGACACAATATGGTTTTGACGGCTGGGCGGTTTTAGAGTGGGAATGCTGTATTAAATCTCCTGAGCAAGGAGCCCGAGAAGGCGCACAATACATTGACCAATTTATTATCGAAGCAACTGAAAAGAACTTTGATGACTTTGCTGACGCAGGCATAAGTGATGAAGAATTTAAAAACCTTTTAGGAATAGACTAACATGAAAAAACTTTCAATCATACTCATTGTACTCTTTAGTGGAATTAGTGCTTTCGGGCAAATAACTGACCCAAAGGCCACTGAAGTTTGGGACCCTGTTCCTCGTAAAGTAACCCCCGCCAGAAATGGAGCAGCACCATCCGATGCCATAGTCCTCTTTGATGGTAAAAACCTTAACGAATGGAAATCTCGGAAAGATGGTAGTGCGGCTCAATGGAAAGTTGAGAATGGATACCTAGAAGTTGCGAAAGGAACAGGTGATATTATGACCAATCGGAAGTTTGGCGATGTGCAACTTCACGTTGAATGGAGTGCTCCAATGGAAATTGTTGGAGAAGGTCAAGGAAGAGGTAATTCTGGGATTTTTCTACAAGAACGATATGAGGTTCAAGTCTTAGATAGTTATGTCAGTAGAACGTACTCTAATGGACAAGCGGGCTCGCTTTATAAGCAAAGCATCCCTTTAGTTAATGCCACTGTAGCCCCTGGCGAATGGAATGTCTATGACATCATTTTCCATGCACCAAGTTTTAACGAAGATGGCCTTAAAGTAGCGGATGGATATGTCACTGTTATTCATAATGGCATAGTGGTTCAAAATCATCAGAGACTTCTTGGTACCACCGAATATATCGGCTTTCCGAAAAACCCAGCACATGGTGACGGATCAATTATTCTTCAAGATCATGGCAACCCTGTTAGGTTTCGAAATATTTGGATAAGAGAACTTTAATAGCCTTCAGACTAGCGAGACCAATCTTTGATTAAAGCATAATAAGGCATGGGATACTTCCATGTCTTTTTTATTATCAAGCGAATCAATTCTTTAGGCGTACAAAAGGCCTCTATTTGAGGACTTTTTCAGGATAACTGGTTTGACTCCTATTCAAAAAATTGTCCTAATCTAACTCATTAAACATTAAAAAAGGGTACCAAAGAATTGATACCCAGTTTTTATATCATTAAAGGCCCGACTGCTAGATAAGACCTTGTCTGATACAGGTTGCCACAAGTGCTGTGGTATTGCGTGCATGTGACTTTCTTAAGATATTCTTCATATGTGTTCGAACCGTTAGTTCGGACACAAAAAGTTCACTGGCGATCTCTTTTGCCCTACTACCGTCAGCCAGTAAGTTTATAATTTCAAATTCACGATTCGTAAAGTCTATTTTTAATCTTAGCTCTCTCATATTCTAGCAGTCCTTGAGTTCGTTGAATAAAGAGAACTAAAAAGACCGATAGTTCTCTGGTAGAATACCTTTGTAAAAGAAATTAGTAGTTTTCAGCTAGACAAATATTGACTAGCTGAATTCAGCTAGTTTTAACACTAGGCTTCTGCCGCTAGATGAATTCCGTGATTATGGCATACCTTCATTGTGAATGACGCAAAGTCATTGTAGATTAATTGTTCAACCATTAAACACAAGGTAATGTCAACTAAAAACCCACAGACTATGGGCACCCCTTTGAAAAAACTCAAAGATTTGCCCAAAAAGATAATGACACACATGCCGTTTGTCATATTCAGGCCCAGTACAAAAAAGCATAATGGGGAAGAGTACAGAATTATGGACTTTCTCTATTTCTACAAAAACTTGGTGGTGACCAGTCAATTTCAAAACGAATATTTTTTCGATGAAATGCCAGCTGACAACATACTAAAATTCGAAGCACCAGCATTTGACAAACAAATTAAGCGGATGGTAATTAGTAACACCTACTATTTCAATGTAAAAATACCAGAGTCTCAATTGTTATTTAAAATGGAGGCGACACTAGAAGTAATCAAAGCTTACAATAAGGCAAACCCAAAGAACCCAATTGCACACAAAGGCTTTGTGAATCCAAAAACGGACTTACCAATGTTCTTTGATGACGAGTGTGACATTGTAATTCCGCCTCCGCCAAAAGACTAGAATCACATAATTTGAAAAAAACGATAATCACATATATGAGCATAGCATTTTTGCTATGCTCTCCTTTTGGGGTTCTTGCACAATCCAATCAAACAGACAGTTTAGCACGGCTTTTCGAAATTAATCGGGATGCAGACCTTGGACTACAATTAGCAGAATCCTTTTTGTCTGTATCGACCGATTCAGCAATGTACTACGTTGAAAAACTTGATTTTTCTCTACTGACCGAAGAACAAAAAATTCAATACTTCATTTTTAAGGGAGACCTATTCCGATCACTTCAAAAATTAGATAGTGCCGTTAGTTATTTTACTAGGTCTTTGGTGCTCTTGGATGAGAATCCGAATGCCAAAGTCGAGGCAAACGTTCATGATGAAATTGGATCCGCTTATATAGACTTAAGAGAGGCAGACGTTGCACTGAGCTATTTTGAAAAGGCCATTGAAATTCGGAGAACGAATTCACTATCGTCCGAACTGTCAAAATCCTATTATGCTTTGGGGAATGTACAGTTCCGCCAGAAGAAAACCGCGAAGGCTATAAAAAGTTACAAACAGGGTATTTCTAGCATTGAAGGTGATAGTCAAATATCACTACTCGCCAGTCTATATTATATGCTCGGCAATTCGTACAATCGACCTACCAATGCCGACAGCGCACTGTTTTATTTCCAAAAGGCCAAAGAATTATATGATAAGGTCGGCCCAGATCAAATGAAAATTGCCGTATCCAACGAACTAGTGCAGCTTCTTATGTTGGAAAACAAAATGTCAGAAGCCATCCCGATTCTCGAAGAGAACCTAGTGACTATCCAAGCCTTTAATAACTGGCAATACTATAATCGTACCTACTCTTTACTAGTTGAGGCACACGAAGGTCTTGGAAATTACGACAAGGCACTTTTCTACTTACAAAGTAAGTATGACACTGTCGTCAATTTTCTGGTAAACGAACAGACGCAATCTGTCGCCAAAATCACCGAAGACTATAGAACTGATAAACAGTTAGACGAAGCTGAAGAAGAAGCCTTTTTCGCGACTCGCAGGGCAAAAGTTTTAGGCGTTGTTATTATCGTAATGATTGTGGTCATGATTATCACCTACCTACTTTTCAGCCGAGCCATTCAGAAGAAGAAACTAGAGAACCTCCAAGCCATGGTACTAGGAGAAGAAAATGAAAGAAAAAGGGTAGCAAAAGACTTACACGATGGCATTGGCGTGCTTTTAACCAGCGTCAAACTTCGCCTTAGCAACTTTCAAGATAAAGTAGAGGCCAAAGATGATTTCAAAAAATCACTTGATCAAATTGATAATGCTTGTACTGAGGTAAGGAGAATATCTCATAACATGATTCCTGCCAGCCTCACTAAACTTGGGCTTCAAGAAGCTATTCTTGATTTGCTAGACAATGTTCAAGCGTCCACTGATATCATCATTGAAGAAGCATTACATTATGAAGAAGGTGCCTATGACGAATCAAAAGAGGTATTAATCTACCGAGTTGTTCAAGAATTGATTAATAATAGCCTGAAATACGCAGATCCAACAAAGCTTTCTATTGAAATAGGAAAGTCAAAACAAGACTATGTGCTTACTTATAAAGACAATGGCAAAGGCTTTGAAAAGTCCAAAGTCAAATCTGGCTTGGGCCTTAGAAGTATAGCCTCTAGGGTTGACATATTAAAAGGAAAACTCACAATTGAGACTGCCCCAGGTCAAGGAGCTATCTTTAACATCACAATACCACATTATGGATAAAATTAAAATAGTCGTTGCTGATGATCACCAAGTCATCATTGATGGCATGGAAGCCATTATTAACAACACGGAAAATCTAGAGTTTTCTGGCGGTGCATTGAATGGTCATCAGGTAATAGAATTGGTAGAATCAAAACCGGTTGACATGGTTTTGATGGATATCAATATGCCGGAAATGGATGGCCTAGAATGCACAGCTTATCTCAATAAACACTATCCCAACATTAGAGTCATCGCACTCAGCATGCACGATAATCCTCGATTGGCGAAACGCATGATCAAGAACGGAGCTTTTGGCTTTCTGCTAAAAAACTCAAGCAAAGAGAATATCCTAAAAGCCATTGACGAAGTATCCATAGGAAAGAATTTTTTCGATCCGCAACTGATGTCTACATTCTTTGATGCTGGGAATAAAAAATCATCTAGTAGCTTCGCTAAAAAAGACTTACTAACAAAAAGAGAGCTGGAAATCATTCAATTGATCTGTCAAGAAAAGACTACCGGAGAAATTGCTGACGAGCTCTCTATTAGTACCCATACAGTGGAAAGCCATCGAGCAAACATTCTATTAAAGCTAGAGCTGAAAAACTCTGTGGGGCTTGCCAAATGGGCCATTCAAAACGAGGTCTTTGAGCTTTAGCGCATAAAAAAGCCCCGTGTTGAGCGGGGCCTTTTCGTTCGATTTATGATGATCACACACTTGACCAAGACTTCTGTCCCGGTTCAAGCGGAATACATCCATTATAATTAACAGGTATAGGATCATAGGCCATGACGGTCTCTCCTACCAATTCTGAAGTGTAGTAGCTATTGAAAGTAGCGTCTACCACCGCTGTAACAAAATGCGCCTCAACAAACTCATCACTCTTCTCTCCTGCGTCATTGTACGTTTCACGGTAATTCTTCAAAATACTCGGGTCATCATTGTAGCGATTAAAATAACTATTGATGACATCTGTTATTTGTTCTGTGGTCGCTTTATTAAAAGAGACGTCCTGACTTTCGTCAAAGTTCTCTACAAAAACAGCTAATCCTCTCTTAAAGTAATCAGACTCCAATTCCGTACTGAATACAGAAAAAGCCTGATCTAAATGATTCGGTACACCTGCTTCAATTGCCCCCGGAGTGCTTGTTTTTGGTGCTATTCCTTCACATACTTTCTCCATTTGAGCTGCCTCCTCAGGCGTAAAGAAAACTGGAACCCAATCCACTGTTGGTTTAGCTGAACAACCTTGCAAGGCTCCAAAAAGCATGCTCGATGAGAACAGTGCAGCGGAACCAAAACCTATATTTTTAAGTGCTTTTCTTCTTTCCATGACTTACAGGTTTCCTTTTTTAAGTTGATCCACAGCATAATTAGCCGCTCTGGCGCTGAATGCCATATATCCTAAAGATGGATTATGACATGCTGCAGAAGTCATAAATGCACCATCGGTGACAAATACGTTCTTGCATGCGTGCACTTGATTCCATTTGTTCAGTACGGAAGTCTTTGGGTCTCTTCCCATTCTTGCCGTACCCATTTCATGAATACCCAATCCCATATTTGGTCCGTTGTCATAAGTACCAACGTTTTTAAAACCGGCAGCTTCTAGCATTTCAGCACCTGAAGCAGCCATGTCCTTTCGCATCTCATACTCGTTTTCATGGAAATTCCCTGCATCAAACCTGACTTGTGGTAAGCCCCACTCGTCAACGTTGTCATAGTCTAACTTCATGTAGTTTTTATGCTGAGGCAAGACCTCGCCAAAACCCATAAAGCCCATTGTCCACCCTCCTGGCTCCATTAAGGCATCCTTAATTTTTCCACCAACTCGCGTGTTTCTCATTTCTGCAATACTACGGCCCCATCCATCTCGGCCGGCACCTCCTTGATAACCATAACCACGAACGAAATTCTTCATGTTAGAGCTACCACCAAGGTTTCTAAAGCGAGGAATGTAAATACCATTTGCTCTTCTTCCCTTGAAGTACTTCTCTTCGTAACCTTCAACGGTAGAATAAGCACCTACCCCTAAGTGGTGATCCATAATATTATGGCCTAATTCGCCACTATCATTCCCCAAGCCATTAGGAAAACGTGCACTCTTTGATTGCAAGAGAATGCTTGCTGAAGCAATAGCTGAAGCACAAAGGAAAACCACTTTAGAATAATACTCTGTTGATTCTTTTGTATTCTGATCGATAGCCCTAACTCCAGTAGCTTTGCCAGTGCTCTCGTCATACATAACTTCATGAACAATAGCATCGGTTTGGATAGTGAGATTGCCACTTTCAACACCTGCTGGAAGTGTGGATGACAAGCTGGAGAAATAGCCACCGTAAGGACAACCTCTCATACACCTGTTTCTCATCAAACATTGACTTCTACCACCTGGATTCTTATGATCAGGTTGCCCATTGGCCAATGGCTCAGTCAAATGAGCTGTTCTACCGATGGTCACCCATCGATTATTCCATTTACTTTCAACTGCTTTCTGAAAATCTTTTTCGACACAGTTCATTTCCATGGGAGGTAGAAACTTACCATCAGGCAATTGTTTAAAGCCTCTGTTTTCACCACTTACTCCAATGTAACGTTCTACATAATCGTACCATGGCTTAATATCCTTATAGCGTACTGGCCAATCTACACCAAATCCATCTTTTTGATTGGCAGTAAAGTCGATATCACTGAGCCTGTAACTCTGGCGTCCCCATGTAATTGATCTTCCACCCAAATGATAGCCTCTCATCCAGTCAAATCGAGTATCTTCTTGATATGGGTGCTTACTGTCTTTTACAAAGAAGTGACGATGTGCCTCGGCTGTCGTATAACCGGTTCTATTTTGTTTGGGGTAGTCCTTCTCTATAACGTCTTGGGGTGTTCTCCCTCTATTCGGCAAGTCCCATGTGTCCATGGTGGCTGTATGGTAGTCCTTGATGTGTTCGATTTTTCGACCACGTTCCAATACCAGTGTTTTCAGGCCTTTTTCACTAAGTTCTTTAGCTGCCCAACCTCCACTGATACCCGACCCAACCACAATAGCATCATAGGTTCTCTCCTGTTTTGCTTTAAGGTTTAAATTCATTGAGATTAATCTTGAGTAAAAGTTTATACAATCTTATCCAGCGCGTATTGTAGGATAGATTAGAAATATAAACAGAATGCGTCAAAAATGACAGCAAGTTTTTACCGAAGGATACGGCAGAATGGTTAGAAACAAAAAAGCCCCGATTTCTCGAGGCATTTGCTAGTATTCGTCTTCGTTAAAGAAGAAGTCGTCTTTTGTCGGATAGTCCGGCCAAATCTCTTCTATGCTTTCATATGGCTGCCCATCGTCTTCAAGTTCTTGAAGGTTTTCAACAACCTCTAGCGGGGAACCAGAACGAATTGAAAAATCAATCAACTCATCCTTAGTAGCAGGCCAAGGGGCGTCTTCCAAATATGAAGCAAGTTCTAATGTCCAGTACATATCTCTTCTCGTTTAATGGCGTGCAAAAGAATAGAATAAATTCCTAAAATTCAAATGCTTAAATGCAATTATTTTCAATATGCTATCTAAGCTTTTTTAGTTCCGTCAAAATGTCTTTTTTAATCTCAACCTTAAGTTTCTGTTGGGCCAGCTTCCTATCTAACAGATTATCTAAACCACTCGCCATGTTGAACTTACCAAGATTCTCTTCAAACGTTTTCAGTTCATTATAATCCCTGTCTAAAAGCCCTCTCATTAGGCGATTGCGTAACTTATTCAGCTCAGCTTCACTAGCACCTTTCTTAGCTTTTTTCTCTACAAGCGTATTGAGAAACTTCTTTTCGGAGACCATTCCTGTCAACCGTAGGTATTGAGTGGTAAGCCCTTGAGCATTTTTTTTGTCTACAGCACCTACAGATTTCCATCGCTTATTAACCGCTTTCAAATCAATGGTTGGTAAAATGGACTCATTGGCCTCCTCTAACTCAGAGATTATGGCTTGTTTAGCTTTCTGATTATCCTTGGGGCTAATCTTCGCCTTGGCCTTATCAACCTTTTTTGCCTCAGCTAGTGCAGCCTTGATGATGGACTGAAATTGTTGCCAGAACTCATTGTGCCGACTTGGTTTAATCTTGCCTAGTGCATGCCATTCTTCTTTAGCAACACTAATAGCCTTGCGTAACGCTGATATGTCTTTCAACGACTTTAGGCCTTCGGACTTCTTCAAAAAGACTTCGAACGCAGCCTCTTTCTCCTCAGACATCTTTTCTAAATCACTGTAAAAGGATGATCTCCTTTCGTAGAATCTTTGTGTTAACGATTTAAAAGCCTCCTCTATTTCCTCTTTCTTTTCATTAGCAACAGCACCAGTCTTTAGCCATTTGCCCTGAATCTCCTTAATCAAAGCAGAGGAGACCTTCCAATCATGGCTTTCAACCACGGGCTTCAACTCTTCTAATAAAGCCGTTTTGATGTCAAGGTTCTTTTGACGATTCGCCTCTATGTACTCATTGAGTTCGGTATGGAGCTTATTTAGGGTTATATACAAAGACTCAAAATCACCTATCGCATCGAATTCATGCAGCGTTTCTTTCAGGTGTATTACCTTCATTAAAAAGGAACCCTTATTGGTGTTAGTTTCAATCTTCTCCTTTACCGCTTCAACCTCTCGGGTCGCTTTCTCAAACCGTTCCTGATAGTAAGTCAGTGTTTCCTCTTCACTTCCTTTAAGTTCACCTAATTCTAAATCAGGAAATTCCATAAAGGCTTTCCTATAAGCTTTTCCGTCAAGTACGTATCCGTATTCCTTCTTTTCCAATGGTATCTTTTCTATTCGCGCTCGAAAATAGTTAATTCAATTTATTGCGCTGAATTCAAGCATATTTTTTACCATATTTGAAGCAAAATCAGCCAAATGAGTGACAACAAGATCATTTTTTCAATGGCGGGTGTCAGCAAAGTCTACCCACCGCAAAAGCAAGTCTTAAAAAACATCTACTTATCCTTCTTCTATGGAGCAAAAATCGGAGTACTGGGTCTGAACGGCTCTGGTAAGTCCTCTCTTTTAAGAATCATAGCCGGAATGGACAAAGAGTTTCAAGGAGAAGTTGTCTTCTCTCCTGGTTTCTCTGTAGGTATGCTGGAACAAGAGCCCGACTTAGATCCCGAAAAAACGGTGAAGCAAGTAGTCGAAGAAGGTGCCAAAGAGACTGTGGACTTGCTAAAAGAATTTGAAGACATTAACCTAAAGTTTGCCGACCCGGGCATTTTGGCTGATCCAGATGCCATGAATAAGCTGATCGAAGATCAGGGTAAGGTTCAGGAGAAGCTGGACCAAGTGAATGCTTGGGAACTAGATTCTCGACTGGAAAGATCAATGGATGCCTTGAGGACACCTCCTGCAGACGCAATCATCAAAAACTTATCGGGTGGTGAGAAAAGAAGAGTCGCGCTTTGTCGATTATTGATTCAAGAGCCTGACGTGCTGTTACTAGATGAGCCTACCAACCACTTAGATGCTGAATCGGTTCACTGGTTAGAACAACACCTAAGACAATATAAAGGAACTGTTATTGCCGTAACTCACGATAGGTATTTCTTAGACAACGTTGCTGGCTGGATTCTTGAGTTGGACCGAGGTGAAGGCATTCCTTGGGAAGGAAATTACTCTTCTTGGCTAGAGCAAAAACAAAAGAGACTGGCTGACGAGGAAAAATCTGAGTCAAAAAGACAGAAAACATTACAACGAGAGCTCGAATGGGTACGCATGTCACCTAAAGGGCGTCAAGCAAAATCTAAAGCACGTCTTGGTGCATACGATAGGCTCGTTGGGCAAGAATCAGCAGAGAAAGAACAAAAGCTAGAGCTTTACATACCTGCTGGTCCTAGGCTCGGTAGCAAGGTGATTGAGGCGAAAGGTGTTTCTAAAGCGTTTGGCGACAAGCTACTTTATGAAAACTTAGAATTCTCCTTACCACAGGGTGGAATTGTTGGAATTATTGGCCCGAACGGTGCCGGTAAGACCACACTATTTAACATGATTACCGGTCGCGAAAAACCAGACGCTGGCGATTTTGAAGTTGGCTCCACGGTAGACATTGCCTATGTAGATCAAGAGCACACAAGGCTTGACCCGAACAAATCGGTATGGGAAGTGATTTCAGAAGGCAATGAATTAATCACTTTAGGTGGCAAGGAGATCAATTCTCGAGCTTACGTAAGTCGTTTTAATTTCAACGGTACGGATCAAAACAAAAAAGTAAGTGAGCTATCTGGCGGTATGCGTAACAGGGTTCATTTAGCCCTGACCTTAAAACAAGGTGCTAACCTGTTACTCCTTGATGAGCCAACCAACGATTTAGATATTAACACCCTGAGGGCCCTCGAAGAAGGCCTAGATAATTTTGGTGGCTGTGCGGTAATTATATCTCACGATAGATGGTTCCTAGATAGAGTTTGTACACATATACTAGCCTTTGAAGGTGATTCACAAGTATACTGGTTTGAAGGCACCTACTCTGATTACGAAGAGAATCGCAAAAAACGAGTGGGTGATGTGGATCCTACGCGTATTAGGTATAAAAAGCTAGGTTGAGTTTAACCTAAAAGTGAAAGTTGACCTGTTGCACCAAGTCTGGATGAAGGCTAAGTGCAACAGGACAATTAAGCCCAATATTCTTGATCCAATCCTTATCGGATGGTTCTAAAGGACAATTCTCCCAATAGAACTCTATTTCTATTCTGGCGATCTTCCTTGGTGCCGAGGCGGACATTATCTTTGTTGTCTCTAAGTGCATACCACTCAAATCGATTCCCTTTTTCTCTCCCGCTATACCCATTACGGTCATCATGCAACTTCCTAAGGCAGAAGCGACTAAGTCAGTAGGTGAAAAAGCCTCTCCTTTACCGTTGTTGTCTACAGGCGCATCAGTCACAATTTTTTTGCCTGATTTTAGGTGCTCAGATGTTGTACTGAGGCCTGTTTGATAATTGGATTTAACAGTTGCCATAAACTAAAACGGTTATTTTTTCGTTAATTTAGGCATCGAAGCGGTACCTACAAAACCTATGCATTCATTTATAAAAAGGCTAATTTGCTTTTCGCTGATTACACTGAGCACGAGTGTGCTAGCTCAGCAACGCAACTCACTCTCAGAACCAGAGGAGGAGTACAAACTTGAAAACCTTTATGGAGTAAGTAAAGGTACAAATGGAGGCTTAATCAGCGGGTTTTTCTATCGTCACTCTAAAGTGATCAATGAAAACAACCTTATTAATTATGGGGTTGAAATCGTAAACATAAAGCACATAAGAGAAAGCAAGGAGACTACCATTACAGGCAACTCCTACGTGTTTGGTAAGGCAAACTATTTTGTATCCATCCGACCAACTTACGGAAGAGAAAAACTTCTCTTTAAAAGAGCACCAGAACAAGGTGTGAGAATCTCTGGCCTTTTCGCAGTAGGCCCAGCGCTCGGCATGGAATTGCCCTATTTTATTATTCTCAGTGATAATAGCAAAGTGCCATACGACCCGAGTAATGCCAACCATGCGAGTAATAGGATTTTTGGTAGCACAGGGCCATTTAGAGGGCTTGGACAATCCAAGTTTGTATTAGGAGGACACGCAAGAGCTTCTCTTACCTTTGAGACTAACTCGACTAAAAGACGCGTCTTTGGTGTAGAAGTTGGCCTGACGCTAGACGTCTACACCAGAAAGATCAACATCCTTCCTGTGGCGGAGAATAACAGCATTTTCAGCGCTGCTTTCATAGCTATCTATTTCGGTCGTAGAAGATAACCTTCCAGTACTTTATTTTTGGAACCTTTGGCTTACATTTGTGTTTCAATAGACAGAGGAGAAAGCTATGATAGAACTACCTGTCGTTTCTAAGGAAACCGAAGAGAGAAAAAGAAAACCAAATTGGCTTCGTGTAAAACTTCCTATTGGCCCTGAGTATGCCAAAGTAAGGAAGCTCGTAGACAACTATAAACTTCACACCATTTGCGAAAGTGGCAACTGCCCGAACATGGGTGAATGCTGGGGTGCTGGTACAGCCACCTTTATGATTTTAGGCAACGTTTGTACTAGGTCTTGCTCGTTCTGCGCTGTAGCGACAGGAAGACCACCTGAGTATGACACGGAAGAGCCTAAACGTGTTGCTGAAGCTATTAAATTGATGGAAGTAAAGCATGCTGTAATTACATCAGTCAACAGAGATGAGTTGAAAGATCGTGGTGCCGAAATATGGTATCAAACTGTGGTTCAAATTAAGGAGCTCAGCCCTCAGACCACGATTGAAACTTTAATTCCTGATGTAAAAGGAAACTGGGAAGCGCTTTATAGAATGATAGATGCAGGTCAGGAAGTAGTTTCTCACAACATGGAGACTGTTCAGGAATTATATCGAAGAGTTCGCCCACAAGCAAAATATGACAGAAGTTTAGAAGAACTCCATCGCATTAAGGAATACGGTAAGCGCTCTAAATCTGGCGCCATGTTGGGTTTAGGCGAAACGGACGATCAGGTTTTCAAGTTGATGGATGACTTGGCAGAAGTTAAGCTGGATATTTTAACACTGGGTCAATACTTACAACCCACTAAAATGCACCATGAAGTAATTGACTATGTGCATCCTGATAAATTCGAATTTTTTAAAGAAGAAGGACTTAAAAGAGGCATTAAGTATGTAGAGTCAGGCCCGTTGGTAAGATCATCTTACCATGCCGAAAGACATGTACATGTTTAATCAAAACTGAAAGAAACACGAAAACCACTCCGACTTGTCTGGGTGGTTTTTTTTATGATCTATTTGCAATACATCGTATTATGATGTATTATTGTTCTATGTACTCAAGAGAATTATTAAAAGGCATCTTAAAGCCGATCATTTTAAAGCTCCTATCTCAGCATGATCGCATGTATGGTTATGAGATTGTGCAGCACGTCAAGAACAAGACAGAAGGGAAAGTACTCATCAAAGAAGGTTCACTCTACCCTACGCTGCATAGTCTCACTAAAGACGGCTACCTAACCACCGAATCGGTTTTGGTAGGTAATCGAACGAGAAAGTATTATTCACTCACCAAAAAAGGTGACGGCTTGGTGGTACCCGCTTTGAACGAGCTTGTTGACTTTCAGGCAACGCTGGGCTTACTATTCGGAAAAGAAAAACCTGCTTTGTCATGATGAGCCATCAACAAACAGAAAACCTTAAAGAATTCTTGAGGGCTGAAAGGTTCACAGATGAAAAACTAATTGATGACCTCGTGGATCATTTCTCTTGTGAAATTGAGTCCATACTGGCCAACGAAAACGTGACTTTCGAACATGCCTTCGAATTAGCCAAACAAAAAATATTACCCAATGAGCCGCTTCAGGTTCAGAAAGACTTAGAATTTTTAACCACAAAAACTCAAAATATTATGATTAAGAAAATCGCATTTATCGGAGGTTATGTAAGTGCCCTCTGCCTATGTCTATCTATTCTATTCTTTAGCCAGTCCTTTATTAGTTCTGAAAAGATAACGCTTCAATCATATGCCATGGAGATAGAGTCTTATCAACTAAATATGAATGGTAGTAATAAAGAAAGAGGCAAAGAGTTGTCTGATCAACTCTCCACATTAACGAATCAAAACATGTTAGACAGAGCCCAGAAATTCGAAAACGCTGAACTCCTTTTAATCATTTCTGTCTTAACATTTGGACTAACATATTTGCCTTATCGTTTTTACTCAGGCTTTAAACAAAGTGAATTGCAACTACAAAGCTAAGTACATCAATGCTTTATAAAGGTCAGCTTAATTGTAAAGAAATATGATGAATCAGCAGCAAACAGATATCGTCAAACGCTTCCTTAAGACTAAAGGCTTTACCGACAGTAGCCTTATCAATGACTTGTTAGACCATATCTCTTGCGAGATAGAATTCTTGATCGATCAAGAATACACTTTTGAAGATGCCTTCGAATTAGCCAAACAAAAAATATTACCCAATGAGCCGCTTCAGGTTCAGAAAGACTTAGAATTTTTAACTACAAAAACTCAAAATATTATGATTAAGAAAACAGCCTATATAGGTGGATACCTTAGCGCATTACTCTTTAGTCTTGCAGTTCTCTTTACCGTTCTATCATTTCAGAATGAGTCCTTAGTTTACAGCCGGAGAGAAAGTATGAGTGAGCAGTATATGGCAACTAATCTAGGCAAAGATTTAAGCAAAGAGGAAACAACTAACTTCTATCAAGATTATTATAACGAGACTTCCCAGTTAAAACTAAAAGCAATTAGCCAAAGTTCGATAAGTCAGGTTATATTGATCATCTCAATCCTTCTCTTCGGAATCACATATTTACCCTACAGATTCTATGCTAGTTTCCAAAAGAGCCAATTAGAGTTAACATAAAACGATTAACAGATATACGCCATGCTGAACGTGTTTCAGCATCTCTATTTGTGAGGCCCTGAAATAAATTAAGGGTGACGGACAGGATATAACAACAAAGGCTGCCAATTGGCAGCCTTTGTTGTTCGTTCAATTAGCTATTAAGCCATTGCCTCTTCTTCAGCATACTCTTCAACAGGAATACAGCTGCACATCAAGTTTCTGTCTCCATAAGCAGAATCGATTCTACCTACCGTTGGCCAGAATTTATTCGCTCTTACATAGTCAGCTGGGTAAGCTGCTTTCTCTCTACTATAAGGCATGTTCCAGTCACTAGACAGTACTGAGACATTCGTATGAGGTGCATTCGTCAGAACATTATTGTCAACCTCTGCTTGTCCGTCAGCAATTTCCTGAATCTCAGCTCTGATACCTAGCATGGCATCGCAAAAACGATCTAGCTCTGCTTTAGACTCAGACTCCGTTGGTTCAATCATTACAGTTCCGGCAACCGGGAAAGATACGGTCGGTGCATGGAAACCATAATCCATTAAGCGTTTCGCAATATCTTCTACTTCAATATGTTGTGCTTTAAAGCCACGACAGTCTACGATCATTTCGTGTGCCGCTCTTCCCTTTGTCCCTGTATAAAGAATTGGGAATTTCTCTTCAAGCCTTGCTTTGATATAGTTAGCATTTAAGATCGCAATCTTAGTAGCATTTGTTAAGCCATCAGGACCCATCATTGCGATGTAGGCGTACGATATAGTTAAAATACTAGCACTACCCCAAGGTGCTCCTGAAATAGCCGTAATGGCTTTATCACCACCTGTCTTTACTGTAGGGTTACTAGGTAAGAAAGGGGCTAGGTGCGCCTTTACTCCAATTGGCCCCATGCCAGGGCCTCCGCCTCCATGAGGAATACAGAAAGTCTTGTGAAGGTTCAAATGGCAAACATCTGCACCAATTAAGCCTGGGCTAGTGAGTCCAACTTGGGCATTCATGTTAGCACCATCCATGTAGACTTGACCACCGTGTTGGTGAATAACATCACAGATCTCCTTAATACTCACTTCGAAAACACCATGTGTTGATGGGTAAGTAACCATCAAGGAAGCTAAATTGGCACTGTGCTGCTCGGCCTTAGCCTTCAAATCTTCTAAGTCAATATTTCCCTTTTCATCACACTTTACTAATACCACTTTCATTCCTGCCATTACAGCTGATGCGGGATTAGTACCATGAGCGGAAGTAGGGATTATGGCCACATCTCTATGGTGATCACCCCTGCTTTGATGGTAAGCTCTAATAACCATTAAGCCAGCGTACTCTCCCTGCGCACCTGAATTAGGCTGAAGGGACACGTCATCAAAGCCAGTGATTTCGGAAAGCCAATCCACTAAATCTTTGAACATCTCCTGATATCCTTTTGTCTGATCCGAAGGAGCAAACGGATGTATATTTCCAAATTCAGGCCACGTTACTGGAACCATCTCGGCTGTAGCATTCAGCTTCATTGTGCATGATCCCAACGAAATCATTGAGTGAACTAGTGAAAGGTCTTTGTTCTCCAATCGCTTGATATATCTCAGCATTTCATGCTCAGACTGATATTGATTGAAAACTGGGTGTGTCAAGAAGTCACTTGTTCTATTTAATGCCTCAGGAAAGCTAATTTCAACAGCTGAAGCCATTGAATTGACGTCTAAATCCATTGATTTGCCCCAGGCCTCAGCAAATACATTCAGCACATTTTCTAAATCCGATATGGTGGTTGTTTCATCGACAGCAATACCAATATTTCCATTAGCAAAATATCTAAAGTTAATCTCATTAGACTCGGCTATCGATTTAACCTTAGCACTCATCTGAGTATCGGACTCGACTTGAATAGTATCAAAGAATACGTCATTCAATTGAGTGAGTCCAAGTTGGCCTAATCCATTACTTAATAATTTTGCTTTGCCGTGAATGTTGCTAGCAATACCTCTCAAGCCTTCTGGCCCATGATAAACACCATACATACCTGCCATTACACCAAGCAATACTTGGGCTGTACAAATATTTGACGTTGCCTTCTCTCTTCTAATATGCTGCTCACGTGTCTGCAAAGCCATTCTGTAGGCTTTATTACCGTGACTATCCAATGATACACCAATGATTCTTCCTGGGATCTGTCTTTTAAATTCTTCCTTAGTTGCAAAGTATGCCGCATGAGGACCACCAAAGCCCATAGGAACACCAAACCTTTGCGTAGTACCAATCACCGCATCAGCGCCCATTTCACCCGGAGGGGTTAACAATACCAACGACATTAAATCTGCTGCTGCAACAACAAAAACATTCTGTTCTTTAGCCGCCTCAGTAAATGCTGTAAAGTCTCTTACGTTACCATTGTCCCCTGGGTACTGATAAAGGACTCCGTACAGGTTCGGGTCAGTAAGGTCTACTTGATCAATGTTTCCGATTTCCAAATCTATTCCTACCGGAATAGCACGTGTTCTTAAAACATCGAGGGTTTGAGGGAAAGTGTTTTCATCCACAAAAAACTTACTGGCAGTCTTCTTTTCTTTCTTTCTTTGGCCGGCAAACATCGTCATAGCTTCAGATGCAGCAGTGGACTCATCCAAAAGAGAAGCATTCGCAATTTGCATTCCTGTTAGGTCAATGACCAAAGTTTGGAAATTTATTAACGCCTCTAGTCTACCTTGAGCAATTTCGGCTTGGTAGGGCGTATAAGCCGTGTACCATCCTGGATTCTCAAGTATATTTCTTTGAATTACACCTGGAACAATGGTGCCGTAATAGCCAGTTCCGATATAGGATTTGAACAGCTTGTTTTGCGAAGCCATTTTCTTCAAATCATTTAAGAATTGAAATTCAGACTTGGCAGCAGGCAAATTCATTGACCTACGCATTCTAATACTCTCCGGCACAGTTTCATCAATCAGTGTATCTACACTATCTACGCCTATCACCTCAAGCATTCCGCTAATTTCAGAAGGCTGTGGGCTGTTATGTCTGTCCTCAAATTTTGGGACTTGGGTCAAATCAATTTTTGTCATTTCCGAATTCCAATAAGTTGTAATTTCCTCTCTTCCAAAAGATGCACAAATGTACGGTACAACGAATTGATTTCCTTACATATCGAATCAAAAAACCCTGCCGTTGAAAGAAGAAAATAGATACCGTTTTAAAATTATGTTTAGCTTTAGCCAGCTAAAAAAGTGTAGTAACAAATTGTTTATAAAATGAGGAAATTAAAGGCATCCTTAGCGGGATTGTTAATCTTAGGTTTTGCAGCAACTGCGCAAGATGCATCTGTAAAATACGCTAAGACAATTACACCAGAAGACATGAGAAGCAAGCTAACGATTCTTGCTTCTGATGAATTTGAAGGTAGAGAAACTGGCACTGAAGGTCAGAAGAAAGCTTCAGCATTTCTAGAAGACTTTTATCAAAAACTAGGGCTTCAAGGACCAGCAAATGGCACTTACCGCCAGAAGTTCAGCATGTACCAATCTGATTGGTCTGATGTTTATGTGAAAGTGAAGGGCAAAAAGAAAATGAATGGAGTTGATTTCATTTTCTCTGGTAGTGCCAACATGGACAAGGAAATGAAGCTAGAAACTGTTTTCATCGGAAATGGTGACAATCTAGCCAGCATGGACGTGAAAGATAAGGGCGTAATGGTAACCACCAATTCAAGAGAGTTGATGGGTAAAATGAGCGAAGCTGGCGTTAAAGCTGTATTCGTGATGAGCAGCAATGATGAGCAGTTTATGCAAACCATGCCTCGTCAAGCAAGATTTAGATTAAAAAGCAGATTGAGATTCGATAAAGACTTAGGCTCAAATCAAAGCATGATCTTTAACGTAACAAAGGCTATGGGTGCTCAATTGCTCAATACCACTGCTGAGAAAATCGATGCTGCTGCTGACAACCCTGCGAGTATCAAACCAAGAACGGTTCGTTTAATGGTGAAAGAAAAGCTAGTTGAACTGAGCACAGAAAACATGGTAGCCTTTCTTGAAGGTACTGATTTGAAAGACGAAGTATTGGTAATCTCTTCTCACTACGATCACATTGGTCAAAACGAGGACGGCACAGTAATCAACAATGGAGCGGATGATGATGGCTCTGGAACTACTGGTGTTATGGAAATTGCCGAAGCTTTCGCACAAGCGGCAAAAGAAGGTAACAGACCAAGAAGAAGTATTCTTTTCTTAAATGTAACAGGTGAAGAAAAAGGACTTTTAGGTTCGGCTTATTATGCTGACAACCCATTATTTCCAATCGCTAAGACTGTAAATAATCTAAACATAGATATGATTGGTCGTGTAGACCCTGATCATGAAAATGACAGAGACTATGTATATGCTATTGGTTCTGAAAAGCTGTCTAGCCACTTAAAGATTATCTCGGAGTATGCTAACATCACATACACGGGATTGAACTTGGATTATCGTTATGACGACCCTGAAGATAAAAATAGGTTTTACTATAGATCTGATCATTACAACTTCGCTAAGAAAGGTATTCCGATCATTTTCTACTTTAACGGTGTTCATGCAGATTATCACAGACCAACTGATACGGTCGACAAAATCGAGTTTGACGTGATGGCTAAAAGAGCTCAGCTTGTATTTCATACGGCTTGGATTTTGGCTAACAGGGACGAAAGAACTCCTGTAGACAGAAAAGATGATATGGATTATAACTCTCCCGATTAACTCAGCGGATATTTGAATAAAAAACAATTAAGGCTACTTTCGAGTAGCCTTTTTTTTATGTCTAAGACCCTACATATTCTAAATGGAGATAGTACACTCCACCTTTTCCAAGCCTCCAATATCGAAGGAGATACTTTTGTCTGGAGAGAGGTACTTAGCGATGGACCCGTTCCTATTGATTTTGCCAGTGATCAATTTTGGAAAGTGCGCGAATCATTCATGACTCTGGCTTTTAAATTAGATGAGGAGAACTATGCTAAAAACCTAATTGACCCTTTCAAAGCCTTAGAAAAATCGCTCACAACATACGAGGAAATCGTACTGTGGTTCGAATATGACTTGTTCTGCCAAATTAATATGATTGCCTTAATCCAGTGGCTTGGTAAGCAACGTTTGGAAACAGCAGTATCCTTAATTTGCACAGGTAAGATTAATGACTCTGATCGACTGTTCGCTTTAGGCGAGATTAGTCCTGAACAATACCCGCAACTATTCAGCAGTAGACTTAAGCTGGGTTCACGCGAGTTTGATTACTGTAGTGATGTGTATGAAGCCTATTGTTCAGAAGACCCTAACGACCTCTTTACTTACGTGCTCATGAGTCTTTCGGAGTTCCCTTACCTAGCAGATGCCTTAAGGGTCCATTTCAAAAGATTTCCTTTTCATTCTTCAGGACTCTCAGAAATCGAGCAAAAACTCATCGACCTCATTCAAGAGGGTGAAAACGACAAAATGAAGCTAGTAGGCAAAATGCTTAGATGGCAGCAGTTTCATGGCTTCGGTGACGCACAATACTTCAATATACTCGAAGGAATGAAACCTTTATTTGACAACTTCGATCAACTAAAGCTCTCCACGAAATTGGACAAAGGGAGCGTTGAGGAGTTATTAAATAGAGATCAAAAACTTGGTGGAGCCAAACTCTCTGATTGGTATTGGGATGAACAAGAAAAAACGCTAATCCCAAAAGAATCAGCGTCTTAAATGTTTTTAATTAAGTTGGTCTAATTACCTACCTGTAGACAATCTCACCCTGCCATCTTCAATTCTAATATCTACATCGGCTTTACCGCCATTCAGTTGAAGCTTTGATCTTCGTTCTGATTCTTGAATGGTTTCGAAAGAAGCACTAGCTGATATTCTACCATCATCTTTGGCCACCACAAATGCGCCACCTCCTCCAAGTACTACAAAATCAATGTTGGCATCATCACCTCTCAATTCATATATGCCATCATCAGCTAAAGTAGTTTCGAGTGAGACATCTCCATCCTCGGAGATTACTTCCACCCTATCGAAAGCTCCATTTCGGACATCCACATCACCATCATCTACATTGATGTATAATGAACCTTTTCCACCGTCCATTTTAAGATCTCCATCCTCTAGCTGAATATCGAAGTCATCACCATTGCATTCAATCAATTCTACATCACCATCATCCGTTTCAATGGAAATCTTTCCATTAACACTTCTGATCACATAATCGTCATCATCTCCTTTAATGCGTAGCGAGCCTGTATTTGGCATCTCAATTTCTATTTCGTAGTCTACGCGAAACGAGCCAATTTGAAAAGTGACTCCTCTGCTGGCAGATTCTGTAATATATAAATCTCCTTCACGCTCTTCCACCTTTATGTCGAAGCGAGAGCGATTAGACCTAACACCCCTTGTGGTCTCTGTTCTATCAATCACCAAATGCACATCTGCTCTATCTGAGCCTGTAATCTTGACGTTCGCATCATTTGATTTTAAATGAATCGTACCATTGGAAGCAATGTCATAGACTTCGTCCAAATTGAAATTTTTGTCTTGGGCAGATAGATCACTCACGAAAAGTGTTAGCATGAAAGCTCCTGCAAAAAGAATTTTTGTTTTCATAATATTCTGAGTTGTTGTAAAAATTTGACAAAGTCAAGTTAGTCAATATTCTGAAAACAAACTCCGGTGAGACTATCTTCTCTTCTTTCGTCCCCTATTCTTTTTAGGAACAAATGGCTTGTCCCTGAACTTTTGCTTTTTCTCATGAAACGCTCCTTTAAAGTCTGGATCTGCCTTTTTACGCATACCATCAATAGCACGATCCATTTCTTGTTGCTCGTCAAAAGGCGTTTTCTCAATAGTGACTTTGGAGGGTATCGCTTTACGGGTAATCTCTTCTTTGATTAGGCCTTCAATTCTGGGAATGTGCTGCATCTCCAATTTGTTAGCAAATGTGATCGCCATCCCTTCATTTTTCGCCCTTCCCGTTCGTCCAATTCTATGCACATAGTCTTCATAAATGATCGGTACATCGAAATTGATGACATGGCTTACCATAGAAACATCCATTCCTCTAGCGGTTACGTCAGTGGATACTAAGATTCTAACATTCCCCTCTTTGAACTCATCCATAGCATTTATACGCGAATTTTGTCCCTTATTGGCATGAATGACACGGACATCGCCTAAAGATTTCCGACCTAAATAGTGAGAAACATTATTGGCGCTGGTTTTTGTTTTCACGAAAACAATGACACGCTTGAAAGACTCATCTTGCAAAAAATGAGTCAGTAAATTGAGCTTACTTTTGAAATTAGGGACTTCATACAGCACTTGATCAATCGTATCAGCGACAGTTGCCTGTGGAGCTACCTCAATTCTTTCTGGGAACTCTAAAAACTCTTCAGTCAATGTGACCACCTTGGCATGCATGGTAGCAGAAAAAAGCATATTCTGCCTTTTGACAGGAATTAACTCCAGAATATTGCGGATTTGTGGCATGAACCCCATATCCATCATTTTGTCTGCTTCATCCAAAATAAGTGTCTTAATACCTCTAGGATATATTGCGTCCTTCTTGTACAAATCTAGAAAGCGCCCCGGGGTACTGATGATAATATCTACACCTTTTTCCAATGCTTCGAGTTGAAGTTTTGGGCCCAAACCACCATAAAGCGTAACAACCCGTAAGTCAGTGTATTTTGAAAGTGCCGAAAAGTGTGCTGAAATTTGAATAACGAGTTCTCTAGTGGGCGCCAATATAAGTGCTCTAGGGTCTTCGCCCTGAGCATATTTAACCTTCATGATCAAAGGTGTGGCAAAGGCCAAGGTTTTTCCCGTACCAGTCTGTGCAATGCCCAGCAGGTCATGACCGGCTAATGCAATCGGTATGGCTTTCCGTTGAATCTCCGTTGGAATTGTGAATCCAAGCTCTTCAATCGCATTCAAAATCTGCCGATTCAATTTCAGATCTTCAAAATTTTGAATTTCTACTGCCATTTTTAGTTGATTCGTGTTTGCTTTACAGCGCAATTACGCGAAACACTCGGCAAAATAAAATCATAATGGCAACCATCCTCATATTAAACGGCACCCTAGTCAACGAAAACCAAATCTTTGAAGCAGATATCTATATCAAGGATAATCTCATTGAGACCATTGGAAAAGACCTTCAACACAAAAAGGCAGATAGGGTAATCGATGCAACAGGCAAGATGATCATTCCGGGCTTGATAGATGATCAGGTACACTTTAGAGAACCTGGACTTACCCACAAGGCCGAAATCTATACTGAATCAAGAGCTGCTATTGCTGGTGGCATTACATCCTTTATGGAAATGCCCAACACAGTTCCTAATACTTTGACACAAGATCTCTTACAACAGAAGTATGATATTGCCGCTAAGAATAGTCTTGCTAATTACAGCTTCTACATGGGTGCCTCTAATGATAACCTTGAAGAAGTTTTAAAGACAGACCCAAGAAATATCTGCGGGGTCAAAATTTTTATGGGTTCATCTACCGGAAACATGCTGGTTGACAGTCAAAAGACACTTGAATCTATCTTTTCCAATTCACCAACCCTTATTGCCACACACTGCGAGTCTGAAGAAGTGATTCAAAGAAATACTAAAGCCGCCAAAGAAAAGTATGGAGAAGATGTGCCAATCGCCATGCATCCGGTTATACGCGATGAAGAGGCTTGTTATGCATCATCGTCTTTCGCGGTTAATCTAGCCAAGCAAACCGGAGCAAGACTCCATATTCTTCATATTTCCACTGCTAAAGAGCTGGAGTTATTTGACAACACTATTCCACTGAAGGAAAAGAAGATCACGGCAGAAGCCTGTGTGCATCACCTATGGTTTTCTGATAGCGACTACGCAGAAAAGGGAACGCTTATCAAATGGAACCCTGCCGTAAAGAAAGCATCTGATAGAGACGCAATCCTGCAAGGAGTTATATCCAACAAAATAGATGTATTGGCTACAGATCATGCGCCTCATACACTTGAAGAGAAACAAAACTCTTATTTCTTAGCACCATCAGGTGGCCCACTCGTTCAACATTGGCTTACAGCGCTATTAGATTTATATCACCAAGGTAAAATCACCTTAGAAAAAATTGTTGAAAAGTCCTCTCATGCAGTGGCGGACCTGTTTGATGTTGAGAAGAGAGGTTATATCAGAGAAGGTTATTTTGCCGACCTGGTTATAGTAGATCTTAATCAGACGAACGAGGTAACCAAGGATAGTCTGTTGTATAAGTGTCAATGGTCTCCATTTGAAGGACATACGTTCAATTCATCTGTTACACATACAATCATTAATGGTAAAGTGGCTTACGAAGCAGGAAAGCTCATCGAGGTTGGCAGTGGAATGAGACTCAAATTTGAGCGATAAAAATAACATATAGCTTTTTGCAATTTCAGTTTGATAATTTACTTTTGCACACCCTAACACAGCATGTGTTAATACGGTGGTTGTAGCTCAGTTGGTTAGAGCATCGGTTTGTGGTACCGAGGGTCGTGGGTTCGAGTCCCATCTTCCACCCACCAGAAAGAGAACTCATAAACGAGTTCTCTTTTTTTTATTTGTTCTCCTAAAAGAATCCATCATTATTTTCTTCACTCTAGTTAATAACTTTCACCTATTTGAATCGGCACCTCATTAATACTTTTAAAAGGTAAAGGTGACTTAAAAATAATACCAAGAAAGCCTAATACGGGCACATTCGATGTTCACGAGAAATTCTTCCAACGGCAGGATTCTCTGGCTTCAAATGACTAATTTCATTATAATACAACCATTACAAATTATCGGCTATTAAATTGACTAAGTATTGAAACGGAAGTTCCAAGACAATGAAATGATGCGTCCTATCCTTGATTTACTGGAGAGGGATTATACGAAATACTTAGTCGGCTCACTCACCGAAACCATAGCTCAATTCCCTATAGCGGACTTCGATAAAAAAAATATTGAATTCGTTTTTCAATTAATTGAAGCTGAGCTCCGCGCAACAGACGCCATTCACCTAAAAACCTTTCTTGAAAATTTAAAACAAGAGCATAAGGAGCGATATAACTTAATATCTCAACATGCAGAGGATATAGAACTAGGCAAAACAAGCTCTGCGGCAAGTCATCAATTGATCGCCCTCATTGAGCTCACTGAAGAGGGAAAATAAAGGCCGCCTGTAATCCATAAGTACATTGAGGAGTGACCTAATTATTATATCTTAGTACTAATGGACCTTGACCAACACCCTGGGAAAAAGATTAAATGGATTATTGAACAGTTTGAAAATGGCAACACTGCCGCTTTCGCCAGAAAAGTATTCCTGACCGCCCCCACCGTTGATGCCTACATCAAGGAAAACACTAAACCGGGTTACGATGCAATTCAGAATATCTTAAGGGCATATCCTGAAATTAATATTCATTGGTTTATTCTTAATCAAGGACCAATTAAGCGTGAATTGAGCGATACAGAGTTAGACGCTCTGGAAGAGAACCACAGGCTTCGAAAGGGTATTCAAGATTTATATGAATTGTATGTAGAAGGAAATAAAGACTAGAATTAGTCTCTACGAATTCTATTCAAGATTTCATCGGCAACAGATGCTCTATCTACTTTAAGACTCTCTTGAAGCACACGCTCTCTACGCTTGTTAAAGCCCAGTTGTACCACATAGACAAAAAGCATAATCGTTAATAGTGCTACAACTCCTAGAGGCCAATATTGCTTTAGCAAAGCAAGTCTCTCAGCCTTTAGCGCCCTGCTTGCAAGAATAGTATCTATTCTTGTGTTGAAAGCTTGAAGTGTTGGACTAGAGTCTTGTTGTGTGCTTTGTACAGTCATCCAGTTCTTAAAATTGGCCGCATACAAATCGCTATACTCTATAGACTTATTTAGGTCTGTGGTACGGTAAGCTTTTTGTAACCAATCGTAGACTATAAATAAGTCTGGATCATTTTTTATCCCATCATAAGTCCCAATAGCTGCTTCCCATACCGTTATCGCACTCGAAATATCACCATTAATAAACTCAAGTTCTCCCAAGTCCAGCATTGTAATATACTGTGATCGCTGACTTGAAAACTCCTTCTTAAGCAGCAGTGCCTCACTAAAGTATTGCTCGGCTTTTACATAATCCTGTTGCGCAACGTAAACATCGGCCAAGTTATGTTTGGCTACTGATCTCAAAACAGGATCGACATTTTCATTGAAAGCAGCTAACGAAAAGAATTCTGCTGCTTTGGCCAATTCATTATTTTCTTGACTTATTAGACCAAGTTCTATCACAACTTTGGCCAATAATATCGTATCATTTTTAAACTCGGACTTTTCCCAGAGATCAACCAATATCTCACCAGCCTCAAGATATTTCCCATCTTTCTTTAATTCTGTCGACAAGTCATAAGGCAGATCAACAAGAAGACTCAGATCTCCGTATTCCTCTGCAATATCCCTGTGTCTTCTTACATATTCAGTAGCAGTCTCAAATGCCATTTCATACAGATAAGCAGCACCACTATGGTCATCGTAACTCGACTTAATAATAGCGAGACTATTTAATATCGCAGTTTTCTTATATAAATCCACTGTATCACTCTTCTCTAAGTATTCGAGAGCATCGCTATAGTTCACGAATGAACTTTCATAGTCATTGGTCATCATACCAATGTAGCCAAACACAGCTTTGGCCGAAACCATGCCATACATATCAGCATTTCTTCTTGCAATATTAAAAGCTTCATCAGCAAGCTTTATAGACTCAAGCGGGGCAGTTTCAACAATTTCTTCGGCCTTGTCGAGTAAAGCATAGATATCTTTAGACTGACCAACAGCAAGTAATTGTGTGTATACAAAAAATAAAAGTATGTAAAGTGCTTTACGCATGCCTAAGGGGCGTTTTTCATTTCTTAAAGATCGTCTAAAGTAACGAAAAATGAGAAAAACATAAGCGATAATACCTTTTACTTTTGCATAACAATATGCGTTACACATTTAGTGTACCGACATAAAGGCCATAAAATAGTAGTGAATTAACCTCTTCTTCTGTTCGCAGTCTTCATGACCTTCTTTTCAACTTCTTCTTTGGTTGTACTCTTCTGATCATCTAATTGTACTTCAGGAACAACAGGGTCTGGCATGGTATCTTCTGAAACGTCAGCACATCCAAAAGTTAAAACTGTAAGGGCGAATAATAGAAACAATGTCTTTTTCATAGTCGATTTATTTAATTGAGGAATCCAATATATTGAATTCACTCTATTGAAAGTCAATCAACTAGATAAAATGCGCTCATCTGAAAGTATATACGAATGATCTTAGTAAAAGCTATTGAAGTACTCTCGGCACCCTTAAACTCTTCATTGAGAAAATGCAATTAGAACAAAATGATAATCTCGTTCGTTCACACTGGACTTACCGAGCTATTAAAGACGATACATCAACACTTTGATGATGAATCTTGGTCACTTGGTAGTCCTTAAAAGCCCCTTCTCCGAAGACATCTTGATCGAAAGTGGTATTGACAAAGTGAAGGGCACTCACCGATGAGTTTAATGGCCTAATGTTTTCAAAGTGAACTTTGGACAACTCGGTGGAACAATTGTCTATGAGCACCACCTCTGCTCTAACATCCTTGACGGTGAACTTTGCATACTCCCCGAAATTTCCAATATGAAGTGCCTCGGTTGTTAAGTTACTTAAAACCATTTTTTCAAATCTCTCAGGACATATAAAGACTTTCGTTGAAAACGAATTAACATCAATATCACCATTGTTAGAAATAAGACAAGCTCTAATATTATTCTCGCAACCAATGTGTATGCTTTCGTAAACAGGGTTTTGGTCAACTGTGAGTTCGTTGATATGAGATGCCTTTACTATCAATGCCCTTAGTTCGCTCGAATGACAAACCTTAAGGTTACCGACTGAAGATGATAGAATGCTTAGGTTATGGTGTTGGCAGTTTAAAAAGGATAGGCTCTTAATGGTCGAATTAGTTATAGACAAGTGCCCAGAGAAACGACATTTAGAAAAATCTAATTCATTCAGATCACAGCCATCAAAATTGACATCGTACGGCAGATGAATCCCATCCACAGTTACGGGCTGAGTTAAGCTAAAAGAGAATGCGGATATTCTGAACTCCAGGTCTTCACCCTTCAATATTTTCAAAAATTGATTAGCATTAACCTTTCTCATGGAGCTTGTTAGTAATAAACCTTATGACGCTATGTCAAATATTCAACCTCAAAAAAGAAGTCTTCAATTCTCATGCATGATAGGCCATCGCTGGTCATGAGACAATACCCACTTTTGGGTATTTTTCTAGTTATACATGATAAATCAATTAAGATTTCAAAAACAACACCCTATAACCTCAACACCCCTACACCTCATAACCTAATCACTTGATTTTATGATGCTTATGTGTTTAATTTAAGGTTTCAACTTTAACAATTAGAGAGCCATCTCTGTAACCTTAAGGCCCAAGCAACCTATGAATTCGACTTCCGAGTTGTCTACACAATTTGACTACTCATTCGAAAAAGAGACTCTTTTCGAGGAAATAAAAGATTGGATCAATACCAACTCTTTTTCTTTGGATCAGTGTTATGTCTGGCATATTGGAATTAGCACAGAACCCACACTCAATGACATTACTTCTAGAATCTTAGGAGACATTCAATGCAAGCACTTTCGCCATTGGCAAGCCGACTCTTTTAAGAAAGCCATTGGAATTTTAAGCCACCTCAATAAGAATAGCTTAGTCTTCAAATCGGAGATGAGTGACTATACAGGTAAAGGAAAACACCTCTTTATTTATAAGACTGCCTGTGTCTCTAAGAACCTATTTTATCACACTTTACATCATTAATTTTCCTTTAATTGATTATCTTCACTTATGTCCCAAGGCATTGAAGATTTTTATAGACTCCCAACCGGTGAACAAGCGAGGCTCCTGTTTTTAGAAGGCACTTTCATTTTTTCAATCCGCTACTACGGTTATAAAATAAATTTATACTTGTATCGAGATGATTATATCGAAGTGTTTTACAATCATAAACGTGACTTAATTGAGAGTATCCAACCATTAGATTATGGCCACACAAGAATGAAATTCTATGCTGACCAAATCAATATTAATTCAATTGCTAGCTGACCTCAATACTGCCTTGTGAGTTTTTATGACTTGAGGTATCAAGAAAGTATCAGCATTATTTTGAATCGCGTATGTCGCCAGCTCCTTTCTTTCTTGATCTGAGGTCTGCTTATCAATAATCTGTTCCACCTGCTTTAAGCTCCTTTCAAGATCTCTTAGTAAGACCCGTTCAACCCTCACTTTCTTAGAGGCATAAACACATATGACATCGTCAAGAGACTTATAAGTACCTGTCTCAAATAGCAGTGCGGCCTCCTTTAACACATAGGCATGGCTTTGTTTTGATAATACCCAGTTTTGAAAATCATTTGCTACAGCAGGATGTACGAGGGCATTAAGCTTTTCTAAAGCAAGCGGATTAGAAAATACAACATCGGCCAAATAAGACCGATTAAGTTTTCCATCCACAGTATAGCTTTGATTACCGAACTCAGCTTTAACCTTATCAACCAGTTGCAGGTCATTCACAAGTAAATACTTGCCCCGATCATCAGCATAATACACGGGGACGTTTAATACTTCGAAAATTTTTGAGACAGTACTCTTGCCAGAACCAATCCCACCCGTAATACCTATGAGCCTCGGCTTATTCATTCTTAAACACTCTGATAGCCCTTGGGGTCACTTCCAATTCTTCAATATATTCACTAAGGACGTCCACCTTTAATGTTACCGATGAATCAGCAGGGTTAAGATTCTTAAAGTCTGCGACTATACTTACTCTTGCAGAATCAGTCACATCAAAATAGGTTTCTGCAATTCGATACTTTATAGCGGCCTCTGCAGTATCTGATATCCATAGACTATCTGGGAAGTTGATGAACTCGATTGCGATATTGTCACTCACATCAAGCATGCGGACTACTTCAAAGCTCAGCACGGTAGATTCCAAATCACTCGTGATAAACTGAGGAACTTCTGGAAGATCAACATCTTCCGATATGTCTCTATCAATTTCAGTGATATCCGCTTTGAGATAAATCACACCATCTAAGTCATTAATAATACGCTCAGGACCTGTCCAAACAACGGTATCCGGCTTTAGTAATATGGGTGATACGATCCGGTAACCGTCATCTAAACTAATTGACGATGGGTCCAGCGCTAACCTAAAAGTTCTTGGGACTCTCTTTTGAATATCAAAGATGAGTGAGTCTTGAAGTATAAAGTTTACTACAACCGGGTCTAGTCTAGGTGTAAGTTGGCCTCTCAATGAAGATGTGAGCACATGGTTTGATTCATCAGGCCTTTCTAAATCAATCTCAATTGGGCTCATATTAAATCCGAATGACCTTGTCATTAAGTCCCAACCTCCACCAGTTACCTCTATCGGTAAACGTGTAGGTAGACTCTGTGTAGCGATGTACTCATCCCGATCAAATACAATTTGTATTGGATAATTGATTTGACTGATATAATCGTCTTTGTTTAAAGCACTAAAAAACCAAAAGGTGGTAGATATGACTATGCATAAAACTACCACCTTTATTTTCTCGTCTTTTCTACTTGGCGTATAAAAGGACTTTTTTAATCTTTCAATTATGTCTTCTGCACTTCTCAAGTGAGCTTAAGATTTGTCTGCCTCACGCTTACTAGCTTCTAAAGAGATAGCAGATCTTTCAAATTTAATCTTGGTGCTTTTATCAACTTCAACAGTTATTGTATCATCATCGTGAGCATACACTTTACCGTGTACCCCTCCAATAGTCACAACACTATCTCCTTTCTTAATCTCGCTGATAAACTTCTTTTGATCCTTCTGCTTTTTCTGCTGCGGACGAATCATAAAAAAATAGAAGACGAGGGCGATTCCACCGAAAAGGACTACTTGTTGAATCCAACCACCACCTTGTGGCTCTGCCTGAGCTAAAATTGTATAAATCATTAAGTATATCTTATGGTTGAGGGATGGCTCCTACTTGAACAAAACCTCTTAAGCTTAATCTAGTTTGTCTTGGATTAGTATTAGCTACAATAGTAATTACAGGACTCACTTGGCCAGATTTCCCTTTGCTATCGTATCTCACTACAATCTCACCTTGCTCTCCTGGAGCGATAGGACCAGTTGGCTTCTTAGGCACAGTGCATCCACAAGAGGCGGAAGCACTCTGCACTAATAAATCTTCCGTTCCATTATTGGTGAATTTATAAGTGAAATTCACAACTTCACCTTGATTAATTGTGCCGAAGTTATGGACCGTCTTATCCCACTGGAAAGATGCACCAGAAGAAACGTTCGCTTCGATAGCTTGCGCAGAAGGAGTTGGTGTAGCAGTATTTCTCACTACATTACCATTTTCCATCTGGTTGATTCTTCTTTCTAGATTAGCAACTCTTTTTTCAAGCTCAGCGTCTCCACAACTACTAAGCATTACAACGCATGCCAAGGCACTTAAAAGTGTAACTTTAGTTTTCATAGTTTTAATTTTTATTCTTTATCTCCTGATTTTATTTGACCTATTAGGTCATCAACGTCACTCAAAAGTTGTTCAGCCTTTTGACGCGCATCCGAAACCACTTTCTGACCTTCTTCCTTGGCCGTTGATGAAATTTCAACTTTACCATTAATCAGGTCTTCTAATAGATCTTCTAATTTTTTCTTATACTTATCTAATTGATAAGACAACTTATCCCTTGTGTTAGAACCTTTATCTGGGGCATATAGTATGCCTAAGATGCCTCCTGCTGCCGCTCCGATCACAAATGCCAATAAACTACTTGACCCTTTACTCATATCTTATTTATTGTCTAATAGACCTCTACCTGATTTCTTCAACTGACCACTTTCTTTGAGCTCACTTGAAATCACGTCTAAAATACCATTTACAAATTGCTTGCTTTTAGGCGTGCTATAATTTTTTGAGAGCTCAATATACTCATTAATGGTCACCTTAACAGGGATGTTTCTAAAATTCATCATTTCAGAAATCGCCATTTTCAGGATTATCTGATCGGTATTTGCTAATCTGTCGATCTCCCAGTTCTTTGTTTTTGCCCCTATCATGAGACTATACTCCTGATCGTGCTTTACGGTTGTCTCTAAAATCTTTTCAAAGAACTCTTTATCTTCTTCCCAATTATTAGAAAAATCAGGCAAGTCAAAAGTCTTTGGCTCAGTACCTTCTTCTACGTCTCTGACTGATCTGGCCACTAAGCTTCTGATAATTGATTTGTTTTCAACCCAATGAATGTCTTGTTCTTCAAAGTAGGACAGGATTACATCTGCCTTGAATACTATTTGCTTAATGAGGTGATCAATTATTTCTTTGTCTTGGTCGAAAGTTGGATTGGCTGTTCTTCTATATTTATCAAAGGCCTCATCCCTTTTGATTACATCCTTATACCAGCTTTTCAAGTTATCTTCTTCTCCCTCCCAGCTCATATCTTTTTTCACTAGCGCTACTTGAACTTTTGAAGAGCGTCTGAAAAAGTCAACCACTTTATTCTGGGAGAGGTTATAATCACCCACCAAGAGTTTTTCTGGAGAGAGTTTTTGTTTCTTGTCAGCTTCACTCTTACTCAGATCAGACCAAGCAATCAACAAACTAATTACCCATAGAAAATGGTCTACCAATGATTCGGCATCCAAAATCATCGACTTTTTCAGTCTGGATAAATCGTCTTTTGTATTTGCTAAATAATTTTTGTGAGCAAGGTTGGCTGCTGCCTGAGCTTCCTTAGAAACTGTTAAACCCTCAGGAAGCGCTCGTTGCACTACTTTTTCTGCCAAGACGGCTTTTGCCTGCTCTTTGTTGGCTTTTAAAAGATCATGATCTGGTGCATCCATCGAATTCAAATCCGGTTGGAAGGCATCCTCGATCTCCTTCAAGCCTATGTTGTAGTTGGCCTCTTTACACTGACCATAGGCGAAAATGGTCTGCATGGCTTTAACTCGTAATGATCTCCTGTTGAGCATTGCAATAAGTATAAGAACTATAAATTTAATTAGTAGTGAGTAGTATTTCTAACTACTCACTTAATATTACATTGAAAGTTTTACTCTTCCTATGTCTTCGATTCGTTTTTCTGCCAATTTCATGGCTGCATTTTGAGTAGAGATTCCCCTCTCATCTGCGAGTGTGAAAATGTTTTGTGTGGTATCATAGATTTTTTCAGTCCATGAATATGCTTGTTCTTTATTGTATGCACCTGCTAGTTCACCAGAGATATTAATGATCCCTCCTGCGTTGATTACGAAATCTGGCGCATAGACTATTCCTGCATCTACCAACATTTTACCATGTCGTACTTCATCTTCTAATTGGTTATTCGCAGCACCTGCAACTACACTAGCTTTCAATCTGCCCAAAGTGTGATCATTTAAGGTTGCTCCCATGGCGCATGGGGCATAGATATCAACATCCAAGTCATATATTTCGTCCATTCCCACCACGGTAGCCCCAGTATCTTGCGATACTTTAGCCAACCTTTCTTCATTAATGTCAGTGATAGAAATTTGAGCACCTTCTTTTGCCAAGTGACCAACTAAATACATCCCCACTTGACCGACACCCTGAACAGATACTTTTTTACCTTCCAAGCTATCAGTACCATATGCCTTCTTTGCGGCAGCCTTCATTCCCATATAGACACCATATGCTGTTACTGGTGATGGGTCTCCGCTACCTCCCATTTCTACTGGTAGTCCTGTTACATGTTTAGTTTCCATACCGATATACTCCATATCGCTGGTCTTCATATTCATGTCTTCAGCTGTGATGTACCTTCCTCCAAGGCTATTCACAAACTTTCCGAACCTGCGTAGAAAAGCTTCATTTTTAAGCTTGGTGACATCGCCAATAATTACGGCTTTACCGCCACCTAAATTCAATCCCGAAACGGCTGCTTTGTAAGTCATACCTCGGGAAAGTCTCAAAACATCAACAATGGCTTCTTCTTCAGTAGCATAGTTCCAAAATCGCGTTCCTCCAAGCGCGGGACCTAGTACTGTACTGTGAACACCAATGATCGCTTTAAGACCTGTTGCGTTGTCTTGGCAGAATAATAACTGCTCATGACCCATCTTAGATGCTTGTTCAAAGATGGATACGCCACCGGTTTTTTCGGTCACATCTACTTCATCCATTACATTCATATTAGAGTTTACTTTATATTTGTCTCAGATCTGCCAAAACAGTCATTTGACGGAGCGCAAAACTAACTAATTAATCGACATTTTCTAAAGATAAAAAACACCCTCGGCAACCTTTAAGGGGTTGTTTCTGTTAAGCATAACGTGAAAGAACTCAGGCATCTCAATAAGTACCTTTATAAGTACAAACATCTTCTAATCCTCGGGTTCATCTTCCTTGTGGTATCCAACTATTTCGCTGTTTGGCCTGCAAAAGTGGTTAGGTACGCCATTGATTATGTAACCGAAAGCTTTGCCCTATATCGCCTCTTCGAAGGCAGTGAATTGAGTTCAGGCGTCTTTAAACAGTTAGAGATCGGTGTTCTGGTACTAGGGGCATTAATGATTCTCATGGCACTACTAAGAGGCTTTTTCCTCTTTTTGGTTCGGCAGACAATTATCGTCATGTCACGAAAAATTGAATACGATTTGAAAAATGAAATTTTCGAACAGTACCAAAACCTACCGCTAAGTTTTTACCGAAGAAATAACACCGGAGATTTAATGAACAGAATCTCAGAGGACGTCAGCCGGGTTAGAATGTACTTAGGACCAGGCATCATGTATGGCATCAACTTGTTGGTGCTCTTCCCTATGGTAATTTATGAAATGCTAAGGGTGAATGCGGAGCTAACTTTTTATGCGCTTTTGCCCCTACCTATTCTATCCATTAGCATATACTTCGTAAACAACATTATTAATAAGCGTTCTGAAAAGATTCAAGAAAGCCTATCTGATTTATCTACAAGTGTGCAAGAAGCTTTCTCTGGCATAAGAGTACTCAAGGCATTTGTAAGGGAAAAAGATTCAACGCAACGGTTCGAAAAACAAAGCGAAACATACAAATACCGTTCACTCAAACTAACTTTTGTAAACGCCTTGTTTTTCCCACTGATTATGGGCTTGATTGGCTTAAGTGTAGTGCTAACGATTTATATAGGTGGCTCTCAAGTAATCAATGGCGAGATTACTTATGGTAACATTGCTGAGTTTGTCATCTATGTAAACATGCTTACCTGGCCGGTCACTGCTTTGGGATGGATTACAAGTATTAATCAAAGAGCTGCGGCTTCCCAGAAAAGGATTAATTCCTTTTTGAAAGAGAAAAATGACATTCAGTCGACCGAAAATTTAGAAAAGAGTATCGCTGGAGACTTGGTTTTTGACAATGTCAGCTTTACATATCCTGATTCAGGTATCACAGCATTAAAGAACATTTCGTTCGATGTAAAGGCTGGTCAGTCTATTGCCATTATTGGCACGACAGGATCTGGTAAAAGTACGATTGCAAACCTGATGCTGAGACTTTATGACACAAGTTCAGGCATTGTTTCTGTTGACAATAACGACATCAAAAAGTATAACATACCGAGCCTAAGAAGTCAAATGGGCTATGTACCCCAAGATATTTTCTTGTTCTCTGATTCAATCAAGAACAACATTGCCTTTGGCAATGATGACATCACGGAGGAAGAGGTATTTCAAGCCGCAAGGGACGCAGACCTATACGACAATATAGCTGACTTCCCGAAAGGTTTTGAGACCATGTTGGGCGAGCGAGGTATCACACTGTCTGGTGGGCAAAAGCAGCGAGCCTCTATTGCCAGAGCAATTGTAAGAAACCCAAACATCCTCATTTTAGATGATGCCCTATCAGCTGTTGATACGAATACGGAGAATACTATACTCAATAGCCTCTCACGTATTATGGAAGGCAGAACTACGGTGATTATATCTCACCGTGTCTCCTCCGCCAAATTAGCCGATAAAATCATAGTGCTAGATGAAGGTAAAATCATAGAACAAGGAACCAACGAAAGCTTACTAGCTGCTAATGGGGTTTATAAAGAGCTTTATGAAAAGCAATTGAAGCAGGAGGAGTCTACCGAATCTATTTAGGCTATTTCGCCAGCATATCAATAATGATCTGATTGACTGAGACGTACTGTTCTACAGTAAAGTCTTGAAGTCGAATATTAGCCTGAGCGGCTTTATCTTTAAGGTTATTCTCAATAGACTTCGGGCTTGGCATAACACTGTTATGCGCTTCAATAGTCGCTCGTACTATCCTAGTGGTCGGAATTGTAATCCTAGAATATCCTGTGGGTAAATCAGAAATTCCATTGTTCAATTTGATACCGACAAATAGCTTTTGCTCATCTTCTAAAAGGGTAGAATCGTTGTAGTGGATAATCGTTAAAGTACCGTCAACTTCACCGGCTTCTACCAAATCTTTAGCCCTAAAATAAGCCTCTTCTATCGCGGAACTATCGGCCTTACCTTGGTAAGGAATTCCAACCAAATTATAGTCATTGGCATTCTCTATGGTATACTCCACCTTATTTAAGCCACCCAAATAAAAGTATACCGCAGTAATGATAATAATAGCGCTAATGCCTAAAATGGTGATCTTTCCTTTGTTCATGATGCTATTACTTCTTTGTATTGCATTTGGTAGAGATTAGCATAAAACCCTTTATTTTCCAAGAGTTCTTGATGAGTACCCATCTCCTTTATTTCTCCTTTATCCAAAACTATAATTTTGTCAGCGCCTTGGATGGTCGATAACCTATGCGCAATGACAACGGCCGTTCTTCCTTTCATCAAGACTTCAATGGCGTTTTGAATCAGCTCTTCGGTTTCCGTGTCCACTGATGATGTAGCCTCATCGAGCACAATGACTTTTGGATCATAAACCATGGCCCTTACAAATGATATCAATTGACGCTGTCCTACAGAAAGGGTCGAACCCCTTTCCATTACATTGTAGTCATAACCTCCTGGCAGCCTCTCGATCAGTTTGTTCACACCTACCAACTCAGCCGCTTCTATCATTTTGTTATCCGGAATATCGGGATTACCTAGGGTAATGTTATGTCGAATTGTATCTGAGAATAGGAAAACATCCTGCTGTACTACTCCTATATGTTGACGTAGGGCTCCTAAATCGTACTCGTTTAAGTTGTGGTCATCTATGTAGATTTCACCCTTATTAATTTCGTAAAAACGAGATAGCAGATTAATAACGGATGATTTACCAGCACCAGTAGCCCCCACCAATGCTACAGTCTGCCCCTCCTCTACTTCAAAAGAAATGTCTTTCAAGACATAGTCTTTATCGTTATAAGCGAACCAAACATTCTTGAATGACACATTGCCCTTGATCTCGGCAGGTGTGTAATCTCCTTCATCTGCCATATGGTCTTTACTATCGAGCAGGTCAAAAATACGGTTTGAACTGACTATCCCCATCTGGAGCGTATTAAATCGATCTGCAATCATTCTTATTGGTCGGAAGAACATTTGGATATACATAATAAAGGCAATGATCACTCCTGGACCAGTCTCCGTATTGATCAATATCCCTCTTGCCCCATACCAAACGGCCATACCTATTGCTACGGCTTGTATGATCTCAGCTACCGGAAAGTAAATGGAATAGTAAAGAACCGATTTGATATGGGCCTTTGTATGATCCGTATTAATCTCTTTAAACTTGTCCATCTCACGCTTCTCAGCATTAAAAATTTGGACAATATTCATTCCAGTGACATGTTCCTGTACAAAGGAATTCAGGTTCGAAACAGCATTTCGCACTTGATTGAAAGTGACTTTTATTTTTTCCTTGAATATATAAGTACTGAAAATCAATAAAGGCAGCGTAGATAAGCTGACAAGCGTTAATCTCCAATCGAGATATAGCATAAAACCCATTAAGAATACTAACTGAAGTAAATCCCCGATTAGCGCAGCAATACCTTCACTAAACACATTGGCAAGGGTTTCTATATCAGAAACATTTCGGGTAACGAGTCTTCCTATAGGTGTTTTATCAAAAAATTTAAGCCTTAGTTTGAGTAGGTGTTTGTATAGTTTTACCCGGATGTCCTTAATCACTACTTGCCCAACCCAGCCCGATAAATAGGTGTGCGAATACTGAACAATGGCTAAAAGAATGATGTGGACAATTAATATTGATGTCATAAACACCAATCCATCATAATCTCCGGCAGGCACAAAATCATCGATTGCTCGTTGGACGATATACGGTCTAATAGGTGTGAGTATTGCTAAGAATATGGTCAAGAACACAAGCAAGTAAAACTGCTTGATATAAGGCTTCGCAAACCGGAAGAGCCTCTTCAGTACTTGAAAATCAACCAGATTTCCGGTTTTAACTTTTTCTTTCTCCTGTTCCAATCCTTAGCGATATATTTCTTCTGGGTAATTGACTGCTGTCAAAAATAACCCATGTGCCGGTACTGCCCGTCCCGCAACCTTGCGATCTTTGGCTTTAATGATGTTAACAAATTCTTCTACTGTAAGTTTACCTTGGCCAACATCTAATAGAGTACCTACCAAAGCCCTAACCATACCCCGTAAAAACCTGTTTGCCTTAACGTGGAAAACTAGCTTGTCGTTTTCCGTTCGCCATTCAGCTTTAACAATAGTGCAAATAAAGTTATTCACTTCTGTTTTCACCTTACTAAAGCTCTCAAAGTCCTGCTCACCTATTAATTCTTTTGCCGCCTGATTCATCAATTCCACGTTGAGGTCGTATTTGAAGTAATAGCTTAGTCCAACCGAAAAGGGCGACTTCTGCTTGTTAATATAATATTCATAAGCCCGTTCTATTGCATCAAACCGAGTATGTGCATCATATTTAACAGCCCTGAGTGAATTGGCTGATATATCAACTGGCAGGATACTATTAAGTTTGAATATCAAATCTCGAGCATCTAGGTCTTGATCTGTCTCAAAATGTACTACTTGTTGCTTGGCATGAACTCCAGTATCAGTTCTACCACTTCCCATCACTTCGATAGGTTCCCTTAATACTTTTGTAAGACATGCTTGCAATTCAGCCTGAACAGTCTCAGCATTCGGTTGAATCTGCCAACCGTGATAATTGGTGCCGTTATAGCTTATATCAAGAAAATATCGAGGCAATGTTGATAGTTTGAAGTTTATGGTCTGTAGTTTACAATACTAACGGTTAACACTTTTCGAAAATGATAGCAGCACCTTGACCAACACCTACACACATTGTAGCTAAACCATATTTTGCATCATCTCTCTTTTGCATTTCATGAAGTAGGGTTGCAGATATTCTTGTGCCACTCGCTCCTAATGGGTGACCAATAGCGATTGAACCTCCATTAACATTTACCTTTTCGGGATCAAGTTCAAGTTCCTTCATGCACGGAATGGCTTGTGCCGCAAACGCTTCATTCAATTCGATAAGGTCAAGGTCGCTCGATTTTAAACCTGCTCTTTTTAAAGCCTTCTGTGTTGCAGGAATTGGCCCTACACCCATCACATCGGGAGAAACACCGGCAATGGCCATTGATTTCACGCGTGCCATTGGTGTTAAACCAAACTGCTTCAAAGTCTTTTCATTCACAATCAAGCAAGCTGCAGCCCCATCGTTGATACCCGATGAATTTCCTGCTGTCACTGTTCCGCCTTCCTTAAAGGCTGGCTTGAGTGATGCCAATTTTTCCAAAGTAGAAAGTCTTGGATGCTCATCTTTGTCAAAGTGAATTGGATCAGCTCTTCTTTGTGGAATATCAACGGCTGCAATTTCTTCCTTGAATTTACCAGCCTCATGCGCTGCCTGATATTTCTGCTGCGTATGATGGGCAAACTCATCCTGTTCTTCTCTGCTTACTTTCCACCTTTCCGAAACGTTCTCTGCCGTTTCACCCATACCAAACGGATAATGAAGCTTGGATAAAGCTGGGTTAGGAAATCTCCAACCAATAGTGGTATCGAACATATTCGTTGCCCGACCATAAGCAGTTTCCGATTTACCCATTACAAAGGGCGCTCTTGTCATACTCTCTGTGCCTCCGGCTATAAAAGCCTCTCCGTCACCCACCATCAGTCCGCGGCTAGCATCCATTATTGATTGCAAACCAGAAGCACAAAGTCTATTAACAGTTATACCTCCAATTTCTATGGGTAGACCTGCTAAAAGCAAAGCCATTCTGGCCACGTTTCGATTATCTTCACCGGCCTGGTTAGCCGCTCCGAAGATTACATCCTCTACCAATTGAGGGTCAAACTGTGCATTTCTTTGCATCAAGGCCTTGATCACATGTGCCGCCATATCATCTGGGCGAACTGAAGCCAATGTGCCACCAAATTTTCCGACTGGTGTTCTTACTATATCAACTATGTATGCAGATTCCATCTCTTAAGTTTACGAGTTACGAAGTAACTCAATTTGCCTTAGCTCTGAAAACCACTTGAATCAAATCGTAGTTCCACTTTCAAAAATCGCTTTGCTTTTGGCTATATTTGCAGCTCAAACAAGAAACCAATGATTCAACGTATCCAAACTGTTCTTTTATTGCTAGTAGCGCTTTGTATGGCCCTTATATTGGCCTATCCCATCTGGTTTGAGCAAAGCCCAGATGCTTCCAAAGGGGTTATTGTCACTGCTTTAAAAATGGAAGTAGTTGATTTTGGAGGAACCCCTTTGGATGGATCTGATGACATTATCCTTGAGTCCAGAAGCACTTGGTATATCGCTGCTTTAGCATTAGCCGCCTCTGTAGTTGCTTTCTTCTCAATTTTTCAGTTTAAAAATCGTCTAAATCAGATGAAGCTTGGTGCATTAAATGCGCTTATTATGTCAGCCACATTAGGCATATGCTTTTATAAGGTCTATCAGTTTGAAGAAATGCTGAACCCTGCGCAAGGAAATTTTTCAGTAGGTTTTTTCTTGCCAGCAGTGGCCATGGTCATCAACATCCTTTCCAACCGATTCATTAGAAAAGATGAAAAACTGGTTAAGTCGGTAGATAGAATTAGGTAAAAGCCTTCTTTTAACGTAAAACCTCTACTACTTCAAAATCCATCATCACTGGCCCTTTGCCAGAGAGAGCCGGTATATTTCTTACTATGTATGAAGGCATAAACAATTGAATTAAGGATTTTTCCTGACTGAGACTCACCCCCAGTGTCTCATAACTAATCAACTCATACTCGGACCAACCAGTGTAGGCTTTAAAGCTTAATGTATCTGGTATAAATAAAAATTGATCAGAAATGGAAGAGAACTCCTGACGATTTGAAACTAGCAAAGTGCTATCTAAATCATAGATGGCAAAGAAATATTTAACAATGTCCAAATCTTGTGGAATTCTACCATTTCCTTGGGCAACTACATTCAACCTCGCTTGGTTCTCTAGGTTCTCCGTTGCAATACCATTTCGAGATAGAAAATTGTCTATTTCGGTCAATTCAATTGCCAATTGCTCATCAAGGTCAAACAGAACCTTCTCCTCACATGCTACCAGTAGAAACAAAAAAACACCTGCTAATATTAAGTACATTTTCACTTTTTCCATATCGCTATGCCTAGTTTCAAATTCATAATGACAGACCAATTAGATGGCTTAGAAACATCGAAAGCCGGACCTATATTAACGTCTAAATATGCTCTCTTTAGAATACGTACCTGATTACCCCAGCTCAAATAAAGAGATGCGGAAGCCAATGAGAGCTTTTCTTGTTGAGTTTCTCGAGTGATTATCGCTCTACCTCCTATATCCCGAAACCTTGTAGTTGTTTCGGTAACTTGAGTTAATGCGTTCCACAGTGTCGCTCCAAAGTAAGACCCATTCAAATTATTGCCTCCAATGCCCCTAGAAAGCCTCTTCTTCTGTCTGTAATAGTACTTGACACCAAAGTCGAGTTGAAAGTTAATTTCACCTAGGGAACGTTCCCACTCCTCGTCTGATATTCGAGTTGAGTTGTAAAAACCAAACCCTGTGTAAAACAAGCTGTATCTCTCGAAAACATCATGCATTGCTATATTAGTCGTCATCGACCATGGAGACTTCTTAATTTTTCTTTCATAAGACAAATCAACAAGCACAAAGTTGCCATTACTGATACCATACTGGAAACCACTACCAACAGATTGTGCCCCAATGCCTGCCCTCAATATTTGAGACTCATCGAATGATGGTCTTAACCTACTTGACGGCACTAAAATGAGGTTTGGGTTTCTTTCTTGATAATATTCTTCAGAAACTTTTAGGGTATCAGTTTGTGCTTGCGCAAAATGAGTCCAAAAGATGAGTACCGTTAAAAGCAGATATCTAATCATAGCTATTGTGAAATTCGTGTGATTCTGGCCTCTAATCGAATGATCCGATTAGCATCAATTTTAATATTTCTTATTCCATTGATTCCACCGATACTGTTTCTATATCCGGTAAGACCAAAAGCCATATTAGACGGGATAAAGGCTTCTACTTCTCCTTCTAAACCAATTAATTCAGCGATATCATAGATTGCCTCAAGAGGTCTTTTATTTGGAAAATCATCGATCCTAATCTCATATGAATCATTGAAATATGGTGGTTTGATGCCTCCTTTTAACTCCACACTTCTATCAGTGCTAAAATAGAGTGTGCCATCTAGGTCATAGACACTAACCTCAAAGTTGACCCAATCTAACTCCTGAGCTCTGGTATCATCCCCTTCTGAAAGAATCCGGTAAAAGAATCCCTTTGGATGCTCTTCTGTGACTAGGTCATTTTCCTGAAGGTAGTTTTGAATCACTGTCGTTTCTTCTGCCAACAATCGATCAAAGTCATATATCTCTTCCATTCCACAAGCAGTAATAAGAAGGCCAAGAAAAGTCAGATGGAATAAAGATCTCTTAGTCATTTTTAATACGTTTTCTTTTGCTAAAATCGAATCCAATGAAGAGGTTAACCTCGTAAACCACATCTTCGTTGAAGTGCCTGAATTCAGGATCAATGCTAGGCAGTTGTCCTCCGACACCTAGTTGCAGCTCTGCCCATAAAGAGCCAAAGAGGGGCCGTTGTATACCCCAACCCAGCATAAAGTATGCTGGCCTAACCATAAACCTTCTATTATCAGTAATATTGGTCAATTGACCATTGCCAAATTCAGAATTAGGTTGCGTAATAGTAAATGTTCTTTCGCGCGTAAAGGCAAAGACGTCTTTTACCTTAAAAGAGAAATAGGGACTTGTAAAGTTGTTACCACTAGCTTTTAGGGAAAACCGCCTTTTCTGCTGATAAAAGAACTTGAAGTAAAGATCAGTCGCAAAAATGTTCGTGAAATAGGATCCATGGTTCCATAAAGACCCAAAAAGAGCAACTTGTCTCCCTTGCTCAGCAGCTGATAGGCGGTAATCAAAACCTTTATTTCCAACACCATATAATCTGAGTACTCCTTCAGCTCCGATGGCAAACTGTGGACTAAATATTTTCCTATCGTAGCGAAATGACAGTCTCAAGCCAGGCCTTTCTACTCTGGTATCACCAGGTATAGTCAAAAAGGTTGGTGCTAACCCTACTCTGAAAAGCTCTGTGCGTTCCCATCTGCTGGTATACTTAAATATTTGTTTAAGGCGATACTCAATCCTTGAACCCGGGGTTTTATCCATGAGGTTCGAAGACAAGATTACTCCCTCCTTCTTTTTCAGTGTATCCTGCTGCGAAAAGCAATTACTCGAAATGATCAGCAGCATAGCGGATATATATAAAAAGCTTCTCATACTCCTAATTATTGCTTTGGTTAAAGGCCATTATAGATACTGGGTATAGCAAGTTGGTAATGCTAATATTTGCCTTGTTTAATCCATTCCGTTTTTGGAAGTGAAATTCGCTTTTACTCTCATTCGACTTGACAAAATTAGATTCAGTATTCGGCAAATTGATATATGATGAGTTAACCCTAACATCATAATTGAAAGCATCGAGCGATTTGACATATACGTCTACTTTACCATGTCTTGACTCTACTCCCAATGACTTGAGCATAGGTGATGGATGAAGCTCAATATCTCCATAGTTGTTCTTAATATCTGCCTGCCCGGCAAACTCTTTGAACTCAATATCACTCCTCTTAACATTGACGCTTAGTAATGCCTCAAAATTTTTCCCTCTGAACTCACTGTATTCACCCTTTGCAATTATTTTTCCAAAGAGTCTTTCAAAATTTACATCACAGAATTTGACATCAAAAAGCACACTATTGAACAGATTTGCAGCCCACACGGTGCCATACTGGTTATTGATAACAACTTTGGTGTTAATAGGTACAAAAATTCTGTAGACTACACTCAGGCTACTTTTAATTCTTGATCTATTAAGGTTTGAAAAGAAAGAATTTTCAAGGATATAGCGTTCATCCTTTTTTGAGATTTTGTACTGTATGTAATCAAGCTCTTCCTTTGCTGTTTCAAGTTTGGAATGTTTAGCAACCAAATCCATCTCAACCTTTATAAAGCTCTCATTCCAGCCCATTACTTGCACTTCGGCTTTTTTTCCTAAAACAAGAATCCCAGAATCAAGTGGAGTTTCTAGGCGCTGTGAAATAGTCTTGGTCACCACTTTCACCATCTCTTGAGCCAGCCCTTCAGTAGAAGACATAAGCATCAATAAAGTTGCCCATATAAATAGAAAAGACATATTTCGAACTCTCATATCACCCTCTTAACAGTGCCATAATTTCTCTTTTCACTTGAGCATTTTCACGCTCCAAACGGCTCTTCGCTTTTATCAAGTATTGGTCATAACCAGCGTTATTTATTAATTCAACCATCTCGATGGCCTCTGTACGCAATGCCTTCAACTGATCAAGCAATTGATGCAGATTTTCATCTTCACAGACTGCTTTAGTCTCTGCACATTCCTCGGCCAAAAACGCGTCAAATGCCATGTCTTCAATTAATAATTCTGGCGAAGAGCCCTCCGGGACAGCCAGCTCTTCTGAAAATTGAATATCCCTTTCAGTCGGCTTTCCAAACCTCCAAAGACCAAAAGCTGCAACCAGTATCATCAAGAATACAGCCGCAATAGCTCTATATGGCAGCACCTTTCTAGTAGGTGTCTCTAAACCATCCAATTCCATTTCTATACTTTCCCAAGTGCCTTCTCTGGGAGATAAAACTGGCAAGCCGTCAATTGACTTTTTTAGGTGCTTATCCTTTGTTCTGTAATCCATAACCACTGTTATAAAGACCCCTTTTTAATAATTTTTTCGCATAGTGCAACTGAGATTTCACGGTCCCAATTTGAACGTTGACCATCTCTGAAACTTCTTTCTGTGAGTATCCCTCCACTTCGATAAGACAAAAGACTGCTCTGCACTTATCGGGCAATGATGCCATCAACTTAGCTAGCATTTCACCCGTGAGTGAATCATCAAAATGCACAGGATCCTCAATTTTTTCATCCACCTCCAAATGAAGGTGTAATCCTTTAAGCTCTTTAAGGGCTGTGCGGATAACAATTGTCTTAATCCATCCTGCAAGTGAACCACTCCCCTTGTACTTTGATAAGTTCACAAACACCTTCATAAAGGCTTCTTGCAGAACATCATGCGCTACATCAATGTCATTTGTAATCCGATATGCGGTAGAAAACATGGCGACTTTATATTGCTCATAGAGTACACGCTGTCCCATACGATCATTTTGGATACATTTTTTTATCAGACGTTTTTCTTCAATAGTTGTCACTCAACAATGCCTTATAATAGCAAGTGTATTATAGTGAGTAAAAGGTTGGAAAGGAAATTGGGATTTTTGGAAATCAGTGCAAAGCAGCTCTTATCTTAAGATTAGCTAAAACTTTAGCTTCCTTTTGCATCAACTCTTCGAGCTTCGTGTAGACTAGCTCTTCATCAAAGTAATTCAAGGCGAGCTTCACATAGATGTTCCCATGTTTAGCCTCGGACACCCAAAGTTCTTTATAAAACTTTTTGAGTAATGGGTCTTCAATGTTATCAGCCACTAGCTTAAACCTTTCACAACCCCGGCACTCAATAACAGAACCCAGAAGCAGACGGATTAAAAAGCGAGAGTCAGATGAGCCACCTTTAGCCTCCTCCATCAATTGATGAATGTATAAGTCTGGTTCCATTTTGGCAGGCAGTGGTACATTCTTCTGCTTCATCACCTCATAAACCTGCTGAAAGTGCTCCAGCTCTTCTAATGCAGTATCAATCAAATCAGGAATTATAAAATCTCTGTCGGGATATTTGGCAATGAGGCTCATGGCCATCGCAGACGCCTTCCTTTCACAATCGGCATGGTCTTGTAGAAAAGCGGGAAAGTCATTCATTACCGCATCTATCCAAGCCTGAGGAGATGCACTTAGTACTTCAACAGAATATTTCATAAACTAATTTATCGCTCCCAAGTATCACGTTGACCTTAGAAGCAATAAAAGTAATTGATATTAAAAGATGTCCTGAACTTTAATTTTTATTCTGAAGATTTGATTAGGCTCAAGACCAAGGCCTATTGAATTCCTATAAGCCAAGGTTGAAGGAACGTAAAAAACACCTTCGCCTCCATTATTCAACAATGATGTTCCAATTTCAAAACCTTCAATTACATCATCAGCACCAATCTCAAAGACAAAATCGTCATACTTTCTGGTAGGAGAATAAATGCCGTTTGCTCTGGCCAACGCTTCATCAGTCGTATCAATTAATTGACCATCCAATGCGTAAATCTCATATAGTGTGGAAACGGAGTCACCCGCTATAGGGTAATCACCTTGCCCCATGTTCTCAATCGAGTACCTTATGCCAGTAGGGTGTATCACCACAGCCTGACCATTGTCTGCAAGATGCGCATCAATCAGGTTAAGATCCCTTTGGAGTTGCGCTATCGGATCATATGGTGTGGTATCGTCATTGTCACATGCCAACATCAAAACGATCAGGGGTAGCAGTAGAAGTTTTTTCATCGGATTTTATTTTGATTCTCACGTGAAGTAAGCTAACCTCACCACCTATAAGCAGTATTACCTTGTTAAAATTTACTAATCAAACTGTTAAAAAAAGTCAATTGAATAAACCTAATGACTAAAGTGAGTAAAACTCATATCGACAATTATTTCAAACGGTTTGCATCTCGAGATGTGCTACTTACCCAGAAAATTCATGACGATTGTCAATTGATCATTGTGATCCCCTGCCATAATGAACCTAGTTTGATAGACACACTTGAATCACTCCTTGATTGTGAAACCCCAAAAATCAAGGTAGAAGTAATCGTAGTTGTCAATCAGAAAGCTGGGAGTGAGAACACAAGGATTGGAAAACAAAACGCAGCCACCGTTCTAACTTTCGAAAGCTGGAACAAAAAGCATCGATTTGATCACATAGCTTTCCACTTAATCCAAGCGCTCGATATGCCGCATAAGCAGGCCGGTGTGGGCCTAGCGCGAAAGATAGGCATGGATGAAGCACTAAGACGTTTTAACTCCATTACCCTGAACGGAACAATAGTCTGTCTTGATGCGGATTGTAGCGTTTCGGAAAACTACTTGACCGCAATTGAAAACGAATTCGTCCGATCCTCCGCTGGACTGGGAGAAGTTCATTTCGAACATCCTTATGCATTGGAACCTGACCTTAATCTAAGGAGAGGCATCATTAACTATGAGCTTTTCCTGTACTACTATGTAGCAAGCTTAAAAAAAGCCGGTTTTCCTTATGCTATTCAAACCATTGGCTCTTGCATGCTGGTCAAGTCATCAGCCTATGCTAAGCACGGAGGCATGAACAAAAGAAAGGCAGGCGAAGACTTTTATTTTCTGCATAAAATCATACCCCATGAACAGTTTGTGGCAGTAAAGGGAGCGACAGTTTATCCTTCTTGTCGCACTTCAGACAGAGTACCTTTTGGCACCGGGAAAGCCCAGCAGGATTGGTTGGACCAAAGCTCAAAAGATTATATGACCTATGACCCTAAGGTCTTCGATGAGTTGAAATTGTTAATCAATTCCGTGGATGCGCTTTACTCAAACGAGATAAAGACTTTTCTAAATCAATTAGCCGAGATTCCTAAGGCCTTTCTAATTCGCCATGGATTTGATGCTAAAATCGGCATGATAAAATCAAACTGTAAGGACTTGAGCCAGTTTCAAAAACAGTTCTTTATTTGGTTCGATGGCTTTATTTGCATGAAGTTCGTGCACTTTGTGCGGGACAATTACTTTCCAAACATCCCCATTACACAAGCTGCATCTATTTTAATGGAAATTGATTCAAACAACGCTGAGACACACCTTAAAGCCTTCCGAGCAAAGACTAAACAATAACTTTTGTGGCCCTAGGTCGCTTCCTAGAAAGAAAGACCGGCAGGCATATAAACACTGCCACTAAAGAGAAAGCAAGTCCCCCAATCGTACCAATGGCTAACGAAAACCAAAAGGGTTCATTTTCACCTTCCAATAAAAATGGAATCAAGCCAAAGCAGGTCGAAAGGATAGTCAAGAGTATGGGTTGTGCCTTACCAATTACCGCTCGCGTTATTGCACGATTGGTGTTTTTCAGCTTTGAGTTATTAAAGTCATTCACTATGAAAATTGAGGCATTCACCACCAAGCCCCCCAATAAGATAAATGCCGCGTAGCCACCATTATCCATCGGAAACTCAAACAAGCTGAAGATCAAAAAGAGTCCAATGAAGGAAATTGGAATAGTCACTATGATATGGAATGGCTGCTTTAGGTTTTCGAAAAGAATCGAACAAATAAAGAATATCCCAACGATTAACACACCCAATAAACCATATTGACGTTTTTCTCTCGTGAATGAAAAACGATTATCCGAAGACTCCACAAAATAGCCTACAGGTAGTTCTTCATTCATAATCTCAATATTGGTATCCCTATGCCTTTGCGCAAAGCGATAGGCACCATTATAATCATAGGCCAATACCCGAATGTACTGTCTATCTTCTTTGTGAATCTCGTTGGCAGTTTCTTCAAAAGTCAATGCCGCATAGTCTTGAATTTTAATAAACCGCCCCGTGTCCAGAGGTAAGGCCTGTTCAGTTAAGTCATATTTCGAAAATAAGGAAGCGTTACTCGCCTTGATATAAACCGGCAACCTGCTATTATTATAGTTAGCACGCATAGAGGCGCTTAATGGCTCTGTTAGGTCTGAAAGCATACTGATGACCTCTCCTCTATTGATACCGGCTGTTGCCAAACGATCAATATCAAAGTCAAGTACATACTCACTTGTACGCTCTCGCCCCCAGCTAATTTGGGCATTAGTATTGACTTCATTAACCCGTATATGTGTCTCCAACTTGCCCGCGAGTACCTTTGACTGTCGTTCGAGCTCGTCAAAATTGTAGCCCTTCATCTTTATGCGGAGACTAGGTGTCTCATTGCGTTCACCACCTGCGCTAAAACCCTGTCCTACTCCAGAAATACTCCAGGCTACGCCAGTCAGATCAATGGATCTAGCTTGGAGCCTTCCTTTTAGTTGGTAAGGTAGTGCAGAGTTTTCGTATTCGGGTTTAAAGGTGATTGAAGTACTGGCAGAGCCCTTATAAACGTTAGTGATGAACTTATCTATACCTTTAATACCAATTAAGTATTCTTCAACTTTGGAAATCACAAAATTTGCGTCTTCTAAGGTCGTACCAAAAGGGAGCCTTGCGTAAACTCTGAGCTCGGTTTGTTGCGGAGAGTTATAACGAAAGCCTGCATAGACTTCATTCACGAATTTTCGCAAAGCACCACCAAGTACCTTATCAGTTATCGGCCTGATGTCATCTTGATATTTATCGCTCCCAATTGTCTTATTATACCAATCCTGGCCTTCCCATTGCACTGGTAGTTTAAAAACTGGCAGGCCAAATCCTAAAATGACCAAAACAATGAATGCCTTTCTATATTTTACCACAAAGCGAATTGACTTGAAGTAGCCCTTGAACCACTTCACTTTTCTTCGCAGCTTTGCGACTGTCATTTTTCTTGTTTCCGACAATTGCTCTTTAAACAAGAGTGTATAAAGTGAAGGCGTAAAGAAGAGAGCTATCAATAACGAAACGGCCAAATTAATTGCCACTACAATGGAAAAATCAGTAAGGTCTCTCCTCTCATCTTCGGGTAATAGCAGTACCAAAAGCAAAGCCATAATGGTAGTTAAAGACGCTGCTAACAAGGCCAGAAAAATCTTGGCGTTCTTTTTTCTGTGCATATGGTCTAGCATAACGATGGCATTGTCCACAATCAAACCAAAGGATATGGTTACACCGGCAATGGAGTATATGTGCAGTTCTACCTTCAAGGCATAAACCACTATTACCGTTATACACAGGTTCACAATGATGCCTAGAAAAAGTGTAAACAGATACTTCGGGTTTCTGTTGATCAGGAAGATAAATACGATTAAGATCAGGACGGATAACCCTGTTCGGATGTAGATCTTATCCATCTCCTTCGCCAAGAATTCGGTGTCATCATTTTCAAGCGTAATCTCAACCCCATTTGTGAGGGTTTCTTCCAGTTGGCTAATCGTCTTTTTCACCTGATCGGCAAGCACTACTTTATTTACCCCTTCACGAGCATAAATGCTCATATACACCGCATTCTTACCATTTATCCGTTGATAACTATTTGGTTTTTGCTCTTCTAGGTAAAGCTTGGCTACATCTTTTAAGGCTATAGACTTACCATCTATGATTGCTATTTCAATGTTCTCTAGAGATGATATATCCGGAATCTGAGTTGCTGTCTTCAAAAAGAATTGCTGGCCACTTGTGGTCTCGGCCATACCAGCGTACACTGCGTTGTTCATACTGCTCAACGCACCAGATATCTGTGACCGGGTAAGATTATACCGTACCAAAGTAGGCACATCAAAATCGATAGTAATCTGAAGTGAATTACCACCTGCCACCTCTACCTGCTTTACATCCGACAACTGTGAAAGTGGTTTTTTCACAAATTCTTCAACATCTTCTTGGAGTTTGTAAGAGGCATAAGGGCCGTTAATCGAATAGGATAAAATAGGCCTCTCAGTCTCGTTTTGGTTTTCGCCACCACGTTGCTCAATCCGTGGGTAAGACATATTCTCTGGTAATTTTTTATAAATATTTCTGATAATCGTGCTTACCTCAAATTTTCTAAACTCAACATCTACACCCTTATCGAAAGAAATCTCAATAAAGCCTGAATTATACCTTGATACACTGTTCAGGCTATTCGTTCCCTCTAACTGCGAAAGCGCATTTTCAAGGGGGGATGTAGCCAGTCGTTCGACTATATCTGGAGAAGAGTTAGGCAGACTGTAGGAAACGGTAATGGCTGGCTTTGTATAGGTTGGAGTGAAGTTGACATTGAGACGTGGAATCAACGCTAAACCGACAATGGCGAGCACTAAAAATATGATTACGATTCTGAAAGGCCTATGAACAAAAGTCATTAAGCAATTTTACGAAAGATTCGTTTCAATTTAATTGGTTTAGCCCTATTTTTAACCAATATGTTTAAAAAAGCAATTGTAGGTATTTTAGTGGTTAGCTTATTCGGTTGCAAAACTCAAAAAACTGAGTTCGAAGAGCCTGATGTTGAGTCTCTAAGGAAAGACATTAAACCAACCGCTGTGGCAGTTGCTACTGCAGCCTATCGGCCATTCGAGTTTTTAATCAATTCATCGGGTACAATTGCCTCGGAGAATGAATTAAAAATATCATTCCAAAGCTCTGGTTATTTAGAAGAATTAAATATTAAAAACGGAGACCGAGTTAGAAAAGGAGAGATCATCGGTAAGCTTGAAAATACTCAACAAGAGTTTGCACTGGAAAAAGCGCAGATTGCTTACAACAGAGCCTATGTCAATTTTCAAGACGACTCACTGGGGAGACTGAACCGAATGAATGATGTTGTTGTCAACACCATGTCGGTGAAAGCCGGTATTCGTGAAGCCGAGCTCAATTTAAAAGAGGCTCGAATGAACCTCGGAAACACCATCTTAAAATCTCCGATTACAGGCATTATTGCAGAAGTAAAAGAGAAGCAAGGCGATATTATTAGTGCCGGAAAAGAACTTTGCGTGGTCTATGACCCTCAGAACCTTGAACTCACTGCCAAAATATTAGAGTCTGACTATCAGCATATAAAGACAGGACTAATCGCTGACATTTATCCCTTAGCCTTTAAAAAACAATCCTTTCAAGCTTACGTCAAAGAAATCAATCCGAAAGTGGATGATAATGGCATGGTAGAATTAAAGCTTAAGCTTCGAGAAACAACAGGCCTACTACCTGGCATGAATGCCAATGCCATCATTCGGGTGCCTCAGGCTCAAAACATCATTGTTCCAAGGGAAGCACTTGTTATAAAATCTGGGCGCCCGGTAATTTTCACTTTTGAAAATGGCCTTGCCAAGTGGAAGTACGTTGAAATAGGATTAGATAATGGGGTTGAATTAGAAGTATTAAGCGGTCTCAATGACGGTGATCAGGTCATCATTTCCGAAAACCTTCAATTGGCTCACGAAGCACAGGTATCCATCGCCACGGAAATCGGAAATAACAACTAAACCTTATGGTAAGATTTCTGATCAACCGGCCCATTGCCGTCTTTCTATCCTTTATCGGAATTCTCTTCTTTAGTGTTCTCGCTATCAGAACGCTACCCGTTTCATTACTTCCCAGTATAGAAGTACCCTCGGTAGTCATTAAAGTAGACTACCCTAATAATCCGGCTCAGATTATTGAAAATAGCGTATTAAGGTCCATTCGAGGCGAATTAAATTCGCTTAACAACCTGAAGTCCATCGAAAGTACCGCCAGTAGTGAGACTGGATTGATTAAGCTTCAGTTCAACTATGGAACACGAATGGATCTGGCATATATCGAAATCAACGAGAAAGTGGATAGACTCCAAGAGTCACTTCCTCGTGATATGGATAGACCAAGGATCATTCGAATAAACACCTCAGACATCCCTATTGTCAGGGTACAAGTACTACCTAAGACTGAGACTGACCTTGTCGATTTATCCCAATTATCTGAGCGTGTCTTGAAAAAGCGCCTAGAACAGATTGACGGAGTCTCTATCGTTGACATCAATGGCCACAGAGAAGAGTTCATTGCGATAAAACCGAATGATGCGCAGCTTTCAGCACTCAACATTTCAGAAGCACAAATTGAGGGTGTGCTGAACAGTGCCAACCGAGAGTTAGGCCAGCTCTCTATCAAAGATGGTCAGTATAGGTACTTTGTAAGGATGGCCAATCGGCTAGATGACCTGGACGAAATCAAAAAGCTTCCTTTGCGAACACCCAATGGTGAAGTCATTAGTCTTGATCAAGTTGCCGATGTAAACTTTGAAACTGAAAAAGTTCTAAGCTACCATTTGTTCGGAGAACAGGAGGGATTAGTGATCACTGTACATAAGCAGAATAGTGCTAAAATGACTGAGTTGGTACCCTTGGTGTATGAGGCCATTGAAACCTTTAAAGTAGACTATCCCAATGTCGACTTTGAACTCACACAAGACCAGTCCACTTTGTTAAATGCGGGTATTGATAACCTTACTACAAGTTTAATCTATGGCGGCATCTTTGCCTTTGCAGTTCTCTTTCTCTTTATGGGTAATTTTAAAATGCCCATTATCATGGGTATCACCCTACCCGTATCATTAGTCATCAGTTTCCTACTGTTTAGGGCAGTCGGACTTTCTATCAATATTATTTCACTCAGTGGACTGGCACTGGGTTTAGGTATGCTGATTGACAATGCTATTATTGTGATCGATAATATTACGCGAAAGCGAAAGGAAGGTCTTGACATCATTGAAGCCTGCGTAAGTGGTGTCAATGAGGTAATGGCTCCGTTGATTAGTTCAGTATTAACCACCTTGGCGGTATTCGTGCCATTGGTATTTCTCAACGGTCTCTCTGGCGCACTCTTCTATGACCAAGCCCTATCGGTGGCTATCATCTTAGGTACGTCCTTAATGGTGGCCTTTATTTTACTACCACTCCTCTACCGTGTTTTCTTTCAGAAGTCAAAGAAACAAGTCAAGGAAGACAGTGCATTTTTTCGTCTAATTCTAAAACTCTATAAGGCATTTTATGCAGTCATCTGGAGGTTCAAAATCATCAGCTTTGCACTGTTGCTACTGCTAATACCAGCTACATACTTTGTCATCACTAGTTTCGAGAAAAGCGGACTCCCAGATATTGAAAAAACAGAAACACTGCTGACTATCAATTGGAATGAACCGATTGATGCAGAGGCGAATAAACAACGAGTCACCCAACTGATCAATGATCTCGAAACCCAACCCATTTCTGAATCAGATATCGGCATTAGTCAGTTTCTACTTTCTGTAGAAGGCGGCAGGGTAGAAAATGCTACAATCTATTTAAAGTTTAAGTCTAGAACCGAAAAACAATCTGTTGAAACATGGATTGGCAATTACTTTGAACAACGTCATCCCAATGCCACATTGGCCATAGAAGATGCACCGAACGCCTTTGACCAAATTTTCAAAAATGATAGCCGCTATTTTATTGCTAAATGGAAGAACATCGGACAGTCTGAGCTGATGGGAGAAGAAGACTTGATAAAACTGAACGAAGAAGTCGAAAACTATGCAACAAGCCCAGTTCAAAATGGCAAAGGCTTTCTATTCGAACAATCCTTAAAAGCGACAATTGACAATGAAGCCTTAGCCTTTTATAACATTCAGGAAGGTACTTTTAAGAATGCACTCTCTAAAGCCTTGGATGGTTTTCTGGTAACCGAGATTAGAAGGTTTGGTGAAGTAATCCCTATAAAAATTCAACGGCCAAAGGGAGATCTTCAACAGCAATTGAGTTCAGTTTATGTTACTGGAAGTGATCGTCAGCAGTATCCTCTGGCACAATTTATTTCACTCGACTTTACCAAAGTAGAGAAGAACATCACTGCTGACAGAACGGGTGCTTATCAATCCTTAGAATGGGAAAGTCTATCAGATGCGGAGGTATTGAAATTAAGCCAAGAACTTCCAAAGATCGCTGCCAAATATGGGCTGACGGTAGATTTCAGCGGCACTTACTTTGAAGATCAGGAAAACCTACAGCAACTCATCTTTGTATTGATCATATCGGTTGCGCTCCTTTACTTCATCCTAGCGGCTCAATTTGAATCTTTAGTACAGCCCCTAATTGTCATCTTCACTTTGCCTTTAGGCATTCTCGGGGCCTTGCTGATTCTGAAATTGGCTGGAGGCACGCTAAATGTTATGTCTGCCATTGGTATCATCGTCATGCTAGGTATTATGGTAAATGATGCCATCCTGAAGATTGATACGATCAACCGATTTAGACTGCTGCCAAATCAAGAAGGCACAGCAAGAGAGGTTTTATCATCAGCCATTGCTCGAACTGGGCAAATCAGATTGAAGCCAATCTTGATGACCTCCATCACCACTATTCTTGCCTTACTACCCGTTATCTTCTCGACTGGAATTGGTGCTGACTTACAAAGGCCTTTGGTATTCTCCGTCATTGGAGGTTTAACGATTGGTACTTTCACCGCACTGTACTTTGTACCGTTGGCGTATTGGTTTGTGAGTAGAAAGTGACAATTGATTAATGCCAGCAGCCAGCAACACTCTCTTCAAATAATCTTTCAAACTAAAATCATTTCATTAAACCCTATGCTTAATGTAAATTAGTTAAGCGCTAGTCTTGGTTAGTCTTTAACAAAAACGTGAAAAATATTAAGTGTTTCATATTTCTTCTATTAACCCAAAGCCTTATGGCACAAACGTCACCTAAATTTGAGCGTTTTGAAATTGATATTGATGCACCAAGAACTGACTTCTTTGCCGCCATTGAGCACATCGAAATAATCAGACTCGAAGAAACTCAAAACTCATTAGTACCTTCTCTAAGGTGGTACTTTAAAACTCCCAATGGTTTTGGGGTACCGATTAAGAAAGATACACCCTATTCTATAGCCTTGTTCGATGTAAATGGTAACTATAAAAACGTGATCAACAATTATGGTCGAGGGCCAAAAGAATTTCGGAACATTAGTGATGTATGGTTTAATAATGGCAAAATAGAGCTGTTCAGCGGATGGTCAAGAAAACTACATCGTTATAGTGAGACAGGTGAATATATCGAAACCATTAAGGCCGGATATAACGAAACCATCAATGGTGGAGAAATGATGCCCTATAAAGGCGGTTACATCTTTGAACAAATCAATCCATCAAGCTACTATACCCCCATCAATTATTATGGAGTACACTTTACCGACAAAAAATTAAATACTATGGGCAAGGATGCCTTTATCAATGATCCAAAACGATTTCCTGCCAATGGTGAAGGCCATCTCAGTCAGTTAGACCAGGCTGTGTTTTACAGAAAACCACATACGGATACAGTCTATCAGGTCATAGACGCAAAGGTTTACCCAAGATTTAAATTTGACTTTGGCGAGCAGTGGTTGTGGTCGGACCCCAAGAGCAACAAATCCATGAATCGAGATATTAAAGTAATGCTAGAGGGTAAAACGCCATACGATGTACTACCCTATATCGGCCAAAACTACATTGTAATAGGCTACAGGTTAGATACTAAACCCGAGCGAAAAGGCATAATTGACAGGGGAACTGGAAAGTTTAGTCGCTTCGATATGCGAAAAGAGGACAAAGAAGATTACGATATGAAATTTTTAGAGTGGGAAGGTGACCGCTTGGTTGGCTTTATAGCGGCCTATGATTTTGAAGAGTTTGTGAACAACCTAGATGATAACCAATGGACTGTAAAAGGGGGCTTTGCCGTGGAAGAAATATTTGAATCAGAAAACCCCGTTTTGCTCAAGATTAAGTTTAAGGAATAGTAAACATGAAACAGGTACTCTCCATTATACTCTTTCTTCTCGCTCTTGATCTGCAGGGACAAACGCCACCTAAATTTGAGCGTTTTGAAATTGATATTGATGCTCCCAGAACTACCTTTTTCGAGTTCATCGAGCACATAGAAATAATTAGACTGGAAGAAACTCAAAACTCATTAGTACCTTCTCTCAGGTGGTATTTTAAAACCCCTAATGGTTTTGGGATACCGATTAAGAAAGACACACCCTATTCTATAGCCTTGTTCGATTCAAATGGCAACTACAAAAACGTGATCGATAATTACGGTCGAGGGCCTAATGAATTTAGGAACATATCCACTCTCATAGTCTCCTGAAAGGGACTCTGAGAATCTAGTTCCGCAGAGAGAATTCTTATCTAAAATACATCAGTGTCCTCTGCGAGAGACACTGATAGTGGTAATGTCAGAGCAATTAAAAAGACCAAGGCGAGACCACCTACTTTTCATCTTTCACCTTTATCCTCACCAAAATAGGATTAGTAGCGTCTTCTATTACAAAAAAATTCAAGCCTGGAAAATTTTCTGAAATGACCATATCATTATTAGCGTTTGCCCGAAAAAAATCCTCCGCATCATGGAAGCCATAGAAAAACTCATCATCAGAGGAATTAATAGAGGGTAACATGACCCCATCCTTGTCTGGAGTGTCATTACTTCCAAATAAATAACTATATGAACCATCCTTGGAAAAAATGGCTTGCATATGTAGATGCCTAAAAGGTACTGCAACGGGATTGGCGTAACCAATCACATAATGCGAATCTGTTGAAAATGCATTTTTGACTTGAGCAAATGGATTCTTCATCTCATACTTCATATAACTTTCAACCTTCATTTCTCGATAGTCTTTCTCAATTCCAAAATTCCCGAAATCAACATTAATTCTGGATATCAATTCACCCTCGTCATTGAGTGTATAAATAGTATCATCGAACTTTTTTGTATATAATATTTCATTGCCATTGTGTGACATGGCAAACTGCTCTATAACAGTTAAATATGAGGGACGATTATCAATATTAAAAAACTCCGCTCGCACCTTACCATTGATATCACCAAATACCACTAAAGGACCAAACTCACCACCATTTTCATCTACACTATAATGGCTTAAGTAATACAAATAAGTATCGCCATACAACCACTCCATAGCAGTAAACCAAAGTTCATTTTTTTCGACTCTAATTAATTTACCATTAAAATCATAAGTTGCCACCCTCCTTAGACCCAAATCATTAACTATGATCTCACCGCTCTCTTGATTAATTGTAAAATCCCTTAAGTGGTTAAGCTCTTCAGGACCCATTCCAGTTGCTGTAATCTTGTTTACATACATACCATTGATATTGTATATAAACAACGCTTTGGCAACATCACGATCAAAAATAAATACCCTATCTCCAATTACTTTTAAATCATCTATAACTCCAATCAAGGCTTTCTCATTAGTTTCTAATGGAATATAATCAACCTCAAACCTACCTTCATAGTTATCTTCAATGCCGAACCAACTTGCATCAATTGAGACGAGCTTCTGTCCTTCTTCAATCTCTTGAATTGTAACGTTAGCTTTATTCCCACATGAGAGTATGATTAATACCATAGCACAACATGTAATTAACTTGTATGACGTTTTACTTTTCAAAATTCTAAATGATTAATAATTATAATACACGATCTCAAACCACACCGATCCGAGTAACTCTAGAGATTAATAGCTTCGGACTTCCCAAAATGTTCACCAGACTTTGAGCTATGGTCAACCTTGATCTAGGCAGTTTTTCAAGGTTAAGACAATAATTATAATTATTCAAGTTTTTAATTAATTATTAAACCCAAATTGATGTCATGTAACTTTCGAGTGACATGTATTGATTATCAAACCCCAATTCCCATCAAAAATCCTTGGATTCAAGTGACCAAAGAGTAACAACTTTTCAAAAAATGACATCCTGTCACCTTTCGCCCCTTGGTATGGCATTTGATATTGTGGCTTCAGATTAAAACAATGACATAATAGCTATGCAAGAAAAAGGTACTATCTCGATTCACACCGAGAACATTTTTCCCATTATTAAGAAGTTTCTCTATTCAGATCACGAGATTTTTTTAAGAGAGCTTGTTTCCAATGCTGTTGATGCCACTCAAAAGCTCAAAAGACTGGCCTCTCTAGGAGAATACACTGGAGATGTTGGCGAAACAAGGGTTGAAGTAGCTGTCAACAAGAAAAAGAAAACCATCACCATTAGCGATAGTGGTATCGGTATGACAGCCGAAGAAATCAAAAAATACATCAACCAAATTGCTTTCTCAGGGGCCACCGAGTTCATGGAGAAATTCAAAGATGCTGGTGACGCCAAAGAGATCATCGGTAAGTTTGGACTGGGCTTCTACTCTGCCTTTATGGTAGCAGGCAAAGTGGAGATAGACAGTTTGTCATATCAGGAGGGTGCTGAGCCGGCCAAATGGATTTGTGACGGCAGCACGGAGTTTGAAATCAAAGAAGGTAAGCGCAAAACGCGTGGTACTACCATCACGCTGCACATCAATGAAGACTCTGAAGAGTTCTTGGAAGAGATGCGTATCCAGAATATCCTTAATAAATACGCCAAGTTCCTACCCGTGGAGGTCAAGTTTGGCGAAAAGGATGAGTCTATAGAAGATGGCGAAGACAAAGAAGGCAAGAAGAAATACAAAACAGTTAAGGTTGATAACATCATCAACAATACTACGCCCATCTGGACAAAGTCACCATCGGAATTAACCGATGAGGATTACTTAAACTTCTATAAGGAGTTGTATCCAATGACGGAAGATCCATTGTTTTGGATTCACCTGAATGTCGATTACCCTTTTGAGTTAACAGGTATTCTGTACTTCCCGAAAATTAAGAATGATTTTGAGGTTCAAAAGAATAAAATCCAACTCTATTCACGTCAGGTATTTATCACAGACGAAGTAAAGGATGTTGTGCCCGAGTTCTTAATGTTACTACACGGTATCATTGACTCCCCAGACATTCCATTAAACGTTTCAAGAAGTTACTTGCAGTCTGATGGAAACGTTAAAAAAATCAACGCCTACATCACTAAGAAAGTAGCCGATAAACTAGGTGAGCTTTTCAAGAAAGAGCGCGAATCATACGAGAGCAAGTGGGACGATATCGGACTATTTGTGAAGTACGGAATGCTTTCGGAAGAGAAATTCTACGAAAAAGCAAAAGACTTCGGCTTAGTGAAAAATACTGAAGGCAAATGCTTTACAATAGACGAGTATCAAAAACACATTGAAACGAATCAGACCGATAAAGACAAAAATAAAATCTGGCTTTATTCGTCTAACCCAGCAAAGCAAGATAGTTTCATTACGGCAGCAAAAGACAAGGCTTATGACGTTTTGGTATTCGATACACCAATCGACAGCCACTTCATCAATCACATGGAGACGAAGCTTGAAAACACGCAAATCAAGCGTGTAGACGCTGATAACGTGGACAAGCTAATTGACAAGGATGAGAAGCGTGAACTCGTTATTTCCGAAGAGCAGAAAGAAGGTCTGAAAGGAGTTTTTGAGAAAGCCATTAACAATGGTACTTATAAAGTCTCTATTGAACCAATGTCTCCTACCGATGCCCCTGTTACGGTGACCATGCCTGAATTCATGAGAAGAATGAAAGAAATGCAAGCAACTGGTGGCGGTGGCGGATTCAATATGTTCGGATCTATGCCCGACACGTATGATGTTTCGGTAAATGGAAACCATCCTTTAGCAGACAAAATCATTAGTGCAAAAACAGATAAAACAAAAGAGAAAGTTGCTAAGCAAGCGTTTGATTTAGCATTGCTCTCTCAAGGCCTATTGGAAGGAAAAGACCTGACAGAATTTATCAAAAGAAGTACTGATATTTTGAGCAAATAGGTTTTAGCTTTTAAGGCTTAGGCAAATGCCACATCCTCTTGGGATGTGGCATTTTTATTATCCACTAAAAAATAATGAAAACTTGGTTTTTTTAATCGACTCTAAATACCTTTGTTTTATCAAAAAACATCAGATCAGTCTTGAAAACTTTATTTTTCTATCTTTTTACTTTCTTACTTCTTTTCGACCTAAAGGGACAGACTAATAATACGCGACTCATCGTCACGCTCGAGGGGTTTAACAAATATGACAGACCGACTCTAGTTATCAATAAGCTTGAGGTACGTACAAATAAGTCTGGAGACATACTATTTGATCAATCCTTCTATGTGGAAAAATTAGCCTTAGGCATGATTGTCTCTCCTAACGGTACCTTCTCGGAATTCTGGATCGAACCCGGGTTAATAACCGTCAAAGCAGAGGAAGAAACTTTCCCAAAAATTTTAGAGGTCACAGGGTCAGAGACTGACCAGATTTACCGGCAATTAAAATCTACCACCGACCAAAAAGAACTACAGAGGTTATTAGCGCTCTACAGACAATCCTATGCCACCTTAAACTACTTAGAAGAACTATATGTGCGAGTGGATTATGATTTCCTGAAAAAATTTTACGATGAATATCCAAAAGCAACGCAAGCACGACTACCTAAGCTTGCAGTTTATCTTAAAACGGCTGAAATCCGTGATATGACAATTGGCAGCATGCTCTGGGATTTTGAAGCTAAAGATGAACGTGACAAAATCCATAGAACCAAAGCCTCTCGCGGAAAATTCCTACTCATAGACTTCGCTGCAACATGGTGCGGACCGTGTTGGAATGGCTATTCGGATATGATTAAAATAATAAAGAAATACCCTGAACTGGATGTTCTTACTTTCAATCAAGATCTCGACATTGAACGTTGGAATAGGATTGCAAAGAGCAAATTTCTTAGAATCACTTGGCCAGTTCTATGGCACTCTGAAGCAAAATTCGAAACCTTTTATATCTATGATATTACAAACTTGCCCAGTTTCTTTTTGGTGTCTCCGGAGGGCATCATTGTGGATAAATGGAAAGGCTCCTCAAAGAGTCGATTAAAACAAAGCCTAAAGGAACACCTACTCCATTAGTAATTAAGTAAGCACTAAAAGCCTTCTACGTGAAAGCTTACTAGAAGGAAAAGACCTGACAGAATTTTTCAAAAGAAGTACTGACATTTTAAGCAAATAGTGCTAAAACAGTCATTATAAAAATACCACGCTCGTTACTGAGTGTGGTATTTTTTTTGCTCGTAAAGCCAGAGTATATACCTTAGAATCATACACTACAATTATGAAGTACTTCGCCAGTCTTTTACTCATCCTTTCTACACTCACCCTTCAAGCCCAAGAAAAAACACAGGTCATTATTCGGCAAGAAGGCTTTGGGAACAAGCACGGACTAAAAGTCGTTTTCGGTAACCAACTCGCTGTATCAAATGATAAAGGCGAAATACTCTACAACAAAGAGATGGAAATCAATACGCCTACTTATGGCATGATATTGAACAAAGACAATCGCTATACGGGTTTTTGGATCGAGCCTGGCAAAGGAGAGGTCATTGTTAGAAAGAAAGGATTTCCGCAAAACACAATCGTGAAAGGCTCGCAAAGCCACCTGGTGTATCAAAGCCTAAAATTTGCCGAAAACAACGAAGCGTTTATTCAAGCCTTCATGGAAAATAAAGAAAGCCCAATTGCAATTGATGTATTGAATTCAGTATTCAAGTTTCAGGATTTTACACAAGAAGAATTACAACGCATGTATGATGCAGTGTCTCTTGCCAATCGTAAAGCACTTGACTACGTAAATGCCCACCTCAGAACATTCGGTATTGACAAGGTCACACTCAACAGCACAATAGTCGATTTCATGGGCCAAGATGAAAGTGGAAACACCTTCAGCACCGAAGATTATCGAGGGAAATATCTTTTGCTCGACTTTGCTTCCACCGGCTGTGGACCATGCTGGTTAGGTTATCCCGATATGGTAGAAGAAACTAAAAAGTATGAAAACCTACAGGTATTGACCTATAACGAAGATGCTGAAATTGATGCCTGGAATCAAATTGCCGAGCGAAGAGGTATAGAATTGCCATGGCCCGTACTTTGGAAAGGCGATAATAAACTTGAAATTTTTCAGCTTTACAATGTAGAAGGCTGGCCCTTACATTTTCTAGTTTCTCCAGAAGGTAAAGTAGTAGAGACATGGTATGGCTCAGGAGGAAAACAACTCGCCAAAGTGCTAAAGAAGCATATAAATTAGCCGACCGCTAGCGAACACTAACGTTCCTTAAAGGACAGTCCAAGTATTACTAAACTACCAATAAGGCTCATCAGGTAAAGCATTAGGCATTTTTGACTTGGCATTCTATTTGGCATGTGCATGTTAGAAAATCACTAAATTGATTGCCATGCTAGCCAATATGTTTACCATCGCCTGGAGAAATGCCATTCGCCATAAGCAATTTTCATTCCTTAACATATTGGGTCTGTCAATAGGAATTACCGCATCTCTGCTCATAGGTCTTTATGTATTGAATGAAATGTCTTATGACAAATTTCATGCGAAGGGCAACCGAATTTACAGAATCGATCAGCCGATGATTTGGGGAGATTGGCAAGAGCAGTTTGCGTCAACTGGACCAAATGTCGCTGTGGCCCTGAAAGCCGATGTACCTGAATTTGAAGAAGTAACGCGCCTTCACTCCCCCGGACGCCATATTGTTAGTTACCAAAAGGATGGTGGAAATCTTAATTCCTATGGCGAAGACCTATTCTTTATAGCCGAAGAAAACTTTTTCAAAATCTTCACATTCCCAATTATCAAGGGAGATACAGACCAAGCACTACAAAACCCACTGAGTGTAGTACTTACAGAAGAAATGGCCTTAAAATATTTTGGCGATGAAGACCCCATTGGTAAGACATTAAAGATTACTGAAAGTGGGGGAGATTCTCGATTATTTAATGTTACTGCCGTTACCGAAAACCCACCAACCAACTCACATATTCAGTTCGACATGCTCACTTCAATGAGCAGTTACCCCAATATCAAAAGAAGAGAGCATCAGTGGATTTGGACGACTTTCGGCACCTATGGACTTGTAAGAGAGGGTACTGATATAAAAGTGTTAGAAGAAAAGATTCAACAAATACCGCCTAAGTGGGCAGAATTCGAAACACAGCGAGTTTTCGGCAAGAGCTTCGATGACTATGTACAAGGAAAAAAATGGAAACTCTATATGCAACCCGTTAGTGATGCATATTTAAACGCTTCAACAACTGGGAATAGGTTTGGCCCAGTTGGCGACTTCATTTATCTGCGAGTATTTAGTGCTGTAGGCTTGCTCATTTTGCTCCTTTCAAGCATAAACTTTATGAATCTGTCTACAGCCAGGTCAGCCAATCGTGCTAAGGAAGTAGGCATCAGAAAAACGCTTGGCTCTACAAAAAGGACACTAATAAGACAGTTCATTTTCGAATCAGTATTGTTTGTGCTTGTTAGTACAATTATCGCTATCGTGGTTACCGAATTTTCGCTTACTGCGTTTAACACTTTGGCCAATACAGACCTTTCCCTTTACGATAAGCTGACAAATCCTGTATTCTTAGTTATCCTATGTGGGTTCGTATTGACCTTAGGCTTGGCGGCCGGAAGCTATCCTGCATTTTACCTCTCATCCTTCAACCCAATAGAAGTACTCAAGGGCAAATTAAGCGCTGGCTTCAAAGGCAAATTTATGAGAAACGGACTTGTAGTTTTTCAATTTACAATCACCATTGCCCTGATCATTTCGGCATTGTTTGTGCAACGACAATTAAACTTTGCCTCCAATGCCAATCATGGTTTTGATAGAGACAATGTGTTACAAATTCACAATATGGAGTTGCTCAATGATAGCAACAAGGAAACTTTTCAGACCCTCCTAAAATCTAACCCTGCTTTCGAAGCAGTGGGACTTTCTGACTATGTTCCACCTAATATTTGGGGTGAAGACAAGTACATAGCCTATGGAACTGAGATGTCATCGATAACCCTCAATCGCTTGAGGTCAACCGAGGATTACTTAGACTTATTAGATCTCGAATTTATAGCTGGGCGCACCTTTGATAAAACTCGGGGCACCGATAAATATAAAATCATATTAAACGAGACCGCAGTGAGAGATTTAGGATGGGGCACTGCCGAAGGCTATAGCGAAGATTCACCAATCGGCAAACACGTAACCTACCCCTCTAGCGAAGAGGCGTTATTCGAGGTAATTGGGGTTGTAAAAGACTTCAATTTTAATAGTGTCCGTTACGAAATTGGCCCATTGATGATTATCCATGAGAACAATGATGTTATGTGGGAAAGTGGTTCCGACTTCATTTCCATTAGGCTGAATTCAAACCTGATACAAAGTACCAATGACTTAACGGCCGTCCTAACTGAGGTTGAATCCAAATTGAGCGAAGTTAATGCGGGTATTCCTTTCCAATATTCTTTCATGGACCAAGACTTTGAAGGATTCTTTAGAAAGGAGCAACAAATGGGACAGGTGCTTAATGTGTTTACGGTTATGGCCCTGAGTATCGCTTGTCTTGGACTTTTCGGTTTGGCTGCCTTCTCTGCGGAGCAGCGTAAAAAAGAGCTTGGCGTGCGAAAAGTCTTAGGCGCTTCAGTCTTCAGATTAATGTATGTCTTTACGGCTGAGTTTACGGTGCTGGTTTTTATAGCCCTGCTAATTGCCAGTCCTCTGGCTTACCTCTTCGTAAAAGACTGGTTGACCAACTTTGCGTATACAACACCAATCACTCCAGTCGTATTCATTGGGGCTGCCATTGGGTCACTTGCCTTAGCATGGCTAACGATCGGCTTCCAATCTTTGAGAGCTGCTAATAGAAATCCTGTTGAGGTATTAAGAGATGAATAACAAGTATTTAAGAAGAAGCCTTAGCAGCTTCCTCTTCTGCCTGTGTATATTTCCATCGCTTGTGAGACCAAAGATAGTCGGAAGGGTTGCGATGTATGGTTTCCTCTAGTAGATCGCGGTACTTCTCAATAATGCCAGCAGAATCACCTTTCTCGTATGGAGGGGAAGCAATCTTTTTATAGGTCACAGAATACTGCCCACGACCTGTGCGCTGGGTATCCGTATAGAAAACGGCATATTGAGTCATTTTTGCTATTCGTTCAGCCCCGACATAGAAGGCCGTCTCGCGATTCAAAAAATCCAGCCAAAGTTTTTCAGTACCCATAGAAGGCAATTGATCACCTATAATACCGATAAGTCTAGGCATTCTTCTTCTTTTAATAATCTCCCTCATTGCCAAGTCTTTCGGTACGGCTGTTCCTCCATGCCTAGTCCTAATACGAAGCACTACCTCTTCAAACTTTTTGTTTTTCAAAGGCTTGTAAAGAAACTCCATGGGGTATTCCATTTGAGCACCGATGGAAAAAGCAGGCCACTCCCAATTGGCCACATGACCTGACATTAATATGACAGGCACCCCTTTATTCAAATAAGAAAGCACCTCCTCTTTATTGGTTAGGGGAACACGCTCTTTCCAATCACGCTTTGTAAAACGAAACCCTTTTATTGACTCCATAGACCCTTGCCAGAATTGTCTATAAAAGCCACGGGCAATCTTTCGAATCTCAGTCCGGGATTTTTCTGGAAATGCAAGTGTTAGGTTTTCCATCACAACTGCTTTTCGATATTTCAGCACATGGTAGCCTATAAAAGCTGCCATTTCTGCGAAAGCATATAAAAACCACAACGGGAATAATGAAAGGAATCTAATGATGAGCATTACTGCCTTAAAAGAGTTTAGATCATAAACGGGCAAAAATAGCCTTTTGGTTCGCTCAAGTCTATAAAAACATGCAATAGTCGATTACTTCTCAAATAACCATAAGACAGCTTCTCTAAATTCTGATCTCCAGAATTTTTCTTTGTGTTCTCCGTCAGGATTTACTTTGGAGGTTATCTGATTGGCAGGATGCCCTTTGTCCAGAATCTTTTGAACCATTTGTTGCATAGGCTCTACCATGCCTTCACCTTCCTTGCCACCTACTAAGAAGTTTAAACGTGTATCATTAGGAAGGTCGAGTCCACCTACCTGCTCAAATGGTCCTTCTCCCCACCAATAGGAAGCTGAGAATATACCCGCCTTACTGAAGACATCAGGGTATGCATAAATCGCATAGTGAGAAATTAGTCCTCCTAAAGAACTACCCATTATTGCCGTATGGCTTCGGTCAGCTTTGGTTCTATAATTCTTGTCGACAAAAGGCTTCACCACCTTCACCAAAAACTCCATATACTCCTCACCTTCTGCCTTACCATACCTAGGATGATCCCATGCGGTGAGTTCGTGTATTCTATTTTCTCCACCATTGTCAATACCCACCACAATCAACTTCAGACCCTCTGACTGACTCAAGGCATCAAGCGTTTCATCAATGCCCCATTCACCTGCAAAAGAAGTTGAGTCTTCGAATAAGTTTTGCCCATCGTGCATATAGAGCACTGGATAAGCTTCATTACTTTGCGCATAGCCGGGTGGTGTATAGATTCGGATAGTTCTAGGCCGATTTAATCCTGCTATCACCAAAGCGTCTTTTACTATTGTGACTTCTCCTTTGGTTGAAACTTGTTTTGCTGCCTTCTTCGGTTGACATGCACATATAAGAACTACTGCCAAAACCACCTGGTATACTTTCATCACCTCGTTTTGCTCGAAAGATATTGGTTTTACAATTGCTGAAAAAACTGCAAAGAGTTTAGCCAGGTTTATTCCTGCTTCAGCGGCTCAACCATATTCATTTTCGTGGTTTTATAGGACTGAGAAATTACTCCTACTAACATAATCGCTAAGCCGATGCCCCCAATGATTATCAATACCCACAATTGACTGTCCACATGAAATGCAAAATTATCTAACCATTGGTTTACAGCATACAGCGTAATTGGCAGGGCAACGAGCAGGGCAAGAAGTCCAACCCAGAAAAATTCTCGTGACATTAGGCCGAGAATTTGTCTAGCATTCGCCCCGAGAACTTTGCGTATGGCTACTTCTCTTTGCTTTAATTTAGCACTGTAATAAGTCAGCCCAATAAGCCCCGCAAGTGCCAAAACAACCGACAAAACACTGAGGATTTTCACAATGAGAGCCACTTTAAATTCTTCGGTATACAGGTTTTCTAAACGCTCATCAAGAAATTCGGCATTGAAAGGCACTTCTTTCTCAACATTAAAATAGGCATCTTCGATGAACGCCATCGTCTCGAACAAGTTTTCGGTTCGCACCTTTATGTTGATCCCATAAACCCAGGGCACCTCGTTAAACACTTGAATGAATAACGGATTGAATGCGTCCCGCTTAGAGAAGTAATGAAAATCCTGAACAAACCCGTCAATGATTTTAGGGTCTCCACTTGACCCATCCTCTCTTACCCATTCCGGCTCTTCGATCATATTGGCTCCCACTAGGTCCTTCATAGGTTTACCGGTCAATTCTTCATATTTACGACCCGCAGCCCTATTCATCACGAACACTCGGCTCTTACCCTCATCTAGCAGTTTGAAAGCTTCTGATTTTAAGCCAAGTATCTTTGCCGAACTATAATCCATGAAAATTTGATTGGCGTCATCAAATACTTCATCGATATCTTCGAACTTGTAGGTGACTGTATTGAATTGATTATTGCCCGGAGTGCCTCCACTTCCAACATCTATGATACTCGGGTTTTTAATCAGTTGATCCTTGAAAGCTCTGAACTTATCAGCTCCATCAAGGTCCAACGTCAATATGCCCTCTTTCTCAAACCCAAGGTCTGCTTGGGTGACATAGTTAAGCTGTTGATTTACGTAATACGCAAAACCCGCCATGAGTACCAGCAAGAAAAACTGAAAGCCTAATAAAACCTTACGGAGACTCATTTTACTGGTACCTAAATTGCCGCTTTTATTCAAAAGTTTAAGCAATGGTTTTGCCGAAAGAAGGGCGGACGGATAAAGGCCACTTATTATTCCTATACCTAAACTGAAACCTAGCAGTATGAGTACTCCTTCTAGAGTGAAAATACTATTCCACGCCAGCTTCACTGTTAACAACTGATTGAAGTGAGGCAGCAGCACATATACGAGCAAAAGTGCCATAAGAAGTGCGATAACCACTGAGATAACTGCTTCAAAAATGAATTGTATGAAGACATCCTTTTTCCTTGCACCAATCACCTTTCTTACGCCCACCTCCTTAAATCGGTTGGCATTAATGGCGACTGCTAGGTTTACATAATTGGTGATTGTTATGATTAAGACAATAAGGCCTATGATAGCGAACAGATAAATATAAATAGGCTTTACATTTGCCTCTATTTCATAAAGGTAGTCGGAGCCTAAGTGAATATCTTTTAATGGCTGTAGTCCAAAACCCTTCTCCAAAGGATCAGTTTCAGCATCAGGGTCGTTGATGTAACTTGCCTGAGTTATTTTGGTCGCTATCTCCTTAACATCGTATGTGCTAGATTTCAGTTTAGCATAAGTGTAGGCACCCCAGGTATATGGAATGCTATCCACTACGGCTATCATATTAAAGTCGAAGTGGGCATTTTCAGGTATATGCGCTACCACTCCCCTTACCAAAAAGGCTTTTTCGTCAATCAGTATAGTACTGCCAACCACTTCATCGGATAAACTTCCAAAATAACGCCTAGCCATTTTGTCTGACAGAACCACTCCTTCTGAATCGCCTTGAGACATGCTGCCCATTAAAAACTCCCATTGAAATATTTTTTGTAATGATTTTGCAGTGTTAGTATAGAGTATTGGCCCACCGGGTAGTCTCTTATCATTGGCCTCGACAAAAAAACCTCGTCCCATAATGTCACTATCAGAAATGACAAACTGTCCAATATCTTCCACCTCAGGAATCTCTCCAAACACATTAATATTCGCTAATTGACTCGATCGAGAGGTACTAAAATACTGTGGAAAGGATAGGTTAGTATAGGTCTGCGATCTATACTTTCTGACTATCCGATAAATTCTATCCGAGTCGGGCATATACCGATCCGCAGTGAGCTGATGTCGCAGGTATTCAGCGGAAAAAATCATCACTGTTAGGCCTATGGTAAGCCCCACTAAATTAATACCAGCCACTAGCTTGTGACGGCTTACATTACGTAATGCCACTTTGAAGTAATTGCCAAACTTGGGCACGAAATCTTGAGTTCTTTTGAGGTTTTGCATGAATTGAGGTTTTATAAATTTGATAACACTAAAGAAGTACCACCACTTAGCCTTGCGCTGACCCGCAGAATGGAGCATGTGCTGGTATCCCTCATATAAATCGCCCGATATAGCTTCTGACAATTCGTCATCGCAAAACCAGGATAATAGTCTTTCTAATTGCCTAGGCGGCTCGGTATTTTTTGAATGCTCTTTTGCCACAGTCTGTCTTACAATCCTTGTACTTGGCTCCAAAGCTTCATTCTACTCTCTTTTAAGGCCTGAATTACTTCCTTACCAGAAGGAGTAGCCATACAAACACGCTTCCTTCTTCCTCCGCGAGAATCCGTAGCTCCTTCCATCTTCGATTCAATCAATCCCTTTTTTTCTAAGCGCATCAATACCGTATGAATAGCGCTAATGGAAATCTGTTGCCCAGTCTGCTCGCGATATTCATCGGCAATCGCATAGCCATAGGCTTCATCCATTATCATGACCAAAAGCAGTACTGTCTCTTCTAGGTTACCAAGGTTTTTCATAGCGCCAATATTTATTTCATCAACATTTGTAGAATGTAAAGGTTTATAAAAAAATTCATTATATCAACTTTTGTAGCATATAAGTGATCGCGCGACTCACTTGGCTTAATACACAAGACAACAACCTGATTTTACAACTCAGAGAAAAACCCTGCCCTCAGCACATTTTTAGGCGTCTATTAGTAGAAAAATAAACAACTATGAAAAAGCTCATCATTACACTATTACTCTTTGCATTTGCTGGGGTAAGCACTACTTACGCTCAAGATCTTTCAAAACCTAAGAAAGGAAATGCTATCAGACTTAAGGATTATACCATCACCCTGAAACAAGGTGAAGAGACCAACTTCGACATGTGGGTGGTTAAGTCAAAGAAATACAAATTGACACTTGGCGCTCCTGAAGTGAAGACTAAAGACGGAATCGATTTTTGGTTCAATTCAAAATCAGACGAGCCCATTACTTATGGCGTCAAAGTGAAGATAGGTGAGAACGCTCCTGTGGGTGACCATATGTTCATTCTCAAAGTTGCTGGTACAGGGCGCAATACCGTGAAAAGCACTACCCTGATGGTCAAAGTGATTGAATCACAAGAATAACTCATTCATCATATAAAAGTCCAGTAGCATCTGCTTCTGGGCTTTTTGTATATTCAGGCATGACGAAAAGAACGATATATTTATTGAGGCTCGCCATCGGGGTTTTCATCTTCGTCTTCTTCAAGTTCACTTCAGGAAACTTCACCGACTGGGGAATTGTGACCTTGGTCTCTTTTAGTTTCACGGTTCTAGTGGTAATGGTAGTTTTTGAGGTGCTAGACTACTCTGCAAAACATCTTATAAAGCATTACAAAACGCGTCTCACTGAACATAAGACACTCTTAAAATTCTTTTGGGGTAACTGTTTGGTAACAGCACCCATCGTCATTGGTGCATCCTACATTCATACTGAGGTTCTGATACCGCAGTTCCCTTGTTGCTCAGAAGACTGGGAGCCTGGGTTAATAGCCACTATCGGACAGGGCTTGGTCCTATCATGGCTCATTATCATGGCGAAGACTTTCATGATATATTTTGAGTACAGCAGAATTTCTGAGCGAGAAAAAGGACTCATCCAGAAAGAATTAGCACAGTCAAAATTCGAAAGCCTGAAAGACCAAATCAAACCTCACTTTCTATTTAATAGCTTCAGCGTGCTCAGTACCATCATAGAAGACGATCCAAAGCTAGCAGTTGAGTTTGTATCTAAACTATCGAAAATCTACCGATACGTACTAGATACCAACGATCAGATCGTTTCACTCAATACAGAATTAGAATACCTCAATCACTATATTTTCTTATTGAAGACGCGGCACAGTAACAGCCTATTTGTCAACATTCAGCTCGATACAGAAGGGGAAAAGTACCAAGTCCCCATTCTATCCATGCAGATGCTCATAGAGAATGCCTTAAAGCACAACTATTTTTCAAAGGAGAACCCACTTGAGATAGAGGTGTTTAATGAAGGAAATGAATACCTAGTAGTACGCAATAATATTAATAAGCGATCGGCATTAGAGAAGCCCACTAAAATCGGTTTGGACAACATCAACAACCGATATCAGATGCTGATAGACAAGTCCATTCAAGTATCGCAAGAGGGGGGTTTCTTTACTGTAAAATTGCCATTAATCAACCGAGACAAAAAGACTTCATGAAGGCAGTTATCATAGAAGACGAAGTATTATCGGCTAAAAGACTGGCCAAATTAATTCAAGAAACCCTTCCGCATATCGAAGTCGTATCTTTGCTTGAATCTGTCAATGAGTCACTCAGCTGGTTTAGCGAAAATGCGTACCCCGATCTTATCTTTCTAGACATTCAATTGAACGATGGCACTGGCTTCGAAATTCTTAAAAAACTAAACGGATACCCTCACATCATTTTCACAACAGCTTATGAGCAATATGCACTCGATGCCTTTAAATTCAACAGCATAGACTACCTGCTTAAGCCGATCGATAAAGGTGAACTTTTAGGAGCCATTAATAAACTAGAGCAAATCCATAAAAGCGAAGAAAACACGTATCAGGAGAAAATAGAAGCACTTGGGAAACACTTCACGCCTACTTTCCGCGAGCGATTTCTAGTAAAAGTGGGCATGCAGTTCAAAAGCATCTTAACCGAAGAAGTGGCTTATTTCTACTACAACGATGGACTCAGCTATTTACAAACGAGTAACAAGTGCTTACCCATTGACTATACCCTAGATCAGCTGATCGAAGAACTCGATCCAAAAGAGTTCTTTAGGATAAACCGGCAATTCATTATTAGCCTGAAGTGTATTGAAGAAATCCACTCCTACTTTAATAGTCGATTGCTATTAACCCTTTCTCCAAAACCAGCATCGGAGGTCATAGTCAGCAGAGAAAGAGTACTCAATTTCAAAATTTGGGCGGGGATGTAAGCCTATTTGATCGGGCTTTGATCTGGTGATATCGCTGTGTCAATTGGTATTTGAACGGTATTCGCTAAAGACTGATCAATCTGATCAATGATGGACTGTGAAGCCCCTTCTGCAATGAGTTGCTGCTTTAAGTTTAAAAGATTATTAGACATTGTCGTTTTCAGTAGATGCTCATTAACGGCAGCCGCAGTGGCGATCTCACCCTGCTTATTGGCTATTACCTCATGCGTAGACCCTTTGAATAGAGATTCCACCGTATCAATGAGTTTATTCAGTATTCGATAAACGAGATTAGCGGAAAACCCGCCCAATATTGCCAAAATAGGCTTTATGAGATACGGTGCTGACGTTAGAGGGGCAGCATCGTTAGCAGTAGGAGAACCTGAGGTGGCAGGTACAGTTTCAATAAAAACCACAAACAGCTCGGATAATAAAATGCCAGCAACTAGGCCAAGGACATAACGCGACCAATAGGTTGAAGCATACTTCATGTCGAAAGTTCCGCGCTGAATATAGCCGTTCATTTTAAAAAGGGCATAAAACGAAGCGCCTACACTTGAAGCCGCGAGTAAAAACATCAACCGTGCAACCTGTGACCAACCTGATCCTTGCAACATACTCAGTTGCATAGACTGATCATTGACTTCTTTAAATAGACTAATGCCAATTAGGGCTAACAACGATATAACAGTGATGAGCATGAAAGACCTCACAATGGGGAGCGGACCAAGCTTCTTAAAGGGTGAATTGCTCTGACGGTTCTCTTCAAACAGAATTAAAGTTCCAGGCATTGCTGGCTTTACTAAATTCACCAAGTAGTTAAATACTAGTAATAACTCGCCTTGCTTCAGGTTAGGGTGTTCCTGCTTTAGCGGCTCTACCAATTTGGTATCAATGGTCTTACCAGTTTTTAATGCATGGTCAAACATAACCCTGCATTGATCATAAAGTGAGTTATTAACGGAGGTTTCCATTAGGCCAGAACGACCTACATTCTCTTGATTATTTTCCATAGCCCAGCATTGCGTAGATATAAATCTAACTTATAAGGATAAATAAAATGAGGCTGAGCTGAGTTTTTTTACGTATGGATCAGAACCTTCGCTCCCACCGGCTCCCCTCTTGCTTCCTTTTCATCTCGCCAGAATCAATCATTTCTTGGAGCCTTGGATTGCGCTCGTGAGACTTACTGGTTAAGTGCCACTGACCACAATGATCACACTCATACACATTTTGTGGGCCTTGATGGGGCAAAAACCCTTTATAAATGTGCTGATCGATTAAGGCCGTCTCGGCCAAATCTTGGTTATAATACTCGTATTTGTGGGTAGGGCAGGACATTATGCTTAAGCCATTATGAAGGCTATTATAAAGATGATGATCATAACGATAATAAAGCCTAAACAACCTGATTTAACCTGACTCCAACAGCCCGGCCCATAGGATTCGTTCCACTTGTCATCGGGTTCGTTAATTCGATTCTTCTCATACTCCTCAACACTCTTTAGATGGCCCGTAGCGTCTTTCCATGGATCGAATAAAATGATAGCTTGATGCTTTGACAAGTCAACTGAAGGAATACTCTCATCTGTGATTAACCCAAAATCTCGCTTAAAAAAGAGCACTGGAAAATAGCTGTAAACCACTCTTTCGTCATCCTTTTTAAAATACATATACCGCTGACCAGATTTATTATACCAAATGACGCTCATACCATCGGAAAGATCCATGATACCAAAGCTTTCATAACGGACAACATCCTTTTCGATAATATTAATACCAGGCCTGTTAATCAGCTCATTGATAAAATCATCAGCATGTGTGTTGATATAGGTGAACCATCGACCGGGCCTGTACTGACCCACAATCACGTAGGCACTTTTACCTTCCTTATTGGCTTTAACCACTATTAAGTGATCAAAATGAATGGACTTATTCTTGTCAAAAACAAGAAAGTCATCAGTCACAATAATTCTGTTTTTCTTGGACTCAAATACTTTTTGCAAAACTTTCAATAGGTAATGGTGTAGATAATGGCAGCCAAAAAGAATACAAGAATCACAACAATGGCAATTATGAGGTTTTCACCCTTTTTCATATCCCAAACTACCATTTTTTTCAGAATATACTTATCAATCCAATTTAGGCGTGTAGTTTTGATAAGTTGAAACCAAGAGGAAACGCACACGATGTCATTTGAGTTAAGCGAACTGGCAAAAGTTACGGCCGATTACATCAATACCACCGACCGCCATATTTTCTTAACAGGAAAAGCGGGAACGGGTAAAACGACTTTTCTTAAGTACATAGTCGCTAATTCCCATAAGAAAATAGTAGTTGCCGCACCTACAGGAATAGCAGCCATTAATGCTGAAGGCGTAACCCTTCATTCGCTCTTGCAATTACCTTTCGGTGCTTTTATTCCTGAGCGTATTCAACCGCCTAATGTCAATGCGCAAATCACTACCCTCTTCAATCTCTTTTCAAACCTTAGATTCAACGCTTCTAAACGTAACTTAATCAACGAGATAGAATTATTGATTATTGACGAAGTGAGTATGCTCAGGGCTGATTTACTCGATTGCATAGACCATATGCTCAGGTTTCTCAGGAAGCGCAAGCATGAACCCTTTGGTGGACTGCAGATGCTTTTTATTGGTGATCTTTTACAACTACCACCCGTAGTCAAAGATAACGAATGGCAAGTACTATCTAACTACTACGCTAGTAGCTATTTTTTCGAAGCACATGCTTTGAAGGACAATCCACCCATCAATGTGGAGCTGGACAAAGTCTATCGGCAAAGCGATCAGCGATTCATTGATATTCTGAACCGATTCCGAGAAAACCAGCAGACACCGGATGACATTGCTGCTTTGAATCAGCACTATCGGCAAGACTACCAAAGCCTTTCAAGCAAGGGCTATATCCACCTGACCACACATAATCGAAAGGCAGACGAAATCAATGCGACCCGACTGGCCGAATTAACCACAAAGCCTCAAACCTACAGGGCGAAAATCCAAGGTGAGTACCCTGAAAATCTATTTGCCACCGCTGATAGTATGGTATTGAAAGAAGGTGCCCAAGTGATGTTTATCAAGAATGATCCGAGTGGAGAGGGACAGTTTTTCAATGGAAAAATTGGTCATATCACACGCCTTGAAACCAACGATATTCGCGTGACTTTCGAAGATGGTCAGGAAGTACAAGTACCATTTTACACTTGGGAAAATAAGCGTTATACACTTAATAAAGAGACCAACGAGATTGACGAAAAGATACTCGGTAGTTTTGAGCAGTACCCACTCAAACTCGCTTGGGCCGTAACGGTGCATAAAAGCCAAGGCTTAACTTTTGAAAAAGCCATTCTAGACCTCACCGATGCCTTTGCCCAAGGTCAAGTTTATGTGGCATTGTCTCGACTGACAGCATTAGACGGACTGGTACTCTCATCCAAAATACCTGAGTCCAATTTCGATCTAAGCGATTCCATGAAGGACTTTGCGAAGACCAAGGCCTCTGCTGGTCAATTAGAGCAAAGCCTCACTTCAGACAGAAAGCAATACCTATCAAAACTCGTTGCCAATACTTTCAACTTCGCAGGACTGATCTATGAGCTTAATGCACACGAGCGAAGTTTTGACAAGCAAGAAAATAGATCAACCAAGCAGCAACACCATCTTTGGACGAAAGCCTTAATAGAGGAAGTATCACCCATCAAATCGGTTGGCGATAGCTTTATTAAACAAGCGCAGCGCATCATTATCCATGAAACTGATTACCTCCATCAGCTTGCCGAACGTGTCACCAAAGCAGTAGCATACTTCTCTCCTATTTTACAAAAGGCCTCCAAAGACCTTAAGAATCACGACAGTAACCTGCAAGAAAAGTCTAAGCTTAAAACTTACAGAAAAGAGATCAACACCTTAGAGCAGGCCTTCTTCAATAAAGTGCTCTCACTACAAAAGGTGGACCTCCTCATAAAGTCGATGGCCAATGACAAAGTGCTCACCAAGGTAGACCTAGAGGGAAATGAGTTACACAAAGCCCGCAAAGCTGAAGTCAAAACCAAAAAGAAAGACAAAACTCCCACTGCGGAAATCACCTTCGGCTTATACAAGGCTGGAAAGAGCATAGAGGAGATTGCAGAAGAAAGAGGCTTTGTACCCAGTACCATTGAGAGCCACCTCTGCCACTATGTAGAAACTGGGGAAATAGATCCTTTCCAAATCATCAAAAAAGAGAAGTTAGATAATATCCTCTCTCTCATCACCGCAGAAACTACAGGCTCTGGGGAAATCAAAGCCCAATTGGGTGATGAGTACACTTGGGGAGAAGTGAAGATGGCTTTGGCGCATTACAAGTTCACGAATAAGTCCTAATTCCATAAATCAATGCGCTACGCATGCTTCCATTGCCACTGGTTTTGATACGCGTTGACCAATAGAAATTATAGCTGATTACTACTAGTGAAAGCTTCACTGAACTTTGTAGCTTTCAGTTCAAAACACAAAGGACTTTTTAAAACACACACCATGGGCACAGCAACAGCAACCACCTATATTCAGGTAAATATCACGAACAATTCAAACATCAAGGACACCGACCTTTTTATATTCTTACAAAGTCAAACCCAGATTTATAGCATCTCTACTTCAACTAGAATAGCAAGTGTATTCACGCCAACAGGTACAGGTACAAAAACCGTAATCAGCAGTGCGCCATCCATCGCTTTAAGCGATTTAAAAAATGGCTCCACTTACACTTTACTCATCAATCAAGCTGACGATTTAAAGTCAGGTAGATTGTACTTCAGTAACTCAAGTGATGCTGTTCAAATTACCACTACAGGGAGCAACTTGGACTCTATCAATGGTTCTTCGCCCATGGCCGATTTCATTTTCGACTTTGTGGAATTAACAATTAAAGGAAATACCGAAGTCAACCTAGATACGACTCAAATTGATCAGTTCGGCATGCCGATTACTGTTCAAGTGACCCCAAGCGATGCGAACTTCCCCAATGGAACAGGCATTGTATCAGGAACAAACAGATCAACTGTTATTTCGAACTTTACCACACTTTGTACTAATGCAGCCTTTGCTCCCTATAGCGAGTGCGTGCGGCCAATTGCGGCAAGGGCAGCGGTTCCTAAGAGCAAAACCACACCTGCCAAAGCCGCATTACCCGCCAGTCATAGAATGATTGGTCCTCAGCACCTCATTGATACTTTAATTGTACCCAATCAATTCAAAGGTGATATCAGTAGTGCTACCTCAGGCACACCCAATACAGCTACTTTTACGCTCACCACACCAAACCAGACTTTTGGAGCCATAACAGGGTGGGTGGTTGCTGGGCCAGGTGTACCTCCCGGGACAACTGTCAGCACTGTGTCTGCTACCCAAATCACCATGGAAAGCACACTGGGTACCTTCGACAATATGAGTGGAGCCAACCTTTGGTTTTATGAAAAACCGAGTGCTTCAATCATCAGCAGCATGGACGATGCCATCTATGAGATGTTCGAATATTACAAAAAACACACGCTCTACTTAGTCGCCAATGGGACCAAAAGCGGTATGGAAATTTATGCTGGCAAAGTGATTACAAATTTTACACTTCCGGCAGGCTTAACCGATATCAACGGAAAAACCGGTACCGAATACACCGTTTTTGAATTTACAGGTACGGGCTACAGGTATGACGATGCCTCGAACAAACTCACTGCCGTTCCGGCAAAAGGAACCGGTGAAACCAATGTCTACCAGGTTTTCTACCCATACTTCTCAACCAATTGCAAAGCATCTCCTCATTCGAAAGCGTTACCTCCGGCACCACCTGCTTGGTTTAAGGCCGGTTGGGGAGCAAATATTCCTGCCACCAAAACCACTGGCCCTTTAGGCGATATTAACATAGTATCTCCTGCTAGCCAAATGGCACTCGGATGCGCAGGCACCTTTGCCGATAGTGCCTATCAAAGCTGGGCGTATCATGCCTCTACAAGTAACAAGCTACAAGACGACACCATTCTGGGTAACATAGAAAACCAGTTGGTAACTATGTTGAACAGGGGGATTTCTCCAAACACAGGATCAGGGAATAGCAACCTGCATATTCGACTAGGTTATATTACATCGAATGGGCTCAAACCCATTGACCTTTCCAAACTGACAACTTTTGCGGCTACTACTGCCGTGGCACCCACGTCATCACCTGGGGCGATGACTAATTTTGTACTCAAAAATCCGACAGGTACTGGAATTCCTATTCAAAGCATTAGTGGAAAATTATATATGTCGAAAACAGAGATACAGTCCTTCACCATAGATACCGCGGGCAAACCAACATTTTCAAACACAGGTTCACCATCAAATACGGCCACAGGAATTGACTTTAATGCAAGCACATCAGAACTCACCTTTAATTGGGTCAGTGCTGTAGGGCTTTCAGGTGTAACTGCTGAAATCTCATTTTCATATGGGCCCATCTTAAGTGAAAACTACGCTACACTCAAGCTGATCGATCCGAACGGAAATAATAAGAATAAGACGTTCACGGATGATATTGGAACAGACAGTACTAACCTTGTAGCGGGCATGCAAATGACGACCACTTCTGAGTTTTCTCAGCCGATGGAAATCTATTTTGTTGACGCTGATGGCAGCAGTGTGATATTACACTCACCCATGCCTTTTCAGCCGTTCAATGCTGGCCTGCTCTTGTTCTCTAATTTCTACCCAATGTTAGGCGCTACGCCTGAAGGAGCATGGAATACTTATTCTTACTATTTCCATAATGGCAATGCAGGACAAAACATACCCACCATTGATGGCCGGGGTTATGCCTTCCCGTTTGACGATAACGGAGGCTACAGCTCTGATTTAGATGTCACCATGACAGCAAGTACTGCCGTTTCAATTGATGTGACACTAAACGAGACAGTTTAGCGATTAATTTAAAGTTATTCTCAAAAGAACGGAAAGAAGCCGTCATGCCGGAAAAACAGTTCATTAAAAAAATATAAACTGTTTTTCCGGTATCTAAAAACTTAAAATCTTTGAATCATGGCAAAGGATCATCCTGACAAAGGCAGGGATTACGATCATATCCCACTCTTCCAGAAAGCCTGTAAGTCGCTTGACGACCCAGCGAAAACATCGCGATCACAATTCCCAATTCCGTTTACGGCATGAGGCTCAGGGCCATTCACCCCGTCTGTATACTGCCACATCGTATATGCCGACCATCCATTCGGCAAACTCGGGTTCGAACTATACTGAGCTAACCATAACGGACACTGACTCAAAATACTATTCCCTGTTCCTACCGAATGCTTAATGAGGCTACCACCATATAAAACTGGGTAGCGCCCCACCGCATCTTTGACCCGTTCGACAAATTCCACCGCCTGAGGCAAAGACATAGTACCTTGTGAGGCAATGCCATTTTCTTCCCAGTCTAAGACCAAAAGCGTATTGGCATCGGCTGCCGCTACCGCCAGAAAGTGTTGCGCCTGCTGCGCTATATCTTGTCCAGTGCCAAAGTGATAGGCTCCCCAAAGCAAGCCTTGTTGACTTGCCGCAATTCTTTTTGAAGCATATTCGGGATCTGTATAGGTTGCGCCTTGTGTGGCCTTATGGATAACCGCCATAATACCATCAGCCTTTACGGCTACAAAATCGACATTAGATTGAAAATGTGAGATATCGACTACCGCATTGATATTTCCAGCGGGCGGAAAAGCAGCAGCCGTAAATTGAAAACCAAGTGCCTGAGCGGCAGCAATGGTTCCTGCCCCAACCAATCCATCGGCTGATAAACCATGAGCAGTTTGAAAAGCCTTACTGCCTGTTGCAGTACCTGCACCAAAGATGCCATCAGCGGCTCCTACATTAAAACCTTGTGTATTGAGAAAATTTTGCCAGTCTTTTACATCCTGACCCTGAGAACCAATTTTTAATAGCATGTGTGTGTTGTTTGTGTTAAAGAAGGAAGATAGAACTTTAACTTCAAAAGCTAAAGCACAACCACGCCTTGGAAACACCACATGTGCCTATTGCTCTTTATTCGAGGCTACTATCTTTTTTAGTAAAAAGCGCGAGTCGTCCTTTGCCAAGGAAGCCTGTGCTCCATTCGCATCGGTAACATTACCTGAATGAATGACTAGCTCATTCTTTAGGTAGTTTTTGAACTGAGCATAAACGAAGAAATCGTTTTTGTTTTTATCGAGGTAATGAAAACTGACAGATAGATTATCGTAAACATCGAAGTACCTCATTTGCACTTGCTCACCGTTCACGTTCAGCGCTACTTTCCCCTTATCATCTTTGAAGAATTTGTAGACCACTGCACCCGGCATAGCCAATTCTTCGTTGACAACCCTCCACTCTCCCACTAATTCTTCTTTGGTCAACTGGTGGTGATCCTGAAAAATTCCATTTCTGGTTACGTGACCACCCGCACAGCTACTGATTAAAAAAATACAGATTAGACCAATGAGTATCAGCCCCATCCTTAGTTTGTCATTATTCAAATCCACGCGTATTACTTTTGATTTACCCACGCGAGATGGAGTGCAAATGACATTCCTAATTCTAAAAAATGCTTCTGCTTACTAAGAAGAGTTGTTGAGGGTTTAGAGGTGTCCCAAAATGGGAACAGATTACTAAGGCTTTAATGGCCAACTCATAGAAAGCGTTTATTCATAAATGCTCTGCCACTTCCTGACTTTAGATACTTTTCGAAAGCATAAGCTTTGTATTTATCAGGAAAATTGATGGTTAAAACGACTTTGAAAGGCAGTCTTGACTTAGTGTAATGAACTTCTTTCCGATTGTGCCTAACTAGCCTATTCTCAAGATTACTTGTGCACCCTACGTAATGAGTATTGTCATCACATTTAAGAATGTAGACGGTATGCATGCTATGGCATATTGTGTGTTTAAATCAAAATATAGTTGATTTAACCTAAAAAATAAAGAGGAAAAAGCGGTGGAGTTTCTCCACCGAAGCCCGTGGATGGGTAATCCACCTTCGCCAAGGCTATGGCGGATAAAAAAAGCCCGCCTTCGCTCAAAAGAGCTATGGCGGGCGAAGGTGGAGCCGGAGGAGGGATGAACGTAAAGAATTCTTCCGGTGGAAGAATTTAGTGAGTAGCCAGCATGTAGGGTGGCCCCCGCAGGAGTAACAAAAAAAGACCACCCAAGGGTGGCCTTTTTTTGTGGAGCCGGAGGGGATCGAACCCTCGTCCAGATAAGGAACACAAAGTGCCTTCTACATGTTTATTTGCTGATTAATTTTCGAGTTTGATAAGGACAGCAGCCACCCTGATTCAAACCTTAGATGCGATTAATCTTACTACTTCCGTCACAACCCCGGGGTAGCCAGTTCTGCAGTTGATGCCTCCATGCCAGCCCGGCAGAACAGGGGGCCAGCGAGACACATTGCTATCTAATACTAATTAGGCAGCAAGGGCGTATTGTCTTTCGCCAATTATAAAGTATGATCGTTTTATTTACGGGAAATACGAACAACTCCCGACATGCTTACACTCGCATTTCACCTACTGTCAATTCCAGTCGGCCCCATGCATAACATCGCAGCCTTAGCGTAGATGTTTATAAGAAAGCACCTTCGCATAACGTTTCAGTGCTTGATACAAAGGTAAGGTCTTTTTGGTTCAAATGCGTGCTTTGAAAAACTTTGAACAAAGAACATTCAACATCTTCCCTAAGATTTATATCTTGCGGCAATGGAAAACTTCGTTGTCTCGGCTAGAAAATACCGACCGGTTGGCTTTGAGGAAGTTGTGGGGCAAGAACACATTACCACAACCCTTAAAAATGCCATCGACAACAACCAATTGGCCCAAGCCCTACTTTTTTGTGGACCAAGAGGTGTGGGTAAAACTACCTGTGCGCGGATTGTCGCTAGACTAATCAACGAGCAAACCATTGAAAACCCATTAATGGGTAATGATACTTTCAACATCTATGAACTGGATGCTGCTTCAAATAACTCTGTTGATGATATCAGAAATTTGATTGAGCAGGTCCGATACCCACCGCAACAAGGAAAATTCAAGGTATACATCATAGATGAGGTGCACATGCTCTCAAATCAGGCTTTTAATGCCTTTTTGAAGACCCTAGAAGAGCCACCTTCGTATGCCATCTTTATTTTGGCCACTACGGAAAAGCACAAAGTAATCCCCACGATACTTTCGCGTTGCCAAATTTTTGATTTCAATAGAATCGAAGTCAACAACATTGCTGATCAATTAAAAATGATCGCAGAAAAAGAAGGCATTGAGGTAGAAGATGAAGCCCTTAACCTGATCTCTCAAAAGGCCGATGGTGCCATGCGCGATGCATTATCGCTCTTCGACCTGATTGTCACTTTCTCTAAGGGAAAGAAGGTGACTTACAAAGACACGATTGATAACCTGCACATTCTGGATTATGATTACTATTTCAGAATGACCGAAGCCCTCTTCACAGAAAACACTACCAATACCCTATTAATTTTTGACGAAATCTTAAAGAAGGGTTTTGATGGACACAACTTTATCGTTGGGCTAAGCAGTCACTTACGCGACCTGATGGTGTGTAAGGACAATGCCACGGTAGAACTCCTTCAAGTTTCTGATGGTGTGAAGGCACGTTATACCGAACAGGCAAATCAGATTCCTTTGTCCTTTATCCTTACTGCTTTGAACATTGCCAGTCAATGCGACATCAACTACAAAGCCAGTAAGAACCAACGACTACATGTAGAGTTGGCTTTAGTCAAAATGGCCCATCTTACTGCAGCACTTTCGCTGGCCTCAGTGAGCACCGATGGTGACGCATCAAAAAAAAAACTCTAACTGAGCCTACTCCTGAGGAAACTCAGGTAGCAGAAAAGCCTGCTCCTGCTCCTGCTCCTGCTCCTAAAAAAGAAGAAGAACCTTCTTTACCAACATCCGAAGATGAGCTTGAACAAGTAGAACCTGAAGTGGCTGTTCCCGTTGTTCCTGAACCAGTTGAATCAATGGTAGAGGCACCAATCCCTGCACCTTCAAAAAGACCAAGCATCAGAAAATCTCCTTCTAAGACCATGGTGGTGCCAACTGATCTTGGTGCCCTGAAAGAAGAGATTAATAAGCCCAAGGACGTAGAAAATGAGGAAGAGGAAGAAAAAGTAGACCTAAGAGAAACTCCATTTACCCCTGAGGATATGGAAACTGCTTGGCAAGCATTCATAACCAACGGAAACTTCCAAAGCTTAGATCAAGAACTATTTAAAAACCCTTATTTACTCGAAGGCAATCAACTAACGGTATCCATCCCGAATGAGGCTTTAGTTTCAAGTTTCGAAAAGTTCAGAGGAGAGTTGCTGCAACACTTGAGAAACACCTTGAAAAACGATCATATCTCTTTAAAATCTCAGGTGGTTGAAATTGCCCAAGAGAAGATGCTGTATACCGACCGTGAGAAGTTTGAGTTTTTGAAGAACAAGTATCCTGCCCTAAAGGACCTTCAAGAGAAGCTTGGGCTTGATCCTGAGTTCTAAAATAGTATCATTGCCAAAACTAAGTCCGAAGCCACCCCTCTGTGTCTCCCCTCCATAAGGGGAGAAGTTGGAATATCGCAGAAGTTCCCTCGGTAAACTCGGGATAGAAAAGAACGCAGAAACCCTCACCGCTCCCCTTTTCCCTTTCTGAGCGCAGCGAAGAATCTACAGAAGCGATAAAGCTTATACAAAACCACCCCTCTCTGTCTCCCCTCCATAAGGGGAGAAGTTGGAATGCCGGAGAAGTTCCCTCGGTAAACTCGGGATAGAAAAGAACGCAGAAGCCCTCACCACTCCCCTTTTCCCTTTCTGAGCGCAGCGAAGAATCTCTGCAAGCAATTCAATTAGATCCTTCGGTGAACTTAGGATGACGAAGCGATAGAGATTGTGCAAAACACCCCGCTGTGTCTCCCCGCTATATGGGGAGAAGTTGGAATATCACAGAAGTTCCCTCGGTAAACTCGGGATAAAAAAGAACGCAGAAATCCTTACCACTCTTCTTCATTTTCTGAGCAGAGCGAAGAATCTACAGAAGCGATATAGCTTATGCGAAGCCACCCCTCTGTGTCTCCCCTCTATAAGGGGAGAAGTAGGAATTGACTCGTCCTAAAAAAAGTTTACAGGTTTAACATTTAGTACTGTAATAGATTTACAGTTGATTGATTGTCCTGATGTATGTTTACAATATCAGGTTTTTTCTTGTAATAGTTTTTCCATAAAGCTTTAGTATTTAGGTTTTGCTGATGTACTAGTTCTGGAGTCAACATGCCTAAACTCAAGTGTGGTCTTTCTTCATTGTATAGCTTTACTACTTCTTGGAGTAGACCTCTAGCTTCTTTAAGGTTATCTACTTGATAATCATATAGATATTCACTTTTTATAATACCATTGATTCTCTCTGCTATCGCGTTTTCTAGTGGATCCCCATTCTCTGTCATGCTAATATTTATCTGATTGTCCTGTAATAACTTTACATATTCTTTGCTACAATATTGTATTCCTCTGTCTGAGTGATGGGTAAGCGATAAATGGCTGTCTGGCTCTTGCTTCAAGCCAGAGACAGCCATTTTAAGCGCTCTAATAGATTCTACCGCTTCTAAAGTGTTAGCTATTCTATATCCTACTATTTTCTTTGAATAGGCGTCAGTTATGAACGACAGATAATAGTTTGTACCCTTTGATTTCCAATAGGTAATGTCACTTACCCACACCTGATTCTTTCTATCTATGCTGTTGCCCTTTATGAGGTTTGGGTATTTCCTCAACCAATGAGACGATTGGGTTGTATAGACTCTATTACGCCTCTTTTTGACCAACAGATAGTTCCTGCCTAGCAACTCAAAAAGTGCGTCTCTGCCCATCTTAATCTGATGTTCCAGCATAAATGGTTCTAATAACTCATACAGCTTCCTGCCTCCCATACGCTTGTGAGTTTTCCTTATCTGAACTACTTGCTGTACTATCAGATGTTCTTCTATACTTCTTGCTTCTTTTGCCCATAAATGTTGATAATAGGCCTGACGGGTAACTCCAAGTAATCGACACAATCTTACCAAACTTACAGTATGGTAGGTGTCTTTCATCTCATGGATCACTTGGTATCTGACTTTTTTTCAATATCTATTTTGAACTTCCTCTCCGCTATGGTAATCATGCGCTGGTAGGCTTCCAGCTTAAGCTGAGCATCTTCTAGTTCCTTCTTGATTGCCTTGAGTTGGGCAGATTCAGTTTTTGATTTCTTAGACAAGAATGCAGGGTTATAACATACCTTATTTTCACCGCTAAGATAACCTAATTGACGGAGCCAATTTAAAACAGCCGTTTTACCCTTGATACCATAACGATTTTGTAGTTCTGTCTTTGATATACCACCTCTTAAATATTCCTGGCATATCTGATGTTTGAATGATAATTCATACGTCCTATTCATTTTTACACTTAATTGTGTAAACCTATTTCAGGACAAGACAAATGCCGGAGAAGTTCCCTCAGTAAAATCAGGATAGTAAGAGCGCGGTAAATGCGGTCAAAAACTTAGCACAAAGCCAACGTTGATCACATTCTTTATCTGCAAATCTTGCCCCCGACTGCCATCAGACCGGGTAATGATCACATCGTCATCATAGATCAATTGTGTACTGATATTAGACTGTATGAAGTCATTTACCTTCAGGTTAAGAACAGCCTCTATATTCACTACAGTATTCGGAAACTTCTCATAGTTTGAGAATAGGTTGAAGTTTGTCTGAAACTTGACGTTTTCCATGATTTGCTTTTGATACCCTCCTCTCAAACTTATTCCTGCCTCAGACCGGATCTTGTCGCCCGGTGTAATACCGAAAGACCCTGCATTAGATAATGAATCATTCAAAACAAAAGTGAAACGCCCTGTAAATGGTGCCAGCGTAGCTGTATACCCCTTTTTATTATCACGAAATGTCAAACCCAATGAGGTCTGTAGATAACCAGGCGCCATAAAATCGGAGATCAGTAGCCTTCGGGTTTCGCTAGAATTTGCAATCTTTTCAATTTTGTACCCACGATCCATTTGGGTCCTAAAATTTACTCCGCCTGTCATCAACACCTTTTCGGTAAACTTCTGACTGTATTTTGAGGAAAGCTCAATCTGGTCATCGGTTTTTTCAAACCTATTACCACCACCACCATTTCTAATGACACCGTAGCCAATCTGGCCCTTGTTTTCCCAAACAACATCCCCTTGTTCGTAATTTATGAAGCCTTGAACACCTCCACCAACGGCCACAGAAGACTCGCCCCCAGCAGCCCAATTGGTTAAACCTACTTGTTGAATTGTGAGATTAAATTTCCCACCCTTTTTCCAATAGATAAGACTATCTGGAATGGCTGTGGCAGTATCTTGTGCCGCTGGTTTTTCCTGCGCATGGCAGGTCGTTGCTGCAAAAACAGTCAAAACTAAAAATAAAGCTAGACACCTAGGCCTAGAAAAAATTGAGCAGTCCAAATTCTTTAATATCCCTTAGGGCTTCTTTAAAATTTTGAGTTGATCTCCAGGTGAAAGATCATTTGTTTCCTTACCATTCCACTTTTTGATGTCTTCAATGGTCACATCATATAATTTCGAAATCGACCAGAGCGTTTCACCTATTTCCACTTTATGTAGTACTTCTACTAATCCTATGTTAGCGGCTTTAACCTTTGGAACTAGGAGCTTAATTTCTTGATTGACTTCAAGTCCATCCTGAATGGTCAGGTTGTTCCAGTACAAAATATCGTCAATATCAACGTTGTAAATTCTGGATATTGCGAAGAAGGTCTCCTTAGGTTTTACATAGTGCACAAAGATCGTATCAGTTTCAGTGGCTACCAAAGGTTTTCTTATTTCTGGGGCTACAAAAACTTCATTTTCTTCTCTTAGCGGTACTTCAGTTACCTTAGGTTTTTCTACCGTTTCGTTCAAGGTATTGGCGAGTGAAGCTTCATTAATCAATCTGTCTTCAGCAGAAACCTCCTCACGTTTTATAATAACATTACTGTATTCGATGGGAATCTTTTCAGGTCTTATGAATCTTAACCAAAGCACACGACCGACTTTTAAATCTTCCCCCTCTCGCATTCTGTTTTTATGCATTAGTTTTTTGAGTCTAATACCATAATTCTGAGCAATCGTCCACAGTGTCTCATTTGGAAGAACAATATGATAGTGCACCTTCCCTTTACTCTTTTTATTCTTTAGGTAGTAGTAGGCATCACCTTTCAATCGATTTTCGGCAGAGATGTCATTGAACTTAGTAAGCCTTTTTATGCTCACGCCCGTTCTGCGCGACAGTGACTGAATAGATTCACCGGTCTTGGCCCTGATTGCAGGAATTCCATTCATTTTAATCTGGCCAGCATCATATGCTCGGCTGATGTTACCCGTTACTTTCGGATAAATTCCAACATTTCCTTCTATGGACTTAAAACCATTTCCGGCTTGAATGGAGACTGGAAGCTTTCTTCTATTGGTTGTCGTTCTGTTATTCGGTTTTGCCTTCGGTTGGGTAGCAGGTTCATCCGTCTCACGTCTCTGAGCAATCACCTGTTGTTCTCCTTTGGTAGGGTAAATCACCTTGTAAGATTTATCACTAGGAATACTGGACTGATTTAGCCACTTATTAAACCTTTTGAGTTCGTCATAATCAACTTTAACATCCTTACTCACTTGTCTGAGCGTTCTGCCTTTTCCTTCAAATTCGTTTAAGCTCACTTCTGGGTGCTTTCGACCCTCCCCCACAAAATCTTGAAAAGCCAGTTTATGGGCAATAAATTTCTTGATATACCAGTGAGATTTACCAGTGATATTCATTGACTTGGCGCCATATAGCTTATCTGCCACAGTTCTTTGAGTACCCGTAAGGCCTTGAAGGTATGATTGCATGGACAAAACCCAATTATCAAACACAAAATTGGATCGTTTCAGGTATTTGGTGGCACCTATGGTGGAAGCGATAATGTGTTTTCGTTCATCGACTACATTATCAACACGAAGGCCTAATTCTTGTGCCGAAGCTTTTTTGAACTGCCAAAAACCTACCGCGTTGGATGTGGAGACCGCATCTGATATAAATTCGCCTTCCTGAATGGCTAAATATTTAAAGTCTTCGGGAATTCCCTCTTCTTTCAAAACCTTTTCTACGAAATGCATGTAGAGGTTGGACCGATCGGCCTTTAGTTGGAAATGGTATTGACTTCTTGTCAGCAGGTCGAGCGTCTCGGCAATATCTTCCCGAGCATCTTTATTGAGCTTGAGTTTTACGCCAGCAACGGTTACTTCAGAAGGGACGATCATTGGGGCTTGCGCTAAAGAGCTCAACGAAGCCATCATTAAGATGATGATTGACACAAGGAAATGTCTCACTATTTTTTTCTTATTACCATCAAGCCATCTCTTACTGGAAATAGTACGTTTTCAACTCGATCGTCTTCTTGAACGAAACGGTTAAAATCCAAGATTGCTTGTGTGTCTTTGTCAGTTTTCTTTTCAGTCTGAATTACTTTGCCACTCCAGAGCACATTATCGCCTATAATGAATCCCCCTGGCCTGACTTTTTCAAACACTAAGTTAAAGTAATTCGTGTAATTCTTTTTATCTGCATCAATAAAGACTAGGTCAAATTCTTCATCTATTTCTGGTATTAGATCCATCGCATTACCAATCCGGTAGTCTATGCTTTCACCCAGTCCTGCTTTATCAAAATAATCTCTGACCATAGCCTCCAGCTCTTCATTGATGTCGAGGGTTATGAGCTTGCCACCATCAGCCAAACCTTCTGCCATGCATATAGCCGAGTAACCCGTGTAAGTACCAATTTCTAGGATCCGTTTTGGACGAATCATATGGCTCATCATTGACAGCAATCTACCTTGCAGGTGCCCAGAAAGCATTCTTGGCATCATCACCTTGGCGTGCGTATCTCTGTTTAAATCAGCCAGCAAAGGAGATTCTTGATCCGAATGTGCCTCTACGTAGGCTTGTAAATCTGCCGATATAAACTCCATCAGTTCTTTGGTAAGAATGTTAAGTAACTCATCTGATCTTCCACTAAGGCTTCATTGGCAATATCTTGCAATTGTGCACTCGTGATCGATCGAATATTCTTGAAGATGCTTTCAAGGCTATGAATTTTATTGAGGTCGAGAATACTTTTACCCATCATTAGCATTAAGCTGGCATTATTCTCCTCAGCCATGGCCAATTGTCCGACCAATTGCTCTTTGGCTTTATGTAGCTGAAGGGTACCCAATGATTTCTCTCGCAACAGCTTTAGCTCTTTGGCTATCAATTTCTTACTACGATTTACTTGGCTCAGTTCGGTACCATAGAAAATAGCAAACAGACCTGTGTCAGAGTAGGGTTGATAAGCCGCTTCAATGTTATAAACGAATCCGTACTTCTCTCTCAAGGCTAGATTCAATCTTGAATTCATACCTGGTCCTCCTAGAATGTTAATTAACATATAGAACGGAAGCCGATTTTTATCATTTAACGAAAAAGCGGTAGACCCTATAGCGCAGTGTGCCTGGGTAATATTTCTTCTTGAAGTGATGGTGCTCGGTGTGTATAACTCAAAAGGAACGCGTTGTCTTTCTGCCTTGACATGCGGTATGGCCCCGAAATATTTTTCAGCAAGTTTTTGAACTCTTTTGAACGGCACATTTCCAACACAAGAAAAAACGATTCCCTCTGTATTCAAGTTGGCTTTTAGAAAGTCTTGGAAATCCTTTCTCTGAAACGACTTTACGCTAGAGGCTGTACCTAAAATATTCTTTCCTAAGGGGTGATCTTTGAAAACCACATCATCGAATTCATCTTGAATGGCCTCTTCAGGGCTATCATGATAAAGAGACATCTCTTCAAGAATTACCCCTCTTTCGTTCTCAATCTGCTTTTCTGGAAATATGGAGTCGAAGGTAATATCTTGCAAAAGTTCGAAGGCACTTTCCATGTGCTTTTCTAATGCTGAGGCATAGAAGCAAATTTTCTCCTTAGTCGTGTACGCGTTCAACTCACCACCCACTGAATCCAGTCGATTCAATATGTGAAACGCCTTCCGCTTTTTTGTTCCCTTAAAAGCCATATGTTCCCAAAAGTGAGCAATACCCAACTGGTCTTCGCGCTCGTCTCTGCTTCCTATGTCTAGCACAAACCCACAATGAACAATTTTAGTACTTGGGACTTCCTTGTGAACTATTCTGATGCCGTTAGGCAGTGTAAATAGGTTATAATCAACCATCTCCGATTCTCCTCAATTCGGCAAAGATAATTATTTAATAGGCACTAATCGGAAAAGTATTAGGCTTTGTTGTTAAGCCACTTTCCTACCTTCAATATATTCCTTTAGTCTTTCCAGGTTATGCAGAGACTGATCATAAATCAAGTCAGAAAACTCCTCGGGAATCGGTTCTCTATCTCCTGTTAATGCCCTAAACGAAAGGCTCGTACCGGTCTCTGTTTTTTTCAACTCATAGTACGCCAGCATTGTCAGACCGCTGTTGAGAGAATGCGCTTTTTCGATGTATACGATCTGATCGTTTTTACCTACATCTTGTAGGGTTTTGATGTCATAAGTATCTCCATCAAATTCGCAGATGTGTGAGCTACCTATTCTATTGATACTAGAGTCCATTTTGACATCTATCAAACCGTCAACAAAATTGACTTTTTCTGAATTGTCGGTTAGAACAGCATGTACTCTTTGCAGCGGGGCATCGATCTGAATTTCTATCGCCTTGGCTAAGCCAAAAAGTGTAACGTAATCTTCAGTAGCATCAAGACTTAATACGTCTTCCTTCAAATGACCAATAGCAGCGTATTGATAAGGTATATCACCGATTAAGTCATAACGATCTGTAGCACATACCCAATTCAATGTTGACTCGCCATTAGAACGTTCGTAAGCCTCAGTCATTAAAATATACTCTCTGGAAGGAACACTATTCTTCATTAAGCGATGGGCAATGATCATATCAGGACCAGAAAGCTTCGTGAATTGTGCAATCTTAATCTCTTCAAACATGCCATAGTGAACAATGAATTTAAGAGATAGTGAACTGGCATTATTGCAAGCACCACATCGACAAACACTATCGCGTTCTATCACTTTTAAGAAGTAATGAAAATTCTTAAAGGCTTCTGAACATATCTGCTCAATGACTGATTGGTCTACCCTGCCAGTGGCATAAGTCAACAAGGCGTCACCTTCAATTTCGGCCAAGGTAAATTCGGACTGAATGGAATCAGCAATAACCTGTAACAGCTCATTGATAATATGCGTGCTATGCGTCAACTCTGTTTTGGTCATAAAACTGGTATAACCGCTGATATCTGGAATTAGTATGGTGGCCTTTTGCATGCTCAATTTTGATCTTAAGGGATGAACACATTTTTCAGAAAATCAATTCCTTTATATTTGAGTGAATTCACTGTCCATGGCATTTCGTCAAATTCTCGTTATTCAAACTGCCTTTATCGGAGACGTTATTTTAGCAACTGGGTTGTTAGAAAAACTACACTCCTATTACCCAGATGCTCACATTGACTTTTTGGTAAGAAAAGGTAACGAAAGCCTAATGAAAGAACATCCCTTTATAAGAGAGACGATTGTCTGGGACAAAAAAGGCGGCAAATACAAAAACCTCTTTCGCTTAGTAGGTAAGGTGCGAAAAACGCGTTATGACCTGGTGGTTAACGTACAGCGCTTTGCCAATTCAGGCCTCATCACCGCACTATCAGGAGCACCCCTAAAAATTGGCTTTGACAAAAATCCTCTTGCTTGGGCATTCAATAAAAAAGTGTCTCATGAGATTGGTAATGGTGTACATGAAGTGGTTAGGAACCATGATTTGATTCGTGAACTAACTGACAATGAACACAAAAAACCAAAGCTCTACCCACCTCAAAAGGACTTTGAAGCCATCAGGTCTTGGCAAAAAAAGCCATATATCTGCATGGCCCCTGCCTCGGTTTGGTTTACAAAACAGTTTCCAAAAGAAAAATGGATAGAATTGGTGAAGACTATTCCTTTCAAGGGCAATATATTTTTATTGGGAGCTCCATCAGATCATGCTTTATGTGAGGAGATTATTAGTAAATCTGACAATGCCAATGCACAGAACCTTTGCGGAAAATTATCGCTACTTCAATCTACTGCACTAATGAAGGATGCGCGAATGAACTATGTCAATGATAGCGGCCCCATGCATTTAGCCTCTTCCATCAATGCCAAAACCTGCGCTATTTTCTGCTCTACTATTCCTGATTTTGGTTTTGGGCCGTTGGCGGATGAAAGCCACATAGTACAAATCACCAGAGAACTGGCTTGTCGCCCTTGCGGGCTTCATGGCAAAAAGAGTTGTCCTGAAGGTCATTTTAAATGCGGCTTAGATATCACTATGCAGCAGCTGCACTCAGTTTTAAGCTGACAGTGGAAAGAAACCTTCTTTTTCTCGCCTTTTCCTGTTTATTTCGTTACCACACCTTTGGAACAGAAAGACATGAGATACGAGCACATCGGCAAAGACCTTTTTATAAAAAATAGACAGAAACTTAAGGCGAAAATGAAGCCCAATTCAATCGCCATCATTTGTTCTAATGACATAATGCCTACCAATGCAGATGGCACTATGGCCTTTAGACAAAATAGCAACCTGCTCTATTTTTCTGGAATCGATCAAGAAGAGTCTGTATTGATCGTAGCGCCTGATTTTCCCGATCCAAAAATGAGAGAGGTGCTTTTCTTAAAAGAAACGAGTGAGCTCATAGCTGTTTGGGAAGGTCATAAATACACTGCGGAAGAAGCGACTGAAACTTCTGGTGTTGCCACCGTCATGTGGAATGACAAATTTGAAAGCACACTCAACACCATACTTGCTGAAACCAACAACATTTACCTTTACAACAACGAGCACATTAGAAATGGTACTGAGTTAGAAACACGTACGGATAGGTTCAATAAATGGTGCAGAGAAAAATATGCAAACTATGAATTTGAACGCCTAGCACCAATCGCCTATGATCTCAGAACAGTCAAAGAAGCTAGAGAAATAGAGTTAATGCAAACAGCATGTGACCTAACCGATCAAGGCTTTCGCAGAATATTGGAATACGTAAAGCCTGGGGTTTGGGAATACGAGGTTGAAGCCGAGTATCTGCATGAGTTCATTAGGAATAAATCGAAAGGCTTTGCCTACACACCAATTATAGCGGGTGGCGGTAACGCGTGTGTATTACACTACATAGAGAATAAAGACCAGCTTAAAGATGGCGACTTACTCTTGATGGATGTGGGTGCTGAGTATGCCAATTATAATGCTGATATGACAAGGTCTATCCCTGTCAATGGCCGATTCACTCAAAGACAAAAAGATATTTATAATGCCGTTTTGAGAGTTAAAAATGAAGCAACGGCTTTATTGACTCCAGGAAATAGCATACCTGACTATCATAAAGAAGTGGGTAACATTATGACCAAAGAGCTGATAAGCCTTGGCTTAATAGACCAAACAGATGTTAAAAATGAAGACCCAAACTGGCCCGCTTACAAGCAGTACTTTATGCATGGTACATCGCATCACATTGGATTAGACGTTCACGATGTAGCGAGTATCTACACCGATTTTAAGCCAGGCATGGTGTTTACCGTTGAACCTGGTATCTACATTCCAGCTGAGAATATTGGCATTCGACTAGAGGACGATGTGGTGATCACAGAAGACGGACATCATAACTTGATGAGAAACATTCCGATAGAAGCCGAAGAAATAGAAAGCTTGATGAACTCCTAAAATGGAAATTCAGATAGTCGAAGGAAACCTTACGGCAGCACTTGAGGTGTTACATCAATTACCCGAATTCGATCGCCTGCTCGAAAACGACTATTACTTCGATAAGATTCGGTCTAGAGAAAGCCTCGTCTTAATTGCCAAATCGGACGCCTCAGTCGTTGGCTGTAAAGTGGGTTATGACAAGTTCCAAGACGGTTCATTCTATAGTTGGTTAGGAGGGGTAATTCCGTCTGCTAGAAAAATAGGTATTGCCAAGCTTTTGGCCAGTGATCAAGAACAATGGGCCAAGACCAAGGGTTACAAGTCTATAAAGTTCAAAACCCTGAATAGGCATAAAACCATGCTCATTTTTGCGATAAAAAATGGATTTGAAATTTATAACGTGAAGCCTAAAGATGAATTGGAAAATTATCGCATTGAAATGATAAAAGAATTATAATTATGAGTGGAGCAGCGGGAGCAGCAGCAGCGCAAGCAGCAATTAATGAAGCCATCAAGGCTTCGGGGGCTATCGTCAAAATAGGCCCTTACGAATTCAGTCATCTCATTTCCAAAATGGAGGATGGTATTGTGATCGAAAAAGGAAACAATGGTTTTTTTGATAGCGCCTATAAATACAGTACTTCCTATAAAGGATTTATCTTTTACTGCAAATCTCGAGAACAAATTACCATTCCAACAAGGCTTGAAAAAGTAAAAGCCAGAAGCATTTGGGTACCTCACTAACAGATACTATGAGCGAAAAATTTAATAGCCAAAAGGCACCAGAGCCAGTAGGGCTTTATCCTCACGCCAGAAGAGTAGGCGAACTTCTTTTCTTATCCGGTGTCGGACCAAGAGAAAGAGGCACAAAGCAAATTCCTGGAGTCACGCTAGATGAAGCGGGAAACATCGCTGACTACGATATTGAAACACAATGCAGATCGGTATTTAATAATGTCAAATTAATTCTTGAAGCCTCAGGCAGTAGTTGGGATAAGCTAGTTGATGTGACAGTTTTTCTGACGAACATGAAAGACGACTTCAAAACGTACAATAAAGTTTATGCTGAGTACTTTAAGGACAATCAGCCCTGTAGAACCACGGTAGAAATCAATTGCCTACCCACACCTATTGCCATTGAATTAAAGTGTATCGCAACAATTTGAAGCTTTTCTCAGCATTTGCTTATCTTCATGAGGCAACTCACAACCTCAAACAAAGAAGATGATCAAGTTTTTTAAAAGAATCTGGAAAGCAATCGTTGGATTTTTAAAGAAGCTAAAACCAGGCCCAGTGGCCTGGAAAGGCGCTAACAAAGCGATTGGCACTACGGTGGCTGTCATTTGGATCATCGCCTCGTTGATGATGTTCGTCACCCAACCACAGACCTACTTTGGTATCGCAATGGTGGTTTTGGGGCTTATCATTGCCTTTCTCATGGGTGCTGGCGCAATCCTCGCCAGACTTCTATTAAAACACATTAACAAAGGGCTTTTTTGGGTAGTTCCAGGAGCCCTTTTTCTAATGCCCTTTGCCTTCGGTATGGGTAGTCTTAGTTGGAAATTCCCTGTTTTCATTTTCGTCTTTGCAGGTGCGGCTGGTGCAGGTATTTTCACCCTGACCAAAAAGAACCGATCGCAGTCCACATTACTTCAAAAGATTACTGCCTCTGTGGGTGTTTTAGGTGGTGTCTCAGGCTTAGTTTGGGGACTAATTTGGCTAGCAGATACTGGTTTCAAGCCAGAAGTAGATCACATCAATGCAGCCATGAAATCAGAATATCGCCCAGCGCATATTGAGCTTCCTGACCCCTCATTACCAGGCACATATGAAGTAGAGTATCTCACCTACGGAAGTGGAAAAGACGAACATCGCCCAGAATTTGGCGAAGAGGCTACCATCATTACTGACTCCATTGATGGCTCACGGCTACTCTCTGGCTGGGAAGGAAAAAGCGGTAAGTTAAGAACTTGGTACTGGGGGTTTGACGATGAAGCACTTCCAATTAATGGGAGAGTTTGGTACCCCAAAGGAGAAGGCCCCTTTCCACTAGCACTCATTGTTCACGGAAATCATAGCATGTTTGACTACTCAGACCCAGGCTACGACTACTTAGGTGAGCTTTTGGCAAGTCAAGGTATCATTATGGTCAGTGTGGATCAGAACTTTATTAACAGTGGTTGGACAGATTTTATAGGCGATGGCTTAAATGAGGAAAATGATGCAAGGGGCTGGCTACTGCTAGAACACCTAAAGTATTGGGAGAAATGGAACCAAACATCAGGAGGCCTATTTGATGGTAAAGTAGATATGGAGAATCTGGCCGTCATGGGTCATTCGCGAGGCGGAGAAGCTGCTGCGATAGCTGGGTTTTTCAACAGGCTACCTTTTTACCCTGACGATGCAAAGCAAATCTTTGATTTCAATTTCAACATAAAAGCAGTTGTCTCAATAGCACCTGTAGACGGCCAGTATAGACCTGGCAACATAAGTACACCGCTTGAAAACGTTAACTACCTCGTCATTCACGGTGCTAACGATGGAGACGTTCAGTCATTCGCTGGCCTGAGACAGTACGAACGTTTAAAATTCACAGACTCGACAGATTACTTTAAGTCAGCTGTTTATGTCTACGGTGCCAATCATGGGCAATTCAACACTACCTGGGGTAATCGTGATTCAGGATTTCCTTTTGGCTCCTTACTCAATGTAGATGCTTTAATGCCGATGGAAGATCAGCTCAAGGTTGGGAAAATCTATATCAGTGCGTTTTTACAAACCACATTACAAGGAAAAACTGGCTATCAAGAACTTTTTAAAGATCACCGAGCAGGTGCAGACTGGCTGCCAGAAACCATCTATCTCAATCAATATCAAGCATCAGACTGGCAAGTACTTGTTGATTTTGAAGAAGACTTAGACCTAACTACCACTTCGTCTGGAGGTAAAATCAAAACAGAAAACCTCACCGTCTGGAAAGAGCAAATAGTGGGCATGAAATATGGAAACAGAGCAACACGAGCAGTTTATATCGGTTGGGATAGTTTGGCATACGAAGCCGATACTGCCAGTTTTGAAATTGAATTTAGTAATGTGATTGATGCTTCTAGCACGGCACAGCTGACTTTCGAATTATCTGAAGCTAAGGGTAGTACCTACCCTGACAAAAAGCGAGACGAGGATAAAAAGAAGAAGGAAAAAGGAAACCAAGAAGAACCAGAGAAAGAATTAGAAGAGAAGGAAAATAACAACGAGAATAACGCGGACAAGGAGGGTGATGACGAACCTGAAGATCAAGAAAAAGATGAAGAGAAAAAAGCCCCAGAACCTTTAGATTTCACTGTTCAATTGATTGATTCAAATGATAGTACTCATAGCTTTAAGCTGAGCGATTACAGTTATCTGCAAAGACAGTTGTCCGTTGATGTTTTGAAAAACAAAGAACTTCAAAGCACTAAAAAATCAGAAGCAGTTTACAATACATTCTTCATTGATCTAAACAGACTTTCGGATAACCCAAGTTTTAATTCGAACTCCATTAAGTCGATGAAATTCATCTTCGACCAAAGCAAAAAAGGACTAATTATTTTAGACAAAGTAGCCATTAACCAATAGCTCCTATTTTTCCATTTCTGTTCAGAAAATCCCATTCTGGGAATGGGATGAAGCTTAGAATTCAGTCAAAAATAGCCAGATCAATCCAAAAGTAGGGTTTACCCCGTAGGTAGGGTTATGGTATGTGTATTGCACATCTATTTGCAAACAAACTGACGAAAATGAGTTCAATCAGCCACAACATCCAAAAGACCTTGATTAGACCGCTCGGCAATATTGGTAGCGGTATTTTACTTAGAGTGTTTAAACCCTTTAATACTGGAGACTTTATTGAAATTGACGGACAAGTAGGGTCAATAGAAAAAAGCGGGCTTCAGCAAACAACCATTAAAAGAGTAGATGGCTCTGAGGTAAAGGTCAACAACTCCATTTTTTACCAGAGAGATTTACATAATCTTACCAGCAAAAATATTATTTCTCTAGAGCTTAACATAAGCATTGGATACCAGAGCAATATGACTAAAGTGAAGGAGGACATTATGACCTTCTTTGCGCAAAACGAACGACTCCTTAACTCACCTAAGGCAAAAATTCAAGTGGCTAAAATCAAGAGCGATTTTGTTGAGCTCTCCATAAAGCCATGGTGTCTGTTAGACGATTTCTTAGCATTAGATGCCGACTTGGAATCACAACTCACTCAATATCTAGTTTCCAAGCATGTTAGAATTGAGCATGAGCATTCCGTTTTCTCAGAAGCAAAAATGCTGGCATAAACTTTAATCCTTTCAATAACTCAAACAAATATTTCTTAACCGATATATTTGTAGAAAGACTGAGTATTGATGGAGATAATTTGGCTGATTTCAGGAGTAATTTTAGGTGGACTTGTTGGGTGGTTTATGGCTAAGAGCAGATCAAACGCTGGCCCATCTAATGAAGGAGAAATCCAAAATAAGCTCCAGTTAGCCGAAGAACGCTATAACATGATTGCTCAAGAGTTAACAGAAGTCAAGCCTGAGCTCTCTCGCGAACGCGATAAAAGTCTCGAACTCAGCAACCAACTCACACAAGTTACCACCGAGCACAAAAACCTCCAAGTTAAACTTGCTGAGCAAAAAGAAGAGCTAGAAAAACTTAATGAGCGATTTGCCCATGAGTTTAAAAACTTAGCCAATGAGATCTTCGAAGAAAAGAGCAAGAAATTTACAGAGCAGAACAAGACCAATATCCACGACCTTTTGAATCCACTCAAGGAGAAGATCGGTGAATTCCAGAAGAAAGTAGAAGACTCCAATAAAGAAGGAGCTGAAAGAAATGCTTCACTAGTTCAGCAAATCAAACATTTAAGTGACCTCAACAAGCAAATCACAAAAGAAGCTGAAAATCTTACCAAAGCCTTAAAGGGCGACTCGAAGGCGCAAGGCAACTGGGGTGAAGTTATTCTTGAGAGAATACTCGAAAAATCTGGCCTCGAAAAAGGCAGGGAGTATGAGACTCAAGTTTCGGAAACCGGAGAAGACGGCAAGCGGTACCAACCTGATGTTGTCATTAAATTACCAGACAACAAGCACATCATCATAGATTCAAAAGTTTCGCTTACCGCTTATGAGAGATTCGTTAATGAAGAAAGAGAGGACGAGCAATTAGCACAACTCAAGTTACACATTACCTCTATCAAAGCGCATGTAAAAGGTTTAAGTGAAAAAAGCTATCAAAACCTCTACGGACTTGATGGACTAGACTTTGTTCTACTTTTTATTCCTATCGAACCTGCCTTCACTCTGGCCGTTCAACACGACCCTGAATTATTCAATGACGCCTATTCGAAGAACATAGTTATTGTGAGTCCCACTACACTCATTGCCACTATGAGAACCATTGCATCAATATGGAAACAAGAGTATCAAAATAAGAACGCGATTGAGATAGCACGTCAAGGAGGCGCACTTTATGACAAATTTCAATCTTTTACCGAAGACCTCATCTCAATAGGTAAACATCTCAACGGAACGCAAAAAGCATATCAAGAATCTATGAAGAAGCTTTCTGAAGGCAGTGGCAATCTGGTTAAGCGTGCTGAAAGCCTTAAAAAGCTCGGTGCAAAGGCCAGTAAGCAAATGGACGAAAGACTCTTGAATCGTTCGGAAGATTAGCCCTTCACGAAGTACTTACATTACATCTTGAGACAAGTCTGATTTACAGTCAGTTGGAACGTCAAAAAACTGCACAACATTGTATGTGAATTACATTTTTTTGTATATTTGTGATCCTTTCACTTATGGGATCACCTAAGTTGCGTACAAAAACCTCACTGGGGTTTTGAGCAATAACCATTGTTTTTTTATAAGAATCGGTGATTAAAACATGCTAGCTGCACTTTGACCAAAACACAAGTACAATGGAAATGCTAGTTCTATTTTTTAGAACTTGTGCTTTTTTAAAACGCCTGTCGTACATGACTATACTCTTATTAGTCGTGTGCACCTCTGTATCCTTTGCCCAAAACAACAATCAAACACTTTATTTAAATCAAGATGGTCAAGCAGCGTTAGATGCTTCCGCTTTGGCACTTTGTTTTGAAAGCGAAATCATAACCACTTGCACCCCTTCTCGCGCCATAGGTGATGGCCATGCTCTTTGGTTAAGCAATAACATTTTTGCGGGTAGTAGCACAGACTTTGTTTTTGATGCAGGTAGTGCTGATTTTACTGAATTAGCCGATGGAACGGCCAGCATAACAGGAACGGTATATAACACCACCAATTCAAGTGATAAATGGCAGGTTAAGATGTACTTATCCAATAAAATGAATTGGACGCAGTGGAGTGCTTTAGGTCGGTCTTATAAGGATGAAAAAGGATTAGCTGGGAACAACTACCTCGATTGGAACTACTATATAGCTGACCCAAACAAACCAAGTGAGTTAATCGGGTTGGCTGCAAATGCCGGTAAAACACTTTCCATCCAACATATGCCTTCTAACTATTACTATGGTTTTCAGATTGGAACAGCTGCCAATAATAAAAATGCAGATTATGGCCTATCAGGTTGGTTTAGTTACTCATGGGATGGAGTCAACTTCCACCAAGGAGACTTTAATCTCGACCTTTCTGATTGTGAATCAACCGAGTCTCTTCCAGTTGGTGCAGTAACTGTCACCGTTGACAAGCAAACTTTTTCATGTGATGATTTGGGTGATAATCTAGTCACAATGACGGCTATAGATGCAGAAGGGAATACTTGTACTCAAGAATTCACGGTTACTATCGAAGACAACATCGCACCTACTGTGGTGACAAGAGACATTAACAGAGTCATAGGTCTTGGTGGTCAGGTGACCATCACCGCCAATGATGTGCTTAACTTTAACTGTGGAGGAGGTACTTCCATTCCTGAGCCCGTGCCTGGCGATGGTGAAATCACAATCGAGTATGCCACTTGTACTGCCGATAACTGTACCATCACCTCAAAAGAGCTCGACAAATACACTTTCGATTGTAATGACATTGGTGTCAATACTGTAACTGTTACGGTGACCGATCAGAGCGGTAATAGCACTACTGCTACCGCTTCGGTAACCATCACCGATAATCAAGCACCTACAGTTGTCGCCCAAGACATTACTATTCCTTTAGGTGCTGATGGTATTGCCACCATCACCCCTGAGATGATCAACAATGGCTCTAACGATGGCTGTGGCAATATTGCTTTGACACTCTCTAAAACAACTTTCAATTGCGATGAAATTGGAGCGAACACGGTAACCCTTATTGCCACTGACGAGTCGGGTAATACTTCAACAGCTACCGCTACAGTAACTGTTGTAGATGATCTTGCTCCTGAAGTAGTCACTCAGAATATCCTTATCTACTTGGATGAAAATGGTAATGGTAAGATCAGAGGTACTGACGTACTATATATTTGTGAAGGAGCTGATGTAAATATTCCTGCAGAAGTTACTCCACCTGCTAATAATGGAAATGGCCGTGGCGGAAGAGGCGGTCGTGGTGGTGGAAGACCTACCCCTCCTACCATTGATTACTCTGATGTAATTGTTACCTCTGATGTAAGCCAGTTTACTTCTTGTACTTCTGATAATTGTAGCATCGTGAATGCCACCCTGTCTAAAACTATATTCAATTGTAGTGATTTAGGTGATGTTTCTGTGATGGTGACTGTTACAGATAGCAATGGTAATATCTCTACTGGTATGGCTACTGTTACAGTGGCAGATAACACTCCTCCTACGCTCACCACCCAAGATGTTGCACTAAGCCTTGACGCTTCTGGCAATGCTACTTTAACAGTGGATCAGGCCGAAGTGGAGAGTGCGGATAATTGTGGCATAGTATCAAAAGAGTTGAGCAAGACAAGCTTCGATTGTAATGACATTGGTGTGAACCCAGTTACGCTTACTGTCACTGACAATGCAGGTAACCAAACCGTCAACACTTTCAATGTAACAATCACTGATGATATTGTACCTACTGTATTGGCTCAGGATGTAACGGTAATCTTAGATAATAATGGTTTAGGTATCATTACTTTACAAGATGTTGATAATGGCTCCTCTGACAACTGTGACCTTACTCTTAGTCTTGACAGGTTCAACTTTGATTGTTCTGACGTAGGGCAGCATACAGTGACGCTTACAGGTACTGATCCTAGTGGGAATACGGCTTCTGCAACGGCTACGGTAACCGTTATTGATAACACAGCACCAATTGCCATTGCACAGGGTTTTGAAGTGTTCTTAAATCAAGATGGCGTTGCTGCAATTACGCCTAGCCGAGTAGATAATGGCTCTAACGATAATTGCGGTATTGCGTCAATCACCCTTGACAGAGATACTTTCGGCTGTGGTGATCTTGGTCAGCAAACTGTTACACTTACCGTAACTGACACTAATGGTAATAGTGCAACGGCCACGGCTACAATTACAGTTACCGACAACATCGCACCAACCGTGGTGACAAGAAACATTGCACGCGTAATTGGTTCAGGTGGAGTTGTTAACATCACTGCCAATGATGTACTCAGACTAAACTGTGGAGGAGGCACCTCCATTCCTGAGCCTGTACCTGGCGATGGAGAAATCATTACTGATTTTGCACTATGTACTACTGATAACTGTACCATCACTTCAAAAACGGTTAGTAAGTCTTCGTTCACTTGTAATGATATTGGAGTCAATATAGTAACAGTTACGGTGACCGATCAGAGTGGAAATAGTACTACCGCTACTGCTACGGTGACCATCACTGATAACCAAGCACCAGTAGCGCTGACTAAAAACATTACGGTACCGCTTAATCAAAGTGGTACGGCCACCATCACTCCACAGATGATTGACAATGGGTCCAATGATGGCTGTGGTGGTGTGATACTGGCTGTTTCTAAATCAGTTTTCTCTTGTGCTGATTTGGGTGTTAATACTGTTACTTTAATCGCTACGGATATAACTGGTAATGTTTCTACTAAAACAGCCATTGTAACTATCGTTGACAACCTTGCCCCACAGGTTAAAACACAAAACATCTCTGTTAATCTTGATGCTAACGGCAATGCAAGAATCAAAGGAGTTGATCTACTTTACTTCTGTCAGGGAGCAAATGTAGATGTCCCTACCCCTCCAGTACCTACTGGTGGCGGAAGAGGTGGATCAGGGCCAACCATAAACTACTCTGACATTACCATTACAAGTGATGTAAGTCAGTTCACATCTTGTACAGCTGACAACTGTAAGATTACAGTGGCTACGCTTTCTAAAAATACTTTTAACTGTACAAATATTGGCGACAACGTGGTGACTGTAACAGTTAAAGATCCACAAGGAAATACAACTACTGCAACAGCCATTGTTACTGTAATAGATAATAGACCTCCGACATTGACCACTCAAGATGTTGCACTAAGCCTTGACGCTTCTGGCAATGCTATATTGTCTGTCAGTCAAGCTGAAGTTACAAGTGCGGATAATTGTAGCATAGTATCAAAAGAGTTGAGCAAGACAAGTTTCGATTGTAATGACATTGGTGTGAACCCAGTTACCCTTACCGTTACTGATAATGCGGGTAACCAAACCATCAACACTTTCAATGTAACAATCACTGATGATATTGTACCTACTGTATTGGCTCAGGATGTAACGGTAATCTTAGACAATAATGGTTTAGGGGCTATCACCCTGCAAGATGTTGATAATGACTCCTCTGACAACTGTGACCTTACTCTTAGTCTTGACAGGTTCAACTTTGATTGTTCTGACGTAGGACAGCATACAGTAACGCTTACAGGTACTGATCCTAGTGGAAATACAACTTCTGCAACTGCTACGGTAACCGTTATTGATAACACGGCTCCAACTGCCATTGCACAAGGTTTTGAAGTGTTCTTAAATCAAGATGGGGTGGCTAACATCACTACTACTCAAGTAGATAATGGCTCTAACGACAACTGTGGTATTGCTTCAATCACCCTTGACAGAAGCACTTTCGGCTGTGGTGATCTTGGTCAGCAAACCGTTACACTTACCGTAACTGACACCAATGGTAATAGTGCAACGGCCACGGCTACAATTACAGTTACCGACAACATCGCACCTACTGTGGTGACAAGAGATATTAACAGAGTCATAGGTCTTGGTGGTCAGGTGACCATCACTGCCAATGATGTGCTTAACTTTAACTGTGGAGGAGGTACTTCCATTCCTGAGCCCGTGCCTGGCGATGGTGAAATCACAATCGAGTATGCCACTTGTACTGCCGATAACTGTACCATCACCTCCAAAGAGCTTGACAAATACACTTTCGATTGTAATGACATTGGTGTCAATACTGTAACTGTTACGGTGACCGATCAGAGCGGTAATAGCACTACTGCTACCGCTTCGGTAACCATCACCGATAATCAAGCACCTACAGTTGTCGCCCAAGACATTACTATTCCTTTAGGTGCTGATGGTATTGCCACCATCACCCCTGAGATGATCAACAATGGCTCTAACGATGGCTGTGGCAATATTGCTTTGACACTCTCTAAAACAACTTTCAATTGCGATGAAATTGGAGCGAACACGGTAACCCTTATTGCCACTGACGAGTCGGGTAATACTTCAACAGCTACCGCTACAGTAACTGTTGTAGATGATCTTGTTCCTGAAGTAGTCACTCAGAATATCCTTATCTACTTAGATGAAAATGGCAACGGCAAGATCAGAGGTACTGACGTACTATATATTTGTGAAGGAGCTGATGTAAATATTCCTGCAGAAGTCACTCCACCTACTAATAATGGAAATGGAAGAGGCGGTCGTGGTGGTGGAAGACCTACCCCTCCTACCATTGATTACTCTGATGTAATTGTTACCTCTGATGTAAGCCAGTTTACTTCTTGTACTTCTGACAATTGTAGCATCGTGAATGCCACACTGTCTAAAACCATATTCAATTGTAGTGATTTAGGTGATGTTTCTGTGATGGTGACTGTTACAGATAGCAATGGTAATATCTCTACTGGTATGGCTACTGTTACAGTGGCAGATAATATTGCTCCTACTTTAACCACCCAAAATATTGCCCTAAGCCTTGATGCTTCTGGCAATGCTACTTTAACAGTGGATCAGGCCGAAGTGGAGAGTGCGGATAATTGTGGCATAGTATCAAAAGAGTTGAGCAAGACAAGCTTCGATTGTAATGACATTGGTGTGAACCCAGTTACGCTTACTGTCACTGACAATGCAGGTAACCAAACCGTCAACACTTTCAATGTAACAATCACTGATGATATTGTACCTACTGTATTGGCTCAGGATGTAACGGTAATCTTAGATAATAATGGTTTAGGTATCATTACTTTACAAGATGTTGATAATGGCTCCTCTGACAACTGTGACCTTACTCTTAGTCTTGACAGGTTCAACTTTGATTGTTCTGACGTAGGGCAGCATACAGTGACGCTTACAGGTACTGATCCTAGTGGGAATACGGCTTCTGCAACGGCTACGGTAACCGTTATTGATAACACAGCACCAATTGCCATTGCACAGGGTTTTGAAGTGTTCTTAAATCAAGATGGCGTTGCTGCAATTACGCCTAGCCGAGTAGATAATGGCTCTAACGATAATTGCGGTATTGCGTCAATCACCCTTGACAGAGATACTTTCGGCTGTGGTGATCTTGGTCAGCAAACTGTTACACTTACCGTAACTGACACTAATGGTAATAGTGCAACGGCCACGGCTACAATTACAGTTACCGACAACATCGCACCAACCGTGGTGACAAGAAACATTGCACGCGTAATTGGTTCAGGTGGAGTTGTTAACATCACTGCCAATGATGTACTCAGACTAAACTGTGGAGGAGGCACCTCCATTCCTGAGCCTGTACCTGGCGATGGAGAAATCATTACTGATTTTGCACTATGTACTACTGATAACTGTACCATCACTTCAAAAACGGTTAGTAAGTCTTCGTTCACTTGTAATGATATTGGAGTCAATATAGTAACAGTTACGGTGACCGATCAGAGTGGAAATAGTACTACCGCTACTGCTACGGTGACCATCACTGATAACCAAGCACCAGTAGCGCTGACTAAAAACATTACGGTACCGCTTAATCAAAGTGGTACGGCCACCATCACTCCACAGATGATTGACAATGGGTCCAATGATGGCTGTGGTGGTGTGATACTGGCTGTTTCTAAATCAGTTTTCTCTTGTGCTGATTTGGGTGTTAATACTGTTACTTTAATCGCTACGGATATAACTGGTAATGTTTCTACTAAAACAGCCATTGTAACTATCGTTGACAACCTTGCCCCACAGGTTAAAACACAAAACATCTCTGTTAATCTTGATGCTAATGGCAATGCAAGAATCAAAGGAGTTGATCTACTTTACTTCTGTCAGGGAGCAAATGTAGATGTCCCTACCCCTCCAGTACCTACTGGTGGCGGAAGAGGTGGATCAGGGCCAACCATAAACTACTCTGACATTACCATTACAAGTGATGTAAGTCAGTTCACATCTTGTACAGCTGACAACTGTAAGATTACAGTGGCTACGCTTTCTAAAAATACTTTTAACTGTACAAATATTGGTGACAACGTGGTGACTGTAACAGTTAAAGATCCACAAGGAAATACAACTACTGCAACAGCCATTGTTACTGTAATAGATAATAGACCTCCGACATTGACCACTCAAGATGTTGCACTAAGCCTTGACGCTTCTGGCAATGCTATATTGTCTGTGGGTCAAGCTGAAGTTACAAGTGCGGATAATTGTAGCATAGTATCAAAAGAGTTGAGCAAGACAAGTTTCGATTGTAATGACATTGGTGTGAACCCAGTTACCCTTACTGTCACTGACAATGCGGGTAACCAAACCATCAACACTTTCAATGTAACAATCACTGATGATATTGTACCTACTGTATTGGCTCAGGATGTAACGGTAATCTTAGACAATAATGGTTTAGGTGCTATCACCCTGCAAGATGTTGATAATGGCTCCTCTGATAACTGTGACCTTACTCTTAGTCTTGACAGGTTCAACTTTGACTGTTCTGACGTAGGACAGCATACAGTAACACTGACAGGTACTGATGCCAGCGGAAACACAGCCAATGCTACCGCAACGGTGACAGTTATCGATAACATCGCACCTGCCGTTACTACACAGGATATAACGCTGAACCTTGATGCAAATGGTTCGGTAGCTCTAGCCATAAACCAAATTGAAGTATCGAGTACTGACAACTGCGGAGTTGTTTCCAAAACCTTAAGTCAAACAGCTTTTGATTGCTCTAATCTCGGTGTAAATCAAGTCACATATACTGTAGTAGACGGTGCTGGTAATACAACATCTGAAACTGTCAATGTTACCATCGTAGACAACATAGCACCTACTGTGGTGACACAGGATGCAACGGTCTACTTAGACCAAAACGGTCTAGCTTCGATTACACTTCAACAAATTGATAACGGCTCTACTGACCATTGTAGTTTGACTTTGAGTCTTAGCCAATTAGCATTTGATTGTAGCGACCTTGGAGCAAACACAGTGACACTAACCGGTGTTGATGCCAGTGGCAACACTGCCTCCGCAACTGCTACAGTAACAGTCATAGACAATTCAGCTCCAGTAATTACTGTACAAAATGCCATCATTAACCTTGATGCAAATGGTGTTGCACAATTAACAACCGAACTAATTGAAGTATCGAGTTCAGACAACTGCGGTATTGTTTCGAAGGTATTGAGTCAAACATCTTTTGATTGCAGTGATTTAGGTACTCAAACAATCACTTATACCGTCACGGATCTTAGCGGTAATTCTACTACTGAAACAATGAATGTGACGATCACTGATACAACCGCCCCGGTGGTTATCACTCAGGATATTAACGTTTACTTAGACCAAAACGGGAATGCATCGATTACTGTCGCTCAGGTTGACAATGGATCAAGCGACAACTGTAACCTCACTCTAAGCCTTGATAACTTAAGCTTTGACTGTAGCAATATCGGTGCGAACACGGTAACACTGACAGGAACTGACCCTAGTGGCAATACGGCTTCTGCAACTGCTACGGTAACCGTTATTGATAACATTGCTCCTTCTGTTACTACCCAGGACATAACAATAAATCTAGATGCTAATGGTTCGGTAGCTCTAGCCATAAACCAAGTTGAAGTATCAAGCTCTGATAACTGTTCAATAGTCTCTAAAGTCTTGAGTAAAACAACTTTTGATTGTTCCAATGTTGGTGTAAACCAAGTCACATATACTGTAAAAGACGGTGCTGGTAATACAACATCTGAAACTGTCAATGTTACCATCGTAGACAACATAGCACCTACCGTGGTGACACAGGATGCAACGGTCTACTTAGACCAAAACGGTCTAGCTTCGATTACACTTCAGCAAATTGATAACGGCTCTACTGACCATTGTAGTTTGACTTTGAGTCTTAGCCAATTAGCATTTGATTGTAGCGACCTTGGAGCAAACACAGTGACACTGACTGGTATTGATACCAGTGGCAACACTGCCTCAGCAACGGCTACAGTAACAGTCATAGACAATTCAGCTCCAGCAATTACTGTACAAGATGCCACAATTAGCCTTGATGCAAATGGTGCTGCACAATTAACAACCGAACTAATTGAAGTATCAAGTTCTGATAACTGCGGTATTGTTTCGAAGGTATTGAGTCAAACATCTTTTGATTGCAGTGATTTAGGTACTCAAACAATCACTTATACCGTCACGGATCTTAGCGGTAATTCTACTACTGAAACAATGAATGTGACGATCACTGACACAACTGCCCCGGTAGTTATCACTCAGGATATCAACGTTTACTTGGATCAAAACGGAAACGCTTCCATCACAACCACTCAGGTTGACAATGGATCAAGCGACAACTGTAACATCACATTAAGCCTCGACAACTTAAGCTTTGACTGTAGCAATATCGGTGAGAACACGGTAACACTGACAGGTACTGATGCCAGCGGAAATACGGCTAATGCTACTGCAACGGTGACAGTTATCGATAACATTGCTCCTGTTGCCATCGCGCAGAATATCACACTGAATCTTGATGACAATGGATCAGCAACAATTACAACTAGTCAAATCAACAATGGTAGCACCGATAATTGTGGTATTGCTTCGGTCACCATTGATCAAATAAGCTTCGACTGCAGCAATGCAGGAGAGAATACGATCACCCTTACAGTAACAGATATTGCTGGAAATGTATCGACTACTACCGCTACGGTAACTGTGATTGACAACTCAACTCCGGTAATTACTCCGGTTCCTACAAGCGTCAGTCTTGATGAAAATGGAACTGCTACTATCTCTCCAGAAGATGTTGTTCAGGGAGTAAGCAAACAATCTGACGTCAAACATTATGGTGGCAATTCTTCTCATGCCATATATTTAAGCAAGTACACACCCAACAATCAGGTGGGCAAATTCCACTTTATCCAAAATGCTGGGGCTCTATCTCAGCATGCAGATGGTACTGCTACGGTAACTGGTACTATTGTTAACATCAATAATGCTAATGATAGCTGGGCTGTTCAATTAAACCTCATTGACAAAAAATCATGGACTGAGTGGTCGGCACTTGGGAGATCATGGAAAGGAAATGCTGGAAACGTTCAAGACAATTATTTGGATTGGGACTTCTACATCATGGATACTAATCCATCCAATCCTTCGACCCTTATTGGTTTGGGAAGCAATGTTGGCAAAACAAAGACATTATCACATGCTCCGGCTAACTTGAACTATGGTTTCCAAGTAGGAAAAGCTGCCAATGACAAAGACACTGACCTTGGACTCTCAGGATGGTTTACTTATCAGAACGATCAAGGAAACACAGTACAAGGTGACTTCAACCTTGATATTACTCGTACATATTACACCGTAGGTGACGGACCTTGTGCTACTGCTGAGGTGACCATATCTGAAAGTGAATTTACTTGTGCTGACTTAGGTCAGCAGACGGTAACGATTACTGCAACTGATGGTCAGGGCAATACTATTACTGAAACCACCACAGTGACTGTGATCGATGACATCGCTCCGACTGTTATCGCTAAGGACTTAACAGTATATCTAGATGAGAATGGTGCTGCAGCTATAACAACTACTCAGGTTGACAATGGATCAAGCGACAACTGTAACCTCACTCTAAGCCTTGATAACTTAAGCTTTGACTGTAGCAATATCGGTGCGAACACGGTAACACTGACAGGTACTGACCCTAGTGGAAATACAGCTTCTGCAACTGCAACTGTCACTGTTATCGATAACATTGCTCCTTCTGTTACTACACAGGACATAACAATAAGTTTAGATGCTAATGGATCGGCAAGTGTTACTGCTAGTCAAATCAATAATGGTAGTTCAGATAATTGTAGCATCACTAATATTAGCCTAAGCCAGACAGACTTTGACTGCAATAACTTAGGTGAGAACACAGTAACATTAACAGTAACTGATGCTGCTGGCAATACATCAACAGCGCAAGCAACGGTAACAGTAATCGATAACGTTGCTCCGGTAGTGACTACCAACAGTATTCAGATAGTTCTCAATACAGAAGGCAAGGCAACACTCACCGCAAGCCAGTTAACAAATACCGTATCCGACAACTGTGGAATTGCAACTGTCATCGTTGACAAGACAGATTTTGATTGTAGCCATTTAGGTGAAAATATAGTATCTGTTACTGCTACGGACAATGCTGGAAATACAACTGTTGCTCAAGCTACAGTTATCATTTTGGATCAATCCAACCCTGTTATCACAGGAATTCCTTCTAACATTGTTTATCAAGAAGTCGACAACGACTGTGGACAGGTCATTAACTGGGCAGCACCTCAAGCCACTGACAATTGCTCAGTGAGTTTGACAAGCACGCATCAGCCTGGCGCTTTCTTCCCTATAGGCACAACAACTGTCACCTATACTGCAACAGATCTAGTAGGAAATTCCGTTTCGGAAAGTTTTGATGTAACCGTTAATGTCAAACCGATTAGTATAAGCTTAGATGCAAAAAAATATAATGAAGCATCAGCGTTTAATATTTCATGTAATGCTGCCAGTGATGGTCAAATAGTAGCTACTGTCGAAGGAGGCTGTGGAAGTTACCAATACGCTTGGAGCAATGGTTCAGACCAAGATTTGGTAGACAATTTATCAGCCGGAACATACACATTGACAGTAACAGATGCCACTGGACAACAGGCCAGCAAATCGATAACCCTTTCAGAGCCTGACCCTATAACAATTGAGACTAACATATCACCAAGCCTGCCTGGTGGAGAAGCAGGTTTAATCAACACTATTTATCTTGGTTACGGCCAACAGTTTGTAACATTAGCAGCAGCAGCCTCAGGCGGTAATGGTAATTTTAGTTACGACTGGTCTCCTCAAAATGATATCTCCTGCATTGATGGTAACACTGCCATAGTAGCACCACAAGTAACCACCACCTATCAGGTACAAGTGACCGACCAAAACGGATGCAGTCAGACCGAATCGTTTACAGTCAAAGTAATTGATATTAGATGTGAAGATGATGACACGCAAGGACCAGGTGGCGGAGATGATGATAACAACTCCGGTGGTAATGATGACGAATCATGTCAGTGTGAAGGTAAAATGCAAAACTTTACAGTCACCTACCATGGCGTTTCAGGTGTTACAGTTAAAGCATACCGAAAGGATAAAAAGAAAGTCTTCGATACTTTCAAAAACGTTAAAAATGGGGATGAACTGACAATTAGAGGCTTTGATTCTAAAGGAAGGTTAGATTCCAAAACATATCTGAAAGTCGGCTCTAAATATTATAAAATCCACACCTCTTGCTCTGAAAACATCATAGGTGAAAATTATGGCCCATTCGAAGTTACCTCATATACAGATGGACAAGGAGCTACCTGTACCTCAGATGGAGGAGGCCAAAATGACAATAGTTCTGACGATGATGACGATGATAACGGCAAGGACGATGACGATGATGATGATGACAAGGGCAAAGATGATGATGACGATGATGACAAGAAGGATGACGATGATGATGACAAGGGCAAAGACGATGATGACGATGATGACAAGAAGGATGACGATGATGACGACAAGAGCAAAGACGATGATGACGATGACGACAAGAAGAAGGATGACGATGATGATGACAACAACTATAAAGATTCAAGCTATAATAGCAGCTGGAAGTATGGCGCTGTAGCCAAACATGCAAATAACCCTCAGAGCTGTCAATGTGATGGAGGTATGAAGAGCGTCACCGTTGTCTACAATGGGACTTCGGGCGCATGGATCAAAGCTTATAACAGATGGGGCAACGTAATCTTAGGTAGCTATCGCTATGTACAGAATGGCCAAACCTTAACAATTAATGGATATGGAAGCTCCGGCCTTCTTGATTTCAAAACGTATTTTAAAGTAGATAGTCACCTCTACTTAAGTTATACCACGTGTTATGTCGACATTGTCGGTAAGTCTTTCGGACCATTCACGGTAACAGGCTTCACTGATGCCAACGATAATACTTGTTCTTCAACCGGTCCAGTAGAAGAACCAGAAGTAGATTCAGAGTGTACGACACTTGCTTATGATAACAATGAACATGCACTTTGGCTAGATGATTACGCTAATGGTCAGAATGCAAAATACTTGTTCGAATCAGGCGCTGGCAGCTTGATAAAATACAGTGACGGTACGGCAAAAGTGACGGGTACTGTCTACAACACCAACAATGTAAATGACAAATGGGAAATGCAGTTCTATTTAGACAGAGGCATGTCGTGGAATGAATGGTCTGGACTAGGAAGAGGCTATAAAGACGAAAGGAATTTGGTCAACACTGAATACGAAGATTGGACATACTACATATTAGATGTAAACAAGATGAGCCAATTGATAGGACAGGGCCACAACCTTGGCCGAACTAAGACCATTTCACATATGCCAAGTACATACCAATTCGGTTTCCAAGTCGGCCAGTCTGCTAATAGCAAAAATACTTCATACGGTATCTCGGGCTGGTTCTATTATCCAAACGACAATGGAGATTGGGTACAAGGAGATATTAATATGGACTTAGTCAATTGTGGTGATGACGGTGGCGGATCTAACAACGGTGGTGATTGCGACCTGAACATTAGAGAATACACAGGTAACATAACGGTCTGCTACAACGGTGAAGCCATTTGTACTACTATTCCAATGGCAGAACATTTAATATCCTTGGGAGCAACACTCGGTAGTTGTGAGACTAACATTAGCGAAGATATAGTAGATGCTGGCCAGGAGCGGGAAATTGAAGAAAGTCCTGAACAAGAAACTCAGGAAATTGAGATCACTAGATCAATTGAAATCGAAACATATCCGAACCCTACCAGTGATTTGGCTACGATTAGCTTTACACCGAGTATTTCGGGACCAACTAGTGTCAATGTTTATAACAACCAAGGACACCTCATTAGTAAGGTATTTGAAGGTGAAACCGAGGCGAATAAGACTTATTCTGTGCGATTCGATGGCTCAAGGGTTGTCAGTGGTCTATACATGATCCGAGTGAATATGTCCGGCTTTATCCGTACCGAGAAATTAATCATTAAACGTTAATCTCCTTTTACCAATCAACAAGGAGAAGGGTCAACAATATGTTGGCCCCTTTATTTAACACCCATCTCCTTTTATATTTGTGGTTCAAAACTATCTCCATGGAATTGACTGCTGACAACCGATTAAAAAAACTCATCGTAGTTGGAGACCGACTCCTTATAAGGCTTAAAAAATCTCCTGAAAAAACTGAAAGCGGCCTCTATCTACCACCAGGTGTACAAGAAAAGGAAAAAGTTCAAACGGGATATGTGATTAAAGCTGGCCCGGGTTATCCCATACCTCTGCCAACAGATCAAGATGAGGAATGGAAAGGGAACGATGACAAGGTAAAGTACGTTCCTCTACAAGCAGAAGAGGGTGACTTAGCTATTTTTCTCCAAAAGGGAGCAGTAGAAATAGTTTACCAAGGAGAAAAGCTCTTTATAGTACCTCAGGCATCTGTTTTAATGCTTGAGCGAGAGGAAGAGCTGTAAACCTTTTATATAACAAAAATTTAATCACTAATTTTGCAACATTATCGTTAGTGAAGTGGTCAAATAGGTGAATGAATTTGAGCTTTTGACGAGTCATAATTATATTGGTTACGTTAAAACAAATCATAGCAACAAAGACTTCACAAAAGAATTACTAGGTTAAAATATTTTATGAATTACAAAAGCATTAAGTTTTCTCGAACCAATCAGGCCGAATTTATCAGCGACTTGCGAAAGCGCGTAAAAGGCTATTTTGACTCGAACGAGATTTCAGTCCATGGTAACGCCACTATGTTTACAAAGACGGCAGCCATGTTTCTAATGTACTTCGGTCCTTACGTATTGATGTTAACAGGTGTAGTAACACAGCCGTGGTTAATACTCCTAATGTGGGGAATCATGGGCTTCGGTATGTCAGGTATTGGGCTATCAATCATGCACGATGCCAATCACGGGTCTTATTCAAATAACAAGACCGTTAACAAGTACATGAGTTATGTAATGAACCTCATTGGAGCAAGCTCATTCAATTGGAAAATTCAACACAACGTACTTCACCACTCCTACACTAATATTGAAGGAGTAGACGAAGACATTGATCCAGGCATTTTAATGCGATTATCGCCACATGCCAAGCATTATAGGCTACACAAGTTTCAGCATATATACGGCTGGTTCTTCTACGCCATAATGACCTTTCTCTGGTTGACTACAAAAGACTTTGTTCAACTGAACAGGTATAAAAAAATGAATCTGATCAAGGGTCAGAAGAGAACCTACAGAAGCGTATTGATTGAGACTATCCTCTCAAAAGTGGCTTATTATGCCTATGCTCTTGTCTTACCATTGATCTTTATTCAAGCGTCATGGTGGATTATTGTCATCGGATTTCTTCTGATGCATGTCATCACAGGACTTTGGATTGCATTAATATTCCAACCAGCTCATGTCATGCCAAACTCTAAATATCCAATTCCAGACAACGTGGGTAACATGGAAAACAATTGGGCTGTACATCAATTATTTACTACTACCAATTTCTCTCCTAAGAGTAAGTTATTCTTCTGGTATGTTGGTGGTTTGAACTATCAAATAGAGCATCACCTGTTCCCAAATATTTGTCATGTTCACTACAAGAGAATCTCTAAAATTGTTCGCGAGACAGCTCAAGAATATGGCTTACCATATAACTTGGAGCCTACCTTCGTATCGGCAATAGCGAGTCATGCTAAAATGCTCAAAACATTAGGCCGCGTAGAAACTACGTGATAAAGCGAAACACTTATATACAGAAACCGCAATTGATGAATAAGCTTTTAACCTTCACTATTGCGGTTTTTCTTTTTACCACTAGCTGTGGCTCATCCAATACTTCTAATAACAATAGTAAGGACAAAGTCGAGCTCTTGAGACATACGGTGATGTCTGATGGACATCCGCTCGCGCTCTGGGAAAAGTCAGCACCTGATGCTTCCGAAGCTATACTATTGGTACATGGTAGAACTTGGAGTGCCGTGCCGGATTTTGATTTACAGGTAGAAAGGGAAGACCTTTCACTCATGGACGGTCTAGCAGCTGAAGGTTATGCAGTATATGCCATTGACCTAAGAGGTTATGGAGAAACGCCTAGAGATGCTAGCGGTTGGCAAACACCCAACAAAGGTGCCCAAGACCTCGCATCAGCGCTTACTTGGATCTCAGCACAAAATAATTGGAAAGTAAAACCGCACCTATTCGGTTGGTCAATGGGATCAACCATCTCACATTTGGCGGCCCAAAAAACTCCTGAACTTATGTCATCATTGACGCTATTTGGATATTGGAGAGACAGTGATCAAACCTTCCCTCCAGACGGTCAAGACTTGAAACCAAGCATGACAACCAATACCGCGGAAGCCGCTGCTAGCGACTTCATCTTACCGGGCACCATCAGTCAAAAAGCGATAGACGCATATGTGGCACTCGCTTTAAAATACGATCCCGTGAGAGTTGACATGAATCAAATGGATCAGTTTAATCAGTTAGACCCAAGTAAGGTAAAAGTTCCAACGCTGATACTGCAAGGCGAACATGACCCCATTGGACCCACATCTGTACAAACAAAATTATTTGAAAGACTTGGAACAGCGCACAAGCAATGGACTGTAATTAAAGGAGGAGATCATGCTGCTTTTATGGAAACACCTCGCCCCTATTTTATACATTCCCTAGTGAACTTTCTAGAAAGCATTTCCATTGATTAGAGCATGCACGATGTTATCATTATTGGGGCAGGCCTATCTGGCTTAACCACCGCCTTAGCACTCGGTAAAGAAGGCATCGATTTTAAAATTATTGAAGGCCGAGACCGCGCTGGCGGAAGAATAAACACTCTTTCAGGACCGCTTGAAATGGGTGCCACTTGGCTTGGTAATCAACATACCCACCTATTACAACTACTCCGAGAGCTGAGGCTGGAGGTCTTTCCGCAACATACGAGGGGACAGATCGCCTATGAGGTTTCTAACTTTCAGCCCATACAATACTTTGACCTACCTCCCGGCCAAGCACCATCCTACAGAATCAAGGGTGGGAGTTCGCAACTCATCAACACATTAATAGAAAAACTCAAGAAAGACTCAATCGAATATCAAGCTGAAGTAACGAGCCTTAGAGAAGAAGAAGACGCCATACATGTACAGTTAAGTAATGGGCAATGTTATCATGCCAAAAAAGTAGTGGTGACCATACCGCCTCAATTACTGGTAAAGCGTGTTCAATTCACGCCTAGCCTTCCCAAAGAAAAATACACCCTAATGGAAAACACACACACTTGGATGGGTGAATCCATCAAATATGGTGTGACTTATGCAACTCCTTTTTGGAGAGAGAAAGGACGCTCAGGAATGGGTTTTTCCCAGTCAGGTATCATTCAGGAAGTGCATGATCACAGTAATTTTGAAGAGCGTTTTTTCGCACTAAAAGGTTTTCTTAATCCATCATTGAGTTCAAACATTTATGACGAGAGAAAAGAGAAGGTAATCGGGGTACTAGTTCGGCTTTTTGGCAAGGAAGCCAGCAGCTACTTAGACTACCACGAGCATGTATGGTCCACAGATCGATTTACCTCTACCGATGAACCCATTCAACTGGTTCCACATCAAAATAACGGACATCAATTACTTCGTAAGGAGGCATTCGATGGAAAGCTGATTTTTTCTGGAACAGAAAGTTCGGAAGCCTACGCTGGGTATATGGAAGGTGCTGTCTACAGTGGACTGCATAGCGCTCAAAAAATCATTCAAGCACTTCAAGCTACACCTTAAAGTTGGGCAAACTCTTTGGCGTGATAGGTTAAAATAATATCTGCACCTGCCCTTTTAATGCTTAATAAGGTCTCAGCCATTACACGATCATAATCTAACCAACCTTTTTCGCCAGCAGCCTTCAGCATGGCATACTCTCCACTTACATTGTATGCAGCGATGGGTTGAGAATAATTATCCTTCAAAAGCTTTACAACATCTAGATAAGCCAAAGCCGGCTTCACCATTAAAAAATCAGCCCCTTCATCCACATCTAAGTCAGCCTCAATTAATGCCTCACGTTGATTGGCTGGATTCATCTGATAGGTCTTTTTATCTCCACTCTTAGGAGCCGAGTCCAGCGCATCGCGGAAAGGACCGTAAAAGGCACTTGCATACTTGGCAGTGTAAGACATAATCGAAACATCGGTGAATCCATTATCATCAAGCACCTCTCTGATATGACCTACCCTGCCATCCATCATGTCCGAAGGACCAATAATATCCACACCACATTGTGCTTGAGATAATGCTTGTTTGCCCAGCACCTCTAGCGTTTCATCATTTAAGATTATTCCGTCTTTAACTATCCCGTCATGTCCATCAGAACTATAAGGATCGAGTGCCACATCAGTCATAATAGCAGCTTCGGGAAACTCTTGTTTGATCTTAGTCAAAGCCTTGTGATAGAAGAAATCCTGATCGAAGCTTTTGGTACCCGTTTTATCCTTATGATGCTCAGCCACTACAGGAAAAATGTCAAATGCTTTAATTCCTAGCTTAAGACAAGCCTCGATCTCACCTAGCATATTATTTAAACCTAAGCGATAAATGCTTGGCATCGATTCAACAGGCACAGACGCATTAGCATCTTCCAAAAGAAATAAAGGAAAAATGAAATCACTCGTTTTCACTTGTGTCTCCTCTACCAAACTCCTAATTGCTTCTGATTTTCGATTTCTTCTAGGTCTGATATCCATGCCTCAATTATTACTTCACAAAGTTAATGCATAAAGGATAATTAAACAGTTTCCCATTAGCCGCTTCAACGGTAGCCAAGATCACACAAATTAAATTGACTATGGGAATGATGACTAAAAACGGAATGCCTATGAAGAGGAATATCGCAAAGCCTGCCATAATGGTGTATATAGTCATTGAAATCTGAAAGTTCAACGAGGCTTTAGCATGCTCTGCGATTACTTCTGACTCGTCTTTCTTTGCCAACCAAATAAATAGCGGCACCAAAAAACTTCCAAACACAACGGAATAGCCTAAAAGAGTTCCTATATGTGCTCCAAGTACCCAAGGCCTTTCATTACTACTCATAATTTTTTTTCATTTTTAAATTCTAAAATATCGCCCGGTTGACAGTCCAAGGCCTCACAAATCGCTTCAAGCGTACTGAACCTAACCGCCTTTGCCTTTCCCGTTTTAAGAATAGACAAATTGGCTAAAGTAATGCCGACAGTTTCAGCCAACTCTTTACTCTGCATTTTCCGCTTTGCCAACATGACATCGAGATTTACAATGATAGCCATAATCAGATGGTTAGTTCTTGTTCTTCTTTCAACTTTAAACCATGTTCAAAAGCGTTGGCAATTAGCAATATCATTAGGCCAAGGAAAAAGTATGTGTTGAAAAATGAAAAACTCAATACGAACTTACTGGAAATATGAAAAACACCTTCTATTGCAAAGTAGCGTGTAACAAAATATTTCAGAAGATGACCATAAGTCCAACTCAGTATAGAATAAGAAATGGTCATAAAACCTATAATTCTTAACCTACGAACATTATTGGCACTAAAGAACTCTCTCTCCTCAATCGATTTTAAAAGTCCTACTATTAAACCTAAGAGATACCAAAATGCTAACCCAAGCAACAAAATAGGTACCTGACCATAAAGTCCTGGTATTTGGAGAGACTCTAAATCAAGAATATGAGTAGTAGGCCGTGCCGTTACATCTGAATATTCTTGGCCATTATAATTCACAGTTAAATTAATTGACTTTGCATCTTCAAAGCGATAGTCGGCTCCCAATTTGAAGGTTAATGGTACTTCAAATTTGCCAATCAATAATGCTCCTGTCAGAACAACCAGGAAGATTCCCAATAATATTTTCGTCCATTCAAGTAAGAAAATACACACTGAGGTGATCATTCTATTGTATCTCATAATCTTGTTTTTTTAAGCTCAGAGTACTTATTATTTTCTTAGTATCAACTTGGCGAATGGTGTAAATACCCCCAATCGCGATACATGCAAAAATGCCCATAGTCAAAAGAAAGGAGCTCCATTCAAAGGGATCCCCCGGAGCATTAGTAAGCACTTCGTTTTGGTCGGGCCGCAACACCCCTTTACCAAAGGCAACATTTACTAGAAAGTGAATAACTATCGGAAAGAATATATTTCTTGTCCTCAACAGTAACCCTCCTAAGTATATACCAATAGATGTGGCGAACACTACTTGAGAGGTGATTCCAAGAAAATTACCCGGCTCCCGAAAAAGGTTCAGGTAATGCATCAATCCAAATATGGATGAAGCCATGATTACGCTCACTAAAATGATGTGCTTCTTACCCAGTCTAGTCTTAATTATTAGAGGTAAAATCACACCTCGAAAAGTAAGTTCCTCCACCAAAGCGACTAATAGGTTATCAATAAGGAACAAGGTCAGGAGTCCTAATCCCGCATTAATGTATACACGCGTATCGCCAAAAAGGCTCATCAAAATAATCACCAAAGGGATAAGCATTGGTTGTACGCCCTTAATGCTGGGCTTCTGATCTATTCCCAAAAATCTTGACACTTGCAGCTTGCGCATAACTATTACCAAAGCAATAAGTATGAAAGAGCGCACAAGGATGCCCGCAACCATCTGAGCAAGCGTTTCATCAAAGCCATAGTTTTCAATTAGTCCTTTCAATGGTCTACCCACTGCCAGAAAAAGTGCAAAGCCTAAGCTTACACCAATGATCAAAATGATATGTTTTCTGCTTTTCATATGCCAGAGAACTTATATAGTAAGCGCCTGTTCTTCTTGAAGCTTTAAACCATACTTAAAAGATTGAGCAATGAGAAGCAGTATTAGTCCAATAAAAAAGTATTGAAACTGAAAGCTAGAACCTTGATCTATTAACTCATAACCATCCGGCAGAGAAATATTATCTGTCAACACCTTATAGTTCAGAAAAGCATCCATAGCGCTCATCCCAAAAGGTAAGGCCAAATACAGATAAGCTAGGTTCATAAAAACTTTGACATTAGCATTACTGAAGAAATGCCCATCGATCACATGCCTAATCAGTCTTCGGATCCATACCAACTGGCTTAAGAAGAATAGCGATGACACAATTATAATTGAGGTTGATAACCATGAGAAGAAGTGGGTATCTGAAGTATCCACCGGAAAGTAAACCCTATCAGAAACATTAGGCATTTTTATTACGCCCTCGGAAGATGTCGCTTCAATAAAATCGGTCTCCTCTGCTACTCTTATATCAAAGCTCTTGCGCAGGTGCTTAGGACTAATCATAATATCATCAATCAATACTTGATCATTTTTAAAGACGAAAAAATAGCTAAAATCAAAAAATTGATTTCTTACCTCCCGAGTATCAGTCATTGCTATCGCGCCCTCAAGCGACTTCTCGCTTTCAAATCCCTTAATCGGGCTAAAAGCCCCTTGATTCACGATAAAAAAAATCGATGCAAGACCTACTCCTATGATAAGAAAGTTAGTCACCCATAATAATACTTTCGGCATTCTCATATTCTCAATTTCTCGAAAGGTAATATATATTTATTGTTTATCAATAATTATTTACTGTAAATCAAAATTACTAAACCTTTATAGTGTGATGGTGTCTAAAACGCAAAACTCAATTCAATGCGACATTTTTTAACCATTCTCCTATTCTCATTGTCTTTTTCCGTATCTGCCCAGTATTGGGTAATCAAGGGAAATGTGCTTGACAGCGCTGAGAATCAGCCCATGAAGTTTGCCACAGTTTTGCTGATAGACTTATCAGACTCTACAGCAAAAGCTTACTCCACTGACGATGCAGGCAGCTTTCGAATGACAGGTGTGGTCAATGGCAACTATCAAATAGGCATCTCTTATGTTGGCTTTAAGAAGTTCAGTAGAAATTTTACAATTAAAGACGCATCTCTGGACCTAGGGAGCATTCCAATGGTAGTGGACACAAGAGATTTAGATGGAGTGGTAGTGGAAGGTCTTGCAGAAAGGGTCAAACAGAATGGAGATACGACTGAATTCAATGCCAACGCCTTTAAAGTAAACCCTGATGCTACTGCGGAAAATTTGATTGAGAAAATGCCTGGTATCGTCATACAAAATGGTCAGGTACAAGCCCAAGGTGAAAATGTAACCAGAGTGCTAGTCGATGGTAGAGAGTTCTTTGGTGACGACCCAAATGCTGCGCTCAAAAACTTACCCGCTGAGATGATTGAGAAAATCCAAGTCTATGACCAAGCAAGTGATCAAGCTCAATTCACTGGTTTTTTAGATGGAGAAACTTCCAAAACGATGAATATCATTACCCGTGTGAGCATGCGCAACGGAGAGTTCGGTAGAGTCTATGCAGGCGCAGGTACAGATAACACATACAGTGTCGGAGGAAGTGTAAACCTCTTTAGACCGAAAGCTCGAACGACTTTCTTAGGACAAGTAAATAACATCAATATCCAGAACTTTTCAACCAGTGACTTACTTGGTATTACCGCAGGAGGTGGTAGACGAGGCGGTGGTGGTGGACGAGGCGGCCGCGGTGGCGGTGGCGGTGGCGGAGCTGGAGGCGGTGGAAATGCCGGCAATTTTCAAGTAGGCCAGCAAGGCGGAATTAATGAGACAAAAGCCTTTGGCGTCAACTATTCTTACGAAGACACCAAACGCATAAAATTCAGTGGTAGTTACTTCTTCAACCAATCAGACAACTCATCCTTTGAGTCTATTTTTAGACAATTCACCTTACCAGAAAATGAAGGGCAGACTTACAGCGAAACCAGTTTTTCACCCAGCAGAAATATTAACCATCGATTTAATGGACAACTAGAATATAAAATCAATGAGCGCAACTCCATCATCATGCGCCCAAGGTTCACTTTCCAAGACAACTCAGGTTCCGCACTAGTAGATGGTACAACCTTATTAGAATCTGACATTCTTAATACCATAAGCACCGAGAATACATCTTTCCTAGAAGCTTTCAGTTTTAGCAATAATCTGCTTTGGAGACACTCTTTTGCAAAACGAGGTAGAACTTTCTCCATTAACCTAAACACCGGCTTGAATAATAATAATGGTGACAGTTTTCTATTATCACAATCTGAGTTTTTTGCAGGCCCCTCTAGGTCAATCGACCTTAATCAATTCTCTGACCAAAATCAAGATGGCTTTAATATGACTGTTAATGCCACATACACAGAACCACTAGCCGATCGTAGCTCAGTCCTTTTCACCTATAGGTATGGCTATCAGTTCAATGATTCGGACAGACGAGCGTTTGATTTTAATGAAGGCAATGACGCCTATACCGATTTGAATACTCCCTTAAGTAATACCTTCGAAAATGACTACTACACGCATCAGGGAACTGTTGGCTATAACCTTCGCGGAACGAAGGGCACCTTAACCCTGCGTGCTACTTATCAAAGAGCTATTCTTGACAACGATCAAACCTTCCCATTTGAAAACAACGTGGATAGAGAGTTCAATAATTTCGTTCCTACAATAAATTACAGGTTCAGGTTTGATCAGGGTAAAAGTTTAAGCATCAACTATAGAACCTCCACTAATGCACCGAGTGTCAACCAACTTCAAAGCGTAATTGACAATACCGACCCATTAAACATTACTTCCGGAAACCCCGAACTGGATCAGCGCTATCAGCACTCAGGTACAATTAGGTACAACCAAGTTAATAGCGAAACCTCAAGGACTTTTTTCACCCTACTCAGTGGTAGCTTTTCTGACAACTACATAGGCAACAGTACCACCATTGCGTCCAGAGGAAATACAACAGTTGACGGTATCACGCTAGAACCAGGAGCAAGGTTTAGTAAACCTGTCAACCTCACAGGTTATTGGAATGTCAGAAGCTTTATTTCATATGGTATGCCCTTAGGTTTTATCAAATCAAACCTCAATTTCACAGGCACCCTGTCCTTTACACAAACACCTGAATTGATTAACGATGAATTGAACAATGCGAGAACTCCAACAATGGGGCTCGGAATGGTATTAAGCAGTAATATCAGCGAAAAAATAGACTTCACACTCTCGAGCAATTCAAGTTTTAGCACAGTGAGCAACAGTCTTCAAACCGCCAACGATACAGACTTCTTTACCCAAAACACGCGCTTGAGACTTAATTGGATATTCGGTCAAGGCTATGTTTTCAGGTCTACGGTTAGTCACATTGCCAATTCAGGGCTATCAGATGGATTTAACCAAAGCTTTGCACTCTGGAATATGGAAGTGGGTAAAAAACTAATGAAAGAGAAGGCTGAAATTAAGCTTACAATTTTCGATTTACTGAAACAAAACCAAAGCATTACGAGAGCTGTTACCGGATCTTACATCGAAGACAATCAAACCCAGATTCTAACACAATACTTCATGCTCTCATTTGTCTACAACATCAGAAGCTTTGGCCAAGGCCAGCAGATTCCTGTAGAAAATGATAGAATTCGCCAACTCAGGGAACGTTTTGGTGGTGGTGCAGGTGGAGGTGGCCGTAGAGGTGGCGGAAACGGTAATGACTAATATAGTTCACACCACAGTTAGACCAATCAACAACATTTATCATCCAATTAATATTTTTTTACAATTAACCCATACAGAAAAGCGTTTTGACCGTTATCTTAACTGGTATAGTCAATGCTTTGAGGTTAAAAGGTTTAGTTCTTGTTTTACTCTTGATGCTTGGAGTCAATCTTCAAGCACAACAATCCTCAATTGAAGGGCAGGTAATTGATAGCGCATATCAAAAACCCCTATCGTCAGCCAATGTGGTACTCCGAAACAACCTCGATTCACTAATAAGTGCCACCATCAGCGATCTAGAAGGCAAGTTTATCATTAAAGGTTTATCCAAGGGGAATTATCGGCTGCGTGTTTCATTCATCGGCTTCAAGCCTTTTGTGAAGAACATTTCTCTAGACAACAATTCTATTTCTCTTGGGAGAATTCTGCTTGTGGAAGACCCTACGGATCTTGATACCGTTTCTGTTACGGCAGAAGCAGATGCTGTCGTACTGAAAACGGATACCGTTGAATTTAATGCTTCAGCCTTTAAAACTACAGATGAAGCTAGCCTTGAAGAGCTCTTAAAGAAAATGCCTGGATTAGAGGTTGAGGATGGAAAAGTAAAAACTCAAGGTAAAGAAATCACCAAAATTATAGTAGATGGCAAGCCATTTTTCGATGGAGGGCCGCAATCGGCATTAGAAAATATACCGGCCAACATGGTTAAAAAGATCCAAGTAATTGACGAAAAAAGCAAAGAAGCTCAATTCACTGGTCACGATGATGGAGAAAGAACTAAAGTGATCAACATAGTGACAAAACCAGAAAAAAAGAGGGGCTACTTTGGAAGAAGTTCAGCCACCTACAGCCATCCTTCCAGATACAACATAAATGCCAATATTAATTTTCTGCGCAAAGATGATCGGTTTTCTTTAACCGGAAGCTCCAACAATTTAGGAGCGGCTAGTGGGCAAAATTATGTGACGTTCGAAGGCATGGAAATTCAAATTCCAAACCTGAATCAGTTTGGGCAAGGAGGAATTTCTGAGAGCCGCTCCTTAAGTGGCTACTACTATACAAAACCTAATGATAAACTTGAAGTGACAGTCTCAGTTCGCGTTAATAATTCAGGAAATAGTACCTCAAGAGATATTTCCAGACAGTTTATTCAAACGGCAGATGCGGGTAGAATCTATAATGAGCAATCAGAAAATTCCTCCACCAGTAACGGCCAGAGTGGATCTTTAAGACTGGTTTATACACCTTCTGAGAGAGACAATATTTCTTTTTACCAGTCATTTAATACGAGCAGCAACACGCGTTTTTCAAACCTTACAGGAATAACGTTGCTCGATGGTGAATTACTCAATTCAACGGAAAACCTTAACTACTCAAATGCCACAAGTGAGGGATGGAGTAACACCATCACTTGGCGTCATAAGTTTATCAAAAAAGGCAGAACCCTGTCCATCAAAACGATCAACACCCTATCTACAAGTGGTGGCATAGACTCTGTACGCTCTGAGAATATTTTTACGTCAGGAGATATCGGAAATCAGATTTTTGATCAGATAAGCGACCCTGATAATAGTAATAGAAGACATTCTGCCGAAATATCTTTCACCGAACCACTTGCAGAAAAAAGTAGCCTCCGCCTAGCATACACCGGAAACCTAAACATTACCGAAAATCAGAGATTACTCTTAGACTTTAACGAGGCCGATAATGCCTACACCGCCTTAGACCCACAAAGATCTAGTGATTTTGAATTGAATAATATCAGTCATAAGATTAACTCTAGTGTAGGCTTTAAGCTATCCGACTTCAACGTATCAACAAGCCTGAGTTACCAACAACAGTCTATTGAAAACATACAAGTTTACCCTAATCAAGTTGATTCCAAAAACTCATTTTCTGGCTTGCTACCCTATTTATCTATCCGTAAAAGGGACAAAACTGGAAAGCAATCTAGTCTGTCATTTAGACGGTCTATGAGGATACCGAGTGCCTCACAGCTTCAAGATGTAGTTGATAATAGAAACCCATTATTTGTCAGACAAGGAAACCCTAACCTCAATGCAAGCTTTTCTAATAGCATTTCAATCAATCACTTGGACTTTAGTGAAAAAACTTCATCCTACAAACAAATAAGCGGATCATTGTCTTTTACAGATAACCCTATTGTAAACAGCACACTGGTAGGCGATGGCACGAATAGTCCAGAAAATATTTCACTGCCTGTTGGTGCCAGACTGACACGCCCCGTTAATCTCGAAGGTCAAATGTCTGCAAGCCTAAGGGTCGGTCTGTCTAAGCCATTAAAAGGTAAAAAGCTGAACTTAGGGGTGTCAGGATCGATTGCATATAACCGAAACCCTCAACTTTTAAATGAGATCAGTCAATTAACAAAATCTACCAATTATGGTCTATCTCTTAGACTCAATAGTAATTTCAATGATAAACTAGATTTAGCTTTAAGCGTAAGCCCATCTTACTCTTTTGTTAATAATACTAATCGTGAACAAGCAGATAGAAAATTTTTCGCACTCTCTAACTCCTTTAGAGCCACATGGAAATTCCTCGATGGTTTCTCGGCTAACACATCTGTTTCCAATCGCGTACAAGGGAGGATAGAAGGAATTCCTGGAACAAGCCTTTGGATATGGAATATGTCGCTCAGTAAAAAATTGTTTAAGAAGAAGTTAGACTTTAGGATCTCTGCCACCGACATTTTAAGACAGAATGCGCTAATCAATCGAAATGTTACGGCAGAATATATTCAGAATTCAGAGACTAACGTATTACAACAAATCCTCAGGTTTAGTCTTTCTTACAAGTTCACAAAATTAGGCGGAGCCAAATAGTTTCTGGTTACTAAGAGGGTGTAATGAGTTGTTTAGTTAGTCAGCTAGCTGTCTTCTAGCCTCCCACTCTTATCAATCGTTAGTATTCCGTGATTATTTCATGATATCCTAAGTTGAGTTTTGCTATCGAAACATTAAAACTTAGATATGAAAAAATTATTAGCGCTACTGATTATACCCGCATTCCTTATGAGCTGCGGAGATGATGACAGTCCAACTATTGCAAACTTAAACGTGACAATCAATGGGCTTGAAGACCTAGGAACAACTGCTCAATATGAAGGTTGGGTGATTGTAGATGGCACACCCGTAAGCACAGGTACGTTTACTGTTGATGGGAGCGGAAACTTATCAACTACCTCCTTCGATGTAAATACTGAAGACCTTGAAGCAGCCACAAAATTTGTATTAACAATAGAGCCTATTCCTGACCCAGACCCAGCACCTGCGGAAGCAAAATTACTCGCTGGTGATTTTAATGGTACAGCTGCTACACTTTCAACTGGCGTAGCCCCAGCTTTGGGTGATTTCTCAAATGCCGCTGGAACGCTTTTTCTTCGAACACCTACAGACGAAATGTCAGGTACAACCAACAACGGAAACGATATTTATGGCGTGTGGTTTGGAACTCCGGGAATGCCACCAACCCCTAATTTCACACTTCCCGAGTTACCAGAAGGCTGGGTTTATGAAGGTTGGGTAATTGGTGATGCTGGACCAATATCCACTGGTACGTTCACAGATTTCGGTGAAAGGGACTCTGGTAATCCGTTCAGCGGTACGGAAAATAATGTTGGACCGCCAGTACCAGGTGAAGACTTTTTTAATGCTGCACCAAGTGGCGAAACTTTTCCATTAGATATAAGAGGTAGAAACGTAGTGATTTCGGTAGAGCCGGTTCCAGATAATTCACCAGCTCCATTCTTACTTAAACCACTTACCAGAATGCTTGATGCAGATGCAGCAACAGCACCGACTGCTCATAGCTTTGAACAAAACCTAGGATCAATTCCTTCAGGCTCAGTAACAAGGCAATGACAATCTAAATTAAAGTCAATCGATACGAGAGTCTATTCTTGTATGGATTGACTTTTTTATCAATTATTAGGATTTGCTATTGGATCATCGGCATTTAGAATAATAGCCGGATTACTTTCGACAGTTTCTTCTTGAGGATTACTATCCTCTAAAACAACTGCCCCTTCTAACGGTGAACTGTCATAGCGCAGTACTAATCCATAAGCCACACAGCATATAGCCATTGAGACTGAGATTACGTTTAGTACTCTTCTTTTGGTCGAAGTAAGCATGACAGCGTTTTGGTTTATTAGACACCACGGTAGAAAAAAACCCTACCTTGAATCTCTAATAGTTGTAAAGGACGTAAAAATAGCCCTTTATTCTAGACTTTTCGTTACCAGACGGAGATAATTGTATTTAAACGGCTTTAAATTGTCTAATAGTCGAATCGATGATGTCACAGCATTCGTGTAATTGCTCCTCAGTCATTACCAAAGGTGGCGCAAAACGGATAATGTTACCGTGAGTGGGCTTAGCCAATAGTCCATTCTCCTTCAAAGCAACACAGATATCCCAAGCCGTAGTGCTGTCTGGTGAGTCGTTAATCACAATAGCGTTCAACAAGCCTTTACCTCTTACCAAACTCACTAGGTCAGATTTCTCAATCAGCTTGTTCATACGATCCCTGAAGATTTCACCAAGTCTTCTAGCATTCTGAGTTAGCTTTTCATCTCGGATTACCTCAAGGGCAGCCATTGCCACAGCTCCCCCCAAAGGATTACCTCCAAATGTAGAACCGTGAGTACCTGGCGTAATTACATCCATGATATGATCATCCGCCAAAACAGCAGATACAGGATAAACTCCACCTGAGATGGCCTTCCCCAAAATCAAAACATCTGGTTGTGTGTAAGTTGCCTGTTTTTCACAGTGTCCTTGGCAATCGCAGTTACCACATATGGCTAAAAGTCCACCAGTTCTTCCGATACCTGTTTGAATTTCGTCAGCCATGAAAAGTACATTGTGATCGTTACATATCGCACCGACTTGTTGTATAAAATCATTGTCTGGCACAAACACACCCGCCTCTCCTTGAATTGGCTCAATGAGCACACCGACTACGCCTGATTCCTTGATTGCACGCTTCAATGCATCTACATCGTTATAAGGTATCTTGATAAAGCCGCTTGTATAAGGCCCGAAATTCTTTCTTGCCTCCGGATCGCTTGAAAAAGAAATAATCGTTGTGGTACGACCATGAAAGTTTTGATCAAAAACGATGATTTTCCCCTCATTCTCAGCAACACCTTTCTTCTCATAGCCCCATTTCCTACAGACCTTGATAGCCGTTTCAACAGCCTCAGCACCTGTATTCATAGGAAGTATCTTGTCAAAACCAAAGTATTCTGTAACGTATTTTTCGTACGGACCCAGCATGTCATTGTGAAAAGCCCTTGAGGTTAAAGTGAGCTTTTCTGCCTGGTCTTTTAAAGCCCCTATTATTCTTGGGTGACAGTGCCCTTGATTAACAGCACTGTAGGCCGATAGGAAATCAAAGTACTTTTTACCCTCAACATCCCAAAGGAAAACACCCTCTCCACGCGATAAAACAACAGGTAAAGGATGATAATTATGTGCACCATGTTGATCCTCTAATTTGATCGCGTCTTGACTAGATTGTACTAATTCCATAATAGTTTACTTTATTTGCCAGTTGTAAAAACAATTTCCCTGTACCAAAGGTAGAGAATCTGTTTCAGCATAAAAAGATGAATAGAGATTCAAACAAGAACCAAACGGTTGCCGATAAAACCGAAGATTACTACATTGGTAAAGACGGCAAACTGGTCTTCACAGAGAAATATCTCTTGAGGCGTGGTTACTGTTGCCAAAATGGCTGCCGTCATTGTCCATATGGCTTTAAAAAATGAATGAATCGTTCCAAAATCTATCAGTCAACCCTGACGAACTCCCCTCAGTAAAAGCAACAGCATTTAATTCTATAGAGAAAGATTATTTAAAAGTATCTCTCATTTCTAGTGGTCTCTTCTTTTTAATCTTGTTAGTAGGGGCTTTTTGCATTATTTTTTTCAATGACGACATCGAGGGAACGCTTCAGGTTTACGCCATATCACTTGGAGCAATTGCCCTACTATGGATATTCAACATATCTTATATGGTCAAGGCTTTCCCAAGGAAGCAATATGCGCTACGCGAAAGGGATGTCATCTATACTAAAGGACTATTGTGGTGGGAAAGAACCAGTATTCCTTTCAACCGAATTCAGCATGCCGAATTGAAACAGGGCCCCTTAGACAGACTATTTAAATTGCATAGCCTAAAAATATTCACCGCAGGAGGTCAAAGTAGCGACCTCGTGATTCCTGGTCTTCGCGAAGAAACAGCATCGAAGCTTAAAGAATTCGTACTTGGCAAAACAGCGCTTGATGGAACAGATAATCAATAAGTACGCTACGCCACAACGCCAGTCAAGAGTTGCCATTGGAATCATTCTGATCAAGTTTGTCAAAATAACCATTAGGTCTTTCTGGCCTATATTAATCGGTTTTTTTGTTGGCAAAAAAAGTAGTGACAGCTTTATAGCCATAGTTGGTTACATAGCAATAGGCTTTGCTGCGCTTAATCTTTTGGGTTCTGTGCTTACCTATTTCAGGTTCTACTTTTACCTTGATGATGGTGCTATAGTGATCGACAAAGGCATTCTGAAAAGGACCAAAACCAACATCCCTTTCGAACGCATTCAGACCATTAATTTCAAGCAGAATATTCTCCACCAAATCTTTGGTGTGGTCAGTTTGGAGATTGATACCGCTGGCGCAAAGAAATCAGAGCTCACTATTGATGCTTTAAAAAAAGAAGATGCAGAAGCCCTAAGGAGTTTCATTCTCAAAGAGAAAGCGCAAATTGTCACCTCAGATGCTGATGACCAAGAGCGTATTGTGGAGACTGAAGAAGCCGAAAGAGTAGTATTACACTTAAGCGTGCCAGACCTATTTAAGGTAGGTATAAGTCAAAACCACTTAAAGTCGATGGGTATCCTGTTTGCTTTTGTGTTCTCTACCCTAAATGAGTACACCGATGATGTACCCGATTTAATTGCCGATCAATTATCGGGTTATGACGAAGTAATCGTCAATTCAGGATGGATTATGTTTCTATTATCCGTGATTGTAGTAGGTATTATTTCCTTCGCCTATTCACTCATTACTACGGTTTTGAGCAATTACGACTTAAAGCTTTCTATTCAACAAAGCGGTGGCCTTAAATTGGTCAAAGGGCTTTTGAACCGAGAAGAGATTTCTGTAAACAAGAGAAAGGTCCAAATAGTCTCTTGGTCGGACAATCCCATACGGATGATGTTCAATATGTTTACCATGCAAATTGAACAAGCAAGCAGTGCAGAAGCAGACCAACTCAAATCAAAAATAAGAGTTCCGGGAAGTTATCAAGCACAGGTTGATAGTGTGGTTAGAGCAGTTTTTCCTGAAGAGTTTTATCGCCCTGAGGAACAGCACCGTGTAAGCAAACTACTGAAGTATAGACTTTTTGCGTTCATAGGAGTGATACCGGCATTGACAGCTGTAGCGGTAAGTTTCTCACATATTGAATGGCAATCCTTGTACTTTCTAATCTGGATAGTGTTTATCTGGCTAACCGTAAGCGCCTATTATAGAAAGCGTACTTACGAAGTGAATGATGAGCTACTCAGAAACAACCGAGGCACTTTCGGGCACATCTATGAACTGATACAGCTCTACAAGATTCAATCCGTTGTGATAAAACAGAGTTGGTACCAACGCAGAAAACAGCTGGCTACAATCATTTTATCCACAGCAGCAGGTTCAGTGAAAGTACCGTTCATCCACCTTGGACAAGCCGAGGCACTTGAAAGTTTTATACTCTATCGAATAGAAAGTGATAAAAGAGAGTGGATGTGATGCCACTACATATTTTTCTCAGAGATTTCCTAACCATTGTTGCTCAGTTCAGGAATTATTCAGATATTTGCAGTCCGTTAAGAAAAAGCGGTAAATTCAGACGTTATGGCAAGAGTTTGTGATATCACAGGGAAGAAAGTACAGGTAGGAAACAACGTTTCTCACGCAAATAATAGAACCAGAAGAAAATTCTATCCGAATCTTCAAAAGAAGAGGTTCTTCATTCCTGAAGAAGATACTTGGATCACTTTGAAGGTTTCTACATCAGCTTTGAGAACCATCAATAAGAATGGAATCTCAGCTGTATTAAAAAAAGCAAGACAAAGCGGTAACATTTTAGTATAATAGCGTCTTAGTACGTTACTTATACTTCAATGAGACAAACCGTAAAAATATTTTCAGTCCTGATAGCATTCTTGTTGTCAGGATTTTTTGTTGCCCAAAGTCAAGAGGCCCCTACTGATTTTTTGACATCAGAATTTCACAAAGGAAGAAGAGAAGCGCTTAGAGCTAAGATGCCTGATAACAGTGTTGCTGTCTTCTTTGCCAACCCAGTTCGTAACCGAGCGAACGATGTAGATTTCATCTATCATCAAGACCCAGACCTTTATTACCTCACTGGCTACAGAGAGCCACATGCCGTACTGCTAATTTTTAAGCAAGCCCAGACAGATAAAAATGGAGAGGCCTATAATGAAATATTCTTTGTTCAAGAAAAAAATGCTCTACAAGAAATGTGGACGGGTCGTAGAATGGGCAATGAAGGCGTAAAAGAGCAGCTTTCTATTGCTAAAGCATATAATGGTAGTGAATTTGCATCTTACGATATAGATTTCAGCAAGTTCGATAAAGTGCTATTCTATGACTTCCAAAATGACGTAAGAGACAACCCTACCGACCCGGCAGACCTATTCAGTCTGATCACACAATTCAAAACCAAATCAGGGTATCAAACTAGCACTGCGAACCTTGGCACCGAACCACAAAAGAATAACCTAGATGTCCGAACACTCAATACGCTCATGAGCGAGCTTCGTGGTATCAAAACACAAGAGGAATTAGACCTAATCAGAAAGGCAGTATTCATTTCCACTGTTGGACAAGTAGAGGTCATGAAAGCCATGCGACCGGGACTTTCTGAGACGGAGATACAAGGCATCCATGAGTTTGTCTTTAAAAAATACGGATCTGAATATGAAGGCTACCCGTCCATCGTAGGTGCAGGAAATAACGGCTGTATTCTTCACTACATAGAAAATCATAAGCCAGAAGTTCAAAGCACAGAAATGATTCTGATGGACTTAGGTGCTGAATATCACGGCTACACTGCCGATGTTACCAGAACTATCCCTATCGATGGCCAGTTTTCAACAGAAGAAAAAGCCATTTATGATTTGGTCTATAAGGCACAAGAAGAGGCTATTCAAATGTCTAAACCGGGAGTAACCTTTGCGCAGTTAAGCGCGACTGCTCGTAGCATTATAAATAAAGGCCTTGTTGAGCTAGGCATTATAGCTAGCGAAACCGAAAGACATTTGTACTACCCACACGGCTTATCTCACCATATAGGCTTAGATGTGCACGACAAAGGGCCTTATGGCCAATTACAAGAAAACATGGTTATCACCGTAGAACCAGGTATTTACATTCCTGAAGGATCTAAATGTGATGAAAAATGGTGGGGTATTGCAGTCAGGATTGAAGACGATATCCTGATTACCAAAGATGGTTTTGAACTTCTCTCAGCTTTTGCACCTAGAACCACTGAAGAAATTGAGAAATTAATGAAACAGCCTAGCCCCTTAGATCAATTTACATTACCCGAACTAAGAGGTAATAAATAGGAATTTCGGTGAAATTAAAAAAGGACTTGGTTCTGCCTTGTTAATCAGACCCTTACCCTTTACAATTAGTGAATTAATTTTAATCCTTAGGTTTCAAAATCTAAACTAGCTTCGTATATTTGCAGTCCGAATTTTAGAAGCACAAAGAAATGGCTAAGAGCAAAGGCAATAGAGTCCAGGTGATCATGGAGTGCACAGAGCACAAGGAGAGTGGTATGCCAGGAACATCTCGCTACATTACAACTAAGAACAGAAAGAATACTACTGAAAGATTGGAGTTGAAGAAATACAACCCAATTCTTAAGAAATATACACTTCATAAAGAAATTAAATAATCATGGCTAAGAAGGTAGTTGCAACCCTAAAGAAAGAAGGCGGAGTAAAATACGCTAAAGTGATTAAGGCGGTTAGGTCTCCTAAAACAGGAGCTTATACTTTCAAAGAAGAAATGGTTACGGAAGATATGGTTAAATCTGTATTAGCCGATAAGTAAGATCTAGCTTTTATATCATAAATTAAAGTCCCCTTATTGCGGGACTTTTTTGTTACATCAAATTGAATTTATCACCATGGCGTTATTTGGTCTGTTTTCTAAAGAAAAGAAGGAATCTCTAGATAAAGGTCTGGAAAAGACCAAAGAAAACATCTTCTCGAAAATCGGAAGAGCTGTTGCCGGAAAGTCAAAGGTAGATGATGAAATTCTTGATGAACTAGAAGAAATACTGATTACTTCCGATGTGGGTGTAGATACCACAGTAAAAGTAATTGAACGAATCGAAGCACGTGTGGCGAAAGATAAGTTCATGAGTACTTCGGAGCTTGATCAAATCCTGAGAGATGAAATCGCAGCCCTCCTATCCGAAAATAATACGGAAGACCTTGCTGATTTTGAACTACCTGCCGGACACAAACCACACGTGATTCTAGTAGTAGGTGTAAACGGGGTGGGGAAAACCACGACCATAGGAAAACTAGCCGCTCAATTTAAAGGCAAAGGAAAGTCTGTGGTGCTTGGTGCTGCCGACACCTTCCGAGCAGCAGCGGTTGACCAGCTCAAACTCTGGGGCGAACGTGTAGGTGTTCCTGTTGTTTCTCATGGTATGAATACTGACCCAAGTGCCGTTGCTTATGATGCTGTCAAACAAGGCGTAGAGACAGGTGCTGACCTAGTAATCGTAGATACCGCAGGTAGACTGCACACCAAAGTAAACTTGATGAACGAGCTCTCAAAGATCAAGAGGGTAATGCAGAAGTTCATTCCTGAGGCTCCGCACGAAATCATGCTGGTGCTAGATGGCTCAACAGGCCAAAATGCCTTCATTCAGGCACAAGAATTTACCAAAGTAACTGAGGTCTCCGCCTTAGCCATTACCAAGCTTGATGGAACTGCCAAAGGTGGTGTCGTAATTGGTATCTCAGACCAGTTCAAAATTCCCGTCAAGTACATTGGAGTGGGTGAACAAGTAAACGACCTTCAAGTCTTTAATAAGGCTGAATTTGTCGATTCGCTTTTTAAGAAGTAGGTTTCTCGATAGACATTTTACGAGCGGTACACTTTTTATAAATCATGAACGTTCTCGTACATTTTGCTGCACTAATGCGGTCATCCGTAAGCTCTTACAATTTATTATCCCTTATTTATCAGACACTTACAAGAATGGCACTTATATTGTGATGTATAAACATGGATAGAAAACATTTGTACATTAACGAACAGGTCTTATGAGCGCTATAGCCATTCAAATTCCACAAGTCAGTGGGGAGCAAGAAATCGAAGTTGAAGTAAGAGTAAACGGCAAAAAAATGTCGTATAACTACCGGGTAGAAGTTTTCTACTGGGCAGATTGCGATAACCCAAGTGATGATCGTGTAGATTGCATCCGCCAAATCTTGGCCAAGTACGATTCAGACTGGGAACTTTATACCATTGGAATGCCTACTGACGAGTTAGTACCTATTACCTTCCGTAGAAAGAGAGTATAGTCTAACCTACAGGTACAATCCCTCCTTTTATTTCTTAAATTTGCCCTTCGTGAAAATATAGGCATGAAGGCGAAGGGATTAAAAAAAGATAAGGTCAACATTGTAACACTAGGCTGCTCAAAAAACCTAGTGGATTCAGAGGTAATGCTGACCCAGCTAAAGGGTAATGGCATTAATACCACACATGAAGCTGAAAATGATGACGCTAACATCGTTGTAATCAACACTTGTGGATTCATAGACAATGCTAAACAAGAGTCCGTAGACACCATCCTTCGCTATGTAGATGCGAAAGAAGAAGGCCTGATCGACAAAGTCTACGTAACTGGCTGCCTTTCTCATCGCTATAAAGACGATCTGGAAAAAGAAATTCCGCAGGTAGATGCCTTTTTTGGTACTATGGAGCTACCTGCCTTACTCAAAAAATTCAAAGCAGATTATAAGCATGAACTCGTTGGAGAGCGAATTACCACCACTGCCAATCATTACGCCTATTTAAAAATTGCTGAGGGTTGCGATAGACCTTGCTCCTTCTGTGCCATTCCACTCATGCGTGGTGGACATCGTTCTCGACCAATCGAGGAACTCGTCAAAGAAGCCAAAAACTTGGCCAGAAATGGCACCAAAGAACTCCTCTTGATTGCGCAAGATTCAACCTACTACGGCCTAGATTTATACAAGAAAAGAAACCTTGCCGATCTTATGAGAAACCTCTCGGATGTAGAAGGTATCGATTGGATTAGGCTACACTACGCCTTTCCTACCGGCTTCCCGATGGACGTCTTAGATGTAATGGCCGAAAGAGATAACATCTGTAATTACCTCGATATTCCTCTGCAACACGGCTCTACCAACATGTTGAAGCTGATGCGCAGAGGTACTACGCGTGAAAAAACTGAGGCATTGCTAGACCAGATGCGCCAAAGAGTGCCCGACATTGCCATTAGAACTACGCTGATCGCTGGACACCCAGGCGAAACAGAAAAGGACTTTTTGGATATGGTTGATTTTGTGGAGAAATCAAGGTTTGATCGCCTAGGCATTTTCACCTATTCACATGAAGAAAACACACATTCTTTTTCATATAAGGATGATGTGCCAGAAGAAGTAAAACAAGAACGTGCCAATCACGTAATGCAAATACAAGAAGAAATTTCTCGTGAGATCAATGAAGAGAAAATTGGAAAGACGCTAAAAGTCTTAATCGACAAAAAGGAAAGCGGAAATTTCGTTGGTCGAACCGAACACGACTCTCCTGAAGTTGATAACGAAGTACTCATAGATGCCAAAGAACACTATCTGCGCATAGGTGACTTTGCAAACATTGAGATTACCGATGCTACAGAATTTGATTTATACGGAAAACCTGTTATCTGAAATTTGAAGCAAATTGATAAATCCACTTAAAGCCCTTTGAGAAGCTAATGGACACATTGGAAAAAGCAGACTGTTTAATCACAAAAATCACCTTTGAAAAAACGAACAGCTTCTCGAAGTTTTTTCTAGACTACATCAATGGTGAATCAAAACTGACTCCATTCCATGGCGGACTACCCACAGCCGAAAACCTCCTCACCCAGATTGACAAGCGCAATTTTCCTGATGCACATAGAAGTGTACTCGTAAGAGTTCTTGGACAACAATACGATCAACTAGAAGCAACAGAAAGCACTATACAAAACATTGCTGATTTAAAGGAGAGTAACACTTATTCCATTACTACAGGTCATCAGCTCAACATCTTTACCGGACCATTGTATGTCATTTACAAGATCGTTTCAGTGATAAGAGCTTGTGAAGAGTTAAAGAAACTCCGACCCGACTGTAACTTCGTTCCCGTTTATTGGATGGCCAGTGAAGATCACGACTTTGACGAGATTGACCACTTTCAATTCAATGGAAAAAAGTTCTCGTGGGAGACCAATCAAACCGGTGCCGTAGGAAGGTTCGATACCAAGTCAATCGCTGGCATCTTCGATGAAATCATCGGAATTCCAGGTTTCTTCAGAACAGCCTACCTTAAACAAAAGAACCTCGCCTCAGCCGTCAGGTATTATATGAACCACCTCTTCGGTGCATATGGCTTAGTGGTAATTGACGCTGACGATAAGGAATTAAAAACGCTCTTCACCCCTGTCATAACATCAGATTTGTTCGATCATATGCCTGAGCAGCAGGCTAAGAAAACAACCGAAGCCATTGAATCGGAAGGTTATAAAACTCAGGTCTTCCCAAGAGAAATTAATTTCTTCTATCTAAAGGAGAACCTAAGGTCAAGAATAGTCAGAAAGGATCAGTCTTTTGAAGTGATTGATACTGGCATTTCCTTTACAGCAGAGGAAATAAAAAAAGAGATAGCAACCTACCCAGATCGTTTTAGTCCAAATGTAGTATTGAGGCCCTTATATCAAGAATTTTTGTTACCAAACCTCGCGTATGTAGGAGGTCCTTCAGAACTGGTTTATTGGCTACAACTCAAAGGAATCTTTGAACATTTCAATGTTACGTTCCCGTTACTCATGCCTAGAAATTTTGCGGGAGTAATGACTTCTAATCAAATCCAAAAACTTGAAAAGGCAAACCTAAGTTTCGAAGATATCTTTAAAGAAGAAAATCAACTCGTTAAGGAAAAAGTCATTGCCAACACAGCTTACAAAATGGACTTGGACCAACAGAAGTCTGTTTTGAAGAAGGTTTTCAACGAGGTAAAGGAACAAGCTACTCAAGTAGATACAACGCTCGAAAAACTAGTCTTAGCAGAGCTAAGGAGGTCAGAGAAGAGTCTTGAGAAAATTGAACATAAAATTCTAAAGGCGGAGCGAAAAAATCAAGAGGTTTTGGTGAATCGCATCTATGCTTTGAAAGAGACCTTGTTTCCTGGGGGATCACCTCAAGAACGAAAAGACAACTTCCTAAATTTTTACATTACCAATCCAAATTTCATAGATTCATGTATGCAAGCCTTCGATCCGTTCGATTACAGGTTTCATATGATAGAAGTCCATGAATAAAGAAGTCCTTAGATCGATGTTTCTTGAAAAGAGAAACACATTGACAGACCAAGAGCTCAACCGAAGAAATGGGCTACTTCTAAATCATTGCACTGACTTTCTTAAAGCCCATCAGGATTTAATTCATTGTCATTTATTTCTTCCTATCAAAAAATTCAAAGAACCTGATACTTGGCCACTGTTTCATCACCTGATGCGAAGTAATCAGCATGAGGTTTATCTTTCAAAGACACTATTCAAACAGAGAAAACTCGCACATTTTCAAATCTCTCAAGATACAAAACTGAAGGTGTCTAAATTTGGCATATCAGAACCAACTAATGCTGAGCCTGTAGCCCCAGAAATACTTGATATAGTTTTTGTGCCACTCATTTGTAGTGATCAGAAAGGCAACAGAATTGGTTATGGAGCAGGCCTTTATGACAGGTTCTTGGAGCAAGTTAAGCCGGATTGCCTAAAGGTAGGCGTGTCACTTACGCCTAAACTGGACAACAATGATTACGCTTCTTCATATGACATTCCGCTTGATTATTTGATTACCCACTTAGGGGTAGATCAGTTTTAAACGAGTGAATTAGACCTAAATTCCTTCAAAAACTATTTGCTCTTTTTAAGCAATTTGATGGAAGCAGTCCTCACTCCATTAGAGGCATTCAGAATGTAAAGTCCATCCGGGTATGCCGATAAATCCAGCGCAACTTGGTCGCCACTAACATATGACTCCACAACTTTAAACACTGTAGGTTTACCTGTGGCATCTACAACGCTCAATTCAAAATCTCCTACAAAATACGTTGGGAAAGCTAAGTTGAATAATCCTGTCGAAGGATTGGCATCCACAATAATCGACTGAATACCAGTTAACAATTGCTCATCAATCGAAGTGACCAAATTCTGTATGGTATAAGACTCTTTGGCTATGGCATTACCTCCAAAGCGATTCCCAGATAAGTCTTGGATATTCTGGTCTAGCTTAAAATCTATACCGAGTGTACCGTTATCTGATATATCCGTGATAGTTACCTCATACACGCCAGCCCCTGGTGTAGTAACTCCATCAAGCGTAGCCTCAGGAGACCCTGCCGCCAGCACAAAGTCCGCAAGATCAACATTCTGAACAGCTTCGGAAAAAATCACTTGGAAGGTCACCCGTGTTTGATCTGTGAATTGGTCAGAAGGGTTGCGCCTGGTGATAATTGCAGTTGGAGCGGTCACGTCATTTCCAGATGCAATCGTATAAGTTTGATTCGATGCAATGACACCATCGAAGTTATTACCCGCATCGTCCGTTATGTCTTGAGTAGCCGAAAAATCAACACCCAGAATACCATTGCTCGAAATATTTGTGATGAGCAATTCATAGCGACCAAGACCTATGGCCGTTACGCTTTCTAGTGTCGAAGTTGGTGCTCCTGACTGTAAAACAAAATCCGTAAGATCCACATTTTGTACCGACTCGGTAAATAATACTTGAAACACTACCTGACTTTGGTTGGTAACTGCGCTGGATGGGTTGAGTCTTGTTACGATCACAGATGGCCCCGTGACATCATCAGTTCCTGCCACTATCACATAAGTTTCATTGGAAGCAATGCTACCAGCAAATCTATTCCCCGAAGAATCCTCTACGTTTTGACTACCATTGAACCTAATTCCTAAAGTACCAGTGCCACTAATATTCGTAAGTATCAATTCGTATTGACCTGCACCTATTTCAGTAAGCGATGAGAGCGTGGCTGATGGCGAACTGTTTAATAATTGAAAATCTGCTAAATCGAGATTTCTAACAGCTTCCGAAAATATCACTCTAAAGGTGACACTACTGACATTAGTCGTCTCACTAGTAGGGTTGAGCCTAGACACCACCACTGTAGGTGCTGTTATATCGGTTTCTATGGTGTATGATTCTTTTGCCGTGGCGTTACCGTCAAAAGCATTACCTCCGTTATCTTCAATATTCTGGCTATTACTGAATTCAACACCTAGTATACCATTGTTATCAATATTTGTAACTAACAATTCATAGCGCCCCCTATCTATTTCCGTTATAGCATTGAGTGTCGCGGAAATTGAACCAGAAGAAAACGTAAAATCACTTAAATCAACATTCACAACGGCTTCTGAGAATAGCACTAGAAATGTTACTCGATCTCTATCTGTGGTTTCACTCAACGGGTCTAGTCTTGATATAACAGCCGTAGGTGGTACTACATCGCTCTCTATTGTGTAGGTTTCTTTCGCGAGTGCAGTTCCACCAAATTTATTTCCAAACTGATCTTCAATGTCTTGAGCGCTGGCAAAATCCACACCTAGCCTTCCACTTCCAGAAATATTTGATACCACTAATTCATAGCCTCCTGTTGTTACTTCAGTAAGTTGACTAAAGCTAGCAGACGGTGACCCAGATGAAAAGGTAAAGTCGGATATACTCGCATTTCTTACAGCTTCAGAGAAAAGAATATAGAAGACTACTTGATTCTGATCTGTTATTTGGCTTGTCGGGTTTGCTCTGGCTATAACAGCCGTAGGTGCTGTTATGTCTGACTCAATCACATAAGACTCTTGAGCTGTAGGAGTACCTCCAAATGCATTACCAGCGCCATCTACTATGTTTTGGTTGTTTGAAAAGTCTAATTCAAGCGTTCCATTTTCAATGATATTTGAGATTTCTAGCGTGTAGCTGCCTACACCCACTTTTGAAAGTATTCCAAGCGTGGCAGCGGGTGAGTTTGAGGCTATCTCAAAGTCGGAAACATCTACATTCACGACCTCTTCGGAGAATACTATCGAAAAAGTAACTCGGTCTCGATCAGTAAATTGACTGAGGGGTTCCAGTCTAGCAATCATGGCAGTTGGTGCTATAACGTCAGCCTCTATAGTGTATGACTCATTAGACGAGACACTACCATCAAAAGCATTCCCGCTCTTATCTTGAATATTCTGAGCACTTTTAAAGTTGATACCTAGGGTCCCATTTTCAGTTATGTTATTAACTACCAAGTGATAACTGCCTCTCTCTACTTCGGTAACTTGGTTTAGATTTGCTGAAGGAGCACCTGACGTAAACTCAAAGTCGGCTAAGTCAACATTATCTACAGCTTCTGAAAATGATATTAAGAATGTTACTTCTTGATCGTCTGTAGATTGGGTTAGTGGACTGAACCTGGCAATTGTAGCTGTCGGTGCTACAATGTCTGACTCTATTGTGTAAGTCTCTTTGGCCGTTGCGCTACCTCCAAAGACATTGCCCGCATTATCTTCAATGTCTTGAGCACTTGAAAAGTCTACTCCTAGCACACCATTACCATCGATATCATTGACTGAAAGTTGATAACGACCAATATTAGTTATTGTAATTTCGCTCAATACAGCTGTTGGCGAACCGCTAGTAAAGACAAAATCGCTGAGTCCTACATTCTTCACCCCCTCCGAAAACAACACCAAGAAAGTAACTTCATTTCGGTCTGTATTTTCATCCAAGGGATCTAATCGAGAAATTGATGCAGTAGGCGCTACTACATCTGTTTCAATTATATAAGTCTCCTTGGCAATGGCATTACCATCAAAGAAATTACCGGCTCTATCTTCAATGTCCTGTGAGCCACTAAAATCGATACCAAGGGTACCGTTTGGACCAATGTTAGTCACTAATACTTCATAACGACCGGTTGCTGTTTCATTTACCTCACCTAATGTAGCGGTAGTAGACCCTGACAAAAATGTAAAGTCACTCAGTCCAACATTTTTCACTTCTTCAGAGAACAATACCAAAAACTTCACTTGGCTTCTATCGGTTACTTGACTTGTCGGATCAAGTCTTGATATAACCGCAGTAGGAGCTTGGTTATCAATATTCAAAATATATGTCTCACTTGATGTTGCGCTGCCTACAAACTGATTACCTGCATTATCCGTAATATTTTGGTTAGTGGAAAATCCTATCCCAAGGGTTCCGCTGCTTAAAATGTTTGATACCTCTAATTCATAATCACCAGAACCTGTCTCGGTTAGCTTTCCAAGCGTTGCATTGGGTGAGCCTTGAGAAAACACGAAATCTGACAAGTCTACATTTCTTACGGCTTCTGAGAAAAGAATTGAAAAAGTAACCTCTGACTCACCCGTCACTTGATCAACGGGGTTTAGTCTGGAAATAACAGCAGTCGGGGCAACATTATCTTGTATGTTATAAGTCTGCTTTGATTGGGCAGCTCCGGTGATTGGATTACCCCTTACATCTGTTATATCCGTGTTTGTCGAAAGATCCAATCCAAGTGTACCCGTTCCTCCTATACCCGACACAGTAACATCATAAGAAACACCTCCTCCATTAGCCGCAATGCTCGAGATGCTGGCAGTTACATCACCCGATAACTGGAAATCTTCAATACCAACGTTAATTACGGGTTCTGAAAAACTCACCCTAAACTGAACACTCTGTGCGCTTGTGCTTTCCTGAGTAGGGTTCAAACGTAAAATCGAGTTGGCTACCGGATTTTCTGAATCAAAGTCAATTGAAATAACGTTCGATTCACCTACCCCGTTTACTCCTTGTACGGCAATCCTTAGTTTATAATCACCGGCCACTGTGGCAGTATATTCACTTGTATTAGCACCAACAATAACTTGACCGTCTCTTATCCATTGATAGGCAATTCCTTTTCCGATGACAAAAGACAAGTTTCCTCTTAACTGCGCAGTAGTAGCAGGCTCATTGAATGAAAAATTAATATTCGGGTTTATACCCACATTATAGTTAGCCTTGAAAACTCCATTACCATGAGTAGCCGTCAGTACAGTACCATCTATAGGCCTTACTTCAATAGATGATACCACCACATTACCAATTATATCCGAGGCTTGTTGTTGCCAAGCTGTACTGTTTCCATTTAGGCTTGTAGTCATAAATAAGCCTACAGATGTAGCTGCAAAGTAATAGTAGCCTCCAAAACCATCTGGTAGAATATTCAAGTCTCTTACCGATGGCCCAGCACCAGAACCATTTGCATTCTCCTCCAAATTACCTGAAACAGAGGCCCAAGAATTACCCCCATCTTGAGAATACCATATACTTTGAACTTCATAGTTTGAAAAGCTCATCAGGAGTTTTGAACCATCATCTGGATCTACAGCAATACTAGATACATAACCATCAGGTAGACCTGACATGTTCAACTGAGTTATAGCCGTAAAAGCAGTAACATCTCTTGTGTTAGAAAGCTTGTAAAGCTTTCCTGTTGTTGTGCCGAAGTACAAAATACCTTCTGGTTCAATCGACATGTCAAAAGCTGATACAAAACCATTTATTTCAGTACTACTCCCCTCTCCTTCAATTGTAATCCACTCACCTTCTGTAGGATTACTACGGATATCATTAGTAGCATAGAGTTTACCGTTAGCGCCTACAAAAACCTGATCTTGGTTAACGGGGTTTACTATATAAGGATTTACCTGAAGAAATTCGTCAGTATCACTGGATGGAGTGATTCGATTAAAGTTTTGATAACGACCGTCCACAACCTCCGCTCGCAACATAAAAGCATCTTGCGCTGAAGCATACAATGCATTATAAGAAATGGCTGACACGGCACCATCTCCACCGACCAATTCTGCCCAATCTGACTCCCCGTCATTACTAAAGACTATCCAAGTACCATTATCTTGCATGCCGCCCACTATTTGGTTATCGCCTAAGTAGTACTCTTGAATTGCAGCATGATTAAACTGCGCTGTCAGGTATCCATTATTCAGTGACTCCCACGTTACGGGGGTATTGGAATTAGAAGTAGCAGCATTATTTCTTGTCAGATGAACACCACCATCGCTGCCAGTTAACATTTTATTTGGGTCTGAGTCGAAAAAAGAAATCTCATGCATATCCGGATGGTGATTGGGATATGTGGGGAAACTCTGATCGTTTCCATCGTCAGATAAATACCCGCCTATATGACTTATGGAATTAGTAGTCTTAAAAGCATCATCCGAACGCAGTAGGTTTGTTCCACCGATAAAAACAAGATCGCTATTATCAGGATGAACTGCTCCGACAATATTATAACCATCTTGTGCATTATAGCCTTCACCCGGATCGTTAGAAACACCTAGATTACCTGTACGATTCTCCCAAGTATCATTCTGAGCATTCAAAACCATCAGTTGATCATCCGTAATGGCGTAGACAATATTCTCATCAGACGGGTCAATGGAAAGCTCAATTCTCGGAAATGTAGCGTCTAAGTCATTTGGTGTTATGTCCGACCAAGTAATACCGTCATTAGACTTGAATATTCCTCTCTGAACAATACCTTCTCCCGCATTAGCAATCGAAGCGTAAACAATACCATTAGTAGTCACTACTACATCACAAAGGGTACTTCCTGTGTTATTCTGCCCTAGGACAATCGCATATGAATTAAATCCATCAGTACTACGAATAATTTTGCCACCCCCGGCTGCATATATTTCGGTTCCCTGCGCGTTGGATCTATCTATGGCTAACTCATCTACCGTAGTGAAAGTATCATTCGCCAGTACTACATCTGTTCCTGATTTACCAGCAACTGCTGTTGCTGCTATAAGATCCCAACTACTCCCATTATCGGTAGATTTATAAATACCATTGCCATAATAAAAAGCGCCATTGGCATCCGCTGAGTTACCAATATTTTCACCTGTGCCATAATACCATTCATTTGTTTTACCCGACCTACGGTCTTGCACGAGTGTAGAAACCGCTGGATGCTCTTGAAGCCCCGTAGTTCTGACCCATGAAGATCCCTGATTCGTGGTTTTCCAAACGCCCCCAGAAATACCTGCAGCCAATATTATGTTTTCATTAGCCACATCAATTCCAAGGGCTCGTGTACGCCCACCAACATTATAAGGGCCCAAACTTTTGAATGGAATAGCAATATTATTTTGAGCTGTGGTACCGCTTGCAGACCTTTGGATATGCAACGGGTCTTGTTCTTTTTTCAACGTTTCGTTAGCAAAAAGAATCTCCCGCTCTCGAATAAGTGTTGGAATTTTTCCATTTGTGGGGTTAGCCAGTTGCAACCGCTCAAACGCCAATCTATCTTGTGGATTTTCCTTTTCCTTCTCCTCATTCTCTACGGCCAAAGGTGCATCTAAGTCTACTGCATATGTTGGATTTTCTCTGACAAAAAACGTAGATGGATTGTTGAAATAAGCAATAGAAAGTACTGACAAACTCAGTAATAAAATGAATATGGTATATCTATTTTTCATCAGATACTAATAGTCAGAAACTTTAAAAACCATCAAACTACCTTCACTTCTCTTTTTAGGCGTAGTCACATCAACCATTAAAATCGAGCCTGAGCTAAAAGCTAGCTTCTTAGAAACATTCAAAATGAGCTCCTCTCCCGGACTTGGCTCGACACTGGCAAAAGTCGCACCGTACTTGACTGTCCTCTTTACAAGAAATTTATATTGAAACCAACCATCCTTCTTAGTCATTTCGGAGAGTAGCTTTCCTTGCAGGCGAATAGCATCTTTTACCATGCGACTCGGAGCAACATTGATTATTTCATCGGATGGTTTTGATTGGGGTAACTGGGATTGGACAGAATAGGTAGACCTATTAGCAGAACAAGCCAAAACAGAAAATAAGAATAACACGCCAACGGCCAGCCGGGCATGCACTCTAGGGCACTTATTCATTACAAAGTAGTCGTGTAGGTGAAACTCTTAAGTGATGTTACTACAAAAAACTGAATACACCATTCATTTTAGCCAATTTTCGACTAAGTAAGTAGTTTATAGCAGAAATAGTCCTGTTTGAACACTCTAAAATGAATTTTGAATTGGAGTAACCAGAAATTCATTTGTGAAACAAACACTTCTTTTCAAAGCCGCGAACCCACTAAACAAAATTTCCGCCCATTCACTTGAGCCATGATCTATAGGCTGAGTAATTTTAACTGGCCTCTTTGCGTTCACTTCAATACAATGTCTGCTGGTAACATTAAATATATATTAAAGAATGTTTTTTTATCATCAGTAGCCTATATTAGTAAGTGCTACTGAGGTTTGTATTGTTCTATTAAACAAGGATTCCCTTAAACTATCTGTATTTAAATTATGCGCAAGAAGATATTCGCCATTATGGCAGTCCTCGGACTCGTCTCGTTTATAGTATATATGACATATACCCCTCAAGGAGGTATAATTGAGTCTAAAATAGTTCTTTCTGATCTCATCAAAGACGCATCAGTTACGTCAGATCCGGGAGAAGGTGATGAAGGAGATAAAGAAGTTGACAATCCAAGAGCAGCGGCAGATTTACGTTTTGAAATGACGAAGGATGCTGCATTGGGATACCCTCCCACAAACCGAAATATTGATGCATATAGTCAAATCCAAGAATGGCAAAATGCCCAAAGTCAAAGGAGGTCCGCTATACCCAATGTACAATGGACCGAAAGAGGGCCAACGAATGTAGGAGGAAGAACTAGAGCGATCATGTTTGACCCTAACGATCCTACCTCAAAGAAGGTATGGGCAGGAGCTGTCGGTGGAGGTCTGTGGTACTCAAATGATATTACCGATCCAGCTTTTAGATGGCGACAAGAAGAGGACATTATGACCAACCTTGCAGTAAGTACGCTTACCCATGATCCGTCAAACACTCAAGTATATTACCTAGGTACAGGACTAGGCTATACCTCTAACATACAGGGACTAGGCATATGGAAATCATCTGATGCAGGTGAAACTTGGTCTCAACTTAGTAGTACAAACAACAGTAACTTTCACTTTGTGCAGAAAATTAAGGTGACAAGTAGTGGAGTAGTTTTGGCCTCTACACTCAGTGGCCTTATGAGGTCTACAGATGGAGGTGATTCCTGGGAACGAGTGATTAATAATAGAATGGGTGATATCGAAATAGCATCTAATGGTATTATCTATGCAACTGCAGGTGCAAGCTCCCTTGGAGATATTTATCGATCCGATAATGACGGGGTTACTTGGTCAATAATTTCACCTGACCAAACTGCGGCAAGAATAGAACTCGCTATATCACCTTCAAACCCTGAAGTAGTTTATGCGGTCTCACAAAGTGCAACAGCCAATGGAAGTAGAACCGATGTTGGGTACTTTATCAAATCAACTGACGGTGGAGATACATGGTCGGATATTACCATCCCAATGTATGTTATTCCAGCAGGTGAAGGTGCCTGCGAACCGGGCACAGATCATTTCACGAGGGGACAAGCATTTTTTAATCTAATCCTCAGTGTACACCCTGAAGATGAAGATATTGTCTTTGTAGGTGGTATTAACATGACAAAGTCCATCGATGGTGGCCAATCATGGGAAACCATATCCGATTGGCTCGGAGCAGGTTGTGATGATTTTGTACATGCCGACCAACATGAGATAGTAGTTAGACCAAATTTTCCAAATGAAATAGTGATCGGCAATGACGGTGGCGTTTACTACTCTAAAGATGCCGGTAGCTCAGACAACCCGAATTTCGATGCTAGAAATTTAGGGTACAACACTACACTATTTTATTCAGTCGCTATGACGAATGAGTTAAACTCAAATAAGTTCTTCGCAGGGGCTCAAGACAACGGAACGCAAGCTTTTTCAACTGCCGGTCTGAATCGGACAACAGAATTATTCGGTGGTGACGGTGCTTTTTGCTTCGTTGATCAGGATGAGCCTAACATCGTAATTGTAAGCACGACTAATAACAACTATTTTCTTTCTGTTGATGGAGGCGATGGTATAGCAAGGCAGTTGATTAATGATGATGATAGAGGCCTATTTATTAACAAAGCCGCCTATGATAGCAAAACCAACACGTTTTATTCAGGAGCAGATGAAGATGAGATTTATAGAATCAAAAATATAGGAGCAACCCCTGATGCTACCGAACTACTAGACATTGGTTTGAGCGGAGGAGCTATTACGGCCCTAACTATATCACCACATACGGACAGTACGATTTTCGTAGGAACAAGGTCTAACGTTTCGAGAATCTTCAGAATCGATAATGCAGCTGGTGAAAGCCCAACTGTTACAAATATTACGGGCTCATTTGATGGAGGTAGAGGCGCATTCATGACTAGTATTGCTGTGGGCGAGACTGATGATCAATTGTTAGTCACTTTTAGTAATTATGGCGCCATCTCTGTATTTGAAACAACTGACGGTGGTGCCAACTGGGTGAATAAAGAAGATAATTTGCCAGATATGCCTGTCAACTGGGCCATCTATAATCCAAACGATTATGAACAGGTGATGCTCGCAACGGAATTAGGCGTTTGGTCTACGGCTACAATCAGTGCTGCAAATCCCAACTGGGAACCAACCAACTCAGGACTAGCTTCGGTCAGAACAGATATGCTTCAATACAGAGCTTCAGATGAAACTGTGGCAGCCGCTACCTACGGAAGAGGATTATTCACCACTAACGTATTTGCGCGAACCATTGACGCAGATTTTAAAACGGAACAAATTGTAAGCTACGTGGGTGTTCCAGTAAACTTCGAAGATGCCTCACTTTTACCAAACGATAGTTGGGCTTGGACTTTCGGAGACGGTGGAACTTCGAATGCTCAAAATCCATCTTACAGTTACTCCTCTCCTGGCACTTATGATGTTTCGTTAACCATTGACAATGGTAACAGCACTGAAACAAAGACCAGTTATGTGACCATTCTACCTGTAAGAGCAGCACCTTTTACGCTAGCAGACGGTGGAGACTTTGAATCAAATCAGGCTGACTTTACTTCTCGAGCCTTGGTCAATAACTTAAATATTTGGGAGCTTGGCACACCAAGTAATAGACTTGCAACTACGAGTTCAGGTAGTAACGCTTGGAAAACTGACCTGGATGGTGATCTAGATGATATTGGAGAACTCTATTCAAGTGCGCTTTATACTCCGGCATTTGACCTATCCAACGAAAACAGGGATTACACCATTAAATTCAAAAAGAGTATGGAGAACTCTTTTTGTAATGGGCCTTATGGGCTTCAGTTACAGTACTCTATTGATGGTGGAGCCAATTGGTTCAGGCTCGGTAGTTCTCAACCAGAATTTGGGTCGGTTAACTGGTACAATCGCTCTGATGCTACCGGATGTGGCATCTTCACCACCATTTTCCCTGACGAAGAAGGATGGAATGCCGTGGTACTGCCTGACAACAACGTTGATTTATCTGTTGACAATGAGAACACCGAGTTCAAAATCAACTTCTTAGCAGGTCAACCGAACGTGTCGTTTAGGTTTGTAGCAGGTATTGCCACTGGCTTTACAACATATGACAGAGATGGCTTTATGATAGATGATTTTGAAATTGTTGCAAATACACCTGAGGCTAATTTTGAAGCCAACGCAACGATCGGATTTGTCGATACCCCTATTGAGTTTACCTATTTATCCAATGGCGCTACATCATATCTGTGGGACTTTGGTGACGGTACAACTTCTACCGAAGAAAACCCAGTATATGCCTACCAGACAGCTGGACAGTTTGATGTGAGACTTACTATTGACGGAGCCACGTCAACCATTCAAACCGATTACATCAACATTATACCAGAAAGGTCTATCCCATATGAACTCTCAACTGGAGGAGATTTTGAGTCAAACCTCACAGACTTTGCTGCTGAAAACCTTGCTGGTACTGGCTTTGAGTTAGGCAGCTCTAATGTTACTGGTAAAGACGGCACCGCAAGTGGTACCAATGCATGGGTTACTGACTTAGATGCCACAACCTATGAAAATAATTCTGAGGCAAGACTGTACACACCGGGCTTCTCATTTGTAACCTTAGGACAGTACACACTTGAATTTAAAGCGAAGTTCAGTTTCGAGCCTACTTGGGACGGCTTCATCGTTCAGTATTCTACAGATAAAGGAGAAACTTGGACTAAACTAAATGACACTGTTGAATCAGGCTGGTACAATCAAACGAGTAACGGGCAATCTGTATTTGGTGCAAGTGTTCCAATATTTAGTGGAAACACAAGTGGTGAATTCGAAACATTCTCTACCGATGTTTCCTTTTTAGCTCAAAACGAATTTGTGGCTTTCAGATTCTTATTTTTAACCGATGCCTCAGAAGTAGACGCTGGAGTGGCTATTGATGATTTTTCGGTAGATGGCCCTACACCAGGCCCAGGCGTTCCCGGTTTTAGTTTTGCAGGAAACGTAGGCTGTTCTGGCCAACAAGTGGTCTTTACCAATACATCGACAGGAACGATAACAGACCTAGTATGGGACTTTGGTGCCAATGCTACGCCTGAGACTGCCACAGGTCAAGGACCTCATGTAGTAGTATACAGTGGTAATGGTACAAGTACAGTCAGTCTAACAGTTACCAGTCCCGTAAATGGGGTAACGGTTGAGGAAAAAGTTGACATCATATCTACTGTACCTAACTTCACACCAACTTTCACACAGGAAGAAGACCTTGGCAATAGAACCACCGTACTAACAGCATCTGAAGGTGATTCTTATCAATGGTTAACCACAGGAAACACAATTATACCTGGTGCAACTAACCAACAGTTTATTGCCGATGAGACGGGAGTTTACAGTGTCGAGGTAACCATAGGAGGTTGTACACAAAGAAGTAGTATTGCTCAGATTATCACCTCAACTGAAGAGGATAAAGCCTTTGAAAAAAATGTGCTTGTCTTCCCTAACCCTACTGACGGTCTGTTTAAAGTAAATATTTCAGACCCTGTAATTGGCAAGTTGACACTAAATGTTTTTGACAATGTCGGCAATCGAGTAATCAGTAAGTCAGTCTCTAAATCTTCGTTTGACCAGGAGTATGAATTAAATATTTCGGCAGTTCAAGCCGGAGTTTATTTGGTTGAAGTGGTTAGTGACGAGGCACGAACTGTGAAGAAAATCATCAAAAAATAAAATCGACCTTCATTTCTACCCATTAAATAATTTCAGATGATTAAAAAGATGAGCCTCTTATTATTACTTTTTGCATTTGCATGTAGTAATAAGAGTTTACCCGGTACCAAAAGCCAACAACTGGCTTATAAAAGTATAGCGTCTGAAAAATTAGGGGAAGATGTAGAATTTATACCTAACGACCTTAAGAACTACTTGCTCTGTATTCACGATGAGAAAATGACCATTTCCAACCCCGAGAATAACCTGAAGCTTTTAGTCTATAATCTATCTGATGAAGAAGTCGCCCTAGAGCTAAATGTAGGACCTGGTACTGCCAAATGGATCAGCACTTATGAAATTGAGGTTTACTTTAAACCTGGGGTCATGCGCAGAGATGAAACAAGGGATGATTACACCACAATTTATAATCTTGTTACAGGAGAAAAGCGTCAGAAGAAATAAGCCCTTTTTTAGTGGTATTACTTCACCAATTAACTATTGTTTTATCACTCTAACTGAACGGCTCACCGATTGCTTTCTGACGGAAACTATATAGATACCATTTGGGTACTTGGTCAGGTCTATGGATAACTTATCTCCCAAGCTATAGTTCCTGACCTCAAGGTCTTTTATCATAGCCCCTGAGGAGTTTAAAACCCTCACCTGAGCATCTCCTTCTAAGACCTGAGGTAATTGAAGATTGAAAATACCCGAAGAAGGGTTTCTCTCAACTACTATCTCACCGTTATTCGCATTCAATGGGTCGTTGATCGAGGTGATAATATTTCGAATGGAGAAGATCTCGTTGGTTTCAATAACCCCAGCAAAGGCATTGCCATCATTATCACTTATATCTTGTGATGTACTAAAGCCTAGTTGTATTACACCATCATCAATAATATCAGAAATTACCACTCGAAATCTAAAGTCATCAATTCGTGTTAAGTCACTCAAAACACCATTATCACCTCCAATTGTGAGAATAAAATCATTAATATCTACGTTCGCTACGGGTTCAGTAAAGCTTACCAAGAAGGCAACCTCGTTTTGATTTGTAACCACGGTTAAAGGGGTAAACCTCTCAATTGAAGCCATTGGTGGAGTAACATCCCTAATGGTAAAATCTTCCTCAAGTAGAATAACACCTGAAAAACCGTTATCTGAATTATCTACTATATCCGAACTAATAGCTACATCCAGATTCAGTTTCCCTGATCCACTTAAAGCATTTACGGTCACGTTAAACACTTCTCCCTGTAAAACTTCTTCAACCCTATCTATTTGGCCTGAAACATCTCCCGATAATTCAAAGTCACTCTCATCTACATTACTTACCGCTTCAGAAAAATTTACTTGAAACTGTACCACCGTAGCACTCGTATTTTGCCCAATAGGATTAAGTCGATCGATGGAAAGTATATCTGGCCCAACATTATCTAGATCAACAAAAACTTTATTAGAAATACCAGTTTCACCAATCCCTTCTATACCAAGAAGCAACTGATATTCTCCCCCTCCTAAGACAGTTAACTCACTACTAATTTCACCTTGAATAATTTGACCATTCTTAAGCCATTGATAACTGAGGCCAGTTTCTTGATTAAAAGAAACATTCCCTCTTAAAACCACAGATCGTCCTGAGTTTTCAAACGAATAGTTAATGTGCGGATTAACTCCAACCTCATAGACTCCTCTGAAAACTCCATTGCCGTGGGTAGCAGCAACAACAACGCCTTCGATTGGCCGTACCTTTACAGAAGAGACTACCACATTTCCTATTTCATTTACCCCTTGCTGTTCCCAAACCGTATTATTAGCAGCTAGGGACTCTGTCATGAACAACCCTACCGAAGTACCCAAGAAGTAATAATTACCTCCTTTGCCATCGGGCATAATTTCAACATCTCGTATGGACGGCCCGGCTCCCGAACCATCTGGATTTTCTTCTAGGTTACCAGAAACTGAGGTCCACGATTCACCGGCATCATTCGAGTACCAAACGCTATTGATATTATAATTCGAAAAAGTGATAAGTACCTTTGAAGCATCTTTCGGGTCTACTGAAATACCTGAAATATTCCCAGAAGGCAAGCCTTCTCTACTCAATTCTTTGATCTCAGTAGACTCATCTAAGTGTCTAGTATCCGCTATGGTATAAATCCTGCCCGACCTAGTACCGAAATACAGCACTCCTTCTGACTCTGTAGACATCGCTAAAGCAGAGACAAACTGGTTGTTCAACGATGCTGGTCCAAATAGCTCAATCCAATCATTGGAAGAAGGATTATCTCTGATATCATTGGTACCAAAAATCTTACCACGTGCACCAACAAAAAGTTGATCTTGATTTACGGGGTTATAAATGAATGGGTTAATAAATAGAAAATCACCGTCATCGTTGGATGGTGACACATTCCCTCTAAACCTGTAAACATCTCCGTCTAACTCAAGCCGTCTTATGTTTCCTCTTTGAGAGGATACGTAGAGTGAGTTATACGTAACAGCACTAAACGCGCCATCACCTCCAAAAACATTCTCCCAATCTCCCCGTGGGTCACCTTCTAACGAAGCCCAAGAACCATTGTCTTGCATTCCACCGATAATCAAACCACTTCCTAGGCTATAGTTATCTATATCTATGTGATAAAACTGAGTGGTCAAATATCCATTATTCAATGAAGTCCAATCGACTGGAATGATATCATTGTTTTGAGATAGATTATTGTCGGTTCTGAAAAGACCTCCATCATTCGCGACAATCATCCGGTTGGCGTTGGACCTATAAAACGCGTAATCATGTTGGTCAGGGTGATTATTCGGATAGATCGGAAAACTATTGGGGTTATTATCTGGGCGATAACCACCCATTTGACTTCTATCGGTTGACGTATTGAAACCATCCGAAGACCTTAGCAGATTTACACCTCCAATGAAGACAACATCACTATTGTCAGGGTGCACGGTCGCGTAGAGATCGTATCCACCTTGTGTATTGTGACCTTCACCTAAGTCTGAGCTTACATCCAAATTTTCAGTCAAGTCAGTCCACGTATCTGTGGCATCGTTGTAGAGAAACAAATCAGTATTACCTACAACATATATCAAGTTCTCATCCGCTGGGTCTATAGCCAGTTCCAGCCTTGAATAGGTACCGGGAAATCCACTTGGCAATTCCAACTGAGTCCAGCTAAGACCATCTTCCGACTTAAAAACACCTTCTTCACCTTCGGATCCGTTAAATCTTGAATTTCCAATAGTCGCAAACACTTTCCCTGAAGTAGCAATCGCTACATCAGTGTAATTAGAACCACTGTTGTTGGCCCCAAGTACAACGTCAAAAGTCTCAAAGCCATCTTCACTTCGAATGATTTCGCCTGAAACACCTGCATATATTTCCGTACCGTTCGGGTTCGAAAAGTCAATCGCTAATTCATCTATTAAAGAAAAAGTACTTTGTGTGGTTAACACATCTGTACCACTGGTTCCTTCAACTGCTGTCGAAGCAATTAATGTCCAAGAGCCCCCATTGTCAACTGATTTGTATATACCATTCCCCAAATAAAATGCTCCAATTGCGGAGGCTGAATTTCCACGCCTCTCTCCGGTAGCATAGTACCATTCATTGGTTTTGCCACTTCTAGTATCCTGAACTAGTGCACTTACAGCCGGGTGCTGCTCTAATGCAGTAGTTCTATTCCAAGAACCACCTCCATCGGTAGATCGCCACATTCCTCCAGATATACCCCCAGCTAAAATTATGTTCTCATCGGCTATGTCAATGCCTACTGCCCTCGTTCTACCAGCCACATTAAAAGGCCCAACATTAACAAATAAAGACTGCTGGTTTTGAACACCACGAGTAGAAACTCCTTTGGCACCAACACTTGACCTGCTATTGCGCTGCTGACCACCGAATTTACGTTTTGCAAAATCTAATTCGAGATGAGTAATATGATCTGGAAGCAATCCCGTTTCAGGGTCGCAGAGTTGCATCAGTTCAAATTCTAAACGATCAATAGGGTTTTCAGACTCAGGTTCCTTTTGATTAACCCCGCCATTTGGCACTTGAGATAAGTCAAAAGCCCTGTTGTAAGTGCGTGTAATGAATTGACTGTCATTTGATCTAAATGTATAGAAGCCAGCGATGGCTAGAATAGAGCAGATGGATAATATGATGACAACCTTTTTCACAAAAACTACTCACTCACCATGTTTAAAACTAGATTTCCTGAAGGCCGACTCATGGGTGTAAAAGCATCTACCGTAATAAGTTTGCCTTTTTTTAGGTCTCCCGAGAAACTTATTAATGACACCTCTTCATCTTTGTTAGGTTCTACCGTAGCGAAAGTGGCCCCGTATGCCAAAATCTCTTCAACCTGAAACCGATATTCGTAGCGGTCTTTGATAAGTTTTGCCTGGCTTAAAACCTTGCCTTTTACACGAATGGCATCCTTATCTAGCACTAATCTCTGATTTACTGAACCGTCCACTGAAGTCTCGGATTTCACTCCCCGAGAAGTTGAACAACCCACAAAAGCGACAACCACCATAAATGCTAACACCAAATGCGCATTTACGAGGATATATCTCTTTGAAAAGAGGTTAAGAACGTTCAACTTCCTAATCACATTAATCATTTAGACCTACTCATTTCTTTCAGTTTGAGAGAAAGTAGTAAACAAAAGCACTAAAAAAAATGAAATAATTACTTAAGGCTTTGTCCCTCTCACCATTTCTTTTTTGCCTGGTGGCCCCGAAAGGGTTTCGACCTTAAAACCCAAATCGGCTAAGTCCCTTTTGAGTTGCCCCCTAGCACAATAGGTAACAAAAACTCCATTTTCCTTCATCAACGTAAAAACTCTTGAAAGTAACGCCATCTCCCACATTTCTGGTTGCTTGCTTGGCGCAAATGCATCGAAAAACACAAGGTTGAATTTTAAACTAGAATTGAAATCAGCTAATGGGCTTTTGTGCTTGCTGAAAATGAAGTTTTCTAAGACTTTAACTTCCTCTTCCCACACACAACTATGAAGTTCTTCAAAGACTTTTCGTGACACACCATCTAAGAGCCGATCGTAAGTTAAACTTGAAATCAAAACTTCAGATAGTGGAAAGGGTTCTAAGGTTGAAAAGTGAATTTTGAGTTGAGGGTTACGCCTTGCATAGTCTCTTACTAAAAGGGCATTTAAACCCGTGCCGAACCCCACTTCTAAAATATCGATCTGGGTTTCACCGCTTTCAACAAGCACATCTAGCCCTTGCTTTATAAACACATATTGAGATTCAGTCAGTGCGCCATGTGTCGAATGATAGGTTTCATTCAAATCTTCATTGTAAAGAGACTGGGAACCATCTTCGGTTTCAATGATCCGGATGGGGCCGGTCATGACTTGGTGATTAGTACGGTAGCAAAGGCAGCAACACCTTCTTCTTTTCCAACAAAGCCAAGTTTTTCTGTGGTAGTAGCTTTGATTGATAAATCTTCAAGTGCAATACCCATCACCTTGCATAAACACTCTTTCATAGCTGGAATGTGCGGATTGACTTTAGGTTGCTGAAGGCAGATAGTAGAATCAATATTACCTATTTCAAATCCGGCATTTCTAATTAAGTCCATCACATCTTTCAACAAAATCTTACTATCAATCCCTTTAAACTTTGGGTCTTGATCTGAAAAGTGATAACCAATATCTCTCATATTTGCGGCACCCAGCAGCGCATCACAGATAACGTGAATGAGCACGTCAGCATCGGAATGACCAACAGCTCCATGTGTATGTGGTACTTTGATACCCCCTAACCAAAAGTCTTTCCCAGCTTCAAGTTTATGAACATCGTAACCAAATCCAGTCCTTATTTTCATTACCTATCGTTTTGCTTTATATCTCAACACAGAAGCATTTGACCGAGAAAGAATACGGTTTGCAGATGCTTTCACCGAAGTGACAGTTACTGCTCGTACTTTCTCCACTTCCTGATTTACCAAATCCAAATCACCTAACATATCTGCATAAGCCAAATTCATTGCTCTGTTTAGCAACTCCATCTCAGAGAAAACCATGGTTGACTCTGCCTTGTTTTTAACTTTATCTAATTCTTGCTCACTCAGTGGGATTAACTTAAACTGCTCGAGTAATTCCCAGACAGCTTCTTCTGCAGTTTCTAAGTCAAAGTTATCGTTCAGTTTACCTTGTATTACAAATAAACCTGGGTCCAAAGAACCCATTACATAAGCACTCAGGGAGTTAAAAACTTGCCTCTCTTCCACCAGCTCTTGGTACAAACGACTTGATTTTCCTCTACCCAGAATGTCGCTCATAAGATCTTCAGAATGATAATTATCATCATTTCTTCCAGACATATGGAAGGTCATGTACAGCGCATCCACTGGTACATCTTCCTCAACTTCTAACAATCGATATTCTCGCTGAGCGGTTTCTTTAGGTATATTTCTTTCGATGGCCGCCCCTTTCGGTATTGGTGCAAACCATTTGTTTGAAAGTGCCTTCACCTGATCAAGCGTTACATCGCCACCAACAACCAGCACGGCATTATTCGGCACGTAATACTTATAAAAAAAGGCCCGAACGTCTTCCATGGTAGCCTGCTCTATATGTTCAATTTTCTCACCAATAGTAGGCCATCTGTAAGAATGGTCTTTGTAGGCAAGAGGCCTCAGTTTTAACCAAACATCACCATAAGGTTGGTTTAGGTAGCGTTGCTTAAACTCCTCAATCACTACCGAACGTTGAACTTCCAATACATTCGGATCAAAGGACAGGCTAAGCATCCTGTCTGATTCAAGCCAGAAAGCGGTCTCCAAATTTACCGAAGGTACTGTGATGTAGTAGTTCGTAATGTCGTTGGAAGTAAAAGCATTATTGTCACCACCAACATATTGCAAGGGCTCGTCAAATGAAGGTACATGCTTTGACCCTCCGAACATCAGGTGCTCAAACAAATGAGCAAAACCGGTTTTCTCGGGTTGCTCATCGCGAGCACCTACTTTATATAGCAGGTTAACAACTGCCATCGGAGAAGAGTGATCCTCATGAACCACTACTTTCAATCCATTGTCTAAAACAAAACTTTTAAATGCTATCATTGCTGGAAGGTGAGCGAAATTAAAAATATGATCTTTAATTTCAGCAATAGCGGCATTACTTTAATTTTGTTCCCTACATCCTGAAATATGAGATTCAAAAAAGCCGGTTATACTAACCAAGAACTTCTCCACCTCTACGAACAAATTTTAAGACCTCGAATGATTGAGGAAAAAATGTTAATCCTACTCCGTCAAGGAAAGATTAGCAAATGGTTTTCTGGCATAGGGCAAGAGGCAGTATCGGTTGGTGCGGTCAATGCCATTGAAGAAGATGAATTTATACTTCCAATGCACCGAAATTTGGGGGTATTCACCGGCAGGAATATACCTTATAGCAGGCTTTTTGCACAGTTTCAGGGGAAAATGAGTGGTTTCACCAAAGGTAGAGACAGGTCTTTTCACTTTGGAACCAAGGAGCATCATATTGTAGGTATGATCTCTCACTTGGGGCCTCAAATGGCCCTGGCGGATGGTATAGCCCTAGCCAATAAACTAAAAGAAGAGAAGAAGGCCACACTTGTTTTTACAGGAGATGGAGCAAGTTCTGAAGGCGACTTTCACGAAGCACTTAATGTAGCCGCAGTGTGGGACCTGCCCGTAATATTCGTTATTGAAAATAATGGCTATGGTTTATCCACTCCGAGCGAAGAACAGTATCGATTCAAGTATTTTGTAGATAAGGGACCAGCATATGGTATAAAAGCCGTTCAGGTAGATGGAAACAATATTTTAGAAGTACACCGCACCATAAAAGAACTTGCCGAAGAAATAAGAAAAGACCCTAAGCCGATCATTTTGGAAGCAATGACCTTCAGAATGCGAGGGCATGAAGAGGCCAGTGGCACCAAGTATGTTCCAAAAGAACTAATGGACCACTGGGCTAAAAAAGATCCTGTAGACAATTATGAGCAATACCTCATTAAACAAGGGGTGCTAACTGATGCCTTAATAGCTGAAATTAGGAAAGCGATCAAAAAGGATATTGAAGAAGGATTAGAGACCGCTTATGCCGAACCTTTGCCTGAAGTGAATCAAGAGCAAGAAATGGCCGATCTCTTCTCTCCATTTGAGCAATCAGTGATAGCGCCTGCAGGTGATGAAAAGTCCGAAAGAAGACTAGTGGATGCTATATCTGACAGTTTGAGACAGAGCATGGAAAAATATCCTAACCTCGTCATCATGGGGCAAGACATTGGTGATTATGGAGGCGTATTCAAAATCACAGAAGGCTTTGTAGCACAGTTTGGCAAGGAGCGGGTAAGAAATACACCTTTATGCGAATCTGCCATCATTGGTACAGGACTTGGCCTTTGCATTAATGGATACAAAGCAGTCGTTGAAATGCAGTTTGCTGATTTCGTAACCTGTGGGTTCAATCAAATCATCAACAACCTCGCTAAAATTCATTACCGATGGGGGCAAAATGCCGATGTTGTAGTTAGAATGCCTACAGGCGCAGGTGTAGGCGCAGGCCCCTTCCATTCGCAGTCAAACGAAGCCTGGTTTTTTCATACACCAGGACTAAAGATAGTCTACCCATCAAATGCCCATGATGCGAAAGGCCTGTTAAATGCCGCTATTGAAGACCCCAATCCATACCTCTTCTTTGAACACAAAGCGCTTTATCGTTCACATAGCCAAGAAATCCCTGTTGAGTATTATACCACACCTGTCGGTAAGGCAGTACTGGCCAACACCGGAGAAGATTTAACAATAGTTACTTACGGCATGGGAGTACATTGGGCGCTAGATGCTATAAATTCGCTGGACAGTATATCTGCCGATATTCTAGATTTGAGAACGCTCTTACCTTGGGATAAAGAAAGTGTTCAAGCTTCTGTTGAGAAAACGAATAAGGTTTTGGTATTACATGAAGACACTATGATTGGTGGAATTGGCGCTGAAATAGCCGCTTGGATTAGCGAGAACTGTTTCGAGCATTTGGACGCCCCAGTAATGCGGGAAGCTAGCCTAGATACCCCTGTTCCATTCAGCAAGCATTTAGAAGAGAACTTTTTACCTCAAAAAAGGCTTTTAGAAAAATTAAAAGCACTAGCCTCATATTAAGCATATGTTTTGGAAAAAAAGTGAGCCAAAAGAAGAAGTCAACTGGATTCTACTCACCAGTGAAGCTCAAATTCAATCATTGATTGAAGAAAGCAAGGATCAGCCTGTGTTGATTTACAAGCACAGCACGAGGTGTGGTATTTCTAGCATGGTGATGGATCGTTTAGAACGAACTTGGAAGAGAGAGAACAACCCGATGAAACCTTATATACTCGACCTGATAACCTTCCGAGAAGTGTCAAATACTGTGGCACAGACATTCGAGGTTTACCATGAGTCACCTCAGGTGATATTACTAAAAGACGGGAAAGCCATTTTTAACGCCTCTCACATGCAAATTTCATTTGATACCTTATTGGCCGAAGCCCAATAAAAAAGCTCCTTGATTTCTCAAGGAGCCTTTTGTTAATATACGACCGACCAACAACCGTCAACCCAAATTCTGACACCGTTTAGTCTTTGATACCTGCCTGGTACCCATCTATGGTTCGCTCTGCGAACACTCCATCTTCCATCTACCCAAACATCTCTTCTGAATCTCGGACTATATCTCCAGTGACCCGCTACCCAAATGTGTCTGTTACTTGGTCTATAGCCTCTGTCTACTAAGATCCTTCTTCCTCTTCGGAAGTCGTAGTCATAAAACCTGACACTTCTAGTATTCCTTAGACCCACAGTATTTGAAGAACCGTAGTTTCTCCAACCACGATCTCTCACTACCCTGCGATCTACAACTCTTGAAGTTCTTTCGGCTCTATAACCATTGTTATTCCTCTTCGGCCTTTTACCTTCTCGTCTATTATTCAAGGTCTCTTCCTTTCTCGGCTTTCGATTATCCTGTCTGGTGCGTTGTGCTAACACATCAGCAGACAAACCAATGAATAATAGGATTGCTATTGTTAGTAAAGCTTTTTTCATAACCTTGATATTTAATGTTAAACATTCATTTCAAGGTCCGGACCATTTTATTAATGCATTGCAGATAGTTATTCCATTACCGTGCCAAAAAATTATTTTATGCCTTACTTCTCGATCAGTGGACTACCCATTTCATGGGAAATTATTAACTTGGAACATCGACCCAATCAAGACTATTGTGACTATGCACCAAAAACTTCGGAGCCTCATATTGATTCTTTTTTTCTTTTTACTTTTTAGTCCCGCCTTTTCTCAATCTAAACATTACGACTACTCAAGTGCCGAGAAAAGAAGTGTATACAAGGAAGATTTTGGGCCGTCTTCTGATTATTGGTATACTGATGAGCCGGGGCGCAGATCGGCCAAAATCGAGAACGGTGATCTAATATTCCGTTCACTTAACGATCAGACGCAAGTAAAATACAAAACGATTGACTTGGATTGGGAACAAGACTGGGAGTTAGAATTCAAGGTAAAGTGGATTAGAGGCAAGGAAACGAGTGCCATTGACTTTATATGGGATAAAGAACCGGGCAACAGTAACAAGTATCATTTTGGATTTACAGCAGGCAGAAAATACGTGCTGGCCGAATACAAAGACGGTGAATATGACCACATACTCAAATTTATTTCCTCAACAATAGTCAATAAGACGAATTATAATACGTTCACAGTCCGAAAAGTAGGGAGAACATACTATTTCTTTATCAACGCGCAATTCATTAAGTCAATGCCTTACAAGCCCATCAAGGGCGATTTTATTGGATTCACAGTCCCTCCGAAGACAACAATTAGTGTAGACCACTTGTATGCTTTCCAATTAGAAAAGGCACCATCAATTAGTACGATAACATCAGTAAACACGAGCAATAAAAAGTCATACAATAACTACTCTCAAAGTGATATGACCAGAGTCTACAGAGAAGACTTTAATGAGCCAAAAACAAAGTGGGAAGTATTCAGAAGTGGGGAACGAATGGGCAAAACCCACGATGGCGTGCTAGACTGGATATCAATGAATGACAATGCCCAGTCTATTTGGGACGAGCTGGATGTAATGGATTGGAAGCGAGACTGGCAAGTTGAAATTAGGATGAAACATGTGACTGGTAAGCCGAATTCTTCCAACGACCTGTTATTAGACATCCAACAGAATAATGAGAAATATCACTTCGGGTTCACCGCTGAAGGTAAATATGTCCTATCTCAACTTGTCGGTAAAAAATATGAGAGTATTGTCCCTTTTACCGCTTCAAGTATCGTGAATAAGGACCTTTTCAACAAGTTCACCATTCGGAAAGTCGGAAGTCAATATCAGTTTTTTGTCAACGAAGACCTAATAACCACAAAGACTGGAATTTCAGTAACGAGCAACAAAGTTGGATTTATGGTACCTCCCAATTCCACCCTTCAGATTGACTACCTCGATGTATCATACTTGAATTCCAACAAAACGATTGCCTCACTAAATGCTCAAACAGCGGGCTATACAACTGTAATGACAAAGTATAGTGAGTATACTACGCAACGATGGAAAACAAGGGATGAATTTCCAAAAGAAGAAATAGCCAGCGACTGGGACGATGGCTACTCCGTAACAGATTTAAGTTATGACAACGACAAATGGTCATTGATCATGTCAAAAGGCTCAGGTTATACTATTCAAAAGTGGCGTACGCGATACGAATTCCCCAAAGACGAGATAAAAGAGATGTGGGACGAAGATTACAAAATCACCGAACTGAATTATGGAAACGGTGTTTGGGCAGTAGTTATGTCGAAAGGAAGTGGCTATGGAAAACAGCGATGGGCCACGACTGCAGACTTTCCTAGTGAAAAAATCAAGGAATTCGCTGATGAAGGCCTGTCAATTACGGAATTGACTTATGGTGATGACAGATGGGCACTTGTGGGATCACGAACGAGTAGTTACGCTGGGCAGCGATGGTTTAAAACAGTAGACTATCCACAAGAAGAGATAGACAGAGAGGCCCAAAATGGCTACATTATTACACAACTCGAATACCACAACAACTTTTGGGTGCTTATTATGAGCAAGGTTTCAGGAAGAACCCAGGTACTTTTCAACAACAGCACTTTTCCAAAGGAAGAAATTCGAAAATATTGGAACGATGGATACCATATAACAGACATCACTTACAGTGAACCCCAAGAGTCGGTTTTTCCAAGTACTACTAATACTTCTAATCCTAACAATAATATATCCGAACTACTGGTAGGAAAATGGTATGGTGGTGGAATCAATGACCCTGATACCGAAAAAGGCTATATGATTTTCGACACCGATAAATTCACTACAATGATCACCAAGGGTGACACCATTGGTGGTAAAGGCTTTGTCACCGATGGCGTACCTCTAGACCTTAAATATGAAGTGGTTCCTTCTACTTCACCACAGGGAATTAATTTGGTGTTTTATTCTGCTGGGGAAAATTTAGGCAATATGAAAGGTATCATTCGGATGATCGATGAAGATACCTTCGAATTCTGTTTGGCTGACGAATTGACTGACCCTAGACCAACAGCCTTTAAAGATTCAGGTAGCGTTAAATTGGCGGTTTTCAAAAGAATCAATTAGGCCTATTGCATGGTCCAAATCTCTCTTGTTGGGTACCTGTAGAGATGAGCTCACTATGACCTCATTTATCTCCACTTACCTTGTAGTTAAAAGATAAGTCAGCAACCACCCTATCAAGGTTCCTAGAGAAAAATTGAATATGTTCGTTGCACTTACCTTCGACAGACTCAATTTCTCATGCGCCTTCGAAAGCATTCACCAAAACTGACTTATTAATTATTCATACCTTAAAGGCGGCCTGACAATACGATCAGAAAAATGGATAAAGTCTTCATAATCTATGGTTTATGACTAAGTTTAGGTAGATCAATTCTGAAACAGCACATCGTTTTGGTAGAAGGTTAGGCGGGTCCGTATTCTAGCCAATAAATTAAATCTGAAATTTAATAGTTAGTTTTTGCAATTATTTGAAATACACCTATCTTTGCATCCCAATTTAGAAAGCGTATAATAAATGGCAAATCATAAGTCAGCACTAAAAAGAATCAGATCGAACGAAGCAAAGCGTTTGAGAAATAGATATCAGCACAAGACCACTCGTACTTATATCAAGAGACTGAGAGAGGCTACTGATAAAACTGAAGCACAAGAGCTTTTAGTAAAAGTGATCAGTATGGTCGATAGACTTGCTAAGAAAAATATTATTCACAAGAATAAGGCTGCTAACAACAAGTCAAAATTGACTAAGTTGGTCAACAACCTATAATTCAAAGGATTTAAAAGAAACCGGTTCACTTTGTGATCCGGTTTTTTTATGTCTAATTATTATACTTTTATTTATTACTTTATATTTATTCGATATATAGTTAAGTAGTGGATAAGGGACTAAGTATTCAAAAGTGGGCTGAGGAAGACAGGCCTAGAGAAAAACTTCAATTAAAAGGCAAAGCCACACTTTCAGATGCTGAGCTTATCGCCATACTGATTGGCTCAGGTTCCCAAAAGCTGAGTGCGGTTGACTTATCTAAACACATCCTTTCTCATGTGAACAACGACCTCAATGCGCTTGCAAAGCTCTCGGTAAAAGACCTCACTAAATTCAATGGCATTGGTGAAGCTAAGGCCATATCTATTGTAAGTGCCCTTGAGCTCGGAAGAAGACGAAAGGAAATGTCCCCAGCCGCAAGACCTCAAATACGCAGTTCACTAGACCTCTATAAGCTCATTTCCCCAGACCTTATGGATCAGCCTACTGAGCAATTCTGGGTAGTCCTACTAAATCGGAGCAACCGAGTAATTAGTAAAAGACCCATTAGCCTCGGAGGTGTTTCCGGCACCGTGGTTGATCCAAAGGTGATTTTTAAATGTGCCCTTGAGGATTTAGCCAGCGGCATCATCCTGATCCACAACCATCCTAGTGGTAACCTTAAAGCCAGCCAAGCAGACATCCGACTGACTGAGAAAGTAAAAAAAGCAGGCCAGCTCCTCGAAATACCCGTATTAGACCACCTGATCTATTCCGATGACGGCTATCTGAGTTTTGCTGACGAGGGCATACTTTAGATTCTTCCTTTGGCAGCGAGAGATACGCATGCTATTATTTCCTTTTGATTGACCTGAGACCTAACTTCGCAATGCATTTTTGCGCAGATTGAATCATTTACCAATGAAGCGAAATACAATATTCGGTTTACTCGTATTAGCCATAATTGCCATTACTATTCTCAATTTCTTGACGGTTGGAGAAAGCTTCGAAGATTATGTAGAAAGACTGGAAACCGATCGGAAGGACAAAAATGGTTTTATGCTGTCCTCAAGCTCTCCGCTTACAGAAGAAGACAAAACAAGTTTTTCAGGCCTCAATTATTACCCCATAGACGAGTCCTTTAAAGTGACTGCAAAACTCACTATGATCGGAAAGAAGCAGCCAATTTTTATTCCATCTACTACTGGAGAGCAGCTAAAATATATTCCTTTCGCTTATGCGGACTTTGAGTTGAATAATTCGGAACAACGTGTAATCCTCTATCAAGATTGGGAAGAAAAAGACCCAAATAAGCTCTCCCTGATGTTTGCAGACGAAACTAGTGCAAGAGAAACTTATGGTGGCGGACGCTATGTGGACGTACAATACAGAAACACCAACGCAGTCACTATAGATTTCAACAACGCTTATAACCCCTATTGTCATTTCAATGCAGAATACAGTTGCCCAATACCCCCTCGCGAGAATATGCTGGAGATTGCGATAGCGGCTGGGGAAAAGCTTTATAAAGTTGACTAAAGCACTAAATCAAAAAGCTAAATCCTTAATTTTGGCTTTCTTACACTACGAGTAATTCCATATCAATGAAGATCTCTCTCAATTGGCTAAAACAATACATTGACCTGCCAGAATCCCCAAAAGAAATTGGCGACTTATTAACGCATTCTGGACTTGAAGTCGAAGGACTTGAAGAAGTAGAAAGCATAAAAGGAGGCCTAAAAGGCTTGGTCTTGGGCGAAGTATTGACTTGCACCAAACACCCTAATGCAGATAAACTGAGCATCACTACCGTTGATATTGGACAAAGAGACCCGTCACCGATTGTCTGTGGCGCTGCTAACATTACCGTGGGCCAAAAAGTAATTGTAGCCACCGTCAACGCAACCTTATACCCAACTTCAGGAGACTCATTTAAAATAAAGAAAGCCAAAATTAGAGGAGAAGTATCTGAAGGAATGATTTGTGCCGAAGATGAAATCGGACTTGGCACTAGCCATGATGGTATCATGGTTTTAGACACAGATTTACCCAATGGTACGCCTGCCGCTGATTATTTCGACTTAGAATCAGATTACGTTTATGAAATTGGCTTAACGCCAAACCGTGCAGATGCTGCCTCTCACCTAGGTACTGCTCGTGATTTAAAAGCACTGTTCAAAAGAGAGATTAAAATGCCCTCTATAGAGGCATTTAAAGTAGACAATACGGACAGCGCAATCAAAGTCACAGTTGAAAATACTGATGCCTGCCCAAGGTATTCGGCTGTAACAATCTCTGGTGTAAAAGTAACTCATTCACCAGACTGGCTAAAGACAAAGTTGAATGCCATTGGCATTAACCCAACAAACAACATCGTAGATATAACCAATTATGTCCTCCATGGTCTTGGACAGCCGATGCACGCATTCGATGCCGCTGCCATTACTGGTGATCATATCATTGTGAAAACACTGCCTGCCGGAACCAAATTCAAAACGCTAGATGAAAAGGAACGCGTGCTTGCTGAAAGAGACCTGATGATCTGCAATGAGCAAGAAGGCATGTGTATTGCTGGGGTTTTTGGAGGTATAAAATCTGGCGTTACAGAAAAGACAACAGACATCTTCCTAGAAAGCGCATACTTCTCCCCTGACTACGTTCGTAAAACTGCGCAAACGCATCAACTAAAAACAGATGCAAGTTTTAGATATGAACGTGGTACCGATCCGAACATAACAGTATACGCCCTGAAGTATGCTGCACTATTAATCCAAGAAATTGCTGGTGGACAGGTGAGTTCCGAAGTTATTGACATCTACCCTCAACAGATTGAAGACTTTCAGGTACCCGTCACTTTTAAGGGGATCAACCGACTCATCGGAAAAACCCTTTCCAATGACCAAATCAAGAACATACTCAGTTCGCTTGACATTACCCTGTCCAATGAAACCACAAAAGGTTTCACCGCTATTGTACCACCTTACAGAGTAGATGTACAAAGAGAAGCCGATATCGTTGAAGAAGTTTTGAGAATTTACGGCTACAATAACATTGAACTTAAAGACACGCTCAGCAGTACATTTCTCTCCGAGTTCTCTCAAAGAGACCCTGATGCTATCTCATTAGAAGTATCTAGAATACTTGCTGGTGCGGGTTATAACGAAATTGTGACCAACTCATTAACGAAGCACTCTTATGCTGAGGCAACAGACAGTCTGAATGACGACCAGAATGTTCACATCCTAAACTTTCTGAGTGAAGACCTCAATGTAATGCGTCAAAGTTTGTTGTTCAACGGGCTCGAAGTCATTGAAAGAAACATTAAACGAAGACAAACTAACCTGAGGCTGTTTGAATTCGGCAAGACCTATCATAAAGTCAACGAAAAGTATAAAGAAAAAGAACGGCTGGCCATCTTCATCACCGGTGAGAACAATGAAGAGCATTGGTTAGAAAAAAATAGAGCAGTCCATTATTTCGACTTGAAACAAACCATCAGTCAGCTGCTTAATAAATTTGGCGTGCACAATTACGACACATCCGAAGCCGAAAGCGATCTGTTCGCATATGGCCTCACTGTTTCTACCCGCAAGAAGCCCCTACTCACCATGGGTAAGGTAAATACCAAACTCACTAAACAGTGTGACGTTAAGCAAGAAGTATTTATGGCAGATATCGATTGGGACTTTTTGATGTCACTTTACCCGCTAGGGGTTGACTTCAAACCAATCTCCAAATTCCCAGAGGTGAAGAGAGACTTGTCATTAGTTGTTGACAAAGCGATAAATTTTGACCAGATTAGAAAACTGAGCTTGAAACTTGAAAGACAACTTATCACAAGGACGAGTGTTTTTGATGTTTACGAAGGAGACAAAATTGGCGAAAATCAAAAAGCATACGCCATTAGCTTCTTCTTACAAGACCAAGAAAAAACCTTGAATGACAAAGTCATTGACAAAACAATGAGTAGACTTATTCAGGGATTTGAAAAAGAATTAGGTGCAATAATTAGAAAATAATGGCCACTGAAACCATTGATCAAAAGCTTCAACAACTTGAGAATAACCTCAAGTCACTTATACAATCTCAGTTAAAAGAGAGAGAAGCTCAAGCTCAATTGCAACAGAAAAATAGCCAACTCCAAGGAGAAGTTGACGATTTGAAGGCACAGTTATCTGATTTTCAAAATCAGTATAAAATCGCTAAAATTGTATCTAGCACTACAGTAGAGAAGGAAGAATCTGCTGAGTTGAAGCATAAGTTAAACGAGTACATTAAAGAGATAGACAAGTGCATTTCGCACTTGAGCTAAGCCACAAAAATAGATGGATCTTCTATCAGTAAGATTAAAAATAGGAGACCGAGAGTACCCAATGAAGGTGAAACCGGAAGAAGAAGAACGGGTACGTACTGCTGGTAAATACATCAATGATCAATTAAAATCGTACCGAGAAAAATTCGGTATTGACGATAAAGAAGATTTGTTGGCCATGGTCGCTTTTGACTGTATGGTTGCCAAATTAAAAGGTGAAGAGTCTACAGGCGTGATAGATAGCGCAACTGAAGACAAAATAGAATCACTGAATCAAATGATCAAAGAAGCAATCTCTTAAGCTTAATTCAACTCATTATTTCTTCTCCTGTATAGATGATAAATACCTATGGGAGATACACTGACAATAGTACTAGTAGCCATCGGAGCATTGGCACTGGGACTTTTCTTAGGACGCATTGCTTTGCAAAAAGTAAATAAAAAGGCCGTCTTAGAATTAGAAGAAAAAGGCAAACTCTTGATCAAAGAAGCCGAATTAACGGCAGAGAGCATCAAGAAAGATAAAATTCTAGAAGCGCGCGAAAAATACCTCAAAATCAAATCCGACTTTGAGGAAGAAGCCAATCGTAAGAAAAATCAGATCATTGCTAATGAGAATAAACTGAAGCAAAGAGAGTCTAAAATCTCAAACCTTCAAGAGAACATTAGCCGTAAAGAAGCCGAGCTTGACAGCATGAAAGAAAATGTTGAAGCCCAGCTTGAGATCGTAAAAAAACGCAAAGAAGAGTTAGAAAATAAGGTAGAGGCCAAAGTAAAAGCACTTGAAAAAGTTGCAAATCTTTCGGCTGACGAGGCCCGCGAACAGCTCATTGAAACGTTGAAAGACGAAGCTGAATCTAAAGCTTCGGCTTTGGTAAAAGACATCATTGATGAGGCTAAACTTTCAGGTGCCAAAGAAGCCAAAAAGATAGTCATCGAATCCATTCAAAGAACTGCCACAGAGCATGCAATTGAGAACTGCGTGTCCATATTCAATATCGAAAGCGATGATATCAAAGGAAAGATCATTGGCCGTGAAGGACGAAATATCCGTGCATTAGAGGCAGCTACGGGAGTTGAGATTATCGTAGACGACACACCTGAAGCTATTATCATTTCAGGATTTGATCCTGTGAGACGAGAAATTGCAAGGCTCTCTCTGCATAGGCTCGTAACTGACGGAAGAATACACCCTGCACGCATTGAGGAAGTGGTGGCAAAGACAACCAAGAACATTGAAGAAGAGATTGCAGAAACCGGGGAACGTACAGTCATTGACTTAGGTATCCACGGCCTTCACCCTGAACTTATAAAAATGGTAGGTCGCATGCGATTCAGGTCTTCATATGGTCAGAACCTACTCCAACACTCGAGAGAGGTGGCAAACCTTTGTGCTACCATGGCCTCAGAATTAGGACTAAACACCAAGCGTGCTAAGCGCGCTGGATTACTGCATGATATCGGCAAAGTATGGCCAGAAGAGCCAGAATTGCCTCACGCAGTGTTAGGTATGGAACTGGCCAAAAAATACAAAGAACACCCTGAAGTATGTAATGCCATAGGAGCACACCATGACGAAGTAGAAATGACTTCAATGATCTCTCCATTAATACAAGCCTGTGATGCCATATCGGGCGCGAGGCCGGGGGCAAGAAGAGAGGTGATGGAGTCTTACATTAAACGCTTGAAAGACTTAGAAGCGCTCGCCCTTAGTTTTGACGGTGTGAATAAATGCTATGCGATACAAGCCGGTCGTGAACTTAGAGTAATGGTAGATGCTGAATCCGTAACAGATACTGTTGCCGGACAACTCTCCTTTGATATCTCTCAGAAAATTGAGAAAGAGATGCAGTATCCTGGTCAAATTAAGGTTACTGTAATCAGAGAAATGAGGGCCGTGCATTACGCAAAATAGTCCTTAACACGCTGTAAAAGACTTAAAGTCGGGTATCAATGCTGGTGCTCGACTTTTTTTATGTCATAATCCGATATAATTTTTTTTAAAAAATACCCAAAACTAGGTATTGTCTCACCTTGTCTAAAGCGTCAACTTTATAGTGTCAGTAAAGATTCAATAGTAGTCTGATTTAGTTGAGTCTCTTGGATACGGGGCCACGGAAGGTGGCCCCTACCCTTACGCATTGGCCGATAAAACACACACGCACTTGATTATTCGCCAACCAAAACCAAATAGTTATGAACATTTTGTCAAAGGCAGTTCAAAGAGTATCACAGCAGTTTGAGTTAGTCCTCCTAGTGGTAGTCATTTTTTTGATACTATTATTATAAGTGCATAAAAAAAGCCCCACGATAACATCGAGGGGCTTTTTTTGATAAGCTTCAGCTTATCCATTCAATACTTTCGCCATAGTTTCACCAATATCAGCAGGTGACTTGGCCACGTGAATACCACATTCAGCCATAATTCTCATTTTAGCTTCAGCAGTATCTTCAGCACCACCGATGATTGCACCAGCATGCCCCATTCTTCTACCTGGAGGTGCAGTTTGGCCTGCGATAAAGCCCACTACAGGTTTTTTGTTTCCAGTACCCTTGATGTACTCTGCTGCAAGTGCCTCATAGTTACCACCAATTTCACCAATCATTACAATGGCGTCAGTTTCTGGATCTTCCATTAACAACTCAACAGCATCTTTAGTCGGAGTCCCAATGATTGGATCACCACCAATACCAATAGCGGTTGAAATACCTAAACCAGCCTTAACCAATTGATCAGCCGCCTCATAAGTCAAAGTACCTGACTTTGAAACCAATCCAACTCTTCCCTTTTTGAAAACAAAACCGGGCATGATACCTACTTTGGCCTCTCCCGGAGTAATTACACCCGGACAATTAGGACCAACGAGGGTTACATCTTTTCCTTTGATGTATTCTTTAGCATACACCATATCCTTCACAGGAATACCTTCTGTAATGGCAATGATCACCTTAATACCAGCGTCAGCGGCTTCCATAATGGCGTCAGCAGCAAAAGCCGGTGGCACAAAGATTATAGATACGTTTGCTCCAGTAGCATTGACAGCATCCTCAACAGTGTTGAAGACAGGTTTGTCTAAGTGGCTCTGCCCTCCTTTGCCAGGAGTAACACCACCTACTACATTGGTGCCGTATTCAATCATTTGACCTGCATGAAATGTACCTTCGGAACCGGTAAATCCTTGCACAATCACTTTGGAATCATTATTCACTAAAACGCTCATCGCTGTGGGTTTAATTTTGACGCAAAAATAGAATATAATATGGCTTGACCAAAGAGAATACCGGACAAGAAACATCCTTTAATCAGGAACTCGCACCCATAATTTTGATAAGGTTCCGTTTAACGCTTTTTAACTAAAAAAGGAACGGCATATTGAAACTATTTAGATCAAGTAAGCGTCTATACAACAGAACTTAATTCTAAAATAGATAGGTAAGTGAAGGTAGATCAGAATTAAATTCTATTAGAGAGCGAATTAAACATAGTTAGTTAGTTTTTAGTATTTTAAGGTTGAAGATGAAAGAGCCCCGAGAAGTTGGGGCTTTTTCTATTTGTCCTTAGTATGAATCGTTCCTATAACGGGCAAGTGATCGCTTATTTCAATCATTTCTTCTTGAGAAAGGATGTAATTTACCGTCATACTGGCTGGAAGGAGTTCCTTAATCATGTTGGCATTAAAAATCATATAGTCAAGCCTCTGGCTTGGTCCATTTGACGGGTGCGTCAGGACATGTTCTGGAAGAGGGTCAAGAAATTTAGCGCCTCGTTTTCCTGCCAAAAGGGCTTGCATTTCTTTACTTCCTTGCAAACTGTTGAAATCACCCATCATTACGAGGTTCACTCTTTTATCTTCCCTCAGAAATCTTGAGAATTGACCTTTCAAAAAATTGATTTGTCCAATTCTCATATGCTCATTTCGCTCGCCTCTTCCAGCTTTAAGATGAACAGCAGTCAGGTTAAATGTGTATTCTTCATTTGGAAACACATCAATCGACAGCATCCGCGTATTCAGGTTAACCTGAGTCTCCTCAACACCCGCTTCATTCACAATGCCTGGAACGGGCGTATAAAGCGAACCATAACTGTAAAGGGTGCCCAATGGCACTTTACTCATGACTACTACATTCATATACCAACCATCGCTTTCATTTCCTACAAAAAAGAGATAGCCCAATTCTGGAAAATACTTTTCAGCAATTGACCTCAGGTATTCTGAACTTTCAAACTCTTGCAAAACAACTATGTCCGCGTCCACTTTTTGAAGGGCCTTTGCCAAAAGTTCTTCTTTTCCTTCCATTTGCTCTTTTGGATTGTCCTCGCGGTTATTGTTGACATATGGATTATCCAGTTGATCTACAAAGTGTTCGACATTCCAGCTTAGTATTTTGACGGTTTCTGGACGGTAATCAAAACCCATGGGAGCTGAAACGCCTTCTCGTTTAAGAGACTGACCATAGCTGGTAACCTTTGCACCAAGCATTAAGACCAACAGACATATGATAATTCTATTCATTCCTTTATCTTTTGACACAAAGTAAAAGTTTCGGTAACTGAGAGTTCCACTTTTAGTATTACCGAACTGTTATAATTAGCGATTTTGAAACAACCTGACTTTCACGGAGCAAAGATCTTTGGCTTAATAGCCGGACCAGCCTTATTCGCCATCCTTACCCTTTGGAGCCCCTCATCTGGATTAAGCTCAGAGGCTTGGAAAGTGATTGCCGTAGCGGCTTGGATGGTAGTCTGGTGGATTACCGAAGCCGCACCCATTGCAGTTACAGCACTCTTACCCATTGTTCTATTTCCGCTTACCGGAATTTTTACCGTTGATGAAGCCACCGCTCCTTACGCTAATAAAATCATCTTCCTCTTTATGGGAGGGTTCATGCTTGGCCTAGCCATGGAACGACATAACCTGCACAAGCGGATTGCTTTGAACTTGATAAAATTAACAGGCACTAACCCTAACGGCATTATTCTAGGCTTTATGCTAACCACGGCATTCATTTCAATGTGGATAAGCAATACCGCCACCACAGTAATGATGCTACCCATTGGCCTTTCTATCATCAACTTGTTAGGAATAGATGAGGCAGCCGAAAAAGGTAAAAAGCGTTTCGCCCTATCATTGATGCTAGGGATCGCCTATGCCGCTAATATTGGCGGTACTGCCACAATTATTGGTACACCACCTAATGTAGCATGGGTAGGTTTTATGAGTGATATGCTCGATACCGAAGTCACTTTTGCCAAATATTTGAGTGTTGGTTTACCGATCTGCATCATCATGCTCACCATTACCTACCTACTCATTACCAAAGTACTCTACCCAAGCGGTATCGTAAAACTATCAGATTCAGCACAAGTAATTGATGATCAGGTAAAGGCCTTGGGAAAAATAAGTAAAGCTGAAAAACGAGTGGCTGTGATCTTTGTGGCTACTGCATTGGCTTGGATACTGCGTGGGAGCATTAACTCCTGGTTTGACACTACGCTTTTAAATGACTCCATCATCGCTATCACAGGAGGCATCCTAATGTTCATTACTCCTTTAGAAATTAAGAAAACTAAATTCCTATTGGAATGGGAGTATACATCGAGACTCCCTTGGGGCATACTCTTACTTTTTGGAGGCGGCTTATCCTTAGCCAAGGCCATGGAGAAATCAGATATCGTCCAAGTAGTGGGTGAAACCATTGCCGGTAACGGTGATATCTCTCCTATTTTACTCATTGCTGGTCTCACAGCCTTTATGCTCTTTATGACGGAGCTCATGAGTAATGTAGCCCTAACTGTAATCTTCGTACCGGTAGTCATCGGTATATCCGTCAGTCTCAACATCAACCCGATGTATCTAACCATGCCAGTGACCTTAGCCGCCAGTTACGCCTTTATGATGCCTATCTCTACGCCACCAAATGCAATCGTATTTTCAAGTGGAATGATCCGTATTAAAGACATGATGCGGGCAGGAATCTTGCTCAACGTCATCGCCATTATTTTACTTGTCATCCTTTCCCAAACCCTCATTCCAGCCGTCTACTAACATGAAGGAATCAGCCAAAATATTTGATCAAATTGTCAACGAAAGACGGTCAGTACGTATTTATGATGCTGAAGAACCCTTTGATCATGAGGCGGTCAAGCGAAGCATAGACAGGGCCATTCTAGCCCCGAACAGTAGCAACATGCAGCTCTGGGAGTTCTACCGCATCAAATCACCAGAAGCCCTTGAAAAAGTAGCTTGGATGTGCATGAACCAAAAGGCCGCCAAGACTGCTAGAGAGTTACTGGTAGTGGTCACAAGGCGAGACCTTTGGAGAAAACGACAACAAGTATTACTGAAAGAAATCGAAAAAGTCTATGAAGGGAGAACCGACAAAGGTGCTAAGCGAGCGATCGGTTACTACAAGAGCCTTATTCCAAAATATTACTTCAGCGACCCTTTAGACATTTGGGGGATTTTTAAAAAGTGCTTTTACTTTTTTGTAGGGCTAACACGGCCAATGGTACGACACGGCAACCGTGCCGACATTAGAATCTCCGTGCATAAAAGTGCTGCCCTCGCTGCCCAGAACTTTATGATGAGCATGAAAGCCGAAGGCTACGACACCTGCCCTATGGAAGGCATGGATGCCAAACGCATCAAGAATTTTTTAGGTCTACCGAGAAAAGCAGAAGTTAATATGGTCATCGGTTGTGGACCTGGGTCCGATGAAGGGATATATTCGGAACGCTTTCGTATTCCTAATGAGGAAGTTATCTTTGAAGTATAATTTTTATTCAGCCATCAATTAGAATTAAACATGAAAAAGTTCGCCACCATTCTTTTAATCTTATTCGTCTCACTCAGTACAACTTCTTGTATCAACTTTCTGGAAAGGGTTTTCTTTAACGCCAATGGTAGCGGAGAATATAGCTTCTCCATTGACATGAGCGAACTAAAGTCCCTAGCGGAAATGACCGGAGAAGAAATCTCATCCGATGAGATTATGAAGGAAATGAATATGAATGAAAACGAAATGATCGAAAAACTGGAGGCCATAGAGGGTATTAGTAATGTGAGAACAGAGTTTGACGATGAAAACTTTACCGTCTCCGTTGGTTTTGACTTTGCTGATGTCGATGCACTGAATGTAGGCATGAGCACTTATGTTTCGGATTCCACAAAGACCGAAGTTGAGATATTCGAGTTTTTCAGTATGAATAAAAGAACCATCACGCGAACTGGCACTAATCGTATCCTAGATGCTTTTGAGGAAGGATTGAACGAAGGAGCCGCAGAGGACGATGAACTCGACATAGATATGATGAAAATGATGTTTGGAGACCTACATTTTGGCGTTGAAATTGCGACTGCAAAAAAGATCAAATCTTTCTCAAATCAAGAGTACACGCGCAAAGATGATAATACCATTAGCTGGGTATTATATCCATTCAGAGATGATAACAGCAAAAAAGATATGTCAGTAGTGCTAAAGACCAAGTAGGCGCGAAACACAAAACAAGGAACTCAACGCTTCCTTAGACTCATATCGGCATCACGCTTTGCTTTGAATTCAGAGCCCTCATTCCATTGTGGAAAGTAAGTCTCGTTCGCTAAGCGATAACCAACATTAAAGAGAAGTTTTGCGTCTTGAGCAATCCCCTTTAAATCCCAGTCCTCTGGAATATAGTTATCCATCGTTTGATGATATCTGATCGCCAAGTATTCTGCCGTCTTTTCAGCAATAAATTCCTTACCCTTTTCTTTAGACTCAAACGATCCACTAGCATAAAGCGCTGGAATACCCACCTTGGCAAAATTGAAATGATCCGACCTGAAGAAGTACCCTTTTCCCGGATCTGGATCTGGAATCACATATCTTCCCTGCTTCTGAGCCTCAGCCGTAGCATACTTATCTAGTTCGGATTGGCCGTAACCTGTAATCGTTAAATCCTTCATCTCTCCGTAAGCAGGAAGCCCATCCATGTTGATGTTCGCTACCGTTTGATTTGGAGGGAAAATGGGATTTTGACCGTAGTATGCAGAACCTAATAAACCTTGTTCTTCAGCCGTAACAAACAGAAATACTACCGATCGTTCAGGCTTAGTCTCTAACTTGGCAAAAGCTTCTGCAATGGTGAGCATACCAGTAACGCCTGATGCATTATCATGCGCACCATTGTAGATTGAATCACCATCGACAGGTTCGCCAACACCTATATGATCCCAGTGTGATGAGTAAATAATGTATTCGTCAGGTCGTTCACTGCCCTTAATCATGCCGATTACATTTCTGGACATGTCTTTCTTAATTACATTGGTTACCCCAACGCTTGCCGTCATACCCATGGCGACAGGTTTAAAATCTTTGCTCTTCGCCAGATCAGAATAGTCTTTAATACCAGCTTCTCTAAAGAGTGCAACCGCAGTATTTCTTGTAATCCATCCTTGAATGGCACATTTATAGGGCGGATTGGCATCGTCAAGGTTAAGCTTTGCTCCCGTCCAAGAGCTTTCAACAACTATCCAAGGATAACCGGCAGGCACCGTCTCATGAACGATCAGCACACCTGCAGCGCCTTGTCGAGCAGCTTCTTCATATTTATAAGTCCATCGACCGTAATAGGTCATTTGATCTCCTTTGAACAAATCATCGTCACCTGAACCAAAGCCAGGGTCATTGACCAGCACAACAACTGTCTTTCCTTTTACATCTAAGCCTTCGTAGTCATTCCAACCATATTCTGGTGCCACAATCCCAAAACCTGCATAGACTAACTCAGAATCCTCAATGGATACCTCTTCCTCCACACGTTCGGTATACACCACAACTGATTTGCCCGTTTCGAAATCAAAAGTCTTACCCTTCCCCTTTACCTGCATAACGGTAGACTGTGTTCCAGTGATTTCCACCAAAGGCACATCTTGAAAATAGCTATCACCATTGCCAGGCTGTACTCCCATGGTTTTCAATGCTGACTCCAAGTAGTAAATGGTCTTTTCTTCGCCTTCAGTGAAAGGCTTTCTCCCCATAAAATCATCAGACGCGAGAATCGACATATGTCGATCAATGGTTAATGTATCAATATTCACGTCAGGGATATCGGCCGCCTCATTTGACTGACAACCAACAAAAACTAAAGTGGCAAGTAGACCTAAAACGATGTTCTTCATATCACTATTCTTTAAGGGAATCGAAGTTAAATAATTTTGGCGGCTAATTTAGGTATGTAGAACTAGGTGATTAGTTTTATGTTATGAAGCCCCTGAATATTGTCTTGAGTTTTATGATTATGCTTGGTGTAAGTACTGCAATGGGCCAGAGCTACTCAGATATAGCCAATCAGAAAACTGGCGATTTTAATTTAGCACCATCACCAATAATTGGCCTCTGGGAAGTAACTGAAGTGACAGTAGGCAATGATACGCTCACCCCTACAGCCAAGTGGTTTGAGTTTCTAGCAGATGGTACTATGGCTTCAGGAAATGGCTGGCTTCAAAATATGGCTGGCAGCTATAATTACGATCAGGACACACAAGCACTATTACAATCCAATCAAGGCGTAGTGGATGAGTATGGCCCTTTCAAGATCAGCATATCCGATAAATCCATGACATGGAATAGGACAGAAGACGGTCAAGAAGTACGAGTGAGCCTTATCCAAGTCACCAAAAAGCCCTTGGCCCATTGGGACAAGATTGTTGGTAGATGGAGTATTGAAAAGGCTGAGGGCATAGACCCTGCAACCGGGGTGGTAAAAACAGAATATTCGATGTTGCCCGGAGCTTACTTCTTCCGCTGGGATAGGGCCTACCGAAAGTTTGACGAGAACAATAAACGCGTTGAATCGGGTATTTGGCAAATAGGAGCTCATGCGCCCACTTTAACCATCATATCTGAAGGTTCTAAAACCAACGTCATGTGGGAAGTCTCCTTCAGAGAGGATCAAATGATCTGGACACAAACCGGTGGCGCAGAAACGATGAAAGTGTATTTAAGGAAACAATGATCTGCAGCAACTCTCAATCGACTTGGTCATTCAGGCACGCCCATCTGATATTCGGCTTACTACTCGTTAGCCTTGGTATATTCCTTTTCATAGCACCTCAAAAACTCTCAACAGGTGATTATGAATATTATACCACTAGTTTGTTTGAGGTAATTCTTGCCATTTGCATTGGCTCACTTTTGATTTTAACTAGAATGTTATATCCAGGTCGTGTCGTGAACGTTTGCCTAAACCAGCAAAAAATTATTATCGAGAACAAAGAATACATTTGGACTGAAATTGATTCGCTTAAGCGTGTGCTTTTTGTCAGCCCACCCGTCTATAAACTGTCAATTAGAGAGACCCAAGAAGTATTTATTTTTCCGACAGACATGACAAGAGGTCGGTTTATCGAGATAGAATTCCCTTTTATCAACATCATATGGGACCGAAGCATTATGGGGAAAGCAATCAGAATAATTAAAAAGAAATACGCGATCTAAATTACCATTCATCATGTGCACTCCTGAGCTTGTAGCTTCTACTTCACTGAGAATGCCTTCAAAATTATTTTGTAGCTTAAAGTTATGATTGAGTCAGAAGAGAAGCACGTTAACCGACTGATTGAAAAAATCAAGTTGATCAAAGATCAGAACGTACTAGAAGAAATTTACAGACTCTTAGCTGTTGATTTTGACGATTCAATTTATCTTACTTCCGAAGCTCAAAAGCAAGCTGTTGCTGAGGCAAGAGTAGAAATCGAAAAACGAAATGGCATCTCTTCGGAATTAGCCGATAATGAGATCGACCAATGGTTAGACAGTAATTTGGTCTCCGCAGGCTCAATCTCAACGCAAATCGGTTCTTAAATACTGAATCACCCGTAATAAGAGTAATACTTACAGCATTAAGCTTAATAAACTTATCAAAGAGGCAATACCTTTGTTCTATCAAATCCAGAAATCGGTCGCTAAACGGACATACCAAATGTGCGAGTTAAAATAGTGCGCGATTACCTGATATTCTATGAAGTTCAAAATGAGTCTCTTTATATTATGGCTTTCTGGGACAGCAGGCCAAACCCACAAAAGATGAAGTTATAGTCGTTGTTTACCTGCCAATATCTATCTCTGCCTCCAATAGAAAGATTGAAAATAGCTACTCGATTTAAATCCTATTCACAATTCTTTACCCTAACTTCATACTTCTCTTTCCTCTCATAATCCGCCCGAATATCAGTGAGATACCCTTACACTCTCGAGTAAAAACCTACCCGGTTGCCTTCCACATCGTCAAAGATGGCAAAGCACCCCATATTCGGACCCAAAGGAGTCTTTTCCACGAAAATGCTTCCGCCATTTTGAACCACTCTGTCTAGATATGGCTGAGAGTCATCTCCGGCATTAAGGTAAACCATAGTTCCTTCTTTAGAAGGTTTGAGTCCCTCACTCTTTATGATTGTTCCACCAACTCCTCCTGAGGAGGTATCAAATCGAAAAATACCCATAGTCGCATTATCATGACTTAATTTCTGCAATTCGTAATCCATTACCTTACAGTAGAAATCATAGGCCCTCTCAAAGTCGATAACGGGAATTTGAAAATTTTGTATACTGTTCTTCATTTTTATTGATCCTTAGATAAAACTAAAATTTTCAGGAGCAAAGCATTAGACTTAGCCTCCTCAAAGCACAAAACAGCATTAGGGTAAGTTAGAATGATTGTAAAAAAGCGAAATATCAGCTTTGTTGAAAATATATATTCGACTGAATATAGGCGGGTTTTCTAATCGGGTCAGATATATAGTGCAGGTACTCTAAAGGACTCATGCCGGTCTGTTCTTTCACATCATGAATAAAGTGCGCCTGGTCATAATAGCCATCAGGAATAAGTCTTTCGAAGTTCGCTCCACTTAAAACAGAATAGGTGAAGTGTTGCAAACGAATAATGCGAGAATAGTTCTTAGCAGAAACGCCAAAATAATGATTAAAAAGCTGCTGCACCCTTCTTTGAGACAGGTTTACGGCCTCACATAGCTGAGGGATTCTGATTTGGCCTCCTTGAGCAACTATAAGGTCGAGCGCATACGTCAATCGTGGATCTATTTCTTCAAGTATTAAGCTCTTTGAGAAATACGCCTCAAGCTTTTTCAATACTCCTATACTGGAAACTGGACTATTTACAAAGTCTTCTAATACCCCTGTCAATTTTGGTTGAACATCACTGAGGGGAAAAACACTTCTAGAGAGGTCTGATGCAGGCATTTTGAATAGAAGTGGAATAGCTTTGGGTTGAACTTGGATCACAAGAGCTCTTTTGACAAAACTCATTTTCAAATCCCAATGATTGACAGCTTGACCGACAATATAACTCTGGGTTTTAAAGAAAGAGGTAGACGCTGCAATCTCGAAGTCGTGCCCTGAAATAACGTTGATAAATGGATAGCCTACTGGAAAAGACTTTACTGATACATCCATCTGTCCATTCTCCTCTATTATCCAGAATTGTTTGAAGAACGACAGTAGTTTTTGAGAAGGCGTATGCGTGTAAATCTTCACCTAAGCAATCTAGCTCTTTATTCATCAGAAATAAAGCGAAGCTTAATAGCCATACTTCTCTTTCCACATCGCCTTGAGACGCTTGCGCATTTCTTTAATATGAAATCGTGACATGACTACTTATGTGACGAGTCCTTCTTAATTTATCTGAAGATGAAGGTGGTCATCATGTCTGACTGCTTGACAACCATGAAATCTAATTTTCCGATTATTTAAATTCATTCTAGACACTAGATGAGGTTCAATAAAGATTTTCTCAACCCGTCCATTATTCGCAACAGCCTCAATCAGCCTTCTTGTTTCCTTAACAGAGAATTTCAAGTCTGAATTCTTTGTACCGAACGTCAAATACTTAGAGTAATTATATTGAAAGAAACCCTGATCCTTACAGCTTTTTGATTGATCAATCTCTCCTTGGAGAGGAGCTTCAAAAACCCCGTATCCACTCATAGATTTCAGACTATTAGTTCTAGTTCCGTCTTGAGTTTCATAAATAAAACTTAAATCAATTTTATTTCCATCATCATGACTTAGGTGTGGAAGCAACGGAAATCCATTTATAAACGGAAAATTAGCATCTAAGAATCTTATCGGAATTTCAGCCGAGACATCTTTTAGCACCTCATTTAATTCCTTCGTCACGTAATTCCGATTAATGAATAAGCTGATGTATGTCGCAGGTTTTAGATTCTTTGATACCTCAACTCTTTCCCTACCAAAGACTGGTGCAATAAAAGGCACAATCAAAAAAGTGGCAAATAGGTAAAGTCCTAAGAATACCATAGAGGGTTTAAATCGACTTCGATATGATAACTTACTAGAGGTCCAAACGCTAATCAAAAAGACAACTCCGCCTATTTGGGTAATGGCTGTTAGAATGACAAACAGAATTATCCTTAGTACGTACTTCCGTATAGTGCTCCAATTAGTCAAAGCCTAGTACCCATACTTTTCTTTCCACATTCCTTTGAGGCGCTTGCGCATTTCTTCTTCACGTGCGTTTTTTCCTGGGTCGTATAACTGCGTGCCTTTAATCTCGTCTGGTAAGAACTCTTGGTCTACAAAATTGCCCGGAAAATCATGGGAGTACTTGTAGCCTTTTCCATAGCCTTCCTCTTTCATCAATTTAGTAGGTGCATTCCGAATGGGTAAGGGAACTGGTAAATCGCCTGTTTTCTGTACTAAGTTTTGTGCATGATTGATCGCCATGTAGGCTGCATTACTCTTTGGCGAAGAAGCCAAATAGGTCACTGCCTGTGAAAGGATAATTCTTCCTTCCGGATAGCCAATCATATTGACTGCTTGAAAAGCACTTGTGGCAATGACTAGAGCAGTTGGATTGGCATTGCCAATGTCTTCAGAGGCCAAAATCACGAGTCTTCTGGCAATGAATTTAACATCTTCGCCCCCTTCAATCATTCTCGCGAGATAGTATACAGCAGCATTCGGATCGCTACCCCTAATCGACTTGATAAATGCCGATATGATGTCATAATGTTGGTCGCCCGATTTATCATAAATGGCGACTCGCTGCTGGGCAATCTCTATGACTTGGTCATCCGTAATGGTTACTGTCTCGCCACCAATATTCTCAACCACCAAGTCGAGTAGATTTAGGAGCTTTCGTGCATCTCCACCTGATATACTAAAGAGGGCCTGCGTTTCTTTTAACACTACCTTTTTCTTCTTCAGGATATCATCCTTTTCCAGTGCCAGCTCTACGAGCCGTGTTAAGTCTTCTTTAGATAAGCCTTTCAAAGTATACACCTGCGACCTAGATAAAAGTGCTGAATTCACTTCGAAAGAAGGATTTTCAGTGGTTGCCCCAATGAGTGTAATATCCCCTTTTTCTACCGCACCCAACAGCGCATCTTGCTGGCCTTTGTTGAATCGATGAATCTCATCAATGAAAAGAATGGTGTTCGATTGAAACTTAGCCCGCTGAATTACTTCTCTGATTTCTTTTACCCCAGCACTAATAGCACTCAAAGTGAAAAAAGGTGCTTTAACCGCATTAGCGATAATATTGGCTATGGTTGTTTTCCCCACACCCGGAGGCCCCCAGAGAATCATAGACGGAATACTTCCAGACTCTATCGCCCTTCGCAAAACACCATTCTTCCCCACCAAATGCTCTTGACCGATTAGGTCATCAAGCGTCTGAGGTCGGATACGTTCGGCAAGTGGTTTTGAGGAAAAGTCCATTCCATGAAATTAGGAATGTTGGTTGGTAAATACTGAATGATCAACAAGAATTCATCATCCAGTATCTAAAAATCTCTTACTCTTGGTGTAGCAAATTGATTGGGTTTAACCTAGAAGCCGCTACTGTCTTAATACTCACACTTGCTAGGCTAATGCAGAGTATCACTAGACCAGGCCCGATGAAGAACAGTAACCCAATTGAAATCCTATAAGGGAAAGAGGCTAACCAGCCATTTACAGCCCAAAGCGACAATGGTGTTGCCACTACCGAAGCCAATAGCACCAAGATGAGAAAGTCTCTATTGAGATGGTTTACAATGGTCATCGCCCTAGCACCTAACACTTTTCTGATACCAATCTCTTTGCTTCGCGAAAGCGTGATAAATGACGAAAGACTATACAGGCCTATACTCGCGATCAGAATGGCGATTAGGGCAAAGAAGCCAAATGATCTCCCGAAACGTTGCTCTTGTTCATAATTCTGTTCAAAGTGCGCGTCTAGAAAAAAGTAATCAAAAGGATTTCCTGGAAAAACTGTACTGAATACCTCCTCTACCTCCGCCAAACTTTGCTGAAGTGAACCACCATCAACTTTTATCAAATGATAATCCAAACCCCAACTTCTCGTGCTAATAATCATAGGAACTACTTCATTCTTTAAACTCGTATGGTGATAGTCAGAGATTACGCCAATTATCTTTACCCACTCTTCACCATCATAAAGTCTTTGATTCACTACCTCTTGAGGATTAGAAAAGCCAAGCGCTGTGACTGCTGATTCATTTAGGATTACTGCTTTCTCGTCAACCACTGAATTTCTAAAGTCTCGACCAGCGACAAAGGGAATATCCAGTACTTTAAAATAATTGTACTCGACAAAGATAGCGCGTGTCCTTACCTCATTCTCTTCCGCCTCGGTAAGGTTAATGTCTTTTCCTTTTCTTAAAACACTTCCCGGCAGGGCATCAGTTAGCGCATAATCACGTACAAAAGCCTTATCGGAAAGTAGCGACTTGAATAGCGCTTGATAGTCTCTATCCTCATCTGTAACCAGATTTAAATTTCCTGGTTTAGCAATCACGAGGACTTGCTCAGGCTGCATGCCCAAATCGTTATTCATCATATAATCTACTTGTTTGACTATGGCGAGCAATCCAGTAATGAGAAAGACAGAAATACCTGCTTGAAGAATGACCAATCCCTTCCTAACAATCAAGCCATTGCTGGAAGTTTTGAAAGCACCTTTTAATACAGTCACAGGTTTGAATCCGGATAGTACAAGTGCCGGGTAGACACCAGCCACTACGCCAGACATCAAAACGATAACTGCAACACCAAGAATTGTCATTGGATCTTTAAAAACATACCACTTATCTGAGACGGGTAAAAAGTCGTTGAAATAAGGGAAAGCCAAGTTAAAGAAAGCCATTCCTAATAGGAATGCCAGAACACCCGTCAATACGGATTCAAATAAAAATTGCCAGATCAACTGTTTCCGAGTTCCGCCTAATACCTTCCTCATGCCCGTCTCTTTCGCTCTACCCATTGCCGTGGCCGTTGTCAGGTTAATAAAGTTAACCCAAGCCAAAATGAGCACAAAAGCGCCCAGCGTGAGGAGTATATTTAGTTTTTTAAGGTCTGCCCCTGCCTTTACCTCATCGCGAACAGTAACAGCCGTATGTATCTCAGTGACTGGCTTAAGATCAATACGATAGGCATAACCAGGGTAGCTGATTGGCTCATTGATCATTTGCTCAAGCACAGGGGTCATGGTTGGTCTCACTGCATCAGGAGCAAGCTTTAAATATGTCAGAAAACAGTGACCTCCCTCCCAGTCTTCATCATATTTAAATCTTGCCGATTGACCTCTTTTTGATTCACGAGTGTAGAGCGTCTTGAAAGAAATCAGCATATCGAAGGTTAAATGTGAGTCGCCAGGAAAATCTTCGAAAACACCACTTACAGTTAATACTTCATGATTTTCATCATCATCGTCAAAGACAATCGTCTTCCCGAAAGCAGAAGCTCCCTGAAAGTATTTCTGTTGGAGTGACTTTGAAATAACGACCTCATAAGGTTCGTCCAACGCGTATGCTGCGCTGCCTTCTATTAGCTCAATACCCAGCAGTGAAATTGCGTTTTCCGTAGCGTGCATGATGCCATCCTCATTGAATGAATTACGACCGCTCTCATCGAGGCTGATCACGCAGTTGTTCTCACTACTTGTATGATAAAGCTTGAAGTAATCCACCACTTGAGGAAGCTGCTCAAAGGCATTTCTCCCCATCGCGGGAACAGCGGCAGCTGTTTCAAATACCACAGTGGAATCCCTGAGTAGCGTACTGTTAACCCTAACTAGGTTATCATGGTCGGGCAGAAAGTTATCATGGTTCTTTTCGAAAGAGACATATTGAAAAATAGCCAAAAAGACCATAAAGCCGCATGCCAAACCAAAGAGATTGGTAGCGGTTTGAAATTTGTTTCGCTTGAATGTGCGGAATGTGACCTTTAAAGAAATCATTGCTAAAAAATTAAGTTTGACCGTTGTTTTATTCTGAACTCGAATTAATCTAATCGCTGACAAGGCATCTAGTAGGTAGAAAAGATTAGCCATCGCCTTACCCTTCTCCTCTACTCGCCAACAATAAATTTCATGTACATCACCCAATACTTCTTCCGCATAGTCTTTGCGACAATACAGCTTGACCAACCGTTCCACAACCTTTGGAGGAGATATGGGTGTATCATTTTCCATTAAGAAATCTTAGGCACCATGTCCCAAATCTGCGTTTTGGTTTTGACTGCCTCTTCCGCACTGTAATAACCAAGCTCTGTAGCCTCATACATTACCTTACGCCTTCCTCCTCTTTGAGCAGAAGGGTCGCCTGTATATGATTTTAGCATCTTCTTTTTCTCAAGACGCTTCAAAACCATCACCACCGCAGGCAGTGTAATGGACTTGTTGGTATGTTCGGCATACAGCTTCACCAGCGCTGCGCCATATGATTCTCGCTCTCTTAAAACGAGTAAGAGAATCAGCTCTTCTAAGGCCCCTAATGTTTGATTCATAATGCTAAAATCTTATTACCTAAACGCAAGTATACAAAACATTTGTTTAGGTAATCAAATTATTTGATAAATATTTGTTTAGGATATCTATCCACGCCATAGAAATTTCACCTGCAATCCCACTAATCAACTAATTCACCAATAACTTCCGAGTAAAACGAGGCCTTCCACTCCCGAGCAATTTCTTCCGCTCCCTTAAAACCTGTACATCCTACTTAAAGACCCGCGTAAGTTTGGGTGAACAAAAAATCAAAATATCATGAAACAGAGATTATTAAACCTCAGAATGATTGCATTCGCAATACTTGCATTAGCTACGGTTGGTCAACCCACAGTTTTTGCCAACTCAGCTTCTGGCACTATCAAAACGATAGTAGTTGGAGAAGGAAAGCCAGTGATTATGATTCCAGGACTTACTTGTGATGGCTCGGTATGGGACGAAACGATCGAGGCCATGGGTGATGGTTACCAATTCCATGTGATGACATTACCTGGTTTTGCAGGCAACGCTCCCTTAGCCAATGTCGAAGCTGGTTTTTTTAAGCAAGTCGAATCCATGGTACTCGACTATATCGATGAAAACAACATCGAAAAGCCTATCATCATAGGACATAGTTTAGGCGGGTTTATGGCCTTGAATATTGCTATCAAACGTCCAAACCTACCCACAAAATTGGTCATTGTGGACTCACTACCCTACCTCACAAAAATTCAAATGCCCCAAGCTGAAACTGCTGAACAAGCAGAGCAAATGGCCAAACAAATGAAGACAATGGTAATGGCGAGCGATAGTCAGCCAAGAGAAAATAAGGTGGCCTATCAAAAGCAAATGCTCCAGTCCATGATCATCGACAAGGACAAAATAGACATTGCTGCGGGCTGGGGAGCTGACAGCCATACACCAACGGTCGCGCAATCTATGTACGAAATGTATACCACTGATATTCGTCAAGAGTTATCTAAAATCAAGGCACCTACACTAGTACTTGGTGCTTGGGTGGCCTACCAGCCTTATGGTAGCACACGGGAAAGTACACTGAAACTTTACACCGATCAGTACGCACAATTGCCAAACGTGACTGTTGATATGACCGATATTGGCAATCATTTCATCATGTGGGACGACCCAGCCTTCTTCCACGGTTGGTTAAAGAAATTCCTCTAATAAATCCTTAATGAATGGTGGATGATTTGTGCTAAATTATCCACCATTCTCAATGCGTATGACTAAGAACTTCACATATTGGATATGTCAAATCGGAGGCTGGGTGCTCTACACGCTTTTCTCCTTAGCTATGATTGCTGCATTTGGTGGAATGGCGAGTCTCAATACTTCGGGCGTTCTACTACAAATCATCATTTTTGCGACTCTTTTGTTGCTATCTCACGCCTTTCGGCTCTACATTATTAAGCAAAACTGGATCGCACTAAAGGTGATTCAGCTCATCCCTAGAGTGCTCCTAGGCACTCTATCCGTTGCCATTCTAGCCCAAGCATTTATTCATTTATTGATCTATTTCTTACTACCACTAGACGGTATTTCGCCTTTTAGCTGGTCGGCCTTTTTTGCTTATATCTTTAATGTATATGTAGTGCTCATCCTTTGGTCCGCCATTTACTTCTTCATCAAATTCAGTCAGAAAAACAGCAAAAATGAGATTGAAAAGTTAGAATTGAGATCGGCACTTCAAGAAGCAGAGCTGATGATTTTAAAGAACCAGATCAATCCACATTTCTTATTTAACGCACTCAACAATATCCGATCACTTATTCTATCCGACCAAGATCGTGCCCGGCAAATGGTCACACATATTTCGGAACTCCTTCGCTACTCCATACAATTCAATGCTTCTGAGAAAGTCACCCTTTCACAAGAAATGGACATTGTCCAAGACTATTTACAACTAGAATCCATTCAGTTCAATGATCGGCTCGCTTATGTGCTGAATATTGCGGAAGACACCAAAGAACTTAGCATACCCCCAATGGCCATCCAGCTCTTAGTAGAAAATGCCATCAAACATGGCTTATCTGTCCAAAAGAATGGAGGCTTCATTCGTGTAGAGTCCACTCGTGAGCATGATCGCCTAATTGTCAAAGTGACCAATACAGGTCAAATGGGGCGGAAAAAAGGACGTGAGGGAATTGGTCTTAAGAACTTGGTTGAACGCATGAAAATTTTATTCGGTCCATTCGCCCAGTTCCAACTGGAGAACTCTTCTGACGAAACTGTAACTGCCACCTTAAACATTCCTATCCAATGAAGGCCATCATCGTAGACGATTCAAACCTGGCAATACAAGAGCTAAAGCATTTGCTAAAGGCCTTTGACGATGTACAAATCATTGGTGAAGCCGAAAATGCCGAAGAGGCGCAAGCACTTATTGAGGAAATAAAACCTGAACTGATCTTTCTTGATATTCAAATGCCCGACAAGGATGGTTTCGAGCTATTGGCCATGTTGGAAGATGTACCTGAGGTTATATTCACTACAGCCTTCGATCAATATGCCATGAAGGCCTTTGATCACAACGCCCTCGATTACCTTCAAAAACCGGTGAAGGAAGACCGCCTTTCCTTGGCCTTGGAAAAAGCAAGAGAGAAAATAAAAACCAAAAGTGAGCTAGAAGCAAAAAGCCAAACGCTAGGACTAAACAATCAGGTATTTGTCAAAGATGGAGAAGCCTGTTGGTTCGTCAGCTTGGCAGAAATACGAGTACTCGAAATCATGGGAAGCTATACGCGGATCTATTTCAAAGCACAAAAACCTATGATACCCCGATCGCTCAACTATATGGAAGGAAGACTCGATCCCGAAGTATTCTTTCGGGCAAACCGGCAACAAATCATTAACCTTAAATACATCGAAAGAATCGAGCCCTGGTTCAGCGGTACGCTAAAAGTCTACTTAAAGGATGGCGAAGAAATTGAGGTTTCCCGAAGGCAAAGCATCAAATTCCGAGAGGTCATGAGCTTCTAACCCGTCAATCTAAAAACCCCATCACAACAGAAAACTCAATTCATTCTCTAGTTCTTAACTGAAACCAAGCAACAACTATGGAAAATCGTAGCCTTCATGACCTCAAGCAAGAGGTACAATTACAGGCCAAAAACGGAGTTGATTTCATCATTTCTGCTAGCATATTATGGCTCACCCTATCTTTTGTTTGGACATTAGATTATACTGCTTATAACAAAAGCGTATTGTCCTTAATGGTAGGAGGGATAATGTTACCCTTGGCTTTCGGCCTCTCCAAAATTTTAAAAACAAACTGGAAGATAAAAGACAACCCGATACAACCACTCGGGCTTTGGTTAAACTTTGCCCAATTGCTCTACTTCCCGCTCTTAGTTTTCGTGCTAATTAAGTACCCAGACTATTTCATTATGGCCTATGCCATTATTACCGGAGCGCACCTGTTTCCTTATGCTTGGTTTTACGATGACATAGGCTATCTCATCGCATCTATGATCATCTCCGTAGGTGCTTTATTACTGGCGCTTAACACATCCACAGACGCCATTTGGACCGTGCCTCTTCTTACATGTTGTACGCTACTATTGCTTTCTATCTGGATTTTTATTGGGATCAAAAAGCGTCTTAAAAGATGAAGGAAAACTATCCGGAATCTCCACTCATCGAAACCATCAGAGATTATTCATCCAATTCTCTTGGCTGTCTTTCCCGTAACGGCTAATTTTCGATATGAACAGGGCAGAGATCATTGGTAAGTTGGAAGAAGTCTACGGTCGGCTTGAGGTTTTTCTTTTAGACCTATCGCAAGACGAATACGAATACGCGCCAGAAGGCAAGTGGAACGCTGGCCAACAGTCCGAACACCTAGCCAAAAGCATCAGGGCCGTAACGACAGGCCTCACCGTACCGAAAATGATGATCGGCTACAAATTTGGAAAGGCAACAAGGCCAAGCCGAGAATATCTAGAGCTAGTCGAGTATTACCAAAACAAATTGGGTGACTATAGTGGCCCGGCTCCATCGGCTTACAGCCCTGCCAAAGTCAAATTCGTCAACGCTAAAAAGAATGTTCAAAACCTCAAGGATGCTGTGCAACAAATGATCAAAAAATTGGAAGGTTGGTCAGGATCGGATATGGACAAGTACCTCTTTCCCCATCCATTAATGGGAAAAATCACCGTGAGAGAAATGCTCTATTTTACCATCTACCATGCCGAACATCATCATGGTTTGATTCGAAGATATTTGAAGGGGGTTTAAAAAAAACCTCCCCTAACCCTTCCTTAAAAAGAAGGGGAATAAGATGTTAAAAGAGATGGTCCTAATTCCCAATGACCATTTTACCAGTTACCCATTATTTCAAAAACTTCAAGCAAACGGGCGTAGGAACTTCCGCTACATAGCCTGTTTCCGAAAGCATGCCAGTTGCTTGATCGATGGCGAAAGTGACAATGGTATCGGTATCTTGATTGGCTGCCAGTAAAAATTTACCGGATGGATCGATTTCAAAATCTCTAGGTGTCAAACCCAAAGTAGATTGTCTACCTACTGGACTTAGTCCACCTTTTTCATCAATAGAAAAGACCATAATTTCATTCAATTCTCCGCGATTGGAAGCATAGAGAAATTTTCCGCTTGGATGGATTTTGATGGCTGCACTTGCTGGGTCTCTCATGTCTCCCTCCTCTTGTGTGGAAATCATCTGAGTAGTGCGCCTCATGCGAACAGAGTCTGCCGTACGAAAAACCTCAACCGTACCAATTAATTCATTCAGCATATAGGCTACCTCTAAATTAGGATGAAACACCATGTGTCTGGGCCCAGACATTCTAGGTGAGTTAGGATAATCCCCCACATAATTCAAAGTCTTAGAAAGCGTGTCTAATTCATACTCGTAAATTCGATCTGCTCCTAAGTCTACAGCCACCACCCAATCTTGTGTAGGATGCTGAATAATCTGATGCGCATGTGGTGCGTCTTGTCTCGGGTGTTCTGAACTGCCAGAATGCTTCTTATAGGAAGTATATTCTTCCAACATACCGTCTTCTTTAATTGGTAGGAGCGCGACACTTCCACCAAGATAATTGGCGGCCATTACAAACTTACCCGTATTGTCTATGCTTACATAACAAGGATACTGGCCCATGCTACCTACTTCATTCAGATAATTCAAACTGTGATCTGTCGGATTGTATTCTAGGGCAGTAACCGTAGCGAACTCATCTTCACCTCCATTATATTCATTAACCGCGTAGACCCATTTACCATTTTCATGAACGGCCAAATAAGACGGACTAATCACCGCATCCGAAGTTGACAGATAGCGTAGCGCACCCGTCTCCTTGTTCATCTCATAAACATAGACTCCTTCTCCTTTGCCATCTACATGCCCTTCTTCTTGGGTGTATGTGCCAATAAAGAGAATTTCAACATTGTCAGGTTTCTTCACTTCCTCCTCCTCCTTTTTAGATGGTTGACAACTTGAGATGATAAATAGACTGACTAAAGCCAGTAAAAACTGCTTCATATTAGAGCTTCTTTAGGACTTTAAGTAATTGATCCATGTGGTCATCGGTGAAATCAAGGTGCGTTACAAACCGAATCAATTGTGGACCAAAACCGAAGGCATGTACCCCGTGATCGGCCAGTTGCTGAATAAAAGTCTTGTTATCGTATTTATCGGTCAGCTTGAAAATCAGAATATTCGTTTCACAAGGATAGACTTCTTCCACGTAGTCGAGCGTCTCTAAAACTTTTGAGATCTCTTTGGCTTTATTATGATCCTCGGCCAGGCGATCCACATGATGATCTAGCGCATAGTGACCTGCTGCCGCGATATAGCCAGCTTGTCGCCAAGCACCACCCATTACTTTCCTAATTCGCTTGGCGCGTTTGATGTCATCATGTCCACCTAGTAGCAAAGAGCCGATCGGTGCGCCCAATCCTTTCGAGAGGCAAATGGAAATGGTATCGAAGACTTCCCCATAAGTTTTGGCCTTTTGCCCTGTGGCCACTAAGGCATTGAAAAGTCTTGCCCCATCAAGGTGTAAAGCCAAACCGTGTTCGTGGCACATTTCGCGAATGGCCCAGATTTCTTCAAAGTCATAACAGCTTCCACCTCCCTTATTCATGGTGTTTTCCAAAGAAACAACACGAGAAACGGGCGCATGAATGTCATCCGGCTGAATGGCCGCCTCCACATCTTTCGCAGTAATCAGCCCACGCTCTCCCTCCAATAAGCGAACAGACACGCCAGAATTAGACATGAGTCCACCACTTTCATACAAATATATGTGTGAGTGCTTGTGGCAAATCACTTCGTCTTGCAAGGTGGTGTGTAATCGAATACCAATTTGATTGGTCATGGTTCCAGAGGCACAATACAGCGCAGCGTCCATTCCAAACATATGTGCGGCTCGCTTTTCGAGTGCCTCTACAGTTGGATCTTCGCCAAACATATCATCACCCACTTCTGCCGTCATCATCGCTTCGAGCATGCCGGGCGTTGGCTTCGTGAGGGTATCACTTCTTAAATCAATCACTATTTGAAATATTTAAACTTTGAACTCGACTTAGGTTTCAATTCCTCTAAAACTTTTGCAGCCTCAATAGGGCGATCAGTTGCGAGAATATCAGCACCCCTTGTTACAAAACCGGCATAGATGCTATCTCCTTTCGCGATAGCTTTCTTGTCCAAGTTACCTAAGACCCCTAAAATAGCATAAATACCCTTGTCGTGCAGGAACTTATACAAAGACGGATCTGGCTCAGAGACTCCTGTAAAGGCGATCATATTTTCGTCAGGAATTCCTAGGCTACGATGCGCTTCATAGGCCTCTAAGTTTCCGATACCCACTGAAATCATCAGCTCGGGATTTAATTCATAAACCTTTTGAGCATCATTTGCACGATAGGTAATGATCGCTGCATATTCTTCCGTATCAGTTTGCTCAACAAGTTCGATTACTTTATCAAACGGTACGCCCCTCTTTACATCTAAGGTGAGCAGCACCTTGCCCTTGGCCCAGTTCAAAACTTCTTCGAGGGTAGGGATTTTATCTTCAGTCAAATTCCCTTGGTTGTCTTCTAGCCTCAGCTTTTGAAGGTCTTCCCAAAGCATGTCCATCACCTTACCCGTTCCATTAGTTGTTCGGTCAAGTGTATTGTCATGCATCATCACCAGAACCGAATCTGCCGTCATGGCAATATCACATTCGATCACCGCGGGTGTATACTTCAATACATTTTCAAAAGTAGGAATCGAGTTTTCTGGATAGCCGAGATATGGCCCTCCGCGGTGTGCGCTAACCAAGGGAATTCTATCTTCAGTCCACGAATAGAAGTCCTTGGCGCCATATAAAGCCATCGCCATTTCATCCATTCCTGATGAATCAGCAGATATAGATTTCTTTACATTAGAACCACAGCTAAAAAGTAAGAGGGCAACAATAAACGTAAATAGTAAGTGTTTTTGAATGTGCATCAGGCTTATGGGGAATAGGGAAAATGCATGAGTATGCAAGTTAGCCTGAAGTGGGAATAAACGAAGACCATTAATCAGAAAGTCATCTCCGACACGGTAAACCTTATGTCTACCGCATCGGTAATCTTCATTTAACCTAAACAAGTGAAGATTTAGATGTCAAACATCTTAAATGACCGGACCGTCTGTCACTTTATGGGTGTGTAATCTCCTAAGTGGCTCCTTAAGCTTTGAAGCTCACTTTTTATTTCATCATGTAAAACGCGCGGCACTTCTTGTAAGTAGCCAGCAAAGTGATTATCCAACTTGATGATCATTTCGTTCTTGCTCTTTCTCCCCTTCTCTGTGAGTACAACATGAAAAGACCTACCGTCTTCCTCGTTGACAACCCTTTCGATCCATCCATTTTTTTCCATTCTCACAATCATACGCGAGATGGAAGGAAGATCCTGAAGTGTTACTCCGCTGATTTGTGTGGGAGTAACACTTCCGTGGTTCCACAAAATAATTAAGACTTGCCATTGCTCTGGAGTTACACCATAAGCTTTTAGCGCCCTTATCAACTCCCTGTGAAAAAGCAGGTAAGCACGATAAAGGTTGTAGCCTAAATTATTGTTAAGATGAAAGAGAGCCTTACCGAATTCCATAGTTGGTGGTAAAATCGAGTCAAACATATGTCAAAAAACTTGTCTAGACAAGTTTTTTGACGAAATTTCGTGATATTTCCGAACATTTTTCTTCAACAAGAAAACGCTGGTAAGCCCCTCATTCTGGAAATGACGGTTTAAAGTGATTGAAGGAAGTAAAGACTAGTTTTTTGAGGAGATGGATTCTAAATCACTCAACTCTAAATTCAACGCACGGGTGGAGATTTGGGTCTCAATAAAGGATAGAATAAGTGAGCCCAGTAATAAAAATAGACTTACACCGAAAACGTAGTCGGCTACTACTTGTCTAGATAAATACATAAGCACCATGCTGAGCACACAGCAGAAAAAACTACCGATACCCAGGGCCTGCATATTTCTAATCAGCAAAAGACGTGTTTTCAGATTCTTAATCTGGCCGAGAACCGTTTCGGGCATATCGGGCATATCTTTATAACGCTGTCTTAAACCTCTCGCCAAGGTAGCCAAGGCTACAAACCGATTGGTGAACGCAAGTAGCAGTAGCGTAATAGCAGGAAAAAGTAAGGCTGGCGTTGTAATATCGATTTCCATCTGGGTTATTTTCTTTTGTCTGGAAACTTGTGCTCCATTTTTTTCCATCCAAGGTAAATTGTACTCAAGCCAGACAGATACATAATGCTCTTGACAAAGAGCAGCTCCGTATCATTCATTTGAATTTCTAGCACATACACAGCTAAAACTCCGATGGCCGTTAGGGACAGGCCCATCCAGAAGAGTAAATTTCCTTGCTTTGGATTCATAAGGCAAAGATTGAGAAAAAAAACGAACTGGCTAAATAGAATGGAATGAACAACCTACTGACACACATTCCTCTGGTTCGCACCTGCCTGCCTCAGACAGGCTTGCAGTGCGGACCCACCTTATGAGATAAGCACTCACTGAAAATGAGCACGAGGAAAGAAATACCATTAACTGATTCTCTCCAATTTTCCAGTACTATTCCTTAAGGCACCTCTTCTTTTCACTCAACTTTTCTCTTAGTGCCGATATTGATTCTTCTTGCGTTGTTGACCATGGAAGCATTCTGTTTTCCAAGTAGTTAATCTCAAACTCAAGCGTTTTTATATCATCTTCTAATTTTTCTTTCTTTGACATTATTATTTTCATATTTATTAATTTCCTCCAATCTATAATTGACATATCGCACCTCTTAGGACGTGGTTAAATGGCATAAAAAAACGCGATCAACCCTATTGGATTAATCGCGTCCGCAATTGCAAGTTAGTGATTAAACAAACACGCGTTTTCAGCCTTGGTTTAACATCTACAAGCAACACACTGGTTTGACATATAATTAAGTTTAAAACCGTTTCAGAATACTGTTAAAAATACCTCCCACACCTCTGGTTCGCATTTGCAATGAGGATCCATCATATGAGATAAGCTCTCACTACAAGTGAGCACTAGTAGTTACGCTTTGGAATTGTTGGTGACAACACCAACTAGGCCAAGGCACCCCATTTACCTTTAAAGATTCGGAACTCTCCCCACCTGTTTGCCTCAGACAGGTGAGCGCTAAAGAGAAGAAATTTGAGAAATATTACATCCCCCTAAATCCAATCGGTAAGCCAGTCCCGTATGTATGCCTGAAATCAAAACTAAAGAACACATGAAAACTAAAATGAAACAGCTTGCCCTCATCGCTTTATTCGTAGTCGGCATTCAGTCTACATACGCTCAAGAAACCGTAATGGTGGGCGGAGAAACTATGTATCCGAAAAAGAATATTATTGAAAATGCCGTTCAGTCTAAAGACCACACTACCCTAGTAGCCGCAGTAAAGGCTGCCGGACTTGTAGAAGTGCTTCAGGGTGATGGCCCCTTTACTGTTTTCGCACCAACGAACGCTGCTTTTGATAAGCTGCCTTCTGGAACTGTAGCATCACTAGTAAAGCCGGAAAACAAGAAGCTTTTAACAACTATCCTTACCTATCACGTTGTTGCTGGAAAAATGGACGCGAAAGCCATTATGAAAGCCATCAAAAAAGGAAAAGGAATGACAGAATTAACGACAGTCAGTGGTGGAAAACTTATTGCCATGATGAATGGTGACAAAAACATTTCTATTAAAGACGAAAAAGGTAACGTCTCCAACATCTCTATTTATGATGTATACCAATCAAACGGTGTCATTCATGTTATCGACTCTGTCGTAATGCCGGGCTAAATCAGCCCATATTTCAGAAAATAAACTTAATCCATTGAAAATTAACACGATACAAATCGTGAACAGGAAAACTACATCCAAAAATCAAATACAATGAAACGAAAAATCACATTTATGACGGCCTTATTGGCCATTGCCACCAGCATCTATTTGATCGCTGCCGACCACAACGAAGCACCTGGAGTGCAAGATACTGGATCGGATATCGCTGACCTTTTTGCCTACCAAAGTCCACAGAACTCTAGCAATATAGTTTTCGCGGCTACGGTACAAGGTTTGATGAGCCCTAGTGCTACAGCAAATGCACAATTTGACGAGAACGTAATGATCGAGTTTAACATCGACAACGATGGAGACGCGATTGAAGACTTAGTCATTCAATGCATCTTTGAAAACGGTCAAGTTTACGCATACGGACCTTACCCTCCTGCTACAACAGGCCTTAACAGTTCTATTGACACGAATGCCACGCTTACACAAGCAGGCATCACGCCTTACGGAAGCAGTGCTATAGTTGGCACTAACAGTGGAATCAGCGTATTCGCTGGACCAAGAGACGACCCATTCTTCTTTGACTTTGCTCAATTCGGAGCGATTCTCGGAGGAAATGCAAGCTCATTTAACGATCCAGGGAATGACTCTTTTGCAGGTACAAATGTACTCGCAGTAGTAGTAGAAGTACCAAAATCAATGATTGGTTCTGGTGACTCTGTCAACACTTGGGTAGAGACCAAACGCAAGCAATAATATTCACTCAAAACAGAAACAAAATGAAATTCATAAAAACAAACAAACTTATCGCACTTCTATTTGTAGGTGCACTTACCATCGGATTTACTTCATGTAACAATGATGATGATGTCGATAACATGCCTGATGCAACTGCAGTATATGCACAAGAGGATCAGATGGGCAGACCGGCCATCAATACAGTATTTATTACTGGTAGCCGGAAGGACGTTTTCAATGTAACCGTTCCTTCACAGATGGGCGCTGCATTTAGTACTGAGATGGAAAATCGACTTTTGGCGCTAAACGCTGGTTATACCACCAACGCACTAGGTCTAGATGCAGGAACCTTCATCGGTGTTTTAGCAACAGATGTATTAACAGTATCGCTTACAGGAACAACTACCTTCTTCGATGGTACGAATGTATTAACAGGCCGTACCCTTTCGGATGATGTAATCTCTACAGAGTTACTACTCATCTTCGGTGGACCTGATGGCTCTGCAAACCCAGGCCTTACAGACGATAACGTAGATGCGAATGACAAAGCTTTCTTAGGCACATTCCCATACCTAGCTACCCCTTGGTAGAAGAATAATTCATACAATCATTACCCCTTCGGATCTCCCTTCGGGGAGATCTCAAGAGGTCTCATCAACAAAACCAACTCATGAAAAAATTATTAACCCTTTGTCTTGCGAGTACACTCATACTCTCTTGTCAACCCAACACAAAGAAAAACATCTCTCGATTGCCCGATTATCAGGCCTTGATGATGAATTCAGCGGAGATCGATCAAAGCATGAATGAAGAGATTTCATTTTGGAGAAATCGATCCGAACAAGTGCCCAACAATTCCATGAACTACAGCCAACTTGCCGGACTTTATGCCAAACGCTTTCGTGCACATGGACTAATCGATGACATTCATACCTCAGACAGCCTCTATCAAAAGGCGCTGACGCTAAGCCACTTCGGAAAATCAGGTATCTATAGAGCGCTAAGTGCCAACGCCATCACTAAACACGAATTTGCCGATGCAAAGGATTATGCATTAGCCGCTTTAGAAGAAGGTGAAGATCAAGCCGCCTCTTACTATATGCTCTTCGATGCCCTAATGGAATTAGGCGAATTTGAAAGAGCCGAAAGCGCGCTTAATAAACAAAAGAGTAAAAACTCATTTGACTACCTGACCAGAGCATCAAAATTTGCCGATCACGAGGGTGACTTAGAAAAAGCTATCCTATTGATGGAACAAGCTTACGAAAGAGTAAAATTCGATAAGTCAACCATCAGCTGGAGTGTTTCTAACCTTGGCGACATGTATGGTCACGCTGGAAGAATTAAAGATTCATATCAAGCTTATCTAGATGTTTTAAACCAAGACCCTAGCCATTGGCATTCTTGGAAAGGGCTCGCCTGGATCAACTTTGCCCACGATAGAAATATTGAGGCAGCGAAGAAAATCCTCTCTCATATTGATGCGCACGGCAACGACCCTCAGGTTAAACTAATGCTGGCTGAAATAGCCGACTTTGAGGGAAATGAGGATAAAAGTCTATCCCTTAAAAAGGAATTCTATGCCGAAGCTTCTTCACCCGCCTATATGGGCATGCACAACAAGTATTTGATACTGTTAGCAGCCGAAGATTTCCGCATGCCGACACAAGCCATTGAAGCAGCAAACAAGGAACAAGAAAAGCGCCCTACGCCACAGATGTACGATCTTTTGGCATGGACCTACTTACAGAATGGCGAAGTAGAGAAGGCAATGAAACTTGCCAGTCTATTTGTAGATGGTCAGTCGTCTGAGCCGGAAGTTCTTTATCACTTGGGCATGATTTATAAAATGAATCAGCAAGACAGTAAGGGAAACAAATACCTAAAGGAAGCCTTAGAAAGCGCTTATGAATTAGGCCCTGTTACCACGCAGCGCATCAAAGAAAACCTTAAAAGCTAATCAAGATGAGACACTTAATTCTATTCATTTGTCTCTGTACACAGGTTTTTCAAGCCATGGCCCAGCAAGGCCAACTTACCGGTACTATAGTAGACGCTTCTGGCGAACCACTTATCGGTGCAAATGTACTTTTGGTTGAAGCATCCAAAGGAAGTTCTACGAATCGATACGGTAAGTTTTCTTTAGAAAATATTGCCTCAGGCAAATACCAGTTGCAGGTAAGTTTTGTCGGATTTGAAAAGTATAAGCAAGACATTACCGTTAATGCGCAACAAGAAACTGAGATTGAAGTAGCACTATCTCCTGTCAATATATCTTTGTTAGACGTTGAAGTGAGACCAGATTTTGTGCAAAATCAAGCACAGATATCAGCGATCGATATTGGTCTAAGACCCATCCAGTCTTCTCAAGACGTGCTGAAAATTGTACCTGGACTGTTCATCGCACAGCACGCTGGCGGTGGCAAAGCAGAGCAGATTTTCTTAAGAGGATTCGATATAGACCATGGAACGGACATAGCCCTTACGGTAGACGGAATGCCAGTTAATATGGTTTCACATGCCCACGGACAAGGCTATTCAGACCTTCACTTTGTCATTCCAGAAACCATCGAAAGAGTAGCCTTTGACAAAGGGCCTTACTATACGGACAAAGGAAATTTGAATACGGCTGGTTTTGCAGATTTCTCGACCAAAAAGAGGCTAAATGAAAACTTAATCAAACTTGAGGGAGGCCAATTCAATACTTTCAGAGGAGTTGGTTTACTGAACCTACTTCCACAGTCAAATAAGCAATCTGATCCGAGTCTCTATTTGGCCACCGAGTATTCTGTGACCGATGGCTACTTTGAAAGCCCACAAAATTTTAATCGCTTCAATGCCCTGTTAAAATACAATCAAAAGATTAGCGAAGGCAATACCTTAGAGGTTTCAGCTTCTGCTTTTAGCAGCCGATGGAGTGCCTCTGGTCAAATACCCGTAAGGGCTGTCGAAAGTGGACAAATCTCACGGTTTGGAGCGATTGATGATACCGAGGGTGGCAACACAAGCCGATATAACTTCAATACCCAATTGGTTTCCGAACTCAATGATGGTGGTTTCTTAGAAAATCAATTTTTCATCTCGCACTACGATTTCAGGTTAGTTTCCAACTTTACTTTCTTTTTAAATGACCCAGTAAATGGAGACCAGATTACACAGTCTGAAAGTAGAACGCTATTTGGAAGTAAGCACAGTTATTGGAATGACTGGTCACTATTTGGCCTCAACGCCTCCACTGAGTTCGGTGTAGGTTTCAGACAAGACATTGTCAATGATAATCGCTTATCGAGAACTTTTCAAAAGAACACGGTTTTGAGCGACTTGGCCTTCGGAGATATTATGGAGCGTAACATTTACCTCTATGCTGAAGAGCAGGTAAACCTGACCAATAAACTGAACCTAACCACAGGTCTTAGATACGATTTGTTCAGCTTCAATTATGAAGATGCGCTAGCACCGTCACAGCCGAAGGTGAATCAAGGGATTTTCAGTCCTAAGTTAAAAGTTAGCTATGCGGTTAATCCAAAGCTCAACTTCTTTGTGAAGTCAGGGATTGGTTTTCATTCGAACGACTCGCGCGTAGTAGTGGCGAGATCAGGCGAGCAAATTTTGCCAAAAGCTTATGGTTTAGACGTGGGTACACTTTGGAAGCCAAGCGACAAACTTCTCGTCAACCTTGCCCTCTGGAGACTAAATCTTGATCAAGAATTTGTCTACGTGGGAGATGAAGGTATTGTAGAAGCTGGAGGAAAAACAACCAGACAAGGTGTTGAACTTGGACTTCGTTATCAATTTACGCCATGGTTATATGGTAGTATGGATGTAAACTATACGGATCCTAAATCGGTAGAGGAAGATGAAGGGCAAGACTATATTCCGCTGGCACCAACCTTTACCAGTATTGGACGATTGACTGTCGACACACAAGACAGACTCAGCGGCAGCATAGGGTATCGCTTCTTAGGTGATAGATCTGCCAACGAAGATAAGTCGGTGATTGCCGAAGGTTATTTCCTTCTAGACGCGACATTGAATTATGCGCTTGGGAAATTTCAGTTTGGCCTTTCAGTAGAAAACTTATTAAACCGTGAGTGGAAAGAAGCTCAGTTTGAGACCGAGTCCAGGTTATTCAATGAAGCTGCCTCCGTGAGTGAGATACACTTTACACCAGGCACACCATTTCAAGGAAGATTATCAGTAAGCATTATATTTTGAGTAGTTGATTAGTTGGTTGAGGGGGTCGTTCCGAGGAGTCGGGACGGCCTTTTTTTATAATGACTCTTTCTGGTTTGCACTTGCAGTATCTACCCGTTTTTAGAGTAGCAACAGGAGCCTCGAAAAAAAATTAAAAAAAGTTCAACCCTCTAAATCCAGTTGAGTATCCCTTTTCGTAAGTACGGTTAAGTAATTGCAAAAATATCTCCATTTGATTCCAGTAGTGTCAAAAGCCCAGGAGATATAACATCGATCGAGGTGTTAAAGCCCTGTCATACGGACGGGGCTTTATTTTTTTAACTAACTAGCTTTTAGTTGCAGCATCATTGACTTTACACAAGGCTGATTAAAAGTTCGGTTAACCTTTTATTCTTTTAATAAAGCCATGTTCTTATTTTCGACTTATGAGCTTCAAACTTTTCACGCGTATTTCATCTGGGTATAAGAAATTTCAACTTAAACAGTCACCCCAAATGAATTTGATTTGGGGCTTCTTCTTATACACAGTCATTGGATTTGGTCTTTTAAGTCTTCCCTTTTTTCACAAAACGAACATCGAGTTGCTTGACAATCTCTTTGTTTCCACATCAGCAGTCTCTACTACTGGCTTAGCGACAATCAGCGTGTTTGATTCCTATAATTTCTTTGGCCAACTGACCATTCTATTACTCTTTCAAATTGGTGGAATTGGCTATATGACGCTGACTACTTATTACCTATTATTTACCACCAAAAGAATTACGCATTGGCATAAGAAAATAATTGGCGCGGAGTTCACATTGCCTAATACTATCAAGATTAATGACTTCATAAAGAGTGTTATCATTTTCACCCTTGTAATGGAAGTGTTGGGGGCCATTGCCTTCTATTTAGTTTTCAGAGAAAGTGACCTAAGTGCTGGGTCTCAAGTCTGGTTCTCAATTTTCCACAGTGTTTCAGCATTTTGTACAGCCGGATTCGGTCTTTTTGATGATAGCTTCATGGGCTATCAAAACAATGTTCTAGTGAATACAATTATTTCTGTGTTGGCAATTGCCGGATCATTGGGATTTATTCTAATAACGGATATTTGGTATCGCCTATCTGGCAAATCGAAGAAGTTGTCTTATACCACTAAAATCATCACCCTCGGCTTTATTTTGCTATTGGCAATTGGCACCCTAGTGATTCATCAAACGGAACCCTTAGTACACGCGGGTGGCGATGCCTGGATGAAGTCTTTCTTTCAAGCAATGACGGCCATGACCACCGTTGGCTTTAATACCATTTCAACAGGGGGACTCTCGCTTCCCATTTTACTTCTAGTCACTTTTTTAATGTACATCGGTGCTTCACCTTCTGGAACTGCCGGAGGCATGAAAATCACTACGCTTTTCGCGATGTTTGCTATTTTGAAGAGTCGCCTTTTCGGTCAGAAGAAAATCACTTTTCTTCATAGAACCATTCCGTTTGAAAGACTATATGTGGCCACATCTACTTTCATACTTTACACGAGTCTCATCTTTGTATTCAGTTTTATACTTTCTTATACCGAGAAAGTCTCTTTTGATAACATTCTTTTTGAGGTTGCTTCAGCCCTCGGAACGGTAGGACTGAGCGCTGGACTCACAGGAAGCTTAACCGAATTTGGAAAAGTAGTCATCATAGTGCTGATGTTTATCGGGCGCGTGGGAGTGTTAACCTTTGGCTTTGCCTTACTCCATAGAAAACATCAAGATGAGAAAGAAATTACTGAAGCTGATCTGGCGGTGTAAGTCCTAAGTGCATGTTGGTGAGAACAACAACATGGACGGAAAGCTGATCTGGTGGTAAAACCTTTTATTCGGTTAGCACATACTGAAAGTGCGATTTCACTCTGGTTCGCACTTATAGTGCGGACCCATCTTAGAAATACACACAATAATAGAAGATCAGCACGCACTGCAAGTGCGCGCTAGAGTAAATTGATAGAATATTACTACCCCACATTACCGATCACCTGCATGGTTTCCAGATGCGGTGCTTCGCTACCACCTTTTGGTTCGATGGTGACAGCAAAGGCTACTGCTTGGGAAGCAGTGTTTTTCATTTTGATCAAGCCGTCTGCGCCTAAGTCAAAGACACCGGCATCTACTGGCTTACCATCAATAATGGCCCAAAGCTGGTATTGCTGGTCTTCTGACAGGCTTTTCAGGTTCTGAATATTGAGGAAGAGTTCTTCGGTACGCTTGTTCCAGAAAACACTAGCAGAAGCTTCTAGGGCATTTGCAGTACCATCCATCGGTACTCTAATGAACTCCGTATTGCTTACTACTTCAAAGTCTTGCTCAATACCTTCAAGTCTTTGGTTGACTTTATTGTATTGATCTGCCATTAGAGAATTTGAACCTACTAGTTCGGCATAGGCTTCATTCGTAGACTTCCACTTAGCACGATAGTCAAAGGCCATATAACCACTAATAATAGCCAGCGAAACTGATGCTGCAACTAAATATTTCCATGTACTTGGCGCTGCTGGCATAGGCACCACCTTAGTGTCTTGAACAGGTTCCTTTACAGGTGCTTCTTCTTCAATGGCGGCAAGAATAGATGCTTTCAAATCTACCGGAGGGGCAACAGCCGTCTTCATCGCCATACCTTCAAGTGATACTTCTATCACCTCAAGTTCGGCTTTGAGCTCAGGATATTGCGCTAACATACTTTCAACCTCCTTCCGCTCTTGGGCAGAAAGGGTATCGAGCGCGTAGGCTTCTAATATTCCTGACGATATGTATTCCTCTGTATTCAAGCTATTCTATTCGCTTTCGTAAATGTTTCAATGCGGATCGCAATCGTGTTTTGACTGTTCCTAGGGGAATGTCATACTCATCAGCAATCTCCGAATGTGTAAATCCTTCGAAATATACTTTTAACAAAACAAACCTTTGCTCCTCTACAAGATCGTTCATTAGTTCTTTTACACCAATGCTATCTGTGGAAAGCTCTGTTTTATTTTGGCGATCAATCGTATATACGTAGTCATCTATCGAATCAGTTTTAGCTGATCGATTAATTTCTTTAGACCTAACTTTATCAATAGCCGCGTTCCGCGTCATGTTCAGCATCCAGGTAAAAAAACGACCTTTTTTGCTATCGTACTGGTCAATTTTATTCCAGATTTTCATGAAGATATCTTGTACTACTTCACTAGTCACTTCCTCATTCTGGATAATTCTCTCGGCTGTACCAAACAAAGCAGCCCCGTACTTATCGTAGAGATAAGCCAAGGCTTCTTTGTCTTGATTTTTCAATCGGAGAACTAAATCGTTCTCATCAATATGGTTTGGTACAGGCGAAATGCTATTTCAAATTATAAGTGAATCACTTCATCATAAGCTGCTGCTGCTGCTTCCATGATGGCCTCAGACATAGTAGGGTGAGGATGAACTGTTTTGATTACATCATGCCCAGTGGTCTCTAGTTTTCTAGCCGCTACTACACCAGCAATCATCTCCGTTACGTTCGCACCAATCATGTGAGCGCCTAACCACTCGCCATACTTGGCATCGAAGACTACTTTGACAAAACCATCACTTGCTCCGGCTGCTTTCGCTTTACCAGAAGCTGAGAATGGAAACTTGCCTACTTTGACTTCATATCCTGCTTCTATCGCTGCCTTTTCAGTATAGCCAACAGATGCAATTTCAGGGCTGCAATAGGTACAACCTGGTATATTATTGTAATCGAGGCCTTCTACACTCATACCCGAAATCTTCTCTACACAAATGATTCCTTCCGCAGAAGCAACGTGTGCCAGCGCAGGGCCGTGAACAATATCACCGATAGCATAAACGCCTGGAATATTCGTTTTGTAGTAATCGTCAACAAGCACTTTGCCTTTATCAGTCGCAACACCAACATCTTCTAAACCGATACCTTCTAGGTTGGTAGAAACGCCCACTGCAGAAAGTACTACGTCTGCCTCAAGCACTTCTTCACCTTTCTTGGTCTTTACAGTCACTTTACATTTCGCTCCTTTTGTATCAACAGAAGTCACTTCAGAGTTGGTCATGATTTTCATCTTGGCCTTCTTATACGTTCTCTCTAATTGCTTAGAAACTTCTTCGTCTTCTACTGGAACGATACGATCCATGTATTCAACAATCGTCACTTTAGTACCGATTGAGTGATAGAAATATGCAAACTCAACTCCGATAGCTCCTGACCCAACAATCACCATAGATTCTGGCTGCTTGTCCAATACCATGGCATCGCGATAGCCGATAATTTTCTTTCCGTCAATTGGAAGATTAGGTAATTCTCTCGAACGACCACCCGTTGCTACAATAATGTGCTCGGCAGAATAATCTACTTTTGATCCATCTTCGGCAGTTACCTCTACCTTTTTACCAGCTTTCAGTTTACCGAAACCAGCGATGTGATCAATTTTATTCTTTTTAAATAGAAACTGGATGCCTTTACTCATTCCAGCGGCAACATCACGACTTCTTTTTATCATGCCATCAAAGTCCGCTGCTGCACCGTCAATCTTAATTCCATAATCCTGTGCATGCTGCACATATTCAAATACTTGAGCACTCTTCAAAAGTGCTTTCGTAGGAATACATCCCCAGTTTAGGCAGATTCCACCCAACTCTGAGCGTTCAACTACCCCTACTTTCATACCGAGCTGGGACGCTCGAATCGCTGCCACATATCCTCCAGGGCCACTTCCAATGACTATAAGATCGTATTTCGTTGCCATATTTCTATTTGATTTTTCTCGTTTTGAAGAGCCGCAAAGTTAATCCAAATCCAGTGACAAAAAAATACTGGAATTGTATGAGTTAATCCTTTTGGTTTTATTTGAACTTTGATTTCGGTGAGCACAAAGCCGAAAGCTTAATTTTTGACTTCAAAATAATTTATATGGGTCTTTTAGACGGAAAAACTGCTTTAGTAACTGGTGCCTCAAAAGGCATTGGCAAAGCAATAGCAACGGCATATGCACAGCAAGGCGCCAATGTGGCTTTTACTTACCTTTCAAGTGTTGAAAGGGGCGAAGCCCTAGAGGCCGAACTTGCTACTTTTGGCACAAAGGTGAAGGGATTTCGCTCAAACGCAGCTGAATTCGATGCGGCTGAGCAATTGATCAATGATGTAGTTGCTGAGTTTGGTTCACTAGATGTAATCGTTAACAACGCGGGTATCACACGCGACAATCTCTTGATGAGAATGACAGAAGAAATGTGGGATGATGTAATCAACGTTAACCTGAAGTCATGTTTCAACACAGTGAAAGCTGCTACTAGAACGATGATGAAGCAGCGTTCTGGATCAATCATTAACATTACGTCAGTAGTAGGTGTGAAAGGTAATGCTGGCCAAGCGAATTATGCTGCCTCTAAAGCGGGAATCATAGGATTTACTAAGTCAGTTGCCCTAGAACTCGGATCGCGAGGCATTAGATCAAATGCAATCGCTCCTGGTTTTATCGAAACAGAAATGACGGATAAGTTAGATGAGAAGACCGTTCAAGGATGGAGGGATGGCATTCCATTGAAAAGAGGTGGATCTCCTGAAGACGTAGCCAACGCTTGCGTTTTCTTGGCGTCAGACATGTCTACTTACATGACGGGACAGACCCTTGTAGTAGATGGTGGTATGATGACCTAAGCACCATTCATAAAATTCATTCACAAATTTCGGATCGGTTAATGGCCACTTTACGTTCTAATGCGTTATACTGTCATTAACCGATTTTAATTACGCTTCTAAGCATTGTATATCCTTTCTACACTCCTTTCTAAAATCTCACTGCAGACAGAGTTCTCATCATGGTTTATTCCATTGTGTCTGGTGATTGGTGTTGGCTATGCAGCTTTATTATATACCAAAAAACACCCCTGGAGCAACTCAGTGAACAGATTATTGGCTGGCCTACGCTTTGTATTAACTACACTGATGTGTTTTTTAATCTTAGGCCCACTGCTCAATCAAATAGAGTTTTTTGAAGAAAAACCGATAGTGGTCTTGGCGGTAGATGATTCTGCCTCGCTTCCAGATGGTTATGATTCGCTAGACTTTATCAATGTAAAAAACAAACTCGCCCAAATGGCCGATCAGCTAGCAGATGCCAATTTGGACGTGCGCATTAGAGGCGTTCAAAATTACTATGATAATGCCGGTGATATTCAGTTTAGTCAACAGGCCACCAACCTGCATGGCATACTCAAAGGGGTCCGTCAAGATTTTGAACAGCAGAATTTAGTGGGTACCATACTGCTTAGCGATGGTATCCATAATTATGGCAACTCACCACAATTCTTAACACTCAACTATCCCGTTTATAGCGTTGGCGTTGGCGATACCATTCCTTCGCGCGACTTAAGTATCAAGAGAATCAACTATAATAAAGTAGTTTATCAAGGCAACCAATTTCCCTTGATTGTGGACATCTTCAACAATGGTTATGTAGGAGAAAACGTGAGTGTAGAGATTAGAAAACAAGGCACTTTAGTCGACTCAAAAAGGATTAACCTACAAGGCGACCAAGAGGTAAATAGTCTAGAGTTTATACTCGATGCCGAAGTAGTTGGGGTCGAAGCTTATAATATTACCATTGTACCGAAAGATGGAGAAAGCTCAACCATTAACAATACACGAAGGGCTTTCATTGAAACGGTAGACAGTAAACAGAAAATACTGATCGCTGCATCATCGCCACACCCAGACATCAAAGCCTTGAAAAGTCTAATCGAATCAAAAGAAGGCACAGAAGTTCAGTTATATCTTGATGGCATCACCGAAGACACACCCGAAGGTCCCTTCGATCTCGTTATCATGCACCAGCTGCCGGGTGTTACAGACCTCCCAGCTTGGCTCACCAGTTGGTTAGCAAAAACAAACACTTGGTATATCACAGGCACTGGTTCACTCAATAATATGAATGAGGCTAATCCAGTAATTAGTTATCAGAGTTATGGACAGTCCGATCTGGTGGGTACCAATTTAAATCCAAACTTTGAGTTATTCTCCATTGATGAAGCGCTGCTTAACAGAGCGGCAAACTATCCTCCGATTCGTGCCCCTTACGGACAATTCACCTTAAAAAACAACGCGAACATTTACCTCTACCAAAAAATTGGAAGCGTGCAGACCAACCGACCGCTACTCAGTATTTATAATGGGGATGAACGTAAATCGGCTGTATTATCAGGCAGCGGTATTTGGAAATGGAAACTTCAAGAAAGTGGCCTTCATGATACGCCAGACCTGTTCAACGAGCTTTTCGGCAAGCTGATTCAATACCTCTCTACCAAAGACGATAAAAGAAATTTCAGAGTAGCTACTACGGACGAAACCTATTTCGAAAGCGAACCTGTAGAATTCAATACCGAAGTCTATAATGAGCTTTTTGAAAAAGTATACGACTACAACATTGACCTCAAGCTGACCAATAGTGACAACGAAACCGTTGAGTATAACTATGTAAACGCGCCAAGCGAAAATTACCAAATCAATGGTTTGGCACCAGGTGTTTATCGCTATACGGCCTCTACTAGTCTGGCAGGAAATCGTGAAGTAGCCAGTGGTAGCTTTGCCGTTCAAAAGCTTGCCTTGGAAGACATTGACTTGACGGCCAACTTTCAGCTACTAAGAAATATTTCTAATAATTCAGGAGGACAATTCTTCCCATTTGATAACGCAGACCGGGCTGTCAATGCCATTACCGACTCCAACCCAAAACCTTTGGCTCGGTCCAATGAAAGGCTCAACCCCATCATCCATAACCCTTGGATATTGCTACTGCTACTGAGCCTGCTCTCCATTGAATGGTTCACTCGAAAATACCACGGAAGCTACTAACTGTTAAATCAACTTAAAATTTAGTCAAGAAATGGCAACAATAAACTAATGATTTAGTTTATTTGTGTATGCGCACATTACTCCTTACAAGTCTCGCGTTGGTCGTTTTACTGTGTTCATGTGATATGACTGCCGTTCGCGAGAAGGCTGACGAACATATGAAAAACGGTAACTTTAAGGCAGCCGCAGCCGCCTATGATCGGGTGATTAAGTTAGAGCCTGAAGATAAGTATGCACTTTTTAACAGGGCACTTGCTAACGAGAAACTGGAGGAGTTTGACAAGGCCTATGATGATTACAATACGCTTCTCAGAATTCGATTTAACTCCAGAAAGGCCACTTTGGGCCGCGCACGGTGTTCATTTGAACTTGAGAATTTTGAAGGGGCAATATTCGATACTAATACGATAATTGGTTTGGAGCCAGAAAATTTAGAGGCGCGCTCCTTAAGAGGAAGGGCCTATGTAAAGCTTGGATATTACAATAATGCCATCGAAGATCTTGGCAAATACCTAAATGAAAGACCTGATGATGTACAGGCTTTGATCAGTCGAGGGGCAGCATGGACAAAAGCCGGCAACGGAGTTATTGGCCTAAAAGATTTTAATAAAGCACTAAAAATTAACCCCCAACTTCCTGTGGCCCACTTTAATAAGGGAGCCGTATTTCTTTACTACCAAAACTTTGACGAGGCGATAGAGAACTTTGACTTGGCCATAAAAAATAAACCAGACTATGCTGAAGCCTACACCCGAAGAGGAATGGCTAAACTGAATTCTTCTTGGCATAGTCTATCTGCCGCATGTGCCGACCTGAAAACAGCACATGACATGGACGATGAACTAGCTACCGCTAATATGAACGAGTATTGCAAATAACCGAGTTCTCCTTTTTCTTGCAGAAAATCATCTGACATGAAAAGACTACTGAAAACAGGAAAACACTCCACACCGATCAACTTTGGACTACTCATCTTTAGGATTGGTATCAGCGCCATGATGTTAACCCATGGCTATCCTAAATTTCTAAAAGTTATCGATGGTAATTTTCAATTTGGCGACCCACTTGGGATTGGTGTAGAGGCTTCACTGATATTAGCTGCCCTCGCAGAATTTATCTGTTCAATCTTGCTCATTTTAGGCCTTACGACCCGCTTTGCCTTGGTTCCTTTAATGTTCACCATGATTGTAGCCCTGGCGACCGTGCACCTGGACGATCCGTTCAAAGGACAGGAAAAGGCATTTCTATATCTTCTGTCTTACCTGTTCCTACTAATCACAGGGCCCGGAAAGTACTCAATGGATCAGAAGCTATTTAATTAGCACCAACCTCATCGTCAATCTTTTCAATAATTGATCGGATACTGACTAGCCCTTGATCGAATTGAATCTTTGTGCTTTGCTTATAAAGCATACCCCATTGCACCATTTGTTTAAATTCATCTGTCAGTATAAGCCTCATGAACTCTCTTTTCTTATTAGGCTTTAAAGCCTTAAAGTCCAAATTAGGGGCAAAAGGAAAGTGTTCAATCGTATACCGAATGAGCTTATCTTTCACATGATCTGCGTCAATTCTACACCACTCTTGCGTGTTTTCATAAGATCGTTCGTACAAGCCGATGATCTCTTTAGACAAAGAGTCATTTTGAATAATATGACTAGTGCCTAGACTTTTCATTTCCTGATAGGTAATGTCCTCAGGGTTAAAAGGAATATAGCTCAAAAGTGTCACCACATCTAAGGCAATACTATCCGTAAAGGATGCCTTTTCACCCAATAATATTAGCCTTCGAGCTGACTCCACCTGACTTTCCATAAACTCTCCACCAGTGGAAAGCACAGTACTATCGTTGATCAAGTTTGTCTTAAAGCTTTTTAATAATTGTACTTCCTGTTTCTCTTCTCTTTTCTGCTGCCAATATTCATTTAGTGCGAATGAAACTGAGATACCAATGATCAAAATCATCAGTTCGGCAAGAAAGTATTTCAGGTTTCGAGATGGCCTATGCTTATTCATGATTAGAAATCTAAAAAACATATGGCAGACTACCATGATGGTGAACGGTATAAAGAAATTCTCAGAATTCTTTTAATTTCAATTCACAAATATTTTTTCAATGGAAACTACCCTAGCTATACATGAGGAATGGAGCTCTTCTAGGAAAATTAGCTTCAGATTTATTTTTATTCTTTTCCTCTTATTTATACTTCCCTTCCCCTTCAATATCCCTCTCAACGTCCTCAATGAATTTTGGCTCGATACCCAGTTCAACGACTTTTGGACTTGGACTACTGAATTTGTAGGCAATACCATACTCGGCCTTGAAAAGTTTTCAGGAGCTCAAACCGGTAGTGGAGACAAAACTTTCAATTGGGTGCAATACGGGACATTTTTGAGTCTTGCTACTATCGGAACAATCATCTGGTCAGTACTTGACAAGAACCGTAAGCATTATTACCGGCCATGGAGATGGTTTGTACTAATGACGGTCTACTATCTAGTCTTCTACATGCTTCTCTATGGGTTTATCAAAGTCTTTTGGCTTCAAATGCCCCAGCTGAGAATCGACAGACTTCTAAAAACCTACGGCCAGTCGAGCCCTATGGGACTGCTCTGGACCTTTATGGGCGCATCTAAAACCTACTCGGTCTACGCTGGCCTAAGCGAAGTAATTGCGGGTACACTACTCATTTTCAGAAGAACCCGTACACTTGGCGGCCTTGTAACATTCGGAGTAATGTTCAATGTGTTTATGCTCAATGTTGCTTATGACGTGCCTGTAAAGCTATTCTCAGCGCAATTAATGCTTATGGGGCTATACATTGCCATGATTGACAGGAAGGCAATTATTGGTTTGTTGCTCTTCCAAAAATCAGAAAAAATCACGCCATGGCCTCTATTCTTTAAAACGCCTTACAAGAATTATATACTCACAGTTGTGCAGGTACTCCTTGTATTCTATATGTTCCAAAGCCAAATCAGCCGAGGATTAACGAGCAGAAAACAATACGGAGAGCTACGCCAGAAATCAGCACTTTTCGGCCTCTACGATGTAATGGACTTTGTTCAAAATGGTGACACGCTCCCGCCACTGCTAACAGATGACGACAGGTGGCAAAGGCTTATCTTTGATGATCCTACTAGAGCCATAGTCATCTATATGGATGATCGTCTGCGTTACTATGTCAGTTCGACTGATACCGTTGATCAAACGGTGACATTTACCATTGGACGAGATTCTCTACGGAAAGATTATCCGTTTAGCTATGAAAAAATTGATGACGGTCTAGTACTCAATGGCGTTTTAGAACAAGACACGCTCAGCATGAGACTGAAGACATACGATCTGTCCAAATTCTACTTAACCAATAGAAGCTTCCACTGGGTAAATGAAGTGCCGTGGCACAGATATGACCCTTCACCAAAGTCTAATTGGTAATCTAAATCAGGCATTTCAATACATTTTTAAACCGATTCACTTGAATCGGTTTTATTTTATAAACAAATGTTAATTATATTCGTCTCTATATTATCAACAAGAGTTAATTATATGAGCGAATATTCCCTTGGGTCGTTGGAAGAAACTATTCTAGTGATCGTTTTAATGAAAGAAGAAAGCTATGGTGTAGAGATTGCCAAAGTGTACGAAAAGCACCTCAACCAAAGTATCTCCCTGCCAGCCATTCACATTGTATTGAAAAGACTAGAGAAGAAAGGCCTTGTAAAGTCAGCCTTCGGAGAACCTACACCCGAACGTGGTGGTAAGCGAAAGAAATACTATCAGGGCACTCCTGCTGGCTATCGGATGGCACAAGAATTACAAAACCGCAGGTCAGAAATGTGGTCTTTGGTTCCTAAAACTTCTTTCCAATATGGCCTCATTTAAGAGCCCACCTCGATGGGCTTTGCGCCTACTCCAATACGTCTGCCCCGCTGATCTGGTCGAAGAAGTGGAAGGAGATTTATACGAAGCCTTTCAGTGGCGTGTCGCTGAAAGGGGCATTTCCTATGCACGCAGAAAATACATTTTCGAGGTATTTAGATGCCTCAGGTATTTCAGAATTAAAGTTCAAACTCAAAACAACAACGTCATGTTAATCAAGAATTATTTCAAAACAGGGATTCGGTTCCTTTGGAAAACCAGAGGCTATTCAAGTCTCAATATATTTGGGCTTGCCCTCGGCATAGCCATTAGTTGGCTCGCCTACATATTCATATCCGATGAGCGGTCTTTTGATGCTTTTTATGCGAATGGAGATCATATTTATCGCCCGACAGCCACCATGAATATGGGGGATCGTTCAGAAAATATCGCAGGGTCATCTTACATCATGGGAGATGAATTCCCTCATCAAATTCCTGAAATCATTAGAAGCAGCAGATTTAAAAGCGGCTCTACTTTAGTGCGCATCAAAGGAGAATTTCAGACCGAAGGATTTCACTACGCTGACCCTGATTTCTTTGATATGTTCTCCGTTAAATTTGTGGCGGGTAGTCCTGGAGATTTCAGCGATCCGCTTTCCATCGTTATCTCTGCATCTACAGCGCAAAGGTTTAAAATCAGCAAGGACATAGCTGATCAGGAAATTACCGTCACTTCAGGTGACGAAGAAGAAACACTCAAGGTCATTGGTATTTACAAAGACTTTCCGCTGAACACCTCCATCAGGCCCCAAATCATCCTTCCGATCACAAATTGGGCCATTGACAATGAAGAAAGAACCAAAGTCTGGTTCGACATTAATATGAATAGCTTCTTCCAGTTAGATCCAAACAGTAGTGCGGAAGCAGCAATTCGTAAGATGAATGAAGTTTTTCCGAAAGATCCCGAAATGGAAGGGGTAGAAGTTAGCGTAGGACTACAACCATTAAAAGACATGCACCTTAATCCTTCCTTCGGAACAGGAAATGGCATCGAAGCTCGTGGTGACAATGAATTAATAACCATAGTCACAATAATAGGCATCTTCTGTCTGCTGATAGCCTGTGTCAACTACGCCAACTTTGCCGTGGGTAACTATTTGGTAAGACTTAAAGAAGTAGCCGTCAGAAAGGTCTTCGGGGCAGAAAAAACTTCTGTATTTAAGCAGTTTGTTACGGAGGCCTTCTTATCGGCCTTTTTGGCACTGATCCTCTCCATCGCCTTTATCGCTTTAATGCTACCAAGTTTCTCAGAGTACGCGGATAAAACCTATACCATCGACATTATTTTCAATAGCCAAGTGCTCATGGGCGGTTTGGTCATTCTAGTGGCCGTCACCTTACTATCAGGCATCTACCCTGCTTTACTATTATCACGTTATAATACCATCAATGGGTTAAAAGGTAAATCAAAACTTGGTGGAAAAAATCACATGGCTAAAGGACTTATCGCCTTACAATTTGCTATATCAGCCTTCTTAATTGCAGGAATGCTTACCATGAATGGACAGCTCAATTTTCTCCTTAACCATGACTTGGGGTACTCCGGAGAAAAAGTGGTTCGAGTACTCAGACCGATGACAGACCCGCAAGCCAAAGAAAGCTTTAAAAATGATCTAAAAACAATCGCTGGGGTAGAAAACGTAACAATCGCCTCTGGCTTCAATGGCACCAATTACAAAGATGAAGATGGAAACAGAGTTGATGTAAGACATGCCCGAATAGACCCAGACTACATTCAAACGATGGGAATTCAACTCGTAGCAGGTAGAAGTTTTGATAAGGACATTGTATCAGATGTCACCAATGCAATCATTGTAAATGAAGCATTCATTGAGAAGGTAGGGCTCGAAAACCCAGTCGGTCAACAGATTAACTTCAACTATGGGAAATTCCAAAAACCCACTATCGTTGGTGTAGTTAAGAATTTCAACTTTGAATCATTAAGATCTGGTGTAGACCCACTCATCATGTGGATGGGTGATCGACTGTTAACCTATAACACTTACATCAAACTGTCGGAGATCAATCAGGATAAAATGGAACAAATTGAGGCGATTCATGCGCGATATTTCTCTCCTTTTCCATTTGACTATCGTTTTGTAGAAGATGACATTAAGAACCGTTATGCCTTAGAAGCAAACATTAAGAAAATATCGCAAGTAGGTTCAGTTGCTGCCATATTCCTTTCGTGCTTGGGTTTAATGGGCTTTGTTGGTAATCAAATTCGCCAGCAAATGAAAGATGTAAGCGTTAGGAAAGTAGTCGGTGCCAGCGGCCAACAGATTTTTGGCCTTTACCTTAGCAAGTACATTTGGCTACTTGTCATTGGTACAACCGTGGGTCTGGCAGTGGCCATCAATGTAATGACCAACTGGCTCAATAATTACACCTACAAAATCGACTTTGGCTGGGCCATTGGAGCAGCTGCAGTTATCGCGGTACTTTCTGTCGCTGTGCTTACCGTATTCTCACAACTCTATCGGGCACTCAAAGCCAACCCAATCAAATACTTGAAAGAAGAATAGCACTTCTCCATTTATCAAAAAAGCCCTTAGAGAACCCAAAGGTCACCTAAGGGCTTTTTCTTGTATTAAAAAGTGTCTATATTTTATAATCACTTTTTAAACTATTGATATGACTACGGCCGGATATTCAGGCACGCCACTCGCTAAAAAACTAGGCATTAAGGATAATTACGCCTGCCACTTTTTACACGTCCCTGAATACTATTTTAACTTATTCGAATCAATGCCAGACATTCAGTTCATTGAAGAGCCCGCCCCTGAAAGCATTGACTTTGCCCACGTTTTCCTAATGTCCCAAAACGACATGAAGACACTTGTACCTTCAGTAAAGGGTTACCTTAAAAAAGACGCTACCCTTTGGCTTTCTTGGCCAAAGAAAGCAGCCAAGCTAAATACTGACTTAGATGGTAATGTGATCAGAAGTTACGGCCTCGGTATTGGCTTGGTAGATGTGAAAGTAGCTGCCGTGGATGGTACGTGGTCTGGACTCAAGTTTATGTATCGGATAAAGGATAGATAGCAGTGCGTTTCGAGCCGATAGCTTTGAGCCGCTAGCAACAAACGATCTTATTCGAAAAACAATCGTGTTTATTGGTAGCACAAAATCATTCTATGCTAATTTTGTAGCATGCAAAACGATCCGGAATTAAATGGTAAGTATTTAGGCTCCATCACCAAGGACTTCGTTGAAGTGGCCGACACCTTAAAAGAAGCTTCTTATCAAGTGAGAAAGAGGGGCTTTTCTGATTTTCCTATTTTCCCGATTTCTCAAGAATCAATACCCATCGGTCAATTGCTGATCGGCCGTAACGAACTCGGCACGGATTGGAATTATCACATCACTTATATGGATGAATTCGTCCAACGAAAATTGATTGAAGACGAGGAAGCCTTTAAGCAGGCCTATAAAAATCCAGATGAGTTTTGTTGCCTTTTTGTGGTAGACAAAGAGTTTACCAATTTTCTATTCGTACCATTCCCAGAAGACGAATAACCAAAGTGGTTTCTAACCGTTGTTTTATAAAACCTTTTTTAATTAAGGCAACATGGAGGCAGTCACACAAGAAAACGACACACTAGTACGCAGCTTACTGAATAAGTTGGTTGAGATGGGTAAAAATATTACCTGGAGAATCAATAATACTTACAGTAATGGCCTCGACAATACTGTCTTAGAAATTCAAATCTTCGAGAGCAAGATGCAAACAGGACGTATTGCCTTTCAGCTAGAAGATGGTCATGTGATCAATTACCGCTACAAAGACTTAGAAAAACGCATTCCCATTCAAATCATGGACATGCTGTTGGATATCATCGGTTATGAGCTAGACAAAGGCTAGTCAACCGACTACTGAGACAAGTAATTTTGAATATGCTGATCAAATGCTTTCATCATAGTTTTCGTCTTCTCTCCTACTGTTCCCGACCCTACTAACCGATCGCCAAGCTTAACAACCGGCATCACTTTTTTAGAAGTACTGGTAATAAATACTTCTTCAGCATTCAGCAATTCCTCTAACAGAATGGAGCCAACCTCAACTTGAAAGTAACCCTCAGCGCATTTGAGTACGTTTTTACACGTCACGCCACTCAGCACACCAGTCTCATTTGTTCTGAGTACATCACCATCAAAGAAGAAGACATTACTTCTAGACACCTCTGATATGAGTGTACCATCATGATAAAGCACATCAATATGGCCTCCTGCCAACCATTCCTTTTGTAACGAAAGTGCCTGAGCGTAATAGGTAGATTTTACATAAGGAAGATCTCTATGATACGCATGCATCATCAAGCTGATACCTGCTTTATAAAGAACAGGGCTTGGATCACTAAATGCTAAATTCAAAATGGCGATTTGTGGCTTACCTGGGCTAAACCCATCGGGCGATTCTCCACCCGTTACTAAAATCTTAAAACCGCTATACACCAACTGATTCTTTGCAATCAATTGCTGAATGACAGATTCAATCTCTTTCCTCGATATGGGTAATTCAAGGTTTAGTTCTGCAGCCGAATGCTCAAGCCTGTCTAAGTGATCTGCTAGAAAGAGCGGCACATTCCCAACACATTTAAAGAAGTCAAAGACAGCGTATCCCCTAGAAATACCAACGTCATCAATTGAAAACTGAATCTGATGCTTTGGCACAAAATTTCCGTTAAAGTAATGAACCGTTTCCTTCATTTTGGTGGTGGTTTGACTGTACACTTATTACCTTGTTAAAGATATGTCTAAAGATTATTACCATATCCTGGGAATAGAAAAAAATGCCGATGCCGAGCAAGTAAAAAAGGCCTATCGCAAAAAGGCAAAACTCCTACACCCCGATACAAACAGAGATAACAATACTGACTTAGACTTTCAATCGCTCAATGAGGCATATATGGTGCTCTCGAATCCTGAAGAGCGCCTACAGTACGATAAAGGCCGAGAACTGCCCGTTTATACACAGGAAGAAGTCATAGAGATTCTCCGCCAAAGAGACCGTCAAAATCAAGGCGGATCGATTTTTCAATACCAGTCCGGAAACGTTTATCCTGAAACGAATTATCAGGCCAATCTCTCTACAGTACGAATCGTCAACCTCCTAATTCTTCTCATAGCACTGCTCTTCCTTGCAGACCTTAGCTTCCGAAGAGCTTCGCAAACTACTCGAGTCACTGAAACTTACGACCGATTTAATTACACCCGTGACGTGAACGACATTGGTCAGGTAATGGTGATCACACCTGACATCAGTTTTCCAATGCCAGCAAAGAATGCCGTCATATTTGAAGGTGATGGTTTAACTTTTCAAAGAAGTCTCATTTTCGCAAAACTCACCTCCGTAGGCAGTGCATCGGGAAGCACAAATTACATGGTAAACCAACGCGGATTCATCATAGGAATGAGCCTCATTGTGCTGATGATTTCTCTCTTAGGCCTTAGTCCGTTGTTGACACCAGAACGTAAATTCAATGCTGCCATTATCGGAGGTTTCCTTTGTGCGCTCCTTTTTGTAAGCCTAATCTCCTTTTAGGTGATTCCAGCCTTGTGCAGATAGTGCTACCTGATTCCCTTTCTTAGTCACAATAAAATTGCCTTTTGACAAATCTTGCGCGTGACCTATGAAATGAATGTCGGCATGCTTTTCAAGTTTTGCGTGGTCTTCTAATTTGATCGTGAATAATAGCTCATAATCTTCTCCACCATTTAAAGCTGAAGTCATAGGATCCAAGTTGAATTCAACGGCAGTTTCGAAAGTTTGATTATCGATAGGCAACTGCTCTTCATAAATCACGAAACCTACTTGCGAGTGCTTAGACAAATGAAGTGTCTCTGAGGCCAAGCCATCAGAAATATCAATCATAGACGTAGGAACAACACCCAATTCTCTTAGCTCATGGATAGCATCCATACGTGCTTTTGGCTTCAACTGACGCTGAACCACGTACTGATAATTACTCAGCTGCGGCTGCATGTTAGGATTGGCAATAAAAGTTTGCTTCTCGCGCTCTAGCACTTGCAGGCCAATAAAGGCACCGCCCAAATCGCCCGTAGCGCAAAGGATATCATTGTTATTGGCCCCCTTTCTATAGGTGACCAAGTCCTTGGGCGTTTTACCAAAAACAGAAACAGAAATTACCAAACCACTCTGTGAAGCTGTAGTGTCACCACCCACAACATCCACGCTAAAATCTTCAGCTGCTGCTCTAATGCCAGAATACAGTGCTTCGATTGCCTCTACCGAAAAGCGGTTACTCAAAGCCAATGACACTACCACCTGCTGAGGTATGCCGTTCATCGCTGCGATATCAGAAACGTTAACAGCGATTGACTTGTAGCCCAAATGCTGAAGTGGCACATAAGAAAGATCAAAGTGAACTCCTTCTACCAACATATCAGTCGAGATTAAGCCGTATTCATCGCCCTGATCAATTACAGCAGCATCGTCACCAATACCCATTACTGTACTCGCCTGCTTTGGAGTCAAACCCTCGGCCAAACGATCTATCAGACCAAACTCTCCCAATGCTGACAACTCTGTTCTCTTTTCTGACATGCCTATTCCTGATTTTGGATGGCAAAGATAATGGATAGTTTTCAGTAGTAATGTACGCGAGAACAGTTCTATAGCTTGCTTAAAAATATTTGAAAATCCTTAGACTCAGGAATCCCTTCATAGTCAAGTTCGTAGAATGCTAAATTTGAAATTGGAACAGCTTCGAGAATTCGAAAATTATAGAATTGAAGCTTCTCAAACCTATCCTTCTCAGACCAATTCTCGATCTCAAATTCTAAAGCTCTCAGGCTTAGCATTTCAGGGAAAACCACCTCAGGAACAAGTCTATCATGCTCTATACCATTCACCATAACTATGATTGGTTTTGTCTCTATTCCGATAACCTTTTCATAATCAAATAAATTTATAGAATCTGGCACTTTAAAATCTATGCTGTACTTTTTCAAGATATTATGGAGAATAATAATCCGTTCTAATATCTCGCTTCCATACTTATTCATAGCTGCATATCTAGCAGCCCTAACCTTACTCATTGAAACGTAAATGCCTTCATGGCTGAAGTTCACTCTATATGTTTTACCTTCATAATCCATATCTGAAGAAACTTGATTAACCATAGCTAAAGTTGCTTCTCTAAACACTTTATAGTCCGAAGTATTTGCGATATTTTTTTCACATATTCCAGCTAGAAATTTGAGTACTTCAAGGTTCTTAAACTCTGTATTCGGATTAATACCACCTAACCCCTTTTTACGAATAGAATCGAGAAACAGAGTTGAAGTCCCATGATAAAACTTGAATCCCATTTTTAGTAAGTGTTTGAATTAACTACAATAATTCAACTTTCTTTATAAGATATAAAAATGAAAGCTATGTTTGTCTGTAACCTGTCGTAATATAAAAATGAAGGATAAAGTAGTCATCATCACTGGAGCCTCATCCGGTATTGGAAAAGCCTTGGCTTTGGAATTTGGCAAACTAGGTGCGAAGGTTGTTATCACGGGTAGAAATGAAGCAAGGCTCAAAGAAGTCGGTAATGCATTAGATCAACTCAATGCACCAAACCTCTGTCTCAAATTAGATGTGGCCAAAGAAAGTGATAACCAAAGCCTCGTAGACCAAACAGTTGAAACATTTGGCGGCATAGACATTCTCATTAATAATGCAGGTATTTCCATGCGCGCGCTCCTAGAAGAAATTGAACTAGACGTTTTCAGAAAAGTGATGGACATCAACTTCAACGGAACACTATACGCGACCAAATACTGTTTGCCCCATATCCTCAAATCCAAAGGAAGCATTGTGGGTATTTCATCCATCAACGGCTATCGTGGTACACCCGCACGAACTGCCTATACAGCTTCAAAATACGCGATGAATGGATTCTTTGAATCTTTAAGAACAGAAGTTATGCACAGAGGCGTTCATGTATTGGTGGCTTGCCCTGGTTTTACAGGAACCAACATTCGTAACGCGGCACTAACAGCCGATGGCACCTCACAAGGCGATTCCCCACGTGATGAAGGCAAAATGATGACGGCCAAAGAAGTAGCAGAAGGCATTGTCAAAGCAATCAGAAAACGAAAACGAGATATCGTTTTTACAACCCAAGGAAAACTTGCCGTCTTCTTGAACAAGTGGATGCCTGGAAGAATGGATAAGATTGTCTTTAATGTATTCGCCAAAGAACCAGACTCTCCTTTTGGGAAATAGTTGACGAGTTGATTGGTTAAATAGTCATTGGTTGAAATAGTGTCTTATGAACTGTGAAACATTAAAATATAGACTCTATGCAATTGCTCTTATCTCAGCCTTTTCTCTCTATTAGATTATTGGTGATAAATGTCGGTTGCTGCAAGGACATTCCTAATGCTAGTCGAATAGCCTTTACCTATCCTATAGGTGGATGTGGCACGTCAAGTCCAAACGTAAAATGCTTCATTCTGGATTCTAATTGCCCTATTTGAATATGCTTCTGGTTCATTTTTTAAGGTTATTACCTGACTATATTAAACATAAAGTAAGGCTATAGACTGACTAAATTATTTTTAACCATATAGATTACTCGATCAATCTTCGGAAAGGGCCACAAAAAAATGAACAATTCGCACGCTATAAACAGGCATTGATTAAATTCACTACTCACCTCAGTCCACTAACCAGACCGTGCAGCAGATTCTGAAGACATATCAAAGGCGCTTGACCAATCTATCGGGCAACAATCGTTCCTTGTTACTGCTTCGCTTAAACGCTGAACAGTTCTTAGACCTCCACGATTTAGATCATGTAAACGGAGCACCTTCATGGGACTTGATGGATCAGATTATCGCTAGGAAATCTAAGGTTAAGCTTATTCCTATTACAGATGCCCGAGACGAAAAATCGAATAAAATTTCTACACGACTAAAGAAACTTCAGCGCAGGGAGCAGTTCATTTTTCAAGAAAGTGGCGCTAGAGATTTATATGTAGGCTGGCCAATTGTTGAAGGCAAATTCAATGACGGGACTCTACTCAGGGCACCTCTGTGCTTCTTTCCAGTAGAGCTAGATCAGACGGGTAAAGACTGGGTTTTATGCCCTAAAAAAGACGTTAACATCAGTTTCAATAAAAGCCTTTTGCTCGCCTTTGCCCATTACAACCAGATAGATTTAGTCGATGAACTAGTCGAGTTTACTTTTGATGGCTACGACAAAGAGAGTACTGCTTTTAAAAATATGCTCTATGAACAGATCAGAGAGAGCGCTATTGATGTTCGTTTTGACCGAGCCTTTTACGGGCGTCAATTAGAGGGCTTTGCCTCAAAGGTTAAAGAAGGTTTTGAGTCAGCATTTGAAGAAGGAGAGGTCAGTGTGAAAATGCAAGCCGTACTCGGCATCTTTCCACAGGCAGATTCATACTTGGCGCCTGACTATGACTTTATGCTCGACCAGATCAAGGAAGAAAACCTCGATCAATTCTTCGAAACTAAAAGCCTTGATCAACCTGACCTTCATTCGCAAGAATTCGACCCCTCCCAACATTTTCTAAGCAATGTCAATGAATACGAGACCTATACTCCTTTCGCGCTTGACGCTTATCAAGAGAATGCCTTAAACGCGGTCAAAAAAGGGAACTCTATAGTGGTACAAGGCCCTCCGGGAACGGGAAAGTCTCAGCTTATCTGTAACCTGATCTCCGACTTTATTGCCCGAGGGAAAAAGGTATTGGTGGTCAGTCAAAAACGAGCCGCCTTAGATGTTGTTTATAACAGATTGAAATCCATTAAGGCCGAAGATTTCGCCACATTAGTACACGATTTCAAATCGGACAGAAAAGCCATTTATGATCAGTTGGCCAACCAAATTGAGCAACTTCAGGATTATAAAAGAAGCAACACTAGCCTTGATGCCCTGCAATTAGATAGGACTTTTAAACAAGCAAGTCTCAGCATTGAAGACATAACCGAAACGTTAGACGAATATAAAAAGGCCCTATTTGACATCAACGAGTGTGGCCTTTCTGTAAAAGAATTATACCTCACCTCTAGCCCCGATGACGTAAGTATTTCGCTTGTTCAAGAATACAGCGACTTTCACTTTGATCGACTAAAAGATTTTAAACGCGAGCTGGGCCTCTATTTCGACTATGCTAAGGAACTTAATGTCGATGGGCACCCTTGGTCTAACCGAGTGAGTTTTGCAGAATTCGGCCCCACAGATTTACGGGTTATTCTAAGTTATCTGGAAGAGATTTTACCAGAAGCCACACGACTGGCAGAAGAAGTTTCAGAGGTGGTAAAAGAAAAAGTTGACTATGATGACTGTCGCACCATTAGTGAAAACCTAGATCGACTGACCGAAATACAGGAGTACTTGAAAGAAGAGGAAACCTTCAAGTTATTTCGGCCGATGGTGGTTTTTGGAAGTGAAAGCGCGGGACTGCTTTGGCTACAAAACACTCGAAAACTTATCAATACTTGCTTTGCTGATGATGGTGTAGAACAGAGTATCCCTTCGGGTGAAATTGGTGAAGTACAAGTCATCCTAAAACAACGCAGCGATGCCAAGAATACTTTTTGGAAATCGTTGAAATGGCGTTTTTCAAAAGAGAAACTTAGGTTGGCGAGAATACTAGTGGCCAATAACCTGCGAGATGATAAGGCCGCATTAAAAATACTCACAGCTAGAATCGATAACCGGCTTAACCTCCAACACCAACTGACGAAATTGAAAGGAGTTGGCTGGATCAATGAAGTCCCAAATTCTACCGATCAGCGAGAGATCAATGACTGGTTAGACCGATTAGAGTTGGCCATTAATGCCAAAACCCGCTTCGATTCTTTTGCCAATTTCAAAGAATTCTTTCCACTGAAGAACTCATCGGCAAAGATTTTTGGTGATAAGCTGAAAGCCATCGGCAAAATTCTGGAAGAGCTTCCAAAGCAACGTGCCAACTGGAATCAGTATGTACTTCCAAGGCAGATTGACAAGCTACTCACCGATCCTAATTATGCTGAATCCCTTCGTGTAACGGTTAGAAAAGACTTCGATTTACTCATAGCCCTTGACAAAATAAGGGCCACTTTTAACGAAGCACAGCGCGCAGTTACTGACAAGTTAGTAGAACATGGAGTACTAGATAAGGACGCTGCCATTACCCTATTCGACAATAGCATTCGGCTCGCTTGGATCAACCATATCGAGAACAAATACCCTATTCTTTCGGAGGTTTCAACCCTGAAGTTTCAATCTATGATTGATGACCTTCAACAAGTGGTGCTGGAAAAGTCTGAAGCTAGTGCTTCCATATTGCTTCAACGCGCTAGAGAAAAAACTTATGACGGTTTAGAATTCAATCGCCTGAACAATCAGGTGACTTATCGAGACCTCAAACACCAGGTGACCAAAAAGCGAAAAATCTGGCCCTTACGTAGACTGATCTCAAATTTTGAACATGAGCTCTTTAATCTAGTACCCTGCTGGCTAGCATCGCCCGAGGCTGTGTCGGCCCTATTCCCGATGGAATCATTCTTTGACTTGGTCATCTTTGATGAGGCGAGTCAGTGTTTTACAGAAAAAGGCCTGCCCGCTATCTATCGTGGCAAGCAAGTCGTTATTGCCGGTGACAGCCAACAACTCAAACCGAATGACTTATATCGCGTTCGCTGGGAAGATGAACAGGAAGACATGGCTTTGGAAGTAGACTCATTGCTCGATCTTGCGAGTAACCATTTGATGGAAGTGGCCCTAAAAGGCCATTATCGAAGTAATTCTATGACGCTGATTGATTTCTCAAATCAGCACTTTTACAAAGGAAAACTAAGGGTATTGGCAGACTTTAAGAGTGTCAATAATCTTGACCCTGCCATTGATTATATAAAGGTTGATGGCGTTTGGGAAAAACAACAAAACCATGCCGAGGCGGATCGCGTCATTGAATTGATCAAAGCATATGATGGCAAAGGTGTGGACAAAACGATCGGCATAGTAACTTTCAATGCGCCACAACAAGCTCTAGTTTTAGATAAGCTCGAGGATGCAGGTTTGAATGACAAGTATGATCTCTTTGTCAAAAACATTGAGAATGTTCAGGGTGACGAACGAGATATTATAATCTTTTCCACGGCCTATGCGCCTGATAGTAAAGGAAAGCTTTCGGCACAATTTGGAAGTCTTAATCAAATTGGCGGAGAGAACAGGTTGAACGTAGCGATCACACGCGCTAAGGAAAAAGTGATTTTAGTGACTTCAATATCGCCCTCGGAACTCAAAGTCGATCACCTTAAAAATGACGGCCCGAAGTTACTCAAAGCTTATTTGCAGTACGCTTATGATGTTTCTGTCAACAAGTTTCAGCCAACCTTCAATGAGGAAACCGAGTTTGGGGCAGATTGGTACCTCAAAAACAAATTCCGACAGTGGGAGGATGAATTGCCATTAGACCTTGAATACCAAGACCCCTTCGCAGACGTATCGCTAAAAGAGAAGGACAAGCACTTAGGGCTTCTGTTTACTGATGACGAGTATTTTCATGATAGCCTATCTTCTAAGGAAGTATTTGTGTACCGACCTGCACACCTAAGGCTAAAGCATTGGCCCAATGAGATGATTTTCTCGAGAGAATATTGGATGCAAAAAGAAAGGGTGAAAGACAAACTCAGCCGGTTTGCCGATCAGAGCAAGGAAACCTAATTCGATTCGATTCGAACGCCAATAGAAAAAGTGCCGTCTAATGAAGTCTTTCGCATATACTGCGCAACCTTCAAAGTATAGGTGCCGGCACTTGGAAAATCATAGTTAGAAAGAATGGTTTCGCTATGTTGAAAAATGCTATTTCCTTTGCCAAAAGGCTTTCCTGAAGTTTCATCGAATAGCTGAAAATTGACTAAGTCTGAAGACAGGATATTACCCAAGCTATCTTCTAGGTAATAGGTCATGTAACAATTTCGGAAAGGAAAGTCTAGGCTGTTTCTGATCTTTAATAGAATGTCTAGATCGGCCACCTCTACGATTTGAAATTCGAAGCTAGGAATGGTATCCATATGCCAGCTTTGTTCACCAAAGTCATAGTCAGCTTCAAAGACTCTTTCGCTATCGCAACTGGCAATGAGTAACACCACCAAGGCGATCAGCGCAATTTGTAGTCTATTCATTATTTGACTTTTTATTACGAAAACGCCTTTTCTTGTTTCTATTGCCTTTCCCTTTATTTGTGGAACCCTCAGCAGGTTTTTGCTGTGAGGCTGCTTGCGCGGGTTGGTTTCCTTTTCCCTGAGCTTGGCCTGCTTTTTTATTGCGATTTCTATTTTTATTAGGTCTCCTTTTCTTAGCGCCAGCGTCCTTACGTTTGAACTTTTCGTCCATCTGCTCTAGGTCCTTGTTGATTCTATTGTCGCCAATGACTAGTTCAATCTTATCTAAAGTCAAACTTTCTGGAAGCTCTCCAGCCTTATTCATAACCAAAATCTCCTTTACCCGATCTGTAGAGATTGGGTGCCAGTTATTATCTCGGTCGAAACTAAACCACATCAGTTTTCTAAAGATGTCTGTTTTTTGGAGTTTGGCTTCGCCATTTTTTGTCTTCAAAAACTTTACTTCAGGAATGTCCTCTAAGGCCTCCATGTAAGTCTCTAATTCATAATTGAGACAACACTTGAGGCGACCACACTGGCCTGATAATTTACCTGGGTTAAGGCTCAAATTCTGGTATCGTGCTGCTGAAGTAGAAACACTTTTGAAATCGGTTAACCAAGTAGAGCAACATAGCTCTCTGCCACATGAACCAATTCCTCCTAATCGACTTGCCTCTTGACGCAAGCTAATCTGGCGCATCTCGACACGAATTTTAAATTCACTTGCTAACAGCCTGATCAACTCTCGAAAATCTACGCGCTCATCTGCTGAGTAGTAGAAAGTTGCTTTAGTATTATCTGCCTGAAACTCGATATCCGTGAGCTTCATCGCTAGTTTTTGCTCAAGAATGATATTCCTAGTTCTGTAGAGTGCGGGATTCTCTCGTTTTCTAACCTCTTCAAGTTTTTCTAGATCGTTTGGTGTGGCCTTGCGATAGATTTTACGAATCTCATCATCGTCAGCAACTTTTTTCTTTTTCATCTGAAGACGTACTAATTCGCCTTGCATAGAGACATAGCCTAAATGATGACCACCTTGCACATCAACAACTACAGGCTCACCTGTGATCAAATCAAGGTTTGATACGTTTCGATAGAATTCCTTTCGGCCATTCTTGAATCGTACTTCCAGCACATCGAATTTTTCTTGGATCGGGATGTCCATGTTCGAAAGCCAATCAAATACGTTGAGTTTGTTGCAACCTCCAGTGGAGCAGCCTCCATTATTGTTACAACCTGCTGTTTTTCCTTCAACACTTACGCCACAGCTACAGCTCATATATAAATACCCAAGTAGGGCTTTGAGTCATTAATCTATCAATCGTAAAATATCTTGACCAATATCTTTTCTGTGATATTCATCTTGCCAAGAAATCTTTGTTATGCCATTATAAGAATTTTCGAGTGCTTTTGCTACCGAATCCCCTCTACCGGTAATGGCCAATACTCGGCCTCCATTCGTCACCACAGTTCCATCGTTATTGAGCTTTGTACCTGCATGAAATACAGTAGCCTCTGTAACTTCCTCAATTCCATTTATACTGTGCCCTTTCTCGTAAGATACTGGATATCCTCCAGCCACCATTACTACCGTAGTGGCAGCTTCTTGATCTACCTCAAAATCTGTCTTATCCAAAGTACCATGAGCGGTAGCTTTTAATAAATCCACGAGGTCTGACTTTATTCTTGGAAGTACCACCTGCGTTTCTGGATCTCCCATGCGCACATTATACTCAATCACATAAGGATCTCCGCCCACATTCATCAGTCCGATAAAAATGAACCCTTTGTAGTCAATATTGTCTGCTTTAAGGCCAGCAACGGTTGGTTTAACCACCCGCTCTTCCACCTTCTGCATAAAGTCACCCTTGGCGAAAACAACGGGAGATACAGCACCCATACCACCAGTATTCAGGCCTTTGTCTTGTTCTCCGATGCGCTTATAGTCTTTTGCTTCTGGAAGGATTTTATAATTCTCGCCATCGGTCAAAACGAATACGGAAAGCTCGATACCATCTAAAAACTGCTCGATTACCACACGACTAGACGCAGCTCCAAATTTGGCATCGACAAGCATTTCTTTGAGGGTTTCTCGCGCATGCTCATGTGTTTCGGCTATAATTACGCCTTTGCCAGCCGCCAAACCGTCAGCCTTCAACACAACGGGAGTCGGATGGCTAGAAACGTAGTTCAAGCCTTCTTCGAGGGTTTCGCGCGTGAATGTCATTGATCTAGCAGTAGGCACATTGTGCCTGTCCATGAACTTCTTGGAGAAGTCTTTGCTACCCTCTAGTTCTGCGCCTGCTTTTGACGGACCTACTAGGCCCACTTTAGCCAGATTTTCATCAGCCTTAAAGTAATCACTGATACCATTTACCAATGGGTCTTCAGGACCAACAACGACAAGGTCAATCTCATTTTCTTTTACAAAAGAGCCAATCGCCTCGAAGTCATTTACGCCTATGTTCACGTTTTCACCAACCGAGGCGGTACCCGCATTTCCTGGGGCTATATATAATTTATCACACTGTGGACTTTGGGCAATCTTCCAGCTGAAAGCGTGCTCTCTACCTCCACTTCCTAAAATAAGGATGTTCATTAATTCTAAAATTTTGAGTGATAAAGGTAATTAATTTGCGTATTCAGAAATGAATTTAATCCGCATCAATCGCATATCTTCTTCAGCGATATCTTCGTCTTCAAATTCGTCAAGGGCATCATCAATATCGTCAGATTCAGCATTCAAGAAATAGTCCATAATGTCTTCTTGCTTATCCTCATCAAGAATATGCTCTAGATAGTAATCGATGTTCAGTTTGGTGCCTGCAAAACAGATGATCTCCATTTCATCAATCAATTCATTGAGTGTCCAACTTTTGGTCTCCGCAACTTCTTCTAGGTCAATTTTTCTATCGACTTGCTGAATGATATAAATCTTATTCTTTGATTTAGAACCAGCCGTTTTAATGACTACAACATCTTCGATACCAATATCATTGTCTTCAACATACTCTTTAATGAGGCTCAAAAAGCTTTGTCCAAACTTCTGGACTTTCCCCATCCCAATGCCATTGACATTCGCCAAGGCCTCTTCAGTAGTAGGGTATGTAGTGGCCATCTCTTGAAGAGAAGGGTCTTGCACAATGACATAAGGTGGTAAGTCTCGGTCTCTAGCAATCCGCTTTCGTTCAGTTTTTAGTAATTCGAAAAGCACTTTATCATAAGAATTACCAACATGAATCGGAGAAGAACCTTGAGATTCGTTATTCTCATCTTCTTTCTTATCTACATCACTGAAGTCTAAATCTTTCGTAATGTTAACACTGTAAGGCTTTTTGATAAAGTCTTCTCCCTTTTGGGTCAGTTTCAGCACACCTATGTTTTCGATGTCTTTCCTTAGAAACTCATTAAGCAAAGTCTGGCGTACGAGGGACTTCCAAAAATGATCGTCTTGTTCTTTGCCAACTCCATATACTTCCAACTGATCGTGACCGTAACTTTTGACGTATTGGTTTTGCGATCCTCTTATTACACCCACCAAATGAGTGGTGCCGAAGCGCTCCTCAGTTTGCTTTACCGTCTTGATAACGGTGACGATTTCGTCTTGGCCATCAAAGCTTTCTCTTTCATAACGACAGTTATCGCACAAACCAGCTGCTCTACAAACTGTATCGTCATACTCTTCTCCGAAATAGTGAAGTAACTGTTTCCTTCTACAAACAGCCGATTCTGCATAGGATGACATCTCGTCTAATAAAACCTTAGCGTTCTCTCTTTCAGTAACAGGCTTATCCTTATTGAACTTCTCGAGTTTTAGGATATCCTCATACTTATAGAACATGATACACTGACCTTCAAGGCCATCGCGACCAGCACGACCAGTTTCTTGATAGTACCCTTCTAGCGACTTAGGTACGTCATAATGAATAACAAACCGCACATCTGGTTTGTCAATACCCATTCCAAATGCGATAGTAGCTACTATTACATCAACCTCTTCATTTAGAAAGTCGTCTTGATTCTTCATCCTCACAGACGGTTCAAAGCCTGCATGATAAGGGGCTGCTTTTATGCCGTTGACTTGTAAGAATCCAGCAATCTCCTCAACTTTTTTACGGCTCAAACAGTAAATGATTCCTGATTTGCCAATGTTCTCTCTGATGAATTTTACCAGTTGCTTCTTGACATTCTTCTTCGGCCGAACTTCATAGTATAGGTTAGTTCTATTAAAAGAAGATTTAAAGAGGTCGGCCTCCTCCATATTGAGGTTGCGCTGAATATCTAACTGAACTTTTGGCGTAGCCGTAGCCGTTAGCGCAATGATCGGGATATCACCCAATTGGCTAATGATGGATTTAATTCGTCTGTATTCAGGTCTAAAATCATGGCCCCATTCAGAAATACAATGGGCTTCGTCAATGGCAGCAAAGGAAACATTGGCTTGTTTCAAAAACTCAACGTTCTCTTCTTTCGTCAAGGATTCGGGCGCTACGTAAAGTAGTTTTACTTCTCCTTCGAGCGTGGCCTTTCTGATTCTGTTGATCTCCGATTTCGAAAGCGTTGAATTTAAAAATCTCGCATTAATTCCGAAGGCGTTCAACTGATCTACTTGATTTTTCATCAAGGCGATGAGTGGAGAAATAACAATCGCTGTACCCTCTTGAACAATGGCCGGCATTTGATAGCACATGGACTTGCCCGCACCAGTCGGCATAATGACGAAGGTATTTTTACCTTGGAGTATGTTTTGGATTATCTTCTCTTGATTGCCTCTGAACTTATCGTAACCGAAAACTTTTTTGAGCGTACCTCGGATTTCTTCTACACTTGTCATATTAATTTGGCCAACCTTAAAAGGATTAAGTCCAATGCTTATCTTTGCTTGGACTCTAAAAAAAGTGACTGAATTGAAGTTACAGAAAAATATTCAAACAATAGCCAAAGAAACCCTTCTCAAAGAAGCGGAAGCCATAAAGAATATCGTCCAGTATATTAATGACGATTTTGAGCAAGTCGTTCTTGAAATACTCGACATGAAAGGCCGTCTGGTCGTCACTGGAGTAGGTAAAAGCGCGATCATTGCGCAGAAGATCGTAGCTACGCTTAATTCCACTGGGACGCCCTCCATCTTCATGCATGCTGCAGATGCCATCCATGGTGATTTAGGCATGATTCGGTCGGAAGATATGGTGCTTTGTATTTCTAAAAGTGGAAACACAGAAGAAGTGAAAGTTTTGCTACCCTTGCTGAAAAGAACTGGTGCCAAGACTATTGGTTTGGTGAGTAATGAAGATTGTTACGTAGCAAAGCACGTAGACTTTGTTTTGAAAGCCCTTGTTGAAACTGAAGCCGATCCAAACAACTTGGCCCCTACCACTAGCACAACTGTACACATGGCCATGGGCGATGCATTGGCTGTGAGCCTTTTATACGCAAGGGGCTTTACCGCAAAAGATTTTGCTAAATATCACCCTGGAGGCTCTTTGGGAAAACAGCTCTACCTAAAAGTAGATGACATCTATCCAAAAAACGAACTGCCGATCGTTCATGAAAATGACTTGGTCAAAGACAGTATTTTAACGATTTCAAAGAAACGTCTTGGTGCCGCAGCCGTTGTAAATGAAAGTGACGAATTGGTTGGCATCTTTACAGATGGTGATTTGAGGAGAATGCTCGAGAAGCATGACAACTTCTCTGCACTACAAATAGGTCAAGTAATGACCAGAGATCCAAAGACAATTGATAAAGGGGAATATGCGATCAGAGCATTAAACGAAATGCGTGAACATGACATCAACCAATTAATTATTGTAGAAGGCAAAAAAGTGGTTGGTTTCCTCCACATAAGCGATTTAATGAACGAAGGAATTATTTGATATGGCAAAAAACTATGTAGTCATTATGGCCGGTGGTATCGGCAGTCGATTTTGGCCATATAGTCGGGCCAAAAAGCCAAAACAGTTTCTTGATGTTTTGGGCACTGGACGATCACTTATTCAAATGACATACGACCGTTTTTTGAATATTATTCCTAATGAAAATATCTACGTTGTCACTAATAAGCGTTATCAAGACTTAGTCAAAGAGCAGTTGCCTGACCTGACTGACGATCAAATACTGCTAGAGCCTATTGGGAGAAATACATCTGCTGCCATTGCCTACCCTGCCTTCAAAATTAAACAAAGAGATCCTGAGGGTGTAATGATCGTTGCACCGTCAGACCACGTTATTTTCAGAGAGAAAGTATTTAAAGAGAATATCGCTACTGCCGTAAAGGCAGCAACGGGATCTGAGAAATTAATCACCTTGGGCATTGTCCCATCAAGGCCAGAAACAGGGTATGGGTACATTCAATACCATTCTAGTCCCCTGAAAAAAGTAAAAAAAGTAAAAACCTTCACCGAAAAACCAGAGCTAGAATTGGCCCAAAAGTTCGTAGATAGCGGTGAATTTGTTTGGAATGCGGGCATTTTTATTTGGTCTATTGATGCCATTACAAAAGCATTTCACGTGTACTTAACGGACATGGCAGTCATTTTCGAAGAAGGGGCTGAAGCATACTATACCGACAAGGAGCAAGCTTTTATTGACGTGGCTTATGCACAGTGTAAAAGTATTTCTATCGACTACGGTATAATGGAGAAAGCCTCTGACGTATATGTGGTCAAAGGTAAATTTGATTGGTCAGATTTGGGAAGTTGGGATTCATTGCATGAAATAAAAGAGAAAGACGAAGATGGGAACGTAATAGACGGTAATGCCATCTTATATAACTCCGAAAATTGCTATGTAAAAGGCCCTAAAGACACTCTTATTGTTGCACAAGATTTAGATGGATACTTGATTACAAAATCAGATAACGTCATCCTGATTTGCAAAAAAGATGCTGAGAAAAAATTTCGCGATTTCTTGAATGATGCGAAAAGCAAAGGAGAGCAGTTTACTTAGCCCTCTGCCTTACCACTTCATAGGTTATAATCCCCGTTGCTACAGAGACGTTCAGCGATTCAATTTTTCCCGTTATTGGTAGTTTGGCGTGATCGTCACAAAGCTTCAAATATTCGGGAGAAATACCGTCTTCTTCAGAGCCCATTAACAAAACTACAGGCTGAGAAAAATCCTTTTTGTAAATGGTCTCATCCGCTTTTTCTGAACAGGCAATAACCTGAATGCCATTTGCCTGAAGGTCTTTGATCGTTAACTTCAAATTGTCAGCACGACAGACAGGCATGTAATTCAATGCTCCGGCAGAAGTCTTCATGGCATCTGAGCCAATTTGTGCCGTACCTCTACTCGGCACAATAATACCGTGCACTCCAGCACACTCCGCGGTTCTTGCGATAGCACCAAAATTTCTTACATCTGTCACTCGATCCAGCATGATGAAAAGCGGGTTTTCACCTTTTTGATATGCCTCAGAGATGAGGTTATCTAGAGACGCAAAAACTACTGCTGATAAATAGGCAATCGCCCCTTGATGATTTTTCCGTGTAATCCGGTTTAGTTTTTCAATAGGTACGCGCTGTACGGGAATAGATAAATCTCTACAAAGCTTTAAGAGTTCGGAAGACAACTCGTTTTTTACGTCCTTTTGAACGAATAGTTTGTCTACTTCTTTTCCTGATTCGATGGCTTCTATAATGGCACGTGTACCATATATAAAGTCTAAAGATGAGTTTGGCTGCATTTATTCAATTATTCTTCCCGATCTCCACTGAGTAACTGCTCGCATCCAGTTTTCACGATAGCGCTTAGCTCGGATTAACTTGTATTTGATCATACCGTCTTCAACAAGAATATCGAAGATATACCTTAACCTTCCACCATTTGCTGCTGGGTATACCCAAAGCTCAGTACTCTCGTTTCTGAAGACTTGAGCAGGATTACCGAAGATTTGATAAATCATACCCCTGTCGGTTTTCCAGCCCTCTCTGTTATCAGAAAACAATCTTGCTGACTTTCTGACTCTTCGATAATAATATTTGATAAAGTCTTTAGCCACACGCTCGTTGGTGGATATGGTATTATTGACAAAGGTTTCAAACGCCTTTCTACTATCATTGGCCGCCACCATATTCTTATATTCATCATTAGTGCTCACATAGATTAAAGGGGTCATTAAATCTCTATAGTTATCGAAATATGGGTGCACCTCATCAGTAACCATTATTCCTAACTGATTATTTGGATTGTTTGCGGCCTTTATTGTATGGTAACCATTGTTGTAAAAGCGAAATTCTTCTGCATTTGTAACACCATATAGCGTATCTAAAGGAATTCCCTGAGCCTCAGGCAAATTAGAATCATCGAATGGTGGTATAGCCACACTACTGCTACTATTTGTACCGTTTATTTGATAGCTCTGCGAACCGCTAAAAACGTCTAATAATCTTACAGGATAGTCTTTATTGATATAATTAGCGAAATACGGAATATCCTTTTCGGCCTCAAAGATTAAAAATGGTGTTGGGCTCCATTCTTTAAGTTGTAAGGGTATATCCAAATAGAAGTGCTTGTCACGCACTGTATTATATAAGTCCACAACTAAAAGGTTATCTGAGCTTTCTTTATCAAACTCAAAAGCATAAACCCGTTGTCTAAAGCCTACATCTACTATATCAGCTGAGTCTAAGCTGATGGTAGAGTTTACTGTTTTCTCATCTATATAGCTTGCTCTTATATCATAACTGAGACGGTAATCCGTCATTCGAATAGAGCCACTATTCAGAATAAAACGTAGGTATACCTTTACTCTTTCTCCATTCGAGGCCACTTTGTGCTGTACCAAAAATTCATGCTCCTGATTATACAAATAGGCAATTTCAGAAGAGCTCATTCTATTCTGAGCTTTTACAGCCGTAACTAGCGTTAGAAAAATACAGATTAAACTGAGGCGATTCATAATCAGCTTTGATTGTTAAAGGTATACAGATTTTGACGTTAGCAGAACAAATTTGTTCGAATTCATCGATTCTGGGTCAAATGGGTTATTTTTGGCCAAAATTTAAGGATGGCGACCTACACAACTGAAATTGCTTCGGATAGTATTCCTTCGGATAACCCTATACATCAACGATTGTTGAAGGCCTATTATTTGGCGAAGCCTTATATAAACGGAGACCTTTTAGAGCTCGGTTGTGGTGAAGGTAGGGGCGTAGAACTCTTAGCTCCCTTGGCCAAAGGCTATGTAGCACTAGACAAAATTCAAGAGGTTATTGATTCATTGAAAGCGCAGCACCCTACACTTGATTTCAGGCAGGCCATATTCCCTCCTTTTATGGGAATAGCTGATAATTCTTTTGACAGTATAGTAAGTTTTCAAGTGATAGAACACGTGAAAGAAGATGGAGACTTTCTGGCCGAAATCCATCGTGTGTTAAAGCCTGGCGGAAAAGCTATTTTAACTACCCCAAATATCAAAAAAACGCTTAGTCGTAATCCTTGGCACGTGAGAGAATATACGGCTTCAGAGTTAACAGAACTGGCTAAAAAGTATTTTAACAAGGTAGAAATGAAAGGGGTAGGTGGAAATGAAAAGGTAATGACCTACTATGAAGAAAATAAACGCGCTGTAGAACGCATCACCCGTTTTGACATTTTCAATTTACAATATAGGCTTCCTGCCCCCATCTTGAGAATTCCTTATGATATCTTAAACAGAATCAACCGGAACAAGCTGAATACGGCCAACACTGGCTTAGTGTCAGAAATTAGTCATGAAGATTACTTGTTAGTGGATGACGCCAACACGGCACTTGATCTTTTCTTAATTCTTGAAAAATAAAAAGACCCACTCATGGAGCAGGTCTTTAATATTATTGGTGAAGACTAAATGCTAAAAGTCGCTCCTGTCCATACCTAATCTTACATTCTGCGCATTCATCATCTGACGCACAGTGTCGGCCTCGGCAGTTTTTCCATTTCCAGTAAGCACGGCTTCAAGGAACCTAAGCCCTCTTGATTTAATCGAAAACTCTCTGCCATAACGTGACTTTTCTTGTAAATAAGTAATCTCCGAATCAAATTGGTTGGCAATCTCCATGGCCATGTTCGTAGCCCTTTCCGTCTCGCCTACATCAAAGTAACCTTGAACAAAACCAATAGAAGAAATATCGTATGGGCTAGCCGTTGCTGGCATCTTCTCCATCCCAAAATCAAGCGTTTCCTTAGCCTTTAAAGTATCTCCTTCCATCAACAAGCCATCTGCCAAACTTGTAATCATTGAGCGATGATTTTGAATAAAGCCTCTGTAATCTTCATTTAAGTTGGCTTTAGGGTTATCAAGTCCGCGGAACTGCATCTTGTTCATAACATTGTCATACATAACTTCTGTATTGATCAAATCACGCACATTATTTGGTTTTCTAACTGGTAACAGTCTGTAAGCCATACCTTCTTGGACCAAGTACGGATCTACGTCAAAGTTCAATGAATTCACCGAAGTGTAATTGAAGTAAATAGGTCTCTCCCAATTATTATTCGCGATCAAATCCAGCATCATCATTTGGCCTTTATCTATAAACCTGCTAGTCAGCTCACCATTCTGATCCCTTTTAAAAGGAAAGTACATTGATGGTGTTACATACTTCTTCAAGTTATCAGGTATCAAATCCTTATTCAGAACAGCAGCAGTATCCACATTTAAGTTCAAGCCAGTACCTGTTGGAATAGACATAAGCTCTGTCCCTGACTGGAAGGCAACTTTAAAGAGGTCAACATCTCTTTTTACAACATCTATGTATTGCTGTAAATCAATGACCTTACCTGCAAAATTGCCGGTTTCATTGATGTATAAAACATCGTTGGTTCCGTCTCGGTAATTGTCTTTTGTCAACGAATATGGGAATGCCTCAGAGTCATTCATCTTAGTAGCTGTCTGGTCTATGTACCAAGAGGTTTGGTAATAACTCAGCACAACTACCCTCACGTCAGTTCTAAAACCCTCCACCTCTTGCACATACCATAGCGGGAAAGTATCATTATCACCACCAGTAAACAATATAGCGTTTGGGGCACAGGAGGCTAGGAAGTTTCTCGCTGAGTCTACCGAAAGGTACCTACCGGACCTATCGTGATCATCCCAGTTTTCTGAGGCCAAAATGATTGGCGCTAACAAACCGAGCGCTATCGAACCAATAACCAAAGACTTTTTACCTCTTTCGGCAAAGGCGTTACCTATCGCTAAAACCGAGAAGCCAATCCAGAAGGCAAAGACATAATAAGAGCCTACATAGATATAATCCCTTTCCCGAGGCTCTACAGGTGGGGAGTTTAGGTAAATTACCAGAGCCAGACCTGTCAAAATAAACAGCATTAAAGTGGCTGCAAAGCGTTTCGGGTCTCGATTGAATTGAAAGAAAAAGCCCACCAGCCCAAGCAACAACGGAATCATAAAGTATTGATTTCGTCCCTTATTGTTCTTGATAGTATTCGGCAAGCCCTTATCACCATCCAATGGTCCGAGCCAGTCTGCATCTTGAATATCACTTTCTCGTCCAGAAAAATTGAACATAAAATACCTTAGATACATATGACCAATCTGATGACTAAACATAAAAGCGAGGTTATCCACAAAGCTTGGTTTTTCACCCGGCCTCAGGCCAGTTTTTGCCATGTAAGTCTCTGGGTGCCCAGGATTAGCACTCCACATTCTAGGAAAGAATGTAATGTACTCAGGATCATATTCTACATCCGTTTTATAATCTGCAATTTTATAACTGTCTTCCGCCTTATAGTAAATAGGGTCTCCCTGCGTTGCACTGACCTGAGGTGCATTAAAGTATTGCCCTTTCAACAAGGGTCTACTTCCATATTGCTCCCTTTTTAAGTAGGAAACAAATGTCATCACATCTTCGGGGTTATTCTGATCGATTGGCGGATCAGCTCTTGATCTAATCAAAATCACAGCATAACACGTGTACCCGATAAGGATAAAGGCAACTGAAAGAATGAGTGTATTCAGGTTGATCCAGTCTCTTTTAACCGTATACCTTAGACCAAAAATGATACCTGCGATGACCGCAAGCGTAAGGAATAGTGCCCCAGAACCGAAGGGAAGGCCTAGGGTGTTCACGAAAGTAATTTCAAATTTTCCTGCTAAGGTTGGCAGTCCAGGGATAATAATGCTGTTCACTAAAACGATTAATCCCAGGCTGGCTAAAATAGCTAGTATACCCCCTGTCCATGTTGGCTTTTCATATTTTTTGAAGTAATAGATCAACCCGAGTGCTGGTAGCGTTACAAGACCTAATAAGTGAATACCTGTCGATAGCCCAAGCATGTAAGCAATAAACAACAGCCATTTATTAGCTGTACTCTCGTCCTGCACCATTTCCCATTTCAAAATAGCCCAAAAAACTACGGCTGTAAAGAAAGAAGACAGAGCGTATACCTCGCCTTCTACCGCTGAAAACCAAAATGAATCTGTATAAGTAAATGCCAAAGCACCGACTGCCCCTGCACCAGCCAAAAGCCATTTTTGATAATCTGTTTCTTCTCCGATTTTAGTGCCCACTAACTTTCTTCCTAGCATTACAATCGACCAATACAAGAACAGGATTGTAAATGCAGAAGCCACCGCACTGGACATATTAATCCAATAGGCTACATCAGAGACATCGCCAAACGATAGGAATGAGAACAAACGACCGATCAACATAAAGAGTGGTGCCCCTGGAGGGTGAGATACCTCAAGTTTGTATGCAATGGCAATGAACTCCCCACTATCCCAAAAGCTAGCCGTTTCTTCTATCGTAAGGATGTACGTAATCAAAGAAACCAGAAAAACTCCCCAGCCGGTAAGATTATTGATCTTCTTAAAATCTGTCATTTATTCCACGTTTGAGGCGTGAAAATAGTAAAAATATAGCTTGTTAGGCGTTAATTTTTATTAATCGAGGCACCTAGTCTCTAGCCATAAACACCAATATAGAACCACAACCAAAATAAAAAGAGTGGGATATACGTAGTGGCAACAATGGCGTTAGCCACAGACTTCTTCTTTCTAGCGGCAAAATCAACCCCATAGGTCAGGGCTATCCAATATGCAATTTCAAAAACATTCAAGGCTTGATTCGGATAAATATGGCTTGGGCTGACTGACTCGTAGTTGAAAAAGTTCATATAAGAAAGTGGATAAAAGGCTTGATACTCCCAGTAATCAGGGTCCGTACTTACAAACAAGAACCAAAATATTTTTAGGATAGTCGGCACAAAAAAGATAACCTCGGCAATCATCGCAATTTGCCAACACTTAGTATAAGTCACCTTATACCCCCACATAAAACATCCCGTCCAGAGAATAAACCCGACAACGGTAAACTTCATAGCATACACCAAAGGCACCGCCAAAAATTTTAAACTTGATAGCACCTTGAATAAAAGTGCTTCTGGACCTTCTAAAAACTGAAATGCAGCGATTTCACCTATGATAAACGTCTGCTGAACGTAAAGCAATAACAAGGCAATGAGGCATACTACCACAAAGAAGAACTTCTTATTAAAGCTCACCCACTCCCTGGCACGAAGTTCCAACGAACTAAATTCTCTCGGCATTGAAAACTATTTTGGATAAAAGTACGATTATAGGACGAAGCCCGTAATAAAAATGTATCAACACATAGCAAATGACATGAAGGGCACTAATTTTGCGTGAACTTTAAAACATCAGGTGAAGAAGGTTTTTACATATATATTGATTGTCTCATTTGCTTTAGCACAAAGCGTAATGGGACAGGATACCCGTAAAAGTGCTAGCAATAGTAGTGAATACTTGTTACTCAATATGCCGCTGCAAATAGAAATTACAGGTGCAGTGGACAGTATGTATAATTTCAACTTCCGCAAAGCAGAAATAGATTTTAATTGGTTAAAATACCGATACCCTGAACACCCCCTTCCCTATTTTCTATTTGGTATAAGTACTTGGTGGCAAATGTTGCCTAACCTTGACGCTGAATCTCCATTAGGAGATGAGTTCCTTGCCTACATGGACTCCGCCATTGTAAAAGCTGAAGTACTTTTAGACAAGGATGAAAACAACATAGAGGCGACTTTCTTCTTAGCAGGCTCTTACGGCTTTAAGGGGCGTTATCATTCAGAAAAAAAGAATTGGGGTAGAGCAGCAACTGCCGGAAAATGGGCCTTACGCTACCTCGAAAAAACCAAAGGCAACGAAGGCTTCAGTCCTGAAATATTATTCGGGGACGCCCTTTTTAACTACTATTCCATCTGGATAAGAGAAAACTATCCTATGCTGAAACCTATTCTCATATTTTTCCCCAAGGGGGAAAAACAACTAGGCATAGAACAAATGGAAGAAGTATCAAAAAATGCCTTCTATACGCGTATTGAAGCCATATATTTTCTAATGCGGATTAAGGCTTTCGAAGAACAAAAAACCTACGATGCCTTAAGGTTGGGCGAACAAGTATTCAAAAAATACCCAAACAACGCCTATTTTCATAGATTCTATACCCAGATGCTATATACGGTTGGTCAGTATCAACAGGCCGAAGTAGAATCCAAAAGCATTTTAGAAAAGATTTCACAAGGCCAGCTGGGGTACGAGGCGGTAAGTGGAAGGTATGCGAGTTTCTATCTCGGACATATCAACAAAAAACGTAATGAAGATGGAGTGGCCACAGAATACTTCGAAAAGGTCGTTGAGTTTTCAGAAACCTCTTCTGATGAGGAGGCCGGCTACTATTTATTCTCACAATTCTATCTAGCTGAATATGACGTGGCAAACGAGGATTATGACAGTGCACTAGAAAGAATTTCCATCATCCGAGACTATACAAAGCGAAGGGAAGACATTAATCAGAGGGCCAGGGCATTGAAAAAAGAAATCAAAAGAAAGAGATAAGTCCCCCGCTTATTTTTTTAAGTAGCCTTAAAATTTTCTTTGAAAATACTACCTTTGGACAGAATTATATTTTGTATCCCACACGTTATGAACCTAAAATTGGATAAAATAGACCGAAAGATTTTGGACATCCTTCAAGCGAATGCCAAAATCACCAACGCTCAATTGTCGAAAGAGATAGGGTTATCTCCAGCCCCTACCTTAGAGCGCGTAAAAAAATTAGAGAACTCAGGTATTATCAAAAGCTACCACGCGAAACTCGATACCGACAAAATCGGCATGGGTGTTAGTACATTTGTCTATGCAACATTAAAGGGGCACAACAAGCAGAATATTGAAATCTTCATTGATGAAATCAACAAAATTGAAGAAGTAATTGAATGCCACCACGTAACAGGGTCGGGAGATTTTGTCTTAAAGGTTATTGCTCAAGATATTTCTTCTTATCAGAAGTTAATGCTAGAAAAAGTAAGTGACATCTCTGTGGTAGACAACTTGCAGTCAATGGTGATACTCTCTACTTTTAAGGACAGCAAGGTGATGCCAATACCTGAGTAGCCGATGCAGCAAACAAGAAAACAAATTCTCAAGCATAATGAAATCCTTCAGATTGTAAAAAGGATGGCTTACGAGATATATGAACAAAATCACCAGACGAAAGAGTTATTTTTCGCTGGTATTGATAACAACGGAGTAAAGATTTCTCAGTTACTCAAACTAGAGATTGAAAAAATTTCGGATATTCGTATCAATCTCATCCGAGTAGATATTGATAAATCTGCAACGAGCCAACCTCAAGTAAGTTTTTCTGCACAACCTGAAGTGCCCAATTTCACGCTAATTGTAATTGACGATGTTCTGAATTCGGGAGGAACAATGATTTACGCATTGGATCCCTTCCTTAAAATGAGTGTATCTAAAATCCAAACCGCAGTATTGGTGAATCGAAGTCATAAAAGATTTCCTATTGCCGTTGACTACAAGGGTTTTGAATTAGGCACCACTATTCACGAACATATCGAAGTTCAGTTAGGCGATGAGTATTCGGCCTTTATGTACTAACTTTTAAAACAACTTTAAACTAACTAAATCATGGAAAAAATTGAAGAATTGTGGCAAGCCTACTCTGGCGATATCTTAGGTTACGCCTTACAAATGTTGGGTGCCATAGTGATTCTCGTAGTTGGCCTTTGGCTAATCAAGAGAATTGTGAGCACATTTGGAAAAACACTACTCAAAAGAGGTGTTGATCCTACCCTTTTACCCGTGCTAAAGAGTGTGGTTCGAGTAGCCTTAATTGTTGCGTTACTTATCGCTGTGATCAACAACTTTGGGGCAGACACTACTGGTCTAGTAGCCATCTTAGGGGGTATGTCACTAGCCATAGGACTCGCTTTACAAGGTAGTTTAGCCAACTTTGCCGGAGGTATTCTGATTCTTGTCTTAAAGCCATTTAAAAATGGAGATGTGATTAATGTAAATGGGCAAACTGGGTCCGTACAGGCGATCACCATTGTAACTACAACCTTAAAAACGCCTGACAACAGAGTGATTTACATGCCAAATGGTGCAGTAGCTGGTGCTACGATCACTAACATTACCCAAGAACCTACTAGGCGATGGGATTATGTTTGTGGTATTGGTTATGACGATGACTTCGAAAAAGCCAAAGAAATTATTCAAGGCTTGATTGCTGCAGATAGCAGGTTCCACAAAGACCCAGCTCCTTTTGTAAGAGTAGGTAATCTTGGCGATAGCAGTGTAGACATCACGATCAGAGCATGGTTAGACACTACGGAATATTGGAATGTGAATTTCGATATGATCGAAAACATTAAGAAAGAATTAGACAAAGCTGGGATTTCAATTCCTTATCCTCAGAGAGACGTTCATCTTTACAACGAGAAATAGGATTCATTTCAACCAAATTAATCGAAGGGGTAAATGTGTATATTTACCCCTTTAATTTTTAGAGGCATGTCAATTCACAAGTCTGAGATAAAGAAAATAACAACCCACCAGCTGCAAGCCATGAAAGATCGTGGAGAGAAAATCTCTATGCTCACAGCTTATGACTATTCAATGGCACATCTAATAGATGCCGCAGGTGTAGACGTAATATTAGTAGGTGACTCTGCCTCCAATGTAATGGCAGGGCATGAAACTACGCTGCCCATAACACTAGATCAGATGATTTATCATGCTGGCTCGGTAGTTCGTGCAGTGGCGAGAGCATTTGTTGTAGTGGATATTCCATTTGGCTCCTACCAAGGAAATTCTTCGGAAGCCCTGCGTTCAGCCATTAGAATTATGAAGGAATCTGGGGCGCACTCCGTAAAAATGGAAGGTGGCGCTGAGATAAAAGAATCTGTAACCCGAGTGCTAAGCGCTGGTGTTCCAGTGATGGGCCATCTTGGGCTTACCCCTCAATCCATCTACAAATTCGGAACCTATGCCGTCCGTGCCAAAGAGTCTAATGAGGCCGATAAATTGATTGCCGATGCTAAGCTTCTTGAAGAATGTGGTTGCTATGCAATTGTCTTAGAAAAAATCCCAGCAGATTTGGCTAAGCGCGTTTCTGAAGAAATCAGTATTCCCACCATCGGTATTGGTGCTGGGCCTCATACGGATGGACAAGTCCTTGTGATGCATGATATGCTCGGTATCACTAAAGAATTTAAGCCTAGGTTTTTGAGACAATACGCTGATGTCGGAAGCATTATTACCGATGCAGTGGAAAACTATATTAAGGATGTAAAATCCAAAGATTTCCCAAATGATAGCGAGAGCTACTGAGCCTAGAAAAATCATTGCCATTCGCATTTATTTGAAGTAAAACTTCAGCGCTGAAACTTTTGAGCGCTTTTAAATTGTTAACTTGCGAATCCTAAAAAGAACAACACATTTTTAATTCATCACAGTATGAGTGAACAAAAAATAACCATAAACAACGGAGTGCTCAATGTACCCAATAACCCAACCGTACCTTTCATTGAAGGAGACGGTATCGGTGTAGATATCTGGCCTGCTGCGCAGCACGTATTCGACAATGCCGTTGCAAAAGCCTACGGATCAGATAGATCAATCAATTGGAAAGAGGTCTTAGCAGGTGAGAAAGCTTTTAATGCTACAGGTGAATGGATGCCTACCTCAACACTTGACGCCTTCAGAGAATACCTAGTCGGAATCAAAGGCCCATTGACCACTCCAGTTGGTGGTGGTATTAGATCATTGAATGTGGCACTTCGTCAAGAACTAGATCTATACGCATGTGTAAGACCAGTAAGATGGTTTGAAGGAACCCCTTCACCAGTGAAACAACCTGGCCTTTGCGACATGGTGATCTTCAGAGAGAATACGGAAGATATTTATGCGGGCATTGAGTTCGAGCAAGGCACAGAAGATGGTGACAAGTTCGGTAAGCTGTTGAAAGAAAACTTCCCAGACAGGTTCAAGAAAGTTAGATTTCCTGGTAGTGCCGGCTACGGTATCAAACCCGTTTCTGAAGAAGGAACTCACCGCTTGGTCAGAAGTGCGATTGACTACGCTTTCGCTCAAAAAAGAGATTCTGTTACCCTTGTACATAAGGGCAACATCATGAAATTTACAGAAGGAGCGTTCAAATCTTGGGGTTATGAACTGGCTAAAAATGCCTATGGCGCAACTGACTATGAGGGTGGCCCATGGCAAATCATAGAAAAGGATGGTCACAAAGTGATTATCAAAGATGTGATTGCTGATGCCTTCTTACAACAAATTCTTTTGAGACCTGCTGAGTACTCTGTCATCGCGACATTGAACTTGAATGGTGATTATGTATCTGACGCATTAGCCGCTATTGTGGGTGGTATTGGTATTGCCCCTGGTGCTAACATCAATTACTCAACGGGTAATGCCATTTTCGAAGCGACACATGGTACTGCCCCGAAATACGCTGGTCAAGACAAAGTAAACCCTGGTTCTGTTATCCTCTCTGGCGCAATGATGCTGGAGTATATGGGTTGGCAAGAAGCTGCCGATTTGATTTACGCTGGTCTTGAAGCAGCCATTGCTTCAAAACGTGTTACGTATGACTTTGAACGACTCATGGAAGGGGCTACGCTCTTGAAGTGTTCTGAGTTCGGAGAAGAAATTGTAAAAAACATGTAAACAAAAAGCCCCGTTTGGGGCTTTTTTATTAGTCATAGGTTTTTCTAAAATGAGCAAGCGGTACATACCATTCTTTCCATTGAAGCTAGCTGCCTTTCCAGGAGAGCAACTCAATCTACATGTCTTTGAGCCACGTTATAAGCAACTTATCAACGAGTGCATTAATGAAAATAAAACCTTCGGCATACCCGTATTTGGTGAAAATATGCAGGAATATGGCGCTGAAATGGAGGTTATAGAGGTAGTCAAACGCTACCCTGATGGCGAAATGGATATTACCACTAGATGTTTAAATGCCTTCAAAGTTCATTCCTTTGACGACAAAGCTCCTGGTAAGCTCTATGCTGCTGGCGAAGTTGAAGGCATTGAGAACATCGTAGACGATACGCCAGAGCAATGGCAAGAACTGAAGCGATTGGGGAAAGAGCTTATTTCTATTCTAAAAATGGAAGACACTCTGGATGTTGACCTGTTGACAAATTCATTTGAATTAGCACACAAATTAGGCTTATCTTTAGAGCAGGAATACGACATGCTCCAAATGGCGCGTGAGTCTAAAAGGCAATCTTATATGATTAGCCACCTCCAACGGGCAATACCCCTTATCAGAGAGATGGAGAGTGCCAAAGACCGCATAAAAATGAATGGCCATTTTCAGCATCATGATCCGCTGAATTTTTAGGCATGATTCAAACTGATTTATCCGAATTCGGAACTTTATTAATCTTTATTCTAGGGGCACTCACTTTTGCCGTGGTAGGTCTTACTGCCTCTAAACTCTTGCGACCAAGTCGCCCTAATTTCGAAAAGCTATCTACTTATGAATCGGGGGAAGACACAGTAGGTAGTGCTTGGGGACAGTTCAATGTCAAGTTTTATATTGTAGCCTTAATCTTTTTACTATTTGAAGTTGAGATTATTTATCTGTTTCCGTGGGCTGTAATTTTTGGAGACAAAGAATTAATCGAAAGCACCAATTGGAATTGGGCTTGGTTTGCAATTACCGAAATGTTCATCTTCATTTTTGTGCTAGCCTTAGGTTTGGCATATGCTTGGAGAAAAGGGTATTTGGATTGGGTAAAACCCCAACCGATTACTTCAACTTACGAATCAAAGATTCCAGATAGCGCATACGAAAAGTATAGAAAATAGTGGGTTTACTCGATCAAAAATTAGGACAAGGTGGCATCATCATCACCAAATTTGAAGACCTGATTAATTGGGCTCGTTTATCATCTATGTGGCCCATGGCATTCGGAACCGCTTGCTGTGCCATAGAATTTATGAGTACACAAGGAACGCCCTACGATTTAGACAGACTAGGTATCGTTCCTAGAGCAAGCCCTAGACAGTCTGATGTGATGATTGTGGCGGGTACTGTTACATTCAAAATGGCCGATCGTGTGAGAAGACTTTACGAGCAAATGGCCGAACCTCGCTACGTGATCTCCATGGGCTCATGCTCCAACTGTGGCGGCCCTTATTGGGAACACGGCTATCATGTGGTAAAGGGAGTTGATCGCATCATACCCGTAGACGTTTACGTTCCTGGTTGCCCTCCGCGACCTGAAGCCTTAATTGGCGGTCTCCTGAAGCTTCAAGAAAAGATCAAAGGCGAAAGCATTGTGGCACCAAAGGCAATCGAAAACTTAATGGCTAAAAGTGAAGCATGAGTTTTGAGGAAATCATATCGAACCTGAAAAGTAAATTTGGCGAAGAAGTGATTTTTGGTGTCAACGAGGCTGCAACGCCCAAGTGCATAGAGATTAAAGCCAAAGATTTGGTTACAACCGTGAGTTACCTTCACGCGACAGAAGGACTTTATTTCGATTCACTGTCATGTATCACTGGACTTGACAATGGCCCTGAAGCGGGAACCTTAGAAGTGATCTACAACCTTTACTCTATTCCCTATGATCATCATTTAATGGTGAAAGTCTCAGTGGATCGTAAGGTCGCTAATATTGACTCTTTGACTCCGATATGGAAAACTGCCGATTGGCAAGAGCGAGAAGTCTTCGACCTGTTGGGCATTCATTTCAATAATCATCCAGACTTAAGAAGAATTTTATTACCTGCTGATTGGGAAGGGTTCCCTTTGCGCAAAGATTACGAACATCAAACTTATTATCGAGGAGTCAAAGTAGCAGAATAGTGGCCAACGAAGTTCAATACATATTCGACAATCAAAACCTAGAGCTATCAGAGCCTCAGAAATTCAAGCCTGAGGATTTGAAAAGCGAGGAGATGATTGTAAACATTGGCCCACAGCACCCCTCAACGCACGGTGTACTGAGGTTAGAAGTGATCACATCAGGCGAAGAGATTGTAGACGTAGTGCCTCACTTGGGCTACTTACATCGCTGCTTCGAAAAGCATGCCGAAAGCCTCCCATATAACCAAACACTTCCCTTTGTAGATCGAATGGATTATCTGGCTGCCATGAATTCAGAACATGCCTTTGTTATGGGTGTTGAACGAATGCTGGGCATTGAAAACACTATAGACAAGCGAGTGGAATACATTAGGGTGTTGGTGGCCGAAATGAATCGATTGGCTTCACACTTTATTGCACTAGGTACTTACGCCATGGACATTGGCGCCATTACACCATTTCCATGGATGCTGCGCGATAGAGAACACATCCTTCGTTTGTTAGAATGGGCTTCTGGGGCAAGAATGCTTTATAACTACATTTGGGTGGGTGGCTTATTCTATGATTTGCCAGTAGGCTTTGAAGAACGCTGTCTTGAGTTCTGTCAATATATAAAGCCCAAGCTTGAAGAATTCGATCAAGTAGTACTACAGAATAAAATCTTTGTTGACCGAACAGCTAACGTTGGCGTACTGCCCGTAGATCTTGCCATCAACTATGGCATTACAGGACCGATGCTTAGAGCCTCAGGCCTAAAGTTCGACCTCAGAAAAGTAGATGCGTACTCCGTCTATCCAGAAATTGATTTTGATGTTCCGGTTGGACAAGGAAAAATGGGTGCAGTCGGTGATTGTTGGGACCGCACGTCAGTAAGAATGCAGGAATGTTATGAGTCTGTGAAGATTATGAAGCAATGCCTGGCCAAACTCACCGGAGACCACAAAAGAACCAGAGACTTTGATCCTAGAGCCACTGTTCCTAAAAAGATCCGACCGAAGGCTCAGGACTTCTATGTAAGGGCTGAAAATCCGAAAGGAGAAACAGGCTTCTTTTTTAGGGCTGATGGCCGATCTGATATTCCATTCCGCTGCAAAGCAAGAGGCGCCAGTTTTGTGAACCTTTCCATACTGGGAGAACTCTCTAAAGGAGGCCTTATCGCTGATATGGTCGCCATACTTGGATCAATTGACATTGTGCTGGGGGAAGTGGATCGCTAATGAAAAGAAAAAATATTGGCAAAAAAGAACTAAGGTCAAAATTCAAATTTTTTGGAGGGTTTGGGCTTCTGATATTTCTAAATATTTGCTTAGGACTATTTACCTACAGCTTAATAGTTGACTTAATTAAGAACTACAATTCAGTTGACGTCATACTATACACCGTATTCTTCGCACTACAAATAATAACACTCACCCTTTTTTTCACCCAGAACAAGGTGATATTGATAGCCGAAAGTTCAATAACTTTCGTAAACCCGATTCTTCCTTTCTTAAGGAAGACCTACGAATGGAAGGACTTTGATTATTTTGACACTATTCAAGAGTTTTCACACGACAGAACATACGAGGCTGTCTGGTTGGTAAAAGGGAACAAGTGTAAGAGACGTTTTTCAAGTTTTTATTACACAAACTATAATGCTCTAAAAAGTAAAATCAGACTAAAAAAGGGTAAAACCAGATTATCAGGACCTTTACATCAATTCCTAATACTATCAGGCTTAAAGCGATTATAGAATAATAATTAGATGATACTAGGGTCTAAAGCCCCTATTTGAAGATAATTGTCCCCTAAAGCAACTCTTGCAAGTTATTCTCTCTTACAAAAGCACTTTTACCTTTCCATTTGATTTCATACCAAATGTCATTCTTATCAAGAATTTCAACCTTATGGCCTTCACCAATGACCTCCACTAATTCTGCAGCAGCCGAAGGCCCAGACATCACATAAGCATTAGATGAGGTAACAATGCCTTTTTGAGGTTGTCCAGAGAAATTAACAAAGAATACAGTCAGACCCAGCACAAGAATAAAACCTACCCCTAGGCCTGCGGATTTCTCTTGGTGCTTTTTGATTTTTCTAAAGATCATGGAAAGGATAAGCAAACAGAAGGCTAACAAAACAGCGATAATGATCAACTTATAATCCTCAATGGTTTTAACAAAACGTTGAAAATCATTTGAATCATAACCCTCCAGTCCGTTAACCTGAGCCAAGTCACTCATCTTTTTTAATACAGCCTTATCCGAAGTCACTCTGTAGTAATCATGTAGATAAACGAGCGCATTTCTTAAGTTACCCATGGCCTCTTCACTGTAAGCCATCTTTAAAAGCATGGCTGGTGTAGCACGTTGAGTATCAGCATAAATGGATTCGTACAGCTCAAGCGACTGCGTGTACCTTCTTTCTTTAAAAAGGGAGTCCGCTTTAGATAAATCAGCCGAAATATCTTGACTATAAATGCTTTGAAAAGGAAGCATCATCCCAAAAATCAATAATAAAGTAAGTTTCGGAACTCTGTTTAGCATACAATAACAACTTCTTGTCTATCCACTTTTCGATTAAAAGTCTGGTGTAGAGACTTTTCGAAGCACGAATATAGTTAGCACATTTTCATCACCCATACCTTTCACAACATTTAACAGCGTAACCCTTCCGATATTTACCCATATGAAACCGTACATTTAGGGCTATAGAAAGGCCTATTGTCTGCTGCCTAAAGCGTTGGTAAAACACAACGGAATATTTTGTGAATAAATTTAGAATCCGCGTTTGCATTTAATTTTGAACCTCTTACATTTGCAGTCCGAATTAAGAAAAGCACTCGGAATTCGGACAAAAAAATTGTTGATCTGGTAGCTCAGCTGGTAGAGCATCTCCCTTTTAAGGAGAGGGTCCTGGGTTCGAACCCCAGCCAGATCACATACTAAAAGCCTCAGAAATCTGAGGCTTTTTTTATGGCCTCATCGCACAGATCGTTCGGTCATTAACCCCCCTCCCCTCCTTTATAGCACTTAACAATGGTTAGTCACTCCTCAATCCATTTGATCTACAATTAGGAAATTAATAATTTGAACTCTACATTTAGGAAACTAATTAATCCGTCAAATTATGAAAGGAACGTATTTAGGCGAGTTTGAAGAGATTGTACTATTGACAATTGGCGTACTTCAAGAAGATGCCTATGGTGTTGCCATTAAACTGGAGATTGAACAACGTACCAATCGAACACCCAGCATAGGTGCCTTACATTCAGCCCTGAGCAGATTAGAAGAAAAAGGCTTTATCAAGTCTAAGGAAGGTGGGGCAACAAAATCCAGAGGCGGTAGAAGGAAACGCTTTTATACCATTACCTCGGCTGGCGAAAGTACGCTCGTCAAAGCCAACGAATTGAGAAATGAGCTGTTCAGACTCATACCAAATTTGCAAAGTTCAGGTTCATGAGTAGGAATTGGTCAAATCCTCCTCAATGGCCACAGCGCTTACTTAAGTGGCTGTGCTCGGAAGAACACTTCGAAATACTTCAAGGTGATCTTTTTGAGCTTTATGAATACCGATTACTCAAAAAAGGTAAGGCAAAAGCCAAGCTTCATTTTATCAAAGACACCTTGGATATGATCAGGCCTTTTGCCCTTAAAAGGAAAAAGAAACGAAAACTCAATCAAACTGACATGTTTAAAAATTACTTCAAAATCTCATTTAGAAATATGCTGAGGCATAAAATCTATGCTTCTATCAACATTGCAGGACTATCAGTAGGCATCACCTGCTTTTTACTCATTTTCTTGTATTTACAAGATGAGCTCGGTTATGATACTTATCATGAGAATGCTAATGACATCTACAGGGTGGTAATACCCAATTATGACGCGGATGGCGAAACCAGTCGCGTATTCGATTATGGGTCATTAAGAACAGGGGAAATACTCAGAAATGATTTTCCTCAAATCGAATCGGTGGTTCGGTTTAACCCATTCAACTTTCCAGTGGTTCGGTACGAAGAAAAACAATTTGAAGAGCTCTATTTCAACCTTGTGGAGCCAAGCATTTTTGACATTTTCACTTTTAACTTTATCGAAGGCGAAGCCAAAGACGCACTAGTTGATCCTTTCGTTGTGGTAATCACAAAATCCACTGCCGAAAAGTATTTTGGCAAGGAAAAAGCCCTAGGCAAGACTTTAAAAGTCACCGATGGTGAAGAGTTTCTCTTCAAAGTGACTGGGGTGATTGAAGATTTTCCTGAGCAATCCCACATGGACTATAACTTCCTCGGTTCATGGGCCACTTTCGAGTCGATGGTGGATATGAGTCAGAGAACAAATTACTACGGTAACTATAACTACCCTACTTACATAAAACTGAGCAAGGATGCTGATATTGAAAATTTATCAGCACAGATGCCTGCTTTAATCGACAAATACATAGATAACATTCAAGGAGATGAAGCCAGCAGCCGACTGGGTATTGTCTTTCAAAAACTAACTGATATCTACTTAAAAGGTACCCCCGGAACGGCAGGTACTAACCGCATGTTCTACCTCTATTTGTTCTCAGCAATTGGTCTTATGGTACTATTGATTGGCTGTATCAATTACATGAATCTAGCCACCGCCAAATATGCCAATCGCCTAAAAGAAATTGGTGTGCGAAAAGTCATGGGAGCGGGTTCATCGAGTATTTCTCAACAATTTTTAGTCGAATCGATTAGTTATACTTTAATCTCTCTTGTTTTAAGCATTGGTCTGGCATTGCTCGTGCTTCCTTCGCTCAATGACTTTACCGAAAAGTCTCTGTCTATTAACCCAGCTTCAAATATTGAACTTTATGTTTTCCTTATTGGAATAGCTCTTTTCGTTGGTTTATTGGCAGGAAGTTACCCAGCATTCTTCATGGCTCGGTTCAAAACGGTAAGCGCACTTAAAAACGGAAAACTGAACATTAAAAATCGCTCGTTATTCCGAACGAGCATGGTTGTATTTCAGTTTGTGATCACCATCAGTTTAATACTAGGTGTAATAGTAGTTGACAGACAATTGAATTTCATTCGAAATCAAGACCCCGGCTTCGAAAGAGATCGTGTTGTCACTTTCTCAGCAAGTCCTGCAATCACAGAGCAGTCGGAGATTTTCAAGGCTCGACTGGCAAAAAACCCAAATGTGATCAAAACCGCCCTTTCTACGAGGGTACCAACAGGCAGGTTAGCCGACTCAATGGATGCCGTAACGATGGATAACGACACACGCACCAATGTCGATTTCAGGCTACCATTCATTCGAGTTGATCACGACTATTTCGACCTTTATGACATAGAATTACTAGCCGGAGATCCATTACAAGCAATGGTCCTTCCAGATAGTACACAGGACTTTATCATCAATGAATCTGCTGTCAAACGGTTAGGCTGGTCTTCCCCCGAAGAAGCACTGGATAAACGAATGGGCTACGGCTTTCTGTCAGGTTTTATAAAGGGTGTCGTGAAAGACTTCCATTTTGAGTCGCTACACTCTCCTATTCAGCCAATGATTTTCTACAATACGCCAAGAAACAAGTACGTGGTTTCGGTAAAGATTTCAGGCAATAGCATTCCTGAAACGCTTCGGTTTTTAGAGGAGGTCTACACGGAATACAATCCAGATAGAACGTTTGATGCTAGCTTTCTAGACGATGATTTCAATAGGCAATATGAGGGAGAAGAACAGTTGAGTGAGATTTCAAAGATTTTCTCGTTCCTCGCGATATTCATTGCCTGTATTGGACTACTGGGCTTAGTGAGTTTTACTTTAGAGCAAAAAGCGAAGGAAATTAGCATTAGAAAAGTACTTGGCGCCAGTGTATCTGGAATTCTTCTTATGATCAATCGTGGTTACGCACTTATAATTCTAATAGCCTTTTGCATTGCCGTTCCAGTGTCCATATATGCACTACAAGAATGGTTAGGCTCTTTTGCTTATCACATCAATATTGGTATTGGCATCATTACGGTTGCTGGGTTTATCACCATCACCTTGGCAGTAGTTACCATTTGTTCACAAGCCATTCGGTTTGCTACCGCGAACCCCGTTAAATGGTTGCGCAATGAGTAACTCAATATTTTAAAAGAAGTGCGTTAAGTATTTGAACAGATTCAAATACCTTCGCAATCATGAATAGTCAGCAACCTATTGGAATTTTTGATAGTGGTATGGGCGGCCTTACGGTGGCCCATGCTGTGAGTCATTTACTACCCAATGAACAGCTAATCTACTTCGGAGACTCTGCGCATTTGCCATATGGCGATAAGTCTGCTGCAACTATTCAAGCTTACTCCATCAAGATTTGTGATGTTTTACTACAAAAGGGCTGTAAGGTCATTTTGATTGCCTGTAATTCTGCCTCCGCTGCAGCCTATGAATTAATCAAAGCATATGTTGGCAGTAAGGCTTTGGTCATCAATGTGATTGACCCAGTCGTTAAATATGTCGTTTCTAAATACCCTAATAAAAAGGTTGGACTTATTGGGACAAAGCAAACCGTAGGCTCGGGTGTATATGAATACCAAATCAAAGTAAAAGATGACTCCATCGACATCGGATCGCTTGCCACACCACTGTTAGTGCCTATGATAGAAGAGGGTTTTCATAAAAACGATATCTCCGAAGCGATCATTGAGGAGTACTTGAAAAATGAAATCCTAAATGATATCAAAGCCCTGATTTTAGGTTGTACCCACTATCCCTTAATTAAAAACCAGGTCGATCGATACTACGGTGAAAATACAGAGGTGATCGACTCCTCAGAGATAGTCGCCAATGCTTTGCAAGGTCTTCTCAACGAAAAAGGATTGCTAGCAGAAAAAAGAATAGCCAAAAATGAATTTTTAGTCTCTGATATCACACCATCTTTTGAGGCCGCTACCGCGCTCTTTTTCGGCACCAAAGTGCCTTTAGTGCTCCATAAGCTCTGGGAATAATCTCTAATTCAATTCATTAAACTTATTATTCTTTCAGAGGTTAACCAATAGCCTGCTCAGCCAGTAGGTGATAACATGTTTCTTTGACAGAAATATGTTTTCTTTGTACCAAACAAGGGCAGATCAAAGCGTGTACGCATTTCTCTTTTTTCTAACATTTTTCTTAGTCTACATGGTATTTGTAGTGTATGCCGAAAGGAAAATCGCTGCTTTTATACAAGACCGCTATGGCCCCATGGAAGTAGGCTATTATGGCCTGCTTCAAACCGTTGCTGACTTACTGAAACTAGTCCAAAAAGAAGACATAGTGCCTTTAGCGGCCGACAAAAGGCTCTTTAAACCTGGCCCTGTTATTATCTTTACGTCAGTATTTGCAGGTTTTGCTATATTACCGCTCACATCGGGCTTCGCTGGTTCGGCAGCTGATGTTGGCATTTTCTATCTATTGGCCATCGTATCGCTAGATGTGATTGGCATCTTAATGGCCGGTTGGGGATCGAATAGTAAATACGCCCTATTCGGGGCGATGCGATCCGTAGCACAAATCATTTCTTATGAAATACCATTGGGGCTTGTCGTAGTCTGTGTGGTGATGGTTTCGCAAACATTAAATCTTCAAGAAATCGCTTTTCAGCAGGGCATCTGGTGGAGTACAATTAATAATGATGCTCAAAACTATCTTTTCGGCATTAGTGCTTTAGGAATTGATACAACCAATATTGGTGGAATTCTCACATGGAACATTTTCAGGGCACCGATTTTTCTAATTGGCTTTGTCATATTTTTTATTGCTTCCCTAGCCGAAGCTAACCGTGGCCCTTTCGATATTCCAGAGGCAGAATCAGAACTTGTTGGTGGATTCCACACAGAATACTCTGGGCTTCGGTGGAGCTTTGTAATGATGGGCGAATATGGAATGATGCTGCTAGTATCCTTTCTAGCAGTAATCCTCTTCCTAGGCGGATGGAATACACCTCTCCCAAACATTGGATCAGTAACATTGGCCGAATGGACAAGTGGGACACCTGGAACAATCGCTGGTCATGTATGGGGAGCTATCTGGATGTTAGGTAAAGCATTTTTACTGGTTGGCCTTCAGATGTGGATTCGCTGGACATACCCTAGGTTAAGAATCGATCAGTTGATGAATTTAAGCTGGAAATATTTAACTCCAGCCGCTATTCTGTTGGTTTTGTTAAGTGCTATTTGGAGATTACTCATGATATGAAAGAGTACTGGCGCAACATAAAGACAACTGTCAAAACGCTGAAGAAGGGTCTTGAAATCACAGGGCAACATATGCTCAATGCTCGCCAGCAACGTGATCCAATTGGTCCTGCAAACGAGAATTACTTTGACAGCCAAAACGGGCTCTTCACACTGCAATACCCTAAGGAACAAATGCCTGTTCCGGACAATGGACGATACAAGCTTCACAATGAAATTGAAGACTGTATAGTCTGCGACAAATGTGCCAAAATCTGCCCTGTCAATTGTATAGACATTGAACCGGTACGCGCCACGGAGGAGTTTGGCAAAACATCAGATGGCACTCCATTAAGAATTTATGCTGCCAAATTTGACATAGACATGGCCAAGTGTTGTTTCTGTGGGCTGTGCACTACGGTATGCCCTACTGAATGTCTCACCATGACAAACGAGTACGATTTCAGTGCCTTTGACTTTGAAGAACATAATGTCCCTTTCTCTAACATGACACCTCTTGAAATCCTAGAGAAGAAAGCGGCTTTTGAGGAGTACAGCCAAAAGAAGGAAGAAGCTAAAGCCAAAGCTCAAGCCACGGCTAAACCCACATCAGGTGCAGGCAGACCGGTGATAAAACCAGCTGCCAAAACGCGACCAACTGGTGCTGCGAAGCCAATGATAAAACCTAAGGTAGCCGGTGCTGCTACACCAAAACCAAAGGTAGTGATCAAACCGAAGATTCAGGTAAAGAAAGAGAGCACTTCCGAAGAAGCAAAGAAACCGAGGCCAGTCATAAAGCCGAAAGTTCCAGCTAAACCAATCGTTCCACCAAGCAAAAAAGACAAGCCCGAGGGTGAACCATAGTCTATGGAAATGAACGACATCATATTCTATATCTTCGGAGCAATCACAGCATTGTCAGCACTTTACATTATGCTGACGAAAAACATTTTATATGCAGCATTTGCCCTCATACTAACCTTCATCGGCATAGCGGGCATCTATGTTTTCTTGGGTGCAGAATTTATCGCGGTAACACAAATTCTAGTTTACGTAGGCGGTATTCTAATTCTTTTGGTCTTTGGAATCATGCTCACAAACAGGCTTTCTGGTAAAAAAGTGATTAGCCCGGCTTATAACAAAATTATGGGCATCATTGTGGCAGGTGGCCTTTTTACCATCCTCTTCAAAGGAATTTTAGAAGCTAACTTCAGTGCGCTACCTTGGATTGATCAGAGTCAGACCTCGAAATCGAGTATTCCTGATTTCGGGCTAAGCCTAATGACTGACTATGTACTCGCATTCGAGATCATTGGTGTGTTACTCTTACTTGCTCTGATAGGGGCAGTCCGAATTGCCGGAAATGTTAGAAAGGAGGAAGAAGATGCCATTTGATTACCTGCTATTCTTAGGGGCATTGCTGTTCTGTATCGGTCTTTTTGTAGTCGTCACCCGAAAGAATGCCATCATGGTATTAATAGGCATAGAACTTATGCTGAACGCTGCCAATATCAACCTAGTGGCTTTCAGTAGTTTTGACCCCTGTGCTTTTCAAGGACAGATATTCTCATTATTCATTATCACAGTTGCTGCGGCAGAGGCAGCGGTAGGGCTATCAATCGTGGTAAAAGTTTATAAGCATTTCCAAACAGCGGATCTCGATAAAATCAATGAGTTGAAAGGATGATTGAGCTAGAGGAAATTATATTGCCAAAAGGTGATCCAATGATTTATTGGATGATAGCCCTTATGGCGATTCCGTTCCTTTCGTTCCTCACAAGCCAGAAACTTGGGTCTAAAGCACCTCAATGGGCTACATTCCTATTAGCGGCAAATACGATTCTCGCTATTTATTTGACTGCAATGCACTGGAACAGTGCGGCTATAACCATTAGAGGCCATTGGTTCAAAATTGGTGAAACGCAGATTACTTATTCGTTCTTGCTGGATCGGCTTACGCTCATCATGTCGGTTATCGTGAATTTCATTTCATTGCTTGTTCACCTCTTTTCGCAAGAGTACATGCGAAAAGACAAAGCTAAACCACGGTACTATGCCTTTCTGGGTCTTTTTACTTTCTCTATGATGGGGATCGTTTTGTTCAATGACCTCCTCTTCATTTTCATCTTCTGGGAATTGGTTGGACTGTCTTCTTATCTATTGATTGGATTTTGGTTCGAAAAGAAATCAGCCTCAATTGCTGCCAACAAAGCTTTTATCATGAATCGCTTGGGCGACTTAGGCTTCATTACAGGCTTAATGATACTCTATACTCAATTCCACTCTTTCGACCTTGAAGTGATTAAATCACTCATGATTTATAGCGAAATAGAAGATGGTAATTGGGTCGCTCAATTTACTAATAACGGTCAAGAAATTATTAATACACTTGATGGCAGATGGCTGAGCGCTGCTGGAATCGCCCTATTCTGCGGAGCCGTGGGCAAATCAGCGCAGTTTCCATTACAAGTTTGGCTCCCCGATGCTATGGAAGGCCCAACGCCAGTTTCTGCATTAATTCATGCGGCCACTATGGTTGCGGCAGGAGTCTATATGCTCGCCCGCGTGTTCGTCATCCTAGATGCACAAGCTTTAGAGGTTGTCGCCATTGTGGGTGCCATTACAGCTTTTATGGCAGCCATTGCCGCCCTTTCACAATTCGATATTAAAAAAGTATTGGCCTACAGCACCATTTCACAACTAGGATATATGGTAATGGCCATGGGAATTGGTGCATATACTTCCGGCTTATTTCACTTGGTCACTCATGCATTTTTTAAGGCTGGCCTTTTCTTGAGTGCCGGTATTATCATTCACCAATTGCACAAATTAGAGTCAAAAGATGTGATGTTTAATGCACAAGACATGCGTGTAATGGGTGGAATCAGAAAGCAAATGCCCATCACATTCTTTTGTTTCCTTGTCTGCGCACTGGCACTGGCGGGCTTACCTGGGTTTTCTGGCTTCCTTTCGAAAGATGCCATATTACTCGACTTGGCCGTTTGGGCCGATATAAAAGGAGGAGGCTTTTACATACCCGAAGTTTTAGCGTTTGCTACCGTGCTTTTTACCGCTTTCTACACCATCAGAATGATTCTCTTAATCTTCTTCGGAAACTTCAGGTTACCTGTCATCATGAAAAATGATGAACTATCGCTGAACCTGAAAGAAGGTAATTGGGTAATGCTGGTTCCGGTTATTCTTTTAGCGATTCTTTCATTAGGCCCTCTCTTTGGGCTAACCCTTAATGCAGAGCACTCTTGGTTTGTCGAAGCCATGCCTACCCCTATTTATTTAGTCCCTGCTGCCTATGCGGCCAAAAGTTTAGTGGATGTAATGCCCGAAACTTTCGAAGCTCTACATGGACTGGTCAATGCCGTATCGATCGGTCTAGCTCTGATTGGAATTGTCATTGCCTATTTGGCATATAAACCGAATGCCAAACTAGAGCAAGATTTCATCGAAAGAAGAGAACCGAGGGGTTTTTTCGGTCAAGTGTCATTTTATCACTGGTATCAAGACGCCTTCTATACGAAAGCCATTCTAAAATTTGTAATGCTGAAAGCAAGAGCACTCTCTTGGTTTGATCGACACATCATTGATGGTATTGTAGATGGTCTTGCAAAAGCTAATGTAGTTTTTGCCCATCTTATTAAGTGGTTTGATAAATATTTTGTGGATGGCTTAGTTCATTTAACGGTTTTCACTAGCGGAAGAATTGGTCAGTTGACACGATCTATTCAATCCGGTAATGTTCAAGCTTACATCTTGGCGAGTTTTGTATTCTTGATTCTTTTAATGCTTTATTTGGTCTTTTAAACTATGGTGCACCTGTTGTCATATATCGTTTTCATTCCCCTAGTAGCGGCATTACTCGTGTTGCTAACCCCAAGGGTACATCAAAACCTATATCGTGTCTTAACTGTACTTGGACTCGGCTTGACACTGGTATTGATCATTTTTGCGATTACGAAATTTGATGGGTCCGTTGAAGCAGCTATCAACAGTGAAAGTAACCTGCAGTTAGTAGAAAAAACGGAGTGGTTCTCTATGTCACTAGGTTCTATGGGCAAGTTTTCGGTCGACTACTTTGTGGGTACTGATGGATTGAACATTGGTATGTTATTGCTCGCAGGCATAGTACTTTTAATTGGTGCTATTGCTTCTTGGAACATAAAGGAAAAGCAAAAAGCCTACTTCGGGCTTTATCTGCTTCTCTCCTCTTCTATTCTCGGGTGCTTTGTAGCGCTAGACTTCTTCCTGTTCTATCTATTCTTCGAGTTTATGCTTTTACCGATGTACTTCTTAATCGGTATTTGGGGTGGCCCTAGAAAAGAATATGCGGCTATCAAATTCTTCTTGTACACACTTGTCGGGTCAATTCTGATTCTAATTGTGATGATTGGGTTGTATAACTCTGTTTATGACCCAGCTAAAACGGCCCTTGAAGCTGGCTATGCAGTGAGCCAAATAGAACAGGTGCAGCAACTGGTGCAAGAAGGAAAGATTGAATCCGATCAAATTGTCAAGTCATTCAATATGATCCATATGGCTGACCCAGACAATTACATACCCGGGTCATATCTAGATAAATCAAGCCTTTCGAAAATCTTTGGACAACCAGCCCGTTGGATAGCCTTCCTTGCTTTACTCATTGGTTTTGCCATCAAGCTACCCGCTGTGCCATTCCATACTTGGTTGCCAGATGCTCATGTAGAGGCGCCCACTCCTATCTCGGTGGTACTCGCTGGAATTTTATTGAAAGTCGGGGGTTACGGGCTTATCCGAACGGCCTTCGTCATGTTCCCCGATAGTGCCTATCACTACTCTTGGCTCATAGGCTTCTTCGGTATGTTCGCCATTATTTATGGAGCCTTAAATGCCTTGGCACAAAAAGACTTGAAAAGGCTGATAGCCTATAGTTCCGTTTCTCACATGGGTTTTGTTTTGATGGGCCTTGCCGCCATGACGGTTGAAGGCATCAGTGGCGCCATCTATCAGATGTATTCTCATGGACTAATTTCTGCCATGCTCTTCCTAATTGCTGGTGTCATATACGACAGAACGCAGAATAGAATAATAGAGAACTATGGCGGCTTAGCCTCTAAAATGCCAAAGTTTACTGTCTTTGTAGCGATAGCCTTCTTCGCTTCGCTAGGACTACCCGGTTTCTCGGGTTTTATAGCAGAACTCATGGTATTTATCGGTTCATTTAAATCAGATGCTATTCCTGCGTGGATGCCAATTGTTGCCACGACTGGACTTGTGCTGGGGGCAGGATACTACCTGTGGACAATGCAACGCATGTTTTTTGGTAAATTCTGGGTGAAGGATAAAAACTGGATAGACTCACTTACCGATCTTAATGGCAGAGAGTATCTTATGCTTGTACCATTGGTAGTTTTAATTTTAGCATTCGGGCTATACCCTTCTCTATTGTTAGACCTCATCAACAACTCGGTGGAAAGTTTTACCAATCATTTATTCCAGTTTAGTAAATAATGCTGATAGGCCAACTCCAACATAATGGACTGAATGACAAGTTGACAAGCACCGCTCAGGACTTGTGGGCCCTGCTCCCCGAAATCACAATTGTCATCACTATCATTCTCTTGATTGTTTTTGACCTCATTTTTAAGAAAAACAAATCAATTGGTCTGACATCGATTGCTTTTGTTGGACTGGCCTACTGCTTTGTATTAACAATTCAGCAGTGGTTTGGCATATCCGAATGGCAAAGCCTTATGTCTGGATTACTCAATATCAACCGCCTTTCTATTTTTCTAAAAGGAGGCTTCATTATCGGATTAACGATAGCTCTTATCACGGCTTTGCGATCGGGAGATTTACAAAAGGATTTTTTTAGAAGTAGCGAAATATTAGTAATGCTCTTTGGCCTTCTTCTAGGAGCTTCATTAATGACTATGTCAAGCAACCTGCTGATGATTTACATTTCGATTGAGGTAGTCTCTATTTGCTCTTACATCCTCACAGGAATAACCAAAGGCAAAAAGAAAGCTGAGGCCTCCATGAAGTACCTCATATACGGTGCGGTGGCTTCGGCCATCATGCTTTATGGTATGAGTTGGCTTTATGGCTTTACGGGTACACTTAGTCTTTCGGCCGATAGTTTTGCTATAGCCATTAGAGAAATACCTCAATTACCTTTAACCATTGCGTGTATTATGGTAATGGGTGGCTTTCTGTTTAAACTCGGAGCATTCCCTTTGCATATTTGGTCGCCAGACGTTTACGAAGCAACACCAACCCCTATTGTTGCCGTTTTCTCCGTACTTCCCAAACTGGCAGCTTTGACCATCATTTTCAAATTCGTGAACCTTGTTAATAGCCCTGCAATAGATTGGGAATTGTGGATTGGCATACTCGCCATTGGTAGTATGACGGTTGGTAATTTTTCTGCGCTATGGCAAAAGGATATCAAACGCATGCTGGCCTATTCTTCCATAGCACATGCGGGTTTCTTGCTAGTCGGTATTTTGGCTTTTAGCAGCTCAGGTAATGAAGCCATGCTCTTTTATGGAGCTATTTATCTGATCATGAATTTCGCGGCATTCTTTATCCTTCAGTTTTTTAAGCGTCAGGTAGGCAGCACATCATTTGAAAGTATGAAAGGCTTAGGCGTAAAAATGCCTATCATGGGTAGCTTGGCACTTGTGGTCATGATAGCCTTGACGGGCCTTCCACCTACCGCGGGTTTTAATGGGAAACTCTATATTTTCTCTGCCCTGTGGGAAAGTTATCAGTCAAACGGACATGACATTTTAATCTGGGTTTTTGTATTTGGATTGTTGAACACTGTCATTGCGCTTTTCTATTACCTTAAACTCCCTTACCTGCTCTTTTTCAAAACATTAACTCAAGAAATTCAATCTGACAAAAATGAAATAACCGATGGCATTTTGGGCACTTTATTCGTTTTGCCTTTGTTACTGTTGTTCTTTAGGTCAGATTGGTTTGTAGGCCTAGTGAATAGTATTAATTTTGAGCTTTGGATTCCCTAAATGAGTGAGCAAATTAAACACGAATGCGGCATAGCCCACATTCGACTCAGAAAACCGCTTCAGTACTATATTGACAAATATGGTTCGGCTTCTTACGCGGTTAACAAGCTTTATATCATGATGCAAAAGCAGTCCAACCGAGGCCAAGATGGTGTCGGAGTGGCCAACATCAAAATTGATGTTGATCCTGGAACGCGTTTCATTAGCCGGTATCGTACCATTAATCAGCAACCTGTTTCGGAAATCTTCGCCAAAATTGGCCGAAAATTTGAAAAGGCTAAAAAGAAAGCTGGTTATGATCCTAAAGATTCCAACTGGCTAAAGAAGAACATCGGCTTTACGGGTGAACTATGGATGGGTCACTTGCGCTATGGAACGCATGGTAAAAACAGCATCGAAAGTTGCCACCCATTTTTAAGACAAAACAATTGGCGGAGTAGAAACCTGGTCATGGCGGGTAACTTCAACATGACTAATGTTGATGAACTGTTTGATCTACTTGTTCAACTAGGCCAGCACCCAAAAGAAAAAACCGACACAGTGACCGTGATGGAGAAGATCGGCCACTTTGTAGATGAAGAAAACCAACGGATTTTCGATAAATACCGCAACAAGAAAGAAAACTTCGAGATTACGGAGAACATCGAAAATGAAATGAACATTCAGCGCATACTCAAGCGCTCTTTCAAAGATTTTGATGGTGGTTATGCCATGGTTGGCCTTTTAGGTCATGGTGCCTCATTTGTAGTAAGAGACCCGAATGGTATCAGACCTGCTTTCAAATACATAGATGATGAGGTCATTGTAGTGGCGTCTGAAAAGCAGGCAATCAAAGCAGCTTTCGATGTGAACTATGCTGAGATCACAGATGTAAAGCCAGGTCACGCACTAATCGTACAGAAAAATGCCGAATGGGAAGAAGTGCCCATCATGAAGGTAGGTGAAATGAAAGCCTGTTCTTTTGAACGCATTTACTTCTCTAGAGGTACTGATCCTGATATTTACAGGGAAAGAAAAGAATTAGGTAGGCTCGTCATTCCACAAATTCTCAAGTCACTTAATATGGACTTAAAGAATACGGTCTTCTCTTATATACCCAATACTGCAGAAATTTCCTTCCTAGGAATGATGCGTGGAGTGGACGAATTCATGCTTCAGCGTAGAAAAGAGGTTATCATAGATGGACAACCTTCCTTAGATACTGCTGAGCAATTATTGAGTTTTCAGCCAAGAGTAGAAAAACTCGTTATCAAAGACGCCAAGCTGAGAACGTTTATTGCAGATGACAACAGCCGTGATGAATTGGTTGCTAACGTTTACGATACCACCTACGAAGTAATTAATAAAGGTGTTGACACCTTAGTCGTCATTGATGATTCCATTGTGCGTGGAACTACCCTAGAAAAGAGTATTCTTAAAATGCTAGACAGGTTAGAGCCAAAGAAGATTGTAATTGTTTCTTCCGCGCCTCAAATCAGATATCCTGATTGCTATGGCATTGATATGTCTAAGGTGAAAGAGTTTGTAGCTTTCAGAGCTATGTTAGCCCTACTCAAAGAAAATTTCAAAGAAAACTTGCTTGAAGAGGCTTACCACAAAGCACTAGCCAACATCAATAATAAAGACCAAGACAATTACGTCAAAGAGCTTTACGATCAATTTACCTATGAAGAGGTTTCTAGTAAAATCACGGAAATCGTAAGACCAAAAGATTTGAAAGCGGAATTAGAAGTAGTTTACCAGACGGTTGAAAATTTACACGAAGCTTGCCCGAAGAATTTAGGCGATTGGTACTTCACAGGAAATTATCCTACACCAGGTGGTAACCGCGTAGTAAACAAAGCCTTCATTAACTTTATGGAAGGCAAAGAGGTAAGAGCTTACTAGGTCGTATTGCGTAGTGTGTAAAAATCTTGCCGTCATCCCCGACTTGATCGGGGATCTCTAATATTTTCTCCAAAGCTCATTGTTTTGCTTAAAGTCAATATTTATAGATATTCGATTCAATGAAAATCTGCATTGCTCAAACTCAGCCAGTAAAAGGAGATATTGCAGCCAATATTGCAGACCATCTTAAATGGGTGAGTCAAGCTGCAAATCAAAATGCGGATTTCATCATTTTTTCAGAACTCTCATTAACGGGCTATGAACCTGAACTTGCCAAAGACTTAGCGATCGAGGTAAATGACACTAGGCTCAATGGCTTCCAAGAAATCAGCGATGCTAGAGAAATTATCATTTGTGTTGGCGCGCCCACCAAAGCCAAAGCTGGCATTTGTATTAGTCTAGTCATTTTTCAGCCTAACAAAAAAAGAACCCTCTATGCCAAGCAATACTTGCATGAGGATGAAGACCCTTACTTTGTTCCGGGGACTCCAAGCAATGGCATCATTGAAGCTGAGAAAAAGATAGTCCTTGCCATTTGCTATGAACTGACCATTCCAGAGCATGCAGAAAAAGCGAGTCAAAATAAGGCCGAAGTTTACATCGCCAGTGTAGCAAAAACGGTCAATGGTGTATCTAGAAACAATGCGAGATTAGCACAAATCGCCAAGCAATATCAGATTCCAGTGTTGATGTGTAACTGTGTTGGCGAATTTGATGGCAATATCGGAGGTGGGCAATCTGCGGTTTGGAATAAAAAGGGCGATTTATTAAACAGCTTAGAAAATCAGAGATCAGGATTATTAATCATTGAATCAACTTCTAATTAATACAACGGCCTTTTTCATCTTGAGCCTGCCGAAAGATCTTAAAGCTCATAATAGAACCTTCGACACACCGAGGGTAGAAGAAGATCAGACACAAAAAAGGCTTCTACCTTTCGGTAGAAGCCTTTTCTATATTCTTATTCTATCTTAAACTGAGAAGCTTTCTCCACACCCACAAGTCCGCGATGCATTCGGATTAACGAATTGAAAACCCTTTCCATTTAGGCCATCAGAGAAGTCTAATGTGGTACCCAGTAGGTATAACAGACTCTTTCTATCCACGAGAATCTTAACACCTTTATCTTCGAATACCTCATCCTTTTCTTTGATTTCCGCATCGAATTCTAAATCGTACATCAAGCCAGAGCACCCTCCACCTTGTACCGCCACTCTTATATTTTGGTTGTCGCCTTTTCCTTCTTTCGATCTAAGCTCGACAATTTTATCTTTTGCTGTATCTGTTACTGTAATCATTAGGCTACCGGGTTAAGTACTGTACTAAACACTGTAATGGTATTGATATCTCGACCGTAATATAGCTTATCAAGAGCATCATACATGTTGCTTGCTGTAAAATATGAAGTATGCAATTCACTCTCTCCTTTGGCAATCCACTGAATGGTGTAAGAGTTGTATTTGTCTTTGTAAGACTTCACATACTCCAACATCTTTCTTAACGCATCTAGTTTATCGATACCCACTTCTGAGTGAAATAGGAAAGATTGATTGTGCCTTGGGTTGATCGTGATCATATCAAGTTTTGTCTTTCCTTCAGTAGCGGTAAACTCAAAACTTAATTCACTTCCTTTCATACCCAAATGACTCTCAATCTTCTTTTGAAGTTTGACGCTCTCTACATGGATATCTGCACCTGCACCAGTCATACTCATTTTGGCAACATTTTCGGCTCAATTGAATATATTGAGCAACTATTAAAACAGGAGAACAATGAAATAAGTTTCCTGTATCGACTACAAAGATAAGTAATGATGATGAAACGTCATGCCGGAATATTTATCTCTTAATTTTATTGGAGATAAATATATCCGGTATCTCAAGAACCGAATTGAAATGAGATTACAGACCTGCCTGCGGTAGGCAGGCATTTTTCTTTCCTCTAAAATCTTGAAAGAAAAATTCCGCAATGACGATAGAGAAGAATTAAAATGAAAAAAATAGAGCACATAGGCATAGCCGTTAAAGACTTAGAAACTTCGAATGACTTATTTGCCAAACTCTTTGGAGCGCCACATTATAAGGTGGAAAGTGTTGCATCTGAAGGTGTGAACACTTCCTTCTTTCAAGTTGGACCCAACAAGATTGAATTACTTGAAGCCTCAAATCCCGATAGCCCGATCGCTAAGTTTATCGAAAAGCGAGGAGAAGGCATTCACCATATCGCTTATGATGTGGCTGATATCCGTGCCGAAATGAAACGCCTTGAAAGCGAAGGCTTCACCCTACTCAACGCTGAACCTAAGAAAGGAGCCGACAACAAACTCGTTTGCTTCCTTCACCCTAAAACTACCAATGGAGTACTAATAGAGCTTTGTCAGGAAATTGACTGATATGAACTTCACAACTTTGATTGTCTATATCCCTTTTGCAATGTCAATAGGACAAGCTATTTGGTCAAATAGGCTTTTCAAAAAGTACGATATTCAATTAAACCGAACTTGGAGCCTAAATACCTTTTCAAGAAATGAGTGGGGACAAATTGAAATGCAGGCAAAAGAGAAAGGTGGTCAAAAGGATGTTGAGAGGTTCAAAATATTCTATAAACTTCACCTTCTGTCATGGGCAGTGCTTCTTTTTTGGTTTGTCCTAAGTATCTTCCTCTAATTGCAGTAAAGACCACCGAAAAGGCCAACTAAATACTTATTTCTGATCAACCGATAACTAATTCCTGATTAACTATTTGTTAATTTCGCGCCATGGGAAAATTCAGGGGCAAGCAAAAAATTTTAGAGCAGGTATTGATTGAAGGTATCGCTGCAGAAGGCAAGTGCATCGCTCGAGTAGACGACCAAGTAGTCTTTATCGAAAAAGTAGCTCCTGGTGATGTGGTGGACGTTCGCGTTACACGTAAGAAGTCGAACTTTATGGAAGCTACTCCTGTTAAATTCCATTCTTACTCCAAAGATCGCGTAAAGCCCTTTTGCGAACACTTCGGCACTTGTGGTGGCTGCAAATGGCAACATATTCCCTACGAAATTCAACTGAAGTACAAGCATCAGCAGGTGATTGATAACTTGGAACGTATAGCCAAGGTTGAGCTTCCTGAAATTACACCAATACTGGCTTCAGAAAACATAAAATACTATCGTAACAAACTCGAATACACTTTCTCTAATTGGAGATGGTTGACTCGGGAAGAAATTGAAAACAGTGATGAGATCGACCGAAGAGGCTTGGGCTTCCACGTACCCGGAAGTTTTGATAAGATACTCGATATCGACAATTGCTATCATCAACCTGACCCATCTAATGCGATTCGCAATGCTGTAAAAGAGTTCTGCAGAGCCAATGACTTTCCTCATTTCGACATAAAGAAAAAGACCGGTTCTCTCAGAAACTTGATCATTAGAAATTCAGTCCGTAACGAGTGGATGGTGATCGTTCAATTTGCCCTAGACGAAGACCGTAATCAAGACCTACTTGAGTTTATTAAGACAAGCTTTCCTGAGATTACCTCGCTTCAATATGTAATCAACAACAAAGCGAATGAGACCTTCCATGACCTTGAAGTGAAGGTGTATAGTGGACAGTCTTATATCTCAGAAGAGATGGAAGGCATCGAATTTCGCGTTGGCCCTAAGTCATTCTACCAAACGAATGCTACTCAGGCCTATGAATTGTATAAAATTGCTAGAGATTATGCCGGGCTTACCGGAAATGAAGTAGTCTATGACTTATATACAGGCACGGGTACCATTGCCAACTTCATTGCGAAAGATGCCAAAAAGGTAATTGGCTTAGAATATGTGGAAGCAGCTATAGAAGATGCTAAAGTCAATTCGGAGATCAATGGTATTAAAAACACAGAATTCTATGCTGGTGACATGAAAGACCTGCTCAACGATGACTTCATGGCATCACATGACAGACCAGAACTGATCATTACCGACCCACCGAGAGCAGGCATGCATGTAGATGTGGTTAACATGCTCCTAAAGATTGAAGCGGATAAAATCGTCTATGTCAGTTGTAACCCTGCTACCCAGGCCAGAGACACTGCGCTCTTAGATGAAAAATACAAGGTAACTCGTGTTCAGCCAGTCGATATGTTTCCACAGACGCATCATGTGGAATGCGTGGTTTTGCTTGAGTCGAGAAGGTATTAGCGTCTAAACAAAACCTGCCATCAGCTCAGATAAACCTTGCTTGGATGTACATTCAAGGTCAAGGGGTTACAAAGAATGTGGCTAAAGGGAAAAACTTATTAATGGCTGCATGTGATAATGGTCATGAGAAAGCATGTAAATTATAAGCCAAGGTTAGATAGTTTATGTGAGCAGGTACCCGACTGATATTTTTGAATCACTACTCTTCTTCTTAAGATAATTTGACCTTGACGTTAGAGGTCAATCACTAAAACATTGTTTTGTTAAAAATAGGTGACAATTCTAATACTTCTGTATTAACTGTTAAAAACGATTATGTTATCTGATAATAGAGCCTTCATCAAAGACGATACGCTAAATAACGAACGTGATCGCGTTGGGTCTTTTGCCTATTATCGATTAAATGGTATGCCTATAAGAATGGTGTATAGCAAAGAGGGTAATCTCATAGGTTCTAATAGCTTAGACATTGAGTCCAGCGCGTTAGTGATAGGGAGTTATATCAAAACTGTAGATACTGATCCTATGGTAGAAGAAATAACTGAAAGTGAATTTTATGAAATGTGCCACCAGCTAATTGCGGAATACAGATCTTCTAAATAAGAACAAGTTGAAGAATAAAATCAAAGACTTTAGGGCTAATAATAGAGACGAGTTTGGTGAATACCGCTACTATAAGAGATTGGATTTTTACAATGGCTTTGATTTTCCGATTAGAGTTGTTTTCGACCATGAAGGTAGTGCCATGGGGGCTGATTATCTTAATCCAGAGAAGGGAGAATTAGTTCGAAGTGCTAGTTTGATTAGTGAGACAGAGATAAGTGCAATTGTTGATCAAATAACTAAGGATGAATTTTATGATTTGTGTGATGAGATTCTCGCGCATTATCGATAGTCCAACTCGTAAGGTGCTGACAAAAAATGAAATCCTGATTATTTCAATTAGCTAACAAAGATCCTCGGTAAAAGGATAGAGTTTAAAAAATATTGCTTTTGGCGATGACGTTTTTCGGTTTCTGGTATTCACATTAAAGAACCAGAAATGAAAACTACGACTACAATACTCCTCTCAATACAAATTTTGTTCTACTACTCGCTTTCAAGTCTTAATAAGGATAAGGGTAGCGGACTTAAGCATTATGGAATAGGGATTTCAGAAAACGTTACAGCTGCCCAATGGGGTAAATTAGATTTATACATAGCAAGTGAGGATTACATCAACTACGAAGCAGTTTTTCAATGGGACAATAAGTCTTTATTTGGCAGTGCTGTTGTATGTGGTACTCGAGTAGCAAGTTTTGAGGACTATTATTTAATTGAATTTACGGGCACTTTTGATTGTAGTAATATGGGTAGCTGGCCTGAAAATGTAAACTCAGGTTTTTCAGCAACGGTTAAGTATTGGCATACAAGGAATATGGTTACGGGCTCATACCTAATTGAAGGAAGAGACATACTTCCAAAGCAATTTGGAACCCTTAATGTCAAACTGACTAATAGCTACAATTCCGAAGATTTACCCGTGCAGTTTCCCTGCCAAAACGATAACACTATTTAAACGACAAATTCTCTGGTTAAGCAGTGACACTTTGCTTTTTAAGATATTCATAACCAAATTATCTAATCTATAAACAAATACTCAAGATGATAACCAATACAAAACACAACCAGAAATTCGTATTTATACCGATCATTTTAATTCTTCTAATTCTTACGTTTTATGAATCCTTGGAAGCACAGGTGAGTCAGGATGAGTATTCTACCAACTGTAGAGCAGTCTTTATTGACTTTCAAAAAGGTTCGGTGAATGGGTTAATGCCTTCAGCTAATTATCAAGAAGTAAAGGTGAAATTGAATGGATGTGCTGAAGTGATCGATGCCATGGAGCGAATGAATGATGGAGAGGAAGAGATTTCTAATAGCCTTGGGTTTCGCTTTTATTTCTATCAGGAATTCATAGTAGTGAGCAGGAAATTTAAGGGTAAAACTTCTCTGAATATTTTAGGTAGGCGAACGAAAAAACTTAAAAAAGAATTCGGTGAACCCGAAATAAGCAGTGATGAATATCAACTATATAAAACTAACTATGGAACCCTTTTCGTCCGCCTAGACGCGAAAAGGAGAGTAGAAGAAGTTGAGATGCACCTTACATCTGTAAAAGACACTTGGTCTCTAGTGTGTTCAGATGTAGGGATGTGTTGATCGTGTCGAATTAGGCAGAATGCGGTTTACTTTTTGGCTTGACTGATTTATATTGAGTTTAAATAAAATCTATTATCTACTGATTATTAATGTCCTGAGCTAACAATAATGAGGCTAAAGAAGGGATTAGAGCCGAAGCAGCCTTTTTTGACAACAGGACCTACTTACTTTCTTGCCGTAAATGAAGAACCTCAACGACTAATTAAAACTTTCATGAATTGGAATAATACTTTGGCTCTTAGAAAGTTAGCTGTCGAGTTAAAAAAAACAGATGACGTTTATGAAAAATGGTTATCCAATAAAAAAGACATTAACCCTATTACGATGATATGCAAATTACAACCTTATCGATTTAACCAGCTCGGAAAGTTTGCATGGTTATCTCTTTTCTTTATTCTTCCTTATTTCTCACTAGCACAAGAACTGACTGAGGTAAAACCAATTAAAGTTACAGCCTCCACTGTATACAATACAAAAGGACTTGAATTGGCCATTGAGGTATCGGATGAGGTGGAATACTTTATGCGAAACACCTTGCCTGAAATGGCATTTGATGATAATAGGATAAGTTCTTGGTATCCAAAGCTTCATTTATATGAACAATTTGTTGAGAAAGATTGGATTAAGGTTGAGTTAGAATATCCCATTAATGCCGTTGCGCTCAAAATATTAACAGGTTGCCAAATTCTCGAAGGTTGTTTCGAAAAAGGTAAGAGAGTTTCCAAAATCAAAGTAACTGATGAATACGGGAAATCAAAAAGGTTTAGTCTTACAGATAAGAACGATTATTCAACTCTTCCTTTATCATTTAAAAAACCCTCCAAAGAGTTTATCATTACCATTCTAGAAATTACAGACGAAGACCGTTCTAATAGAAGAGATGGTGTTGGTTTTTCAGAAATAAAGCTTTTCAAGAAGAGTGATGCAAGAAAAGTAATTGCGTCAAATGCAAATGACAGATCTTCTAAAAAAGTCAATTATAGCAAAGAGGACGATCTATTTAACGCTTTTCTATCTATTAGAAGCAATAAGGTCAAGGACTTTAAAAGAATTGAAAAGAGGCTGTTGAAACAAGGTGTTAACTTGACAGAGATCAAGAATGACAATGGGTTGAATTTGTTAGGTGAGGCCATACAATCTGGTCATAAGGAGGCTGTAACTTACTTGTTAAGCAATGTTTTTTTGGAAGATAAAGGGTTAGAAACGGGTATTAAGGATCTTTCGTCAGTAGCCCTTGCTGTTAGAGGTAGTAATATTTCAATGGCAAAGTTTCTACTAGAAAATAGAGTTAAAGTCTATCAAGGTCAGAAAGTATTGATAGAGGCCATTAATACTGGAGATGAAAGTATTTTGGCCGAAACTTTTGGGCTGGGGCTTTCAGATAACCTTAGACTTCATGCCCTTGCGCATGCAATCGATAAAGGCCTAGCTTCTCAAGCTGAGTTAATCATTAAAAAAATGTCTCTTCGTGAAGGAACGATTGCTGATGCTCCAGTAAACAGTGCTATTCATTCGAACAATCTGGATTTGCTTAATAAAATTTTACAATCAGGATTTAATTTTGATCACGATAAGGCTTTAAAGGCGGCAATAAGTAAAGATGACATAAATGCTATTAAAGCAATTCATAATGCTGCTCCAGACAGGACATCTGCAAGCAAACAATTGTTCTATGCTGTTGAAAAAGAGAATCTAAATGCTGTAGAGTTTTTTTTAACGTTAGCCGATGTCAACGAAAAAATTGCTAACAACACTATCCTTTCCAATGCAGTAAAAAAGAACAATGTGGGGTTAGTTAAAGCTATTCTCAAGGCAAAACCAGATCTGGAGGCTAAATCTCCATTCGAAACAGCTTATTACTATGCATTAGAAAATTTCCAGATTGAAATAATGGAAGAGCTAATTAAAGCAGGGGTAAATCGAACAAAATTTGGGAGTGGTAAGGATATTCACTTTGCGGTTAAAAAGGGCAGATTAGACGCTGTCAAAATGATGGCTAAATATACCGACCTAAATATTACTGGTCAAGGTTACAAAACACCAATTATGATGGCAGTGTCCAATGATGATGTCGAGATTTTCGAATACTTACTAAAAGCAAAGGTAGATACGCGTTATCGAGATAGAGATGATTGGAGTATGACTGACTACTTAGTGGCAAATAATTCAATCAAGTGTACCGATTTTCTTCTTTCTAATTACAAACAACCTAAGGATTATCTCAAATATTTAATGTTTCGAACACCGAATTCAAACAGTTGGGAAGAGTTGTCGAGGATAGTTGATTCTTATTTAGACGTCTACTTTATGTCCGAAAATAAAGAATATAACAGAAAGGCTTTTCCTCCCTATTCATCTTTTAGTTATGCAGATTATCCTGAATATTTATTCACAAAGTATGTGTATTACGGTGAGATGGATTTGGCCAGTACAATGGTGGTTTTTAGAAGGAGTAATGGTTTTCGGAATATGGGTAAATATCAATGGAATTCACAATTTAGCATCTTCTTACATAATGAAACGCTCATAGCGCTTTCCAAAAAGTATGGTTATAAGCTCCCTAGTTCTATTGAAGTTCAAACCACAAGACAGACGGTCAAAAAAGATAAATACGGTGAGATAATAGAAGATATGGGGACGAAAGACGGCATAAAGTATTACATCTTAGCTAGGTTTTATTCGCAGTTTATTTCTTATTATAACACCTGGTATGCAGGTTTTAATCCTCGAAGAGATAGTGACATATCCGTAATTGCTCTGACTTTGGTTAGAATGCATGATCTTAATGACCCATTTTTTGAACTTTTTCTTGAGAATTTATTTCGATTAAGTAATGGAAAAGAATTGGTCAAAAGCAATTGATCAGAGGATAGATTTACTGACTAAAAATGATTGTAATAAAATCATCAGCCTTAAATGAAATAGGTGGACGCAAGAACAACGAGGACGCTATTTTTCCTATAAAAGGTAAGGCTAAAGTAATTGATAGGCTTTTTCTCGTATGTGATGGAGTTGGTGGCCATGAAAAGGGTGAAGTCGCTTCTGCTTTAATATGTGAAGAATTTCCTGCTTATTTTGATGCTTTTCCTCCTGAACCGAATGACCCCAATTACTTAGAACAAGGATTAATACATGTCGAAAAGGCACTCTCGAATCATACTAAGTATACTAATACGGAGAGTTCTGGAATGGCCAGTACCTTGACCTTGCTCTATCTTTCGGAAAGTTTGGATGCAGCGCTCGTTGGTTGGGTTGGAGACAGCAGGATCTATCACATTAGAGATGGAGAAATTATTTTTAAGTCCAAGGATCATTCAGAGGTTCAAAGCCTAATAGATATGGGTGAGATCACCGAAGAAGAGGCCAAAACTCATCCACGAAAAAACGTAATTACTCGCGCAGTTAGTGACTCAAAAGCTACTCGCATCGACCAATTACTCTTAACTGATTTGCGAAAGGACGACTACTTTTTGCTTTGTTCGGATGGTTTATTGGAAACGTTTAGCGAAGAAGCCATTCCTGATCTGTTTCTAGCCAAAAACACTACAGAGCAGATTAAAGAAAATTTATTTTGGGGTGCTCAAGGAAATACAAAGGATAATTTTTCGATGTACCTGATTAAGATAGGTGATGTGTCGAATAATGAGAGCAACGCGGACTTAACTCTGAATATGCGAGATATATATTCTTCCCTCGCGGCTTTAGTCAAAAGACTTTTAAAAAGTATTGGATTACGAAAAAACAAATAGCTAACCTAATTTTGAGCGAAAAGTAAAAGACTTACTCATGCAACCGACCTTGAAAGTCTATAAAGGTTTCTCGTATTGTCTAGATGTCTCTAAGTTTAGTTTTAGCATCGGCAATTGTGTTTTATTTTAATTCTAACAGGTCAGGTAGCTTAGCATCATCCAATACTCTTCTACAGTTTTATAGACGGCTCCCATTTCTTTCATCACCTCTTTACCAAGAACTCTTTCTGGTGTTTTTCAATAATTGGGTTGTGGATAAACAGTAAGCAGATGCCGAGCAATACCCGCTTTCTAAATACCGATTGGCTGTAGATTTGATCTATAGCTTTCTTGTTGTTTGGTTATCAGTTGATTTCAGGTATTCTAAAGCGTCATCTATGGACTCGATAAAATCATCGGGATTCCGAGTCTATCTCTGGTTAGTTACAAGTGAACTCTCTGGTTGCACCAAGGTCGAAAGGTGCCGTGTCAAATTCGGCTTTTTAAGCACCATGTTGCTGGGTTAACCAACTATTTCCTTTGATAACATAAGTCCCTTCCAAAACGTTCTCATCTAAGAAATAACGTACATCTGATGTAAAACTTCAGAAAGTATTTTCAGGCCAGTCTGCAATACCGCTGCAATCGAACAGCCCTTCAAACTGAATTTCGATGAAATCTCATCGGTCTTCCAGCTATGGGTACCGCAGACAGTGGCAGTGCCGAAGAGATTTTTATTATCCCAAAGGAGTACCGCTTTGAAATTCTGCCGATCGCTACTGCTAATGTGCATTTTGAGGCCACTATTCCTTTCGCATTATAATTACTGGCTTCACCTTCTCAAATTCAAAAAGTTAATAATTCGCTGAGGAATTTTTGGGCTAGCTGAAAGAGTTCATCATTAGAAAAAGGGTTAGTGGTTCTAAAAATCTGTTGTTTACTTTTCGACAATACCATACCCGCTGAGCTTATCGTGTAGAAATCTTTGGGTAAATAGTAAGTAGAGTAGACCCAGTCCTCCTGATGTTAAAGTGACAATGCCAGCAACTACACCTGATTCAATAAAGGTCTCACCTATTGAGCCGCCTGAGGACATTCTAACGTATCCTACCAGCCCCATGAGCAAGAAGACTGTAGCTATAAAGTTAAATGGAGAGCATAAGTACTTAAGTACTGATCTCCTATACAAAGAGCTGTTTTGGAATCCAAAGATAGCAGCTACCCGCAGACCCAGCACATATTTTCCAGGAGTCCAACCCTTGCGCCTTTCAAATTCAGCATGGTATACTATCCAGCTCAAAGCGAGGAATAGTCCAGAAAACAATAGGGCGGACCAATCAGCTAATTCCATATCGTACTCTGTTTCAGCCTGTCTGTTGAGAGCGAAAATCATCACAGGAATAGACATTACCGAGAACAGAATTGAATCGATAAGGAATGCCAGAAATCGCCTGCCTGCTAGGTTCTTATAATCAATCTCGGGTACAAAAAGTTCTTTCTTATCGTTCGTGAAAGCACTGGTCAGCACGATGAAAACCATGAACGTGATGGCCAAGACCCACAGATAAAAGCCACTGTTTAACTCGATTTGATCTAAAGGTAGGATTTTGTTCTCAGGAACCAGATAAGATATTGCCGTTGTTATTAGCATAACTGTAGTGGCAGTAAGAAGATATTTGGAAAATCTCTTTTGTTGATTGGCAAAGTAAGCAGATAACAACATGAAAAAGATAACGTTGGGCAAAAGCACCATATCTTCTATGAATGATCCGTAGTAGATATACTCCGTTATCAGAATGTGCCCTGGAGTAGTATAACTGCCTCCTCCAGAAACAGGCAGAAAACAAGAGGTAATAAAAAAACATAAGAGGACGAGTACGGGTAATTTTCCTTTAAAAGTCAATACCTTACCCAAGGCAGATTTTACATGTAGGAAATATAGGCTTACTACGAATACCAAAAACAGGTAATTCAACATGCCAAGAAATTCACTTACTGAAAGTATCAGAATTGAGTAGGCCATCAGGTAACCATAACCTAGGTGATGCCAAAAGCCAAACCGGGTGCTCCTAAAGAAAAATGCTAGGCACATTACCAACAGCACTACCGGGTAAAGCACATACAAAATATGTGTTGAGACAGAAGGCATCATAACAGTACTAAAAATCTAAGTGAGAAATAGGTAACGACAGTAAGACCAAGTATCAGCATGGTGAACCTCAAAGCCAGAGGAGCTCCCTTCGGCTCTTCTGTCTCTTCTACCATAGCTTGAATCTCGGTGGGAGGATCGTTGATGACTATGGTTTCTGGCTCTGGCTCATACTTTGGTATGGTAGACAGGTCAGATACTTCTGCCTGTTGGGCAGTGGGGTTGGGCATGGTTTGGGGCTCTTCCTCAGCCTCATTCCAGTCAGCTTCAATTTCCTCATTTAATTCGCCTCCCTGAAAAAGAGCCATCAATTGATCAGCACTTTCCGGTCGCTTATCGGCATGCTTTTGCAGACAGTGCATCACCAATGCCTTGGCTCCAGCAGGAAAAGTGGTCAGGTCTGGGTTAGTATTTGTTATCTCATCACGTACCTGTTCATAATCTTGCACGCCATTGCCAAAAGGCAGCCTCTTCGAGAATAAGCGATACACAATCACTCCTATTGCCCAGATGTCCGTGCGCTCTGATATCTCCTGATTGAAACCAAAATTCCTTTTGAAAAACTGCTCCGGAGCCATATAGTGAGGTGTACCCACTCCGGCAGTCATGGATTTATCGAGCGTTTCAGCTCGATTCAGCAAATCGCGGCTAATACCAAAGTCCGTGATCTTGGCTACCGGCTCTCCCCTTCTATTGGAAGTGATCAGGATATTGCCCGGCTTCAGGTCTCGGTGCAGTATACCTTCGCTGTGTAAATAGGCTACTCCATTAATAATTTCTTTGATGAGCTTGTCAATGATACCAGCATTGGGTTTTGTCTTTAGAAAATCAGAGAGTGTACCGTACTCGGCATACTCCATCACAATCACAGGGTAGCTGGAAGAACGTCCCATAGCATCCTTGTGCTCCATATAGCTTTGCCCATAGTAGGTGATGATGTTGGTATGAGAGAGACCATCGATCTTGCGAAACTCCTCTTCCAAACTGTATTTCTTTTGGTTGGAGCTCCCTTGAGTGCCTTTGGCTACGGCTTCTTTGTAGATCTTAAGTGCCACCACTCGACCTTGCGTGTTGGTATCCAGCGCTTTGAATACTTCAGCAAAGGAGCCTTCGGCAATCAGGTCTTTTTCAGGATCCCAGGTGTATTGATTTAGTTTCATGGGGTTATCTTATTTTCAGGGGTGTATAGCGGGGCATAGAAAACGTCATCTCCTTTTCATTTGCACATTGATCTCTTTTCTGGAGGCCACGGCTATTTCCTGAGTCTTAAGTTTTGCAAAACTGAATACCAGAACCCCATTTGCTGGAACAGTTATTTCATATTTACCATCAGTATCTGTGGCACCGCCATTGATAGTGCCTTTATGAATAATGTTTGCCCCTGGTAAAGGGTCACCCTTTTTATCGGTTACCAAACCCTTAACGGTAATGTAAGAATCTACAATTTTCACCTTTGAACAGGCTTCGCTATTGCCTTGATTGCAGGCCATTTGATAGTACTTTTTAGACAAAGCTGTATTTACCCCAAAGCGTCTTTGACCACTCAGATACTTTTTACCAAGGGTCATTTGTGCATCAATCGACCCCATTTCTGCCGCTTTCTTCAGCCATTTGGCCAGTTGGGTATCATCTTGCAGGTTGTCACCAAAGCCATCGTATTCATAAATCACTGAGAGTCTTTCTATAGATTCTTTGTGGCCATTATCAGCGGCTTTTAAATACCACTGGGCTGCTGTTTTTTGATCTTTATCTACACCCTGACCATAATGATAAATGTGACCCAACATATACTGCGAGCTAGTAATGCCCTGATTAGCAGCCTTAGTGTACAATGCAATGGCTTCTTTACCATCGCCTTTTACACCACGCCCCCTGTAATAATGATTGGCCAACATGTGCTGACCTGAGGCATAGTTTTGGTCAGCAGACTTTCTGGCCCAGTATACCGACTCATTGTAATCTTGATTGACACCATTGCCTGCCCAATACATATTGCTCAATAAATTTTGTGCGGCCGCATTGCCTGCATCAGCAGATTTCTTGGTGTATTCATAAGCCTTCGAATAGTTTCTGGGAGTTCCAGTGGCTCCATTGTAATAGGTGTTTCCTAACACAAAATTGGCTGCCGGGGCATTCTTGCCATTTGGATACTCAGTCAAATAAGTCTCGTAGTCTGTTCTGGAACCCGAGGATAAGGCTTTGCTCCAAAGCGATGCTTCGCTTGGGATGGCAGTACTCGTTTTAGTCTCCTCTTTTACCTTACTGGCGGGTGGTGGCGAAGGCTGCTGATACATGGCTGCCGGTTGCAGTCTGGGCAGTGAGGGTAAAAGCCCCTCAGCAATGCTTTGTGGTGAGGCCCAAATTCTCACAGGGTTTCTCTGCGTACCATCAGATGCTGAGAAAATTCTTTTGCCATACTTGCTAAACCTGATGCGATTCACATAACCAGTATGAGCTTTGAACTGACTGATCATAATTCCTTGTACGTCAAAAAGCTTGATCACACCGCCTACCGAAGAGCCACTGGCTGCAATGACGCTACCACCATTGCTAATGGCCAAACCATCCAGATCGGTTCTGGGGTCGCTGTTGAACTCTATGGTCTTCTGCAACAGGTTAGTGCGTGTATCCAAAATCCTGACATTCTTACCTGAGGTGTAGGCCACCCGGGCATTGTCTGGGAAGAAAACAATATCATGCGCATACTCGCTCCGCGGCAAAATACTTTTCACCTGGCCTTCTGCCAATGAGTAGATGACAATGTCTTTACTACCATTGTGAGGGATGGCAAAGAGCTGCGAATCAGGTGAGAAAGCGGGGTCTCTGAAGAGGATTGCACCGTAAGGAATCGTTTTTGACTGACGAGTTTCTGTGTTGATAATAATGGTATAATCATTCGTCCACAATGCCAGATATTTGTCATCCGGGCTAAAGATCATGGAGTTGAAATACGCCAGTGTTTCAGAATTATCTTTGACCGTTGTGCGCCATAGTTCCCTTCCTGTATCATAATCAATCAAGGTCACTAAGCTTGCCTCTCCTTCTCTACCTGAAGTAGCGATTATTGGTTTTGAACCATTGCTGATCGCTGATCTCCCGAGTTTTGCAGGAGGTGTAATTCGCTTAACCACTTCACCAGTCTCTGAATTCAGGAGAATCACCTTCCCTCCCCCTTGAGTCAAAAGCAGCTTATTTTCATTATTCACAGCCAATTCTTCACCTGCACTCATATTGGTGAAATTTTTCAGCAGGGAATACCGGGGCGTAGTAGTCGATGCAGGAGTTGAATTGGCACTACCAGCAGTTTTCGAATCTTCTTCTTTCTCGGAAGTCGATCCATTTATTTGAGCTGCAGCATTATTCGCGGTAGAATCTGTTTTCGAATCGTCCTTTCCTTTATTGACATCGTCCAGCATATCATTCATGAGCTCCACTGCCTTTTCGCCACCGGTTTGCTCATCAGTAGGTTGTGTGAAATAGGCCACCGCTATGATGAGCGCAATCACGGCCAGTGCTCCGGCCAGAATGGCTCCGGTTCTCTTCTTTTTGGGTGGATCAACAGGTTTTGGTGAAATCCCGCCAGTAGGTTTTACCAAGGTGGCTTCTTCGTCTACTATTGTCTCAGGCAAAATAGTTTTATCATCGCCCTGATGCAATGCGACCGGGTGAGCTTCTTGGGCCGTGGCCTGTGTTTCCCAGTTTTTGCGCAAGGCCTCATCGGGCATCAAGCCCACCATAGGCAGTAAATCCAGGGCTGCCAACGGCCGTTGCTCGGCCTTCTTCATCAGGCTGGCCATCACCAGGCTTTCATAAGCTTTCAGCCCTTCCAACTTTGGATTTTGGCCTATGATCTGGCTTCTTACCTGCTCATAATCTCCGCTGCCAAAAGGCAGATGGCCTATAATAGCTTTGTATACAATCACCCCAATAGCCCAGATGTCGGTGCGCTCTGAAATCTCGCCATTGAGGCCAAAGGTGTTTTTGAAAAACTGCTCAGGGGCCATGTAATGAGGTGTACCCACTCCGGCCGTCATAGATCGTTCCAAAGTTTCGGCTTCATCTAGCAAATCGCGGCTAATACCAAAATCTGTGATCTTCGCTACGGGCTCTCCCTTTCTATTGGAAGTGATCAGGATGTTGCCGGGCTTCAGGTCGCGGTGCAAAATGCCCTCACTGTGCAGGTAGGCTACTCCATGAATTATCTCCTTGATGAGCTTGTCAATGATACCAGCATTGGGCTTTGTCTTTAGAAAATCGGAGAGTGTACCATGCTCCGCATATTCCATCACAATAAGCGGGTAGCTGGAAGAACGCCCCATAGCATCCTTGTGCTCCATGTAGCTTTGCCCATAGTAGGTGATGATGTTGGTATGAGAGAGGCCATCGATCTTGCGAAACTCCTCTTCCAAACTGTATTTCTTTTGGTTGGAGCTCCCTTGAGTGCCTTTGGCTACGGCTTCTTTGTAGATCTTAAGTGCTACTACTCTACCTTGGGTATTGGTATCCAGCGCTTTGAATACTTCAGCAAAGGAGCCTTCCGCAATCAAATCTTTTTCAGGGTCCCAGGTGTATTGATTTAGTTTCATGGGGTTATCTTATTGTCAGGGGTGTATAGCAGGGCAGGGAAAACGTCATCTCTATTCATCTGAATTTTTCCGCTTTTCAACATTTTCTGCTACTCGCTGATTGTAATCATGCATTACATCTTTCATCATTTGTTGAATGGACTCCTGGTTGATTGGGTAGGGTTTGCCATATTCACCACAGCAAGGCACTGCACAGTCGGTTCCAAAAGGATGCAGGGTATCGGTAGTAGGGTCTACAACCACACCAATTCTTAATGTGCAACCATCTTCTAAAGGAATTTGGATGTGCCAATAAAAGTCTTCTTCATATTGATACAAGCCCAACTCTTCGAGCTTATCGGCCATATATCCCGACCAGCCTTCTATGGTTTTCCTAAACCCGTTTTTACCAAAAAGCTTTAAATAGTGATCTCTTTTGACCAGCATCCCTCTCGTAAAACGATCTGTTTTGATCAACACCGGGTTTTCAGGAAAGTATTCAAGGTTTCCTTCCCAGGACCATTGCACAAAAGATGAAAGCTGCTCCAGAAGCTCTCTTTCCTCAAGTGAATTTTGAAATTCATTGACCAACGCTACTCCTTGTAGGGGAAATCCTCTATCGACCATTAGTAGCCATGCATCGAGCTTTTCCCATTCGTATTGATCGAACAATAGGGGTTCTCCTTTGAGGGCCTTTTCCAACTTCTGAATCACATCCTCAAAGGTCATGTCATAATGGTTGACGTATTCATCAGGATACTCTCCCTTTAGGTCATACAGCTGATTGACTGCTTTAAGCATTACTTCAAGCACCATTGGTGGATATGTAACCTTCAAGCAATCTTTGCTTCTTTTTTCGAAAATGACTTTATGTTCTTTCATTATAATATTCCTCTGCTTTAACTCTAAATAGCCGATGGCAAAGGATGTCATCTATTTTTTGCGAAAAATGCAAGAGAATAAGATAGTGTAAATTTCTACAGCCTGCAATGCACAAAGGTCAGACAATGGTCAACGGGCCTCTTTGACTTGTACTTGGAAGGGGGCACGTTCCCTGAAAAGTCGGGTGGTATTGTCTGATAATATATTCAAAGGGCTTAGCAATGTGGCACTAGTTGCATCTTCATCAAGCAGATATAGGTTGCTTCTATATTGAGCGAACCACTGTTGTTTTTCGCCTGTCAGGTGAATGATTTTCACCTCATTTACTGACCAGTTGGCATCTAAAGTAAGTACTTTTTTCCCTTCTTTTTGCTCAAAGACATAGCTCGGCTGCGAAGAAGCTGAGCCCGTAATTCGAGCATCAACTGAGTCGGTCTGAGAGGAGGTTGCCAAAATGTTCTCCACCTTAATTGATAGTTTTTCTTCCAAGTCTTCGCCTGCCGAAAGGTTCTGTCCGTTTGCCACCAATGATTTTTGTCGGTCTGTTTTTTCAATGGGATAAGTTGTACCTCGAATGTTTAGATAATAGTCCCCTTTATTCTTCAGGATGATTAGCTGTAAGGGCGCCAACCGGGGATCGCCAATGATACGCACTGTTTTGCCATCGAACTTGTATTGCAATTCTAGCGGATATTGGACCTCCATGATTTGATCAGGGGGAATCACTTGCAAGCCACCAAGCGCCATCACGGGGGCTCTCGGCCTGTCGTTGGGTATTCTATCAGGGTCTTTAACTTCTTGCTTTCCCTCTTCCTGCGTGAAATTCTGAGTAGGCTCTTTCGGTGGTGCTACCACATCGGCACTATCTTTAATTTCTTTACCAGGTGTTTCACCAATGATCGATGGAGGTTCGGAAGGTTCTCTGAGCACAAAAAAGCCAATGGCCAGACAGGCGGCTATGCCTGTAGCCCAATACAAAAATCGCTGCCTGCCCCCTGTACCCGATTCTTCTTTCAGGTAGTCCTGATAATAGTCATCCATGCGGTTTTTCAGGGCAGCATCCTCGTGTTCTTCTATGTCGCTATACAACTGACGATAGACCGCCAGCTCCTTCTTAAACTCAGGGTCCGTTTCCAAGAGTTGGTCAAAGCGCAACTGCTCCTGCCCGCTCAATTCTCCATTGAGGTGCTTGTCTATCAGGTCGATATATTCCAAATCTTCTGCCAAAGCTTAGGCCAGTTGTAATACTACATCGTAAGAAACCATACCCCTCAATCGCTTCATGCAGCGGAGCTTTTGCTGCCTTGCCGATTGCGCATCGCTATAACCAAATTCTTGGGCCACATCTGTCATTTTTCTCTTGAGAAAAACTGTTGCCTGAATAAGTGACTTACAAGGTTCGCCTAATTTTTCGAGGGCCTCAGCTAGGTAGTCCTTGAGTGTGGGTTTTTCTATCTCAACTTCTACCTCAAAAGCCTCGGACTTCATGCTTTGTTCATGAGCTTCGCCAAAAGACTCCTGCTTACTGACTTTGCGGTTGAGATAGGTAAACCAATTGCGCTTGCAGATTTCAAAAAGGTAGGTACTGATCTTGGCTCTATGCTCATATTTGCCTTGCATCAGGTTTTTGTAAAAGGTCATCATGGCATCTTGAAAAAGGTCTTTGGCTTCTTCTTCTCCCCCACTGTTGCGCAATACCCAACTACGAACCATATCCAGGTGCGCATATAGGTAGCGTAGGTATTGCTCATTCCCTTTTTGCAATTCTCTTATGATCTCTCTGTCGTCCATAATTAAAAACTTGCAAGTGATTTCATAGTCCAGGGTTGCTTCGTCATAATCGGAATTAAGAACTTATAGCCATCAATTACAAGTCTCATTTTACCTCTCACCAAAACATAGGCTTTTTTGCTCATCAACCGGTCCGGTCTCAATTGCCTGAGCATGCCCAGATTGTCCACTTTAATGTTCAAATCCAAGCTCAGCCGATCACCTGCTTTTACTGAAACTGGCTGTTTCAAAGCCCATTCAGCCATGTGTACTGACCCATCTTCAGTATAAAATTGCAGCGCTAGGTCATTCAGCGTATAAGCAAAGGGTAGGTCGTTTTTCATTTCCATATGGGCCTCAAACTGAGTATTTCTAATGTCCAGGCGAGGTGTAAGTCGCACTTGTTTTAGTGTAAATGCCTCGCCCCCTGCCATCCTTTTTTCCAACTCTGCCTGAAGTAGGGCATGGGTATTGACGGTTACCTCCTCATTGAATTTCATCTTGAAATTACCTAGTGCTAGGTTGATCCCATTCTTACCTTTCAGCCTAAAAGTCACTTCTCGCTGGCTTGTAAATACATCGGCATGTACTGCCAATTGATTGAGGTCGAGCCGGCATTTCATGGGCAATGTCAGCGTGTCTTTGGGCTGCAGCTCCACAGCATGTTCCAGTCGACCATACCCAATGAGCGAATCTTTGAAGAAGAGGGCCATTTCGGCATCTTCCAAGGTGGCTTTGGCCTTATTGGGATTAAATATCATATAGTCTAGACTGACTAGCATTTCGCTGCCAACAAGGCCCTCAATCTCAATGTTTTCTGGCCCAATGAAGTGAGGGGCTTTCCCGCAGGACATCAATAAAAAGTTTGTCAAAAGAATGGTCAGTGATATGGAACTCAGCTTCTTCATCAAAGGCTGTCCTTTCGCTTAAGTGAGATGTAAATGAGAAGGTAAAAACCCACTACCAATGCTAAGACTGCCACAATATTAGCAGCCGTACTATCAAACACTCCACCGATAAGGTTGTGACTAGGGTTGTAATAGTCCAAAATATTCAAAGCACTAGAGGCAAAAAAGCCACCGGTTTCAGCATTAGCCATAAGCACACTTTCGGCAATGCCAGTTTCAGCCCTTTCTGCCGTTGCATCCTGTATACGCGCCAGACCTTCAGTACCCCATCGGCCTAAAGTGAAAAAGCTGAAAAACTCAACTACGGCATTGTCTATTTTGGTAATCACCCCTGAAAGCATGATCTGTGGCATTAGCGCGATGGGAACCACCGTCATTACCTTTTCTGTATTGTCGAAGTAGGCAGAAAGCCAAAGTCCAATAAGTGTAGCGGCAAAGGCCACAAAGAACATAAAGAGCAGGCTGCCCTCATAAGAGCGCAGGTATACATGGCTGAATGCACCATCGGCCACGGCCCGGAATTTCAAGTAAATGATGCTCACAAATATGAAAGTCTGCATCAGGGCTATGATGGACAGGACTGTCCACTTGGATAGAATGTAAGTGTGGATATTGATATTAAACATCCGTTCTCTTCGGTAGATCGCCAGCTCGCCTACTATCTCTTTAGCCGCATTGCTTACTCCAAACCAGACGGCTGATATGGCCATGAGAAAGAGCACACCTACCTGCATTTCGTCAAATATAAGGCAGATGAGCCCGGCAATGATCACTGGTTGAGAAATCAGTAACATAAGGTTACCCCGGTCGGTGGCCTTAATGCGGAAGTAGCGCGAAAACAGCCAGAAAAACTGCAGCAATAGCGAATCGGGTTTGTCTGGCTTCACATCATTGTTGACCATCGGTTTTTGCTTGCCCTTCTGTGGTCGCATATAATAGTTTTCGATATGACCTTTGAGCCGTGAAGGGTCACTGAGCTTAGCATATACCTTGACTATATCATCAACCTCAAAATGGCTCACCAGCTTTTCGGATTTACCGAAATAGGTAATATAGCCCTTGATCATTAGAAAAATCACATTATCGACATAATGCAGGTCTTCTGGTTTGTGCGTCACCATGATGATCGTGGTGCCCTGCTCGGTGAGCTGCTGCAGGCTTTTCAAGAAGCTGTCTATTGACTCCGGGTCAAGCGGTGAAGTGGGCTCATCGAGAAAAAGGATGGTGGGCTCTACCAAAAGCTCTACCGCTATAGATACACGTTTTCGCTGCCCGCCAGAAAGGTCTTTCACTTTTACAGTACGAATGTCTTTTTCGCTATCCTGGTCCAGATTCAGACTGGCAATCACTTTGTCTATCCGCTGCTCTATCTCGGCATCGGTGGTGTCATCAGGCAGGCGAATTTTGGCTGCATAATAGAGGGTTTGGTGTACCGAAAGTTCCTTGTGAATGATGTCGTCTTGGGGTACATAACCAATCTTGCGCTTGAGCAGGTTAAAGTTTTTCCTGAGCGAAAGCCCATGGATAAATACCTCTCCTTCTGAGGCTGGGTTGTCTCCGTTCAGGCATTTGAGCAAGGTAGACTTGCCACAGCCTGAGGGACCCATGAGTGCTACGAAATTAGAGTAGGGAATCTCTACCGAAAGGGGCTGTAAGCCCACCTTCTTATTGGGGTATTGCTTGAAAATATTCTTGGCGCTGATGGCCGACTTTTGCTTTCTCAGGTCTACCAAACCTTCCGTTAGTGTGATCGCATTCAAGGCTACCACAATAGTGTCTTCACTGGTGATTTTAACCCTACCTTTTACCCGATCACCATTCAGGTAGGTCCCATTAATTGATTCCAGATCAGTGAGCCAATATTGACCATTTTCAAAGCTGAGTTCAGCATGATAACGGCTGATTGTCGGGTCAGCCAATACAATATCGTTGTCAGCCTTACGCCCGATGCGCAGCTTTCCTGCCACCTGTAATTTTTCGCTAAGGTTATTGAACTCTGAGACTACTACTGCTTTCTTTGGCTCTTCTTTCTTTTTCTTTTCTGGTTTGAGCTTTGTCGCAGCTTTCACTATCGGGGGTTCCTTTGGTAGCATCTTTATTTTGAGGCTCACGACTTTCACCTCATCGTCAGCCCTTATTGAAATCCACTCTTTCGGATTTACCCTCTCACCATTTACGACCAAGCCATTGAGACTACCAAGATCTTTGATCCGAAGCGTTCCCTCACGGTTTTCGATTTCAGCATGTTTTCGGGATACAGAATTATCACTAACTTCTAAGTCGGCCTTATGCCCCGTTCTACCAATGATGAGAGTTGAACCCTCTTTGATAGCTACCTCTTCTTCACCAAAAAGGATCTTGATCACACTCATTTTTTATTTATTAATATATTCTCCCAAACATTTCAGCCGATCTTCTGCAAAAGGGTGTGTTGACTTCAATTTACCTAACAGATCTTTCGTCTGATACTGGGCCATTTTTTTGAAAAAGTCTGGAAAACGTTTTGTATTGTAACCTGCCTTTTTCGCAATAGTCACCCCATATTGATCAGCTTCATACTCGTCTATCTGGTCGAAGGGGGCATTGAAAGTAAGATCCAGATTGGTAGCTATACTCTTGATTTGCTCCAGATTCATCAAGTCAGTAACCGAAGCAGTGAGGGCCAATTTTTTATATCTCCTCAGCGTATGGTATTGGTCAACATGAGCTAATTCGTGGCCAAGTATGAAGGCCAGTTCATCATTCGATTCTACAAAGTCGAGCAAGCCGGTAGTAACGAAGATGTTACCACCCACAGTAGCAAAGGCATTGATTTCTTCTAAAGAAACTACACTGACATTATACCGAATTTCCCTTCTCTCGAGCTGTTTGGATAGTTTGGAAAGCATTTGGTTCAAAGTGTTTTCTGCCCAATGCCCTTCTACAATTTTGTAGGTGGCCCTCATTTCTTTCATCACCTCTTTGCCAAGAGCTTGCTCATTTTCCTCATTCAGCATGAGCAGAGCATCCAGAGTAAGGTTTTGCGCTCTCTTCAAGGCATAAGCGGGAGCATCCAAGATATGACCACATCCATAGAGGTTCATGAATTGAGCAGACGCTGCATTGTAGGATTCTAATAAAGTTTCCAATTGATCACCCGAAATCTTTTGGGCAGAAGCATTGTGACATTGGAGACATAGAACAGCAATTAGAACCGTGACCATTTTCATTTTCATAGGGCAATCATTTTTGATGGTATATAGCACAGTTATAAAAGTGTCATCCGTAAAATAGGAATTTCTTAAAAATTAGTTTCGACAAACGACCACATTAAACTCATATTTTTATTAGGAGGTTTGATCATAGGTACTGATACATGTCCAAAAAAATATCTGGAAAACAAAAATGGTAGAGGAGTTGGCACTTTATTGTCAGCCATCTAGTCTTTTAATAGGTTTCTCTATAACAATTGGAGAGATGCTCTAATAACGACCTTCTCGGTATATTATATTAAGTTTTACCTTTACATTATATGAATTTGGTAAGTACACCTTCTCAAGACGGATTGAAATTAGAGATCCCTAATGATCAACTGAATGCTATTTGGCACATGATTAGAAATCCAGATGATATGAAAGTGGAAGGCTTAGAGCTGACCAAAGAAAATATCAAAGCACTGAGTATACAAATGCCCAAACCTTTTGAAAAGGTTTCTAACGATCTATTAACATTCCGGATTGATCTAGCGAATTTTGATGTACTTTTTAAATTAATCACTGCCCATTTTGTTGAGTCAGAGAATAATTTATTACCTGATTTTGATAGCCGATTGATTAAAAAACTTAAGGAATCAGTAGACAGCATTTTCCATGAACTCAAAGGGAACAACGTTAGCAAGAACGATCAAGAGCGAATTAGGGAAATTATTAATAGTCATAGGAAAATGTTAAATGACCTTAATAAGATTTGAGTCATGCTTTTAACCCTTTTGATTTTCTTCTTTTTTTAAACGAATAAGCATCCTTCTCGCTTTTTCTATTTCCGCACTTCGAACTGCTTTATCCCAATCCTCTTCGGATATATTCTCAATTCCCTCGAAGATTTTATTCCCTATGTTTTTGTTTTCTTCCATACTAAGAATCAAGTTATCGATAAATGGATATTTTAAAAAAAGCAAATTGGACTATCTCAGTACGCCATTTTTTCTTGAAGGATACAATGATAAGCAGAGGAAATTAAGAATTGTTGTACCTAAGATTAGACTTGAACCTATATGCTAAGAAGACCACAAGATTATTAAACCAAGAAATAACTAGTAGATAAGTTTCGGGCTCTTGAATAAGACTGTCATCTAGAAATTATTAGTTCATTTTAAATCGAACTCAAAAAATCATGTATAGGTATCATAAAAGTATATAATGGAAAATAGAATTAGGCCCAAACGTGAGAATCATGCTTAGGTTCCATTGATAAAATAATTCGAAAACTCAATAGACTCAAGACCCAATTTTCTCATCCATTTCCTACCTTTTCAATAAACAGGAAGCATTTCCCATCAATTTCTCATTGAGAATGAGAAAAAACTGAGAAACTGACATGCTTTTGTCCAAATCTTGTCCGAGGTCATGGCCTCATGACAAAAAACAACCTATACATTTAATCAAGGCCTATTATTAGCCAAACAAACATGTCATGTGGAGAACGTGATTTTGTTGGAGCTGAGACATTAGAAAGGAAGAATCAACTTGCCACTAATTATGCTGTTTTCAAGGCTACGGGTAAAATAAATTTATTCGAATTACAAACGACTTAGAAAATTTTTCATTTAAATCGTCCTAAACCCTTTGCACTTTGGACAGACGATTGTCTAATAATAAAACTAAGCTTATTGTACTATGAACCCATTTATAGAAAATTACTCATCTACTGAAGATGAGAAAGGCTTAATTCTAAAAGCGCAGCAAGGTAACCGTAAGGCTCTGGACGAGCTACTGCGCATACACCAACCGTATGTTTATAATATCGCTTGGAAGATGGTACGAAACCCTGCCGATGCTGAAGACCTCACTCAAGAAGCTCTAATTAAGATCACCATTAACCTTGGAAAGTTCAGCTTTAAAAGCCAATTCCGAACTTGGGCCTATAGAATTGTGGTGAACCACTTTCTTAACATGAATAAGAAATCTCATGAAACAGCCTTCACCAGTTTTGATGAAATGGCGAAGCAGTTGGGTTCCGTGCCCGATGTAGAGTTGACAGAAGAGGAGAAAATAGAAAAGGAGGAACTGATTGAAGAAATGGCAATAGGATGTTTGTCAGGTATGCTTCTCTGTTTGGATAGGACACAACGAATGGTTTATATCATAGGTCATATGTTCGAAGCTGACCATAAGGTCGGATCGGAGATTATGGAAACCTCAAAGGCCAATTTCAGGATGAAGCTGTCAAAAGCACGTAGAGATATGGAGAATTTTATGTCTGGTCACTGTGGGCTTATGGACAAAAGAAACCCTTGCAGGTGCAATAAGAAGGTGACTGTGGCTGTAGAAAGCGGATACATTGATGCCAAAAATTTGCTTTTCAACCGAGAAGAGTATAGCACTTTCAAAAAACAAATAGCAAAGGATGATACCACACTAAGAGATTATGCGTCAGACCGATTCATCGAGCTGCAAGATAACTTGACATACAAAACTGATTTTGACAATAAAAGCTTTATCGAGCAGATTTTGGATGACATTCGGATCAAAAAAATCATGAATTTCAATTAAGGTGAAGTTACTCATTGCATTTCTGCTTTTACTATCAATGACCATGAAGACTACGGCACAGGATTACCATTTCAAGCAGGAGTTTATGGAGAAATGGCAGAACTCCAAAGCTTATACGCTCAAAGTCGCGCGGCTAATGCCAGAAGAGCATTATAATTACCAACCCTCCAGCCATGTTCGCACTTTTGCGCAACAAATGCAGCACCTAGCGGAGGCAATGATATATCATACAGGTCTGGCAATAAGTTTGAAAGCACCTAAGGATCAGAATCCGAACGCTAAAACTCCAATAGTCAATTTACTTGAAACGAGTTTTGACCTCGTCCAAGAAGGTTTAATGAAACTAGATGAGAAAGACTTCGAGACCAAAGTAAAATTCTGGGATGGCCCCACAAGCAGGAGAAAACTATTGAACTTTACCCTTGACCATATCACGCATCATCGAGCACAGGCCATTGTGCTTCTACGTATGAATAATATCAAACCACCAAATTATATCGGCTGGTAGAAATTCCGCCTCAGCGCTGTAAAGGTCCTTTCTGGACCTTTTTTCATTTTAATGTGCCCAAAGTCTTTGCACATCACTAGGAGGCCTGTCTAAAGAATAAAGAAAAATCATTAAAGATTATGACAGTACAAGAGATCGCAGCCAGACTGCACGAACTAGTAAAGCAAGGGGATAACGCAACTGCCTATACCGAATTATTCGCAGAGAATGCCGTGGCCATTGAACCCAATTTCCCAGGCTTTGAGCACGTAGAAGGCCTAGACAATATCCGTAAAAAAGGAGAAGTCTTAGTAGGTAGTGTGCAGGAGATCAGGAGCAGGGTAGTTTCTGATCATATCATTGTTGGCGATAACCATATTAGCCTAGGCATTTCACTTGACGCTACGCTGAAAGACGGTAGCCATTTTAAGTTTTCTGAAATAGTGCTTTACACAGTGGTAGAAGGCAAAATCATCTGCGAGCAATTCTACTATTAAACAACACTCAAACCATTAAACAAATGAAGAAAATAAAAATAATCACCTTAATGGCCATGTCCTTCATGGTATTTGGTCAGTCTGTTCTTGGGCAGAGTATGAGCAAAAAATTCAAGTCAGTCAAAGCACAAATAGAGATCAATGCACCCGCTGAAAGAGTTTGGCAAGCCATGGTGCTGGATTATGGAGAAATTTCTTATTTCTCTCCTTACATCTACGCATCAAATTATGAGGCAGGATCTGTTAAGGGCGAGCTTGGCGCACAAAGACTATGCGCTTTTAATGCGAAAGGCACTAGACTATCTCATGAAAAGATTGCCGATATCGATCATAAAAACATGGTGATGAGAAATGTAGTGTTTGATGGAGAGAAGCTCCCGTTAAATTTCGATAACTCCCAAGCATTCTATCGGGTAAAAGACAACGGAAACGGAACCTCTACTGCCTCCTATGAATTTCAATTCCGAACTAAACCGGGTCTGATGACAGGACTGGTCAAGGGCACTTTCCAAAAACAATTAGCGGGTACACTTATAGGCCTGAAACACTATGTGGAAACAGGCGAAAAGGTAAATCCCGAAACAGGACGCTATAAAGAAATCAAAAAAGACTACGAGGTCAAAACCGGTGACGAGGTGACGCTTCTTACAAAAGGTAATTTCAATTATTAATTAATAAAAACATGAAAACTATTAAAAGATCAATGCTTACCATCACATTATTGCTTGTTGGAAGCCTAGTGATAGCTCAAACGGGTATGGATGTTAAAGTATTGAAAGATCAGTTCGCTCTGAACAGTAAAACATTCAATAATGCGCTAGCAGATATTTCGGATAAGGAGGCTGACCGAAGAATAGCTGGTACAAATAGTGTTAAATGGATTGCCGGTCATACGGTAGATACCGGCTACAACTTAGCGGTTATATTAGGAATTACAACTGAGAACCCATATGCGGCAGCCTTTGGTTTTGGTAAGCCATTCAATCCAAATGCAGATTATCCTTCGCTCAAAAAAATGCTTGCAGATTGGAATGCTTTATCACCAAAAATTGAAGCTGCCATCGGCAAGCTTACACAAGATCAGCTCAACGCTGATTCTCCTTTTCCACTTCCTTACAACGAACAGTCTATTCGAGGCTTGATGTCTTTCCAAATGCATCATATAAGTTACGAAGTTGGGCAATTGGGTCTTTACCGAAAATTTTTAGGAAAAGAAGCAATGAGCTATCAATAGACACTCAAAGAAGAATAATCATGAGCAAATTCAAAATCAAAAGAGAGATCGACATCAATGCGCCCATTGAGAAGGTGTGGGACATCTCCTATAACAAATTCTCAGAAGTAGATAAGTGGCTAACGGCAGTCCCATTATCTACGGGAACCAACCCAAGTAAAGAAGAAGACACAACTTGTAAACGACAATGTACGCCAAATGTGAAAGGATTTGGCAAGACCCTCGAGGCACTGGAATACGTGGATGCTAAAAAGAAAACGCTACGCTACAGAATTCTAGAAGGACCTCCCGGCTTTGTGAAATCTGCTACAAACACCTGGACCTTGAAATCTGCTCCAGGTGGTACCACGCTGGAGATGTACACTGAGATGGAAGTCAAAGGAATACTAGGGTTCTTGATGGGCGGTCTGATCAAAAAACAGATGCCTAAGATAATTAATGAAGCACTGGAAGACCTAAAGCATTATGCAGAACATGACCAGCCTCGTCCTCTAAAGGTGGAAGCATCTGAGAAATGGGCGAGGAAAAACATGAAAAAGGCTTCTTAGCATGGGAATTTCAGATACCGTTTCAAAAATTCAATTTAAGCCAAGTTATTACTACGAAGTAGTGCAATTCGGAGTCACTAAAAGTGCTGATTTGGCAGCAATTTCTGCTGCTGTCAAATCCAATCTTTTGGCAATTTTTGAAGTGAAAGTTCAGCCAAACGGTAGTTTTCAAACGCCTGATTACTACGCCATCTTTGAACACACCTCTTCAGATAGTTCATTTGGCAAAGTAATAGCTGACCATAAGGTTGTTTCATTTGCTCACTCTACCGTACTATCGGTAGGTGAGCAAATAGAAATATCTCTTAGAGATGATAAGTATTATGAGTTTTTTACCGCATGGATTAATGATGGCAAACAGGAATACATGCAGAAATTCTTTGAGTTGTCACAACCTATTAAAGAGCGATATGGGAGACCAGCTCCTTTGTTTTTAGTCCAATTTCAACCAGCTACAGAAACTGACGATGAGGTATATTTTACACCCTCCTTGGGTGGCATCGTAGAATGGGATCATTACTCAGATGTGGAAGTATTACTCAATAATGAAGAGTTTACAGAAAAGGCCACTCCTTTATTTGAAGAAGCAATATCAAGGATTGAAATGATAATTGGGAAGGTCATTATACTGTAAAAACCTCCGCTATAGTTATCCTAATGACGCACTAGATTAAGTCTGAGAATGACTATTTTTTTTTCATCTATTCAATCGAACATAAAATTGATAGCCTCCCCTATCTGCCCCTTCCAGTTTTCAAAGTCATGTCCACCCGAAGTAGTGAGTTCCTTGACGTTATACTTTTTAGATTCAAACATGCCAAGCAGGGCCGGCATGTACTTTTCTGCATCATGGGTTCCTGTAGAGATGAAAATATGAAGGACTTCGTTTTTGGAGAAGGCTATGGCCTGATTGAGATCAGTACAGGGATAAGTAATCGGGGATAATAACGCAAAATTTTGAATAGTTTCTGCTTTTGCAGCAAAGTAAGCTGCATTCAAGGCACCAAAGGAAACTCCCACTAACCCTCGCTTTTCTCTTGTAAAAGTCCGACCCACCTCTGTTTCCACTACGTTCATGAGCTCCTGCTCAAAAAATTTGAGATAGTCAGGGTTACAGAAAAAGAAGGTATTCCGCTTATTTTGATCCGTCAGCATATCTATGCTACTTATGTAAATATAGTATGCCTCTGGGATTGAACTCGTTTTAGTTAATTGTTCCAAATAAAGGTCTATTCCTTGATTCAAAAACTCCTCGCCATCTGTAATATAAATAATAGGCTTGTCTCTCGAAGTTCCAGTCTCTCTAATAGAAACGCCTATTTTGACGCCTAGCGTAAGGCTCTCAATATCAATATCAACGTCTTTTTCAGGTCGTGAACTACATCGCGTAAGAATGATGAAGATAAATAGGAGACCAAACAATTGTATTACTCGTCTCATGCCGTAAGTTGAAATTAAAAGGGGGGGCGCTACACCCCCCCTATTATTTTTGACAAATTATGATTTTGCCGCTGTAGTAATGTTGGTGATCATTTCATTGATCGACTGATTAAGAAAGCCTAAAAATTGATCCTTGGTCATATTAGGGTTCTTTATAAACTCATCGTAGTTGGATGTCCAAACAATCATACTTTTATTGAAACCTAGATCCACTACTTTGAAATTGTTGACCATTCCCTTTACTGGCACGCCTTCTAATAACGCGTAGGAATAGGTTCTTTGTGAATCGTCAAAAGCTACAATCGCCTCTTTGAAATAACCTTGTCCTTCAGGGGCTGTACAAAGTCGTTGCCCGCCTACACCATGGTTACCTGTCCATTGTACTTTAGCTATAGCGCTGGAGTACTTTTGAATATCATCCATTTGCCTAAGTTTTTCCCAGACTTTATCTGCCGAAACGTCTACTACCTTAGAAACTGTAACATCCGAATTGGCCTTTTGTCCGAAGACTGTCGTTGAGCCTATTACAACTAGCAATAAGGCCAATAATATTGATTTAAACTTCTTCATATTTCTGAATTTTAGACTAAAGTTTTAATAGAAAAGTTCTTCTGATACGATTTTGCCATTCTCTACCTTATAGACAATCAACTCTGAAAGCTGCATGCGATTTCCGTCTTTCAGAGTAGCATCGAAGGACATACCAAGAGAGATGTAGTTACCGCTTACTACTACTTCTTCCGAAACTTTCTTGCTATGCAGTTCTGCGATATTTCCTCCAAAAATATTGGCTTTCTCCTTTACCTGTGCTATACCTTTGGCATGCGGCATAGGCGGAAATTGGGGCTCAATAGACTCCACGTTTTCCGCAAATAACTCCCCGTGTATGGTTACTAGGTCTGTGTCAACGATAGCCTTTCGGAGTTTTTTTGCTAATTCATTATTCGTCATTTTCAAATTTTTATGGTTACAAAAATTACTTATACCAGTTGGATGCATGAAGAAAGACCGTGTTACAAACAGCGTATAAAAAAACCCGAGACTTATAAATTCTCGGGCATACTTGTCATTCAAGAGTGGTTGATGCTATTGAAAATGTTTCATGAGTTCAGTGTTGTTTAAGATTTTGCTCATAATTGTCTCTTTGTCAAAGTCCTCTTTTAACGGATGCTCCCGGTATAATGAGGTGTATTGCTCATCAAACGTGTCGTCCGCTTCCTGAACGTTCTCCTGTACGTAGGCCGTTATCTTATTCTTATAGGCGATATTGAATTTCACGCCATTCGGGTCGAGTGCTCCAGCACTTTGTAAAGTCTTAGTCTTTTTAGGGCACCTGCAGGGATTGCTCGTATTCACTAAGCCGCATTTCCTATCCATGAAGTTGTAAAGGTCTTTACGGGCACGATGTAATTTTACCCTGAAGTTTTGTGGAGACATATCAAAAACCTCAGCACCTAGTTTGTGATCAATACCAAAAGTATCTCCCAGGATATAAATAAGACGTTGCTCCGCATTTAGGCACATTAACATACCCATCATGCATCCAATTCGCATTTCTTTGGACAGCTCCTGATAGGATATTTCTTCTTCAATACTGAGCTCAGCGTTGGGGATATTATCCAAAAATTCTTCATAGTTTTCAAATGAACTGTAATGCTCATCTTTCCGCTTTCTTTTGTTTTGAAGAAATTCATTCACTACAATTCGATATAGCCAAGTACGAAAAGAGCTTTTAAAATTGAACTGCGATAGTTTTGTAATGATGATAATGAATGTATCTTGGGTCAGATCCATGGCGTCATTGGGCTCACGGGTCATCTTCCAGGCCACATTGTAGATAAATGGTTGGTGCATATGGATGAGCTCATCCATTGCTTCTCTGTCTCCGTACTCAAGGATTTTGTATACTAATTCTTTGTTTTTTTCCTCTGAGGACTTATTCGATAGGGAGTTTTTCATGCTGCATTACTTTGAAGTTGGATACATATAGTGGCCTAGTGTTACAAGCGCATGAGATGTTGTGCTCAAGGTCTTTTGTAAAAGCATAGTGAGTTTTTTATGAATCCTTTTTGGGATACAAAACTCAAATTGTCAGAAAGACTGTTTAAGCGCTGCCACAAGCCTCATGCATTTTATACTTTAGTATAGAGGTTTTAATACCCATCCACAAATCATCTAAAGGAGAGAGTTTTGCAACTGTCTGACAATGATAAGCAGACATCTTATTTTTATAGCATTTCAAAAACCGGAAGTATTTCCCATCTTTTCAATAAATAGGAAGCATTTCCCATTCATTTCTCATTGAGAATGAGAAAATACTGAGAAACTCACATGCTTTTGTCCATTTTTTGTCCGAGGCCAAGGTTGATACCTGAAAAAACCATCTATACCGCCTTTAATGAGGCATTTTCAGTCAAACAAACATATCATGTGGAGAATGTTATTTTGCTGGAGTTGAGTAAATAAAAATTTCTAGAAGCCAACTACCTCCGGGCAGAGCCGTATGGGTATTTCGCTGGTTTCTTTTTGACCTGAAGGCCAAAGTGAATTTTTTTATTTGGGGCCTCCTATCCGCGAGGATAACCGTTTTATTGGAATCACAGAGCAGAACCCCGAAGAATTCTGAAGAAAAAAGCCGAATTTTAACTTAGAGAATTTAAGTAATTCTGATATTGCGTTTCGATGTTTGACTATCCTAGAAAAAAAGTCTCATGAGCAGGCTTGGGTTATTAATTTTCATGTTTGCTGTAAACTCATCTCTTGCACAATCGAGGATTCAAGTTGATGGAGCTTTGGGCTACGCTTTTCAAAACGGCACTGTTTTCAATGGGATAGATACTGGGGTTTCAGAAGCATTCGGAGTTCGATTTGGTATAAATTATGAGAAAGTAATTAAAGATAATATCCTCTTTAATGGTGGTGTTTTTGGCAAATACAACAGGTCAAAGAATCAACTCAGGGCTGTAAATATCAAAGCGAGCTATTTAACCTATCAAATTCCCGTTTATCTGGGTTTGAGGCTCAATAGTTCCTGGAGTGTATTTGGTGGATTGAGTTTAGAACGACACAGGGATCTGACTAATAATTTTTTCAGAAAGCAAATCCGGTATGACATTTTATTCAAAGCGATCAGACAAATATCTACAAATTGGAACCTGACTTTCTATAGTCACAGAAATATAACGGAGTTGACTTCAACATCTACCTTTAACAGTCCGAAAAATGGCATTTACCTGGGACTTGGTTACTCGATATACACCAGCTCAAAATCTGTCATGAAATGAAAAAGGTTGTTCTCAGCTTCACATTAGGCATTCTTGTATTGTTCAGTTGTGTAGAAACCGAACAGGAGGTATTAATCGATGTTCAAGGTTATGAGAGTCTGACAATTAGTAACATTCGCACCCATTTGAAGGTTGCTCATCTAGATGTTGATCAGGCTGAATTCGATAATATGTATGCTGATTTTACGAGAGAAATAGAAATAGACGGTTTCTTTAGTCTATATCAGTCAAATACGCCCCTAATTCTTAATGAACAAGTCGAAGTGGAAATTAAAGGTAACTTTTCTGCCCAATTCAGCCTGAAATCATTAGGTGTGAAATTTGATGACACTTTTGATAATAGCGAGGGGACATTGATCAATCCAGAAAACTTACCATTCCATTCTCTGAATAAAATCAAAGCATTCCGATTTAGAAATTCCGGAAATGATTTTGGCGCTACGATGATCAAAGACATCAGTTTGACAGAATTAGCCAGAAAAGCCGGACTGAATTTAGATTTGATGTATACTGAACAGGTAGTAGTCTTCATAAACGGGAAATTTTACGGGCTAATGAATATGAGAACGGAGTCTAATGCTAATGGTATGTCAAGATTCTATGGAGTTAAGAAGAGTAACGTCACTCTTGCGAAAATTTTATATGGAGGAGTCGTTGAGAAAAAGAATGGAAATTTTGACCGTATCGATGAGCTCTTCTATGCTATTGAAAAAGAGGATTTAGACTATCTGAAAGTAGCGATAGATTTAGAGAATTTTATTGAATATATGATCTACGAAACATACATAGGACATTCGGATTGGCCCTCAAACAATGTTCGGCTATATTCTATTGATGATCGCCCATTTCGATTTGTGCTCTTTGATCTCGACCAGGCAGCATTGGTCAACGTGTCAGAACCTCCGATGACTTTTATTCAGAAACCTGGTGTTAGTCCTATTAGGGATCTCTTCAATATTTTATACGAGGATAAATCTTTTAAAGAACATTACGACAATAGGTATGAAGAACTGGTAAGATCTGGATTGTTGAGTTCTGATTGCTTTGAGACAATCGTTAATGATTTCATGGAAAACATTGAGCATATAATGCCAACTCAAATAGAAAAATACAACCAACCTGATGGAATGGGAACGTGGTATTTTCAAGTTGAGAGATTAAAGAATTACTTCGAATGGCGATCCAAGTTCGTAGAATCCCTATTTGGTTTATAAGCAGGTCATTTAACTATTGCATGAAATACTATCTGGCTCTTTATAGAGTTCACAAGAGTATGCTCCTATTCAATTGCATTAAATGTTTTAGGTGAAACAAACCCATCATGTGGAGAATGTGATTTTATTGGAGTTGGATTAGTCATAGAGTAGGTTAACTACGTCAAGGACTATTGACCCAAATAAGCGGAAATAACGATCGCGATAAACATAAGCCAGAATACTAAATCTAAAATTCGATCAATAATTCTTTTCTTCTCTTCTACTTTCATTGGAATTTATTAAATGAGCAGAGGATTCCAACTGGCCTCCTCTGCTCATAATGATTGCTACAATCTATTTTCTCACTAACAGTTTTAAATTCTTAATACCATCGGGTGTTGACAGTCTCAAAATGTAAACCCCACTTGAAAGATTACTGGTATTAAATTCCACCCTCTGATTAGCATTCGCTTCGATATTCTTATCAAACAAAGGTATTGGCATCGGTCTTCCACTATGAAAAGCCCGAAGCACTGCTCTTCCCGCCATTTCACTTGAGAATACAATTGTGGTTGAAGAGGTGGCTGGGTTAGGATATGCTGACAAACTAATCTCGGGCTCATTCGTCAACACCTCTCGATTAACCTCGTTTAACTCAACCATTATAGCAGGCAGATCCGCTGAGGCAGGCGTGCATTGACCAAGACTCGCTCCCTGTCCTAGAAGGCGTTGAACAGACCCCTGCTTTACCATGACATTTTTGCCATTCACACACATCTGTATTGAATTGCCTTGCTTGCTAATGTCAACGATGTTTACCTGGATAATCCCATTGGTAACATTCCCTGATTGATCAACGGCAATTACAGACACCATATTCATTCCAATGTCCTTTTTGGTGAATGCAAATTTTAATGGTTTGATCGTCTTGAGGCTACAATTGTCACTTGCGAACTCCACTAAATCCTTATCTCTCAAAAGAGCTGATTTACGCCCCTTTTCAAAAACCAGAGTAACAACTCCCTCAGTGATGACTGGCGCGGTCGTGTCTAAAATCGTCACATAAGCGACAGCTGAACTTTCATTACCTCCTTGATCGGTGACGGTTAGGACAACTCTAACTGGAGGATTTCCTCTATCTTTCTTTTTATCCTTCTTCTTACTCTTCTTGGACTTATTATCCCCTTTATCATTTTTCTTCTTTTTCTTGAACCTGTCTTTGTCTTTATCCTTTATCACACGAGGGACCGTTGTAATGTCCTGACAGGTGAATATCTGGCGACTCAGACTGTAAGTCAAGTTGCAGTTATCAGAGCTTCCGGCATCCAAATCCCGTGGCACGATAGTCACGGTTCCATCCGGTCCCAAGTACGCAGTAATATCTTTGGCCTTGGCAACTGGAGCAATGTTATCCATTACCTCTACATATATTTCTGTAGAAGTAGTATTCCCTGCCGCATCAGCTACCGTAACCGTTACCTGATTCATCCCTACATCTTCACAAGTAAAATCCGATTGACTCACAGTGATCTCCGTAACCTGACAATTGTCGTAGACAGAGTTAATGAATTCACTGTCTGGCTGTTTTAAAATCCTTACGTTATCTATCAGTGTACCTGAAAACTCAAGATCCTCTCCAAACTCTTCAAAGCGTATGGTTGCTGAGGTGGCTTCAGTAACCACAAAGTCAAATTCTGCGGGCTCGTAAAACTCATTTACAAATTCAGTGATACTATCGTCCAGCAAGGAACCAATTTTAACAGCAATAGCCGCATCACCGGTTACTCCTCTATAATCAATCCTTAAACGATACTTTCCTGGTTCAAAAAGAATGACATTTTTGCTTTCGATAGCGCCATTAACATTTCCCGAAAGCTCTAAAGCATTATTAGAAATAGGCAAACCGAATTGTCCTGGGAAAAAGATATCGACACTCCCACCGACAACATTCCAACCATTCAACTCCGTAAGGTCAAGTCCCGGTTCTTCACTCTCAAAATCATCCGAGAATATTTCCTGCGGAGCAACTGGCAATGTTAGATTTGCTTCTCCATTTTCATCAAGTATCAGGCTAATGTTACCTGCCTCCACTGTAGGAGCTACATTATCAATTACTGTAACATTAAATGTAGCAATGGAGCTGTTACCCAACACATCCGTAGCTGTAACTCTCACCTCAGTGATCCCTTGCTCAAAAACAGTTCCTTCATTAAGGTCAAAAGTAATTTCTTCTACTCCGGACGCATCAGTAGCTGATACGTTGTATGACTCAACCACTGCTAAACAACGATCATCTCTTGTAAAAGCCGTGATGTCATTAGCTGTAATGACAGGTCCCTCAGTATCAATTACATTGACAGTTCTAGTAATCTCCTCAGCAGCATTACCGGATGCATCCGTGGCATTATAGGTTACAGTATAGCTGCCAGGTATTTCTGTGTTGACCTGATCGCCACCGATGGTAATGGTAGCATCACAGTTATCAGACACTTGTGCTCCTAGTTCTGAATAAATATCGCCTTGGTTTAACTCAATGAATGAGTCACCGGAAAGCACAACAACGGGAGCTATCTTATCTCTTACCTCCACATCTGCTTCTGTTTCGAAGGAGTAAGTTCCATTGTCAAAGGCAGTGACCTTAATAACATTATCCCCAATATCACCACAGTCAAAATCAGTTCGATCAAACTCAATGCGATCTATGCCACAATTAGCAGAAATTGTTTCTCTATTAAACTGGTCAGGACTTAGCGTAGCTGTGCCGTTTTCATCGAGGTAGATTATGAAAGACTCTCTGGTAGTAAATTTTGGGATGATCTCATTGCGTACTTCCACATCGGCTGTTGTCGAGAAGGAATAAGTCCCCTTATCGAATGCCGTCACCGTAACCTCATTAAACCCTACGTCCCCGCAAGAAAATTCCGTTTGGCTTAATTCAATGCGGTCAATACCACAATTGGCCGAAATGTTGTCTCGATTAATCTGATCGGGGCTTAAAATAGCCCTACCATTTTCGTCCAAGAATAGCACAAAAGACTCTCTACCAATAAATTTCGGGATGATCTCGTTCCTTACCTCTACGTCTGCTGTTGTCGAGAAGGAATAAGTACCCTTGTCGAACGCAGTCACTGTTACTTCATGGAAACCTACATCTTCACAATCGAACTCAGTTTGGCTTAGCTCAATACGGTCGATGCCGCAGTTGGCCGAAATATTATCTCTATTAATCTGATCGGGACTAAGCGTAGCCTTACCATTCTCGTCCAAGAATAGCACAAAAGACTCTCTACCAATAAATTTCGGGATGATCTCGTTCCTTACTTCTACGTCTGCCGTTGTCGAAAAGGAATAAGTCCCCTTGTCGAATGCAGTTACTGTTACTTCATGGAAACCTACATCTTCACAATCGAACTCAGTTTTGCTTAGTTCAATACGGTCGATACCGCAGTTGGCCGAAATATTATCTCGGTTAATCTGATCGGGACTTAAAGTAGCCTTGCCATTCTCATCTAAGAATAGCACAAAAGACTCTCTAGCAACAAATTTCGGGATGATCTCGTTTCTCACCTCCACATCTGCTTCAGTGGTTGCGGATAAGCCGTTACAATCAAAAGCTGTTACCTGAATAACATGAAAGCCTATATCATCGCAATCAAATGCAGTTCTGCTGTACTCTACGCGATCGATGGAACAATCCGCTTCAATCGTTTCGCGGTTATACTCATCAGGATTTAAAGTAGCGTTACCGTTTTCATCAAGGAAAATCACAAGAGATTCGCGGGTAAGAAACCTAGGTGTAGCCTCCTTATCGATTTCCGTGATACCGGCTTTATCGATTCTGTAATCTCCTTCAGCCGAAAACAGTGTACCTGTTGTCCAAAAGAGACAGAGCGTTAAAAAAAGATTTTTGAAGTAAAAGTGTTTCATAAGTCAAGTTGATGTTAATAATTAGGGTTGTTGTATTTATTGCTTCAAGGTATGCTTGAACCCATCCCTATTACCTTCTTTTCAAGTGCAGAAATCCGACATTCAAGTGCAGAAATCCGACATTTGGCAGCCATTTAGCTTATTATCAATGACTTAAATATTTTGGGCAAAAAGTGAGTAGCACTAGTGATTTGTGCTTCTGCTACTACTTAGTTAGCTTAAGAAATCAACCTGACTATTGACTGCCTTTTCAAAATTGAAAACCCCTCGACTCTTCCTTTTTCTGATAGCCTGTATGGTCGCTTCATCATCGATGGCACAGGAATACAGCATGAACATCCAGAGGTTCAGCGTAGAAGACGGACTCAGCACACGGTACACAAAAACGATTTTTCAGGATACAGAAGGTTTTATCTGGATTATTAACTCCAACGGAACCAGCAGTGATTACGATCTGGACAGATTTGACGGAAAGGAGTTCAAAAACTATCGCCTGAAGGTTAATCAACCTAATTGGAATGCCCCAAAAGCTTCCAGAGCTTACCAGAGTTATGACAAAAAAATCTGGTCCCATAGAGTGTTTATACTCAATCGTTTTAGGAATGGTTTAGATGAGCGCACAAACGAATCTATATTTTTTGCTATCCATATTTTCGATCCTAAAACGGGTATTACGCTTCCTTTAAAGCAATACCTGCCATACAAGCTACCTTTTCAAAACAACGCTACCTCCACCTTGGCATTAGGCAAGAACAAAGCAATGCTGGTGGGTACTGACAAAGGAACTATTTACGAATTGAGAGATGATGGGTATACACTCAGGTATCAAATGGACAATGACGAGATTATCAGTCAGATCATTCCAGTAGTTGATGGTTATTGGATCGCTTCGAACAACCGTTTTATTAAGGTCAATGATGATTGGTTCATAACTGATTCGTTTGCTAGTAAAACAGCTATGGAGTTCGGTTCCATTGTAAACAAACGGAATTCTAGAAATCTTAGGGAACTCTTGATTGCCTCGGCTCAAGACAGTAAAGGTGACCTACACTATATCGCCTTTATCAAAAATCGTAGTGGCGAATACAATGAAATTCAAAGGAGGAGATACTTCATCAATGGAGAATTGCAGGAAATAGGTAAAGATCTTGACTTCATTGCTATATCTCCTGACGCACAAATACTGTTTGCCTTACGTAGAGAAGAGGAAACCAACAAGTCCATTATAGCAATGGATGCGAAAGGAAAAATATTGGCTGAGCAACCCACAGAGATTAGCTTTATTGAAGATGCTTATTTCGATAAAGACCAAAATCTTTGGTTAGCTACCAATAACGGGCTGGAATTGATACAGGTAAAAATGGAGCTATTTAAGAAGCACATGACGAATAGAATCACTCATTTGAATATTCCCTTTCAGGCCCGTGGGATGGCTCAAATCAACGACAGTATTTTATGGGTTGGTGGTTTAGGAAAACTACAGCGACTAAATCTGAAAACTGATGAGTTGCACAGTTTGGATGACATTATTCTGAGCAGGGATGTACAAATGATAGATGGATTGCTCTGGCTGTCAGAAGAGGAGCCAAAAATCTTTCAATTGAACCCGTTAACCTATGAGGTTATCACTTTTGATTTTTCACCAGAGGAAAAGGCCGGAGGCTCAACACCTCGGGAACACTGGAAGATTCACAAAGACATGTGGGGAAACCTTTGGGCAGGATCATTCAAAGGGCTAACCATTATCGACCAAATAACTCAAACTTTAAGTTACCTACCCAATAAAGGCCCAATGCAATCTCTGGCAGGCGCTGATGTTATTGATATACACGAAAACAGTAAAGGCATGTGGCTGGCCACAACAAAAGGCGTCTACCTATTTGACCCTGCAAAAAAGGCTATCCTCGCGCATTACCATACAGCTGCTGAAGAAGGATATCAACTTCCACATAATGACATTGCGCACATTTACGAAGATCAGGAAGGTATCTTTTGGTTGGCTAGTAGAGGTGGAGGACTAATTAAATGGTCTCAAGAAGAAGGAACCTTCGAGCAATATACCACAGATAATGGCCTGAGTCATAATGTTATTTATGCTGTTTACGAAGACCATGATCAGAACTTATGGCTTCCTTCTTTCTTCGGTATCAACCAATTTCATAAGGTCACAAATAATAACAGTTATTATCTGAAGGCCGATGGTATTACTCATGATGAGTTCAATACCATTTCTCATTTCAGAGGACATGACAGCACCTTGTATTTTGGAGGCTTGAATGGAGTCAATGCCTTTCACCCTAAAGATTTTGCTGCCTCTCTAGCATCGGAACCTGCGCCTTTAGTAATCACGGGGCTTTCTAAACAGGATAAGTCAACTGGCCTGGTTAAAGATGCATATGATGCGTTTGAAAGAGAAAATCAGGTAACGCTCTACCTCTCAGAAGTTGGGTTTAATCTCAGTTTTCGTCTTCTAGACTATAGCTTATCTAAAGAAGCGCTTTATGCCTATAGAATAAATGGGCTAGACGCGGACTGGAATTACCAGTCTGTTTCCGACTTAAGAATGAATCGGCTTCCCTATGGCGATTATGACTTTGAGCTAAAAGCCAGTGCAGGTAAGGGGGTATGGACTGATCCGATCACCTTCCGCTTGCTTGTTGTCCGGCCCTTTTATCTTCAGGGCTGGTTCATCTTTCTCAGCATTACCCTCTTACTTTTAAGCATCTACTTACTATTCTATTTCAGAAACAGAAGGTTGATCAAAAGCCAGCAGGAACTGAAGAAAGAGGTAGCACTCAGGACCAATGAAATTGAAAAACAGTCCTTGGAACTTAAAAAGCTAGACACTGCTAAAACTCAGTTTTTCGCGAATATATCACATGAATTGCGTACACCGTTAACCCTAATCTTAAGTCCTTTACAACAACTGATTGATGAGGGAAAGTTTAATGAGGACCAACTGAGGCAACTTGAGCGGATGTATAGAAATGGCCAGAATCTTTCAGAATTGGTTGAAGAAATTCTGGAGCTCACCAAGCTGGAGGCAGGCAAATTAGAGGTCCACGAAATAGAGGTAGAACTAAAACCATTGATCAAACGGATTTACTCTGCCTATGAGTCATTGGCTTCGCGAAAGGGAATTGACTATTCATTGCAATTACACTTTTCTGACCAAACGGTACTTCTCTTAGATAAAGGGAAACTAGAGAAGGTCATTAATAACTTGATTTCCAACGCCTTTAAATTTACCCCAACCAGTGGTTTTGTGAAACTAAGTGCCTTCCTAGAGTATGATCAGCTAAGAATTTTGGTAGAAGACTCTGGAAAAGGAATCGCTGCCAAGGACTTGCCAAAAATCTTCGATCGTTTTTATCAGGGACAAATCCGCGAATCATCTCAATTACAAGGAGGAACAGGCATTGGTCTTGCGCTAGCAAAAGAGTTAACCGAGGCTATGAATGGGAAAATTTCTGTGGAAAGTAAGTTAAATGAGGGCACGGCTTTTCAGGTGACCCTACCCCGAAAAGAAGTAGTAGTAAAAGACAGCCCAGAAATAAAAATAGCTACACCAGTTACTCCGAAAACTGATAATACAGCGCAACATCAGAAGGTAGGCGAAGCAGAGTTTAACCTACTGTTGGTTGAGGATAATCTAGACATGCGTAATTACATAGCGGAGATACTTTCCCCTCAATACAATCTCTATCTAGCTGAAAACGGAAACCTAGCGCTGGAATATTTGAAAAGACAAACTATCGACTTAGTGATAAGCGATGTCATGATGCCAGAAATGGATGGGTTTACATTGCTGAAAATCATGAAGTCCAACGACCTGTACCATCACCTACCAGTAATCATGCTAACCGCGCGGGCTGAGGATAATGATAAACTCAATGCACTCACCATTGGAGTGGACGATTACCTAACCAAGCCTTTTTTGGCAGATGAACTCAAAGCACGGGTAAGAAACTTATTGGCTCACTATAAAAGTCGAAAAAGCCTCATGGCACGACCGGAGGAGTTGGTAAACGACAACCTCATGAGTGCTATACATTCGGAAATTGATTCGATCGATGCCTTAGAATGGATAAAACAAGTAGAGAAAGAAACTCTTTCTAGGCTTAACGACTTTGATTTCTCCATGGAAGTGGTTGCTGAGGCATTGAATATCACTGATAGGCAAATGCAGCGAAAAGTGAAACAAATTACTGGACTTACCCCAAACAAATACATCCAAGAACTCCGCCTTCAATTGGGTAGGGCTTATTTAGAAAAAGGTGCATATAAAACAATCAGCGAAGTCACTATCGCAGTAGGCTTCAAGTCCAGTCGATATTTCTCAAAACTCTTTACCGAGCGTTTCGGAAGAAGTGCAACTGACTACCTGAAATAAGCTGCCTCGTAGCTCTCGATTAATCAGTATAAAATCATTAAAGTAGCATTAGTGAATCCGACAAAAGTCCTTCGAAGCGAATAAAGGCGATTGGATCGACTGGTAATTCTTAGTAGCTTAACTGCCACATAAAATCAAATTAAGAATGAACAAACTCGCCTTTAGAAACGGAGATAAAATAGATGCCATTGGCTTAGGAACTTGGAAATCAGAACCCGGAGAAGTGGGTCAAGCAGTACGCGAAGCTATAAAAATCGGGTACAGGCACATCGACTGTGCATGGATTTACCAAAACGAATCTGAGATAGGCCAAGCATTTCAAGAGGCATTCAAGGCTGGCGATGTCAAGCGCGAAGATTTATTTGTGACCTCAAAACTCTGGAACTCTTTTCACGCACCAGAGGATGTCGAAAAAGCAGTGAGAGAATCGTTGACGGCTCTTCAGCTCGATTATCTCGATCTCTACTTAATTCACTGGCCCATCGCTCACAAGCCTGGTATTACCTTCTCTGAAGATGCCTCTGGTTTCGCACCAATTGAAGATTATCCAATTGCCGATACTTGGAAAGCAATGGAAGCTTTGGTGGAGAAGGGACTGGTGAAACATATTGGCGTTTCAAATTTCAATGTACCTAAGCTTGAAAAACTAACAGAAACTGCTGAGATCGTTCCTGAAATGAATCAAGTAGAATCTCACCCGCTATTAGCGCAAAATGAATTACTACAGTTCTGTAATGACCAGCAGATTCTATATACCGCTTATTCCCCATTAGGTTCACGCGATCGTACCGCAGGCATGAAAGGCAGTGATGAACCTGATATGTTTGAGAATGAAATGCTTAAGTCAATCGCTTCGAATCATGGAGTCCATCCCGCTCAGATTTTAATTAAATGGGCTGAAGGAAGAGGTACATGTGTCATTCCAAAGTCTGTGAATCCTGGACGCCTTAAACAAAATTTAGCATCCGCTAGCATTCCATTGAGCGAATCAGAAATGTCTAAGATCAATGAATTAGATAAAGGTTATCGCTTCTTAGACGGAAAGTTCTGGGAAAGAGAAGGTGGTTATTATACAGCTGAAGGTTTATGGAATAATTAGTCGGTATCATCAAAATTGCTTTGGAGTAATTTAGACAGTTAGGGCTCTGAGACCTACCAAGTCAGCAGGCAAGTTCAACATAACGAATTATAGAGCATAAAAAAACCCCGGCTTAGGTCGGGGTTTCTCATTAAAATCTATACCCTATTTGGGTATGCTTTTTTCGCGGTGCTTATGCTCGCCTTACGTTTACGGCATTAATTCCTTTGCGACCTTCTTCAGTTTCGAAGGTTACTTTGTCTTCTTTTCTAATTTCATCCACCGTGCCTGAAACATGCGTGAAGAATTCTTCTCCAGTCTCATCGTCTATCACGAAGCCGAAGCCTTTTTCTTCAAGGAAGAATTTTACTGTACCATTTCTCATTGTAATTGTTCTTAAAAACTATAATTGTATTAAAGGGGCAAATTTAGTGATTCACCTGAAACTTGCTAAGGAATAAGCAGCTTCCCTGCATTTATGCCTTTTTGAAGAAGAGATTTGACTAAATAAAAAACCCCGACTAAAGCCGGGGTTGGTAATCAAAAATCTATAACTAGTTGATTATATTTTTCTGACATCAGTAGCGTTAGGACCTTTCTTTCCATCGCTAAGCTCGAAAGATACAGAATCACCTTTGGTGATCTCGTCAATTGTACCTGAAACATGAACGAACACTTCATCTCCATTTTCGTCATCAACGATGAAGCCGAAGCCTTTCTCATCATTAAAGAATTTTACGGTACCTGTTCTCATTGTAATATGTATTAAAAGATGATAAAATAATTATGTAACAAAACTAGCAATTAGTTCTGGACTTCCCATAATTAGCAGTATGAAAAGCCTTTTTATCGTCCGACACGCCAAATCAAGCTGGGATTCTCCCTATTTGTCTGACTTTGACAGACCTCTCAACGGCCGTGGAAAAAGGGATTTACCTGACATGGCCAATCGATTTTTAGCCACTGGCTATCAGGTCGATTTAATCATTTCGTCACCTGCTGAGAGAGCATGGACAACGGCAAAAGGTTTCGCAAAAGCACTAGACTTTTCTGATGATAAATTAATGGATGATGAACGCCTTTATCACGCAGGAACATCAACCATTAAGGAGGTGATTTCCAAAGTCGATAACACCGTCAATGGATTGATGATATTTGGGCATAATCCAGGACTAACTTCTTTGATCACTGAGCTATCTGATTTCAACCTCTATAACCTGCCAACTTGTGCGGCCTGTGGCATAGCATTCTCATTCGACTCTTGGGATGAAATTTTAACTGCTAAGGGTGAAAAGTTCTATTACGACTTCCCAAAGTCTAGAGCATAAACTCGCTTAAGTCCTTATCCTCAATTAATCCATTCAAACGTTCGTTAACCATCTCTTTTGTGATGGATACTTTTGCATTTGGAGGAATCTGTTCGGGAATATCAAACAGTATGTCGTTCAACAGCTTACTCATTACCGTATGGAGTCTTCTAGCCCCGATATTTTCTACCTCTGAATTGATTAGAAAAGCCAAACGAGCTAATTCATGCAGGGCTTCATCCGTAAAATCAAGCGAGACATTTTCTGAGTCAATTAAAGCTTCATATTGCTTAGTCAATGCATTTTTTGGTTCTTTCAATATGCGGTAGAAATCATCCTCGGTTAGGCTGTTTAGCTCCACACGAATTGGAAATCTACCTTGGAGCTCAGGAATAAGATCTGAAGGCTTGGCCACGTGAAATGCTCCGGCCGCTACAAATAGTATATGGTCAGTATTAATGATACCATGCTTTGTATTCACTGAAGTCCCCTCCACTATCGGTAGTAAATCACGCTGAACTCCTTGGCGGCTCACATCTGGTCCACTACTACCTCCCTTACCTGAACCTGCAGCAATTTTATCAATCTCGTCAATGAAAATGATTCCCGTGTTTTCGGCCTTGGCAATGGCTTCTTCTTTTACCTCATCCATATCAATGAGCTTAGCACTCTCGTCCTCAATCAATAGCTTTCTAGCCTCAGCAATAGTGACCTTTCTTTTCTTTGTCTTCTTTGGCATTACATTGCTGATCATGTCTTGGAGGTTAATCATTGACATTTCATCCATGCCTCCGCCAGCCATACCTATACCACCAGAAGAAGCATTAATTGAGATCTCAATCTTACGATCATCAATTTCCCCAGATCTAATTTTCTCTCTGAAGCGTTCACGCGTCTTTTCATTCAATTCAGCATCGCTCATTTGAGATGTTTCCTTGTCTTCGGACTGAAACCCAGCATTTGGTTTTGCTGAACGGACTGGAGGAATCAAGGCGTCCAGAATAATGTCTTCCACGGATTGCTCAGCCTTCTCCTTCACTTCTTCCTTCTTAGCTTGCTTAACCAGATTCACCGATTGTTCAACCAAGTCTCTCACCATGCTCTCTACGTCTCTTCCCACATAACCCACTTCTGTGAATTTTGAGGCCTCTACCTTTGTAAAAGGGGCATCTGCAATATTCGCAAGACGCCTAGCAATCTCTGTTTTACCAACTCCCGTAGCACCAATCATTAGGATATTATTCGGAACAATCTCCTTTTGCATTTCAGGTTTGACATGCATTCTTCTCCATCGATTTCGAAGTGCAATGGCTACATTTTTCTTGGCGTCTGCCTGACCAATGATGTATTTATCAAGTTCGGCAACAATTTGCCTTGGGGTCAAATAACTTTTATCAATCATCTTAATTCTTGTTTATGATACCTTCCAGATTCAAGTTCATCTGAAGCGTATTGCTGCCACCAGCGGTATGGTATAAAGCCCGACTGTAGGCAAATTCAAATCTTTTTACTTTGAACATAAAGCCAAAAGAAAAGCCAGCACCACCACTGGCATTCTCTAACTTAAGTTCTTGTCTTAGCAAATGGTTATAGCCAAACCTCAGTTGAAAATTAGAGGAAGCAAGCAGCTCCACTCCAAATACCAACCTACGGAAAATCTCTTCACCAAAGCCTGGCGCTGTATTCTCACCAAATAAGGAATTGGTGGATGGGTCGAAAAACGTGACATCCGAACGTACCAAGTTTCTTGCCGTTACAGAAAAGCGAAAGGGCATAAACTCTGGCTTATATGAAACACCTAATTGAATGTCTGTCGGCAACTGACTACTATTTTCTTCAGTATAATCCGAAATCAAAAAGCCAAGATGCTTAATCACAAAGCCGATGGTCAAGTCCTTTTCAGGGTGAAGAAAAGTTCCTCCAAGGTCAAGTAATAGTGCCGAAGCTTGAAATGAAGCCAGGTCAGAAACTGCTAGTTTCAGGTTTCCTCCAACACGAAATGGTCCAAAAGCCTGACTATTACCAACAGAGAATGCGTACTCGTTTACACTAAAATCACCATTTAGGAAACCGGCCTCATCAAAGCTCTGAATATCTCCGTAGCTCAGATAATCTAAATGGAAAGCCCATATACCAGACTTTTTAATAGGCGTTACATAAGTCAATGAAGTATTAGCGATGTCCGCAAAATAGCCCAAGCGCGATATGACTAGCTGATGTTGCATTGTATCATTCAGCATAGCCGGATTAGCACTTGACTGCGCTGGATCGTACCATCCCGAAGTAATATTCGCTCCACCTAGTGCTGCCAGCCGAGCATTATTGGGGAGGTTGAGGTATTCGAATGCCCGACTACCACCCAATTGTGCATTGGCAGATTGCCAACACAAACAAAAACAGGTTATGAGCAGTAGATGGGTTTTCCTCATTCAAAATGGATATCAATTGAAAATACGGTGATTTTTAGTCCTCAACTACAAATTTGATCGGATTCTCCACTTTTTGATTTGTCAAAGCTATCGCCAAGACCTCATCCGCCTTTTCTACAAAGTGAAATGTTAGTCCTTTGGTGTATTGCTGATCAATTTCATTGATGTCCTTTTCATTCCGCTTACTTAGTACCAACTCTTTGATTCCTGCACGCCTTGCTGCTAGTATCTTCTCTTTGATTCCTCCAACAGGTAGTACATTTCCTTTTAAGGTAATCTCGCCTGTCATGGCTAATTTATTCTTGACTTTGCGCTGTGTAAAGAGTGATGCAAGAGCGGTGAGCATGGTAATACCTGCCGAAGGACCGTCCTTTGGCACAGCTCCTGCCGGCACGTGCATGTGCAAGTCGTATTTATCGAAAACCCTATAGTCGATATCGTAAGTGTCAGCTTTGGATTTTAAATAGGAGATCGCTGCCATGGCCGACTCCTTCATTACATCGCCCAATTGACCCGATAAAGTTAACTTACCTTTACCTCGGCTTAGACTCGACTCAATAAACAGAATCTCGCCTCCCACCGCTGTCCAAGCCAAGCCAGTGACTACACCGGCATACTTATTATCGTTATAGATTTCTTTATCGAAACGCTGGCCACCTAAGACCTTTTCAATGAACTCAGGGGTAATTTTAGTCGGGTATTCTTCTTCTAAAGCGATGGACTTAGCAACGCTACGCACTACAGAACCCACTACTCTTTCCAAGCTCCTCACTCCAGATTCACGGGTATACCCTTCAACAATAAACTGGATGGCCTTCTTATCGAAAATGACATCTTTCGGCTTCAAGCCATGCTCCTTCTTTTGCTTAGGGATTAAGTGTCTCTTAGCAATCTCTACCTTTTCTTCAATGGTATACCCCGAAACTTCGATAATCTCCATTCTATCTCTCAGTGCAGGTTGAATGGTATCCAAAGAATTAGCTGTAGCAATGAATAGCACTTTAGATAAATCGTACTCTACTTCTAAGTAGTTATCGATAAACTCGCTGTTCTGTTCTGGATCGAGCACTTCTAGCAAAGCCGAAGATGGATCTCCACGGAAGTTCGAGTTCACCTTGTCAATTTCATCCAATACAAAAACAGGATTTGAAAACTTAGACTTTTTGATATTCTGAATCACTTTACCGGGCATAGCACCGATATAGGTTTTTCTATGGCCTCTAATCTCCGCCTCGTCATGGACCCCTCCTAATGACATTCTGACATACTGGCGATCAAGTGCTTTGGCTATAGAGCGCCCGAGGGAAGTTTTACCAACGCCCGGAGGGCCGTAAAGACAAAGGATTGGTCCTTTGAGGTCATTCTTTAATTTGAGCACTGCGAGGTATTCGAGTATCCTGTCTTTAACTTTCTCTAAACCGTAGTGATCACTTTCAAGAATCTTTTTAGCACGCTTGAGGTCAAGGTTATCATTCGAATATTCCTCCCAAGGTAAGTCTACCATAAGCTCTGCATAATTCATGGCCACTGGATATTCAGCTGCCATTTGATTCATGCGAAGAATCTTATCTAATTCCTTGTCGAAGTGTTTAGCCACCTTTTCAGGCCACTTCTTGATTTTGGCTTTATTTCTTAATGACTCCACCTCTTGTTCAGGCCCACCATCGCCCAATTCGGTTTGGAGCACTTTCATTTGCTGGCGCAAAAAATAATCTCTCTGTTGCTGATCTATATCCGAGTGTACCTTATTCTGGATTTCATGTTTGAGTTCCAGCATTTGCACTTCTTTCATTAAGTGCTGCAACAGCTTAGTTGCACGCTCAACTCCGTCATTTAGCTCTAGTAATTCCTGTTTCTCCTTGAGTTCAGCATTGATATTAGAAGACAAAAAATGCACTAAGAAACTAGGTTTCTCTATGTTTTCAAGGGCAACTTGAGCCTCCTTAGGAATTTCAGGATTCAAAGTCATAATACGGTTGGCCGTATCGCGGATTGACTGAATTAATGCCTTTACTTCTTTAGACAACCTCTTTGGGAAACTTTCTTCTAAGTACTTGACATTAGCCTTAAGGTATGGCGCGGTAGCTGTAAACGCTTGTACTTCAAAACGCTGTTTCCCTTGGACAATGATGGTTGTATTACCATCGGGTAGCACAAGCATTTTCACTATTTTCGCCACGGTACCGACCTTAAAAAGATCGTCCGACTTAGGGTCATCAACCTGCGGGTTCTCTTGTGTTAACACCCCTATGATTTTGTCTCCCTTGTAAGCTTGCTTAACCACTTTGATAGACTTCTGCCTACCTACAGTAATGGGAATCAATACCCCTGGAAAGAGTACTGTATTCCTAACAGCTAATATGGGAAGTTCTTCAGGAAGATCAGCCAACTGAGCACTGTCCTCATCTTCGGGAGCAATCATTTGAATAAACTCTCCGCTCTCTTCTTCGGTCAGCTCTGCAGCCAATATTGATCCTATTGTGTTCTTGTTAATCTTCATAATGAGGTGTCAATCTGACACATAATGTCAGAAAAATTAAGTCTACCCCATATTGCAAGCGCTATGCCAATCGTTTTAGTGTCATGTATTCCTTTTTCATAGTTCAGCAAAACGGATAACTTTGTTTTCATAAATTCACCTAGCATAAGCTGAAATCAATCTATGTTAAAGCGAGGAATTGTCTTAACACTCCTTCTACTAGGCTGCTCTTTAGTTGCCCATGGACAACTATTCAAAAAAAGGACTAAGAAAGTAGCATTGAGCTCCGACTCGGTTGCCGTAGACATATCCAATCTAAGCTTCCCTAACATCAATAAGACACCCGTTTACCTCAATCAGAAACTTGAGAAGAAGATTGAAAAACTCGATAGAGAGAGAAATTGGCAAGCGCTTTATCCTGAACTCAAAAAATACGTCTCAAACTTCGGTACTCAGAATTTCGCCTTACAAACCTATTACATCTGGCGACTAGCCAAACTCACTGAAATTTTTGGTTCACCTGAAGAAGCAAAACCTCTTTATGCCCTTGTACTGAAACATTATCGGCAAGGAGTTGACATACCAGCCACACTGGCAAGATATGACTCACTCAACAGAGATAAAAAATCTTACTACGTGCCTTTAACCTATTATTATGACCTTGTCGATTTTAGGCGACAGGTAGATACACTCATCCCTCCAAGAAGTGTTTTAACAAGTATGGGGCCACGGGTTAATTCTACGAGTGAGGACTATGCTCCCATGGTATCAAGCAATGACTCGGTAATGATCTTTACATCAAAGCGTAACTCCGTGAACACAGGAATTAACAAGTATATAAACGAAGACTTGTTCTACACCTTGAATACAGAGATTGGTTGGTCAAAAGCCGAAATAATTCCTAATATCAATTCACGTTTCAATGATGGGTCTGGCCATCTGTCACAAGACGGCAAATCTCTATTCTTTTCAAGGTGTGAGGCACCCGATGGTTTTGGCAACTGTGACTTATATCTTTCTCGTTTTCAGGGAGACACGCTTTGGACTAAACCTGAAAACCTTGGCGAAGAGGTGAACTCAGATCAGTGGGATTCTCACCCTAGTCTGAATGCCACTGAAGACACGCTATACTTCTCATCTGACCGGAGGGGAGGCTTTGGCCTAGCAGATCTCTACTATAGCGTCAAAGACAAAAGAGGAAGATGGGGTGAAGCGCAGAACCTAGGCCCAATCATCAACACACGAAACAATGAGGTGAGTCCATTTTATCATCGTGAATTTGATGTACTCTACTTCAGCAGCAATGGTCATTTATTAAATTTTGGGGATTACGACATTTATAAAGCTTACAAGGCCACAGGCCAATGGTCAGAGCCGATCAACATAGGTCCTTTGGTAAACGGCATTGGCACAGAGTTCTATTTCAGCATTGACCAAAAATCTGACTTTATTTTCTATTCGAGATCCAAGGAAGAGAGCATGAAAAACCTCGACCTCTATTCCTTTCCACTCCCTATGGCTGGTCAGCCTCTGGCCACAACACGCTTTAATGGTAGAATTAGCGAGGTGACAGGAAGAGTACCTAAAAATGCGATTGTATCTATTATAGATCTTGATGAGGGGGTTGAGGTAGCTCCAAAGTTTGCTAGGGATGATGGAACCTTTGAATTTGACCTGATCAATCAGAGAAACTACCTGCTCATTGTTCAGGGCGATGAATTCTTTAGACTAGAGAAGCTCTTCTTCTTAGATGGTGAAACTGATTATGAAGGTGTCGTAGAGCAAGTAGGTAGCAAAATTGAATTCTCTACAATTGAGTTTGACAATGCCAGTTCGAAGATTCTACCCCAAATGGAGCCTGATCTCAATAAGGTGATTGACTTTCTTATTGATAACCCAACTTTTAACCTTAACATTTCTGGGCACACCGACTCAAGTGGAAATCCTTTGTCGAACCTGAAGCTATCCCAGCAGCGCGCAGATGCTATCAAACGCTATTTAATCAATACAGCTTCCATCAACCCACAGAGAATCTTTGCCATGGGCTATGGCAGTGAAATGCCAATAGTCAAGGAAGAGAAAACGGAAGAAGATAAAAAATTAAACAGACGGGTCGAGTTTGAAATCTATCGCGACCCGCCTAAGAATCAGTTTAATAATGGTAATGAGTAAATTTTAATTTATTTCTTCCAGTCTCAAAAATTGAGACTGGTATTCATTTTCTTTCCCAAATCAGAAAAGTTTTCTGTGAAATAATAAACTAAAATTTATAATCATGAATTTATCAAATTTCGAGGTCGCTCAAATGACAAAAAAAGAAAAGGAAGTAACAAATGGCGGGTGGTGCATAAGCGCTCGCTGGTGTAATGCATGGAATTTAATTAAAAATGCAATTGACAACCTTAGAGGCCCAGTTGATATTCCTGAAAACCCAGACCCAAATAACCCTGATCACGCTTGGATGTTCTCATAATACCAATTTGGTATACCTCTGTAAAGAGGTATACCATTTCTGACTCATTCTAAATCCCGAATAGCTTCAGAATATCATTGCCGAAAACGAAGACCATAAGACCGAGTAGTATAATCATTCCCACTTTCTGAGCACCTTCTAAAAACTTGTCTGAAGGAGCCTTGCCTGAAATCATTTCATACAATAAGAACATGACATGACCACCATCCAATGCAGGAATTGGCAGCAAATTCATAAAGGCCAAAATCATAGAGATAAACCCTGTCGTAAACCAGAACTTATTCCAATCCCAAGTTTTAGGGAACATTTCAACAATCCCAATTGGACCACTCAAACTTCTCGCAGAAAGTCCACCGGTAAACATTTTACCCATAGCTCTAGCATTTAGTATTACCATCCCAAAAGCATCACCCGTGCCTTTGGTCACTGCCTCACCGAAAGAGTAATCCTTTCTGGCAGCCTTAATAGTTGAAGTTAATACTGCTCCAATAGTTGTATCTGAATTGACTGGTAAACGAAAATCAATAAACTCACCACCTCTATTCACTTTTAAACTTACGGAGTCGCCTGCAAAGGGAGCCAATGCTGGACGCACTTCATCAATGTATCCAATTGGTAGGCCAGAAATCTCAACAATCCTGTCATCTTCCTTAATTCCCGCTTGGTATGCCATCGATTTGGCCATGTATTCCTCATCATTGAATTGATATCTAACTACGAAAGGGCGCCTAGGAACTAAATAATTAAATGAGAAGGACTTATCCTTTGACATAATGTCTAAAGCATCTCTCGGAATTGAGATTTTAATACGCTCTCCATTCCTTAATACGGTGTAAAATGGATCAGAATCTAAAAATGCTGAGGGGTTAGTAATGTCTCTAAAGCGTTCGTATGATTTACCATTAATATCAAGTACAATATCGCCTGTTTGGAACCCAAACTCTTTACCATAATCAAGGGCTTCAATTCCATTTTCAAAAATCACTTCACTTGGGATATACTCGTCCCCCGTATTGTAAGTCAAAATGACCATAGCAATCACACCTGCAATTACGTTCACAATAACGCCACCCAACATCACGATCAGACGTTGCCAAGCTGGCTTAGAACGAAACTCCCATGGCTGAGGCGGCTTTGCCATTTGTTCCTTATCCATCGACTCATCGATCATACCGGATATCTTTACAAAACCGCCTAATGGAATGGCGCCTAAACCGTATTCAGTCTCACCTTTTTTAAATGAAAATATGGTTGGGGGAAAACCAATGAAGAATTTCTCGACCTTCATACCAAACATTTTGGCTGTCAACATATGACCGCCTTCGTGTATCCCTACTAAAATTGAAAGCGCCAGCAGTAGCTGGGCTATTTGAACAATGGTTTCCATTAAATTTTATATGCGTTTGCTAATTCTCTAGTTTCTTTGTCGGACATGACATAGTCCTCATACGTTGGCTTCTTGATAAAAGATGTCTTTGCCAAACAATGCTCAATTAGGTCAGACATTTCCAAAAAGCCTATTTCATCTTTTAAAAACTTGGCTACCGCAACTTCATTGGCGGCATTTAGAATACAAGGCATATTACCTCCTTGTATCATTGACTCAAATGCCAAACCTAAGTTTCTGAATGTTTTCATATCTGGCTGCTCAAATGTCAGCTCTGGATAATCCGTGAAGTTGAACCTCGGGAAGTCAGATTTTATGCGATCGGGATAGCTCAGCGCAAATTGGATCGGCAGCTTCATATCTGGAAGCCCCATCTGCGCCTTTATACTTCCATCTTCAAATTGAACCATGGAGTGAATAATCGATTGCGGATGAACGATCACTTCAATCTGATCCATGCTGAGGTTGAAAAGCCATTTGGCCTCAATTACTTCAAGGCCTTTATTCATAAGACTAGCCGAATCAATGGTAATCTTCGCTCCCATTTCCCAATTGGGATGCTTGAGTGCCTGTTGCTTTGTTACCTGTGACAGTGCCTTTCGGTCCTTACCCCTAAATGGGCCTCCAGAGGCGGTCAAAATTATCTTTTCAATAGGGTTATGAAACTCTCCGACCAAACACTGGAAAATGGCTGAGTGCTCAGAATCTACTGGGTAAATATTTACCGCCTTTTCTTGGGCCAGTGTAGTGATATATTCACCCGCCACTACCAAGGTTTCTTTGTTTGCCAAAGCAATGCTCTTACCGCTTTCAATTGCCGAAATTGTAGGCTTTAAACCAGCATATCCGACTAAAGCCGTCAAGACAATATCGATATCATCCATCTGAACTACTGAATTCAGCGCATTGGCACCGGCATATACCTTAATATCAAGAGGGTCTAGTTGAGTAAAAACCTCATCATAAAGGTCTTCATTAGCAATAACGACAGCATTTGGTTTGAATTCCTTGGCCTGATCAATTAGCAATTGGCTATTATTCATTGCGGTTAATACCTCAACGATAAACTTGTCGGAATTAGCCCTAATTACATCAAGGGCTTGTGTACCAATAGAACCAGTTGAGCCAAGAATGGCTATATGCTTTTGTGCTGACAAATGGATTTAATTTTTGAATCTTATGCAGCTAATTCATTGAATCTGAATTTGCTTACAGCGCTGCAAATTTAGACCTTTTTAAAAGGTCACCAAATGCTATTGGTCATGAGTATTCAAGACTACCCTTATTCCCTAAAGTTAGTTTTAACAAGGTTTGACAACGAAAAGCCCTATTTAACTTTAATTAACAAGATAGATAAACCCAATTATTCTCCGAAGCGTAAGTTTGATTAAGGAAAACAGATGAGTCACTGTGCTTGTTACTATCAGTACAAAAGCACATTGTTTAACAATTTATCAAGGAAGCATATGAAGAGTAAGATAGCTATTGTCCTGATTGCCTTTGTAGGAGGTATCGCAGGAGCGTTTACTTATCAAAAATTATCTAACACGAATACCATCACTGAAGTGATTCGGGAAGTACCAGCGAACTTTCAGCAAGCCAACTATGCGCCAGCTGAAAGGTACGAGGAGACCTCAGCTCCAATACCTGTCGATTTCCGACTAGCCGCAGAAAAATCGGTCAGTAGTGTGGTGTATATCAAGAACATCCAGAGAAGCCGTAGAAGCATGAGCTTTATGGAATACTTTAATGGTGGCCGAAGCGGCTCAAATAGTGGTGTTGCCATTGGTTCTGGTTCGGGAGTGATCTATTCAAAGGATGGTTATATCATCACAAATCACCACGTGATTAATGGTGCTGATGCCATTGAAGTGCAGCACGAAAAGAGAACTTATCAAGCAAGACTAGTGGGCACGGATCCAAGCTTGGACATTGCCGTATTAAAAATTGAGGCTGACGATCTGCCCGCAATAGACATTGCGTCCAGTGAAGATGTTAGAGTTGGAGACTGGGTATTGGCAGTCGGAAACCCTTTTAATTTGACTTCAACTGTTACAGCGGGTATAGTAAGTGCCATCGGAAGTGATTCGAAAGCCATTCGAGAGAACTTCCCTATTAAACTATACATCCAAACAGATGCCGCCATTAACCCAGGCAACAGTGGCGGTGCATTGGTCAATACCGAAGGTGAACTTATCGGAATTAACACTTCTATTATCTCTAAAACGGGTTCTTATGCTGGTTATGGATTTGCCGTACCGTCTGACGTAGTCGAAAAGATTGTTGAGGACTTGAAGAAATATAAGGTGGTTCAAAAGGCTTATACTGGTGCTGAAGTCATTGAGATTGACGAGCAAGTAGCCAAAGAAGAAAGACTAAAAGACTTAGATGGTGTATTGATACAGTCAATTCGCAGAAATGGTGCTGCTGATAAGGCAGGCCTGGCATCGGGAGATGTAATTAAAGGAATTGATAACAAGTCCATTTCTAGTAAGTCGAGCTTTGAAGAAGTCATCAATGCTATGTCACCTGGTGATGCGATAAGAATCCAATACCAGAGAAACAATCGGCTTTATGAGACTGACTTGACTTTGGAGAATATTCTGGGGAACACAGATATTCTGAGCAGCGACAACTCTCTAGATGAGGATGACATTTATTTCTCAGGCTACCTAGGGGTAGAATTCAGAGCACTCACAGTATCGGAAAAAGAAAGCCTAAGACTCCGTTACGGTGTTAAAGTGAGCAAGATAGATAAAGAAAAGGGGTTCTTTAGGAAGCTTGACGATATAGAAGAAGGGGATATTATAGTAGCCGTCAACCGAAAGTATGCCAATAACCCTGAAGCTTTAGCCCGCTATATTGAACAATACTATGGAAAAATCTACTTTGAAATTGTAGATAAAAATGGAAGGCAACGCACCGAAACTTATCGGTTTAGCAGATAACAAAAAAAGCCCGATTCAGTGAATCGGGCTTTTGTTTTAAAGGTCATTCAAACCACTACTGCCTGTCAAATAACAACAGCCCACCCCGATCAACGACTCTTAGGGAAAGTTTTTCTGCTGTTATTCCATTAATCTCGTAGCATCTCTTACTGTTAACGGGCCCCTCTTTTGTCAGTTTTAAATAGCTCGTATGCTGCTCAACAGGTACAGTTTCTCCACACTGAGGCGATGTATTAGAAATCGAATAGGTATATGTACTGAGCAGAACACTGTCATAATACCTCTTACATTTAAGATCACTGGTAAATACCCATTTGCTCTTAGAGTCCTTCTCAGCTATCCAAGTGCCTACGATTGACTTGGACACTATGTTATGATTCTTATGAATTTCTTCAATCACTGCCAACAAAGAATCAGCGTTTACATTAGGAGGAAACACCGCCCAAGAGCCAGAACCTATTAAGCTATCGCTATAAGAATCCTCGGACTGCCATTCACTAATCTTATTGTATAAATCAGATTCGCCATCAGTGGGAGCTGCTTGTTGACAGCCATACACCACAGAAACCATCAGCAGAAACATAATTGCTCTGTGATTAAAACTTGGAATCATGAAATGAATAATTACCCAACTTCTTTACTAATTATTGTTTCACAAAAACAATTGCCCCTGATCGGTTAAATTCGGATAAACTCAGCGTTTTACGACCAGGAGTTACCTCAGCAAAACCATTCACGTAGTAACATGACTGTTCTTTACTATTAAGGTCAGTCAATGACAAAAAGGTAAATCCCGATGTAGTTGAAACACTTTCACCGCACTGTGGGCTTGTAGTCGAAACAGAATAGGAATATTTATCGTCCACTGACCCAGGATATTTAATGGTTAAGTTAGCATCAGTAAAAATCCATTGATGGTCATTATCCTCTTCATCTACCCAAGTTCCAATGAATTGGCTTGAGTCAATTTTTTGAGGAATTCTAGACACCACACACGACATGTCTAAAATAAACAGGGTTGAAATAATTAAAATAAAATTCTTCATTTGTTTGCTTTTAAACTGCTATTCAGGAAAATCTGTAATTTCTTAGAATATCTCAAGTAGTTTTGGGCATTTCATGAATTATTCTCAATAATCTGAGGGTAAGCAGTACTTCCATTAAACCTATGTTACTGACCACATCACTCCATTAGAAAAAAATATATCAATCTGAAGCAAATAGTTCTTCTGGCTTAGATAAGTAATCCTGACTAATTACCCCTGATCAATAATATTATCAAACTCTTTACGATAGGCCGAAGGACTCTTACCCGTAAACTCCTTAAAGGACTTATTAAAGTGGGAGAAATTATTGAAACCGCTCTCAAAACTGACTTCCGTAATGGACATGGATGTTTCGGCAAGCAGCTTGGAGGCGTGCACCACCCTGAACTCATTCACAAACTTGGTAAAGGTCTTTCTTGATATTTTCTTGAAGTATCGGCAGAACGCTGGTACGGTCATGCTAACCTCATCGGCTATCTGATCTAGGCTTATATGTTCTTTAAAGTGAGTTCTTATGTAATTATATACGAGGTTCATTCTGTCATTCTCCTTTGAGTTGACTGCAACAGCCACTCCATCAGCATTTAAAACGGTATACTCTTTTGATTCTGCTAATTCTTTAAGAATGGACAACAGGCCAAGCAATCTTCCGTATTGATCGGCCCAGGTCAAGGCTTCAATTTTTTTCCCTACACTCTCTTTAGTTGCGCCATTAAAGGCTAGACCCTTTTTCGATAGCTCTAAGAGTCTTCTTACAAGACCCATTTCAGGAATATCGAAAAAGTTAGTACCCAAAAAATCTTGTTTGAATTGGATCACTGTCTCAGACTTATTCCCGCTATGTCTATCCGTAAAACCATAGTGCGGCAGGTTTGCCCCCATTAAGATCAATTCACCATCATTGAAATAAGACATATGCTTCCCGATATGTCGTTTGCCACTGCCTCCATGCACGTAAACTAATTCCAGTTCAGGATGAAAATGCCAGTTGGCTAGGTTATTCTCGCACGAATTATTATACCTCCTGACCAGAAAGCTACTTCCAAAGGCCGGTAATATTTGTTCTAATGATGGTTTTGTCGACAAGTTGGTCTTCTCCATGGTTCAATAACCAATTTAGGCTCAGTTAGTTCCATATTCCACCACAAAATTAACATGATTATGTTCTAAATTATCAATATCAACAATTCAAGAAATATGAAGGGGTAATTCTGCATATATAATGGCCAATTATGGAGTAGTACAGGCCATGGCCACCCTTTACATTTGTATTCATAATTGGTTTTAACATTAAACGATTAGTAAAATGAAAACGATGAGAAAAGTATTGTTGACAGCTGTAATGGTTATGGCATCAACGTTCGTAATTGCTAATGACACCAAACCAAGTGTTAGCGTAGAGAAAGTAGGGATAAAGTCTGTGGTAGTATCTACCAAAGGACTAGGTGAAGCAACGGCTCATATTCAACTCAAGGATGAAAACGGATCAGTATTATATAGTGCACAAACAGAAAAAGGGCAAAAATTTGCCAAAAAATTCGATTTAACGGCACTTGAAGCTGGTAACTACACCATTGAGGTTGAAAACGAGTTAAGCTTTACGGCAACTCCGGTATCTATCAATGCTGATTCTGCTTGGATCAATAGTAATGACCAGATAACGATCATCAAACCAGTCATTCGTCAGAATGGTGAAAAACTAGACATCATCATGCCAACTGAAAACAATGATGAGGTATCAATCACCATTTTCGATAGCAACTTCAGAAAATTAACTACTGAAAGCTTTAATGGCGAGGCATTAAAAAGGTTTGATCTTTCAAAACTTGAGCAAGGATCTTATACAGTTAAAATGAGAACAAACGGTCGGAACTTTGTGCAATCTGTTTCGATCAAATAACTAGGATTAGTTAGACTAAAAAAGGGGCCGTTGGCCCCTTTTCTTTTTTATACTAATTTCATTTTCATCTTCTTCCTCAGCTCGTCCATGGAGTTGGAGAACTTCGAATCAATATCCATCATATCACTGACTGATTGTACCGCATGGATTACAGTGCTATGATCCCTACCACCAAAGTGGTAACCGATAGACTTCAGTGAGTGGTTTGTATATTCTTTACAAAGGTGCATTGCCACTTGACGCGCAATAACGATTTCCTTCTTTCTCGTTTTATCTTTTAGGTCTTCTACACTGATTTGGAAAAACTCTCCAACCGTCTTTTGGATGTAATCAACACCCACTTCCGACTCAATGTCATGCACTATATTCTTAAGTGTTTGCTTAGCAAGTTCGAGGTTGATGTCAGTTTTATTGAGCGTAGCATGCGCAATCAAGGAAATGAGAACACCTTCCAACTCACGCACATTCGTATCTACACTGTAGGCCAGGTACTCAACCACATCATCAGGAATATAAATTCCGTCTGACTGCATCTTACGCATAATGATCGCCATCCTTGTTTCAAAATCAGGCATTTGTAAATCAGCCGTAAGCCCCCATTTGAATCTCGAAAGTAATCTATCCTGAAGTCCCTTTAAATCTCTTGGCGCTCTATCACTCGACATGATAATTTGCTTACCATTTTGATGCAAGTGATTGAAGATATGGAAGAACATTTCTTGAGTCTTTTCTTTACCCGCAAAAAACTGCACATCGTCAATGATGAGTGTATCTACCTGAAGGTAAAAGTTGGTAAAACTCTGGATGTTATTATTCTTAATGGCGTCTGTAAACTGTGTAGTAAACTTCTCGGAAGAAACGTATAACACAAAGTTATCGCTTGATTGACGACTGACAGTATTGCCTATGGCTTGAACCAAATGCGTTTTACCCAAGCCAACACCACCATAAATCATCAAAGGGTTAAAGGATGTAATTCCTGGTTTTTCGGCCACTGCGATACCCGCAGACCTTGCCAATCTATTACAATCTCCCTCTATATAATTCTCAAAATCGTAGTTAGGGTTCAAGTTGGAGTACCTAGAATCTTTGTCCAAAGACTGCATCTTGAACGGATTAATCATCTCAGGCTCCGTTGGTTGCCTGCCCCAATTCCTGCGCTGATTTTGATTTTGATTTGGAAGTGTGACCATGTAGGGCTGATTTTGTACACTTCCACTATCCACAATGACGGAATACTCTAATTTTCCCTCTGGGCCCAACTCACTTTGTACACACTCTCTTAATAGGTGTACGTAATGCTCTTCAAGGTATTCGTAGAAAAATTGACTTGGCACCTGAATGGTAATAACAGAATCCTTGAGCCCTAGTGGCTTTATCGGTTCGAACCATGTCTTGAAACTCTGCTCTCCAACCTGATTCTTGATGAATCTGAGGCAATCCTCCCAAACCGATATTTCACTTTTTACCATCTAATCATTTCGCAATAAGTCGTACACATTTTTTTCAGGCGGGGAACAAAAATGATAAAAATTAAATGAACATGAAAGGCGAAACGAGCTCAGGAGACAAAATAGTTTTCCCCTTAAAAAGGCGTTATCCACATGTTTTTTGTGGATAACTATTCTTCTATACCCATAATGACATTCAAACAGGGTAAATGCCAATTGCTCAAAATTATGCCCAAACCGTTGATAAAAGGCTTATTTTCGCAGCAGTAAACTCAAGGAAATGATGGAAAAAATGTTTGCCAATTTCGAGCCGCAGACAGCCGAGGCGTGGAAATCAAAGCTGATCGAAGACCTGAAAGGGAAACCGTTTGAGGACTTACTTTGGGAAAGCCAAGGACTCAAAGGAAAACCATTTTACACAAAGGCTGATTTGCCTGACAATTTGCCCCAGGCAGCCAACATCCATCAACAACCCGAAGCTTTCGGAAATCGCTACTGGGCCAATTATCAACTGATAAAGGTAACAGATGCCAAGACTGCCAATCTTAAAGCACTAAATGCGCTCGACAACGGTGTTGATGGTCTCCTTTTCGACCTCTTTGAAATTCCAGATTTCGAGACCTTGCTTAGGGATATTCGACTTGAGTTCTGTCAAGTTTCTTTTCAATCAGAAAACATTGAAACACCTATAATATATAAGGAATACGCTAGTTACCTTGACAAGTCAAATTTTGATCCCACAAAAGTCACTGGGCTTATCAAAGGTCAAGGCATTTGCTTTCAAGACAAATTACCGCACCTTAAAACCTGTATAATAGCAGGTAATAATGCCAATACGGCCTTATCAGAGCAACTAATTGACATCACACAAACAGTAATCAAACTGATAGAAGGATCAGAACTTTCTTGGGAAGCTTGCTTCAATTGTCTCGCCATTGAGAAAACCATTTCAAAAGACTACTTCCTAGAGATTTCGGGCCTTAGAGCCCTTAGAGAAATCATCAATCAAGTGGCTAAAAACCTCGGTGTAAACCAAAATCAGTGCTCCATAATCAGCACATCACCTGATTGGAGTCAAGACATTGAAGACCAGCATGACTTTATGTTACAGGCCACTACCATGGCCATGTCGGCCATTATAGGAGGTACAGACGCCTTAATGATCAATCCATTCTATTCTATCTTCCCAAAGAATCATCCTTTAGCGGAGCGAATGGCACGAAACATTTCTAACATTCTGGCTGAAGAGTCTTATTTAGGTAAAAATGTAGATCCTGCTGCGGGTTCTTACTATTTAGAGACAACCACAGCAGAGCTTGTCGAAACTGTTCTTGCGAGTATTCCTTTCTCAAAAAAGGATAGCGAAAAACTGAACTCGCCTTATCCCGTCAACTGGGAGACTGCCGAAGGCATCAGTGTACCACCTACCCTATCTGCTTTAGACCTCAAGGATGCTGAACATCTCGACTTTATTGCTGGAAAACCTCCTTATTTACGAGGACCGTACAGTTCTATGTATACAACCCGTCCATGGACGATCAGACAGTATGCTGGTTTTTCAACCGCAGAGGCCTCAAACGCATTTTACAGAAGAAATTTGGCAGCAGGACAAAAAGGGCTTTCAGTCGCCTTTGACTTAGCTACACACCGCGGCTATGACTCAGATCATTCTAGGGTAGTCGGAGATGTCGGGAAAGCTGGCGTTGCCATTGATTCTATTTTAGACATGGAGGTCTTGTTCGATCAGATTCCTTTGGATAAGATGTCGGTGTCAATGACTATGAACGGAGCTGTAATCCCTATCATGGCCTTCTATATTGTTGCGGCCGAAGAACAGGGTGTAGACAAATCATTACTAAGTGGCACCATTCAGAACGATATTCTCAAAGAATTCATGGTGCGGAATACTTATATCTACCCACCTGCACCATCCATGCGGATCATAGGTGATATCTTCGAATACACTTCTCAGCATATGCCGAAATTTAATTCAATTAGTATTTCAGGCTATCACATGCAAGAAGCTGGTGCTACGGCCGACATTGAACTTGCTTATACCCTAGCCGATGGTCTTGAATACCTGCGCACTGGCGTAGCATCTGGTTTAGACATAGACACTTTTGCACCAAGACTTTCTTTCTTCTGGGCGATTGGCATGAACCATTTCATGGAAATCGCGAAAATGAGGGCGGGTAGATTGCTCTGGGCAAAATTGGTCAAGCAGTTCAACCCAAAGAACCCAAAATCAATGGCACTCCGAACACATTGCCAGACCTCTGGATGGAGTTTGACCGAGCAAGATCCTTTTAATAATGTAACGCGCACTTGCGTGGAAGCACTTGCCGCGGCACTAGGCCACACCCAATCCCTACACACCAATGCTTTGGATGAGGCAATCGCCTTACCGACAGATTTCTCGGCTAAAATTGCCCGAAATACGCAAAAATACTTGCAAGCCGACACGGGAATCAACCGTGTAATTGATCCATGGGGAGGCTCTCATTATGTAGAGTTTCTAACGGATCAATTGGTAGAAAAGGCGTGGGCTCTAATTCAGGAAGTGGAAGAAATGGGTGGTATGGCCAAAGCAATTGAAGCCGGGCTTCCAAAGATGAAAATCGAAGAAGCCGCTGCTCGAAAGCAGGCTCGAATTGACTCAGGAAAGGATGTCATAGTAGGTGTAAATAAATATCAAGTCAATGAAGCGACTGATATTGATTTACTAGAGGTGGACAATACAGCGGTTAGAAAATCGCAACTAGAGCGCTTAGCCAAATTGAAGGTAGAACGGAATACCGGTGCAGTCGAAGAGGCTTTAAACGCTTTAACAGAATCTGCCAAAACAGGCAATGGCAACTTGCTCGATCTGGCAGTTGATGCAGCCAGAAAAAGAGCTTCCTTGGGAGAAATCTCCATGGCTATGGAAAAGGTTTTTGGAAGACACAAAGCTGTGACCCAAACCATTTCTGGTGTATATTCGAGTGAAGTGAAAGATAACGAAGACTTTAAAAAGGCGCGAGAAATGGCCGATCAATTTGCTGAAATGGACGGCCGAAGACCTCGTATTATGATCGCCAAGATGGGACAAGATGGTCACGATCGTGGCGCCAAGGTCATAGCAACCAGCTTTGCAGACTTAGGCTTCGATGTAGACATAGGACCTCTCTTTCAAACACCTGAGGAAACAGCTTTACAAGCGGCTGAAAATGATGTTCATATGATTGGAGCCTCTAGCTTAGCAGCAGGTCATAAAACGCTGATTCCTCAATTAATTGATGAATTAAAAAGACTAGGCCGTGAGGACATAATGGTCATTGCTGGTGGCGTTATTCCACCGAAAGACTATGATTTTCTACATGACGCTGGCGTTTCGGCCATATTCGGACCTGGTACGGTTATAGCGAAAGCCGCACAAGAGATATTAGCGCAATTAATGGAAGAGTGATCCTTAACGATTAAGGTTGCTCACTCTTTTGCTTTTTCAAGTTGGCAAAGGCCACTTTAAACCAGAGCCAAGTAAGAAGAACAAAAACGATGAGCACAAGCAGGCCGAAGAAGATGTCTAACCCAGAAGAATTATCCAAGAAATAGAAGTAAGCGTACTTAACAGTTACATATAAAAAGCCGATTGCAAAGACTAGTGGCCACACAAAACTAAGTGTTAAGTATTTTCTCATATCTAGCTAAAAGTATGAGATTTAACATTGAAAACTATGAAAGTGATTGACAAGCTGGCTTGGCTTGAAATTAAAGACCAGAAGATTCTTGTTGCTAGAAGCATAGGAAAAGAGGTTTTTTACATACCTGGAGGCAAACGAGAATTAGGAGAAAACGATCAGCAAGCTTTGACTCGAGAAATAGCCGAAGAGTTGAGCGTTACCCTCATACCTGAATCAATAGATCATTATGGCACCTTTTCGGCACAAGCACATGGGCATCCAGAAGGAGTAATGGTCCAAATGACGTGCTATGAGGCAATGTATGCCGGTGCTATAAAGGCAGCAGCTGAAATAGCAGAAGTGGCTTGGCTACCTTTTGAAGAGATGGATAAAACATCTCATGTCGACAAAATCATATTTCAAGACTTGAGGGCAAAAGGGAGGTTATAAATTCTAGTTTGGACTAAAAAAAACATCCTTCTGTTTCAAGGAATCAAAATAATCAGATTTCTTTGTTAAATCATTTCAAGAGCACCAGGTCAATGCAAATCTTTGAAGTAACAGATAAAACAAGTGTCAAGGAGTTTCTAGATGTAGCTCGGGTTATCTATGCCGAGGATACGGAGTGGGTCTGCCCATTGGACAATGACATTCGCGCTGTCTTCAATCCAACCACCAATAGCTTTTACAAGCATGGTGAAGCCATTCGCTGGGTACTGAAAGATGACCAAGGAAAACTTATTGGACGAATAGCCGCCTTTATTAATGAGAAAAAAGCCAACTATGGCGATAAACGCATTGGTGGTATCGGTTTTTTTGAAGTCATAGAAGACTATGCCGCGGCTCAACTACTATTCGATACAGCTGTTGCTTGGCTAAAAGACAGGAAAGTCAACACGGTAGACGGCCCTATTAATTTTGGTGAAAACGATCAATACTGGGGCCTTTTGGTGGAAGGTTTCACCTCTCCTTCCTACGGCATGGCTTACAATGCCCCTTACTATCAAAAGTTTTTTGAAGACTATGGTTTTAAGGTAAAGATGGAGCAAATGACCAACAAGTTCTATCTAAAAGAGGGCCTAAGTCCAAGGTTTGTTAAAATCGCCAACTATATAGTAGAACGTAAGCCAAGTATTACTACCGAACCTTTCGATCCGAAACGAATCGATAAGTATGCGGAGGACTTTATGACCATTTACAATGCTGCTTGGGCCGAGTTTGAAAACTTTACACCCATTAAGAAGGAATATGTTTTAGAGACCTTCAATAAGATGAAACCTGTCCTTGACCCTAAACTAGTGCAATTTGCCTACGTGAATGGTGAACCGGCCAGTTTCGTTGTGTCTTTACCAGATGTAAATCAGATTTTTAAACGATTTAATGGTAAACTCAACCTGATCAATAAGATTAGGTTCTTACTTTTAAAGCGCAAAAACATTATTGATCGCGTACGGGTGGTAGTAATGGGAACGCACCCTAAGTTTCAAGGCATCGGACTAGAGTCGGTCATCACTTACAAGTCTTTTGAATACTGTTATACAGAAACGCCATTGAACGAGGTTGAACTGAGTTGGGTGGGCGACTTTAACGATAAAATGATCGCCATTCATAAAGGGCTTGGAGCGGTTCCTTCGAAGAAACACATCACCTATCGGTTGGACCTTAACTAATCCCGCGACCAAAGAATAGCCTTTCCGAAGATTTTCCGAATACCTCCCAAACGGCAACTATCGCAACCAAACCGTATTCTACAATCACAATTTCGATTCGATCTGTATACTCACCACCTAAATAATTCGCGTAGGTTAAAAAGATCAGATAAGACCATAAAAAAGGGAATCTAACTTTTGAGAAAACGGCAACCGCCAAAAGCGGAATCAAATACCAAGGGTGGACAGTGGTTGCAAAGAGTAAATACAGTGTCCAAACCCAAACCATTTGCCTTGGCCATTCTTTCTTTTTCCACACCAAAGAATACAACATGATAGTACCCAAGGTGGCATACATCATCCATTTACCAGATTTGGCAATAATATTATGTCCCTCGGTTTCGAAGCCATACCATCTGGCTAAATAATAAATGCTTCCATTGAATTCAAACTTCTGGAAATACAGTTCCATACTATCCTTAATGGCCCAAATATGAGCCGTATTGATTAATGGTAGAAATGTAATGGCCAGAGTAGCGGCAACGATAAATCCGTAGATCATCGTTTTCTTGAAGCCAATTTTTCGAAGTAATAGCGGCAGAAAAATGAGAGGTAAAAACTTAGTAGCCACTGATAAACCGAAGAAAATCGCGGATTTATGGAGTTTACCCTGTTCATATTGCCAAATGGCAAGCAACAAAAAGTAAACTAAGATTCCCTCAAAATGCAGGTTCCCGGTGACTTCAAAAATCACCAAAGGATTGAGCACATAAATTAACCCATAGGCTTGAGGAAGTTTGTAATGATGCAAAAGCTTTCTAATCAGAGATATATTCCCTAACTCAAAAACGATCATGATTACTCGCATAATCACTACTGACCAAACCACCGATCCGGGTGATAGTAGTGTAGAGATGAAGAATATGACCTGATTAAGCGGTGGATAAATCGTAAAGTATTCTGGCGAGTTCAATCCATCAAAAAGCGTTTGCGTAATGCCCGTCAAACCTTGATCAAGATGATGTGCTGGAAGGTATTTATAGGGATCTTCAAAGTTGAGTAACAGCCTTCCGTCCCATATAAACCGATAAAAGTCGTCCGATAGCTTCGGCAGAGAAGCAATCAATAATACACGAAGTAGTACTCCCCAGTAATAGCCTAAGTCCACATCTTCGGCCTTCGCATTTCTTATGATTACAATGACGGAAGCGAAGAGTAGCGTGTAAAGACTCAGTAACAACCAAGTGTCTTCACGGGCCACGAAATAGCCAATATAGATCGTCAGCCCACCGGTGAGAACGTAGGCCGTATTTACCCAGGAAGAATTCTTATGAAGCATGTCGGGTATGCTGGACGGTGTAATAGAACACCAGCAAAAATCCTAAACTCAGCAGTAAGTGAAAAGGAAGTAGGGCAAAATCATTGAAATAAAAAGCCAAAACAAGTCCTCCAATAAAATAAAGCCCCAGAAAACCTTCGAGAGCTGTCAACGGATTTATCTTTTTCTTGAAGTACTTATTCCCTTTCCAAGAGTCTTTTTTACCCGTTATGTTAAACTTTGGTGTACGTACAAATGGGGTTTTCTTCCCAATGAGGCCTTCAAATACGGCTACAGCATTGTGTACACTCAAGCCTAAAAAAACCGATAGTAGCATAAACATCTGTGGCACAAAATCCTTGGCCGTTTTCCAGAACCCTTCTCGCTTCTCTTTGAAGCCATTCCAGTAAAAAACAATCAAGAAGGCATATCCCATTAAGAAAACCATGGAGATATTCATTAAGGTTTGCCAGCCATCGGAGAGGTTTCTTATCAATAAAACAGGAACCGACAAGAAGGCAGTCACTACAATACAGATGAAAACTGCTGAATTCAATAAGTGAAACGTGGCGTGAAATTTAGTACTGAAGGACAGAGGCGCTTTCAACACCTTCGGCAATAGTTTGATACTCGTTTCAGCCGCTCCCTTCGTCCACCTGTATTGCTGCGATTTGATCGCACTCATGGCGGCAGGTAATTCGGCAGGTGCTACTACGTCAGGGGTATAGAAAATTTGCCACCCTTTGAGCTGAGCTCTGTAGCTTAAGTCAAGATCCTCGGTCAATGTATCAGCTTTCCAACCACCAGCATCTTCGATACACTCCTTTCTCCAAACGCCACCTGTGCCATTAAAATTGAGGAAATGACCTCCTTGAGAACGACCATTTTGCTCTACAAAGAAATGCGTGTTTAGGCCGAAGGCCTGAAGCTTGGTGAGCATAGAATAATCTTCATTGATGTGCCCCCATCGCGTTTGTACTACACCTATCTTCTCCCCTTGCTGAAAATGAGGAACGCTACGCTTTAAAAAGTCAGGCTCGGGTACAAAATCAGCATCAAAAATGGCTATGAATTCGCCTTTAGCGACTTTCATTCCATATTGCAACGCTCCAGCTTTGAACCCTTTACGTATAGGACGCTGTACATGGGTAACGTCTATTCCCTTTGCTTTCCATTCAGACACCCTATTAGCGATCAGTTCAACGGTCTCGTCATTTGAATCGTCTAATACCTGAACCTCCAGCTTATCTTTCGGCCAATCAAAAGAGGCTACCGCATCAATCAATCTTTCTACGACATAAAGCTCGTTATAGACTGGCAACTGAACCGTTACCATTGGGTATTCATAATCTTTTGTAATTACCGCAGCCTTAGCAATTGACTTGCTCTTTCTGGCCTTCCTATAGATATATACAAGGTTGAGCTGCGACAGGCTGTATATAAAAATAAATGACAGCGCCCCAGTGTATAGAGTGAGTACTAAAAGTTCAAGCCAATACATTACAGGTACTTAAAAATAGTATACAAAATCTTGTATCCCGCCAGTAAAGTCCCCTTTACCGTACCAGATACTTTGCTAACACCTATGCGCCTTTTATAGTTTACAGGCACCTCTGCTGTTTTGAATTTATGTCTTGCAGCTTTCACTTGCATTTCGACAGTCCACCCATAGGTCTTATCTTCCATTTCCAACTCGATAAGCTTATCGAATTTAATGGCACGAAAAGGGCCTAAATCTGTGAACTTGACCTTGTAGAATAACTTCACTAATGAAGTTGCCAACCAATTTCCGAAAACCTGAGGGAAAGTCATAGAGCCTCCCTCTCTTTTACCCAATGCCCGCGAACCAATGACCATGTCCACGTCATCGTCAATGATAGGTCTAATTAATTCGGGTAACTGCTTCGGATAGTCTGAGTAGTCTCCGTCAATAAAGACAAGGATTTCTGGACGTCTATTGATATCCGTCAAATAGTTGATCCCCTTAAGACAAGCATTGCCATACCCTGGTTTTAGTTCTGTTAAGACAGTTGCGCCTGCTGCTTCGGCCACCGCCACAGTATCATCAGTAGAAGCATTGTTCACCACAATAACCTCTTGCACCCAGTCTTCGGGAATGTCATTTACTACATGGGCAATAGACTTTTCCTCGTTGAAAGCCGGTATTATTACTTTTATATGTGGTCTTGTTGGGGTACTCAAAATGCGCTGCAAAGCTAATTATAAACAGGCAGTAATAAGCTAGAAGCTTCGCTTATAGTTCCGATGATCTGTGCATTAGACCATAGATGTCATTTATCTTACAGAAACTAAAATGAGCAATTGTTCAACAATCGATTGGTGGTAGAGATTATATTGACACGCGAGGAACTATAGGGATAGTGTTTTAGTTCTATGTATGTACATGTATTTTTAATATAAACGAAAGGAAGTCAAGATGAATACCGTTGTACACAAATCAGATAGTAGAGGTTTTGCAGATCATGGATGGCTCAGAAGCCGTCACTCATTTAGTTTTGCGGGGTATTATAACCCCGAAAAGGTTCACTTTGGAGCCCTTAGGGTTTTAAATGACGACATCGTGGCTGGTGGCAAAGGTTTCGGCACCCATCCACACGATAATATGGAGATTGTATCGATTCCTTTGTATGGGGACTTGGAGCATAAAGATAGCACCGGTACTGGTGAAGTCATTAAAACTGGAGATGTCCAAATTATGTCAGCCGGTTCTGGCCTCAGGCATTCAGAGTTTAACCATAGCAAAGAGGACGAAGTACACTTTTTACAGTTATGGGTATTTCCGAAGGAGCGAGACATTACACCACGATATGAGCAGAAGTCTTTTGACGTGGAAGACAGAATGAATAAGTTTCAAACTGTGGTATCACCTGATGATGACGATGCCCTTTGGATTAACCAAGATGCATATTTTAGTCTAGCCAATTTAGATGCAGGGACATCACTTACCTATCAGGTGAAAAAACCCGGTAATGGCGTTTACTTCTTTGTACTGAATGGAGAAATGGCGATTGCCAATGAAGCATTAGACAGTCGTGACGCTGTAGGTGTATCGGATACAGACCAAGTAGACTTAAAGGCTCGGTCTTATGCCGAAGTACTGGCCATTGAAGTGCCAATGGATTTATAATAGTCTTCACGGGCTAATCAAAATGCCATTTTGACCTTTCTGGTCAAGATGGTTTTTTTGACTTTCCTGCAATTCTCTTTATCTTTTACCTACTTCAACCTTAATCTATTGAAATGGTAATTTATGGATGGAACTCGAAAGTTCTAAAAGAGGCTCCTTTTACACAGCATCAATGCACTAATTGCGGGCACGAAAACACACATATCGTAGTTACAGGATCGTACGCGCATGTTTTCTGGATACCACTCTTTCCATATCAAAAAAAGCTGCGCCTTATTTGCGACAACTGTCAGCACGCTAATAAACCAAAAGAAGTTTCTGAAGAAGTAAGATCACTGGCTAAGCAATTAAAGTCAAAGGTTCGCTTTCCTGCATACATGTTTTCTGGCATTGCAATTATTTTCATTTTAGGTGGCTACTTCGCTGTTGATACGGTTTTACAGAGTAACCGCCACGAGAAATTTTTGACAGAACCCGCCATCAATGATGTATACTACATCTACAATGAAGAGGAACCTTCGGACCTTAAGTATTCACTTTTAAAAGTCATTGACATTCGGGAAGATTCCATTGACGTATCTCCCAATAGTTTTGGTTACAATTATCAACCGGAGGTACTTATGGAAGATGATGGGTTCTATGACATCTACTTTACATATCACAAGGAGCAACTGATGGAGATGTTTAAAGCTGACGCACTTCAGAAGGTATTGCGGCAAGGAACTGAAGACAACATGGACATGGTCATTGAGTATAACATCGAGGATTTTAAAGAGTAGAATCACACCATCACTTCTGAGAGCCACCCCGATCATTCGAGGTGGCTTTTATTTTATCACCATTCCATCAATTTTCAACCAAACCTCACGAAAGTGTCACGACCGTGTCACTTAAGGCTAACACTTTGACTATTAGGAGGTTTTTTTCAAATAACCACGAACTATTCTTAACAGCTTTTCATTGATGTCCTGAATTCGGGTAACCGGATCGAAACTTTTAAACTATGAAAACAACACGAACTACAACAAAATTAGTCGCCATACTACTCAGCTTTACTATGCTGAGCGGATGTAGCTTAGTTGACCTTGAATCTCCGGCACCGCAAGCTGATGTGGCTTCTCCCGTAGGAGCTCCAGCGTCAGAGGCCGCCTTCATGTCGGCACTTACCAATGACGACATGCGCGAGTGGGAAGCCGTCACCTTCGAACTAGAAGGACTCAACGGTTTCCAAAACTGTCGGCTTGACGATAGCTTTTCTTTCTTAAATGACGGCACCTACCGCTATGATGGTGGCGAAGTACTCTGTGGTGGTGCAGATGACCAACGCATCAAAACAGGCGTTTGGGAAATAGACTTTGACAACCTGACCATTGTCTTTGATCGCGGTACTTCCTTAGAAACGCGTGCTACTTTATCGGGCATTGAAGACAATAGAATGGAACTTCTCGGCCAAGTAGAAATCTTCGGCCAGATGCTTGACATTCAAGGTATTTACGAATACACGCTTTAATAAATTTTCAACAACAGGACATTATCAAATCATACGATGAAAAAAATAATAATCGCGGCATTTGGACTGCTCATGGTAGCGGTGGTCAATGCACAATCACTTAACGGCTTTCTAGATGAAGCCGATGTATTCTTCAAAAAACGTGTCTCAAATGGACAGGTAGACTATAAAGGCATAGTAAAAGATGGTCAAGATTTAAAAAGTCTTGTTGGTCAAGTGGGCGCATTTAATACCAACAGCCTTAGCGATACGGAGAGAAAGGCATTCTTTATCAACGCCTACAATATCTCCGTCATTAATGGCATTATCAAAGCCTACCCTACTCAATCTCCTTTAGAGATCGGTGGTTTCTTCGATAGCAAAAAACATCAAATTGCTGGTCAGCCAATGACACTGAATGAACTGGAAAAGGAAAATCTATTGAAGGTTACAGGAGACGAAAAATTACACTTTGTGCTTGTGTGTGCTGCTGTAAGCTGTCCACCAATCGCGACTTTCGCCTACAGGCCTGAAAATTTAGATGCTCAGATTTTAGAACGGACGCAAATGGCTTTGTCAAACGATGAGTTCATTCAAGTAGATGATAGTAAAAAGACTGTCGGCATCTCAGAAATCTTCAAATGGTATCCTGGTGACTTTAAAGACAAGGCAGACAACATTATTGCCTATATCAATCAATACAGGACCAATAAAATTCCGGCAAACTACAAGACCACCTATTACACCTACAATTGGACATTAAACGCGCAAAGCAAAAACGTAGACACGTCAAAAAAAGCAAATGAGCCTACTTCAAACCTTCAAGTGTTTACGCCTTCAGTACTCTTGAGAAAAGGACAAGTAGAGCTCATATCATTTTATAATATCTATACACAGAATAGAATAAGAAACAGAGAAGGCGATAGAATAGCGACTAACGGACGTCAGAGTTTTTTAAATGTTCAGTATTCGTTGAACTATGGGGTGTCAAAATCAGCCAGGCTTAATGTTGGGTTTGATGTAATTGTAAGCTCATTTTCTGATGGCAGTTTCTTGTCTCCAGTTTTTCAGTCGGGAGATCGTAACGAAGTAGCCTTAGCAGCTTTTGGCCCTGCCATTCGCTTCTCTCCATTTAAAAAGGTTCCCAACTTATCGGTAAGGTCCGCTTTCTGGTTTCCAGGGGCAAGCAATTTGGAAGATAGAAACGGAACTTTCGTTAATCACGATCGATACACTTCGTTCACCCAAGTATTTTATGACATGGAATTGAACACGAGCTGGAGGCTCTTTTTAGAAGCGGATTTGATCTATAGATTTTCTCGAAGAGAAGATCAGGTAGACTTCTTTAGAACACCTCTCACCGGTATTCTTTCTTACTTTCTACCTAACGGCAAGTCATCTCTCTTTGCCCTGTACCAGTACTCACCAAGGTTTGAACAAGTCTCTAATGGTTTTGACGATCAGTTCGGTCTTTCACAGTGGTTTCAGCAAGCTGGTGTTGGTTTTAAATATCAGTTGAACAGTAAGCTCGAAATGGAGTTATCATATAGTAACTTCTTTGCATCGAGAAATGACGGAGGAGGACAGACTTTCAACCTTGGCTTTCGCTGGTTGAAATAGATATAATTAGTTTAACGTTTAGTTGATCAAATGCCATCTTCTTCTGAAGGTGGCATTTTCTTATTATTTGTTTTCTTACTTTTAAAATCTAACCAAAATACTTTAAGTATGACCCGATTATTCATTTGCCTGCTGTTACTGGGCTCAGTATCACTTGCCCACGCTCAATTTGACATTGAGGATAAGTTGGCAGAAAAAGCAATTCAAGGGAACTATGTGACCTTTTTAACTGGAAAAGGCTATAGCCCCGAGGTTGATAGTGATGGAGATATCAAGTTTACTTACAATGAAAGAATCTATTATATCACTATTGACAGTGAGGAAAAATCATTCTTCAGAATAGCGAGGCTGGCAGGCCTAGAACTCAGCACTGAGGAAGAAATTACCAAAGCGAAGAAAATCTGTCATGATATTACAAAAGACACAAAAGTTGCTAAGGTATATTGGCTCAAAAACACACTCTGGGTTTCGTCTGAAATCATTCTTGATGATTCCCAAGACTATATGGGCATTTTTGATCGTGTTATGACTTTAACGGAAAGTGCTTATGTAAAATTCGTTGAGCTGTGGAAGGCATCCTAAATTAAAGAACCAAATTGGAGCTAACTCCATTACCTTTGGTGCATGAACGGAGACTATAACCTGAAAGAAGTTGTCTTAGCTGCTTTTGAACAATTTATGATAGTAGAAGAAGCCGACTCGGAAAAACGCCCCGCGCCCGGAAAGTGGTCGGCTAAGGAAATCATCGGTCACCTGATAGATTCTGCAAGCAACAATCATGGCCGCTTTGTTCGCGCTCAAGATTCGGACCAATTGGTAGGCGTGGGATACAATCAAGACGAATGGGTTACGGCTCAAAATTACCAAGCTGTTAACTGGCATGATCTGATCATTCTTTGGCGTCAGCTCAACTTACACATTGCCCATGTAATGAATCAAACACCCGATGACGTTCGAAGCAAAGAGCGTTCAGTACATAACCTCCACCAAATAGCCTATTACCCTGTTCAAGAAAATGAACCCACTACCCTAGATTACTTTATGCAAGACTATGTGGTGCACTTAAAGCATCACTTAGGTCAGGTGAGAGAAGTATTGGCGATGGATGATGATAAGGAGTAAGGAGTACTAAGTATTGAGTAATAAGTACCTAAAGATTTAAGTAGAATGCTCAGCAAATACCCTTTTCCAATTTTCTACCTCTTGATACATTTTCTCTATAGGTTCATTAAGTTCTGGAGGAATTACCAAAGACTCCATTGCATTAGAATTAAGACTAGTTAGAAAATAATGAATTTCTGGGTAGCGATCTTTGAAACCATTTTGTACGCTCCTACTCTGTAAGTAGCCAAGCTGATCAACTGAGACTAAGATTACCGCAATTTCCTTAAATGAGCCTTCTAAATATTTTGCTCTTGCCTCCAATGCCCTGTCTAAAACATTTAAGGCATCTTCAACTTCCCCATTTAATATCTTCCCAATTATGAAGCCCCGAAGGCCAATCCAATTGTGATCTAAAAGAATCTTCGGAGAATCAAGGCTAGCTACCATGGTCTTCAATGTATCGTATTCATTTGGCAAAGCCGCGTACAATTCAAAAAGTAGTACCTGTGCAATTGGTTTATCAGAGGTAATTGACACAAGCTGCTGGAACGAATCGTCTGCTTCAAGAAGCTTCAACAAGACATGGAAAACAACTAAAAATGCCCCTAAATTGAAATCCATAGCTCTAAGAAATATCCAACAACCATAGACTATTGGATCAGTAAAACTCAAGTCATTTTTCAATAACTCTTTCCTGGTATTTGAGTTTCTCTCTGCATTAAATTCACTGATGAGATCAAACAAATACGCTGAGAATTCAACTCTTCCGACAGCTATGTCTCTTATTTGATCAACATTCCATTCCTTGCTAACTCCTGAAAGTCTAAAGGAATCAACAACGACCTCATCGATTTCATTAAAAAGATTCTCGTTTTCATGCAGTAAAGCATCTACTCTTTTGAACTTAGACCTTCTAATTAAATCAAACATTAGTTTTCGCAACTCCTCATTTGTCCTTGGCAATTCTGACGAATCATAGGCCTTTTTGTCAAAAAGCCCTCTAAGACCCACCACTATTTCGTCCCTATCTTCTTTTCTTAAATACTTAGTACCAAGAAAAGCGTTAGACAGAATAATAGCATGCTCAGGGTTTGCATAGTCTGTCGATAGATATGCTAAATGAGATTTTAGTCTTCTAGAAAAATCATCCTCACTATACAATGCTTCAATAAAAGCTGTCAACCATTTCACTTTCTTCTGATATCTTCTCGGAGCCTGCGTCAGTAAATACCAAATATTAAAGAATCGCTCTTCTATCCTCCAAAGGTGATTTTTAGTATCTGTTTTGATTCTCTCAATTATCTGCTGTTTTTCAAGCTTATTGAGAATTGAGGATATTGATTTACTAGTCTCTCCTAATTTTTCAGCTAAGGCCCCGGTACTAATAGCCTCCCAATGCAGCGCCATTGCGTTGATAATGGGTTGTTCTTTCTTAGAAAGGCTATTCATTCTTTGTAAGTAAAGTTCATTTACTCGATCCATCACCAATTTTAAATCATCAATGGAGTTACCATCCACATCGTCCATCAAAACCTCAAAGAAGGTCACTAAAGTACGTGGTACCCCACCGCATAGGATTCGAATATTATCGATCCGATGAGGCTCATTTTTCATTGTATCAATCACATTCTGAGCCTTATGCTTATTTGCTAAGTGAACCAAAAGCTCTTTGGTCTCTGATGCACTTAGCTTATCTAACTTCTCTCTTTTAAAGAATTCAAAGAAAGGGGCAGCATAATTTCCTGCGTGTTTCTCCATGAATCTTGCAGAACCAGCAATAATCTTCAGGTAAGGTGTCTTAATTAGCTCTTCTCTTAGTCGTTGTTGATCTTGTTTGGTGAACTTCTCTATGATTTGAAAGAAGTTATCGATGAATACTACAGCTATGACTTTTTTCTCTTCAAGCCACTTGCGCACTTCCTTTATAAATTGTTCTTCGCCATTTGAGTTTTCTATATCATCGAAAATATCAAGTATGCCTTCAAACCGTTCGTCCTCTTCCAAGTGTTCGGCAATACGTTCCCAGAGTATGGCCAAGCTTCCGATACCATATTCTTCCTCATTAAATTTACAAGGCACAAATCTCTTTTTGAGCGTGTCTGTGTTTTGCAATTCATAAGTCAGCCTAAGCATCAAAGTAGTCTTTCCCATACCTCTCTTACCCTCAACAAGTATGTGCTGAGATGGGTCTTTGACGGTTTCAGACTTTATACTATCCAGCATGCGCTGATAGATGTCATTCCTTATGACAAAGTCGTTGATCAGCTCTTTACGATTTTTATGTTGCGGTCGATATAGATACTCTGTAGATCTCATCCTCTCTAGTCAATATTATCTTTCCACCATTCCTTCAATAGGGCTGAATGAAAACTGTATTTCTTTAATTCTTTATCAAAAACGATATAACCATCGTGTTCCAGGGTTCTGATCAGGTTGCGATAAGCCTCATTAACTTCAAACTGAAATGACAGGTCTAGTACTTTATTCTTTCCGACAGAACCTTCATTTGCACAGATATTTAGCACCTCAACTATAAAATTGTAGTCTGCCCCTTTAAAAGTTCTCCTGAGGCGAGAGTACCAATCTTCAAAGTAGTTGCGTTTATAAAGTGATAGATTAAATGATTCATTGATCAAATCATTTGTGATTATAATCTGTTCTTCACTTTCCATTGGAAGCAATTCATCACACCCTTCCAATATGAGTTGGATGTAGAAGGGAATGATCAAACCCACTTTTTCTAAAAGATGAGTCAAGACAGCATCATCCATTGACAAGTCTGTCCCATCTAAAATTTGATCCACTAACTCCCTTGCCTCTGATTTATCAAATTGGCGTAAGACAAAGGGGTTTATATCATTAATAGTTTTAGTTAGGTTGATATTGCCTACTACATTTTCAAGTCCAATAGAGCCTGCATAGACAAACTGAAGTTTTTCGCTGACTGCTGGGTTTTGTCTCAGTTCCCTATTAAGACTTAGGAATTCACGAGCATCGACCTCACCTCTGTCCTCAAGTACGTTTTGAATAGTTTGAGCAAATTCATCGACCATCATAATGTACTTGTGTTCCTCTGGAAGTTTCTCACATAATTCGATAATCTCTTTATGGTAATCGGGTTCGTGTTTCTCGAACTCAATTCCATTTACTCCGGCCACCTTTATACCCTTCCTCTTGAATAGGTTCTTGACAGCTGCTGTTAATCTCCCCTTGTTATCCAATTCTTGGACTAGCGTGTCATAAACCCGCTTGAAGAACTTATTTTTCTCATTGATCGATTCTGTGATTTCATATATGGCTATATAGCCATCGAGAGGATTTTCAGCTAAATCCATGAGTATTGATGTTTTGCCTACCCTCCTAGGGGCAGACAATAACATATGTTCTCCCCTGGTAATCTTGCCCCATAACTTGGTCAATTCATCTTCTCGTCTTAGATAGTATTTGCCTTTGACCCAGTTACCCGTTCTTGTTTGTATTCTCTTTCGGCTAAATGTCATTTTAACAAATTATTTTTTGTCAAAACTATTAACAAAATTATTTTTGTCAAAACAAATGACAAATTATTTTTTGTTAAGCCTCAAAGGTTCAGTTTGAACATCGCCTGTGCGGCATGAAAAAAGGCCACCTCAAATGAAGTGACCTCTCTAAAATCTATGATCTAAATACTAGAATCTCGATTATCCTAATTACTCACTTTAATGCTTTCGTTACCAATGATGATCGGTGGTAAATCGGTTCTACCTTCCTCAGGTCCATTCTCTAAGTTCAATACGCCTCTTGGACACACCGCAGAACAAACACCACAGCCTACACAACTCGCACGCACTATGTTTTGTCCCTTCTGCGCATAGGCTCTAACATCAATGCCCTGCTCACAATAAGTAGAGCAGTTTCCGCATGAAATACACTGACCACCGTTGGTCGTAATTCTAAACCTTGATTTAAAGCGTTGGATAATGCCCATATAGCCCGCCATTGGGCAGCCAAAGCGACACCATACGCGGTTACCCAACATTGGATAAAAACCCACACCAATTACGCCTGAAAAGGTAGCCCCAATCAAGAAGCCATAAGGCTGTTGGAAATTCTTATAGATGTTTATTCCGAAGACTTCGCCTGTATTCCAGAAATAGCCATAGATGGTTGCTGCTGTCATTACGAAGACAAAGACCATCACCGAATGAATGAGCCACCTTTCGAGTTTCCAGGCACTTAATTTTTTAGAAGACAAGTGACGAAAAGGATCACCAGCAGTTTCTGCCAGGCCTCCACAACCACAAACCCATGAGCAATACCATCTCTTGCCCACATAGTAGGTAATGATTGGGGTGACTACCAAAAACATAGCAATACCCACAATCAAATAAAGTGTGCCTACAGGTTGATAAGATGGCTCTTGAAAGGCATCCAATTGCCAATCATAGAAGAAGTCGTAATCTAGTGGCCAGCTATTTTTAATATCTGTATTGAAATAACCTAAGTACTCACCGCTTGATGTAGTCACATCATTATAATTTAACCCTGCTAGGATTTCAGGAATCAAATATGCTAAGAACAGCTGACTCGCCATGACAACTAAGGTTCTGATAAACTGATACCTGCTATGACGGTATTTGAAAAGAAATTTTACGCCTAACGAGACAATACAAAGCGTATAAAGCGTGCCGTACAAAAACCACTGACTGGCAGGTTCACCCTTGAAAAACATACTCAATGGATCGAATAGGGCTACAAAACCTTCATTCCCTGACGCTTTAAAACCAATGTATTCTGGAAACCAATAAAGGATAACATAAAAGCCAGTAAGCACTATGCCCGTAACCCAGCCTAAAGCGCCTCTGCTGGTTAAACTCTTAAACCAAACACCGTTATTTTTAATCCCCTCTGGCTGGTTTAGATAAAGCCTTGCCGAATAAATGACAGTGCCTATTAAAATACCCAATAGCGCTATTGGCAAACCAATTGCTGCCGGAATTCCAACACCACCCCATGATAAAAAGAGCACTAATACTCCCAAACCAGCAAGAGCAAGACCTGCCTTTTGGATAGCATCTGTATCCTTAGGGTCTGGGTTAGCGATAGATAAACTTGGATCTACTGATGACATATTTCTTGATATTCTAATTTGAGACTAGTTGTAAAATGCGTTGCCAGCTTTTCTTCTTTACGCTGATGTTAGTACCATTTTCAGCATTAAACTGCTGAACGATACTCTCTTCATGTGCTTTAAAGAATTCGGGGTCGAAGTTGGCATCCTTCAAATGCTCTAGTACATACTGTACTGTTTTTCCCTCTTTAAACCACTTGTCAAAAGCATGATGCCTCAAGCGAAAGCCGAAATTATTGACACCGAGTAGTTTATCGGTTTCCTTATCCCATCGTAGTCTAAGGCAGATCTTGCCACTTTCATGTTCCCAATAAAAGTCGTTCTCATTGTCTTTTGGTTTTGCCCAGACCCATCCATAAGTCTGATATTCTATGTCGAAGAACTTTGCTGAATTGAACCAGTGACCTGGCTCATATTTAGTGGGTTTATTACAGATGGTCTCTGCCAAAGCCTCTCCCATCATTCTTCCTGTATACCAAACTTGCTCTAGATTTTTGCGTTCTCCGTTCGTTTCTCTAAACTCTGCACAGTCTCCTGCTGCAAAGACATCTTTGACATTGGTTTCCAAAAATGGATCTACCAGAATGCCCCTATTCGTTTCAATACCTGACCCTTCTAAGAATCCGACATTCGGAGAAACGCCAGCAGTGAGCCCAACAAACTGGCATGCAATTTCTTCGCCTTGATCTGTTATGACAGCACGCGCTCTGCCGTTGTCGTCAGACAGAATTTCTTTAAGGCCTGTACTCAGTTTCAAGTCTACATGGTGTTCACGAATGTGACGATTAATCATTTCTGACTCTCCATCAGGAAGCACGTTATTCCAAAAACTACTTTCTCTGACTAAAAAAGTGACTGGAATATTTCTACTGAGGAGCATCTCAGCCATTTCAATACCAATAAGTCCTCCACCAACAATAACGGCTCGCGAAATATCTTTGGTGTACTCCTCCATGCTTTCAAGGTCTTGATAGTTATAAAGCCCCTGAACGGCCTTCAAATCTTGGCCAGGCCAGCCAAATCTATTCGACTTTGAACCTGTGGCTAGTACCAGCTTGTCATAGTTCATTGTGGAACCACCTGCAAAGGTCAGTGCCTTCTTTTCGGTATCTACCTTTTCGACATACGCCCTTTTCAGTTCAATTCGATTCTTTTCCCAAAACCAATCCTCATAAGGCTTAGTGTGCTCATATTTCATATGCCCCATGTAAATGTACATGAGGGCAGTTCGCGAGTAAAAATGATCAGTTTCTGCAGAGATAACCGTTATGCGGTGATCGCTCTTTTTTCTGATGTGTCTCGCGGTAGTGATTCCGGAAATACCATTTCCTATGATTACGATGTGTTGCATGACAGGTCTAATAATACATAAAGTGTAACTTTTGGTTCTCTTGATATGTCATAGGAGAGACAGAAAGAAACATAAGCCATTTAATTTACTGAAAGCTGGAGTGAATGTGTAGCTAAGCATCAAAAGAATTTATACTCGCTATGCAACCTTTACAGATCAACATTATCTTTAGACCAAATAATCATTAAAGTAATGAAGAATATAAAATTGAAGTCTTTGCGATCTACACTCATAGCCGCTGCCTTGTTGATGATGGCAAATTTGACGTTTGCCCAAGACCGAGAGAAGATCAATGTGAGAAGCTTCGATGGCTTAAGTGTTAGCTCTGCCTTTGCGATTGAGATTAACGTAGGCAGTGAAGAGTCTTTGGAAATAGAAATTGACGATCAGTTCAGAGATGATTTAATTGCTGAAGTAAGAGGTGGCATGTTGATCATAGGCTTAGAGAATAGCCGGAAGAACAGAAGAATGCGCGAATCTCCAAAAGCCTATATTACCGTTAAATCGCTTAATAAAATACACGTAAGTGGTGCTGTGAGTCTTCGCACTAGAGATATACTAAAGTCTGATAAAATGGAGCTTCACTTATCTGGAGCCTCTGTTGTAAACTTAGAGTTGGAAACTGGAGATTTCTCTTTTGAAGCCTCTGGTGCCAGTGTAGTGAACATTGAAGGTTCTGCCAAATCGCAAGACATCAGAATGAGTGGTTCATCCATATACAGAGCATATGATTTCAAAACAACCAATGCGGAAATTCGTGTAGGTGGTGCTTGTTCGGTTAACGTTTATGTTACCGACCGACTTGACGTTCGTGCCTCTGGTGCTTCTAGTGTTAGATATAAAGGAGGTGCTTCGGTAGATAGTGATACTTCGGGTGCATCTAGTGTTCGAAAAGGCTAAGACATTAAGGTCAATATAATCATGACCGATTATATCCCTTGCTTTGAGAGGTTTCGACCTTAAGGAGCAGGGGAACTTTGTTTATAGACGCCCCTATTTACCTAAAAACTTATGAATTAGGTTGTAAGCAGCATTCATAGCTGGCAACTCCCCGCTTTCAACTTGCTCGAGAATATTAGGAAGTGCTTTGGCAATATCTTCATTCTGATAGAACGCCTGCTCTAACATTTCATGAACATTCTCTTTGAACCAATTGACTTGCTGAAGCCTTCTATTCGCTGCTAAAAATCCATTACCCACCATCATTTCACGGTGCTTCAATAACATCTCCCAAATGTCTTCTAGTCCCATATTTTTTAAGGCGGAACAAGTCTGAACTTGCGGCAGCCAACCGGAGTCACCTACGGGAAATAAATGTAATGCACTTTGATATTCTGCTTTGGCCCTTTTGGCAGCCATTTGATTGTCGCCATCGGCTTTATTAATGACCACTGCATCGGCCATTTCCATAATACCCTTCTTAATTCCCTGCAATTCATCCCCCGCACCAGCCAGCATTAAAAGCAAAAAGAAATCGACCATGCCGTGTACCAAAGTTTCGGACTGACCCACCCCCACTGTTTCGATAAAAATGACGTCAAAGCCTGCGGCTTCACAGAGCAACATCGCTTCCCGTGTTTTACTGCCTACACCTCCGAGGGCACTTCCGGAAGCTGATGGGCGAATGTAAGCCATTGGATTTCTGGCCAATTCTTCCATTCGGGTCTTGTCTCCCAAAATACTGCCCCTCGTCTTTTGACTACTCGGATCGATGGTGAGCACGGCAAGCCTTTTTCCGTGGCTCGTTACTAAGGTTCCGAAAGACTCTATGAATGTACTTTTACCCACACCAGGCACACCTGTAACTCCTATTCTCATAGACTTACCTGTGCTGGGCAGAATAGCGGTTAGCAGCTTTTCTGATGCCTGAATATCTTCGGGCCTGTGGCTTTCACATAGCGTTATCGCTCGGCTTAAAATAAGCCGGTCACCTGCCAAAACACCATCAATAAGTTCTTCTACAGTGAGTTTTTTTCGCTTCATCTCAGGTTGGCAAGGTAATAATAATTTCAAATGTCACTCACCCTTCATTAATCGAGAATTGAGGGAATTCTAAGGTGCTAAAAACAATTGAATGAAAAAGAAGTAGTTTATTTGAGTCCTTAAACTAATGCAGTATTTAAAATATATCGTTCCGGGAGTAATCCTTCTCTTATCCATCGTATGCTATCAGGTATACCGAAGGGGCTTATTCACGTTCCTTAATAATTCGAATTTAGAGCGAGTGGATGCGCATGAGGCCGCCCAATTACTTTCAAGAAAACCGTTGACAATTTTAGATGTCCGAGATGCCAACGAATTTGAAGTAAGCCATCTGGAAGGCGCGTTAAGATATAAGGAAGGTCTATTAGAAAACTTGGACCCAAAGTCGCCAATTCTTGTCTATTGCACTGTTGGCGTACGAAGTAATAAGCTCGCTAAAACCTTAAGGGAGCTAGGCTTCAATGAAATTATTGAACTGCAGGATGGTTTGATTGGGTGGTCTAACGCTCAGTTGCCTTTGGTCAATTCAGCCAATCAGTCAACTGATAGCATACACGTCTACAATCAATACTTTGGAAACCTGCTAAAGAAAGGTACAGCCGTCTATTGAGATGAAAACTGACCTCCTCATAATTTTTGTAAAGAACCCTGTTTTGGGCAAAGCCAAGACGCGATTAGCAACAACTATTGGTAACGAAAAAGCTTTGAAGATTTACGAACTACTGCTGGCAAAGACCCAACAAGAGACAATAGATCTTAATGTCGATAAAGTAGTTTATTATTCTGATTATATCGACCGAGATGACCTTTGGCCTAATGATCAATATCAGAAGGCGGTTCAAAGTAAAGGTGATCTAGGTGAGAGAATTACTGACGCATTTGAGAAAGCCTTTGAAGACGGCTATCAGCATGTGTGCATTATCGGTAGCGACTGTTATGAAATGAGTGAGTCTGATTTAGCCTCTGCCTTTTCAATATTGAAAAGCAATGATGCCATTATTGGCCCTGCCGAAGATGGAGGGTACTATACCATTGGTATGTCCAAATTCATTCCTCAGCTTTTTGAAGGCAAAGTTTGGAGCACAGATACGGTAGCCTCGGATACTATTGATGATTTTAAAAACCTATCGCTACAATATGAGGTTTTGCCTACACTGAATGATGTAGACACTGAAAAAGATCTTGGCCCTTGGGCCGACTCAATTCTGGATTAATCTAAAAAATCAATCTTATGAAAAAGCACCATTTACTGCCGCTACTGCTCTTAACGTGTATCGCTTGCAGTCCTGCTCAAGAGAAAAACACTTCAATTGATTACCCAGCCAGTGAAGTGTTCAATCACGACTGGGCCATGGATAAAATATGGGAAGACGGACAAGCCGAAGTAGCGCACTACGATGCCGAAATGGTGGTTTACGGTAAAGTGAGAAAGTTTGACAACGCATACATCACAGTCAAAGAAGAGTTTAACGAAGACTTTAATGTCAAGACGAATGACTATAAACGTGATGATTTGTTCAGTGTAATGAAGGTGAACAAGTTTGGCCGTTTCGAAACTGAAAATTACCCTTATCACTATCTAACAAGCCTCTTCTTTAAACGAGAGAAGCCAGAGCAGCTACACAAGATGACACATACTGGCCAAGAGTGGTGTGGTAATACGTTTAAGCAGTTTGAACTCAAATCAGATGGCTACGAATACGACTACAACAGTTACTTTGATGGCTACGGTGATGGTAGAATGACTGTTGAGGGAACAGACTTAATCTGGGAAGATCAACTCTCTTATTTGCTGAGAGCAACGAAATTTGAAGATGGCCTTGCTTTCAGCAAGCGTGTAGTAGATGGTCAAATCAATACGAAAACGCGTACCCCGAAAATTTATGAGGCTGAATTCGCAGTAAACGATCAAGACAGTGTATGGATGGTAGACGTACTATTAGAAGACGGCAAAACAAATACCTACACCTTCGACAAGGCTTACCCAAACCTATTACAGACACAAACGACTTGGCATGGCTATAACCTAAAGCTTAATCGCGTTAGCCGATATCAATATTGGCGATAAGAAACGAAGTCTTCTTATTTTCGAGTACCAAATATTACAACATGCCAAAGCTTAAGATTACCGATCTCCGGATATATCCTATAAAATCAATTGCGGGGATTCAACTCACCCAATCAAAAGTGGAAACACAAGGGCTTCAATATGACCGAAGATGGGTTTTGGCAGACGAGAACGGAATCTTCGTGCATCAACGCGACTATCCTGAAATGGCTTTACTACAACCAGCCATCAACGGTGATGTAATGACGGTAACGCATAAAACAAAAGACATCTCTCCCGTCAGCTTTAAAATGACAGAGCCCGATTCATCACCTGTCTCTGTTAGCGTATGGGATGATACTTGCAGCGCTAAGCCAGTTGATACTGAGGTAGACGAGTGGTTCAGTACCATTATTGGAAAGCCAGTGAGACTTCTCTATATGCATGAAGACAGCGTCCGTCAAGCCGATCAACGCTATGCCATTGAAAGCACAGACAAGGTCAGCTTTGCGGATGGATATCCTGTGCTAATCATCAGCGAGGAATCTTTAGCCCTTTTGAATAGCAAGACTGAGGAATACGTCCCAATGAATCGATTTCGTGCCAACGTCATTATTGAAGGTTGCGAAGCACATGAAGAAGATAGGTTCAGGAAAATCAACATCGGTGAAGTTACAATGCATGGCGTAAAACCATGCGCAAGATGCGTGATGACGACTATTGACGCAGATACAGCTCAAAAGGGTAAAGAACCGTTGAAAACCCTCACCACCTATAGGAAACTAGGCCACAAGATTCTTTTTGGTGAAAACTTTATTCCGAGAAATGGGGGAACCGTAAAAGTTGGAGATTCATTGACTGTTTTAGAACAAAAGGATGGGCCATTTGATTAGTTCAATAGACATAAGTTAACTAGTTAATTAGCGAGCTAACAAATCCCTGATTTCTGATCCACTGATAACTGATTCCTGAGTACCTTTGTAAAAGCAGAGCTATGGCTGATCTTTATATCAAATCACTCCATATTATTTTCATAGTCACCTGGTTTGCAGGGCTATTCTACATTGTCCGCCTTTTCATTTACCAACGCGAGGCTTTCGACAAGCCGGAACCCGACAGAACCATTCTTGGAGATCAATTGAAAATTATGGCCAATCGCCTTTGGTTTATCATTACATGGCCCTCAGCCATCATCACGCTGATTCTCGGTGCCATTATGATTTATCAATATCCTGCGATGCTTGAGCTACCCTTTATGCATATCAAATTGACCTTCGTGGTCTTGCTCTATGTCTATCACTTTCTGTGTCACAGGCTCTATAATCAGCTACAAAACGATCAGCAAAAGTATAGCTCCAATCAGTTAAGAATTTGGAATGAAGTTTCCACCCTAATACTCATCTCTGTGGTCTTCATTATCGTATTAAAAAATGAATTCAATTGGATCAAAGGGACATTAGGATTTATGCTGGTTGCTATCACATTAATGATTGGCATTCGGATTTATAAAAGATTGAGAACTAAGACTGAATAACATGAAGGCAAGAGGCGCAAAGTATTTATTAGCATTGATCATTTTATCAGGTCTGTGGTCATGTGGAGGAAACAAAGGCCCTCAAAAACTACCCATTTTAGGCAGGCAGGAGTTTAAAGAGGTTGATGGCAAAGTAGACACTGTGTATCACACCATTCCCGATTTTACCTTCTATGATCAGGACAGCTTGACCGTAACACCAGCCTCCTTTGACGACAAGATTTATATAGCGGATTTCTTTTTTGGCACCTGTCCTACCATTTGCCCGATTATGAAACAACAGATGCTGAGGGTATATGAAAAATTCAAAGACAATCCAGAATTCGGAATCTTATCACATACCATTGATCCTGCCCATGACACGGTCGCTTATCTAAAAGACTTTTCTTTAAGACTGGGCATTCCTGACAGCAAGGTTTGGAAGTTTGTGACCGGAGATCAAGACGAGATTTATCGCATTGGAAGTGCCGAAGGCTATTTAGTGCCTGTAGGAGAGGACGAGGACGCTCCAGGAGGTTTCATCCACAGTGGAGCATTTATTCTAATTGATAAAGAAAAGCGCATCAGGGGACTTTATGATGGCACAAAACCCATTGACGTTGACGCATTAATGAATGACATTCCTAAGCTTTTGGCAGAATATGAGGATTAACGAATCAGAAGCTGGAAGCCGGAAGACAGAAGTCGGAGGATTGAGATTTCTACTGTGTATTCCACTATTAATTTTACTGGGGTGTGGATCTGGCGAAACGAGTAATAACGAGAACGTTCATTCAAGACTAGATACGAAAGGCCTGCAACAATTCTCGGCCGGCCAACGCTTGTATACAAAATACTGCCAAAACTGTCATGCAGAAAATGGTGAGGGCTTAGGTACGCTGATACCTCCTTTAAAAAACTCAGATTACCTGTTGAATGATGTGGCAAGTTCGGCAAGAACCATCAAATATGGATTGAAAGGTCCTGTCATAGTCAATGGCATTGAATATAACCAGCCGATGCCTGCCAATCCTGATTTGACCTCCTTAGAAATTCAGGAGCTCTTGGTTTACATCTCAAATGCTTGGGGTAATAAATCGGAATCAGTAACACTAGAAGAAATTGAGGAGTCAGTCAAATCAAAGTAAACAGTCAAAACATGATCAATTATATACGTAAGTCCATTTTACTAACCATACTCGCCATCACTTTTACCCAAAGTGGTATTGGTCAAAAACTCAGAACCGATACCGTTTACTATGATAATACTGGCGAATTGGTAACGCGTCAATCCGATTACGTGACTTATGAAGTCAGACAACTGTACAGAAAAAAAAGAATTGACGGAATGGCTCATCTTTATACAAAATCGGGACGATTGACCGAGTCGACAACATACGTCAAAGGAGAAAAAACGGGTGATTATTACAGATATAATCAGGCAGAGGAAGTCATAATCTCTGGCTACTATAAAAACTCCTTAAAGACAGGGTTGTGGGTAACTCATGATAACGATAGATCAATTGTTGCGATAGAAGAGTATGACGATTCAGGAAACTTAATTAGCAAATACGAAAGACCTGATTCAGTGAAAACTGATGACGCTATCAAATTAGATACGTATGCTAAATTTGTTGGAGGGGAAGAAAAATGGAATCTTCATCTAAGAAATAATCTAAAGTACCCATTGGAAGCTAAGCGTGCAGGATATCAGGGTGATGTCTTTATGACTTATACTATTCTTGCTAACGGAAAACTTTCGGATCTAAAAATACTATATAGCCCTCATGAGGTTTTAAGTACAGAGGCACTTAGAATGTTAGAAATCTCACCTAATTGGATCCCTGCGATGGTCGGTGATAAGCCTGTTGATTCTCAAGCAACCCTACGAATAGCATTTCGTTTGAGATAGCTACTTTAATACCTCTTTAGCAGAAGCAATTGAGGAATTAATATCGTCCTTCACCTTGGTAACGCGCTCCATTTCAGCTTCAAAGAATGCTTTTTGTGCTTCTTCAGATGTTTCGCCATTGACATGTGGCTTGGCACTTTTCGACCAGTCATTCATCCATGTCATCATTCCTTCTCTCGCTTCGTCCAATTCAGTGGCAAGTTCTCTTAGATCAGCCAAGTCTTCACTTTGAGGATTTGAAGATTGTAATTCAGTCGCTTTGGCTAGCACCTTTTTTCTCAAGTTCATGACCTCACCAAGCTTTGGCATCACTTCATCATGCACATCTAGGATTTTAGTTTCTTCCACTTTTGCATCAAAGCCACCTCCACATGAGAAGGTAAAAATTGTAATCAAGGCTAAGCCTAGGAACTTCTTCATAACACCAAAATTTTCGGCAAATCTAATAGCTATCGTCTGCTAGGCCAACAAAAACTCCCTCTACTAACTGATACATCAGTTTGTCAGGATTGCTAGCATTCAACTTCAGTTTACCACGAATTTTGACGCGTTTAGTTGTGTATTTAATCTTTTCCTTCATGGAAATTTCCATCACTGTTTCTGGGCCACCAGAACCACAAAAGAAACACTCACTTATGGGAAGCGAAGACAATATCAATTCGGTTGGTTTGAACATACCGTCAAAAGGAATTATAAAGCCATCTACCTCTACAATCTGATCGGCAATGCCATTGATCTCCTTTCCAAAGACCGGTACGAAAACATCTCCATACTCATCTTTCTGGATATCGTATTTCACATCAGCCAAGGCTTTCCAGAGCTTAGACCCTTTCATTTTGACATCTTGTGCCATAGATGAAAAACCAATTCCTAATAAAATAATCAGCGTAAGTACCTTTCTCATTTCTTTTCAATTTAAGCTTCAGCTAAAACCTTGGATATATCCGTTTTATAAGCAGTGAACGCAGGAATCAAAGATGCGACTAATCCAACGCCTAAACTTATTAACAACACATAGAATTCTTGGTTCACAAAAATCAATCCTGTAACACCCACCTCTTCGGACTTTTCATATGAGTTTGCCAGTAATTCCATTAAACCATGTCCAAGGATGATGCCCAAAAGTCCGCCAAGTGTAGTAATAATAATTCCCTCAATGATTACATGAACAAATAACTTTCCTCTTGAGGCACCCAACGAGCGCATTATGGCCAAGTCGTATTTTCTATCCTTGAGGGCATTGTACATGGAAATGAAAACACTTAAGCCTGCAATCACAATAATGATATAGGCAAAGCTGCGGAGCATGTCTACGCCAATTCCCAATAGCGAAAAGAGTCGTTGCGTTTCAAAAGCTGGAGAAGCGGCCTGCATGTTCGTATTCGCATTAATCATCCGGGGCATCTGCACCGCACCCATTGGCGATCGGTATTGAATGAGCATGGATGTTATTTCATCATCTTCATCGCCCTCTGGGAAACCAGTCTCAAAAGCTGAGCCCAACTCCTTCACCGCATGATCCTCTCCTTCGTGATCTTCTTCATGGCCATGCACTGCCCAAACACTCTCAATATTGGTAAGGATAAGGTTGTCTAACACACTGCCGTTTTGTTCTAGGATACCGATGACATTATACTTTTGCTCGTCATGCTCAAGGTCTGCAACTGAGAGGCCATGAGCCCCAAAGAAGTCATCACCAACACCTAACTGTAGGCGCTTTGCGACATTGGCACCTAAGACTACATCGAGGTTATATTGCCAAAGCTCCCCTTTATCTATTTGGCCTTCATAAAGATGAACATAGTCATGGTTAGTACCCACAATTCTAAAGCCCCTATAATTATCGCCTAAGGCCAAAGGAATCGATGATTTAACAAGTCGGTTTCGGGTGATCGCCTTTGCCTCGTCTAGCTTTACATTACCCGTAGGAAAGTCAATGTGATAGACGTTGGCAAGGATAAGTTGTAATGGGCTGCCTTTAGCACCCACCACAAGGTCTATCCCTCTTTTGTTCTTTGATAGGTTTTCCTCTAGCTGAGTACTTAACAGAATAAGCACCAATATGATCGCTACGCCCAGACTCATTAGCAACACATTCAAAGCCGTGTTGAGGGGTTTACTTTTTATATAGTTCCAACTTAAGGTGATCAGATTCATGCCGCGCTGAGGTTAAGTTGAAGTTCAAATTGATCCTTCACACGCTTATCGTGCGTAGCAATTAAAAGGGACGCTTGGTATTTATCAGCCTGCTTTTTAAGCAACTCGATCACTTTCATGGCATTCACGTCATCCAAACTAGCGGTAGGCTCATCAGCAAGAATCAGCCTTGGTCTATTCAGCAGCGCTCTTGCAATGGTAACACGCTGTTGCTCGCCTTGGCTAAGCGACCGAACACTCTTTTGGGCCTTATCGCCCAAATTTAACTCTTCCAGAACTTCATAAACTCGGCCTTTATCTTGAACTGTACCTGAGAAATACTGAGCTAAAAGAAGATTATCCCCTACCGACAATGCACTAATTAAATGTGCCTTTTGAAAAACTAATCCAATATTTTGTCCTCGATATTGATCTCTCTGATGACCGGAAAGATTATACAAATCAGTATTACCAATCACTACTTTTCCTTCCTTCGGCTGAAGCAAGCCTCCAAGAATATGGAGTAGTGTAGTTTTTCCGCTTCCAGAATTCCCGAGAATAAGCAAGTGCTCGGCTTCCTTTACCTCCATATGGGGTATGGAGAGCACCTTTTGCTCAGAATATCCGAAACTCAAATTATCAATACTGATCATCTCACTTTGGAATTGAAAAATCAAATTAACGTAAGCTAGGCTAATTAATAAAACCGATCACATAGAATTACGAAAACCCATCCAATGTTTTATCCGTTATCACATCATCTATAGCACTTTTTCACATCAGTTTTGACAAATTAATAATACCTTTACTGCTTACGTAAAGTCTAAAAATCTATATATGCTCGACTTCTTAAAGCGCAAAGAGAAAGCCGAAACAACACCTAAAGTAAAGCGGGGTTTCTTCAGGGAATTAGCCAATGACGTCCTCTTTGCTTTAATCGCTGTGACGATTATCAGAGGTTTGTTTATTGAAGCTTATGCTATACCAACGGGATCCATGGAAAACTCCATGCTTATTGGTGATCACCTTTTTGTGAGTAAGGTACATTTCGGTCCTAGAACACCGACTACTTTAATCCAGTTTCCACTAGCCCATCAGAAGTTCTGGGGTACTGATATCCCTTCTTACAGCAAAATCATTCAAGCGCCAAGCTTTAGACTCCCTGGCCTGAGAGATCCAAGAGTAGGCGAACCTGTGGTATTTAATTATCCCCCAGATTACGATAAAGGCTATCCACTGGACATCAAGACTTTTTACGTAAAACGTTGTATGGCTACGCCTGGCGATGTATTTGAAGTAAGAAATAAGCAAATCTACATCAACGGTGAAGCGGTTGAAAATCCTCCGGGTATGTTAACGAGCTATTTTGTTCAAGCGGACAAAGGCGTTCACCCTAGGTATATGAAAGAAGTTGGCATCACTGACTATACGGACGACAACCCGTCTGATACTTACGCAACTACTGCTCAGCCATTCTACAATTACCAAGGAAAGCAGGGCTTCTTTATTCATACCACACAAGAGAAGGCAGACAAATTAGCGGCTTACAACTTTATACAAAAGGTTGAAGAGGTTACTTATCAACCGGGTGAAGATGGCCGAATCTTTCCTCGGGCTCAAGGCTTCAATTGGAGTCGTGATTTCTTTGGCCCGTTGAAAATGCCAGAGAAAGGAGAGACCATTGACTTGACTCCTGAAAACATCGCCTTATATGGTGAAGCTATTCAACATTATGAGCACAATGATGAAGTAGAGATTAGAAACAATGAAGTCTTCATTGAGGGTGAGAAGATCGATACTTACACTTTCAAACAAGGCTATTACTTTATGATCGGTGATAACCGTCATAACTCAGAAGATTCAAGAACATGGGGCCTTGTTCCTTACGACCATATTGTTGGCAAGCCATTGTTCATTTTCTGGTCCATGGACCGGACAGACCCGAATGCTGGCTTCTTTCAAAACATCAGGTTTGACAGAGTACTTGACTTGATTAAATAATGCGAAAAGGAGTATTCACGACATTACTCATATTATCAGCCTGCTTTACCACATTGGCTCAGAACAAGAGTACTTGGAAGGTACTTTCCAAGGTTCAGATAGAGAAGCGATTTGACGAAGTACTCAACTATGAAATCGACTTCCCTACTTTCAGTGATGCCGTAAAAGCACTAGATGGTAAAGAAATCACCCTCGAAGGCTGGATGATCCCATTGGATGAGCTCCGAGGAAAAAACTACTTTGTCCTTTCGGCCCTTCCCTTTGCCAATTGCTTTTTCTGCGGTGGTGCAGGGCCAGAAACAGTAGTCGAAGTCTTTTCCGAAGAGAACATCAAATTCACTGAAAAACGAATCAAGGTCAGTGGCACATTAAACATCAATGCTGACGACCCTATGAAATTGATGTACATTATTCAGAAAGCACAACTGATCGATTAGTCAATTCTGCTTTTCCTTAAAATCACTTATCATGAAGCAGCTGCTCACCATTCTACTAGTCGTTTTTACCATCACAGCTTCGTTTGCTCAGAACAAGCAAGATGAAAACCAGATCAGAAAAATCTTTGACGAAGCATTAGAAAGAGGAGACAGTTATGAAATGCTTCGGCACCTTACCAAAAATATTGGTGGCCGATTAAGCGGATCACCACAAGCAGCTGCAGCTGTAGAATGGAGTCGACAGCAAATGATGACTTATGGGTTTGATACGGTCTACCTTCAACCCGTTATGGTGCCACACTGGGTACGGGGCCAAAAAGAAGTCGCGCGAATAGTCAATTCAAAAAAGCTAGGCGCGGTTTCAGTGAATGCCGTGGCACTCGGTAACTCTGTAGGGTCAGGACCAGCAGGTGTATTGGGAAACATCATTGAGGTGCAAGACTTTCAAGAACTGGCGAAACTGGGCAAAGACAAAGTTCAGGGCAGGATTGTATTCTTTAACCGACCGATGGACCCAAAACTACTGGATACCTTCTCGGCTTATAGTGGTGCATCAAACCAAAGAGGTGCTGGGCCATCTGAAGCTGCCAAGTATGGCGCCATTGGTGTTGTGGTTAGGTCATTGAGTTCTTTTAATGATGACGTACCCCATACCGGAGGAACTCGTTATGGGCTCAACATTCCAAAAATTCCTGCGGTCGCCATTAGTACAAATGATGCCAATAAACTTAGTGGTTTACTCAAAGACGATACTGATCTTCAATTCTATTTTGAGACGCATTGTGAGATGCTGCCTGATGTACTTTCTTACAATGTAGTAGGTGAAATCAAGGGTTCTGAAAAGCCAGACGAAATCATAGTAGTAGGCGGCCACCTAGACTCTTGGGACTTATCAGAGGGTGCTCATGACGATGGTGCAGGCTGTGTTCAATCCATAGAAGTACTCCGCATTATGAAAGCCTTAGGTTATCAACCTAAAAGAACACTTCGTGCCGTGATGTTTATGAATGAAGAAAATGGTCTAATGGGCGGCAGAAAGTACGCGGAGTTGGCTGCTCAGAATAATGAAAACCACATTGCCGCTATGGAATCTGACAGAGGTGGATTCTTACCGATTGGTTTTGGCATTTCAGGAACGAAAGCACAACAAGACAAACTACTCAGCTGGAAACCACTCTTTGAACCTTATAACATTTTCCAATTCAAGCGAGGGGGTGGCGGTGCTGACATTAGCCCATTGAGAACGCAAGACGTACCTACAATTGGTTACTTACCTGATAGTCAGCGTTATTTCAAGTACCACCACACAGGAATAGATAACTTCGAAGCTGTCAACCAGCGAGAACTTGAGCTAGGAGCAGCAGCAATGGCGTCTGTGATTTACCTGATCGATCAATACGGACTTTAATTTTCATCATCGATTTCGCCTTGTTCATCATTGTTTTTGGGTACTATGCATAAAAAGGTACTATCCTACACAACATATTGAATCTGCTCCCGTTGTACCCTTACCACAACCCTTGAAATATATTCCACCAGACTTGTGTCAAATGGAGTATCGCCCAAGGGCCTTCACCCACCTAGGTGGATAAACTCAAAACAACATGAAGTCAATCAAAGAATTCTTCTGGTTCTGTTCCGGAGCCAATATTTCCCTTCTCAAGCGCTGCCCTACTGATGCCTCAAAATATACTGGTATGGGTGCGGCAGTCTTTTTCACTGGCTTACTCGCAGCTTTATCCGGGGGATATGCCTTTTTTACTGTTTTCGAAAATGCCTATTGGGCGCTAGCTTTCGGTATAGTATGGGGTACTATCATCTTCAACCTTGATCGATTTATAGTTTCAACCATGCGGAAGAAACAAGGCGGTTGGTTCAAAGAAATCATCATTGCATCACCAAGGATGCTATTAGCCATTATGTTGGCCATTGTTATTTCAAAACCACTGGAACTTAGAATTTTCTCTAAGGAAATTGACCGTAAATTGGTTGTCTTAGAGGAGCAGATTTACCAAAAAGAGATCACTGAGATTGAAAAGCGATACATCAGTGAAGGCACATCGCTTCAAAACCAGATCACTAATCTTAAGGAAGAAATCTCTGATAAAACAATCACTCGAAACGAACTAGCAGCAGCAGCCAGGGCCGAGGCTGATGGCACTGGCGGTTCTATGAGGCGAAGCGCTGGACCCATTTACCAACTCAAAAAGGCTGATGCCGATCTAGCACAAAAAGAGCTAGACATCATCACCAGTCAAAATCTACCCATCATAGCTGAAAAGGAACAAGCGTATAGCACCCTCATTGGTCAAAAAGCCGCTGAACTCGAAAGCATCAAACGAAACCCATGGAATGGGATGGCAGCACAACTTGAAGCTTTGAGGGTATTAGGCGAAGAAAACAGAGCCATTTATCTGGCTAATGTGTTCATACTTTTACTCTTCGTGATGTTAGAGTGTACACCTATTATCATCAAACTGATTGCTCCAAGAGGCCCTTATGATGAGTTATTAGAAATCAGGGAGCATTTCTTTAAGAACCACAACCTTGAGAAGATTGCCGAAATGAACCATGCTACTCACGAAAAACTCAAGTACTTAGTCAATGGCTAAACACAAAAAAGGCCCCGACCCCCGAAGCTTCGAGGCGGGGCCATATTTCTGTTAGCCTTTACTGTATTATCTCTTCTTCAGATAAATTTCTTCCTTTATCTCAAGCCGTCCTCTCCGAGTTTTTTCAAAGACTTGAAGCCTACCGTCTTTCATCATCCAGACATCATCTTCATCTGAAAAATCAAAAGAGTTATTGCTTCTTCTTCGATTGTCTCTTCTGTCGTGGTCGTTGTCTTCAATGATGAGTTCCCCATCTCGATTGATTGACCATTCCAAGTATTCGACTTCTCTTTCTCCGAAAATGTTCATGCTTAGCTTTACTTCACCATCTTCCCTAAAGTCGAATTTGATATCAATACTTTCAACGATATCCATTGCGAAATTACTGATGCCTCTGGCAAAACGTCTTGCTATCCATGACTCTTCCTCTTCTAGTTCTTCCTCAACTTCGTCTCTGGCTTCATCTAAATCGATGACAAGATCCCATTCGCCAAGAATATCTTTCTCGCGAACCTTTTTCTGCGCCTGCACAGAAACACAGACCGCCATTAGTAATAATGTTGTGATGAGTTTTTTCATTTTGACCGTGGTTTGATTTGATATGTATTCTCTATAAAGACTTAGGCGCGAGAAAAAAGTTACATCAACACGATAAAAGGTGAGTTCGTCTGGCTTGAAGGAATATCCCTATGATTAAAGATATCCGGCTTGGTCTTTCAAGCGTTTCTTACTCTTCACAAAAACCCCTTCGCCCTCAGCCACTACTTTTCCAGAAGCATTTGTAATTTTTGACTTACAGGTTATCTCATTTTCATCAACCGAGGTGACCTCTCCCACTGCCATCAATCGATCGATTTCCACTGGCCTTTTGAAGTGGATAGTGTAAGACTTGGTCAGCAAAAAATACTCCTCCTCTAATGAAGCTGCAGCAAAATAGGCTGAGTCATCGAGTAACTTAAAATAGATGGCTCCGTGCAGTGCATTGGCAGCATGGAAGTAGTCTTTGGAGATATTAAGTGAATAGGTGGCCCTCCCCTTTTGCACCTGCAATTTCGCGCCAATTAGTATGTCCTGAATTGGTGCAGCATGGAACATTCTTTCCAAGCGATTAAAATGTTCATGATTCATAATCTGGAATCAGGCCAAACTGAATAAAATGATGCTTGAAATGTTTCTTATGAAAGAACAGCCATTCTTTGGCAGTCATAGGACCTCCAAACGGATGGTTAGCTATAAAATCAGGATTGGCACGCATGAACTCTATGAAGCTATTCGTTTCTCTGATTAGCTTTTCTTTGGCTTCTTCTAAACTTGCTGACCTTAAGGGTTGCAACTCATTTTTGCCTGTAGGAGCTGGAACCGACCGCCTCATAGGGCTGTCCTTCATCAAGTAAGCTTTTAAGCGAGGAAAGTCTTCTTCTTTAGAAACCACTGGAATATTGATACGCCCAATGGACATTTTAAAGGTGACGATCAGGTGCTCCAACATATGCTGAGGCGTCATTATTCCCCAAACAGCATGTTCTTTTTTGTCAAGGTTTTCGAGTAAGCTAGGCACCTCCTCGGTGAAAAACTTTTCAACCTTTATTAATTGTTCATCCATAATTTTAAACATAAAAAAGCCCCGACTAGCGGGGCTTTCAATTCATTAATCTTCAGATAAGAAAGGATATCTGTAATCCTTTGCTGGAACAAAGGTCTCTTTGATTGTTCTAGGCGACACCCAGCGCAACAAGTTGATCATTGAACCTGCTTTATCGTTCGTACCAGAACCTCTAGCACCACCAAATGGCTGCTGTCCTACTACTGCACCCGTTGGTTTATCATTGATGTAGAAGTTACCCGCAGCATTTTGAAGTGCCTTAGTCGCTTGCTCTAAAGCATAACGATCTTTTGAGAAGATTGATCCTGTTAAAGCGTAAGGCGAAGTATTATCTACCAATTCTAATGTTGCTTCAAATTCGTTCTCGTCATAAACGTAGATCGTAATCACCGGGCCGAAAATCTCTTCACACATGGTAGTGTACTTAGGATCTTTTGCTAAAAGCACTGTTGGCTCAACAAAGTAACCTTTAGACTTGTCGTAGTTTCCACCTGCGATGATTTCTACATCTGGACTAGCCTTCGCGTCATCAATGTACTTCGCGATGTTGTCAAATGACTTTTCGTCAATCACAGCGTTAATGAAGTTTCCGAAATCTTCGGTAGGACCCATTTTGAAAGTCGCAAGATCAGCCTGAACATATCCCTTCACTTCTTCCCAAAGGTTAGACGGAATATATGCCCTAGATGCTGCCGAACATTTCTGTCCTTGGAATTCGAATGCACCTCTAGAAATAGAAGTCGCTACTTCTTTAGCATTTGATGACTTATGCACCATGATAAAATCCTTTCCACCAGTTTCACCCACTATTCTCGGGTAAGATCTGTACTTGTGAATATTCTCTCCTATGGTTTTCCAAATGTTCTGAAAAACACCTGTACTCCCTGTAAAGTGAATACCACCAAAATCTTTATGGTTAAAGATTACGTCTCCTGCCACAGGGCCAGAAACATATACAAGGTTGATTACGCCATCAGGAACACCCGCTTCTTTGAAAACTTCCATCAATACATTAGCAGAATAGATCTGAGTATTTGAAGGCTTCCACACAATAGTATTACCCATCATAGCAGCTGAAGTAGGTAGATTACCCGCAATGGCTGTAAAGTTGAAAGGAGTCAATGCAAATACGAATCCTTCTAAAGGTCTTTGCTCTAAACGATTCCATACACCAGGACCAGACGCAGGCTGTTGCGCATAAATCTCCGTCATGTATTGCACGTTAAATCTTAGAAAGTCGATGAACTCACAAGCTGCATCAATCTCTGCTTGGTAAGCATTCTTCGATTGACCCAACATCGTTGAAGCATTTAACTTGGCTCTGTAAGGGCCAGCAATCAGTTCGGCAGCCTTTAAGAAGATAGAAGCTCTGTGCTCCCATCCCATATCAGCCCAGGCGGATTTGGCAGCCATAGCAGCATCAATCGCAGCTTTTACATGTGAGGCATCACCAGCATTGTAGTGACCAAGAATATGCTGATGATCGTGTGGAGGCGACATCGGCTTTTTATCATTGGTTCTTACTTCTTGGTCACCGATGTACATTGGTACATCGATTTGTTGCGCTCTAGCCTCAGCCAATGCAGCTTTTAATTTCTTCCTTTCCGCAGAACCCGGAGCGTAATCTAATACGGGTTCGTTAATTGGAGAAGGCACGTTGAAAAATCCTGTTGCCATAGTTTACTTTTTTATGGTTCTGTCAAATGATTTGCGCAAATATACTGTTTCAAAACCCTGTTATGAAACCGTTTGCTATAGAATGCTTTTTAACTCAATTAAGTTCTGTATTTCATGTTGAATGACACGGTCGGTAGCTATCTTGTTCGGATTAAACCAAACATGATCCATTCCAATATTCACAGCACCAGCAATATCAGAATCTAGGTTGTCACCAATCATAATGCTTTCTTCTAATAGCGCTTTGGTTTGATTGAGCGCTAGTTCAAAAATTCCACGATCGGGCTTTCTCATTTTTGAGGATTCTGAAGTAATCACTACCTCAAAATATTGATCTAGCGCTGATGACTTGAGTTTTGTGGCTTGAATATCGTCAAAGCCATTGGTGATGATATGCAATGTATACTGATCACTCAGGTAATCTAGCACCTCATGTGCTGCATCAAAAGTTCTATTTTTCGTTGGACTGAGGGCTATATATTCCTCTTCAATCCGATACGGCATGTGCTCAAGGGAAGCATCCAGTCTTTGAAAAATAGCCGGAAACCTTCTTTCACGGATATCTCTTCTCTGTATTTCGTTGCGATTGTAGAGGTCCCATAAACCTTCATTGATTTCAAAGAAAGTATCAGCCAGTAACTCTTTTTCGAAAAGGCCTAACTGACCAAACTTGTACCGATCGTAGAGTTCGTAAAGCGCTTCACGCGCATTGGCATCATAATCCCAAAGGGTATGATCTAGGTCGAAGAAAATATGTTTGTATTTGCTCAAAGGAGAATTGTTTGTCAAATAACTACAAAGTTTCTGCTTAGTTTAACGCAATAGGTTTTTATTCTGAAGCCTACTCTTAGCTAATTCTCTATTCGAATGAAGCACTTCATAAGTCTGCTGATCTTTTTGTAGCACGGCATCTTTTACGAGAAACTCTAAAATTCGATTCGTCAACTCCTCCACTTCTTCTCGAATGTTATAAAACACCCACTGATCGACTTTTCGGGCGCTTACCATCCCCGAATTCTTTAGGTAAGTAATATGCCGAGAGGTTTTGGTTTGCGTAAACTCTAAGATGTGCTCAATATCAGAAATGGTCAATTCACCATTTTTGTATAATAGATGTAATATCCTAACCCTAGACTCGTCAGAGACTGATTTAAAGATTTGACTACCAAAACTGAGGCTAAAATTCTTGAGGCGCATGGGTTAAGAATTGTTAATTTGAAAAGAATAAATCTATTTCGCCAATCAAAATATGCTTTTTGCATGTTATCATTGTAACAGAAAGTAGATCAACCTTATTGAATCTCTTAGATTTGCTTTACGTATAAGTGTACTACGAACTAGTTTAATGAAACATCTTTCAAACAAGTATTATCTCATCTTGATCCTAGCAGTGATGTCAATGGCATTATTGCCGCAGATGAGCTATGCCCAAGATCAGGAAGATTTAAAGATAGTTCAGGTTTCAGGCCTCGTAATGAATGCGGATAGTACACAGACCATTCCCGGGGTTCACGTCTTTAACAAGCGCAGCGGCCGTGGAGATATAACGGATTACAAAGGGTGGATCAGTAAGGCTTTTCTTGCTGGTGATGTATTAATTGTCAGTGCTGTTGGTTTTGTAAATAGAGAAGTTGTCGTTCCAGACAGCGTGGGTGACCGTTGGACTGTAATTTTCGCCTTGGAAGAAGATGCTGTAGATTTAGGTCAAGTAGAAGTGAATCCATTTCCTTCTGAGGATTTATTCAAGGAAGCCATTCTAGCGATGAACCTTAATCAAGATCAACAGAATGTCCTCAACACTTTCGAACCAGAGGTAATTCAGGAACTGATCAGAACAACCCCTATGCAGGCAAGTCCTAGTGCCAACTACCGATACATGCAAAACCAGCAATTTGTGAACCTACAAAATAGTGCTGGCCCGAGAGCAAATCCTCTGCTTAATCCTTTTGCTTGGTCACAATTCATTAATTCGCTAAAGCGTAAAAAGAAGAAATAGTTGACTGCATAAGGCAAATTCAGACAACAGGATTTTTCAACTTATAGCCCTTACCAGCCCCTATCTACTTTAAATTCCTTTAGGTAATCAACACCCAATAGTTTGTCTTCGGCATTCGTGAACCAGCTTCGGTTTTTCGGAATCCTTAAGCCTTGCTCAATTATCATATCCTCTAAAACAATGTATTCGCCATCATTCTTGGCCTCATCATGATAAAATCGATAACCGACCATCGCGTAAGTATTGGGGTTGAAATAGAAATACCAAATATCATTACCGACTGTCTCGTCATAGGTAACTCTTAAGGCTAGCACTGGCTTATTCATAAAAGTGGTCTCTATTACCTCTTCTCCTATATTAGTGCCCTCATCCTTTAGCTTCATCGGTAATCCATAGAGGTAGGTATAATAGTCTCTCCACCTCCGGGCACGGTCAGACGTCAAGCTCAATGAATCTGCCTGAGCAGCTGAAATAGGTTGTGAGAAATTCACTTTAAAGTCGCAAGAATCCTTTCCGTCAACCATCCATTCTAACAACCGGTTATTACTCAAAGTGGAGAGATGGAAACTACCCTTGATATTATCTACTACTATATTGCTCAACCTGGGCGGGCGATTGGGTGTTTTCATTTCCACCACCAAGTCCATTTTCACCCTATTCCACCATCCGTCAGGGTCGTGAAAGGCGATTGTCCTATCCACGAGTTGTTCAGCCGTGATGGACTGACCATAGATAGATGTTGTGAGCAAACAGATTATGAGGCTAAGGAATATCTTCTTCATGGTAAACGATTGAACTGTAATTTATAAAGCCTTCGGCCCTTATTCCAATAGATGTTTTTATTTTTGCCAGTTCAAAGCTCAAAATCTTGCATGGATATTCCCATTTGGAAACCCAGTTTTTTAGAACCTGTGCTGGCCATTGCACTTGTGACGGTTGGTTTTAGTATCTACCATTTTTACGCTATCTCTAAGAAAGTAAAACAAGGATTCGTCCAAAAATATGGAGAGACCCAAGGTAACACACGTGCCATTTGGGCGCATCGCTATGTGGGTGCTATGACCATAGGGATCATTCCAGCGGTGATTATGCTACTCGTTTTAGACAAAGACCTATCCGCTTACGGTGTGGCTTTCAAAAATCATGATATCTCGCTTTACTGGATTTTCGGTTTGGCTCTGATCATTATTCCGATGAACTTTTTCAATTCCAAAAAGGAAAAAAACCTCGCCTTTTATCCGAATGTGAGAGAAAAGGAATGGACTAAACCCATGGTAGCGAAAAACGCTTTTTCTTGGTGTGCTTACCTTTTCGGGTATGAACTGATGTTTAGAGGTCTTTTACTTTTTGCCACAGTTCCATTACTTGGTGAATGGCCCGCCATCATACTCAATGCAGCCTTGTACGCATTAGTACATGTACCAAAAAACTTAGAAGAAACTATTGGCGCCATCCCCTTAGGAATAATTCTTTGCCTAGTTACACTCACTACGGGAACCATTTGGGTCGCTTTCTTCGTCCACATAACATTAGCCTTATCTAATTTCTTTTTCTCTTTGAGGCATCACCCAGAAATGAAAGTCATTTAATGTCAAAACGCATATTCATAACAGGCAGCACAGGTTTTATTGGTAGGAAACTCACCATGAAGTTGGCTGACGAAGGCAACCATGTGGTCGCATTGATTCGATCAAAGAGTAAAGCGAAAGACCTCGTCCATGATAGGATATCGTTTGTTGAAGGAGATTTATTTTCTATTGACGCGCTCGAAAATGGCATGGAAGGCTGTGATGAGGTTTATCATCTGGCGGCTTTCGCCAGTGTATGGGCCAAAGACGACACTTTTAGGACCGTTAACATTGATGGCACCCTAAACATATTAGGTGCCGCTAAAAAGCAAGGAGTATCAAAAATTGTGGTGACCTCAACAGCCGGGGTTATCGGACCCGCGATTGACGGGCCCGTAAATGAGGATACGCCAAGACAAGTCGACTTCTTTACAGAATATGAGAGCACTAAACACGAGTCTGAGCTTAAAATAAAAGAGTGTGTAGCCAATGGCCAGCATGTTGTCATAGTGAACCCAACTCGGGTTTATGGTCCAGGACCTTTGAACGTCAGTAACTCTGTCACTAAACTTGTTAAGCAGTACATTGCCGGCAAATGGAAGTTTATTCCTGGTGACGGGCTCAGTACAGGGAACTATGTGTACGTTGATGACGTAATTAATGGGCATATCCTAGCAATGAAAAATGGTAAAGCCGGTGAACGTTATCTTCTAGGTGGAGACGATGCCACTTACTTTGAGCTGTTCGACACGATTGCTGAGATTGGCGGTAAAAAATACAAACTCTATAAAATGCCTTTGGGCGTATTATTGACTTTCGGGAAATATCAACTGTTTATGGCCGAGAAATTCGGTAAGCAGCCAATGATTACACCCGGATGGGTTCGAAAATACCTCTACAAGTGGAGTGTATCGAGTGCCAAAGCACAAAACGAATTAGGTTATCAAGTCACTCCTTTAAAGGAAGGAATTCAAAATACAGTAGACTGGCTTAAAGCAAATAATGTCTGATCAGAACAACACATATACACTAGTCACCGGAGCCAGCAATGGTATCGGCAAGGCTATTGCAGAAAACTGCGCAGCAAGAGGTCAAAATGTGCTGTTAGTCGCCCTTCCCGAACCGAAACTTGAAGAGGCAACCGAAGCGCTGAAAACGCAATACCCTACACAATCTTTCGACATGTTCGCAACGGATATGATGCAAAAAGATAGCCCTCAGGCTATTTACGATTGGTGTAAGCAAAAGGGATACACTGTTGACATACTGGTTAACAATGCGGGGTTAGGCAACTCAGGAGCTTTTCTAAGCCGAGAATCGAGCTTCTATTATGGCCAAATGCAACTGAACATGGTGGCGTTGGTAATGTTGACCCATTCTTTTTTAACTGACATGAAGGCCCTACCGAAAGCATACATTTTGAATGTGGCGAGTATGGCCTCTTTCTATGACATACCTTACAAAGGCATTTATTCTGCCAGTAAGCGTTTCGTACATTCCTTTTCACAGTCACTAAGAAAAGAGTTGGAAGCCACTGACATTGGGGTAACCATTTTATGCCCTGCGGCTGTTTTAACCAATCCTGATGTTATTCAAAGGGATAAAGAAATGGGCAAGGCTTCACAAAGAACACAGCAGTCACCCGAAGATGTCGCAGAATACGCGCTCGATAAAATGTACAAAGGCAAGGCCGTGGCTATACCGGGTTTTATGCCTAAGGTGTATAAAGCTTTAGGTAAGATTCTACCTTATCAAATGCAAATGCGCATGTTGGCGAACGCCTTTATTAAACAAAGCCGATAGAATCACGGTTTATCGTTTTCGTTTCTCAACACTGAACTCCATCTCCTGATAACCGACCTGACCATCCGCGGAAATGGCCTCTACCACCACAAGCATTTCACCGAGATTATCAGCATTATAGAATTCTGTTTCTACCACACCGCTTTCATCGGTCACCGCATCCGGTAGCCAATGTAACAAAGCCCGGTAGTCAGGCTTAATCCAGTCTTGATCACTCAGGTTCTCATACTTTGGTGCGTAGAATGCTCTTTCAAATGAAAAGACCGGTATGGCTCCATGAAATATCCCTTTGTAAGCTTTCAGGCTGAGGCCTAAACCTGCATACGTATAAACAGACATTATACCGTAAGGAGGAGGAGGTATATCGGCTAAAGCCCAGGGACCAAACACTTTGGCATACAATTGTCGGAAGCCCTTAGGTTTCGTTATTATCTCGTAAGACTTAATCTCACTAATTGGCAGGCGGGATAATAAACTATATTGCTCTTTCATGACTGGAATACCATCAACTACCATAAGTATAGCATTGAGGTCTCTCAATGCTTTGGTATTTTGACCCCTCACAGCAGTTGTCCAACCTGTGGACCATTTCGGCACTTGCTCTCTGAATACATCACCGTCTATTACTACGCTCGGTTTACCATAGTCTTCCATCATCTGCTCCCTTTGAGGAGTCAAAGCATAGTCTTCTACAACTACCTCTCCGAGATCTCTTACCCTTGTAGAAAAGTCATAGGCATCATCCACTAGTTTTCGCTCTTGATGCTTTTCTACTAAGTCATAAATGGTGGAGTCAACCCTTTGAATAGATACCTCATGATTAAATCGAATATTGGGCGATAGCTTTTCATCTAGGTTGATTGTATAGTCAGTGTTCTTACCTTTCCTTTGAGTTTGTATCAAAACGGGCAGACTTTCTCCAAAAGCATCGTTGACATTAAAACTGAATCGGCCCAAATCATCTGTTGTCTGAGTATCAAAAGTTGGTGGGTCATAAAAAGTCGTCATGGTAAGGTCAATACCTTTCTTCTTCCTTCTTTGACTTATAAGACCAGTAACTGAACCCGATACAGTTAGGCTTAACTCTGGTTGGTATCGTTGCTCCTCTGGCAAAGTCATCGCTGTATATTTATACTTGCTCCAACCCTGGGTAAGCATCAGTACATCTAAATCTCTGAGTCTTGATTCATTCTCTGGCCGGAAATAGTAACCCGGATCTTCAATATGGCCTTTGAGCTCTGAGTTCATTAGGAAGTAGGAAAGGATGTTCTCTCGCTTTACCTGTAAGTCCCCTAGTTGCCCTTTGTTCATTACTAGCACTGATAGTTTCGCATCGACTGCCTCTCCACTCTTAGTGGTTACCTTGGCCTTCAGCCTTGTCCTATCCCTTTGCGCATATGTTGGCTTGTCTGAGGCTATTGTAATATTTAATCTCTCACTAGGCTTCTCATTAAAGTATAATCTATTGGCTAGAGGCTTGTTTAATTTATCCGTTAGTGTAAAGGCTAAAACTCCTTCTGGTAACTGCTCTGCTGTAAAGTTGAAAAGCAATTGGCCCAAATCATTTACCTTACCCTCTACTTTAAAGTAATTGATGCCTCTTCTGCTTACTTGGACATAGACAAGGTCATTTTTTATGTTATTAGAGCTCACGCGAACGCTGATTCGTTCGTTTGACTTTTTAATCGACATTACCGTTCCTTCAGGATTGACCTCTGGCAGTGGGTAGAGCACATCTAAGTTATCATCCGTTGTGCTTGCCACCTTTGCATAGTAAGTCTCTCCTTGTTTTGGTTGAAGGATGAGCGCCCCCATACCTAAACTGTTACTCTCAAAGGTGGTGAGCTCTTCTCCACTTTTATTGACTATACTGCCAGTCACTTGCTTGCCTTTACCGTCTGGACTTACTGCCTTGAAGCCAACTTTGCTAATCAGACCATTTACCAATGAACCACTTTCAGGAAAAAACTGTAGGTCCATCGCATCATCATTGATGAGGATGGTTTTAGAATCCATCACTCCAGTACTCGTACGGATTCTAATAGTAGCCAAATCAGCTTGCTCAGGTAGTGCATATTCCAGTTGGTAGCCATCTCTTCGAGATTCCTTGATCTCAACGGAGTCTTCTTTAGCATCCACAGTAAGATAAACCATCAGTCTTTTTTCGTGAAGGCTATCAATAATACTGGGCACCAAGGATGCTGTTAACTTCAAGCCATCATCTCTTTTATCCAGTATAACATTGTCTATCGATGAAGAGACCTCGCTCGTCTCATCATTGGGAGGGAAAATGTATAAATAGGATTCATAGTAAAATTTGGAACCAAAGTTCTTACTCCATTCGGTATAGGCTCTGAGTAAGTACCTGCCTTCTTCATAAGTATCTTTCAGCTCAAAAGAACCTGAAGTAGTGCCCTGCTCAATTTTTAGAATCTTCCTTCTGACTACTTCTTCTTTTGAATTGATCAACTCAACATAAAGTACCCCACTTAACATAGTTGGAGTATGGTCAATCGAATTGGTCACAATAGCTTTAAACCAGATAGTTTGGTCATTGGTATATACTTGACCGTCTGTTTGGAGATAGATCTTTTCAGAAAGTGCAGCGTAAGTTGAGAGGTCTGTACTTTCTTGGCCGTAGAAAGTATTAGAAATGAAAGTTAATGAAAGGAGTAGAAATGTAAATTGACGTGCTTTGAGAGGGCGTACTATCATTTCAAATATGTTTTGGCCTATCGCTAGATAACAAAAAACAAGCCAAAAAGCTCATACGAAATGACTTATCAACGCTTGCGCTTCTCTACATTAAATACCATCTCCTGATAACCGATCTGACCATCCGCAGAAATGGCCTCTACCACCACAAGCATTTCACCCAGGTTATCAGCATTATAGAATTCCGTTTCAACTAAACCATTATCATTCGTTAAAGCATCCGGGACCCAGTGGACTAAAGCCCTGTAATCCGGCTTCACCCAGTCCTCAGCAGTCAGCTTGTCATACTTTGGCGCGTAAAACTCTTGTATTACTGAAAAGGCTGGAATGGCTCCATTAAACATACCTTTATTCGATTTGACGCTTAAACCCTTGCCAGCATAGGTATATATCGCCAGTATGCTATTATTTGCCGGTAATGGAAATGGTGTAAACTCTCGATACAGTGAGATAATCAGGTTTTGAAGTGTACCAGGATATTTTATAATCTCAAAACTTTTAACTTCATTCAAAGGTATGGATGGGAGCAAATTATACTGTTTTGTTTCTACAGGAATGCCATCGACCAAAACTATGGTCAAAAAAGAGTGATGAACACTTGCATATAATGACTCTCCTGCGCTATACGGGCCTAACCCAGAACTGATGGTTCGTCTTATTGATAACTTATCTTTGTGTTCATCTGCCAAAACGCTATACAAGCCTGATGACCATTTCTCCTCTTGTTCTCGAAGTTCATCACCTTCAATCACTGCACTCGGCTTACCGTACTTTTTCATCATCTGTTCTCTCAGGGGAGTCAGCGCATAGTCTTCGACAACTACCTCACCAAGATCTCTTACCCGTGTAGAAAAGTCATAGGCATCATCTACTAACTTTCTTTCCTGATGTTTTTCTACTAATTGATAGATCGTTGAATCTACGCGCTCAACAGAAACCTCATGATCAAACCGCACTTTTGGTGAGTGTTTTTTGTCAAGGGTAATGGTATAACTTGACTTCTTTCCTTTCTTTTTAGTTTGTATCAAAACGGGCATACTTTCCCCATAGGCATCACTCACATCAAAACTAAAGCGACCTAGATCATCAGTTTCTTGCGTGTCAAAAGTTGGCGGGTCGTTAAAAGTAGCCATCGTTAAATCAATTCCTTTTCTAACTTTTCGCTCCCTTATCAGGTCAGTGACAGAACCCGATACACTTAGGCTTAACTCTGGCTGATACTGTTGCTTTTCAGGCAGCGTCAGGGCTGTATATTTGTACTTGCTCCAACCCTGAGTAAGCATCAGCACATCTAAATCTCTGAGTCTTGATTCATTCTCTGGCCGCAAATAGTAACCCGGATCTTCAATATGGCCTTTGAGCTCTGAGTTCATTAGGAAGTAGGAAAGGATGTTCTCTCGCTTTTGCTGTAAGTCCCCTAGTTGCTCTTTGTTCATTACTAGCACTGATAGTCTCGCATCGACTGCCTCTCCGTTATTATCAGTGACCTTGGCCTTCAGCCGAGCCTTATCCCTTTGCGCATATGTGGGCTTATCTGAGGCTATTGTAATGTTTAATCTCTCGCTAGGCTTTTCATTAAAGTATAATCTACTGGCTAGAGGCCGGTTTAATTTATCCGTTAGGGTAAAGGCCAAAACTCCTTCCGGTAACTGATCTGCTGTAAAGTTGAAAAGCAATTGGCCTAGGTCGTTCAACTTTCCCTCTACTTTAAAGTAACTGATACCTCTTCGGCTTACTTCGACATTGACAAGGTCGCTTTTCATGTTACTGGAGGTAATTCGAACACTGATCCTTTGACTCGCCTTTTTAATTGACATCACCGTTCCTTCTGGGCTTACTTTTGGTAATGGGTAGAGTACGTCTAGGTTGTCATCTGTTGTGCTTGCCACTTTTGCATAGTAGGTCTCTGTTTGTTTCGGTTGTAGGATTAGTGCACCCATCCCTAAGCTATTACTCTCAAAGGTGGTAAGCTCTTCTCCGGCTTCATTCACTATACTCCCTGTCACTTGCTTGCCCTTGCCGTCCGGGCTTACCGCTTTGAAACCAACTTTACTGATCAGCCCATCGACAAGTGAACCGCTTTCTGGAAAAAACTGCAAGTCCATCGCATCATCGTTGATAAGGATAGTTTTAGAGTCCACTACTCCAGTACTAGTTCGGATCTTAATCGTGGCTAGATCTGCTTGCTCGGGTAATACATATTCCAGTTGGTAGCCATCTCTTCGAGATGCCTTGATCTCAACTGAGTCTTCTTTATCATCCACCGTCAGGTAGACCATAAGTCTTTTTTCGTGAAGGCTATCGATTATACTAGGCACCAAGGATGCTGTTAATTTCAAGCCATCATCTCTTTTATCCAGTACAACATTGTCTATCGATGACAAGACCTCACTCGTCTCATCATCGGGAGGAAAAATGTATAAGTAGGATTGATAGTAATAGTCGCTTCCAAAGTTCTTACTCCATTCGGTATAGGCCCGAAGCAGATACCGGCCCGAAGTATAAGATTCGTCTAACTCAAATGAGCCAGAGGTTGTGCCCTGCTCAATTTTCAGCATCTTTCTGCGCATTACCTCTTCACTGGAATTCACCAGTTCAACATAAAGCACTCCGCTTAGCAACGTAGGCGTATGATCTATGGCATTGGTGACAATCGCTTTGAACCAGATGGTTTGGTCATTGGTATATACCTGACCATCTGTTTGGAGATAGATTTTTTCAGAAAGTGCTGCGTCTGTGAGGACGTTGTTATCCTGTCCATGAATGGGTAGGCCTAGGCTAACGAGTGTAATAATAAGGGTCAGTAATCCTAATATTCTAGCAGGCCTTATCTTCATTTGCGGTTGATTATTATCATGCTCGAACAGGCAAATACTATACCAAAAAGGCCTAAAAGAAGAAAGCCCCGACATGTCGGGGCTTTCTCAATCTATTTTATAGGTAGTTTAATTATCGATTAAGTACCGCGAAAAGCTTCTACCGTTTACTTCGGCATATTTGGTGATGATATCCCATCTGACATCAAGATCTTCAATGTCTAGGTCTCCTCTTACCTTAGTGTACTTCATATCCAAAGATCTATCGAACTTGGCAGAATTGAAGTTAGCACCATCTCTAAATTTCGTGTACTTGAAAATGGCATCTTCATCGAAGAAGGTCTGTGAGAAGTCTGCTTTGTCTTCAAACTCAGCGTATTTGAAAGTTGACTCTTCATTAAAAGAGGAGTTCTCAAAAATTGCTAAACGTTCAAAAACCGAGTACTTGAACATGGCATTTCTATTGAACTTACAGTTTTGGAACTCAACATCTTTTTCAAAATCTGCGGTAAAAGTATACTCCGACCTGTCATCGTGATAGTATGCTAGGACGTCATCTTCGAAAGTCACATTCACAAAAGAGATTTTTGACGTAATGGTTTCTTCTACTGTATTATCACCCCCATTTCTCCACCATCTCCTTCTAGTAGGCAGATCTTCCTTCTTTTCATCCATAAAAGTGAAATCTAGGACTCCGGTAACAGTAACATCTTTGTAAGTGATATCATCTCCATTTTTGAGGGCATCCATTATATCGGAGGCCTTTACCTTTTGTTGTGCAAAAGCGGAAATAGTGAGTAATAGTAAAAATGCGCATGAGATAAGTGCGCGCGTAAAGCGTTTTTGAGTTTTCATGACCTGTTAGTTTTTTATATAGACTGAAAAATGACCTTTTGGTTACAGTCTCTTCTTAATAGATGGAAAAGAAAACGAAAAGGTTGCATCAATTTGGCATTGAGAGCCATCTGGCTCTTGAAACAGGGCCATAAAAAAAGCCAGACCGACAAATCGGACTGGCTTCCTAGATTTTACTTGATGAATTACTCCGTAGTGCTCTCTTCGGCAGCAGCAGTTTGTGTCTTGTAAATAATCACTCCGCTTGCTTCAAAAGCCAATTCTTCTTTGGCCTCTGTGATAGCATCAATGATGGATTGAGGCTTTCCGGCATCCTGAGCATAATGCTTCAAAGTTTCTACGTCTGTAACTGTTCTAGTCACCACGCCTTCAATTAATGCTTCGTTACCTTCCATGCCTTCTTTAGGTACAAAGAATGCATAGTCTTTGAAAGTCACACGCATTTCTTCGCCATTTGGCATGACAAGGTTCATCCAACAGCCCTTCATGGCACATGTTGCGGTGATTTCACCCTTTACCTTCACGGTAATAGAATCCGATTTTGATAACTGTGTCACCATATCATCTACTGAAATCATACCTTCTGAGGTGATCTCAGCACCATATTTACCCACTACCTCAGCAGTGATCTCTTCTGATTTTTGTTGTGGACTACATGCGAATACAAATAGTGCGCACACAAGAAAAATTGACTTCTTCATAGTTTCTTACTTTATAGGTCAAAGATATTAAGGATTAAGTTGTCAGCCCAATGACTTTGGTCAGTTTCTCAACTATTTAGCCTCTTTTGTCAGTCGCTCAAACTCCTTCTTTAAGTATTCAATCGCCTCACTAGGGTTACTGATCTTCTCCCCTTGATCGGATTGGTACATTTGTCCATCGCCACGCATCAACCACTCGGCAGACACTTTTTTACCATTATTCTCCAGGTCAAGTATCTTTTCTAACACCGGTCCACTTGGATAACTCTTACGGCCTTTTGGATTAACAATATTGAACATAACTGAACTAGAAACTTGAATACGCTTGGCAAAACCACTTTCAGAATCACCAAATTCTTTAATCAGTTCTGCTATACGCTGGTTGATTGTAGACATTAGAAATAGCTTGGTCGTGGTGAATTACCAGGATTCTCAGAACAAAACAAACAGCCCGGATCAATTAGTTTACGTTGAATTAAGCAATCAACACAACCAAAAGGAACGGTTAGGAGTGGGATTATTTTTTCTCCAATGAGTTGACAGGGGTCTTCAAAAAACACTGGAATATCATTATTAGTCATTAACAATCTTGTCGTATCAATGCCGATCACTTCAAAAAAACCGAAAACATCTTCTTCCGGATCGCTGCTTTGGATATTTCCTTTGAGTGGCCCTACAACGGGGTCAAAAATAGAACCGTTGGTAATGGTCAGAGTTCTTAAATCTTGCCAATATTCATGGTTCTCTTGACTAACGGAAGATTGTATTAAGTTGAAATAATGCTTGTTTGAAAAGCTTCGGTCAATCCTTCTTGTAATTAACTTCCTATTCCTTAATTCGGAAGTTCTGATTTCTCTTCCATCCAACAAAAAGATATTATCGGCCCCCAATTTATTAACGATGATGCAAGACTTTTGAGAAGGTGCGCGTGGAAACCAAAATATAGGGAGAAAAGATGTCAATACGCTGTAAGCCTCTTCCACTTCCCAACGGATAAAGAATTCATCAGGAAGCTCAGCGGGTAAGTCTGAATCAAAAAAGATGCTTACTACTTCTTCTGAAACCTCAGTGCCTGTTGAAGTAATGTCTCTTTCTACGCCTATTTCGTAACGCATTTCATCTTGCGCAATCACTGGCATCAACTCTTGAAATTGTGTAGTGTAAAGCTTGTTATTGACCGTTACTTCTAAGCGATAAGATTGACCAAACTCCCCAGAAATTATATCTCCAATCAGCACATGCCTTCCGGGTGCTTCCTCCACTAACAGCTCTTCCGCACCAGCATTGTCAATAATTTTAACGATTGCTCCCTCAATGGGCAATGGTGCAGTAGTGGCTCCTCCTGATCTGGATATTATAACCTCGTTGGCTTGCGTGCTATTACTAATTCTACCGTAAATGACAACCTGCCCTCCTTCAGAGTTATTCTTTAATTCAATAACTTCAGAGCAGCCGACTAAACACAGTATAGAGAATAAAGTGAAGATTAGTTTATGGCTATTTAAGATGCTCATCATCTCATTTGGCTTAGTAATAACTTGGACGGGTAAGGCTAGAGTTATTCAGTAAATTACAATAAAGGCATTCCGGCTCGAGGATCTTTTCCTCAATGAGACAACTAAAACAATCGGGTGGTAGTCTCAGGATTTTAAAGAAATCTTCACGATCCATCTGGCAAGGGTCCAAAAAGAACAACGGAATATCCGTGTTCGTTACGCGCAAGCGAGCCGTGTCAACAGCCGCAGCCTCGAAAAAACCGAAAACACTTTCAGATGGGTCCGAACTTGTGATGTTTCCTGGTACTTGTGCCGGAGGAGCGTCAAAAATAGAGCCTTGCCGCGTTGTCAAAGATTTGAGGTTTTGCCAATAATCATGTGCCTCTTTATTCTGTGCAAACTGAATGATATTAAAATAGTGATTTGTTCGGAAAGTATAGTCTAAGGGCCGCACGGCTACCTCTCTATTATTGAGGTTGACATTTCGTATTGCTGTTCCATCTACCAGAAAGATATCTTGTGCGCTTAACTCATTGGTAATGTAACATTGCATAGGGCTATATCTCGAAAATCTAGACCTTGGCAAGTCTACCGCCACTACGGTGTAAGCCTCTTCCATGGTCCAGCGGATATAGAATTCTTCGGGTAGGTTTTCTAGGGTACTGTTAGCGAAAACCCTAACCACATCGGAGCTTGTGGCGACTCCGGTACTGGTAACCGCATCCTGAATATCTAGCTCAAATCTCAACTCGTCTCTTGCTATGATTGGCATCATTTCTTGAATTGACGAAGTGTAGGTTTTTCCGTCAAGGTCGACTTGTAAACGATACGTACTCCCAACTTCTCCAAGCACTATATCTTGGCAAAGCTCATACTTCCCAGGTGAGGTCTCCACATAGCCTTCTTCTAACCCATTTCCGTCTATGACCTTCACCACTGCTCCACTGATGGGTTCGGGGGCCTGATCTTCTTGAAGCGTTCGTGTAATGTTCACGAGGTTACCCATGGTTCCATTGGTAATTCTCCCTTCGATGACTAGTTGACCGCCATCTGACTCAGTTTTTAGATCTATTACCTCTGAACATGACGCTAAAAGGAGTATCATGAGAAGCAACACTTTATACTTATGTAAGGCTTGGGTCATCATGATTGGCTTAAAAATAACTAGGTCTGATGGTACTAGAATTTGGTAACAAGTTGCAAAAAATGCACTCAGCCTCTACGATATTTTCGTCTATTAAGCATTGAACACAATCTCTAGGCACTCTAATTATTCTAAAAAAGTCTTCTTGATCTGTCTGACATGGATCGAGGAAAAAGAGGGGGATGTCATTATTAGTCACCAGCAACCGCGCAGTATCTACAGCCGAAGCTTCAAAGAAACCGAAAACATCTTCCGCTGGATCAGAACTCATCATATTGCCGGGAACCGGTGCCGGAGGTGCATCAAAAATAGAACCCTGTCGCGTTGTTAAAGAACGGAGCCTCTCCCAGTAGTCATGTGCTTCCTTATTCAATGCAAATTGGATGATATTAAAGTAATGCTTGGTGCTAAAAGTATAATCTATTGGCCGAACAGCTACTTCTCGGTTGTTAAGGTTAACGTTCCTGACTTCGGAGCCGTCCACTAAGAAAATATCTTGTGTGCTGAGATCATTGGTGATATAGCATGTCATTTGAGAATAGAACTGGAATCTTCTTACAGGCAGCTCCATTCCACTGATCGTATAGACCTCTTCCATGGCCCATCTGATGTAAAACTCTTCGGGAAGGTTCTCTAAAGTACTATTAGCGAACACTCTGACTACATCTGTACTGATGGCAGTACCGGTTCCTGTTATGTTATCTTGAATATCAATCTCAAACCTTAGTTCGTCCCTCGCCAAAATAGGCATCATCTCTTGTGCCGTAGAAGTATAGGTTTTACCATCTAATGATACTTCTAACCGATATCGACCACCAACCTCTCCTTGCACCACATCTCTACATAATTCATATTGACCGGGGGCTGTCGGGTTGAGAGCCTCTTCAGCATTGCTGTTAAGGTCAATGATTTTCACGATGGCGCCAACCACTGGTTCGGGAGCGCGTTCGTCAGGTTGAGCTCTTGAAATGCTTACTATATTCCCTAACCCCCCGTTTGTAATCCTACCAGAAATCACCAATTGATTCCCTCCCGTTTCGGTATCTAAATCTATCACCTCAGAACACCCTAAAGCCATAAACAATGCACTGGTCAGCACTATAAATAAAAGTTGACAGTTAGCCTTCATCAGAACCTGAAGTTATAGGTGATGTTAGGAAATGCAGCTCCCAAAACCGTCAGGCGGTGTGCTCTAGGTATTAGGCTTAGGTCGTCTGGTCTTTTGAAGAAAACTGAAAACGCATTCTTTCTTGAAAGGATATTGTAGATACCTATGGTCAAGGTGCCTAAGTAGTTTCTACCCTCAAGCTTGTCTCTTAACTCTTTCTTCAAAATATCACGCCCAAAAGTGAAACTCAAGTCCACTCGAAAGTAGTCTGGTATACGAAACTCATTGCGTTCAGAAAAATGCGGCACCACTGTACTGCCTATTCTATAGTTGGTCACAATGCCATTAATCGGCCTACCCGTGCTATAAATCACATTCCAGTTAAAGGAGCTCGTACCTCTTAATTCTACTGTCGAAACCCAAGAAAAATTATGCGTACGATCAAAATTAGCTGGATACCAATTCCCATCATTAATGATTTCATCAGGGTTTTCACCATTGATCTGTACCTCTGTTCTAGACAAGGTGTAAGACAGCCAGCCGGTCATTGGCCCTTTATTCTTTTTGATATAAAGTTCCATACCGTAGGCCCTTCCCTTACCTGCAATCAAATCAGTTTCAAGGTGGTTGTTCAGTAGTAAATCAACAAAGTCTTTATAGTCAAGGAGGTTATCGATATCTCTTAAGTACACTTCCAATGATGTTTCCCACTTGTTATCAGTGAAATTCTTGAAGTAACCAATTGAGGCATTGTTAGAAATTAGAGGCTTCAGGTACGAATTACTCAGTTGCAAAATATCAGTAGGTGTAGCTGCAGTACTATTGGAAAGCGTATGGAGATATTGTCTCGTACGATTAACACTCAGCTTAATAGACGTTCGCTCATCGATGGTATAGCGCAAGCCCAAACGAGGCTCAAACCCTGCGTAATCCGCAATCTTGTCTCCCTTAGCGTATGAAACTGTATCAATTATATTTTCCACCAATCGTTGAGCACCATCGGCATATTGAAAAACGTCATAAGGCCCTCTATTCTGAAACATGGAGTACCGAAGACCTAGAGAAAGCGCCAAGTCCTTTGTAACGATGATATCGTCATTGACGAAAAAGCCTATTTCATTGCCTTGTTCCTTTTCAACCCGCTCAGCTAGAATGCCAGAGTCTGGCCCTAAAGGTGTTGCGATCTCTGGACGACTGTCATAGCTGACCAAGTCAGCTCCAAAAGTGATACTGTGCTTTTCCGAAGGTGTATAGAAGAAGTTTTGTTGGGCTTGATAGTATTTCATACCGTTGTCTACTTCTACAGCATCAATGCCTTCGGGATCGAAGAGTTTACTTTTATAGACACCCGATACCAACCGCGTTGTGGATATGAGATTGTCCGATAAACTCGAATTCCAACTAAAATTCAGTACATCGGTATCCCATTCGAAACCAAAATCTTCGGCAGACCTAAAGAAGTCGCCACTGCGATAGTAGCTGAGTGTTACTTTATTCTTATTGCCAATTCTGTGGCTGAGTTTTAAGTTGAGGTCATGAAACCTAGCGGCACTATTCTGTACGTCTATATTTCTCGCACGGCTTAATACCCAATCGGAGTAGGACGACCTTCCCGCGACCAAGAACCTCGTTTTGCCATTATTGATAGGGCCATCGATAACCAAGCGACTTGAAACAAGCCCAAGCCCTCCTCTTACTTTAACTTTTTCACTGTTTCCTTCCTTCATCCTAACATCTAGTACTGAAGAAATCCGGCCACCATATTGCGCAGGCATATTACCCTTGAATAAGGTAAAAGCCTCCGTAGCATCTGGGTTGAATGTTGAGAAAAAACCTAAAACGTGAGATGCGTTCAGAAGAATGGCACCATCCTGTAAGATTAGGTTTTGATCCGTTCTACCGCCTCTTACATTAAACCCACTGGCACCTTCACCTACCGTAGAAACACCCGGCAATGATTGTAGACTCTTCACGATGTCTACTTCACCCATAAATGCCGGTAAGCTTTCAATTTCTTTAATATTGAGCCTATTTACACCAGCACTGATACGTTGGATATTCTTGTCTTCACCCTCAGCTTCAATTAACACCTGTTCTAGATTCACAACCTCATCTTCCAAGCTGATATTCAAGGTTCCGCTTCCGATTATTCTGAGATCAAGGGTTTTTGTAATCTTACCGACATACTGCACTACTAATTCAAACTGTCCGGTAGCAGAGGTAAATTCAAAGTTTCCTTTCTCATCGCAGACAGCACCTATATTCGTGCCTTTGATGGCCACGGTAGCACCAAAGAGTCCTTCCCCCTCTTCCTTGCCTATCACTTTACCTTGTACCCTTGCCCTACCAGTAGATGTTTTGGCAGGGTCTCCAACCACAACTCTTTCGTTTTCTTGAGCAAATGCTGTGACTGATGCGACAAGCATCCAAAGGATCAACATACTCCTCAGTACGCGCTTTGATGTTGAATTCATTAGGGGGTAATTATGAGATTAAAAGTGCAATGCATTAATATAAGTCTTTTTAGCACGTATCTGAGTTCACTCTTTTATGCAAACGATTTCATAGAGGGTGAGGCCGGTCATTAAAGGGATAACTGAATCAGTACAATTAAGAAACGTTTTAAGCTTATTAATTTACAACAGTAGTTTTGGGCGCGCGTTTATTATTTTTGATCTCCCAAAGACAATCAATTAGTTGAGCAGAAAACTATATCTCATATCAGGACTACTAACGCTTTTTGCCTATTGGAATCTCGAAATTCCAAAGCGGGCATTTAGGTTTTACCAACGTGGCGATCTGGTGAAAACGGTTGAGGCACTCGATCGTTCAATTGAAAAAGACACGCTCAATCCTGCTGCTTACTACTTATACGCCAAGCTTTTTTTAGACACCGCTTTTACAAGGTATAATGTGGACAGCGCCTATCTTTTCGTGAACAAGTCTTTCAGCCAACTAAAAACCATCACCGACCCAAAAGACATCGAAGACTTAAACGACTTATCTGTTGATTCTGTGTCGCTTGAAACACACAAGGATAAAATAGATAGCTTAAAGTTTATTGACATTACCGCCATACATACCATCGATAGCTACAACTGGTTTATTCAAAACCATACTGATGCAGCACAAATCAATGAAGCCATACGCCTTAAAAACCATATTGCCTTTGAACAAGCCGAAGCGATAAACACTTGGCAATCCTATGCCCAGTTTATGAACGAATACGCTGTTTCCGAAGACTTTAAACAAGCAGAAAGTAGATATAAGAAACTCATTTACGAAGAACGGACAGCAGATGGCACCTATGCTAGCCTCACCTCTTTCTTAGAAGAATTCCCCAATACCCCTTACAGAAATCAGGTGGTGGAAGGTATATTTAGGTACGCCATAGCAGAAAATACGCTCGAATCGTTTCGGGCTTTTCTAATAGACTATGCGAGCAACGACTTTAATAGCACCTTGGCCAATCGTGCCTATCATATCTACCAGACTAAATATCCAGATGGCGACTTTTTTGAAGACTTTGATTTTTCGATTGATACCGATTCGCTGAAAAAAGCGCGCTCCGTAGAAAATGAGTTTTGGATGCCCAAATTAGAGGATGGCAAGATTGAATATGTGAGCCCAGACGGAAAGCCCCGGCTAAAAACAGACTTCGAAACTTTAACGTCCGACTGTTTATGCAACCCGTCATTCAGTGACGTTATCTTCGGCATTAAGGGTAGCGAAAAACAAGTGATCGGAAGAAACGGTCAAGTCATTTATACGGGCATATTTGATGAAGCAATTGATGCTCAATACGGGTTTGTCATTATTCGAAATGTGGAAGGTGATCGATTGATTCACAAATCTGGTGAGGTGATCATTGATCGGCCAAAAGAAGAAATCAAAGTACTCGACAATCGCTTTATCAGAACTAAGGAAAACGGGCTTTTTGGGCTTCAAAGCATCAACGGTTTGCCCTACCTACCTCATGCGTTTGTTGAGATTGATACCTTTAAAACAAAGCTGTGGCTCGAAAAGGAAACCGGCATCCAGCTCATTACACCAGAGACTTTATTACCTGTTCTAAAAGGTGGCAAAGCCCCTCAATTCACACCTACTTATGACGAGTTGGAAGAATTGCCAAATGGTAGAATTTGGGCATCAAAAGATGGTCAGGAAGCGATTCTCAATCAGAATTTCGAAACCATTATTCCATTCGGGGCTTACGAAATCTATGAACGGCCTTACGGCTGGAAAATAATCACCGATAATGGAATTCAGCTATTGCACGATCGTTATGCTGACTATTTAAAAACTGCCGTCTACGACAAAGTACTTGAAAACGACAGATGGCTAGGGCTGCAAAAAGACAGTACCTGGACACTCCTAGATCAGCTCGGCAATGTTCCGCCCGCTACCAATTATGACTCTCTGGCTTTTTGGGGAGAAAATATGGTGATGCTATTTCGCAATGACTCCTCTTGGGCACAGTTCAAAACGGGTAGACAACTGTTAATGGATACCAAGTGGTCTCCTCAACTTTTAATTCCACAGCGCTATATCACCACCGGAGAGAAGGCCAACAATGACTTCTTTATGCTGAGCAATGCCAAGAAGTTTCGAAAAATCTACAACGATCATGGCAGAGAGATTTTGGCCTCCACTTATAATGACGTAACAGCTCTAAGTCCGAATATGCTCAGGTTACAAAAGCGAAATGCAGCCCTTGCTGATAGTACAGGGCATCTGTTGCTCAATTTTATTTATGATGGCATCGGTTCTAATAATGATGGCTATGTCAGTATTTTAGATAAAGGAAAAGTAGGTGTCATCAACCCATCCAAAAATATTCGAATCCCACCTACCTACGAAAAGCTGATTGAACCTTATGCGGATACCATTCTGATTGCCAATGACGGAAAGTATCTGGGCTTCATTAACACCAAGACCGAGGCTTTAACCAGCTTTGAGTTTGATGAAATTGTCTATTACAATGACACGCTCGCGCTCACACGCATTGAAGACGAATGGTTGATGTACAATATCGCTTCAGACGAAGCCCTCTATGAGGGTATATTGAGTTATGAATATGTCACAGACACTGACTTAGACAAAACGCTTTTAATCAATACCGAAACCGGCAAAGGGGCTTATAGCCTAAAAAGAGGCGAATTAATAGAGCCCACGTACACCGAAGTGAAAGTATTAGGCAGTGCCGATGAACCCATTTACTTCGCCATGAAACTGGTACCCGAAGCAGATATCTACATTGTTATCTACTTTGACAAAATGGGTAACAAAATTTTTACACAAAGCTTTCAAAGAGAAGAATATTTTAGAATAGCTTGCCCAACAAAATGATCTAGTTATGAAACGATCCCTCCTCATCCTATCGCTTATTATTTTTTCAATCGGACTGAAAGGCCAAACCGAGCGCCCAAAGCTAGTGGTGGGCATTATGGTCGATCAAATGAAGCAGGAGTACCTCTGGCGCTTCGAAAACCACTTTGGAGAGGGCGGTTTTAAACGACTCATGGGCGATGGCTTTAGCGCAAAAAACGGCCATTACAACTATGCCTCTACAAGCACAGGCCCGGGCCATGCCTCTGTCTATACAGGTACTACACCAGCTATTCACGGTATTGTAAATAACTCTTGGTACAGTAGGCTACTCAAAAGAAGTGTATACTGCGCAGAAGATACTGCCGCCACAGCCGTTGGAGGTTCAGCAAGAAATGGGCGCATCTCTGCCATGAATCTTTACAGTTCCACCATCACCGATGAATTAAAGATATCTACCCAGCACAAAGGCAAGGTAATCGCCATGTCGATCAAAGACCGTGGCTCGGCACTTCCTGGAGGTCACTTTTCAGATGGTTCCTACTGGTATGATTCTAATACTGGCAATTTCATGACATCATCGTACTACATGGACGAGCTACCAGCCTGGATGAAAACCTTTAACAATCGAAAGTTGGCCGACCAATACCTTGGACAAACTTGGGATTTGAGTAAGCCGATCAATGCCTATGCAGAAAGTGGCCCTGACAACTCACCCTATGAGCGTGGTTTCCGTGGCAAAGACGCCCCTACTTTTCCCTATGACCTGTCCAAACTGAGAGAGACCAACGGTAATTTTGGAATGTTACCAAGCACACCTTTCGGTAATACTATTCTAAATGAATTGGCTTTAGCAGCCATTGATGCTGAAGGGCTTGGTGCTGACGCCACTACTGACTTTCTGGCTGTGAGTTTTTCTAGTCCAGATTACATTGGCCATAATTTTGGCCCTCAATCAAAAGAAGTCCAAGACACTTACATTAGATTGGATAAGGAAATTGAAAGGTTACTAAAGGCCCTTGACAATAGAGTGGGTAAAGGCAATTACGTAGTATTTCTTACAGCCGATCACGCGGTAGCTGACAACTCTCAACGCATGAAAGATGACAAATTCAGGGTGGACAACTTTAACACCCGTGAGTTGAGTCAAGCGCTTGAAGCTGCGGTTAACGAAAAATATGGTGAGGCCGATTGGTTTGAGGTATCAAGAGGATATGACCTTTTCTTAAACCACGATTTGATCGAGGAGAAAAAAATTGACTTGTATGAAATACAGCTTTTCGTGGCGCAAGCAGCCATGAAGATTGAAGGTGTTTATATGGCTTTGACTGGCACCGACCTCGTACGAAACAGTTATAGCGACTTGATGAGAAAGCTTATTCAAAGTGCTTATCATACCAAAGAGTCTGGTGACGTAAAGCTTATCCTTGATCCTGCTTGGCAGGCTGGAGGTGCCAAGGGCACAGGACACGGCAATGCTTGGACCTATGACACCCACGTACCAATCATCTTTTATGGTTGGGGGATTCAGTCTGGCACCTCTGTCAGGAAGATGCATATTACCGATATTGCACCAACCGTCAGCATGCTATTGCAAATTCGATTACCCAATGGCGCTACAGGGCAGCCTATCTTTGAAGCGATTAAGTAGGTATTATGAAGTCAAAAGCATTCTGGTTCGCAATTGTAGTGCGGACCTATTTTATAGTGACTTAAGATTAAGGACGAGCACGCACTACAAGCCTGCCTGTCGGCAGACCCCCCTAGTCTTAGCGTCTCGCTAAGACTACTTAGTACAAAAACGTAATATCAATTTCACCCTTTTCATCTTCATAATCACGGGCACTGCTAAATCGCCAATCTCTAGGCCTTTCCACGAAACGCGATATAACAGGATTATTATGAATATAGTCAAGTCGTTGATGGGTGATTTCCATGCTTGACAGTTCAATGGGGTGATTGTGCTGTTGCCAAAATTGAAAATCATTATTATTAGACTTGGCATTGCCAGCCTTGTACATCATTGACAACATCCATTCCTTCCGGCTTTCGTGTCTGCTGTTCTCAATATTTTTTCTAATATGTCTACTGGTATAACTCTTTAGGTCTCTGATAATATCTTCAAGCTTATGATCACCTGACGTGCCTAATGCCATATGAATATGGCTGGTCATCATGCACCATCCACCCACTAACAATCCTTTGTGTTTTTGGCAGTACTTGACCGAGCCAATAAAGATATCTCGGTATTCTTGTCGGATAAAAACATCAATCCAATTCACCACTGTGAAGGTGACAAAATAAAACTCGTCTTGACTTCTGATGGCATACTTCCTACCCATAAATCCTTATTGTGCTTATAATCAAGATAAGGAAATATGGAAAGCAAATGATGAAGTGCCTTATATCATTATGGTTTAATGGTCTCAGCGAGACGCTAAGACCAGTGGGGGATAATTGATCGAACTACCTCCTAATAATCCAAATACTGAATATCATCCTCTGACTCCAAAGTGCCTAACAAGGTCTTTATTCGAGTAAAGAAATCTTTCAAGAATTCGTAGAGAGTGGGTGATACCATTCTAAATGACTCAAAGTAGTCATCGGAATAAAATACACCAAGTACATTGTTATCGTCATCCAACTCTATATAGAAGTCATCACCACTAGAAGTACCCATAAAGTCTAGAAAAAACCTTCCTTCGAACTCCTCCAATGGATTATTGACCTCCAAAATATCAGCGATGATTTTATTATTTATCCCACAAATACAATAGTCAATTATACTAAGTCCATTGGTATGACTCCAGAGTAAAACGAGTTCTTTAGGAAAAACAAACCCCAACTTTTCTTCATATTCTTGAATTTTTGAGGCATCGACTGGCTTATATATGGATACCTGCTCGGAATACTCATTCGCTAACCCTTCGATTAATTTTATCAAATCATTCATATGCTACCCCTTCTAGTCTTAGCGTCCCGCTAAGACTACTCAATATAGCAACTCCTCACTCATTAACCCCGACAAAAAAGCCCTCTCTCGAAGGCTTCTTTATGTGTTATTTTCCTATATGGTCTCAGCGAGACGCTAAGACCAGCGGGGGGTTTGCCAGACTTCGTATAGGTGGATCGACCAGAGTTATGATCATCAAGCCTTTTAGCCAAATCCTCACAACTACCGACATAATACCGATCACGGGTCTCAGAAAAAATTATGTATGTGAAAAATTGATCCATTTGTAAACACAAAAAAGGGCCAGCAAACGCTGGCCCTTTGGTGGAGAATACCGGAGTCGAACCGGTGACCTCTACACTGCCAGTGTAGCGCTCTAGCCAGCTGAGCTAATCCCCCATTATAACTTGCTCTTACTTGTTAAGAACATTAATAAACTCTTTAACTAACCTCTGACCTTCCCGAGAGTATCCTCGGGACGCTCTAGCCAGCTGAGCTAATCCCCCATTATAACTTGCTCTTACTTGTTAAGAACATTAATAAACTCTTTAATTAACCTCTGACCTTCCCGAGTATTATCTCGGGACGCTCTAGCCAGCTGAGCTAATCCCCCCTTTCAAACACCGAAGCTTAAGCGAAGGTGTTTTGTCCTTTAATTCCTCAACTCTCGCTTTCGAAGGGTCGGCAAATATAAGTTGGTGTTTGATCAATTCAAAGAATTCTTCTCGCTCGAAGAAAGCGCTTGATATAATAGGGCGAATAAAGATTACTCTCTGTCACACCCAATGAGGTAGAAGAGTGAATAAAACGGATGTCACCTTTTCCGCGCACCGCAGTGACAATGCCGGCATGCGTCACCTTTCTCTTGCGCTTACCAGTAGCGAAAAACACCAAATCACCGGGTTTTAGTGCTTTTAGCTTCACCTTAACACCGCTCCTAGCTTGGTCTTCTGACACACGTGGCATTTCTACATCAACACTCCGATAGGCATGGAGAATAAGCGCGGAACAGTCAAGACCCACACGGGTAGTGCCTCCAAATTTGTACGGTGTACCTGTATAAGACCTGGCGGTTTGAACGACCAAGTCGACTTTTTGAGTCCGAGCTAGATTACCTGCACAGCCTGATGCAATAAAGAGAAGAAAAATAAGGATTGGAACTTTGGGTAATTTGATCAAGACATCTGCGTTGGTTCTAACAAAAATACGAGAATTCATCTATTTCAAATGAATATCAACTAGCAACGAACATTTGTTTAATTTCAGACAATGAAAAAAATCATAGTACTTGTCTTACTCCTTATCGGATTTACCTCCATGTCCTCCGCACAGCGAAAATGGAAAGATGAGTATTATCAGACGCTCAGTGATGATGATTTCAGAGACTTTAAACTCTTTAAGAAACCTATTCAACTCAAAAATGTTGATTACAAAATTCTCAATGCGGCCGTTTTCTTTGTAACCAATGAGGCTCGAATTGAACGAGGGCTCACTGTGCTAGAATACCAGTCGAATTTGGAGACCATGGCTTGGAACCATTCGATCAGTATGGGGAAGAAAGACTTTTTTGATCACATCAATAAGAAAGAAAAGAAGCGAAAGAACCCCGAAAACCGCGCCAAGCTAGCGGGTGTAAAAAACCCTCAACTCGGTGAAAATATTTCGGCTGTGGGTGGTCATTCTTTTGGAAACTACTTAGCATTGGCCGATCACTTAGTACAAGGCTGGCTAGATTCACCTCCACATCGGAAAACACTTTATTCTAAAAATGCCTTGCAACTCGGCTGCGGTGTCTATTATTTTGATGGACTTTGGCAAAAAAATAAAGCAGTTTATAAACAAGGGAACGGTTTTTGGTTAGCTACTCAAAACTTTCAAATGTTTACAAAAGTTGAAAGTGGATCGTCAAAAGACAAGGGACCTAAATAGACTTATGAAAAAGATAATATTAAGCATCATGTTAACATTCGCGATAGTCAGTGTGAATGCGCAGCAAATAAGCACCAAAGATGACAAAGCCATTGAGCAACGTACCAATGGATTTCTGGAGCTCATAAAGGCTCGAAGTTATACTGACGTTGTCAATTACATTTACCCTCCTCTTTTCGAACACACTAGTAAAAAAAGTATGTTCCAAATGTTTGATTTGCTTGAGCAGGCGGGTATAGAATTAGAATTCAACGATCTTAAAATCTTGAATAAGAAGATGCTTCCTTCAGACGGAGATGTAAAATACGTATTCATTGAATATAAAATGGACATGACCTTGCCGCTAAATACGGATGACCTAAAAGGTATTGCAGCACTGCTTGTACCCACTATCCAGAGTAGCTTTGGCAAAGAAAATGTTGATTACAATCGTGCCGAGAGTTACATCAATGTAAAAGGCGAAAAGTTCTTGCTAGCCATTGAAGACCCAAAATTTGGGGATTGGATGTTTATCATCTATGACGATAGTTTTAAGAATGCGATTGAAAAGACCATTCCAGCTAAAATCAATCAAGCTGCGGCAAGCAGTGCCAATAAATAGAGGGTAGCGCAAGACATCTAAAAGAAAGAAGGCCGTCCATATGACGGCCTTTCTTTTTAGCCAAACTCTATATCATGAATGAGAAGAGTCTTATCATACGGCACTAGACGCTTTAAGGCCTCGTGCTAAAAATCTTGCGCGTTCTTCAACGCTGTCTTGCTCTATGTCAATTTTCAGGCTATCAAATAAGCCCATGAGTTCGTCATGATGTTGGACGCTCTTACCTGCCTTAAAATCAAAGTGATAAAACTTAGTCCAGAGCACTGCTTTCACGTGCGATTTCTCCTTATCCATCATTACCATTTCTGCTTTAACATATCGCTCCGTAAAGTCTACGAGTGCTGTTTGAATGGCCACTTCTTCCATTACATTCGCAGGTTTTAGATATGCAATCTCATTGTGACCCACTAACCAAGATTTTTTATCAATCTGCGCCATGCGAAAAACATTGAGGCCATACTCATTCATCAAATGATCTTCTCTCACATTGATCATATAGTCAATGTATTTGGCATTGTTCAAATGCCCATAAGGATCACAGTCTTGAAATCTTACAGTTCTTTTTCCGGTGGGTCTTCTGTTCAGTTGTGTCATGTTAGTTCTTTACAGACCAGTCGGTCTAATTAATGTCAAATTTTTTTATGCCTCTAATACCACTTTGATAAACTTCTTCTGCATTTCGAGGTAGTTCAAATCCCTATGTGCTTTACTGAGCACGTAGCCCCCTTCAAACATGGCATAAAGCTCATTGGCCTTCTCCTCGGCATTGGTGACTCCTCTTCTCTCTAGGTAACCTGCGAGACTACTTTGCCAACCCTTAAACACCCTATCACAAGCTTTTCTTATGTTTTCGTCAATTACGCCTGAAGCAAGTGCCACTGCTGCAATAGGGCATGCGTCTTCAAAATCAGAGTTTTTCAACTCATCAACCATTACATCAATCATGGCATTCAGTCCCTCAACCGCGTCTTTTCCTCTTAGGGCCTCACCGTACTTTTGCATCATGGCTTCTCCACCATAAAGTATCGCTGCTTGTATCAATTCATCCTTACCATCTGGAAAATGATGATACAAACTACCTCTTGGCACCTCAACAGATTTTAATATTTCATTAATCCCTGTACCGAAGTAACCCTTCTTTCGAATGAGCTTGGAAGTAGTGGAAACAAGTTTCTCTCTGGTGTTCACATTTCAAATATATAAAAATAGACTGAATGGTCTATATATTTTTGGATTTTCCTTGCCACACCAGATAGAACTGAAAGATGAGCAATACCATATTGGCTAACATTCCTGGTGGTTTTATTACGATCACAACCATAAAAGGTCATCACGCTGAACCTACCGGCCGCAGTTTCATCATGAAGCAAAACGCACCTATTATACCCTGAAATTTAGTCGAGGACCAACAACAAAGAAGACCCTTAATTCATTTCAGGGTGACGTATGGTGCTAGCTTGACATGGAATCAAGAGTGACCATAAAAGCAAGCACAAAAAAACCCTGACTTTGCAGTCAGGGTTTTCAATCTATATTTATCGAGTAGAGAAGTTTATTTCACTTCTTCGTACTCTACGTCTGAAACATCGTCAGCCGACTCTGCTCCTGTATCGCCTTCAGTAGCTCCTGCATCAGGGCCGCCTGGTTGTCCACCTTCGGCAGCTTGTTGTGCTGCATACATTTCTTGAGAAGCAGCTTCCCAAGCTTTGTTCAAGGCTTCTAATCCAGCATCAATCGATTCAATATCTTGATTTCCGTGAGCCGTCTTCAGGTTAGCCAAAGCTTCTTCGATTGGCTTCTTGTTCTCGTCTGACAGTTTATCACCGTAATCATTCAGTTGTTTCTCAGTTTGGAAGATCAAACCATCGGCTGTATTCAGCTTATCGATTTTCTCTTTCTCCTGCTTATCTGACTCAGCATTTGCTTCAGCCTCTTGCTTCATTTTCTCGATTTCAGCATCTGTCAAGCCAGATGAAGCTTCGATTCTAATATTCTGCTCTTTTCCAGTGCCTTTGTCTTTAGCAGACACCTGCATGATACCATTGGCATCAATATCGAATGTTACTTCGATTTGAGGAACCCCTCTTTGCGCTGGTGGAATATCACTTAAGTGGAAACGACCGATGGTTCTGTTATCCTTAGCCATTGGACGTTCACCTTGCAATACATGTATTTCTACAGAAGGTTGATTGTCAGCTGCAGTTGAGAATACTTCTGACTTCTTAGCTGGAATAGTCGTATTTGATTCGATCAATTTGGTGAAGACTCCACCCATTGTTTCGATACCTAAAGAAAGAGGCGTTACATCAAGTAACAATACATCTTTGACTTCACCCGTTAAAACACCACCTTGAATAGCAGCACCAATCGCTACAACTTCATCAGGGTTAACGCCTTTTGATGGCTTCTTGCCAAAGAATTTCTCTACTTCTTCTTGAATCTTAGGGATTCTTGTAGAACCTCCTACTAAAATTACTTCGTCAATATCTGAAGTACTGTAACCTGCATCGCTCATTGCCTTTTTTACAGGATCCATTGAGCGCTTCACCAAGTTATCAGCTAGCGATTCGAACTTCGCTCTAGATAAAGATCTTACCAAGTGCTTTGGCACGCCATCAACAGGCATGATATAAGGCAAGTTGATCTCAGTCGAAGCTGAAGAAGACAACTCAATTTTAGCTTTCTCAGCAGCTTCTTTCAAACGCTGCAATGCCATTGGGTCTTTTGTCAGATCAATGCCTTCGTCAGCCTTAAATTCACTTGCCAACCAGTCAATAATCACTTGATCAAAGTCGTCACCACCAAGGTGTACATCACCATTAGTAGATTTTACCTCAAATACACCGTCACCTAACTCAAGAATAGAGATATCGAATGTACCTCCTCCTAAATCATAAACAGCAATCTTCTGATCTTTGTCCTTTTTATCTAATCCATAAGCCAGTGCTGCCGCAGTTGGCTCGTTGATAATTCTTTTTACTTCTAGGCCTGCAATCTGACCAGCTTCTTTAGTCGCTTGTCTTTCTGCATCATTAAAGTAAGCAGGTACAGTTACTACTGCTTCCGTTACTTCAGTCCCTAAATAGTCTTCAGCAGTAGACTTCATTTTTTGAAGTATCATTGCTGAAAGCTCTTGAGGCGTATAATTTCTATCACCGATTTTTACTCTTACGGTGTCATTATTTCCTTTTTCCACTTGGTATGAAATACCTCTAAGCTCTTCTGATACATTGCTGTACTTTTTACCCATGAATCGCTTCACAGAGCTAATGGTGTTCTGAGGGTTGGTAATCGCTTGTCTCTTCGCTGGATCACCTACTTTTCTTTCCCCGTTGCCGTTATCTAAAAAAGCAACGATGGAAGGGGTAGTTCTTCTTCCTTCACTGTTAGGAATCACAACTGGCTCATTACCCTCCATTACCGCTACACACGAGTTGGTAGTACCTAAGTCAATTCCAATAATTTTTCCCATGATCTATAAATAAATTTCTTTCTAAACTCAATTTGCTTACCTCCCATCATCAATGGTTGTGCCAATCGATTTTTTCTGACATTTGGTGACACATTGGCAGAAATGAATTACATCAAGTAAAATATACCTGACACATAGTATATTTGTATCAATTCAACCAGCCATAAATTTGTTCTTTCTGTACTACCTGGTTTTAAAACCACTCTCATTATTGCCATGGCCTATTGCCTATGGCGTTTCTAACTTTTTATACCTCCTTCTTTATAAGGTCTTTCGCTATCGCGTAAAGGTGGTTGATCAAAACATCAGAAACTCCTTTCCTGATTATACAGACGAAGAGGTGCGTGATTTAAGGAGGAAAAACCTCAAGAACTTCTTTGATGTGATGATAGAGGGCTTCAAGCTTTTTAGCATGAGCAATGAGGAACTTCATAAAAGAATGGTAGCCACCAATCCTGAAATTGTAGACAAGTACCTTCAAGAAAACCGAAGCGTGATCATTGCCGGAGCGCACTATAATAACTGGGAATTTGTGGCCAATGGCATCAACCCTTGGTTAAAACATCAGACCTGTGGCATTTATCACCAGTTTAAAAACAAATTTGTAGAACGGAAGATGCTCGAGAAAAGAGGGCGTACTGGAATGCTCTTGGTTTCTCGTAAACAAGTGAAAGAAGGCTTCTTCGACACTTACAATAAACCCCTTGCGACTTTTTTCGCCACAGATCAGTCACCCACAATCGCCAAAAAAGTATATTGGACACAGTTCTTAAATCAGGAAACGGCCGTAGCATTCGGTGCCGAAAAATTCGCTCGTGCTCAAAATGCCGTAGTATTCTACGCCTACAACGACAGAGTGAAAAAAGGGTATTATCAAATGACCTTTAAATTACTCTGCGACAATCCCAATGACCTGCCCATTGGTGCGATAACAGAGGCACATGTGAGAACACTGGAAGAGGTAATCCTTGAAAAGCCAGCTTACTGGCTTTGGACACATAAACGGTGGAAACGAAAAAGAAAGCCAGGGGAATAATTTATTTTACTGTCCAAAAAAGTACTTTTGAATCCTCAAAACAGCCCTACTAAAAAATAGATGACTCAAATTCTCTATTACCTTATTATCAAACCCATCTCGCTTCTACCTTGGACTGTACTATATCTCCTTTCAGATTTCATTTACCTCATATTATATAAGGTATTTCGATACCGCGTGTCAATAGTCAATCAAAACCTTTCCAACTCATTTCCCGAAAAGTCGAGGGCAGAAATTCGTGACCTCAGGCGTAGCTTCTACCACCACTTTTGCGATATCATTGTTGAGAGCTTGAAGATTTTCAGCATCAGCGGAGAAGATGCGAAAAACCGATTTGTGGTTAAAAATCCAGAGATTCTCAAACCATTTTTCGATCAAGGTAAAAGCGTACTCATTGCAGGTGGGCATTATAATAATTGGGAAATGCTGGCGGTCGGAGTTGACGGTTACATAGAACATCAAGCGGTGGCCATTTACCATAGACTTGGCAACAAATTCATGAACGATAAAGCCCTAAAGTCTCGTGGTAAGTATGGCCTCACAATGATCTCGCGTCAAGAGGTCAAGGACTACTTCGCCAAAACGAAGGACTTAACCGCTACGATCTTCGGGGCAGACCAATCCCCAAGCATTGCCAAAAAAGTGTATTGGATGCAATTCCTAAATCAAGAGACAGCTGTCATGTTCGGGGTGGAAAAATTTGCCAAGGAAAAGAATTCTCCTGTCATTTTTGGAGGCATCGAAAAAGTAAAACGTGGTCACTATGAGTTTACCATGGAAGTGCTGATCGAAGATCCGAGTAAAGCCGCCTATGGAGAAATCACCGAAGCACATACCAAAAGGCTCGAACAACAAATCATTGCCGACCCTCAATATTGGCTATGGACGCACAAGCGCTGGAAAAGAAAGAGAAAGGCCGGAGAGGAATAGTGTTTTGGTTCAAAACACAGTCCTGTTTCACTTCGGAACACATTAGCGTACTACAGAAACCCTAACCTCTTCTGCTTTAAACACTTATCAATTTGGCACATCGCTTGGCTACATCTAGCCAAACGATGAGATATGAAACACATTAGAAAATATTTAACCATCATATTATTGGCAATCACCTGCCAACTATCACATGCCCAAGTCAAAGGAAACGGTCAATTCGAGACAAGAGCATTTGAGATGAAAGACATCAAGCATATTGTAATCAATATTACGGTGGATGCTGAAATTGACTTATCAATGCAAGGTGAACTGTTTGTCGGAGTAGATGAAAACCTCTTCGATCACATGATCATTGAACAAACGGGTAACACCCTAAACATAGATCAAAAAGACTGGATTCAGCCACGAGCCAACATCAAAGTAATCTTTGGAGCCCAAGGACTTCAAAAACTCAAAAACACAGCATGGGGAAACATCAAATTGATCAATGTAGATCAGGATTCATTTGAGGTCCAAATGAACGTAGGTTCTTTAAAAATGGAAGGTAGCGTTGAAAACCTGAAAGTGTCTGCTAATTCAGGAAAAGTCGATCTAAGTCAATTACAAGTCAACCAAGCGTCAGCTGCCCTCGAAGGGAATGGAAAAATCATTTTGAATGCGGAAAGCATAGAATATAACGGAAACAGGTTTGGACAATTGGTCTATCTCGGATCACCAGATTTGCAAGCCAAGTCTAGCAATGGTGACTTAATCCTAACGCCTTTTGCCGACTACCAGAACCAAGAACTTACAGAAGTAGAATATGTAGCTGTTAAAATCAAAAACAATACGACCAGAAGAAGGCACATCCGTTTCAGAGGTCCAGTTGAGAAGCCTTTCGGATATGGAGCACCTATCCGTGCAAAGGCTATAAAGCAAGAAAGTCTGCCCGTAGGCACCAGAATTTACCAAGAAAACCCTTTGGGAGAAGACAAGCTTCTATTAACTATTACAAAAGAAAATGCTGGGCAAACGCTTAAGCTTTTTAAAGACTAAAGACGTAGAAAAAGGGCATTGGAGATCAATGCCCTTCCTCTTTGGCATTACGACTGACACTATTACATTTTCTTCGCCACTAAAAACAGACAAGCGTTTCTAAAGCTGGGTTAGAATAATTAAATTAATGGTCTAAACCTATGGCCAAATTTGAATCAAGAATAAGTTTCAAGCACCTCTTCGCTGCAGTGCTTCTGTTTCTTAGCCTCGCTATTTTAAAATCTTGCCAGCAAAAAGAGCCGTCAATCGCTGAGTTGTCAGCCGATAGTACCTCCACAAGTTCTTCTGACTTTGTTCCTGACCAAGTAGATTATAATCTTCACGTAAGGCCCCTACTCTCCGACAGGTGTTTTGCCTGTCATGGACCAGACGCCAACAAAAGAGAGTCTGGTTATAGGCTAGATACTGAAGAAGGTGCTTACGCTGCACTAAAAGACAGACCTGACATTTACGGCATAGTCCCAGGCAGCGCTCAAAATTCAGAGGTCGTCAACCGCATCAATTCCGTTGACCCAAGTGTAATTATGCCTCCGCCTGCATCGAATCTTACGCTTTCAGCAACAGAGAAGGAAATTTTAATCAGGTGGATAGATCAAGGTGCCAAATGGAAAAAGCATTGGTCCTTTATTCCACTAGCCGAACAGCCAAGTCCTGAAAATGCTTCATGGGCACAAAATGACATTGACAATTGGGTAGCACAGAAATATAAAGAGAAAGGGTTTTTGCCTTCCGAAAAAGCTACGAAAGAAAGGTTATTACGCAGGGTAAGTTTTGACTTGACTGGCCTTCCACCTGCTGATGCACTAAGGACTTCCTTCTTATCTGACAATAGCCCAAATGCTTTCGAAAAGGTGATAGATGAGTTATTCGCTAGTCCCGCATATGGCGAACACATGGCAACCTCATGGCTTGACCTAGCCCGTTATTCTGACACACATGGTTATCAAGATGACTTAGAGCGTATCATGTGGCCATGGCGCGACTGGGTGATAAAAGCCTTCAACGAGAATATGGCCTATGATCAATTTGTCACTTGGCAGTTGGCAGGAGATCTCCTTCCCAATCCTACCAAAGAGCAAATTCTGGCAACTGCTTTTAACAGAAATCACAAGATCACACAAGAAGGTGGTGTCATTCAAGAAGAATACCGCGTAGAGTATGTGACAGACCGCGTAAATACTTTTGGAAAAGCATTTATGGGGCTAACATTAGAATGCGCGAAATGTCACGATCACAAGTACGATCCAATTTCTCAAAAAGAATTCTTTAGTGTCTATTCCTTCTTCAATTCTGTTCCTGAAAAAGGCAGAATCGATTATGGAGAAATTCCAGAACCAAAAATTAAAATCTCCGAAGCAGACCTAAAAGGCGTTCTCAAATTCGTCAATGCTTCGAATTTCAAAGGTGATGATCTCAGTCTGATGGTCATGAAAGACTCCGTCAAACCACGACCAACGTACATCTTAAACCGTGGTCAGTATGACGCTTATGGAGAACAAGTTTATCCGACAACACCAGCAGCTATTAATCCATTTGGAGATGAGCTTTCGAAAGATCGGATGGGTTTAGCCAAATGGCTATTTGCTAAAGAAAACCCTCTCACGGCCCGAGTGGCCGTCAATCGAATTTGGCAATCCTTCTTTGGAAAAGGGTTAGTCAATACGCCTGCGGACTTTGGCAATCAAGGAAGCCTGCCTTCGCACCCTGAACTCTTAGATGATCTCGCTTACGAATTCATGACATCTGGCTGGGATATTCAGGCCATTCAAAGAAAGATATTGCTTTCTGCTACCTACCAGCAAAGCTCCAAAGTAAGTCCAGAACTTTTAGAGCAAGACCCGGAGAACAAATGGTTAACGCGAGGCCCTCGTTATCGCATGACTTTCGAGATGATTCGTGATAATGTACTTGCGGCAAGTGGCTTACTCGACAGAGAGATTGGCGGCCCTAGCGTTAAACCATATCAACCCGATGGGCTATGGGCAGAAACGACATCCGGTGTCGGTCTAACCAACTACATACCAGACCAAGGAAATTCTCTTTATAGAAGAAGCCTTTACACATTTTGGAAACGCACCGTTCCACCGCCAGCCATGCTCACCTTCGATGCTGCATCAAGAGATTTGTGTGAAGTAGATCGTCAAAATACGAACACACCACTTCAGGCATTGGTCATGATGAACGATCCACAGATATTAGAAGCATCCAGAGTGCTTGCCTATCAAGTGATAAAAGAAAAGAAATCTGAAAAGGACAGAATGAAACTCGCCTTTGAAAAGATTTTAGGAAGATATCCGACCACACAAGAAACTGAAATACTGTCCAGCTTTTTGAGCAAGGAAAAACAAAGGTTTACATCAGAGCCTCACCAAGCAGAAGCTTACTTAACCGTTGGCCAATATCCACAAGAAAATCAATCTCCTGAAGTAGCGGCATACATGTCGATGATCAACACCATTTTCAATTTAGACGAAGCCATTTCTAAAACCTGACATGCACAAGGAAGAGAAAGATTTTCAGTACAATATGAACAGGCGACACTTCCTGTCGAAGGCCAGTCTTGGACTTGGTGGACTTGGCTTGGCATCATTACTTTCTCCAAAGAGCCTCCTTGGTAGTACTAAAACTCCTGGACCAGAAGACTTCAGGCATATTGCACCAAAGGCCAAGCGCGTTATTTACCTCTTCCAAAGTGGCGGACCATCTCAGTTAGAGCTCTTCGACTATAAGCCGACATTGAGACAAATGAATGGTGAAGAGCTGCCAGAATCTGTGAGAAATGGTCAGCGCCTAACAGGGATGACTTCTGGACAAAAGAATTTTCCACTTGCCGGTTCAACATTTGATTTTCAGCAATACGGTCAAAGTAGAGCATGGGTAAGTGACATCATGCCCTATACTTCTAAAGTGGTAGATGAGCTTTGTTTCATAAAGAGTTTGCACACTGATGCGATCAATCATGATCCGGCAATTACTTTCTTTCAAACAGGTTCGCAGCAACCCGGGCGACCTAGTATGGGTTCGTGGCTTAGCTACGGATTAGGAAGTGATAATGATAATTTACCTGCTTTTTCAGTCTTACTTTCCAGAGGGAGCGGACGCCCACAAGGACAACCACTTTACTCTCGACTTTGGGGCAATGGCTTTCTTAACTCTATCCATCAAGGTGTACAGTTTAGATCTGGGAAAGATCCGGTGCTCTATCTAAAAGATCCGAAAGGTGTCTCCAAAATGGATCGCAGGAGCATGCTAGATCACTTATCACAATTGAACTCAATACATTCTGCCGAGTTTGGTGACCCTGAGATCAATGCTCGAATTGCGCAGTACGAATTGGCTTATCGCATGCAAACCTCAGTACCAGAAACAATGGACATTTCACAAGAGCCTGATTACATCTACAAGATGTATGGTGCTGATGTAGCACAACCTGGAACATTTGCTGCGAATTGCCTTTTGGCTCGCAGGTTAGCAGAAAAAGACGTTCGATTCATTCAGCTATACCATATGGGATGGGATCAGCATGAGAATCTTCCTGGAGCTATTGAAAAGCAAGCGAAGGATGTAGATCAAGCCTCCGCAGCTTTGATCATGGATTTAAAACAAAGAGGCATGCTTGATGACACCCTGGTAATTTGGGGTGGCGAATTCGGTCGTACCAATTACTCTCAAGGCACATTGACGGCCACTAATTATGGTAGAGACCATCATCCAAGATGCTTTACCATGTGGATGGCTGGTGGTGGCGTAAAGTCAGGCGTCACCTATGGTGAAACCGATGACTTTGGCTACAACATTGCCAAAGACCCCGTGCATGTTCACGACTTCCAGGCCACTATGCTTCACTTACTCGGCATCGATCATGAAAAGCTGACCTATAAATATCAAGGTAGACGGTTCAGACTTACTGACGTTGGCGGAAGAATTATTCATGACATTCTAGCGTAGTTTTGATGAATCGCAGAGCATTTGTACAAAAGACTTTAACAGCATCTACGGCCATTGCGGCCATGCCTTCCTTAATTGTTCCCAATCGAACAGAGGACTTGATTCTTGGTCATAATTCTCATCGATATACAATAGATACGAATTGGGGGAAACTCAATCCTGCTCAATACCCAGTTAAGGACTGTCACGAAATGGTACAGGATTCTAAAGGCAGGATTCTACTACTGACGAACGAGACTAAGAACAACGTACTGGTATATGATAAATCAGGAAAGCTACTTGACGCTTGGGGCACTGAATACCCAGGAGCGCATGGTTTGACTTTGTCGAAAGAAAACGATGAGGATTTCTTGTTCATTTCCGACAACGATCGACATCAAGTCATCAAAACTACTATTGACGGTAAAGTGGTAATGACACTGGACTATCCAAAAGCGTCAGGTCACTACCAAAAACCTGAAGAGTACGTTCCAACAGAAGTAGCGATCGGCCCAAATGGAGATATCTATGTAGCCGATGGTTACGGTGCACAGTGGATTACGCAGTACTCACATAGCGGAGAGTTTATTAGAAGTTTTGGAGGAAGAGGCAATGGGCCAGAAAATTTGCAAAATGCCCATGGCATCTGTCTCGATACCCGTCAAACCGACAATCCTTCACTCATTGTTTCGGCAAGAGAAGAGAACGCCTTCAAGCGGTACTCTCTCACTGGTGAATACCTCGAAACCATTCCACTACCTGGTGCCTATGTTTGCCGCCCGGTGATCCATGGAGACTACTTATACGCTGCCGTTTTAAAGTCACGGGCTTATGGAGATGATCCTTCAGGGTTCGTAACGATATTGGATAAGGAGAATCGAGTCGTTTCAAATTTGGCAGGCAGCACGCCTACCTATTCAGGTGTAAGGCCTGACGAAATGTATCAAACGCTAAAAGTGTTCATCTACCCACATGATGTATGTATTGATGACGATGAAAATATGTATGTAGCACAATGGAACTCAGGGCATGTTTATCCATTTAAATTAACGCGTGTATGAGGAACAAAGGGCTAATTATACTCTTTCTCGTCACAATTTCACTTGCGCTAAGCGGTCAAGAATATCAGCTCTCCAAACCCTTGATTAAAGTTGAAGGTGGATCGTTCTTCGAAAAAAGGGCAACGGTTCTACTTGATTTTAAGCTCGAAGGTGCCGAAGTCAGGTTTACGCTAGATGGTTCTGAACCGACTGAGTCATCGCCTCTTTACGAAAATCCGATAGGCATTAAAAAGTCTAGCAAACTAAAGATTAAAGCTTTTAAAAACGGCTTTCTACCCTCTGAAACTGTGAATACAGAGCTGGTAAAGCTTGGCAAGAAAATCAAAGCAATTGAAATCTCTCCTCAACCAAGTAAGTCATATCCTGGGAACGGAGCTGCAACACTAATAGATCGGAAGTCCGGATCACTCAACTTTAGAGATGGCAACTGGCTTGGCTACAATTTCGGCCCCGTTACAGTCACAATCGACTTAGGCAAAAAGAAAGGTATTCAAGAAATTATACTGAGCACTTTGACCAGTACAGGCGCTTGGATCATGCCACCTCATGCTATTCAGAGTTTCTTTTCACAAGACGGAAAGACGTTCGAAGAAGGGCAAACCTTGACCATGATTACCCCAAAGGATCATACATCTGGCGGTAAGTCCTATTACAAAGTGCAAAACGAAGCAGGCAAAGTTCGATATGTCAAATTAGTCATTCAGCCTTTGAAAGCATTACCCAAATGGCACCCGGGAAAAGGAAACCCAGCATGGGTTTTTTTGGACGAAATCATAATCAAGTAGTATGAGAATCTCTGAAAAGACACTTATAATTCTTCTACAGGCGCTCAACGTTGTGCTCATCTTGATGATTATACTGCCTATTTCAGAGTTGCCCGCCATTCTCCAATTTGTTGGTAGGCTCCATCCTTTAGTACTTCACTTTCCAATTGTGCTCATTCTGGCTTCCTTCCTATTTGAGATCCTAGCTCAAAAGGCCAATAAACCTCAGTACAAAGAGCCCGCTTCTCTACTCCTGTGGCTGGGTGCATTTTCGGCAGTAATAAGCGCCATTGCCGGGTATTTGCTTTCGATAAATGGTGGCTATGCCGGAAATACTTTTGCCTTGCACCAGTGGTTTGGCTTAGCCACTTCTATCGTATCAGCATTATTAATTTTAATCAAATCGAAAGAGAACATAAAGCAATATTTCACCCCACTCTTCGGAGTACTAACGGTCCTTTTAATTGTAACAGGTCACTATGGCGCTTCACTGACCCATGGTGAAGATTTTCTGACGGAAGTATTCGAAGAGGATATCAAGTCAGCACTGGTAGAAACAGAGCCGGTGTTCACTCAGGTAGTTCAACCTATTTTAGAAAATAAGTGCACGAGTTGCCACAATCCTAACAAAATCAAGGGAGGGCTTTCACTGGCTTCTCAAGAAGAAATACTGAAAGGTGGAGAGCATGGAGTAATCTTTAAACCTGGTGACGCGCTGAATAGTGTATTAATCAGCCACCTGCTTTTACCTACCGAGGACAAACTACATATGCCTCCAAAAGGCAAAACCCAACTCACAAATGAGGAGGTTATGATGCTCGAATGGTGGGTGACTGCTGGCGGATCGTTCAGCCAAGTAGTGAATGAAATTCCGAATGACGATCCGATTCAAGTGATCCTCGCCAATTACTTCACCCCTGAAGAATCATTAGACATTGACTTTGTGTCGGCCGAGATAATCGCATCTTTAAATACTGAGAAAATCAGCATAAAGCAGATTGAAGCATCAAAGCCCTATTTGGAAGTCTACATTGGGCAGCACGATTCTCTTCAAGTTTCTGAAATTAAGAAGCTCAAAAAGATAAGGGAGCAAATCTATTCGCTTGACCTAGGCAGTAGTTATGTAGATAAATCAATCCTTCAGGAAGTATCAAAATTCGAAAATCTACATCGCCTTTATTTAGACAAAACGAAAGTAGATGACGGAATGATCAGTTCCCTAAGAAAGCTTGACAACCTAGTATACTTGAACCTCTACGGAACCAACATCACGAAGAAAGGAGCTTCTCAAATGCTAAGCTTGGAGAGCTTAGAAAAACTCTACCTCTGGCAAACGCAAGTCAATGCAGAAGCCTTAGAGGCACTAAAAACTGACTTCCCTAATGTCCAGATCAACGGGGGTTCAATAGATGACTCAACTTTCGATGAGGTTCAGCTCAACACGCCAAGAATGGAATATGAGTCTAGTTTCTTTAGTGATAAAATGACTGTCTCGGTTGCTTATAGTTTGTCTGATACGGATATCTATTATCAAATCGGAACCAGCGCACCACAAATTCTTAAAGGTGGCGAAATAGAGTTATCGGCCAGTTCGAAAGTGACAGTCTTCGCCAAGAAAGAAGGCTGGAAGGATAGCGAAAAAGCAGAACAAGCATTCATCCAAGTAAGGCCAAATAAATTCCAAGCCAACACCCTAAAACATGCGCCAAAAGGAACCTATCAGGCACGAGGTATCGAAACACTCTTCGACCTAAAAAAGGGAAGTGAAAATTTCAGAGATGGCAATTGGCTTGGCTTCAATGGCGATGATATGGTGGTAGATGTTGCGCTCGAAGAGCAACGCTTAATTTCGTCCGTATTTATCAGCACTTTAGACGATACTGGCTCGTGGATCTTCCCTCCTACTGAATTAGAGATTTGGGGAGGTAGCAATGCTAATGACCTCAAGAAGCTGAACACGCTTGCAATTACTCCTCCTGAAGGGCCCGAACCTAAGCACATGATCATTCATGAACTGGCTTTTGACAAGGCAGCCTTGAAGTATATCAGAGTCGTGGCTAAGAATTACGGCAACTTACCCGAGTGGCATCCAGGAAAAGACACCCCTGCTTGGATGTTTATTGATGAAATTGCCTTTCAATAGGTCATGACCTCACTTCGGAATGATCTCATCACAAAGCCATTCCATCACAATTTTTAGTACTTTTGCAGCTCAATTTAGTATCAATGAGTTTAGCGCAGGAGATAGATAAAAGAAGAACTTTCGGAATCATTAGTCACCCTGATGCGGGTAAGACTACTTTGACGGAAAAGCTTCTATTATTTGGTGGAGCCATTCAAAAAGCCGGAGCTGTAAAGTCGAATAAAATCGATATGCATGCCCGTTCGGATTGGATGGATATTGAAAAGCAAAGAGGGATCTCTGTTGCTACCTCTGTAATGGCTTTCGAATACGAAGGCAAGCGCATCAATCTACTCGACACGCCAGGTCACCAAGATTTTGCAGAAGATACCTACCGAACGCTAACCGCTGTCGATTCCGTAATCATGGTCATAGACTGTGTCAAAGGTGTGGAGATACAGACAGAGAAGCTGATGGAGGTTTGTCGCATGCGGAAAACTCCTGTGATCTCCTTTATTAATAAACTCGATAGAGAAGGGCAAGACCCTTACGATTTGTTAGATGAAATTGAGGGGAAATTAGGCATCAATGTCCATCCACTCAGTTGGCCAATCGGCATGGGTAAAAGCTTTCAAGGGGTGTATAGTCTCTATGACAAAAGCCTCCGATTATTCAAAGCCAAGCAGCAGCAACTTCATGAGGAAGCTATGAAGTTAGAAGATCTCAATGACCCTAGATTAGAAGAATACATTGGAGAGAAACATGCAGCGCAGCTTCGAGAAGATGTTGAAATGCTTGACGACCTCTACGGACCACTGGATAAAGAAGCGTACCTCAATGGTGATATTGCTCCCGTTTTCTTTGGCTCAGCTGTCAATAATTTTGGAGTAAAAGAATTGCTTGACGCCTTCTTGAAAATTTCTCCTAGACCGATCGGGAGAATGTTAGATGACAAACAAGTTGAACCTGATTATAAGAATTTTACTGGCTTTGTGTTTAAGATTCATGCTAACATGGACCCTAAGCATAGAAACCGAATTGCTTTCCTAAGAATTTGCTCGGGAAAGTTTGAAAGAGGCTCAAATTACTTTCACACGCGTCAAGACAAAAAATTTAGGATTTCCCAAGCCACGGCCTTTATGGCGCAAGACAAAGAGACCATTGATGAGGCATACCCTGGCGATATCATAGGATTATATGATACCGGCAATTTCAAGATCGGAGATACACTCACCGATGGAGAAGGCGGAATGTACCGAGGTATACCAAGCTTCTCCCCTGAAATTTTCAGAGAGGTGATCAATAAAGATGCAATGAAGACCAAGCAATTGGAAAAAGGTCTGAACCAGTTAATGGACGAAGGTGTGGCGCAACTCTTCAATTTTGAATTGGGTAGTCGAAAAGCGGTTGGTGTAGTGGGTCAGCTTCAGTTTGAGGTAATTCAACACAGGTTGAAAAACGAATATGGTGCTACTGTAGAATTTGCGGGCATGTCACTCTACAAGGCTTGTTGGATCTCATCTAAGGATGAGAAAAAACTAAACGAGTTTATCGCATCTAAGCAAAGACATATTGCAAAAGATAAAGATGGTAAACTTGTCTTTATGGCAGAATCAAAAGCATGGTTACAAATGGTTCAGGACAATTTTCCTGAAATTGAGTTCCACTTTACAAGTGAGTTTTAATGAAAAACATCGTACAACCCCTTTACGAAGACAATCACCTGCTGATTGTCAATAAACCTGCAGGTATTCTCATTCAAGGAGATTCCACGGGTGACAAACCACTCGTTGAGCACTGCAAAGACTATATCAAGAAGAAATACGACAAGCCCGGTGCGGTTTTCTTGCACCCTGTACACAGGCTAGATCGTCCGGTGAGTGGCGTCATTGTCTTTGCACGCACTTCAAAAGCGCTGGAGCGAATGAATAAAATCTTCGCGACCAGAAAAGTGCAGAAAACCTATTGGGCCATCGTTAAAAAGCGTCCACCACAACAAAAAGGACGGTTAGTTAGCTGGCTCGTGAAAGACACCAAAAGAAATGTAACCACAGCCTATGCCGAACAGGTAGAAGGTGGCCAAAAAGCAGAAACCGACTTCAGGGTACTCGGCAAACTTAATAACCACTACCTCATTGAAGTGGAGCCATTAACCGGCCGACCGCACCAAATCAGGGTGCACTTGGCCGAAATGGGTTGCCCAATTCGAGGTGACTTGCGCTATGGCTTTGCGAAACCAAATGCTGACAAAAGCATTAACCTCCACGCCCGAAGGCTTTATTTTGAACATCCAGTAAAAAAAGAGCCTATTGTGGTTCGCGCTGGACTTCCCGAAGATCAATTCTGGGAACAATTCCTTACGCTTGAAGATATCAAGGTGAAGGATAAAGACATTGATAGGCTTTATTAATAGTAATTCTCAAAGACATTTAGGATTCCCTTCCCCACTCCTTATCTTAAGGAAATGAAAAAGGCGCTTCGCATTATCGGTATACTTGTTTTAAGTCTCATTCTTCTACTTTTCATTGGCTTCTTGGTGGTAGACGAAAAACTACCTGAAGGCGAATGGAGTCCTGAAGCAGACCTAATGGCAGAGCAGATGATGGCTGCCTTAAACAAAGACGCTTGGGACAACACAGATGGTGTGAGTTGGACATTTAAGGGCATTCATCACTATGATTGGGACCGAGAAAACAATGTAGTTGGTGTAAAATGGGACGATTATGAAGTGGCGCTTCAACCTGCTATGAAATCAGGTATCGTAGCAAATGGTCAAGACTATACCGGTCCTGAAATCAAAGAACTTATTGACACCTCTTGGGACTTTTTCAACAACGACAGCTTTTGGCTTTACGCACCATATAAAGTCTTTGACCCAGGAACGGAACGTAGCATTGTTACCCTGAAAGATGGTAGAAAAGGACTTAAGGTCACCTATACCTCAGGCGGCAGCACTCCAGGCGACTCTTACGTCTGGATTCTTGGTGATGACTACAAACCCGTAGCAGTCAAAATGTGGGTATCTATCATACCTCTTGGAGGCATAGAATTCACTTGGGAAAACTACACCTACCTCTCCACAGGCGTTATGATTGCCCAAGACCATTGGTTATATGGGTTGGTGAATATTGATTTGACTGATATACATTAATGAGTCACGAATTCTTTAGAGCTTAAATAATAGATCAAAATCGTTATCAATCCTGATAAATTTGAATCTGATATTTAGCTCCTCATCTAAATTGGGTGTTATTTCCCATATATTATTTAAATTTATTTTATTACTTTAACCGTAATTTACCTACAGTCTGTTCATTACTTAATTTCTACATACTGTCTTTTTTATTTATAAATTTTGACTAGTAATTATTCACACTACCCGTCTTAAATTCACCTTCTAAGGCCCGAGAATTAATGCCACCAGTGCGTTCTATTGAAAATGCTATTCTTAAACCAGACGGAACAGTTTCTGGTTACAGCTGCTTAATTTGCGACCCTAAGGCATGGTGTATGGTGATCAGTTGCGGTCCACTAATTCCTCCTCCAGACGAAGAACTAGAATGAATTAGTATTTCAAAAAAGAGATTCAAAATGGTGAATTCCCACGATTCTGACCTCGATGACAAATAAGTTTTAACAAGCTCCTTAAGTTACCCACTTAAGGAGTTTTAAATTCTAAATAATTGAAAAGAATCACTTTCATTTTATCTGTTACTATATTTTTTATTAGTTGTAGCACAGAACCAGAAATTCTCGAAACATTTGAACACGATTACAATTTAGTCATAACCGACTCCCTTAAACTTGATCCGTTACCCAACTTAGTTTTACAATTCGGTGCTTCTGAAAGTAATGATGATATAAATTTTCATTACCACAACGGCTCTGATAAAATCTTCCTTTTTGATAGTACAGGCAAGCACATAAATACTATCAGTACACCTGGCATTACCGAACCCTATGGTATAAATCGTATCAATGACTATCATTACATAAATAAGGATTCAATCTTTATTTATGATTCTGAGTTTAACAGGATCGTGCTTATAAACGACTCTTCAAAAATCTTTGGTTTCTGGGACTTCCTTGGACAGACTTTCGACATTGGTCGATCAGCAAATGGAAAAATTATTGATGTTGACAAAGTTAATGGTGACCTCATTATTCATGTTAATTCAGCAATGGAAGATCACCCACCATCTTCTAAGCAGTTTCTGGAAAGCAATAAGATGATCTTCTCAATTAATCTGTCAAAAATGACATTTAAGTCTGGCGTAAAATATCCTCAGGACAGCCCTTATCGTGACTATCTCTTTTGGAACGCAAAAGAACCCGAAGTTGAAAAATATCGAGATCAATACCTAGTGTTGTTTCCCCTTGACCATAGACTATTTGTCTATGACATGGACTTCAAGTTGGTTCAAACTGTTAATAGTCAACCCGCAAATTTTCCTAGGGCTATCGGAAATAAATTCAACAGCTACCAAACACGAGACTGGGTGAAAGTAAACGTAAAATTAAATGCACTGGGATTAAGAACTAAACACGTTTTCGATTACAAAGGGGATAAATTATTAGCTAGAGTCTATAGAGCCCCGTTAGGAGATAGGCCTGAGATTCCAGAGGATATGGATGAATTCATTAAAAAGAAATACACTTATGATTTTTACCTGCAGCTATTCTTTTTAGACAGCGATGGCCAATGGAAAAAAATGTCAAAAGATATTTTATTGCCTACTGGAAAAATGTCAAACTTGGTCCATATTGATCATAGAGGCAAGTTGTATTTTGTTGGTAAGGATGATAATAAAGAGACCGAATTCTTTTATATATGTGAATTGAAAGAATCTATGTAACCATAGAGCTTACCCGAAATAATCAAAACCTAGACATCTTTTCCATCATAACCAGTGACCATTAAATGAAACGAACCAAGGACAAAACGTATAAATCAACTATTAATATTACGGCAGTTCTGTTTCTTATGGCCTACATTCTAAGCAGTGCTGCTAGGAATGAGTTTATACCTGCAATATTTGGCTATATAGCTTTGGCCCTAGTTCTCATTAATCTCGCTTTGCATCTAAAAAGCTTTCGCATAGCATTTAGCCCTACTGATAAAAAGACCAAGAAGAAACTCATCGCTAATTTCACACTAGCCGTAATCACCAATTTAATACTTTCCGTACTGATTCTGTGGCAATAAAAAAGCCCCGACTTACGTCAGGGCTCTTACTTTAGCTATAGTGAATAGCTTAGTCTTCTATTACAGATTCAGCTAGTACAATCACTTTATTGTTGAGTACTTCTACCACACCACCATCAATCGTAACGACCTCATCCTTGCCAGAGGCTTTGATTGTCATTTTGCCTTTACCTAAGGCACTTATCATTGGTGCGTGACCGCTCAGTACTTGAAACTCGCCATCACTTCCAGTAAAAGTTGCTGAAGACGCTTCGCCTTCAAATATCTTCTTGTCTGGAGTTACAACTTCTAATAACATAATATTACTTAGTTAGAGGCTGCTTCAGCCAATAGTTTCTCACCCTTCTCTCTAGCTTCTTCGATAGTACCTACCAAGTTGAAAGCCGCCTCAGGAAGATCATCGTGCTTACCATCCATGATTTCGTTGAATCCTTTGATAGTGTCTTTAATGTCTACCAACACACCTTTAAGACCAGTAAACTGCTCTGCTACGTGGAATGGCTGAGAAAGGAATCGTTGAACACGTCTTGCGCGTGTCACAATCAATTTATCCTCATCAGATAATTCGTCCATACCAAGGATGGCGATAATGTCTTGAAGTTCTTTATAACGCTGTAAAGTTTCCTTCACACGCTGTGCACAATCATAGTGCTCATCACCAAGGATGTCAGCCGTCAAAATTCTTGATGTAGAATCCAATGGATCTACCGCTGGGTAAATACCTAGCTCAGCAATTTTTCTTGACAATACTGTAGTTGCATCCAAGTGAGCAAATGTTGTCGCTGGAGCAGGGTCAGTTAAATCATCCGCAGGAACGTATACTGCTTGTACAGAAGTAATCGAACCATTCTTAGTTGATGTAATTCTTTCTTGCATCGCACCCATCTCTGTTGCCAAAGTTGGCTGGTAACCTACCGCTGAAGGCATACGACCTAGAAGGGCAGATACCTCAGAACCCGCTTGGGTAAAGCGGAAGATGTTATCAATAAAGAATAGAATATCTTTTCCTTGTCCATCGCCTTCACCATCACGGAAGTACTCAGCAATGGTTAGTCCTGAAAGGGCCACTCTTGCTCTCGCACCTGGAGGCTCATTCATTTGACCAAACACGAAGGTTGCTTTAGACTCAGCAAGTTTTTCACTTGTAACAGTCGAAAGGTCCCATCCGCCTGACTCCATAGACTCATTGAATTCTTCACCGTAAGTAACGATACCAGATTCAATCATCTCGCGAAGCAAGTCATTTCCTTCTCTAGTTCTTTCACCAACACCTGCAAATACAGATAGTCCACCGTGTCCTTTTGCAATGTTGTTAATTAACTCTTGGATCAATACGGTTTTACCAACACCAGCACCACCAAACAAACCAATCTTACCACCTTTTGCATAAGGCTCGATAAGGTCAATTACTTTGATACCTGTGAATAAAACTTCAGTTGAAGTAGAAAGATCTTCAAACTTAGGAGCGGCCCTGTGGATAGGGAGTCTGTTGTCTCCTTTTGGCTGTGGTATACCATCGATAGCCTCACCAACTACGTTGAAGAGTCTACCTTTGATGTCGTCACCAACAGGCATTGAAATAGCCAAACCAGTATCTGTAACTTCCATTCCTCTAGTCAAGCCTTCAGAAGAATCCATCGCAATGGTTCTTACTCTGTCTTCACCTAAGTGTTGCTGGGTTTCCAGTATGATCTTCTGACCGTTTTCTTTTGTTACTTCTAATGCGTCAAGAATGTTAGGTAACTTAGCGTTTACCGAATCAAAACTTACGTCTACGACTGGGCCAATTACCTGAGTGATCTTTCCAATATTTGCCATCTGTTATTCTTTATTAAGAAAGGAAAAATGCGATTAATTTTCTGGGGGCAAAGGTATGTCTATAATGTATTAAACCAAAGGCTTATCTTGAAAATAGCCAGCATATTTTACACTCGGGTTAGGCCGATAAAATGATCCGGAAAACTGTACCGACATCGGTCTGGGAAGATTTTACGAAAATCCGTCCGTTATGATAGTTTTCGATGATTCTCTTCACCAAAGCTAGGCCCAACCCCCAACCTCTTTTCTTAGTGGTAAAACCGGGTTTAAAAACCTCACTGGCCTTCCCTTTCGCGATACCTTTGCCGTCATCAGCAATATCAACAAAGACCTCATGCTCGGATGCCTGACCAATCGTTACGGTAATATTTCCGATGCCGCTCATGGCATCAACGCCATTTTTGACAATATTCTCTAAAACCCATTCAAAAAGCGGCTTATTCAAATTAGCCATGATTTCTCGGGAATCTCCCTCAATTTTGAAGTTCACTTTTGACGAAACTCTCGGCTTTAAATAATTGAGTAAACCGTTAACCGTATCGTAAACATTTTGATGCTTTAAGACAGGAACCGAACCAATGTTTGAGAATCGTTCAGTAATCATTTCCAACCTGACAACATCTTTCTCTAATTCCACTATGATATCGTCCCGGTCTTTCATTTCATCCATGCCCTTGATATAGTCTACCCAAGCCATTAAAGATGAGAGAGGCGTTCCTAATTGGTGAGCCGTCTCTTTCGCCATACCCACCCAAACTCTATTTTGTTCCGACTTACGCGAATAACTAAAAGCCAGGTAGGCGATAAACCCAAAAATGGCAATTACTGATAATTGAATATAAGGATAGGTACTGAGCTGCCTCAGTAGGTATGAATTGCGATAATAGACATATTGGATATCAGAAATTTCTCCTTGCGGGCCGTTATGAATAATGATTTTGAACGGGTCATTCTCCGACTTCATTTTCTCAAGTATGCGCTTTCTCACTTGATCATCTTCATCAACATTCCGAGCATCATAGATCTCCTGCGTGACGGAGTCTAAAACAATAACTGGCAAGGTGTTGTCAGGCCCAATAATGTTCGTGGAAATAAAGGTTAGGGCCGACTCGTCCACATCGGGCAAGCTCGAAAACTCAACTGCCTGAGCCCAGAGCCTAATTTTCTCTTCCTCTCCTTTTTTTAGCTTACCCACTAGGCTATTGGTGTAAATAATTGACCCCACGCCAATAATAACTGCCACAATCAGAATTACCCACTTGATAACATTCTGATTGCTGTAGAAATCAATATTAATAGCTCCTTTGAAAGGATTTTGCATTTCGAAAAGTAATAAAATCTAAACTATTGAACGGTAAAAAATGAGGAATCGCATGAATGCATATTCCGGAAACAAAGCGTGCGCTCCTAATTGAATTCAATGAGCCACACAGATTGGCACATGATTGTATTTGTCATCGACATCCTTAAATTGTATGCCTAACTAGGTTCGGTCTTATGAATAAAATGAATTTACAATGCCAGTTCTGTTTAGCTGGACACATGGCATTATTGTCAGAATTGAGTGACACCGATTTGGGGAATTTGGCAGCCAATAAATCTAAAATTACTTATAAAAAGGGCCAAGTATTGTTTTATCAGGGCACCATCCCATTGGGCATATTTTGTGTTCATTCGGGAAAAGTCAAAATCAGCAGGGTAGGACCTGATGAAAAAGAACAGATCCTTTCGATCGCAAAGGAAAACGACTTTCTCGGCTACCGTTCATTACTCAGCGAAGATGAATATAGTGTCACAGCAACGGTTAGCGAAGAAGCTACCATTTGTTTTATCCCTAAAGATGATTTCCTAACGGTACTGAAAAGCAATCCGCTCTTTATGGAGAAAGTGTTAAAACTAGTCTGTGGTGAGTTGGGGATTGTTGAACAAAAACTATCTCAGTTTATTGGAAAAAATGTAAGAGAGAGACTTGCGGCTACACTGCTAATGCTTAAGGAAACATACGGAATGGATGGGCAAATAAGCGAACCAATTGCCATCAACCTGACCAGAAGAGACATAGCCAATATCATTGGATCAACTACTGAAACTGTCATTAGAATTATCTCAGAATTCAAAGACGAAGGCTTGATAGAAATGGATAGTCGAAAAATCAGAGTAGTTAATCCGTTACAATTAGCACATGAGGCGAATCTGTACGATTAGAAGTATATCACACTGAGACTTTCTGCATTACATGAAGCTAAAAATCCTTTCGCTTCGCAGTTATAACTAGCATAAAAACCGGAAGCACTGACCACAGGGTTAAAACCAAAAGCGAGATAATCATTCCAGATCCATTGCCAAAGAAGTTTTGAAAAAGGGCTCCTGTATAACCGAGTAAAGCCGAGATATCAAGCTTCAGCAAAACTAGAATCCTTGACAGATCAATTGGATTAAACATACTGGCCAAAAGGGTAAACTTATCCAATGGGTAATCATCAAAAATGATCAAGGAGATAAGAAACAGTCCGTCATAAATCACGGCCATAAAGAGCCACAGCAATATGGCATATCCGAAGCCTTTGACTTTGTTTTCATTCCTAAGTGAAATATTGACTGACAGGGCAACAAAAATGAAGGTGAGAAATGCACCCACCAAGAGCAAGAGCGCAAAGTCCCAAATCTCAGCCGATTGGGCGACACCGTAAATAACAAACGGTATCCCTAGGCCAATGACAAGACTAAGTGATAAGGATAGTGCAATGCCTAGATATTGTCCCAGAAAAATATCCCTTCGCCTGATGGGCTGCGATAAAAGTAACTCCGTAAACTCTCTAGCACTATAGAAGTACATGATCCCGAAAATTGTACCAATCATTGGGGTCAATACAACGATGACATTCATCAGCGTGATTACTGCTTTAGACAAATCATTATTGAGGAATAAGAGTACGAAGCCAAGCAACAGATAGAAGCCTAAATAGACATAACTCCATCGGCTACGGGTAAGATCGGCAAAGCTGTATTTCAATATCTTATACATCCTTTTCTAAAATTTTGGCGATGGAATGTTCAAGGTCCTTTTGCTTGGTTTGATCTTTCAGTTCTTGAACTGACCCCTGAAAAAATATTTGGCCTTCTAATAAGAAAATAATCTCATCTGAGAGCTCTTCGACCAGACTCATAATATGAGTCGTAATCAGAAATGTCTTTCCTTTTGCCTTTTCCTCTTGAATCAGAGATTTTAGACGAATCAGGGAAACGGGATCTAATCCTGCAGTAGGCTCATCTAATATGACCAAAGGGCTATCGAACATGAAGGTGAGTACGATATTTACCTTTTGCTTGGTACCACCTGAAAGTTGGCCGAGCTTCTTTTCCAGAGATGTCTTTAAATCAAATCTCTCAATCAATGCATCTTCGCTGGCATTCACATCTCGGATATTTTTAATCATATCGATCAGCTCTCGAAAAGTCAAGTTGTCCGGAAAGCGAGCAATTTGCGGCATATAGCCTATTCTATTTCGGTATTCCCAATTATTTAAAACCGATTGGTCTTCGAAGTATATCTCCCCCTCCTGCGGTAACACCATACCGAGTATAGTCTTAAGAATAGTGGTCTTGCCAGAACCGTTAGGCCCTAAAACAGCGATTACCCCTTTCTCTTTAATTTGAAAAGTGACTCCGTCAAGTACTTTTAACTTGCCAAATCGCTTGTGTAAGTTTTCAATTCTGATCATTCGAAAAGCTTTTCATGGAAGGCTTGTTATCTATTAGGTCATCTGGAGTAAACACTGGAGAAACTCGCTCAGAAAAATTGATGATATCGACAAAGAGACTTCTCAAAAGTATAATTGACTCGGGCGTCTTGTTCACTATATAAGAGAAGAGTTTTACCGGTCTGTATGGAACGTCACCAACGCCATTTTTGTCAAGGTCATAACCGGCATAAGAACTCCAATAATTACCCTCGAACTTATTGTCATTCATTTTAGAGTTGTAAGACACGTCAAAGGAGTTACTGAGGAAATTATTTCTTGAAAAAATGTTTGTGTAAGAGCCTCCACTCACTTTAATCGCCCAGCCATTCCGTTTGAAATCATTGGATAGGTAATTCACCCTAGTGCAGCCTTCAATGAAAATGCCAACACTATTTTCTTCAAACGTATTGTCTTCAACTTCTGCATCGTAGATCTCCTTTAGTAGAAGTCCATAAGAAGCTGTACCCCAGTTTTGGACAAAATGATTTCTTTTCATCTGAATAAACTTGGAGAACATTACCGCCACCCCAGCCCCGTTTTCTCTAAAGGTGTTATCGAGGTATTTATCATTATTTGAAAACATAAAATGTAGCCCATACCGAATATTGTTATGACTGTTATTCATTGAAATGGTACTCTTGTCAACGAACTCGAGATACACACCATCTCTTAGGCCGCTTAGTTCATTCTCTCTAATGGTAAGGTTAGAGCTGTGCCAAGCATGTACGCCATTACCAGCAGCATCGTCACGGTTCCGCTCGCTCTCGATTTTGTTTTTTGCAATTAGGCCGTAGTGAGATTTCTCGATCAGAACTCCAAAGAATGGATCTATGATCAAATTTCTGACGATGCTAAAGTTGTTTGACTTAGAGACATAGATAGCCGCATAATCTTTAGTGTAGCTTCTTCCAGCATTGATAAACTTTAGGTTGAAAACATGCACTTCATCACTCAAAATCTTCAAAATATAGTTCTCCATTTTGCCGTCTAGAACGGCACCATCCTCACCAATGATTGTAATAGGTTTTCTTATTTCGAACCCTATTGTTGTGTAAGTGCCCTCTTTTATCAAGAGTGTATCAAAAGGAGATGCTTGATCATATGCTGCTTGCAATGTATTTGACTCACAACGACTGCACACCTCTACTATGCCCCCCTTAAGAAGGGTTACAATTGATAACAGTAAGAATCCTATTAAGTACCCTCTCATTATTTATTTCTGAGCTCGTCTAAAAGCTGATTCCAGCCAAATGTCTTTGCAGTTCCATGGGAAAGATGCCGCTGCAGTTCATCTGCGTTTTCGAAAGCCGAGAGGTTAGCACCCATAGGACTTGGAATACTTTCCGAAATAAGATAATGAGCTGTTTGTGCATCTATTAGTTTCTTTGGGTTTGGATAGTCGACAACCAAATAGAGCTCTACGGGGGCCTCATCCCACGCCTTCAAATGATTGACCATACATTCAATGGCATCATATTTAAAGGCTTTTCCCTTGGTGGTCACAATTTGTGCAGCATGCTTTGCATCGACTATTGTCATTTTGCAAAAAGTGCAACCATCAGCCCCGTAGTTAATCTCTTGAGGCGCAACTTCACATGAAGCCAAGCATATCATCAGACTAAGCACTACACAACGCTTATTCATATCCTTCTTCTTTTTTTGCCTGATAGAATGCTAATACAGTAAGTCCCATTCCTAAGAACATTAGATATGCTCCTGCTCTAGGCATTGAAATAGCTTTGAAATTCAAAATCATTTTAGCTCCCATTAATGGTGGCTGATAAGACATAGGTTCACCATTTGGAGTAGTGAATTTTATTGCTGCATTTTCCTTGAGGTTATGTCCATATTCGTATTCCCATTGATAGAAGTCATACATGCCTAGCGTTCCTAAAAAGGCCATTAGTACAAACCAAGAAAGGAAGAGCCTCTTTCTACCCACAAACCCTACAATAACCCCAAGCACAGCCATGGCGGCAATCACTATCGGAAAATAATCGAACTCGGGAATAGTCTCAGGAATATCTTTCATACCCACATAATGGTTCATGATATTGATGTTCTTAATATCATTGGGTGCCGCACCCTCAAACCGATTGATATAAATATCCATACCGATACTTTCTGGGTACTGAGGCGCCTCAAGTGTAATATTCCATAGTGGTAGTACAAACAGTGGAAGTAATAACAGGGCACCGACAATCATCAAGAGTTTCGACTTTTTCATCTCTAAGGTTTTTAAGTTAATGGCAGAACTACTGGCTATCGCTGTCTACTAGAAAAGTCTATGAATAGTAAGGAGGGCAACCCGCTAGACTTCAGGCCACCCTCCACTCAAACTATTTTAATTCGTCACCGTCAAGACTCCATTTTAAAGGAATATTGGAACCCCTCGGAGATACTCTTATGTACCCCTGCATTTCTTGGTGTAGGGCCGAACAGAAATCAGTACAATAGAATGGCCAAACACCAACCTTCTTAGGCTCCCAAACAGACGACTTTGTCTGACCAGGCATAACAAGAAGCTCGGATGAGTTCTGTCCCATCATTGCAAACCCGTGAGGCACATCAAAATCTTGCTCCTGGTTTGTAATATGGAAATAAACCTTGTCTCCCACTTTTATACCCTCAATATTATCTGGGGTAAAGTGACTACGAATGGTAGCCATGGAGATGTGTACCTCGTTGCCTTTTCGCACTATCTTAACCTCATTAGGATTCTTCACCGCATAAGGATGCATATTATCCTCAAGCTTGTAGAATTTTTTAGAATTAGGGGCTAACAATTCTGCAGGAATACCTGCGGCATAATGCGGTTCCCCATGTGTTGGGAAATCATATAGCAATTGCATTTTATCACCAGAAATATCATAAATCTGTGCAGAGTGTTCCATTTCCGGACCTACTGGTAGGTATCTATCTTTCGTGATTTTATTCATGGCCACTACATACTTACCGAAAGGCTTTCTTGAATTACCGCCAGGAATCATTAAGTGTCCAACCGAATAGTAGGTTGGCTGTCTATCGAGAACTTCCCAAGTCCCTAACTGCCATTTCACAACTTCAGACGATATAAAGAAAGTAGTATAAGCATTTCCTTTACCGTCAAACTCAGTATGCAATGGTCCTAAACCACCACTTCTCACTGTTCCCGCAAGAATATCCTCATAATTCAAAATTGGAATTCCGTAAGCATCCCCGTCAAACTTTTCTGCCTCGATAGCAGCAATCATTTTATCAAAAGAGTGTACCGTTAAATCTGCCGATAATTTACCACTACCGATAATGTACTGACCGGACGGATCAACATCACAGCCATGAGGTGATTTTGGAGTTGGCAAAAAGTATATCGCTCCTGGAATATCCATTGGGTTTACTGTAAGCACTTCCTTTTTCATAGTAGTTGTCGCAGTATGCGTAGATTCATCATATACGTTATGCGCATAGTCCGCAGGCACCATAGTACCTCCTCCATCATTCACATACTTTTCAATCACCTTCCAGTTGATGGCCGCGATAAAATCTTTATCGTTTTGAGAAGAATTAACTTCTTGTAGAGAATTAGCCTCCTCTGTATTGTATGTAGAGAAGAAGAACCAACCATGTGACTTACCACGTCCCGGATGAGAAAGATCGTAATTAAAGCCAGGCATGATGATTTGGAATTTGATCTCCATGTGTCCATGCTCAGGGTCTACACTTATAAATGAAAGGGCTCCTTTAAAGTTTCCTTTATACTCATCAATCGGCATATCGCGTTGAGGAACCGGCACTGAGAAACGTGTACCTGCTACTACATACTCTGTGTTTTCAGTCACAAAGGAAGAGCTGTGATTACCTGCACTATTAGGTACCTCAATAATCTCTTCAGTCTCAAAAGTGGTTAAACTTATTCTCGCAATTCTAGGCGTATTATTACCATTAATGAAAATCCAGCGTCCGTCAAGCTCTCCATTAGTCTGAGAAATATCTGGGTGGTGAGAGTCGTCCCAAGGCACAAAACCAAAAGAAGTTTCTAACATTGGTTTTGTCTCCTCAGAATAGCCATATCCGGAGGTTGGGAACTGTGAAAAGACAGGGATTTCTTTGAACATTCTACCAGAAGGCAAACCGTATACCGTTAGGTTACCGCTGTACCCACCTGACATGAATGCGTAAAATTCGTCTTGCTCTCCCGGCGCCACATAGACTCTTTCGGCAACACTACTACTTAGGGCTCCATTACTCCCTCCATTTGGAGAACAGCCCACAATGATCATTGCGACTAGTGCGCTAATGACAACTGAGATTCTATTTAAAACTTTTTTCATTTCTTTAGTTTTGGTTGATTATTAAGGCAAAATCACTTTATCTACTACATTGATAATTCCATTTGACGTCTGAATAGAAGCGAGCACTTTGGCTCCAGCTACCCATACATCCTCCCCATCGACTACCACTTCTAAGTAGTCGCCAGTGGCCATATAGATTTTTCGACCCTTGCTTGCCTCCCTCTTCAAACCCTCCAGGTCATACGACCCTGGGGCGGCATGCCTTGTAAGGATCGTTGCCAAAGCACTTTTATTCTCAGGCTTCAGGAGATCGTCTACTGTTCCTTCCGGTAATGCTGCGAACGCCTCATTGATCGGTGCAAAAACCGTTAGCGGTCCGGCATTTACCAATACATTTTCAATCTGTGCGGCCTGAACTGCAGCTACTAACGTGCTGTGCGCTTCCGAGCCAATTGCTACTTGAAGTATGTTCTTATCCGACTCTTTATCTTCAACAGATGCCTGACCTTGTAAATGAGAAGGAGTCTCTGAAGTAGCCGTTGTACTCTCTGTCTTACCACCGCTGTTACAAGCCATCATAGAGCCCAGTGACAGGAGTAGCAGTAATACGTTTAATCTAGTTGCCTTCATAGTCTATTTTCTTAAGGTTATTATTTGTAAAGCGATCTGAAATATTCCAAAACCGCTCTTGCGTCTTCTTCACTTAGGTTTTGATTGGCCATTGGTGCACCATTGGCTTCAATCAATAATTGCTTGGCTATCGGGTCTTTTTCAAGCATTTCCACAGGGTTTAAAATCATATTCATTGTCCATTCAGGGGTTCTTCTATCGAGAATTCCCTTTGGTGATGGACCTATAAATTTCTTATCTACCTTATGACATGCAGAACACATGGTTTCAAATATCTTCTGACCCTTAGCCACCAATTCAGGGTCTAGATCATCGGGAATCGTAAGGCTCGTAATCGGGCCAATACCCTTATTTGACTCCCAATTTGCCATAGGATCGGCAGGAGCTTTTTGCGTCTTAGCTTTTATTTCGTCAATCTTACTCTGACCACCTCCACAGCCGAGTATTCCAACAAGTATTAATAGTGTTAGTAGAAGCTTTACTGTCGATTTCTTCATCACAATCTTGGTTTAGATATTGAGACAAAGGTATTTCCGGATATACAGAGATCTCGTGATATGAATCACCGACAATAATGATCTTGACATTGGTCTGCTTATGACCAAATCGACTTTATAATTATGATAGATATCATAAAAAAATCCTCATTGAAGACCAATGAGGATTTTGAATAGTGAGCGGTACTTTTAAAGCTATACTTTCATTGTAAACCACTTGCCAATGGTCTTCCAATTTACTTTAACACCGTACATCAAGATGCCGATGCGGTAAACTCTACCTGCCATCCATAGTGTACCCACAAACCCAGCGATGAGTAAAACCATTGATAGGGCTAGTTGCCAATCAGGCACCCCAAATGGAATTCTTGCCATCATAATAATGGGTGATGTAAAAGGAATGAGCGATAGCGTTACAGCGAGCCCACCGTTCGGATCATCCAACACAAAGAACATGGCCATAATTGAGGCGATGATCGGGATGATAATTGGAAACATAAACTGCTGTGCATCTTGAATACTGTCTACAGCTGATCCAATGGCTGCATAGAGTGCCCCATACAATAGGTAAGCTCCCATAAAGTAGAATAGGAAGCAAAGTAGAATTTTAACCACAGGAATGGTGGAAATCATGGCTTGAATATCAGCGGCCATTTCCTGCTGACTCGTCAATTCAACTGCATCTTGAGGCATTTGTTGAGATGCTGCTTCCATCATGGCGCCATCGCCAGATAAAATGCTCAATCCTAAGGATCCGAGCCCACCAATAAGTACAAACCAAATCAGCAATTGTGTAAAACCTACGGCTCCAACGCCTAACACCTTACCCATCATGAGTTGAAAAGGCCTAACCGATGACACAATAACTTCTACAATTCTACTGGTTTTTTCATCTAAGACAGACTGCATGATCTGTGCACCATAAATAAAGATGAACATGTAAATCAGGAAGCCGGTACCGTAACCCACCGCAAAACTCAGTTTCGCATTACTTTTTTGAGATTCTCCGGTTTCTGAAATATTGAATGAATCAAGATCAACCTGCACCTTTAAGTTACTGATGACAGTTGGGTCGAGCCCAGACCTATCTAGCTTGATGTCCTCCAATTTGTTCCGAATATCGTCTTCGAGACGCTCCATGGCTTGAACGCTAGGATTAGTCTTTGAGTAAAGTTCGAACCCTGAAAAGGTGATAACCGAGCCATCTCCTAAGTCAACCTCGGGTAGATATAAAAGGCCAAATGCCCCTTGTTCCAACAAATCTTCTTTGGCAGACTCAAGATCTCCTGAGATATACTCAAATTCGAAACTCGTTACATCAAAGGCATTATTGAAATAACCACTCTCATCTAGCACAAGCACTTTATCGCTTCTTGACTCTTTTTCCTGAGTTGCAAAGTAAACGATGGCAAAAATAATTGCCGGCATGATTAAGGGAGTCAGGATAGTCGCCAATAAGAAAGACTTCTTCTTTACTCTCGTTGAGTACTCTCTTTTCAATACTAAGAATATCTGTCTCATGATTTACCTCCTTCTACGATGTCGATGAAAATATCATTGATAGAAGGCACCACTTCGACAAATGAGTGCACTTCAATTAGTTTAATAAGCTCTTTGAGGATGTCATTAGGAGACTGTCCTTCCTTCGCTTGAATGGTTGATTCTGACAAGTCTTCGTCACTTGTTTTGGTATCTAATACATCAAAATTATTACTCAAACCTGTAAGCGACCCTTTGTAATGCACTACGTACTTACCCGATTTAAAGGAATTCTTAATGTCTTTTTTAGTACCATCAAGGATTTTTTGAGACTTATTAATAAGGGCGATGTCATCGCAAAGCTGCTCAACAGATTCCATTCTATGGGTAGAGAAGATAACAGTTGCTCCCTTATCTCTCAGCTCAAAAATCTCGTCCTTAATTAAGTTAGCGTTTACCGGATCGAAACCAGAGAAAGGCTCATCGAGAATGAGAATATCTGGTTCGTGAAGGACAGTCGCGATAAACTGGATTTTTTGCGCCATACCTTTCGATAGGTCTTCAACTTTTTTTCCTGACCATTCGGTTAAGCCTAATTTATCTAACCAATGCTTAATGCGCTTACGCGCTTCGCCATTGGGCAAACCTTTGAGTTGTGCGAGATACATTAACTGTTCTCCCACTTTCATTTTCTTATAAAGGCCACGTTCTTCTGGTAAGTAGCCAATGTCCTTTATATGCTTAGGGTGGAGCTTCTCACCTTTGATGGTGATTTCACCCGTATCGCACATAATGATTTGATTGATAATCCTAATCAGAGTGGTTTTCCCTGCTCCATTTGGACCCAAGAGTCCAAAGATCGACTGTTTCGGTATTGCGATACTCACATCGTCCAATGCCTTATGTGCGGCATAGTTTTTTGTGACATTATTCGCTTCAAGAATATTCAATGCAGTTTCAATTTAGTGGTGACTAAAATTAAGTGCTTTAAGGCATAAAACCTTAAAGCGCACGCTAATTTGAAAAAACTGTAAATATTCTCGTACTAATAAACGGTAAGCGGAATAAGAAGCCGCCCTACGGAATGAAACCCTTGCTAAGGTTTAGCATTAGTTTTTGAAAACTACACTACCCATGGATAAATCGATATTGAATTCTAAAAGGTTTTCAGCATCTGGTGTGTAAGTAGCGCTGACAAAAACGTTATCTCTGATTTTCTTGAAACCAGCGGGTACTTTAAACTTTCGATAGGAAGTATCCTTCATTCTGATGATAATGGGAATATCTTCGGCTGGAAGATTGATTTCCAAAGAACCAGCACCTACTCTCGCCCAAATCTCACTCGCTCTTTTGGGCAATTCTTCAAAACCTAAGACCAAGGAGCCAAAGCCCACTTCTGCCAAGATATTCTTGGCCCTGGCTAAGTTCAACCTTTCTATCTCTACATCACCCAAATCGACACTGACCATAAAAGTGTCCATCTCAATCTTATTTTGAAGCTTAGAGAGATAACCAACTTTAACGTGCGCATTTCCGGAGCTGATTTTTAAATTCTCTACCGCTATGTCAGATAAGTCGATGTAGGCCTTACCCACACCATAATTCAAATTGAGGTTATAGGGTTTGTAGTCAGTGAAATAAATGTTCCAATAGTTTTCACTATCCATGGTCTTCTTCCCAAAGATCTTGGAAAGCTTAGTACCGAAGCCTTCGTTACCGTTGTCTTTCAGGTTCAACCAAGCATTGAGGTTTTCACCTTCTCGGGCTTGTCCAAAGTCGCTGGTAATGTATTCTTCATTGTGACTGCCCAATATATTAATTGGGTTGTCGCCTTTTCTTGTGCGGATTTCGCAGGTGCCTGAAGCGGCCTTTAATTTAAAATATACCTTCTCGCAAGCGTCATCGTCTTGCACGGTAAAGTGCTTTTTTGTTTGAGCCAACATATTCATCCCTGCAATCCCCACTATGGCTACTAGTAAAAGTACTTTTTGCATTCAGTTGCTTACGTTTTGTTTAGAGATTGGTTACATGTAGTAACATTCAAAACGAATTATGTGAATTTCACACTAAAATGCGAACCGGTTAAATAAAAACCCCAACCCGAATAGTTCGGATTGGGGTTTAAATAACTTAAGGATAGCTGGTGCCTAAAAGAATTCTTTCACGCGATCGAAGAAGCCTTTTTCTCCTTTTCCTGGATTAGGACGGAAGTTTTCGGCAGTTCTTAGGCCTTCAAGTATTTCTGTTTCTTCTTTTGAAAGTTTCTTGGGCGTCCATACATTGACATGGATTAACTGATCGCCTTTTCCATATCCATTAATGTCTTTGATTCCTTTTCCGCGTAAGCGAAGAATTTTACCGCTTTGAGTTCCTGGCTCTAGCTTAATACGCACCTTCCCGTCAATAGTCGGTACTTCCATACTCGTTCCTAAAGCAACGTCAGCAAAGTTGACATAGAGGTCAAATACCACATTGGTTCCGTCACGTTTCAGCAACTCGTGCTCCACTTCTTCAATTACAATAAGCAGGTCTCCGGGGACTCCACCACCTGGTGCCATGTTCCCTTTGCCAGACATTGAAAGTTGCATGCCATCGCCTACGCCTGCCGGAATTTTGATTGGAATCACTTCCTCTTGCATTTCGAGCCCAGTGCTATCTACTCCTGGAGGTCGCTTGTCAATTATTTGACCGCTACCGCTACAAGTACTGCATGTAGTGGCAGATACCATTTGACCCAGCATGGTATTCACTACCTTTTTCATTTGACCCGAACCACCACAGGTAGTACAAGTCTTGAAGGTTACACCTTCAGCATTAATCAAGCGATTAACTTTTATTTTCTTTTCAACACCATTGGCGATTTCTTGAAGGGTAAGCTTGAGCTTAATCCGTAAGGCAGAACCTTTGCGCTGTCTACGGCCTCCGCCTCCTCCACCGCCAAAGAAGCTTTCGAAAGGGCTACCTCCACCACCACCGAAAATATCTCCGAATTGGGAGAAGATATCGTCCATATTCATGCCGCCACCAGCACCACCGCCTCCGCGCATACCTTCATGACCAAATCGGTCATACTGGGCACGTTTGTCTGGGTTATTCAGTACCTCGTAAGCTTCGGCTGCTTCTTTGAACATGTCCTCAGCCTCAGGGTTATCAGGATTTTTATCAGGGTGATACTTGATCGCCATTTTACGATAAGCTTTTTTAAGCTCATCTTCCGTGGCTCCCTTGCTTACGCCTAGAATTTCGTAGTAATCTCTCTTTGCCATAATTAAGATCCAATGACCACCTTAGCAAAGCGAATTACCCTTTCTCCTAGGTAATAACCCTTTTCAACAGTGTCGATTATTTTTCCTTTTAAATCTTCCTCTTCTACCGGAAACTGAGTAACGGCTTCATGCAGGTCTGCATCGAAGTCGGTTCCTTTTTCCGTTTCCATTAGTTTCAACCCTTTGGATTCAAGAGACTTTACTAGCTTATTATGTATTAAGCCGAAGCCTTCCTTTACCACGTCAATGTCTTCTTGCTTTTCGTTTGCCATGTTGGCTCTCTCGAAATCGTCAACTATTGGCAGAAGCTCTGTCATTAGGTCAGAAGAAGCTGTCTTGATTAAATCAATTCTTTCTTTCGCGTTTCGTCTTCTGAAGTTTTCGAATTCAGAGTAGAGCCGCAAGTATTTATCCTTCGCTTCAGCGAGTTCAATCTCTAACTTTTCCTCAGGAGTTAAGTCCTCTTCCTCTTCTTGCGCCTCAGTTTCGGTTTGAGCTTCGTTATCAACCGTTTGTTCTGTAGGCTGCTCTTCAGTCGCTACTTTTGTTTCTTCAACGGTTTCTTTCGTCTCCTTCTTTCTTGCCATCTTTTGATTAGTTCTAAACGCTGTGCCATTCAGCAATTTTATTGCCAATGGTAAATAAGTGTCAATATGACATATTTGATTTTTTAGCCTCCTCTATCTGTCAGGTTATTTGCCTACAATTAGGCATTGAGTTTCTTCCAGACAGCATCTTTAAGCTCCATAAGCCCCATGTGTGCCAGAGAAGAAAAAAACAATGGTTTTAAGTCTTTGGGAAACGTTGCTTTCATTTCAGCAATCAATTCTTCATCGAGCATATCGCATTTTGAAATGGCCAGAATACGCTCTTTATCGAGGAGTTCAGGGTTATACTTGGTGAGCTCATCCAATAGGATTTGGTACTCCTTAACAATATCATCCGCATCGGCAGGCACTAAAAACAGCAATATGGAATTGCGCTCTATATGCCTTAAGAATCTTAGGCCCAAACCTTTTCCTTCAGATGCACCTTCAATGATTCCGGGAATATCTGCCATCACGAATGACTTGTGATCACGATACGAAACCACCCCAAGGTTGGGCACCAATGTGGTAAAGGGATAATCGGCTATTTCGGGTTTGGCGGCTGAAACTACCGACAGCAAGGTGGACTTGCCTGCATTCGGAAATCCGACAAGTCCGACATCTGCCAAAAGCTTAAGCTCAAGCACACATGTTTTTTCTTCGCCTTCTTCACCAGGCTGGGCATACCGAGGCGTTTGCTTGGTGGCCGTCTTGAAGTTTTCATTGCCCATTCCACCACGACCGCCCGGGAGTAAAACCTCTTCCTGACCTTCTTCGGTCACCTCCACAATGATTTCACCCGTCTCAGCATCTTTAGCAATGGTACCCAATGGTACGTCAAGGATAACATCTTGCCCATCGGAGCCAGAGCTACCATGGCCACTCCCATTGACACCATTATCGGCAGTGATGTGTTTTCTATAGCGTAAGTGAAGTAAGGTCCACAGTTGTGTATTGCCTCTGAGGATAATACTTCCTCCCTTCCCCCCATTTCCACCATCTGGACCACCTTTCGGCACGTGTTTTTCTCTCCTAAAACTAATGGCACCAGCTCCGCCATTGCCAGAGCGGCAATACATTCTTACGTGGTCGATAAAGTTAGAACTAGCCATAGGTAGTAGAATAAAAAAAGATGGCCAAGGCCATCTTTAATATAAGATTTTATCAGGCTTTAAGCCATATGTGATTCAACAGCTGCAGAGATATCAGCAAAAATACCGTCAATCGTACCCACACCATTGATCTTACAAGTCTTGTTTTGCTTTTCGTAAAAGGCAGCGACTGGCAATGTCTTGTTCAAGTACTCTTGAATTCTAACATTGATTTTCTCTTCGTTCTGATCGTCTGCACGGCCAGAGGTTTTGCCTCTTTCCAGAAGTCTTTTCTTTAACTCTTCTTGTGGTACATCAAGCATTACCATGCAACCAATTGAAGTGCCATTACTGGACAATACTTTATCCAAAGCCTCTGCTTGCGCAACGGTTCTAGGAAAGCCATCGAAAATGAAACCCTTAGCATCGCTATTAGCTTTCAAGAAGTCTTCTACCATGCCGATCACTACTTCATCTGGTACTAATTTACCATTGTCCATAAAGGACTGAGCCTTCTTACCGAGGTCAGTACCTTCACCCAAATGTTTTCTGAATAGGTCTCCTGTAGATATATGTTTTAAGCCGTACTGCTTAATAAGATTTTCACTCTGCGTCCCCTTACCTGCACCAGGAGGGCCAAATAATACAATATTAATCATCTATTGATTGGATTTAACAGGCCACAAATATAAGGATTATCCTTAGTCCTGCTTGAGTTGATAGATATCTTTAAAGTTCCTTCCGAGGCCATCATAGTCTAGGCCATAGCCTACGACAAATTTCTCCGGAATTTCAAAACCCTGATATTTTATGTCAAGCTCACATTGAAGACAGTCTGGTTTGACCAAGAGAGAAGCGATTTCTATAGACTTTGGTTTGAGGGTGCTAAAATTGGCGATTGCTTTTTGCATCGTCAGACCAGTATCCACTATATCCTCCACCAGAATAATATCTCGGCCTTCAATGTCTTCATGCAGATTGACAACGCTACGAACTTCTCCAGTACTTTGCATACCCGTGTATGAAGAAAGCCTTACAAAGGTGACTTCACAGGGAATTTCTACTGTCTTAAGTAAGTCACTACAAAACATAAAAGCACCATTCAGCACCCCGATAAACAGAGGGTTTCGATCTTGATAATCTTTTGAAATGGCCTCACCCAGTCTTGACACAGCCTGCTGAATTTCAGCTGCTGGAAGGAAGATTTCGAATGTTTTGTCGTGGACTTGGACTATCATGCTACGAATATTGTAAAAAGTCTGGATTCAATTCTTAGCTACTCACACCTATTTTTTTGTTCGCTAATTTTTTTCTCCTTATGTTAAACATGTTATACAAAATACAAGAAATGACATATTCATGCACATATCCATTTTCGTGTTAATGAGGTTTACACGGCTCATAATTTTGGTACTAGTAGTTTCTACGGCTACCCTTGAAAAAGTATCCTGCAGCCCTTTTCAGATAGAGGGAACAGATAAAATCGCATTTTTCAATCAACAACAGTCAGCTCCCAAGGTCATTCGGGTTGGTGAGTATTCCGATAAACTTCAGATGAGTGAGGTTTTGGATATTCAAAAGATTGTCCCTCTGGAGACCACCGCAGAATCTCTTATTGGGGAAATAAGAAAAATAAAGGTCTTCAAGGATCATATATACGTTTTAGACGCTTTTAAATCAAAAAAGCTAGCTGTCTTTGATATGCAAGGCAAGCACATCAGAAATATTGGTACCAATGGCGATGGCCCTGGTGAATACAAAGACATGCAAGACTTTACCATAAACACAGATAATAACGATATCATTATTCTGGACAAATGGCTTAATATACTGACTTACTCCTCAGATGGTCAGTTCATTAAAAGAGCATCACCGAGAATGCCAGCAGATTGCATTGCCTACCTAGGCGATGGGTTAATAGCCATCTACTCCGAAAAAGGATCACAATCCATGTCGCATGGCAAACACAAACTAAGAATTTATGATCTGGGACAGCTCAAAGTGATCTCAAAGCATATCAAAATAGATTTTAGCCTCGAAAACAAGATAATGGGGCGTCAAACAAACTTTGCTGAATTTGAAGATGTCTTATCAATTTATTCCTCTGCACACGACACCATTATGCAAATCAAAAACGGCATCATAGAGTCAAAGTATGTGGTCAAACATAAGAAAAAACCTAGGCCTGTCGATTACTTTAGGAACTCACCTGATATACCTGAAGGATATGTAAAACTAGTACAGAGCGGCTACCCAACACCAGCGAGCAACTGGATAGAAACCAAAAACTACATTCATTTCACCTACATTCGTGACAATAATATATACACCAATTTTTATTCTAAGAGTAGTTCAGAATTAATCGTGAGTACTAAAAGCATGATCGATGAAACTTCAATGGCCATTCTTCCATCACCCATTGGCAATACAGATGATCAATTCATCTTTAAAGTCGAACCAGAATACGTTGCAATGATAAGGGCGTACAACGAAAAAAATAATCGTACTTCGAAATATCCAGAGAGATTTAAAGCCATGTTTGAGGCCATAGAAGGTGATGAAAACCCCTTGATTGTATTTACCAAGCTAAAAGAAAAGCAGTAGCAGTAGAAATACTTATAGCTCTTTCATAAGCACCTGATAGAGGGCAATCATACAATCAATATCATGCTTATGCACGATTTCATCTGGGCTATGCACATTGTCTTCGGGAGCGCCTACAAAGCACCAATCGAAAGGGTAAGGCGATTCTTGTAGCTCTCGGCCATCACTGGAACCGCCACCTTCTACTTCTAATTGAAAGTCCATTTCGCTTTCGCGGGCTATTGAGATTACCTTATCAATAAAGCTTCTTCTCGGCACGCTTCTGTCTCGCATAGAAATCGCTACCCCTTCACCATGCACTACGCCTTCGGTAACCCAAGTGATATCAGAAATCAAGGCTTGCCTGACCCCCCATTGCTCGTAGATGAATTTCCCTAAATAAGGTACGGCCCCTCCACCGTGTTCTTCCCAACAGGAGAAAACAATCACTCCATTTTCTAGGGTTTCTGCTACGCGCAGGGCATTAAAAACTCCCAGTCGATTGTCGAGATAGCAGGATTGAACATAGTCTTTGGTATCTCTAAAATCTCTTTCAAATACTAATTCCGTCCCTCGGTCAATTCCTCGTGGAAATTTATAGTGCAAATCACCATCGTTTTCAACCAACTCACAAGCAATTGGGCCCATGGAATCTTCCCCTACCAATCGATATCCCGTTTCGGCCCGAGGCCCGCCAATTGGCACGAGTTGATCGTGATAGCGTACGGTGAACCCAATACTATCCATGTGCGCAAAAATCGCTGTTCTTGGCTGACCAAATTTCAGTATGATTGAATCTTGAAATGCCTCACCGACATGGATTTCCGGTTGGACTTTCCAAGCCTTTTGATTCCTGTTGATATAATCCAAAAGGAAGGTCTTCAGGGCCACCTCGTTTCCGGAGGGTGCATGAATTCCACAGAGGGTTTCTAGAAGGGAGAAGTCCATTGAAATATTTTGGGTTAAAATTAGCAGAGAGCGGAGACATTCTTGCGGCTAACACGTATAAAAATCTAAATTGCGAACCGAAAATCAAATTTGATGTTCATACTCAATCGTACTAACTCAGTAGCCAATAATTTTCTGGCAGAACTCAGGGACGAGTCCACTCAAAAGGACCGACTCAGGTTCAGGCAGAATTTAGAGCGCCTTGGTACACTGCTGGCTTATGAAATCTCAAAAGATTTGAGCTTTGAATCGACCAAGGTGCAAACCAGCTTGGCAGAAAAACAGACAGCCGTTATTGCAGATGATGTAGTGATTGTTTCTATTCTGAGAGCGGCCATACCCTTTAGCAATGGTTTTGTGAAAATGTTCGACCATGCTGATGTTGGTTTTATCGGTGCAGCTCGTCAAGAGACTGAGGACGATGCCGTTAAAATAGACCTAGACTATGCTGCTGCGCCAGACCTTACTGGCAAAACCCTGATCATTGTTGATCCAATGTTGGCCACCGGAAAATCGCTCTTGAAGAGTATTGAACGCCTTATGAAAAATGGCACCCCTAAAACCATACATTTAGCAGCCGTAATTGCCGCTCCTGAAGGAATTGCATACTTAAATGAAAACTTACGTTTAGATTTCAAAATCTGGACGTGTGCTCTGGATGAAAAGCTGAATAAACAGTCTTATATCATTCCGGGTTTAGGTGATGCTGGCGACCTAGCCTTTGGCCCAAAATTGTAGAATATTAGATGCTGTTAGACATACTTATCTTAACGATTGGCTTAGCCACATTAATTCTTGGAGGAGATGTCTTGGTCAAAGGTGCTTCTCGTGTAGCATTAAGATTTGATGTAAGTCCATTGATCGTTGGGCTGACCATTGTTGCCTTCAGCACATCTGCCCCTGAATTATTAGTCAGTTTAAAAGCCGCACTTAAAGAAGCTCCCGATTTTGCCATGGGAAATGTGGTTGGCTCTAATATTTCCAACCTATCCCTTGTACTAGGAGTAGCCTGTTTGTTTGGTTATATCCCTATTCAAAAAGGAACAGCCAGAAGAGACTGGCTTGTGACAATGCTGTCCTCATCCTTATTGCTATTTTTCGTGTCAGATGGCGACTTGGTCTTATGGGAAGGCGTTGTCCTATTTACAGGATTGATCATTTACCTCTCTTTCCTTTTGGTGAAGACCAAGAAAGATCAAATTAAACTAGATGTCACATATGACAGAAAGCAAGATAATAAGTTCGAACAGTCCAAAGACCTCTTCTACATTGCCATAGGGGGAGCCTGCTTGTATTTTGGTTCAGAATGGTTCATCGATTCTGCTCAGAGCTTAGCTTCAGGGCTTGGCGTATCTGAAAGAGTAATTGGTCTTACTGTGTTGGCCTTAGGCACCAGTCTACCAGAATTATTTACATCCGTAATTGCTGCTCGAAAAGGTGAGACTGACCTGGCTTTAGGTAATTTATTCGGCTCGAACATATTCAATGTCCTTTCTATTTTAGGCATCACAAGCATGGTACACGGACTTGAAATCAATGAGGTGATTATCAATAGTGACATGATTTGGATGTTAGTACTCACTTTAGGCATCCTACCTCTCATGCTTTTCCGTAGAAGACTAGGAACGGTATCGGGTGTAATCCTGATTACTTTTTATGGTCTTTACATCTACATGGTTCTGCGATAATGTGGCAAGAAATATTGACGTACCTAGGCATTTACTTGCTTGCCTGCCTTAAATCTATTTTCCCTCCTTTGTTAGGACCTGCTGCTGGCATGTCTAACCTAGAAATTATTGGAATTACTGTCGCTGGTCTCATGACAAGCGTCATACTCTTTACCTTTCTAGGCGAGAAAATAAAGGAGCATGTGATTCCCATCTTTGTTAAAAACCCGAAGAAATTCACACCCAAAACTCGAAGAAAAGTAAGGCTGTGGAAGAAATACGGAATTATTGGAATTTGCTTTCTGACACCACTTATTCTATCTCCTCCTGGCGGAGCTTTATTGGTTTCTTCTGTTGGTGCTCCGCGAAAGCAAGTCTTTCTCTATATGTTACTTTTTGGCATTATGTGGGCTACCATTTGGACCTTCTCCGTGGATTGGTTAATGGATTTGGGCTTGGTGAAAGGGAATTAGGGAAAGAACTAGTCCTTGCATCCGTTTCTAATTATTCATTATTAATTCCTCATTAAACATTAGCCTAAGCTTCTAGCTTCTAGCTTCTAGCTTCTAGCCATTAGCCACTAGCCACTAGCCACTAGCCACTAGCGAGAAAACGTAATTCGTAATTCTTAATTAAATCAATCCTCATCAGGCAACATCTCAATATCTTGAATCAGTACTCTTTTTGAAATAGCCTGCCCAGTAGTAGTCGCAGCTAACCCGCCCATAGCGGTTTCTTTGTAACGGCTTTCCATACTCTGGCCTACTTCGCCCATCGCTTCTACACATTCGTCCACCGGAATAACAGCACTAACATCTGCCAAAGCAATTTGCGCAGAGCTATTCGCTATAGCAGCCGCGCTCGCATTTCTGACCACACAAGGTACTTCAACCAAACCGGCTACGGGATCACAGATTAAGCCAAGCATACACTGTATAGTAATGGCAACTGCATTGAAAATTTGATCGATACTACCTCCCAAGCAATAGACCATAGCCCCTGCTCCCATGGCAGCCGCACTACCTGTTTCAGCCTGACACCCACCCACGGCACCAGCAATAGAAGCTCTCTTTTCCATGATCAAGGCAATTCCTGCTCCCACCAAAAGTCCTTCCTGAATGCTCTTATCAGGTATATCGTGAATCTCTTGTAAGGTAACGAGCACGCCAGGCAAAATACCCGATGCGCCAGCAGTAGGCGCTGCCACCACCCGGCCCATGCATGAGTTAACTTCCTTTGCGGCAAGCGCTCGTGAAATCAAAACTTGAAACTCTCTAGAAAGCACGGGTTTGGGGTAATTGTAAACCTTCTTCGCTCCGTTGTTTATCATCCCTGAGCGAGATGTCATTTCTTCCGTTAAGCCAGTTTGCACTGCATCTTTCATTACGCGGTAGGCATTATCTAAGCCCTCCCACATTAATTCTTCAGTGGCCTGTTTTTGATCTACTTCATACTCAATCACCGACTGTGGTAAGGACACATCGTGCTTCACACAGTACTCTTTCCAACCCTTAAAATTTTCAAACAAATAGCTCATGTCAAACGCGTTTGCCCAAAGCTAATCCATTTTAGGCAAACGATTGAATTGAAGATTGTCTTAACATCAAGAATGTTTATCCAAGAATGATTTTAATTGAAGTCGATAGCTCTGGCTAATGGGTATAAATTCTTGTCTAATTTTGACTTTATCATTCGAGACTGTTTCAAGGTGCCTTAGGTTCACAATGAATGACTGGTGTATTCTAATAAACTGCGCTGAAGGCAAATCATTTTCTAGGTCTTTCAAATTCATTAGGCTCAAAATCTTTGCGTTTTCTAATTGAAACTGCACATAGTCCTTCTGCCCTTTTATATACAGAATGTGCTTGAAATAAACCTTGACGAGCTCACGCCCATCCTTGATAAAGATGAATTGTTCAGACAACTCAACTTCTTCAGAAGCAGCTCTTCTATCGGGCTGATAAAGCTTATTAACAGCTTTCAAAAACCGAGCGAAATCAAAAGGCTTTAGCAAGTAATCAGCAGCGTCTAGCTCGAATGCGGCTACCGCATGTTCGGCAAACGCGGTTGTAAAAATTATTCTTGGCGTCTGCAACATAGCTTTCGCAAAGTCAAGACCAGAAATATCTGGCATTTTAATATCCAAAAAGATTAAATCTATAGGGTGATCTTTTAGGAAAGACATTGCCGCCAAACCCGAAGAAAAGTCTCCCAGCAAATCGAGGTATTCCACGCGATCACAATAATCGCGAAGTAGCTTTCTAGCTAATGGCTCATCATCAATGATAATACACTTCATCTTGTTTGAATTCCCAGTTTTAACGTCACCGTGAATTTTTCGTTTGCCGGAATCACCTCAAGGCTGTACCGATCATTATAGCTCAGGTCGAGGCGCTTTTTTACATTATCAAGACCAAATCCAGACCGTTCAGTATCAACAACACCGTGAGGGTTAAGGCTATTTTCAATATGAAAAACCAGTTCTGCATCTGTCGATTCAAGCCTAATGTAAATTCGTGATTGTGCATTCGCGTCACTGACGCCATGTTTAAAGGCATTTTCAACAAAGGGAATTAATATCAGCGGTGGGATCTCAATATTCGGGTCTACCCGAGAAGTATCAAAAGTCAAATCAAATGCCTTGTTGAGTCGTATTTTTTCTAGATCGAGGTAATCTTTAATGTAGGCGATTTCATTGGCCAATGGCACCAAGTTTTTGTCTGACTCATAAATCATATAGCGCATGATGTTCGACAGTTTGACAATCACTTCCGTGGCCTGATCGCTCTTAGCCTGCGTCAGATAATTAAGGTTATGCAGCGTATTGAAAAGGAAGTGAGGGTTGATTTGGGCCTTGAGATAATTCAGCTCGGCATTCAATTTCTCGTTTTCGAGGTTTTTCTTTTCTCCTTCCAATACAAACCTATCCATGGTGAACTTCATTAAAGAAGTAAAAAGGATGAATGACGATGTGGTCCAAAAAACATTGAAAATTCTTAGCAGATCAAGCTTAGTGTAATAGTCGGTGCCAAATATGTCATTGAAAAAGATCGCCTCTAGCTGCGTTCTACCGAAGATTACTAATGTCATCAGCAAGAGAAATAGCAACAAGTATTGACCGTATTTCTTCCTGTCTAGTACGAGTGGTAAGAGTAAAAAATAGTGAGCGTATGAGGCTAGCATATTAAACCCATTCTGTACGCCAAGAAATTTCAAGGCCACAATAGTATCAAGGTTTTGATTGTAATCGATGAACTTGAACGACAGGAATGTCAGCCAAAAAGCAATGTGTAAAATTATCACGAGTCTCTTATTGACACTATTCATCATCGGTCAATTTCGTGCATTTTGAATCTCAAACCCATTCCAATCGACAATTTGCTGCTTTTAGTCGACAACTTACAGGTAGCGATTAGATTAAGGCAAACGACAAATCCGTTCGCAGTAGGTGTCGATTATAAAAATGAATGAATGCCACCTTACACATATTGGGTTATGAAAAATTCAGCACTACTATTTATAGCCCTAATATTAAGCCTCAACTCGTTTCAGCTTCTTGCTCAGGCTAGTCAAAATATTGACACCATTCGAGTAGGAGATCGGTTTAAGAATATTCAACACCTAGAAATGGCCCAGACCAAAGACATCATCTACACCAAAGTCAAGGGTAAAGTCATGAGCGTTTCTGTCAACTTTAAGGAGACAAAAATGATTGAAGTCAACGGTAAAAAATTACTCTATTTCTCACATGATGTTCAGAGTGGGAATGCCGATATGAATGGTTCCTTTGAATACATATGCGAACCTGAAACACTGAGACCCATCCAATTGATCAGAAATTCAAAAAGAACAGGAAAAGAGGCCTTTCAGTTTACAGAGTCGCTCATCAGCGGACTTGATAGCGCAGTAGACAATGGTCAAAAAGACTTTAAACTAGCACTTACTGAACCTACTTATAATTGGCAAATAGACCTTGAAACCTACTCTCTGTTACCCATGAAAGAGGGCTACCATGCTGTAATGAACTTTTATCATCCTGGTAGTAGTAGTGAACCGAAGTTCTATCATTTAAAAGTAATTGGCTCAGAGACCGTAAAACTACCGGATGGTCGGTCTATGGATTGCTGGATCATTTTCACCGACTACGGTGGCACACAGCCTACAAGATTCTGGTATACAAAGCAGGGTCAAAACTTTGTCAAAATGAAAGGTCAGTATAAGCAACTCACAATTCTAAAAGAGCGGATATTTTAGATAAAACTATCATTATCTTTGCCGCATGGAATTGCAGAACGACTTACTGATCAGAGCGGCTAAAGGTGAAAAAGTAGAAAGAACGCCAGTTTGGCTGATGCGCCAAGCCGGAAGAATTCTTCCTGAATACCGTGCCGTAAGAAATTCTCTAAGCGGATTCATAGAGTTGGTGACCACACCTGAATTGGCTGCTGAAGTTACCATTCAGCCAGTAGATATTTTAGGGGTTGACGCTGCGATTATCTTTTCTGACATTTTAGTAATTCCAGAGGCCATGGGTCTTAAGTATGAAATGGTCGAAAAAAAGGGGCCTTGGTTTCCTGAAACAGTCAACGGATACGATGATTTCAACAAGCTCAAAAAGGCCGATGTTGAATCAGATTTGGGTTATGTGTTGGAAGCCATTAAGATCACTAAGAAAGAGTTGAATGGCCGCGTTCCGTTGATTGGTTTTGCCGGTGCTCCATGGACTATTTTCTGCTATATGATTGAAGGGCAAGGCAGCAAGACATTCTCCAAAGCAAGAAGAATGCTCTACACTGAACCTCTTTTAGCAGATCAATTACTTCAATTGATTACGGATAGTACTATTGACTACCTGAAAGCCCAAATTAAAGCGGGTGCCGATATTGTTCAGGTCTTTGACTCATGGGCAGGTATTTTGTCACCGGAGCACTATCAAAAGTACTCTATGAAATACATCAAGCAGATTTGTGATGCCATCGATGAGGTGCCAATGACGGTATTTGCCAAGGGTGCTTACTTTGCCCGACAAGAGATGCGTCACCTCAATTGCCAAACGATCGGCCTAGACTGGAACATGGATATCCAAGAGTCGAGAAGACTAATTGGTGAAGGAAAAACACTTCAGGGTAACCTCGATCCTTGCGCCCTTTATGGTTCAACTGTGGAAATAGAAACCGCCACGCGAAAGATGCTTGACACCTTTGGCACACGCAGACACATTGCCAATCTTGGTCATGGGGTTTACCCTGACACTAATCCGGACAAAGTGAAGGTCTTTATCAATACCGTAAAAGAGTATAGTGCTGTAATGCACAGCAGCGTTGACTAATCAAATATTTTTTCTTTTGGTTTACTGAGGTTTAAGCTAATTTGATGCTTCAAACCTAAGACTATGAAGAGATTACTTTCTGCATTCATTGCCATTTCTATGGTAATGTTACTTACCTCATCTGATTTTAAAACTGACCCAAAGGCTACCCTAAAAGAGAGGGTACTTACCCTTTCTAAAGAAATAGAACCCAAGGTGGTCAACTGGAGACACTGGGTGCATGAAAATGCTGAGCTCTCTAACAGAGAATTTAAAACTGCTGCTTATATAGCTGCTCATTTAAAAAGTCTTGGGCTTGAGGTACAAGAAAATGTTGCCAAAACTGGAGTAGTCGGCATTCTGAAAGGTGGAAAGCCTGGCCCTGTCGTTGGCCTACGGGCAGATATGGATGGACTGCCAGTCAAAGAAAGAGCGGATCTTACTTGGGCTTCTAAGCAAATTGGAGAGTATAATGGAGAAGAGGTTCCGGTGATGCATGCCTGCGGCCATGATACCCATGTGGCGATCTTAATGGGCGTTGCGGAAGTATTAAATAGTGTCAAAGATGAATTGAGCGGTACAGTTAAGTTTATCTTTCAACCTGCAGAAGAAGGAGCACCTCCGGGGGAAGAAGGCGGAGCAGAGCTTATGGTAAAAGAAGGCGTAATTGAAGGCATGGATGCCATTTTCGGTTTGCACATCAATTCGAAAACCGAGGTAGGAAGAGTGCGCTATCGCCCAGCAGGCATTATGGCTGCGGTCAATAGCTTCAACATAAAGATCAAGGGCGTTCAAACCCACGGCTCTACACCTTGGACCGGGGTGGACCCAATAGTAACTGCTGCACAGATCATTAACAATGCCCAAACAGTAGTGAGTAGAGGATTGCCTTTGACTAAAGCCGCAGCAGTGCTAAGCTTCGGTAAAATAGAAGGTGGCGTGCGTAATAATATCATTCCAGAAGAGGTGAATATGATAGGTACCATCAGAACACTCGATGCCGAAATGAGAGAGACATTATTTGAGCGTTTCGAGACCATCGTAAAAAATACTGGAGAAAGCAATGGTGCCGAGGCCATTCTAACAATTAACAGAGGTTACCCTATTACTTATAACGACCCTGCTCTTACGGCTATGATGGCCAATACCTTCACAGAAGTAGCGGGTGCAGAAAATGTAGAATCAAGCATGGATGCGATCACTGGGGCCGAAGATTTCTCGTTCTTCCAAGAGAAGATTCCAGGCCTATACTTCTTTATCGGTGGCATGAAAAAAGGACAAGATCCTAAGACAGCTGCACCCCATCATACACCTGATTTTTATGTGGATGACGCTGGACTCCTGAATGGCATCAAGCTAATGAGTAGAATGGTGGTTGATTATGGGGAGAAGAAAAAGTAGAAACATAAAGCCTTGTTGAATAATAATACGTGAGGTGATGATTATTCATTACGATGAATATGACAGTTGTCTCGTGCTGTTTTTATTTCTATGTTTATACCATGAGTCAACAAAATTTTATGAAGCTAATAATGTCCAAAAGAATGCAGTTTCTAGGGCTTACAATATCCATAGCTTTTGTCTTGTTGAACATTTACCAACTATCTGAGCTCAATGCCCAAGCTGATTCAGACTTTACATTAAAGAGAGGAATTCTCATTGCCTCTACTGTCTTTTTTGGTTTCTGCATCGTTGCCAGTGCATTCACGCTAAGATTTTTAAGAAAAAATAGGTAAAGTACTAAACCTCAAAGATAATCCTCGCGAACAGGGCTGAACACATCTAGTAATTGGCAATCTGTAATAGCCTTACCACTATGGACAGCATTGGAAGGAATAACAGCTATATCACCGGCTTTCATTACTTTGGATTCACCTTCAAGGGTCAGTTCAAATTCTCCGGAAATGACTTGTGCTGCTACTTGTTCATGGGGGTGACTGTGTTCTGGTAGTAAACTTCCTGCTTTGATGTCCCAATAAGCAAGGGTCATTTTTTCGGCATGTACGAATTTGACTGAGAAACCAGGAAGTAATTCTTTAGATTGTATCTCCGAAAGGTTAATAAAAGGCATTTCTTATTCGGTTTAGAATGAAAATTGAATTCAACTTAGTATGAGGCTTAAATTAAGTCTTTTAATAGTTTCTATAAGTGCAATAGGAGTGTTCCTCTATATTTTTCAAAAGAAACTTTTCCCCGAAAACCCTCATCCAATATCAATCGGTAAGATCGATGAATCCGCAACCAAAAAAATTCGAGTTGACATTAGTGCGGCCTCAGACTATACCTACTCAAGCTTAGTTGATAGTACAAAGTTTTTGGTTCTTGAGGATAATGAACACTCCCATATTCTGAGTATTGGTGATATTGTCTTTCACAAGGATAAAATCATTGTTTGGGATGAAGAGGGACAAAAAATAGTAGGCTTTGATAGGAACGGAGAGTACCTCTTTAATTTATATAGGAAAGGTAATTCTAAGGAAGAATATAAGAATCTCAGCGAATTTACTTTTGATTACAACCAAGAGCTAATTGTCATAAAGTCATGGTATAAGATACTTTGGTATGACCTAAAAGGAAACTTCGTCAAGTCTCAAAAAATAAAATATGTCAAGAACATTGCTATACTCGAAGATTCTCGATTGATCATGTTCTCTAATTATGGCTCTACTCTGAATACAAAACCAAAAACCAACATTCACATTTTAGGCAAAAATGGAAAGCCTATCATAGGCTACTCTCAACTTGTAAGTGAAGTGAGTGCATCCAATATATTGCATCTTAACAATCATTTCTCGAGATATGATCCTCACCTTCTTTTGACCAACCCATATACTCAAAATGTACTCAGTATATCAAAAAAAGGAGTTTTTAAGAGATACAATATTGATTTTGGGATTAATAATCTGCCTAAAAACTATGCCAATACCGTGTTGACTAACCCAAATTTAGATTGGGGTAAAGTCAGAAGTTTTGAGCGACTGAATAATTGGGCAAGGCTCACAAGTAGCATACGAGAAAATAAGCACTGGTTGCATTTTTCAGTAATAAGCGGCAAAGTGTCAAAACAATTCTTCTTCAATAAGCATACTGAAAAATTCCTCCATTATGAATTCGGAGAGTTTGATAATGTGGGTAAAGAATATCCAAATATTTTCGCGTTAGATGGCGAATGGCTCGTATCGATGACTACGAGTCGAAATACAAAGAGAGACTTACTTCCACAAAGGTCAAATAAGAAAGAGATAGATGTCTCTAAAAATGAAAACCTTAACGATAACCCTGTCCTACAGTTTACAAGATTGAAGACACTAAAATATTAAAATGAATGAGCTCAGTCGAAGATCTTTTGCTCGTTTGCTTCTTTGGCAAGATCATCCCTGTCAATCGGCACAACGCCTACGTGCTCACAAACCAGGCCTCCGCCTAAGTTGGCCAAAGCAGCGGTTCTTTTAGCATCAAGTCCTGCAGCTAATGCACAGGCCACAATACTAATTACCGTATCGCCCGCACCAGAAACATCAGAGATTTGACGGATGTGCGCTGGAATTAAATGGGTGTCGCCATTATCCTTGATGAAAACACCATGTTCGGAAAGGGTGACCATTACCATTTTCGCATCTAAGACTTCTTGCAAAGCTTTAGCTCCCGCTTTAACAGATTCTAAGTCGGTAGGATCACATTCTATTTTTAAACCTTCTCTTAATTCTTTCAAGTTCGGCTTAAAAAGGGTTGCTCCCTTATAGTCTAAAAAGTTTCGTTTTTTCGGATCTACTACGGAAGGAATTCCAAGCCTGTTGGCTTCTGCTATGGTTTCAGAAATGATTGTTTTATTAATCACTCCCTTGTCATAATCCTCAAAAATGACAGCGTCACATTCGGGCAATAGGTTTTTAATATGGGCTAGTAGACTCTTCTGTTCTATGGGTGTTAGCCCCTTGTCGGTCTCGTAATCGACTCTCAATAACTGATGAGCCCCAGACAACACACGTTCTTTAACCGTAGTCTGCCGATCATTACTAATGATAACTCCCTTACCGGGAATATTGCGTTCCTTGAGTCGTTTCAAAAAGAACTCACCGTCAAGATCATCTCCTACAATGGCACATGGAATTGGCGTTGCGCCTAGAGCTTGAACATTCAGGGCCACATTGGCCGCACCTCCAAGCCTTTTGTCTTTTTTGGACGCTAACACTACGGGGACAGGAGCTTCGGGCGAAATTCGAGAAACTGCACCGAAAACGTAAGAATCTACCATTACATCTCCGATCACTAAGATCTTGAGTTTACTAATGGCTTCAAAAAGTGAGTTAGCGTCTGAAAAAGTCATTTATGAAAGTTTAGCCAAAGCTGCTTTTATTCTCTTTATTGCCTCGCGCAAATCTTCTTCCGAGGCAGCATAGGAAAGACGGATACAGTTATCATCGCCAAAAGCCTCGCCTGTAACGAGTGAAACTTGCGCATGATCCAAAATGTAAATGCAAAGATCGCTTGCGTTGTGAATTGTGTTTTCACCGTCAGAAGTACCAAAGTAAGCGCTGACATCAGGAAAGAAATAAAATGCCCCTTGCGGAACGTTCGTCTTAAAGCCCGGAATCTCATCTAAAAGTGATTTTACCAAATCTCTCCTCCTGAGGTACTCTTTGCTCATTTCGAAAGTTGGACCCAAGTCAGAAGTCAAAGCGGTATAAGCCGCTCTTTGTGCTATGCTACAATTAGCAGACGTAAACTGACCTTGTACTTTGTTGCAGGCCTTCGCCAACCAAAGTGGCGCACCGATGTATCCTACTCGCCAGCCTGTCATGGCAAATCCTTTGGCCATGCCATTTACTGTGGCTGTACGGTCTAGCATACCAGGCAAAGCTCCAATACTGGCATGTGCTCCGGTGTAATTGATATGCTCATAGATTTCATCAGAAATCACTACTAAATCTTTGTGCTTGAGAATCACTTCAGACAAATCTTGAAGCTCTTCTTTTGTAAAAACCGAACCAGTTGGATTACATGGAGATGAGAAGATTAGGGCTTTCGTTTTTGAAGTAATGGCTTCAGACAATTGGTGTGCTGTCACTTTAAAGTCCGATTCGATGGTGCCTTTCACATATACCGGAATACCGCCTGCCAATTCAATTAAGGCCGAGTAGCTAACCCAAAAAGGTGCAAACACTATTACCTCATCGCCCTCGTTAATAATCGCCTGAAATATGTTCGCAATGGATTGCTTCGCTCCGTTAGAAATTACGATTTGCTCTGCACTGTAATCAAGATTGTTTTCTCTTTTAAACTTATCAGAAATTGCCTCCCTTACGTCTAGGTAGCCGTTTACTGGTGGGTAGGCGAAATACTTTCCTTCGTCAATTGCATCCTTTGCCCCTTGCTGAATGTGCTTCGGTGTTTTGAAGTCAGGTTCGCCTAAGCTTAGGCTTATCACATTGATTCCTTGGGCTTTTAATGATCTTGCCTTGGCCGCCATTGCCAGCGTAGCCGACTCTGCCATGTTTTTGATACGATCTGAAATCATTTCCATATTCCTCTTATTCGTAAGTTCTTCTCGTCATGATACTTCTTCCCAAGGTCACTTCATCGGCAAATTCAAGCTCGCCTCCAATAGGTATTCCTCTGGCAATAGAAGTGATTTTAATATCAAATTCCTTGAGCTTCTTAGTCAAGTAAAATGCGGTAGTATCACCCTCCATTGTAGAATTAAGGGCCAAAATTACTTCTTCTATTTTTGGCTCACTATCTTTTAGCCTTTTTATTAAAGTCTCGATATTGAGTTCCTCTGGGCCTATCCCCTCGATCGGTGAAATAACACCACCCAATACATGATAAAGACCTCGATACTGAGCCGTATTTTCGATGGCAATGACGTCTGGTGTATCTTGAACCACGCAGATAGTCGTTAACTCCCTTTTAATTGTTTTGCAAGTACAGTCGGTAGTGTCTGAGATAATGTGACATGTTCCGCAGTATTGCGTGTCTTCCCGTAAACGATTTAAAGCATCCGAGAGGTGTGTGGTAGTATTCTTATCTTGTTTCAAGAGGTGAAGCACCAATCTTAGAGCTGTCTTCTTACCAATCCCTGGCAGTTTAGATATCTCCTCTATCGCATCTTCGACAAGTTTGGGAGGAAAATTCAAAGTCTTTTTTGAGGATTAAAACGTGAATCACATAACGGTGGCTGTGATGCCTGCATCCAAAATGTTTTCACACATTGGACGTAATTCTGTAAAGGATCCTGACTTGACGGTGCACTTTCCCTTATAATGAATCAATAATGTGCATTGCTCTGCTTGCTCCGCAGAATGATTACAAATCTTAATGAGTGTGTTAATCACATGCTCAAAAGTATTGACATCATCATTAAAAACGACCAAATCACTAAGGTCATCCTCAACGGCTACTTCCATTAATTCAACTGCCTCTTCTTCTTGGTAATTCAAACGCATTGCTTAGAATTTTTGACAAATTTAGTAAAATTTCAGCTCTCAAGCCACCCCAAACCTATTGGTTCTTCTGTTCAATGTTCTCCATTCTTTGCATCAAAGCCTTGAGTTGTTCTTCCACAGAGTGCACTTTCTCTTCCATTTTCTTTGGAGCATCTAGATGAGTGCTTAGTTTGGCTTTGACCTCCCATAACTCAATGAGTGTAGGTTCATTAATTGTGAAGGGCTTAAAACTTGGGTTGTCTGCATGCAAGACTAACTGATCTAGCTTTTCTAATCTTCCCACAGCGATTACTTCCTTAGTTACTGCTAAAAGAACTGACCCTTCCCTTTCTTTGCCTAGGGTAGTCCAATCAACCTTCTCACAAAACAAAAAGTCTCCATGATGTAACCCTTGTTGATCAACCACCATATGATCGCCACTCATTTCAAAAAGTCGCTGGATAGCCTTGCTTGAAAATGGCAATTCACATTTGGGTAAAGAGTCGAGGTAATCTCTTTTTTGATGATTAACCAAATAATTAAGGTGCTGCGCTTGAAGTACTAAACTAGCCTTACTGGTTTGCTTAGGTACTACCCCACCCATATGCAGGGCATCTAGCTTTTGATTGACCAAATTAAAACTGTACAGCTCATTAACAGTCAACTCTTTGGTTAAAAGTACATCAATCGATAAGCCAAAATAATGAGCAATCTCTATTAATGTTTGGATTTTTGGTTCCGACCGACCCTCTTCGTACGCCCCCACGCTCGGCCTGGCCAAATTAAACAATTCAGCAAATTTCGCTTGTGATAGCTTTCTAACGGCTCTTATGCGCTTTATATTTTGACCTACGAATGACATTGAAAAATAATTGCTAATTTTTTGAGCATATCTAAAACTTTTTGCATCTTTGAACCGTAAACATAGAGTAATTAATTCAAAACATAAACGGTCATGATTAAAAATCCGCCTCCGAGGCACCAATTCAAAAGTTTTAGGGCGCCACCAAATCTGTTGAATCCCTAAACTTAAGGTAACCTTAAATTTCTAAATTTGAGGTTATCAGAAAACAGACAATAAAATCAACTCAAAAATGGATAACTACTTTCAGAAAGTTAAAAATTACATTATCGACCTAGACTACGCCATTATAATGGAAGATGAAGCAGATGGTCTGATGGTTATAGAAAGTGAAGAAGATGGAATAAAGAATCTTGTCTTAGGTATTGAAGAGCCATTGCTCATTATAGAGCAGTCATTGGTTAATCTAAGCGATACTTCAGCAGAGACATACCTCCACCTACTTCAGAAAAACAGAGATATCGTTCATGGTGCCTTTGTGGTAGACGAAACAGGCAAACGAGTAATCTTTAGGGATACGCTTCAAATCGCCACCCTGGACCTGAATGAACTAGAGGCCACATTTAATTCATTGGCATTATTACTGAGTGAATACTCAGAAGAATTATTAAGAGTAGCAGAAAAATAAAAAAATATAGATATGAACGTATTCAAACGAATGTTTAAAATGGGTCAGGCGGAAGCACATTCTGCATTAGACCAATTAGAAAACCCAATCAAATTAACAGAGCAAGGCATTAGAGATCTAAAGAAAGATCTTGATGAGAGCTTAAAAGCGTTGGCTGAAGTAAAGGCCATGGCCATTCGCTCAAAGAATGATCTTCAAACTGCGAAGAGCAAAGCGAAAGATTATGAAAACAAAGCCATGCTATTACTGAAAAAAGCTCAAAACGGTGACATTGATGCTGCAGAAGCGGATAGACTTGCTGGAGAGGCATTAGTCAAGAAAGAGGAAGAATTAGAGCATGCAACTCGTGGTCAGGAAGAAGTAAATCGCTTTGAAGGAAACATAGGTCAATTAGACCAAAATGTTAAGAAAATTAGAGCGACAATCAGTAAGTACGAGAACGAATTGAAGACTTTGAAGGCTCGCGTAAAAGTTAGTCAGGCTACAAAAAAGCTGAACAAGCAAATGGCTCAAATTGATGCTTCCAGTACAGTAACAATGCTTGAGCGTATGAAAGACAAAGTTGCCCAAGACGAAGCTCTAGCACAGTCTTACGGAGAAATTGCCAACGAGAGCAAGTCTATCGATGATGAAATAGACAAAGCCCTAGAAGGTGGCGAAAGTCAAGCAAAAGCTGCAGACAGCCTAGCGGCATTGAAAAATAAACTAGGAATGGAGTAATCCATTCTTAGTTCTTCAACCAAAATATAATCACGGTCATGATTAAACAAAAGTCAAAAAACTCAAAATATGTCAGCCTCACTATCGGTGTTATTGTAGCACTTCTATCGGTTTGGCAGGTGAGTGGAAAGCCCATTCAAATGAGTAATCGGTTTAGAAAAACAACGAAAAAAGCCATTTTGGTGCCTGCACTTTGTAGCTCCGCCATGACGGCTATTTCGTGGCACTTAAGTCAATATTTTATATATCAGTGAGATGAGAATTTTAAGCAATATGGGAGATGTAATTAAAGGCATTTTAGCGATAGTACTTATCGTATTTGTCTTCGGATTTGTATTCAGTTTCCTCTTCAAGGTGGGTGTCATCCTTTTAATGGCCTTAGGTATACTCTATCTAATTCGTAAAGTGTTTATAGATTAACATGGGAGTATTTGACTTTTTAAAAAAGAAGAAAGAACCAGCTTATGACGTTACCAACCTAAGTGTAACAGATTTAGACGAAGGTTTTGTCTTTGACTACAACTTAAAAAGTTGGGTAGTCAAAGAAGTCTATCAATATGACTGGGGGAAAAATATCTTCACCAAAGAGTTTAAGATAGATGCTGGTGATGAAAAGGCATATTTAAGTGTAGCCAATGAAGGAGCGCTCAAACTCAGCATTAGCCAATCCATCAAGATACAACAACTGGGAGAAGGCATTCGCGAAAAAATCCGTAAAGCAGAAACGGCCCCTGAAAAGCTTGAGTTTGATGGTGTAACCTATTATCTGGATGAAGACTCTGCAGGCTACTTCAATGATATTTCGGCTAAAAAGTCTGATTGGGAAGAATTAGTCAGCTATGACTATCTCAATGATGAAGAAACCTTGTGTCTAAATATCACTCAATGGGATGAACGTAACTTCGAGGCATCCGCTGGAAAAGTGATTCAGCATTTTGAGATTTCGAATATCACCCCAGACGCATAGTGCGCTCTGATCGGTTTTACTTAACTTTAACTAATAAAACCTGGATGTATTACCAGTTTTAAGTCAACACAAAGGATTTATGAAATACGCCAAATTAACCCTCACTACACTTTTACTGATTGCAGTATCTAGCTGTGGTAGTCGGCAGGAAAAATTTGTCAAAAACCCAGTGGATGATATCGTAAGAGATATGCCAGCCGAAAGGGTTTTCTCTATTGCGCTTTACGATATGAATGTAGAGGGCAATTTCTTTGAAGATTACTACCATAAGTATCGCATCATTGAAGAAAAAACGCCCGGACAACCAGAAGAAAGAATAACTGATTGGTTTCCAGTTTCGGAAAGCCTATTCAAACAACACGTAGATGACATGGGCATGGAACTCGTATCTCGCGGAGAAGATGGCAAGCTCGTGAAAGAGGTAAGTCCTCCCGGCTATAACAACTACGTGGGTAATGAAAAGTATGGCCAATGGACACAAAGAGATGGTGGAAGTTTTTGGGAGTTCTACGGCAAGTATGCTTTTATGTCTTCTATGTTCAGAATGTTCACATATCCTGTAAACAGGTCTTACTACAATGATTACAGAGGTAACTACTACGGTAGAGGCCGTGCCTATTATGGACCAACTACAGGCGGTAGCTCGTACTATGGTACCAATAGCAATTACACCCGAACGAGTAGAGCTAACTCTACTTGGAGCAACAACAGGTCATCATTTAAAAATAGGGTCAATAGCAGAACTTCTAGATCTAGCAGTTCTACCTCAAGAACATCACGTTCCTCATCAAGGTACGGTAGTTCAAGTTCTCGTTCACGAGGCGGAGGATTCGGTAAATAACCATCAACCTAGACTAACAACCTTATGCAATACTTAGACGGAATACTTTACTCGATCTTATACCTAGCCGCTTCCTTTATACTCTTCTATATCGGCAAAGTGGCTTACCAGCTTTTTCACCCTAAGATTAAAGTAGGTGAAGAGTTGGTTGAAAAAGACAATTTTGCCTTCTCAGTCGCTTATGTAGGTTATTTCATTGGACTTGTTATTGCACTCGGTGCAGCTGTCTATGGTGAATCCAATGGCTGGCAAATCGACTTGATGGATATGGGCGTCTATGGTCTTTTAACCATCATCTTGATGAATGTTTCGCTGATAATTAACGACAAAATTGTTCTCAGCAAATTCAGCGTCAAAAAAGAAATTCTAGAAGATAGAAATGTTGGCACTGGCGTTATTGAAGGAGCAAATGCTATCGCAACCGGTCTGATTGTACTTGGTGCAATTCATGGAGATGGCCATGGTTTTGGTGGCCCGATTGTTACCGGCATACTTTATTGGGCACTCGGCCAATTTTTACTCTTTATCACCGCGAAGGTTTACGATCTAATCACCCCTTATGACGTTCATGCTGAAATAGAGAAAGACAATGTAGCTGTCGGTATTGCTATGGGTGGAGCGATCATTGCCATCGCAAACTTGATCAGATTTGCTTTGATGCACGACTTCGAAAGTTGGATCATCACAGTAGAAGATGTTGCCATTGACGTGGCCATAGGTTTAGCTTTCCTACCATTAGCTCGCCTGCTTACAGATAAGATATTACTCCCTGGCAGAAAGCTGACTGACGAAATCGTCAATCAAGAAAAGCCAAATAATGGTGCCGCACTGATTGAGGCATTCGCTTATATTGGTGGGTCGGTATTAATTACGTGGGCACTGTAGTGGCCCACCTCTGACTCCTCCATGGAGGAGAACTTCAGTATCTGAATATCTTACATAAGCTTTTCATGCAAAGACTGAATCACTTCATAAGTACACAACTCCCCTCCTGGGAGGGGATGGGGGTGGGTCCATGAGACGAAAAATAATTCCATACAACCCCATCTTAAAGGAACGAGCACGAAAGCTTAGAAAGAACATGACCATAGGCGAAGCAATGGTTTGGAAGTTTTTTAAAGCGAAAGGCATGATGGGCTATGACTTTGATCGTCAAAGACCAATAGATCAATATATTGTAGATTTCTACTGTAAGGATCTCATGCTTGCCATTGAAATTGATGGATGTAGCCATGATAGTACTCAGGCCGAAGAAGCTGACTTAGCCAGACAACGGAGGTTGGAGCACTTAGGTGTCAAGTTTATTCGAATAAGAGACGAGGACGTAAAAGCAGATGTCAATTCTGCATACTTTATTATCAAAGATTGGATTGAAAACTTTGAGGCTGAGAACGGCACCAAGCAACTTCCCGGAAGACTAGAACATTAATGTCAAAATCCAACATACTCAAATTAGCACTCTTCGCTACCGGACTTTCCGGTATAGTAGCTGAGTATGTACTTTCTACACTGGCTACTTACTTTCTTGGCGACTCCGTTTTCCAATGGACCATGATCGTTTCTATCATGCTATTCTCTATGGGGCTTGGTAGTAGAATCAGTCGATATATCACTGGAGATTTATTGAAGAAATTCATCTACATCGAGTTTATTCTTTCACTTCTGGTAGCCTTTGTTTCGGTGATTACCTATCTGAGTTCGGCTTATTATGGTGACAATACGATTATCATTTATGGTCTAAGTATCCTAGTCGGGTTGCTTATCGGTATGGAAATCCCATTAGTCATGCGCCTAAACGATGAACATGAGGAGTTGAAAATCAACGTCTCATCAGTGATGGAAAAGGACTACTATGGTAGTCTTTTAGGCGGTGTCTTTTTCGCTTTTATAGGCCTACCCTATTTAGGTCTAACTTACACTCCATTCATCTTGGGAAGCATCAACTTCTTAGTGGCCTGTCTACTTATCTATATCCTATGGAAGTCGATCGACAAGCCACTTCAAAAGCAACTCTTCTTTTTAATTACAGGAGTAGCCTTGGTGATAGGCGCTGGAGCTTTCACTGCTAAAGGCATCATTGACTTTGGTGAAGAACTACGTTATAAGGATAGGGTTGTCTTCTCAGAACAGACCAAATATCAAAGGATCGTTATCACGCAATCTAAAGAAGCCTATTGGCTTTTTATCAATGGCAATCAGCAGTTAAGTTCGATTGATGAAGTCATGTATCACGAACCTTTAGTTCATCCGGTAATGGGACTTTTGAAAAACCCAAAACATATCTTGGTCATGGGTGGTGGCGATGGTGGCGCTGTGCGCGAAATCTTAAAATACCCTTCAGTGGAGAAAATCACGCTAGTCGATTTAGACCCCAGAATGACTGAGCTCGGCCAAACCCAAAACTGGCTAGTGAGCATGAATCAGAATGCCTTGAATCATCAAAAGGTTGAAATCATCAATGCCGATGGCTTTACATGGTTAGAGAATAATCAGGATTACTTCGATGCCGTAATCATAGATTTACCCGATCCAAAAACGGTGGAATTAGGCAGGCTCTATTCCTACGAGTTTTATCAACTTTGCTATAACCACCTCAGACCTTATGGAGTAATTACCACGCAAGCTGGCTCTCCTTACTATGCCGCCAGGGCCTTCAACTGCATAGACCAGACCATGACGGAAGCTGGTTTTACCACTGCACCGCTTCATAACCAAGTAGTTACTCTAGGAGAATGGGGCTGGGTAATGGGCGTAAAAGACGGAACAAAAGAAGACTTAAAAACTGCACTTCAGTCGCTGGAATTTGAAGGCATTCCTACCCAGTGGGTAAATCAGGAGTCCATGACTTTGATTACTTCTTTCGGTAAGCGCGTTTTCCCTGATGATGACAAACCAGTTGAGGTAAACCGTATTCACAACCCAGTGCTTTATAAGTACTACCTCAACGGAAAGTGGGATTTGTATTGAAACTTAAATATCAATTCCATCAAACCCACCCATATCTCCTATATCAAACCAATCGCCTGAGTCACTGATATCAGCAACGGAATCAAAGGCATCTACTTCACCGAAGCCATCTAGCTTGGCATCAAAGTCCAGATCGTCATTGAATAGATCTGCCTCGCCAGCATCTAGACCAGCACTATCAATGGACCCAAGTACATCTGCATCTTCACCAATTAAGGTGACATCACTTACATGCATGTGATGGTCATGTAAGAGTGTAGACCATAAGAAACTGTAGAGCAAAATATCTCCAAACCCATAATAACCATCAAATACAGGGTCGTAATCTCTTGTAGGATTCTTCCTGCGTCCCTTGCTGATCGGCTTACGGTCTTTTGATTTTGGTAGTACTACGCGTTTATCAATCTCTACCTTAACGTCATCCACCTTCATGTACTTTCTAACCCTCATTCCTAGGTCATTCACAAAGGTTTCAAAGGCCAATTCTTGTTGATTAACGAATCCATCCAAAGCTTCTTGGTTAGCAAAACGGGTTTCCATTTTGGCCTTAACACTTTCTTGGGTTTCTCCGGGTGCGGCTTTGAACTCCTTCATCAGACCATTGATCTTAATTTCTATGGGATAAGCACCCACATCATGAGATCGGTTGATATTGATTTCCATTAGGTACACAAAGTTTTGATCTTCATGTTCGAGCACCAAATAGAGTGTTTCAAAGTGGTGAGACATGGCATCATTGATAGTCAATTCGTAATTATCAATGGCCTCTTTTAAGTCATTTTCCTTGCCCTCTTTATCGTAGTAGATGTCTATATCATCATGAGACAATCGGATGATATTGTTGATCTCCAATTCCCAAAAGAGCCTGTTCAATTTTTGAAGCATTGAAACTGCCGTAAAAGTTTCCCTTTCAATTTTCTTTGAAGTGGCACCAGATGTGATGAAGTGTAAGAACTTCTTGAACATTTCATCAGGTTCAACACGCTCAATCTTGGTCAATTGTGAAGGGTCTATGGAAAGTCGGGCACTAAAGTACATAGGTTGTTGGTTGTGTTACTCGAAGTATCAAGATACGAGGAAAGAGGTGTTTCCAAGTAATTTTCGTCAAGAGATATCTCCGCTTATACCGATCATTTGCCTAATAGTTTAGCCGCTTGAATACCTGAGTCCATTGCTTCGAAAAACAAGGGCAGTCTGGCATTATCGACTCCCGCAAAGGTCATATTCGCATAAAGTCGATTCTGATTCTTATCGGCAAACAAGTAGCCCGGTTTTGGAATGGGCATCGCATGACCCATCACTTTCACATGCACTTCTTTAATTAGGCCTGAAATGTCCTCATCAAAGTATTGATTCAGGTAACCTACGGTTTTCTCTGTGATCACCTGTTTATTCGCCTCTACATTCTTTAGGTCGTTTCGCGATTCGGGTGGCAGGCAGTAATAAGCTGTGAGCACTCTGTGTTCCCGCTCACTTGTCTCTTGCATGTCAGAGTCGACAAAACCCATAAAAGTTTCATCATCCATGAGCATTTCATTTTGCCAAAAACCCTTTTTATCGAGCTGATTGTCCAGTATTAAATTTAAGACTAGCCATGGCGCATAAGTATTTGCCTCGAAGAACGGATATTGATCGGGCATGATGTATTTCAATGCGTGCTTCTGACCCGCATAGATAACATTAGAAGACTTAATTTCCCTGACAGATTGTGCTTGAATGTCTACCACCTCAGTGACAAATCCTTCGCCTTCAGCCTTAATCGACTTAACTAGGTGGCGTGTCAGTAAACGATCGGCAGGCAGATTGTTAGCTAGCTTCTTAATGAAATACCCATTTCCATCTGGTGGAGAAAACAAATCAACCACCTGTGTTTCATAAGGCCTACAGGTGAAATAATGAATTCCTGCTAAGGCAGAAACTTGTTCTGTTGTTCCGCCCCAATCATCGAGCATATGGTAGTCTAGGCCGCGCTTAAAGGCCGGAGTGAGTTCTAAATTTTGGTCTAACAAATCGAAGAATGTAATATCGTTTAAGATTCTTAGGTCTTCCGCCACCAAAGTTGTGGGCATGGGCATACGATTATAATATGGCCTGAGTAGCTTTTGAAATTGCTCTTTGAGTTCACCTTCCTCCAACACATCTGGCCTCATTTTACCCTCCTGAAAGCATTGATTCTTTCGTGGATTGGGAATTATGTACTGTTCATCTTTAAAAGACCACGTATTTTTCCAGGGGTGATAACTTATAATGTCAAGTGACTTTAAGAGTTCTAAACCATCCTTTCCGTAGTTAGCCGGATAACCAAGGTCATAGTGGGCACCTTGGGCAAAGGTGACACCATCGGTGGTCATGGAAGAGGACGTTCCGCCCAAATCATCCGACAGTTCACAAAGCAAAAAGTCTTGGCCCTTCAGAGCATTCGCTGCGCTCAAACCGGCCACACCTCCACCCACAATAAGTGTTTCGGTGGTGATTGAATCTGCTTTTGGAAAGGTGCTGCTTTTGAATATCAGATGACCTGTATGAATATCCGTATACACGGTAACTGGAAAGTCACGCTCTGGTGTAGACCAATCGCATGACTTCAGTATCAGCGGCAATGAGGCCAAAGACGATATTTTTAAAAACTTTCTTCTTTCCATTTTAAAGGGTAACACCGAGAGACTCGGAGTGACTAGAGCTTCGCAGAGGGTTATTCTCTAAATTTAAACAGGCTTAGTTAATAATTCTTTTGATACCATCTTTTAGAAGTGTCACATTGAAATTAATGAGCAGACCCAATTTGTAATTTCCTAACTTCAGATAAGTCAAGGTTTGCGCGAAATGGACATCGGTAAGAAACTCTACGGTCTTCAATTCAACAACAACCTGTTCCTCCACCAAGAGGTCGATACGATACCCATGATCAAGCTTCACATCTTTATAGACTATTGGTCGCGGAACTTCTTTACGAACATTCAAACCCTTATTCACAAGTTCAAAGTACAAACATTCCTGATATGCCGACTCCAAAAGCCCTGGTCCCAAAGCCTTGTGAACCTCAATAGCCGCTCCAATAATTTTCTTTGATATATCATTCAATTGCATATGTACTTATTCAATTAATAAGGAATAAAACTCAGTGTTTCTCAGTGAACCTTCGTGCCACTCAGTGGTAAAATCTACCTCAGCGTATAGTTTCCATTCAAATAGTATTGATACAGCGTGGGTTCAGTCATCGTATTTACTTTCAAGTCTGTCGTTACTCTTGTTGGCTTGCCAAAGCTGAGCATCATTTGCATAGCTTCTTGATTTAGCCATTGTGTCTTATAAGCCTCAAAGCTCGACTCAGAAAGCCTTTCCTTGAGCGTTTCACGCGTGCTATGCTTAGCCCCGATAGTCCAAGACCATTCTCCTAGCGTCAAGATTTGATTGTGATAGGCAACCAGATCGAAGCCAGCAGACTTGATTGTCTTTTGAACTACTTCAAATGCCTCTGTGGCAAAATAAGGACTCCCTGATTGGGTAATGAAAAGCGCTTCCTGGTTGAGTGCCCCGCTAATCAATTGATAAAACTCTTTTGTAAAGTACTGGTTTCGCGCAAGATCAATCGGGTCTGCCACATCTACAAAGATCAGATCAAAACGTCCAAGGTTGCTACTCAAGTAAGCAAAGACATCTTCTTGTAAAATTTGAATACCTTCCCCAGACAGGCTATTGGAGTTGTAAGTCGTAAACAGTGTTTCATTTTGGGCCATAGTCACTAGCTCTTCATCAATCGGAACTAGTTTTATATTCTGAACACCAGCATCCTTAAGCGCTTTGATGAGCATACCATTCTCTCCTCCTATGACGAGTATTTCGTCTTTCGCCTGAGCCAATTCCAGCATCGGAAAAACGAATGGCTCGTAAAACAGCCATGAGTCAATAGTGCTAAATTGGTTCACGCCATCAGCATAAAACCAGTGGTTTCCGCGCCACTCGGTCACATCAATTGCTTGTAAATCTGTGGCTTGTGAGAAGACTACTTTATCGTGATACTTTGCCTGTCTTTCTAAGAATTTTGGCGAATCCAAGAGGCTCATCATAATCGTGAAAGTAAAGGCCAAAAGAACGATAAAAGAAGCACCGACCTTTGACTTCTTCCAATAAAAACTTGCTAGGCCTACCGCGAAAAAAATTGTCATCAACTCCGTAAATGAGTGCTCTCTCGAAAAGTAGCTAATCACAAAACCTATAATTGTGGTCGGTATCACCATCAACTTAACAGACCTAGGTGCATTCGGCACAAAATTAAAGCGCATGATGGCGCCCATTGTACCTGCGAGTAAGATGAGGAGTAAGTAGGTAATAAACTGAGGAGAACTTATTTCAGAGTAAAGCCAGAATTCAAGTTTTAGCCACCCTAAAGGAAGAATTAAAAGAATAAAAGCCCCGTTTTTAAACCAAGCCTTTTGGGAAAACAATCTCCAAAAAGCATAAAAAGAGGTGACAAAAAGGACTCCATAAACAACCAAATCTATCTCTGACTTATCATAAAAGTACTTGGCCAAAATCACAGGATATGCCAAGCACGCACCTACTAACAAACCACCGTAAAGCAAAACTTGACCCTTGAAGATGTTGTTCATTCGTCTTTCTTTTCCTTCTTTCTTTTGCTCAATTCCGATTCGAAACCCCCAGCTACAATACCCGCTGGAAGTGCAAAAAGCCCTACGCCCATTATCGCGATTACAGCTCCCAACACTTTCCCTAAGGCTGTGACTGGGTAAACATCTCCATAACCCACGGTGGTTAACGTAGCAACTCCCCACCACATGGTTTCTGGTATGCTTTGAAAGCCTGGTTTATCGGGTTCGTACTCGATATAGTACATTAAGGTCGAAGCGAAAATCAACATGATGATCAGAAGTGTAAGTGTGACTACTAACTCTTCTCTTCGTTTTTTGATTACCGTTGTAATTAAGCCAAAGGCCAAAGAATAACGACCCATTTTGAAGATCCTGAAAAGTCTAAAAAGTCTCAGTACGCGTACTATTCGACCATCGGCATGGTTGATTAAGAACGGCAAGTAAAAAGGAATTATAGCTAATAAGTCAATGATTGCTTCGGCTGTAATCATATACCTAAGCCTTCCAAAGACGGGGTGCTTATATTTTTCAATGGCCGTACAGGCCCATAACCTGATCAAGTATTCTATACTAAAAACAATGACTGAAAAAATCTCAAAATACTGAAATACTATTTCATACTTATCGTGAATTGAATCTACTGTCTCCACTATGACTGCTGCTACATTCAGTAGAATCAAAGCCATAATAAACTGATCGAATCGCTTACTGACAATGTCTTTGTCCTCCGCTTTGTCTAGCGTTCTAAGTATCTTTTGTTTAGCCGAGTCACTCATTTCAGAAAGATAAAGATTTAACAGGCTTTGGTCACTCTTAAAAATTCAATGATATTGAAATTTAAGTAAACTCTAATACTTCATGAGCCCAGGTTTGGTGATCGGCTTAATAGCCGGATATTTTGCACTATTGGTAGTTGTAGCGAGGATCACTTCCAAAGGAGCCACTACAAGCACATTTTTTACTGCCAATAAACAGTCTCCTTGGTTTCTAGTAGCCTTCGGAATGATTGGTGCCTCATTATCAGGGGTCACCTTTATTTCTGTTCCGGGGGAAGTTGGAAATAGCTTCTTCTCCTACTTTCAGGTAGTACTCGGTTACTTATTGGGCTATCTCGTAATCGCGAAAGTGCTCCTGCCACTTTACTATCGATTAAACCTTGTCTCTATTTATGGATACCTAGAACAGCGCTTTGGCTTCTGGTCATACAAAACAGGGTCAGCTTTCTTCTTACTATCCAGAGCCGTACAAGCCGCTTTCCGACTGTTTTTGGTGGCGATTGTTTTACAAACTGCCCTCTTTGATAGTTTCGGAGTACCCTTCTGGGTTTCAGTGGCAGTGACCATTTTACTGATTTGGGTATACACTTTTCAAGGAGGTATCAAGACTATTGTTTGGACAGACACCTTACAGACTTCCTTTTTATTGATCGCTGTGGTCACTACCATCTTCATCATCACTAAAGAACTAGGTTGGAGCTTGTCAGAAGCCATTGGAGAAATTCAAGGAAGCGAGCTTTCAAAAACCTTCTATTTCGACTGGGGAAGTGCTAAGTTCTTTCCTAAACAGTTTATTTCTGGAGCGCTAATCGCTATTGTGATGACGGGGCTAGATCAGGATATGATGCAAAAGAACCTGACCTGCAAAAGCCTGAAAGATGCTCAAAAGAACATCTTCTGGTTTAGCGTAATTCTAGTTGTCGCCAATATCCTCATCTTATGTATGGGGGCACTACTCTACTTTTATGCAGAACAGAATGGAATCACCATACCGGACAGAACGGATGGTCTCTATCCACTTTTGGCTTTAAATCACCTAGGTACTTTTGCCGCAGTGGTGTTCTTACTAGGTATAATTGCCGCAGCCTATTCTAGTGCTGATTCGGCTTTGACAGCCTTAACGACTGCTTTCTGTGTTGATTTTCTAAACTTTGATAAGAAGGAAGAGGCAGATAAAAAACGGACAAGGCTTAAAGTGCACATTGCCTTTTCGGTAGTACTCTTTTTGATTATTCTCGTGTTCAATGCCATCAATGATGACAGCGTGATCAATCAGATTTTTAAAGCAGCGGGTTATACTTACGGTCCATTGTTAGGGCTTTTTAGCTTTGGTTTACTGACCAAGCGGGTGGTTAAAGATAAATACGTACTCGCTGTTTGTATCGCAGCCCCAATTCTTTCCTATGTAATCGATCTGAATACAGGCGGATGGTTTGGCTTCTTTGTGCTCGCCCTCAATGGCACCCTTACTTTCCTAGGTTTACTAATGATTTCAAGAAAGGCTAACTCGTAATCCTCTTCTTCAGTTTTACAGCGGCCATTTTTCTTCTTCTTCTCATGTTTAACGATTCAACCGTTAAGGAGAAGAACACAGCAAAGTAGATATATCCTTTTGGAATTTCCTGTCCGATACCTTCTAGCACCAACATAAATCCAATTAGGATTAAGAATGACATAGCCAGCATCTGAAGTGATGGGTGCTTGTTGATGAAGTTGCTGATTCTACCTGCGAAAGTCATCATTACGATCATGGCTAAAGTAACTGCCACTATCATAATCATCACTTCTGCAGTTAGACCTACGGCCGTTAATATAGAATCGAAAGAGAAGACCATATCCAAAGCCACAATCTGAAGGATGACCTTTCCCATTGAAGTGGCCACCTTTTGCTTGTGCTCATGCTCGTCAACTTCAAGCGACTCATGTATCTCTGTTGTACTTTTTCCAATCAAGAATAAACCACCAATAATAAGAATCAAATCTTTAATACTGATTTCATGTTCGAATGCAGTGAACAAAGGCTCCGTAAAACCAATGATCCAGCTGATACCCAACAAAAGACCAATTCTCATGACTAGTGCCAATAAGAGGCCTAAGTTTCGTGTCTTGGATTGCTGATGTTCTGGCAATCGATTAGAGATAATCGATATGAAAATAATATTATCTACCCCTAAGACGATTTCGAGAAAAGTAAGGGTAAGCAAAGCAATGATACCTTCTGAGGTCAGTAAGACTTCCATTTTTTAAAAGTATTGTTGTACAATTTGATAGGCAAATATAGGAGAATTAGAGGGCTAGTTCCTCAGTGGGGTCCCAATAGACCTCCTTCATATTTTGAATTTTGTCATTGACCACTATAACGCCTTCGGCTTCCAATCGTTCTTGCATTGGGTTGACCGTACCGAAATGATGTTTGCCGGTCAGCACCCCTGCTCGATTTACTACTCGATGTGCGGGTACATCATCCATAATATGAGAGGCATTCATTGCCCACCCTACAATTCTAGCGCTCCCTTTTGATCCCAAATAATGTGCGATCGCTCCATAACTGGTTACACGACCACGGGGTATGAGTCGCGCAACATCATACACATTATTAAAAAAGTTAGTGCGATCCTTTGCCATAATTTGAAGCTAATAAAAAAGTCTTTTTCCTAATCCGCAATCCCCTTTATCATTTTGGAAAAAAAATCACCAGTCTCAAAATTTGACACTGGTGATTTTAATATTTAAAAATTATTAACAAAACAAAGTATTATGAAAAAAACAGAAAACGGTTTAACAGCAATGTCAAAAAAAGACATGCAACGAGTAGATGGAGGTTATTGGCTAATCAGAATAATAGTAGGTGGCTTCATTCTAGGTACTCTAAACGATCAAGAAGGATCAGCTGATGCCTTCAATGAAGGTTGGGAAAGAGGAAAAAACAGAACTCATAAAGCATTTTAAAAGCAAGAAGATGAAAGAAATATCAAAAAAAGAAATGAAAGAAATCAATGGTGGTATTCCATTAGCCATTATAGCAGGTACACCATTTCACATTATTATTTGGGACGCCATTGGAGAAATGGCATATGAACTCACCCAACCTCATGACTGGAGGTCTGTTAATGGAATTGGACTAGGTAACTGGAAAGATAAATTAAAATAAGCGAAAAGCTCTTTAATGAAATAAGGAGCACATATGAAAATCTATGTGCTCCTGACTTATTCTTATCCACCTCCAGCAAAAACGCCAAAGACACCAAGCATATTGAGTAATACTGCTAGTATAACCAGAGGGCAAACGAATTTGATAAAGAATACAAACCCTTTTGCTTTTAAGACGCCAGGTTTAAATTTATCAGAACCTTCAGCTAATTCATCAACGATTTTACTTGCTCCAATATTCCAAGCAGCATAAATACTAGTAACTAATGCCACAACAACTATAAAGAATTCCCCGAACAAATAGTCCAAAATGTTTTGGAAACCCACCTTAGGCTCTTCCAACCAAGGAAGCGGAAGTTCAATATTTGTAAAAAAATCACTTGCATTATGCGAAAGCGCGGAAGGAATACCAACTAAAAACAACATACCACCAACGACCCAGGCAGCTTTGCTGCGTGACCATTTCCTTTCATCCATAAAATATGACGCTGGCACTTCTAACATAGATACTGATGACGTTAGTGCCGCTACCAAAAGTAGCAAGAAGAAGAAAGCACCAATAATAGCTCCTCCAGGCATGCTGGCAAACACCACTGGTAGTATTTCAAACACCAAAGCCGGTCCGGCAGCAGGATCCATTCCAAAAGCAAATACCGCTGGGAAAATCATAAACCCTGCTAGCAAAGCAACACCTGCATCCATAAAACCAACCCATACACCGCTACTTACAATATTGGCCGTTTTAGGCAAGTAGGAACCATAGGTAATCATAATACCCCAACCAATACTCATGGAGAAAAAAGCTTGCCCTAAAGCTGCCAAAATAGAGTTCCCATCTATTTTACTGAAGTCAGGTTTAAGATAAAATTCAACTCCCGCCATTGCGCCTTCTAATGTTAAACTTCGAATTGCAACGACAGCAATCAACACAAACAGTATGGGCATTAAAATTTTTGCAGCTTTCTCAATACCACCTGAAACACCAAGACGCACAATCAGAATTGTAATCAGGGTAAAAACTCCCATCAGTATAATGGTCGTTCCACCGTCAGCAGCAAAATCAGTAAAAGACTGTGTGGAGCCAGACAGCGATTTACCAATATAGCCAATAGTCCAACCTGCTATATTCCCATAAAAGGAGAGCACAAAGAAACTGACAGCAAGGGCCAAAATAGCACCCAAGCCCATATAGAAAGGGTTAGCACCTGTGTCTTTAAAAGCACCAATAGTACTCTTTTTGGTCATTCGACCAAGACCCATTTCTGTAAAGATTAATGGAACACCAATGAGCACTACACAAATGATGTAGACAAGTACAAAGGCACCGCCTCCGTTCTCTCCTGTGATATATGGGAAACGCCAAATGTTCCCCAGTCCGACAGCTGAACCAGCTGCAGCCATGATGAATCCAAACTTAGATCCCCACTGCCCCCGGTTGTCGGAAGAAGCATTTACTGCCATAGGATTAGTATTTAAGGTTTAGTTGAGATTAAAAAATAACTGTTCAATATATCTAAAAACATGGAGACTTCAACTCAAAATGGTCTGGATGGCTTTAGGACATTTGATCGACAAGAATACCGATCCCTTCTTCGAAAGAACGAGGCGCATAGCCAAGTTCATTAACCGCTTTACTGATTAACAAACCAGTTTTAGGTGGTCTTTTAGCTGTTTGGGTAAATGTAGATGCATCAGCCCTTTCCATACTACTAGTATCTAGGCTGAAGTACGCTGCAGTTTTAAGTGCCATTTCATAAGGCGTTAGCAGATCTTTTCCAGAAATATTAAAGATACCCACGGCTCTTTTTTCAGCAATCAAATAGCAGCCCATTGCTAAGTCTTCGGCTAGCGTAGGACTTCTCAATTGATCATCAACTACCTTAATGGCCTTTCCTTCTTCGAGACTTTTCTTTACCCATAAGACGATGTTGGTCCTACTCATGTCATGCGCTATCCCATAGACCAGTACTGTCCTGGCAATTGCATATTTTATATTGGATTCGTGGAGAAGCTTTTCGGCAGCGAGCTTACTTTCTCCATAGTAACTTATTGGATTGGCCTCAGCATTTTCATCATAAGGCCCGTCTGCTCCATCGAAAATAAAATCGGTTGAAAGATGTAATAGAAAGCTTCCCACTTTCTCACAGGCAGCTATGGTGTGTTGGACAGCATCCACATTAAGCTTCCAACAGGCCTCACGCTCAGTTTCGCATTGGTCTACATTGGTCATTGCCGCAGTGTGAATGACCACATCTGGTTTGTGGTTCTCAATAACAGTAGCCACTTCTTCACGATCGGTAATATCCATCTGATCGAAGACATAGCTATCTTCTGGGTAAGGTAATCGATTGTTACCTCTAGCAGTAGCTACTAGTTGGTCAGTTCCTTTATCGATAATAAGTTTTACCAACTTTTGGCCAAGTAGGCCGTTGGCACCGGTAATCAGTATTTTCAAAATGCTATTGCCTAGGGTAAGTTATGCCGTATTTCTTAGTGATTTCTGATTTACTCATGCTGATCACTTTTACGTGCATTCGAATATCCTCCAGCGGCCGATCTCGGTTATTTGTAGGCGTCTGGGCTATTTTATCAATGATATCGAGACCTTCAACCACTTTACCAAAGACAGTATACTGACCATCTAAATGTGGAGCTCCACCCGTTGTGGCGTATACTTCTTTAGCCCAGTCTGGATATCCAGGATCATCCTGTGGACCGAATTGATCTTCAATCACTTCTAATGAATTAAAAATTAAGGCACGTTGTGCTGCATTGAAGTCATAAGTAGAGTCTTCTCTAAATTTTTCGACATGGTAATTGTATTTCTCAGTCAATTCAGGGAAACGTTCTGAGTCTAGCATTCTTTGGAACAGACCTGAAAGTTTTAGGTATTGTCTTCTGTCGGCACGCACCGCAAGACCTTCATCATCGAATGTTTCGCCATGAACGATATAGAACTGTGAACCACTTGACTTCTTCTGGGGATTGCCGGCATCTCCAGTTCTTGCTGCAGCCAAAGCGCCTTTTTCATGAATATACTTTTCGGCCATAAATTCAGCGGGTAGCATATAGTCAACACCTTCTTCCTCCTTACCAGTGGCTAGGTTTCCCGTCTGAATCATAAACTCGTTAATCACGCGATGAAATAAAACTGAATCATATTTTCCAGCTTTGGCCAGTTCCAAAAAGTTAGCCTTGTGTAGAGGAGTCTCATCGAATAACACTGCAGTCATATCTCCATAAGGGGTAGATATCACCACAACTTCATCTTGTTCTTGCGAACAACTGAATACTAATACCAGAAGTAAAAGAGAAATGCTTTTAAGTAGTTTCATAGTAAGGTCTTAAGAGTAGTGAATTTAAGGGACACAATTCGATATCCATACCCGTTCTTCAAATTCTCAACACAACCGAAGAATGAGCTTGTTTCTGATTTGGCACAAAAAAGGGGCTTCACGTCAATGAAGCCCCTTGAATACTTTAGTCAGTACGCTTATTGCTCCTTTGGAGCAGGATATTTATAACCGTACTTTTCTTCAATTTCTGATTTTGCCATTTTCTCAACAGAAATGTACATTAAGACATCATCAAAAGGACGATCTTCTCGAGTCGGATTTCTTACCTCTACACTGGCAACTTTATCGATGACATCTAGACCTGAAATCACTTTGCCAAAAACAGTGTATTCATCATCTAAAAACGAAGCACCCCCAACAGTAGAATACTTTTCAATCCGATCTTCTGACATTGTAAATGTCATGCCCGTTTCCTCCGTTAACCTATCTAAAGTTGACTCCACTACAGCCTGAATCGCTGCGTTGTCATTCGGGTTATCCGCAACTGCTTGCTGATACTCTTTGGCCAAATCACTTTCAGGCTTCGTTCTCATTAGCGTTTGAAATGCCTGTATGATCTTGCCTTGATTATTACCCATTAGCTCAATTCTAGGCGTAACTGTACCTTGTACTATAAAAAACTGGCTACCACTTGATGCTTTTTCCGGGTTGACTTGATCTGGTTGTCTGGCTGCAGATAATGCTCCCTTTTCGTGAATCAAATGAGGCATAAACTCAGCAGGCACAGTGTACCCTGGACCACCAGAACCTAGTCTCGTGTCCAAAGTAGCTCCCTTAGATTCAGGATCGCCACCTTGAATCATAAAACCACTCATTACCCTGTGAAACAACAAACTGTCGTAAAAATTCTCATTCACTAACTTTAAGAAGTTCTCTTTATGTTTTGGTGTTTCGTCATACAGGATGGCCTTCATCTCACCCATCTCTGTCTTTATGGTGATCAAATAGTCGTCACCCTGAACGGAATCATTAGAATCGCAACTCGCGATCATTAACGTTAGGCATACAACACTGAACAATTGGAATACTTTATTTCTCATTTATCTGATTTTTAATCTCTCTTAAAATTCTTTCTCCGCCCGAAGATAATACTTCTGCCGCTAGTTGTTTACCTAAATTGGATGCTTGGTGAGAATGCCCCTCTACTTTATGCGATATTCTCTCCTCACCATCTAAGCTGATGATTCCACCTTCGATCTGAAGATGGGACTCATTTAATGTTGCCATAGCAAAAACTGGGATACTACAGCCTCCGTCAACGGTCTTTAAAAAAGCTCTTTCCGCCAAAAGACATGTCTCGGTTTCTTTATGATTCAATATGGCTCGAATGGCATCTGATTTCCCTTTTTCAAGGCTTTCGTGTACCTCAATCGCCACACTTCCTTGTCCTACCGCAGGAATAAATTCGTTGAAGGATAGCTCCTTGCAAATCAAATCTTCATATCCCATTCTGTGGACCCCCGCATAAGCAAGCAACAATGCATCACAGGCACCTTCTTCCATCTTGCGAATTCTTGTCTGAAGATTCCCTCTTACCGCTACAGTGTTAATGTTAGGGTAGTATCGTTTTAGAGTAGCTACTCTTCTAGTGGATGATGTTCCCAAAACGAATGATGACTCTTTGGTCATCTCTAAGCCATCTGTTTTGCTGATAATCACATCATTGGCCTTCTCTCGCTCCATAAATGCAATCAACTTAAAGCCTTGTGGAAGGCTTGATTGCATGTCTTTGGCACTATGAACAGCGATATCAATTTTACCCGTTTCGAGCTGATCTTCTATCTCCTCTGTAAAGACTCCTTTACTACCAATCTTAGCAATTGATACATCGAGTATTTTATCTCCTTTGGTTTCTATAGTGACTATTTCAGTCTCAAAACCAGCAGCTCTTAGTTTATCTTCTACATGGTAAGCCTGCCAAAGTGCTAGTTTACTTCCTCTAGTACCAATGCGTATTTTCATGAGGTTTTCAATTTCGATTTTACCCCTCTTTTCTTAGGCTGATTGTCTTCGATGTATTTAACAATCTCAGCGGCAATATCAGAACCTGTTGCTTTTTCGATACCCTCAAGCCCTGGGGAGGAGTTAACCTCTAAGATTAAAGGCCCTCTGCTAGACTGTAACATGTCTACACCTGCGACAGCAAGTCCTAGTGAAGTAGCAGCTTTCACTGCGGCTGACTTCTCTTTTCTACTCAACTTCACCAATTGAGCAGAGCCTCCTCTATGAAGATTACTCCTGAATTCACCTTCTAAGCCAGTTCTTTTCATGGCACCAACTACTTTTCCATCAACAATGAAAATTCTGAGATCAGATGCTTTTGCCTCTTTGATAAATTCTTGGACAATAATTCGGGCTTTGAGCCCGTGAAAAGCTTCGATCACAGACTGAGCAGCCTTTTTGGTTTCAGCTAAAACAACACCTAAGCCCTGGGTTCCTTCGAGCAGCTTAATGATGACCGGTGCACCACCAACATGATCAATAAGGCTCTTTTCTTCCTTTGAATAATTAGTAAATGCCGTTTTGGGCATTGGTAAACCTGCTCCAGATAAGATCTGTAAACTTCTGAGCTTATCTCTGGACCTCACGATCGCCTGAGAATAGGAAGTACTAAAGACTCCCATCATCTCGAACTGTCTTACCACAGCAGTACCATAGAATGTTACTGACGCGCCTATTCTTGGAACAATAGCATCAATATCTGTCATCTTTTCTCCGATATAATAGACCGAGGGGCCATCAGATTCAATGACCAAATCGCATTTCAGGTGATCTATTACGATGCCCTCATGCCCTCGACTTTCTATGGCCTCAATCAACCTCCTTGTCGAATACAAGTTTGGATTTCTTGATAGCACTGCTACTTTCATTTCTTAAATTTTTGCTTGTATGAGAGATTCTTTTGTCCCACGTCTACGATAAACTTATCTGTTAAAAATTTACGACCGATCAGTATCGGAAATTTCATCTTACTTCTATCCGCTAAGGATAATTCTATCTTCTTCTTTTTTCCAAACAGAACAACCAAAGTCTGTATTACATACCGAGCTTCTGTTATTCCGTTGGAACTACGTATTTTTTTTTGTTTAAAAACAGTAGTACTAAAAATTCTAGCCTTCTTTTCGTGAATCCGACTACCCGAAATATAAAAAGTGAGGGTTTCAACGCCATCAATCACTTTTACCTTTACACGAGAGCAGTTAATCGAAGAGGTGTATGCACCAGTATCAACCTTTGCGTCTATGTTTGATAAGTTTAATTCCGGTAGATCAATTTTATCTTGCCTACCTATTGTAATCAGATGTTCTCGCATTTGAAGGCCTTAGGCTCGCGCAATTTGGGCAATCGTAAGAGATAAATCAAGAAAGAGGATTTTAGGATTTGCATTTCGCTCAATGTGATACTGAGCTTCATCTAATTTTGGAGAAACTTCCATGATCTTCTCGGCAGTAAACACTTTTCCAAATTTCTGTATAAAGTCCTCCTCTTCGGCCGGTATTCTGCATATTTCTGTAGCTGCAGCCCCATAGATCAGTGATTCTCTCATTAAGCTAGACCCAACTCCCAAAAGTTCTTTCTGAAATTCTTTCCCCTTTTTCTGGAATTCATCAGCCATTTTAATCAGCTCACTGAAGTTATATGTGAAGCATTGCCTAAACCAGTTTTTAAAATAGTCTTGGGTTTCATTATCATCACCCCCCACCATTTGTAATGCCGTTCTCATACTTCCCTCAGCCATATAAGCAATTTGGGCTGTTCGTTCATCTGAGATGCTTTGGGAAGAAATGGCTTGTTTGATTTCTTCATCAGAAAAAGAAGGAACTCTAAACTGCTGTGTTCTTGATAAAATGGTTGTCAATAACTTGTTGGCATCATTGGAAACCATCAAGAAAACTGTCTTCTCAGGTGGCTCTTCAAGTATTTTTAGAATACCATTGGCAGCGTTAGCATTCATCAATTCGGGTAACCAAATGATCATGATCTTGAACTGCCCTTCAAAAGCTTTCAGAGACAAAGCTTTAACTATGTTTCTACTTTCTTGCCGAGGAATCATTAAGAGCTTGTTCTCCCAGCCAAAGTGACTGCTCCAATCCGATACGTTACCATAAACGGATGATGTTAGAAAGCTACGCCACTCTGTTAAGAATTTTTCGCTAGTAGCATCCTCCCTTTTCAGTTTTGTAGTTGCTGCCGAAGGAAAGATGAAATTCACATCAGGATGAATGAATTTTGCATTTTTTTGACAAGACGAGCATTCACTGCAAGCATCTTCAGGTGAGGGGTTCTCACAATTTAAATAAGTGGCAAAAGCCAAGGCCATGGCTAAGTTGGCACTTCCCTCTGACCCAGCAAATAACTGTGCGTGTGCCACATGACTAGCGTTCACCGCCTCAATAAGCTTCTTTTTAGTAGATGGTAGGCCTGGTATATCTTGGAATCTCATTCCTTTTTCTCCCAAATTCTATATGAAGAAGTAGTATCAAAAACGTTCAATAGGATATTGCGTTCTTTCTCATCCAATTCAATACCCCTTCTTTTCATTACGGCTTCTGCCACTTCGTAAAATTTTCTTAATTGAAAGGTAGTCAATCCATTAGCACCACCCCAAGCAAATGATGGCACAAAGTTTCTCGGGTACCCTGCTCCAAAAACATTTGCCCCTACGCCCACTACAGTCCCTGTATTAAACATGGTATTAATACCACATTTGGCGTGGTCTCCCATCATCAAACCGCAAAACTGAAGACCCGTATTGGCAAACCTACCGGTCTCGTAATTCCATAATTTAACGGCTGCATAGTTATTCTTTAGATTTGAAGTGTTGGTATCTGCCCCTAGGTTACACCATTCCCCGATAACAGAGTTACCAAGATACCCGTCATGTCCTTTATTTGAATAGCCAAAAATTACCGAGTTGCCGATCTCTCCCCCTACCTTAGCGTAAGGTCCGATTGTCGTAGCTCCTTTAATTTTAGCACCCATGTTAACATGCGAGCTTTCGCACAATGCAAAAGAGCCTTTTATTATGGCTCCTTCGTGCACTTGAGCATTTTTTCCAATATAGATTGGCCCATCTTCGGCATTAAGAATAGCCGCTCGAATAGTCGCTCCTTCTTCTATAAAAACATTCTCTAAGCCATAGACCACAGTATGCGGGTCGCTAATCTTCGCAGAGCTTCTTCCAGATGTAATCAGTTCAAAATCTGACCTTAGCTGTTCTTGATTGTGCGTGAAGATATCCCACGGTTTTGAAATCAAACGAAAAGGTTGATCGTATTGGATCGTTTCCTTACCGTGGGCATGCTCAGCAAGTTCTACATCGCCAGCCATGAGTTTTTGCCCTGACTTTAAGGCGCTAATGGCAGTGGTGAGGCCTGAATCTGGGCACAAAGCTCCATTGACTCGAATATCTGCATGATTTGAGGAGAACTTTGGTGCAAGGTAAGTCTCTGTATGGTATCCAATATTAAAACCATACTGCTCCCATTTTTCGGAAATCTTTAAGATTCCAATTCGGATGTCCGCAACTGGCCTTGTGAAAGTAAATGGCAAGAGGCTGCGTCTTATTTCTGCAGGATCAAAAAGCGTGATGTCCATACACAAAAATAAAAAAGTCTCCTGCTTAATCGCATGGAGACTTCCTTAAATGAATTATATATCGTGTTATTATTTTTTCTTGTACTTTCTGTTGAATTTTTCAACTCTACCAGCAGTATCAACAAATAGTTTCTTACCAGTGTAAAACGGGTGAGATGCAGAAGAAACCTCCACTTTAATCAATGGATATGTGTTTCCATCTTCCCACTCAATTGTTTCGCTCGAAGTCATAGTCGACTGAGTCATGAACTTAGTTTCGCTTGATGTATCGTAAAATACAACAGGGCTATAATCAGGATGAATGTCTTTTTTCATTACGCTAAAATTTACTTCCCTCAAAAAGGACTGCAAATGTAGTGACTTGCTGAATATTACACAAACATATTAGTTTTATAATTGAAAGAAATTCAAGTCTATTAGATTATAAAAGGTTTGAATCGCTGAAGTCGTTATCTTGTCACTTCGATACGCCTATGAAAAAGCTACTCATACTGCTCGTGTTTTTACTAACGCAAGGTCTAATAAGTGCTCAAAGTACCTTTATTCCCTACAACAGAGATTATTATCATCTCGTAGATCGATTCCAAATCAAATACGGAAACGCTGATAACCTGCTCCAAACTACTTTTAAACCCCTCCGAAGAGTAGACCTCTCCAATTTTTTGCTCGGAATACAAGATAAATATGACTCGCTGTCTCCTCAAGACAAATTCAACTATCAGTATTTAGTGAATGACAATTGGGAGTGGACAAACTCACCATACAATGAGAATGACAAGTCATGGTGGGACTTGATGTACACCAAAAAGTCTGACTTTCTTTATTATGGTGCTGAGAATTTCTCCTTACGAATCAATCCCGTAGCGGACTTCTCAATAGGCAATGATCCCGATGCAGAAAGATCTCTCTACACTAATACGAGAGGAATAGAGGCCCAAGGTATGATTGATGACAAAATTGGGTTTTATACTTTTTTGACAACCACGCAGTTAGTCTTTCCTCAGTATGTGCGCAACTCTATCATTTCAAAACAAGCTTTGCCAAACGAGGGTTTTTGGAAGGCCGATGATGTTGTTTATGACCTAACACATGCTCGAGGATACTTCACTTTCAATGCTACAAAAAGCATAGACATTCAAGCAGGCTACGATAAAAAGTTTATTGGGCATGGTTTAAGATCAATGATATTGTCCGACTTCTCAAGTCCTTTCCTTTTCGGTCAGATTAATACGCGGCTTGGTAAGTTTCAGTATACCAACCTATTTGGGCAACTAACGGCCGACATCATTTTTGCCAATAGACTTTCACCGGGGGATGGTAACTATCCAAAAAAGTATCTAAGCATGCACAGACTGGGTGTCAATATTACCAATTCGCTTGAGGTTGGTGTTTTTGAGACCATTATCTCAGAAAGAGCAGACATCAACTATTTCAATCCTATTGTTTTTTATAGGGCCATAGAGCAGCAAGGGGGTAGTCCTGATAACTCGTTACTCGGTCTGGATTTTAGCTATAATCTTAAAAACAAGTTTCAATTCTATGGACAATTCGTATTAGATGAGTTTGTCATTGATGCACTTAGAGCTGGCAATGGTGATTGGCGCAATAAGTTTGGGGTACAGCTAGGGGGTAAATATATAGATGCTTTTGATATTTCAACTTTGGACCTGCAAGTAGAGTATAATCTTGCCCGACCATATTTTTATGCTTCGGACACTTCAGTCTTTAGCTATACCAACTACAGAAATCCATTGGCACACCCACTCGGTGCTAACTTCAAAGAGATAGTTCTTTCGGCTAGGTACCAACCCATTAACAAGCTTTTCGTTACGGGTAAGATCATTAGAAGCACTTTTGGTGAAGATGAGAACGGGCTTAACTATGGAGGGAACCTCTTGAGTAGCACTGACGATCGGATTGGGAATACAGGAAATACAATAGGCCAAGGCGTGGCAACTACTAACACTTATGTAGAGCTATCTGGATCTTATATGCTAGTGCAAAACCTCTTTGTTGACCTAAGAACTATTTATCGAAACTTTGACAGCGCACTACCTACTCGGACCGCAAGCACCTTTATTACTATGCTTTCCCTGAGATGGAATCTTCCGCAACGCCAACATGAATTCTGAAAGAATTATCGATAACTTGCCCCGAAATTCACTCCATGAGTACTTACGGTCGGATTATTTCATTTGCAAAACCTTATCACAGGTACTTCCCTCAGTATGTAGTCTTCGCCTTTCTAGCGATCATTTTTGGGTTGTTTAATCTCGCATTGTTAGAACCCCTCTTTACCGTAATTTTTGAGACAAAAGACAAAGAAGAGCTATTGAAAATGGCCAATACCGAAGGCTTGAGTTTCGGAATGGATTATCTTAAAGCATCGTTCTACCAAAAATTCATTGAGTTTAAAGAAGCTAATGGTCCGCAAGGAGCGCTGATTTATGTCAGTATTATTATCGGTATTTCAGCGCTTTTCTCGAACCTATTTACCTATATCTCCAATGTAATTATGGGATATATGCGTGCCGACCTCATCGAAAAAATTAGAAACAAAGTTTTCAATAATACCTCTAGGCTGCACCTTGGCTACTTTGCGGGCGAAAGAAAAGGAGACATCATGTCGAGAATGACGAATGATGTACAAGAGATAGAGGTTACCTTAATGAGCTCCATAAAGGTATTTTTCAGGGAACCTGCGACTATCATCGTTTACCTCACCTTTCTTTTCCTTACGTCTGTTCAGCTCACACTTTTTACCCTTGTCTTTTTCCCAATTATGGGGTTCGTCATATCAGAGATTGTTAAGAAACTCAAAAAGAAGGCTATTCTAAGTCAAGAAAGTCTCGGTAGAATAGTCAACCTCATGGACGAGGTCTTTGGCGGTATGCGCGTGATAAAAGCATTTAACGCTAGGGATTATGTAGGAGGGCTCTTTGAAAATGAAACAAGGACTTATAGAAAAATTAACGTGTCCATGGCACGTAAAAATGAATTGGCCTCTCCCATTTCTCAGTTCCTAGGCATACTGGTAGTAGCAACTCTACTTGTAGTGGGTGGAAACCTTGTATTGAATGACGAAACCAACTTAGATGGAGAAGGTCTTTTGGTCTATATCATTGTCTTTAGTCAAATTCTTACCCCTGCAAAAAGCCTTTCTCAGTCCATTAGTAGTATACAAAGAGGTTTAGCTTCGGCCGAACGTATCTTCAAACTGATTGATGAGAAGCCTCAAATTCAGGATAAACCTCAGGCTCAAACCAAACCGTCATTTGACTCAGACATCACTTTTAAAGAGGTGGGCTTTGTGTATGACAAAGAACCCGTCCTTACGGATATTAACCTCACTGTTGAGAAAGGCCAGACCATAGCTTTGGTTGGCTCTTCTGGAGCAGGCAAATCAACCTTAGCAGATTTAGTTCCAAGGTTTTACGATACTACGCTAGGCGAAATCAGTATTGACGGCATACCCATTAAAGACATTGAAGTGAATTCACTTCGAAATCTAATGGGTGTTGTTACTCAAGAGTCTATTCTTTTTAATGATTCAGTCGCCAGTAATATTGCCTTTGCCATGCCGAACGCCAAAAGGGAAGACATTGTCAAGGCAGCTAAAATTGCCAATGCGCATGACTTCATTACCGCATTAGAAAATGGTTATGATTCGACCGTAGGGGAACGAGGCGGAAAATTGTCAGGTGGCCAAAGGCAACGCATTAGTATTGCTAGAGCCATAATGAAAAACCCTCCTATCCTTATTTTGGATGAAGCCACCTCTGCGTTAGACACTGAATCCGAAAAACTGGTCCAAGAAGCTTTAACTAACCTCATGAAGAATAGAACTTCCATTGTGATTGCACACAGACTAAGTACTATTCAGCATGCCGACCTTATACTTGTTATGGAAAATGGCCGCATTATAGAACGCGGTAATCATGACGAATTAATTACTCAGAAGGGCATTTATCACAAGCTCATAAATATGCAATCTGTTTAGATTAAATCTTGTTTTTATTGACTTATATCTAATAAATGATTTTCTTCCGATAATCTTGATAAAATGAATAACCAACAACTGATCTTAGAAGAACTAAAAGAAGCAGCCAAAGTATTGGATCAATTCTTAAGTAATGAGCAAAATCTAAATCAGATTGACGCTGCAGCCCTATTAATGTCAGACGCGATCCTTAATGGAGGAAAGATTTTCTCATGTGGTAATGGAGGCTCGCATTGCGATGCCATGCATTTTGCAGAAGAACTCACCGGAAGATATCGCGAAAACCGTAAGGCACTACCCGCCATAGCCATTTCAGACCCAAGCCATATTTCATGCGTTTCCAATGATTTTGGTTATGACTTTGTCTTCTCTAGATTCATTGAAGGCCTTGGTAAAGAAGGCGATGTACTCTTAGGTATAAGTACCAGTGGTAATTCCAAAAACGTGCTTCGTGCAGCCGAAATGGCGCGCCAAAAAAAGATGAAAGTGGTGGCACTGACTGGTAAAAACGGTGGTGAGCTCGCAGACTTGGTCGATGTAGAAATACGAGTGCCGCACATTGGCTTTGCTGACCGAATTCAGGAAATTCATATCAAGGTCATTCACATAATGATTCAACTGATAGAAAAACATACTATTGATTCTTAGCAAAGGTTTCGGAAGTGCAGTGTTTGGTGTTGATGCACAAATCATCACCATCGAAGTGAATATCGTAGACGGTACTAAATTTCATTTGTCTGGTCTGCCCGACAATGCCGTCAAAGAAAGTCAACATCGGATAGAGTCCGTTTTCAAATTCTTCAATTACCGTTTTCCGAGAAGAAAGGTGGTGGTAAACATGGCTCCTGCCGATATTCGCAAAGAAGGCTCTGCTTATGACCTACCGATTGCACTTGGCGTACTAAAATCTTCGGGTCAAATCAGTGCTGATGACATGGAACAATATGTGATCATGGGTGAGTTAGCACTTGACGGCACCCTCAGACCCATAAAAGGCGCATTACCAATCGCCATTGAAGCTCGAAAGAAAGGCTTCAAGGGTTTTATTCTACCAAAAGAGAACGCCAACGAAGCAGCCATCGTAAATGACTTACGTATCATTGGGGTTGAAAACCTGATCGAAGCCAAAGAATTTCTAGATGGTAAAAGAAAAATTGAGCCCGTCATTTATGATACCCGAGAACACTTTTTCGAAAACTTAGATAAGTACGAGGCCGACTTTGCGCATGTTCAAGGGCAGGAGAATATCAAAAGAGCCTTAGAAATTGCTGCCGCTGGTGGACATAACGCGATTATGATTGGTCCACCTGGTGCGGGAAAAACAATGCTGGCAAAAAGATTACCTTCCATTCTGCCTCCACTAAGCTTACACGAAGCATTAGAAACCACCAAAATACATTCTGTTGCTGGTAGGCTAGGCGGAAATGCTCAGTTAGTGACGCAAAGGCCGTTTCGCAGTCCACATCATACCATATCAGATGTGGCCTTAGTGGGTGGTGGCGGTGTACCTCAGCCTGGTGAAATCTCTTTGGCCCACAACGGTATTTTATTTCTTGACGAACTTCCAGAATTCAAAAGGACGGTTTTAGAAGTAATGCGTCAACCGCTAGAAGAACGTAAAGTAACCATCAGCAGAGCACGGATTTCGGTAGAGTTTCCAACGAATTTCATGCTAATCGCTAGCATGAACCCATGCCCCTGCGGATACTACAATCATCCTGAGAAAGAATGCGTCTGTGGTTCTGGACAAGTACAGCGTTACTTAAACAAAGTCAGTGGCCCACTCCTAGATCGTATTGATCTTCATGTGGAAGTAACGCCTGTCTCCTTCGATCAAATGACACAAGACCGAAAAGCCGAAAGCAGTCAAGAGATCAGAGAAAGAGTAATCAAAGCCCGAGAGATTCAGCAAGAGAGACTTAAAGATCTTGGTATTCACTCCAATGCAATGATGGGCAGTCAAATGGTCAAAGAAGTTTGTCAGATTAACGATGCTGGCCGCACGCTCTTAAAGAGAGCCATGGAAAGATTAGGCCTTTCTGCTCGGGCTTACGATCGTATTCTCAAGGTAAGCAGAACTATCGCTGACTTGGCTGCGAGTGAAGAAATTCGCATTGAGCACTTGGCCGAAGCCATTCAATACAGAAGCTTAGACAGAGAAGGTTGGGCAGGATAGACTTTAGGTCTTATATTTCGCACATGTTGGCTGAGCTTCTAACTTCCATTCAAGCATTCGGAGATTTCTCCCCTGAAGACCAATCCCTAATTAACGAAAAAATTAATGTTCAGACGATCAAAAAAAACGAATTACTTATAAGGGAAGGGGAAACAAGTCAATCCCTCTACTTTGTAGAGAAGGGCAGTCTTCGACATTACAAAGACATTGATGGTTATTCAGAGCTGACGCTCAACCTCTTTATTGAGGGAGATTGGGTCTTTGATCACCATAGCTTTATTGGTCAAAAACCGTCTGAAAACTACATTCAGGCTTTTGAAGATACCAGCCTCCTTGAGCTTACACTTGACTCGCTTCATGAACTCATCAGTAGATCTCCTTCCTTTTTCAGGCTTGGAAAAATTCTCGAAAATGCCGAAAAGCCAAATGATGCTGGTATAAAACCTCCCGAAGACAAATACCGGTTACTTTTGGAACAATCACCAAAAATCATTCAACGATTTCCCCTTAAATACATCGCTTCCTATTTAGGCATGACTCCCGAAACACTCAGCAGGGTGAGGGCGAGAATCTAACACTGAGGCTTTATTGATTTCGATCAAGTGATCCTAAGTACGGTTGAGTCAATATTTGTGAGATAAAATCTATCTCATGAAAAATAAACTCGAAAAAAACGCAGGCATCTCATTGATCATTGGGTCGATCTTAGGTGGCATTACCATGGTCATCCACCCTGTAGGTGGTAGCATTGATCACTTGATCAACATCTCTACAGTTATCATTGCTAGTCATACCATTGCCCTCTTCTCAATTCCATTTTTGATGTTCGGTTTTTGGGGACTAAGTCGAAGGATTGGCTTTGACAATTCATTTTCCGTCTTGGCCCTCGTAACGGCAAGCTTGGGTCTGGTAGCAGTAATGATAGCTGCAGCCGTTAATGGGATTGTTGTACCATTCTTTGTAGATAACCTAAAAGGTGCATCGCCAGAGAAAATCCAAACCGCAGAAATGATACTTTCATTTGGATTTTCATTGAATCAAGCTTTCGACTATATCTTCGTTGGCGGCATCTGTCAAGCATTTTTACTCTGGTCGATCGCTATCCTTAAAGGCAAAGTCTTTCCTAAATGGATCGCCTTTCTGGGTATTACGCTCGGTTTAGGGTTTCTCATTGTGATGATCTCAGGCTTTGTTTTGTCTGACCTTCAGGGCTTCAGGTTATTCTTCTTCGGAATAGTAGCTTGGATGGTAGCCATTGGTATTGGACTTATCAGAAGCAAATAAAAAAAGAAGCCCTTGCAGTATCGCAAGGGCTTCTTAATACCTCCAAATCAGTCAATGATTATTCCTTGTTAATTAATTTCTTGTTTAGGAAGAAGGAAGCTATGAACCCAACTCCTAACATTAAGAATACACTAAAGAAGTAAGGCCCCGGATTATCTACATGGTTCATCCACCCTTGATCGTGCATGATATTTGCTATTACAAACCCGATAGCCATACCCAAAGCCAAGCAAACGAATAGTATCCCAATCACCATTGTAAAGAAGTAATTCTTCTTTCTTGGTTCAGCTTGAAACAAAGAAGCGTCCGCCCCTTTATCTATCAACTGAGCCCTTTCTTTGTGCCGTGTAAAGAGCCAAAAGAAGATTAGTCCACCTATAGAGATTATCATAGAAAAAAGAAATGCTGCAAATCCACCGTCCATCGTTTTATCAATTTTGTTTCATTGGCTTTGATGCAAGTCACGTGAGATAGGTTACACCAGACTAGAAAAAAACTCAAAGCACTAAATATATGTATCTTACTGTAACCTAATTTCAGAAGCCCTAGTCCAATGAGAAAATAATGAAGGAGAGTAATGAGCAATATGCAATGGAGTTAATTATCGCCAAAGTCAAAGCGGGTGATATGACGGCTTTTAATGTGCTCATTGACGAACATAAGGCCATGGCTTTTACCTTGGCACTAAAGCTGATGAAAAATCGTGAAGATGCTGAAGAAGTGGCACAAGACGCATTCCTGAAAGCTTATAAAAATATTGGACAGTTTGAAGGAAGTTCTAAATTCTCCACTTGGCTGTATACTATTGTTTACAACACTGCCTTAACACGGTTGAGAAAAAAGAAATTGCCAACGACTGACCTCGATTTTCATCAGGAGGAAAATCTCGCTTCTTACAGTGAATCGGACAAAGAATGGCATCGATTACAAAAATCAGAGCGTACGAGTTATATCAAGGAGGCACTAGACTTGCTTTCCACAGACGATCAAGTGGCGATAACACTTTTCTACTTGAATGAGAATTCGTTACAGGAAATCTGTGAAATCACACATTGGGAATTGTCTAACGTAAAAGTTAGATTGCATCGGGCTAGAAAGCGCCTGCTAAAGGCCTTAGAACAACTATTAGATTCAGAGGTTAGATCATTATTATGAACGAGTTTAATCTTTCAGACAAAGAATTAAAAGCGCTACTTCAAAATGAAGGACTTGAAGAGCCATCTCTAAGTTTCAATAGAAATATTCTAGAGCAAATCAAGGCTGAAGAAAAGCGAAGTACCTTTCTAGTACCCTTGTGGGTAAAAATCCTGTTTATCGTATTAGTAGTGAGTCCTCTGGCCTATTTAACTTTTGCCGCAGACGGGGTCAATCTCGGTATGGAAAAACTGAATGAGATTGAGATGCCTAACTTATCATTGAATATTGGCCTTAGTCCAACTTATCAATACATTTCTCTACTTGCTATAGCTGTCATCTGGATGGCCTTTATCTTCAACCGTTTCCTCGATCAGCAAAACCAAACCAAGGTTAAAAAGGGTTAAACGTTTATTTCCGAATACTTTATCCCCCATTTTCGTTTTTTGATAGACCAATGAAGCGATTGTTGACCATATGTGTATTTCTGGTTTTAGCAACCACCGTCTATGCACAAAATCAACGTGACTTTTATCTCAAAGGTCAATTGGTAGATTCCGTGACAAAGGACCCTTTAGCATTTGCAAGCATAGTGGTGCTCAACAAAAACCAAGGAATTGCCTCCACTCCACAGGGAGCGTTTGAAATTCCAGTACAGGTTGGTGACTCCATCAGAGTCTCTTCTATTGGCTATGCTGACTTCTACTTTCTTGTTACAGAGGAGATGGACGAGTTGGGTTATGTAAAAACCATTGAGATGACACAAGAGGCAAAAGCCTTGGCTGATTTCGAGGTATTCGAGTTGTCCGATAATTTCTATTTAAGAAGGAGGATCCCAGATACATTACCACCTATTAGAGGTTTGGGCTTCGCTAGTATGCCATTAATCGGTATACCAAGTAAATATGTACCAGAACCAGACCCTCAATTTCAACTCTTCTCGGTTGCTGTTCCCATTTTCCAAGAAATCAGTAAAAACCCAAAACAAGCGCGTATCATCAGAAAAATGGAAGAAGCAACTGCCTTTCAGTCCTCAAGGAAAAAAGAGCGCGCAAAGTATTTCAACAAGGACATCGTTAAACGAGTAACCAGAATTGATGATCGGGTAATTGATGAGTTTATGGAGTTTTGTAACTTTTTGGACGGTGAGATTCTAGGGCGGAGCGAATTCGATATTACCCAGAAAATAATGATTAAGTACGAAGCCTTTCTCAGGCGTTAGTCAATATACTTTTTGAGGTTTTCCCAGACAGTTTCAGCAACAATTTGGTGACCTTCAACATTGGGGTGAATTCCATCGGCTAGATTAAGTTCAGGCTCACCGCCTACCTTATCCAAAAGAAAAGGAATCAATTTGGTATTGTTGGCCTTGGCCACTTTGGCAAATAAGCCTCTAAACCTTTCCGTGTATTCTTGACCAAGGTTTGGCGGAATCTGCATACCTGCCACAAATAAGATAACATCTGGATTCCGGCCACGCACCTTTTGAATCATAGCGGTCAAATTCTTTTCAGTTTCATTCAAACTCAAGCCTCTCAGGCCATCATTTCCTCCCAATTCAAGCACGAAAATATCAGGCTTGTTCTTTAGAATCCAATCTATTCGACCAAGACCACCGGCAGAAGTTTCACCACTCAAACCTGCATTGATTACTTGATAAGGCATTTCGATACTATCGAGCTTCTGTTGTATCAAAGCTGGAAAAGCCTGTTCTGTGGAGAGTCCATAGCCAGCGGTTATACTATCGCCAAAAAAGACAATCCGCTTCTTTTCATCCTGTACAGCCGTAGTCAAATACAGAAAAAGACTGAATAGTAAGAGGATACCTCTTTGATTATTGAACAATTGCCTATTAAACTTCATTAAATCATTAGTCAGACGAACCTAAAGCGAGTAGATTCGTCTTGAATATATTAATCATTTGAATCTCGAATATGTCAAATATTCTTGAGGTTTCTAACCTCAGCAAAACATACTCCAGCGGAACAAAATCATTAACGGTACTTTCAGACATTAGTTTTGCTATACAGAACGGTGACAAACTGAGTATTGTTGGATCGTCTGGTAGTGGAAAAACAACGCTTTTAGGGCTCTGTGCGGGGTTGGATAGGGCCTCTTCCGGTTCAGTTATACTCAACGGCATATCACTTGATGAACTCAATGAGGACGAAAGAGCCTACGTGCGCAATCAACATGTGGGTTTTGTATTTCAGAACTTTCAGTTGTTACCCACACTTACCGCACTTGAAAACATTATGGTACCCATGGAGCTAAGGCGCGAAAAAGGTATCAAAAAGAAAGCACTAGAGCTTTTAGACCGTGTCGGCTTGGCCGAAAGACACGACCACTACCCCACACAGCTTTCTGGTGGCGAACAACAACGGATTTCCATTGCCAGAGCCTTTTCTAATAATCCTCAAATCCTCTTTGCCGATGAGCCTACCGGTAACTTAGACGAAGAAACTTCTGAAAAGATCGAACACTTACTGTTTGAGCTGAACAGAGAATCAGGCACTACGCTTGTTTTAGTGACGCATGATTTAGATTTGGCCAAGAAAACAGATCGTATTATTAGGCTAAAAGGAGGAATGCTATTGCAACCATCGGACGACTTAGCAGCAGAGCATGGATAAAAAGATTGCTGTTCCAATTCAGAAGGTCGCTTGGCGATGGATATTTCTCATGGCTTGGCGCGATGCGCGCAAGAGTAAATCTCGTTTGCTGCTGTTTATTTCATCTATCGTCATTGGCATAGCTGCGCTTGTGGCCATAAATTCCTTTAGCGACAATCTGCAAAGTGATATCAATAGCCAAGCAAGTGAGCTACTTGGGGCGGACTTAGAGTTAGCAAGCAACGACTCCTCCTTTAGTTACCCCGTCATAGAGGCCATGGAACATGAAGTATCCTATGAAAATAGTTTTGCCTCCATGATTTTCTTTCCGAAAAATCAGGAAAGTAGATTAGTAGATGTGCGTTCTTTAGAAGGCGCATTCCCTTACTATGGCCTTATAGAAACCGAGCCAATTGATGCAGAAACAACCTTTAGAGACGGCAATCCCAAAGCTTTGGTTGATCAAAGTGTGATGGTACAGTACAATGTCCAAGTGGGTGATTCTATTCGAATTGGCCGAGTACTTTTCAAAATTGAAGGCTCTTTAATCAGTTCTCCTTCTCAGTCGCTGGGGGCCACATTAGTCGCACCTGCGGTTTACATCCCAATGAAGTATTTGGACGATACTGAATTAATTCAAAAAGGAAGTCGCGTGTATTACCGAAGGTTTTACAAATTCCTTGACCCACCGAGTGATTTTGATATTGATGAGCAGATTCGTATCGACAGTGATTCGCTCAGGACTGCCAAAATTAGCAGTGAAACCATCAGAGAAAGAAAGGAAGAAACTGGAGATACATTCGAAGATTTAGCTGACTTTCTAAACTTAGTGGCCTTTGTGGCCCTATTGCTGGGTTGTGTTGGGGTGGCCAGTGCAGTTCACATCTACATAAAAGAGAAAATTCGATTGGTCGCTATCCTTAGGTGCCTTGGGGCCAGCGGTCGCGATGCTTTTTATATTTACCTTACTCAAATTGGACTCTTCGGACTAATAGGCTCGCTCCTTGGAGCTATTGCCGGTACTTTCATTCAAACCGTGCTTCCAAAAGTGTTTGCTGGGTTTCTACCGGTAGACGTAACGATCGCGCTATCGTGGACTTCTATTTTAGGCGGTGTATTGACAGGCGTTTTCGTTTCAATTCTCTTTGCCTTATCTCCTTTGATCGCAGTGAGAAGAGCTTCTCCCTTGATTACGTTAAGGGGCGTACAAGAGAGTGGAAAGAGAAAAATCGATAAGGCACAATGGCTTATTTATGCCTGCATTTTCCTATTCGTGATTGGCTTTGCTTTTATACAAATTGGCTCTTTACAAGACAGCTTAATCTTCACGCTATTTATTGGTTTAGCCTTTGGTTTTTTAGCACTCATTGCCAGGATCAGTATGTGGATGGTCAAGCGATTCTTTCCTGACTCATGGAGTTATGTTTGGAGACAAAGCCTTGCCAACCTCCACCGACCGAATAATCAAACTTTGGTACTTATATCGTCTATTGGTTTGGGTACGGCCCTAATTACTACCCTTTACTTTATTCAAACGCTGTTGATCAACGAAGTTGAAATCACTACGAATAATGATCGACCGAACCTGATGGTGTTTGATATTCAAAGCCATCAAGTAGATGAAATCAACAACCTTGCTAAGCAAAGGGGACTCCCAATACTACAGAGTGTGCCGATCGTTACCATGAGGCTCAGCTCGGTAAACGGAATTACCTATCAACAAGTGGTTGAAGATTCTACCATTGAATTAAGGGGAGGTATGTTTCGAAGGGAATGGCGCGTAACGTATAGAGACAGTCTCATAGAATCTGAAGAACTGGTGACAGGAACTTTAAAATTACGAGAAGATCGTCCTGATTGGATGAAAGAAAGGGATGGAAATCCTGTGTTAGTGAGTTTGGACGATGACTTTGTAAAGCGCAACAAACTAGAGCTAATGGATACCATAGTTTGGGATGTTCAGGGTGTACCCATTACAACTCAATTAGGCAGCACTAGAAAAATTGATTGGCAACGGGTTCAAACTAACTTTCTAGCACTCTTTCCGACAGGTGTGTTAGAGCAAGCACCACAATTTCATGTATTGATTACTAGAGTAAGTAGTACGGAAGAAGGAGCCCTATTTCAACGAGAAATCGTAAAACAGTATCCAAACGTTTCAGTCATTGATGTGGGCCTTATCCTGAATACAATTGATGAAATTTTGGATAAGATTGCCTTTGTAATTCGTTTTATGGCGCTCTTCAGCATCATCACAGGTCTGCTGGTTTTGGTGAGCTCTGTTATATTGTCGAAGTTTCAACGGATTAAAGAAAGTGTGCTGCTTAGAACAATGGGCGGTAGCCGGCAACAGATCCTCAGCATCAACAGTCTGGAATATTTCTTTCTAGGCAGCTTGGCTTCACTGTCGGGGATTTTATTGGCTATGCTCGGTAGTTGGGGGCTAGCTTACTATTCTTTCAATTCGACATTCGTACCGAACTTACTACCAATAGTGCTCGTCTATCTTGTAATCACTGGACTTACCATTGTGATTGGTCTACTCAACAGTAGAGGAATTATCAGCAAGCCACCTCTTGAGGTATTACGAAATGAAATTCAATAGTAGAATTACAACGATTAACCGATTGAATACCCGTTCGACCATTGACCAACAGACATTTGAAAAAATTTTGGTAAAATCACATTGGATTTAAAATCATATCTATGAAAGCAGTATTAGCAATATTTTTTGGAATGATCATGCTTGGGCAAGCAAACACGAATAGCAAAGTTATTGGTATTTGGGATGGAAACTTAGTGGCCGGAGGAGCAACTTACAGACTTGTTTTGCATGTGAGAAATGACGAAGGAAAACTCAAAGGAGGTATGGAAAGCCCCGATCAAGGACCAGGTGAAATTCCGGTTGATACTATGACCTTTAAAGACAACAAGTTCACCTTCACCATTAACGCGATTGGTGGTTCTTATGAAGGAACTTTAAAGGATGGTAAACTTGAAGGAAAGTGGAGCCAATCTGGACAATCTTTCGACCTCAACTTAAAAATGAGAGACAAGAGCTAAACTCGCTCCTGTAAACCATATTGTTAAAGGTTGGCGAATTCTCTATCTTTTGAATTGTCAACCTTTAATACTATGCGAATCAAATCCTACCTATTCGGGCTTCTATGCCTGATTATCTTCCCTATTTCTAGTGCATTCTCGCAAATAGAGAGAGCCCCGGCCAGATCAGAAGGCGAAGGGCCATTCAATAGACTAATCATAAGAGGGGTAACCCTCGTCAACGGTAATGGTGCACCGCCCACTGGGCCAGTAGACATTATTGTCGAGCAAAACATCATCAAAGGAATTTTCAATGTAGGCTACCCTGGCCTACCCATTCGAGAGAGGGATCGTCCGAAAGCCAACCCGGGCGATCAGGAACTAGATGCCGAAGGCATGTACCTCTTACCTGGCCTTATCGATATGCACGGTCATATTGGCGGCACTGGTCAAGGTACCCCATCAGAATATGTGTTTAAACTTTGGCTTGCCCATGGCATCACTACCATACGAGATCCATCTGCAGGCAATGGATTGGATTGGGTGCTTGAGCACAAGAAAAAAAGCCTTAAGAATCAAATCACTGCGCCAAGAATTTTTGCCTATACAGGGTTTGGTCAAGGCGCCAAAGAGCCTATCTCAACTCCAGAAATAGCAAGAGAGTGGGTGCGCAATAATGCTAAAAATGGAGCTGATGGCATCAAATTCTTTGGAGCAGCACCAGACATCATGCAGGCTGCCTTGGAAGAAAACAAGAAATTGGGACTTAAATCAGCCATGCACCATGCTCAAATGGATGTGGTACGATGGAATGTGTTGAATTCGGCAAGAGCTGGCCTAACCTCAATGGAACACTGGTATGGTCTTCCTGAAGCACTTTTTACAGATAGACGAGTCCAAAACTATAGCCTAGATTACAATTACAGAAACGAGCAGGATCGCTTTGGGGAAGCTGGCCGACTCTGGAAACAAGCAGCACCGCCATTTTCAGACCACTGGAACAAAGTGATGGACGAATTGATTGCCCTGGATTTTACCATGGACCCAACTTTCAACATATATGAGGCTAGCAGAGATTTAATGCGCGCCTACAGTGCTGAATGGCACCAACAGTATACACTGCCCTCACTTTGGGACTTCTATCGCCCGAGCAGACGTTCTCATGGTTCTTATTGGTTTGATTGGGGTACGGAACAAGAAGTGGCTTGGAAAGAAAACTACCGCTTGTGGATGACTTTTATCAATGAATACAAAAACCGAGGGGGTAGAGTGACTGCTGGGTCTGATTCAGGGTTTATCTACCAGTTATATGGTTTCGGATTTATCCGTGAACTCGAACTTCTTAGAGAGTCAGGTTTCCATCCTTTGGAGGTAATCATGTCAGCAACTTTGAACGGTGCTGAAGCACTTGGGGTCGATGACATGCTTGGCTCAGTAGAAGTAGGAAAATATGCTGATTTTCTGATTGTAGAGGAAAACCCACTTCAAAACCTGAAAGTACTTTACGGCACTGGCACCATTAAGCTCGATGATAACAATGAAGTTATCCGCGTAGGCGGTGTCAAATGGACCATCAAAGACGGTATCATCTATGATGCAAAAAAGCTTCTAGAAGATGTGAAGCGCATGGTCGATGAAAAGAAAAATGGTATGACGTTTAAACTGACAAATAAGTAATATGAAAAAATTGAGCATATACGGACTAATAATTTTTTTCTGCCTCTCGTGCGATCAACAAAAGAGCACGGAAACATATAAAGCAGATAAGGTTCAAGCCACTTCATTGTTGGGTGCTGAACTCACCATTCCTGATAGAACCGAAGCACAAGAAAAACGATTGATGGACAATCTCAATGAGGCTCAGGCGAATTACGACCAAGAGGCTTCTGAAATGAACACCATCTGGCTCGGTAGACGGCATGCATACCTCTATGACTATAAAAAAGCCATTGAGGTCTTCACAAGCGGTATAAATGCCTACCCAAATTCTTATAAACTATATAGACATCGGGGACATAGGTATATCAGCATTCGCCAGTTTGACAAAGCCATCGCTGACTACGAAAAAGCTTACGAGCTTATGCCAAAAAATACAACTGAAATTGAACCTGATGGTGCACCTAACAGTCTGAATATCCCATTATCGAATACTCAATTCAATATCCTATATCACTACGGCTTGGCACTTTACCTGAAAGTGAATTTCGAAAAGGCTGAAAGCATTTATAAGGAGTGCATGGAATATTCGATCAATCCAGACCTAAGGGTTGCAACGACCGATTGGCTGTATATGACGCTACGTAGAGAGGGTAAAGAGGAAGAGGCAGCCGATTTACTGGCTACCATAGCCAGTGATATGGAAATCATTGAAAATGACAGCTACCTTAAACGATTGATGATGTACAAGGGAGAAATGGCTCCTGATGATTTACTGAAGGCTACTGGAGATGATGCCGCCTTAAGTTTAGCCACACAAGGTTATGGTGTTGGTAATTGGTATCTGTACCAAAATGATACTGCTAAAGCCAAAGAAATCTTCGAAAGAGTGGTTAAAGGTAGTTCTTGGTCAGCTTTTGGTTACATAGCGGCTGAAGTTGACCTCTATGGTTTGATGAATAAATAGTTCAATAAGGAGAAATGAAAAGGGCTTCCTGAATATTCAGGAAGCCCTCTTTTTGTGAGTTTTAACTTAGCCTCTTCTTTTCTTTCCAGCTTGAATCTGGTCAGCTAAGAGTTTGATGCTCTCTTTCAGATATGCATCTTTCATATCGTCTAACGATCTGTCTTGTACTTTGTTTGCTTCAAGTTCGGAAAGCGAAGCTCCAATTCTTACACGAGCATCCCGCTTACTCTTTCTGTCCTCTTGTTCCTTCTTCCTTGTTTCATAGTTCAGAGACACTTCGTTTATTGATCTATTCTTCTTTAACTCTTCAATGTCATATTGAAGGTCTAATAAGGTCTGATCCTTCTTCAGCCTTTCTTCATGTCGCTTTTTGAGCATTGACACCATATTGGCATCTACATAGTCCATTGGCTTGAAGGGAGCGGAGGCAATTTTATCCCATGGTAAAGCACTCGGCTTAGAGCTCTCTCCAAATTCTTTAGCACTGTAAACAGAAGGATACTCAATATCTGGGGTTACACCTCTATGTTGTGTGCTGCTACCAGTAACGCGATAGAACTTAGCGATAGTGAATTTTAGAAGCCCCAGTTCTTCTTCTTCAGGTTGTCTCAAAAACTCCTTTAAGCCTCTCACATTCTGAACAGTTCCTTTTCCGTACGTCTGCTCTCCCACTACAACTCCTCGTTTATAATCTTGTATCGCTCCAGCGAAAATCTCAGAAGCTGAGGCAGAAAACCGATTGATCATTACGTTCAAAGGACCATCATACGCTGTTGTCTTGTTGTCATCATCATATTTCTGTACCTGACCTCTGCTATCTTTTACTTGCACCACCGTACCTCCTGGTAAGAAAAGACCCGTAAGGCTAATTGCCTCTACCAAAGCTCCTCCACCATTATTTCTTAAGTCTAACATTATACCGTCTACTTTTTGAGCCTCCAGCTCTTTCATCAAGCGCTTCACGTCATTCGTTGTACTGGTATAATCGTCTCCACCTTTTTCGTAGCCTTCAGGATCTAGATAGAAATCTGGAACTGTAATGACCCCAATGGTGTAGTCAGTGCCATTTTCAGTGTATTGCACCACTTCACTTTTGGCACGTGCCTCGTCTAGTTTGATTTTGTCTCTTACAAGCGAAACTTCCTTAGTCTCAGCCCCTGGGCTGGCACCTGCTGGTAATAACCTTAGCCTTACAAGGGTTCCTTTCGGTCCTCTAATTTGGCCTGCAACCTCATCTGAACGCCAGCCGATTACATCAATCATTTCTCCCTCAGCACCTTGGGCTACGCCAACTACTCTGTCTTCCTTCACTATCTGTCCACTTAAGAAAGCCGGCCCACCAGCCCTTAAGTCTGTGATTTTTGTAAAGTCATTGTCTTGTTGAAGCGTGGCGCCAATACCCTCTAAAGACTTTCTACTCTGCATTTGAAAGTCTTCAGCATTTAATGGTGTAAAATAATTAGTATGCGGATCAAAGGCCTCTGTCACCGAATTCATAAACATTTCGAAGACGTCATTGCTATTATACTTTGCTACGTTGCCTATAAACCTTTCGTATCGAGTAGTTAATACTTCCTTAATCTTATCATCTTCGGAACCACTCAATTTTAAGCCCAGTGCCTGATTCTTTATGGTTTTCCTCCAGATTTCATCTAACTCAGCCTCATTAGAAGCATAAGATTCTTTTTCTCTATCGAACGTGAGGGTCTCATCTTTTGTATAGTCAAACTTATCACCAACATGATTTAGAGCATAATCAAGCCTCGACTCTAGTCGCTTTTTGTAAATGTTGAATATGTAAAATGCCGGAACGAGATCCCCATTCTTGAGCTTGTTATCAAGTTCATATCTGTACTTTTCAAAAGACTTGATATCACTGTCTAGGAAATAATTTTTATTTCCGTCTAGTGAAGAGATGAAGTTGTTGAAAATTACAGATGACAATGAATCGTTTAAATCCGTTTCGCGATAATGGAAATAATCTAAAATCTGAACGATTATTCTCGCTTCTTTTAAATGAGCCTCGGTAGGTTGTAAATATTGGCTCGTATCCCTCTCAGCTCCCAACAATGGCCCTACAAATAGGATTGCCAATGGAAGCCACATCATCTTTCTAATCATCTTCATTTCAACGCGGTTTTTTCTTTAACGTTCCCCGAAAAAAGGATTTAAATGTAATGAAATTCACTCAAACCTCAGGGAGACGCTACACATGTAGTACAAGTATAATACCATAAGTAGACGTAGTAGTTTCAACTTTATGATAGAAGGATGTTAAAAAATGCTAAATCACTCGTACCTCAAGGAATTTGACGGGTTAATTGTTGCGGCTTTTACCGATTGGAAAGTAACGGTGAGCAAGGCAATCAAAATTGCCGCCATTGCCGAAACGAGGAACCAAACCCAGTTAATTTCAACACGATATTCAAAATCACTCAGCCAAGAACTCATCAAGAAATAAGCAACCGGAACAGCCAAAATAACGGCTACTCCTATCAGTTGAGAAAATTGTTTCGACAAGAGCAATACAATACCCGCGATACTCGCTCCCAACACTTTTCGCACACCGATCTCCTTGGTCTTCTGCTCTGCCGTAAATGCTGATAAGCCAAAAAGGCCAAGGCAGGCGATGAAGATTGCCAGCCATGTAAAGCTGAAGACAAGTTTTCCGAATCGTTCGTCAGAAGCATATTGCTGTCCAAATTCCTCATCAAAAAATCGATATTCTAGTGGACTATTTGGAAACACTTCATCCCATGAAGATTGGATATAGTCTATGGTCTGACTGACGTTAGCCGAGGCAAATTTAACAGCCAGATTACCACCACCAGTCGGATTAAAGAACATCGCCAAAGGCTCAATTTTGTGACGCATATTGGCAAAGTGAAAGTCTTTCACGACACCAATTACAGTTCTTTCTTGCTGACCAAAAGTGATTTTTCTACCCACTGGATCTTCCCAAGCAAGTTCCTTTGCCATCGCCTCATTAATCAATAGTGCCTCCTGTTGATCCGTCTGCATTTCTCTATCATAGCCACGACCGGCAACCATTTCCATGTCCATCAACTCCATAAAGTTATCGTCAAAGCCGAGTACCGAAATGATCCACGTATCTTCTTCAGGAACTCCTTCGGGCCGAACACCCCTTCTACCAAAAGTACGACCCGGCATACCTCCCGTCTGGGCGGTCTTGATGATGTCAGGATTTTGCTCCAGCTTATTGATGAATACCGGCATCGCTTGCTGCAAACTTGGATGCCCCACGTTAAGTGTTACAACTTGTTCAGGGTCAAATCCCTTATCAATATTACGTTGATGTTGTAACTGATCATAAACAATCGCTGTCCCAATGATCATGGAAATTGAAATGGTAAACTGGAAAATGACTAGAGACTTTCTCAAAAGAACACCCTTAGAACTGGTCTTGAATGAACCTCTAAGAATGCTAATTGGATTGAAACCCGACAACAATAGCGCTGGATAACTACCTGAAAAAAGGCCAAGCAAAAGCACAAAACCTATGGCTCCCAAAGCCCACTGTATGTTACTCAAGAAGTAAATAGAAAGGTTCTCCTCTATCGGCAAATTGATTAAAGAGCTTGTTAGGGTGACTAGCCCAAGGGCCAAAATAAATGACACCAAACATAAGACCACCGATTCCATCATAAACTGATTAATCAATTGGCTTCTTACAGCACCGAATACCTTCCTTACGCCTACTTCTTGCGCTCGATTAGCCGATCTTGCAGTAGACAAGTTCATGAAGTTGAAAGAGGCAATCAGAATGACAAAAAGACCAACAGCTCCTAATGTGTAGACATAACTAATGTCGGTTTTCTTAAGATTATAATTTTCAAACAAAATACCGCTCGAATTAAGGTGAACATCCTTTAAAGGCTGTAGCGTAACTTTGAAGTTATCACCTACATTATTGGCGCGAATCAGCTCCTCCATTTTCGTCTCCACGTTTTCCTCATTATTCTTATCGGCCAGTTGCACATAAGTCACCATGCTGATGCTTTGCCAAGACCTTAGAAATTGAGCAAACCCAGAAGTTGTATCAGCCTGCTGCATCGAAACGATAACATCAAAGTTGAGGTGCGAATTTTCAGGAACATCAGCCATAACACCTACCACTTCAATACCGGCCTGATTACCAATGTCAATGCGTTTGCCTATAGGATTTTCCCCTCCGAAAGTCTTCTCCGCCATAGACTGAGTAAAAATCACCGTATTAGGCTCGGTCAGTGCACTTTCAGCGTCACCATCAATTAGTTTAAAATCGAAGACTTCAAATAACGAAGGTTCGGCATAGGCAAAATGCTCTGTATAAATACCTTGCTGCTCGTAGTTGATTAGCTGTCTACCTTGAGGGATCATACGGACTCGCTTTTCTACTTCGGGGAAATCATTCTCCATAGCAGGGCCGATGGCCGGAAGGGTGATGCCGACAAGGTTGCTACTTACACCCAAGGCCTCATCTATTGTTAAAACACGGAAGATATCTTCCGATTTGGAGTGAAACCGATCATAGCTCAACTCATTCTGTACGAATAGAAAGATGATGATACCGCAGGCCATCCCGATGGATAAGCCCAAAATGTTAATGACGGAAGTGCCTTTACTTTTCAGTAGGCTTCTAAGGGCAATTTTGAGGTAATTCTTAAACATGACCGAGGTTTAGTGCTTCAATAATTCTGATTTTCTGTTTGATGTACTTCTGATTGTTGTATGGGTTACTTATTGTTTTGAGGAAATGGCTTTTCTGGCCATTTCTATGGCGACATCAAGCGCTTCACTTTCATCAACTTTGATATTTGGCGCTATGCCTACACCCTCCCAATTCGTTTTAGTGATTGGGTTAATGGCTCGGCCTCTTGGTACATTCACAATGAAATCTCCTTGAATAATCGATGGGCCGCCAGGGTGCGCTCCTCCACCTGTGGTTTCACCGATGATAGTGGCACGCTCTAAGTTTTTAAGGTTGTAAGTAAATTCTTCCGCAGCTGAAAAAGTATAATCGCTGGTTAGCACATAAATGGGAATATCTGGTTTAGTCTGGCTGGCCATCTTCGGATCGGTCCAAGTTTCTGAATAGCTATCGGAAGGCCTCCAATAGAAAGTGTTTAAATGGATCGGTTCATCTCCGAAAAGATAACTTGTAATAAACCGAATCATGCTTGGCGAGCCACCTCCATTCTTTCTGAGGTCGAAAATAATAGCATCTGATTGAATGAGTTTATCCATGGCTGGCTTAGCCACATCTTCGGCAATACCGATATCCATAAATCCTCTCAAATCAAGATAGCCAATGTTTCCGGCTAAGATTTTCACTTCTTCAAAGCCGAACTTACCATTCGATCCTGGACCGGGCCCAAAGTCTCTCCTTCTAATGGCTTTTGCTCTTTCTTTATCGTGTGTAACGCGAATGTGCTTGTCATTAATCACCGACCTTAGATCCTTCTCTAGAGCTTTCGCAAAAGCATCTTCAGTCACAAACTGGTCATATTCGTTTTGCTCAAACTTCTTCTTGATGAGATTGTGCATTGCCTTTCCCTTCTCAGGAAAAACATAGTTACGATCCATAATATTCCCTAAGCGATTGACCACGGCCTGCTTGTTGAAGTCCTGCCCCATGGCCATAAAGACTGCGCCAAATAAAACTGACATCAACATAAATTTCCTCATACATTTATTTTATGTAAGTGCTTACGTTTAAATATACAATGAGGTTTTTGAAATAACACGCATTAACATTTTAATTGCTAAGTCTGATCATTCACACGTTCAAACATGGATTTACCGTCTAAGGCGGACTCTATACTATCAAGGCTTGTAAGAAGCTCACTTGCAGCCTCATTAAGAAGCTCATCATTGGCCATTTTAATCCGTTCCCAAGTATTACTCATTTTCGACACTAACCCTTGGCCTTTGGTTGACAGCCTCAGTAGTCTTTTACGCTGGTCTGACGAATCCTTCCGTTCACTCACTAAACCCTTTTCAACCAGTACATTCGCTACTTGATTGACTGCCGGGTGAGTTTGTTTTAGCATAAGTGAGAGTTCAGTAACAGCTAACTCCTCTCCTTCTTTCAATGCATAGATAATGGCGAACCATCTAGGTTCGAAATCAAATGCCGATTCTTTATAAACCTGTGCAACATCACGCGCTAAGCGCTCGCTGAGGTTTTTGAGGCGAGTAGCCAACGCCAGGCTACCCAATTCCTCGATAATGTTTCTTTCCAATTATTTCTTCTTTTTGGGCGCTATAAATGGCACCCTTTCTGTACGGATTAATTCCGTTAAGTCTTCCAAACCTTTTTCAATAGCTTGTGCTTGATTCATCACAGTATTGTATTTGGTTTTCATATCTCCAACCCGCTTCTTTTGTCCGTTGGTAATTGGTGGCTCTATACCATCAATTGTTCCATAGATATGAAGCAGTTGTACCTCTAACTTATTCTCAAAGTTGATTACATCTTGAAAAGTCTTCTGCTTTGGTTGCACCATTTCAGCTTCGGAAGTATTAATCATTTCTAATACCTCATCGGCCTTTTCGTGGACTGAAGCGTAATCATCTTTAGATATTCTAGCCTTTAAATCATTAATCTGGGTGCGGATAGATCTGATATCATTGGCCTTTTCTTGTAAGCCTTCAATCATTTCTCTCACTTCGTTCAAGTAAGACTGCTGCGTAGCGTAGTCGTTGGCCCCAGCTTCCCATCTTGGATCTGGATTCACTTTAACATTCTTTTCCACGACCGCGTCTCCATAAGTAAATATTACTTTATAGTCTCCAGGCGCTACGCGATGACCACCAGCGCCCAAGCCTACAAAGACACCGTCTACGCCATCAAAGTTGGTCATAGAAAGATTCCAGTTGAATCGATTCATTCCTGACTTCTTCGTGATTTTAGCTTGGCGGTCTGTAGAGGTACTAGAAAAATCTCGTACTAAATCTCCTTTAGAATTCATTAACTCAACTTTCAGTTCCACAGAATCAACGTCTTCTTTGATATAGTACATCACAGAGAAACCGGGGTAAGGATTCTGTCCGATAGTCGTATTTCCAGTTCGGAATGCGTTATCTCTGATGGCATCTTCCGGCTCGTACACATAGAATTCAGCATTCGCAGCTTCACTCAATTCGTACAATGGATTCAAATCGTCCATTACCCAAAAGGCCCTGCCCTGAGTAGCAATGATCAGGTCATTGCCATGTATCATTAAATCCGTGATGGGCACTATCGGCAGGTTTCTTTGGAATTTATTCCATTTAACGCCTCCGTCAAATGAAACGTAAAGTCCTAATTCGGTACCGGCATAAAGCAAATCTTTTTGTTTCGGGTCTTCCCTAACTACCCTTACATGGGCTTCATCGGCAATACCATTGACAGTGCGTGTCCAAGTAGTGCCATAGTCGGTCGACTTAAAAATATGAGGCGTAAAATCATTGTACTTGTACTTGTTGAAAGCCACATAGACCGTTGCTGGGTCGTGCGGAGATACTTCAATTTGATTGACCATACCATCACCAGTATTAGGAATTGTAATCTCGGTCCAATTGACACCTCCGTCTTTCGTGATGTGGATCATACCGTCATCGGCACCTGTATAGATTACATCTGGCGTATGTGGTGATTCTGCTACGTAGTAAATGACGTGATAGATTTCTCCACCAGCGCCTTCATTCGTGATCGGTCCGCCTCCCCAATTAATTTTGGTGCTGTCATTTCTTGTTAAATCTGGGCTAACTTCTTCCCAAGTAATTCCGCGGTTAGAAGTTTTCAAAAGCTTGTTCCCGGCATGGTAAATCACTGATGGATCGTGCTTTGATGCGATGATTGGAGCGTTCCAATTGAAACGATACTTGACATCCCTTGGATTGGTACCCAATCCTTGAAAAGGATAGGCCATCACATCCTTAGTCTGCTTTGTTTTGGCATTCCATTCATCTATGATTCCCTGATAGCATCCTGAATAAATGTATTTAGGGTCTTTTGGGTCAAAGGCCGAATAGGCACTTTCACAGCCACCTACTGGGTAAAAATCTTCATTGCTGATTCCTCCACCATCTACTCGTGATGGAATGGAAACTGAACTATTGTCTTGTTGACCACCGTAAATCCGATAAGGAAATTGCATATCGGCATTCACTCTATAGAACTGAGCGGTAGGCTGATTGTCTTGTCTCGACCAGTCTTTGCCTCCATTAATGGAGACGTTGGCTCCACCATCGTTGGCATTGATCATATATTGTGGCTGCTCAGGATTAATCCATACTTGATGATTGTCTCCGTGAGGTGTTCCAAGGTTCACAAAAGTTCTACCGTTGTCGGTTGACTGAACCAGCGGAGCGTTCATTACAAACACACTTTCTTCATCTGTCGGATGTGCCTGAATGTGCATATAGTACCAAGAGCGTGCCCTTAATAAACGATCGGGGTTAATCAATCTCCAATTTTTTCCACCATTGTCAGATCGGTAAAGGCCACCTTTGTCTGCCTCAATAATGGCCCAAACTTTATTAGGATTGGCCCGAGATACTGAGATACCAATTTTGCCCATAACGTCCTTCGGCAAACCTTTTGACAGCTTATTCCAAGTCAAACCTCCATCTACAGATTTCCAAATACCACTCCCTGGCCCTCCACTCTGCACTTTCCAAGGGAATCTTCTGTGATCCCAGTAAGCGGCATAGATAATGCGAGGGTTGGTCATATCCATACTCAGATCACTTATACCTGAGTTTTCATCTACGTAATGTACTTTCGTCCAAGTCTGCCCACCATCTGCTGAGCGATAAATGCCACGATCTTCCGTGGCACCGTATGGGCTCCCTTGCGCTCCCACGATTAGAACATCTGGATTATTAGGGTCTACTACGATTTTGGATATCTGTCTTGTCTTCTCCAAACCCATGTGTGTCCAAGTCTTTCCAGCATCGGTAGACTTATAAACACCGTCTCCGTGAGAAGTCATCACACCACGAACTGGTGCTTCGCCCATGCCCACATATACCACATTCGGATCAGATTCGGCTACGGCTATTGCACCTACAGAAGCAGTATTGAAGAAACCATCTGATATATTAAACCAGCTTTCACCGGCATCATCAGTTTTCCAAACGCCACCAGTAGCACCCATGTAATAGGTCATAGGATCTTGCACTACACCGGCAACAGCGGTCGCTCGGCCACCGCGAAACGGTCCGATCAAACGGAATTCCATAGCATTATAAAGAGCGGTATCATAGGCTACACCCACAGGTTCTTGGGTTTTGCGCTTTCGTCTTTGTGCGAGTGAATCTGGCACAGCAACGAATAGAATTAAATTGACTAAGAGTAGAAACCGAAGCGTCTTCATTGTATTTTGGTTAAAGGTTGTGCCTCAAGATAGTCATTGCGGTCAGTAAAAACCAGCATCATTTTGCAGGCTGTTTTTGTATATTCGAGCAAAGCCCATTTGACATGAAAATCAAGAACCTATTTTATCTATTGCTAATGCTGTCAGTCATTAGTTTCAGCGCATGCGAAGAGGAAGATGATGATGATAATCAGACAATAGAAGATGTTATCAGATTTGAGCGCGAAGGCTCATCCATTCTAAAAGGGGTGAAAGTGCCAGGTGGCAAGAGTATGTATTTTGCCAGTGGCATAGTGGCCACTGAAAAAGACGATACTAAGCCTGTTGGAGATAGAGCTCGTTTTGGTGATACTTATGATCAAAGTGTAAGTGCACTGAAAAGAATCAATGAATATCTCGCTGAGGAAGGTCTCGGTTTAAAAGATGTTATTGCCATGAAAGTCTATGTAGCACCCGACCCTGAAAATGATGGCAAACCAGATTTTCAGGCTTGGTTTAAAGCTTATGGAGAGTACTTCGGCAACGCAGAAAACCCAAATAAAGTAGCCCGGTCGACCATTGGCGTTTATACTTTAGTCGACCCCAATAAATTTATAGAAATAGAAGTAAGAGCAGTTTACAATGAAGAGTGATACTGTCTATGAATTAGAATGAATATATTTGAATTGTGGAAAAAGTAGGTGAGATAACAATTAGAATAAAAGGTCATCAAGGCAACATTGAATTGACTCCTGAAACCTATGACATACGGGATATCAAAACAATCTTGGATGACTTTGAATCTCTACTTTTTCCAAACCAAAAAAAAGATCGTCCGCTTATCAGCTACAGGCTTGAGGAAGGTTCTGTAATGCATCGGTTTCAAACCAGTATGCAAGCTGTACTCGGCTTTAGTGCTATAATTGGTCAAGTCAATGCGGTTAACAACATTGACTTCTTAGAACTTCGATCTGCTCAGGCAATTGAAAATATTCAAAATACTGCCTATCAAAAAAACTATTCCTTCGAAATATTTACATCCTTTAATGAAGACGTCAAACTCAATATAAATGCTAAAACAAAGCTTTTAAAAAGTGAGACAATATGGGCAGATGCTGAGTTTTATTTCTATGGTACTTTAACGAATGCCGGAGGTAAATCTAGCGTAAATATTCACTTAGATACCTCAGAGTATGGATCATTAACGATAGATACGCCTAAAGAATTCCTTAAGGAAAAGGAAGAAAATATGCTTTACAAACGATTTGGTGTCCGGGCAGTTGGTAAGCAAAACTCTGAAACTGGAGAGTTCAACCGAAATAGTCTAAAGCTTATTGAATTATTTGATTTTGAACCTCGCTATGATGAAACCTACCTAAAGTCTAAGATTTCAAAGGCCAAGTCAAAATGGTCAGGAATTAATAAAGACCAATGGCTAAAGGATTTAAGAGGAGGTTACGATGCATAGCGTTCTACTCGATACAAGTTTTTTCATTAGACTTCTTGATGATTCTGACCCCCTGCATAAAAATGCCGTTGGTTACTTTAAATATTATTTAGAGAATGACATCCAAATGAGTGTATCGACAGTGGCCATTGCTGAATACTGTGTATTAGGTAAGCTAGATGAACTACCTTTAAAAGATGTACGAATAATTCCATTCAACATTGACCATGCCCAGCGCTGTGGTGTTTTTTCACACTTTTTATTCAACTCTAGGTCGAATGGCCATCTGACAGTAGAGAATCGAAATGTTATACCCAATGACTCCAAACTTTTTGCTCAGGCAGATTTAGACAAAGAAATCATCTCATTTGTTTCGGCTGACTCAAACTCCAAGAAGATAATTAAACTACTGAGGGAAAACTGTCAAGCAAAATTTGATCTAGTCGATATAAATATTCCTTTTAACGAGACGTATGGAATTCTAGATCTTTAATAAAGGCCCTTTTCGAGCATTTTCCTTCTAAACTCAATCGCAATCATGAAACTCAAAATCACTTTTTTAGCACTACTCAGTTCGATCGCCTTCGGTATTGAAGCACAAACGTACAATAGATATGAGATGTCGTTTGATAACCGCGTGCATCACGAAGCGACCATCAAAGTTACCTTCTCTAAACTCGAACAGAAAGTATTAGAAGTACGCATGAGCCGAAGTTCTCCAGGACGATATGCTGTACATGAATTCGCCAAAAATGTATATAACGTAAAGGCAACTGATGGTAAAGGGAATGTGCTTGCAATTAGTAGACCGAATCCACATCAGTGGGATGTGTCTGGTCACAATGGTACCGTTGTTTTTGAATATACGCTTTATGCCAACCGAGCCGGAGGCACCTACTCGGGCATTGATGAAACGCATGCTCACCTAAACATTCCAGCCACATTCGTTTGGGTAAGAAATTACAGGCATCGTCCTATCAGGGTTAAATTCAATTTGCCAGAGGGCTCTAACTGGAAGGTCGCTACGCAATTGAGAAGTGTCGGAAAAGACACATATGAGGCCCAAGACACCTATTACTTCATGGATAGCCCCATTGAAATAGCCGATCTCCACATGAGAGAAAGAAAAATTGATGGCCAGAATATTAGACTAGCGCTGCATACTCCCGCAACTGACGCTGAAGTGGATACATACTTCGAGGAGGTGATAAAAATTGTCGAACAACAAGCAGCCGTTTTCGGTGAGCTTCCAAAATTCGATTATGGCGAGTACACCTTCCTTTCATGCTATGTACCTAATGCGAGTGGTGATGGCATGGAGCATAGGAACTCCACCTTTGTAGTCAGTGGTAAGCCGTTAGATCGACCTTTGGGGAATACTTCTATGGGAACTATTTCTCATGAGTTTTTCCATGCATGGAATGTTGAAAGAATCAGGCCCGCTTCACTTGAACCTTTCGATTTTGAAGATGCGAATATGAGTGGTGAGCTTTGGTTTGCCGAAGGCTTTACGAGTTATTATACCAATCTGATTCGTGCAAGATCGGGTAATATCACAAAGGAACAATACGTCAATGGATTAGGTGGTGCAGTTGGCTATGTGATGAATGCCCCTGGCAGAAAGTATTTCAACCCTATTGAAATGAGTTATAGGGCACCGTTTGTTGATGCAGCCGCGTCTATCGATCCTGACAATAATGCCAACATCTTTATTTCTTACTACACTTACGGCTCAGTAATTGGTCTAGCCCTAGACATGTCATTAAGAACAATGGACAATGGCAAAAATTTGGATGGATACATGCAGCATGTTTGGAAAACTCATGGCCAACCTGAAATACCGTATTCGGTAAGGGACCTTGAAGCTAGATTGGCAGAATATGCAGGAGATGAGTTTGCTAGAAACTTCTTTGCTAAACACATTTTCAATAGTGAAATGCCAAATTATCAACTCCTGTTTAAAAAGATGGGGGTCAATTTTGAACCTTCTAACCCCGGCCAAGTATCGCTTGGCGCTAACCTTCGACTGGTAGATGGTGCGGCCGTGATGACCGGCAATGCCATTGTAGGATCGCCATTGTATGTCGCGGGTATAGAATCAGAAGACAAAATTCTGAGCATGGCGGGAAAACGGATGGAAGATGTGGAAGGAAGGCTGGACATTCAGGAAATCCTGCGGCAGTATAAGCCTGGCAATAAGATTGAAATCGCCATTGAGCGCTGGGGTAAAAGAATAAATAAGGAGGTTGTATTAGGTGAAAACATGAACATGAGTACCTCATGGAATAAAAATGCGGATGCTGCTGCTCAAAAAAGAAGAGAGGATTGGTTGAAGAAGAAGTAGGATACACATTCTATTTCTATCGCAAACCCAGACAAGTGAACTATCCTTACTAGCCTTCGCAATGAGACCCTTCGGTAAACTCAGGGTAAAAAGACGATGTACCTATTTCCTATCCTGAGCTTGTCGAAGGAACTTAGTCTTCAATAGTAAGACTTTTCTTCATTGATCAAGTACTAAATTGAGAACGCACCTCATATGCTTTCCATCCTGAGCTTGTCGAAGGAACTTGGTCACACAGCAGAAGACCTTTCGGCAGGCTCAAGGTAGAAAGCATATGAGATCTATTTTTATTATCTTAACTCAATACACAGAAATGGACGCTCTTTACCACGTATACATCACAACAAATCCATCTAAGTCGGTTTTATACATCGGAAGGACGAATGACCTTTTGCAAAGATTAACTGAACATTGGATTAATAAAGGCAAACCGACCACTTTCGCAGGGAAATACTATTGTTACAACCTAATTTACTACGAAAAGACACCTTACGTCTTGGATGCTATAGCAAGAGAAAAACAACTCAAAGGGTGGCGCAGATCAAAAAAAGAATGGCTAATTAATCAAATGAATCCCGATTGGAATTTCCTCAATTCAGAGTTTATGAAATGGCCACCGACTGATCCGTTTCACAGGAAAGAGTTTTACGAATAAAACTTTTCTAGAAGGTCAAGGTAAAAAGAAAATGTGTCCACTTTTCATCCTGAGCTTGTCGAAGGAACTTGGTCACACAGCAGAAGACCTTTCGGCAGGCTCGGGGTAAAAGAAATGGTCGCTCACTATTTCTATTCCGAATGCAACTCAGATAGCTTTCATCACCATCATTCGCAATGAGACCCTTCGGTAAACTCAGGGTGAAAAGACGATGTGCCTGTTTCCTATCCTGAGCTTGTCGAAGGAACTTGGTCACACAGCAGAAGACCTTTCGGCAGGCTCAAGGTAAAAGAGATGGTTAGTCATTATTTCCATTCCAAATGCAACTCAGATAGCTTTCATCACCATCATTCGCAATGAGACCCTTCGGTAAACTCAGGGTAAAAAGTCGATGTACCTATTTCCATCCTGAGCTTGTCGAAGGAACTTGGTCACAAATCAGAAGGCCTTTCGGCAGGCTCGGGGTAAAAGAAATGGTCGCTCACTATTTCTATTCCAAATGCAACCGAGATAGCTTTCATCACCATCATTCGCAATGAGGCCCTTCGATAAACTCAGGGTGAAAAGAGAAGGCAGAAAGTCTTAATACAAACTTTCTATCCCGAGCGCAGCCGAGGGAACTTAACCTCAAAGGAGAAGACCGTTCGGCAGGCTCAGGATAGGAAAAACAACTTATAATATCGCCCTCTTTTTAGCAAACCCAGATATCTTGAGTATTCTTGATGGTTGGAAGCATAACCAGCGTTGGGTTCATCAATTCCAAATTAATAAATCCAAAGAAAGGCTTACAACTCTTCTACTTTCTCGATGTTCACAAACTCAACTTCTTTGTTAGCGCTAAGTTCAATACTGACGACCGAGTCTTTACTAATAGTACCAGACAGAATCTGCTTAGAGAGTTCGTTCAGTACTTTCCTTTGAATCACTCGCTTCAATGGTCTGGCACCGAATGTTGGGTCGTAACCTAGCTCCCCTAAGTAATCGAGCACATCATCAGTAGCTTCAATCTCAATACCGTTCTCTTTGAGCTGTCTTTGAATAATTCCAAACTGTATCGCCACAATCTGTCGGATGTTATCCTTACTTAATGGCATAAACATGATGGTTTCATCAATCCTATTAAGGAACTCCGGTCGCACAGATTTTTTCAGCATATCGAACACTCTCAACTTGGTATCTTCAATCAACTCAAGCACATTTTCCTCATTGATTTTCTCGAAGTTTTCTTGAATTAGATGTGCTCCGATATTAGTCGTCATGATAATGATTGTGTTCTTAAAATTAGCCACACGCCCTTTGTTATCAGTCAACCTACCTTCATCCAACACTTGTAACAGTATATTGAATGCATCTGGATGCGCCTTTTCAATTTCATCTAAAAGAATGACTGAGTAAGGCTTTCTTCTCACCGCCTCAGTCAACTGACCCCCCTCGTCATACCCAACATAGCCTGGGGGTGCACCAATCAATCTACTGACCGCATGTCGTTCTTGATATTCAGACATATCTATGCGCACCATATTGTTCTCGTCATTGAAGAGATATTCTGCCAGAGCTTTGGCCAGTTCTGTTTTACCAACTCCTGTAGTACCTAGAAAGATAAAAGAACCAATTGGCCTTTTCGGATCTTGAAGACCTGCTCTACTTCTTCTTACCGCATCTGACAAAGCGGTAATGGCCTCTCCTTGGCCGGCCACCCTTTTACCGAGTTCTTCTTCTAGATGAAGGAGTTTCTCACGTTCGGACTGAAGCATCTTAGACACTGGAATTCCAGTCCATTTGGCGACCACTTCACCAATATCTTCCGCATTGACTTCTTCTTTCAGCAAAGTACTAGCACCCTGCATTTCCTGCATTTTCGCCTTGTATTCTTCCAACTTCTTTTCGGCCTCGGTGATCTTACCATACCTGATCTCAGCCACCAAGCCAAAGTCTCCTTCACGTTCGGCTTTTTCAGCTTCCATCTTATAGCGATCGATGTTTTCTTTCTCAGCACGAATCCCGACAATAACTGCCTTCTCATTCTCCCACTTTCCCTTCAGCCCATCTCGTTTTTCAGAAAGCTCTGCAATCTCCTTAGAAAGCACTGCTTCTTTATCTTTATTCTTTTCTCTTCGGATCGCTTCTCTTTCAATTTCAAGCTGCATGATTTTGCGATTCAGTTCATCCAGTTCTTGGGGTAATGAATCAATCTCAATCCTGAGTTTTGCAGCAGCCTCATCCATTAAATCAATGGCTTTATCTGGCAAAAACCTGTCTGATATGTATCGACTTGAAAGTTCTACTGCAGCAATCACGGCATCATCCTGTATCCGAACCCCATGATGCACTTCATACTTTTCTTTTATACCTCTCAGGATAGAAATAGCATCTTCCTGATTGGGCTCATCCACAGTGACGGTCTGGAACCTTCGTTCCAAAGCCTTGTCCTTCTCGATATGCTTTTGGTATTCTTTGAGTGTGGTAGCACCGATTGCATGGAGTTCTCCTCTGGCCAAGGCTGGCTTCAATAGGTTAGCAGCATCCATGGCCCCATCACCCCCACCAGCTCCAATTAGCGTATGTATCTCATCGATAAACAAGACAATCTCTCCATTAGAATCTTGTACCTCTTTGATCACCGCCTTGAGGCGTTCTTCAAACTCTCCTTTGTATTTGGCCCCGGCTACTAAAAGCCCCATATCCAATGAAATGAGGGTTTTAGACTTTAGGTTCTCAGGCACATCACCATCAACGATGCGCTGCGCCATACCTTCTACAATCGCTGTTTTACCAACGCCTGGCTCACCGATGAGCATCGGGTTATTTTTTGTTCTTCTCGATAGAATTTGAAGTACTCGTCTTATTTCCTCATCACGCCCTATTACGGGATCAATCTTACCAGACTTGGCGAGTTCATTTAAGTTCTTCGAATATCTTTCTAATGACTTATATTTTGATTCTGCATTTTGGTCTGTCACGCTATTTCCTCCCCTCAATTCCTTGATCGCTTCAATGAGCTCTTTCTTGGTGAACCCAACTTCCTTCATCAAAGCAGCGGTCTTTTCTTTTCCGTTCAAAAGACCTAATACAATATGTTCTATGGCAACAAACTCGTCTTTGAATTCTTTTAGGTAATCTAATGCCTTTGTCAAAGCAGTATGCGCATCATTTGATAAGTATGGCTGCTGACCACTCGCTTTTGGATAACTGGCCACTACCTCTTCCAACTTTGTATCAAGTTGTACCCTATTCATTCCCAACTTCTTTATCAGAAAAGACATCACATTCTCATCCGATAAAAGGATAGCTTTCAAAAGGTGACCGGGTTCAATAGCTTGCTGTTGATTACCGCTTGCTATCTCTGCCGCCTTTTGAATGGCTTGCTGTGACTTGATAGTATATTTTTTGAAATCCATATCTCTCTTAAATTTGAGTATTCTACTCGCTATTTACCATCCTGCAACAAAGAATCATCCAAGTACTTAAATCGGTAATTATGGCTGATTTTTCTTTCACACACATCATTAATCAGCCATTCTGTCATCAGATTGTAGGAATTGGTCAATAATTTCGTACTTTATCTATGCAAAAATTCAGGTTATGAAATATCCTCGACTCCTATTTATCTGTCTCCTTACAATTTTCTCACTCAACTTTACCTATGCACAAAATGATGGGTTTGAAGATTGGCTAAAAAACTTTCAGTCTCATCAGGCGGAACTCCCGACTGAAAAAGTCTTTCTACACCTCGATAAATCGGAGTATACACTTGGTGAAACCATATGGTTGAAATCCTATCTGGTTGCGGGGGCAGGACATATCCCCTCTCCCTTTAGCCAAAACGTTTATGTGGAATTGATGAACGAGGCAGGTCAAACGGTAAAGCGGTTGAAGTTAAAATCGAACGATGGATTATCTAAGGCAAGTATTGAAATAGGCAAAGAACTAAGCCCTGGTTTTTATTATCTCCGTGCTCACACTAATTGGATGAAAAACCAAGCCAGCGATTTCTTCTTCAATAAAAAAATCAAAATCCACTCCTTAAAAGTAGAGGATGTATTAACAGAAACACCACTAGACGAGAAGTTGGCCGTAGGCTTCTTTCCTGAAGGTGGAGATATGATTAGAGGCGTAGCAGGTAAAGTAGCTTTCGAAGTATCGGGCGTAAGTGAGAAAAAGCTTCCATTAAAGGGCAAAGTATTCAATAGCAAAGATGAAGAAGTGGCCTCCTTCGAGACAACTCATGAGGGGTTGGGTCTTTTTGCATTACTCCCTATGGACAACCAATACTTTGCAAAAATTGAAGGTTTCGAGCAATCATTTGAGCTGCCTATCGTCAAACAATCAGGTGTAGCTCTTGCTGTGAATAATAAAGCCGATGACTTTATCAATGTCGTAATCAAATCAGGTGCTGCCTGTTCCGAATCGTTCTATCTTGTAGCCCATACGCGAGGCTACATAACTTACGCTTCCGAAATAAGATTAAAGAGCAACAGGGGTTTGGCAAGGATCGATAAATCGACTTTACCGAATGGAATTTCTCATATTACTCTTTTTGACAATACCATGAAACCTCTGGCTGAAAGACTAGCCTTTGTCAATAATGGACAGCAGAACCTGAATATCGATATTAGTACCTCAGACCCTCAGTATTCGGCTAGAGACTTGGCTACTATCAATCTAAAAGTGACAGATAACCAAGGTAATCCTGTACAAGGCTCTTTTTCAATGTCCGTTTTCGATTCGAAACTGGCACAGAACGACCAGATAGACTATAATATTACAGCAAACCTTTTACTATCATCTGACTTAAAAGGCTACATCAAAAACCCATCTCAGTACTTAAAACAAGACAGTCAATCCAAAGCAAATACCGATCTATTGATGATGGTCAATGGTTGGAGAAGGTTTAAATGGAGCGATTTTAACTCGGCAGACCGAGAACCAATTTACGCATTTGAACAAGCCTTAGAGTTGAAAGGACAAATGACCAAATCCAATGGAAAACCCGTTAAGGATGGTAAGATATTTCTCTTAAATGCGGGAACCTTAGATAATAATGCATCGAAGTTTGTATTGGCGGATGAAGTTGGAAATTTTACGTTCGAAAACCTCACTTTCTATGATACCAGTCAAATGGCCATCCAAGGTTTTCAAAATGGAAAAGTCAAAAACTTCAAATATAATATTGACAACAGCTATGAAAAAGTGGCCTTGCAAAAGTATGTGACTAACCCTGTGGCTGACAACCCGGCTAGACTCCGAGCACTGAAAGAGTATGCTATCACTTCTATCAGAATCGATAGTACCTATCGAAAAGAGAATGGGGTAATTTATTTAGATGATGTCTACGTAACGGCCAGTAAGCGAGAGGAGCAATATAGAACTTTGAATTCTCAATATGGCAAAGGAGAATCTTACATCAACTTTGATAAGATGACCTACGAAGAGAAGAATGGTCGAGATCCTTTTACCTTGATGCTAGGCAAACTTTCAGGCTTCTCTTTGGCAAATGCTTCTGGAGGAAATGGTGGTGGCATTAGCATGGGTGGAAATATAGGGGGGCCAGGCGACAGTGGGGCTGCACTATTTAGCAGTCCTCCCGAGGATTTCACAACCGCCAATGACCCAATATTTAGAAAACCTACATTACGTCAAGGTCCATATCAAGGAACCCCATTGATATTAATTGACAACATACAAGTGCCCTACGCGGCAGTTTATGACTTACGAGCCACTGAAATAGACTATGTAGAAGTATATAAGAGTGGATCAGCAGCCATGTTCGGCTCAAATGGATTTAACGGTGCCATTGCATTCTATACTTTAAAGGGAGATCGAATGTTTAAATCTTTAGCCCAAAAACCTGGTGTTGAAGTTATTTCGGCCAATGGGTATCATGCCGCGCGCGAGTTCTATGCCCCTAAGTATGATGAAACCAACAAGCTGCAGTTCATTCCAGACGAAAGGTCTACTTTATTTTGGGCACCAATGATTACGACCGATAGCGAAGGAAAAGCGCAAGTAGAATTCTATACGCACGACAAAAATTCAAACGTATTTATTGATGTGCAAGGGATTTCTAAAACTGGGAAAACTGGAACCGCTGTGTCACAATTCAATATTCGCAAAAACTGGTAAAGGTATTTGGCAAGAGTAGTTAATTTTGCCACTTGATCCGTTCCCATGTCTAGAATCAAGATTGCCTTACCCAAAACCAAAGTCTTCGAAACCATTCTAAAGGTTAGAATTTCGGATATCAACTATGGAAATCATCTTGGAAATGATAGCGTCCTGAGCCTCATGCACGAAGCACGCTTCCAATTCTATAAAAGCCTTGGCTATACTGATGAGTTAAATATTGATGGAGTTGGCACCATTCAAGTTGACACAGCCATTCAGTATAAGGGTGAGAGCTTTCATGGTGATGAGATTACTGCTGAAATATTTCTTGGAGATACTAGCCCCAAAAGTATGGACCTGTATTATCGACTCTCAATAGAAAGAGATCATCTAATCGCATTAGGCAAAACAGGTATTGCCTTTTACAACTACTCCGAAAGAAAAGTGAGCAATATGCCAGACCCAATAGCAAATAAGCTTGCCCGCTTTAAATCATAATCATTATTGTGATTAGTACTACCTTTGCCGCATGAGCACAACTGCACCGGTAAAACGAGATATACGCCAACTCTCTTTAGATGACATAAAAGAATTCTTTGTTTCTGAAGGTGAACAGGCATTTCGCGCGAAGCAGGTGTACGAATGGCTTTGGAAAAAGTCTGCTAAAGACTTTGACCAGATGACGAACATCTCTCTTGAAATGAGAGAGAAACTAAAAACCCATTTTGACATTAAACATGTCAAAGTAGATCAAATGCAACGGAGTACGGATGGCACCATTAAGAATGCCGTAAAACTGCATGATAACCTTATTGTAGAATCCGTTTTAATTCCGACAGAAAAAAGAATCACAGCCTGTATTTCGTCACAAGTAGGCTGTAGCCTCGATTGTAATTTTTGCGCTACCGCAAGACTAAAGCGCATGCGTAATCTGAATGCAGATGAAATTTACGACCAAGTAGTCGCCATTAAAGACCAAGGCGATCTCTACTTCGAAAGACCATTGACCAACATTGTCTATATGGGAATGGGTGAGCCATTGCTCAACTATAAAAGCGTATTAAAGTCCATCGAAATGATTACTTCACCAGATGGCTTGGGCATGTCACCTAGGCGTATCACCCTCTCCACCGTTGGTATCCCCAAAATGATTAAGCAACTAGCGGATGATGAAGTGAAATTCAACTTAGCGGTATCATTGCATTCAGCTATAGATGAATCTAGGTCTAAGATGATGCCCATAAACGAAAAGAGCAACTTGGCAGAACTGGCAGAATCACTTCAATATTGGCACAATAAAACTAACCGAAAAGTAACTTTTGAATATGTGATTTGGAAAGGCATTAATGACGATGAGCGTCACGCCAAAGCCTTGGCAAGATACTGCGGTAAAGTAGCCTCAAAGGTGAATATCATTGAATACAACCCGATTGACGATGGTGAATATCAGCAGGCTACCCCTGAAAGTTTAGACACGTATCAACGCATCTTGGAGGATAAAGGCATCATAGTCAACGTGCGGAGAAGTCGTGGTAAGGATATTGATGCGGCTTGCGGGCAATTAGCCAATAAATCATAGATTTCATACGGGTAACGAGTTTCCTAGTTGTTCTTTAACTACAAACGGATCAACCTCTTATTGGGTATGGAAAAACTTATGTTGAGATGGCTCTCTATTACCATCCTGTGCCATACAATTAGTTGAAAGTGAGCAAAACGATACTAAAACTACCGAAGGATTTTGTGTTAGAGTCACCCCTGTTACGCATTCATTGATCACAGATAATTTTTCTGTCTCAAACACCAAATACTTTGAGATAAAAAAATAACTCCTCAAACCCTCAAGCCTACTCATAGGCGAGACAAAAAAATCTTACCTAATAAAGAATAAATTAAACTTTAAGGCATGAAATTTGTCTATCATTCAACCGGCTGAAAATAGACAACGTTAAGCAAAACATATGACCCGCAAACACCTCCTCATCCTTCTCATTATTGGTCTTTTCTCACCGATCGCTGTAAATGCTCAATCGAGAAATCTCGATAACATTTCAAACGCTTTAGAAGAGTATAACAAGAATCATCCTCAAGAAAAAGTCTACCTTCATACGGATAGAAGCTATTACGCCACTGGCGAATCCATTTGGTTTCAGACATACCTAACTGCTGGGCCATTAAACCTACCATCACCCTTAAGCTACCCAGTTTATGTACAGCTGATTGATGAACAAGAGCAACTTATAGATCAAAAGGTAGTACTTACACCCAACGGGTTTGGAAGAGGAGTCTTGGACTTAGCAGATACGCTCAGGGCAGGCGAGTACACTTTAGTAGCTTTTACTAAATGGATGAGAAACACTGGAGAAGAATTCTTCTTTAGAAAGGATATCTCAGTGCTTTCAAATAACCCTCTTGAGAAACCTACCGAATTATTATCAAATGAAATTGATATTCAATTCTTCCCAGAAGGCGGCTATTTGGTCGAAGGGATTCCGACAAGAGTTGCCTTTAAGGCAATTGATGAAAATGGAAGAAGTGTGAATATAGATGGTAGTGTGCTAGATGAATCTGGCCAAGAAATAAATAGCCTAAATGTGATCCATTCAGGTATGGGCTTTTTCTACATTACTCCGGAGGCTGGCAAAACCTACAAGGCAATTATTTTGGGAACGGACAAGAGCTTTAATCTTCCTGAAGTCCAAAAGACTGGAGTTGGTATACGGCTAAACCCAATGCCAAATGACCTGCTCAAACTAACCCTAACGGCCAATAATATTTCTCAAAACCAGAAAAACCTATCGGTACTAGTGCACAGCAAAGGGTTGGTAAGCTTTTCAGCATCAATTGACTTGTCTGGAACAATAGCTCTCCTCAATATTCCCACTTCAGATTTGCCCTCTGGGATTTCACACCTCACCGTATTCGATCAAAACAATAACCCCATACTCGAAAGACTCTTCTTTGTTGATAACACACCAGACCCTATATCCATAGCGTCAGATAAACAAACATATAAAAGAAGAGAAAAGGTGAGTGTCAAAATTAAATTAGATGATGTGGTCAGTGACACCCTTAATGGAATATTCTCCATGAGTGCCTATGACTTGGGCCAGACCATAGACAAAGAACCTGAGTCTAATATCTATACTGAGTTGTTGCTGAATTCGGATTTAAGAGGAAACCTAGAAAACCCGGCTTACTATTTCAACAAAGAGAACCCAGACGCTAATGCACATTTAGATTTAGTAATGTTAACCCATGGATGGAGAAGATTTACTTGGGATGAGGTTTTGGACAAAAAAGACCAAGCCCTTGCATTCGATTTCGAGCGTGGCTTGACACTTAAAGGCACCACTTATAGAGCATTTAGTGACAACCCACAATCGTCACAACTTTCATTGGTAAATCTAGCAGAGACTATTCCATCGGTGGAGGAAATCGATAGTTCAAAAGATGGTGAGTTTGAATTTAAAGACCTACTTGTTTTTGAAGGTGAAGAACTGATGCTAAAAAGTAGAAGAGAAAAGGGTAAGAGGAAAAAATTAAAGGACGATATTAAAATTGTAATCGACAGCAGTTATTATCAGGCAGCTCCTTTTTCTAATATTGCGGTTGGCACTAAAGACAGGCTTGCAGATGCGGAGAAGCGGTTTTTAGAACAAAGAAAACTACGAGAGAAAATTGATGATGCATATGACTTTGACTCCACCGCCACACGTTTGGATGATGTCATTGTAGAAGCTGAAAGAGTAGATGCTACCGGCCAAGAACTTGAGAGCACTGTTTTCGGAAGGGGAACCAATGCCATAGACTTTACCAAAGGCCCTCCGATTTCTGCGCCTACTATCTTACAAGCGCTTGTAGGCAAAATACCTGGAGTGGTAGTCTCCGGTCAAAATATTACGATTCGCCAAAACGGAACCTCTGGGGGCACTCCGCTCATATTAATTGATGACGTGCCCACTGATGTGGAATTTGTCAATGGTTTCTCGCCAGATCAATTTTACAAAGTAGTAGTCTTTAAAGGTGTAGCAGCTTCCGCGAGATTCGGTAACGAAGGCTTCAATGGCGCATTAGCTTTTTATACCAAAACTGGAGCTGGAATAATAGACGAGCGCTTTGAAAAAGAAGATGGTCTAATCGCAACAAAACTTAAAAACAGTTACCAACAACCTCGGGAGTTTTATGCTCCTAAATATGACATTCAACAACCGGAGCATGTTAAACCTGACTACAGGATTTTACTACACTGGCAGCCAATGATCTACTTAGGTGATGAAAAAGAAGCTACAGTTGAGTTTTGGACCTCAGACTTGGAAACCACTGTATTGGTCAATGTTCAAGGCTTATTACAAGATGGAACACCAGTTTCAAAAGTGATTTACTTTGAGGTAGAAAAGTAAACCGTAAATGCTTCCGAATAGCCTCCTTCAGAAAGTAGAAACATCTAATTGAATAGAGAATAAATCAAAATTTCAGGCATAAAATTTGCTGTGGTGCTGTAGACCAAAGCTAGAAAAATGGCGGTAAAACAATTTGTCACCATCTTGAGTATCAGTTTGCTCTTCACGATCAACCTGAACGCTCAAAACAGAACACTAGATTTAACTTCAGCAGCACTAGAAGGCTATATTAAAACACATCCTCAAGAAAAAGTATACCTTCATACAGATAGAAGCTACTACGCAGCAGGCGAAACCATCTGGTTTCAAACTTACCTCACAGCCGGCCCACTTAACCTTCCGTCTCCATTAAGCTACCCAGTGTATGTACAACTCATAGATGAGACAGAACAACTCATTGATCAAAAAATAGTCCTTACCCCCAATGGGTTTGGAAGCGGCCTCATCGACTTGGCCGATAGTCTTATCGCTGGCGAATACACCCTCGTTGGTTTTACCAAGTGGATGAGAAATACTGGAAAAGAATTCTACTTTCGAAAAGACATTTCAGTGCTAGGTAATTCCACATACCGTGAAGAGAGGCCGACTATATCAGAAGAAATCGATATACAGTTCTTTCCCGAAGGTGGCGATTTAATCGAAGGAATACCCACCAAAGTGGCCTTCAAAGCCATTGATGAAAACGGTAGAAGCATAGCAGTAGACGGAAGCGTAACGGATAACACTGGTCTAACGGTCAGCGCACTCAAAACCCAACACGCGGGTATGGGTTTTTTCTATATTACTCCCCAAGCCGGAAAATCCTATAGCGCGTACTTATTGGGGCTTGATAAATCATTTGACTTACCTAAAGTACAGGAATCGGGAGTCGGCATGCGACTAATCCGTATGAATGAAGAGCAACTGAAACTAACCATCACTGCGAAGGACAATTCAGAAAGCCAAAAGAGGCTCTCAATACTGGTAAATAGCAGAGGCTTGGTAACTTTCTCCGCTGAGCTTGATCTTTCAGGACCAATTGCATTTATAAACATTCCAACTTCAGACATTCCCCCAGGTATTTCGCATTTCACCTTGTTCGATGAAAACAATAATCCACTTTTAGAGCGATTATTCTTTGTAAAAGACCCAACCAATCACTTAGCCATTAGCGCTGATAAACCGGCTTACAAGAGAAGAGAAAAGGTGAGCATTAAAATTGAATTGGACGCTATGATCACTGATTCGCTCAACGGCATTTTTTCAATGAGTGCCTATGACATAGGGCAAACGATCGAAAAAGAACCAGAATTGAATATTATGACAGAGTTACTCCTAAACTCTGACCTTAAAGGAAACATAGAAAACCCCGCTTATTACTTTGATCAAAAAAACCCAGAGGCAACTGAACATTTAGATCTAGTCATGTTAACTCATGGTTGGAGAAGATTTACGTGGCAACAGATATTAAATAATCCGGAAGAAGAACTTCCTTTTGACTTTGAGCGGGGCCTTACACTAAAGGGCACAACCTACCGTGCCTTCAGCCAGAGGACACAGGCCACCAAAATATCCTTTATGAATTTAGCAGAAGTCATACCATCACTTGTGGAAGGAGAGACTTCAAATGATGGCCAGTTTGAGTTTAAAGACCTCACGGTGTTTGAAGGTGAAAACCTGATACTCAAAGGCAGAAGAGAGAAGGGTAAAAAGAAAAAGGAGAAAGACGATATCCAATTTCGGATTGACAGTAGTTATTACCAAGCTGCTCCATTTTCAAACTATAAACCCGGCACAAAAAATAGACTTCTTGATTTAGAAAAGCGCTTTATGGAGCAAAGAAGAATCCGAGAGAAAATAGATGCTGCGTACGACTTTGACTCCACTGCAAGAAGACTAGATGATGTCATTGTTGAAGCCAACAGGCTGGATGTTACAGGACGGCCCCTTGAAAGCACAGTTTTTGGTAGAGGTACCGATGCTATAGACTTTACAAAAGGTCCTCCCTTGGGGTCGACTAATGTTATTCAATCATTAGTGGGTAGATTGCCAGGCTTAGTAATCTCTTCTGACGGTAACATAACGCTTCGTCAAGGCGGAAGCAGTAGATTTCCACTTTTACTGTTAGATGACATCCCTGTACAGCTTGGATTACTCCAATCCATTAATCCCAATGAATTTTATAAAATGGTAGTGTTAAGAAGTAGCGCAGCCTCAGCAAAATTTGGAGCACCCGCCTTTGGAGGTGTCCTCGCATTTTATACTAAATCCGGAGCGGGTATATTCGATGATACTTTTGAAAAAGAAGATGGCCTCGTTGATTTCAAGCTAAAGCATAGCTATCAGCTGCCACGCGAATTCTATTCACCAAAATATGACGTCAAGATACCCGAACACATCAAACCTGACTATAGAATTCTCCTGCACTGGCAGCCCATGATTTTTATGGGAGACAATAGAGAAGCCACAATCGAGTTTTGGGCATCTGACCTTGAAACCACCGTATTGGTGAATGTTCAGGGCCTATTGCAAGACGGAACTCCGGTGTCGAAAGTGATATACTTTGAAATAGAAAAGTAAATGCTAGTCTTTGCTTGCGTTGAAAAGCTTCTGCTTCTCATCCTTGCTGAGGGCGTCATAACCCTTGTCTGAAATCTTATCCAATATGGCATCAATTTCCGCTTGGCTAGTTTCTTGCGCTTTTGATGGCTTACGAGCCATACCAGTTTTTCTTGAAGTTCTAGTACTGGTCTTCGCTTTCTCTTCCTTCCTATAAGACACTTTAATTTTAGGCTGTGGTTTAAAAAAGCTTTTTACCCAAATGATAAAAGTGACTATCGGTTTACTCCAGTCATTTCCTTTTTGAAGTTGCACCATACCCACATAGCCAACGAGCGCTCCACCCAAATGAGCAATCTCACCCCCAGCATTCGATCCTGTAGATTGTAACAAAGACGCTATTACACTAAAAGCTGCAATGTACTTCAGCTTTACTGGACCAATCAAAATCAAGCTCACCGTAAAGTTTGGTTGAAAAGTTGCAGCAGCCACCACAATAGCCGTTACGCCCGCAGACGCGCCCAACAGGTTTGAAAAAGGTACTGCTTCGGCAAAGAAAGGAAAGAGATTATAAATTAAGATGTAAAACAGGCCTCCGCCTATTCCGCCCCATACATAAAAACCCAAGATTTTGTTTTGTCCCAAATACTCCGAAATGATTCTTCCGAACCAATACATCCAAAGCATATTGAATAAGATATGAAAGAGACCTTCGTGGAAGAAAAAGTTTGTAATTAATGACCATGGCCTATATAGTAACCTGCCAGTATTTGAAGGAAGCTTTAAAAGTTCACTAAGTTCTAGATAGAGAACCTTTTGGCCCGACAAAGTCAACAAAATAGAGAGTATGCCCATGAATAGGAATACCACCACGTTGATGACAATGATCTGATTTAAGACGTTTCCTGTCTTAAAGGCAATTTTAAAATCGTCTAAGATGCTCTTCATTTGCTAATAGAACTTATTGCGTTCTTGCTTCCATAACCTGACTAAGAAATAGGCAATTAAGGCCCCACCAATATGGGCAAGGTGGGCTACGTTGTCACCAGGCGCACGCTGGAACTCGGAGTACACCTCGTAAAGGATATAAAAACCCACTAGGTATTTTGCCTTAATGGGAAAAGGTAAAAACAATAAGAATAGTTCGGTATTTGGGAAGAATAAGGCAAAGGCTGCCAAAATTCCAAATACTGCCCCCGAAGCACCCACCATATTATACCTGCCATATAAATTATAAAGCTGCCAAGCATACCTTACTGAAGTTTCCTTTAGCCTCGAATCATTCTCATTGCGTGAATAGTCATCGACAAAATTGTAAATTTCAGGGTTCAGATTCTCTCCATGATCCACTAACAATTGATTGAAACCTTGAGAAGTAGGGTTGGTCACATAAGCCTCTACATCACTTTTTACACCTCGCACCTCCAGATAATTAACGCCTGTATAAAAAAGACCTGCACCGATTCCCGTTACCAAATAAAGAATCAGGAACTTTTTCTGACCTAAAAACTGCTCAAGAAGAGGGCCGAAAATGAAAAGGGCAAACATGTTTCCAAATAAGTGCATAATGCTTTGCGTACTATGCAGAAACATGTAAGTGATAAACTGATAGGGTTGGAACTCATCAGATAAAATAAAGTAAAGACCGAAATAATCCCCTAAATCAATCTTGATCACCATCTGAAGGACAGCAATACCAATATTGATAAATAACAATTGTTTTACTAAGGGTGTGAGTCTTCCAAACATAAATGCTAATTAAAAAACTGGGCTATCTTTTCCAATTCCAGTATAAAGGTGGTTTTTCGGCCACTCGGTGAGTAATTCGGAGTTTTACAAGCAAAGAGCTGATCAATTAACGATGACATCTCTCCTTGGGTTAACTCATTCCCCCTTTTTATTGAAGATCTTTTTGCAATGGCTCTTGCTATGTTCTCATCATTTGAAATACTGAGTTCAGACTTGTTTTGTTTGAACTGTTCGATAAAACCTTCAAAAAGAACCTTTTCATTGACCATCTTTAAGTCCGCAGGTACCCCATTAATTACAATCGCATGGTTCCCAAAATCAGAAAACTCAAAACCTATGGCCTTCAGTTCTTCCTTAATGTCATTGACGAGTGAAAAATCAGCCGGATTCAACTCTAAGGTTTGTGGAAATAAAGATTGTTGAGAAGCTCCCGATCGTTGCTGCAATTGCAAGAGAAACTTTTCATATAGAATTCGTTCGTGCGCTTCTTGCTGCGCAATCATCATCAGGCCAGACTTCACATGCGTAGCAATGTATTGTTGATGAATCTGGAAATAGGCCTTATGCTCTCGTGAAGCATGCGATATTCCTTCAGGTGAATTTGCTGCACTCCCGAGCGTAATAGTGCTCTGCGTCTCTGGATGAATCTCCATTTGAGCATTATCTTGCTCCTCTTTGGAAATGTCTTGTCTTAATCCTTCGTAGAGCTTTTCCCATTGCCCTGCGCCTTGCTTCTTTTCGAAAGTCTTAAACTGTGTATAATCACGATCGGCTGAACTAATGCCACTTTTAGGTGGTGCCGATTGAAATGACGCAAAATTCACATCTTGATTAAAATCTATGGCTGGTACAATATTATGAGTACCTAACGCTTGTCTCACTGCCGCTTTAATAATCGCATAGACAGTTCGCTCATCGTCAAACTTAATCTCGGTCTTTGTTGGGTGTACATTGATATCAATATGCTTCGGATCTATTTCTATAAACAGCGTGTAAAACGGGTAAGTAGCATCTGGGAGCAAGCTCTCAAAAGCCGTCATCACTGCATGGTTGAGGTAATTGCTCTTTATGAATCTGTTGTTCACAAAAAAGAATTGCTCACCTCTCGTCTTTCTGGCAAACTCTGGTTTGCCTACGTAACCGTAAACACGCATTACATCGGTTTCCTCTTCGCAAGAGGCCATCTGATCTTGATACCTCTTTCCAAAAATACCAACCACACGCTTGCTGAGCTTGCCACCTGACAGCTTGTAGAGCTCCATATCATTTTGATACAGCGACATGGCAATTTCTGAATTGGCCAAAGCCACTCTTTGAAATTCATCAACAATATGTCGCATTTCAACGGCATTCGACTTTAGGAAATTCCTTCGAGCGGGTACGTTAAAAAACAAATTTTTAACACATGTGGAAGTTCCTTTTGGTGTGGCTATGGGTTCTTGATTTTTAATCTCAGATGCCTCGATTTGAATCATCACCCCTAGTTCGTCCTCTTCCCTTCGCGATTTCAATTCCACTTGTCCTACTGCTGCTATTGAAGCCATGGCCTCGCCACGAAAACCCATCGTTTTAATGGCAAATAAGTCATCCGCTGATCTAATTTTTGAAGTCGCATGCCGCTCGAAGGACATTCTGGCATCTATGTGGGACATGCCTTGACCGTTGTCCACTACTTGGATCAGTGTTTTACCAGAATCTTTTACGATGAGTTTGATATCAGTAGCACCAGCATCAATCGCATTCTCCAATAACTCCTTTACCACAGAGGCAGGGCGCTGTACTACTTCACCAGCGGCTATCTGATTAGCAATGTTATCAGGTAATAACTTTATGATATCGGGCATTCTGAACTTTGGAAGTTACTTTTTAAATCGCTTCCAAAGATAGAACGGAATATAGAGTAAGGCTAAATAAAATATATCTGATCCTATGTAAACAAAACCACCGGCAAACATCACCAATACAATCATAATCACAAGACGGAGCATCATAGTCTGACCCATACCATTGCCTTTGGCATGTTTCATATTTTTGCGGAAAGAACCCGATATCTGTGAATTAAAGCCTAAATCGACATTATCATCAGCCAGACCGAGCTCCGATTTTATGCGAGACGTCCTGTTTTCTATATCTTCTTTGATGGGGTCGTAGTAACGCGGAGTCACATGGAAGCGCTGATACTTCGTTTTTTTCATTAAACTCGGAAGATTTATCATATCACTACTCCTTTTATAACGTTCTTACTTATGTCCTAAAAATATAGTTTATTTACTTTTATTAAAAGTCAAACGCCTGTATGATGAAAAAAGTTATTGTGACGGTGTTGATGTTTCTGGTCAGTTGGAGTGTCCTAAATGCGCAAAAAATCTACCAGAAAGCAGATACACAAGCACAAGAGAGTTGGGTTGATAGCGTATTCAATGCCCTTACGCCAGATGAAAGACTCGGACAGCTTTTCATGGTAGCAGCTTACTCTAATAGAGACGAAAAGCACTATCAAGAAATCGATAAACTCATTAAAGAGTTTGGCATAGGCGGACTAATATTCTTCCAAGGAGGCCCCTATCGGCAAGCACAACTCAACAACCGTTACCAATCAAAATCAAAAGTGCCTTTGGCCATCGCCATGGATGCAGAGTGGGGCATCGGCATGCGTTTAGATAGTGTTCTAGACTTTCCAAAGCAAATGACGCTCGGTGCTATCCAAGACAACAAGTGGATTTATGAAATGGGTAAAGAGGTAGCCAATCAATTCCACGCCATGAACATGCACATCAATTTTGCCCCCGTAGTCGATGTCAATGTAAACCCTAATAACCCGGTAATCGGCTACCGTTCATTTGGTGAGAATAAATTTGCCGTTTCTGAAAAAGGAGTGGCCTACATGAAAGGCATGCAAGACCATGGCATTATGGCTAACGCAAAACACTTTCCAGGGCATGGTGACACAGATGCTGATTCACATTATGATCTCCCAGTAATCAAACATTCTGTGGAGAGAATGAGCGATACGGAGCTTTATCCATTTAGGCAATTGATGAAAGACAGTTTAATGAGTATTATGGTGGCCCACCTTCAGGTGCCGTCTTATGACGATCGGGAGAATATGCCTACTACCCTTTCGGACAAAGTGGTAACCGACTTGTTAAAAAAAGAACTCGGGTTTGATGGCCTTGTCTTTACTGATGCTATGAACATGCAGGGAGTCGCCAAGTATTACAAACCAGGCGAAGCTGACGTTAAGGCACTTCAAGCCGGCAATGACATCATTCTTTTTCCATTGGATGTGCCGAAGGCCATCAAACAAGTAAAAAAAGCCCTCAAAAAAGAGCAATTAGATCAAGCTTCGATTGACGAGCGAGTAAAGAAAATCTTAAGAGCCAAATACTGGTTCGGCTTAAGTAAGCCATCAATGATCAATGCGGCAAACTTGACCAAAAGAATCAATAATGATTATGCGCAGCTGCTCAATCGCATTCTCTACCAAAAAGCAATTACCATTGTAGACAATCAAGATAAGTTACTACCGATAATTGATCTGGGCGAAAAAAGCCATGCGTCTATCGCGCTAGGCACAGGCGATCCTAGTGAATTTCAGCGCATGCTAGACAAATATGCCAAATTCAGTCATTTGCCACTGGACTCGCTCAACGACTCTACCCTCGATGCCATTGCGCAACACGACTTGGTTGTCGTTTCTTATCATGGCATTACCAACGCACCAAAAGATCAACATGGTGTGCTCAATGAAGAAGTTGCGTTTATTAAAGCCTTACAAGAAAAAACCAAGGTAATTGTAGTGGTCTTTGGCAATGCCTACAGCCTACAGTATTTCCAAGGGGTAAAAAATATTATTTGCACGTATGAAGACAACGAGATTACTCAAAACCTGACACCTCAGATTATTTTTGGCGCCTTGAAAGCCGAAGGCAAACTGCCCATTTCGGCAGGTGATAATTTTAAGGCGGGAATGGGTATTGAAACGCTCGTCACATCAAGACTTAGCTATGGCATGCCCATAGAAGTTGGGATGAGTATTGACTCACTCCGAAAAATTGACTCAATCATTGAAGAAGCCATACAAAACAAGGCGACTCCAGGTGCTCAGATCATTGTTGCCAGAAAAGGGAAGGTCATTTATCAAAAGAATTTTGGCCACCAGACTTATGCCGAAGAAAAACTGATAGACGATCGCTCAATATATGATGTGGCGTCCATCACCAAAGTTGCTGCCACTACGCAGGTCATTATGAAACTCTATGAAGAACGAAGGCTCGATATTAATAAGCCCCTTGGCTTTTATCTAGAAGAGCTTCGTGGCACCAATAAGGACTCCTTACTTATTAGAGATATTCTCACTCATCAAGCAGGTTTGAAGCCTTACATTCCCTTCTGGGAAAAAACAGTTGACAAAGGCGAATTGAAGGCGGAATATTTTTCGGATGCTTCCGGTCCAAACCATAATTTCCTTTTTCAAGAAAATGGACTACCACCAGCACTTGCTGATTCCATATGGCAATGGACAATAGCGTCAGATTTAAGGGACTTACCCAAAAAGCAAACAAGGCATGACTATCTCTACTCCGACCTTGGTTACACCCTCATGTACCACGTAGTTACTGAAATCATCAAAGAACCGCTTGAAGCTTATCTTCAACGAGAGTTTTATAGCCCTTTGGGACTAAACCGTACCATGTATTTGCCCCTAGAAAAAGGATACGGTAAAGACATAGCGCCTTCAGAAGTCGATGATTACTTTCGAAATGCAATAGTTTGTGGCAATGTACATGACCAAAATGCCATGCTCATGGGCGGTGTTGCCGGGCATGCCGGCCTTTTTAGTACGGCAAACGATTTGGCCATCCTTATGCAAATGAATATGCAAATGGGCGAGTATGCCAGCAAAAAGTACTTTGAAAACTGGACGATCCCCATTTTTACTAGTGCCCAAAATATGGAAAACAGAAGGGGCTTAGGCTGGGACAAACCCATCACAGGAACAGATGAAGGGCCGACTAGCCAATATTCATCTGCGAGCACTTTTGGACATACTGGTTTTACCGGTCCAGCAGTTTGGGCAGACCCTGCTGAAGAGCTCGTTTTTGTTTTTCTTTGCAACCGCACCTACCCCGAAAGTGATAACTTTAAATTGTTGGAAGAAAACGTGAGAACTCGAATCCACGATTTACTGTACAAATCTATTTTTGAACCTAAAGCAGACTAATTGAGTTTATCCTTACGTAGCGCGAAATTTATTTCATGAAGATAGGAATTGTATGCTACCCCACTTTCGGAGGAAGTGGCGTGGTAGCAACTGAATTAGGCAAAGGATTGGCCAAAAATAGCCATGAGGTGCATTTTATTACTTACTCCCAACCGACCAGGTTGGACTTTTTTAACGAGAACTTATTTTATCATGAGGTAAACATAAGGTCCTACCCCCTTTTCAAATATCCACCTTACGAACTTGCGCTTGCCAGTAAAATGGTAGATGTTGTGAAATTTGAAAAACTAGATTTACTGCACGTACACTATGCTATTCCGCATGCATCTGCAGCGGTAATGGCAAGGCAAATTCTGAAAACTGAGGGAATCGACATTCCCGTAGTAACTACACTTCACGGTACTGATATTACTTTGGTGGGCAAAGACCCTTCTTACGAGCCAGTCGTAACCTTCAGTATCAATCAATCTGATGGAGTCACTGCCGTTTCTGAAGACCTTAAAAAAGATACTTATAAACACTTCAATATCCTTAGAGAAATCGAAGTGATACCCAACTTCATAGACCTCACTAAGTTTAAAAGACAGCGCAAAGATCACTTCAAAACAGCTATCTGTCCGAATGGAGAAAAACTCATCGTACACACCTCAAACTTTAGAAAAGTGAAGCGTGTCGATGATGTGGTGCGCATTTTCCACAAAATCTCAGAGACTGTACCTTCAAGACTCTTACTTGTAGGAGACGGCCCTGAAAGAGGACATATCGAGGCACTTTGTCGTGAATTAGGTATTTATGATGAAGTCCGTTTCTTAGGAAAGTTAGAAGCTGTTGAAGAAGTACTCTCCGTTGCAGACCTTTTCCTTATGCCATCTGAAAAAGAGAGTTTTGGACTTGCTGCACTCGAAGCCATGGCTTGTGAGGTGCCCGTGATTTCAACGCGTGCTGGTGGTATTCCAGAACTCAATATTGATGGTGTCACAGGCTTTACCTCGAAAATCGGTGATATTGAAGAAATGACAAAGAACGCGCTGCACATTCTCAGCGAGGAAAATCTAGAGACTTTTAAGAAGAATGCGCTCACACAGGCGAAGAAATTCGACATAGATGTAATCCTTCCGCTTTACGAAAAGTTCTATGCGGATGTAGCTGCTACCGTGTTGGCTACATCGCAAGGAGTTTAGAATTCAAAAAAATGAAAATAGGTGTAGTTGGTTGTGGCTGGTTAGGATTGCCTTTGGCCGAAGCCTTGGTAAAGGCTGGTCATGAAGTATTGGGCAGTACTACCAGCGAAGACAAACTCAAAACCATTACCCAAAAGGGAATAGAGGCTATACTGTTTCAATTGAATCCAATGCCTCAAGGAATCAACTTCAATCGACTCTTTCAGGTCGATTTACTATTCATTAATATCCCTCCTGGCAGAAAGAAAAATAAGCCTGAGTTTTACGAAGAGCAAATCAAGTATCTCAAATATCAATTGCAGTCAAGTCAGGTTAAGCGTGTAGTTTTTATCAGTTCCACCTCTTATTACCCCAATACCAACGGACCCGTAACAGTAAATACACCTCTTGACCTCAATCAAGGCTCTTCAGAAGCAGTAGTCAAAGGGGAGCAACAGATATCTCAGATAGAACAGGAGTTGCTTATACTCCGCTGTGGTGGGTTAATGGGTAATGATCGTATTCCTGGTAAATGGTTTGCCGGCAAGCCCACAAAAGGTGCGAATACTCCAGTGAATTACGTCCACCAAGATGATGTCATAAAAACTGTATCTGCTTTCATTGAAAATTGGCCAGAAGACCGTGTATTAAACCTTGTGTCGGATCATCATCCTACGAGGCGAGAGGTTCACGAAAGGATGTCAAAAAAATACGGGTTTACCTCTCCTATCTGGGAAGAGCCTTCCGTTATCCCATCAAAATTGGTGGAAAGTGATTTTAGAAATATGAACTTAAAATCTCCTTTGGAGTTTTAAGCCTCAATCAATTCTAAAAATAATTCGCCCTGCTTCAGCTGCTGGTACGCCTTAATTTGATTTAGCCTCTTTTTAACTTCAAGAAAACGATCATACTCTTGTTGAGCTTTCTGAAAGCCTCTTTTGTAGGCATTTGGCGAATAACTCACCTTTTTAATTCTTCTAAATTTCATGGTGTCCGTTTAATAAACATACCCCACCCGTTAATTTTCCCTACTCCCCAACACGCAACTGTCAGCATTAAGTTCAAAAACGGAAACCAGCATATTTTATATATAGACGTGCCAAGGTCTATATACACTTAGACCCTGCTGACCATAAAAAAGTAACAAGCACCAATTTTACTATTGCCACGCGGCTAATATTACACCAACAATCGTATAAGCTATAATGTGATAACCAGAATCGATTAACATAAGCTTTGCCGATTTTCTAGCGAATAAATAGTTCATGCTAATAGAAGGGAAGAGAAAGAAAATACCCGTCATAATACCATACATCGCCCCCATGTCAGCGGTCATTGTTTGTTCGCAGCCAGGTTCTGCCGGAAAGCCAAAAAAGAACATAGCCATACCTGCCGAAATGATCAATGCAAAAATGAATGCAGAGCCGAATAGCTTCCCCATATTGGCACCCTTTATTTCCTCATCTGAAAGACCGACACCCTTCTGCCATGGTTTACCAAAAAGAGGTCCATACCAAATAGCACCAAGTGCAAAAAATGCGACTGCAGCAACCAATACTGCAAGCCAATTAATAGCTGAAAAATCCATAATTATTTGATTTAATTAACTTGATATAAAAAAATAGGTGCTAGTTCTTTAACTGTACACCTTCATAAAGATCATCTGCATGACCATCATTATCCCAATCTAAGTATCCGATAAAAGCGGCTTTACCTTCTCGCCAATCAAAAAAATAGGCTGTGGTTTGGTTATCTTCTGTTAAGAATAGTGAATCACCTTTTAACTCCCATTGACCTTCTTTGCTTTGGAGCAATTCACCGGCTAAACTGATATATTCAGAAGTATACTTTCCCTCTAATGCATACGTGGTTCTAATGGGTTTAATGCCCAAAATAGCTTCCCACTGTCCTTTCGGAACGCTAAAAAGAGAATCGACACTACCATCAAGCGCATCAATCTTTACCGACATGGACTCATTGAACCACTGGCCCAACAACTGCGTCTTTTTAACATTTGATCCGCAAGATGAAAATGAAATTGTAAGCCACAGAATAATTACCGCTGGATATACTCGCTTAAAAAATTGCACCAATGAATATAATAAAAATGTATTATATGTTGATAATCAATCGGCTAGCATAGTGATCAAGTCATCTACGCCAGTAATCAAGAGCATGTTGTCCGGATACTCCAACTCATCCATGAAATAGGGATTTCCGGTGATCAGGATATTCTGTGAACTAAAAGCCTCAGACAATTGATAAATGTATGCTTGTGTATCAATCTTAGATGCTGGGGCTTTGATGAAAGTAAAAATCGTCTTCGGCTTAGAAATAGCGGTGACTTGTTGGAGATCCTTAAATGGAATATCTACACCCAAATAAATGCACTGTTTGCCCCTATTCTTTAGTACATAAGCAAACAACAAGATCAATAAGTCATTGAATTCCGATTTTGGTAAAAACAGCAAATATTTTTCAGCATCAGAATTTGGTATAACTAGCCCGTCAATTGCAACAATGATCTTTTGTCGTATCAATTGATAGATGAAATGCTCCTGAGCGGTAGACACTTCACCAGTCCTCCACATCACTCCTATTCTCTTCAAGAAAGGGTAGATTATTTTTACAAGCGTCTCTTCAAAACTTCTTTGCAATAAGCTTGATGCTAAAATCTTTTCGAACCTCCGCTCATCGAGATCGAGCATAGCAATCACCAGCTCATTCACAATCGAATTGACCTGGTGATCCTCCTTTGTAGGATAGCCCTTATCAATAATGTCTCTCAAGTTTTCATTGAACTCATCACGCGTAAAAGCACAGATTTGAGAAATTCTATAGCCATTCTCTACAAGGAGAGACACATTGAGCAAGTATTTTAGCTGCTCATCGTCATAAAATCTAATGTTTGTCTCCGTGCGCTGGGGCTTCAGCAATTCATAGCGCTGTTCCCAAATGCGAATGGTATGGGCCTTTATGCCCGAAAACTTTTCGAGATCTTTTATAGAGTACTTTATCACAGTAATAACTATATCTGAAAGATACGGAAAAGCCTAGCAAATAGATGAGATAATGATGTAAGTGGGCTTACTTTATCTTGAAATGAACCTTCAATTTTAAATTACTTTCCACGGCTTCGCCATTGTAGGTTGCAGGCTCCCAGCGCTTAAAAGACTTGATGACTCTAATCGCTTCATTATCGAAAGCGTCTCCCATGGATTTCATAATTTTGAAATTCTTAGCCTTTCCCTGCTTATTAATGGTCCAGAAAACTTCCACATAACCTTCCTCTTGCGTAATGTCCTCATCATTTTCATTGACTGAAACACTTATGGGTCCAATAGGGTAATTGAGCTCTTTATCAATAAAGGCTTGAAAGCTACTAAAATCTGGTAACGGTCTCGCCTTGGTTTTCACGTCTACATTCTGAATGGAGTCTACTACTACCAACTGCTCTGGTACAGGAATCAATATCTGAGATTCAGAAGAAGGCTCTTCAAGGCCCGCTTGTGAAATTGAATCAACTGATCTTACCAACGAATCGAGCGAGTTAGATTTAAAAAAACTAGAAATGGATGATGTCGAGTCTGGCCTAACTGCAATCAACTCCTTTTTCGGTTCAGGGATAAAGCTCTCCTCCCCATTCAGCTTCGATGAAAAATCAGGATTTACAACCACCAAGGTGGCAGTTGTAATGATTACAGCAGATGCCCCTACCAGAAAGCCTCCACTTACTTTAGGCCCTAATTTTAGTAAGTTGAAACCAAGTTTAACCCCAGCCCAGATAGAAGCACCCTTCACTACATTATCAAAGTTCATTTGACTTTTGATATTATCTGATGTCAACTTTTTTCCGCTATTTAAAAAATTGTATTTCACGATACATTGCGTTTAAAGTGCTTTTTCAATCTCTTTAATATTCTATAGGTACGTGTTTTGGCGTTACCTTCAGTGATGCTGAGTATATAACCAATTTCAGCAAAGCTTTTACCTTCAAAAAACCTAAGTTCTATTAACTCAAGTTCTGCAGGTTTAAGCTTGTCCAATACCTCTGGTAACATCGCCAACCAAAGCTCCTTTTCATTTTCTTCAATCTCAATTTCGAAGACGATATCATGCGAAACGTAATTCTCAAGTGACACATGGCGTTGCTTTTTCTGAGCCCTGAAATAGTCATAGCAACTATTCAAAGCGATCCGTGCCAACCATGCCGAAAGCGGATATCCCTGAAATTTATAATCCTTCAGATGAGATAATGCTTTTCCAAAAGCCTCTGAGGTAATATCTCCTGCCAAATCAACATCTTGCACTCTTGAAAAGACTAACCTATAGACTTGTTCGAAGTACTTTTTATAAAGCGGTTCGAAAAAACGCTTGTCTTCCTTCGCTTTTTGTATCAGCTCAATTTCAGTGTAATCCGATATTTTAGACTTGGACAAAATCAATTTAGGTTATGACTTCAGCTTTGGATATTTTGGACATAAAACGATTCGCATCCTAAAAGGAACATGGCAAGCTAATCTTTTTGGAATTAATACGTAATCAATTACCTAAGTACCTCATTTTGCGCTATGCGGAATTCATGTATTAAAGTTTAAACCAATTTCTATATTAAGGTGTTGACAAGGCAATTATGAAGGGATACAGGTTTTCAAAGTTCATTCCTCAGAAAGCGCAAGGAGAATCGGCTTTCGATAATCTTTTGAATATTTTTCTCCAGCTTATCAGTATCACTGGTGGTGATGTGTCTGAAGCGCTTTCTTGGCTGACCAATATCGACAAGCAATACAACATTACGGACGGTCAGTATGGTATAGGTGACTTCATAGATGAACTTAAAGACAAGGGATACATATCAGAAGATAATAAGGACGGAAAGTTCGAGGTAACCGGGAAAACAGGTCAAGAGATTCGGAAATCATCCTTAGAAGAAATCTTTGGGAAGCTCAAGAAGGCTGGAAAGGGACAACACAAAACAAACTTTACCGGTACCGGAGACGAAGCTGGCACGGACAGAAGGCCTTTCGAGTTTGGCGATTCTGTACAGCAAATTGCGATGACAGATTCCATTAGAAATGCCCAAATCAACCATGGCTTCGGAGACTTCATGATGACCGAAAACGATCTGGAGGTCATAGAAACCGAATACAAGACGCAAACATCCACTGTCTTGATGATTGACATCTCTCATTCCATGATCCTATATGGTGAGGACAGAATTACTCCTGCCAAAAAGGTAGCCATGGCCTTGGCCGAACTCGTCACTACCAAATACCCAAAAGACACTTTAGACGTGATCGTTTTCGGGAATGATGCCTGGCAAATTGAAGTCAAAGACCTGCCCTATTTACAAGTTGGTCCATACCATACCAATACAATAGCCGGTCTTGAACTGGCCATGGACATTCTTCGAAGAAGGAAAAATGCCAATAAGCAGATCTTTATGATCACGGACGGTAAACCCACATGCATGAAAGTAGGCATCAAGTACTACAAAAATGCCTTTGGTTTAGACCCAAAAATATTCACGAAAACATTAAACCTGGCCACACAGTGTAGAAGGTTGAACATCCCTGTTACTACATTTATGATTGCCTCAGACCCATATCTGAAACAATTTGTACAGGAGTTCACAACCGCCAATAATGGAAATGCTTACTACAGTAGCCTAAAAGGGCTTGGCCACGTAATATTTGAAGACTACAAACGCAATCGCAGAAAAAAATTCTAATATGAATTACAAAGAATTGACCAGAGATCAATTACTATCAATAAAAACACTCAAAGGGCTTAAGGCAGCAGGCTATCAAAGTAAATCTATCAAAGATGAATTGCGTGATAACTTGATTGTACGGCTCGAAAAAGGAGAACATACATTCGAAGGTATTTGGGGCTATGAAGACACCGTAATCCCAGATATCGAAAGGGCGATTCTGTCCAAGCACAACATGAACCTTTTAGGCCTCAGAGGGCAAGCCAAAACTAGGATTGCTCGACAAATGACCGAGCTACTTGACGAGTATGTACCCTTTATTGAAGGTTCAGAATTGAACGATGACCCCATGCATCCGATCACGCGATATGGAGAAGACACGATCAAAGAGAAAGGTGATGATACACCGATTGCTTGGCTTCATCGTAGCGATCGTTATGCCGAAAAATTAGCTACGCCTGATGTCTCGATTGCTGATTTGATCGGTGATGTAGATCCCATCAAGGCAGCCACGCTGAAGTTACCCTACTCCGATGAGCGAGTAATTCACTATGGTCTAGTGCCAAGATCGCACAGGAGCATATTCGTCATCAATGAGCTCCCTGATTTACAAGCAAGAATTCAGGTAGCACTATTCAACATTCTCCAAGAAGGTGATATCCAAATTCGTGGATTCAAATTACGAATGCCTTTAGATATTCAATTCGTCTTTACGGCAAACCCAGAAGACTACACTAATCGTGGAAGCATTGTGACCCCATTGAAGGATAGAATCGATAGTCAGATCATTACACACTATCCTAAAAGCAGGGATATCAGCAAGCAAATCACCACGCAAGAAGCTGACATAAAAGCCCACCAGAAGGACAGAGTGGCAATGAACGAAATAGCGCAAGATTTAATTGAGCAAATTGCCATTGAAGCCAGAGATAGTGAGTATGTAGATGAAAAAAGTGGTGTCTCAGCACGACTTACGATTTCGGCCTTCGAGAACTTAATTAGCGCAGCTGAACGCAGAGCTATCATTAATCAAGAAAGTCAGACGTATATACGCGTTTCTGATTTTGTCGGAGTAATTCCTGCCATTACAGGAAAAGTAGAGTTGGTTTACGAAGGTGAACAAGAAGGTGCCGGCATTGTAGCCCACAACTTAGTAGGAAAAGCAGTCCGAACAATGTTTACTGATTTCTTTCCAAAACCTGATGACAAGCCAAAGGATAAATCTGACAATCCTTATAAAGCAATAGTATCATGGTTTGGTGAGGGCTATACGCTTGACCTGATCAACGACCTCTCTTCAGCAGAATATGAAGCAGGATTGAATGCCGTACCCGGACTTTCGGACTTGGTAAAATCAAAACATCCTAAAGTGAATAAGCATGAACACCTTTTTCTAATGGAGTTTGTATTGCATGGCCTCGCAGAATATAGCAAACTAAGCAAAACATCTTTAGATACTGGCACTAGGTTCAAGGACCTATTGAGTAGTATGTTTTCTATGCCAGATCTTGATGATTTGACAGAAGAAGACTTAGAATAAGTGATCTGCCATAGCATGTTTCGTGATGGATATTACCACAGTTCAAAGATTAGTAGCCAAAGGAGAAGGGCAGTTCTTAGAGTTTAAAAAAAAGGTAAACTTCCCTGAAAAGATTGTTAAAGAAATTGTAGCATTTGCCAACACGAATGGTGGCAAACTGATGCTAGGTATTGATGATGACGGTACCATCTCTGGAACAAGGAACATCGAGGGAGAAATTTTTGTCTTAGAGGATTCCATCAAGAAATTCATCAATCCATCCATTCAATACACAGTTCATACAATCAAACTAAACCCTAGAAAAGGCATAGCCGTTTTTGATATCCCCGAGGGGAAAGAAAAGCCCTATTCAATAAAAGCAAATCCCAATGCAGCCCATGGCATAGTCTATGTCCGAAGTGCAGATGAAAGCATCAAAGCGTCTAAAGAAATGAGACAAATTCTGAGGAAACGCAATAGCGATCGCGATGAAAAATTCAATTATGGCGAAAAGGAAAAGGTCTTGATGAAAATGCTCGATGACAGTAATTCTGTTACGCTTCAAGAATTCGCGACCAAAGCCCAAATCCCAAAATTCGTTGCCTCTAAAACCCTCGTAAAGCTAGTTCTAGCTAACTTGTTGGAGATTAAACCGAAGCCTGACGGTGACTTATTCTTTGTGAAAAGTTGACTAATAAAGGATTAGTGTCAGTCCTCTAGTCCACTTTTAAGTTTAACTGACTCTTCGTATTTAAATGCACCATCAGCAATAAGTGCTAAAGTCTCTCTAGCCTTATCTGCCTCTCCTATTTGCCAATAAGCTAAACCCAGATACCACCGAATCTGCTGATAATACTTATTAGATGAGTCCGTACCTATACCTTCAAATATTTCTATGGCTTGTTGAAACCTCTCGCTCCCTAAAGCACTGACTGCCAGATAAAATTTCAGCTCATCGTCCAGATTGTCAATATTTTCTAAGAGCAGATAAGCCTTTTCATAGTCCTTTAAAGTATAGGCCTCTAGGCCTGCAGAATAATTTGTTGAATCGGAGTCTCTATAAGTGACCAATTGATCAAAGTGATCAAAATAATCTGAGAATTCTGGCTCACTGCTAGTGCTTTGCCAAATCAGCGTTCCAAAGACCCCTATTAACACAATAGATGCCGCAGCAGCTAACCAACGCGGAAAAGATTTTTGTACTTGGGATGGGTCATTCTCTTGATGAATTGCTTTTAGCTCTTCCTTCAAAGCAGCTCCCTCAATCATTAACATAGCTTCTTTGTAATCTTCTATCGCTGATTGTAATTCATCAGCGCTTAATTGGCTACCATCTAAGGCCAGTACTTCAGAAGCCTCAATATCTCCTGCTAAATATCCCTCTAACAACGCTATGTTTACCTCTTTATTCATCTCGAAAGTCTGTCCTTTTCAGCTTATTCTTTCTGACAAAAGTCATTAATCTTTGCAAGCAACGATACTTTTTATTTCGAGCAGCCTCATTACTACTTAAGCCATAAGTCTCCATGATAGATTGCATCGACAGTTTATTATAGTAGAAGTCAATCAGTAACTTCTTACAAGTTGCTCCTATTTGTTCCAGTGCATCATGCATTGTGAGCCGAGAAGTTTGAATTATTGCTTCGTCATCAAAACTATAGCTCTCCTCTATGTCTAGCTTAGATAAATCGAATCGCCCTTTTCTCAATTTCTTCAACCAGAGGTTTCTTGCTACTGCAAATAAGTATGTCCCAATACTACTTTGATTTTGGAACTTACTACTTCTAACTTTTTGATAAAAAATAACCAGAGCATCCTGAAAAACATCTGCTGCATCATCTTCAGAACCACTATTTCTAAGTACAAACTGCAGAATTGAATCATAGTGCTGCTTATAAAGGCACACTAAAACATCATTTCTCCCACTGATCTGAGACCCTTGTAACGCTTCAATGATGCTTTCATCTGAAAAAACTCCGCTCACTAGGTAATAGTATTAATAATTAATTGCCTGTCTAAATTTATAAAAGCATCTGGAATGAAGTTTTTTGATTAGAACATCATTTCACTTTTCTCTAGCTAAAGTACCACTATTGCTAAGCAGATCAGTAAGCACTAATCATTAATTTTTATAAAAAAATCACCTTAACCAATTCATATCAAAAATCACTTAAGTCCATGAAAACCAGATTTTTAGTTATGCATAAGGTGCTATTGCTTTAATCAAAATCAGACCCAAACTACTCTATTTTTAAAAATTCTGTAATTTTTTTGATGACCTTTTCCTGTTCTATGGTATTAACTACTAGAATTATGAAAGTATTATTATTAAATAAATTACTCTTAGCGTTTACAGGTCTTGTCTTGTTGACATGCATCTTTAGTTGCCAACAACCAAACAAAGCAATTCAACAACAGCTCAAAGAGGCCTTATTGTCAGAACCGTCTGCACTTGGGGAATCTCAAAATGCCAAACAAGTAATGATAGTGATTCCGCGTACTGGGTGTTCAGGATGTATTGGAATGGCAGATTTCTACTACAAAGAGGCTTCTTATGACACCTCAAAGATCCAATTCATTTTCACTAAAGTGTCTTCAGTGAAAACACTGAAAATCAGATTGGGAGAAGGAATCATAAAAAAAGACTTTGTCCATATCGATACTGAAGGGATTTTCTCCTCTCAGAAGCTAAGCTCAATATACCCGATGGTAGTTTTCTTAGAGAATAGCGAGATAAAAGACATAGAATTCTTATCACCAGATAAAAAGAACCTAATCAATGAACTCCGAGCTAAAATATCAGTCGATGAGACTTTTAGATAAAGAAATAAAATCACATAAAGTAGACTCTATGAATTCACTTATTACAAGATCATCTCTATTCTCGTTATTAAGCCTTTTAGTAATAGCAGTGATTACTTCGAGTTGTGGAAGCAATGAAATTGTCGATGATTATGTCGAACCAGAACTGACACATACGCTAGAGAAAATTGGAGAATACGAGATTCCAATCGACAGTATGACAGCCCCAAACTTCATACACTATCAATACATAGAGGAAGACGGAAAAGAATACTTTTCTATGTTGAATCAAATCAAACAAGAGATCAACTTTTATGATATTAAAAGACAAGAACTAGCATTCAAAATCCCTCTAATTGTTGAAGGACCAAATGGCATAGGTAATCTTGATGGCTTCAATTCGGGTTACTATGTCCATAATCTCGATTCAATTTTTGTTCTAAATAGAAATAGGAAAGAGCTTTTTCTCATCAATCGTCAATCAAAACTCATAAACAGTTTTGATTCGTTTAGAGCCAGAGACGCCCCTTCGGCCGTAATAGCACCTTTCGCCCCTATGATTGTCCACAATAATGAGGCACTTCTAATGAATTTTCAAAATGGAATGAAACACGAAACTAGAAATAAAAGCTACAGGTCGGACTACGCTATGAAAGTAGGCTTAGACAACCGCGACTATGAATACTTTCTATCCTATCCAGACATATTCACTACTGGGGCTTGGGGCTTTGATCTTCACAGAATCTCATGGGCATTTGATTTGGAAGCAGAAAGAATTGTGGTCAATTACCCTTTGGATGAAAGTTTATATATACTAGACTTTGATGGCAACATTTTAGAAAATGCTCCAGCTCGAAGCGAGGTAATCACCAAAGCTAAATCTATTTCAAAGAAGCAAACGAGTTCGAAAAATGGCCGAGCTGAATACTACTATTCGCAAGGTAAATATGGCAAGATACACTTCGACCCTATAAGGCGGATTTTTATCAGAGATTGCCTACCTGGTTTATCCTTAGAAAAACAGAGAGCAGGCATTACAAAAATTGACAGACGTTTGGTGATACTAGATGAAAATCTACAAAAAACTTCAGAAGTCCCGGTAAGCTCTGAAACGAGTTTGATCCTTTTTTTCGCAAGGGACGGCATACACAAATATGCCCCCTCATCAAACGAGGACGTACTGAAATTTGAACTATATGACTACGTAGTAAATAGTAAATAAATAAATGTTAAATCTAAATTAAGTTAAAATGAAAAAGTTTTTTAGTACTCTAATGGTATCTGCAGCTATGGTTGTAATGATCAGTCCTTTATCCGCACAAAACGGTTGTGAGTGGGAACCGGGATTAGAAACGGTTATTTATGGTCGTTGTATTCCTTTGCTGGAAGGCCCTAATATTCCAGGTGGAGATTACTGCGATACCGTAAGTGAATTACCACAGGATTGTACCAAATCAAACTTCTGGTATTAGCAGAAAATTTAAGAGGGTAGCTTAAAGCTACCCTCTTAATGATAACTAAATACTTCTGTATTTATTGATAGGTAACAGCGGTACCACTAGCGGTAACCATGAGCATGCTGCTTGATTGCCCTATGGTTTCATAATCCAAATCAATGCCCACTACTGCATTTGCACCAAGCGCTTTAGCATGATGCTCTAATTCCATCATTGCATTTTCTTTTGCTTCGCGAAGTACCCGCTCGTATGATCCAGAACGACCACCGACTAAGTCTGTAATGCTTGCGAAAATATCTTTGAATAGGTTAGCACCAATAATAGCCTCACCGGTGATTACACCATGATAATCTGTTATCACGTGGCCTTCAATTGTGTTGGTTGTTGTAAGTATCATTCAGTTTTTGATTTTAGGATGAATAAAAAAAGTGACTAAGTCACTTTTAGTTGTTCGTAAAACGTCCAATCAAAGTTTGATGCTCAGGATAAGCGGATGACAAGCTAGCACGATCGGCCAATTCGAAATCCTCAAATTCGAAACCAGGCGCTACGGTACAACCTACTAGGATATAGTCTTCACTAGTGACTTCTGCCGCAAACCATGTGCCTCTAGGAATTAGCACCTGCAGTGATTCACCATTCTCAAGATTAGCCCCAATGCTTTTAGAAGTCAACGCTCCTTCTTTGGAAATCATATGGATCAATGCACTACCTCCTTGGTGATAATGCCAAATTTCATCTGAAGCTAAGCGATGAAAATTGGAAACACTCTCAGTAGTGAGAAGAAAATAAATGGAGGTACCAAAGACCCTTGATGAATTATACCGATCCGGAAGTTTACTTTCATGCAGTCGATCGGCCGAGCGATAGGTTTCATTAAAATAGCCCCCTTCGGGATGCGCTTGTAGCTCCAATTTTTCAATCCAATAGTCAGCATTTTTTGCACTCATAATTCGCTCATTAATTCAAGTAACCTCAGTTGATTTCTTGCCCTTATAAAATTCTCATTTTCGAATGAAGTTTTATAATATATGTCACCAATTAAATGATCCGTTAAAAATCTGATTGCCATGATGAAGGTCATATACATGCCACCAAACTCAAGACTCTCAAGTTCAACGGAAGAAAGCCTATTGTTTGAACCGGAAATAAACCCTTCTCTAAGTAGGTGTAAATAGTCCTCTCTTATTTCAATTTTATGCCCATCTGGTTCATTTTCAGCCGTAGGCGAAAGCGTAGTTCTCATGAGATCTCCAAAGTCAAAAAGCACATAACCTGGCCCTGACGTATCTAAATCAATGATATACTGGAAGTTTTGATTTGTTTCATTGAGTAGGCAATTATTCAGCTTAGTATCATTATGACACACTCGCTTAGGTAGACCTTCAGCTTTCAGGCGTTTCATTTCTTTCGAGATCCACTGAAAGGTCTCAACTCTTTCGATTAAATCCTTGGAGTTGTCAACCCGATTTACCGCGTCTTTCTCAATTGCTTGAGTCAATTGGTTCAACCTTAAATCAAGGTCATGGAAATTCGGAATAGTTTCTTGAAAGTGGTTAATGTCAAGTTCTTCGGCAAAGGCCGTAAACCGACCAAAGCCCTCAGCAACTTCTTTAACCTCATCAAGGTTGTTTGCGGTTTCTGGAGCATAGGCCTCATCAATAAAATCCATCAATCGCCAATTCTGGTTGGCTGATTGAAAATGATAGTCGCCCTCTGAGGTTTTATAATGCTTGACAAAAAGATTAGAATCCTGACTAAGTAAGGCCTTTAAGTTCGACTCCACTATTTCAGGGGATTGGAAAACACTTTTATTGAGCCTTTGAAGCAAGTAATTTTGGCCCTTGGTTTTGACCAAGTAAGAATCATTAATGTGGCCCAAACCAAAAAGAGCAATCTCAGTGACTGCTCCTTTTATATTAAATGCTTGAAGTGCCCTTAAAGCAGCTTCCATTACTTTACTTCTTTGGGGTAAACGCCATCGGCTATCATTTGCTTAATGCCATTGACCACATGAGGCTTATCTTCTTGATAAGTAACGCCCAGCCAAGAGGCTGAAGTCGGCACCACTTTCACGCTTGCCTTACCTTCTTTCATTAAATTATCTACTTCCACAGGAATGAAACACTCAGACTTGGGGTCTTCATTATTCTCCTTGACAAAGTCAATGAACTTCTCCTCGAATTGTTCCAGTACTGATGTTGGGAATCCCCAAAAATTCATTGAAACGTACGTTTTTGGATCGAGTGTATGTCGCTGACCGTCTTCTTCATAAGAAATCTCATCGCCATCTTTTCCAATAGATAAGGTTTCTTTTATGCCAGTCAAATTCATGTTCTCGTCTACTTGACAAACACCTCTATTGACCGTTCCATGGTCTGAAAGCGTATTGACCAATTCGTAGCCCATGATGAGGTGCTCGTTTTCTTTTAATCCTTTGATGGCAGCAACGGCTTCACCGAATGATTCCGTTCCGTAGTAGTCATCCGCATTAATCACCAAAAATGGTTCATTGATTAAATGTTTAGCGGCAAGAATGGCGTGAGTGGTTCCCCAAGGCTTTTTGCGATTTGCCTCATATTCAGCGGTATGTTCGGTATACTCATTCTGGAAAGCATATTCCATTTTGATTTTACCTTTAAAGCGATCGGCATAGTGCTCATCAAAGGCATCCTTCAAATCTGTTCGGATGATGAAAACAACCTTTGTAAATCCTGCTTTGATGGCATCAAGAATTGAATAATCCATAATGATTTCACCATTCGGCCCTATTCCGTCTAACTGCTTATTTCCACCATAACGACTTCCCATGCCAGCCGCCAAAACCACTAAAGTCAAATCCATAATTTCCTCCTAAAAATCTTTCTATATTGTTGGCTCGAAGTTGACGAAAAACTTTAGACGAGTCAATCTAACATTGGATTAATATGAACCTCTCCTCTCTCGACTGGACCATTATCATTATATTTTTTGCAGTCTTTTTGGTTATCGGTATTCTGGTCTCTAAAAAAGCGGGTTCAAGTTCCAAAGAATTCTTTCTCTCTGGAAGAAATATGCCTTGGTGGCTATTGGGCATTTCCATGGTAGCAACCACCTTTTCAGCGGACACGCCAAACCTTGTAACAGACATTGTAAGACAAAATGGCGTAGCAGGTAACTGGACGTGGTGGGCCTTCTTAATCACGGGAATGTTCACGGTCTTCATTTATGCCAAGCTGTGGAGAAGGTCTGGTGTATTAACAGACTTAGAATTCTACGAAAAGCGATACAGCGGTAAAGAAGCTGCCTTTTTAAGAGGTTTCAGAGCCATCTACCTAGGGGTATTCTTCAACGTGATGATCATGGCGACTGTCTCATTAGCAGCCATAAAAATTGGTGAGGTAATGTTCGGTTTAGAGCCATGGAAAACTGTGGTGTATGCCTCGCTCATTACTGTTGCTTATAGCTCTTTGGGTGGTTTACGTGGTGTTATCCTCACTGACTTTCTACAGTTTATAGTGGCGATGGTAGGTTCAGTGGCTGCAGCCATTTACATTGTCAACCTACCTGAAGTGGGTGGTCTTACTGCACTTATTGAACGGCCAGAGATTGCCAGCAAACTGAGCCTAATCCCAGACGTCAACGATCAAGAATTATTCATTACACTACTTATTATACCCATTGCTGTACAGTGGTGGAGCGTTTGGTACCCTGGGTCAGAACCAGGAGGAGGTGGCTATATAGCACAACGAATGCTTTCGGCAAAAGATGAGAAGAACGCAGTATCAGCCACGCTTCTATTCAACATCACGCATTATGCACTAAGACCTTGGCCATGGATTATCATTGCTTTGGCTTCACTCGTTGTCTATCCAGACTTAGCTTCTATTAGAGAAGCTTTCCCCAATATTTCCGAGGGTAAAATGGGCCATGACTTAGGCTACTCAGCCATGCTTTTGACACTACCAAAAGGCCTTTTAGGCATTGTCATTGCCTCGCTTATTGCCGCTTTTATGTCTACTATTTCAACGCATTTGAATTGGGGGTCCTCCTATGTTGCCTTTGATTTTTATCAGCGTTTTGTAAAGCCAGAGGCTTCGGAAAAAGAGTTAGTTAATGTGGGTAGAATTTCTACCGTAGTGCTTATGATATTGGCTGGCCTTTTCGCCTTAGTGCTGTCGAGCGCATACGATGCCTTCCAGATACTTCTATCCATTGGTGCAGGCACTGGCTCCATCTTTCTTCTGAGATGGTTTTGGTGGCGGATCAATGCCTACTCTGAAATTACGGGTATGATTGTATCCTTTATTTTCGCCCTCTTACTAAATGAGAACATTGGCCCGGAGTTTTTAACTTCCATCAAGCCAGAATATAAGCTCTTACTTAGTGTAGGCGTTACCACTGTGGCTTGGATAAGCGTTACACTACTCACCAAACCTACCGATTACAAGACCTTGGCTTCCTTCTTCAATTCAGTCAAACCATATGGTTCAGGTTGGAATGGATTTAAGAAAATTTCGAAAGCCGAAAACTTAGAATTAGCATCAGGAACGGGTAAATCAAGTATTGATGTGCTTGCCGTTTTCTTAGGAATTATCGCTGTGTACAGCGCCCTTTTCTCGACAGGAATGTTCATTTATGGCAAAACGATGAATGGCATAATCTTATTGGTAGTTGCCTTAGCTGCTATTCTCATGTTAAGAAATACATGGCGCAAGCTAAAGTTCTAAAGCACCGATAAAATTAAATCCTTCATTTTCAGTGTGTTCAAAAAAGTCAGTCATTAATTAATCATTAAGGAACAGCCTGACGTTTGTTTGAGGTGATTTTTTCATAACTTAATTCAACGTTCTATCAAATATTGATCACTACTCTATGCCGAGAGCTAAGAAGACCGAAAGGAAGATTTTTGTACTTGACACTTCCGTAATCCTATTTGAACACAATGCCATAATGAATTTTGAGGAGCACGACATCGGGCTTCCAATTACCGTGCTCGAAGAGCTGGACCAATTCAAGAAAGGCAACGACACCAAAAATTTTGAAGCACGGGAGTTTACACGACTCTTAGATAAACTCGCAAAGGATAAATCACTTCAAGATTGGATTCCGCTAAACGGAAAAACCCGTGGTAGCTTTAAAGTAGTCATGGAAGCTGGCACTGGAGAAAGTGAACTTGACGCGAATCGTGTTTTTGGTGAGAAAAAGAACGATCACCGAATTCTCAACGCAGCATTAAGATTAAGAGAGGAAAATCAAGACCGTAGTGTCATACTCGTCTCTAAAGACATCAACCTCAGGCTGAAAGCTAAGTCCATGGGGCTTCGAGCCGAAGACTATGAAACAGGGAAGGTTAAAAGTGTCGACTCGCTGAGAAAAGGAGCCATTGAAATTGAAAAAGTCGATTCGGACATTATCAATCACCTCTATGAAAATGGTACGCTTACACCAAAAGAGGTACTGAATGACAAAAAATCGCTACCTAATCAATACTTCATTCTCAAGAGCGACAAGAACTCCATTCTCGCTTATCACAATTCAGTTGATGATGTCATCGAACGAGTAGATAAACGTCCAGTTTCTGGTGTAAAGCCTAGAAATGCAGAGCAAACCTTCGCCATTCATGCCATCATGAATCCTGATGTTAAGCTCGTAACAATTCAAGGTGTAGCGGGTACGGGCAAAACTTTACTGACACTAGCCGGAGCATTGGAGCAGCGAAGAGATTTTAAGCAGATCTATCTGGCAAGACCAATCGTTCCCTTAAGTAATAAAGACATTGGGTACCTACCCGGTGACATCAAGTCCAAGTTGAACCCATATATGGAACCACTTTGGGACAACCTGAAGTTTATCCAAAATCAATACAAAGAAACCGATAAGGAATTCAAAGCCATTACTGAAATGGTCAATAAGGAAAAACTCTTAATCACACCACTAGCCTACATTAGAGGTCGAAGTTTGTCCAACATTTACTTTATCGTGGATGAAGCCCAGAACTTGACGCCTCATGAGATCAAGACAGTAATTACCAGAGCCGGTGAGAACACGAAGATTGTATTCACAGGAGACGTGAATCAAATTGACACACCTTACTTAGACTCTCAATCCAATGGGCTTTCTTACCTGATAGATCGCGTAAAAGACCACCCGCTTTATGCGCACATTACCCTTGAAAAAGGTGAGCGTTCTGAGTTGGCGAATTTGGCGAATGAGATGTTGTAATCAGTCAAAATGAGAACTCTGAGTAAGGCTTGGATCATCCGAAATATACTCGGTTTAGTTGTTTTAGTGGCTAACTCATACTGGTTAATCGATACGATAGACACCTATAATAAGTATCAGGTAAAAGATATTCTTTACGTTCTAATTGTTCCTGACTGGATCTTATTATTGACGAGTATTACAGCTCTAATCGGAATTGTTATTGGATGGAAAATCCTGAATGGTTCAATAAGCAGAATATTTAAGTGGGTACTAGTAGATTTATCCTTGTTCATATTAATGATTACTGTGGACTGGGTTTATCAGCTTTGAAACTCCAAACTAAAAACTGTTCCTTTCGAGTTACTTACAGCAGTAATATCACCCTTGTGCGCTCGCATAATCTGCTTGCTTAAACTTAATCCAATCCCATTGCCTTGCTTTTTAGTAGTGAAGAAAGGAATGAAGATTTCATTGACAATATCCTCGGGAATACCCGGTCCATTGTCAGCTACGTCTAAAAACGTGGTATCTGCTTCTACTCTGAAGGCAATATCAATTCTGGCACTACGCTGACCTTCCATCGCTTCTGCAGCATTTTTTAGCAAGTTGATGAGTACTTGACTGATCAATTTCTCATCTGCTTGAACAAAAGCCTCTTTGGGAATGCTTTGGGCAATATTGACTTGAACAGATTTCATTTCAGATTTAGTAACCTGAACTGTTTCGTTGATTAAAGTGAAAACATTCACTTTGCTAATTTCTGGAACTGGTGGCCTCGTATAGTCTCGATAGGCTTTTACAAAGCCCAATAAACCTTGTCCTCTTTTCTCAATAGCAACAATACTTTTGAAGACATCCTCAAGATCTTCTTTATCGAATTGCTCTACCTTGAGATCACCCTGATCGTCTTGCATGATCATCTTTATGGCGGTAGTCAATGACACTACTGGTGTTACGGAATTCATGATTTCGTGCGTGAGCACACGAATTAGCTTTTGCCAAGCATCCATCTCACGCTCCTCGAGTTCGGCAGAGATATCTTGAAATGAAATCAGTGTATAGTCTTCGTCACCTAGCTTAAAAGACCTACTCACTACAGCAAGCTTTACACTACTTCCCGAAAGGGATAATACCGTCTTATCACCTGCTTTCAACGTGTTAAGCTTCGACCAAAAAACCTCATCGTGATTGGCTAACTGATTGACTTGACCTAGCTGAGGTACACCCAAGAGTTGCTGCGCGGCAGAATTCATTAAATCGATCTTGCCATCCTTTTTAAAACTAATCAGACCGACAGAAACATGCTCGTTGACCAATTTGAGGTATTGATATTGCTCCTCTCGCTCCAGCGAAAGCTTTTTAAAAGTTCTCAATACATTATTGAAGGCTGCCTTCAGTTCATCCTTACTTTGACCCCAGGCGAACTCGTTATAGGCTTTATTAAAGTCACGATTGTCAAACGATTTGAAGAAAATTAATAGTTCGGCCCTTGTCTTATTGATGTAATAGAATAGCAAGACCATTTGTGCAATGGTTAATATTCCGAAACCTAATGGGCTCATCATGATCTCTGTTTCGAAATAGGACCAAATACCCGCAAACATAGTCAAGGAGATCAGCACTAGTCTAACGGCAACTTGAATGGAAAACCTATTGAAAACCATACTTCTCTAATTTTCGGTATAGTGTTGTCCGTCCAATTCCTAATTCTTGAGCCACCCTGCTCATATTGCCTTCATTCTTTTTAATAACCCTTTCTATGGTGATTCGCTCTAGTTCTTCAAGGTTGGTTGTAGCTATGAAACCTTCCGTTTTCATCTCTTTCTTTAGGTTAAAGTCCTCGGGCATTAACTTTACCCCATCACTCAATATGACAGCTCTTTCCACCGCATGTTCCAACTCTCTGATGTTTCCTGGCCAATGGTATTTCTTCAATTTACCGATCGTTTCAGTGGTTATTCTCGGTTGCTCTTGCGTATACTTTTTACAGAACTTAGCGATAAAATGACTCACCATTGGCTCTATATCGGCCAAACGATCTCTTAATGGTGGTAAATCTAACGCTATGGTATTCAGTCTATAGAAGAGATCTTCTCTAAACTTACCCTCCTCTATCATTTGCTCCAGCTTGGCATTGGTTGCCGCAATAATTCTGACGTTGAACTTTCGAGGTTCGTTTTCACCTACCCTTGTCAGTTCCCTACTTTGAATCACAGTCAACAGCTTAGATTGCATGGTAGGCGTAAGGTTTCCAACTTCATCAAGGAAAATGGTTCCTCCATCCGCAGCTTCAAATCTTCCCATTCGATCTTCTCGCGCATCTGTAAAGGCGCCTTTTTTATGACCAAAGAGTTCGGATTCGAATAGAGATTCTGTAATAGCGCCTAAATCGACAGACATAAAAACTTCATTGGCTCTTGGCGACATTTCATGAATCAGCTTAGCCATTAGACCTTTTCCCGTTCCATTTTCACCTAGTAACAGCACATTAGCATCAGTTCGGCTTACCTTTTCTGCCATTTTTAGAACCTGCTTCATCTCGACAGATTCTGCAATCACTGAATCAGATTTAGCCACCATATTTTGCTTCAAGCCTTGCTGCTTGGTTTCAAGTCTCTGAATTTCCTTTTCCGATCTTGCAAGTCTCAATGCATTACTCACGGAAACTTGGATTTTTTCATACTCCCAAGGTTTGGTCACAAAGTCAATTGCCCCCCTCTTCATGGCCTCCACGGCCAGGCCAATCTCACCATAAGCTGTAATAATGATAATCTTCACCTGTGGGTGTGCTGCGTGCAACTTCGAAATCCATTCCAGCCCCTCTTTTCCATCATTAGCCCCTGGGGAATAATTCATATCCAGAAGTATTACTTCAATCTCTCCTTTGGCTAAAATTTGATCCGCTTTCTTGGGGTGATCCGCACAAGACACGTTACTAAACCTTTGCTTCAGTACAATCTCCCCAGTTAATAGTACGTCTGAGTCGTCATCTATAATAAGGATGTGCGCGTTTTCCTTTTGCTTCATAAGCCAAGTTTAAAAAATGTTCCTGAGCGGAACATAAATCTGTTTCATATCGGAACAGATTTAAGTGACATAAGTTCATTCAATTAATTATATCATTGATTTTCAGTAAGATACAATATTGGCATATGGGTTGAATCTATAGCTGACATGAAAAGAATTGCATTAACCATATTGTTTGTTTGTCTCATCTCAATAAACCTAAAATCGCAGTCTAACAATGTACTCTCTAGCCGAGTGCAATTAGATGAGTATTTGAAAAGTCAGAACTTTTCAGGGGCAGTATTAACTGTCAATTCGGAAGGTGATCAATTAGAAACAGCCATTGGCTTCAGTGACCTAACAGAATCTCAACCATTGGACGTCAATTCTAAATTCAAGATCGCATCGGTCACAAAACTATTCACTGCCGTAATTATCATGCAGTTGATTGACGAGGGTAAACTCTCTTTGGAAACAACCGTCAATGAGGTACTACCAGCCTATGAAATAACGAATGGCCACAAGATTGATATACAAAATCTAATGCAGCACACTTCAGGTCTGAAAAACGAGCGTAATATTTCTTACCTGTCGAATTACAGTCCAGATAAATTGATCAACACCTTCGCCAAAAAGAAGGCGTCCTTTAAACCAGGAAAGGATCTCAATTACAACAATATCGACTTCACCATTCTTGGTAAAATGATCGAAACCGTCACAGGCAAAAGCTATTTAGACAACCTCAACGAACGAATTATTTCACCCTTAGGAATGGATAATACTGGACTTCTTATCGGGAAAGACTTACCTGCAGACGTCATGTCGTCTTTCGAAATCAAGAAAGGGGTAAAAAAACCGGAGCTTAATATTCACATCGAGAATTTCTGGGCAGCAGGATCAATGTACTCGACAGTTAAAGATTTACTGAAATTTACCCAAGCACTAAAAAAAGAAGAACTTATATCAAGTGCTGCTAAGTCTCTGCTCTTTAAATCCGAACCAAATCTTGGCTATGTCGCCTTGGGATGCTGGACATTTAACACTCCATTTGTTGCTGGAAGGCCTAAAGTGCTAGAGAGAAGAGGAGGCATTCTTGGATCGACATCAGTTCTCATGACATCACTCGATGGACCCGAGACACTGATTGTTCTCAGCAATACAGATGCCTTCAATCCAGATACTTTCGGACAGTCTGACAACATGAAAGAGTATCTGTTCAAGAATTTATTCGCAGTTAACCATTAAATTATAACGCCATGTATAAGATTTACTTCAAAACGGCTTTTAGAAACTTGCTCAGAAACAGAGCTAATACGGGGATTAACCTCCTTAGCCTTACCATAGGGCTAACTGTGAGTATTGTAATCTTCACCTTGATTAAGTATCAATATACTTTCGATCACTACCATACGAATGCTGACCGCGTTTATCGCGTCAACTTTATAGAAAAAACCAACTGGGGTGCTAACTACGGTAGCCAAACACCAGAGCCGTTGCACAAAGTGCTCAGAAAAGACTATCCCCAAATTGAATCTGTGTCTAGAACCATTGGGCCAATTGAAACACGCGTTTTTATAGGAGAAGAAAAGTTTGACGAGAGTAAGGCCTTATTTGTTGATAAGCACTATTTCCAAATGTTCGATCAAGAATGGCTTCGTGGTAATCCTGAAGAAGCTTTTGCTGACCCGCAAGCTGTAATATTAACAGAGAGCACTGCCAAGAGATACTTTGGAAATGAGGACCCGATGGGTAAGACCATTGACTTTGTTAGAAGGGCCCAAGGTGTCGTTAGAGGAATTATTGCCGATCCGAGGTTGAATACCAACTTACCCTATACCATGCTGGCCAATGTCGCTATGATGCCTAAAGTCCAAGAGTTCTATGTACGAAATAGCTGGAGCATGACAAGTATGGGAACCACATGGGTATTATTACCAGAAAGCGTTGACCCAGAAACACTAGCCAGCCAACTAGGTGAAATTGTGGTGAACAATCTCGGAGAGGAAGCTGCAGAAACAATTTCATTTGAATTAGGCGGCTTAAAATCCCTACATACTGACGACCGATATGGCGGGCTCAATTATACCATTCCAAAGGATACAATCTACGGACTGATCATTATTGCCTTCATTGTATTAGCTACTTGTACCATCAATTTTGTGAACCTCTCAACGGCTCAGGTATTAAAAAGAAGTCAGGAAGTAGGCATCAAGAAAATCATAGGTTGTGCTAAAGGCCAGTTGGCCAGTCAGTTTTTCTTAGAGTTATCGATTGTTAGCTTCATAGCTACCTTCTTTTCTATCTGGATAGCGGAAGTTCTTCTAAATGAAATCAATGGTGCAATGTCAGTCATTAGCATCGACTTAAAGCTTGAAACCCTTTCCGTGATTTTTGCTGTAGGACTTGGGGCTCTGATCACAGTTTTAGCAGGTCTTTACCCTGTTGGTATGTTGATCAATTTTAAACCACTGGAAGTTATAAGAAGCAAATTCACACAAGTAAAAGGAAGTAAAGCGGTGGTTCGAAACACACTTTTGACCATTCAGTTTGTAGTTGCTCAAGTACTGGTAATCTCTGTAATCATATTCAATAATCAGTTTTCGTACATCAAAAACAAAGACCTCGGCTACGATACCAAGAATATCATCGGTTTGGGCAACTTTGTTCCAGGTGGCTACCAAGTAGATGAGGCTTTACTAAATAGCGCAAAGAATCAACTGATGGCGAATCCGTTTATCGAAGAGGTAACATTTGGTACAGGTGGCCCCAATGCTATTAACCCTTGGAATACCACTTTAGTAGACCCTATGAGCACCGAAAGAGTTGAGGTCAATTGTGACTTTAAACATGTTGATATCGACTACGCTGAACTCTTCAATCTAAAAATCATTGCAGGAAATTGGTTCACAACGGCAAACTATCAGACTGAAAATAGAGAAATCGTTGTAACGGAATTAACGATTCAAAAACTTGGCTGGGACGATCCACAGAGTGCCATTGGCCGCAGGGTAAACATCAATGGCTATTCTGATAATGCTACGATTGTGGGTGTATTGGCTGATTTCCATACCGATAACTTGAGGAATGAGATAAGGCCCTCAGTTTTCGAAGGAGACTTTGCAGGCTACAATCAAACTTTTGTAAAAGTGAAGGAGGGCTACTACTCAGAAGTAGCTCAGCATATTGACAAAGTATCGGCATCAATGAACCCTGACTTTGTGGCCAACTACAAAAGCTTTACCGATGAATTGGCGATTGACTATGAAATTGACAGAACGCTATTCGGCTTCATCAATGCTACGGCTATTCTGGCGATTGCTATTGGTTGTCTTGGACTCTATAGCTTAATAGCTTTTGTTGTTCAACAAAAAACTAAGGAACTAGGCATACGCAAAGTAGTAGGTGCCAATACCAATAATCTGGTACTATTACTTTCTAGAAAATACATTTGGCTAATAGCCCTAGCGACAGTAGTTGCTGTACCTTTTGGCTTCTATGGTACAAAAGAGTGGTTGAACTCCTTCGTATATCAGATAGAAGTAAGTCCACTCGTTTTCATCGGTGCTTTTTTACTCACCATATTGATTGCCTTTGTATCAATTGGCTATCGTGCATACGCAGCAGCCACCACAAATCCAGTAAAAGCACTACGCTACGAATAAAAACTGTTCTAAAACCAGTCATAAGGTGTACGAATATCGTACACCTTTTTTTGTACGAAATCGTTCATTAATTTTTAAATAACTGATTATCAGATATTTAATTTTTATGGCACGGGCATTGGATAAAGAATGGCAGGTCAGTTAAATAAGGTCATAACTCAAAACAACACAAAATGAAAAGCCCAGAAGTCAACAACTCAACAAACAGAAGCCCAAAGGTCAGAAACTTAAGTGCCATCATTGCGATCATGCTTGCAGCGGTCACATTATTTCAAGCAAGCGCGGTCAAATCTAACGATCTCAACAAAGAGGTTTCGGTTATGGAAGCTCAGCTTCTTGCAGAAATTGAGCAGTTTCTAAGTGTAGAAGAATTAGCACTTGAAGAAGCCATCTACCTAGAAATGGAAGAAGAGGTTATTGAAGAAGTAAACGTTTTCGATTCCAGCGATAATTTAATCGCATCAGGCAATCCAGTAAACGATAAAGCATTGAGAAAGCTCGTAAATCAAGCAGATTACCTAATCAGTTCAGGTGATAAGCAATACTACAGACTTTCTAAATAAGAGAAAACTATAGTACATAGTTAGGGTTAATTTTGGTTGTAAGGCCGGTCGCAAGATCGGCCTTCTTTTTTGCACCTATTCGGAGATTTCAAATAAATCTTGAGATGGCCATGACTTGATCATTTTGATGCCTTCTCTAATAGCCCATCGACTAGTGCCAGGGAAACTTCCTCTGCGAGGAGTAGTATTTGAAATGATCACCCACGAGTACCCATTCACATCTCTGGTTAGCAGTGCAGAAGTTCCTGACAAGGTTCCAGTTCGCCACCAATGCTCACCTTTAACACTTCTCCAGCCCAAAGGGCGCTGAACTCCACCAACCCCTTTAACCATCTTGTCTATTAGATCAGGGCTTAGGATATCTTCATATCGTTTTGAGTAGCCATCTACCAGCACTAATACGCGCATAAGGTCGACTGCATTGGCAAGCCACCCACCGGCAGGGCCTAACATTTCAATATCATCGGCACCATAAGGCTTATAGACTTTCTTCCCTGAGCCGTTGAATGCCAACTGCTCATTGTCAGCACTGTAATCGTAGTATTTAACTTCATTTTTCACCCGGTCTTTTTCAAAACTTCCGGCTATCCTCATTTTATCAATACCATTAGGCTCCAGAATTTCATCTTGCACCCAGTCTTCATAGTCATCGCCTGTCACTTCTTCAACTACTCTTCCTAACAGGGCATAGCCAAAGTTTGAGTAATTGAATCTTGTTCCGGGTCGGTAAGGCAAGTGCCTTGAAACAACGAACTTAATTACATCATCAAACTCAATAGGATAACTCACTTTATCCATTTTATGAATCTTATGAGGGATGAACATAGGATCGCCATAAGTGATTAAGCTCCAACCAGCCGTATGGTTTAGCAAGTGCTTTACCTTAATACGGTACACATTTTTATTCGAGACCTTGTCATAAGGCTTGCCCTTAAGGATTCCATTTTCTCCAAAAACATAATCGTCTAAGCCTATTTTACCATCATCGACTAATTTTAAGACAGCCATGGCAGTAATCAATTTGGAAACGGATCCGATTCTAAACAGGTGATAAGGCTCTACCATCACCTTTTGCTCTTTGTCGGCATAACCGAAGCCTTTCGCATAAACGAGCTTCTCGTTTTTAACCAAGGCAACTGTGGCACCAGTAAGTCTTAAACTGCGCATAGCTCTCTCAACCATCGAATCAAGTGGTTGAAATACGGGCAGGTTAGACATTTCATTGGTAAGAGATAATCGATCAGCTGTAGCCTCCTCAATTAGGATCTCATCCTTTATTGCCTCGCCTTTATCTACTCCCGTAAATGAAAAAATAGCGACCAAGAAGCATAAGGCCATGATTAGCCTTGTTCGAATCTGCATTGTTATATTTTGACCTACCTAATGAGACTACAAGTATAAGAAAATGATAACAAAAAGCCGTCCCGATAATTCAGGACGGCTCTTGGGGCTTATTTACACTCTACTAATTAACGTCATTTAAATTCCAGTCGTAGTCCATAAATCTGACTTTGGCCTTTTCCTCTATTTGAACTTCAGTGTATTTGTTCAAAAACTCTATTAAGGATTGTCCATTTTTAAAGTCTCCTCCGAACCACGAGAAGATTTTGGACACATCAACTCGCTGTGGTGTAATTTTGTTTCGAGTCGGGTCATTTAAAAATATTCTAGCTTGTTCATCAAGCTGAGTATCTAGTTTTTCGGCTGTAAAAGCTTCATTTCTGAGTACTGGACATGATATGGACGCGCAGTTGACAGCAAAGTGAATTCTAGGTTCTTCAAAGTCCTTTCTTAAAATTTTATGTTCAATACGATCCAAGCTAAAATCTTCTCCACCTATCTGGAACCACTCTTTCGTCCAAACACTTCTCACGGTTGGTATTGAAAGCGTAGGGTTCAAGTCTTTTATACTTTCTACGGGGTAGTTGTCAACGATCAATTTGACCGTAAAAACATTATAGGCATTAATCCAATAAGCAATCTTTTCATTATCAGACCACGCTTCTGCTGGAGGATTAGCACTTAAATAGTCTGCATAGGCGTTTAGTTCCGCTTTATCCGAAATGAAACCTTTGTAGTCTACCAAACCATTTTCTCTCACATGCTTGGATAAAAGTTTAGACCACTGCTCATGAGTAGGTACGTTGTTACCATTACCCGCGAAGGTATTTTTAGAATTGGAGCATCCTAAGACCATTAGTAATCCTAGTATGATAATACTGTTGATTTTCGTTCTCATTGTATCAATGTTTGCCCCAAGTAAACCGACACCACAAATAAAAAGTTGCAACCTTTCCCCAGTGGCTTTCTCAAAAGTCCGCTGGTTGACGAATCCGATACACTGATTAAAAGTTAAAACTTAATCCAACCGCATAATTTCTACCCATGGTGGTGAAGCCGACAACGCCCACAAAAGCTTCATCAAATATGTTGTTGACCGAGCCATAGGCGGTGAGCTTTTTGGCCAAGAATTGCTTTCTTAAGGCAATATCTACTAGGCTATAGCCGTCCAGCATATCGGTAGAAAAAGGAGAAATTCTTCGTTCACCAGTATAGTTGTATCGAATGTTAATTGATGAGGCCTCAACGGGAGTAAGCAAAAGACCCAAGCCAAATTTCTCTTTGGGAATTCTCGAAAACAAAGCATCGTTATTGGTGGCGAGTTTAGAATAGTTGGCCGTGAAAGTCACTTTGTCGGTAATATCCCAAGTGAGGTCGGTTTCAATTCCTTGTACTTCTCTGGGCGTATCTAAATTGATATAGCTACCTCCTATAAAATTACCCATATCATCAAAGGTTGATAAGAAGTCAATCGCGTTGTCTTCATCGCGTTTGAAAAAAGCGAAGTTGTAAGTCAGACCCTTTTTGCCATACAAGGCCGTTCCAAATTCGTAGCTGTTCGTCTTTTCAGGAGCCAGATTAGCATTACCGAAACTGGGTGAATTGATCTGGAATAGCGAAGGTGTGTTATAAGCATTTGAAACTGAAAGAAATGGCTTAATCTGAAAGTTATTGTTTAATTCAATCAACCATGATGGGTTTACTGTGGTCATCAACTCATTGTCATAATCACTGTGGGTATTTAATCTTAAACCTACATGTAAGTTTAAACCCTGATCGCTTTCAAAAACGAAGGAGGCATACGGGTCTACTATCGTGAAGTCACCTTCTTGGTTTTCAGAGTTGTCTTGCAGCCTTTGAACATTTACGCCAAAAAGCGCTTTGGCATATTCGGAGATCTCGAACTCATTGGTCTGATCAATCTGAAGGTTATTGCCTTCAAAGGTTGACGGAAAAGCATTCTGAAATACGCGCTCGTTGTCAATATAGCTCACACTCAATGCTGACTTACCATTCTTAAACTTGAATTGAGGCCTCATTCCAATTCTTAATTGCTGATTGTCAGAAAAAGCATTCAACTCATCGGTAAAAGAGAAAGCGTCAATGTCTGCCCTGAAATCATCATAAGCCACAGTAAAGTCTATGTCAAACTGCTCACTTGCTTTGTAGCCTCCTTTGAAGAGTAAATTGGTCTTTTGAAATCCATCCGCATCATAATTAGCCGTTGGGTCAGTTTCTTCGGCTGCTGAAAAACCATCATATGTGATCCTGTTGAAAGAAAGACCATAGTTGAAATCATTGCTCGTACCATTGACATTAGCATTGATACCAAATGCTCCGAAAGAGCCTCCATTTACGTCAATACTTCCCTGCAATTCTTTTCCCTGATTCTCTCTCAGCTTGATATTGATTACCCCGGCAGCAGCATTACTTCCGTATAAGGCGCTCAACCCGCCTTTAAGTACTTCAATTGATTCCACTTGTTGAACAGGTATGTACCTTAGATCATAGAACAGACTAATACCTGTAGGATCGTTCATAGGTACTCCGTCAATCAAAACAAGCGTGTACTTACTTCTAGCCCCTCTCACATAATATTCCATATTAGTACCGGGTGCCCCAAAGTTCCCGTCCGTTTGCAATGCTGGCACTTCGTTCAAAAGGTCAGCCACCGTCTTGCCTGGTGATCTATCAATAAATTCTCGTGTGATTTTATAAATCGTCTTGCCAGATTTCTCAATTGGTGTTCTGAATCGTGTTCCAGTAACCACAAATTCACCTAAGTCTGTTGTATCTTTTCTCTCCTGTGCAAAGGATAAAAAACTGATACATAACAATACCGACAGCATTGTTCCCCTCATTTTATTGTTTGTCATGTTCTTTTAAGTAGTCAATTAGTTGTGCTATAGATTGAAATGTTTCTTCCGTTTTACGCACTCTCCACTTTACGTTTCTGAGACTGCCTAAAACTTCAATTTGCTTGTTTTGTAGATGAGTAAAGTCGACTCTTTTTAAAGCTTGTAAAGTCCATTTTGCCATCACCGAATCACCAAGAATTTCGAAACCAGTGGTAGTCGTTTGATTGCCCTTGCTAAACTTTCCTTTGGCATAATCGAAAGTCAATTCTTCCGAACCGAAAGCTTTTTCGAGAGCGCCATTTAACACTAAATCTTCAGGAAGACCTGTTTCAATTTGTTGGTCTGGCATCACCAACCACATGCTGTTACAATGCTCGATCGCCATATCTATCTCATGTGTTGAAATCAGAATCGTTTTACCCGTTGTTTTGGTGAGTTCCCTGAGCAAATGAAAAATCTCAATTCTATTGGGTGAATCGAGGTGGGCTGTAGGTTCATCAAGTATGATAATGTCCGTATCCTGTGTAAGCGCTCTGGCGATCATCACTTTCTGCTTCTCGCCATCACTCAGTTCTCCAAGATGTCGATCAGCAAATTGAATGGTACCCGTTACCTCAAGTGCCCACTGAATGAGCTTATTGTCTGAATCGCTCAAAGACCCCATCCAACTGGTGTAAGGAAATCTACCTAATGACACCAAGGCATAAACAGTCAGGTTACCCGGTGCAACGCGATCGGTCAAAACGAGACTTAATGTCTTCGCCATTTCTTTCGAATTGATATCAAAAAGCCTCTTTTCTGCAATAGTAACTTCTCCGAGAAGTGGTTTCTGTATCCCAGTCAAAGACCTGATTAATGTAGACTTCCCAGAACCATTCGGACCGAGCAAACAAGTAAGTTCACCTCGCATCAAAGCGAGATTAAGGTCTCTAAGAACTTCTTTGTTCTTATACCCGACTGTGAGATGATTGCTAGATAATATGGTTTTATTGTTAGTCAATGAATAATGAAAAATTGATAATTAAGAATTTGGGCCTTTCGAAGTATTAAGGATAGCGGTTAAAATTCTCAACAATTCATCACAATCAGTTAAAAGGGTTTCTGCCTCTGATGTATTAAAAACACGAGTATCTCTAAGTAGCCTGATCCAATATTTAGTCTCTCGAGCCTCCTTATAAGAAATGCTCAATTTTGCTATAAAGTCTCTTCTTGACTGACCACCTTCCGCCTCCTCCACATTCGCACCAATAGATGTACCTGATGCAAGAAATTGTCTCAACAAACTTCTCACGTCAGAATTCTTAAAGTGCTTTTGATAAACCTGAACCACATTTAGTGCAAAGGCATAACTCTTTGTCTGGATTACATTCTCTTTCATAGTTGTGTTTTAGTTGTTCATTTTTAATTCTTAACTATTCATTTCTAAAAAGAAGATTTCAGGTTTCTACGTTTGACGATGATCCAGATAACAATTGGCGAACCAATCATGGCAGTGATGGCATTCACAGGCAAAACAGTATTACTACCTGGTACCTGAGATACAATGTCGCACACCAACATTAAGATGGCACCAACGAGCACACAACTTGGAATCAATACCCGGTGATCTGAGGTGTTCAAAAAACTTCTTGTGAGGTGTGGTACGGCAATTCCTACAAACCCGATGGGACCACAAAAACCCGTAATGGCTCCTGCTAGAATACTGGTGACCCCGATAATTGCGAAACGTGACTTGCGGATATTCAAGCCCATACTTTGCGCATAGTCTTCGCCTAGAAGTAGGGCATTGAGTGTTTTGGATAAGGCAAATGTCATGATTACTCCCACCCCCACAATCAACCCCAGCACTTTCAATTGATCATTGGTTACGCCACCGAGGCTACCAAATGTCCAGAGGATGTATTCTTGAATTTGCTCTGGGTTACTGAAAAACTGCCAAATACTTACAATGGCAATGGTAATATTGGCCACCATTATACCGACAATAAGCATCACTACATTGTCCTTAATTCTATAGGATATGGCCAAAATAGCGAGCAAAACTAAAGCTGCCCCAACAGAGGCAGCAATCACCACCAACCAACTTGCACCCATACCAAGGGCGCCTAAAGTAAAGGCTGTGGTAGCAGAACCTGCTGCTAGCATAACGGCCGCTACACCCAAACTTGCTCCTGCTGTAATCCCTAAAACCGAAGGACCCGCCAAGGGATTTCTAAAAAGTGTTTGCATTTGAAGCCCTCCCACTGACAAGGCAGCACCTGCCAAAACCGCAGTTATGGTTCGAGGCAATCGAATTTTTAGAATAATGGCCTGCCAAGCCTCATTGTCTACGGAACCTCCAAAAAGAATCTTAGCTACCTCTTTGATAGGAATTCTAACTGATCCCAAACCAAGATCTAAAAGCACCAATAGCATAACGGCAATGATCAGAAAGATCAGATACCTCCACTTCATCAACCCTTTGCCTGAGTTGCTCGATATAGTCTTTACTTCCCTCAATGTCCTATTTCAGGCGGTTGTAATAGACTAATTGGTGATCTGGGAGTAGTTCAGGATGAAAAATCTTGATGTTATCCTTGAGAACAATGTGGGGATTCATAACGGCAGACTCGTAATAGTCGTTGCCACCACCTTCGGTGTACCTCCCGAAAATGTTATAAATATTTCCACTCTTAAAAGATTTGAAATCAGCATATCGACTATCGGCTTGAAGAATCTCATCTAGGGTTTTAGCTGTACTTGGCACCAGCCAATAGTCGGCTTTCAAACCCTCTTCATATACGGTCTCAAAGTCTAACCTGAGGCTTCCAGTATTATCACTGTCCTTCCATGGGTATTGAACTTTTGCCAAATCGAGTAAATAGTAAGCAAAACTTCGACCTCCAGCTACAAACCATGCATCGCCTTGAGCAATCCCTGTAATGGCAGTAGGGCCTGTCTTTACTTCCGCCTCTACTTTAGCTAATACTTCGTTGAACTCTTCTTCGATTTTACCGAACCGTTCGTTCACTAAGGCTTCTTTATTTAGAAGAGCGGCCAGTAGTTTCACCCATTCAGCACGGCCAAGCAAAGTCTTCTCTTGCCAATCTGCATTAAGGAGAACCGGGATTCCAGCATTTTCTAAAGCCTGATAGCCATCGTTTTGAGCGTTAGGGAAACCCACACCCAACAATAGTTCGATCCGCTCATTCAGCGCAATTTCAGTATTCAAGGTACCTGAAGGTTCCAATTCCGCAATCTTTCCTTCTTCTACCAATTGCTTCACCTTTTCATTTGAGACATACTCTGCTCTTTCGATTCCTTTGAGAACCGGAAAGGCATCCAGTAATTCGAACATACTCAAATGTGTGGTGGACATGGAGGCAAGTCGCTTAACTGGAATCTCTACAATCCTCTGAGACGCGTAACCTTCAGGTTCGGGGGTTCCTTGCTGTACTAGCGCAAAGCGAACGGTGTCGACAAAGTCATTGTAATGCCTAAAGAGTTGAACTTCCTTCCAGTTTTTATGATAAATCAGCGCAAAGCCAATCGCGTGATCAATGGAGGTTTTCGTTTGAAAATAGTCTTTGCTTGGGTCAAAATCACCATCAGTTTTTCTATCAGATGTGTTTTGACAGCCTAGAAATAGGGCTATAAATAATGCGGGAAGCCATGTCAGGGTGTAATCCGCCCTGCGATGGGTAATGTGGTTTTTCAGTCTTTTCATACCAGTAGCTTTTCCTCAGAAAGCGTCATAGTGATCAAAAACAAAGGCAGGTCTTCTGACTCTCCCGGTTTTACTGAGCCTTCCCATCCCGACATAATTCGGGGCAGTGGCAAAATTCAGCAAACCATAAAAATGGGTTTACAGCAGCTGGGACTGTTCAGGATTTACACCTGATTCCCTTTTAATTCCGAAGACACAAAGTCATTCGGAAACCTTTGGTGTTGCGTAAAGGTATGAAAAGTTTAGAAAGCGGGCATTAGTGTTTTACTCCTTTCAAAAAGTTAGTCAACGAAGCCCAATATTCTTCGCCTCCTTCTTGACCCTCCCAAAGTGCGCGCGAGCCATGATAGCCATCTTGCTTAGGAATAAACTGACTCTGGTTTTTGGATAGTGTTGCACTCTTGACCAGAGCTGATAACGTAGTGGCTTCTTCTTTGGAAGAGGTTACCCAAAACGGCTTATCAAGCACCTGAAAAACAGTAGAAAGAGATGCTTTAGCATTCCCGAAATAGTCTCCAGGACTAAAGGATATTATTGCTTTCACCTTATCACTTTCCTTCCCTATGAACAGGGCAAGGCTTGAAGAATATGAACTTCCCCATAAAATGACTTTCTCATTAAATCGATTGTATAAATAATCTACAGCTGCGTTTATATCTTGCTCAGCATCGAGGAATTCTGTCCCAACACCTTTTGTACTCGCATTTTTAAACGTCTCGTTATCTTTTTCGGCAAAAGTACCTCCTGATCTTTGATCAATCGCTAGTACATTGTAGCCCATTTCGTTGAGTTTAGGTGCTATATCAGCATACTCATATTTGTTATAGCCTGCTTGATGACATAGTAAAATCACTGGTTTATCTGACCCTACCTCATAAAGACTACCTATTACTTCAAGTCCATCCTTGGCCATGAAGGTCACTTTCTTGGCTGGGTATTTTACTGCCAAAGGGCCAGGTGTTGGTGCTTGCTTTTGTCGAGCCAGTGCGGCCTGAGCTTCGGCTTGCTCCTTCAATAAGTTGTCAATCAACTGAAGCTCGATGATCTTTCCATCATCATTAAAAAACAATTTTGATTCTCTTAAACCTAAAGCTGTAAAGTTGTATGCTACACTCGCTTCTCCCTTTTTTTGACTTAGAATTTCAAGACTGTTTAGCTTTGGTAGATTGTTAAAGACCTGCCCCAATATTTGCATGGTGGCTCCTGCAGGATAAGATGCAAAAGAAAGCTCTTCGCTTACAAACTCCTTTATAGGGCCCGGCTTCTTTTGATCAAAGCTTGCCTTCAGAGCTTTGACTTGTGCTGTATAGTCGGTTTGGGCAAAAGTCATTCCCCCCATTAAACCAACAAAAATTAATATCAATCCAAATTTCATTCTGTATTTCATGTTAAGCCTCCTTTGTTCTATTCCTCCAAAAGACAATTTGTTTTGTGAGAATCATGACTATACCGATTATCGTAATCACGTCTCCAACATGTGCATAGTTTGTAAATGATAATTGTCCTACGGTCATCAGCATGATGCCTATGTAACAAATACCCCTTTCTGTTTTCCGATTCCACATAACTGAATTGTTTAAAAGGTTAGTGTAAAATGCTTGGGGAGAATTACAGTTTTCTCAAACTATTTCTGAGTCTTCCGTTTCAAATGCCGACAACTCGTCAATTCTACTATCAAGGATTTTAATGAAACGACCGAATTTACGGTTCATCATAAATTTCGATAGGTAGTGGAATCCGTAGACTAAAATAATACCTCCTAGTAAGAGGTATAAGAGCCTCACATCAAAAGCAAATGGTGTTTGCTCATAGAGCTTGACAGCAACCACAAAAACCAATACCAATGGCGTCACAATTGTATCACTGAGGACTCCTACGGCAATAATCCTTTTAAAAATAACTTGCGTTCTGAGTAGTGATTTCTTAAGTGGATCAGACGACCCAACGAGCATATCTATTTCTTTCAGCCTAATCCTAACATTTATGGAGATCAATGCCATTGCCACCGACATGGTAATCAGTACAATTCCATAGGCAGTGCTGCCGGGAAGGACATTAGTTACCCCAAATTCCAAATCAGGCTTAGAAATACTGAAAACACCTATCAGCATGGCAAAGATGGAGAACCCTGCTGTCATTCTAGACTTATTTTTCAACTCCTTCTGAACATCAGAAATGGCCGCACGAGATTTTTTCTTCAACATAGCGCGGAGATCATGGTCGCTCACCCAATAACCAGATTGATCCTGATCATTGGCCTTCTTCCATATGGTTTTAAGGTCTTTGACTTCCATGCTATTGGGTGTTTAAAATCTTTTTGAGTTTCTCTTTGCTTCGGTTCATTCGAACACGAACATAATTCTGAGATATTCCTGTTATCTCAGAGATTTCATCATTACCCTTATCATCGAGATATAGCATAATGATGGCTTTTTCTATGTCATTTAATTGGCTAATCGCCTTGTATAATAGCTTAAGGTCTTCTTCATACTGATCTTCTTGAGCGACATCGGATAAGTTCTTCAATTCATCAGATAGACTGATCTGATCAAGTACTTTGTCCTTTTTCCTAACGTACTGTAATGCTACGTTTAAACTCACTCGGTACATCCAAGTAGAAAATTTGGCTTCTCCCTTAAATGATGCAAATGACTTCCAGAGTTGAATTAGAATCTCTTGAAATAAGTCTTTACGGTGCTCCCTATCGTCACAATAGACATTGCACACCTGATGAATGATTCCCTGAGATTCGGTAACCATTCCAATAAACTTACTTTCAGTATTATCTTTGATCAAAGACTTTTGACGCTCAAGTTTTAACCTTTAATGTAGTTAGTTACTTTCAGTCTTCCAGAATTACAGTTTCTGCAAAAAATTTTAGACTGTCTTTAAAAAGAGCTTACTACGAAGATAAATCTTCTTCCGAGACCATTAAACTCAAAATATTTATTTGCTCAGCACTTAAACTGAGTCATAAGCACGAGAAATATTGGGTTAGAGAGACAATGATTCCTTTCTGGTGAGTTTACTTGATACCTTTCAATAATGAGTTTAAGACTACTTTTTGATCACTTTAAAGCGATCCGTTTTCTCTGAAGTGGTAATAAGAAGAATATACACACCATCAGCAGATTCAGTTAATTTTCGTCTTATCCAATTGACACCATCTTGAATGCTAAGCATTTGCTGATGTGCATTTCTACCTCGGGTATCAAGGATTTGAAATAAGAATTTGTTTTGACGATCGACAGACGGGTCGATTAAGGTTAATTCAAAATCATCGCCATTAGTTGGGTTGGGGAAGAACTTCCAGCTAGCGGTTCTTAGTTTCGGAACTCTATCTACTGCCACCGAAATGATAGGACTATATTCGAAGCTCCCAGAAAAATCGACTTGTTTCAATCGATAAAACAGATTGCCCGCCATATCAGGGATTTGATTATCTAAGAATCTATAGTTGATCAGTGCATCGGTATCTCCGTTACCGGCAACAAAGTCCAAATCATCAAAATTCGCTCCGTCAAGAGATCTTTGAACCACGAAATAGTTATTATCTACCTCTCCAGCTGTTTGCCAATTCAGTTCCGTTTGCCTGTTTTCATTTACTTTTCCAGTAAAAGAAACCAGTGTGACGGGTAGCGGAGATATGTTGTTAGTTACCGCCATGTAAATACGCTGATTACCGGTAAAGGTGATGGCTCTATCTCTAAAGTATGGGTTGGTTCCACTTTTGGTGGCAATGTTACTTCCAACATCCCAGAAGCGATCGCCAGCAGGAGTCACATTTGTATCATAAATGCTAATGCCCACATCATTGCCCAGCATAGGACCTTCTTCAGAACCAAACCAAGCCAACCGAATATTGACGGTAACATCACTTGAGTGATTGCTTAGTCTAATTTCCCATTGTGCTTGAACCACATTGTCGGTTTCTCTTCCTCCGCCAGACGGTGGTGTATTATATGGCCCTCTTCTGATTCTATATCTGAATCTTTCGGACCCAGAACAACCAGAACAACTCAAAAGGATAGGGTAGTATGGATTGAAACCTGCTGGTATTTCTAAGTCTGTATTGTTGAGAAAAACTTCTATACCAATCACATCGTCAGTATCATCATCATCCACCGGGTCGGTTGAAATATAGCTGGTGGAACTACCTCCTACAATATTGATCACATTACTTGATGTACCAAGGGTAACAAATGTCCCTGCTGCAAGTCTTACAAATCCTTCGGTAAGGGTCAGGTTATCTCTAATGGTAAAGTTCTCCTCAAAGTCTACCGTTCCAGAACCTGTTCTATTGATCGTGAAATCACCTAAGGTTTCTCCTCCTGGAGTGAAGTCTATCGTCCCTAAATCACCCGTTCCACCTACAACAATATCTGAATCATTACTACCAGTGATTGTTCCTACACCACTGATGGTTCCGTTGAGCGTAAGTATGTTCGCTCCTATGGCCAATGTGCCTGCTGAAATATCCAACACCCCTGCTGTTGTCAAGTCACCTACCATTGTCTTAGCTCCACTGCCAGCAATTTCAAGGTTGTTGTAATCAGTTCGACCAGATACACTCTGCGCACCTGCCGCATTGTAAACAATACTTGAAGTGCCACCAAGGGTAACACTACTTAGCGTATTAGTAAATGAGGTTGCGGCCCCTCCCGATAAACCATTTGTGTTGGCTGTATTGATTGTTCCATTCAGTACTGCCGACCCTGTGCCTGACACTACATTGTCATTTAGATCCAATGTAGTAGAAGCATTTTGCGTTAAAACGCCATTCACCGTGATATTGTCTTGAATGGATACATTCGCGGATGTATTCGAAATGATGAGGTTATTAAATGTCGTTGTACCTGCAGTTGTAATGATGTCTTGAGCTGTAGTGCCACTAAAAATAAACGTCCCATTGGTCGCATTGAAAGTGGCACCCGAATTATTAAAATCACCATTCAAGCTAGTATTTGTACTATTAGTTTGGTTAATAGTACCGGAAGATATGTTCCATGTACCGGAAATATTAAGGTCTATATTTTCAAGGTTCTTGGCGCTTGTTCCCGTGAAAATCAAAGAACTAAACTCAACAGGTGTATTGAGCAAATTCCCATCATTAGTATCGCCTGTATAGTTAACGGTACCGGTAAATGCTGAAATATCTGCTGATGGAAAGCTAAAGTTATTGCTCGCAGTCGCTTCGAGCGATAGCTCTCCTGAACCCGTAATTGCTCCAAAGGTATGGCTCAATGTTGAAACTAGATTCAAAGTACCGTCCAACACAAGGTCAAAGGTACTTCTAGAGTTAGTAGTGATAGTAACCTCGTGGCCCGAAAGAATGGTCACATTATTCCCTGAAGGTGCTGAACTTGGCAAAGCTAAAGGAGTATCCGTACCATCACTGTTTAAGGTCCATGAACTGGCAAGTTCCCAATTGACATTACCCGCACCTGCAGTTGCGTTTCTACTGTAATAAACAGCAGGAGTACCGAATTCGGCCGTTAAACCTGCGGTATAATCGCCATCAACGAAACTGACCCCAGTATAAGTAATGGTATTAGCACCATCATCTACTAAGTCTTCTCCTCCACTTGGTGTCCATGAGCCTCCTACAACTCGTCCAGCAAAGTAAGATGCCTCGGCACCTTGGACATCTGTTCCGATATAATTAAAAACTAGGGTTGAAGTGACCCCTGAAAGGCCAGTAGTTGATAATCTGTAATAATATAAAAGCTCCGTATCACCTGCATCAGTTGTCAAAGGGTGTGCCTCATCAAAAACAGCTAAGGTAACAGTGCCTGTTGCCGAATTTGCCGTAAGGTTTACATTAACTGGGGTGTAATCTGAGCCAATTCCTACTGGAAATGTAAAGTTACTTGCACTTGCAGGGTAGTTCTTGGTGATGTTATTATTGGATGCGGTTCGGATCATCTTTGAAGCTGAAAATCCTGTTCCAGTGATTGTGCTGACTTCTCCAAATGTCAAATTGTTACTAGCCATATCAAATACTACAGTACCATTGAAGTCCAAATCTCCATTGATAGTCGTGGCACTACCTACTGAAATTGTTCGGCTAGTTCCATTCAAGGTAATGTTGCCATAAGGCCCAGTACCTGTCAGGTTATGATCCGCATCTGTGAAGGAAATTCCTCCTGTGCCCACTGTACCGCTCGTATGCGTTGCATTGTTGGTCACATTTCCAGTGACGTTCAGTGTACGCCCACCATCTTCCATAGTACCACTGGTTAAGGTCAAGTCTCCAAGAATTGTAGGATCATTAGCGCCAGCCAAGGTTAAAGTTCCTGCGCTTTTGTTGAGCACAAAATCATTGAAAGAAGAGGCTGATGTAAAAGTTGCTAATTGAGCCCCTGACCCATTAAAAGTGGTGGTATTGGAGCCTGCAGTATAAGTGCCAGCATTTGTGAAGTCTCCACCAATTGCTACATCCAAATTGTTAGTTTCTAGTATGCTATTGGCATCCGATAAGATCAAATCACCACTTAAGGTTAGTCCAAAAACATTTAAGTCTACGGTAGAAGCTCCACTAGTACTTTGGGTGATTGTGAGGTTATTGAGCGTGATATTTGCATCCAAAGCATACCCTTGTGGGTTAGTCGGGTCTCCTCCTCCAAATACGATTGTACCTCCAGTAACCGAAGAAGAACCAGGCCTCAAATGCAAGTCATCGAAGGTAGTACCTCCTCCCCTGATAATATTCAGGGTGCTGCTTCCCGACATATTGAAAACACCGCTGTTAGCCACTTCAAGTTTAGCCCTTGTGGCCAAACTGGCCCTTCCATTAATAGTAACCGTTCCTCCGGACTGGTCATAGGTCAGCGAACCATTAGTATTCACTGCACTTCTTCTAATCTGTCCATTGACAAAGAGTGTACCTCCTTGAACATCAATTATCGGGGTGCCGATACTAGCATACTCAATATCGTTGCTGTTCGCATTGGCTGAGTTTCCAATATTGATTGTTCCAGTAATTACTTCCAGCTCTCCGTTTAAGGTCAAATCATTGGCATTGCTGGCGCCAGTACCAATATTGATGGTTCCACCATTGGCAGAAAGTGCTGCGGTAGATGGTATCGTCAGGGTAGTTGAAGAGGCTGTAATAGTGGAGGCTGTGGTCAATCTAAAAGTACCATTGGTGAGTATCAAACCAGGGTCTTGGACAATCGCAAAATTGGATGATGTTACTTCTAAAATGGAAGTAGCTGAAGTTCCTTTGTCAACTTCAATGGATGCAAATTCCGTTGTACTGCCAGCACCTGATATGGACGTATTGGCCGCAGAGGTGAAAACTGTTCTGATAAATGAGTCTGTATTGGATAAGTCTATCGACCCTGTATTGATTACATTTCCATGTATAGTCAAGACCATATCTGTTGATGCCACAGTATTATTCATTCGAATATCACCTGCCACATTTAGATCACCTAAAACCGTAATCTCCCTTGTAATGGCAGTCACTCCTTCTCGTATTCTGAAGAACCCTCCAGCTTGAACGGTCAAATCCCCATTTACCGTCAAGTCTCCACCGGCATCAATTTGTGACGTCTGTACTCTATCAGTATCACTACCACTCCCTACAGTAAAGTCATTATTAACAGTAATAGATTGGTCTGGTAGCGTAATGATGTTTTGCGAGCCTGTGTTAATGGTTAGGTTGAAAAACGTAGCTGGAGAGATATCTGGAATTGTATAGTCCGTTGTACTGAGCGCATAATATTCCACAGTCCCACCAGATCCTCCCAAGAAGGCTGTAAAATCACCCGTTGGAAAATATGCGCCTGCAATACGAAGTGTTCCTGTTCCGTCTGTTGTGCTAAACACATGTCCGGTGGTCTCTGCTAAGTTCAAAGTAGAGCCTGATGCAATGGTTAAAGCTGCGGCTTCTTTGGTGTTAGCCTCTGCGGTTACTGTAAAGTTATTGGCCCCTCCATCTCCGATCAGCACTACATCTTGCGCTCCAGGTGTACCCGTTGCAGCAATTCCGCCATGACCTGCAGTAGACCAAGTAGCCATTGTACCCCAATCTCCATCTGCTCGTGCGTAATAAGTAAGTGGATCTGAAAATGCATTTGCTGCTGTGAATTCACCTTCGAAATAAGAGACACCGGTTACTGTAAATTGATCGCTTCCCTCAATCACCTGACCTGGGGTTCCAACATCACCAAGGTCTGTCCAACTAGCACCCAAGTACCTTCCTGCTCTATAAGCAGCATCACTCCCATTGGTTGGATAGTCATAAGCATGGGTCACCGTAGCTGAAGTCCATCCACTTTCTGATACCACCCAATAAGCACCAACTCCGGTATTAGCCATGCCTAGAATCGGATGATCAGATAAAACGGGTCGCACCGTAATATTTCCAAAACCACTTGCCGTGAAGGTATAGGTCGCTGGTAAATAATTTGTACTTGTACCTACTGGTATTACATACCCTGTAGCGTTACCTGAAAATGTTTTTGTGACTCCCCCATCAGAGGCGTTCCCTGCGGTTTGAATGTATCTCGCAGCCGTATGACCAGAGGTAACACCTGAAGTACCAAGGGCTAGATTATTAGTACCAATGTTAAAAAGCTTATCGTTTGAAAAAGTCAGCGTGCCATTCACTGTGACGTTGGCAGACGTGGAGACCGGGGCAGCTGCTGCATTTGTATTCAACAAGGTCAGGTTTTGAAAGATACCTGAGCCGCTTCCAGAAATCTCTTGGGTATTGGTGCCATTAAGCTGAATGCTTCCAGATCCAGTATGGGTCGCACTGTTTACTACGTTTCCAGCCACCGCAACCATTTTACCATTATCATCAAATGTTCCACTGGTCAAAGTCAATTGATCTGTAACAGTAACCGTGGCGGGAGACGAAGCAGATAGGCTCAAAGAACCTCCGCTTTTGTTCATTGTAAAATCATCGAAACCAGTGGTGACTGTTCCTTCGATTGTCAATGTCTGTGTTCCCGAACCATTAAAAGTCGTTGTGTTCGTTCCCGGTGTATAAGTCGTACCTGAATTGATAGTGAAGTTTCCTCCTACTGTCAAGTCATCATTGTCCATATTGAGGACAACATTTTGATTAAGAATTAAGTCATTCTGAACTTGAAGATTGGTCAAATCAATGCCATCATTCATTGGCCGAATATCTCCAGTCGCACCATTTGCATCTTCCCTTACGGTTAAGTTGTAAATTGGTCCAGGCAACGTAATGCCGAAGTTATTCCCGCCTGTTACCTCCGCGATGATTGTTCCTCCCGTGACAGAAAAGTCCTGTGCTCGAGTTTGGATGCTTATTCCTCCTGTAGTCGCATTCGGGTTACTTACTATTAGCGTGCCGCCACTCATTGTGAATGAGCTTTGTGCCTCGGACAGGTTGGTCGACTCCATGTCGAATCGTGCTACATTAGAATTATTTCTCCCAACATTATTAACAGTTACCGTTCCCCCAGTCTGGGTATAAGAGGCTTTGTTGCCAGAAGAACCAGAGTTCGCTCGTCTAAACTGAGCTAGCGTCATACTACCTCCTTCTACTAGAATTTCAGCATTCCCTCGATAATTTATGCCTGGTCCGTCTCCACTTGTAATTGAACCACTGGTTAATCGTAGCAAACCATAAATGGCCACACCTTGACTCGCTCCATTACCTGATCCAGTTGAAAGTGCCACAGAGGCCCCGTCTACCCAAAGCCCACCATTACTGGGAATATAGAAGTGTCTAGTGCCTTCCGTCAGTGATACAATTGTAATGTTGCTATTGAGTTTTAGTGTACCCGTTCTTATCCATAAAGCTTTAGTTACGTCATTTGGATCAGCTACATTTTGGTTGGTATCGTTCGTAGTTCCATAAAGAGCAAAATTGGCAGTATTAGAAGAGTTAACAGTCAGCAAAAACGTCTTATCAGTTCCCTTGTTCACAACTAATCGATAGAAATCAGTGATACCATTACAAGTCAGAACATTATCCGCAGCACCTGTAAACGTTACGATGGCTACTCCAACCGAGGGGTCAACTGTATAATTTGGTGTTCCCTGAGCTGTAAACCTTACGGATCCGTTATTTGTGAAGTCAGCACCAACACTGATCACGTGTTCTGTTAAAGCCGCTCCAGTCCTCATAATGATACTTGAAGTCGCATCGACAGAAACATTTCCTGACCAAGTGATGGTCCGAGCCGTAGCATCATCACCAATTGTAATGTCACTATCATTCTCTAAGGTGAAAGTGCCATTCACCGTAAGATTGAGTCCTACCGTTAAATCAGAGTTATCAAAAATTAAGTTGTTATAAGTTGTTTGATCACTCGTGGTCAGCGTAGCGATTCCTGCATCATAATACTCAAAAGTACCTCCTGACACAGTAACAAAGTCATTGGTAGTCGTGGCTGGAAATTCTGCAGTACTTCGCATCAAGCCAGTTCCAGTCAAGGTGGTGAAGGTGTGCCCATTAGTAGCGCCTAAATCCAAGGTTCCGTTGGCATTGATATCCATCGAAACCACATCAAAGTCGTTCTCAGTAATAGTAACAGTTCTGTTGATTAGAATCACGACATTATCCGCAGGGCTTGGTACGGCTGAATTGACTAAAGTTATTCCTGATGAATTGGTCGTCCAGGTTGCTGGGCTCTCCGCGTTACCGTTTTGGAAGCTGTAGTAGGTTTGGGCTGCAACAGTGCTTGTATTCGTTACGGGAGCTGATGTCAGCAGATAATCTGTAGGTCCAGTATTAAATTCATAAGCAGCGAAGTGATAGGTTGTGCTCGCACTTAATCCACGGATGGTCGTTGAGGTACCTGTTCCAATATAAACCACAAAATTTCCTGTGCCTATTTGCGTACCTGAACCAAACCTATCTGCAGTGTATGTGGTAGCATCAACCGGAGTTGCATCAACTGCCGTTGTGGCTTTGGCAAGTATGATTATATTGGATCCATTGCCTCTCGTCCAAGAAAGTGTCAAGGTACCAGAGCCCACATCTGAAGTAGCCAAAGCAGTGGCTTGGACAGTCGGTTCCTGCGCCATTCCCATAAATGGAACTAACAGAAAGAAGCAGTACAGTATGGTCTTTAATTTTAGCAATTAATAAAACGTTGTTTAAGCATTAGATATAGCACAACGGGATAGGTAATTACTATCAGTGATTTTTTACTGAGAAATGATTTGCCAGCCCGGCTTATATCAATACACGTTAGGCGTGTTAACCCCTATTTATAATGGGACCTTATATTCCACATAAGAACCTATGGTAACGTCAGAAAAGTAGTGTTGATTTAGTTGAGATGTGAATCGTCAGATTCTTAACAAAAGTAACTAAAATCTAACTTTTATCTAATATTCAGTAAAAATGATTGACTCCCCTGACTGAAGCTCAAAAAGTCAGTAGCCTCGGCAAGAGTTTCTATCTGTTGGGCTAGCTACTATTTACTAGAAGTCTATAAAGCAAACGAGTAAACCTCTTTCAAGAAAAGTGGGACATAAGGTTTAGAGAATAGCCCTAGTCGCACCACACATCTGACGTTTAACGTTTTATAACACCCGCCAACAATGAAAATCATCATTTGAATTAAATATTCGTGTGTAGTCTCGGTTTACAGCTAAGCTCGTGGCGTCAAACATCAATCTTATGAGAAGTATTCAACCTTATTTAATCTGTTTAACCATTTTGGCCGCCCAAACAGTCATTCACGCTCAAAATCAGAAAAAGTACAATTTGAATTTTGATGAATACGACTCGATAAACCAGTTGATGCCCAATGGTTGGTTAAAATGGGGTGATTTTAAAAACGTCTCTGGAGAAAAATTAGACAATGGAGAATACGTGGGAAAAGTAGTTTCAGACAAGGAAGGGAAGTTTGGAACTTTTACTTACGGTATTCCGGTAAGCTTTTTTGGCGATACAATTACGCTTACAGGTCGTGTAAAACACGAAAATGTAAAAGGATATGTCGGCCTCTTCATGCGAATAGACGGCTATAATGGCATGTTAGGGTTTAAAACCATGCAGCACCTAAAAATCAAAGGAACCAAAGACTGGAAAGAATACACAATAAAACTACCCCTACCTTCAAATGCGAAAGCCATTTACGTTTCCGGCATATTAAGTGGAAAAGGAACCGCTTGGTTTGATGATTTCAGCGTCAAGATAGACGGAAAAGACATTCAAACAATAGAAAGAACACCCTTAATACTGTTGAAAGATTTTAATACGGACACATTCAACGCTGCCTTAGATCAGGCTTCAACACCAATTGATTTAACAACAAAAAATACCTTAAGCTCAAGTCTAGATGAGTTAGTAGAATCTTTAGCCAATAAAAGAATAGTGGCCATTGGCGAAAGCACACACGGTACTTCTGAATTTTATCAACTCAGAGAAATGATCACAAAAAGACTCATTGAAGAAAGGGGGTTTAACCTGGTTGTTTTGGAGAGTCCATACGATGACATTGAAATTTTAAATACAGGGTTATCAGAAGGTCCTTTAGATAGCTTAATGAAAAAACACTTGCTTTCAATTTACCAAACACAAGAAACAAAATCCTTTCTTCAATGGTACCGAGATAACCGATTTGCGTACAACACAAAGTTTAAAGGTTCTGACGACTCCTTTTGGGTTTTCAACCAGCTTTTGACTGATAACATAGGGGTAGTCGATGATAAAGAATTAAGTCAACTTCTAGCCAAGTTAAAATCAAACAATGCTAAAGCCGCTAAGGCCAATGGAAAAAAGGAGCTCAAGCTAAACGTTGCTATCTACAACAACATTATTTCCATTGAAAAGCGATTGGAAAGTATCGGAACCCTAACCGAATCTTTAAAAGAAATCCTATTCAACGCTAAGAGTACATTCATTAATTATATAAATCTCAGCAATAAAAAGCCTTATAAAAGCCGAGATGAACTAATGGCTGAAAGAATTTCTTATCTAGCCAAGGATGAAAACAACAAAATCATTGTTTGGGCTCATAATGCCCATATTTCAAAAGAAGTTATTGTGGACAACGAGATCGGATTAATGGGGCGAGATTTGGAAGAGGAATTTGGAGATAACTATCATTCAATCGGACTAGCTACTTTTGAAGGTAGCTATTCATTTATAGAGGAAAAATTGATCAATGGTGATCATAATTATTCTGAAACCCTTAATCAATCAAATATTCAATCAATCAAAATACCACTTTGGGAAAACTCATTCGCCACCTACGGAAGTAATTTTCTTCTTGATTTTTCGATATTAAAAAAAGAACTGAATACCGATGAGGTTCTAGGAGCTATAAGACTTATTGGATACGGACAAGAGAAGAAAACTGACACCTATTGGCTTCATTTGATCAAAGCCTTTGACTCAATGATTTTTATTAAACAGACTAGAGCCACAAAACCACTTAGAGATTAAAAAAGACAGTTTAAGTGAAGCTGAAAACTGTCGAGACTTCTTCAGTTTCGGTAAAACAACATAGTTAATAAACTAAGTAGACTACTTAATAATTGGTGTGATGATAACAATACAGATGTTTTATTTCAGGCCGTATATTCGTACTGTGAGTACTGTTTTACTAAACATTTTAAACTATTTCTTAGTAACAGTTTAAAATAACCCATATATTCGTACTGTGAGTACGGCTAATGCATCTAAAATAAACCAACTTCTTCAAGCACAGCCCAGAGGAACTGTACTTCTTGCTTCTTGGCTTGTAGGTAAAGGTTATAGTTTTGACCTCCAGAGAAGATACAGGAAAAGTCAATGGCTGGAATCAATAGGGTCAGGAGCAATGATACGTTCTGGAGATCATGTTGATGTATCTGGCGCTCTTTATTCTCTTCAAACTCAATTAGGCTTATCAACTCATTTTGGAGGTAAAACAGCATTGGCCATGCAAGGCAAGGCCCATCAATTAGAACTTTCGAGCAAAAGTGTTTATCTGTTTGGAGCCAAAGGGGAAAACATCCCTGCTTGGTTTACTCAACACGACTGGGGGATCAAAGTAGAGTATCTATCAACTAAGTTTTTAGAAAGTACATTAGGACTTATAGAGTTTCAGACCAAAGAATTCACCCTGAAAATCTCCAGTCCGGCCAGAGCATTATTAGAATGTCTTTATCTCAGTCCAGAGAAACAAGACTTAGTCGAATGTTACCAGCTTATGGAGTCATTGAATAACCTCAGACCCAAAGAAGTTCAGGCACTATTAGAAGGTTGCTCATCAGTAAAGGTTAAGAGACTATTCCTTTATTTGGCTGAAAAGTCTGGACATAGTTGGCTCAACTACCTCCAGCTAGAAAAAATAGATATTGGTAAAGGCAAGAGAAGCCTAGTCAATAATGGTGTTTATATATCTAAATATCAGATCACCGTACCAAAAGCACTAGAAAATGAAAGATCAGTATAAAAAGCAAGTTGATCTATTGCTCCAAGTACTGCCTGAAGTAGCTAAAGAAAGCTGCTTCGCACTTCATGGAGGGACAGCAATTAATCTCTTTGTACGAGAGCTGCCTAGACTATCCGTTGACATAGACTTAACCTATATTCCAATTGAGGATAGACAAACATCCTTAGAAAATATATCGAGTGCGCTGATCAGGATAAAAGCCAATGTGGAAAGGGCAATTCCCATGGTTACGATAATACATCAGCCAAACCATTTAAAACTTCAGGTCTCGAATCAAAGGGCTCAAATTAAAGTAGAGGTAAACCCAATTAACAGAGGAGTTCTTGAAGCTCCAGAAAAAATGATTCTATGTAATCGGGCGCAGGAAGAATTTGACGCCTTCTGTGAAGTACCAGTAGTTCCATTCGGTCAGCTTTACGGAGGCAAGATTTGTGCAGCTCTGGATAGGCAACATCCAAGAGATTTATTTGATATTAAACTCCTTTTGGAGAATGAAGGGGTTACAGAGCAAATCATACCAGGGTTGATGCTCACTATTCTAAGCAGCAAACGGCCAATACATGAGCTTCTTAACCCCAATTTTTTGGATCAGCAATCAGCAATGATGAATCAATTTGAGGGAATGACCTCCGAGTTATTCCCCTATGAACAATACAAAGCTACAAGGCAAGAACTAGTCAATACTATTGGACTAAATCTAAATGACCTAGATAAGCGCTTCCTCTTAAGCGTAAATAATACTGATCCCGATTGGAGTATCTACGACCTAGAGCGTTTTCCGGCTATTCAATGGAAGCTGCAACACTTGGTAAAACTCAAAGCCAATAACCCAGAAAAGTACCAAGAGCAACATAACGCCCTTCAATCTTTATTATCGGAGTAAACTAAGTCCTTATTCAAACTTTTACTGACGAATAACCAAAGTTCTGGTACAATCTTAGCAAACGTTCAGCGAACGCGTTCGCGAACTCAAACCCAAACAATGGTCGAACCAAAAGCACAAACTATCATTCAACTACTGGGATTCTTTGATAAGGACTGCAGAAGGCGGTTAGTTGACTATAAAAAGTAGCCTCGCTAGGAATCGAACCTAGATCTAAAGTTTAGGAAACTTCTATTCTATCCATTGAACTACGAGGCCAAAAAATGTCCTAAAGGCTTACAAAGCTAATTAATAATGAGAATCCTTCAAGTAATTCGGAAAGATGGTAAAGTGTCTTTTTTTCACTTTCTCCATTAAAACAGATTTGAATTCTTCGATATTCTTTTTCTCTACTGCCGAAATAAATACTGAATCATTTTCACCTTTTGCGATGTAAGTATTCTTCAATTCCTCCAGCGTCAAAGGAGGTTGTTCCATTTCCTCAGCTATTTCGGGATCAATGGTTTTAAACTGGTCGATCTTGTTGAAAACAAGAATTGTAGGCTTATCCTTTACGCCTATGTCGGCAAGGGTTTCGTCAACAGTCTTCATTTGATCTTCGAAGTAAGGATGTGAAACATCCACTACATGTAAAAGTACATCGGCTTCGACTACCTCTGCCAACGTAGATTTAAAGGACTCGATTAAGTGAGTCGGTAGCTTACGAATAAACCCAACGGTGTCCGAAAGCAGAAAAGGTATATTCTCAAAAACCACCTTTCTCACCGTAGAATCTACTGTGGCAAATAATTTATCCTCAGCCAATACATCTGCCTTGGTGAGCATGCGCATAATGGTAGACTTACCGACATTGGTATATCCCACAAGAGCGACCCTCACTACATTATGACGAGACTTTCTTTGAACAGCGTTTTGCTTTTCAATTTTCTCAAGTCTCTTTTTTAATACCGTAATGGTATTCCTAATCGCCCTTCTATCAGTTTCTATCTCTTTCTCACCAGCTCCTCCTCGAGTACCAGTTCCACCTCTCTGTCGCTCTAAGTGAGTCCACATTCGAGTTAGTCTCGGTAATAAATAAGTCGACCTAGCAAGTTCTACTTGGGTCTTAGCCTGAGCCGTCTGGGCACGATTAAGGAATATATCGAGTATCAGTAAACTACGGTCATAGATTTTGACCTCTAATTCTTTTTCCAAGTTGCGGAGTTGCGAAGGAGATAAATCATCATCAAAAATGATCGTATTAACTCCTTCTGCTTTGATGTAGGTATTAATCTCCTCTAACTTGCCTTTCCCTACAAAGCTGCGCGTATCCGGCCTCTCCAGCCTTTGTGTAAAAGACTTGACCACCTCTACTCCTAGTGTTTCCGCTAGAAAAGAAAGCTCATCAAGATATTCTATTACCTTTTGCTCAGATTGATCTTGTGTAATTAGTGCCACTAAAACGGCAGTGTCTTTTTCGTATGATTTCGTCTCGTATCCTCCCATAAAACAGGTTACAAAGCTACAATTAATCGTAGGTAAATGGAAATTCAACCGATTTATCGGTAGGTTAAGCTAAAGGCTGAGGCATTCCTGAAAAAAGTCACAATCTTTGAACCCATAAGTTGTTAGAATGAAAATAATAGAGACAGGATTTGAGGGCCTTTATGAGGTTGAACCAAGTGTTTTTGGAGATGAGAGAGGCTATTTTTTTGAGTCATTTCGAAGAAATACGTTCCGTGAATTGGGGATTGAGGAAGACTTCGTTCAAGACAATGAATCTTTCTCAGTAAAAGGAACACTGCGCGGCTTACATTATCAGGCAGCACCTTATGCTCAAGCAAAACTTGTTCGGGTATCAAAAGGCAAAGTTTTAGACGTTGCTGTAGATATCAGAAAAGACTCTCCAACTTTCGGCAAACACCATACTGTATTACTAGAAGCCAGTAGGCATAATATGTTTTTAGTCCCAGCGGGGTTTGCACATGGATTTCTGGCACTTGAAGACAGCGTGTTTTCATACAAATGCTCTAATTATTATAATAAAGCGTCAGAGGGAGGCATTCTATGGAACGACACTGCGTTAGGCATAAACTGGCAGGTTTCAGACCCAATAGTGTCTGAAAAAGATCAAGTTTTAGCTACCTTTGCGGCATATAAAGAAGCACCCGTATTTTGAGTATTCTCTCATTTCTTAAGAAATCGAAACCCATCCAACCCGATATCGGCTATTTGAAAACCGATATTCATTCTCACCTGATTCCTTCAATTGATGACGGTGTCCAGTCCATAGATGAGAGCCTTGAGATTTTGAAGGAGATGGAGTTTCTGGGATATGAAAAAGTCATTACTACGCCACACACAATGACTGGTTCTTATGACAATACCCCGGAAATAATAAATGGTGGTCTTGAAAAGGTCAAAGAAGCTATCAAAGCAAATAGCATCAACATAGAAATTGAAGCGGCTACAGAATACTTTCTTGACGAGACTTTCATGGAAAGACTGTCTAATAATGAACCCCTTATGACCTTTGGAGACAAATACGTTCTGGTCGAAACATCATTTATGAATCCACCACCACAGCTAAAGGAGGCCTCGTTTGAATTGACAGTGAAAGGGTACAAAATGGTTTTTGCACATCCAGAAAGATATCTCTACCTGATAGACAATGACTACCTACTCGAAGAACTCATAAATAGAGATATTATTTTTCAGTTAAACGCAGTAGCCCTCACTGGATGCTATTCCAAACCAGTAAAAAAGTTTGCAGAGAAGCTTATTGACATGAAAGTGCCTCGGTTAGTTGGCACAGACTGTCACAATATGGGACACATCAACCTACTGAAAGAAGCTACTCAATTGAAATATTGGAAAAAGCTTCTGGACTTAGATTTATTAAATAATTCACTCTAAATGAAAGTATTTATCACCGGTGCCACAGGTTTGGTTGGCAGTTTTGTATGCCGGCAACTCCTCGATAGTGGTCATAACATTCGCGCGATAAAGCGTAATTCTAGTAAAATGACTTTGCTAGAAGACATCGAGACTCAAATTGAATGGGTAGTGGGCGATATGAACGATACCGACTTTCTAGAAGAAGCACTCAATGGTATTGAAGGTGTAGTCCATGCTGCAGCAATTATTTCATTTGACAAGCGTTGGGAACAGAAAATGTATAAAACCAACGTTTTAGGAACTGCTGACATAGTAAACACTTGTCTGAAACTTGGGGTAAAGAAGTTTCTTCATGTCAGTTCCGTAGCGGCTATAGGCCGCAAAGCTGGTCAAGTAGAGCTGAGTGAGGCCGATCGTTGGGAAGGAACTGAGTTTGATTCAATCTATGCCCGATCGAAGTACCTTCAGGAGCTAGAAGTTTGGCGCGGAGCACAAGAAGGACTAGAAGTAAAAATCGTCAACCCGTCCGTAATTTTGGGCCCTGGCCTTTGGGGTCAGGGAGGAAGTACATCAGTTTTTAAATATGCCTATGACGAAAAAGCTTTTCATCCTGAAGGCACTGTTAACTATGTAGATGTGAGAGATGTATCAAGGGCTGTCGTACAACTGTTAGAGTCTGACATTAAAGACGAGCGTTTTATCTTAAACGCAGGGACGCTGAGTTATAAAGAGTTTTTCGGGCAAATTGCCGAAGCTTTCGGTAAGAAACCCCCACAAAAAGCAGTCAGGCCATGGATGCTAAAGCTGGCCGTTGCTTTCGAATTCCTTCGATCAAGAATCACAGGAAAAGAAGCCATGATCACCAAGGACACTGCTATCCTTTCGAGGTCTAACTTTCATTTTCAGAACGCCAAAGTGAAAGAAGCACTTAATTTTGAATTCAAGTCATTAGACGAAAGTGTAAAGTGGTCTGTGAATTTGTTAAAAAAGAATCATTCATTATAAAACTGATAACCCTTTCTTTTTCAACGAACTAGAAAGCTACTTACTCCCACTTCTGATAATTTATACTAGCAGAGTGGTTTTAGCAATAGGTTTTGAGTACTTTAAATAAACCAACTGACATCAATGCAGGAAGATTATCCGAGTAGAGAAGAGGAACGTGGGCTAGTTAATAGATACGAGGACCAACTCAAAAATCAGACTTTCAATTTTTTTGATGCAACTGAGTATGAAACCATCATTCAGTATTACCTAGAGCGTCTAAAATATGGCAAGGGGCTGAAAGCTTCACTTCTAGCCCTAGAACAGTACCCATTTAGTATGGAAATCAGCTTGCTGGCTGCCCAGTGCTACTTAGGTAAGGAGCAATTCGATGAAGCTTTAAAAGTCGTTGAAAATGCCGAAAACCTGCATCCCAATGACGCTGAACTACTCACCGTCAAAGGAAGTATTCTTTCTATTCTTGGTGAATTTGATAAAGCCATTGAGGTATTATTAAGCACGCTTGATATTGCCGAAGACAAATCGGAAGTGTACTATAACGTGGGTCTTACCTATCAAACAAATGGTAAATACCTTGAAGCGATCGGTTATTATAAACAGGCCATTGAAACCAACCTAAATCACGAGAGTGCGCTATATGAATTGGCTTATTGTCTCGATGTAACCGGTAAACTGGAGGACAGTGTTTCTTATTACAAAGCGTTCATAGATCGCGATCCGTATTCATCTTATGCATGGTATAATCTGGGGATTGTTTACAACAAGCTCGAAAAGTTTGAAGAAGCTGTAAAGGCCTATGACTATGCCCTAGTAATTGATGACACTTTTGCCTCCGCATGGTTCAACCTAGGGAACTCCTACATGAACCTTGAGCAATACAAAGATGCGCTAGAAGCTTACAAAAACACCCTGTCTAATGAAGGGCCATCTTCAGAAGTTTATTGTTGTATTGGTGCTGCTTATGAAAAGCAAGAGGCATATGAATACGGCATCAAGTATTATCGAAAAGCATCGAAACTTGATCAATTCTATGAAGATGCTTGGTATGGGATAGGTTGTTGTTTAGCAGCACAAGACAAGTACTATGAAGCCATTCATTTCTTAAATAAGGCATTAAAGCTAGACCCGGAAAATGCAAACTATTGGATGGCTGTAGCTGATGCTGAATTTCATATCGATAATATTGTCACTGCAGCCGAGTCTTATCAAGAAGCTGCCATGCTGGAGCCTAACAATTCTGATATATGGTTAGACTGGTCGTTTATTTACTACGATCAAGGTGAACACCAAAAGGCTATTGAATTGATGGAAAGGGCTTTAGAAGAATCTCCTGACGATTCTGACCTCCTTTATCGCATGGTAGTTTACCAAATCAGTGCAGGTCTCTACAAAGAAGCATTTACTTATCTGGAAAATGCATTAATTTTGGACTTCGAAAATCACGAAGTTCTCTTCGAGTTCTTTCCGAAACTGGAAACTCAAAAGGCACTTTACAAGATCATAGATCAGTACAGAGAAAAAAATTAGATGCACTACTTTTTGAAGAATGTGCCCGAAAGGACACAAAAACCTAGAGAAAAAGGATTCACCATGGCCATGGATAAGGGCCTTAGCGTTAGAGAAGCAGAAGACTTCCTGAGCGTTTCAAGTGAATACGTAGATATTGTGAAATTGGGCTGGGCTACCTCTTATGTAACGCCAGGCCTTGACGATAAATTAAACATATACCGCGAAGCTGGTATACCATTTTATTTCGGAGGAACACTATTTGAAGCTTTCGTTGCAAGAGGACAATTTGACGACTATCGAAAGATGTTGGATAAATTCGACATGCCATTTGCTGAAGTCTCTGACGGCTCTTTAGAAATGGACCATGACGAGAAGTGTGAATACATAAAAAAGCTAAAAGGACAAGTAACCGTGTTGTCTGAAGTTGGCTCTAAAGACGAAGAAAAAATCATTCCGCCTTACAAATGGATTGAGCTTATGCAAAAAGAGCTTGATGCAGGTGCTTGGAAAGTCATTGGAGAAGCTAGGGAAAGCGGAAACGTTGGCCTGTTTAGGTCTACTGGTGAAGTTAGGTCTGGACTTGTTCAAGAGATTTTGACTAAGATTCCTTTCGAGAAAATAATCTGGGAGGCGCCACAAAAGGCACAGCAGGTTTATTTCATTAAACTTATGGGTGCCAACGTTAACCTTGGCAACATTGCGCCTTCGGACATTATTCCTTTAGAGACAATTAGACTTGGCCTAAGAGGAGATACCTTCAGTCATTTCCTTGACATGAAAGACTAATATGAGTCGCATTATCAATCCGCTCCTGCTCTTTTTGAAGGGTGTTGCCATGGGCAGTGCAGATGTCGTTCCCGGAGTATCAGGAGGTACCATTGCTTTTATCACAGGTATCTACGAGACGCTGCTTAACTCCATTAAGAGCGTAGACTTAGAAGCACTAAACTACCTCAAAAGGTTTGAGATTAAAGCGCTTTGGGCTCACGTAAACGGCAATTTTCTTGTGGTATTATTTGCTGGGATCGTAACAAGCTTTCTATCCTTGTCAAAAATTATCACGCTATTGCTTGAAACGCAACCAATTCAACTTTGGTCATTCTTCTTTGGATTGATAGTGATATCGGCACTTATGGTGCTAAGAGAAATCAAACAATGGAGTGTTGGTGTTTTCATTGCTATCATTCTAGGTGCGGTAGTAGCTTATTTTATCACCGCGGCAGTGCCGTCAGAAACTCCGGATGAACCTTGGTTCTTATTTATTGTAGGCGCGGTGGCCATTTGTGCCATGATTTTGCCAGGTATCTCTGGCTCGTTTATCGTGCTGCTCTTCGGCAAATACGAATACATGATGACAGCACTAAATGAAAGAAGGATAGTCGATATCTTAATTTTTGCGGCAGGTTGTTTGGTTGGAATCCTAAGTTTTGCCCGCGTGATCAGTTGGTTATTCAAGAAGTACCACAACATCACCGTAGGCGTTCTAAGTGGTTTTATGATTGGAGCACTGAATAAGGTTTGGCCTTGGAAGGAAACTATTGAAACTTACGTAGACCGCCATAACGTGGTTAAACCACTCTATGAAGTGAATGTAATGCCGAATGAATACTTGGCTAAGACAGGCATAGAACCACACTTCATTGAAGCGATTGGTTACGCTGCTGCCGGATTTTTAATCGTACTCTTCATTGATCGCTTGGCTGTTTGGTTAAAGAAAGACTAGCATGAGAAAATTTGGACTCATCGGTTATCCCTTAAGTCACTCCTTTTCGAAAAAGTATTTCACAAATAAGTTTGAAAAGGAAGGAGTCAATGATGCCCAATACGAACTCTTCCCAATTGAATCCATTGATGAGCTAACCCAATTACTGGCAGATAATTCTGATCTGATTGGACTCAATGTTACAATTCCCTATAAAGAACAGGTCATCCCTTTTCTAGACGCACTCGATTCAAAAGCTGAATCGATTGGTGCCGTGAATACAATTAAGATTGTAGACAGTAAACTTACAGGCTACAATACAGACTATCATGGCTTTAAAGACTCTCTGATCAAATTTATTGGCCCAAATCCGACTCCTGAGAAAGCCCTCATTCTTGGAACTGGTGGTGCATCTAAAGCAGTAAAGACAGCCTTAGACGATCTCGGAACTAATTGTCAATTCGTTTCTCGAAAACCAACTAACGGACAACTTTCTTATGAAGATTTGTCCTCCTCCACTAATCATTTTAGCACCTCATTACTGATCATAAACACAACTCCACTGGGCACTTCACCAAATGAAGACACCTTACCTGAGCTACCCTACCATTTGTTAACTCAAGATCACTTTCTCTACGATCTAGTTTACAACCCCATGAAAACGGCTTTTATGCAAAAAGGCATCGAAGCAAAATGCTGGGTAAAAAATGGTTTGGAAATGCTTCATGGCCAAGCTGAAAAAGCATGGGAAATTTGGAATAAATAAGTCTGGAAAACAATCGACTTATCTTTCCGTACTAACTTCTTCCTATTAGATTTAATGAATGGAATTCAAACTCACATCAGAATTTGAGCCTACTGGCGATCAACCCAAAGCGATAGCAGGACTAGTTAAAGGCGTGGAAGCAGGAGAGCCATCTCAAGTGCTTCTTGGTGCCACCGGTTCTGGTAAGACTTTTAGCGTGGCTAACGTAATCGAGCAGACGCAACGCCCCGCTCTGGTGCTGTGTCATAACAAGACACTGGCAGCTCAACTTTATGGTGAGTTCAAACAGTTCTTTCCAGAAAACGCTATTGAATACTTTATCTCCTACTACGATTATTATCAACCAGAGGCCTTTATACCGAATAGTAATCTCTACATAGAGAAAGACCTTTCAATTAATGAGGAGATTGAAAAACTTAGGCTTAGCGCAACCTCTTCTCTACTTACAGGAAGGCGTGATGTCATTGTGATTGCCTCGGTTTCATGTATTTATGGTATTGGAAATCCAGATGAATTTGGTAAAAACGTGGTAAGGCTTCAGGTCGGTGATACCGTACCTAGAAATCAACTCCTTTTTGCGCTCGTGGACATTCTTTATAGTAGATCCGAAGTAGAGTTCAAGAGAGGAAACTTTAGAGTAAAGGGTGATACGGTAGATATCTATATCGCCTATGGAGATTTTGCTTATCGCATCTACTTTTGGGGTGACGAAATCGAGTCGATCCAAATGATCGATCCGGCAACAGGAAAGAAAATCTCAGATGAGAAAATCATTACCATTTTCCCGGCAAACCTATTTGTAACCGGTAAAGACGTCCTTCAGCAAGCCATTCATGAAATTCAAGATGATTTAGTCGAAAGACTAGATCAATACGAACAAGAGCGAAGGTTTCTAGAGGCCAAACGTCTGAAAGAAAGAACCGAATTCGACCTAGAGATGATGCGCGAACTGGGTTATTGCTCAGGAGTTGAAAACTATTCCAGATATTTCGATCGTAGACAAAAAGGTCAACGCCCTTTCTGCTTGTTGGACTACTTCCCTGAAGATTATCTACTGATCGTTGATGAGAGTCACGTAACATTGCCACAGGTGAGAGCGATGTGGGGAGGAGATAGATCGCGAAAGGAAAATTTGGTAGAGTATGGCTTTCGTTTGCCTTCGGCATTAGACAACAGACCTTTAAAGTTTGACGAGTTTGAGGCGATGACCAATCAGGTAATTTACGTCAGTGCGACTCCCGCTGACTACGAACTCACCAAAACAGGTGGTGAAGTAGTGGAGCAAATAATTCGGCCTACAGGTTTACTGGATCCAATAATAGACGTAAGACCATCTCTGAACCAAATTGATGATCTGCTAGAAGAAATTGACATTCGCGTCAAAAAAGAAGAACGTGTACTCGTCACTACATTGACAAAACGCATGGCCGAGGAACTGACCAAGTACCTAGAAAGAGCAGGCGTAAAGGTCAGGTACATTCACTCTGAGGTAAGTACACTCGATCGTGTTGAGATTCTAAGAGAGTTACGACTCGGTATTTTTGACGTGCTCGTTGGAGTCAACTTACTCAGGGAAGGGCTTGATTTACCTGAAGTCTCCTTAGTCGCAATACTTGATGCAGATAAGGAAGGTTTCTTGAGAAACCAGAGATCATTGATTCAAACAATTGGTCGCGCTGCAAGAAATGAAAACGGTAGAGTTATCATGTATGCTGATAAAACCACTGACTCTATGCAACTAGCGATAGATGAAACCAATCGAAGACGCAACATACAAATCGCCTACAATAAAGAGCATAACATTACACCAACCACGGTCAAAAAATCCAAAGAAGCCATTATGAGTCAGACGGGCATAGCCGATTCTAAGAAAGGCAAAAAGTCTTACTACGTAGAAAGCGAGGAGCATTCTATTGCTGCTGATCCAGTAGTAGCTTATATGGACAAAAAGGCATTGGAGAAAATGATACAGAATACGCAAAAGTCCATGGAAAAAGCTGCAAGAGAATTGGACTTTATCGAAGCTGCAAAAATGAGAGATGAATTGAATGAGCTAAAGGAACTTATTAAGACAAAATAACATACTTCAAAAGCTCAATTTCAATCGATTTCATAAGATTCGAATTCAACAGGCTATTTATTAGTGTGATAATTCTCTATTTTATGTAAACAATCAATTTATGGGTAATTTTTTGACCCCATTAAAATCGAATTACATAAAATGAGAAAGCAATGGATTCCTGGGTTTACACTTTTAATAATTGTAGCCCTTGTCAGCCTCTTAGATATGCCTTCGGGTGAAGAATTTTTAGCTGACCCTAATATCAGTGGTGCTGATACGGCATGGATGCTTGCAGCTACCGCTTTGGTACTGCTTATGACACCTGGCCTCTCATTCTTCTATGGAGGAATGGTCAGTCGTAAAAATGTTATCTCCACCATGCTTCAAAGCTTTATCTGTATGGGAGTGATTACCCTCGTATGGGTGGTTGGTGGATTCAGCCTGGCCTTCGGAGACTCTATTGGTGGATTTATCGGAGACCCCAGAACCTTTGCCTTTTTCAAAGACGTAGGTGGTGCTACCCAAGCCGATTTAGCCCCTACTATTCCGTTCGTTCTATTTGCCTTATTTCAAATGAAATTTGCCATTATAACGCCAGCTCTCATCACTGGAAGTTTCGCAGAGCGTGTCAGGTTTTCGAGTTTCATCCTTTTTATCATTCTTTTCAGTATTGTGGTATACAGCCCTTTGGCGCATATGACATGGCATCCTGATGGATTTCTTCGTAAGTGGGGGGTTCTGGATTTTGCAGGTGGTACTGTTGTTCATATGTCAGCAGGTTTCGCTGCCATTGCAGCAGCAATCATTTTAGGAAAGCGTAAAAATCATGGTGCCGTGCATAAACCCGCTAATGTTCCTTTTGTACTCTTAGGAACCGGACTTCTTTGGTTTGGCTGGTTTGGCTTCAATGCAGGCTCGGCATTAGGTGCTAATGGCGATGCGGCCATGGCCTTTGCCACTACTACTGTAGCTTCGGCTGCCGCCATGCTGGCATGGGTATTTTATGATGCACTCATGGGTCGTAAGATTTCGGGCTTAGGAGCCTCTATTGGAGCAGTTGTTGGCTTAGTGGCTATAACTCCTGCTGCCGGTTTTGTAACCCTTGGTCAAAGCGTTTTCATTGGCGTAGCCAGTGCCATTGTTTCAAATATAGTGGTCTACTATAAAAACAAAACAGGAATTGACGATACACTAGACGTTTTTCCATGCCATGGTGTAGGCGGTATAGTAGGAATGATTTTAACGGGTGTTTTTGCCAAGGATGTAGGACTAATTTATGGAGACCCAACTACATTCTTGAGACATATTGCTGCGATCTTCTTAGTAGGCGGGTTTACCTTTGGAGCCTCTTACCTACTTTTTAAAGTAACTAATCTAATCATTCCAATGCGGGTAAATGAGATTTCAGAAGAAGTTGGCCTGGACATCAGTCAACATGGCGAAAGTCTCTCTAAAAGCAGAACACCCGAAGAGATTGCCGAGATGATGAAGAAGGCTTCTTAGATCAAAGAGTCCAAATAAAAAAGGCCATTCTGACTTATCAGAATGGCCTTTAAGTTTCTATTAATAGACCTTATTATTTCCCCTCAGCGTACCTTCTACTTACTTCATCCCAGTTGATAACGTTGAAGAAAGCATTAATATAATCCGGTCTTCTGTTTTGGTAGTTCAAGTAGTAAGCGTGTTCCCATACATCTAAACCTAGAATTGGCGTTCCACCACAGCCAATGTTTGGCATCAACGAATTGTCTTGGTTGGCAGTCGAGCATACTTCTACTTTACCACCTGAATGTACGCATAACCACGCCCATCCAGACCCAAAACGAGTTGCTGCCGCCTTTGCGAATGCATCCTTAAACGCTTCGAAAGAACCGAAGGCGCTGTTAATAGCATTTGCCAAATCACCTGAAGGCTCGCCACCTCCATTTGGTGACATGATAGACCAGAAAAGGCTGTGGTTATAAAAACCACCTCCATTATTTCTTACCGCTCCGTTATCAGTATGATTGGCTAAAAGATCTTCAATGCCCTTGCCTTCCATTTCTGTCCCAGCAATCGCGTTATTCAAATTGTTAGTATAACCCGCATGGTGCTTACCATGATGGATTTCCATTGTTCTTGTGTCAATATGTGGTTCCAAAGCATCGTGTGCGTAAGGAAGTTGAGGTAGTTCAAATGCCATAATCGAATTGGTTTAATGTTTATACAAAAATTGTAATTCTATCGAAGCTTCGCAAAAAACTGTTTCAACAAAGCTTCACTTTGTTCTTTTAACAAACCTGAGGCTATTTCTGTTCTCGGGTGCAGGAGATTTTTCTCATTAAGCCTATAACCACGTTTCAAATCACTAGCCCCATAAACTAATTTGCCCAATTGCGCCCAATACAATGCACCAGCACACATAACACACGGCTCTAAAGTCACATACAGCGTGCACTCGTTTAAATATTTAGCGCCTATTGCGTTAAATGCCGAAGTAATAGCAAGCATTTCCGCATGAGCAGTCACATCCGTCAATTGCTCTGTCTGATTGTGAGCACGTGCGATTATCCTTTTTTCAGCCACTACCACAGCACCAACAGGAACCTCCCCTGCTTCAAAGGCGAGTTCCGCCTGCTTCAGGGCCTCCTCCATAAAATAATCGTCTTTGTGAATGCTGAGCTCCATTCTCACGCTTGTTTTCATTGTAATATTAAACCCAATTGCTAAAACAATTACTAAATTTGCCACTCATTTTTAAAAGGTGCTGAGATGTTGAGATCACATACTTGTGGAGAGCTTAGAGCAGAACACGTTGGAACAGAAGTAATACTGTCTGGTTGGGTACAACGGATTAGAGATAAAGGAGGTCTTATGTGGATCGATCTACGTGATCGATATGGCCTGACTCAGCTAACCTTTGAAGAGGGCAGAAGCCCCGGTGCAGTAGTGGAGCAAGCCAGAAAACTTGGTAGAGAGTTTGTAATTCAGGCTAAAGGGAAAGTGGTTGAGCGCTATTCTAAAAATGATAAAATACCAACCGGTCAAATTGAGATTGATATAACCGAGCTTACAGTACTGAACGCCTCGCACACCCCTCCATTCATTATTGAAGATGACACCGATGGTGGTGAAGATCTCCGAATGAAATATCGTTACCTCGACTTAAGGCGAAATGAAGTAAGAGAAAAGCTCGCTTTAAGAAGTAAGCTGGCAATAGCCGTTAGAAATTATCTTGCCGAATTAGACTTCTTGGAGGTTGAAACCCCGGTCTTAATCAAATCTACTCCAGAGGGAGCGCGCGATTTTGTAGTACCCTCTAGAATTAACCCGGGAGAATTTTACGCGCTTCCACAATCTCCACAGACCTTTAAGCAATTATTGATGGTATCTGGCTTTGATCGATACTTTCAAATTGTAAAGTGTTTCAGGGATGAAGACCTACGGGCCGATCGTCAGCCAGAGTTTACTCAAATAGATTGTGAAATGTCTTTCGTAACCCGAGACGATGTTTTAGGCGTTTTCGAAGGAATGACTCAGCATCTATTCAAGTCAATCAAAGGGGTTGAGTTAGGGAAATTCCCACACATGACTTACGCTGATGCCATGGAGAAGTACGGAAGCGACAAGCCAGACATCCGATTTGGCATGGAGTTCGTCAACTTGAATGTGGTGAGTCAAAACAAAGGATTTAATATTTTCGACCAGGCCGAACTTGTCGTTGGAATTTGTGCAAAAGGTTGTGCTGAGTATACAAGGAAACAACTTGATGCATTGACTGACTTCGTAAGAAGGCCACAAGTTGGTGCTAAAGGCTTAGTTTATGTTAAGTGTAATACTGACGGTAGTTTTAAATCTTCTGTCGATAAGTTTTATGGCCAAGATGACTTGAAAGCTTGGGCAGAAGCTGCTGACGCAAAACCAGGAGATCTAATCCTCGTTTTATCTGGCGACACAAACACGGTGCGTAAGCAAATGAACGAACTACGTTTGTACATGGGCAAAGCCCTCGACCTTAGAAAAAGTAACGAGTTTAAACCCCTCTGGGTCGTTGATTTTCCTCTGTTAGAATGGGACGAAGAAACCGAGAGGTTTCATGCAATGCACCATCCATTCACAGCCCCGCTGCAGGAAGACATGAAAAAATTGGACACTGAGCCAGGCAAAGTGAGAGCGAATGCATACGACTTAGTGATCAATGGTGTTGAGATTGGTGGAGGCTCTATCAGAATTCATGACAGGGAAATGCAGAAAACAATGTTTACACACTTGGGCTTTACTGACGAAGAGGCAAAAGCACAGTTTGGGTTCTTAATGGACGCCTTTGAATATGGCGCTCCTCCACATGGCGGAATTGCCTTTGGGTTTGATAGGCTGTGTGCCATGTTTGGTGGCACAGAAACAATTAGAGATTATATAGCTTTTCCAAAGAATACTTCTGGTCGCGATGTAATGATAGATTCCCCATCGCCAGTTGCAAATGATCAGTTGAAAGAACTTGGAATAAAGCTTAGTTAAGCAATGAGAATATGAAACTCTTCGTTTCATAGCATCAACCAATCGCTTATTTTGTAGTTTCGGATGAGTTTATGCCCTTGAGAGTACAGTTAACACCGAAATTCTACATGCGCGCAAGCGTTACGATGGCCGTAATTATATGGATAATTGCGACCTCCATTCGTATGCTTGAGGTTTTATCGGTGAAAAGCGGTGTAGACTTAGAAATATCACGCTACATACCGGTTCTACTCCAAGACCTCTTTTACGTATTCATATTAATCTACTACAGGTTTAAAATCCGAGCCGTTGAAAGCGGTGGGTTTGTAGATTTGCTTTGGAAGGTATTTGCCACAGGCTTAGTTACCACCGTTATTTCTCTATCGATTCGGCTCTTTTATGATTCTATAGAAGGTACGATGCTCGCGGAAAATGAGTTTTTAGATACTTTCTTATACTACCTTAATAGAGCCTTAATTTCTGTCTTCTTGATTTCAACCTTGACTGTTTGGAAGAAGTTGATTCTCTACCAAAAAACAAGAAATTTAGTTGTCTACTGGAATATCTTTGAAGCTGCTCTTGTCGCTTCCATTTTTTTCAACCTTACGGGGTTTACCTTAGAAGAAGATCTGCTTTTTGAGATTTTATTCGCGCTAATGGCCATAATGGCAATAATTCTATCCGGAAACCTTAAGTGGGTAGCTTACTTAAATTTTAAGCAAAAATGGAAAAGCGTGCTGATCATTATACTGATCACCATCTATATTTTCTATTTCTTTACCTACCTATATATTTCACCAGAAGAGGCCATTACCAATTTTAATACCATCGATGATTTGTTCATTATCGTAGTATTTACCTTCCTTCTCTTCTACAGCATCTTTTCCTTGTTGGTCATTCTCTTCAACCTACCTACATCCTCAGTATTCGAGAAGAAGATGGAAGAGGCGATTAATTTCCAACGCCTAAGTCAGTCTATCCAGCAGGGTGAGAACGAAGATCAAATCTTTGACGTTTTGCTTAATTCATCAATGAACGCAGTGTATGCGGATGCTGGATGGATAGAAGTCAACCTTGACACAGATGAATCTAAAATTTTATCGAAACACATAAACCGAGAGAATATAAACCAAGTCAAAGAACAGATAATGACTAGTAAGAACAGGTCGGTGATTAAGAATCCACTTGTTAGTAATACAGATTCCGACAGGGTTTTAGTAGGGTTAAAAAAGTCAAATTATAAATCGGCCTTCATAGTACCCCTCACTATCCAAAACCAAGTAAAAGGTTTCATGTATCTATTGAATGAGGTATCTGACAACTTTAATAAAGAGATGATCAGTATCATCAATACATTCGCCAGTCAAGCGAGCGTGTCGATTGAAAACTTCAGGTTAATGGGTGAAGCTTTACTCAATGAACGGTACAAAGAAGAGCTAAATATTGCGAAAAGTGTACAGAGAGCTCTTTTACCGAAGGTGTTAGATCACAATTCTGCTTTCTCAATACACGCTTTTACAGAAGCTGCCGCTGAAGTTGGAGGAGACTATTATGATACTTTTCAACTAAGTGATCACCGCTTCGCAATTGTGGTGGGTGATGTTTCAGGAAAAGGCACCTCTGCAGCCTTTCATATGTCTCAAATGAAGGGGATATTCCAAAGCTTAGTTCAGCTAGACCGATCGGCCGAAGAATTCTTAATTAACGCCAACACGGCATTGAGCAAATGTCTTGAAAGAACATCCTTTATCACTTTGACCTATTTCATCATTGATACCAAAGAAAAGACACTCGAATTTTCAAGAGCGGGGCATTGTCCAACGCTCTACTACGATAAAAAGAAAAAGCAGGCCGTATACATTGAAGACAAAGGTCTAGGGCTGGGCATTATCAGAAACGCTACCTACAAGAACTTCATTCAAGTAAACAAAATGAGTTTCGATAAAGATGACATTCTGATTTTATATACTGATGGAATTTCGGAGGCCTCAAATTCAGAGCACGATGAGTTCGGTTATGATAGAATGAAAAGCTTATTACAGCAAAATGCTCATTACGATCCAATGATGATTCAAAAGGTTTTCATCAGCAAATTGTATGAGTTTTGCGGGGGAAAGGACCTTGATGATGACTATACAATGCTTGTTATCAAGTTTAATTAATTGGCATAGAACAGTGTAAACTATGATTGAAATAAAGAAAGAAACCGAGAACAATTACCTCAATATCCTCGTAAATGGAGAAGCTGATGCAAGCTCTTCTATTCACTTGGACAAAGCGATAAAAGAAGCCATGGAAGAAGGTCATCAGCGAATACTTATTGACTGTACCAATCTCAACTACATTTCTTCAGCAGGGCTGGGAGTTTTCATGTCTTACATCGAAGAGATATCTGAAAAATCCATTGACTTCATTCTATTTGGTTTATCTGAAAAGGTTATGAAGGTTTTTGGAATTCTGGGCTTGGACCAATTATTGACTATTAAAGAAAATAAAGAAGCAGCGATTGCAGCATTCAGTGAAGTATAGTTTCGACATACCGAGTAGCAAGAACAAGCTCCGCCTCATGCGTAAGTTCGTAACTGACGTGTTAAAAGGCCATGAAGTCTCAGAGATTGAGGTTAACATGATGGTTTTGGCGGTAGATGAAGTTTGCGCCAATATCATCATTCACGGTCATGCCTCAGATGAATTTAGTGGGGTAAAACTCGGTATTGATTTTAGAAATCAAGGTGTTTGGTTTGAAATTATTGACCAAGGAAATGCCTTCGATATTGTGAGCTATCAAGAGCCTCTTATTGAAGACTTAATAAAGAACAAGAACAAGGGCGGTATTGGTATTATGCTTGTGAAAAAAATAATGGACAATATTGAATTCAAATCTACTCCTACTAAAAACACCCTGACGCTTTTCAAAAAGGTGGAATACACTAAATAATCGCTGATATGAAAAGTGCTTTCACTTTACTCATCGGATTAATCGGTTTTTTCTCCGCAGCTGCTTATCAATCGGAGCACCTAACGGTAGCTAGAATCGATGGCCTGGAAATTGGTTCGGCAGAATTTCTATATGCTTTTCAGAAAAACCGAAGTAACACCGAAAAGCCCAATATAGACTCATTAAGAGATTACCTCAATAACTACATCAATTTCAAGCTGAAAGTGATGGAAGCCAAAAGACAAGGCTATGACACAACCCAAAACTTCAAAAAAGAACTTCAAGGCTATTTAGCGCAGATTAGAAAGCCCTATTTAGAAAACCCTGAAGCTGAAGAAAAACTCATTGCCGAAATACATAGGCGAATGCAAATTGAGATCAATGCATCTCATTTGCTGATAAAAGTCGATCCTGGGGCAGTTCCTCAAGACACGCTCAAGGTTTATCAGTTTATGGATAGTCTTAAGCAAACAATCAACTCTAGAGAAGAATTTGAAAGCCTGGCAAAAAGATATTCACAGGACGGGACAGCTGCAAATGGAGGTAACCTAGGCTGGTTTAGCGCTATGGACATGGTTGGCCCATTCGAAGAAGCTGCCTATCAAACAAGTGTAAACAGGGTCTCAGAAATAATAAAAACCCAGTTTGGTTACCACCTTCTTTTTGTCAACAGCAAACGTCCGTCAAGAGGGAGGCTAAAAACTTCTCACATTTTCTTCAGTACTCAAGCCAGAAGCTCTGAAGATGCTTACAGGCTTGCATCCAGCGTTTATGATTCTCTTACGAACGGATCAGAATGGAACACGATGGCAAGGAAGTATTCAGATGATAACCGCACCAAGATGAATGGCGGACAACTGCAATGGGCCAGAATAAAGCAGCTACCAGACGACTTTTTCGATATAGCCTACCCACTAGAGCACATTGGTGACTTTTCGAAGCCTGAAAAAACACGTTTTGGGTGGCATATTGTGAAACTAGACGGCCAAGAACCCATTGGCTCCTTAACTGAAAATAGGGCTGAAATTGAACAGCAAATCAAACGATCTGGACGGAACACACTAAACAATAATCAACTTCTCAATAAGCTTAAAGCTGAAAATAACTTTACCCAAGATATAGATACTCTTTCTCATCTTTTAACCATCATCGGTAACGGCAATTTATCCAACGAGACATTAGTAAAACCTCTTTTTAATATAGGTGGTAAAAGTTTCACAGTCAATCATTTCGTTGAAACGATACCTTCACAAAAAATCTTATTGAACAGTAATATCATTCGGTCACTTTACTCAGAATTTGAAAGGAAAAGCATCATCAATTTTGAAGATTCGATCGCTCCATTCAAATACCCCGAATATGGTTTCTTAATGCAAGAATACGAAGAAGGACTCCTTCTCTTCGAGATTATGCAAAAGCAAGTTTGGAACAAAGCAATAGCAGACTCAATAGGTTCATTAGACTTTTATAACAGTAACCTACGTCAGTATAAAGTTGGTAAAAGAGCTCTGGTTAACGTTCTCACAAGCCAAGACAAAAACCTGATTCAGAAATTGATCAAGGAATCAGCTGGAAAGACCTCTATTGAAAATTTAATAGCTACAAGCTTCAGTGATAAAGAGTTGTTGCTGTTAAAAAATGTAAAAAGAATAATTAAGGCTAATGAAATCTCTAAGTTTGACTCAACAGAATTAAAATCAGGAAGTTGGATTCATAATACCGATACGTCAGAATACTATTTCGTAGAAAAAATTATACCCGCAGGCTACCTATCCTACGATGAAATAAAAGGTCGGGTACTCTCGGACTATCAAGATTACCTAGAACGACAATGGATCAGCTTATTGAGAAAAGAAAAGACAATAGAAATTAATAATGATGCCTTAATTGAACTTTCACAAAATTGAAAATCAAGTACTTTTACATATTAACCATTATTCTTTGCTTAGTTTCTTGTGAGTATTTAAGCTCCAATGATAACGCCAGCTCCAACAATAGCAAAGAGTTAGTGGCAAGCGTAGGTAATTCCTTTCTTTTCGAATCAGACATTTCCAGTCTCGTTTCCACACAAAGTTCAAGTGAAGATAGCGCACTTATTGTGGATCAATACGTTAAAAACTGGATCAAGAAAGAGCTGCTAGTTCAGGAGGCAAATAAAAGTATAAAAGTCAATCAAGCTGAAATTGAAAGAAAAGTAGCCGACTACAGATATACTTTGCTGTCTTATGAATATCAGAAACTCATGGTTCAGCAGTCTTTAGATACTGCAGTTAGCCCACAAGAGATCAAGGAATACTATGAAAAGAACAGTGAAAATTTCGCTTTAAGGCAAAATATATTCAGGGGTCGTTACTTGAAAATCTCGAACGATGCTCCCAAAAAAAATGACGTAAGGCGATGGGTAAAATCAAGTAGGCCGCAAGATGCAGAGTCACTCAAATCATATGCCTTTCAGTTTGCAGATAACTACTCTTTGGAAGATTCAACCTGGATTAAGTTTGATGACATCATCAAAAACTCACCCTTGTCCACTATTTCAAATAAAGTACAGTTTCTGAGGAGAAACAGGTATGTGGAAGAAGTGGATTCTACCTATCTTTACATTCTGAAAATTCAGGAGTACAAAATTTCAGAAGAAGCTTCTCCGTTAGAGTTTGTGAAAGAAGAGATTAGAAACATAATTCTTAACAAGCGAAAAGTGGCGTTGGCGAAGGGATTGGAGAATGATATTTATGAACGTGCGAAGGAAAATGAAGACTACAAAATTTATTATTAAGGTCATCTTGGTTTTGACCATCTTAATACCTTTTACAGCATTTGCTCAAAATGGGCAAATTGTTGATGAGATAATCGCTAAAGTAGATGACAAAATCATACTTAAAAGCGAACTAGAAGCGGCTTACATTCAGTTCTTGACCAGCCCTCAAGCTCAGCAATTTAACGGTGATGCTAAGTGTGTCATACTTCAGGGCGCTATTGAAAGCAAAATAATGCTGGTAATGTCTGAAATTGACTCAGTGGTGGTTTCTCCTTCTAGAATCGATTATGAAATAAACAGTAGAAGTCAGCAAATTATTCAGCGTTTTGGTTCAGAAGAGATCATTCAGAAAGAATATGGAAAGTCTTTAGACCAAATTATGGCCGAACTGCGACCTTCCATAGAAGAGCAAGTAAGAATTGAGGAGCAAGAAACCAATATAGTGGGAAACGTGAGTGTTACCCCGAAAGAAATACGCAAATTCTTTAATAGGTTCCCAACAGATAGCTTGCCACTATACTCCATGGAGTATCAAATTGGTGTGATCATGAAAGAACCAGAAGTAAGTGAATCCGAAAAAGAAAGGGTTAAGAAGAAGTTACTTGACATTCGTAATCGTGCACTCAATGGTGAAAATTTTGAAATCCTTGCCACATTCAATTCCGAAGGCCCCTCTGGTCCGAATGGTGGTAACCTAGGCTTCCAATCAAGAGGATCTTTGGATCCTGCCTATGAAGCTGGTGCTTTATCATTAAAACCCGGAGAAATTTCAACCCCCATAGAATCATCCTTCGGTATACACTTAATACAGCTCGTTGAAAAAAGAGGTAATGAATTTCAAAGCCGTCATATACTAATTACTCCAAAGCCTAATAGCCAAGACATTGAAGACGCATCGCGTTATCTCGATAGCCTTAGAAACCAAATATTGGCCGACAGCATAAGTTTTGAAGAAGCAGCGAAACTTTATTCTGATGATCAGAGTACAAAGGTTACTGGAGGCTTCTACACTGATCAGTTTGGCTCATTAAGAATACCTGCAAAAGCACTTGACCCCGAGTTATTCTTCGAAATTGACAAGATGAAGGAAGGTGAAATATCTAAGCCACAATTGATTCAAGTAGGTTCTGATACGCAAGTTGCTCGAATTATCTATTATAAGAAAAAACTACCTCCCCACAGGGCCAACTTGCGGGATGACTATGAAAAGCTGAAAGCTGCGACAACTGAAATGAAAAAATCATTAAAAAGGGCAGAATACATTCAAGAAAAGATGAAAGAAGTCTATCTTGAAATTGACCCCGTGTACAATCGTTGCGGTATTATCAACAACCAATAAGTATGAGTGAAAAAACGTCTGATGTCGCTTTAGCCGACAAATTCTTTGAAGATTTTAAAAGCCTCAAAGCCGAAATATCAAAAGTAATTATTGGTCAAGATGAGGTGGTAAACCTTCTTTTGATATCTGTCTTCTGCCAAGGCCATAGTTTATTGGTAGGTGTTCCTGGGCTAGCAAAAACACTTTTAATTCAGACCATTTCATCCGCTTTAGACTTAAGTTTTAAAAGAATTCAGTTCACGCCTGACTTGATGCCTTCGGATATTCTTGGGGCAGAAACCATAGATAAAGACCGAAACTTTAAATTCATCAAGGGCCCAATTTTCGCCAACATCATTCTTGCGGATGAGATAAATAGAACTCCTCCCAAAACCCAAGCAGCACTTTTAGAGTCGATGCAAGAATATTCTGTAACGGTTGCCGGCCAGCACTTTGACCTAGAAAAGCCCTTCTTCGTTTTGGCAACACAAAACCCAATTGAGCAAGAGGGAACGTACCCACTGCCAGAAGCGCAACTTGATAGATTCCTTTTCAATATTTCTTTGGACTATCCCTCATTTCAATCTGAAGTTGAAATAGTTAAAAACACAACTTCTGACGTTAAAAATACTGTCAACCATATTCTAGATGGGGAAGCCGTAATGAATTACCAACATTTAGTAAGAAGAGCACCAATTGCTGACAATGTGGTTGAATACGCGGTTGGGCTAGTTCACAAAACGAGAATTGATAGTGATAGAGCAACTGCCGATACAGAGGCCTACATTGAGTGGGGCGCAGGTCCTAGGGCTTCTCAAAACCTAGTAATCGCAGCCAAGTGTCATGCCTTGATTAACGGAAAATACTCACCAGATATCGAGGATGTTCAGGCTGTTGCTCAACCTATACTGAGACATAGGATCATCCGTAACTTTAAGGCTGAAGCTGAGGGTATTACTATTGATAAATTAATTGAAGGTCTGCTTTAATCGTAATTGTAAAAGCCTTTTCCTGATTTTCTTCCATGATGACCAGCATCAACCTTTTGTTGCTGAATGCGAGATGGCCTGAACTTTGAATCTTGATGAAACGCATTGAACATTGACTCCGTAACGGAGTAGTTTGTGTCAACACCAATAAGATCCATTAACTTGAAAGGTCCCATTCTAAATCCGGAGGACTCTACTAAGCGATCAATTCCGTTTACATCGCTAACTCCCTCTTCCAATACCTTTAGACCTTCAACGTAGAAATGTCTAGCTACCCGATTAACAATGAAACCAGGTGCATCAGCTGCCATTACTGGAGTCTTCCCCAGTTTACGTGCTAGCTCAGCAACTGTATCAGATACAATTTTATCAGTCGCCACACCAGAAATTACCTCTACAAGCTTCATGATATGAGCAGGGTTAAAGAAGTGCATACCTACGAACCTTTCTGGGTGCTTTAAACCAGCAGCAATCCGAGTTATAGGAATAGATGACGTATTCGATGCCAGAATTGTATGCTCACTATTCAAACCTTCAAGCTTGGCGAAAAGGGCTCTTTTAATTTCGAGCTTTTCTATAATTGCTTCAATAATCACATCGGCTACGAGCATATCCTCGTTGTCAGAAAATGTAATTCGTTGGAGTGCTGAATCTTTATCTGCAATAGTCAGCTTACCCCTCTCAATACCCTTGTCTAGATTTCGAGATATCGTGGTCTTTGCTTTTTCTAGAACATCGGTATTTAAATCATAGAGTATTACTTGGTATCCCGCTAAAGCACAGATTTGAGCGATTCCTTGCCCCATTGTACCAGCACCTACCACAGCAATTTTAGATATATCGTCAATATTCATCAAAGCGTATTAAATTGTTTTAAGAAACGGACATCGTTTTCTGTGAAAAGCCTTAGGTCCTTAACACCATATCTCAACATGGTAATCCTTTCGATACCCATTCCAAAAGCGAAGCCAGAGTATTCACTTGGATCAATGCCACAGTTTTCTAGCACGCTCGGGTCCACCATACCAGAACCACCAATCTCTACCCAACCGGTATACTTGCAAATATTGCAACCATCTCCATGACATATTTGACATGAAATATCAATTTCCGCACTTGGTTCAGTAAAAGGAAAGTAAGATGGTCTAAAGCGAATCTGAGTATCCTTTGTGAACATCTCTTTTACGAAATGATAAAGCGTCTGCTTCAAATCTGCGAACGACACATCCTTGTCTATGTACAAGCCCTCCATTTGATGAAAGACACAATGTGCTCTTGCAGAAATTGCTTCGTTTCTAAAAACTCTTCCTGGTGATAAAGTTCTAATTGGAGGCTTCTCGTTTTCCATCACACGAATCTGAACGCTGGAAGTATGAGTTCTCAAGGCCATGTCTGGATTCTTCTCAATAAAGAAAGTATCCTGCATTTCCCTTGCTGGATGATTCTCAGGGAAGTTAAGTGCCGTAAAGTTGTGCCAATCGTCCTCTATTTCAGGGCCAGAAGAGACGTTAAACCCTATTCTCTCAAAAATCTGAATGAAACGTTGACGCGTAGCTGTTAAAGGATGTATCGAACCAAACTCAGACTGAATAGATGGTAGCGTAAGGTCTTGATGGTCCTCAGATGAATCGTTATTTGTATTCAACCCATCGATTAGTTCCTGAAACTTCTCCTGTGCTAAGTTTTTAAGTTCGTTTACAGATTGACCAAATGCCTTCTTTTGTTCGTTTGGAACATCTTTCATTTGAGCAAAAAGATCTCCGATTATATTCTTCCTTCCTATGAATCTAAGCCTATACTGCTCAAGTGCATCACCATTTGAAGCACTAAAGCTGTTAATTTCATCTGTTATCTCTTTAAATCTATCAGCCATTGAGCTATACCTTATTCAATTGACAAAAATAACAGTACTTCACGATTAAATGACCTGATACTCCTATTTTTGAAATAATATGAAAAACATACTTGTAACAGGTGGTGCTGGGTATATCGGATCTCATGTGACCGTCAGGCTCCATGAAGAAGGTTACAACCCCATCATTCTAGATAATTTTTCCAATTCAGAAAAATCAGTTTTAGCAGGTTTACTGAAAATAACCAGAAAGGAATTTAAGCTCTATGAAGGAGATATTCTTGATAAAAAGCTCTTCGATCAAATCTTCACTGAGAATAAAATTCATGGCGTCATTCATTTTGCAGCTAAGAAAGCTGTTGGTGAATCTGTAGAGAAGCCCCTCAATTATTACAAAAACAATCTATCGGGCCTAATTACTTTACTGGAGTCAATGATAGAAAATGGAGTAAGTGACCTCGTCTTCTCATCATCTTGTACTGTATATGGAGAGCCCGATGAGCTGCCTGTCACTGAACAATCGTCAATAAAACCCGCCAACTCACCTTACGGAAATACTAAACAAATTGGGGAGGAAATTATCCGTGATGTAGTAGAAAGCGATGTTAAATTAAAATCAATAGCACTCAGATACTTCAACCCAATAGGTGCTCATCCATCAAGTGAAATTGGAGAATTACCCTTAGGTGTACCGAACAACTTAGTACCCTTTATTACCCAGACAGCTGCTGGATTAAGAGATTCGCTTACTGTTTTTGGAAATGATTATGACACACCAGACGGAACCTGCATCAGAGATTACATTCACGTGATGGATTTAGCCGATGCCCACGTACAGAGTTTGAAACATCTTGAATCTATCGAGGATCACAATTACTTCGATTTTATAAATATTGGAACAGGAACCGGTAGCACTGTATTGGAGGTGATCAACTCTTTCAAAAAAATGACTGGTGAATCAATCAACTACTCAATTGGTCCAAAACGACCTGGCGATGTTGAGAAAATCTACGCTCAGGTAGATAAGTCCAAAGCACTACTCAATTGGTCAACTCGATATACTCTAGATGATGCGATAAGAGACTCTTGGAACTGGCAAAAAAAGTTATCGAGTAATTAACCGTCAAACTCTGTCATTTAACGAATCAATATTACCTTTGAGCGATAAAACTGCCAAAAGAAAAGCCCTCGAAATACTTTTACGTCAAATAATTGAAACATGAAGATTACGATAGTAGGTACTGGATATGTAGGATTGGTAACTGGAACTTGCTTCTCTGAAGTAGGTATTGATGTGACCTGTGTTGACATAGACCAGAAGAAAATTGATGGGCTAAAAAAAGGTATTATGCCTATCTATGAGCCAGGCCTTGAAGCAATGGTCTTAAAAAATGTGGAAAAAGGTAGGCTTAATTTCTCAACCAGTTTAGAAGAGAGTATAAAAGATTCAGAAGCTGTTTTTATTGCTGTTGGTACACCTCCTGGGGAAGACGGCAGTGCAGACCTAAAATATGTACTCGCTGTGGCCACAGAAGTCGGGCAGCATATGAACGACTACCTAGTAGTTGTTACTAAAAGCACAGTTCCTGTTGGAACAGCACAGAAAGTAAAAAATTCAGTCGCTGCTGCCCTCAACGAAAGAAAGTGTAACCTATCCTTTGATGTCGCTTCAAATCCAGAGTTTTTGAAGGAAGGGGCAGCCATACAAGACTTTTTAAAACCAGACAGAATAGTAGTTGGTATTGAGACCGAAAGAGCCCAAAAGATTATGGAAAAGCTTTATAAGCCTTTCCTGTTGAACGGTCACCCAACAATATTTATGGACGTCCCATCTGCAGAAATGACAAAGTACGCGGCAAACTCTATGCTTGCTACCAAAATTAGTTTTATGAACGATATTGCCAATCTCTGTGAGATTATGGGAGCAGATGTTAATATGGTACGTAAAGGTATTGGTAGTGACTCAAGAATTGGTACGAAGTTTATCTACCCGGGTGTTGGATATGGTGGATCATGTTTTCCAAAAGACGTTAAAGCACTTATTAAAACGGCAGAGGAGAATGGTTATCCAATGCGTGTCCTACAGTCAGTAGAAGATGTCAATGATGCTCAAAAATCAGTCTTAGTTAATAAGGTGAAGAAGCACTTTGGTAATGATCTATCTGGAATGACTTTCGCAGTTTGGGGCCTATCTTTTAAGCCAAAGACTGATGATATGCGAGAAGCACCTTCAATTGTTATCATAAACCAATTGCGAGCACTCGGAGCAGAGGTTAAAGCTTTTGACCCAGTTGCTATGGAGGAAGCAAAAAGAGATTTGGGAGACACAATTACTTATACCAAAGATGAATATGAGGCCCTAGTTGATGCCGATGCATTATTGCTAGTCACTGAATGGCCAGAATTTAGAGTGCCTAATTTTACAGTCGTCAGCAAGCTACTTAAGAATAAAATCATTTTTGATGGCCGAAACGTATATGACCAAGATGAGATGAAAGAACTAGGTTATACATACTATGGCATAGGCCTGAAAGATAAGAACTCATGAAGAGAGTATTAATAACAGGTGCAGCTGGCTTTCTTGGCTCTCATTTATGTGATCGCTTTATAAAAGAAGGCTTTCATGTTATTGGAATGGATAACCTGATCACAGGAAGTCTAAACAATATAGAACACTTAGTACCACTGGAGCACTTTGAATTTCATCATCATGATGTTTCAAACTTCGTCCATGTATCAGGAGAACTTGATTACATCCTCCATTTTGCCTCTCCTGCCAGTCCAATTGACTACTTAAAAATACCCATTCAAACCTTAAAAGTGGGCTCACTTGGAACCCATAACTTATTGGGTTTAGCAAGAGTTAAAAAAGCGAGAATGCTTATTGCTTCTACCTCAGAGGTATATGGTGACCCATTAGTCCATCCTCAAGTGGAAGAATACTACGGGAATGTAAATCCAGTTGGTCCAAGAGGCGTATATGACGAAGCAAAACGCTTTCAAGAGGCCATTACAATGGCTTACCATACGTATCATAACCTTGAGACTCGAATCGTTAGAATATTTAATACCTATGGGCCAAGAATGCGACTAAACGATGGACGTGTGCTACCAGCATTCATAGGGCAAGCCCTAAGAGGTGAAGATTTAACAGTTTTTGGTGACGGTAGCCAGACCAGATCATTCTGTTATGTAGATGATCAGGTGGAAGGTATATTTAGACTGCTAATGTCAGATTATCCTTACCCAGTCAATATTGGTAATCCAGATGAGATTACTATTAGCCAGTTTGCAGAAGAAATTATCAAACTGACTGGAACCAATCAAAAAGTAGTTTACAAACCACTGCCAAAAGATGACCCAATGCAAAGGCAACCAGATACAAGCAAGGCCAAAGATATATTAGGTTGGGAGGCAAAAGTAGACCGAAAAGAGGGCTTGAAAATTACCTACGATTACTTCAAGTCCTTACCGGAAGAAAGACTACATAAAACGGAGCACAAAAATTTTTCTGAATTTATCAGGTAACTTTACAACCTTTTCACCGTTTTCTGAGTCTATTTGTTATGGTCAGAATTAGACTTATTTTTTTATTATTTATAGCATATTCAAGTCTTTATAGCCAAGACTTTGTCAATGACAGCAGTCGTTCTGTTGATCACAGCATCTTTTTGGAAAGTGGAATGCTTATTAGTGCCAAGGATAGACTCCCTTTTTGGCTTTCAGTGAACAATTCAGGTCGGTTTACAGCGGAATCTGCAAACTCGATCTACCAACTAATCGACTATCGAGGTGCTTTTGACCCATTAGAAAACTTGAGAGTTTCTTGGCAAATTGAGTCACTTCTAAATGTTCGAGAAGATATTCAAGGACGGATCATCCTTGCTAACGTAGGTGTTGAGACCAAATTCTTGAAAATAACAGGCGGCTATCATGAAGAGCTATTTGGCCTGAATGACAGCACACTATCTATTGGGAATCTCCTTTACGGAAATAATGCAAGACCAATTCCCAAATTTATCATTAGCACCAATGGGTGGCAAAAGGCCCCATTTTTTAAAAATCACTTGTCTTTTCAAGCTTACTTAGCACACGGCCAATTTGAGCAAGAACGATTTCAGAGTGGTGCATTCCTCCATCAAAAATACTTTTACTTTAAAACTGACCTATTTAAAAACAAACTCTCTCTCATTGGTGGCTTACATCACAATGCGCAATGGGGGGGTAGTAACTCACAAAACGAGTCTTCTCAACCAATAGGATTTAGAAACTATATGAGAATTGTCATGGGTTCATCAGGTGGAAATGATGCCCTTTTAACAGATCAACGTAACGCTCTCGGCAATCATCTTGGTACATATGATATGCGAGGATCCTTTGAATTCAAGAATTTCGTATTGAGTAATTATTGGCAATTCCTTTGGGAAGACAAATCAGGCCTAACTCCGTTCAATTGGAGAGACGGGTTAATGGGAGCTTCAATAGACTTCAAAAAAGGAGGAATTATTAAAAAGGCAGTTTTAGAAATTATAAGAACTAACAATCAAAATGCTCAAAAAGTAGCTGATGATGGAACACCTATATTCGAACCTGACAATTTCATGAACAATGGAGTATATAGAACCGGCTGGTCTTATCACAACCAAGTGATAGGTAATCCTATATTCTTAATTCTGAATAAGGAATCTATTTCAGGATCAAGAATAAAAAACAGCATCAACGCTCTTAATATTGGTTTGAGTGGCCGAATCGGATACTTTGACTACGAGTTAAATTATATTGACTTCCAGAATAAGGGCACAAAAGGCGAAGTTATTTCACCATCACTTAAAGTAAAGGCTATAAATCTAGGACTAGCCTATAATCTCTCAAAAACCGCAAATCTAAATGCTTTAATAAGCTATCAAGAAGCCAATTTTGGTTCGCAAAGAAATGTAGGTATACAAATGAGCTATACTAAGTATTTCAACTTCTAACCTTAGTATGCCTTTTCTTGCCCTTTGACAATACCGAGAATTGTGAGAAAGACGATCTTTATGTCTAATAGGAATGACCAGTTCTGTAGATAGAATCTATCCAACTTCACTCGAGAATTCATCTGATAGAAATCATTTATCTCACCCCTATAACCCATAGCTTGAGCTAAACCCGTAACTCCAGGACGAGATTCATGCCTCTTTGCAAATTTTTCAACACTGCCGCGGTACTCTTCATTTAATGAAAGTGGGTGGGGCCTAGGTCCGACTACGGACATTTGACCAATTAAAACATTCAAAAATTGCGGGAATTCATCTAAGGAAGTTTTACGTAGGAAAGCACCAAAACGTGTTGCTCTTGGATCATCTTTAGCCGCCCACATTGTATCTGCCTGCTCATTCTGTACCATCGTCCTAAACTTTAGGCAAAGGAATTTTGATCCATTTTTACCCTCCCTGTATTGTTTAAAGAAAACAGGACCCTTGCTCTCAAGTTTAATTAAAAGCCCAAAAACTGGCCACATCCATGACAACAAGAAAACAACTACGAAAAGAGAAAAAATAAAATCGAATGCACGCTTCGCAAACTGATTAAATAAGTAATCAAGGGGTAATCCGTTAATATCGATAACAGCTACACTTTCGTACCTTCGAAGTACAAATGTCTTGAGCAAATCAGATTTCAACTCTGGTAGTAGCTTTATTCGCTTTGCGTGGCTATCTGCAAATTGAATCAAACGGTCCTTAACGTTTTTGTCCAGCCTATCACTGATATAAATAGAATCCACTTTAGACAAATCAATTTGGAAAAAATCTTTCAAGCCTCCAGCATGTGGGTAGTTAGAGTCAATACTTTTTGTTTCATCAGCAGAAAAAATACTTTGGCACCTTAATCCATAATGTGGTTTCCGTAGAAATAGGTCATACAGCTTAAATCCAAGCGGATCATATCCTACTATGATTGTATTTCTGATATTCCCACCAAAGGTACGATAGCGATCAAGTACCAAGTGAACCGACACCCGGTATATGGTCAACCAAACAAAAAGCAACAAAATGAGTGACATAATAAAATGTCTATCGATTGCCTTTTCGGCCAAGAAAATCCACAAAAGGGAAATCAAGGAGACAAAAATAAAAACACTCGTAAATGCCCTTTTGAAAGTATTGTAGTAGCTAACAGCTCGACCAATTTTAAAATCGCGACTGACATATGATAAAACAGGCCAAATCGCAAGATAAGTAATAAAAGCGGTGGTATATGGCTGCAAAAGCTCGAATGAACCAAAGGCAATATAAAGTGACAGAAAGAACAATACGGTCACTATCAAGATTTCTCCTGTAATGAACAACGATGGGAAATATTTATTAAAGCGTTTTTTCAACTCAATTTAAAAAATCTTCAAACTGAAAAATGAAATTAAATAAATGATATTCTGCAAAAATACGAAACCTCCGAAAGAATTTAGATAAAAACAGTTTTATCCTTTGGTTAACTTGTAGCTAATTGAAAATTCGGATCCAAAAAGGTTGTATAAGTCCCCAAAATCATAAGCTATTCTAACCTGAAAAGAAACAGGCAGTTGCTTAAAAACATCCTTGTATATAAATTTAATTTGAGTGTAAAACTGTTCTCTCATCGGCCTGAAAACATAGTCAAAATCTGGGTCATCAATAACTCCGTTCCAAGCAAACCGTCCTTCATATAGACCGGCATAACTTCCGAAGTTTTGGGTGTATGTAAACAACCCATTGAAGTCGAGCTTTGAGTTTAACCAACCGTTAATTCCTAAATGAACAGCCCTTAATCTATTGTTAGCAATAGCCACCCCATAATCAGCGTATGTATCAAAGAAATTAAGTGTGCGATCATATGTCAAAAACAAAGGATTCCCTATTCCTTGTCCATTATAAGTCCACCCAGAGCGATAAAGAAAATTGTTATAAGTATCGTCCCTTCCACCGAACTGATATCCAAAATTATCTTCCTCTGTTTGAATAAAATCAGTAGCGTCTGGTAAGCCAGGTCCTCCTTGCCATTTCGTTTGGATATACTCCAAATATATTTTATTAATCTGTGATTTTGCTTTTGGTAGATCCCACTCCAATCCAAATAGGTAATCTGTCAAACTAATGTATTGAAGGCTTCCAAAGTCTTCAAATGGTTTTTGGTAATTAACTGTCAATTTATGATCCCCTACTAACTGAGTAACAGTTGTTTCAACGATTCCCAAATGGTTACCCAGGCCATTACTTTCCCCCTCGGTTGTACCATTAGGGTTCGGAATTCCTGAGCCAACAAATACTCTTAAAAAATCCGAAAAAGAGCTTGGCTGAACTTCTCCTTGTGGTGAAACGCCTCCGTATTGAGCAAAATGAACAACTCCAGATGCCGCACTCCAGCCAATCTCTTCCTCTAAATCTAACTTAAGGTAGAACGACTTCGAATGTAAGACAGCATTAGATATATAACGATCCTCTTCAAGCCAACCGTGACTCAAATGCCCTTTTGTTTTAAAAAAACCACCAGTAAAAGGAACGTTAATATAATGCTCAGTTCCAGCCGATATCATGGGTATGGGTCGAGCGTTTTGACTTATTCCCATCGAACCACTGGAAATTCCATTATCCAACCCACCTATCTCTTTTTTCTCGCTTCCTACACTCACGTAAAGCCAACTATAGTTCGTTTTAAGATAATAGGAACTTAATAAATCATTTCGAAATGAAAAACCTGTTGAAAATGAGAGCTTATCCGACATCCTATTTATGTAACTCAATGAACCTTCAGCAAACAGTCTCTGATCTTGATTTACTTCTCCATACCTGTTGTTAACTAAATAAAAGGGCAGGAAACCATCTGAAGAGCTCAAAACCGTCCCTAAACTAATATTTATCGACAAAGAGTCATTTTTGATCTCTTGGGCATTTAAGTACTCAGGTAAAAAGGACACCGAGAGGAGAAGTGCAAGGAGACAACTTGTTACTTTAGAGATAATATGATCGATTCCCATGGTTTAAAATTAAGTTCTTTTCCAGATCAATTCACGTCATACGAAAAAATCATATATCTTTCCGAGATATTATTAAGAGTGATTTTGACACGACCTTTCTATAAAAAATTATTGTCTTGCGGACTTTTGGTGACAATGATGCTGATGGCTACTAGCTGTGAAAAAGAACTCTCCAAAATCTCTCAAGTTTATTTCAATGATTTTGAGACAAATAATTTTGCAAATATATCAGGCAGTGATGAGCTAATATCATTTGGAGGTAGTCAGGTATTGGGCAATTTTAATAATGAAGGATTTAATCTGAATCTTGACCGACTACCAGACCACAACTACCTTGTGATATCCTTGGATTTGTACATTCATGACTCTTGGGATGGAAATAAAAATGAATTAAATCCACCGGGTACCGATCAAGATTTATGGATTTTAGAGATAGACAATGGTAAACTGGAAAAAGCTACAGACGATGTTTTTTATCAAACTACCTTTTCCAACGGTCCCTGCATATCTTATCAATGCCTAACACAATCATACCCTAACTCATACCCATTTGTTAATGATCCTAAAGAGGGTTCAGCGGGAGTTAGACTCCCCGGCCTCTGTCACTTTAGTGCAGACCCATGGGGAACAACACTTTATCGCTTCGAAAAATGGTTCAGACATACTAACAAAGAAGTTCTAATAAGCTTCTACGACCGATTATTGCAAACCAATTCGGCAAATCCAAAATGTGATGAAAGCTGGTCGGTTGACAACCTAAGCATCAAAGTGGCTACAATTGAATAATGAATATGAATAGAAGGTTATTGTTTCTCATTATTGTGCTAGTATTTGGCACAGAGCTAAGCAGTCAAACACTGCCCGTTGGCAATGGCATTCTAGATCGGTATTTAAGGAGACAACAGTTACTTGGAAAGTTCGACAGCACTTTTTCATTTAACTACCGACCCATTGTAGTAGGTGAAAATGGCGTTCTGGAAATTCAGAATGATACTATTTTGGCAAATTATTTTAGCCCAAAAGTTAATATTTTAAAAGGTGCAGGTCATGTCAGGCTGTTATCACCCGAGCTTAATATTCAATACGACAAGAGACATCCCGATAGCAGAAATGACGGGGCAATGATCAGATCTAAGGGCTTACAATCGCTCATGAGTGTAGGTGTATATGCACAGCTCGGCCCTTTAAGTATTCAACTCAAACCAGAGTATGTTGTGGCCGAAAACCTAAGGTTTCCGGGTTTTCCTAGCAATCACTTTGATAATGTCTGGGCAAGTAGATATGTTTTTTGGAATTTCATCGATACGCCCGAACGCTTTGGCACAGCGACCTACTCAAAGTTCAACTGGGGCCAGTCAAGCATTCGTTTAAACAAGTGGGGCTTATCCTTGGGTCTGTCTACTGAGAACCTTTGGTGGGGACCAGCAATAAGAAATAGCATTATGATGAGCAATAATGCCCAAGGATTTCCTCATCTAACATTCAATACACAACGCCCCATAAAAACTCCTATTGGTTCATTCGAAGGTCAATTCATAACAGGCCAGCTTGAAGCTTCTGGATTTACACCACCTGCAATAACGAGAAGGGCTAGACAAGTCACCCTTTATGTACCAAAGGTAGATGACACTAGATTCTTTCAAGCAATTACCATGTCATATTCTCCCAAATGGATAAAAGGCCTATCTCTGGGGGCTACAAGATGGGTGCAACAATACTCTGAATTAACAAAATCTACTGGCCAGTATTTCCCGGCCTTTGATCTTCTTTTCAGACAAAATGAAAGAGATTTATTCGGAGTCGAGGCGCAACAAGATCAAGCAGCAGGACTTTTTGGTAGGTGGGTGTGGTTTGATTCCAAGGCAGAAATCTATTTTGAGTTCGCTAAAAACGATGCAGCGTTTAATTTAAGGGATTTATTAGTAGACACTGACCATTCAAGAGCCCTTACTTTTGGCATGAATAAATTATTCGAACTCCCAAAAACTGATCAGTTTATTCAATTTAATTTTGAGTGGACACAAACCTCTCAGACCGAAAGTAGATTAATCAGACAAGCTGTGAGCTGGTATATTCATGGTAATGTAAGGCATGGTTATACAAATAATGGTGAAATTCTTGGTTCAGCTTTAGGGCCAAGTGGAAATGCTCAGTACCTAGAAGTATCATGGGTCAATGGAATAAACAGAATTGGAGGAGCATTAGAACGCTACGTTCATAACAATGACTTTATGCAATTAGCATTTGCAAATACTCTAGACTTCACTCGATATTGGGTGGACTATAACCTTCATGCTTTTATCGATTGGAGGTTTAAGAAATTACTTTTTAGTGGGTCTATCTATTACACAAAAAGCCTGAATTATGAATGGGAATTATCTTTTGACCCAAATGGCGTTCCCGATCGATTTTTTCCAGATACAGACGCGGATAACTTCAATATTGACCTAAAGCTGTCCTATTTATTTTGAACAATACCACTAACGAAATTCTACCTTCTTTAGCCAAGAATCATGAATTTCTTTAAAAGTAACTTCAAGATTCTTTGTAATAGCCCAACTAGGGAAATGGCTCTTCATTTTCGACAAATCTGATATATAACAAATATGATCACCAGACCTATTTGAATCGCTGTAAGTATAGCGCATTGGTTTTCCCGAAATAGTCTCTATCAATTTAAAAGCCTCAAGAATCGAGATTGAATTTTCTCTCCCCCCACCTATGTTGTAAACCTCTGCTGACCTTGGCGCCTTCAAAAACTCATCAATGAAGTGCACAACATCATAAGAATGTATGTTATCTCTAACTTGTTTGCCTTTGTACCCAAAAACAGTATACTCCTTTTCAACAACATTGCACTTAATCAAATAGCTCAAAAAGCCGTGTAACTCTACCCCGCTATGATTAGGCCCCGTAAGACACCCTCCTCTTAAACAGCAAGTCGGCATATCGAAATACCTCCCATATTCCTGTACCATCACGTCTGCAGCTACTTTCGAAGCGCCAAATATTGAATGCTTGGACTGATCTATTGAAAAGCTTTCTTTGATACCATAGAAATAATCCGTGTCTTGATAGTCCCATCTTGTTTCTTTCTCTATTAGATCTAAGGCATTCGGAGCATCGCCATACACCTTATTTGTAGACATATGAACAAATGGTACATCAGTGGCATACCCGCGTAGGCCTTCAAGCATATTTAAAGTCCCGACAGCATTAACATCAAAATCGTCAAATGGTCTTGAAGCCGCTAAATCATGACTAGGCTGAGCGGCAGCATGTACAATGGCTGAAGGCTCCGTTTCATGGATAAATTGTGAAACGGCCTTCCGATCCCGAATGTCTATCGAATGATGAGAGTAGTTTTTGAATGAATCCTCAAGTCTTTTGGTATTCCAAGTTGTATCACCTCCTTCTCCAAAAAAATCCGCTCTCATATTATTGTCAATTCCAAAAACTTGCCAGCCTTTGGCGGAGAAATATGCTACTACTTCACTTCCTATAAGACCTGCAGAACCTGTGACAATCAGTCGTTTCATAAAGAATAATTTAGACTTAGGACTCAGTGTGCCCTTCTTAGAAAATACTTGTGCTTAATAAATTTGAATATAAATAGGCTATTGGTAATAAAGTACCGTTTCGCTAATCTTTTGGGCTCTTGTATAAGTCTAAACAGCCACTCCAAACCTAGTCTCTGCATCCAAGATGGGGCTTGTTTAACTGTACCAGCATGGAAGTCAAATGCTGCACCCACAGCCATCATAACCGCATTCACCTTGCCTTTATGATTGGCCACCCAAAACTCTTGTCTTGGACATCCTCTTCCAACTAAGACTACATTAGCCCCACTGTTATTGATTTTAATGATATCCTGCCTGTCTTCTTCTAGCGTTGCTTCTCTAAAACGATCAATATGAATACCACAGATCTCAACTTGTGGGAACTTAGACTCAATGAAGTTCTTGAAAAGTTCAAGGGTATTTTCAGTACTGCCGTAGAGAAATATCTTTAGGCCTTTTTCATTGGCCTTTTTTAATACCCAAAGGGTCAATTCGGGACCATATACCCTATCTCGCATTCCTAATTTGTAGAAGCTATTAAGTGCCCAACGTACTGGTTGCCCGTCTGGAACTATTAAATCGATATCATTAATCACACCTCCCAATCTCAAGTCAGAAGTACTAGTTATCAATCCGTGTACCGCCAGTGCTGAAACCCCAAAGCTTTCTCTAACTTCTGCTTTTTCAACAATTATATCAGAAGCTAATTCATAGTCAACATTGGCGTAATTTGGTAAAAAGAGTTTATGACGTGTATATTCAATCATTCCTCCTCTTTATTACCTCCGAATAAATATTGATCAAATTTGAGTAAGCTACCATGTCGCTGTACTTTTCTTTATAGATATCATAACCACCTGCACCGATCCGCCTACTTAATGATTGGTCATTAAGCCTATTTGTAGCTAAGACGAGTTTATCAAAAGAGTCATAGAGTAACCCAGATTCTTCAGAAACAATCATTTCCTTCATTGCTCCATGATTTCTGGCAATAACTGCTTTTTTCAGAGACCAGGCCTCAAGTATAGTCATAGGCATTCCCTCGTACATTTTAGATAAAAACAAAATAGCCTTTGCGAGGCTCATATATTTCATCAGTTCTGCTCTTTTTAGTTGGCCCAAATACTCAACATTTTCGTACTCTTCGAAAATACTAGGATCAATGCAATAACCGGCAGCCTTAAATTTAATATGAGGACATGACTTCGCCAGCTCGATGAACTCATGGAGTCCTTTTTGCTCCTCTAGTTTACCTGCAAATAGAAAAAAATCTTTGTAAAGTGACTTGATCTTTGGCTCAAGAACAAAGTTAGCTTTAACAGTAAGTCTCGACTCATCAATACCTCCAGCCTTAAACTTAGATTTGGCAAATTCTGACAAGCAAATAAATGTATCGACCTGCTTATTCCAAGTATCCCTTTTTCTATGGTATTCCAAGGCGTCACTCATAAGGCGGCTTTGAACAAGAGAACCATTGTAGCACTTATTCTTAACCCCCTCTTTCAAACCATTAGTGACGCAGTCCTCACATATCCCTTCATCTCGATAGAACAGAGTATTTAGACATAAAAGTCTATAGTTATGTAACGTCTGTACAATTGGGATGCCGTGTGTCTGGGCCACCCTCAGAACTATTGGAGTAATTATTGGAAATAAGTTATGACAATGTATTATGTCTGGTTCAGTCTCACTTAACACTTGATCAAACTCCCTTGCAACAACCTTTGACCCTCGTAGTGATATACCCAGTTCGACCTTTTTAAAAAAACTAGATTTTTTTAGATCAGTATTTGTCTTTAAATACTGAAGTACTTCATGACCATGAGAAGTTAGAAGTTTAAACTCTTCTTCCACTACCGAATCATCCCCTGTCAGGTTTTGATATTGATTATGAACTTGGAGTATCTTCATACTACGTTAGTGAATTTTGCATTTTTCTATAAGCCAAATGAGCATCTTCTACCTCAACATCATTTACCTTCGGGAACCCATAATTATGAAGGTCCTTTCCAAACTCATGCAAATTACCACCAATACCATACACGGCAATTTGACCTTTATTTAATGCGTAAATAGGGTGAGTTGGGCCGTAAATAATAACAGACGGCACATTATAAGTTCCAGCAACTTGTTCTCCAAAAGAGCTAACCCCAAAAAAGAAATTGGAGTGTTTAATTAACGAGATAGATTCGGATATACTTAGTTGCCCTCTCAGATCTATAGTCCCTTCAACCTTGGCTTCAGATTCAATTCCAATTTGATAAATATCATCAAAGTCTATTGATACCCGGCTCACAAGTCCTTTCCATTTATCATTGGTCCAATTCTTCTCAGGAAACCATGCGCCTGCCTCTGGTTGAATAACAGCGAAGTTTTTGTTTTTAATTAGGTCGGGGAGAATACCTCCGTTGGGAATCGGCTCTTCATTAATCTCGTTGATCAGATCTTGCTTTGAACCAACTCCCGCCATTTCTGCCATCACTTTCCTAAAATGAGTATCTGAGGTCTTAAACCAACTAAGGTCGTGATGACCATAGGAAAGCCTTATGATTGGAAAGGCCTTTGGTCCAAACCGCACGTTACTGCCAGTTTTATATATTGTAGGAAAGGATACTGATAAGTTGATCTGTGTGTTTGGGTTTTCCCTTTTGAATTGAGAAATGATTGCGGTACTCATAATTGCATCGCCAATACCACCATCACGGACAAAAGTAATTCTCTTTCTAGAGATGAACTTAAAATAAAAAAGTGATAGCCTACTCACCAAGTAATGACGTAAAAAGGCAATCTTTTCTCTTAAGGGGTATCTTCGGTTAGAATACATTATAACTAAGACAAAGATAGACTCTTCTTGAAAGAAGGTTTTCTCCGTTTACCAGAAATAACACTTTGATATTTAGTTTCAGCGTTTCCAATCAACCACCAGGAAAAGAGCGCTATGTAGATATATGCTTCAGCGTTAGCAGTAAATAATGGCAGCAAAAGGCCAAATTTAACGGTACATGCCATGAAAGGGATAACAGCATCTTCCTTCAGCTCTACTCGTCTATAGGCCCTCCAGCTATTCCTAATTCCGATCATTAGCATTGAAACGTAAAGTATCAACCCTGTAAAGCCAAGTTGGACTCCATAGATTAAATATTGATTCTCCCCACCTACTTGTAAGTCACGTTCTACCCCACCTGCATTGCCACTTGTAGCTAACCCAATACCAAATGGGTTATTTATCATACTTTCTACCCCTTGTAACCATTCAATAATGTGAGTAATACTAGATGAATTTTGAAATGTCAGTGTGTCTATAACAAAATATTTGGCATCCTCAGAAGCGAATAAAAAGATGTAAAAAACAGAAATTAAGAGTAACACAAACAACCCCGTAAGCAGTTTGTAGTACTTTAATAAGAATGCCATAAAAAGCAGCATTAAAAAAAATGCAACAAAGGTAGCTCGAGAATAAGTAAAGAGCACACAAATAAAAGATATACCTAACAGCAGAATGTACGACAACTTATTAGGCCTATGTTTTACAGAAAGCATCATAATGACTCCAAAGGCAACCGGAATCAACATAGAAGCTGCAAACTCCAAGGGATTTGCAAAAAAGGATCCATACCTTGGAATACCCCCTTGGGCTTCAAAAGTATAAAGCAAACCAAAGATTCCTGCAGGGTCAATATCCTTTATCCCTTGATTATATTTAACATACCCTATAAGACTGTGGAAATGAATACCAAAAAATTGCTCAGCACTACCTAGAATAAAAGCTAAAGCTGTCATTCCCATTACTACTTTAAAGATAGTTTTAACCTTACTAAAATCTGTTTGGATTTGTCTACCTAGAAAATAAAAAATACCAATCAGTAATATGTTTTTGAAATACACAGCCTGACTTAAAAAAGAGGCCTCTCCTATTCCCAAAATCACATAACTCAATGATAGACTTAAAAAGGTAAGAAATAGTTTGTCTAGCAAGCTCAAACTCCAAGCTCGCAAAGCACCATCCTTTCTTCCAAAAACTACCATTAACCCCGTTAAAAAAACAAGCGCCTCCTTAGAGTATTGTAAAAAGCTGATCAAGTTAGCCGATTCAAAACCGTTATAAACAAGGGCTAGAAAAACAGTATAAACTGGGAAAAATATGATCACATAATAAATAAAGAACTCCATCTCACCTCTCAGTATCCGACTAAAACACAGGGCATAGAAGGCTAGGTACAGGGCCAATATAATAATGGAGACAGCTATCATTTATTAGAAATACTCTGATTCAAAAGTGCTTCTGATTTGGTTTTTAATAAAAACCAATGTGCAAGAAAACTGACAAATTCGGTCGCTAACAGGGCTATCGCCAAACCATAACCGCCATAATAATAACTACCAAGGAGTGAAACCGAAACCATGAATATTGCCGTTATCCAAGTAGCTTTAGCCAGTACATCTTTATGCTCTGCAACTAATATCCTGATCATATTATTGATATTCAAAGTACTTAGGAATGGTATAAATGCAAGCAAACGCAAGACGTTTGAACTATATGTGACATATTCTCCACCTACAACCCTTATTATCCAACTTGACGCAATACAAACAAAAACCCCAATTGAAAAAGTCAGTATAAGACCAATCTTGTAGGACTTTTTCAAATAAGCATCGAACAAAACCTTATCCCCACTAAAAAGTCTAGAAGCGTTTTGTAGAATTGCCTGAATGATAAATGTAGGAATCATTCGTAAGAGAAAGGCGACTCTTTGTGCTAAGGCGTATTGCCCTATTTGAAAATCTGAGACAAAATTACTTAGAATAACAAGTCCACCATGAATAGACACATGCCCAGCGATTGTGGATAAAAAAAATTGAAAGTTGTTCTTTAAAGACAAGCCAACTTTAGACAAGCTCGCCAATCGAAAACGTAGCGCCTGATTTTTGTATAAGCCAATAATCAAAAAGGTATTAACAATCAATGCACTGATTCCAAAGTAGAAGTTGACCATCGGTGCGTCAACCTTATTATGCACTAGCGATAATATCAACCCCAAGTAACAAAGCTTTGAAACAATATTCGCTCTGGAAATCCAGGACATCTTGTCCAAACCTTGCAAAATTACCATTGGAAACACTGCTTCATTGAATAGAATTATCGTGGAGAATAGTAGGATTTGGTCATATGCTTGAAAAATTTCTAACCAATGAATAAGTCCTAAAACAATCAAAAAGAGTGCTGAACTAATTAACAAGCGGGTTGTAATTAACTCGTTCACAAAGCCTTCCATTCCCGCTCGGTCAGACTTTAACAATGCTATTCGCTTAGGACCATTCAGGTGAAAGCCATAGTTGACCAATATCGAGAAAAGCATGATTACCGTTAAACCTAAGTTAACCAGACCATAATCCTCTTCTCCTAAAGTTTGAAATAGGTAGGGGGTGACTATTAGTGCAACTAGCACATTGGTACCCTGATTAAAGGCTAAGTGAAAAAAATTCTGAAAAGATGTGGCACGAAAAAGTACCGATATATTGAAGATTCCTCTTTTCAATTTTTTTCTCCTTTTATACGAGTTCTAAATTAATCAGTCATGGGCCGCTCCGCCATGGCAGAAGTGATTATATTTTTCCCAGTAAAAAAAAGAATCATAATAAGAACACCCATGAAGCCACCTAGAACTAGGGTTTTCAATAGCTTCCATCGATTGTTTTCTAGAGGAAGAAGAGGCGAGTCAATTACCTGAATCAATGGCATTTTGTTACGCTGAGCGATTCTAGCTAATTCAAGCTGCTTTACAATTTCTTGATAGACTGCCCCGTTGACTTGAACCTGAATAAGTGCTTTTTGGTAGGGGACTTGAGAAGTTTTAAAAATAGGGTTAGGGTTTGGAACGTCTTGATCCAATTGTGCCAGTAGCTCTATAGATTCATCAAAGACACGCTTGACACTATCGGCTTGATTAGTTAATATTTCAAGATTATCTGATGCCTTCTTTGTGCGAGTCTCCGCATAAAATTGATTTACATTTTTTACATGCACTTCATTGAAAATCTTAGCAAGGTTTTCATTTTTACTCAAAAACCCGACTTCCAAGATACTAGCCTTACGATTTGGCTTTTCAACGTGAAGCAAATTCTCTCTAATTAATTCAATTGAAGCGATCAGTACGCTATCCTGCGCTCTAGTAAACTCATGGCGCGGTAATTTAAAATCACCAATACTGATCCCCTTTTTTTCCCATGAATTATCGAGTTTATGGGTTTCAGCAAACAACTCAATAACTTGAATCTCTTGGTCTTGAATATTCTCAAAGGATAAAAGTGTTTTTTCAAGCATTCGATGAGAACTATACAGCACTTGGATATTATCAATTTGGAAAAGGGGACTGTTACCATCTGTTAAGCCGCCTAGACTCACCCCGGCAAGAGAAGCAAATGAAGATAGTTCTCCTAGACCTTCGCTGGCATTTTCCAAAACAAAAGAGGTTTTAGCAAAATACACTTTGGGCTTTAAGTAGTTGTAAAGAACTGTAATGCCCAAAAAGAATAAAGCACCAAATCCAATAACACGCCACTTTGAAAGAATGAGTTTAAACCAATCTCTTATGGATGTTATCAAATAAGCTAACGAAACCTTTTCTTCCTCGATAAAATTTGAATCCCTTTTCATTAATAATCAAAACTTTAGCAATGTAATTAAAACTTGACTAATGATCTGAACACAAAATCAAGGCTAGTTACGGTTCTAAACTTTACTGTTTTTATAAACACCGAGAGACTTTTCCAAATCGGCTCTTTGTTGAATGAGTTTATTAATTTCCTCATCTCCTTTTTGTTCATTGGTTGCCGCATAAAGCGCTCTTGAGCGTGAAGGTGCACCTTCAGCCGGGTTAACTAAATAATAAATAGCTATCGAATTTCTCGAATGACCTTCTGGACAACTTACTGGCTTTGTTATTCCATGCCAAGAATTACACGTTGTATCAAAGAGTATTGCTCTATTAAACTTTACTTGTGTTTCTTTTATCAACTCCTTCGGCTGACCTGTTTCCTCATTATTTGACCAAAACCCCAAATCTCCTCCCCATTCAGGAATCCAGTCCTTAGACAAGTAAATGATTAGGTTAAGCTTCCGCTGTAGTCCTAATTTGGGATGAATACTGTAATCCAAATGTGGATTCAATTTACCACCGCTGGCATGCATATGCCAACCACCACCATGAAGACCATGATCTGCATGTAGGGATAATCCTAGTAAACTACTAAACGCGTCTACGACTTTTTTCGAATTCAAGGCTTGTAGAAACTGATAGGTCTCTGGAGGATACGCATTCCAATCATTTAGTGCCTTTTTTACCTCTAAAGGGTTGTTATATTCGAATAGTCGATCGTCATCCTTTTTTGGAAACTGATGGGCAAGAGAGTTTGCAAAGTCCAAGGGTAAAAAGTCATCAATAATCAAATGAGGAAAAGGTTGTCCTTGACGGAACTCCTCTTGACGGTCTAGAATATTAGAAATATTAAGGAAGTCTTTCTCCACAATCATCTGTATTTGTTAATATAATATTTATGCCTTAAAGCTTCAGGATTCATCGGCTTCGTAATTCCATGAAAGAATCCATGTATAAACGCCTTGAGCTTTCTATATCGCTTTTTATATAGAAAGTATCCGCTATACCCAAAGAACTTAACAACTTGATAAGCATAGGCAGTGAACCAAAAAAGGGGCTTAACATGTCTACGCACAAAGAATATATGGTTTCTGTTTGCTAAGTAATGAAAGAACGGCTTCAAAACTCCTTCTTTTGATGGTTCATCTGATTTCATTGCCATACCAACCGCGTGATAAACAACAGACTTGGGGCAATACCATAGTTTATATCCTGCCTTTTTGATTCGAAGTGACCAATCTACATCATCGTAGCAACCGTAGAAATATACATCACTTGTAAGGCCAATTTTTTCTACAACATCAGCACGGACAAGAAATGCACAACCTGTGATCCAATCAACGGACATATCATTGTTGTAAACCTCAGAATCTCTCTTGTCTAAACCTATAGTTGGTGATATCATGAAAACCTTATTGAACCTTCCCCCAGCGTTCCAAATAAGCTGTCTGTCATGCTCGTAAAATATTTTGGGTTGCACAGCCCCGATGCTTGGATCTTGAAAAAAGGGTATTAGTTCCGATAGAAAGTTTGACTCAACGAGGGTATCGTTGTTTAGCAAAAGAAGGTAATCAATGCCCTTATCGAGGGCATATTTTATGCCTTCATTGTTACCTCCAGTAAAGCCTAAATTATCATCATTCTCCACATAGTCGACCCACTGGTGAATAGCTTTCAATTCCCTTAGTGAAGTATCGTTAGAATTATTATCAACCACAATAACTCGCTTATTCTCATAATCTATCTCAGACAGAGAATTCAAACAGTCATTGGTGTATTTAAAAGAGTTCCAATTAATGAGAATAATGGCTACGCTTGGCTGGCTCATATCTAATCCTGTAATCTGATTTTAGTCAATCAGTGGGTGCTTCGTTACCTTTTTAATTACTCGAAATTTGACTAATCACTAATGCCAGCGTGGCTAAACCACTTGTAACAGCAACAACATCTTGAATCCTTAACGGAATCTTAAGTGGTCTTGCAGGCACGATTATTTCTGCTCCACGAGCTGCCTTTGGATAAAATTTGAACCACAAGAATCTCTTTGTCCTCGACACTTCACCATTTGCATAAACAACATATGTTCCATTACGCTTAGCTCTATTGTCAAATCCACCAGCGCTATTTATGTAGTGCTTTAAAGATTTGCCCTCTTCAAATCTTACGGTAGTAGGATACAGTAGCTTACCCCTTAACCGAATGGTTTCAGTCTTCTTTGGAATTATTAAAACATCTCCCTCTTCTATTAGTAAGTCAGGGGGAGATCCGGGGCTTCTCAAAATTTGATCAAGCTTTATACCAATAGCCTCAGCCTGCTTGAATGAAGCATTCCCCAATAAGGAATTCTTTTCCAGAATTTCCTTTAGCCTCTCCCGTTTTGCAAAATTCGACAATGATTGATTGTTCTCATTCTGCTCCTTAAGTCGGGCAAGGTTATCTTCTATTCTTGAGATCAGCAAATATTCTGACTCCGTTAGAGTCTCTGGCTCCATTTGTAATCGTTCTTGAAGTTGAAGGAGATCATCTATTTGTTGCTCAATGTCGGTCTCTTCTTCGAAGAATTCAGTCCTGCGGATTAAGGTGGCGCCTTCTACGAAGGCATAGTTATTCAACCCCCCTGCTCTATTAAGTATATCAGAAATCCTTTCACCATGGTTCTTGATGGCATACTGACCAGGATAAACTACTTGCCCCTCAACACTGGCAAATTCTTGTAAATGAAAGTTAGGGTTCCTCCTTATCTGGACGTGATCAAATGGTTCAAGTCTTATAGGGTTAGCATCTGATTGGTTCAAAAAATCTAAGTCAGCATCTTTGACGATAACTTCGGAGAGATCAAAGTTATTTTCAACTTCGTCTGTAACTCTCCTCGTAATCTCTATTCGCTTACCTGTAGCAGACTCTTTAAATCCTCCAGCAAATAATATGATATCCTTCAACGTCATTCCCTCAGAAAAGGCAAAGACTCCAGTGTTATTCACTTCTCCAGAAATTTCAACGTAGCGCTCAGCAGATAAATCATTTTTAGAAAGAATGTTCAAAACATCTTCTTTTTGTAATTTGATATCTACCGATTTTCCGTTCAAAAGCTTACCTAAATCGAAAGAAATTGTCTCAGTATTTAAGTCTGGCGTGGTTCTCAAGATATAGGCTCTGCCTAAAAAAGCGTCTGGCCTGATACCTTCACCATTCTCAATAATGCTTTTAACAGTGGTCTCATCTGAAATGGAAAAGTTGCCTGGCCTGAAAACAGCACCTTTTACAATTACCCGATTCTTATATCTATCTAATACTTCTCCAACCTCAAAAATGTCTCCGGGCCGAGGAACAAAGACTTCAAATTGATCAGCATCCACATCAGCGACTACTCTTTCTCCATCCACTATTCTGTTTACTTTAATGGTCTTGGAATAGGCCCTTTCAGAAAAACCACCAGAATACTCTAACAACTTTCTCAGTGATTCCCCTTCTTTAAGTTCAAACCTACCGGGCGTCTTTACTGCCCCATTTAGTGTTACTCTATTGGTATAAGGACCAACTATAATCACGTCATCATTCTTTAAAAGAATGTTTTTCTTAGTATTACCATTGACAATAAAATCATAAACGTCCACCGAAGTAGCCAGCTTACTGTCTCTATAAACTTTGATTTCTCTCAAGGTTCCTTTTTCAGTAATTCCACCAGCAGTGTAAAGTGCATTAAAAACAGAACTAAGTGAGCTCATGCTATATGTGCCTGGGATTTGCACTGCACCAACAATACTTACCCTAATAGTCCTGAGTTGGCCAACTGACATTGACAAGAAAGTATTCGGCTCTGAACCTATCAATCCTTGATAGACAATTGCCAACTTGCGTAACACCCGAGCTTTGGCTTCTTGAATAGTAAGCCCAGAAACACTAATTGGACCGACATTTTCCAATAGAATGTTACCATCAGGATTTATCTCTGCTTGATAGTAACTCTCAGATTGCCCATAAATATCTATAAATATTTCATCACCAGGCCCAAGCTGATAGTTGGATGGCGTTGGAACATTCAAATTACTTTGAAAAGAAAGGAAAGAGCTGTTTTTAAAGACGTCTAATCCAAAAATATCCGAACTAAAAGAACTTACCTTTTTCAAAGAATCACTATAAGGCTTCCTCAATCGGCTATCATCAACTGGTGAAAGTGAAACTGAAGAAACTCTTTTGCTCTTGAAATCGCCAATTCTGGCATTGAGCTTGGCGATATCCTCGACAGAAACACCTTGTGCCTTTGCCATTTGAAGGAGTTCCTCCTGAGAGTACCCAGCGGCATTGGCTCGCTGTATCAGTAACTCAACCTGACTATCAGAAAGCTCGGAAATATTTATCGATGAAAAATCGGGCAAAGTTTGCCCAAATATGAGAGTGGAAAAAAGAAGGAGGACTAATACAAAAGTCCATTTCGCGTGGCTCTGGCGCATAAGAAAAAGAAAATATTCTCATGCAAGATAAGAGATAATTATGTAAAAAAAGGGCTAAATCATAGGATTGACCTAACCCACATTCTTTGGCATCGAGACAACTTTGGTTTCGCCTCTTTGTGCTCTATTTCGCTCTTTCAGTTCCTCTTTGCGTTTGTCAATGGCCGATTTGAAAATTAATTCAAGAATAGTACCTAGCGCAAACACCGTAATCAGTAAAGCAGGTATGACTACTGCATCTGAGAAATTCTTTAGCACAAGCGCTAACAATACAAATACGATATTGACAGTCACTAAAATTCCTGTCGACTGTGCATGATTACAGCCAAGTCTTAAGAGGATATGATGAAAATGTGTTCGGTCTGGGTGCATTGGGGATTTTCCCTTGGCAACTCGTTTTACAAAAACACGAGCTGTATCAGCCAAAGGCAAAATCAAAATGGCCATTGCAGTTCCAATTGACCCCCCAAATGCAAACTCAGTCGACCCTAGAGCAGAATTAGTATCAATAAACTTTATGGTAACAATGGACAAGAAAAACCCAATTAATAAAGAACCAGTATCTCCCATGAATATTTTTGAGGGGGCCCAATTAAAATTCAAAAATGCGAGAAGCCCTCCAGCAAATGCAAAAGATATTAATGCGAAAGAAATAAGTTCATTAAGGAAAAACCACGTACCGAAAAACAGAGCAGCAATCACTCCAACTGAACCTGCCAACCCGTCAATACCATCAATGAGGTTATAGGCATTTGTAATGACTATGATTGTAAATACAGAGAGTAAATAGCTTATAACTGTAGGAACCTCCTGTATTCCGAATAGGCCATAAAGTGACATCAGCCTTATATCACAAACTGAGACTATAATCAGAGCTGCGGCTATTTGACCAAATAGTTTCTGAAAAGCCCTTAGGTTAATCAAATCATCCCTAAAGCCAATTATGAACATTATGGAAAGGGCACTCAAGACGTATTTAGTTTCTCTCAGCACCTCAAAAGGTGCCCAAATCAAGATAGCTATACAAAAACCAATAAATATTGGCAGCCCACCCATTGCTGGAGTTCGTGCGGTGTGAATCTTTCTTCCTCCTGGATCGTCTAAGAAATTCCTGCGTTTGAAAAACTTAATGAATACTGGAAACATTAAAAATGTAACTAGAAACGCTGTACCTCCGACTAAAAATATTTGTTCCATTCTAAAATAATGAGTGCTAAAGGTAGGCAGTAATGCTTAAAATCGAAACATACTACATTAATCCATTGTTATCTTCAATTGCTATGTCAACAACAATTGCTAGTTTCGCAGCATGAAGAGCATATTAATTACCGGAGGGGCAGGATTTATAGGTAACCATCTTGTAAGGTTGTTTGTCAATAAATATCCGGATTATAAGATCATTAATCTTGACAAACTCACCTACGCTGGAAATCTTGAGAACCTAGTAGATGTAGCAGAAAAAGCCAATTATAGCTTTGTCAAAGGCGACATCTGTGATGCTGAGTTCATCAATCAACTTTTCCATCAACATCAATTTGATGGAGTCATCCATCTAGCTGCCGAGTCGCATGTAGACAGATCAATTTCGGACCCAATGGCCTTTGTGAATACCAACGTGATTGGCACCGTTAATTTACTTAATGCCGCAAAAGATCTTTGGACGGATAATTATGAAGACAAAAGATTCTATCATGTCTCTACAGATGAGGTTTATGGTTCTTTAGGCGATGAAGGGTTCTTTTTAGAAGATACTCCATATGACCCACAGTCCCCTTACTCTGCTTCTAAAGCAAGTTCAGATCATTTTGTGAGGGCTTACGCTAACACATACAAACTCCCAGTTGTTGTTTCCAACTGCTCAAATAACTACGGCCCTAATCAGTTTCCAGAAAAGCTATTGCCTTTGTGTATTCATAATATAAAGGAGAACAAACCACTACCTATTTATGGTAAAGGTGAAAATATAAGAGATTGGTTATATGTGATCGATCACGCCCGTGCTATTGATGAAGTCTATCACAAAGGTGAAGTTGGTGACACCTATAATATAGGTGGGGTGAATGAGTGGAAAAACATTGACATCGTTAGGTTACTTTGTGATATCATGGATCGTAAACTCGGAAGGCCGGAAGGTAAATCCAGAGAGCTGATCACATTTGTAAAAGATAGAGCGGGCCATGATATGCGATATGCCATTGATGCCAATAAGATTAAAAATGACTTAGGTTGGGAACCATCACTCCAGTTCGAAGAAGGTCTTGAAAAAACCGTAGATTGGTATCTCGCCAACACAGAATGGTTAGAAAATGTTACCTCGGGTGACTATCAAAAATACTATACAAACCAATATCAAGCATGAAGGGAATAATTCTAGCAGGAGGCTCCGGAACAAGGCTTCACCCATTAACCATTGCAATAAGCAAGCAGTTAATGCCTGTATACGATAAACCGATGATTTATTATCCTTTGTCCATTTTGATGTTGGCTGGGATTCGAGACATTCTTATTATTTCTACTCCGCATGACTTGCCTCTTTTTGAGCAACTTCTGGGGGATGGCAGTCGAGTAGGTTGCAAATTCAGCTACGAAGTACAAGCCAAACCAGAAGGGCTAGCGCAAGCCTTCATTATCGCAGAAGAGTTTATTGGCAAAGATAAAGTCGCCTTAGTACTGGGTGATAACATTTTTTATGGATCAGGCTTACCCAAGCTTTTGCAGAGCAATACCGATCCCGAAGGCGGAGTAATTTACGCCTACCGAGTAAATGATCCTGAGCGTTACGGAGTGGTTGATTTTGATAAAGAAATGAATGCCTTGTCCATTGAAGAGAAGCCTACCAACCCTAAATCTAATTGGGCTGTACCAGGTCTCTATTTTTATGATAATCAAGTAATTGAAATTGCAAAAAATCTAAAACCAAGTAGCAGAGGTGAACTTGAAATAACCGATATCAACAAAGCTTATTTAGAAATGGGGAAACTCAAAGTGAGTACTATGGATAGAGGTACCGCATGGTTGGACACAGGGACAATCGATTCTTTAATTCAGGCGGCCCAGTTTGTACAGATACTAGAAGAAAGACAGGGAATTAAAATCTCTTGTATTGAAGAGATAGCCTACAGAATGAATTTCATCTCTAAAGAAAAACTTTTAGAAATAGCAAAGCCACTTGAGAAGTCTGGCTATGGTCTGTACCTGAAAAGAATCTGTGAATCGGAATAGGTACTCTTTAGTTAATGTTCCTACTTGGTAAGTCTCTAAACATTCTATACATTAATTCACTCTTAGGAAAAACTATTACCCATGCGGTCAGAAAGATAATCTCTAAATCAACAATAAATGATGCGTTATTTTGATACCACAGTTCTAACTCACCCTTATATGGAGCAATCACTCTTTCATAGAACGCATGAGGATCTTCACTACTTCCTGAAATTAATTCTTCTTCATCACGAAACACGATCGACCCTATTCCTGTCAAGCCCGGTTTAACATTGTAAACTACATCTCTTATCGATTCCGGATACGCGTTATAAGTTCGATCAACAAGAGGACGCGGGCCTACCAAACTAATATCTCCAAGAAAAATATTAAAAATTTGCGGCAGTTCATTGATTTTTGTTTTTCGTAAAAACCCTCCCATTGGAGTTACTCTAGGGTCATTACGCAAAGTAATTATACCCGTACCCATGTTTGGACTATCCTTTAGCATGGTAGCAAACTTTAATATGAAGAAATACTTCTTCTTAAAGCCTATTCTTTTTTGCCTGTAAAAAATATATCCTTCTCCTGTTAGCTTCAAGCCTATCATTATTGGAATAAAAACAGGAAGAAGAATAAGGGTAGCCAACAGAGATATAAATATGTCAAATAGCCTTTTCAAGATTCTATACATAGTGCTACATTCTTTGATCTAGGCTCTTTCCTTTTTCAATATGCCCAAAATTAGGAATATAAGATTTCAACAGGTCAATGATCATAGTTTTCGTCACCTCTTCTTTAGCAAACAATCTGACAAGATCGCTAATCATAAGTTCAATATTTTCAACACCAAGATTATCTCTTTGAGTAACCACCCCTAAGCCTTTGAAGCGTTCATTGTCAACAATTTCAGTACTGGTAAAAAACTCTTCAAATGGTTTTTCACCGGAGGTGTCAGAGTCGAAAAAATATACAGGGTATTGATCAAAATCATCTTCGAGTTTTTCCGCAAACCTTCTAGCATGCTCTTCACTTTCGCATCGCACAGGTTCAAGACCAAGACCTCTTAAAAAGTCCTCCGCTATTGCGGAAAAGGTCTTCATGGTTGTGTTATCCAGTTTAGGAAAGAATATTTCACCGCTATTCCCCAAGATACAAGCCATCAAACAGATTTGGCCTGACTCAGCAGGAGATACAAAGTATCTTTTAATATTTAAGGGGCTTGAAAATGGCTGCCTCTTAGAGAGTCTTTCTATAAAACCAAAAGGTAAACTACCATTAGAGAAAGCAACATTAGCAAACCTTGCGGTCGTAACCTTCATTCGATCTGAATAATCCATTATCAACTCCTCCATCAACTTTTTTGAAGCTCCCATTACATTCACAGGGTTAGCAGCTTTATCAGTGCTTACGCAGAAAAAATGTTCTGGGGGGTTAACAACTAACAAATCTAGAAGCCTTTTTGCATTAATTACATTGTTATCAATCATTGCCTCTATAGAATATTGATCCTTCTCGCTACGGACGTGCTTGTGCGCAGCAAAATTTGCAACAATATCAAATGGACCTTCTCTTAATAAGATCTTTTTAAAAATAGCATCAGAAAAATTAATTGGATACGTCTTTATTTCATTAGGCAAATTGAGATCTGCAGAACTTCTAAGGTCACGAATTAACTCTGTCAATCCATTCTCATTAATATCTACTACAACCAAAGTTACTGGCCTAAATCTTAACAAGGCCTTGATAAAAGAAGAGCCAATTGTACCTGCTCCTCCAATTACTAAGGCTGTCTTCCCGTCAATTTTCTCTGATAAAATGCTATTACTATCATCAAGATCAGACCTAAACATACTTTCACTCCGTTCAATGACTTTCTCTTGAATGAAGGTTTCTAAATTAAGATTCTTTAACATAATCAATAATTTAATTCACTTAGTACTTTCTTGACCGAAGTAGGCTGCCAACCTAATTCTTGTCTGGCCTTACTATCATCAAATGTTAAATCCATTGTCATTTTTTGTAAGGTTAATTTATTAAATGGAAAAAAAGGAACCACTTCGCCAAGTAATGCTAGCAATTTCGCTGTTCTTAAAGATAAAGTTCTCGATTTTCTCGAATTGGTCTTTTGAGATATTATACTTTCAACTTCCTTGAAGCTTGGGTGAATCCCATCTGTAAGATTAAATACTCCCGATTTATCCATATTCTTCATAATCAAGTCTGCCAGGTCAGTTGCCACAATCATACTTTTCCGAGCTCGCCCATGATCTATCAATAAAAAACGGCCTTTCTGAATGGCTCGAATCATTTTACCTAAGTTACCAGGTGGGTTTTCACCTACGATCAAAGGTAGTCTCAGTATTAAATAATTTACATTGTTCTCTCCGCACCATTTTACTACAAATTTCTCAGCCTCAATTTTACTCAACGCATAAGGAGTAACACCGTCCAAAGCAGTAGACTCAGAAATATCAGTTCCAAATTCTCTACCATACACACTTACAGTACTAATTAGTAAAAAACATTTGGGTAGATTGCCTGAGGACTCAAGTCCTTTACATAAATTCACAGTTCCTTGATAGTTGACTTTAAAGAAGTCTTCTCTTTCTTCTATGGTTTTTGGAACCATATGAGCCTTACCCGCACAATGAACAACCAAATCATAATTTTCAATTAAGGAAGGGGTTTTACTGGCAATGTCGCAGTTAATATCTGCTTTAGCTATATCCAAACCTGTTACTTTGTGATTATCAAAACCAGACTTAAGTACTCCCCCGAGAAAGCCATTGATTCCCGTAAGTAATATTTTGTTCATTACTTATTTGGTGTTTTGATTATTGACGTGACAGCCGATGAGTCTCTGGTATTGCAACAATACTTCATCCATTGAAAACAGTGTCTTTGCAAGCAACCTTCCTCTTTCTCCAATACTTTTTATTACTTCGCTGTCTACTTTTGTGAAATATTCCATGCCAGCTAAAATAGCATCTACACTACCCGGCTCACAGACAACACCGAGTTCATTTTCCCTAATCAAAAGTCCTATTTCGCTATCGTGATCACCAATATATAGGATTGGTTTTCCAACCGCCAGAATATTATAAGTCTTACTGGGCACTCCTAATCCTTTCATACCTGGTTCTAAAGACACTACGGCCACATCGCAAGCATTTAAATAGGCGTTTGACTCACTTCTATGAAACACTCCTCCATAAGATAGTATAGAGTTCTTTGATCTTGACACAGAATCAATCACATCTTCATAAACACCTTTACCAAAAAATTGAAAAACAACATTCTCATTGTCGATTTTCTTAGCAGCCTCCATCATATAACCAATTCCTTGAGCCCTACCTAAATTACCTGCAAATTGAAAAATAAACTTATCTCCAAGTCTGAACTTTTCTCGAATTTTATTACCCTTTTCAACGGAAGGGTAAATGTTTCCAGGGTCTGCCCAATTTGGAATAAATGATATCTGACCCTTAAATCTGCTCAGTTTATTTGTAAACAAATCGGCCATGTCGCGACCACAGACTACTATCTCATCTGCAGATTGATAAAATCGGTTGAAAATATTCAATACTAGGCGATAACCGAAAGACGACTTGTCAACAAGTTTCGTTGCGACCAAATTTTCAGGAAAAACATCATGAATCAAAATTACTAATCTACAACCTGTAACCGTTTTGATGATACCAGAGATTATGATCATTGGAGCAGGGTTTGTGACTACAACTAAAACATCACTGCGCTTAACCTTTGTAATGAGTACTCCAAAAAAGCGAAAAGATGTTAATACAAATTTAACAACCCTGGACAAGAGTCTGTTTTTGTTCAATTTGTCCTTACCCAACCGTCTTACTCTTATGCCGTTCGTTGTTTCGAACTTTATTGGTTGACCTTCTTTGAAATGGGGTGTCGCACATAAAACCTCAACATCATTAGCTTCTCCCAGCTTTTCTGCAATCTGCGTAAGGTAGTAGCCCGAGGAAGTTAAATCGGGAAAGTAATACTCAGAAGTAATCCAAATTTTACTCATATTTTGTTAACCTAGATTTTATTTTTTAGGTAGTAATTTGACAAAGGATTCTTCTCGGAGAACCTGAGATTAACTGAAGTATTGTTTATATAAATGTTCTTCTAAAAGCATTTGCTGCTTCATGTTTTGAATCATACTCCTGTAATCAGGTACTAGAAAATCGAAATCTGACCTTTCATTTATCAAACTTTTATCTACCGCTTTTCCTTCAACCGGGTTTACAATTACCTGATCCCTTTGGAATACCTCTTTGAAAAGTTGAAGAAGGTCGTACTTAGAGATCTTCTGATTATTAGTAAGCTGATAGAGACCTTCTATTGGATTTTCAATGACCGAAGCAATTACATCTGCCAAGATATTTGTAGTTACTCCAGACCAAAATGCTTTCTTAAAGCCATTGATTGCACCTGTTTGATTCATGAACCAATGAAAAAGCCCAATACCATTAGACTTCAGTTCAGGCCCTATGATGGATGTTCTGATGGTAAGGTGCGGGGCATAAGGAACCTCACCCAATGCTTTCGTTTGGGCGTAATACCCTATTCCATCTTGTGGATCAGTGACTCTATAGTCTCCTTTTTTTCCATTGAAGACACAATCTGTACTTATATGAATAAGTCTAAAGTCTTTTACCAGCCCATACTGTGCTAGAAAATGAGGAAGATAACTGTTAATGAGAATAGCCTCATCAGGGTGATCCTCAGCATATTGATTCAATAGACCGACCGCATTAATAACAACATCATAATTGTTGTCAAGAATTTTTCTTAGCTGATTAAAATCACTCAGATCAACCTTATAAGTAGGTTTAAATAATTGATCAGACCGGGTTACCGTATCTACCTGCCATCTATCTGCACTTTCTAATCTACGCTTTATTACAAAGCCAGCCATGCCTGCAGCCCCTAAAATTAGTACCTTTTTTTTCATTTGCGCCAGGTCTCTCGGTCAATGATAGAGGTATAACTTTGTATAGCTCTTACAACACGAGTAGAAGTATTTTCAACATTGTATTCCCAAGGAAGAATATCTTTCTCCGTAAACTTTAAACTAATCGCTAAATCAATAGATTGGTTAATGCTATCTTCAGAAATACCACCTAGTGTAATGGAGCCTGCATCAATGGCTTCAGGACGCTCAGTACTTGTCCTAATACTTACAGCGGGAAAATTCATCATTGCAGATTCTTCGCTAATGGTTCCGCTATCGGACAACACTACCATTGCAGATTTTTGCAAACGCACATAATCGAAAAACCCAAGCGGTTTAACATTTTTGATTAAACTATGAAATTTGATTTTCTTACTTTCAATTTGCTTTTTGGTCCTCGGATGTGTAGAAAAAATCACTGGAACTTTAAATCTTTCAGCTACTGAATTCAATGAAGAAACCAATGTTTCAAAATGATCATTTAAGTCAATATTTTCTTCCCTATGGGCACTCACGACAATATACTTTCCCTCGATTAAATCTAATCGAGAAAGTACATCACTTCGCTCTATTCGGTCATTATATTTTAAAAGGACTTCCTTGAGTGGTGATCCTGTTACAAAAACATGGTCCTTTCTAAAACCTTCACTTAACAAATATCTACGGCTATTCTCTGTGTAGCAGAGGTTAATATCACTTATGTGATCTGCAATTTTTCGATTAATCTCCTCTGGAACATTCCAATCAAAACATCGGTTTCCCGCCTCCATGTGAAAAATTGGAATCTTCAAGCGTTTTGCGGCTATGGTACAAAGAATGCTATTGGTATCGCCTAAAACCAATAAAGCATCCGGCTTGATTGATGCTAGTCTTTCATAAGACTTGGCAATTACATTGCCTATTGTTTCGCCCAAATGTGTTCCCACCACGTTGAGGTAAAAATCTGGTTCTCTTAAATCGAGGTCTTTGAAGAATATTTCATTCAGGGAATAATCATAGTTTTGCCCCGTATGTATCAAGGTATGGTCAAAAAACTGATCACACTTTTTTATGCACTCCGCCAATCTTATAATCTCAGGGCGTGTTCCGAGGACGGTAGAAACCTTTAATTTTTTCATCTAAACAGGTCTAAATTGCCTTAAAATTGATTTAATCTTTCTTCAGCTCGTTTAATTCCGGAACATATTCCAGTGACAGAATTTTTTTCTTGGTTTCTTCTAGACTAAGGCGCTTTGTATTATGTGAATGATACTCGTCTGTTCCAGAAAGAAATTCGCTTCCTTGTTCGAAATACTTGCCATAGTTTAAGTCTCTATTGTCAGCTGGAATACGATAATACCCCTCCAAGCTATCTGCTTTGGCAAACTCTTCCTTTGTTAAAAGTGTCTCATAAAGTTTTTCCCCATGCCGCGTTCCAATGACCTGAACCTTGTTGTCAGCATTAAAAAGCTCCTTAAGGCCTTGGGCTACATCCGCAATAGTAGAAGCTGGTGATTTCTGAACAAACAAATCTCCTTGCTTTCCATGAGTAAATGCATAAATCACTAAATCCACAGCCTCGTCAAGAGACATCATAAAACGAGTCATATTTGGATTCGTTACTGTTAAGTCCTTTCCTTCTTGGATTTGCTTTATGAATAACGGTATTACAGACCCTCTAGAGGCCATAACATTTCCGTAACGTGTAACACACACTACCGGACCATCTTCACCCATATTACGAGATTCAGCAATAGCCGTTTTTTCCATTAACGCTTTACTCATACCCATTGCGTTGATCGGATATGCTGCTTTATCTGTACTTAAACAGACAACTCTTTTGACCTTATTATTATAAGCAGCCTTCAAAACATTCAATGTGCCAAAGACATTCGTTTTAGTTGCTTCTATAGGGAAAAATTCACAGGAGGGAACTTGTTTCAAAGCTGCAGCATGGAAAACATAGTCCACTCCACGCATAGCAACATTTATACTATCATAATTCCTTACATCACCGATGTAGAATTTCAGTTTGCTACTTTGGTACTGGATTCTCATATCTTCTTGCTTCTTCTCATCTCTGGAAAATATGCGTATCTCCTTGATATCAGTATCCAAAAATCCTCTTAAGACAGTATTTCCAAATGAACCTGTCCCTCCTGTAATTAATAGTGTCTTATCCTTAAACATAACTTAATTCTTTATTTGATGCAGTCATTTTTCTTCCTACATAGAACGAAATGAAAATTTGAAAAATGGTAGGTAAAGACATAAAGTAATCCGAAAATATAGAAAGCATTATAGCCATATACAAAATTGGAAATACTAAAAAAGGGCCCAACTCCATATTTTTTGCTCTTAAATAAATCCGGGAAATGAAGATCTGAAATATAAATACAATCGCAAGAGTAAGTTCTACACCAAAGTCCTTCAAATAGTTGGCAAAGTAGGTAAACGTATTAAAGCTAGCGTTTGCCATTTCTAAGCTATATCTGTCCTCATACTTCTTATCGCCAAAGACAAGGTTTCTAACAACAGATGGAAATAACGATACTGTAGAATGATAAGGCAGGTAATTTGGTTCTATTCTTTTAATATTATAGACAACATTGTTCAAAGAAACGGTACTATAAAGGTACGCCCATATAAATCCAGAAGGGACTTTTTCTGCATTTTCTAAATGTTCTTCTTCAACCAATTCATACACGATATCTTTGGTTTCTCCCAAGCGTAGATCACCTAAAAGACCAAATAGATAAACAAAGCTAAAAATCCCACCTACTAAAAAAAAGAGATTCCTTATTCTTAACCTCTTGATAAATAGATATGCCCCCAGTAGCTCAAAGACGACCAAGACCAGCAACCCTCTACTCATAATCAGTATTGGAAAGGTGAGTAGAATTAGTACGATATTACGATACTTCTTGATACCGGTAACTTTATACACAAAAAAATTACCAACAATCAAAAACGCAAAAAGAGCATTTAGCAGCCCATTGAATGTAGGTAAGCCATAATCTGCATATGTTTTTACGGATCCAATGAAAAGCCAAAGTATCGGAAAGCCTGATTGAACAACTATAGTCAAAACATTGCCCACCAACCAAATGCGTAAGAATAAGCTCAGGTATTTTACTAAAACCTCAATTTGATTTCTACTTATATCCTCCAATAAGAAACTTCTTCTACGCTTAATGAAGAGTTTGGCTAAGAACCATGCTATTAGAAAAGTAACAATAGACCCGCCCAGAAGGGCCAGAGTCCTATCATTTATAGGTTCATAAAACTTTATAAGTTTAAGACTAAAGAGATAAATCAGCAATGTCCAGATACCCATGTACGTCAACAAAGGCGATGACAAATTAAGCCCAGTATTTAAGTTGATCTTCAAAATTTAGTCTTTAAAAAATATTCTTGCCCCTACAAAAGCAATTCGTTATTTCCCGATTACGCTAAGTTCTATTTTGAAATTTCAAATGGACTTTATTCCAGAAGAACCTTGGAAAACAAGCTAAAATGGTCAAAAAAAAGTATCTTTTATCTAAAAAGGCAGAAGGAAACAAATCCCTAATAGCTTTCAAATGTTGTTTATTAGACATATGCCATCTAGCATCATAATATTTTGCCCTAGCAAATGCTTCAAGGAACTCTTTGGGATATCTCTTTTCAAGGCTACTATTGTCGCTTATAATTTTTTTCAAAGTATACCTTCTTTCATCACCCAGTTTTTGTAATGACTTTGACGTGAGAGAGTTTGAATGAACTCTATATTGTGCCAGAACGTCCTTGAGAACTCCTATTTTATATATGCTTGCCAACTGCATGAACAAGCAATACTCTTCAGAAGCCGTTATATTCGTATCAAAATTAATCCCTGACTCTTCGAAAAGTTTACGATTAATCATACTTGTAAGAATATTCACATCATATTGCAAAAGCAGTTTGTCAAAAATATATCCACTTTCATATAGAGTTACCACATTTCTTAAATGTGATTTATCCAGGCTCATCTCTTCAATGCTACCATAGCACAAAACAAAGTCTGAGTTTTTCTCCAAAAGCTCTACTTGCTTTTCCAGCTTACTACATAGCCAAATATCATCACAATCTATAAAGGCGATGTATTTACCAGTGACTTTCGATACAGCAAGGTTTCTTGCCTTTCCTAATGAGGTATTTACCTCTGCAAAATAATATTTTACTCTCTCGTCATAGCTCTTTGCAATCTGAGCACTGTCGTCAGTAGAACAATTATCCCAAAAGACAATTTCCCAATTCTGATAGCTTTGCCCATAAACAGAGTCGAGAGCTTCTCTAAGATATTCACCCCCATTATAGCAGTTGATAATAATACTTACTAGTGGCTTTTCGTCTTGATTACTTCCAGTCATAAGGTATTTCTACAGTATTTAAAGGCAAATTTTTCGATTCAGCAGGGTCATGCTGTATATCAATGATGTTGGCCAATAGCGAAAAGTTTTTGGACTCACATTTAAATGAATACCACAACCCCGGAGGCATACTTAAAAGCGCATAGTTGTCGGTATCATCTAGAAACACCTCATCAACCATACCCTTGCTTACAGATCCTTCCCTGTTATCGAAAACAACAATCTTTACTCTACCGAAGGGTACACAAAAATTCTGATAAGCTTCATGGTGAAACTTCCAACCTTTGACCACTCCTTCATTAATTTTCGAAAAGTAGGCTTCTCCAAAATTTCGCAATGTTGGGGAGTCTGATTTCATGAAATGATAAACAGCTCCGCGCGCATCGCCAATCTGTCTCAATGGTGTAATAGTTAAACCCGAAATAGTCAAATTATTAATCATTTTCAAAAAGTCAATCCAGCGCCCACAGAATCTCTCTTTCCTTGGCCTTGCTGGTAAAGAAACTTATCTGTTCAATAGTGAAATCAAAAACGGGCGATTTCTTTTGATAATAATTGGTATACCAATCCATTGTAAATTGGATAGTCTCCTTAAATCCCATTACAGGATACCATTTCAGCAGAATGTTAGCCCTATCACAATTCAATTTTAGCAGGTTAGCCTCTGCTTTTCCATCATTGATACTCTTATTAACCCATCCTGGAGACTCGCTCCAAAGATCTTTCATTTCGTCTATAAGCTCACCAACTGTTTTATTTACCCTTGAGTCCGGCCCAAAGTTGAAAGCAGAATTCGCATTTAACGAGTCTTCTTTGTATAAATTTGCTCCAAGACACAAGTATCCGCTAAGCGGCTCCAAGACATGTTGCCAAGGCCTCGTGCTATGAGGGCTACGAATATCGACTGATTTATCCACAGACCATGAACGAACTATGTCAGGCACTATACGATCCTTTGCCCAATCCCCTCCTCCAATCACATTTCCGGCTCTAGTCGTAGCTACATGAGGGAATCCCTCCTTTAAAAAAGATTTCATGTAAGATTTAACCACTAATTCTGCTGCGCCCTTAGACCCGCTATATGGGTCTTCTCCACCTAGCCTGTCATCCTCTCTATACCCATAAACCCATTCAACATTGTCATAAGCTTTGTCACTGGTTATTATGACTCCCACTTTAATGATGTCTTTCATAAGCCGGATAACCTCCATTACATTCAGTGTCCCTGTCACATTTACATCAAACGTTTCTCTAGGTATATTGTAAGATTCTCTCACTAATGGTTGAGCCGCCAAATGGAAAATGAAATCAGGTTGAAATTCCTTACATACTTCTAGTAAATGCTCAAAATTTCTTACATCCCCAATGTGATGGTCTATTTTACTCTCAAGATCTATTTCCTCAAAGTGAGAAGGTTGAGTTGGAATATCAATAGAAAACCCAGCCACTTTTGCACCCAAACTTACAAGCCATGACGTCAACCATGTTCCTTTGAACCCAGTGTGCCCTGTGACGAGGACTTTTTTATTTTTGTATACTCCTTCAAACATATCTTACCACTTTTTCCATGGAGCATTCCCTCCAGCCCAAATTTCATTTAGATTATCTCTATCTCGAATAGTATCCATACAATGCCAGAACCCTGGATGTTTATATGCCACTAACTCACCTTCCCTTGCCAAATTCTCCAATGGCTCTCTTTCGAGTATGGTCATTTCATTTTCTAAGTAATCAAAAACTTCATAGTTGAAAACAAAATACCCTCCATTGATCCAGCCCGCACCTGTCTGTGGTTTCTCTTTAAATTCTGTAATTTTCCCGTCTTCAGCCATATCAAGTGTTCCAAATCTAGCCGATGGTCTAACGGCCGATAGAGTAGCAATCTTACCGTGAGCTTTGTGAAAATCAACAAGTTTATTAATGTCAATATCCGCAACCCCATCTCCATAAGTAAGCATGAATGTATCTCCTGGTTTGAAAAGTGATTTCAAATTAAAAAGACGACCACCTGTCATACTATTTGCACCAGTATCATGAAGTCCAATCTTCCAGTCTTCGGAAAGGTCATTTTCGAATGACACCCCTCCCGATTGCAGGTCAATCATCAAATCACTCTTATGCAATTTGTAATTATAGAAGAATTCCTTGATGACATTGCCCTTGTATCCCAATGCAACGCTAAAGTCCTTGTAGCCATATGAGGAATATATTTTCATAATATGCCATAATATCGGCATTCCTCCAACTTCGACCATCGGTTTTGGTTTTAGAGTGGTTTCTTCACTTAAGCGTGTCCCAAGACCACCTGCGAGTAAAATTGTTTTCATCGATTTATATAATTGTCAATAATTTCACAAATTTCCTCCACATCCCCTTTTTCAATCTCAGGATGTAATGGAAGAGTCAATATCTCTTTGTAGAGCCTTTCCGTTACAGGAAGACTATATAATGTCTTATAATAGCTTAAAAGATGATTAGGCTTATAGTGCAGACCCGTCTGTACCCCGCTTTTTTCAAGCTCTTCTTTTAAGCCATCCCTCAAACTAGCAGGCACTCTTATTACCATAATATGAGGGATGATGTAAGCTCTTTTCTCAAGTTTCTGAAATATGACCTTATCATTTTTGGATAGTAATTCCCTGTAAGTCTTGCTCAAAAAAATTCTCTTTGGAGCAAATTCAGACTCAAACCTAGAGAGCTGTACACGACCTATCGCGGCAAAAATATTGCTCATGTGATAGCGATAACCCTGCTTAGTAACGTCAAACTCCCAACTTCTTTTACCCTGATAACGGTTTTCAGTATCCTTTTCAACTCCGAGCAATCGCGTATCTCTTACTTCTGCAGAAATCTCTTTATCACCTGTTACAATAGCTCCACCTTCACCTGAAGTAATATTCTTAATACCATCAAATGAAAAACAGACGATATCTCCAAATGCACCAATTTTTTTTCCGTCAAAAGTACATCCAAATGCATGAGCAGCATCTTCTATCACTCTCAAATTATTTTTCTTGGCAAATTCATAGATCTCATCTATCTGAGACGGACAGCTAGCATAATGAACTGGCATTATGGCTTTTGTTCTTTCTGTCAATCTGGCCTGAGCATCTTGAAGGTTGATTGAGAAAGTATTTTCATCAACATCACAAGCAACAGGTTTTGCCCCTGCGGCTGATATTGCCTGAAAAGAGGCTAAGTAAGTAAAGGAAGGAACAAGTATTTCATCTCCAAGCTTTGTCACCGCTTGAGTCGCAAGATGTAGCGCAGAAGTCCCTGTATTAACACATGTCACATCTTCTGTTTCTACACCCAAAAAAGTTGCAATTTCTTTTTCAAATGCAGCCACTTCTGCACCCATACCTAAATAGCCACCTTCAACGATTACCTTGGAAACAGCCTCAGCCTCTTTTTGTCCAACAACAGATTTGGATAGTCTTTTCATTTTTATCTAAATCCTTTAATTCGGTTATACACTTTTCGCACAGTACTTATTTTAAAAATTTGAGGGTCAATCATCCCAAATTCTAAAGACGATTCACTTACAGCATCTAAAAGCTTTTGGGCAACTGAAGAAATATTATGATTCTGATGGAAATATTCAAATGATTGATCTGAAAGATCGGAATACTGACTTAATATATTCTCTATCATATCCTCCAGACTCTTATTACCTGGTGAAAAATCTTGCTCGCTTATTTGATGTGCTAAATCAAGATCCTTAGTCTCAAAAATCCATCTAAAACGGTAATCGCCTTTTATTGGTTTGTAGGATATATCAAGGACTATAGATGGAATTCCAAGTTTAGCTCCTTCCAGCACGGAGGTCCCCATTGCAGTGAGTACATCGACATCAGACATCAAAAAGGAATCTAGCCTTTCAGGTGATATTGCTCCATGCATTCTAAGTTGAAAATATTGATTTTCCTTTACACAATTTTGAACCTCATTGTAAAACTCTCCATCACCAACAATGTGATATATTACCTTCCTTTTTTCCTTTTGACTATATGCAAAGACTCTCTTGATAGTATATATTAAAATATAGGACTTGAAATCACATAATCTTCCAATCCAACCAAAATTTAGCTGATCATGGGCTTGAGGTTTAGCTTTTTTATCCGTTGCTTCCCCAGCTAGAATAGGCAAGAAATCATTTGGTTGGTGCCTAAGGAAAAGATATTTGTTTGTTTTGCCTAACGTGCTTGAATCCATGAAATACAAAGCGTCATTTTCTAATAACAATGATACCACTTCCAAGGTGTTTTTTAACGATTTACCAGCAAATAGTCTAACAAAAGATTTATAAAACCAAAAGGACTTAATTTCAATTTCTCTTAGTATTGGAATCGGTAAAAGCACAGGTATCAAATTATCTTGGTGCAATGTCCAAAACAAAATTTTAGTCCTGGGACTAATTAAGAGTTCGTTTTTAAATCTGGTAGGAAGAAACGACTGAAAAATTAGTACAGAGTGCTCTGGTATTTTTGTAATGGAACCGTCTTCAAAGGGAATAAGTTGGATGTGTTTATTTAAGGCAACTTCTCTGGCCATTGCCCCGTCCTTATAGTCTACTAAATTGATTTCTCTTCCGGAATGCCTTGATAGGTACTCTGCTAGCCGAGTGAAAAGCATAGGCACGCCACTCACCTCTCTGTATGGAAAGAAAAACGTCAGGCTTCTTGGTTCTGCTTCAGCACTACCCATGAAATAAAAATTCTGGCATTCTCTTTTCAATAACACTTAGGTTGTTATCGTTCTTGAGGTTCTTCCATAACCCAATATTTTTTAGAGACTCATCTGGATTAAAGTACTTATGCTTGTTTATATGAATTGCCGATTTCTCACCCAGAAATTGATAGATACGAAGAAGGGTGGATTCATATTTAACAATTAAATCTTCGAATCTCAACCGCAATACATTCGGGTCATCAATTTTTCGAACCTGATTATAATAAATGAGCTGGCGATCACAAAAGACATTGATATCATCTAAACCGAGCATTGCAAGCTTAATTTGCCAATGCCTATTAGTCTCATAGCCAGGAATATACCCATCGGATGCTATGACACTTGCATAAATATCTCGGGGATCTCTTTGTACAACTATAAGTTTGGAATTCGGAAGTAAATTCAATCCAGTTATGGGATTAAAAGGCTCTAAGGCATTGTGTGTAACTATTACCTTATCGTTCTTCGTGCTAATCAATCCGAAAAGGTCTCTTAAATAAGCGTTAGTTTTGCGAACAAAAGTATCCTCATCAATTGAGGTTAGATAAACTTTTGTAAGGAATTGTTCTTTAATCTTTAGCTTTGACTTAAGTCGTTGAACAAATTGTTTTGACGGACTGTCATCGATCATTTGGTAGGGCCATTCACTAATAAATGAGCTTTGAATCAATGAATCCATATATTCATAACTCAGCTTAGAGAATTGACCCTTAAACATCTCATCATAATTCATTCCGTTGGAATAGAACATAGATAAAGGAACATTAATTGATGCTTTAGGACCAATTCTTCTTATAAGTCTGCCGAATCTTCTTAGCGCAGCATCAGACCTCACAGGTGACCAATTATCGACTAGAGCATGTTTCAAGTCTATAAGCCCGCCCTGAATCCGAATCAAATTAAATTCGAAATTGTAATGAGGAACTTGAAATCCCTCAAACTCTCGGAGCAAATCTGTAACCACTCCCTTACCTGAATGGCCAAAGCCTGAAATATCTACAAAGCACATTATGGCTTTTTACAAGTGATCATCATGTGTGAACTCAAACCAACACCAGCAATCAATGCCTGAAATTCTTCCAATTCAGGATCAGATGAATATTCAAGTAAATTTCGAATGAATGAGTCCTTTATATGCGATTTATTCTTTCTTAATATATCAATGTCCAGTTTACCAGGCGTTGAACTATCCAGCATTTCGAACCCTATTTTTTCTAACAACCCTCCTACTGACTTTGGATTCAAAAAATTCAAATGATGAGGAGGTGATAAAGCGGTATGATTTTCTCTTAATACTTGAATATCGACACCCATACTACTTAATGTGGTAAAAATGAACAGATCACCTGAGTCCATCCTGTCTAATACTGTTTCTAAAAACTTAGACGGATCATGTAAATGCTCAAAAAGCTCAAAGCTCACAAAACACTTTTTTCCATGGGGCAATTCATCTTCTGAGATGTCTTCCATAAACTTCTCAATCACATCTATACCTTTACTACGGCATATCTGTGCTAAGTGAACTGAGGGTTCAATTACTAGCGGAATAACATCCATAATTTGACGAATCTCCTCGTCAAATATTCCATATCCACCTCCAATGTCTACTATACGTTTCACTTTGTCATCTCCCTGGAACCGATCGATAAGCTTTTTAACCAGTACAGCTTTAGGCTTCCATAGCTTGTCTCTCCTTGCCTTTTCTGTTTCCTTGTAGAAAGTGGTTGCCCAATACTCTGTGGAGGGAGAATCTGTATAATAGGCATCGAAGGCTTCCATTACAGGCCTTGGGCTAACAAAAATGGTTTTACAGTTAGCACACTCTTCATAATCAAAGCCTACTTTGGTAAACGCCTTGGCTCCTTCATTTCCACAAGCAGGACAATTGATAGATACCCTCTTACAAGTAGAAAAGTAATTTTTTGTATCGATTTCAGTCAATCTTAAATACTCTTGAAATATTTGATCAGGTCTGATTTCGTTTTCAGTTATTTTCATAATCTGTATTTAATTAGCTAAAACGTGATTGGTATGGTGTTATGATCTTAAAGCAAATTCTAATTCATGCAATGAATTAATCAAGTTAATCCCTTGTGGAAATCGAGTGTTTTTGTTTATAACTCCGATAAATTTTATTCCTGTTTTTTCAGCAGCAAAAAAATCAGAAATGGCATCTCCAACAAATACTATTTTGTCTTTATCCAACCTGTTTTTCTCTACTATATCGTTAATTATAAAATCCTTTGTCATTGGAGAACCATATACGGCTTCAAAAAAATGGGATATCTTTTTCTCTTCAAGAATTTTATAAATTTCATTCATTGGAGTACCTGTAGCAATGAAACATCGATATTTTTTGAAATTTCTCTGAAGAAATTCCAATGCCCCCGGTATATAATCTGACTCGATTACCCTTTTGCAAACCAAGTTTGAAAACTGATTAGCCAAATTTTCGAGCTCTTCTTCAGAAATATATATTTTCAAGAACTCGTTGTAGTAATATTTCAGTTTTACATACCTCGAGATTCCACCATTCAGGTGATGATGTTCGATCACATTTGATACCACTTCTTCACCATAACCTTTAAACATCTCAGCAAAAGCGATGGTTTTTACTTCGACTGAGTCCGCTATAACTCCATCAAAATCAAAAATAATTACTTCATTCATAACAGAAATAAGCAAATATATTGTGTGATAAAATGAATCTAATTCTTCTTTTCAAGATTTATATTTTCATAGATGTCATATATAGTATCCAATATCCCTTGCCCCAAATCATGATAATGGTCTGAAGTATATTTCCGAGCGACATTTGGTTTGAATATATAAGGGGTTGTCATATAATGACCATGATTATCCCCTTCTACATATTCAATTGTTACTTTATTTTCCAAAATCTCATTGATCATGCTAAGCACTTCCTTGACCTTCATGGTCTGATGCCCAGTGAGAATGACATGATCTCTATCTTCCTGCATATCCAGCAGTTCAACACTCATACGAGCCGCATCCAACACGTTAATATATTCTCTAACTTCTTCACCATTACCCTGACGCGTAATTCTTTTTTCTTGTAATGCTTGGCTTACAATATTGGCAATAAAATTAAAATGATTGGCTCGTCTGCCATACAAAGAGCCATATCTCAATATGGTATACTTAAGACCATAAACGTTGTAGTAGTTTTCAATAAAGATCTCTGTAGCCTGCTTGCTGCACCTGTAGAATGACCCTTGATTACTATATACATAAACTGTACTTGCATACATAAATCTTTGTACCTTATATTTAACGCAAGCCTCTAATATGTAAAGTGTACTCATGAAATTGACATCTGCGGTCTTTACAGGATCTATATCTGCATCAGCAATACCAGCAATACCTGAAAAATGATAAACATAATCCACGCCTTCAATTGCATCCATTACACTCTCACGATCTGATGTGCTACCTACAATCATTTCGTACTCTTCTTTACAATATTTCGAAGGTACGATATCAAAAATTCTAACATCAAATCCTTTTTTATACAACTCATCGACTACATGACTACCCAGAAAACCAGACCCTCCAAAAACAATTGCTTTCATCTTTTTCAAAATAATCCGTAAAATTTCTTCACTTCATTTATGGCACTCATCCCCATGGCTTCAACTGCTTCAATTGCATTACCTCCAATATGAGGTGTAGAAATCAAATTTGGTTGCAAGAGCAGTTCTTGGTTCTCAGGTGGTTCAGACATGTATACATCAATAGCCGCACCAGCAATTTGTTTGTTTCTAAGAGCCTCTTCTAGGTCCTCCTCATTGACAATCCCTCCTCGAGCAGTATTTATAAGAAAGGAAGTTGGCTTCATAATACTGAAGACCTCCTTGTTAACCAAATTATGGTTAAACTCATCTAAAGGCATGTGTATTGAGACAATGTCAGCTTGTCTGAATATATCCTCCTTACTTGTTTCAATCAAACCATGTTCGAGATAATATTCTGATTGATCTCTAACATCATTAACAAGAATCTTGCATCCAAACGGCTCTAGTAGTCTTACCAATTCTTTTCCTACATAACCAACTCCCAAAAGTCCAATCGTTTTTCCGGTAAGTTGAATCCCTCCAGATTTATTCCAAGTTCCCTGTTTTAATAAATTGGATGTAATGTAAAGGTTCCTACACGACATCAACATAAACCCAATGCTCATTTCGGCTACTGATAAGCGGTTCACCCCGCCTTTCCAGCCTATATTAATACCTAAACGTTTGCAGGCATCTAAATCAACATTATCCAATCCTACACCATATTTAGATATTATTTTTAGGTTCGGACATCTCTCAAGTAAATCAGCAGTAATCGGCTCCAGTCCAACTATAAGCGCCTCGGAATCCTTGATGAATTCATACAGTGCTTCCCCCTTGAACCTAATTCCGTCAACATTGAGTTTAGCTGTTTCAGAAATTTTTTTTATCTCTGACACAAGTCTTGGATTTCGTGAAAACGAAGGAGAGGTTGCTACAATATTCATTTAAAAAAATTTTAGAGTTTATTTAATAGTGATTTAACAATTCATCATCCTTCATCAATTCATTGACTCTGACTAGGTCCTCAGATGTATCAACAGCAACTGAATGCACCTGAGTTGGTACCATTCTAACCTTTAGCCCATTCTCCAAAATTCGCATCATATCCACAGATTCGATTATTTCCAAAGGAGTCGGCTCCATATTATTATAATCAATTAGAAAATCCCTTTCAAAAGGGATAATACAAACTTGCTTTTTCATAGGAACATCTGATATTCCTTTTTTTCTGGAAGGGATCGGTTCTCTAGAGAAATAAAGAGCATTACTAAATTTATCAATTACCACTTTCACTTCATTCGGATCCATATGTTCTTCAATGGTATCAAAGTCAGCCACCAAATTAGTAATCTTAATCTCCGTTGGTTGATCTATGAGAGGTTTCACAGCAGCCTCTATCATGTCAGGTCTAATCATCGGCTCATCCCCTTGGATCATCACCACTATGTCAACCCGTTTTCCGGTCATTTCTTCAATTTTCAGCAACGCCTCAGCAGCCCTATCTGAAGCCCTTTCATGCTTATTTGAGGTCATGATTGCTATTCCTCCTTCATTTTCAATGTAGTCTTTGATCTCTTCATCACAGGTCGCCACATATACCTCATCGAGTAAATCACACATCTTACTCCTATGATAACAATGACCAATCATTGGACGGCCCTGAATAAGTGCCATAGGCTTGTTAGGAAATCGTGAAGAAGCCATTCTAGCAGGAATTATTGCAATAATATTCATTTTCATAAGTGGTTTTTATGTCTCTTAAGTTCATCTCTGCATTTGACTCCTAGAAAAAGGGTATCAATACTAAAAGCCACGAAATTATAACCTGCATCTAATTTAGGTTTTAGCAACTTGTGGTCGGGTTCAATTACATGAAACCCAATCTTCTTATTATAATTTCTAGCTACTCTCTCATATTTTGCAAGAGCCATTTTCACATCATCGTCATTATAATTCCCAGGTTTACCCATTGAACCAGACAAATCATAGGGACCTATAAACGTTCCATCAATACCCTCCAACTCGATGATACTTTCAAGATTGTCGATAGCGTCTATGTGTTCAATCTGCACAATCAAATCTATTTCATTTGCCTTACCATCTAGATACTCTGGGAAACCATTATCCAGGCCGTAATTCTGAGCTCGGGCCAAACCAACTCCTCTTTTACCAAAAGGAGGGTACTTAACAGCATCTACTGCTTTTTTAGCCTCTTGAAGATTATTGACCATTGGGACGATAATACCATCAGCTCCTGCATCAAGCACTCGCTTGATTATTCTGTTATTATTCTCCCCCACCCTAACGTATGCCTTGACTCCATAAGATTGGATTGAAGCGATCAAGTTCTGTGCATCGTAATAATCAATAACAGAGTGCTCCATGTCTACGCATAACCAATCAAAACCAGCTCCTGCCATAATCTCTGCGATGGACGGATGATTAAGGGTTATCCAGGACCCGAGGCTATAATTAGATCTCATTATTCAAAGTTTTTTATTAGTTTGGCGGGCACACCTCCAAACATCTGTCTGGAAGGAACATCCTTAGTAACAACCGCCCCTGCTGCGATAACTGAAAAATCACCAATCGTTACAGGGCCAATTATAATTGCGCGACTTCCGATATAACAGTTATCCCCTATTTGAATATCACGTCCATCTTCTGGCACCGATTGTAAATCAGTGACATCCTCAACTTCTGAAATAAAGCGGTGCTTTCCCGTCAACACCATAACATCATCTCCGAAAACAGTATTAGTTCCAACTTTTATGTTTCCCGACCTGGTATTGAAAAAAACAGTTTTTGGTATATTATTCTTGAAGTTAGGATCATCTAATATCAAGTCATGTTGTCCCATACCAACCCAAGCATAATTCAATTTTATATCGGCTTTGTCGGCCAGATACCTTAAAATTCTCTTAATCAAACTCACGCTGTCAAAAGTTAAGCACTAAAAATTAAAGACATAAATATTTACACAAGAGATATATAAAAACTAAAAGTTGCACACTTTAATCTATTTGGGGGCAATCACCTTTCTTAACCTAGCTTTCTCAGTTGGTGTGAGCCAAAACCTAAAGAATAAGAAAAGTACTATAGCTGACAAAGCTACTTTTTTGTACAATCCTCCTTGGTCAAAATACCCCGAGTTGTGAACAAACAAATAGGATATCAAAATAACAAAAAGAGGGATAAAGAGCCTTTTTGACTCCAGTTTGATCTTGTAGTACCTATTGGATATAAAGTAGATAGCTATAACTGTAAAAGTGTAAGTCGCCAAAGTGGTAAAGGCAGCAGCCATATATCCAAAACGGGGAATAAATATGTAATTAAGGCCAATGTTCAAGCCTATGCCAGTAATATAAATCAGTATATAAATATAAAGTTTCTTATTAAGGTAGATTCCGAAGTCCAGTATATTCTGATACCCATAGAGAAGAAGAGAAAACATGATTATCGGGAACAATGGCATAGCTCCACTGTATTCTTTGTTTGTAAAAAAGAGTGACAGAATCTCCTCACCAACCAACATTGCCATGAAAACCATTGCAAAACCAACAATAGAATAATATGAAACCACTTTAGTGGTCATGGTTCCAGCGTTGTTGTCCTTCCAATATTGCATTCGTGTAGGTGCCCAAACCAGCGAAAAAGGTACTATTACAAGAATTTGAATTACAGATCCCAAACGATAACCCAAAGAGTATATCCCTACCTCTGACAGATCGAGAACATCTTTGATAATCATTCTGTCAACCCAATCCATTACGTAAAATAGGAATCCAATCATTGAAGACTGTAACCCAAAAGATATCGCCATACTCATATGCCTTTTCTCCAGCCGAATCGTAAGATACTTTGTATGTAAACACAATAGGACGAAAAAACTCAGTGAATTGGAAACTAACAGTCCATACAAAGGAGCCATAAGGCCAAAGTCATATTCTGTAAGCAGTAAGTAGGTGACAAAAAAGTTCAGGAGAACACCAGATACAATGGTGATCATAAACACCATTGACTTCTTATTGTACCTTAATATGAGTGTCATAAGGTTTAATAGGAAACCAGCGGCAGTTCCACTCATTGCAATTATAATGGCTAAGGCATAATCCCTTGAATCGAAAAGCCAAGTTGATAAGGTTGTACCTGCAAAAATGCTTATTCCAACAAGTACGAGGCCACCCACCAATGCAATCAAGAGTGTGGTAGAAATAATTTTTTTCCTGTATTCTTCCGAGTCCTCTTCATAATAAAACCTTCCTAAAGCACTAGAGGCCCCTAAGTAGAACAAAGAATTAGCAACGGCACTCATCAGCAATAAAATACTGTATATACCAAAAGTCTCAGTTTCGTAGTAATTGGTCAGTATGGGTAGCAATGCAAAGCCTAAAATACTTTGCAGGGAGGAAGTAAGTCCATAAATAAGACTATGCTTAAATACTTCCCTAAGTTTTTGTATAACAGAATTTGGAGACAACTATTCGACTATGAGGTTACTATCAGAATTTATTGACAGCTTCAATTATGATACTTACTTCCTCGTCAGTTATAACCGGGCTAATGGGTAAACTGATTGTTTCTCTATGAATTGATTCTGTCAGTGGAAATGACAAGTTATTCCACTCTTTATAAGCCTTCTGCATATGAGGAGGAATAGGGTAGTGGATCATTGTTTGAATACCCTCATCTTTCAGGAAATCTTGAAATTGATCTCTATTTTTAACCAGACAGGTAAACAAATGCCACACATGACCTGATACGTTAGGCATATTAAACAGCAAGTCCGAACCGAAATTTGGCAATAAAACTTTGTCATTAACTATGCCCTCACAGTAAGCCTTGGCAATTTTACGCCTCCGGTCATTTTCATTATCTAAATGGCCAAGTTTAACCCTCAAAAATGCAGCCTGTATTTCATCCAATCGACTGTTGAGTCCTTGATATTCATTGTGGTATTTTTGATGACTGCCGTAATTAGCAAGAGCAACAATAGTTTCAGCCAGCTCCGTATCATTGGTACTCACGGCACCAGAATCTCCTAGAGCACCCAAGTTTTTTCCTGGGTAAAAGCTAAACCCTGCTGCATCACCAAGCGCTCCTGTTTTTACAAATTTGGAGGTACTTTCGTTGTACCAGTCGGCACCTATTGCTTGCGCGTTATCTTCGATAAGCTTAAGACCATGTTTTTGCGCCATGAAGTCTAATTCATTATTCCAACAAGTACGGCCATACAAGTGCACAACCATAATTCCCTTAGTTCTATTAGTAATATGGCTTTCCAGCTTGGAAATATCAAGGTTGTAGGTCTTAAGGTCTGGCTCCACCAATACCGGCTTCAATCGATTATCAGTTATCGCTAGAATTGAGGCTATATAAGTATTGGCCGGTACTATAATTTCATCACCTTCCTTCATAAAACCCAAGGTGATATAGGCTTTCAATATCAACCTCAAAGCATCAAGACCATTGGCCACTCCAATAGTATGCTTGACTCTTATATATTTGGCCAAAGCCTCCTCGAAAAGTCTATTTTGCTCACCTTTCAGGTACCAACCAGAATCAATTACATCGCATGCAGCCTGTTTCAGGTCTTCTGAATATTGAGCATTAATTTTTTGGAGATCTAGGAACTTAATCATGATTTAATTATTGGTTCACCTTCTTCGGTTAAGAAATATTGTCTACCCTGCTTATCCTTTAAATCAATTGAGAGTATATCCCCCCTTCTTGTCACATAACCTGAATGCTTAGCCGGGTTACCAAACCACAAAGTAAAATTAGCCACACTTTTTGTTTGAGTGCTTCCGGCACCAATCAGCGCAAATTTTCCGATTGTTATTCCAGCCAAAATGGTGACGTTAGCTCCTAGGCTCGCCCCTTCCTGCACGATAGTTTCTTTAAAATTTTCAGGATAACACTTTGATCTAGGTGTTAAGTCATTAGTGAAAGTAGCATTGGGACCAATAAAAACGTTACCCTCAATACGAATTCCATCCCAGATTTGAACACCAGATTTGATTGTAACATTGTCCCCTATTTTCACATCATTTTCTATAAATACATTACAATTAACATTGCAATTAGTCCCAATTTCTGCACCACTCAAGACAACACAAAACTGCCAAATTCTAGTACCAGCACCTATCTTTTTAGACTGAACATCGGCTAAAGGGTGAATATTAGCTGCCATTACGGTATTCTTTGAATTCATCGTAATTTCTCAAGTAGTCATTTTCATCGAACAAATGCGAAGCCAGAACAAGACAAATAGCTCCTGACGAAAAACCTTTCTCTGCAGCCCAAATACCAGGGGGAATATGTAAGCCGTAATTAGGTCGGTTTAGAACCACAGTCCTTTTAATTTTACCGTCATCCAATTCAACTTCAAAACTACCGCTTGCAGCACACAAAAACTGGTGACATTCTTTATGAGCATGCGCTCCTCGGTCTGAACCACCAGGTATATCATAGATATAAAAAATTCTCTCTACTTCGAAAGGTACTTCTACATTGTTAGATACAACAGTCAGGTTACCCTTAGGATTCTGAACTTTGGGAAGTTCAATTATAGTACAATCAAAAACTGACGTCATTACCTACCCAATTTTACTTTTAAAAAGGACTGATAATCCCTCACATAGTCAGCCTCATCATAATCAGTTGAACTCAAAATAAGAGCCAAACTATTTGTTGAGAAATTCGTCATTTCTCTCCAAATACCTGGAGGAACGTAAAGCCCATAGTATGACCTTTTAAGAGAAAAGATTTCTTCGATTCCATCATCATTGACGGTAGTAACATCAAAACTTCCAGAAAGTGCCACAATTAGCTCACATTGCCGTTTAAATGCGTGTCCTCCCCTTACCTCTCCACCAGGAACATCATAAATCCAATAAGTACGCCTGATAGTAAATGGAATATGCTTTCCTTGTTCAATAAAAGACAGATTACCCCTGGGGTCTTCAAACTTTGGTAGGTCTATAAGCGTAGTTTTTTTCATCGATTTCACTAATGACAATGCAAATTAAAATTAGACCTATTGAATAATCTCTTCTCTGACTTTATCAAAAGCAATTTTTGCAAGAATATAACCCGCACTCAAAAAAACACCTAAAAAAGCCCCAAAAATTAAATATAACATTCGTCTCGGTGCTGATTTTCTGTATGGTACTATTGCTTCTTGAATAACAGACAAAACAGGTGTGTCTTTTTTTACATCAAAGCGTGCCTTTTCAAGTTGCTGCGCCAGGTCGTTAAAAACATTGAAGGCAAGATTGTATTCGGCTTGTAAACCGTCTAACTCATTCCGTGCAGTTGCTGTAACAATTCCTTGATTACTATCTCTGTAGCTTGCAATTCTGTTTTGAATGTCCTCAAATTCCTTCTTCTTTTCTTTGTATCTTTCCTCAATAAATTCTAACTGTTTCTGAGCCTTATCGACTTTGAAGCCTATAATTTCCTTCTGCAAAATCTCCCTTGCTGCTGTCACCATCTGAGCCGCCAACATAGGCTCAGGCATTGTAAAAGAAAGTTGAATCGACCCCTCCTTGTCATTTACAACCAAGCTAATCTGCTCATCTAGACGTTCAAAATGCCCAATTTCTTCCTCGCTCAAAATCATAAGACTACCTGCCACCATTTTGGTTTTACCATCAAAACTAGGCCTAGATTGAAAAGATTCCAAAATCAGTCCAGGCAACCCAATAGTATAGTACTTAAATTTAGATACTAGAGATTTCTTATGAATATGAGAATAAAACTCAGCATAACTCACCGAATCCTCGGATCCAACTGGAGATAAAGAAATGGCCAATAATTGTTTCTTAAATTTAATAGAACTTACGATTTTTGGATACAACGAGGCAGGCAAACTCTCTGCCTGAGAGGAAGACATGCTAATCCCTGCCAAAGATGCCAGTCCACTCAAGCCAGAGGACCCTGAATTTGAAGAAGCATTAAGTTGAACGAAAGTAGAAGAAGTCGTGTATTCCTTTTGAGAAAAAATCGCAAAAAAAATAGCGATCAAAGTCACTAATACTGTTGTCTTTACCACAAACCGTCTTGATTTCCAGATCGCTTTCAGTAATTGAATGAGATCAATCTCATTTGTGTTCTCTACTATAACCTTAGTGCTAGTACTAGTCATTTTTAATATAAATCATCAAATCAAAAGAACTTTCAATTGGTGAGTCTTATGGCTTGTACCACCACCAATCCTATAGTGGCCAAACCAGAGCCAATTCCAATCCAAGCTTGAGCACTCATTCCATTTCTCTCTGGTTTTCTACTTACAAAAATAGTAGACCCGGGCTCAATCTTAGGGTATTTCTTGAACCACAGAAAACGTTTTACACCCTCTCTAGTCCCATTAGGGTATTGAACATAACTACCGCCTCTTCTAGCTGACTGTAAAAACCCTCCAGACTGCTCAATATAATCTTTGAAACTATACTCTTCATCATGCCTTAAATTCAAAGGAGAAGTTACCTCGCCTGCCACTCTAACAGTTTGCAATTGGCCAGGAATTGAAATAACATCTCCTGGTTTTACAATAAAATCAAATTTGGATCCTGGTGATTCAAGTATCTTATTTAGGTCTAACGCTACAGGCTCAGACTCCTGAATTACAATATTCTTGATCAAAGAGTCCTGTTCTGTAATATCCTCAATAAGGTCTTTCTTAAACTGACTTCCCACCCTATCGTCATCCGAATTAGAGGTAACTCTATTTTCTATCTTTCCCAATCTTTCAATAAGACGTGTTTGGCTAATGTTCTTTAGTTCGGATTCATCGCTTAATACTTTTTGACGCAATTGCTGTAAATATTCCTGACTAATCTCGTCATTGGATTTGGTATCAGAGAATTCTGTTTTTCTAATTAAGAGTGCCCCTGACGGGAAGGCATAAGGAGAAAGCCCTTTAGCTCTTAGCAATACATCCGAAATACGCTCATCCTTCCTACTGATCGTATAGACTCCCGGAGCAACAACTTCTCCTTCAATCGTTACTTGCTGCTGAATTGTGTAACCTGGAGACTTTCTGATGTAAACCTGGTCAAAGGGCTGTAGGATGAAATCTCGGTTTTCGTTCTTCAAAGAAAGATTTTCATCAATAGAAAGCGTTAAAATTTCTGCCGTACTATTGGCGCTACTATTTTTATTTCTTCTAGATATCTCAATTAAGGCTCCTGAAGCTGACTCTTTCAAACCTCCTGCAAGGATTATCAGGTCTTGAACAGTCATTTGATTGAAAAACGGCCAAACCCCCCCTTCAATAACTTCGCCCGTTATGGTAACTAAGAATTCTTCTCTTATATCATAAATTGAAGTGATCCGAACCACATCTTCTCTAAGTAGCGTCAGATCAGGCGTACTTCCATTCATTATCGAAGCCAGATCTACCGGAATCGTTGATTGTGAAAAATCTTCATTGGTTCGATAAATAGTGGCCCTATTCAGAAATGCATCTCCCCGCAGTCCATCTGCCTTCTCAATTAACTGTCTTAGCGTCAAGCCCACAGTCAATTGGTATTCGCCCTCTCTGAACACTGCGCCATCAATGATCACGCGATTAGAAAAACGATCTAGAATCCCACTCACCTCAATAAGGTCTCCATCATTAGGGCTAAAACCAAGAAAATCATCAGTATCCAGGTCAAGTATCTCTCGTTCCTTGTCGCCATTCCTTTTAACAGTAACAGTAGATTTGAAAGCCGCACTGGTAAACCCTCCGGCATATTTTAACAATGCCTCAAAACCCTCTCCTTCCTTGAGTTCAAACAAACCAGGCCTCTTGACCTCACCTTCTAATTCAACCTGGGTTTTAAAGGGCCGAACTATAATCACATCTCCATCCTTCAAACGTTCATCCCCAGAACGTATGCCATCTGTTAGAAATGAGTAAATATCGACAGTGGAAATCAGTTTATTATCTCTCACCAACCTTATGTCTCTGAAAGTGCCATTTTCTGTTGGTCCACCTGCCGCATGAATAGCTGTGTACACTGTGGATAGTGATGGTAATGTATACATACTGGGCTTAGCAACGTCACCAACAACGCTAACATTGATTGAACGAATGTTACCTAAACTCACTTGATGAAATATAGTAGGTGGATTGTCACCATTGGACTTCAAACCACTATTTGTTTCGCTCAGCCTTTCAATAATTCTTTCGGAGGCCTCTTCGATGGTCAAGCCATTGACATAAATTGGCCCCATATTTTCAGGACGAACTGTTCCTTCCGGTCCAATTTCCAATTCCAAAAACTGTTGAGTTGCGCCCCATAGATCCACCAATAATACATCCGAAGGACCCAACTCATAATTAACAGGTGTAGGTAAATTTAAACTTGGGGCAAAGGTCAAACTCTGCTTTTGAAATAAGTCAAAACCAAATATTCTTTTCTGTTCATCGGTTAAATCGGGTTTCTGCTGACCTGCCAAGGCGCCAAAAACATCATCTCCTGTCACTATTTGAGAAGTTCTTCCAGACTGTTTTGTGTCAATAGACTGAGTATTCGCATTATTAATTCCACCACGCAACGCTTCTACTCTCCTCCTTAGCTTTGAAATTTCAGATTCAGAAACTCCTCGCTGTCTCGCAAGAAGCTCTAGGTCTGATTGCGTCAGTCCACGTTCTGTAGCTTGTTGAATATAGTTCAGAATATCTTGATCACTCAAATCATCAACTCTAACAGATTTCAAGTCAATACCACCCAATGATTGCCCATGCGACAATGGTTGTATAACCATCATCGTTAATACAAGAAAGACAATGCTCAAATATCGAAAGTTGACCTTCTGGGATTCAAATAAATGCATGCTATCTAACTTCTTATTTTTCATTTAAACTCGACAAATATAGCCGTTTTGAATAAGTACTCATGTTACTCGCATGTTTAACCAACTTTCTTTAAATGACCTAGGCTTATTTCGGCCTGCATTTCAATACCTAAACTGTTAATTGAGAGAATTGCTCTATTCCCTTGAATGTGTCTTATAATTCCGGTCTGTCCTGATAACGGGCCAGATTCGACAATAACATTATTTCCCCCTGTTAAATCTTTAAGTTCAATTTCACAAGATGAATAATCCTCCAAAAACGACTTAATTTCTAGAATCTCAATGTCTCTTATGATGGCAGGTTGACCCAACCAATACACGTTAGATACAATACCTGAATCCAACAAGATTTCTGTCCGAGTCAATTCATTGACCCTGGCAAATAGATAAGAAGTAAACACAGGTTCCGAAACTTTCTTTTTTCTATCAGACCATTGCTTAACTATGGTTCTTGTTGGACAATACACTTCAAAACCTTTTTTGGTCAGTCGCTCTGCTGCCTTTTTCTCGTTCCGAGGCTTTGTATAAAAAGCTGTCCAATATGTGTTCATGTAATCACTCATGCCAAAGTAATAAATCTTGCTCTAGGCTTAAGGAATCGGCTTCTTCTTTAGTATAGATTAAGTATTGAACCTTTTTTGAGATCAATTCTTCAACCTTGCTAATCAACTGTATTAGGAAATGCCTATCGGGATTACCTATAATAATAAGGCTTATGATATCAGATTGTTTTCCCAAAGCCAAGTCACCTGTTAAATACACTTTATTTAAATCACCAAGTTGTTCAATCACTTCGTCAATGACTTCTTGAAGCCCAGTATATTTTAAAAGAATCTTTCTTATCTCTCCAAAAAGTGGATATTCATTGTTGGCTTTAAACACTTTTTTATTCCCAACATGATCTGAAGAGAGCATTCCCGCCTCCTCAAACCTGTTTAACTCAATACGAACTGAGTTAGTGCTTTCATTAAACTCATCTGCCAAACCTCTCAAATACGCTTTGGAACCAGGGTTCAAAAAGAATTTGAGCAATAGTTTAATGCGAGTTTTAGATGATATTAGAGCTTCGAGCATTGTATACAGCTTCGCCCGGTCAGTCACAGTACATGACTTACTCAAACGAGTTACAAATTTACTCGTTATTTATTAACTACAAATTAATAAATAGAAAATCGCATAGACTTAGGAAAACAAAATGCCCAATGTTTAAAGGGCAGGCTTGACTCATTCAATTAAAAATGTCTAGTGCTCGATCTCCCTATCAACAATCAATATGAGGCCAAGTATTCAAGTACACCATTGATAATTATCCGTTGCTGCGCTTCATCCATTTCAGTATGAATTGGGAATGATATAACACGTGAGCATAAATCCTCCGTGGTTGCAAAATCACCCTTCTGATAACCAAAATAGGCGTATGCTTTTTGCAAATGATTGGGAACTGGATAATATATCATGGAAGGAATGCTTCTTTCTGATAGGAACGTATTCAACCCATCCCTATCAACTCCATCTGCTAGTTTTATGGTGTATTGATGAAATACATGCGTTGAAAATTCTGAGCGAAGTGGAATGGTTACTTTATCTGACTTTGAAAAAGCCTCGTCATATCTATCAGCAACTATTCTTCTTGCTTCATTATAGTCATCCAAATATTTGAGCTTCACTTTCAAAATTGCTGCTTGCATTGCATCCAATCTTGAATTGACTCCTATTGAATCATGGTAATAGCGTTTGCTCTGTCCATGGTTGACAATCATTCTTAACCTAGCAGCCAAATCATCATCATTGGTCATAATTGCACCACCATCTCCATATGCCCCTAAATTCTTTGAAGGAAAAAAAGAGGTTGCTCCTGCATGACCCATAGTTCCAGCCTTAGCTCGACTGCCGTTGGAAAATGTATAGTCCGAACCTATTGCTTGTGCCGTATCTTCGAAGACTTTCAAATTATGTTTCTTGGCAACAGTCATCAACCTCTCCATTTCTACGCATTGACCATATAAATGGACAGGCACTATGGCTACCGTATGCTCGGTGATTTTACTTTCTACATCTTCAATGTCAATATTGAATGTATCAGGATAAACTTCAACAAAAACAGGTTTCAAACCCAAAAGAGCAATTACCTCTACTGTGGCCACATAGGTATATGAAGGAACAAGTACCTCTGCTCCTTTAGGGAAGTCATATGCCATCATGATCACTTGCAGGGCATCAGTACCATTAGCACATGGAATCACATGTTTTACCCCTAAGTATTTTTCGAAGTCAGCCTGGAATTCATGAACGGCTGGCCCATTGATAAACATAGCACTGTCCAAAACCTTGTCCAGTTCTATCTTGATTTCATCTTTGATTTTGGCGTATTGACTGACTAGGTCTACCATCTGAATATTCCTGCTCATCTAACCTATTAAACATTATAAAATCTCTTGTACCAAGATACAAACTCCGTAACACCTGTTTTCAATGAAGTATTCGGTTTGTAGCTAAAATCATTAATCAATCCACTCACATCGGCATAGGTTGAAACTACATCACCTGGCTGCATCGGCATAAAAATCTTTTCTGCTTTTTTACCTAAACATTCTTCAATTGTAATGATGAAATCCATCAGTTTTACGGGCGAGTTGTTTCCAATATTATATACTCTGTATGGAGCTGTAGAAGAACTAGGATCCGGATTCTGCCCACTCCATTTAGGGTTTTCAACAGCAGGTATATCATTAACTCGAATTACTCCTTCTATAATATCATCTATGTAAGTGAAATCTCTGGACATCTCTCCATTGTTGAAGACTTTAATAGGCTTGCCGTTTAGAATTGCATCAGTGAACAAAAAATAAGCCATATCAGGCCTGCCCCAAGAACCATAAACAGTAAAAAATCTTAATCCAGTTGTAGGGAGTCCATATAGGTGACTATAAGAATGAGCCATCAATTCATTGCTCTTTTTAGTGGCAGCGTATAAACTAACCGGATGATCTACATTGTTCTCCACTGAAAAAGGCATTGATTCATTTAAACCATAAACCGAGGAGCTACTGGCATAGGTGAGATGCTCAATTTTATAGTGCCTACATGCCTCCAGAATATTGGCAAAACCAACAATATTGCTATCAATATAGGCCTTTGGGTTTTCTATACTATATCGAACACCCGCTTGAGCTGCCAAGTTTACGACATGTGTAAATTGCTCCTTCTCAAATAGTCTATTCAAGCCCTCCGAATCTGTAAGATTCATCTTTCTAAAACGATAGTTCAAAAAAGAATTACTGGCTAGAGGCAATTTATCTTCTATTCTTTCTCTATCAATCCCACATTCTCTCAACCTTCCATACTTCAAAGCAGGATCGTAATAGTCATTGATATTATCAAGCCCTACAACTTCTTCTCCTTCAGCAATCCATCTTTTCACAAGATGATGACCAATAAAGCCTGCTGCTCCTGTTACTAATATTTTTCTTTTATAACCTGCCATCTACAATCTCTCTTGGAAGAAATGCCTTCACGTCATAAATAATTCCACCATTTGACTTTATCGAATCGTAATCTATATTCTCAAATTCATTATGGCTTACTGCCAGAATGAGTCCATCGTAATCTGTTAAGACAATCTGTTCTTTCAATTCTACACCCAGTTCATGCATAACCTCTTTAGAGCTTGCCCAAGGATCATATATATCCGTGTGTACTCCATAACTCATTAATTCCCAATAGATATCTATGGCTCTAGTATTTCTTATATCCGGACAATTCTCTTTGAAAGTAATGCCTAGGATCAGGCATCGACTTCCTTTTACTTTTTTATCATGGCTAATGAGGAGTTTTACAACTTTACCTGCAATAAACTCTCCCATAGCGTCATTCACTTTTCTCCCTGATGAAATTACGGCTGGGTAATAGCCAAGCGATTCTGACTTCTGCTTTAAATAGTAGGGATCAACCCCTATACAATGACCACCTACGAGACCAGGCTTATATTTAAGAAAATTCCATTTGGTACCAGCTGCCTCAATTACATCCATTGTATCAATACCCATTCTGTCAAACATCAAGGCCAATTCATTGACAAAAGAAATATTGATATCTCGCTGAGCATTTTCAATAGCCTTGGAAGCCTCTGCCACTTTCAAGGAAGGTGCTAAATAAGTTCCAGCAGTAATAATACTCTGATATAACAAGTCTACTCTCTCAGCAATCTTAGGGGTTGACCCTGAGGTAACTTTCTTTATTGAAGCCAAGGTATTCACCTTATCCCCGGGGTTTATCCTTTCGGGTGAGTAGCCACAGTAGAAATCCTTATTAAATTCTAATCCTGATGCCTTTTCAAGTTCGGGAGCACAATCTTCTTCAGTACAACCCGGATATACAGTCGACTCATAAATTACCAGATCGTTGGTCTTCAAAATACTTCCGATCATTTTACTTGCTTCCATCAGCGGAGACAGATCTGGACGATTGTCCTTGTCAACTGGAGTTGGAACGGTCACAATATATATGTTGCAATTCTCTAATTCCGATAGGTCGCTTGTATTATAAAGACCTATCCCAGAGTTTTTATCCGAAAGAGTTGAACTTAAATGATAATCTTCAACCTCAAGAGTTTTGTCATAACCTTCATTCAATTCCTTTATTCTAGACTCATTAATATCAAAACCAATCACCTCATACTTTTCTGCAAAAGCAACTGCTAGGGGTAGGCCTACGTATCCTAAACCTATAATTGCGATCTTATCGGAATTCATTTCTTTCTAAAAATTTTCGCTAAAGTAATAGAATGAAAATTGGGTTAAAACATTCTCAGCACGAATGTTAACTTTGAAGCCGAAGATGGAGGGTAGTTTAGTCACACTTATCAAAAAAGAATTCCTTTCGGAATGGCGTCAGCGCTATGCGCTTAATGGTATTGTACTCTATTTAGCCTCGACCATTTTTGTGGTGTATATGAGCTTTAAGCTAAAAGCTGGAGCCATTGATGAGCCCACTTGGAACGCGCTTTTCTGGATTATCATTCTATTCACAGCAACCAACGCAGTTGCCAAGAGTTTCATTCAGGAATCTCCAGGCCGACTTTTGTATTATTACTCTCTGGCAAAGCCGGAAGCATTCATTGTCTCCAAAGCCATCTACTATTCAGTCTTAATGATTTCCATGGCTTTTGTCGGGCTAGCCTTTTATAGTTTGGTGATGGGCAGCCCTGTGGCAGATTTAACTATGTTTCTGACGGTTACTTGTCTAGGTTCTATCGGGCTAGCCTCGGCTTTGACGATGATTTCGGGAATTGCTTCAAAAGCTCCGAATAGCAGTTCTTTGATGGCCATTTTAAGTTTTCCAGTACTCATTCCACTTTTATTGATCATTATTAAAACTTCTAAGGCAGCCATGGATGGGTTAGATAGAGGCGTTTATCTTGATGACATGTTGATTCTTGTCGCTATTAATGCAATAATCATTGCAGTATCTTATTTGCTATTCCCTTATCTTTGGCGCAGCTAAAGACGATCGGGTTGGGTATTGCATCATACAATCCGTTAATCATATAAAACAGACCCTAATAATCTATTATGAAGAAAGCCTGGTGGAAGGTACTTGCTGTTCTCCTTATACTATATACCATCATTAGTGGCCTCTTATTGGATGTGCCGAGGTTGGCAATTCTTAATGAGACCATTCGAAACTTGCACTTTCATGTACCAATGTGGTTTGGAATGATCATTATGCTCACGGGCTCAGTGATCTACTCAATCAAGTATTTAAGAACCGGCAAACTAGATTTCGATCTGAAATCTGTAGAGCTCGCCAAAGCAGGAATTCTTTTTTGTATCCTAGGCCTCCTCACTGGTATGCTCTGGGCTAAATTTACTTGGTCAGAATGGTGGAGCGGAGACCCCAAGCAGAATGCTGCCGCAATTTGCCTTTTAATTTATCTAGCATATTTAGTCTTAAGAAACTCCCTCCAAGACGAACAACAACGTGCTAGAATTAGTAGTGTCTACAGCATTTTCGCCTATGCGGCCATGATACCATTATTGTTTATCCTCCCTAGAATGGCAGAAAGCTCTTTACACCCAGGAAATGGTGGAAATCCTGCGCTAAATTTCTTCGATTCAGATGACCAATTGAAAATGGTTCTCTATCCGGCTGTTATTGGTTGGACACTCATGGGTGTTTGGTTAGCAGAGCTGAGAGTTCGGTATAAAAGAATTGAAAGGTCACTTGAAGAAAATTGAGATGAAGAAGTTAATTATTGTACTGTTATTGTTATTGAGTGTGCCATCCTTCTCACAAGTAGACTTAGATAAGGTCAAAGCAGGTGAAAAGCATGAAATCACACAGTCAGACTATGAAAACAAAGGGGTTGACATGGCCGACAAGATGCGTGAAAATGGTAAAATCTATGTAGTCGTTGGAGTCATTGTCATTATCTTTTTGGGCATCACTTTTTATGCTATCAGGATAGATAAAAAACTCTCCAAGATAGAAGGAGAGGTTTTTGGTGAAAAGGTTAATTCTTAGGCGTTTGTGTCTTACTTTTGCCCCAGAAACTAAAACGAGGAGATTATGAAAAAGTCAAGTCTAATTGGTATTGTCGTAATTGCTATAGCCATAGCTGTTATTGTGTCCACTTCAAGTAGCGCAAGCTCTTATGTCACTTTCGATGAAGCTTATACTATGTCGGAAAGTGGTAAAACCGGGTCGATTCATGTAGTTGGTGAACTGAAGAAAAATAGTGCTGGTCAGATTGTTGGCGTTCAGCCAAGCCCAGATAGGCTAACTGTAGAGTTCATACTTGTTGACGAGAACAAAAAAGAGCAAACGGTTTTCCTAAATAGCCCAATGCCCTCTGACCTTCTCAATTCAGAAAAAGTAGTAGTCATAGGAGGTTTCAAAAACGATAGCTTCATGGCAGATAAGGTACTTTTAAAGTGCCCATCGAAATACGAAGAAACTACACTTTAGCGCTTCACATTAATTTCCTCCTAACCAAAACCCATAAAAATTGGAGACCCAAACAATTAACCTCGGTATTGGAAATGCAGGACACATATTCGTCATCATTTCATTTGTGGCTTCAATCTTGGCGACTTTTGCCTACGGCAAAGCTGCACTCAACAATGAAATAGGAAAAGACCCTTGGGTTAGCTTCGGAAGAAAGGTTTTCATTGCCCATGGTATCGCGGTAATATCAACCGCAGTGACGCTCTTTTTAATTATCTACAATCATAATTTCGAGTATCATTATGCTTGGAGTCACTCATCTATAAACCTCTCTGTTGAGTATATGATTGCATGCTTCTGGGAAGGTCAAGAAGGTAGTTTCTTAATCTGGACACTCTGGAATGCACTTTTAGGCTTTGTATTGATAGGAACAAACAAAAAATGGGAAGCACCAGTGATGACCGTTTTCGCTTTGGTTCAGGTCTTCCTTACCTCAATGATTTTGGGAATAGTAATTGGTGATTTTAAGCTGGGAAGTTCTCCATTTATTCTCCTAAGAGATGTATTGATTGATCCTAGGTTCCTAATCAACCCGAACTTTGTGCCTGAAGACGGCACTGGATTGAACCCTCTTTTACAAAACTATTGGATGGTTATACATCCACCAATGACCTTTTTGGGATTCTCATTAACACTAGTTCCCTTCTCTTTCTGTATTGCCGGTTTGTGGAGAAAAGACTTTACCGATTGGATTAGACCAGCATTACCATGGACCATTTTCGGTGGGGTGATCTTAGGGACAGCCATCATTATGGGCGGCTATTGGGCTTATGAAACATTAAACTTTGGTGGATACTGGAACTGGGACCCAGTTGAAAATGCTGTGTATGTTCCTTGGCTCGTATTGATAGCAAGCATGCATACCATGATCGTCTTCAAGAAAAGTGAGACGGCATTAAAGACTTCGATCGTATTAGTTATTTCGACTTTCCTACTTATCCTTTATGCCACTTTCTTAACTAGAAGTGGAATTCTCGGGAACGCCTCCGTGCACTCATTCACAGATTTAGGCCTTTCAGGTCAACTGCTAGTTTACCTCTTCGTGTTCCTTATCGGAAGTATTGTTTTGGGTGTTGTTCGCTGGAAGCATATTCCTTCTTCAGAGAAAGAGGCATCCACTTACTCAAGAGAGTTCTGGATTTTTATCGGGGCTTTGACGCTTTGTCTAATGGCTTTCCAAGTGATCATTCCTACTTCATTTCCAGTTTTCAATAAAATCGTTGAAGCTTTTGGTGGGCTCTCATCACTTGCACCCCCTGCAGACCAAATTCAATTCTATTCGCAATGGCAGCTTTGGTTTGCCGTGGGCATAGCTTTCCTTTCTGGAACAGGTCAGTTTTTCTTTTGGAGAAAAATGGATAAAAGTCAACTGAAATCAGCCTTAGCATTTCCAATCTTGATTGCGCTAGTGCTATCGGCCATTGTCTTTACAACCTCAAAAATTTATAACCCAAGCTACATCATTATCCTTATTGCTGGAATGTACTCCATCGTTTCAAATGGGAAAATTCTACTTGGCTTATTCAAATCAAAAAGTTATAAACTAACTGGAGGATCAGTCGCTCATATAGGAATTGCCATGATGCTTTTAGGGATTATGTTCTCCGAAGGTTACTCGAGAGTTTTATCTAAAAACACGACTACGATTAGTCAGGAGTTTACAGAAGAGCAAAACACAAACAATGTTGTACTCTTCTTGAACGATCCCAAGCCAATGGCAGGATATTCGCTCTTGTATAAAAGCGAGGGCATAAATGCTGAAGGAGTTCCTGGCTACATAAAAAAGTCGTACCTCGAACCAACTAACGATCCGCATTACAAAGTTGCTATTCAGCCGATCATTCAAGATGGAAAACAATATGCTGCAATTGGAGACACTTTGTATTTTAGAACTCCAGAAAACACTTATCACGAGGTTGAATATACTTCTCTGAGCTCTGGAAAAAAGTTTACGCTGCATCCGAGAACGCAGAAAAACGAAACCATGGCACAGACCATTGTTTCCCCAGACATTAAAAAACAATGGAATCGAGACTTATACACCTTTGTAGCACTCAGCAATGATTTCGAAGAGGAGTATACGGAGTGGGCTGAAAAAGAAATCGTAAAGGTTGACTCCATTGGCAAAAGGTTCTTTATCAACGATTATGTGGCCGTTTATAACGGTCTGGAGCGAATTCCAAAAGTAGCTTTCACCGACTTGAGCCCCAATGATGTCGCTGTTAGAGCGAACATTACCGTCTTTGCTGAAGACGGTCTTCAATACACGCTACAGCCACTCTATGTGATCCAAAATAATAATCTAGCAAGACCAATAATTACCAATCAAGAGATTGCGGCCCGAGTAACACTAGAAGGCATTGACCCTCAAGATGGCTCAGTAGAGTTCGGTGTACAGACCACTCAAAAGGATTGGATTATTCTTCAGGCCATTGAAAAGCCACAAATCAATATTCTCTGGATTGGAACCATCATCATGATCATTGGCTTTATTATCGCTACCAGAAGACGATATACTGAGTTTGTCAAAATGCGCGATAAAGGCTTGGCATAAAAGCCGTTTTCGTTCTATTGTAAATTGACTAATTTGAGTTGAAGCTAATTCGACTCGAATGAACAATCGTAGATCCTTTATCAGGAAGACTTTTTTAACTGCTGGAACGCTATCCATTGGTTCTCTTTTCCAAAAATCCATTGCGGCTGATATTGCCGAAGCATTTACAGAATTAAATACTCTAAGTCCAATTAAAGCTGCCCAAGACGAGGCACTCTGGAGTCGAATACAGCAAGCTTATACTGCCTCTACACAAATCATCAATTTAAACAACGGAGGTGTGAGCCCTCAACCAAAAGTGGTACAAGATGCTGCTAATCGATATTACACCTATGCCAATGAAGCTCCTTCCTATTACATGTGGAGAATCTTGGATCAAGGACGAGAGCCCTTAAGGGCGAAGCTTGCCAAGCTTGCTGGTGTGAGTCCTGATGAAATTGCCATTAATCGTAATACAACTGAAGCGATCAATACAGTAATCTTTGGCCTAGACTTGAAGCCTGGAGATGAAGTAATCCTGACCAAATACGATTACCCAAACATGATAAATGCATGGCGACAACGTGAAAAAAGAGATGGTATAGTATTAAAATGGCTCGACTTTGATATACCCATGGAATCTAATGAGGAGGTGGTGCAGAAGTTCAAAGCTGCTATTTCTCCACGAACCAAGGTTTTTCACATCACGCACATAATCAATTGGACGGGGCATATTATGCCAGCCAAAGAACTCTGTGCACTAGCAAAGGCAAACAACATTTTATCTATTGTAGATGGAGCACATACTTTTGCTCATCTCGATTTCAAGATTTCAGATTTAGGCTGCGATTTCTTTGGCACTAGCCTCCACAAATGGTTGTGTGCCCCTTTCGGTACTGGCATGCTCTATATTCGAAAGGAACGAATCAAAGATGTATGGCCACTTCTTGCTTCGCCCGAAAACCAAACTGACAACATTCGAAAGTTTGAGAATATAGGAACACGCTCTTTCGCTATTGAACAAGCCATCGGCTCAGCCATTGATTTCCATATGGCCATTGGTTCAGCAAGAAAAGAAGCCAGATTAAAATACCTGAAGCAATTCTGGGTAGATCAGGTAAAGGACGTAAAAAGAGTAAAGTTTTATACCAGTACTAATTCAGAATATAGCGGGGCACTGTTCAATTTTGGAATAGAAGGAATGGATGCAGGGCCCGTCCACAATTCCCTATTTAGCACCCATAAAATACACACGAGCCCAATCAAGTGGGAAAATGTAAATGGGCCAAGAATCACTCCTCACGTGTATACCAAAAAATATGATCTAGAAAGATTAGTCGAGGCGATCAATGTTGTATCAAAAAAATAGAAACCCTTGTACCACTTGACCAAAGCGACACATTTCATCATTTAGTTTTAAATTGTATAAAACACATGCAATGTCACACTCTTATACCAAAGTTTGGCTACACGTTGTCTTTAGCACAAAAAACAGGCAAAAACTCATAAATTCTGACCTAGAAAAGAAGCTTTTTGAATTTCTCAAGAGAGAATCGGAAAAGCTAGAATGCAGATTAAAAGCAATCAATGGAATGCCTGATCACATTCATATGTTAATCCAAATTAGTCCTAAACTTGCTATTGCAGAATTAATGAATCAATTAAAGGGTGCAAGTTCCTATTGGGTAAATTATGGAGACATGACCCGTGAAAAATTTAGTTGGCAAACTGGATATGGTGCTTTTTCCATCAGCGAATCTCAATTGATAAAGGTTGAAAATTACATTAAGAACCAAAAAGCACATCATAAAAAGCACTCTTTCCAAGATGAGTACTCAGAATTTATAAAGGTTCATGGCCTTAATGAAGAAAATGGTTAAAACCCTTTAATTTACAGCAGCAATATAACAGCCCAAGGTTTAAACCTTGGGCTGAATTAATCATATACTCAGTTAACCATTTTAATGGTTTAAAAATGAAAAGCCATAGCATAGCGATTCTCGGTACTGGAAATATTGCCTGGCATTTGGCCCGGACTTTTGAAAACAAAGGGCACGTCATTAGCCATGTCTACGATCGTGATATTAACAAAGCTGAAAAGTTTGCCCTTGACTATTTTAATGCATCGGTAAGCGATTCTCTAGATATGTCTTTGGTAGAAGCTAATCTTTTCCTGATGGCCTTGTCTGATGATAGCATAGAAGAAGTCTCGCAACAGTTGACTCTTCCTCATGGAGCAACTCTGGCACATACCTCTGGTACCATCGCTTTGAACAGTCTAGGTTATGCGCAAACCCATAACATTGGCGTATTCTATCCCCTTCAAACCTTCAGTAAAGGAAAAGCCATAGACTTTGAAGACATTCCCATTTGTATTGAGGGAGAGTCTGACGAGACGGTTGATTTGTTACGAAGCATCGCCAATGACATCAGCCACTCAGTTCACCTGATCTCAAGTCAACAGCGTAAAGTGATTCACCTTGCTGCGGTATTTGCATGCAATTTCACAAACCATATGTTCACCTTATCAAAAGGGGTTTTAGAATCGAATGATCTAGATTTTGAGATACTTAAACCGTTGATTGTAGAAACACTCAATAAGTCGTTTGATATCGGACCAGAAAATGCACAGACTGGTCCTGCGAAACGAGGAGATATGGAAACACTCGACCGACAATTCGAATCCCTTTCGAATGATCCTGAAGTGGCAGAGCTTTACAAACTTATTTCTCAAAATATTATTGATTTCTACGAAGAATAGGACATCTTTCACTTTACTTAATTCCTCATTAAATTAAATTTATGGAAAACCCTGAAATACCTCAAAAAGCACCCATTAGACTAGAAATGGAAGCCGGCACTTACTTTTGGTGTACTTGCGGAAAAAGTACTTCTCAACCCTTTTGTGATGGTTCTCACAAAGGATCATCTTTCAGCCCTGAAAAAGTCGTACTTCCAGAAGCCAAAACCGTTTCATGGTGTGCTTGTAAGCATTCTAATAATGGAACTTTCTGTGACGGAACACATAAATCTCTTTAAATAAGCAGGAACAGGTTTAGCTTTGTACCGTACACACCAACGATGCAAGGCAAACGCAAGTCGTCATTAGTAGTTAACTACCTGAAACTCATAAGAGGCTTTAACCTCTTTATGGTTGCGCTTACGCAATATTTGACGGCAATATTCTTGGTGGCTGGTGCTGAAAACTGGTATCAGGTACTGACTGACAAAGGGTTTTTTCTACTCGTCTCTTCTACAGTGATGATTACCGGAGCGGGTTATCTCATTAATGACTACTATGATGTCAAAATTGATTTAATCAATAAGCCTCAACGTGTCATTGTTGGGAAAGACCTAAAACGCAGATGGGTAATTGCAGGCCATACGGCATTAAATATGGGAGCAGTAGCGATCGGATTTAGCCTTTCAACATCAATCGGCATTATCAATTTCGCTGCTTCATTCTTGCTCTGGCTGTACTCCAACCAGCTCAAGAGGCTACCTTTTGTTGGCAACCTATCAGTTGCTTTATTGACAGGAACAACGCTAATTTTAGTAAGTGAATACTTTGGCGATAAACAATATTTAATCCTCTGTTACGCAGTTTTTGCAGCATTTATCACCTGGATTCGAGAAATTATCAAAGACCTTGAAGATATGAAGGGAGACGAACGGTTTGGTTGCAAAACTTTACCCATTGTCTTCGGAATACCCAAAACCAAATCCATCATTTATGGAATAGCCGCTGTCTTTTTAGCCACTGTTTTTCTAATGATCAGTCATATATCCTTGATTCTTCCGATTACGCTATCCTTTGCATTAATTTTTCTGATCTTTGGTCTAGCAAAAGCCGACACAGTAAAAGCTTTCAACCGACTTAGCACACTGAGCAAAGTAATTATGCTCTTGGGGGTTATCAGTATGATTTGGATATGAGTAAAAAAAGAGTCTCCGTTTTCGCCTCTGGCAGTGGTTCCAATGCCGAAAAATTCTTCGAGTTTTTTCAGAATGATGCTCAAATAGAAATTGTCTCCGTTTTCACGAATAATAAATCTGCAGGAGTTATCGAGCGTGCCAACAGGTTCTCCATTCCTCATCACGTATATAACCGTACCTTCTGGGAAAGGGGTGATGTGATCATGAAAATTTTGAAGGAAGAGCAGGTAGATTACATAGTGCTAGCGGGTTTTATGCTTTTGATTCCTGATAACTTGGTAAAAGCATTCCCAAGCAAGATTTTCAACATTCACCCTGCACTATTGCCTAAGTTTGGGGGACAGGGAATGTATGGAATGAACGTGCATAAGGCGGTTAAAGCTGCTGGCGAATCCGAATCAGGAATAACCATTCATTATGTGAACGAACATTATGACGAAGGCCAAATCATTGCACAGGCTTCATGCAGCATTACAAGTGATGATTCTGCCGAAGAAATTGCCAAAAAAGTATTGAAATTAGAACACGAAAATTATCCCAAAGTCGTGGCAGAAGTAATTCGTAAATCAATATAAAATTCCTAGTTTTGCGACTTCGGTTATTACCCCTCCAACATGTCGCGACAAAAAATCAAATCCGCTTTAGTATCAGTCTTTTACAAGGATAATCTCGCTCCAATTATTGACCTTTTAAAGGCGAATGGCGTGACAATTTATTCCACTGGCGGAACACAAAAATTTATAGAAGATCAGGGTGCAGAAGTTGTGCCTGTTGAGGATCTAACAAGCTACCCTTCAATCTTCGGTGGTCGTGTCAAAACATTGCACCCAAAAGTCTTTGGAGGGATTCTTTACAGAAGAGACCATGAAGGTGATCAGTCTCAGGCGGAAGAGTTTGAAATTCCGAGTATTGACTTGGTTATCGTTGACCTCTATCCGTTTGAAGAAACAGTAGCTTCAGGAGCTCCAGAACAAGACATTGTTGAAAAAATAGACATCGGTGGCATCTCTTTGATCAGAGCTGCAGCCAAGAATTTCAAAGACGTGCTGATCGTTTCTACTAGAGAGCAATATCCGGCAGTTGAGTCTCTTTTAAGAGAGAAAGACTGTTCAACAGATCTTTCGGACAGGCGCAAGTTTGCCGCAGAATCTTTTGACATTTCTTCTCACTATGACAGTGCCATTTTCAACTACTTTAATCAAGAAGAAAGGCTAGACAAATTCAAAGTAAGCGAACGTACAGGAAAGCAACTTCGCTATGGGGAAAACCCTCATCAGGAAGGGCATTTCTTCGGTCCATTAAACGACCTATTTGATCAACTCAATGGCAAGGAGCTTTCATACAACAACCTTGTCGATATCGATGCTGCAGTTTCCTTGATCGAAGAGTTTGACGATAGTGAAAATGCTTTTGCGATTTTAAAACATACGAACGCTTGTGGCATGGCCACAGGAACTGATGTCAAAGACGCTTACTTAAGAGCTTTCGCTGCAGATACTGTAAGTGCTTTTGGAGGCGTACTAGTTTGCAATCAGGAGGTTGATCTTGCCGCTGCTAAAGCGATGCACACATTGTTTTTTGAAGTGTTAATTGCTCCTGGCTTCAGTGATGATGCGCTTGAGTTATTGAAAGGCAAAAAGAATAGAGTCCTATTGGTGAAGAAGCAAAGTTTGACAGCTCAAAAACAATTCAAGAGTCTATTAAACGGAGTAATTGTTCAAGACAGAGATTTGGTTTCTGATAAAGCCGCTGATTTCAAATTAGTAACTAAGACAGATGTAACCACTAGCCAGAAAGAAGCCCTAGAATTCGCTTCAAAAATCTGTAAGCATACAAAATCTAATACAATCGTTCTTGCAAAAGATGGTCAACTTTTGGCAAGTGGAGTTGGCCAGACATCGAGAGTTGATGCTTTAAAACAAGCTATTGATAAGGCTAAATCTTTTGGCTTTGATTTGAATGGTTCTGTGATGGCATCAGATGCTTTTTTTCCATTTCCTGATTGTGTAGAAATAGCACACGGAGAGGGAGTTTCTGCCGTTATACAACCCGGTGGTTCCATCAAAGATGAACTATCGATTAATTACTGCGATGAACACGGCCTAGCCATGGTGTTTACGGGCACCAGACACTTCAAACATTAATTTACATAGCACAGGAATTAATAAGTAATTCGTTACCTTAGTTCCTTAATTTAAACACAAGGAGACTAGCTTAAATGGGTTTTTTCGATTTCCTAACAAGTGATATTGCTATTGACCTTGGCACGGCAAATACACTTATTATTCACAAAGACAAAATTGTGGTGGATGAGCCATCTATCATTGCGATAGATAGGAACACCAACAAGGTGCTTGCCATCGGCAGAGATGCGATGAACATGCACGAAAAAACGCATGATAACATCAAAACCATCCGTCCGCTTAAGGATGGGGTAATTGCCGATTTTGAGGCTGCCGAAATGATGATTAAAGGTATGATCAAAATGATCGACCTAAAGAAAAGAAGCTTTATGCCTTCCTCTCACCGAATGGTCATTTGTATTCCATCGGGTATTACTGAAGTAGAAAAGCGTGCTGTTCGAGATTCAGCCGAACATGCAAATGCTAAAGAAGTTTATATGATTTATGAACCAATAGCTGCGGCAATTGGTACAGGAATTAAAATTGACGAGCCGGTTGGTTCAATGATCGTTGATATTGGGGGTGGTACTACAGAAATTGCGGTTATCGCCCTAAGTGGAATTGTTTGTGATCAGTCTATCCGTGTAGCTGGCGACACCTTTACAAAAGATATTCTCGATTACATGAGAAGACAGCATAACCTGTTGATTGGTGAACGTTCTGCTGAGAAGGTTAAAATTGCCATAGGTTATGCACTTACTGAATTAGAAGATCCACCAGAAGATTACGAAATCAGAGGTAGAGACTTAATGACTGGTATTCCTAAAGTTATTAAGATTTCATACTCTGAAATTGCTTTTGCACTTGATAAGTCTGTTTCAAAAATTGAAGAAGCTGTACTTAAAGCCTTAGAGATATCTCCACCAGAACTGTCTGCTGACATTTATGATAGAGGAATCTATCTAACAGGTGGTGGCGCGATGCTTAAAGGCCTCGACAAAAGGCTAGCACTAAAAACAAAGTTGCCAATCCACATTGCCGATGATCCGTTAAGGGCCGTTGTAAGAGGAACTGGTGAAGCTTTGAAAAACATCGATTCCTATCGTACAGTACTAATGATTTGATGATGAATGGGTCAGCTACTAGCCTTTCTAGTTAAATACCGTGCATTCTTCATCTTTCTGTTTTTGGAGGTGATATGCATCTCGCTTATTGTGTCAAACAATGACTATCAGCGAAGTGCCTATTTAAAATCGTCATCGAGCCTTATTGGATCAATTACTGAGTCATCTGATAACGTCAGTGAATACTTTGGCCTTAAGAGGGTAAATCGTGAGTTGGCAGAAGAAAATGCTCGGCTCAGAGCACTATTGCTTGCCACCTCAAAAGTTTCATTAGACTCTTTAAGCAATTACACCATAGAAGCTGATTCTACAGACTCCATGGAGTATTTACTAAGACCTGCCGAAATCGTGAGAAACAACATTCGCTTGGCCAATAACTTCTTCATGATCAATAAGGGGAGCACGGATGGCATTCAAGCAGAGATGGGAGTTGTCAGTCCATCGGGCGTGGTTGGAAAGATACGCTGGGTTTCAAAGCATTATGCTGAGGGCATTTCATTGCTAAACACGCGTAACTCCTTTTCGGCTAAGCACGAGAAGTCAAATAGAATTGGAACGGTTCAATGGGACGGTATTGACCCTCAAGTTGCGAAGCTCCTTTTTATAACCCCAGATGTGAACATCCAAGTAGGCGATTCCATTGTAACATCGAGCTTCAACGCTGTCTTTCCTAAAAACTTACTCATTGGCACTGTGAAGAGTAGTAAACGAGATGTTAACAATACCTATCTCAATATTGAGGTTGACCTGAGTGTAGACTTTGGCAAGTTGTCTTATGTGTATGTGATTGAAAATACGCGCAAGCCAGAGCAAGATTCATTGAGTAATTCTAATCAAATTGATATTCAATGAATAAGAGCATTCTTACATTGATTCTTAGCTTAGTAATTCTAGTACCACTTCAGGTATTAGTTTTCAGAAACTTTGTATTCTTTAACCTAGGTTTCTGCTTCATATACCTGCTTTTCCTTTTGAGTCTACCACGTGAAGTCAATATTGGGCTCGGTATGCTCATAGCCATTATTTTAGGCATTATAATCGATTTATTTTATCAGACCATTGGAATACATGCCGCAGCCGGTGTACTTCTTATGTTCTTAAGACCTTATTGGTTAAATGTAAATACACCCAGAAGTGGTTATGAAGTAAACTATCTACCCATTGTTCACAATTATGGCCTTGGGTGGTTTATTGCTTATTCCTTACCTCTAATCTTAGTCTATTCATTAACGGTGCTCTTTGTAGAGGCCGGTAATACAGGCCTCTTCTGGTTAGTTTTATCAAAGGCATTAATAACTACTGTAGTTACGCTTTTTTTTGTGGTCATTGTGCAATATCTTTTCTATTCAAAAGCGCGGTAGGTTATGTTGGAGAATAGACGATACATCATTCAAATTTTCTTTATTTTCATTGGATTAGTCTTTTTGGTACGTCTCTTCGCTTTACAGGTGGCTGACGATACCTATAGAACCAAGGCCGAGCGTAATATCCTTCAGAGAATTGTCGAATACCCTTTCAGAGGCTTAATCTACGACCGCAACAACGAGCTGATCGTTTACAATGAACCCATCTATGATTTAATGGTGGTGCCTAGAGATGTTTACATCGCTGATACAGCTCAATTCTGTAAAATTTTCGAAATCACCAGAGAAGAATTTAACGAGAAAATCAAGACAACGAGAAGGTACTCTACAGTAAAACCTTCCATCTTCTTGAAGAAAATTTCTCATGAGAAGTATGCTCAAATTCAGGATCAACTTTACAAATTCAATGGATTTTACGTAAACCCACGAACAGTTCGCAGATATTCACAACCTGTACTTGCCAACGAATTAGGCTATATAGGAGAAATTAGCCCCTCTCAACTTGAAAAAGACACCTCAGGTTACCAAGCGGGAGATTACATAGGCATCACAGGCCTTGAAGAATACTATGAGCCCGAACTCCGCGGAGAAAGAGGAGTCAGTTATAAGATGGTTAACGTTCGTGGTATCGACAAAGGGTCGTATAAAAATGGCGCCATCGATACTGTATCGAAAGCAGGTAAAAACCTGGTCAGTACCATTGACCTTAATTTACAAGCTTATGCAGAAAAGCTGTTGGCAGGTAAGAGAGGTAGTGTAGTCGCTATAGAGCCATCAACTGGTGAGGTACTGGTAATGGCCTCGGCACCATCATATGACCCTAATTTGTTAACTGGAAAGTATCTTGGGGAGAACTTCGAGAAAATAAGGTCTGATACCACCTCTCCATTATTTAATCGCCCTATCATGGCCACTTACCCTCCTGGGTCCATCTTTAAAACGGTACAAGCACTCATTGCCCTAGACGTAGGAGTTACTACTACTGAAGAGAAATTTAGTGTTGATCATAGTAAAATAGGAGATCATGCCCCTGTTGGAATTTACGATGTAACAAAGGGCCTTAGATATTCATCAAATAATTACTTTGTAGAAATCATGAGGCGACTGATCACGCGAGGCGAATCTTCCAACTATTTTGTGGATAGCAGATTAGGGCTTGAGAAATGGACCGAAGCAGTAAAAAAATTCGGCTTTGGTAGTAGGCTTGGTATTGACGTTCATGGAGAAGTTACGGGCAAAGTACCAGACGCGGAACATTATGATGGAGTGTATGGAAGAAATCGCTGGGCATACAGTAACATTCAATCTTTGGCCATTGGACAAGGTGAAATGCTTGTAACACCTTTACAAGTAGCCAACCTAGGAGCTACAATTGCCAATAGAGGGTATTACGTAAAACCTCATTTAATCAGGGGAGTTGAAGAAAATGGTGTGATGATCCCGTTTAATCACGAAAGGGTTTATCCAGGAAACGGAACAGAATATTATCCAGCAATCATTGAAGGTATGGCGCAAGCCGTGAAGCAAACAGCACCCCGTGCTATTATCAATGACATAGAAATCATTGGTAAGACGGGAACTGCAGAAAATGGGGTAAAGGATGAAAGTCTTGATCACTCAGTTTTTATGGCTTTCGCGCCAAGAGAAAATCCTCAGATCGCAATTGCTGTCTACGTTGAAAATTCTGGAATGGGTGGGCGCGCAGCTGGAATGACTGCTAGTTTAATCATCGAAAAGTATTTACGGGGATATATCAAAAAGAACTGGTGGAACAGAGAAGCTTATGTCTTAAAAGGTGATTTTATAGACAAGGAGGAGAATTGAGCAGAGAAGGTGGCTTTTTTTCAAATCTAGATTGGCTCACGGTCTTTTTATACTTTATCCTAATAACTCTGGGCTGGTTTAATATCTACGCCTCAGTATACGATCCTGTTCAAGACCTTAGTATACTAGATTTTAGCCTTGACTCTGGTAAACAGGTACTTTGGATAGGCACTTCGCTTATCCTAATCATCATCATTCTACTCCTAGACTTTAGAATTTATGAGTCGGTAGCGCCATTGCTTTATGGTATATTCATCATACTGTTAATTGCCGTTGTCATTGTAGGTAAAGAGACCAACGGTGCTAAAGCATGGTTTCAGTTTGGTGCCTTTAGATTCCAACCCTCCGAATTAACAAAGTTTGCAACTGCTTTATTACTGGCAAGGTATGTATCTACCAATAGCGTAAAACTCTCTGAATTTAAAAGTCAGATGACTTCATTTGTCATCATGCTCTTTCCGGTGTGTCTCATTATGTTACAGCCAGACCTGGGCTCTGCACTCATCTTCTTCTCGTTTCTTATTCCAATTTTTCGTGAAGGCCTACCACCCTTGTACTTAATAGTCGGCTTGTCAATAGTGGTTATAGGCACGCTTACCATTGTATTGAGTATTTCTACAATTGCCATTATTCTTGGTTCAGTGGGCCTAGTTTGGGTCTTACTAACCTCCAAATCTGTTAAAAACATATTACTCACCTTAGTAATGATTGGAGCCAGTATTGGCTTTGCCTCTGGTTTTGAATATGCCTTTAATAATCTAGTGCCTAAATATCAGAGAGATCGAATTCTAATCGTATTCTATCCTGATATGTTGGATCAACAAGGCGCGGGATACAACCTTAACCAATCAAAAATAGCGATAGGATCAGGTGGTTTTTCAGGTAAGGGCTTCTTAGACGGTACTCAAACAAAGTTTGATTTTGTACCCGCCCAAAGCACTGATTTTATCTTCAGCACTCTAGCGGAAGAACATGGCTGGCTAGGAAGTTCCTTTATCATTGCCCTATTTATAGCACTGATGATGCGTATAGTCTTTATTGCCGAACGGCAGAAATCTCAATTTGCAAGGGTTTATGGCTATAGTATCGCAGGAATTATCTTCTTCCACTTTACGATTAACATTGCCATGACGATCGGATTGTTTCCAGTAGTCGGTATACCGCTACCTTTCTTTAGTTATGGTGGATCGTCACTTTGGTCTTTTACTATAATGCTCTTTGTCTTACTCAAAATTGACATGCATCGAGCACAAGTGTTAATGCGGAGTTAATTAGACAAATCGCCTTTCTAGAACACCCATAAAGGCCTCTACCTCTTCACTGTCCATATCCCAACCGGTATTAAATGCATTCGCTCTGTTCAAGGCATCCGTGAGGTTTTCGGCTTGGTCTACACTGGCAAAAGCTTCTTTCATCTTAGCGTTATCGCCACCAAAAAGGTTGTTTTGAAACATGAATTTTTCATTGAGTGTCAAAGTGGCCTCAATGGACTGATTCATTTTACGCTGAAGTTTTTCTGCCAAAGTCATTCCCTTGCTCTGAGGATCAAACTTATCGTTAATCGTTACTGGCTGATCGGCTTCAACTTCAACCTCGTTTGAAACAGGTACAACGGGCTCTTCCACTTCAGGAAGGGGTTCTTCAATAATTGGCTCAGGTTTCGGTTCTTCTATTACCTCAAAAAGTTGATCGACTCTATTTTCCGCATTCAGTTTTTGCAAAAATTCGCTTACATCAACGGCCTCTTTCTGTGATGCATCAAGGGCATCATAGGCCATTATAATACTGGCTTTGGTATCAAAATCGCCAATTCGATCTATGAGCGTTTTAAAAAGGTCTCGATTGGTTTTTATGTACTTTATCTGAAGGCGAAAATCCTGTGGCTTCGCAATACGGTCCAATATACTTTCTAAGTACCCTTTTGGCTCAAAGGCAATCAGTATAGCATCTTCAATCGCTTGAACAAGCAAAGGGGTCAAATGAACTTTGTCAATGCTAATGTGATTAGACAACACATTCATAAAAGCCTTCAAAGCCTCTTTCACCCTTTCGTGATTAAAGTCGAAATAAGGACTTTCAAGCCGCTCGACCTCATTTCTCCATTGATTGAATAGAGAACGGATAATGAATGAATTAACCTGTCGCGAATTGGTTAACGATATTAATCTTTCACCATCGATCTTATCGAAAGATTGAAAGGAGTGATCAACGATATCTTGACCAATTAATTGACTGATTTCACTAACTGCTTCGTGCTTTAACTTGTAGCGCATCGCTTATTTCTTTTGATTTGTAAATTAAGCATTATGCCCAAAATCCTGATTCGAAATCTGAACAATAAAGTTATCATTGCTAACGATGATTCATCCACCATATTGAATGCCATTCATAATGGTGGTATAGATTGGATGCATGCCTGCGGTGCCAAAGGTAGATGTACAACTTGTAAAATGGTTGTACATTCAGGATTAGATTCATTGGGTATGGATACTGAAGCTGAACGTAAGTTCAGAGGATTGGGTAAATTAAAAGACAATGAAAAGCTGTCTTGTCAACACAAGCCCTCTGCAGATTTGGACATTAGTGTGGCCGAAATCAACAAGTTTCCTCATATGAATTATACAGAGTAAAATGTTTTTAGAACCTCAATCCAAAATAGCAGGAGAACATACCTCAGGAAGTATTGAGGTAATCTGTGGCTGTATGTTTTCGGGTAAAACAGAAGAGTTAATTCGCAGATTGAGACGTGCCACCATCGCCAAACAAAACGTAGAAATCTTTAAACCAGCACTAGATACAAGGTATGATAACGAGGATGTAGTGTCTCATAATAAGACATCCATTCGTTCTACGCCTGTTCAGTTTGCATCCGACATTCTTTTACTGGCTGGCGACAGCGAAGTGATCGGCATAGATGAGGCCCAGTTTTTTGATGACCAAATTGTAGACGTCTGCCGAAAACTTGCGAACAGCGGTAAACGTGTGATTGTGGCTGGTTTAGATATGGATGCAGCGGGCAAACCATTTGGCCCTATGCCCTACCTTCTGGCCATTGCCGAGTTTGTGACAAAACTACATGCCATTTGCGCCATAAGTGGTTCATTGGCTTCGTTCTCTTATAAACTTACGGACTCAGAAAAAACGGTAGAGCTAGGCGAAAAAGATATTTACGAGGCGCGAAACAGGAAATACTTCTATGAAGGACAAAAGCAAAAGCTGGACAAAAAGGGGCAATAGCATTCTGCTGGCGATTGGGTTTCTCTTTTTAGGACTGCTCTCTGCTAGCCAGTCGATGGCACAGGACAACATTCCTATTCTTAGTTGGCGTACGCATTTTAGCTATTCAGATGTAAAGCAAGTCACTCAAGGTGATAATAAAGTCTTTGCTGCTACCGAAAATGCCATCTTCTTCTATGACTTAGCCGATAACAGCGTAAACCTCATTAATAAAAATACTGGTCTTTCTGGTGTGGGTATTAGCAGTATGTTATTTGACTCCGAAAACGAGCAACTCGTGATAGGTTACGAGGACGGAAATATAGATTTCTGGTCCAACGGAAATGTTACTACTGTGTCCACCATTCAAGAAGCCGAAACTACCAGCGCAAAACGGCTCAGAGATATTAAAAAAGTAAATGATAGGCTATATTTCTCTGGAGACCTAGGAATAATAGTATATGACTTGTCTCGTGAAGAGATCATAGAAACCTACCAAAACTTAGGCCCTTCGGGTGAATCATTAATCGTAAATCAAACTGCCTTTGCGAATGACAGCATTTATGCTGCTACCGCCAGTGGAATACTCTCTGCAAGTCTAGCCTCTACGGTAAATCGGCAAGATTTCAACAATTGGAATAGAGCATTGGTTGGTATCCCATTTCAACATATTACTCAATTCGGCAATTCGATTTTCGCAAGTGCTGACAGTGATGTTTTCGAATATGTTTCTGGTGAATGGTCATTTCATCAAAACTTTAATCAGCCAGTCACAGCCCTAAGCCTAACGAGCATAAATGATCTTTTTGTGCTCACGACAAGAGCGCTTTGGCAGATAGATGAAACCGACCAATTAAGGTTACTGGAGGCACCTTTCGGACAAACCTTCAATGACTTTGTTTTTGCCAACAATCAGGCTTGGTTGGCTTCATCCAACCAAGGAATTTTACGATTTAACGCCTTCAATACTCCACCCAACATTATAATGCCAGCTGGCCCAGCAGCCGATGTTCTAACAAAACCAACGTCATTTCGGAATGGTATTTATTGGATTTCTTCAACCCCTTCTTCAAACATATCCTCGTTTAGTTTGGCCGATCAGACCTGGAGCAATTTTAGGCCAAGAGATGAAAACGGCAACCAGATTAACAACCTTTCAGACATTGAATTTGGTACTACGAATGAGAGTAATCTATTAGCTCCCATATTTTCCTCTTTCGGTCAAGGCCTTTTTTCAGGTAGAAATAGTTCCGACAATTCAGTTGATCTACTTCAAGTTTTTTCAGATGGTACACCCCCTACCCAAGAGGCCGGTTCCTTTAATATTTCTTCCATCGCTTCTCAAAACAACGAAATACTTTGGCTCACTACTCAAGACCGCGCTCGGTCACTTTACGCACTAAACACCACCTCCAATGCGTGGACTAGTTTTGCATTGACTTCCTCACTGGCTCAATTTCCAACCGACTTATTCATTACACCTGATGGAAACAAATGGATGACCATTGACCCTTCTCACGGTGGTGGAATTGTGGTCTTTAATGAAGTGTCAAGTAGTGAACGAAACCTTAACACGAATGGTGGGCAGGGTGGGTTGCCAGGTACAGAGGTAACACACATGGCGCTAGACCAAAATCAATTTCTTTGGGTTGCTACCAACCAAGGCATTGCCTTTTTTCCTAATCCTTCAGTGGTTCTTGAGAACCGATCTCTTACTGCCAACGTGCCCATCTTTGAGAATCGATTACTTCTGCGTGACGAGTTCATCACCCAAGTGGCAATTGATCCTGCGAATCGAAAATGGTTCGGCACAAAAAACAATGGAGTCTGGCTATTCAGTGAAACTGGTGAGGAGCAAGTCTATCATTTCACCATTGACAATAGTCCACTACCCTCAAACGAAATCGTATCGCTGTTCATAGACCAACCTTCAGGCGAAGTCTTTATTGGCACAAACAAGGGTACAGTTTCCTTTAGAAGTGACGCCACGGAGGGCACCGATCAGCATGTCAATGTTCAAATATACCCCAACCCAGTCAACCCTTCTTTTCAAGGAAACATTGTCATCAATGGTCTAGCAAATAATGCTTTCGTGAAGATTACCGATGTATCGGGAAAGTTAGTCCGTGAGATGCAAGCAAATGGCAGCACCTCACTATGGAATGCACGCGATATCACCGGAGCTAGAGTTAAATCTGGTGTATACCTAGTCTTTAGCTCAAACTCAGCCGGCACGGAAACTTTTGTGGGTAAAATTGTCGTAATCTGATGCTATTTCATACCAAAGGAATCGTATTCAGTTCAGTCAAATTCAAGGAGACTTCCATAATTGTGAAGATTTTCACCCGCGATTACGGCATGCAATCCTTCATCATTAATGGCGTAAGAAGCCAAAGGTCAAAAGGGAAAATTGCTATGTACCAACCACTGTCTCTTCTAGATATGGTTGTGTATCGAAAGTCAGGGAATGACATTCAGCGCATATCCGAAGCTAAGTTTGCAAAGACGTTTTCACAAATTCCCTTTGACCCTTTTAAAAGAACCATTGGCATTTTCATTACCGAAATTTTTGGGAAAATTTTAAGGGAAGAATCTGAGAATTCGGACATGTTCGATTTCCTTTTCCACTCCCTTGAACTATTCGACCATTTAGAAGAGAATGCCTCAAACTTCCATTTGCAGTTACTGCTTAAGGCTACTCAATACTTAGGCTTCGGCCCTGGTAATGCAGAAGATTTTATTCATCAATTGAGTGAATCGGGTTTTCATTTTAGCACACTTTCAGGGGAAAAAGGGTTTATCAATCAGCTCATTAGTAATGATTATGGCAGTGATATCGGTATGAATAATGACTTCCGAAGGGAAGTACTAGATCACATTATAAAGTTCTATCGCATTCATTCGGGTAACTTGCGCGAAATCAAATCTTTGAGCATACTCAAAGTAGTTCTGAGTGATTAATTCTCCTTTATAATTCTTAATTTCGATCTAAACCGATAGAAAGATGAGCACTAAACTTTACAATGAAGTTCCCTCGTTAGACCTTGCAGATTTTACGAGTGGTAATTCAGAAACAAAAGCTGCCTTTGTTCAAGCCCTTGGTGAAGCCTATCAGAATATCGGTTTTGTGGCCATAAAGAACCATGGTCTTACTGATGAAATGACGTCTAAGCTATATGCTACCATTCAAGAATTTTTCAGACTGTCAGACGAAGTAAAGCAACAGTATGAGGTTCCAGAATTGGCGGGTCAGCGTGGATATATTGGAAAAGGTAAAGAACATGCCAAAGGAAGAACTACCGGTGATCTAAAGGAATTCTATCACATAGGGCAAAACGTAACTGATGGTGACGCCATTAAATCGGAATACCCAGATAACATATGGCCTAAAGAACTCCCTGAAATGGAAGCAATTGGGCTAAATGTTTATAAGACCTTAGAAGCTACCGGAGTGAAGATGCTTCAGGCTATCGCACTTTACTTAGGCTTAGATGAAAACTACTTTGACAGCAAAGTACATAATGGCAATAGTATCTTAAGACCAATTCATTACTTCCCCATAGAAAATCCAGAGGAAGTCCCAGCGGATGCGGTAAGAGCTGCTGAGCACGGAGACATTAATCTTATTACCCTTTTAATGGGTGCTAGTGCCGATGGACTGCAAGTACTTAGAAGAGATGATAAATGGATACCGATCACCGCCCTCCCAGAGCAAATAATTGTGAACGTAGGAGACATGCTTTCAAGGCATACCAACAACAGACTTAAGTCAACTATTCACCGCGTGGTAAACCCACCAAAAGAATTGATGAAGAATTCAAGGTTTTCAATTCCGTTTTTTATGCACCCACGGTCAGATATGGACCTTACTGTTCTTGATAGTTGCGTTGATGAGGATAATCCAAAATTATACGATGACATTACGGCCGGCCAGTTCTTACAACAGCGCCTTGCTGAAATAGGACTAAGCAAAAAGTAAACCTTAATCATGGCGATTAAGAGAATTCGATATTTCATTTTCCTCAAGGATGTCATGCTCCTAGCCGTCAGTGCTTTTGGCGGCCCTCAAGCACACATTGCTATGTTTATAAAGGTGATGGTTGAAAAGCGAGGCTATCTAACTGAAGCGGATCTGATAGAATTGAATGCCCTTTGTCAGATACTTCCAGGACCTACCTCTACTCAAACAGTTACAGCAATCGGTTTTCGGATTGGTGGGGCTAAACTGGCTTATCTCACCTTATTAGTTTGGATGATGCCAGCCGTAACCATTATGACCACGGCCGCCATATTGATCAACTCCTATCAGACAAAAAACCTCAGTCTTGAGTTTACTAAATTTATTCAACCCATGGCTGTGGGGTTCATTAGCTACGGAGCTTTTACGATTGCGAAAAAGGTAATTAACACCAAGACGGCTATCATACTAATGATATTATCTGCTGTCGTAACCTATTTCATTACTACTCCAGCGGCATTACCTATAGTACTCGTAATAGCTGGATCGCTCACAGCTTTCAAATACAAGAAACAGGAAATCGCTATTAAAGAAAAGGTCAAAATTAAGTGGGGGAATTTCACACTTTGGGGTTTAGTTTTAGTAGCAGCGGCTTTATTGGGAGCTTTCTCTCAAGATCGTTTCGTGCTACTATTTGAAAACTTTTATCGAAATGGAAGTTTGATCTTTGGTGGTGGGCAGGTATTGATACCTTTTCTGAACACAGAATTCGTTGAGTTCAAAGGCTATCTTTCGTCTGAAGAGTTTCTTTCGGGTCTGGCCATGGTCCAAACAGTACCTGGTCCTGTCTTCTCTGTTAGCTCTTTTGTCGGAGCACTCTCTGTCAGAGACCTTGGCATCGGGGGTCAAATTTTAGCAGGGTTTATCTCTGCTTGCGGAATTTTTCTTCCTGGAACCTTTCTGATATTCTTTGTCATTCGCTTCTGGGATAGTCTAAAAACCTACAGAGTAGTGAGGGCTTCTTTAGAAGGAATCAACGCTGCCAGTTCTGGAATGGTGGCTGCCGCGGCCTTTATTCTGTTTGAACCTATTCATGGTTCTGTAATGGACGTATCCGTAGTTATTGGAACGTTTTTGATATTGACATTCACTAAAATACCACCTCCATTTATTATTCTAGCTGGGCTTTTAGCTGGTTTTCTTATTTGAGATAATCAATCGAAAGCGTACTTCTGGAAATAGCTATTTCACAATCAGCGCCCAACATCAAGGCACGATTTCTTACTACATGGCCTGCTTCCAAACCAACGGCCACGGGAATATTTAATGGAGATAGATACCCCATTATAATCTCTTCTGTGCTTTCTTCAAAGTAGGATTGTCCATCTGAAATATTACTAAAGCTTCCTATTACAGCTCCTGTCAGGCCATCCAGCTTTCCAATGCGTTTGAGCTTGTTCATCATTCGATCAATACTATACTTAGCTTCACCTATCTCCTCCAAAAAGAGAATGTTGCCATCAGTTTCAATCTCATTAGCTGCGCCTATCGACTCACACACCAAGGATAAATTTCCACCTACTATTTTTCCAGCGCATTCTCCATCTATAGTACGCGGTGATTCTATTAACGAATACTCAAAGCTTACCTTTCCGAATAACAAATCTTTCAGGCTTTCATCTGACACATGGTCTTTTCCGATGGTCACCCCGACTGGCCCGTGAATACTTGGAATATCGAAAACGCACGACTGAAGCAAAATACTGGTTAAATCACTAAAGCCAACAAGCCATTTCGGTTGAATCAAATATGAGTTGAAATCAATTTGATCCAGAATCCTTGTGGTACCATATCCACCTCTTGCAAAGACTATCGCCTTGATGGAAGGATCATTGATGGCCGATTGTACATCAAAAATCTTTTCATCGTCCATCCCAGCAAAATAGCCCGATTGACGATGAACACTTTTTGCTACTTGTACATTTAAACCCCAGCTTTCAAGTGTCCTAATGCCTTCAGACAAATCACTTTCAAGTCGCTTAGCTGTTGCTACAATGGCGACCTTATCTCCTTTAGTAAGACTTGTGGGAATATTCATTAGGCCAAAATAAAAAAACCTCTTCCAAGGAAGAGGTTTAATTGTGATTTTCTGTTAATGCCTAGTTACCGTTTCCGGTGTCAGCACCAGTAGCTACTTGATCAGCTGGATTTGGAGTTTTTGGCATTGGAACACCTAATTTTTCAAACACTTTCTCAGTGACATTAAGACTTTCTTCTGCCGCCAAAACGATACCATCATTTGAAGATGTTCTCATGTTAAGGATGATATTAAAACCTAATTCCTTTCTTACCTCTTCAATAGCTGTCTGAACTTTAGTAAACACTGGGTTCATTAAAGTTGCTTCTTTAGCAGCAAGGGATTGCTGTGCTTGAGCAGTCCATGTCTGATAATCCTTCTGCATTTTCTGAAGTTCAGCATCTTTTTGCTGGAGTGCTGTTTGATTCGCATTTGGCTGTTGTGCCATTTGCTGAAATTCAGCAATTTTTGTCTGGAGCGTTGTCTGCTTTGCAGTAGCTTGAGATCCCAATTGCTCTTCAAACGTCTTTACTTCAGATCTAATTCCTTCCATCTCAGGCATGTTATATACTATAAAGTCGATATAAGTATATCCTACTTTAAAATCCTGAGCTTGAGCAGCACCATACATAAAAAGTGCTACTACCATCACCAATAATTTACGATTCATGATTCCTCTATTTTAATGTTTCAGTTTTCTTGTTCTAAACCTAATTCTAATAATACGAACTCTGTATAATCATGGACACGGTTTGTATAGATCATGCCAATGTTTTCGGCCTTATCGAATATATAATCCAGTCCGTATTTTCTAGCGACTACCTCTACCGCTTGGTTTACTTTATTTCTTAGCGGTAATACTAGTTCGTCAATTTTCTTATAGTAGAGTCCGTCATAGCCAAAGAGCTCGGTGTACTTTTTTAGTGCCTCTCCTTGCTTATCTTGGATCAGCTTTTCCCTATCTTTTTTCATTTCAGGAGTCAGCAGTACTTCGGTTGCTCTTAGCTCCGCACGCATCTTTTCTAACTCATCATACAAACTCCGTACCTCTTTGTCATAAGTGCCCGCTAGCGCCTCTATTTCTTTCTGCTTTTCAGCATACTCTGGCATTTTTGTTAGCACAAATTCTGAGTCAATATGCCCTATTTTTTGAGCTACAGCCTTTTGAGCAGGCGCAAAGTTAAAGATTAATGCTAGTATTACTACGGAGGAAAAAACTTTATACATATTATCTGATTTGTTGTCCAATCGAGAAATGTATCTGGTTCCCACCCGTAATAGGAGCTGCAAAAGAAGCGTTGTCTGTATCAAACCCATGGGCCCAATCTATACCTAAAAGACCAAATGCTGGCAAGAAAATTCTCGCTCCCAAGCCAGCTGATCTAAATAGTCTTCTCGGTGTGAACTCAGAGAAATCGTTCCAAGTATTTCCAGCTTCACCAAAGGCCAAAAGATAAATAGTAGATGACGGTTTCAATGACACAGGATATCTTAACTCAGCAACGAATTTATTGTAAACAACCCCTCCTCTAAAACCCGTATTTCGGTTTATAGGAACGATACTGTTGTCTTCATATCCTCTTAACGCAATTATATCCTGCCCTATTACAAAATTGTTTCCTCCATTCAAACCATTACCTCCTAGGAAGAAGCGCTCAAATGGTCCTGAATCAGTTTTATTGGAATAAGTCCCTATGAAGCCCATATGGGCTCTTGCATTGATCACCAACTTACTGTTGAGTGGTACAAACATTGAGAAATCTAACATCCATTTATGGTATTCCACAAATCTATAGCGTTCAGCATCTGTAATATCTCCCTCAAATTTACCTGGATTCAACAATGACCAAGGAGGTGTAGCATTTACGGAAAGTGTAAACTGAGATCCATATTTAGGAAATGTCGGATTGTCTATATTGCTTCTAGAGATCGTGGTGTTAAAAGTCAAACTATTAGACTGTCCAGTAGAAAAACCTAGCGTGTTTCCGAAGTTAAACACATCGAAGAATTGATAGGAGATACTGTTTTGTATCTGGAAATAATCATCTGGCCATCTCAACCTTCTTCCCAAACCAATGGTGAAACCAGTGGCTTTCAAGAACCCTAATAAGTCGTTATTGTTAAAGTTGATCGTTCTATTCGAAGTTCTACTTAAACTCACTGAGAAGTTATTCGGCTTTTTCCCTCCAAGCCATGGTTCAGAAAACACCAAGCTCGTACTTCTAAATCTTCTACCGTTTGACTGTAGTTGAAGTGATAATTTTTGTCCGTCTCCACTAGGATAAGGCCTCCACTTGTCCCAGTCAGGTATATTTCTAATTGAGAAGTTATTTAATGAAAGCCCAACAGTACCCACAAAACCAAATGGCCCCCCAAAACCTCCTGATAATTGAATCTGATCAGAAGATTTCTCTACAAGGTCAAAAACAATATCTACCGTGCCATCAGAAATATTTGGGATAGGCTGCGGGTTGATCTGCTCTGGGTCAAAATAGCCTAACTGTCCAAGTTCCTGAATGGTCCTAATCAGTTCCTTCCTACTATACTTTTGGCCAGGAAGTGTTCTAATTTCTCTTAAGACCACATGATCACTAGTTCTATTGTTACCTTTTAATATTATTCTCTTAATGGTGGCTTGCTCCCCTTCATTAATCCTCATCTCTAGGTCAATAGAATCATTTTCGACCCTTACTTCAACCACATCAAGACTAAAGAATAAATAACCATTGTCAGAATATAGAGAGTTAATGTCCTCTCCTCCTGGGCCCGCAAACTGTGTATTCTCGTCTATCTTTTCTCTATTGTAGATATCACCTTTCTTAACATCAAGTTTTTGTGTAAGATACTCGTCAGTGTATTTAAAGTTTCCCACCCATGCAATGTCGCGAACGTGGTATTGGCTCCCCTCGTCAACCTTGATCCTTAAGTCAATGAAATCCTCATTCACTTTAGAAACTTCATCACTTATAACTTCCGCATCTCTATAACCCTTAGAGTTATAAAAGTTAATTAATGATGCTTTATCCTCTTCGAATTGATCTTGAATAAACTTAGACCCTTTTAGAAAATTCAGCTTCACATTATCGTTGATAAACTCTTTGAAGTCTTTCTTAGAAACTGTGTAAGACGAATCTACATAGTTTCTAACGGCATTTGGGTCAGCCTTAAAAACCTCATCAAAAAGCTTAGAAATAAGCCAAAAACGTGGTTTCTCACTTGTCTTTTTTAAGGTTCTTTTGAGTCTCTTGTCATCAAAAGACTCATTCCCTTCAAAATAAATTTTGTTGATTTTTACCTTAGACCTCTTGTCAACTTCGAACTTAAGCCGAACACCATCAGCCGAAGCAGAATCCTTTTGTTGAATAGTCTTAACGGTGGTGTTGAGAAACCCTTTTTCAATGAAGTATTTACGAATTACAATTTCAGAGTTCTTAATAAGGGCAGGACTAGCCACCTTACCTATAATTCCAATTTGATCCTTTATATCTGTCTCTTGGGTCGAGTTTGTTCCTTCAATCTCAAATGCTTGAATCCTCGGTCTTTCAGCAATTCTTACTTCAATAAATGCTCTGTTACCATCCGTTTTTGTCAACCAAAACTGAACATCCGCAATAATACCTTCAGACCATAGTTTTTTTATCGCGTCAGAAATTTGCTGACCAGGGATAGGTATTTGATCACCCACTTTGATACCCGAAAAAGAAATCAACGCCTTTTCGCTTAGACCTGTTAAGCCGTTACCATTTAGCCCAGTGAATTTAATATCTGCAATTTCAAATAGTTTTGGGTTTGAGTAATCAATCTGAACACCTTCTCCAGCGTTCACCCCATATCTATCTTGGGCAAAAAGGCCTACACAAACGACCAACAGCATGACAGCTACTAATATTTTTCTCATCTGCTTTCTCAACTCTTTATCTGTTCGCTTGTCATTCCGAATCTTCGTTCTCTTTCCTGATAGGATACCAAAGCCTCATACAAATCATTTTTTCTAAAATCTGGCCACAGTGTATCCGTGATGAAGAATTCTGTATAAGCCATTTGCCAAAGCAAAAAATTACTTATCCTTTGTTCTCCGCTTGTTCTTATCAACAACTCAGGATCAGGAATACCCGAGGTATTTAAATATTTATCTATTAAACCTTGATCAATATCTTCAGCATTAATCTTCCCAGTGCTCACATCCAAAGCAATCGCTTTTGACGCTTGGGTTAAATCCCAACGTCCGCTATAACTTAATGCCAACACTAGGGTCATATTTGAATTCTTTGAAGTCTTATCCATCGCCTCTCTCAACTCCCTCTGACACTTTTTAGGCAAGCTCTGCGTGTCTCCAATCGTAGCTAGCTTTATGCCATTGTCCATTAATGTTTTCATTTCTGAACTTAATGTGGAGACCAAAAGCTCCATTAGCGCTGTTACTTCAAATTTTGGCCGTGACCAATTCTCTGTAGAAAAAGCATAAAGTGTTAAAAACTTAACACCCAATTCGGCACAACCTTCGGTTACATCACGCACCGCTTTGATCGCATTTTTATGTCCAAATACACGTGCAGCGCCTTTTTTCTTAGCCCAACGACCGTTTCCATCCATTATGATAGCCACATGTTTTGGGAGAGATTCTGCCTTGATTTGTTCCTTCATTCTACCAGCTACTCAAAAATCAACCGCGAAGGTACAAAAATGGAATTGGTTTTTAAATGTCCTAATGAACTCTTTCTCAGAGATTAAAAGAATGGTTTTGGGCATACAATTCTAAAGAATGTATAGCTGAGAGAGAATCCAGTGAAAAACATCATATCGTCATCATTGGGGTTACCACCACGATAGTCCTTCAAATTCGGAGTTGCTAAAGAAACATTATCCAAAGCATCCGAATTGGTCTTTATGGCAGAAGCCGAAATACCGAGTGTCCAACGCCTGTCTAGTTTCACTTTTATGCCAACTCCTACCGGTATTCTAAATTTCAATCCGGAATTGTATACGTTTGAGAGTTGATCCTCGCCTTGAAACCGGTAAAGGCCAACACCAAAAAACAGGTATGGCGTCCAAAGCTGATTGAGCTTAGGGTTTCTATAGTCAAGAAAGTGATATTCAAAGAGCATATCTGTGTTCACAAATTCTCCTCTAAAAGAAGCTCTTCTATTTGCTGAAAATACGTCAAATGCTTCATCATCAGCACCTTCTAACTGTCCAGCCCCAATTGAGTACCGAATGCTTAGACCGTCATTAATATGCTTTCTGATAAAAAACTGACCTCCTAAAGAGCTATTACCTAATTGATAACTTCTCGTTACGTCTCCTAAGTAGTTATAACCTCCAACTTCCATTCCTATTTCTGTGTTTTGCCCTTTTACAGGCTTAGAAAAAAAGAATAGAGATAAGACTATTAACCCAATAACAGATTTAGTCAGTTTATCCGTATGATATGAATGCAAGCTAGATAACAATGTAATAACGTTTTTCAGGGTGCCAGTTAAATATTGTTAACTCAATTTCTGGCATCTAGGCCCCAGTTTAATTTGTGGCGCAAGGTATCAAAATACTTATGGTTGTTAAAACGAACGAGCTTGGCCTCAAATTCTTCTCTCCTAACGGAAATTTTCACACTATCGTCTACGCTTTGTGAACGAGAATCAAGTGAAACCATAAATTCCTTTGATCTACCCTCTATTTCGAAGGTGATGACACTTTGGTCTGAAACGATTATAGGTCTAACGTTTAAATTATGAGGGCTAACAGGGGTAATGATAAAATTCTTCAGGCTCGGGTGAACCAACGGCCCTCCACAGCTTAATGAATATCCTGTAGAACCTGTTGGTGTAGATACAATAAGGCCATCTGCCCAGTAAGAATTTAAATAATCACCATCTACATAGGTATGGACGACTATCATCGATGATGTTTCCTTCTTGACAATGGTTAATTCATTTAACCCAAAATTATGAGGCTGAAATATATTTTGATTGGAATCAACATGAATTAAAGACCTTGACTCAATGGTCAAATCATTAGCAACGAGTTTGTTAAATATAGTCTTGATCTCATCTCTTGGTGTGGTGGCTAAAAAGCCCAAACGACCTAGATTAATTCCTATGATTGGAACCTCTGATCTACTTGTATAAGTAATCGTATCCAGAATAGTACCATCACCTCCAAGGCTAAATATAAAGTCGAATGAAGTTAGGTCTTCCCCTAGCTCAAAAGTTTCTAGACCTCCTGTATCAAAGCCTTTCTCTTTTAGGTCTGATTGGTAGCTCCGCGAAATAGCTGCATCTATACCGTGATGTTTTAAAAGCTGAAAAACATCATTGATGCAGTTCTGTGCTTCAGGGCCCGTACTTTTACCATGTAAAGCGATTCTCATAAACGGGTTAGATATTGAGATAGCGCATTAAAAGATCGAACCTTTCCTGATCGTTTGACTTTATTTCTTCTTCCTGAAACCTTCCTATTATTCTATAGCCAAACCTCTCTAAGGAAGCCGTAATATGTGAAATCTCAGTCTTATTTAGCTTTAAAGTAACACGGAGCATTGCTGCATCTTTAGGGTCTGAATTGACAGTACTACTGAGTATTCGAGCATTTTCTGCCTCAACTAATCGACTAATTTCGGCCAAAGAGTAGTCTCTTTGATTCATAAGTAAAACTAGAATGGCTCCCGGTTCTTGGACAGCCGTAGATTCTGCAAAAGCATTGATTGTGTCTTCTAAGGCTATTACACCTTGAAAAGTACCAGACTCCGACAATACAGCAACCATTTGAAATTCAAATTCTGTAGCGGCTTTAATAACATCATAAAAATGTTGATGCTCCATTACAAAGCATTCCTCACCATCTAAATAGTAATCACGAATCAGCTTTTTTGAGTCATTCTCCTCAAGAATAATTTCCTCCGTTATAAACCCCAGAAACTTTCCTTTCTCAATTACAGGTAAGTGATTCGCGCGAAGCTCTTCCATCCATACAATAGCCTTGTGACCATCGTCAGATGGTTTTAAAGGTGGAATCATATGGTTTATTAATTCAGATGCTATCATTTTTAATTCAGCTTTCAGGTAAAACGAAGTCGAAAGCCATTTAGTTCTTAGCTAATCTTTAGCGATGCTAAACAATATTATAAAATGTCACCCAATTTCTAAGCATTTCCAAACCATATTGTGTCAATACTGCTTCAGGATGAAACTGAAGCCCCCAAGCCATTAATCTCGGCTCGCTTTCGAAAGCCATCAATTCATTTTTTGAAGCAGTCCTGGCTGTAGCATGCAACTGATTAGGAAGGTTTTCTACTATTAGGGAATGGTATCGAACCACTTCAAACCTAGATGGCAAGTCGTGAAAAGTATTGCTCGCTGACGTTAAAATTTCTGAGATTTTACCATGCATTGGGTAGTCAGCTTTCACTAACTTACCTCCTAAAAACTGAGCTATGGCCTGGTGACCAAGACAAATCCCCAACATGGGACATTTCCCTAGATAAGATTCAACCACTGTCATCAGATTTCCTGCGACACTCGGATGCTCTGGCCCTGGGGAAAGTACTACTCCACTGTATTGAAAAGATTGGATTTCATCAATTGTAGTATCATTTCTAAACACTTTCGCCTCAACACCGAGTTGACTAAAATAGTCTACCAAGTTATAGGTAAACGAATCATAGTTGTCTAGTAACAGTATCAAACTGGGGATATTAATGCTTTGATTGACTCCAGCATTTCTTCGGCAAACGGAAGTATGACATCAAGTGAAGCAATTAGATTCGGCCCTAGTTCCGCTAAGAAAGGATAGAGTACTAAATCTTCATCTTGACCTGGAAGGTCTATTCCAAAATTATTGGTCAACCACAAAATAATACTCAACCCAATAGCCCATTTTACAATACCAACAATAGCTCCCACAAACTTATCAACACCACCGAGCAGTGTCATGTCAACCATCTTTTTAACCAACTTACCCAGCATATTCACTAAGAGTATAATGGCTATAAAAATGACCAAAAAGGATATGAATGGAAGTAAGTGGTCTACGCCTTCGAAATACTCGCTGAGGTAAGTCATCCCTAACTCCATCAGCTTAAAACCACCGATAATTGCAAGTACGAAAGCCAGTATGCCAAAGAGTTCTAGCAAAAGGCCCTTTCGAAAGCCCATAATAGCGCCAAAGACTAGAGGGATTATCAATATGACATCCAGTGTCTTCAACCTACCCGACTAATAATGACTTGACAATACCTGAAATGGTCTTGCCATCGGCTTTACCTGAAAGTGCTTTCGAAGCCATTCCCATTACCTTACCCATATCTTGTGGGCCAGATGCTCCAAGCTGGGCAATGATCTTTTCCAATTCTACTTTTATCTCCTCTTGAGAAAGTTGTTGGGGTAGATATTTTTCAATTACACTAATCTCGGCCAATTCAACATTCATAAGATCTTCTCTACCCTGATCTTTGTAAATCTGAGCAGAATCCTTTCTCTGCTTTACGGCTTTCATCAACAATTTTAACTCTGCGTCAGCTGAAACAGAACCCTCATTGCCTTTTTCTGTCTCAGCCAACAGGATCATTGACTTGATAGCCCTTAAAGCTTGGAGTTCACCTTTTTGTTTCGCCAACATGGCTGTTTTGATATCAGACTCGATTTGTTGTTTTAAGCTCATTTCAGAATAATTTCGATTTTTTTAATCATTAACTTGCACACAAAGTTATGCAATAAAGGGAATTTGAATGACTAGACTGAGTGTTAACATTAACAAAGTAGCAACGCTGCGAAATGCACGCGGGGGTAACAATCCTAATGTAGTTCAGGTAGCGCAAGATGCGGAACGCTTTGGAGCGGAGGGGATAACCATCCATCCAAGGCCTGATGAACGCCATATTACAACCAAAGATGTCTATGATCTGAAAGAAGTAGTGACAACAGAGTTTAATATTGAGGGCTATCCTGATGATCGTTTTCTTAAAATACTTGAAGAAGTGAAACCCGATCAAGCAACGCTGGTTCCTGACCCTCCACATGTATTAACCTCAAATGCCGGCTGGGACACAGTCACAAATGAGAAAAAACTAACTGACATTATCAGTCAAATAAAATCTATGGGTATCCGTACATCCATCTTCGTAGAGCCATCTGTCACTATGATAGAAGGAGCTTACAAAGTAGGTACAGACAGAATTGAATTGTATACAGAAATGTATGCTACGGCATATAAAGATAGCCCTAAGACTGCCGTGACACCTTATAAACAGGCAGCAGAAAGAGCAATTGCATTGGGTTTAGGAATCAACGCAGGCCACGATTTAGATTTGACTAATTTAAAATTTCTAAAAAACGAATTGTCTCAGTTAGATGAAGTGAGCATAGGACATGCGCTCTTCTGCGATGCATTATATTTCGGTCTTGAGAACACCATTCAGCTATATTTACGGGAATTAAAATAGATGACACTTAACTATAAAACATTCGGAGAAGGTAAGCCATTAATCATTCTTCATGGTCTTTTTGGCTCTTTGGACAATTGGGTGACCCTAGGAAAGAGGTTTGGAGAAACCTTCAAGGTTTACTTAGTAGATCAGAGAAACCATGGACAATCATTCCATAGCGGTGATTTTTCTTATAATCTGATGTCAGAAGACCTCTGTCAACTAATGGGAGAACTCGGCATTCGAAAAGCCAATATTATTGGACATTCTATGGGAGGAAAAACTGCCATGGAGTTTGCTCGAAAATATCCTGAAAAAGTAGAAAAATTGATCGTGGCAGATATCGGACCCAAGTCTTATCCGGTGCATCACAGCCAAATCATCAAAGCATTTTATTCTATTCCAATCGATGATATTTCTTCTAGAAAAGAAGCCGATGATAAACTGAGCAGTTTGATCACTGATTTTGGGATTAGGCAGTTTCTCCTAAAAAACCTGAGTCGAGAAGGCCAAGGGTTTAAATGGAAGATGAACTTGGATGCGATTGCTGCTAATATTGAAGAGGTCGGGAAAGCTTTAAATCAAAATGCATTAATCAAGAGTGATACGCTGTTTCTTCGGGGTGGCAATTCTGATTATGTGCTCAACGATGATTTTAATCTAATCCACTCTGTTTTTCCAAATAGCAAAGTAGATACCATTGAGGGCGCAGGGCATTGGCTTCATGCTGAAAAGCCAATCGAATTCTATACCAAAGTGAGCGAGTTTTTATCCTAATATGAGTAGTGGAAAGGTCTATATTATCCCCAGTGTAATCTCTGAAAACACCCAAGAAGAGGTTATTCCATCTCAGGTGACAAAGGCAATTTTGGCCTGTGATTTCTTTCTAGTTGAAAATGTAAGAACGGCCAGAAGGTATATCAGCTCACTGAAGTTAGGCTTAGTTATCGATGACTTACAATTCGAAACCCTCGATAAAGACACCTCTTTTGAAGATTGTATTGACCTTATACAACCAATCCTAGAGGGAAAAACAGCTGGAATTATCTCGGAATCTGGGTGTCCAGGAATCGCTGACCCCGGAGCCCGATTGATCCACATGGCACATCAATTTGCCATTACTTGCATACCTCTAGTTGGTCCCTCTTCCATATTACTAGCGCTTATGGCAAGTGGATTTAACGGCCAGTCTTTCGCCTTTCATGGATATCTACCAATTGACAAAAAAGACCGTCAACAAAAAATTAAGGCATTAGAAAAAGAGTCAAAAGAAAAAGACCAGACTCAAATCTTTATGGATACACCCTATCGCAACGAACAACTCTTGACAGATATCTTAAAAGTGGCTCGTAAAGATAGCTTTCTGTGCATCGCACGGGATATCACAGGCGAAAAACAACTTGTGCTCACCAAATCAATAGCCAAATGGAAATCTGGTGAAATGGCCTTGAATAAAATCCCAGCAATTTTCTTGCTCTACGCAAATTAAGGCCTTGTAAAATAAGTTTTCTTTATTCCGCTCATACTTCTATTTTTGTGCCCTCAAAACATTAGAAGTATGCCTTACTTATTTACATCAGAATCAGTTTCAGAAGGTCACCCAGACAAAGTGGCGGATCAAATATCTGACGCACTTATCGATAATTTTTTAGCCTTTGATGCTGATTCGAAAGTTGCTTGTGAAACACTAGTGACTACTGGTCAAGTGATTTTAGCAGGAGAAGTTAAATCCAACACTTATTTGGATGTTCAGAGAATTGCTAGAGAGACAATTCAACGCATTGGGTATACCAAAGCTGAATATCAATTTGATAGCAAGTCTTGTGGTGTGCTATCTGCTATTCATGAGCAGTCTGATGACATCAATAGAGGTGTCGATAGGGCTTCAAAAGAAGAGCAAGGAGCTGGTGACCAAGGAATGATGTTTGGATATGCTTCGAAAGAGACAGAAAACTATATGCCATTGGCTTTAGACCTTTCTCACAAAATACTTCAGGTATTAGCTGACCTAAGAAGAGAGAATGCAGACATCACTTATTTAAGGCCTGATGCTAAGTCTCAAGTGACTATAGAATATTCTGACGACAATACGCCACAAAGGATTGAGGCAATTGTGGTTTCAACACAACACGATGATTTCGACACAGATGAAGTGATGTTGGCTAAAATCCGCAAGGATATCGTTGACATCCTTATTCCAAGGGTAAAAGCACAACTTCCCGCTCATATCCAAGCCTTATTTAATGATCAAATCAAATACCATATTAACCCTACCGGTAAGTTTGTAATTGGTGGACCTCATGGAGATACTGGTTTAACAGGCAGAAAAATTATTGTAGACACCTATGGTGGAAAAGGCGCACATGGAGGCGGTGCATTTTCAGGAAAAGACCCGTCTAAAGTTGACCGCTCTGCTGCATATGCAACACGTCACATTGCCAAGAATCTTGTGGCTGCTGGAGTTGCTGACGAAGTACTTGTTCAGGTGTCATATGCAATTGGTGTTGTAGAACCGATGGGAATATTTATCGATACTTATGGTACTGCTAAGGTTGATATGAATGATGGCGAGATAGCTGAAAAAGTATCTCAAGTATTTGACATGAGGCCTTTTGCTATTGAAAGTCGTCTTAAGCTCCGGAACCCAATGTATACGGAGACTGCCGCTTATGGGCACATGGGTAGAAAAAACGAAACTGTAAGTAAGACATTCATAAACTCTAGTGGTCAACCGGAAACCTTCGAAGTGGAACTCTTCACTTGGGAAAAGCTTGACTATGTAGATAAGGTAAAACAGGCATTTAGTCTGTAAACAAAAAAGGCCCCGACTAGTCGGGGCCTTTTTTGTTTAGTGAGATACTACTTTTTCCTTATGCTTTTTGATTTGCCGCCTAAGTGCTTCAGCACAGTGGTCAGTTGCCGCCTCAAACGAACCATTCGTCTTATTAGCAAATAATTGATCTCCTGGTACATTCAATTTGATTTCAACCGTCTTATTCTCAATACCCTCATTATTGAGTTTAAGTATTACTTCAGCATCAATAGTCCTATCATAATAGGTATCCAACTTGTCTAACTTCTTTTGAATAAAGTCAATGAGTTTAGTGTCTGCATCGAAGTGGATTGATTGAACTTGTACTTTCATAATTCTAAAATTTAAAGGGTTAAACTTATGCTTTTGGATGAGCCTGATCAAAGACAGACTTCAATTTTTCTAATGAGTTGTGCGTATACACTTGCGTAGCTGCAAGACTGCTATGACCTAATAAGTCTTTAACAGCATTCAAATCTGCTCCTTTATCCAATAGGTGTGTAGCAAATGAATGTCGTAACGCGTGGGGACTTTTCTTATCTAATGATGATACTCTATCTAGATACTTTTTAACCGTTCTGTAAATCAACATTGGATATGCCTGCCCTCCATCTTTGTTTACGATCAAATATGAATTATGATCATGAGAAAACACATGATTTTTCTCATCAGTATAATTCTTTAGCAAAACGTAGAGTGATTTGGATATTGGAATCACTCTTTCCTTGTTCCTTTTACCGAGCACTTTAATAGTCGATTGACTTTCATTAACGTCCGAAACTTTTAATCCGAGCAGTTCCGCTAATCGAATACCTGTGCCATAGAGCAACTCTAAGATCAATTGATCTTTTTTTCCTTCGAAGGATTCTGGAAATTCAATGTTATCCAAAAAGGAAGAAAACTCTTGTTCATCAGCAAAGCTCGGAAGCTCTTTGCTCATTTTAAGAGATCTAATTTTAGCCGTTGGATCCTTGGTAATTAAATCCCTCTTCAATAAAAACTTAAAAAAAGACCTGAGACTGGCAATTTTTCTATTCACTGTCCGAGGCGAAATGGAAGCATCCATAAGTGACAAAACCCATGATCTAACCATCAACTGAGTCGCATCAGTCAACTGATTGATATTAAATTTGTCTTGAATGAAGGATTGAAATTGAACGAGATCGTTTTGATAGGAAATAACAGTGTGCTTACTGTAACGTTTCTCGAATGATATGTATTTCAGAAAAGAATTTACCATGCTAGCACTGTGAATTTCACACAGTACTAACATAGTAATTTAAAGGCAGAATAAGAATGCCTTAGTAGTTATCTTTGGCGTACATCTTTTGCTTGTAGGCCGCCTTAATCTTTTCAGTTCTTTTACTGACAGAAGGCTTCTCGTACGCAGTCCTTGATCTAAGCTCTTTGAGTACTCCAGTTTTCTCGAATTTCTTCTTGAAACGCTTTAAAGCTTTGTCAATTGACTCGTTTTCTTTTACATTAATGATGATCATAATATATTAAACACCTCCTCTCAATTCGGACGGCAAAGGTACAACCTTTTCGGAAATACAATAACTATAAGGGAAAGAAAGAATAGACACTTATATTTTACTTTAAAATTTGACGGGCAATTACTAGTTTTTGAATCTCAGAAGTACCTTCTCCTATCGTACAGAGCTTAGAATCACGATAATACTTCTCAACGGGGTAATCTTTCGTATATCCATAACCTCCGAAAATCTGAACTGCTTCTGTAGCACACTCTACCGCACATTCCGATGCATGGTATTTAGCCATAGCGGACTCTTTAGTCATCGGTTTACCCTCATTCTTTAATTGAGCAGCTTGATGTGTCAACAATTTGGCCGCCTCAAGTTTGGTTGCCATATCTGCCAACTTGAAAGAAATACCTTGAAAATTGAAGATCGGCTGGTTGAACTGCTCTCTTTCTTGGGCATACTTGAGCGACTCATTAAAAGCACCCTCAGCAATACCTAAACTAAGTGCAGCAATTGAAATTCTTCCACCATCTAACACCTTCATAGCTTGAATGAAACCTTCTCCCACTTTGCCCAACATGTTTTCTGCTGGAATTCGGCAATCTTCGAATATCATCTCGGCAGTCTCAGAAGAGCGCATGCCTAGCTTATCTTCCTTTTTACCAGCCTTAAATCCAGGGGTGCCTCTCTCCACTACAAAAGCCGTCATACCATGCGAATCACCCTTTTCGCCCGTTCGAACAATCACTACGGCTACATCTCCTGACTTACCATGTGTGATCCAATTCTTGGTTCCATTAATCACCCAGTGATCTCCATCTTGCTTAGCCGTAGTCCTCATATTACCGGCATCAGAACCGGTATTAGGCTCAGTTAAACCCCAGGCACCTATCCATTCAGCTGTAGCCAACTTTGGCAACCATTTTTGCTTCTGCTCTTCAGTACCGAACTGTAAAATATGTCCAGTACAAAGTGAATTATGCGCAGCAACCGAAAGTCCAATGCCTGGATCAAGCATAGCCATTTCAGATACAACGGTAATATATTCATGGTAACCAAAACCAGAGCCTCCATACTCTTGTGGCACCAAAACCCCCATTAAACCTAACTCACCTAATTTTTTAAAAACTTGGACAGGAAACTCTTGATCATCATCCCATTGGTTTCTAAATGGTGTAATCTCTTTCTCTCCAAAATCCTTGATCATCTGTGCGATCATTGTTTGGTTCTCGTTCAAATCAAAATCCATTACGCTTATATAGTTTGTGGAAAATTAGTGAATTAACTTTTCCAAACAAACGTTTGTTAGGCTGAATGGTTAACCCAATATTAGATTCGCTTGTCTAATGAAAATAGGTATTCATCGAAGTACCCTTTCCATTTGAAATCTTAATTTTAGGTTTGAAGAAAAATAAACCATGAAGAGCATATTAATTACCGGAGGGGCAGGATTTATAGGTAACCATCTTGTAAGGTTGTTTGTCAATAAATATCCAGATTATAAGATCATTAATCTTGACAAACTCACCTACGCTGGTAATCTTGAGAACTTAGTAGATGTAGCAGAAAAAGCCAATTATAGCTTTGTCAAAGGAGATATATGTGATGCTGAGTTCATCAATCAACTTTTCCGTCAATATCAATTTGATGGAGTCATCCATCTAGCCGCAGAGTCGCATGTAGACAGATCAATTTCGGATCCAATGGCCTTTGTGAATACGAACGTGATTGGCACCGTTAATCTACTGAATGCAGCAAAAGATCTTTGGACGGATAATTTTGAAGGCAAAAGATTCTATCATGTCTCTACAGATGAGGTTTATGGTTCTTTAGGAGATGAAGGGTTCTTTTTAGAAGATACGCCTTATGACCCACAGTCGCCTTACTCTGCTTCTAAAGCAAGTTCAGATCATTTTGTGAGGGCTTACGCTAACACATACAAACTCCCAGTTGTTGTTTCCAACTGCTCAAATAACTATGGGCCTAATCAGTTTCCAGAAAAGCTATTGCCTTTGTGTATTCATAATATAAAGGAGAACAAACCACTACCTATTTATGGTAAAGGTGAAAATATAAGAGATTGGTTATATGTGATCGATCACGCCCGTGCCATTGACGAAGTTTATCACACAGGTGAAAATGGGGACACTTATAATATAGGTGGGGTGAATGAGTGGAAGAACATTGACATCGTTAGGTTACTTTGTGATATCATGGATCGTAAACTCGGAAAGCCGGAAGGTAAATCCAGAGAGCTGATCACATTTGTAAAAGATAGAGCCGGCCATGATATGCGCTATGCCATTGATGCCAATAAGATTAAAAATGACTTAGGTTGGGAACCATCACTCCAGTTCGAAGAAGGTCTTGAAAAAACCGTAGATTGGTATCTTCAAAATACGGAGTGGCTACAAAATGTCACCTCAGGTGCTTACCAAAAGTATTACGATAAACAATATCAAAAATGAAAGGTATAATCTTAGCAGGAGGCTCAGGAACCAGACTTCATCCTTTGACAATTGCCATTAGTAAGCAGTTGATGCCCGTCTATGATAAGCCGATGATCTATTATCCCTTATCAATTTTGATGTTATCAGGCATAAGAGATATTCTTATTATTTCCACACCTCATGACCTACCTCTCTTCAAGCAACTCCTAGGAGATGGTAGCAGAGTTGGGTGTAATTTTCAATATTCAGAGCAGCCAAACCCTGAGGGACTAGCACAAGCCTTTATAATTGGCGAAGATTTTATCGGTGATGATAAAGTAGCCTTAGTCTTAGGAGATAATATCTTTTATGGGTCCGGCCTACCTAAGCTTTTGCAGAGCAATACAGATCCCGATGGCGGTGTCATCTATGCCTACCGGGTAAATGACCCTGAAAGGTATGGCGTTGTTGACTTTGACGAAGATATGAATGCCCTTTCAATAGAAGAAAAACCCGAAGAGCCTAAATCCAACTGGGCAGTTCCAGGCCTATATTTCTATGACAATCAAGTAGTAGAAATCGCTAAGAGCCTTAAGCCCAGCCCTAGAGGTGAGCTAGAGATAACCGATATTAATAAAGCCTATTTAGAAATGGGTAAACTAAAAGTCAGCACCATGGACAGAGGTACTGCTTGGCTCGATACTGGAACAATAGACTCTTTGATACAAGCAGCTCAGTTTGTTCAGATTCTAGAAGAAAGACAGGGAATAAAAATCTCTTGCATTGAAGAAATTGCCTATCGGATGAAATACATCTCCAAAGAGAAGCTCATTGAAATCGCAGAGCCACTAGAAAAATCGGGATATGGGGAGTATCTTAAGAAGCTAGTTGCTGAGTAGTTACTCGTTATATAATACACTCATTAGAACCGAGGCAACCTTTCCGAGGGTTTCTCTACTTATATTCTCCATATTATCTTCAGTGGTATGCCAAGCTGGAGTGAACGAGGCTGTCGCTTCCCTATAGTCAATAATGTCTATCATAGGAATTCTGGCAATGTTATTTACATAAACATGGTCATCAATTATTCCATTGCTGAAGCCGTTTCGCTTTACAAACGTTGAACCATAACCCAATTGTCCGGCAATCCCCCATACCTTATCTAGTGTTCTTCCGGCATTTTCTCTAGAGACAGAATCATAAAAGAAGGTAGCGTTAGGAGCACCTACCATATCTAATAGAATACCATAATATGCCGTATAGCCAGATTTATGCTTATTTCTGCTCCAATGCTGAGAGCCTAAACACCACCAAGTATCCTTATCTGCCGGTAGTTGCTCTCCCGCCTCATCGTTATGCTCTCCCCAATCTTCACCATCAAAAAGAATAATATCTACGCCCACATTGGGGGCTTGATTTTCACTTAAGAGACGAGCTACTTCAAGTAAAACACCAACACCACTACCACCATCATTGGCACCATCAATGGCGGCATATTTGTCTTCCTCATTTCGGTCTGCAAAAGGGCGTGTATCCCAATGTGCTGCCAGCAAAATCCTTTTCTTTTTCTCTGGGTAAAAAGATGCGATCACATTGGTGAGCTCTACTTTGGTCCCATCATAAATGTAATCTGTAAAATTTTGCATAGTAACGGTGGCACCATAACCCTCAAACTTTTGCTTAAACCAAGCCGAAGCTTCCTTATGCGCTTTTGAGTTTGGAACTCTCGGCCCAAAATCCACTTGCTTTTGAACAAATGCATAAGCGGAGTCGGCACTCACTGCAGGGGCGGGCTTAAGCTCAACTTGAATTTCTGATTTTCCTTTCGAACCATCATTTCCTCCACAAGAGAAAACGAGGGCTAGCGGAATAAGTAATAATAAAGACTTGGTTAATCGCATATCACACGTTTCAATCTTAAAAATAAGAGCCTTTTTCCATAAAAATAGGATTCGCATTCGTATTTGATAAGAAATAAAAAACACGTATTTTTGCAGTACTTATTTGGAAATATACCAGAGGGGACCTTTAAGTCCCCTCTTTCTTTGTACAACTATGGATATAACATCAGAAATAAGAGCCCTCGCAGAATCCTTCCTGAAGGACGAGAGTTACTTTATTGTTGATGTAATATCGAAAGGGGTAACAGGAAGAACGAAGCACTTGATACTCTTAGACGGTGATAATGGGGTTACAATTGACGATTGTGCCTCTATCAGCAGACAAGTCTCTTACCAAATTGAAGAGAGAGAATTGATTCAAGACGCTTTTATTCTAGAAGTATCCTCTCCTGGTCTTGATCACCCTTTGGCATCTGAAAGACAGTTTGCCAAGAATGTGGGTAGAAAACTAAAGATTAGATTAGTTGACGGAACAATGATCGAAGGAAAACTGGAAGGTGTTTCCAAAGAAGCATTGGAGATTGAAAAAGAGATAAGCGAAAAGAAGAAGATGAAACTTGAAAAAGCATCTGTTCCTTTCGAAACAATAGAAAAAGCAAACGTGATCGTGTCATTTAATTAGAGAAAATGGACAGTGTAGTATTAATCGAGTCATTTGCAGAGTTTGCAAAAAGCAAGAATGTAGACCGACCTACGATGATCAGAATTCTGGAAGACGTTTTCAGAACGATGATCAGAAAAAAATATGAAGTAGACGATAACTTCGACATTGTTATCAACGCAGATAAAGGTGATTTAGAAATCTGGAGATTCCGTGAAATCGTTGATGACAACTCAGAAGATATCTGGGACCATGACAAAATATCTCTAACCGATGCCCGTGAAATCGAGCAAGATTTTGAAATCGGTGAAGAAGTAGCTGAAGAGATCAAATTGATCGATTTCGGTAGAAGAGCAGTTATGACAGCTCGTCAGACGTTGATTCAACGTATCAAGGACCTTGAAAAAGATATTCTATATCAAAAATATAAAGACCTAGTAGGAGAAATTATTTCGGCAGAAGTCTATCAGATTTTGAGTCGAGAGGTACTCTTAGTAGATAACGAAGGCAATGAATTAGCCATCCCAAGAAATGAGCAAATTTCGAAGGATAGATTTAGAAAAGGTGAGTCTGTACGTGCTATCGTAGACAGAGTAGATATGGTCAACGGAAGCCCGAAGATTATTCTTTCTAGAACTTCTGGGCAATTCCTAGAGCGACTATTCGAAAGTGAAGTACCTGAAGTATTTGATGGTCTTATCACTATTAAGAAAGTGGTTCGTGAGCCAGGAGAAAGAGCTAAAGTTGCTGTAGAGTCTTATGATGATAGAATTGACCCTGTTGGTGCATGTGTCGGTATGAAAGGCTCAAGAATTCACAGCATCGTTCGTGAATTGCAAAATGAAAATATTGATGTTATCAATTTTACTGATAACATGGAGTTATATATCTCTCGAGCGCTTAGTCCAGCCAAAATTTCTAGTATGAAAATTTTGGATGACGATGGCCGAGTAGCAGTTTATCTTAAGCCTGACCAAGTATCCTTGGCCATTGGTAAAGGTGGACAAAATATCAAATTAGCATCTAAGCTAGTAGGTCTAGAAATCGATGTATTCAGAGAGCTTTCTGAGTATGAAGAGGAAGATGTAGATTTAGATGAGTTTGCCGATGAAATTGATAGCTGGATTATTGATGAGCTTAAGCGTATCGGTTTAGATACTGCCAAAAGTGTATTAATGCTAGCGCAAGAAGATATCGTTAGAAGAACCGAACTGGAAGAAGAAACAGTTAAATTCTTGTTTGAAATCCTTAAAAAGGAATTCGAGAAGTAGTAGATTTTATAAAAACCTGAAAAAAAGGGATATTTGAGTATGTCTGAAGAAAAAATGATGAGACTAAGCCAGGTGGCAAGAAAACTCAACGTAGGTAGAAATACCATAGTTGATTTTCTCTCTGCTAAAGGCCACTCAGTCGACAGCAGCCCCAATGCCAAAATCAATGGTGAGCAATACAGTTTGCTCGCTAAGGAGTTTGCTGCCTCTGCCTCTGAAAAAGAGGAAGCGTCTCATCTCACTATTGGTAATAAGCATGTTGAGGAACTAGCCCCTGTAGTTTCGACTCCTCCTGCAAAGGAAGAGCCTAAACCACAGCCGCCAGTGACTCCGGCAGCTCCTAAAGAAGAGCCTAAGCCAGCAGCGCCAAAAGTGGAGGCTCCTAAGCCGGCAGAAGCACCAAAGGCTGAAACACCTGCACCTCCGGTGGCAGAAGAAAAGCCCAAAGAAGAAAAGGCTCCTGTAAAAAAAGAGGAACCTATTGAAGAGAAGTCTGGCCTTAAAATCTTAGGGAAGATTGATCTAGATAAGGATAAGAAGAAGCCTGCCCCTAAACCGAAGGCTGAGAAAGTTCCTGTTAAAGAAGAGCCTAAAGTTGAAGAAAGACCTGCCGAAGAAACTGTCCAACCAGACAAGGTTATTTCGGCAAAAGCAGACTCTCTCAGAGGACTGAAAGTCGTTGGAAAGATCAAATTACCAGACCCTCCGAAAAAGACTAAACCTGAAGACAAGAAAAGCCAAGGAGGAGACTCCAAAAGGCCACGGAAACGGATACAGTCTAAGTTTGAGCGTGCTAATAAAGGAGCTGCAGCCGGAAGAGGTGGAAATGCACCACAAAGAGGTGGAGGCCAACGCGGAGGAGGTTCTAATAGAAATAGAGTACCTAAAGAGGAGCTTACGGATAAGCAAATCCAAGAGCAGATTAAAGAAACGCTTGCGCGCCTAAGTGGTGGCGGTAAAGGAGGCGGCAAAAGCCGATCTAAATACCGTAAAGAAAAACGTTCTGCCGCTGCTGAAGCTGCTGAAGAGAAAATACTACAAGAGCAGGAAGAAAGTAAAACCCTCAAGGTCACAGAGTTTATCTCTGCCAGTGACCTTGCGAGTCTTATGGATGTATCCGTAAATGAAGTGATCTCGTCTTGTATGTCCTTAGGTATGTTTGTCTCTATTAACCAGAGACTCGATGCAGAAGCCATAACCATCATTTCTGACGAATTTGGCTATGATGTACAATTTACGTCTGCAGATGAAGATGTAGACGTGGTAGAGGAAGAAGACGATACGGAAGATCTTCTAGATAGAGCACCTATTGTTACCATAATGGGTCATGTCGATCACGGTAAAACATCCTTGCTCGATTATATACGTGATGCAAACGTAACAGCTGGTGAAGCTGGTGGTATTACTCAGCACATTGGTGCTTATGACGTAATGACCAAAGACAACAAAAAAATCGCTTTCCTAGATACACCGGGTCACGAAGCCTTTACGGCCATGCGTGCTCGTGGTGCAAAAATCACGGATGTAGTAATTATAGTAGTAGCGGCCGATGATAACGTGATGCCTCAAACTAAAGAGGCAATCAATCACGCACAGGTTGCTGAAGTGCCTATTGTAATTGCGATTAACAAAATTGATAAACCAAACGCCAACTCAGACAAGATCAAAGAGGAATTGTCTCAGATGAACATTCTCGTTGAGGATTGGGGTGGTAAATATCAATGCCAAGAAGTTTCGGCAAAAACCGGACAAGGTATTGAGGAATTATTGGAGAAAGTACTTTTAGAAGCTGAACTGCTTGAGCTAAAAGCCAATCCAAACAAAAATGCTGTTGGTACAGTCATTGAAGCCTCTCTTGATAAGGGTAGAGGATATCTTTCTACTGTAATGGTTCAAGGTGGTACAATGAAGATCGGAGATGTTGTACTTGCAGGATCTCATTTCGGAAAGGTTAAGGCCATGTATGACCATAGAGGAAACCGACTTGAAAAAGTAGGTCCAGCGACACCTGTTCAAATGCTTGGGCTTGATGGAGCACCTCAGGCCGGTGACCGTTTCAATGTCATGGATACTGACCGTGAAGCACGAGAAATTGCTAACAAACGTGAGCAAATCATACGTGAGCAGAGTGTCAGAACCAAGAAGCACATTACACTTGATGAAATTGGTAGACGACTTGCCGTTGGTAACTTTAAGGAACTTAACGTCATTGTAAAAGGTGATGTGGATGGCTCTGTTGAAGCACTGAGTGATTCATTGCTTAAGCTCTCTACAGAAGAAGTTCAAGTCAACATTATTCACAAGGCGGTTGGACAAATTTCAGAATCAGATGTATTACTGGCAACAGCATCTGACGCCATCATCATTGGTTTCCAAGTAAGACCTTCTGGCGGTGCTAGAAAAATTGCCGAAACTGAAGAAATCGAAATCAGGTTATACTCTATCATCTATGATGCCATTAACGAGCTCAAAGATGCTATGGAAGGCCTTCTAGAACCTACTGAAAAAGAAGTTATCACTGGTAACATCGAAGTACGTGAGGTCTTTAAGATTTCGAAAGTGGGTACAGTTGCAGGTTGTTATGTGACTGATGGTTTCGTGAAACGAAACAATCAGATTCGCTTGATTCGAGACGGTATTGTTGCCTATACAGGTGATATCGGCCAGTTGAAGCGATTCAAAGATGATGTAGCTGAAGTAAGATCAGGTTACGAGTGTGGTTTGAGCATTAAGAGCTTTAACGACATTCGCGAAGGTGATGTCATTGAAGGATTCGAAATTCAAGAAGTGAAGAGAACGCTATAAGCGCTCAAATAGATTTAAAAGGCCATTCAAATTAATTTGAATGGCCTTTTTGTTTTTTTGTGCTTCTCATTTTTATTTCTCTCCAATTTTGACAGAATAAATTAAATTGATAGGTTCTTTATAAGTGGTGAAACTTCTACTTAGCCCTAAAACTTAATCAAATGAAAAAATTATTTCTATTCGCCATACTAACTATACTTTCCATCAGCGATGTTTTCGGTCAGGGTAAGCTTTTCATTATTGGAGGTGGTTCTCGGCCAGCGGCTCTTATCAATGCAATGATTGATGAATCAGGCCTAAGAGAAGGTGGCTATGCGATAGTATTGCCCATGTCTTCCAGCCAGCCCGAAGCCGCTATTGAATCAGGCGTAAAGCAACTAGTAGAAACCGGAATCTCGGCAGCGGTTGGCTTTAATTTTAAAAAAGGAACCACGCCATCACAAAATCAAATTGACTCACTTAGTAATGCCAAATTAATCTATATCTCAGGAGGAAGTCAGAGTCGTTTTATGGATGTGGTGTCAGGTACCCCGATTGAAAAAGCACTTTGGAATTGCTATCGAAAGGGAGGTATGATTGCTGGTACTAGTGCAGGAGCCGCAGTGATGAGTGAAAAAATGATCAACGGAGATCAAACGCTCTATCCTGATGCTACCACTGGATTTAGGGTGATTGAAAAAGGCAATACTTCACTCTCTGAAGGTTTGGGCTTTATAAAAACCGCTATCATTGACCAGCATTTCGTTAAACGTAGTAGGCACAACAGACTAATTACACTAGCGATTGAGAACCCGAAGCTCAAATGTATTGGCATTGATGAATCTACCGCAATCATGGTCTACGGCAATAAGGCAAAAGTCTTTGGTGATTCGCAGGTACTTGTCTTTGATGGTTCTAAAGGCAAACGTTCCAATAACGATATGAAATTGGGAATGAAGGGCATTGACTTGAGTATCTATGTGGCCGGCAACGAATTCAAATTGAGATAACAGCAGTATAAGCTTCGAATCTCCAAGTCAAACAGTAAAAAAAACCACTAAATAAATACATCCTCCCAACCTTATCAGTCAAGCGATAATGCAAAACATCTTACTATTTGCGATGCTTCTAAACGCTCTGGCCTTACTCCTTGGCCTGATCAGCCCATGGCGTGCACTTTGGTGGATGAGTAAACAGAATAGATTGATTGTATTGAAGTATTATGGATTTATGTTCATCTTACTCTCAACCCTCTATGCAATAATTGAGATTTATTGATTTTACCTCTTAATCCAAATCCTTGAAGAGTTCAAGGCTTTCAAACTCTTAATCTCGCGCTTATTTTTTTGAATTAAGTATTTTTCAATTACCACCTCTGTTTTAAAGTGGCGGCTAGGTGACTCTTCCAATGTGACATTATACCCTATGCAGTTGCCCCTAAGAGAATAGTAATAAGGAAGAATTAATGCCATCTCATAACCTGAAATCCTAATTCGAATATCAAAAATTGGTTTTCTAGGAGTCACTACTTTAAACTCTCCTTTTTTGTTAGTCGCACCCGAGAGAATCGGATCATTTTTACCCATCACATATATTACGGCATTCTTCAACAACTCTCCATCCTTATTTTTCACTCTAAACAAGAACTCTGTTTCCTCATCAGAACCCAACTCACAAGTCTCTAAAGGGAACTGAGTATATCTAGACTTAGATATATCTCCATCTGCCTCATGCACCAGAATCAAAGTATCACCTACACTTAGGTAGTAACCTTTACCTTTATATTGCTCAATCCCTTGAACTTGAAACTCAAACCTTGAATCAGATAAAGTAAATTGGCTAAATGAGTCGTTATTTTCAACATTCCTATAAGAACCTTTCAGCTCCTGACAAACTAGACTGTAAGTGCTCGCAATAAATAATGCAATAAAATAAAACAGCCTAACAACCTGCATTTTTTCCATTTTGAGTTTTAGGAATACCCTGAGTGTCTTTACCTGTCAATTAGAACTTACACTAACCTTTTAGCCAAATTCTGGTCGAATCTAGAGGCTTGAGACCAATAATTTTTTGATCCTCTTTTACGATTAAAAATTTCTCCAAAGTAACCTCTGTTTTTGTTCTAGAATTCATAGCAGGATGAATCGTGACCTCATAGCCAAGACAATATGTATCATTATTCCCTGGCATAATTTCAAGAAAATCATAACCCATTAACATTATCAATATTTTTGCTACTGACTTTTCACCTGTAATAACACTTAACTCCCCGTTTTGGTCCATTACCCGACCAAACATATAACCATCCCTGCCAAAAAACTTTACCTGTAGTTTACTAACAGGCAAGTCTTCTGTGTTCTTTAATCGAAATCTATATTCACGAAAACCATCGTACTGTGGCAAAATTCCCGATCCAAAATTGCATTGTTCAATCTCGAATGGCGTGTAACTAGACTTTAAAATGTTTGTTTCAGGTTCATGGACAAGCACCAATGTATCACCAATAGTCAAATAGTAACCCTTACTAAGATATGGATCTTGATATGAATATTCAATCACTTGCTTAAACCTTGAGTCCTTTAAGAATAAGCCATTTCCTCTGATTTGGTTCGAAGAATCAAAGTAATCTCCATTTAGCCCTTGTCCACTAAGAAGCCATGAGGGTAAGAGAAAAACGATCAGCAACAAGCCTTTAACAACCCGCCTTTTTTCCTTTTTGCACCTGCGTATCTCCATAAATATTTCTTCCGTTTTGCTCTATTGAAATTAGGCTTTTTATTTTCTTTCTGTCACTTAGCTTTGGAACTGCCTGCTTAAACCAGTCGTAATCCTCATTATTATTTTTTGGATCAGATGTAAGCCCACCCCAAGCAAAGTCACTGTAGAATTGAGCGTCCAAACTGTAACCTTGTTTATCACCATATTCTTGTAGTGCTTCTGCAATAGGCTTTAAGAATGTTTTAACAATTTCCCCATGTTGGGCGGTATTTGCGTCAACAGCGCTATTCATCAAGCTAAAAAGCTCTGGGTAAGTTTTATCCTGTAATGGTATATTTCCAGCGGAACCATGAGTCCAAGTTACTAAATATGCATGAACTGCCTCGTGCAACAGCGTCCTCACAATTGACAAATCCGTAGCATCCGAAAATTTATTATTATCAACTGTAGTAATTACTCTATTATTCCTCCAATCATAGCGAGACTCTGTCTCAGCATTATAGCTATTTTGTGTAGTACCATCTTGGAGCGTCCAGTTGAATAAGGTTACTCCATTATTACCAGGAACAGCATTATCGAATTCTTGAACAATCCAACTCATTCCTTTTTCTAGTTTTTTGACTTCACTGAGTATATTCTTAAAACAGTCTTTAAGCTTAGAGTCATCAATTGAATCTTCAAAATCTTCATCCAATATTGGCACATCATCATCTAGGGGATCACAACCAGTATCGTCATCATTTGCTTCTGCATAACTAATATCAATTTGCTCCCAGCAACTCGTTTCTAAGGAAACTACTTCGTCCGTATAGGTATATGTACCGTCAAACGTGTGAGAGTACACATCTGTGACCAAGAAATACTCGCATACCATATAACTCGTAATTACAATACCGCTGGAATTACTGTCTGAACCGCTATTAGAAGTGCCTCCTGAGTTGGTCCCATTTGAAGAGCTCATATCTACGCCATCATCATTTGGACAATCAGGGTTAGGTAATACTGATCTTTGCCCATCAAGATTAGCCAAATTATTACCAGTATTAGCATCTAAGGAAAAAGTCATTTTACGAATCTTACCCTCGAAGTTGCGCAAAGACCCAGTTTCTAAATAAATCGGAATAAACGAATCCGCCATAGTATACTGAATAATGTATGGGGTTGAAAAATTACCATTGGCATCTCTTTTTGCTACTAAGTTGTAAAAGGTAAAGCGATCATAGTCATTATCAGTGATCCTAAAAGTATAAGTTTCGCTACCAGCAGAATCAATCAGTTGATAAACTTGCTCCCAATTAATATCGAACTCACCAGTACTAGCACTATTCGGGTCATACATAGAGAAACCAGAGCCATTTCGAATTCCTAGTCCTTCTGAAATCCTTTGCCCTAGACCGGGTAGGTCATCTATAGATAATATATTCCTTTGCTCAAGCTGAATTTGAGGTGACATTTCATTATCTGAACAAGAATAAAGAAAGAGTACTAAAAAGAAGGTGAGTAAATAGAATTTCTTATTCTGCATATTTGTTAGTTTTAAATGCACAATAATATGTATTTCAAGGATGCGTACCAATTTTTTTAACATCAATACTAAATCTATTAAAAAAACATCTCACTTCTCTACTAGAATCAGGAGCTATCACATCCCTTACTAACTAGCCTCTATCTTCTCACATAAGACTAGTTGTTTTCCGGATTGGTCAGTTGTACCAAAAAGGTATTGATCACCCCCCTCCTTCAAGCCGCTTTTTTGTCTTATTTCAGCCACTGTCATGGGAAAATTTCTAGTGGTAATATTGGCCTTCATGGTAGGAAAGTGACGCTTCAAGACTTTCTTGTTCAACGAGATTTTCTCAATAACTCGAAAAATTCTACCTGGAAAGGCTTCTACCTTTTCAGTAGATGTATAGAGGTGTGAGTTCACATGTAGCTTACTCAGTCCAAAGGCATTGCCAATTGACTTGAAAGCTCCAGCCTTAAGAATGGCTGCATTAGGCTCATACAAATACTCCTGAACTGTGTCGCATGCTGACTCTGATTGCTCCTCTGCATCAAACGTAAAGTCGAACCGATCCTTACCTGACTTTCTAAGGTTCACACATCGGATTTTTGGCTTTTGAAGCTGCTCATTATCGATTAAGAACAGTAATTCTTTTACTTCATTACTCACTGCCAGAATATGTACTTCTGAAACAGACTGTAATTGATCAATACCCCCCTTAATATCTAGCAAAGGGGAAGTCTTAATCATCACCTGCTTAGATTTAGTCAAAAGTGATGGCAGCATCTCAAGAACATTTGGCTCACAATTTTCTAACCTGACCACCTTTTCATTCTGATCTCCTCTCCTAGCCGGATCTAGATAGATTAAATCAAAAGCGTCACTTTGTGAGAGTACGTCCTCAGCACTGGCCTGATGAATGCGATAACCTTTTAAGCCTAGTTTTGCAAAATTGTGTTTTGCAATGTCCGTCAGTTCAGCTTGTCTTTCTACATAATGACTTTCCGGAAAACCTTGAGAGAGATACGTAAAATCTACCCCAAAGCCTCCGGTGAGGTCTAGCATACGCTTGCCTTTGCTCAAAAGATTCATTTTATACCGAGCGGTATTTTCTGAAGAACATTGCTCCATTGATAACACGGAAGGGTATACAAGGCCTGCAGTTTGGAACCATAAAGGCAGTTTAGTCTTGGCTTTGCGCTTGGACTGTATCTGTTCTACGATTTGCTTCATTGGCCAACCTGGGTAATGATTGGCCTTTAGCATTAGCTCCGATGGGTCATCATAAAGATGTTCATCTATAAAGTCTTGAATTTCCGGTTTGGTAAGCTTATCGATCAAACGGTGTGCATTTGCTTTTGCAAGTATTCTACTATTTGTACAGCATTGGTGGCTGCTCCTTTTCGAAGGTTATCAGCAACAACCCACATATTTAAAGTATTGGGCTGGCTTTCGTCACGTCTTAACCTACCCACAAATACTTCATCTTTTTTATGCGCTGTTAGAGGCATTGGATAGAGGTTTTCACTGGGTTCATCTTGAAGTATGATCCCTTCGGCATTGGCCAAAATATTCCTTACTTCACTCAGGTCAAAGTCTTCTTTGAATTCAACATTGATTGATTCTGAATGGCCTCCCATGGTAGGAATACGGACAGTCGTTGCCGTAATGGCAATGGTATTGTCACTGAAGATCTTTTTTGTCTCATTGATCATCTTCATTTCCTCTTTCGTGTAACCGTTCTCTTGAAAGACGTCAATATGAGGCAATACATTCAGATCAATCTTATGGGGGTAGCACATCTCACCATTCTCGCCATTGCGCTCGTTCATCAACTGATCAACCGCGGCCTTTCCTGAACCAGTAACCGATTGGTAGGTAGAGACTACAATCCTCTTTAGGCCGTATCGCTTGCGCAAAGGTTCTAAGGCAACCACCATTTGAATTGTAGAGCAATTAGGGTTTGCTATAATTCGGTCATCAGCACTCAGTTCGCTAGCGTTGATCTCAGGAACTATCAATTTATGGTCTGGACTCATTCTCCATGCCGAAGAATTATCAACTACAGTAGTGCCCACTTCGGCAAATCTTGGTGCCCACTCCAAAGAGGTTCCTCCACCTGCCGAGAAGATGGCAAAATCTGGCGCAACAGAAATAGCTTCCTCCATGCTAATTACTGTATATTCTTTACTCTTAAATGTCTTCTTTATGCCAGCCGATCTGGCAGATGCTACCAGATACAATTCATCAAATTGAACATTTCTCTCCTCCAAAACTTCCAAGATTTCGCCCCCTACAAGCCCTGTCGCTCCGATTACAGCAATTTTCATTTCTAATGTGTTATCCTTTACCTAATTTTTTTGTCAGCATAATTCAATGTTATTATATTAAAGTAATAATAAATACACATGAAGTTTACGCTGACCTTATTATTCGTACTGTGTACAAATATACTGTTAAGTCAGATCAACAGTTTTCCGCACACAGAAAGTTTCGAGCAATCGTTTAATACCGGTTCAAATATTGAATTTATACCCAACTGGAAAGGGAATACCGTGGCAAGCAGAAACAGAATATTTTCTGGCACCGAGCCCAGAACAGGTAGTAGGTCTCTGAATATGATACCCACCTCAAGCTTTAAGGCCACGCTTGAGCTGTCGCTAGACCTTACCCAAGTCAATAATGCAAAAGTATTATTCTACGCATTTTCAAAGCAAAACGGGTCCTCCTCATCTAGTAGACCTACCCTACTAAATTTTTCAACCTCAACCGATGGAGGGAATACCTTTTCGCCAAGCGTAGCAATCGGAGATGAAACGACATTCCCCAACAATGATTCAACTACCTACACGCAATACGCATATGAACTACCAACAGCGGCCAGTGGCCAACAGCAGGTAATCTTGAAAATCATTGCAGAAAGAGGTGATGGTGCAGGATCAGCTGCAGAATTAATTATCGATGATTTCTCTATAGAAAGCCAAGTCCTTCCACTTACACTTCTCTCTGCGAAAGCAGAATCACGAAACTCAGTCTTGTTAGAATTTAATCAACCAGTGACGAGCGCTTCTGCCGAGCATATTGAAAACTACGTAACTGACAACGGGATTACCATTAACGATGCGTCACTGGTACAACCCAATAAGGTAAGGCTTAGTACATCTGACCTTACGAATGGACAATATCAAATCACCGCAACCAATATAGTAGATGTTTCCACGGAGACGCTGTCAAATAGCCTTACAACCGAATTCGTCTTTATCGAAAGTCTTCGGGTCACTGAAGTAGTTGTTCTTAATAAACGGACGATTGAAGTGGCATTCAATCTTAATTTGGATAAGACTACGGCAGTGAACCGTGAAAACTATTCCTTGGATTCTCAAATCGGACAACCATTGGCCGTAAAGTTCAATGAACAACTGAAAAATAAAGTAACACTCACATTACCTGTCGATCTATTGGAAAACAGTTATGCGCTAGTAATTAATGACATTCGCGATGCGTCCACCCTTGCAATTGCTGATAACCTAACCTCAACGTTTAGCTACCTCCCTCTGAAAGTCTCGAACCTTGAGGTCACCTCACCAACATCGCTCGAACTTACCTTCAATCAAAAAACGGAGGCCATGAGTACTCAATTGTTGGCGAATTATTCTTTCAACTTCGGCTTAGCCCCAATTCTTCTTAGTCAATCAGACAGTATTATTACACTCCAGCTTAATCGCTCTTTGGTAAATAACACTTATGCTCTCAACATTAATGACGTGGTCAATCTCAGTGGGAATGCTGTGGCCGAAAACGTAATCGTTCAAATCAGATATGAGACCGCGACCCTACCTCGTCAGATATTGATAAATGAAATTTTTGCTGACCCTTCGGGTGAATATGAACCCGATCCGATTGTACTGCCGAATGATAGTCGCGATGAATACATAGAGCTTTTCAACAATTCACTTAATGCCATTGATATCAGTGATTTTCAACTATCCGGGGGAACTATTGGCGATTTCGTACTAGAACCTAAAGACTACGTAATACTCACCGCCAATAGCAAAGTTGATTTATTTCAGGAGTTCGGTGACGTAATAGGTGTGTCATCTTGGAACGCCCTAGGTAACAACGGAGAGCAAATTATACTTACTGATAACTTAGGCAATATCGTAGATAGCTTGACTTATGACCTTTCGTGGTACCAGAATCCAGATAAGGCAAAAGGAGGTTGGTCCATAGAGCAGATTAACCCAAACCCTTCCTGCATAGGAGCGCATAATTGGAGCAGTTCCACTTCTTTAATAGGAGGAACTCCAGGCGAAATAAACTCAATTTACGACCCCGGCCCAGACAATATTGCTCCGCAACTAATACAGCTGGAGGTTATCAATGACAGTACACTTCAGGCCAGCTTTAATGAAGCCATGGATTTGTCAACTTTAAATAAAGATCACATTACCGTGTCGGGTGAGCTTTCGATTGATAGTGTAGTATTAGAAAATGGGCTCGGTACTTTGATGAGTATCCAGCTGAAAACATCTTTTGAACGCGGATTTGAGCATAGCCTCCACCTGTCGGAAATTAAGGACTGCTCGGGAAATGCAATGCAAAACACCTCGTTCAGTTTCTACCTGGGAGCAAACCCGAATCAGGATGAATTGATCTTTACAGAAATAATGGCATCACCCTCACCTTCCCAAGGGCTTCCGGCCGTAGAATACCTAGAATTACTCAATACTTCGGGTAAAATAATCTCCCTTCAAAACATCATAATGGCCGATGCGACTTCCTCAACAGTACTTAATGCATATGATCTCAAGCCCAATGAATATTTGATTTTGGCACCAAACAACTCAGCCGATGAATTCAATGAATACGGTAACGTACTTGGTGTAAACAACTGGTTAGGCTTAAATAATGGTGGAGAGAAATTATCAATTTACGATCCTGAAGGGAGTCTCATTCACTCTGTTCATTATTCTGACAGCTGGTACAGAGATGTACTAAAAACACAAGGAGGCTTCTCATTGGAAATGATTGACACTTCATATCCTTGTACCGAAGCATTAAACTGGATAGGATCAGCCAGCCAAGCAGGTGGTTCACCAGGCACAATAAACTCGGTTGCAGGTGCTAATCCAGACCTCTCAGGCCCCCAGATCATTCAAGCCGTAGCCATTGATGCATCCACAGTAGAAATCCGGTTTAATGAGCGATTGAATGCTACGGGTATCGGACCTAATCATTTCTCGGGAACCCTCGGGCTCAGTTTCATAGCATCAACAGTTAAAGAAGATCAAAGATCAGTACTACTGACTACCCTAGAAGATCTTATTGAAAACACGCGCTATCAAATTACGGTCAATAACATTGCAGACTGTAGTGGGAATTTGATCAATGCTATTGATAGATCGGTAGAATTAATTATTCCCGCAGCTGCAGAACCTTCCGACATTCTCCTTAACGAAATACTATTTCACCCTAAAACAGGCGGTGTCAGGTTTGTGGAAATTTACAATCACTCCACTAAATACATTAACCTAAAGGATTGGAAACTCTCTGGAATGACCAACTCGAGGGTTATTTCCGAAGACAACCTAATTATGGCTCCTAGGACTTACTACACCATTACCAACGATGGCAACATCCTGTCTACCCAATACCCAAACACAGTGCTCAATAGTATAATCACATTAAGTTCAATGCCCAGCCTTCCTTCAGACCAAGGTAGTGTTACCCTTTTCACATCTAGCGACCTAGAAATAGATTCGTTTGCCTACAATGATAATTATCATTCAGCTTTACTCAGCGATACTAGAGGGGTTTCTTTGGAGCGTATTCGATTCTCCGAAGCCACAAACAATGAAAACAATTGGTTTTCGGCTTCCTCTACGGAGTATTCGGCAACGCCAGGATATGAGAATTCTCAGTCGAGAAGCATTGGAACAGAAAATGATGAGGTAAGCGTTGAACCAATCGTTTTTGCTCCAAATTCTCCCAGAGAGCCCCAGTTTGCCAGCATCAATTATACATTTCAAACCGCTGGGAATACCCTTAATACCTCAATAATTGACGCTGAAGGCAGAGTAATAAAGGAGCTAGGTCAAAATGTTTTGGTAGGAAAGGAAGGGTTCCTGACTTGGGATGGTAGTACCAATCAGTTAGGACAAGCGAGAGTCGGCTATTATATGATTTTGACAGAAGTCATATCACCTAACGGTAACATTCGGTACTTGAGAAACAAAGTGGCCATTGGAGCCAATTTCTAGCTTGGGATTTCGGTTTGTCTACTGAGATTTATACTATCCAAATATTCTATGTGAATTTTGGCAAGACAGCTAATATTTATTGCGCAAACGTTACCAAAGTTAAAACTTTATAACCTATATTTTGGTTAAGACTACGATTACAATCTAAGACACTACTGAAATGAATTGCTTAATCAATGAAACCGTGGATCGTTATTTGCAAAGGGGTCGAAGAGTTGATGTCATTGCCCGATATATGCGTATGCGATATCGGGTGAGTATAGAGGCATCTGCACTGACCAAAAGAACGCAATTAATGAAGATCAACTACTAAGACATAAAGACTCCCATGGAGTCTTTATCTTTTTTATACAACACGTTTTGTCAAAATGCGTGTACTCAGAATATCTTTGCCTTGTAAAGTGTTTTTTACCAAACGAATGTTTGTAAAGTAATACCATCAAAAAACATCTTATTACTTTGCAAATGAACAGGGCAGCCTTATTTTAGCGCAAATTTTTTTCTCAACTAATCTAATCGAAATCATATGAGCACCGCGGAGAAGACACGATATACTGAGAATGAGCTACAAGAGTTTGAAGCACTAATCATCGAAAAAATAGATAAAGCAAAAGTTGAATTGACTGAGCTGAAGCGCTCCTTAGCAAAGAGTGGAGACTCTGGTGATGACATCAGCAACAACTCTACAAAGGTGCTTGAAGATGGTGCCGATACCATGGAAAAAGAAAACTTAAATCAGCTTGCCGCTAGGCAACAGAAGTTTATCAATAACCTAGAAAATGCCCGAATTCGAATTAAAAATGGTACTTACGGCATTTGCATTGATACGGGTAAGTTAATCTCTAAAGAAAGATTGAAAGCAGTTCCGCATACCATGCATTCTATAGAAGCCAAACTCTCGCAACGAAAATAGTGGACTTTTTAGTTCAGCATATAGAAGCATTGATATTCTGTGCTCAAAAACCTATTCGTTTAAACGAATTGAAGGATTGTCTCTCCGAGATGTTTGAAGCAGATGTTCCTGAAAAAGACATTGAGCTAGCCATTGAGCAGCTTATGGAAAAGTTTAGCAACGACACCTTCTCCTTCGAAGTAGTAAAAAGTGGTGGTGGATATCAATTTTTGACCAAACCCTCTTACCAAACCAGTATTGGTATTTTATTGAAACAACAATCAAAAAAGAGATTATCGACCTCGGCATTAGAAACACTGTCCATCATTGCGTACAAACAACCCACCACGAAATCCGAGATTGAACAAATCCGCGGAGTAAATTGTGACTATTCGGTACAGAAACTTTTAGAGAAAGAATTAATAGAAATAAAAGGCAAGTCTGAAAATGTAGGGCGACCCATTCTCTACGGCACGTCAGACAAATTCATGGATTATTTCGGAATCAATGATTTAAAGGATTTGCCTACCCCAAAAGATTTTGCCACTCCCGATAATGAAATCGGTTCTTCTGAAAAAGAAGAAGAACGTTCTAGCCCTGAATAATTAGCTACCTTTGTCAAAATCCAGTAGTGATACTGCGTAATTATGACAAAGAAGAGTTTTAAGCCAAAAAAGAGACGAAGTAATACCAAGGTTGAAAAAAAACCAGATTACAAGCACAAGTCTCTGCAACAACCCACAGAACAGACTGAAGCCATAAGGCTGAACAAGTACATTGCTAATGCAGGCGTATGCTCTAGACGAGAAGCCGACAAACTCATCGAAAAGGGAGAAATAACTGTTGATGGCAAGGTTATTACGGAGCTAGGCTACAAAGTACAACCTGACCAAGTGGTAGTGCACGAAAAGAACGTACTCAAACCAGAAAAACAGGTCTACGTTTTACTAAACAAACCCAAAGGTTTCATTAGCACCACATCAGATCCTGAAGGCCGTAAGACGGTCATGGAGCTAGTATCCAAAGCATGTCCTGAGCAAATATTCCCAGTCGGTAGGCTGGACAGGACTACTACCGGACTGCTATTATTTACCAATGATGGTCAATTATCAAAAAAGCTCACCCACCCAAAACATAAGATCAAGAAAATTTATCAAGTCACTTTAAACAAACCAATTACTAAAAGTGACTTTGAGAAGATTCTCAATGGCATTACGCTAGATGATGGAAAAGTAATTGTTGATGACTTGGCCATAGTAGAGGATGACAATACTACCCTCGGTATAGAAATTAACATAGGAAAAAATCGTATCGTCAGAAGGATTTTCGAACATCTAGGTTATTCCGTAGAAAAGCTAGACCGTGTAGTGTATGGTGGGCTCACTAAAAAAGACTTGCCACGCGGCAAATGGCGTTTTTTGAACGAAAAGGAAGTACTTTGGTTAAAATAAAATAGTATGCATGCATACTATTTTCCCTTTGATTATTATATTAGCAAGGCTGATGCAAACGATTTCAGGGTATGGAAATAAAAAAAGCCTCTCAAGAAGAGAGGCTCTTAGCGTGGTGCTGAGTGGATTCGAACCACCGACTCACGGATTTTCAGTCCGATGCTCTACCAACTGAGCTACAGCACCCCGAAATGGAGCACAAAAGTATATAAAAAGTTAAACCGTGCAAAACATTTTTGATAAATTCAAAATTCATTATTAAGACTAACACCTACTAGCGTATAAAATGGAATTTCTACCTCAAATAGCCTTTCTAGTTGTCGTTGCCACAGCGTCATTCTTTTTGTTCAAAAGAATAGCGCGAATCAGGAAAAATATCTTCCTAGGGAAGCCTTCGGGTAGAACCGATAGAAAGCCCGAAAGGTGGAAAACCATGCTTTTGGTTGCCTTTGGTCAGCAGAAGATGTTTAAGCGCGTGGTACCAGCATTTCTACACTTCTTGATCTATGCTGGTTTCTTGGTCATCAATCTGGAGGTCCTAGAATTCGTGATTGATGGAATTGCTGGTACGCATAGAATTTTCGCCCCATATCTAGGTAGTTTTTACACCGTGTTGATCAATGTATTTGAATTTTTAGCCGTTGCCGTACTATTCTCATGCTTCGCCTTCCTAATTCGAAGAAATGTGATGAAGGTCAAACGTTTCTCCGGTGAAGAAATGCGCAAATGGCCAACACTTGATGCCAACCTCATTCTGGTCATTGAAATTATTTTGATGTTTGCCATCCTTACCATGAATGCGACTGATATGCTTATTCAAGGGCAAGACGAGCACTACGCGCAGACAGGTACATTTTTCTTTAGCAGTTTCTTACTTCCATTGTTTGAAGGCATGAGTGTTTCTACGCTGATTTTTGTTGAACGATTTGCTTGGTGGTTCCATATAGTCGGAATTTTAGGCTTTGCCATCTACGTGACCTACTCTAAACACTTGCATATTGCTATGGCCTTCCCAAATACTTGGTACTCCAACCTAGAGGAAAAAGGTAAAATCGACAACATGCCTGTGGTGACCAACGAAGTTAAGATGATGCTGGGCATGCCAACTGAAGTTGCCAATGAGCCTCCTACCGAAATCGCACGTTTTGGTGCCAAGGACGTCAATGACCTGAGTTGGGTTAACATCATGAACGCCTACTCTTGTACCGAATGCGGAAGGTGTACTTCCCAGTGTCCGGCTAACATGACAGGCAAAAAACTATCTCCAAGAAAAATCATGATGGCAACTCGCGATCGTGCAGAAGAAGTAGGTGCTAGCTTAGAGAAGGGTGGCAAAGGCTTAGAGGACGGTAAGTCATTACTGGGTGACTTCATTACCAAAGAAGAGATAAACGCTTGTACCAGCTGTAATGCTTGTGTAGAGGCCTGCCCAATTAACATTGACCCATTATCAATTATTCTTGAGATGAGAAGATATGTATCGATGGAAGAATCTGCTGCTCCTGCTGCATGGAATGGCATGTTCCAAAACATTGAGACCAGTTTCTCTCCATGGAAATTCGCTCCAACCGATAGGTTTAAATGGGCTGAAGACTTAAATAAAGAATCGAAATAAAACTGAAAGAATGAGTGATCAGCAATTGACAGTGCCAACCATGGCAGAAATGACCGCCAAAGGAGAATCTCCAGAAGTGTTATTCTGGGTAGGCTGTGCAGGTTCGTTTGACGATAGATATAAAAAAGTGACCCTTGCCTTTATCAAAATATTGAATAAGGTGGGCATATCATACGCTGTTTTGGGTGAAGAAGAAACTTGTACTGGCGACCCTGCTCGAAGGGCCGGTAATGAGTTCTTATTTCAAATGCAGGCCATTGCCAATATTCAAGTATTAGATGGCTACAATGTAAAGAAGATTGTAACCGCTTGCCCTCACTGCTTCAATACTTTGAAAAACGAGTATCCAGAATTAGGTGGCAATTATGAGGTAATTCATCACTCCACTTTTCTTCAGCAATTGATCAACGAAGGAAAAGTTGGCTTGAAGGGCGGTGGAGAGTTTAAGGGTAAAAAGATCACTTACCATGATTCATGTTATCTAGGTAGAGCAAACAATATTTATGATGCCCCTAGAGAGGTTTTAGAGGCACTAGATGCTGAGTTAGTAGAGATGAAGCGTTGTCGTACCAAAGGCCTGTGCTGCGGTGCTGGTGGTGCTCAGATGTTCAAGGATGCTGAACCTGGCGACAAAGAAGTAAACATCGAGCGAACAGAAGAGGCCATAGACACTGGTGCTGACATTATTGCAGCTGGCTGTCCTTTCTGCATGACTATGATGCGTGATGGCGTGAAGTCAAAAAACAAAGAAGAAAGTGTTGAGGTAATGGACTTAGCAGAGTTGATTGCTAAAAACGAAGGACTTTAATTAACAGAAGCCTCGACTAGTCGAGGCCTCTGTTATCTCTCCTCATCAAAAGTTCTTAGAGCTTCATAAATACCCCCAAAGCGTAAGAAGGTGCTGCTAAGACTCTTCTACCAGCAGCGGCAAAGCCAATATTTCCTGAAATACCAAACTTATCATTCAGTGAGTAATTGACTTCTGGGGTAATGGCCAAATACTCAATATTGTTTGAAAATATACCATTTGCAGGTGTCTCTAGATCACTACCATTGTTTAGGGAATTAACACTGATCACCTTTAAAGCCGCATTCCATTTAGATGCTATGTTGTAGCCTACCTCAATGCCTAGCCTAAACTCATCACTAAAATTTTCGCTTCGATTATTGTAGGCCACTAATGTGTTGACGTACCCTTTTCCACCGTTAAAACTTCTACTGGCCTCTACACTTAGCATCACATTGAGCTCTCCATCGCCTGTCTGAAGAATCTCGGTACTGCCTCCGCTTGGGTTACCGAAGGGTAGGCCCAAAGTTAGACTTGCACTGACGACAATTGGCTTATTGACAATCAATCCATATTTAAGTGAAATATCAAAGTCACCTAATGAATTCACGGCATCTCCTTCGGCCAGTAATATTCCTGAGGTAGACACCTGCTCATTTAAGGTTGCTCTGGAAAAAAAGGGTATGTAAGCCGACACTCCAAAGCGATCAGTAACACCATACTCGCCATAAATGCTGCTAATAAAAATACCTGCTGTTGAGATATCGATAATCTCTCCACTGGGGGAGTAATATTGATTGGCTTGTAGCACAAACTGACTCAATTTAAAGTACCCTTTACCTTTTGGCGTTGGCCAACCTCCACCTGCAATTGCGCTACTCGTTATGAGTGTAAATAAACTGACCGCTATAATCTTATTAATGCTTCTCATCTCTAATTGTCGAATTGTCCTGTTCCAAATGCTACACCGAATGGTTTACAATAAACAAGCACATGATTGTATGTATCTAATTGCGCAGCCGTGCGGCTAATAATGTATGTCTGGGTTCCTGAATTTTGCATCAGTTGGCCAACCTCTACCCCTCCCGTGGTGCTTGTTGAATTATTGCTGAGGTAAACAAAAAGGCCCGGCCCTCTAGAGGCTACAAAATTAGAAGAGAAGGTAAGCACTAAGTTTTCTCCATCTTCCGCTAGGCTAAAATCTCCACTAACATTGTAGTCTCTTAAACCAACAAAACTGCCCATTCTTTCGGCTGTTGTCAAAGTGGTCATTGCGCCTACGGAAACCATAACGGAGTCTATTGCAGCCCCAGACATCGCCATAATCCAAACATCGCCTTGGGAAATACCGGTGGCTAATCCATCAGTTGTAATAGACATGATGGCCTCATTGCCTGATGTCCAAATGATTTCTGATGACTCCTGTTCTCCCATTTCATTAAAGAAGTCCGCCTCAAATTGAAAGGACTCCCCAACACCAAGCGTCTCTAGTCTATCATTGATTGATAGCTCTTGCGCTACTATTATATCCTCCACTATATCGGTGCCAATACAACCGATAAGCCCAGTGCCAATCAATAGCATCAGGGTGTATATCCTTAACTTTTTCATATTTGATGGTATGGCAGTTCAAATGAAAATGAAGTGCCTTGGTTTAGTTTACTTGTTAGTTTAATAGTAGCGTCATGGATTTCAAGAATCTTCTTTACGATCGCCAAGCCCAAGCCTGTGTTATTTTTATCCAACCCAATTCGCTTATCTCCGATATGATATCGATCAAATACAAAAGGGATTTGCTCTTCTGGAATTCCTACTCCTGTATCACTCACCTGAATCTCCACCGCATTATCTAGCTCGTTGGTCCTAATGGTAATTGTTCCACCCTCAGGCGTAAACTTGAGCGCGTTATCAATCAAGTTCTGCAGCACCCTTTCGATTAAAGCGATGTCTGCGTTTACTAGCTCTATATTATTAGAGATAACTGATTGAATCAAAACACCCTTCTTTCGGGCGATTATCAGGTATTTCTGCACAACATCTTGCAGTAATTCATTGACAAAAAACGGCTCCTTCTTAGGGTGCACTTGTTTCGACTCTAGTTTAGATAGCTCAAACAACTCCGAAACCATAGTTTTAAGCTTCTCCGTACTCTCTAGGATTATATTCAAGTATTTGTCTCGATCAGCAGGTTCTAGGTTATCCTTCTTAATCATCAATGTTTCGATATAGCCGTGAATTACTGCCAGAGGGGTCCGAAGGTCATGACTCACATTGCCTACGAGTTCTCTTCGAAGGTTCTCCATCGACTTAAGGTTTTCGATATTCCCCACAATGGTATCGGCCATCTCATTGAATGCTACACCAAGGGTATTGAATTCCTTGCCTGATTTTGTCTCAATCCTAGCCTTTAAATCACCGTCTTGAAACTTCCTTACTGTATCTATGATGCCTCTCAGGTTCTTGGTGATAAACCAGATCGCAATTAGACCTACTATTAAAGCCGCAATCAAAATAGCCAACATGGTGCCCCCTCCTAGTGCTGTGATGTAGTCATTCCAAAGATTAGATGCTACTGCGTAATAGTCCTCGCCTGCCAACACTACATACACATAACCCTGAAGTTGATCTTCGTCCATAATGGGTGCAGCACTAAAAATTTGCTCTTCGCCCGGCTTGCGAGGATCATCGCCCATTACACAGACTTCTCCTTTTGTTAGGATAAATTCTTTGATAGGCGCCAGACTAACTTCAGTCAATTTTACCTTTTTGTATGGCGCCACATGGTTAAGAATTACACCTTGGTTATCTAATAGATACACTTCAATACTTGGATTCACGGCCATCATGTGGTGCATGATGTCGTCAGTGGCAGTTTCACTCAAATGCCCGTCTATAAACGGTTTCACCTCTTGGATTATGCTTTGGGCTATGTTGGCATTAAGCCTTTGGTTCCTTTCTAGATAATACTTCTCACTGGTAGAAATAGACAGGGCAATGTGAAAGGCTCCTACCAACACCAGTAACACTAAAAAGGTGGCCGATAACTTCCAAAAGAGACTTATGCCTCCAGTCAAATTCTTTGCGTCACTACTCATTAACTTTGATTTAATTCGTCATTGAATCTGTAGCCCACGCCCCAAGAGGTCAGAATGTATTTGGGAGTAGATAGATCTGTTTCGATCTTACTTCTTAATCTATTGATATGAGAGTTTACCGTATGCTCATAGCCCGCAAATTCATACCCCCAAACCACATTTAGTAAATTTTCTCTGCTGTAGCTTTTCCCTGGGTTAGCAGCCATGAGGGCTAAAAGATCAAACTCTTTGGGTGTAAGATCAACGCGTTCATTTCTTAAGAGCACCTTACGTTTGTCTTTGTCTACTACCAACGCTCCAAAACGTAGAACCTCTCGAGACACAGGCGCTTGATTTATTTGTGACTCCGTCCTTCTTAAAATAGCCTTCACTCGGGCAGTCAATTCTCTTATGCTAAAAGGCTTAGTCAGATAGTCATCTGCACCCATTTCTAAACCCAAAATTTTATCAATCTCTTCAGATCTTGCGGTTAGCATCAAAATGGGGGTCTCTAGTTTCGAAGCCCTTAATTCTCTACAGACCTCCAGTCCATCCTTTCCTGGCAGCATAATGTCTAGGATAATAAAGTCGAAGGCCTCCGTTAGAGCAATTTCCAGAGCTGTATCTCCCCTATTAGCAATTAGGGTCTCAAAGCCCATATCCTTCAAATGGATCTCTATAAGTCCACTGATATCGGCATCATCTTCTACTATGAGTACTTTTTTATTCATAATAATCGTCAAGATTAGTATTCTTTCATCACGGAAATGTCACGGAAAAATCATCATTCTGAAGCGTCCAAAACATTTCGCCACTTGTAGGTGATATGGATAAGGAACAATTAACTGGAATTTTTATCCCAACTAATTGGTTGCAAAAGACTACGACACGACATTTGAGAAGAAATAGTAAGCTGAATATTGACTCTTAAAACAAAAAACGACTATGCTTAGCCCATTTGAAGAATTAAGTGCCACCTCAAGGGTATGGATTTATCAATCTGACAGAGCCCTTACACAAGAGGAGCAAAAGGCATTATTGATCGCCTCTGAACAATTTCTACAGCAATGGGCAGCCCATGGTCAATCACTACTGGCTTCAGCAACCATTGAACACGGTCATTTCTTGATCATCGCAACGGACGAGGGTTTTAACATGGCAAGTGGTTGTTCCATTGACAGTTCTTTCCGTTTTGTTCAAGAAATAGGAGGCAAACTTCAAATAGACTTTTTCAACAGAGCAAATCTTGCCTTTTTGAAAAATGAAAAGGTACAATTTGTAGGAATGAAAGATTTAAAGTCTGCCATTGCCCAAGGAGAGATTGACAGCAACTCGCTGTTTTTTGATAACAACTTAAAAACTAAAGCGGAACTTGAAGAAAAATGGATCGTTAAGGCAAGTGAAAGTTGGCTCAGTAGATACTTTCAGCCTGCAAAAAGCGTATTATAAAGTAGCATTTCGCTAATTTACCATCAATGAAGAAGTCACATTCATTACTGTTCACAATTGCATTGATACTGTTAAGTAGCTGTGCCACGCAAAAGACTAACTTTCTGGGTGTTCAAGAAGCACCTAAGAAAACAGTAGCTGCACCAACGAATCCATCCATTGGGCCTAGCCAAAATGCCGCAAAAATCATTGCTGTTGAAAAAGAGGATGATAAAACACCCAAGGTGCTGAAAAGCTATGTGGAGGATCAGAATTATGCGCAGGCCATTGAAGACTTCAAAAAGGAGCTAGAAGAAAACCCTGATGCTGGTGACATTAACTACTACACCGCAGAGTCTTACCGAAAGCTAGGAGACCCTAGATCATCCATCCCTTATTATGCTAAAGCGGTTACTGCGGGGTTTGATAACCCTGAATTGGAAATTAATTACGCACTGGCCTTAAAAGCCAATGAGCAATACGGTGATGCCAAAGAAGTTCTAACCAACTATGTAGATTACGCATCAATTGAAATTTATAAAGAGCGCGCACAACAAGAAATCAAAAACTTAGAGAAATTAGATAGCATCAGTTTGTATGTCAGAAATGTGGATGTAACTCCACTCGACAACATCAATACGGCACAATCGGAGTATAGCCCAACCTTCTTCAAGAACGAGCTCTACTTTTCAAGCACAAGAGAAGACGAGACTTTTAATCGATATGACATACCCTATAGTGATCTGTATAAAGTAAGCCTAGAAGGACTAACACCAGATGCATCTACCTTAAATCCATTACCAACAACCTTTAATTCTGCCAATGTAAATGAGGGTTCGGTTGCCTTCTCTCCTGATGGAAACACCATGGTGTTTGCCAAAGGAAATACTGACGGCAAGAAAAGTAGAAGAAGTGTAGACCTGTTCATTTCTTACAAAAAGAATGGTAAATGGAGCACACCCGTTTCTATGCCCATCAACAGTCCGGAGTACTGGGACACCTCCCCTTCTTTTAATCAAGCCGGCACTACTATGTATTTTGCCTCTGACAGACCAGGTGGTTTTGGCGGCTCAGATATTTACAGAGCAACGCTTAATGATAGAGGTAGATGGGCCAATGTGAGCAACATGGGGGCATCGATTAATACTGCCGGAGATGAGGTTTTTCCTTATGTAGCGCCAGATAACAAGCTCTATTTTGCCTCCAATGGCCACGCTGGCTTTGGAATGTTAGACCTTTTCTCAGCCGAGAATAAAGGTGGTGTGGTGACGATACAAAACCTTGGCCCCTCATTTAACTCATCCGCAGATGATTTTGGGCTGGTCTATTCAGACTTTCCTTTTGAAGGATTTTATACCTCTAATCGATCAGGCGGTCAAGGTGGTGACGATTTGTACAGTTTCGTAGACAATTCCAGTGACCTGAAAAAAATCACATACGTATTACGCGGAACTACCTACAAAAGAAACGATGATAGTACTCAAGTAATTCTGGGTGAAGTTCGAATGAAACTGTTAGATGCAAATGGTCAAGTAGTCGATGATGTATTGAGCAGTAGAGGCGGTTCATACAGTTTCCCCATCGATCCTGAGAAAAACTATACCCTTTTAGGCGAAAAGAATAATTTCTTTACCACCCGAAAAATCTTTTCAACAGTTGGACAAGGCATAGCGCAAGAAGACTTGGTAGAAAGGTTTACTGAAAAGGTTTTTAATGAAGATGTGACGCTTGACCCAATTGTGCTTGACGCTGTCATTTTGCTAGAAAATATTTACTACGATTTGGCAAAGGCCGAAATTCGAGAGGATGCAGCTGTAGAGCTCGATAAGTTAGTGCAACTGCTAAATGATAATCCCGAGATCAGAATTGAAATCAGTTCTCATACAGATTCCCGCGATGACGATGATGCCAACATGGACCTTTCTCAAAGAAGGGCACAAGCGGCAGTAGATTACATCATAACAAAGGGAGTTTCTCGCCAAAGACTAGTCGCGAAGGGCTATGGAGAGTCTCAATTGGTGAATGGCTGTACTAACGATGTTGAATGCTCTGAAGAAGAGCATCAAAAAAATAGAAGAACTGAATTTAAAGTTATAGGCGTAGACCAGAACTAGTATTTACACAGAACTTTAAAGTTAAAATACACAAGAGGCCTCCTTATTTGGAGGCTTTCTTATTTTTGTGCCATAAATCACTGAAGATGAACGACCGATACATGCAGCGCGGGGTATCAGCCTCAAAGGAAGATGTGCACAATGCCATCAAAAACCTTGATAAAGGATTGTTTCCTAAAGCTTTCTGCAAGGTAGTTCCCGATTTTATGGGAGGTGATGATGCCTTCTGTAACATCATGCATGCGGACGGAGCAGGAACTAAGTCCTCGCTAGCCTATATGTACTGGAAAGAGACTGGTGATATCAGTGTCTGGAAAGGCATAGCACAGGACGCCATCATCATGAACATTGACGACCTACTTTGTGTAGGTGCTACTGACAATATTCTCCTCTCCTCGACAATAGGTAGAAACAAGAACCTAATTCCTGGTGAGGTTATCTCTGCCCTCATTAATGGAACAGAAGAAGTACTTCAGATGCTTCGCGATAACGGGCTAAACATCATCAGCACTGGTGGAGAGACTGCCGATGTTGGCGACTTAGTGAGAAGTGTGATTGTTGATAGCACGGTAATCGCTCGTATGAAGCGAGAGGATGTTATTACAAACGAAAAAATTAGACCCGGACAGGTCATCATTGGTCTTGCCTCTTATGGACAAGCTACATATGAAACCGAATACAACGGGGGAATGGGCTCCAACGGGCTTACTTCGGCAAGACATGACGTTTTCGATAAATACCTCGCTGAAAAGTACCCCGAAAGCTTCGACCCAAGTGTACCGAGTGATTTAGTTTACTCTGGTTCTAAAAAATTAACAGATACTGTTGAAGGTTCACCACTCGATGCCGGTAAACTAGTGCTCTCTCCTACAAGAACATACGCTCCGGTAATGGTTGAAATTTTAAAGAAATTCCGAAACCAAATCGGAGGCGTGATTCATTGTAGCGGTGGTGCACAGACCAAAATTCTTCATTTCATTGACAACCTGCACATCATCAAAGACAATCTCTTTGAAATACCCCCACTTTTCAAATTAATTCAAGAAGAAAGTGGTACCGATTGGAAAGAGATGTATAAGGTCTTCAATATGGGTCACCGCATGGAGATTTACGCAGATAAAAGTATTTCAGATGAAATTATCTCCATTTCACAGTCATTTGGCATACCTGCACAAATCGTTGGGCGCGTAGAAAAGTCCGAGAAAAAATCACTTTCCATAGAAGCATCGCACGGTAGTTATCGTTATTAGTGATTTAGCGCTAGAAGCAACACTATTTAGACAATTTTACTTTACATCTCTATTGTCTAATACGTAAAGTCGAAACACAGTAATTATGCCTGAGTAACAATCAGGTGTATCTCAACAGCATAATTATGTATTTTTCCCATAACATCTATTGATATTCCCGTTTTGGGAATAATTTCACTTAAGTTTTTTTGCTGATCCGAATATAAAGGCAACATTTGCCCGCCCAACCACCATTCGAGCTAATTGGCACGGTCTTCACTAGTGTATGTTAATCACTTGTTATAAGACGTGAAAAAATTCAAAAACTATTTTTTTTAAAATTCTCAACACCAAGGAGGGTATTCTCTGGGGTGGGGTTATACAGATACATTAAGGGGCGAAGGTCATTGACCTTCAAAGAGACACTACTAAAATTAAAATTAAAAAATCCATAGGCTGGCTGGGCTTTTTGCTCATGCTTATACTATCCGCTACGCTTCATGCGCAGTCGGATATTACTACTATTACCATTAACAGTGTTAGCGCAACAAGTTCTACTGACAATGTCACCTCCCCTAGTGATGCAACTAACAACATAAGTGCCAGTAGTGCCTATGCCCTCAACTATGGTTCAGGAAATGATATAAGGGTTACTTCTTATACCGTTGGTGGCATTACATATAACAATTTTGTTGCCCCAGACACGCTCATTCTTAAACGACTTTCAAGCTCAAGCCTTGTTAATGTGTGGTATGAAGATGGCGGTGTTACTGCCAGTACTGTAGCCATTCAGCCAACAAAAGTCCCGCTTGTAAACGCTATCTATCTTTCCAACTTACTCAATGCCGGCTATGACAACATTTTGGTAAATGAAGATGATCTTGCCAGCGGAAGTATTGAGGTAGAAACAGAGCGTGTAGATGTCATGTGGTTTTCGGGGGTTCAAACGCCTGACCCCACCGAAGCTGTTTTTCCAATTGTAGAAAGAGGTGGTAATGACAACATTATTGTCGCCCCGATACTCTCTCTTAATTCAAGCGGAGAACCTGCCTCCTATGGTACCATGATCGGTATTGGTGAGGATGGATGGCCTGCTGTTGGCCAAACCTTCACTGATTACACCATTCTAAGACGAGAAACGGTAGGGGTAGATCCTATACCATTATTGGATATACCGAGTCAAGTTGTTCAAGGAGTTGCCGTAAGCTTCAGTGACTTGGGAATTGCTGCCGACCAAACCGTATATGGCTATTCTATATTTCCGGCAGATATAGCCGATGAGTTTGTTACAAACACAAACGACATTCTGACTACCGGAACCATAACGACCCTTAAAGCGGGTGTGGTACTTACCGACATCTCCACTTTTCCGACTAATACCCTCTCATCAGACTCCGGGCTTGACCTTGTCGCTGGTGTAACTGCAGGGGTAGCCAGCGAAGACAATCTAATCATACCTAACAAAGGGCCTGGCGGATACAAAGCAGCACTTTCCACATGGCTAAAAGCCAATGAGGCCGATGATGTGACCACCTCTACAGATGGTTCTGGGGTACTCGATTGGCAAGACCACTGGATTGGAAATCATGATGCCACTGTCGGTGCTGCGCAACCCATTTACAGAAGCACATCAAGTAGTATCAACTTTAACCCAACAGTTGATTTTGACGGGGATAGGAGTTTAACCATTGCCAATAATACCGATTTCAATACGGCTACTTCATACGCCAAGAAAGGAATCAACCTGGCCTTTAGAACAAACACCACCAATGTAACCGATCGTCAAGTACTCTACGAACAAGGAGGAGAAACCCGTGGTATCAATATATATATAAGAAGTGGAAACCTCCACATCTCGTCATGGAATAGAAACAACGATGGCACTGGTTCGCCTTGGAATAATAGCACCAATGTCAATACTGTGAGCACTGCTGTTGCTGCTGATACGGAATACATCGTCACCCTTGAGCTTGATGGTAATTCAGGAGTCACAGGTACTTTAACCGGCTATTTGAATGGCGCGAGTTTTGGCTCTATTTCAAGTGTAGGATTATTATTCAGTGATACTGATGGAATTGAATTTGGCGGTACTGATGGTACTACTCAATATGATGATGGTGTGAATGCTAGCACAGCCTATTTCCGAGGCGAAATCTCTGAACTTATTTATTGCAATGAGCCTACTGCATTCTCTACTGCACAAAGAGATAGAATAGAAAGTTACTTGGCGATTAAGTATGGAATCACTTTAGACCAAGGCACGCCAAACGATTACGTAAACTCTGCGGGAAGTGTAATATTTGATGTTACCAATAATGCTTCATTAGGTGGGTTTCTCGAATATAACAATGACATTGCTGGTATCGGAAGAGACGATGATTCAGAACTTGACCAGCCTAAATCGAGAAGTGAAAACTCTGATGGCATCGTCATTATAGACCGTGGTGCCACCATCGGTACAGATGACGCCTGGTTAATCTGGGGTAACGATAATGCAGCTCTTACTCAAACATCAGCATTGACTATGCCCGATACCATTGACTTTAGGTTAAACAGGGTATGGAGGGTATCAGAAGAAAAAGAAGTACAAACCACATCAGTTTCATTTGACCTTGCTGGACTTGGACTAAGTTCTAGTGCAGCTAATTTCAGTTTATTAATAGCTGGCAGTAGCTCAGCAGCAAACTTTAGCAGTGCCACAGTGGTTACTGGTGGAACTTTTAGTGGTGACGTCATCACCTTCACAGGAATCGACCTAGAAGATGGACAATACTTTACCCTAGGTACTGACTTTGAAACCTGTGCTCCTGGTGGTGTAGAAGCCGACTTGGCCGTATGGTTTAGAGCGGATGTTGAGGTTTTCAACACGGGAACTACCCAAGCAACGAACGGACAAAATGTAGCCACATGGGCTGATCAATCGCTAAACACTAACAATGCTACAGAAGCAAATGGCGGTGGAACACCTGATGAGCCTACTTTCCAAACAAGTGGAGAAAACTTCAATCCGACTGTAAGATTTACCGACCCAGGAACTACCAACTATTCCTTCCTGACGACTGCAAGTAGACCTGCACAAGACGATATGTCTTTGATAGCCGTCTTATCAACTACGCAGACAGATGCCGGAGCTGAACATTGGCAAGCACCAGCTATTCTAGGTGCTGACCATGGTAATACTGGTGCTAACTATGCGCTAGGTCATAGCAATGGACGAGTACTTGCCAAAATAGAAAATGGCGATGGCGTAGGTGCACAGAGTCCTGTCAGCCCATTATATAACGATGGTGTTACGAGAATTGCCACTGCCACGAGAGTTGTCTCAGGGAATACTGAGCTTTATATTAATAGTGAAAGCATTGCCACTGATGCCTCAGATGCAACAAGTTTGACAGCACCTGACGCTATTGGTATTGGAAACCATGAGTCATCTTCTACTGCCACGCAATTTGCAGGAGATATTTCTGAAGTTATCATATTCTCAGATGATCTTACCTCTGACGAAAGAAATAGAGTAGAAACTTACTTGGCCATTAAATATGGCATCACTAAGAATAGTGCTGATGATGGTACAACCGGATCAGTTGATGAAAGAGACTATAGAGACGCTGAAGGCACAGTAATTTGGGATTTTTCAGATCAATCCTCTGGTTACAACAATGACATTGCAGGTATAGGACGTGATGATGCACAGTGCTTTGAACAAAGACAGTCTTCAAGTATTAATTCAGATGGTCTGGTAACTATGGGGCTTGGAGGAATTGCAGCAACAAATGCCGATAATGCTAACTCATTTACAGCTGATAACAGCTTCCAAGTTTGGGGTAATGACAATGGAGATAGAACTCAGGCATCTGCTGAAACAGTAGATGTACCGGGCATCATCACCGAACGTATGGACCGAATCTGGCATGTTCAAGAAACCGGAACAGTAGGCGCCACAACAGTTACTTTTGATTTAACTGGCTTAGGCTATACCGGTGTTTCAGCATCCGACTTCAACCTAATCACCTCCGGTTCATCTACTATGGCAAGTGGTACGATCACACCAGCTGCATCATTTGTTGGTAACCTTGTCACTTTTACTGGTGTCAACTTTAGCGATGGAGACTTCTTTACTCTAGGCACAGCAAGAACTAGTTGTGGACCTGGAGGCATCACTACAGGTTTGGTGACTTGGCTGAGAGGAGATGAAGGAATTACGCTGAGCGGATCTGAAGTAACAACTTGGGCAGATCAAAACAATACCAATAACGCTACTGGTGATGTTGGCAACAGGCCAGATATTGCTGATGGAGCCGTTAATTTCAATGATGCCGTAGATTTTACTTCTGCTAACTCAGATTACCTAAGTGCGGCTGGTGGTGGTTTCTATACCAATGACTATTTCGTGGTTTTTCAACCTGATAATACAATTACCTCTGCATCTACCAATGAATCTGTCTTTACAGCCGACAGAACCGGTGGTGATTTTGATGGTGGAGCAGCAGACTTTGCAGGACTTACTTTAGGCTCATTCACCGGAGCATTTGCTGATGAAATAGTACTTCATGGAATGGGTGGTGGTGCTGATTGGCGTTCTGCAGTGACAGGTGCTGGAAGCATCCCTTCAGGTCAACCTTATATATTCAATGTTAAAGACAACACTAGCTCAAGCCCAACAGGTACAGACATCTATCAAGATGGGATTACAGTTAGTAATAATTCGTCTGGAAGTTATTTATCTGGAACCAACCTTCCATATGTTCTAGGAGCATATCACGACCTCAACCCTGCTGAAGACTTTTTTGATGGGCGCATTGCAGAAGTAATTACTTTCTCGTCAAGGTTAGATGATGCCAGTAGAAGAAGGGTGCAATCCTATCTTGCTATTAAGTATGGAGTAACGCTAAGCCAAGACGGAAGTCTTGCAGACGCTGACAAACACTACTATGACGCTTCAGGTAATATCATATGGAGTTCTTTAACCAATAGTACTTATAATAATGATGTAGCTGGTATTGGACGAGATGACCTCTCGTGCTTTAGCCAGAAGCAATCTGCGAGTGTCAACTCTGACGACATTCTTACAATGGGTTTAGGGTCTGTTGCTACTGACAATGCTACGAATATCAACACATTTACTGATGATGGTGACTACCTCATTTGGGGTAATGACAATGGTGCTACTGCTGAGGCTAGTAAGAACATCGTTGACGTGCCTAACTCTGTATCGGAGCGTATGACGCGTATTTGGAAGGCAGATGATACCGGTGCGGTTGGCGAAACAGAATTACAATTCGACCTGACTGGTCTTGGCTATAGCGTTGCCGATGCAACAGCTTTCACCCTACTTGTGGGTAATACAGCAACCATGGCTGATGCCACGGTAATTTCTGGAGGTACTTTAAATGGCAACGTACTCTCCTTTACAGGTGTAGATTTGACTGATGGACAATTCTTCACCATTGGTACGGGCATCACCATTTGTGGCCCTGGAGGTGTGAATACCCAAATATCCCTTTGGCTGAAAGGAGATGCTGAAGTATTTTCTGATGCCGGTACCACTGCAGCAGTTGACGGCAACGATGTGCAGCAATGGAACGATCAAGGTACAGCTAACCTCAATGCCTCTGAAGTAGATCTAGGGGGTGCTGGCCCAATCGAGCCTACCTATCAAACCAATGAGATCAATTCAAACCCATTGATTAATTTCACCGACCCAAGTTCTAGCAATAACTCATACCTGCGGACTGGTGCTGCTTCTGCAGGAACTGTCAATGATGATTTTACACTGATTTCTGTCTTTAGAACTGGACAAACTTCTGGAGCTGCCAATGACAATGTGAATTCTCCTGCCCTGCTCAGTACAAGATCAGGATCTGGTCTCGACAATGCCATCGGTATGGAAAACGGTACTGTTTGGGTGAATGCAGATTCTGACGCTGCTTTTGAAGTTGAAACAACAGGTACTTTCAATGATAATTTGCCCCATATTGCAATGGGCATAAGAGATATCAGCTCAGGTAACTTAGCCTTATATGTAGATGCCGCACAGCTAGCATCCGAAGTAGGAATATCGACTAGCTTAACCAATGCTGATGGTGGATTTGGTATCGGAAACCATTTTACCTCTGATGTTGACGCTCAGTTTGCTGGTGGTATCGCTGAAACCATTGCCTTCAACCAAATATTAACCTCAGACGAAAGAAATAGAGTAGAAAGTTATCTCGCTATTAAATATGGCATCACCCTTAACGGGGCGGATGATGGAACCACAGGAGGGGTAGATGAAAGAGACTATCGCGCTGGGGATGGTGGCACAATTTGGGATTTTAGCGGCAAGACTACTTACTCCAACGATATCTTCGGTATCGGCAGAGACGATCTTTCTTGTCTAGATCAAACCCAGTCTCAAAGTGCCAATAGTGATGCGATAGTCACCATCAACAATGCCGGTGGCTTTGGTGTAGATGACTCTTGGCTAGTATCAGGTAATGACGGGGCGGCCATTGAAGCTACCAGAAACCCAGAAAGACCTGCGACTATTAATAGTAGGCTTAATAGAGAGTGGCAAGTCCAAGAAACTGGAACTGTCGGTACTGTTGAATTAACCTTCGATCTATCAAGCGTAACAGGTACCGAATCAGGCAGTAACAACCTTACCCAAACTCGATTGATGGTAGATGATGATGGTGACTTCTCAAATGGAGGAACCACGCTGATCTCTCCTAGCGCAACCAACGGTGGTAGTAACACCGTGACCTTCAATGTAGACTTCACAGATGGTCAATATTACACTTTAGGCTCGATTGAAAGCGATGCCTTACCAATCACTTTGATTTCTTTCGAAGTTAATAAGTATAAAGATGATCAAGTGAAACTAGATTGGGTAACAGCCTCTGAAATCAACAATGCTTTCTATACGATAGAAAGAAGTACTGACGGAGTGAACTTTGAAACCGTTGCCAATATTGATGGTGCTGGTAATAGCAGTAGCCTACTCTACTACACCTTCGTTGATGTAAATCCGATCAACGGAACTTCATTCTACAGATTGAAGCAAACTGACTTTGGTGGAGAGTTTGACTTCTCGGAAATCAGGTCTGTCAAAGTTGAACGACAGTTTGATGCCAGTTTCAGTGCCTACCCTAACCCGGTAGTTCAAGGAGACAAATTGAAAATCTCATATACCGTAGAAAACGATCAGGCCCTAAGATTGACAGTGCTCAACACCAGAGGGCAAGTGATTCTTAATGAGAAGCGTGATGTCAAAGTATCTGAAGACTTCTTCGAGCTAGCAACAAGCCAAATGAACAAAGGCCTCAATCTGATCAGAATTCTGGATCAGAACAATAATGTGGTCACCCTTAAAGTTATCGTCCGATAAAAAGGTGTTTTCAAAAATCGCAACAAACAACAAATTCGTATATATGAAATGCTTTCTTCTGTATTTTAATTAGAGATACTGGTACTTTTCTTCTAATTGGAAGGATTTTGTCTACGATTCATTGGCAGTTCCAGTAAAAAGTCGATTTTTGCAGCCCTAACTACAGAAAATACTGTTCTCACCTTCATTTTTATCCAGAAGTTGAGTGCCATTCACAACGAATTCATCTAAGCACTTCTCGCTATCAAAAAGAGGATTCTCTAAGATAGGTTTAACACCGCTTTTAAAGAAGGTCTAAGACCTTTTACCAAAACACTAATACCATTAGACTAAAACAACCCATAGGCTATCTGAGCTTTATGCTCATGTTTGTACTATCTACTTCGCTATTTGCGCAGTCAGATATTACTGCCATAGCCGTATCTAATGTTAGTGCTACCAGCTCCACAGACAATGTAACCTCTCCGAGTGATGCCATTAATGATGTAGACCCGAGCACCGCCTATACCCTAAATTATGGTTCGGGAAACGATGTAAGAGTTACTTCTTATACCGTAGGTGGGGTGAGCTACAACAACTTTCTTAGCCCTGATACACTACTCCTTCGTAGAATTTCAACTTCAAGACTAGTCAATATTTGGTATGAAGACAATGGTGTGACAAGTAGTGTGGTTACAATACAGCCCACTAAGGTAGCAGAGGCGGATGCTATATACTTATCAAACGCTCTCAACACGGGTTATGATAACATTCTGGTAAATGAAGATGATTTGGCTGGTGGAAGTATAGAAGTAGAAACTGAAAGAGTCGATGTCATTTGGTATTCTGGTATTCAAACGCCCGACCCTGCCAAGGCCGTGTTCCCAATTATAGAAAGAGGTGGAAATGACAACATCATTGTAGCTCCTATACTGTCAATAGACGCGAATGGGGATCCTGCTTCTTATGGTACTTTGGTTGGTATTGGCCAAGATAGTTGGCCAGGTATGGGTCAGACCTACACCGATTACATTGTGCTTAGGCGAGAAACAGTGGGAGTAGACCCCATTCCCCTACTTGATCTTGGAACACAAACCGTGCAAGGAGTTGCTGTAAGTTTCACGGACATGGGTGTTGCAGCTGATGAAACTATATTTGGCTATTCCATTTTTCCAGCAGACATAGCCGATGAGTTTACCACTGGCTTAGTAACCGTACCCGCTGAACAGGGCGATATTTTAACTACAGGCACCATTGGTGCATTGAAAACAGGTGTGGTACTAACAGATATCACTACTTTTCCTACCAACACCTTATCTTCAGATTCAGGGCTAGACTTGGTAGCTGGTGTAGCAGCTGGCGTGGCCACCAGTGATAACATAATTATTGAGAATAAGGGCCCGGGAGGGTATAAAGCGGCACTTTCTACTTGGCTAAAAGCCAATGAAGCCGATGATATAACTACATCAACTGACGGCTCTGGTGTACTCGATTGGCAAGACCACTGGATCGGAAATCACGATGCAACGGTTGGCGCTGCGCAACCCATTTACAGAAGCACATCTAGCAGTATCAATTTTAACCCAACCGTTGATTTTGATGGAGACAAGAGTTTGACCATTGCCAACAATACCGATTTCAATACTGCCGCTTCTTATGCCAAGAAAGGAATCAACCTAGCCTTTAGAACCAACACAACCAACGTAACTGATAGACAAGTACTCTATGAGCAAGGCGGTGCTACACGTGGTATTAATGTCTATATCAGAAGCGGTAACCTCCACATTTCTTCTTGGAATAGAAACAATGATGGGGCTGGTTCTCCATGGAATAACGGCACCAACGTGAGTACGGTAAGTACTGCCGTCTCGGCAAATACAGAATATATTGTGACACTTGAACTTAGTGGGAACGCGGGTGTCTCTGGTACGCTAACGGGCTACTTGAATGGGACAAGTTTTGGATCAGTTTCAAGCGTAGGTTTACTATTTAGTGATACTGACGGAATCGAATTTGGAGGTACAGACGGCACTACTCAGTATGATGATGGAATAAATGCAAGCGCGGCTTATTTTAGAGGTGAAATATCCGAGCTTATTTATTGCAATGAACCCACCGCGTTCTCTACTGCCCAAAGAGATAGAATAGAGAGTTACCTAGCCATCAAATATGGAATTACCCTAGACCAAAGCACGGCCAATAATTATGTAAACTCTGGGGGGACTGTCATCTTTGATGCAACCAACAATGCTTCTCTTGGCGGCTTTCTTGAATACAACAATGACATCGCTGGAATTGGTCGCGATGACAATTCAGAATTAGACCAACCCAAGTCTCGAAGTGAAAATACTGATGGTATAGTGATCGTAGACCGAGGAGCCACCATTGGTACAGACGATGCTTGGCTAATCTGGGGTAACGACAATGGGGCGCTTACCGAAACATCAGCATTAACGATGCCTGATACCATTGATGCAAGGCTTAACCGAGTTTGGAGAGTGGCTGAAGAAAAAGAAGTTCAAACCACCTCAGTTTCTTTCGACTTAGCAGGGCTTGGCCTTAGTTCAAGCGCAGCTAGTTTCAGCTTGCTCATAGCAGGTAGTAGTTCGGCTGCTAACTTTAGCAGTGCTACTGTGGTTACAGGGGGCACTTTTAACGGAGACGTTATCACTTTTACAGGCGTGAACCTAGAAGATGGCGAGTACTTTACATTAGGCACAGATTTTGAAATTTGTGCTCCTGGTGGCGTAGAAACTGACTTAGCCCTATGGCTGAGAGCAGACGTAGGAACAAATACCACTACGAATGGAGCAGATGTAACTTCTTGGCAAGACCAATCTCTTAGTGCAAACAATGCCTCAGAAACTAATGGTGGAGGCACTCCAGTAGAACCAACATATACCTTAGTAGCTGACAATTTTAATCCAGCCATTGCATTCACAGATCAAGGGTCACAGAATTCTACTAACTCATGGCTCACAACTTCGGCAAACCCAGCGACTGATGATATGACATTGATTGCGGTTTTCTCAACAACCCAAACTGATGCTACAGGTTTCAATCAGACTTTTGATGCTCCGGCATTCATTAGCAATGAAGATGGAGGTGGCGGTAATCTCTATGCACTCGGTCATTCAGCAGGTCGATTACATGCCAGTCTCTTAGCCGGAACAGACTTTGGTGCCCGATCAACGAATACCTATAATGATGGCGTTCCGCATATGGCCCTCTCTACTCGGGTAAAATCCGCTGCTGCTGGGTCCATTCAACTCTATCTTGATGGAGCAAGTGACGGGTCGGCTGCATCAGATGTTAACTCGCTTAACAAAAACAATGGTATTGGTATTGGCAATCACCTGAGAGACGATTTTGACTTTTGGGATGGTCAATTTGAGGGCACCATTTCAGAAGTAATAGTCTTCTCTGATGACCTGACATCTGACGAAAAGAACAGAGTAGAAACGTACTTAGCTATTAAATATGGCATTACGAAAAATGCAGCAGACGATGGAACCACTGGTTCAGTAGACGAGAGAGATTATAGAGACTCTAATGGTACCGTAATATGGGATTTTACAGACCAATCCTCTGGCTACAACAACGACATTGCTGGGATTGGACGTGATGATGCCCAATGTTTTCAGCAAAAGCAATCTGCGAGTGTCAGTGCTGACGGTATCATCACCATGGGGCTTGGTAATATCGCATCTAGCAATGCAACCAATGCTAATTCATTCGCGGCTGATAATAGCTTCCAGGTATGGGGTAGTGATAATGACGCTACTGCACAAGCGAGTGCCAATACATCCGACTTACCAAGTATTGTAACTGAGCGTATGGAACGCATCTGGCATGTCCAAGAGACTGGCACTGTGGGTGAAACGGCTGTGACCTTTGACTTAACAGGCTTGGGATATACAGGAACCTCCGCGGCTGATTTTAACCTAATTACTTCAAGTACTTCTACCATGGCAAGTGGCACAATTACCCCTGCTGCTTCATTTGTAGGCAACAAAGTAACATTTACTGGGGTCAACTTTAGCGATGGAGATTTCTTTACGATAGGTACGGCAAGATCAATCTGTGGACCAGGAGGGGTTACTACCAATCTTGAATTATGGTTAAGAGCAGATGTAGAAGTTTACAATACGGGCACTACATTGGCCACCGATGGTCAAACTGTTTCGGGATGGGATGATCAGAGCTTAAGTGCCGCCAACGCAACTGACGGTTCTAACCTTACAACTTTTGAAACCAATACCATTAACTTCAACCCTGCGATTCAATTCAGCAATGACGCTACTTCGTTAGAAGGATCATTTACCACTGCTACCGCAGGTATTACCATGATTACTGCGGCATTTGTGAATAGTGCATCAGTAGCCAATGATGCGGTTTTTGAAATGAGAATAGGCGCAACGGCTACTACGGGTAGAGGCTTCCTAAGCAGTAATAGATATGGCTCCGTAGGTTCATTTTCTACGAACTTGAAAGAAGATGAATGGGCCATTTGGTCAGTAGATCATCCCTCTGGAAGCACTGCAGACATTTATCAAGACGGTACATTAATAAATGACGATCACAATACGGATGTTTATGACGCTTCAAGTGGTACCTACAATTACACATTAGGAGATGATGATAACGGGGGGAACGACTTCGAAGGCTTCTTAGGAGATGTTATTGCCTTTCAGGGTACAATTACTGCTACAGAAAGACAGCAGATAGAAACTTACCTAGCCATAAAGTATGGAGTGACCATCAATCAAACCAGTGCCACCAATTATTTATGGTCAGACGGCTCAACTGTATTGTGGAATGCCACCACCAATGCATCTTATAATGAAGATATAGCCGGTATTGGTAGAGACGATGCCAGTTGCTTTAGCCAAAGGCAGTCAAAAAGTGGCAACGCTGATGCGATTCTATCCATTGGACTTGGTACAGTAGCCACCAGCAATGCAGATAATATCAACACATTTACTGATGATGGTGATTACCTGATTTGGGGTAATGATGGAGGTGCTACGGCCGAAGCCAGTAAAAACATTGTCGATGTACCGAACTCGGTGTCTGAAAGAATGACGCGCATCTGGAAAGTTGATGATACTGGTGCGGTTGGCGCCACCGAATTACAGTTTGACCTGACTGGTACGGGTTTCTCCGTAGCGGATGCCACTGCGTTTACACTACTCGTTGGAAACACTGCCACCATGGCTGATGCCAGTATAATATCGGGCGGCACGCTTAACGGTAACATCTTATCTTTTACCGGGGTCAACCTGACCGATGGTCAATTCTTTACCATTGGAACGGGTATCACTATTTGTGGACCTGGCGGGGTGAATACCAACATAGCACTTTGGCTCAAGGCTAATGCGGAAGTATTTTCTGATGCTGGAACAACACCTGCAGTTGACGGCAATGATGTGCAGCAATGGAACGATCAAGGTACTGCTAACCTTAATGCTTCCGAGGTTGATCTTGCGGGATTAACTCCTATCGAACCTACCTTCCAAACCAACGAACTGAACTTCAACCCTGTCATAGACATCACCTTTCCAGGTTCAAACAACGCTTCATACTTGAGAACAGGAGCACCATCGGCTGGTACAGTGAATGACGACTTCACATTAATTTCAGTATTTAGAACAGGCCAAGCAGCTGGAACAGCCGATGATCAAGTCAACTCACCTGCACTAATTAGTACAAGGTCTGGTTCAGGCTTAGATCATGCCATGGGCATGGAAAATGGCACCATATGGGTTAACGCAGATTCGGACGATGCTTTCGAAGCTGAGACCTCAGGTACTTTTAATGACAGCTCACCTCATATAGCAACAAGTACCAGAGACCAAAGTACTGGCGACTTAGCCATTTACCTTGATGCTGCATCAGCTGCATCGGCAACAGGAATAACCACAAGCTTGACGAATGCAGATGGTGGCTTTGGTATTGGCAACCATTTTAGTCCTGATCAGGAGGCACATTTTGCAGGAGACATTGCTGAGACCATTGTCTTTAATCAAACCTTGACCTCTGACGAAAGAAATAGAATTGAATCTTACCTGGCCATCAAATATGGCATTACGCTAAACGGTGCTGATGATGGTACCACAGGGTCTGTCGATGAAAGAGATTATCGTAGTGGAGACGGAGGTGATATCTGGGATTATAGCGATAAGACGGCATACTCTAACGGCATCTTCGGTATCGGTAGAGATGACTTATCTTGTCTGAATCAAACCCAATCTAAAAGCGAAAACAGTGATGCGATAGTCACCATCAACAATGCCGGTGGCTTTGGTGTAGATGACTCTTGGCTAGTATCAGGTAATGACGGTGCTGCCATAGAAGCCACCAGAAACCCTGAAAGACCTGCTACTATTAACAGTAGACTGAATAGAGAGTGGCAAGTGCAAGAAACGGGTACTGTCGGTAGTGTAGAATTGACCTTCGACCTTTCAAGTGTTACCGGAACTGAGTCTGGTAGTAACAACCTAACTCAAACCCGATTGATGGTGGATGATGATGGGGACTTTTCTAATGGAGGAACTACACTCATCTCTCCTAGCGCAACTAACGGTGGTAGTAAAACAGTGACCTTCAATGTCAACTTTACTGATGGACAGTACTATACTTTAGGCTCTATTGAGAGTGATGCCTTGCCAATTACACTCATCTCTTTTGAGGCCAATGTGTACAAAGAAGACCAAGTGAAACTTGATTGGGTCACTGCTGCTGAAGTAAACAACGCATTCTATGCTATTGAAAGAAGTTCTGATGGTGTCAACTTTGAAACCATTGCTAACCTTGATGGGGCAGGGAATAGCAGCGACTTACTTTACTACTCTTTTGTGGATGCCAACCCGATCAATGGTACTTCCTTCTATAGACTCAAACAGACCGACTATAGTGGAGAATTTGACTTCTCAGAAATGAGGTCTGTCAAAGTTGAACGACACTTTGAAGCCACTTTCAGTGCATACCCTAACCCAGTAGTTCAAGGGGATAAATTGAAAATCTCATACACAGTAGAAAACGATCAGGCTATAAGGTTAACAATACTCGACACCAGAGGCCAAGTAATTCTTAATGAAAATCGTGAGATTCGAACTACCCAAGCCGCCTTTGAGATAGCCACAGACCGCATGAGCAAAGGCCTCAATCTGATCAGAATTTTAGATCAGAACAATAAGGCCATTACTCTTAAAGTAATCGTTCGGTAAAAGGTCTTCGAAAGTCGAATTCTTCTAATTTTTGCAATACACCAAGTATCCGTGAAAAGCATTTTTTTGCATGTCAAACAAGCTATCTCTTAATTCAAATGGTGTATTGAGTTAATAAAGTTATTTAAATTATATAGTCATTTATCTAAATAGTGACAGGCTAAATGATGCCCAACAAAAGTCTCTTACCGTTTGTCACAGCAGAAAAAAGTGCTCTAGCAATTCATTTTCGAATACTTTTTGCAAAAAGTAGGGTAGATTGTAATAAATTTGTACTAACATTATAGTACAATTAGGCCGGCTGGCTTAACACCTAAACATCTCGGAGATTAAAACTAGACTTCACATAGTCCTTCTATGCTGTGTGCTGATGTGTGGCTTACGCCTAAACGTCAGTGGTCAGACCGTTATTTCAACGATTAACATTTCCACTACTGCAGCTTCGTCTACGACCACACTCATCACCTCTCCTAGTGATGCTAGCAATAGTATACTTCCCAGTACGGCTTATAATATCAACTATGGCGTAGGAAATGATGTCGCGGTAACCGACTATGTAGTCTCTGGTACTACATATGATAGATTTTTAGCACCAGACACACTCATCCTTTTAAGGCGTATCCCTAGTGATCGCTTGGTCAACATTTGGTATCAACTCAATCAAATCAACACTGCTCCTACTCCGGACGAACTCGATCTCGATCCTAGTATTGTTGCTGATGCTGATGCAATCTACCTTTCAGGTAACCTCAATGCTGGATATGATAACATTCTGGTAAATGATGACGACTTGGCCTCTGGTAGTATAGAAGTGGAGACTGAACGTGTAGATGTTATCTGGTATTCGGGTATTCAGACTTCCGACATAACCACTGCGGTTTTTCCAGTGATCGAACGTGGAGGTAATGACAACATTGCCATCGCTGCCATCACTTCACTGAATACTGATGGTACTCCAGCCACCTACGGTACATTGGTAGGTATTGGTGAGACAGACTGGCCAGGCTCAGGCCAAACCTTTTCTCAATATCTAATTCTTAGACGTCAGACTGTTGGTGATGACCCCATTCCCCTGATAGAGATTGGTTCTCAAGTAGTACAAGGAGTAGCCGTAAGCTTTTCCGAATTGGGTGTTAGTAACAATCAAAACATCTTTGGTTATTCCATATTTGCAGCAGATGTCGTTAGCGGATATACACCAGGAACAGATTTAACTTCCGGAGCAGGTTCTGTTGCTAGTGGAGTAGATCTATCAGATATAACAACATTCCCAAGTGGTACGCTCTCTTCAGATTCAGGGCTAGATTTAGTCGCAGGAGTATCTGCGGCTGTCGCGAGTGATGATAATCTTATAGAAACTGTGGGGCCAGGAGGTTATAAAGCAGCCTTAGCCACATGGCTAAAAGCAAACGATGGTGCCTTTGTAAGTAGTGGGGGAGCGGCCTCAACCGAAGGTAATAATGTTGGCTTCTGGGAAGACCAATCTCCGGGTAATCATGATTTTACTACACTGGTTACAGCACCCACCTTTAGAAGTAGCACCAGTAGTGTCAACTTTAACCCAGCGGTAGACTTTATTAATGGTACAGAAACGGGACTACTACTCCCCGACAATAGTGACTATAATAACGGTGGCCCTTACACACGGAAATCTTTAAACATTGCTTTCAGAACCGGACCTGACGTAAGCACAAGACAACAATTGTTTGAACAAGGCGGAGGGGGTAATGGTCTGGGAATTTATATTGATGGTGGTACACTTTATGGAGCTATTTGGAACAGGAATAACACTGGCAGTACAGGCGCACCATGGAACAATGCTACACCAACAAATTTCATAAGTACACCAAGTACTCTCAGTACGGACACAGAATACATTCTTACCATGGAATTTGATGGAAGTACCGATTTGAGTGGCACAATTACGCTTTACTTAAATGGACAAAGCATTGGTTCATTACCCGCTATCGGTCTTTTGTATAATCATACAAATGATATTGGTCTTGGTGATATTAATGGGGGCTCTCGTTATCATAACAATACAACTGCTGCCACATCATTCCGTGGTGAAATCACCGAATTCATCTACTGCAATGAACCAGGATCACTACCACTTTCACAAAGAAGACGCATAGAAAGTTATCTCGCAATCAAGTACGGAATTACCTTAGATCAGTCCACACCGATCGATTATCTAAACTCTGATGGTACCGTTATCTTTGATGCCACAAACAGTACAGCACTTGGCGGGTTCGTAGACTATAACAATGACATAGCAGGAATTGGAAGAGACGACAATTCCGAACTGAATCAACCAGCCTCTAGAAGTGAAAACGCAGGAAGCGTAGTAACGATTAATCGTGGTACGGCAATCAGTACGGACGACTCTTGGTTAATCTGGGGTAACGATGGCGGGGCTTTAACTGAAAGTGCTATAGTGAGCTCCCCAAGTACTATCGATACCCGGCTCGAACGTGTGTGGCGTGTTAACGAAAGAAAAGAAGTCCTCACCACCTCTGTTTCTTTTGATATTACAGGACTTGGGCTAAGTACCAATCAGGATGATTTTAGCCTATTAATCGCCTCCAACAGTTCGAATGCAGACTTTAGTAGCGCAACAGTATTGACAGGAGGCACCTTAGTGGGAAACACACTAACCTTCACTGGTGTAGACCTTGAAGATGGACAATATTTCACTTTAGGTACAGCCAACTTCTTCTGTACCCCTGGTAGATACAATGATGGTATTATCATGTGGTTACGAGCCGATGAAGGTGTTACCACAGCAACAGAAGGAGCAAATGTCACACTTTGGGCTGACCAAACGCCTACAGGAAATGACGCAACCAACATTACAGCCCCAGTTTATCGCGCGACTACCAACCTTATCAATGACAACCCAACGGTCGACTTCAGTACTGGAAGCACTGGCATTGCACCGCCTACTGTGACCGGAATCAACGATGGAGAATCGCTATCAAAGAAATTTACCATTGTTTTCAAGACAGGAGATATTACTTCAACCACGCGACAGGTTATTTATGAGCAGGGAGGAGCAACTAGAGGCCTAAACGTTTATATAGAAACTAGCACACTGCACATATCAGGATGGAACCAGGCCAGTGATGGAACCGGAGCCCCATGGAACACTGCTGGATCAATCACAACTGTGAATACTACATCTATTGCATCCAACACCACATATGTTCTCACCTTTGACTATGCTGGTAATGATGCCATTACCGGAACAATAACTGGCTATTTAAACGGTGTAAGCTTTGGAACACCTCTTGCAAATGTGGGTAGGCTATATGGACACACCGATGCCGTGGGTCTAGGAGATGAAAACGGTGCCTCTAGATACGATGACGGTTCAACTTCTGGAGCTTCCTCGTTTGATGGCTTCATTTCAGAAATAAGCTATTATAGTGCCCCATCATCTTACCTCAGTACCGATCGCAATAGAATAGAATCTAGCATGGCCATCAAGTATGGTATCACCTTAGACCAAACTTCGGCAACCGACTACACCAGATCAGATGCCACTACCATTTGGGATGGCACCACCAACGCTACTTACAATAATGACATTGCTGGAATTGGTAGAGACGATGATGCCTGCTTGGATCAAAAGCAATCTCAAAGCGAAAACGCTGGGAGCATTGTGAAAATGGGCTTGACTTCGATTGAAGCTAATAATGCAAGTAACGCGAATAGCTTTGACGATGATGGTGACTTCTTAGTATGGGGTAATGATGGAGATTTTGCCGACCAAGCCAACGCCAACACCAGTGATCTTCCGGGTAGTGTGACCGAACGCATGGAACGCATTTGGAAAGCTGAAGACACAGGCTCGGTCGGAGCAACAGAAATATCATTCGATCTTACAGGCTTAGGTTATGGCACTAATTTAACTGACTTCCAACTGATCATTTCGAATAGTGCCACCATGGCTTCGGGTAGTACCACCCCAGCGACATCTTATGACGTGGGAACCAATACAGTCACGTTTACAGGTGTAGATTTAACTGATGGACAGTTCTTCACCTTAGGCACTGCCAGAGATCAATGTGGCCCTGGTGGTGTGACAACAGACCTTGAGCTCTGGTTACGTGCAGACCTACAAGTATTTAACACAGGCACCACACAAGCTACCGATGGACAAACAGTAGCTACTTGGGCAGATCAAAGCCTAAGCGTAGCCAATGCTACTGACGGTTCTTCACTCACTACGTATGAAACTAACACGGTTAACTTCAACCCTGCCATTGAGTTTAACAATGATGTTACCTCCTTAGAAGGATCTTTCACTACCAGTACCGCAGGTGTCACCGTAGTGACCGCAGCTTTTGTTAACAGTATTTCTGTTGCCAATGATGCGCTGTTTGAAATTAGGACCGGAACAGACCCGGTCAGCGGTAGAGGCTTCTTGAGTAGTAATCGATATGGTTCAGTAGGATCATTCCCATCCAATCTGAATGAAGATGAATGGGCAATTTGGTCAATTGATCACCCTTCTGGTAGCACAGCGGATGTATATCAAAATGGTGCGCTGTTCGCGGATGATTATAATACTGACATATATGATGCCTCCAGTGGAGTTTACAATTACACACTTGGTGATGATGACAATGGTTCTAATGACTTTGTCGGATTCTTAGGTGATGTAATCGTTTATCAAGGAACGATCACTCCTACTGAAAGACAACAAATTGAAACTTATTTGGCAATCAAATATGGTGTTACCATCGATCAAACCAGCGCCACTAACTATATCTTTTCCGATGGAAGTACAGTGCTATGGAATGGAACAACAAACGCGAGTTATAATGAAGACATCGCTGGAATAGGCAGAGATGACGCTAGTTGTTTTAGTCAAAAGCAATCTAGCAGTGTAAATACCGATGATATTTTGACCGTGGGGCTAGGGACAGTTGCCGCAGATAATGCTAGTAATATGAATTCATTTACCGATAACGGAGATTACCTAATCTGGGGAAATGATGGAGCTACTACTGCGCAAGCCACCGCTGAAACATCTGATATTCCGGGTTCATTGGCTGAACGAATCGAACGTATATGGAAAGTCCAAGATACGGGTGAAGTAGGTGCTACCGAATTACAATTTGATCTGACGGGCTTAGGTTATAGTGTAGCTGATGCCTCGGCTTTCTCCCTATTAGTGGGCAATACGAACGTTATGGCAGACGCGTCAATTATCACAGGCGGCACCTTAAACGGAAATATTCTTTCGTTCACCGGAGTCAATTTAACCGATGGACAGTTCTTCTCAGTCGGTACCGTTTTTGAAACTTGTGGACCAGGAGGAGTAAACACAAACATATCAGTTTGGTTCGCAGCGAACAAAGAGGTCTTTTCAGACGCTGGTACTACCCCGGCAGTAGATGGTGCCAATGTAATCCAGTGGAATGATCAGAGTTCTCCAGCGATAGACGCTTCTGAAATAGATCTGGGCGGTGGTGCAAGTGCTGTTGAACCGACTCTACAAACTAATGAGATTAATGGCAACCCAGTGATTCAAATTACCGACCCTAACTCTAACAATGCATCATATTTAAGAACCGCCTCAACTGCCGTTACTGGAGACTTTACATTAATCTCAGTATTTAGCACAGGGCAAAGCTCTGGCACAGATGAGGACGTTCTCAATTCACCTGTTTTGCTTAGCTCTAGAAATGCTGGCTCGTTAGATCATGCCATGGGCATGGAAAATGGTACCGTCTGGCTACATGCCGATTCGGATAACGGTTTTGAAGTACAAAGTACAGGTACCTATAATGACAACAGCCCTCACTTTACCACGGCTACAAAAAACGGAACTGCACTGAGTCTATTTGTAGACGGCCAAGCCGATGGAACAGGAACAGGAACAGCCACACTCACCAATGCTACGGGTTTTGGTATTGGCAATCACTTCAACTTCGATTTACAAGCACAGTATGCTGGAGATATTGCTGAGACAATTGTCTTTTCTTCCGCACTCGACTCAGATGAAAGAAATCGCGTGGAGAGTTATTTAGCACTGAAATATGGCGTAACAATGAATGCCTCTGATGATGGTGGAACCGGTGGTGTTGACGAACGTGACTATCGCGCTGGAGATGGAGGAGTGATCTGGGATTTTGATGGTCAAGGCACTACTTACTACAACGACATCTTCGGCATAGGCAGAGATGACCTTTCCTGCTTGGAGCAGACCCAATCGAAAAGTGAAAACAGTGATGCCCTAGTTACTTTCGAACAACCGGGGGGAAGCTTCTCTGCCGATGATTCCTTTATTCTATCAGGAAATGACAATGCGGCAATTGAAGATCCTGATAATAGGGAAAAGCCAGCTACAATAAAAAGTAGATTGAATAGAGAGTGGCGTGTTCAAGAAACTGGCACTGTCGGCACCATTGAGCTGACCTATGACATATCTAACGTTACTGGTCCAACAGGAGTGGGTACAAACAACTTGACCCAATTAAGACTGATGGTTGATGATGATGGAGATTTCTCCAATGGAGGTACTACACTAATTTCACCATCTTCAATTGACGGTTCTAATGAAACAGCGACTTTTGAGGTAGATTTTACTGACGGGCAATACTACACACTAGGCTCCATTGAAGTGGCAGCGCTCCCGATCAACTTAATTTCTTTCGAAGCCTCTGTATACGCTAATGACCAAGTAAAGCTGGATTGGGTGACTGCCTCTGAAGAGAACAATGCATTCTACACCATCGAAAGAAGCGCAAACGGTGCTGATTTTGAAACTGTCGGTAGAATTGATGGAGCAGGTAATAGCAATGAACTGCTACACTATTCTTTTGTAGATGCCAATCCTATTTCGGGTACTTCCTTCTATCGATTGAAACAAACCAACTTTAGTGGAACCTTTGACTTCTCTGAAATCAGGTCAGTGAATGTAATATCCCGATTCGAACCGAGCTATAATATTTATCCAAATCCAATACGCCAAGGTGAAACCTTACGCATCGCCTATACCATAGAAAGGGATCAAACCTTACAGATATCAGTTATGAATTCTAAAGGACAATTGGTTTTGAGAAAAGAAGAAAGAGCCTCCCTAACTAGCAGATATATAGAGCTTTCTACAGCTCAATTGTCAAAAGGCTTAAACCTAATCAGGATCCTTGATGCCAACAATCAAGTGAAGGTCTTTAAGCTTATTATCCAATAAGTAAAGAATACTTTACATTTATACTTCGCATATGTCCCATTCTGGGAAATTTGTCTTTTTTCAAAAAAAATAAATCTGATGAGTAGGGTTTTTTCGTATGTAAACGTCATACTTTTGCATTTCAATAAGCCGGAACGCTTATTGAGACTACTATTACCAAAACGCTGGCATGCTACTCTTACGACTACGCCTAATTTTAGGCAGTTTACTTCTCACTTTGTTGAGCATCACTACTGTGAATGCCCAAAACCCATTGACGGACATCCGTTTCACATGGGATGACGTGAACAATGCGGCCAATGATTACACAGCTACTTCTTCTCCAAGTTCTGGGGGAAATATCGATGATAATGTTTCTTATGACATTTTCTTTTCAAGAAACACTACTACCGAAAATAATAGAAGAGTAACTGGTTATACCCTTGGGGGAATAGACTACAATTTCCTTTTAGACCCTGATACGCTTGCTCTACGGAGATTAGGATCTGCATCTCGTTTAAGTTTATGGATTGAAGCGGAGATTGCTGTTAACAATACAACTGATGAAATCTATTTATCACCAGAACGACAAGTGCCTGAGCGTTCGCTCTACAGAGCAAACCTCTTAAACATTGGGTATGATAACGTACTGCTAAACTCTGGTACGAATGCTTCAAACATTGAGCGTATTGATGCTATTTACCGTACGGGGATGGCCACTTCCACACCTGCAACTGCAGCCATCCCTATAATGGATAGGGGTGCCAATGGAGAATTCAAAATCGCTATGATTTTGAGCTTAGATGCTAATGGAGACCCTGCTTCTTATGGAAGCCTAGTAGATGTAGCGCCTGGTGACTTCGGTAGTGGAGTGGTAGATATAGGTTTATCTGTCTTATTCCTTCAGCAAGCATTAGGAGAGGATCCGATACCAACAGGTACAAGTACACAAGCCTTAGGAGGCACGGGTATAACTTTTGCAGAGCTCGGCATCTCAGCTAACCAAATAGTGTATGGATATTCGCTTTTTGGAGTGGATGTAGATGACGCTATTCATACTCTAACGGATATTTCTACTTTCCCAACTAATTCTAATAACAGTGGCCTAGACATGGCCGCAGGTGCTGTTTCTGCTGTTTCTAGTGATGGAAACTTAGTGAAAACTACTGGGCCTGGTGGGTACAAGGCAGCTCTCAACACATGGTTAAAAGCAAATGAAGGTGTTACTACAGCGACAGATGCTTCAACCGTCACTGACTGGCAAGACCAATCTCTTGGAGATCATGATGCAACCACTTTAATCAATGCCCCTACTTATAGAGATGGAAGTGCCTCAGCCGCTGAAGCCATCAACTTTAATCCTACGGTTGATTTTATCGATGCTACCGAAAGAGGGCTTCAGATCGCTAATAATTCAGACTACAATGTTGGTGGTGCACCATATACCACTAAGGCGTTCAATATTGCCCTAAGAACGGGTAATAATGTGACCACCAAACAACAGATTTACGAGCAAGGCGATGATGATCGAGGCATTGACATGTACATCGAATCAGGCAATTTAGTCGTTACTGCTTATAATACAATCGATGACTCTGGAAGTGGCGTTTCCTCGCCTTGGAATACAGGTACACCTACCACAATTAGCACTGCTCTTTCCACAGAAACGGAATACATCATCACCTTTGAATTTAACGGGAGTGCTTCTGGTACTGGAACAATCACAGCCTACCTCAACGGACAAAGCTTTGGTAGCTTTAGTAGTGTAGGCCAGTTAGCAGACCATTCTGATCAGATAGGTTTAGGAGATTTTAACTCACAAACAATAGTTACTACACCCGCAAGTTGCCCTGTAACGACCGTTGTTTCTTCAACGGGTGTAATTAATCCAAACAATATCATTGGAGCGGTAAATGCTACCTATGCTGAGGTTAATACGAATGGAAATATTATCACCGTAGACTTTGGTGCGGAATACCCAGCAGGGACAGAGTATTCTATAACCTGGATAAGACGACCTTCATCCACAGGCACTGCGCAGATGGTTTTAAGAGAATCAACTAGTCCGGCTTCTGGCTTTGTAGCTCATCCTTCTCCGCCACAGGTATCTGTGGCCACTCCTGAAACAGATGTTATCACTGCCAATTCAGCCTTTCGATATATTCAAATCACCAAACAATCTCCTAATGACGTTGACTTTCATCTTGATGCAATTGTTGTGGACTGTACAACAGAGGACATTACCTTCGATCAAGGAGATGCGGCATCATTTTATGGCTCTATACCTGAGTTTATTTACTGTAGCGAACCAGGATCATTCTCTGCAACAGGCAGAAGAAAGATAGAAAGTTATTTGGCCATCAAATATGGTATTACGCTAGACCAAAGCACGCCTATTAATTATCTCAACTCCAATGGCAACATCATTTTCAATACGACCAACAATGCAAGCATTGGTGGTTATTTAGAGTATAACAATGACATAGCTGGTATTGGAAGGGATGATGATTCAGAGTTAGATCAACCCAAATCAAAAAGCGAAAATACTGATGCTATAGTCACCATAGATAGAGGAGCAACCATTAGCGTTGACGACTCTTGGTTAATATGGGGCAATGACAACGGAGCCCTGACTGAAACATCAGCATTGACAAAACCTGATACGATTGATCAACGCTTAACACGTGTTTGGCGTGTGGCTGAGCGTAATGAAGTGCTGACAACCTCAGTTTCTTTCGATATCACTGGCCTGGGGCTAGGTACCAATGCAAGCGACTTTAGTTTGCTTATAGCAGGAAATAGCAGCAATGCTGACTTTAGCAATGCTACTGTATTAACTGGAGGCTCCATTAGCGGAAATGTAATCACCTTTACTGGGGTAGATTTAGAAAATGGACAATACTTCACGTTAGGAACTGACTTCGCAGTTTGTTCACCAGGTGGAGTAGAAACAAATTTGGCTTTATGGCTTAAAGCTGATGACGAGGTCTTCAATACAGGCACCACGCCTGCCACCGATGGACAAACAGTTGCGACTTGGGGAGATGCTAGTTCAGGTGCTAATGACGCAACAGACCCGTCTAACCTTACGACTTTCGAAACGAATACCGTAAACTTTAATCCAGCCATTCAATTCAACAATGACGTCACTTCGCTAGAAGGATCATTTACCACTTCCACAGCAGGAATGACTATGATTACCGCAGCATTTGTAAACAGTGCTTCAGTACCCAATGATGCAGTCTTTGAAATGAGAATAGGAGCGAATGATATTACAGGAAGAGGCTTTTTAAGTACGAACAGGTATGGCTCTGTTGGCTCGTTCTCTTCTAACCTAAATGAAGACCAGTGGGCAATTTGGTCAGTCGATCATCCATCAGGCAGCACAGCTGACGTATACCAAAACGGTGCCCTTTTTGAGGATGATTATAATACAGACGTTTATGACGCTTCCGCTGGAAGCTACAATTATACCCTAGGAGATGACGACAATGGTAATAATGACTTCGAAGGATTTCTGGGAGAAGTTATTATCTATGAAGGAACGCTCTCTGCAACCGACCGACAAAAAGTACAATCTTACCTCGCTATCAAATACGGTGTAACAATCGATCAAGGAGTTGCTACAAACTATATAGCTTCTGATGGGGGTACTATCTGGGATGCAACAGCAAATGCTACTTATAATGCCGATATCGCTGGAATCGGAAGAGACGACATGTCTTGCTTCGAACAAAAGCAATCTGTTAGTCAGAACGATGACGCCATTGTGACGATGGGATTAGGCACCGTGGCTGTTGACAATGCTAGCAATGCTAATAGTTTTGCTTCAGATGATTCTTTCTTAATGTGGGGTAATGATAACACCAACCCAAATCAAGCGAACGCTTTGTCTAATGCTAGCCTATTACCAGGAAATGTAACCGAACGCATGCAACGCGTTTGGAAAGCTGATGAAACGGGCACAGTCGGTGCCACTACAATTGAGTTTGACCTGACAGGTTTAGGCTACAGTACTAATGTCAGCGACTTTCAATTAATTATTTCTGACACAAATGTCGGTGGTGATCTTTCGGGTGCCACTACTGTTCCTGCTGCTTCATTGGTGGGTAACAAACTGACTTTCTCTAATATTAATTTGACCGATGGTCAGTTCTTTACCTTAGGTACTGCCAGAACTCAATGTGGTCCGGGCGGTATTACTTCTGATCTTTATGTTTGGTTGAGAGCAGATGCAGGTACCTCTACCACAACAGATAATACGACATTAGCGACTTGGTCAGATCAGTCTGGAACAAGCACGAATGCAACAGCGGACGGAAACCCTCCACTATTCAAAAACAACGCCACTGACAATATTAACTTCAACCCTACAATTGATTTTGATGGTGCTGAAAGATTAAGTCTAGGTAATTTGGCCAACATCAAGTCTGGAGCCACCAACGGTGGGGACTACACCATGCTCGCTGCCGGCATTAGACAAAGTGGTACTGGGTCACACTATGTATTAGGATCTGAGGGAGGAACAGCAAATGAAGATCTTCACTTTGGATACAGAAGCAGTACTCAGGCTACCATAGCGCACTGGGGTAATGATTTAGATGCAACCATCAACGCTTTTAACTCCCCTCAAGCACCATACCTACTCTCTGCTGAATACGATGGTTCAGGTAGAATTATTGAGGAAATAAGAAACGGGGCTATAGGTAGAGCCACTGATGCCAACACCACGGATATCAGCGGCACTAAAACGAACTATGTGGGTGACCTTGCCTCTGTGAGTAATTACATAGGTCTTATATCAGAGGTAATAGTATTTGATAATGACGTAACTGACCTTCAGAAGCAACAAGTCTACACTTATATGGCACTGAAGTATGGTGTTACTTTGACTAATAATAGTGATAATGATGGTACAGCTGGGGAGACTATTTCAGGATCAGTTACCGAAGGTGACTACGTAACTTCAGATGGATCAACAATCGTTTGGGATTATTCCGCTAATACTACTTATCACAATGATGTGGCAGGTATTGGTAGAGATGATGCTTCATGTTGGCAACAAAAACAGTCCAGAGCCGAAGACACTGATGATATTTTAACTATAGGGCTAGGAAGTGTAGAAGCTTCGAATGCTGAAAACGCCAACATTTTTGGTGACGATCACGATTATTTAGTTTGGGGTAATGACAATGGGGCTACAGCTGATGCAAGTGCCAATACTGGTGATGTACCTACCACCATTGCAGAACGTATGGCAAGAGTTTGGAAAGTACAAGACACAGGAACAGTCGGTGCAACAGAATTACAGTTTGATCTGACAGGTCTTGGCTATAATGTTTCTGATCCAAATGCATTCTCTTTATTGATTGGTAACACAGCAACCATGGCCGATGCAGCTATCACTACTGGTGCAACATTGAATGGTAACATCTTAACATTCACTGGTGTAAACTTAACAGATGGTCAATTTTTCACCATTGGAACTCAGAACGTGACTTGTGGACCTGGTGGTGTAAATACCGATGTTGCTTTATGGCTGAGAGCAGATTTAGGAACTAATACTACTACTGACAATGCAAATATCACTTCGTGGACAGACCAAAGTTCTCCTGCTAATAGCGCAACAGAACAAAATGCTGGTGGTGGATCTCCAGTAGAACCAACTTATCAAGCGAATGAAATGAACTTTAACCCTGCCATTCGTTTTTCAGATGCACAGTCTACTAACAATTCCTGGTTAGAAACAGCAAGCAATACTTCTGATAATGCCTTAACCTTAATCTCCGTTTTTAAAACAGCGACAGCCTCTGGATCTCCGACTAACTTCACTGACTCTCCTGCGCTCATTAGTAATGAAGCTGCAAACAATGACGACTATGCCTTAGGAATTGGTCAAGGTAGAGTTTACATCAATGCGGCAGATAACACAGCATATAATGCAAGAAGCCCATTATCTTATAACGATGAAATTACACATATTGCCACGGGAACAAGAGCTCAGGCTACTACTGCAGGATCAATTCAGCTCTATATCGACTCCGAAAATGTAGCCTCTGGTGTATCTACAAACACTAATTTAGACGCTGGAGGTACCTTTGCTATCGGTAATCATAGTGACTATGATGCTGATGGACAGTTTGAGGGAGATATCGCTGAAGTACTCGTTTTCGACAAAGTTCTTACCGCTGTTGAACGCGCAAGAGTTGAGACTTACTTGGCCATTAAATATGGTGTTACCCGTTCGGTAGCCGGACTTACCGAAGCAGATGAGGATTACTTAGCTGCCGATGGTGGTATCATTTGGAATACCGACACACAAGGCTACAATAATGATATTTTCGGAATCGGTCGCGATGACCTTTCGTGCTTCGAGCAACTGAAATCTAAAAGTATCAATAGCGATGCGTTGGTAACAATGGAGCTAGACTCAGTTGCTTTCAGGGACAATGATAGCTTTATAATTTCTGGAAATGACAATGCACCTGTTGAGGCCATAGACAACACTGAAAGGCCAGCTGGAATCAATAGCCGATTAAATCGAGAATGGAGGGTTCAAGAAACTGGAACTGTCGGTACTGTAAAGCTAACGTATGATCTATCAAGCATTACCGGAACACCAGTGGGTGCCAACAATTTAAATCTAGTACGCTTGATGGTTGATAATGATGGTGACTTTTCGTCCGGAGTAACTCTAATCAGCCCATCTTCGATTAATGGTGAGACAGTAACCTTTGAAGTTGACTTCAACGATGGTCAGTATTATACCCTCGGTTCTATTGAGTCTGACGCATTGCCAATTACTTTAATCTCTTTTACAGCAGAAAACCATCAAGAAGGTCAGGTAAAATTAGAGTGGGTTACAGCTTCAGAAATCAACAATGCTTTCTATACAGTCGAAAGAAGTAAGGATGCTAAAAACTTTGAAACTATCGGTATAATTGATGGTGCTGGAAATAGCAATCAGTTATTGACTTACAGTTTTATTGATAGAAACCCTCCATCTGGAACATCATTCTATCGCCTGAAACAAACTGATTTTAGCGGTGAGTTTGACTACTCCTCCATTGAGTCCATTGCTATTGAACGAACATTTGATACCGAATACAAAGTTTATCCAAATCCTGTCTCGGCTGGAGAGACACTAAAGATTAGCTATAGCCTAAACAGGCCACAACAGCTTAAGCTGGCAGTATTAGACGCACGCGGAAGACTACTCTTAAATGAGAGAAGAGATGTAGTTAATGAGCGAGGAGAAATCACGCTCTCTACCGAAAAATTTCAAAGGGGTCTAAATCTCATTCGCATCATAGACGAAAATCGGCAAGTGATTACTTTGAAAGTAATCGTTAGGTAGTCCTTTGATAGACTGCTGAAAAAACGGTTCCACTGTTAAAGAACTCCATTTTGATAGGACTAAGGTTTGCTCCTTTGACCTTCTCATGAATATCTGTTAAGCCCTGAGCTTCCAAGCCCACAGTCATTCGGAAAAACCTGTGCATTGCCGATAGAAGGAATCTATTTTGTGCTGATTCCTTCGGATAAAAGTCGGTGACCAGGAACTTACCATTATGATTCAATTGATTTTTTAAATGCAGAAGCACATTTTCTAATGTGAAGTCAGAAAAGCAGTCTAGAAAAAAATTGGTAATAATGATATCATAATGGCCCTGTACACCATGAATATCTTGGTGCTTAAAAGTGACGTCATTCCCAGCCGAACTTCTAGCATTAGCTTGCTGAAGCATTTTCTTTGACAATTCTACATAGTCAATTTGTAAGCCAAAATCACGCGGCAACCACTCCAAAATCTTACCCCTTCCACCTCCTACAATCAACACCCTATCCTTTGGATTTATCTCATTGAGAAAAGCTTGTTGTGCAACATCAAGTTGCACTCCGAAGACCAATTTGGCCAATTGATCGTAGATGGGCGCTATGCGATCGAAATCGTTTTTCATAATAAAGCTAGGCCGGGTAAGAAGAAGATGCCATCTCCAATAATGCGATAGAGGTTATACTTCTTCAAAAACGGTGGAGCTTGTATAAGCAATAGCAAGGACAGGGACATGGCTAAAATCATAAACTGAACTTTACTGTCATTGAAGCCGAACCCAATACAAATCACAATGATGAGTTCATTGATTATCAAAGCTATGCCTATCCGTTTCTTCGTTGGCTTAGTCCCTCTATTGATGGCGATGGAGGCCATTCCCTGCTTGTTATCCTCTTCCATTTCAAACAAAGGAAACAGCATAAGATTGATATAGGCCAAAAGGAAAAACTGCACAAATAGCACCAAGTACAACCAATCCCAAGTCTCTAACAGACTCAATGGTCCAATGAAAATACCTGCCACATAGACAAAAGCCGCAAAAGACTCCTTTTGCCTGTGTAGCCTACTTAGCCTCAAGTAGAGAAAGTAAAGCCCTGTTAATGCCACTAGACCAAGGCCAAGCTCAATCGTGGGTCGCGGCAAATGAAATGTATTGTAAACACCAACGGCAAATAGCAATCCCGCCAAAACTAGTATTTGCCGAAAGTACTTCTGATGAAAAGCATGCCTTGGGTTAATGGCAATGCCCTTTACACGATAAGCATCCCATAAGTGATCGGCCGTATAGATAAGCCAAATCGCTATGCCCAAGCCGATACCGATTTGAAATGTCATTTCAACCCCGAAAACCTGAGCGATATAGAAGCTTGAGATGACTGCTCCAGCAGTAATATCCAAACTTAAATTCTGTACAAAGGCTATGATCTTTTCCATAAAAAAACCCCGACTAAAGTCAGGGTTCAATATATCTAGATTCGATTAAATATCTATTAATCAGAAGCCAAGGCCTCTGCACCACCAACAATCTCAAGGATCTCTTTGGTAATAGCTGCTTGACGCGTTCTGTTATAAGTCAATTTCAATTCCTTCAACAAGTCTGCGGCATTATCTGTCGCTTTGCCCATGGCAGTCATACGTGCACCATGTTCAGAAGCATTAGACTCCAATACTGATTTGTACAATTGAATCTTTAATGACTTAGGAATCAATTCTTCTATGATGTAGTCCTTAGACGGCTCATAGATGTAATCTGTATTGGTTGTATCGCCTTCTTCTTTCACTAGCTCTACAATCGGTAAAAACTGTTCTGTTCTTACAATTTGCGTAGCTACATTTTTGAATTCGTTATAGACTAGCACTACTCTGTCGTACTTACCTGAAGCAAAACCTTCCATAGCATCTTCAGCTGCTGCCTTCACAAGATCAAAAGAAAGGTTTCCAAAAACTTTCCAGTGCTGGTCGTTCACGTTATTACCTTTCTTCCTGAAAAAGTCGAATGCTTTTTTACCAATAGGTAGAATATCTACCTCAGCATTAGCATACTCCTCATCAGTTAAGGCATTTCGGACAGCCTTGAATATGTTGGCATTAAAGCCACCACATAGACCTCTGTCTGAAGTCACAGGGATAAAAAGCACACGCTTTACATCTCTTACCGTAGTGTAGGTATTCATGCCTTCCTCTGAATTACCAGAAGAAACATTAGCGAGCAGCGCTCCTAACTTCTCAGAATAAGGGCGTAACTGAACAATTTTGTCTTGTGCTCTTCTCAACTTAGCAGCCGCAACCATTTTCATGGCTTTGGTGATCTGTTGCGTAGAACTGACCGAAACTATCCTTTCTTTTACTTCCTTTAAACTTGCCATAGGCTATTATTAATGGGCTAAGCCCTATTCTTATTAGTACTTAGAAGTCAACTCTTTGGCCACTTTAGTCAATGCTGCGACAGCATTATCACTAAGTTTTCCAGCCTTTAAGTCGTTCATTGCATCGGCTTGAGTAGCTCCCAATACAGTAATGAATTCCCTTTCAAATTCTCTTACTTTATCAACAGGTACTTTGTCGATCAAACCTTTAGTCGAAGCGTAAATAATCGCCACTTGATCTTCTACCGCAGCAGGAGAGAATTGCGCTTGCTTCAAAATTTCTTGGTTTCTTCTACCTCTATCGATAGTCAATTGCGTAGCAGCATCAAGATCAGAACCAAACTTAGCAAAAGCTTCCAATTCACGGAATTGTGCTTGGTCTAGTTTCAAGGTACCAGATACCTTCTTCATTGATTTAATCTGAGCGTTACCACCCACACGAGATACAGAGATACCTACGTTAATTGCCGGACGTACACCTGAGTTGAAAAGGTTAGTTTCCAAGAAGATCTGACCATCAGTAATTGAAATTACGTTGGTTGGAATATAGGCAGAAACGTCACCAGCTTGTGTTTCAATGATAGGAAGGGCAGTTAATGATCCACCACCTTTTACTTTACCTTTCAAAGACTCAGGCAAGTCGTTCATTGCCGCTGCAATGTCATCGTTGTCGTTGATCTTAGCCGCTCTTTCTAATAATCTTGAGTGAAGATAGAATACATCACCTGGGTATGCTTCACGTCCCGGAGGTCTTCTTAGTAGAAGAGAAACTTCACGGTAGGCTACAGCTTGCTTAGACAAATCATCATACACTACTAATGCAGGACGTCCTGTATCTCTGAAGTACTCACCAATAGCAGCACCCGTAAATGGCGCGAAGAATTGCATTGGCGCAGGGTCAGCAGCAGAAGCAGCAACCACCACTGTGTAGTCCATTGCACCACCTTTTTCAAGGGCCGCAACAATACCCGCAACAGTAGAAGCCTTTTGGCCTATGGCTACATAAATACAGAATACTGGTTCGCCAGCATCGTAAAATTCTTTTTGGTTCAAAATGGTATCAATTACCACAGCAGTTTTACCTGTCTGACGGTCACCAATTACCAATTCACGCTGACCTCTTCCGATTGGAATCATTGAGTCAATCGCCTTGATACCTGTTTGTAATGGCTCATTTACCGGCTGACGATAAATTACACCTGGTGCTTTACGCTCCAACGGCATCTCGAAAGTTTCGCCTTCAATAGGACCTTTACCATCGATTGGGTTACCCAAAGTATCCACAACACGACCAACAACACCTTCACCAATGTTTACAGAAGCAATTCGACCAGTTCTTTTTACTGTATCTCCTTCTTTTACTCCTGCAGAATCACCCAAAAGTACGGCACCTACATTGTCTTCTTCCAAGTTAAGTACTAAAGCGTTTAGGCCATTGTCAAACTCTAAGAGCTCTCCTGACTGTGCTTTGGATAATCCGTAGATTCTGGCTACACCATCACCTACTTGAAGTACTGTTCCTACTTCTTCTAATTCGGCTTCTGATTTGAAGTTAGAGAGTTGCTCTCTTAGTATTGCTGATACTTCATCAGGTCTTACGTCTGCCATTTTATATTACAGTTAATGTTTAAATCTTATTTAAAATGCTTTCTCGTAATAGTTCTTTGTGAACTCGAGTTTAAGCGCTTTCAATTTTGAGCTTACAGAATCATCGATTTGACGATCACCAATTTTCAAGATGAAACCTCCAATTAGGTCTTCATCAATCACTTGGGTAAGCTCTACTTTTTTACCAGATATCTGGGTAACAATACTTTCAAACTCAGCTTTCGTCTTGGCATCAAGTTCAAAAGTTGTTGTAACAGTTGCTTCTTCAATTCCCTGATTGGAATTGTACTGGTGATGAAACTCTACCGCGATTTGATCGAGGTACATTTCTCTGTGTTTTTTAGTCAATATTTGAAAAATAGCGAGTGTTAAGTCATTCACTTTGCCTTCAAATATTTGATTCAAAACAGCCAGTTTTTTGTCATGCGTAATGATGGGGCTTTTCAGCATCAACAATAAATCTCTATTCTCTTTTACAAGATTAGAGAACATAAGCATGTCGTTATTTACTTCTTCCAATTGACCTTTTTCAACCGCTAGGTCAAGCAAGGATTTGGCGTATCGGGAAGCAATTCTATATTCAGACATTCGTCAGAATTAGTTTAAGTTCAAATCTTTTACGTACTCGTCTACCAAAGACTCTTGCGCTTTTTTGTCGCTCAATTCTCTGCGAAGTACTTTCTCAGTGATCTCCAATGAAAGTGAAGACACTAGCAACTTCACCTCTGATAATGCTGCTTTCTTCTCGTTTTCGATTACTGCTTTGGCGTCTTCGATCATCTTAGAAGCGATCTTGCCAGTTTCTTCTTTAGCTTCTTCTTTGATGGTGTTTGCCGCGGCCATTGCTTCTTTTAACATCGCGTCACGCTCTGATCTTGCCTCAGCCATTAATTTGACATTGTCAGCACTCAAAGCTTCCATCTCGCTCCTTGCTTGCTCTGCAGCAAGTAAAGCTCCTTCAATAGTATCTTCTCTTTCTTTCAGCCCATTCAAAATCGGCTTCCATGCAAATTTACCTAATAGAAAAATCAGCAATAAGAATGCGATTGATTGGAAGATAAATAGTCCGGTATCTGGTATTAAAATATCCATGTCTCTCTTTTTTAAAAGAAAAGCTTCAGGCCAGCCTAATGCTAAGCCTGAAACTCTTCAAATACTTCTTAAAGTTTGTCAACAATTCCAGTGTTAGTAGCAAGTAAGAAACATGCAACAACACCGAAAAGCGCAATTACCTCGATAAGTGCAGCAATAATCAACATACCAGACTGCAATTTACCTGCAGCCTCAGGTTGACGTGCCATACCTTCCATAGCAGAAGCACCAATTTTTCCGATACCAAGACCTGCGCCTATCGCAACAAGACCAGCACCAATACCAGCTCCCATAAGGGCGTAACCAGCAGTTAATAAAATAGATAACATAATTATGTTTGTTATAAATGAAACAATGGTATTCGTACTAATTAATGATGACCGTCATCTACTGCCTGCCCGATGTACATCGAAGAGAACAGTGTAAAGACATATGCCTGAATTACAGCCACCAATATTTCAATCATCGTGATCACTACGGAGAAGAGGGTTCCTACAACTCCGACAGCTACACTATTTAATATAAACCCTAAACCCACAATACTTAACACTACAATGTGACCTGCTGTAATTGAAGCAAACAGACGAAGTGTTAATGAAATAGGCTTAGTGAAAATTCCGATAATCTCCACTACAAGAATAATTGGTCTCAAAGGAAGCGGTACACCTGGCGTGGCAAAAATATGCCCCCAATATGCTTTCTTACCATTAAACTGAGTGATGAAGAATGTAAACAAGGCCAAACTCAAAGTGACTGCAATATTACCCGAAAGGTTAGCAGCACCTGGCGTAAGCCCTAATAAGTTGTTATAAAGAATGAAGAAGAACATGGTCAATAAGAAAGGCATAAAGCGCTGGTACTTATCTTCTCCAATGTTGGTCTTAGCTATATCATCTCTAATAAACACAATGATAGGTTCGAATAGAGACTGAAGTCCTTTTGGGGCAGCAACACCCTTTTTATATCGTTTGGCAATCGTTATGAAAGTGATTAGCATTAAGAAAATACTCAAGAATAACGATGCTACATTTTTAGTGATCGACAGGTTTAAGAAATCAGACTGTGCTTCATCGTGACCTTCTGTAGCGGGTGCTTCGTCCGTTTCGTGACCAGCTGCTTCACCATGTGCAGCTGCCTCTTCATGGCCAGCACCTGCTCTTACAAGTTTGCCGTGTGAAATCATATAACCATCATGTGCGATTGGCTCATGATGTTCATCATAAAAATCTGAAGACATGAAGAATTTCAACTCACCATGATCGTAAATAATCATTGGAAGCGGGATGGTCACATGAGTATGACCGATGGTCACAATATGCCATTGATAATCATCGGCAATGTGATGCATGATGAACTCGGTGTCGCCACCTTCTTTTTTCTCCTCTCCGCTATCAGAAGCGGCTAATAAGCTTGAACTGTTTGCAATACTGAAAACCGTCATTAAGAGGCTTATGATCAGTAAATTGGGAAAGTTAGTTCTATTATTTTTCATCATGTCTTTTCGGCCTCTGTCGAAATCGCGCGCAAGTTAGACAGAATGCTATATATTTCAAATACTAAGTAGAATAAATAGGCTGCGAAAAAATTGGCTACCCAAATCACTCTATCTTCAATGCCAACAAAGAGTACAATACCCACAAAACCCATACTCAAAAGCAGTCTCAAGACCGTCAAGCCAAGAAACAAATTCGGCCTACTTTGGGCATCCATATTTCTCAGTCCCCAGTCACCGATAATGACGACTATCAAACCAAGAATGGCGGAAAAAATGATAATCGACCAAACTTTCTCGTGAATAAATTGCTGGGTACTTTCCATCTGCTGAAGCCCGTAAACGACTCCGGCTAAAACTGTCGAAACGATCAGTGAGATGAAAATTTGCTTGCCCCTGCTTTGCATGCCGCAAAGGTAGGTAATTCGTGCTTAGTTCTGTGTTGAAAGTTCTAAGTTTCTAAAGAAGTGGTTAACCTAACTGACCTAGTCCTTGGGTAAGGACCTGTAGAGCATATAAATAGCCCCTGTAGTGCCAACAAGAATCATAAGGATGATAAATAATGGCTTTCCATTATTCCAAGATTCGTCCATTCTGAAACCCAACCAACCACAAATACCGATGGTAAGAAACAATTGGATACCCAACTGGGAGTATCTCAGGTAGTCGTTGGGGTTCTTATTCTTCATAATTTCAATTGGCAATATATTTATTAAGAACAGCCTCCAAGCTCTTGTCCATGGGTCCTGGGGCATTTTTTTCAACAACCCGTCCTTCCTTATCAAAGATAAGATAGCGTGGTATAGCTCCTATTTCTAAGTTTTTCCTAAACTCCGAAGCTTGATGATTCAAGACCAAGTAACTATGTTGGTATTGAGCAATGCCATCTTTGGCACTGGCACGCCTCCAAGCTTCTTGTCCCGTATCAATTGAAAAATATAGAAAGGTGACATCCTTGTCCGAATATTTATTTTTTAAAATTAGCGAGGTAGGCATGGCTTCTCTGCAAGGCGGACACCAGCTTGCCCAAAAGTCGATATAAACCACCTGACCCTTAAGATCATTCAATAGCCCTGTAAGCATTGTTGTAGATCCATCTTCTTTCAACAGATTGAGCCCTATTTTACTTTTGACCAATTCATTTTGACTCAATAAAAAGTTACTTGAGAATGATTTTAAAAAGAGGCTATCCGCAGGGTACGCATTCTGATAAGCGGTGGCATAGGTTGATATGGTTTCATAAGACTCATTTTCATAGACCATACGTTCAAGGCAAAACTTCCTAGCTCTAGCGAGCATCGGTTCTTTAAAATGGTTTTGCAGCGAGTCATACGCTTTTGCATATTCAATAAAACTACGATTTGAAGTTCTTTTTAGGCTTCCTCTTAATACACCCTCAGTAATATACCTGAATAAATAGAGAACTCCGTATGTGCTTTGCATCATAAAGTCCTCATCAAAAAATTGGCTATTCAAAAAAGTACTCATGTAGTCCTCCCTTTTCTGCTGTTTTGCCAAATAAGATAATCTTAGAAAGATCCTTCGGAGCTGTATCTCCTCCTTAAGACTCAAGGTGCTATAGCCCTCATTTTGGCCTTCGCGATTTACTTTATTCAACAAACCATTAGCCTCAGCATAGGCGGCCTTTGTAAATGCTTGAATTACTTCTGGGTGCTCCTGACTAAACTCTTTCTGGAAAATTATAGGGTAAAAGACCATCGTGGAATACTCATTTGAGACTGCCATCATTCCATGAAGGCTATCCGTCACTACTAATTTGCCATATAGTGAATCTTGGAGACTAGATAAGTCACCATTAAGCTGATCTTCGAATGGGTTGATGAGTACATTTTCTGAGTTAGACCTCACACGCATCTCTCCTTTTGTGATATCCACGACTAAAGAGTCTCCTGGTTTAGCCACTAATTTTTTTTCCTGAGCCGCTCTACTTTCTAGTGTCAAAAGCCTTTCTTTCTCTAGACCTAGCACGAGTGTATCAGATTTTTTTAATACGAGGTGTTGATCTTGAATAGTATCATTTAATCCCAATGTGAGCTTAATGCGGAGCAGACTATCTGTGGAATTATTAATGACTATATAAACGGAATTCGGTTGAACTGCTGTTGTTTCTGGCACCTCCACTTGCTCAGAGTTGCAAGAGAAAACCGCAATAGATACCAGAAAGAGGGCATATTTAAGAAAGGGTTTGTCAATCACTCCTAATATGGTTGTAAGGGAATAAGCAGAAAATCTTGTGCTATTAAAATCATACCTTGAATATAGAGAACAAGGTCAACTAATCAAATAGTTATCTATGGCAATGCGTGATGACAGTATTTGGAATGGAAACTAGGCCCTTTTGGCGATTTTTTCTGAGGCACGGCTTTGCGGTAAGTTGATGACAATGTCTTTGGCCAAATGCCCCATTTTACAACCACCATTAAAGGTAGCTCCTGGCTCTACAACAAGTTGGTTAGTGAGGATATCGCCATTGATAACAGCGGTAGGCTTTAAGATCAGCAATTCTGAAATCTCAATGTTGCCACGAATATTACCAGCCACCTCTCCAGAACGCGCTACAACGTTTCCGTCAACATAAGCATCAGGACCCATCACAAACTTGGCCTTCGCTTTGGCGTTGCCAAAGACCTTACCCTCAACCCTAATGTTACCAGCAGACTCGATACTACCCTCTAATACCGTTTCCTTACCAATGATATTACTCGTCTGGCTAAGCTCTTCTGTCGATTTTTTCTCTTCTTTTGAAAACATGGTTCAATCTGTTTAGTCTGATTAAAAAGAAATGAATTCTTCCGGGTTTACGGCCGAACCATTGTACCACAGTTCAAAATGTAAGTGTGGACCGGAAGTCAGTTCTCCTGTATTTCCGATAATGGCTACGATCTCACCTGCGGTGATAAAGTCACCCACCTCTTTGGTAAGTGTTGAGTTATGTTTATAGATTGAAATTAAATTCTCTCTATGCTGTACAGCAATTACATTGCCTTCGGACTGGGTCCAACTGGCCAAAACTACCGTTCCATCCGCAATACTTTTAACGGGTTCATCCTTTTTGGCCACAATATCAATCCCATAATGTGCTGACTGTGCATTAAATGGTTCTGATATATAACCCGTGATTGGTGAGAAAAAATAGAGTTGCCTCAGTTCATCATTTTCAATCTCTCCTGTCAAACCGAGATCTCCTCCTCTTTCAAACTCCGCTTTAAACACAGAATCCGTTTCTTCTAGCCGTTGTGCATTGTTAGGTTGTCGCGGTCGAGCGGCCTCGGCTTCTGGGAGTTCATTGGAGGTAACATCGCCCTGCATAATTTTTTTGAAGCTTGAGATAAACTGATCTCTATTCTCAAGCTCTTGGTTCAGTGAGTCTAGAGAAATGCTCATTTGAACTAAGTCTTTGCGCGTTTCTTGTTCCGCGTAGCGTGGATCAAACCATTGTGCTAAAACTGTATTGACAAGGTAAATGCTAATGGTGAGTACTACCAAAAAGACAAGAAAACTGAAGAAGGCTATCTTCGCATAAGTAAACTTATAGGTGGCCTTTTCAGAAAAGTCTTCCTCATTCTGAACGATGAAAATATGTCTGGTATTTAACCAGTTAGAAAGTGTTTTCTTGAATCTTGCCACAATAAAAAATCAAGGGAAACAAAAATATTGATTAAAACCTAACCAGATACCTTTTATTGTATTAATTGCGCCTTATTCTTCGTTGCTATTCAGAACTTACTCTGATTTGAAAATCAACAATTTACATATCACAAGATTTTTTTGTCTTCTCCTTGTTGTAGCAGCTGTCGGTTGTAATTCAAAAGGCTATCAGAACATGAATGCCCGTTACAATGGGTATTTCTACGCCAATCAGTACATCAACGAAGTCTATCAAAGCCTTGAAGATGACTACGATTACAATTTCAATGATGTTCTCAAAGTATTTCCTGACATTGATTCTGCTACCATTCAAGGCAATGAAGAGAAACTGGATGATGCTTTTAAGAAGGCTTCTCAAGTTATAGAATGGTATAAAACCAGCGATTGGGTAGACGATAACTACATTCTGATCGGAAAAATCAGACACTTGCGTAGCCAGTTTCAATATGCCGTTGAAACGTTTCAGTATGTAAATCAAACCAGTAAGGATGATGGCGCCAGGCAGGCAGCCCTCATCGCATTAATGCGCACCTATATGGACATGGGTGAGATAGATAAAGCCACTGACGTATCGAATTACCTGACATTAGAAGAAGAACTCACCCCAAAAAACAACCTAGATTACAAAGTGCTCCTCGCCTATTTTCACCAAAGGCAAGGTAACGAAGCGGGTATTGCCACTGCCTTAAAAGAAGTGAACGAATTGATTTCAAATCGTGACCAAAAGGCAAGGACAAATTTCATACTAGGTCAAATCGCCCAAAAGAGTGGAGAAAACCAACGGGCGATTGAGTATTATGATTTAGCCTTAAAAGGAAACCCTCCTTATGATTTAGTCTTCCACTCAGAGCTAAATAAAATGGCGCTGACCGATTACTCGAAGTCAAGCCCTGACAAAATCGCCAAAGTGTATAAGGCATTTGATAAAATGCTGAAGGATGGGAAAAACCTAGAGTATCAAGATAAAATCTACTATGTAATGGGGCAGCTTGAAGAGCAAAGGGGCAAGCTAGTCAATGCCATTGCGAATTATAGAACGGGCACCCAAGTAGAACAGCCTGATAACCGTCAACAAGGATTAAACTTCTTAAGGTTAGGACAGATATACTTCGACCCTTACGAGAACTACCAGCTTTCAAGCCGATACTATGACAGTGCCATAGCCAAGCTACCTAAGGACATCGAGAATTATGAAGTCATAGCAGCAAAACAAACGGTACTCAAGGACTTCGTCACACAGTTGAACACCATTGCTTTAAATGACAGTTTATTGTCACTCTCCGAAATGAACTCTGTCTCTTTAGACGCATTTTTAGATCAACACTTACGTGCCGAAGCCGCCAAGCAAAAAGAACTCGACAGGAAAGAGAGAAAGGGCAACCCAATTGACTTAGGAAGCAGTAGCACAAATACGGATATCTCTGATGATGATACTTGGTACTTCTACAACCAAACGGCCATTAGCCAAGGTCAGCAAGAATTCAGAAGGGTTTGGGGAAACAGACAGCTTGAGGATAATTGGAGGCGATCAAGCAAAACATCCATTAAAATAGGTCTTGATCCTAACCTTTTGGTTGATACTGGTGCAGAAACTAATGACCAGAAGAGAGGTGATGACGCAGAGGAAGGCGGCTTTGATGCAGAAAAGCAAAAACTACTTGAAACCATTCCGCAATCGGCAGAACAGAAGGAGTTAGCGAATGCCGAAATTCAAGAAGCTTATTTCAATCTGGGTAGGATCTACCGCTTTGGGCTTAAACGTGATGATGAATCGGCCGTGAGTTACGAGACGCTATTGAGCAGGTATCCAAAAACGGAGTTCAGACTCGAAACCCTCTTTGCACTTTACACACTTTTCGAAATACCTGACCCCAGTCGAGCGGATGAATACAAACGACTGATTATTGCCGAGTTTCCAGAAAGCCTCACGGCCAAAGTGTTGGTCAACCCGAATTATGTCCAAGAAAAACAAGCAAGAAACTTGAGACTTCAGCGACTCTATGCAGATGCCTATGCTAAATATGAAGCCGGCAACTATGTTGAAGCCGATCAAATGCTTAAAGCTGCATTGGCCTCATTTGAAGATGTGGATTTCTTGCCAACAGTAGAATTACTATCGGCCATATTAAAAGCAAAGACTGAGGGATTGTTTCCATATGAAAAAGCACTAGAAGAGTTCACAGTCAAGTATCCTGAAGGGCCATTATTCGATTATGCCAATGGATTATTATCTAGCTTAAAACCCGCGAAAGATGAGATTTTATCCGACAGAGGGTTTGACTTTAGTGAGGACTTCCAACAACAACACCTGGTAGCCATCACCATAGATACTACCCTTAATTCGGTATCAGCAGTGAAAGAACTCATCAATACACTCAACGAAGAAAGGTTCTTAAACCAAAGACTTTCCATTGGTAACCTTTCGTTGAAAAAGACTGCCGGTATGGAAATACTTTATGTAAATTCCTTTAAGACTAAATCTGCGGCTGAACGTTATAGAGATATACTTGCTGAAGTCTTAAAAGAGCGTATTAATCAAGAAGACAGTAATTTTCATAATTTTGCTATCTCTATCGATAACTTACAGTTCTTGTTCGATAGCGAGAAAATTGACGAGTACTTGATTTTTCATGAGAAATTTTACCAGTAGATGAGCATAAAAAGTAAAATCACCCAAAACCGACCTTTATTAAAAAAGCTGATCATCACAGCTTGGGTGCTTTTCGTTTTGGCCATTGTAGGCCTACCTACTTACATCTGGGCAGTAAGTTCTAATGCAAACAACTGGTTCGGTGAGCTACCTTCCTATTCGCAATTAGAAAATCCCGAGCAAAACCTTACTTCCACCCTCTATACTTCAGATGGCATACAGTTAGGGTCTGGTTATTTTCGTGATAACAGAAACCCGGTCACCTACGACCAACTGGGAGATAACCTAGTCAATGCGCTGTTGGCCGCAGAAGACATTCGTTTTGAAAAACACTCTGGTATTGACCTAGAAAGTATGTTTCGAGTAGCTTATGGAGTACTCACCTTCAACAGAAAAGGCGGGGGAAGTACCATTAGTCAGCAGCTGGCCAAGCAGCTTTTCTCTACACGTGTATTGGATGCAAGAGACAAAGGGAAGCTTGAGGGTAAAAATCGTATGCTCGATGAGCTCATCTACAAGACTAAAGAATGGATACTATCTGTAAGGCTTGAAAAGTCATATACCAAGCCTGAAATTATGGCCATGTATTATAACACAGTAGAGTTTGGTAATAATGCCTATGGTATTAAGTCCGCGGCAAAAACATATTTCAATAAGCTACCGAGTGAGTTGACCGTGCAGGAAGCATCAGTCTTAGCAGGTATGCAAAAAGGAGTTACTACCTACCGCCCAGACAATAACCCTGAAAACTCTAAACGTAGGCGTAATGTAGTGATGAGCCAAATGGTAAAATATGGCTTCTTAGATCAAGAAGTTTACGACACCTTAAAAACACAAGACATTGAGCTTACACTAAAGCAGCAAGATCAAAACGCAGGGCTTGCTCAGTACTTTCGAGGTGTAGCTGGTGGAGATTTGAGGCTTTTAGCTCGCGAATTAGGTTATGACCTCTATGCTGATGGCTTGAAGATTTACACCACTATTGACAGCCGCATGCAAGCCTATGCAGAACAAGCTACCGACAGCGCAATGCGAAAATTGCAACATCGCTTTGATTCGCTGTTATCCGTAGAAGACAGAAGCCTCTGGATTGATGCCAAGGGAAGAGATATTGAAGACTTTATGGAAGAGAATGTGATTCCTCGTACCAAAGCTTACCGCAATTTGGTGGAACAGTTTGGTGAAGAGTCTGACTCTGTTGATTACTACATGAACAAGAAGAAAAAGCTATCCGTCTTTTCTTGGTACGGAGATATTGATACACTGATGAGTTCAATAGATTCCATTCGCTATTACAAACAATTTCTTCAAAGTGGTTTTATGGCCACCGACCCCAAAACAGGTGCAATCAAGGCATGGGTAGGTGGTATTAATTACACCCACTTTCAGTATGATCACGTGCGCTTAGGAAAAAGGCAACCTGGTTCACTTTTCAAACCATTTGTATATACCACCGCAGTTGAGCAAGGTTATTCTCCATGTTTCACTTTCAAAGACGAGGCCGTTTCCATAGACATTCCTTTTCAAGATGAACCCTGGAGCCCACAAAATGCCGAAGGGCGGTTTACTGGTGACGATTTGACCCTAAAACTGGCCATGGCGAAATCAGTTAACTCAGTCACTGCAAGGGTTATGGACATTGTAAAACCAGAAAAAGTGGTAGATATGACCAAGCGACTGGGTATCAAGAGTACCATACCTCCATATTACTCTATTGCCCTAGGAACAGAAGTCGCCTCCTTGCATGAATTGGTAGGTGCCTATGGTACTTTCGCCAATAAAGGTGTACACATTGAACCGTACTATGTCAGCCGAATAGAAGACAGGTTTGGTAATGTTATTTATAATGAGCCTCCTAGAAAGAGCAGAGCCATCAGTGAAGATGTGGCCTATGTCATGCTCAACATGTTACAAGAAACCGCTAAAGCCGGATCAGGAAGAGGTCTCTCTTCTAAATATGGTCTTGTAGACTCAAAGCAAGAAAAGAATAATATGGGCGCTAAAACGGGCACCACTCAAAACGCTTCGGATGGATGGTTTATGGCCGTTACGCAAGACTTAGTTGCTGGAGCTTGGGTAGGTGGTGACGACAGAGCCATTCACTTTAAATACTGGGCCGATGGCCAAGGAGCCAGAACGGCCATGCCAATTGTAGGTATGTTTATGCAGAAAGTATATGCTGATACAACACTCGGTATTAAGAAGTCCTTCTTCGATCGGCCAGCAGAGTTAAGCATGGAGATTGACTGTCAAAAGTTTACAAATATTCTCAGCACATCGGACAGCACCATCATCTTTGATGACGAGATTTATTAATTTCGACCCATGGAGGTCGCACGTTTTAATCCGTCCGAAATATTAAAACTGCCCGATAGCCCGGGCGTCTACCGCTATTTCAATGAAGATGGCGTACTTATCTATGTTGGCAAGGCCAAAAGTCTTAAGAAACGTGTTTCCAGTTACTTTAATAAGAATGCGGGTGTCAATAGAAAAACCCGAAAACTCGTAAGCGAAATCAAAGCCATAGAGATTACGCTTGTCAACTCAGAGTTTGATGCGCTGCTATTAGAGAACAGCCTCATCAAACAAAACCAGCCTAAGTATAATATACTGCTCAAAGATGACAAGACTTTTCCCTATATCTGTGTCTCGAATGAGCGTTTTCCCCGCATCTACAGTACACGAAAATTCATTCCGTCTAACGGAACTTATTATGGCCCCTATGCCAATGTAAAAGTGATGAACAATGTGCTTAGGCTAATCAATAGCCTTTTCACGCTAAGAAGTTGTCGCTTCGATCTATCTGAAGAAAATGTTGCCAAAGGTAAATTCAAGATTTGCCTAGAATATCACATCGGCAATTGCAAAGGTCCCTGCGAAGGCTTGCAAACAGAGGAAGACTATTTAAAAGACATCGACCAAGCCATTAATATTCTCAAAGGAAACCTGTCTGTTCCTAAGCAATACTTCAAAGAAAGGATGGCATCTGCCGCTGAAGAACTCGCCTTTGAACAGGCACAGAAATTCAAGGAAAAACTTGATATGGTTGGCCTATTCCAATCAAAATCAATTGTTGTGAGTCCTAAGATTGCAGACTTGGATGTATTTACCATTATCTCCGATGAGAAGTGGGCATTTGTCAATTACTTACGGATTAAGAATGGCACCATCAACCTATCCCAAACCTCTGAAGTAAGGAAGCGACTTGACGAATCTGATGAGGAAATCTTGATGTTGCTCTTAATCCAATTGAGAGATCAATACCAAAGCAGCGCAAAGGAAGTACTTGTGAACAAACCGGTTGACTTTGTCTCTGATAATTTCAAGACGATCCAACCACAAATCGGAGATAAAAAGAAACTGATCGATCTGTCGTTGAAAAATGCGCTTTTCGCTAAGAAAGAAAAATATGCCTCTCTAGAGAACGTCAAGGATAAAGGGAACCGGGTTTTAAAACAACTTCAGAATGATTTACAGTTAAAGGAGCTACCCACCCATATTGAGTGTTTTGACAACTCAAATATTCAAGGTACCAACCCTGTAGCCTCCATGGTATGTTTTAAAATGGGTAGACCTTCTAAAAAGGATTACAGACATTATAAAATAAAGACGGTGGTTGGCCCTGATGACTTTGGCTCTATGAAAGAGGTGGTTGGCAGACGATATAAACGCCTTTTAGAGGAAAATGCTCCGCTGCCTAAGCTGATCGTTATTGATGGCGGTAAGGGTCAATTAAACGCGGCATGTGATGCTTTGGTAGAATTAGGCCTTTATGGTACCATACCGGTCATAGGCATTGCCAAACGTTTAGAGGAGCTCTATTTCCCAGGGGATCAATTCGCACTACACATTGACAAGAAGTCCGAATCACTTCGGCTGATTCAGAAGCTTAGAGATGAGGCCCATAGGTTTGCCATTAACTTCCACAGAGATCTACGAAGCAAAAACAGTTTCAACTTCGAACTAGAAAATGTAAAAGGGCTTGGGCGTGTTACGGTCAATAAACTCATGAAAGAGTTTAAGACCATAAGTAAAATTGAAGCGGCCAGCGAAGCTGAATTAATTGAGCTTGTTGGCGATGCTCGAGCTCGATTGATTAAGAACTTCTTTCAACAAAAAAAGGAAGCCAAATAACTTCCTTTTCATTTATCGTTAACAATCTCTAGTATTCCCAGAGGTTATGCATTTTCTCTAACAGTTCGAAACGTTTCTTCATGGCTTGCTCAATAATTGAGTAGTCATAATTCTGCTTTCCATAAAGCGTCTGGATATTATCATCACCAATATTCTGAAACTTAGTAATGTAGGTACTGAAAAGTCTCAAATCAAAAGCATGCGCAAAGCTCAACTCTTTGTTACGCGGGTTTCTATCATTATACCAGTAAGCCTTGTCCTTATTACTCTCTCCATAAACTTTAGCAATGTAAGCCGTAAGCTCTTGATACTTCACCCTTACAATCTCTCTTTCCGCACCATCTACAGATGCCTTTGGCGGGGCAATTAAGGTAACTGAAACAATATCCCATTTCGCTAAAGACTGGTTTCTATCAAATAGTAAATCCTCCTCTAATAGCAGTACATCTAAATCACCCTTTACAGCAGGGTCTAAGGGTTTAGCTCCGGCAGAAGAAGCGTACTCAGCATCTATGATTGAATCTAATCTCGCATTACTATAATCTGCGAATCGTCCGCCATCTCGAATCTTTAATGCAGTTCTTGCACGAGGCCTCTGCGTCTCATCATAGTTACCTTGTTGCGTAGAAAAATCTGATAGATTAATGTTGAAATCTTCTTCCAACATAACATCATCTTCAGTAAAAGTCTTTACTTCATTTTCAAGAGTCTTATAGGGTGTAATGCCTACAACTTGATCCAGCGCTTCATTTTGTGCTTGGTAATATGCCTTGATTCCTTCAATTATGATTTCAGTTATCCTAGACTCCTTTGCGTTCCAATTAGAATTCTGCTTTTCATTAAAATTCATTTTGGACCAAAGACGAATGCTAAACATTACATCTTCATCGCGAATGGGGCGAATAGAAAACTCATTGTTTTGTTTCCTAGCACTATTTAGACCAGCAACTTTAGTAGTGCTTTCAATGGTCTTTAAGAACTTGGCAGGATCTACACCTGTTCCCTCTTCTTGTGCTAAGGCAACAAAAGATGAACACACAAACAATAAGCAGAATAACCTCTTCATCATAACCTCTCCTTCTAATTAATAATCATCGTCATACTTCCAACAAACGTTATTGGGATTTGCTCATTCTTGTAATTTACCCTAGCTATCTCTTCTACAGAAATTACTAATTGATCTCCTGCGGCCATCCTAGACCTAATCGCAGATAAATCAACATCAGGAGTCAGACCGTCAATTCTGATTGCACCCTTTCTTTGGGTACCACGAGTCAAAAATATATCACCCTTTGTCACATAGAAGTTTGCATCATCTGGATACTTCTCTGCAAATGCCGCATCGGGATTCAAACGCAAATCAAGTCTCGTAGGCTTGTCCGTCAAACCAACACTAGGATTATATACTTGTCCATTAGGTCTTACATCCAGTGCTGGAAGTGGAACATTTCTGGCCTCGAACTCTCTGAAACCAATGTACTGCCCACTGCTAGAAACATCTATTTTAACAGCTCTACTGCTAGGAACAACAGAAATTTGACCTTTAACCGAACCTTGAGTAAAAGTAGCTCCCGTAACAGTAAAACGAGGCTGATAGGCTGGCCCTAAAGCAGGAACATTAACATTAAGGTTGTTATTACAATTAAGATAAAGCACATCTACTGATTGCGACCGAACATCAATCACTGGCCTTGCCACAAAATACTCATGAGTCTTAGTTCTCGTAATCTGACCTCCAGTACCATCATCGGCAATAATATCTATATCAATAGACCTTTTTGCCAACCCATTTGCATCATACTCACTTTCGCGAGCAGAGGTTGGAAAGTCTAGAACACCACGACCATTGACAACAGGTACGTCTTCACCATTCATTTTAACAGTCGGAGACAACTCTGAATTACCAAGAGTCAAAAAAGCCTGAGCCTTAAAGGGTAAACCAGCAGTCACAATATTTGTCTCAGCAAGCACAATGGCCTGAGCATAATCTATACCTGCAAATGCTCCTTGCAACTTATCTGTCTCAAGAATTGCAGTATTTGTTGAACCGTTACCAGCATTACTTGGTGTAGTTTGCGGAGTATTAGCTACATTATCAGTAGCAGTTACAGGCTCTGAAGCTCTTGGCGTAGCTTCCGCAGATTGAACACTCTCAATAGATGGAATATCGTCTGGGCTTACTGAAACAGCTGTACCTACGAATGATTTCAATTTATTCAAAGCCACTGCTTCTTTACTGTAAATCTGGTTCTTATAGAATGTTAACTGTGCAAGTACAGAAGCCAAAGGTGCCTTGTAGAAATTGAAGTTTGCATAATCTTTCTTCTTCTCTTCTTGATTGTTCTCGTACATTTTGATGTCATCTGCCTTTAGGGCAATAGACTCCATCCATTCTGGTGTCATAGTTTCCTTACCAAGCAACGCAATCAATCCATTGACTTTTCCAGGGTACTCATCTAGTTTTGCTTTTAACTCATCAGCAAAGCCTTGATTCACCATATAGTTAGATGGCTCCTCATACTTTTTCAAAGTTGAGCGTTTTCTGAGCTTAGCGGTATCTCCACCAGTCGCTATTTTACCTAGTTCGTACTTTAGTTCATCTAAATACACTGCGAGTCCGGTAGTGTAATTTCTTACACTCTCAGCTACTGCTGCAACCGCCTGATCACCAGATTTATCACCTTGGTTTACTACGTCAGCCTTAATTTCTGAAAGAATTGTCGTGTTATAATCTAAGAAAGATGAGTTTGAAATCTCCAAACCATTTTCCATCAACACAAACTTCTCCAGCACCGAATCTTTAATCTGTAAGGCTAGAAGCGCTGTTAGCACGAGATACATCATGCCAATCATCTTCTGCCGCGGGGATTCTTTTCCTCCTGCCATTATCCTTCAGCTTAAGAGTTAGTTTGTTTCATTGCAGATAACATGGCTCCATACACCTTGTTGAGCGAAGTCACATTAGAATTCAGTTTAGCCATTTGACCTTGGAATTCTTCCGTCTGCTTGGCCGTATTCATAGCTCCTTTTATCATGGTTTCCATGTTAGAAAGATAGCCTTTCATATATTTTGCTACTGACTCTGTATCCGCCAATTCAGTTTTATATGCTCCACTCAAGGCTTGTAACTGAGTCGCTGCATCTTTCAATTGGGTCTGGTAAGCCTCAGTTGCTGCTTTCAATTGGGTCTGATTAGCACCAGAGCCTTTGACAGTATTAGCAACTTCACTGAAAGCGGTTGCAGCTTGTGCAGTTGATTGATCAATTTTGGCCAAAGAGGCTGCTGCAGTCTTGGCATTCTTAGCATACTCTTCAGTGGCTACAGATGCATTAGACATACTTGCCATTTGCTTAGCGTTAGTAGCCAAGTTATCCATGCCAGCTTTCAGGTTTTGTAAACCTTCTTTATTGAAAGCAGCTTCTTTAAGCATTTTAGTCAGAGAGATATCGTCTTTACTTTGGCTATTACTTTCACCACCTTTTGAGTGATCATAAAGCAATTTCGTGTAATCAGTGCCCTTGGGTTCGAATGCAGAAAAAGCAAAAATTAGTGCCTCTACCGTTAATCCTGTAACAAGCATGGGAGTTGCGCCAGGCCAGCCCTCAAGCTTAAACATAGCACCAACAATTACGACCGAGGCTCCTAAGCCATAGATCTTCGGCATGATATTGCCATAAAAGTTGTTAACGAATTTACTAGCCATTTTTTTTCTTAGTTAGGTTGAAGTTTAATTATTATTCTAGGTGAAATTATTGTTGGCCAAGGTAGTCCATGGCACATCTAAATCCGATTGAAGCCGAAGCTACATCACGGTATTCAAAAGATCTTGTTCCTGTTTGCAAGTAAAACGATACATCGTTCCAAGCACCACCTCTAACTACTTTTTTACCAAAGTGTGGGCTGTTACTATCTGTTTCTGGATTGTAAGTAAACATTGGGTTCAAATCCCAAACCAATGGGTTGTACACCGGGGAAAAGTCGTCTCGACACCACTCGGCTACATTACCTGACATGTTGTAAAGATTAAAAGGGTTGGGTAAAAAGGCATTCACTGGTGCAGTATATGGGTATCCATCATCAGCATAAGCACCTCTACCTGGTTTAAAATTGGCCAAGAAACAGCCATCCTTATTTCTAGTGTACGGGTTACCCCATGGATATTTTACTATCTCTCTACCGCCACGTGCAGCATATTCCCACTCTGCTTCTGTAGGTAGTCTAAAATTCGGGTATCTTGTTTCTATTGGGCTGGTGTCCACAAATGTGCTTGCTGCAGCTCCGTTAGCCGGACCTGCTGGTCCTACTGCTCCAAGTACTGGACCTGCATCAGCTGCTGCGGCCGCTGCTTCTCTTTCGCTTTTCTTACCTCCAAATGAGAAGAGGCCTCCGCCACCTTCGTATTTTATCTGTTGCCCATTATTCAGATTAATGGTTCTCCACTCTGCAAACTTCTCAGCAGCTTCCCAACTTACCCCAACAACAGGATAGTTGTCAAAAGCAGCATGCTCCCAGTAGTATTGCGTCATCCTATCTGCATAATGATAAGTGAACTCTTCTTCCCATACTTTAGGATTAGGCATTACCGATGCAATCAGTGTAGCATCCCAATACCTGTCACCATTTTGGGCAAGTTCAGAAATGTGATAAAGGAATTGACGGTATTCGTTATTGGTAATTTCCTCAGCATCCATAAAGAATGGGCTGACGGTAATTTGTCTATTCGCATTAATTTGAGAGGCAGCTACATCTTCATCGGCTTGGCCCATGTAAAATGTTCCTGCAGGAATGGCAACCATTCCATAAGGTAACTCTTGATACCAACCACCCCTATCTAAAACGCCAAGTAATTGACCTTCGTCCAGAAGTTTTTGATCCTTCCCCCCTCCTGCTAAGAAGCCATCGAACATGCTACAACCAGCGGTGAAGCCTAGTAATAGCACTATCATAAGACCCAGTACAGACTTTCTCATCATAGTCAGTTTTTATAGTTTCTCTGGCCATTTACCTCCTCAAATTCTGCCAGAACTACGCTTAAAGCGCGAAAATTAATATTTTATTGTTAGTAATCCGCTGAGACATAAAAAATTTCGTCTTTTTAAGTCTCTACAGAACTTATGTTTAGTAACGGTATCTTGGAGTTCTTATGATGTTCCTTCCAAGATTTCTTACTCTACTTTTAGACTTGAACGTGTAAATGAGCATAACCTCTTGTGAAGTAGGCTCTTTACTCGATCTGTCTGTCAAAACAATGTCGACTGCATATGCCAACGACAAACTTCGATCTTTTAGTACTTTATATCCAATCATTGCCGAAGCTGATTCTGATTGTCTATAGGATACTCCACCCCATAATTGATCTTTATAACGACCAATAACACTAAAATCCCAGTTGTAGGAATCTAACCCTACGGACCTAAATAATAAAGTTGGTGTAATTGTTAGTTCGGGTGTTAACGCGTAGTCATACCCTACTGTCAAATAGTAGTGTCGAAGTAATTGATTGGCTATTTGATCTTGACCGAAGTCGAATTCGGGTTGAATTAAGTGATTTGTGCTGAAACCACCAAAAAAATTTCCATTTCTGTAAAGAATTCCAATACCTAGGTCTGGCCTCAGTTGAGACTCCTTGCCAGATAAACTACCTATACCGTCTCTTGGATCTACTACTACAATCTCATCAAAGTCTATACTACTTGAAAACATTCCAACCTTTAAGCCTAAACTCAATGATGCTCCATTTGGCAGATTTAAAAAATAAGATCCAGATACTTGTAACTCTAAATTTGACGATGGCCCTAAGTTATCATTGACTACATGAAAGCCCAAGCCTCCATTCCAAAGACTGGCACTACTATTATAGCTAATCATTTGTGTGTTTGGGGCACCACCACTATTTATGGTACCATCATAGCCAAACCATTGTGATCTATGAATTGCTGTTAAAGTATTACCATTAGATAATCCTGCGAATGATGGATTATAATAAAGCTGATTGAACATGTAATGGGTAAACTGCGCATCCTGCTGCGCACGAACGCCCAAATGACAACATAAGCAAATGATCGTTAGCAGAAAGGCTCTTGTCATAATGTGGTAACGCGAAATATATTCCATTTATTTAAACCGCGCGAATATATTACAACAAAACTAGCTCATGCCCTTACAGGTTGAGCTAATCTTAAAGTTTGTTCGCCTTCTTTATGTACAGTTCTAGTGCTCCCGTCATGGATGGGGCGTTTGGTTGAGGCGCCTCAATATCCAATACAAGACCAGCATCCGTAGCTGCCTTCGCTGTTGTAGGGCCGAAGACGGCCATACGCGTATCTTTTTGCTCAAAGGTCGGAAAATTCACAAATAGTGAGTTGATTCCACTTGGGCTATAAAATGCAATGATATCATAGTATACATCATCCAAATCAGACAAGTCACTTGCAACCGTCTCATAGATAATTGCCTCAGAAAACTGGTAACCATTATCTTCCAAAAACTTCGGAATATCATCCTTACGAATGTTAGAGCAAGGAAATAGATACTTCTCGTTCTTATGCTTCTTTAATATTTCTATTAAGTCTTCAGCAGTTCTAGAACCTGTGAAAATCTTTCTCTTTCTAACCACTATGTATTTCTGAAGATAGTTAGCCGTCTGCTCTGAAATACAGAAATATTTCATGTCAGCAGGAATATCAACCTTCAGATCGTTACAAATAGCAAAGAAATGATCAACTGCATTCCGACTCGTGAAAATGATAGCGGTATGCTTTAAGATATCAACCTTCTGCTTTCTAAACTCCTTTGCAGCAATAGGATCTACTTGAATGAAAGGTCTGAAATCAACCCTAATTCCGTATTTCTCTGCAAGTTTATAATATGGTGATTTCGGATCAGACGGTTTTGGCTGAGACACAAGTAAACTCTTAACTTCTTTCAGCCTCTCCTCAATGATGCTATTAGACATATACTTCCCTACTTTTTACCCGAATTTGGCGTGTTACGTCATTAATCTGATCCCCACAAGAGCAGGGACGATTTCTGTCGTGCAAAGGTAAGAAAATATATACAACTTACTATACACCTTGAGTTGTTCTAGCTTAATAAAAATGTTTAACAACCTGTAAAGCAAATAGATGAGGGCTCCTGTTATTATGGCCTCAATCATCAACTCAGGTAACCCATAGTTGCTATAAATTACTAATGAGCAGGCTATCGTCAGGGTGAGAATGAAGCAGTTGTTAAGACTCTGCACTTCTTGAAAGTGCCGGCTCATGCCCACAGGTAAATTAAAAAGCACCCCTACTGCCCAGATAAAAAGGTACTTTAATAAAAATATCAATTGAATGATTAATGTAAGCACCAGCCAGATGAGTAAACCCTCACCAAAACTAGTTGGTATCAGCATGTCAAAGGAATCTAGCCTTCCCATTTGCTTTAGACCGTAAGTCAATATCATCAAAACAAAGCTCGTAGAGGCAGATAAAATGATTGTAAAATAGAGGCTTTCAGTACTTAATAGCCTCATATTGGAACCGAACTCATCTTTCAATTTGAAGTTCAATAGCTTTGAGAAATCATAAACGGTCGAGAACATTTTTGGGAACGCCATTCTCGATACCGCATAGGTTGCTAGCAAAATTACAGAGATAGCAATGGCTATATTGCGAAACAAAAATGAGGACGCTTCCATTCAGATATTTGTGTTAAAATCGGGTAGTAAAGCCGAAGTGAATTTTCGATTGATTAAAGTTTAGGCCGCCCGTACTTTCAGAAGTACCCAAAGCATAAACAAAGTTAAAGATACCATTGCTGGTGGAAAAGTTAATACCTACGCCAAGACCTAGTGCAAATTCATTTTTATCTCCCGTTTGATCCACAAAGTCGCTGCTTATAAAACCAACATCTGAAAATACTGATAGATAAGAAGATTCATCAAAAAACACCCTGGGCTCAATGGTAGAGTAAGCATAAGTAGTAGCGAAGAAAAAGTTTTCGCTAAAACCTCTAAGCGTGTTCAACCCTCCCAAACGATAGGCATCGTTTTGAAAAAGCTGATCATTTGACAATAGCCCTGCCTTCAGCCCGGTGTATAGAATTACTTTCGCACTAGCGGGTAGGTAATGATTAAAACTAAAGTCGTATTGGTATTGAAGCGTCTTTAAATCAACACCTTGATATAGCTCGGCAGGCAGGTCAATATTCTGTTCGATCGTTTTATTACCCACAGAAGCAGAAAAAGTAATGCTTAAACCTCTTCTTGGTAAGAAAGAGTCATCTAGATAATCGAGGTAAAGACTAAGTCCATAGCGTGTCAGGCCAAAATCCACGATATCTGGTAGGCTGGTCGCATTGGCAAATTGAGCCGTGGCCAAAAGGTCCGTATTTCTAAAGTCTGTGAAAAAACCGATGGTTCCATTGGCGGCTAAATTAAGCGATAAGTCTACTCGAAAATCTCTTCGGGTAAAAGTGCTATCCTGTTTCAAAAACTCAAAATCCGTATCTACAGACAACGGACTTCTTAAAATATTTGGATGAAAATAGTTCATGCGAATCGATTGCGTTTCTTCACTTAAACGTCTCCAATGAAGACCAATTCTCTTTCCTGTAGCGAAAGGGTTATAAAGTTCTAAGTCAAATTGCCCCGTGATCAAAAGTCCATTATCACGACTCGTGTTGGGCAAAAAGCCAATAATTCCATCAATTGTATTGATAGGCCGCTTATCTAAATCGAGTGTGATTTTCGCCTCACTATTCTGAAAAGACAATTCAGGGCTCTTTGCCAGCCTGATATAGGGTAGCCTTCGCAACTTACTTATTACACCATCAACAACTTTTTGGTCGTAGGTATCTCCCATACGAACCCCTAAGTATGCCGTAACAAAACGAGATTTTAGAATTTTCTTCCCACTGATATGTACTGAATCGAACCGAATGATAGGCCCTGTATCCAAATCAAGCGTGGCGTTAAGCTGGTTATTACTTATTCGTAGAGAATCATATTTGAGAGACGCAAACGGATAGCCGTTTCTTTCGGCATAGGCGAGCATACTGCTTTCAATTTTTGAAATTTGCCGGATGTCAAACCGCTGTCCTTCAAAACGAGCCGCTCTGTAACCAGACTTACGCAAGACACTCTGTTCTACATTTCCTGCGCTTAACGAAAGCCATTCAAAGGGCTCACCTGGTGTTAAGAAAGCTTCTATTAGACCACCTTTTGATAAAATCGTGTCTATCTTTGCCAACAGATAACCGTCCACATGGAGTTGTCTTACGAGAGATCGAGTCGTTTGGATTGCCCCTAAAGAATCGATTGGACTTTGACTATACTTATACTTACGAAGTAATGGCTCATATTCAGGGGCAGTTGTAATCCTAAGCTCCAGTTTTTCTTGCGCAAAAGCTGAATGAAAGATTAAGAAATTAATGCCGAAAACGACCAATAAGACATAGCGAAAGCCTGACATTTACTAGGTTTGATTTTAAAATAACGAAACTTTGGCCGGATTATACATCCATATTCCTTTCTGTAAAAAAGCATGTCACTATTGTGACTTTCACTTTACCCAATCTGTTGGCCAAATCGATGAAATGGTCGATGCTATTGCAGAAGAATTAGTGATGCAAAGTGACTTTCTAGGAAAGGATACCATTTACACTATCTATTTCGGTGGTGGTACACCTTCCCTCCTCGAAGGCCCTCATTTAAAAAAGCTCATGAGAATTATTCAACACGAATATGCCCTATCGAGCAACCCAGAAATTACGCTAGAAGCTAATCCAGACGATTTAAATGACGAGAAGCTATCTACCTTTTTCGATCATGGCGTGAACCGTTTAAGCATAGGTGTGCAATCATTTAATGATGAACACCTGAAATGGATGAACCGCCAACATAGCAGCAAAGAGGCCATTGACACATTTCATTTGGCTCGGGCCAAAGGTTTCGAAAACATAAGTCTGGATTTAATCTACGCCTTGCCTGAAGAAAACCACAATAATTGGCTGCGTGATTTGAATATGATTACTGAATTAAGGCCTGAGCATATTTCATCTTATTGTTTAACCATTGAGCCGCAAACTGCTTTTGGGAATTGGCTTAAAAAGGGAAAAATAAAAGCGATAGACGATGATTTTGCTGCCGATCAGTTTGAAATCCTTTTGGAAACGATGGATAAATATGGCTACGACCAATATGAGATATCCAACTTTGCCCAGCCAGGTTATGAATCGCAACATAATAGTGCCTATTGGAAAGACGAAAAGTATTTGGGCATTGGTCCCTCCGCTCATTCCTACAACGGTAAGTTCCGAAAGGCAAATGTGGCGAACAATGCAAAATACCTAAAGGGAATTGGCGAAGGGGAAATACACTTCGAGGTCATTACACTTTCGCCAGAAGACCAAGTCAATGAGTACATCCTTACATCCCTTCGGACCAAATGGGGTTGTGACTTAAGTCTATTAAAAGCTAAGTACCAAGTTGATTTACTCACCGAACAAGAGCACTATTTAAACAAACTGGCGAGTCAGGACTTAATTTTTGAAGATGAGGGTTTTCTGATTTTAACAGACAAAGGGAAGTTACTGGCCGATAAGATTGCCGCGGACCTATTTATAGAGGCCGACTAGTTTCACTTACTCTCCATCTCTGACACAAAAGCATCAAACTCTTCTGTTGAATATTGAGGAAAATATTCTTCAAAAATCTCACGGATAAAGTCCAAATCTACACCGGAAGAAGAGTACTTCTCAATGAGTTTAAAGTCGATCTCTTTAGTTTTTACAGGACCAAGTTGATCATTAATTTCATCAAGTATTTCTTCAGAAGCAGCTACAACTCTTCTGAGCATACCTGTTCTGTCCCTAGCAAACCCTGTGAATTTGAAAAAAGTAAAGCGGTTCTCAGCCTTCATATTCAAAACTTCAGGTGAGTTTTTATCTAAAGCACCTGAAATAAGGTTATAGCGCATTCCCAAGGTTGTCATGAGTCTTTCTACATGCTCCAGTTTTTTTATCTCCCCATAAAGCCTTGAGAGCTTATCGTACAAGTCAAAGCTTACAATTTCCGTTCCTTTCTGGTCAAGCGCATATTCTATGATCATGAAGTTATACTGAGGTTCTATGTATCGCCAACCGTAATAGTTGCCAACTTCATTAATGTTAAAAAGGGAATCCCATTCCTCAACTTTATTTTGTTGGAAATCAGCAAACTGGCCAAAGCTGGTTCTAAACTCTTCGAGTTCCAGTTTCAACCCTACGAGCACCTTCTCCCTTTCCTTATGGATCTTTTTATCTTCAGCATAGCTTTGAAACACAAAAGCGAGGTATACACCAATGAATACAATCAGTAATTCAAGGAACAGCCATTTGGCTTTGTCACCAATTTTAAAAAGCTTACGAATGAACATTGCACATAACTTTGAGATAAATATTGAGTAATTTCAATCTATTGCCAAATGAGAGCCGATGAATCGGTACTTTAGGCACCCCAAAAGGAAATAAATGAAAAGGAGATACTCACCAAATAGCAGAAAAAGCGAACCTGAAACGGTTGGAAGTGCTATTAGTGAAATGCTCAAGGCGTTTAGGATCGAGGGTAAGTTTTATGAAACAGATCTGATCAATTCCTGGGAGCGGGTAATGGGTAAACCGATTGCCACCCGCACATCGAAAATCTATATTCGTGATAAAAAACTCTTTGTTCATATCTCATCAGCTCCATTGAAGCATGAGCTCAACATGTCTAGAGACAAAATTCTCGTGATGCTCACTAAGGAGTTGGGTCAGCCTATTGTGAATGAGGTAATTATAAAATAAAAAACGTCATCCTGAAATGAGTCCAGAATGACGTTAATTATGGAGAGTTTAATTAAGCCAAGCTTAGTTCTTCTTAATCTCCTGATTTAGATCTCCCTTTTTGTAACTCTCTGGAAGTTTCGTAACAGTGATGATATTCTCCTTGGTCAAATATTTATTGGCCGCTGCTACAATCGCCTCTTTTGTAATTGCATCTGCGCGTTCATTCCCTTTGAGAATTTCTTCGAATTCATCGCCATTTTTAAGATAACTACCCATGGCGTTAGACCAAAAACCATTCTGCTTTATTGACTCTTCAAAATTCTGCTTTCTAGCAGTGATGATTTTTTGAAGATCTTCATCTGAAAAGTCCCCGTTCTTAATCTTTTCAAGCTCATTAAGAGCAGCCTGTGTAAGTGCCTCAACGTTTTCAGGCTTACATGGGAAAGATATAGAGAAAGAGAATTGAGGGTCTGGATATCCGCTTATTGAGGCATTAGCTCCAGCACCGTAAACACCACCCATTTCTTCTCTTAGGGTTTCAATCATTTTGTTAGACAAAATACCTGCGATTGCATTCATCAGTCCATTGGATTCCAAATCATACTCGTAATCACCTGAGAGTATAATGTTGACCTGACTCTTGTCATCAACACCCACATACACGTTTTCTGAAATCTTGCCTTTGCGCGGGCTTAAATTAATATCCTTATAGGTTTCATTAGATCCTGAAGCTGGTAAACTCGCAATATACTTTTCAACTAACGGCTTAAACTTGTCCATCTCTATGTTACCCACAAAGACGAACTTAAAGTTGCTAGCATCGGCAAAGCGCTCTTTATAAATCGTTAAAATTCTATCTAATTTGATTTCATCTAATAGTTCAGGAGATGGTACTGCCAACCATGGATTATCAGCACCATACATTATTTTTTGCATCTGAACTGAAAACTTGAAGTCAGGACTTGAAGTCACATTTGCGTATAGGTTCTTGGTCCTTCCTAACCAGCTGCTGAAAGCTTTCTCATCTTTTCTCGCAGTAGTAAACTTGAGGTGTAGCATTTGCATAAAAGTCTCAAGGTCTTTAATACTTGAAAAACCTGAAACACTCTCATCATATAGGCCAATACTTGCGTTGACCGATGCCGTTTTACCAGTCATAAATTTATTGAGGTCAATGGCATTAAACTCACCAATTCCCATTTGACTTACCACCTGACCTGCCATCTGAATGGTCATAATTTCACTGGCATCGTAGAGAGATCCTCCACCAAAACTGAAGGCATTCAATCTGATCTCATCATTCTTAAAGTCGGTAGGCTTTAGGTAAAGCTCCACTCCATTCGAAAGCACCATTTCAGTAATCCCCGTTACTTCATTAGTAGATTCCGAAACAACAGAACCTGCCTTTGGAAGTTCTGTGAGAAGGCTGCTTGCCAATTTCTCTTCTGCATAAGGCTGTATAGAATTGTCATCCTTAGCATTGTCAAGTATAGCCAATAGCTCGTCTTCGGTAGGGATTTTATCTGCGTCTTCGGCTTTTGCATTAATTTCAATGGTTCTGTTATCATTCGTAATCCATCCCTTGATTAACGCATTGATTTCTTCAAGCTTAATGGTAGGAATGACAGCATTCAGGTTGTCTAGCCTTTGTTGTGCATTTAAAAGAGAGCCCCCATTAAGGAAGTGGTTTACATAAGTACCAACCATTCTCCAAGATTCGGCCTTGTCTGCTTCTTTTACACCTCTTTCATAGCTGTTTCGATAAAGAGCGATTGTTCTTTCTAGTTCTCCTTGGGTAAACCCATATCTACGTACACGCTCATTGGCCGAAACGGCAGCCTTTAACCCTTCTTTGAATTGGTCGTCTTTTACGCTGACATAAATGCTATATGCAGACTTTTCATGACCAAGTGTTCCGCCATATCCGCTAAAGCTAAACTGAAACGGTGGGTTCTCTGATTGTACCAGCTCATTCATGCGTTGGTTAATCATATTACTGAACAACCCTCTCATTACTCCTTTTCTAAAAGAGGCTAATGTGTTTTCAGTCTTTGTTGTGCCCTTCTGAATAAACTCAACACTAATTGTATTACCCGTGGCTTCTTCATCACTGGCTACTGCTATTCGAGTTCCTTCAAAATCAGGTCGTGAGTAATAAACGCGTTCCTTAGGATTTTTTGGTCCCTTGATCTTACCGAAAAGATTCTTGACCTTTTCTTCCATTTCGGCTGCATCAAAATCACCAACCGCAACGAGTGCCATTAAATCAGGCCTATACCAGTCTCTATAAAATCTCTTAGCTGCATCATACTCAAAGTTTTCAAGTACTTCTGGTTTACCGATTGGCAAGCGTTCGGCATAGCGCGAACCGGCTAAAGTAATAGGCCAAACTTGCTGTCTCATGCGCTCTGAGGCTCCTAACCTCAGTCGCCACTCTTCCATTACTACTCCTCTTTCTTTATCTATTTCCTCATTGTCGAAAGTGGCCTGATGTGCCCAGTCACTGAGTACTGTCAGGGCTTTATCAAGATTCGTTGGATCATCGGTAGGAATGGGCAGTATATAAACTGTTTCGTCAAAACTTGTGTAGGCGTTCAAATCACCGCCAAACTCAAGCCCCATTTTCTGTAGGAAATCTATAAGATCGTTTTTCTGAAAGTTCTTTGTACCATTGAAAAGCATGTGCTCTGTGAAGTGAGCCAAACCTTGCTGATCATCATCTTCTAAAATTGAACCTGCTTTAATCGCTAAACGAAATTCTACTCGTTTTTCTGGAAGTGGGTTTTCTTTTAAATAGTAAGTGAAGCCGTTGTCAAGCGTACCTATTTTAACCGTTGGGTCTAATGGCAATTCTTGAAACCCCAAAACTGACGTTGGGGACAGCAGTAGTATCATGGCAAACCAGCCAAGAAGGTATTTTGAGTTCTTCATATCTATATTTTTTTAGAATTGGAGCACTAATTTATTAGTTAAATGTTTAAAGTAAAAATATTTAAACTTAATTCATGATATATTGATATCAATGAGCTGACTCCTTCTGATCCTTAAGAAAACGCTTTTGGAATATGAGTATGACAAATACGCCTATAAAAATGGCGGCATCGGCAATATTGAAGATGGGCCATAGTGCCACTTTCTTGCCTCCCCAGATTGGAATCCAGTCGGCTAAATAACCCTCCCAAACATCGAGGTAGAGCATGTCTATGACCTGACCATGAAACCAAGGAGAAATCACATCATAAGGGGCATTGTCTAAGAAAACTCCGTAAAAAATACTATCGATCACATTTCCTATGGCCCCTCCCAGTATGGCAGCAATGCACCAAAGCAGGCCTGCGTGGTAGTTCTTCTTAGCCATTCGGTATAATACTATGCTAATGACTACCATAGCGAGTATTCGGAAAATAGTCAGGCCAAGCTTTCCGTACTCAAAACCGAAACGAATGCCAAAAGCCATTCCTCGGTTAAGGATATAGTGCAGTTTAAACCAATTACCGAATACGCTGATTTCACCGGCTGGGCCCATGGCCATATTGAAATGCACCAATAACTTGATCACCTGATCGATGACAATTACTCCTAGGGTTAAAAAGAAGTATTTAAGGTGCTTCAAGCTTAAACTTATCTCACTGAAATGCTAAGATCAATTTTCCAATCATCTATTTCAACTTCTTGGGAATTGTCGAGCTTATCTACAAATACTAAACTAATTGCCTGTGTCTCTTCACAGATATAGGCTTTGTTGGTATTAAGTGCCTCGTTGATGATCGCTTCATTGTTTAAAACAAGTACATCAATCTTGTCTTGTACATCCAGTCCTTGATCTTTTCGCAAGTTCTGGATTCGATTTACCAAGTCCCTAGCTATCCCCTCTTTTCTCAGTTCGTCTGAAATGGTTATGTCTAGAGCCACTGTAGTTTTGCCTTCGCTGGCTACTGACCACCCCGGGATATCTTCGCTACTGATTTCAACATCGTCAATCGTAAGCTGAATCGCTTCACCGTCAATGGTCAAATCATACTGGCCGTCTTTTTCAATTGTGGCAATATCATCCTGACCCCATTGGTTAATGGCTGCTGATATCAGTTTCATTTTAGGACCAAACTTCTGACCTAAAGCCCTAAAGTTCGGTTTGATTTTCTTTACCAAAACGCCCGATGTGTCGTCCAAGAATTCAACTGTTTTGACATTGACCTCAGACATGATCAAGTCGGCAACAGCTTCTACATGGTGTCTTGTCTGTTCATCCAAAACTGGAATCATAATCTTAGACAAGGGCTGTCTCACTTTGATCTTTTCTTTCTTACGAATAGAGTGCGTTAAAGAAGAAACCGTTTGTGCCAAGGCCATCTGTGCCTCCAAATCACTATTGATACACGCATCATCAGCCACTGGGAAATCGGCAAGGTGAACGGATTCACTTTGATCTAGCCCACTCACAGCATTCAAGTCTTGGAATAGGTTTTCCATGTAAAACGGTGCAATAGGTGCGCCAATCTTGGACACCGTCATTAGGCAAGTGTATAGGGTCTGATAAGCTGCACGCTTATCATCATTATACTCACCCTTCCAGAACCGTTTTCTATTCAAACGCACATACCAGTTACTCAACTCGTCAGCGACAAAGTCCATGATGGCACGTGCCGCACGGGTCGGTTCGTATTCGTCATAAGCTGTATCGACAGTCTTTATCAGTGTGTTCAATCTGGAAAGAATCCAGCGATCACTTTCTGGTCTATTTGCTAAAGGTATAGCCGCTTCTTCAAATTTGAAGCCGTCAAGGTTCGCATAAAGTGCGAAGAAATTATAAGTGTTATGCAGTGTACCGAAGAACCTTCTTTGTACTTCGCCTACGCCTTCAATGTTGAATTTTAAATTGTCCCATGGGTTGGCATTGGAGATCATGTACCAACGTGTGGCATCTGGTCCGTACTCCCCGATCGTTTTGAAAGGATCGACAGCATTGCCCAATCGCTTGGACATTTTGTTACCACTTTTGTCTAGCACCAGGCCATTGGCAATTACATTCTTAAAGGCTACTTTGTCGTGAAGCAAAACACCCAAGGTATGCAGTGTAAAGAACCAACCTCGTGTTTGATCTACCCCTTCGGCAATGAAATCTGCAGGGAAGCTCTTTTCAAAAATGTCTTCATTTTCGAATGGATAATGCCACTGTGCGTAAGGCATGGCCCCTGAATCAAACCAAACGTCAATGAGGTCTAACTCACGCATCATTTTCTGACCAGAATCACTGACTAAAATAATATCATCCACATATGGTCTATGTAAATCGAAGTCATCCGAAATCTGCTCATTCATAAAACCAGCGTCAACTGATTTTTGAACTTCCGCTTTCAATTCAGCAATCGAACCGATACACTTTTGTTCTTTCTTATCTTCTGAAACCCATATCGGTAGTGGTGTTCCCCAATACCTCGATCGGCTTAGGTTCCAGTCTACCAAGTTCTCTAGCCAGTTACCAAAACGTCCTTCGCCTGTGGAAGCAGGTTTCCAGTTGATGGTTTTGTTCAGTTCAACCAGTCTGTCTTTATAAGCTGTGGTTTTGATAAACCATGAATCTAATGGGTAGTAAAGAATTGGTTTATCGGTTCTCCAACAGTGAGGGTACGAGTGTTCGTACTTCTCTACTTTGAAGGCTCTATTTTCTTCTTTCAGCTTAATGGAAATCAATACGTCCAAAGACTTTTCCGGTGCTTCACCATCTTTGTAGTATTGGTTCTTTACATACATACCGCCAAAATCCGTGATCTCTTTCACGTATTTACCTTGCTTGTCCACGATGGGCACATCCTTGCCTTCTTCATCTTTTACAAATACGCCAGGCATATTGTATTGTGCAGAAGTCTTAAAGTCATCTGCACCAAAGGTTTTAGAAATGTGCACAATGCCTGTACCATCTTCAGTGGTGACAAAATCACCAATCACTACTGTAAATGCTGGCTTTTCTAAAGGAATGTATGGCATCAGCTGATCATAATCCATTCCTTCCATATCTCTTCCTTTGAACTCTTCGAGAATTTCCCAAATCATTATCTTGCCCTTACCTTTCAAAAGCAAGTTTTTTGACAATTCGGGCCAGCACTTATTTCCCACTTTTATATTTTCATCCTCTAATCCTAAAGCATCAAAATAAGCCCTAAACCTGTCCTTCGCCAGAATCACATTTATGGGCTCCATAGTGTACTGGTTGAAGGTTTTCACTTTCACATAGTCGATACCCGCGCCTACGGCTAAACCGTTGTTGGCAGGAAGCGTCCATGGTGTAGTAGTCCAAGCTAAGATGAAATCATTCTCAGTACCCGTTACCTTGAACTGGGCTACCATAGAGGTATCCTTGATGTCTTGATAGGTCCCTGGCTGATTCAGCTCATGAGAACTTAAGCCTGTTCCGGCAGCCGGAGAGTAGGGTTGAATGGTGTAGCCTTTATATATTAAATCTTTGTCATAAAGCTGCTTAAGCAAGCTCCAAACCGTTTCTATATACTCTTTCTCGAAAGTGATGTATGGATTTTCTAGGTCAACCCAATAGCCCATTTTTTCGGTGAGGTCGTCCCAAATATCTTTGAAACGCATCACCGTTTCGCGGCACTTTTGATTGTATTCATCGACAGAAACTTTCTTGCCTATGTCTTCTTTCTTAATACCTAATTCCTTTTCTACCTGAAGCTCCACGGGCAGTCCGTGCGTATCCCAGCCCCCTTTTCGTTTTACCTGAAAGCCCTTTTGTGTTTTGTATCGACAGAAAATGTCTTTGACCGTTCTCGCCATAACGTGGTGAATACCAGGCGTTCCATTCGCAGATGGAGGTCCTTCAAAGAATGTGAAAGTCGGCTTACCCTCCTTTTCAGAGACTGACTTTTCAAAAATCTCGTTCTCTTTCCAGAATTGAAGTATGTCTTCACCAACCTTCGCAAATTCTGGTTTTTTGTACTCTTTATACTTACTCACTTTAATTCCTTTCGTATTACCTATCGGTAGAACCCACAAATGGGTCGTCTTTCTTAATCAATAAATTGTCTGTGTCTATTTCCTCGTCATCATCTTCTATGTAGAACTCATAGTGTTCTATTAAAGGATGAATCTTTTGATTTCGCTTACCGCTGTCAAACACCATGAGCAATGCCGGTAACAATGTTAGGTTAGTAATCATGGCAAAGAATAATGTCAATGATGTCAATAAACCTAAGGCGACTGTTCCTCCAAAGTCAGAGAAAACAAAAATCACAAAACCGAAGAATAGAATAATCGAAGTATATAGCATACTCGATCCTGTTTCTTTAATACTGTTGCTGATCGCGACTGGCACGAAAAAGTTCTTTGCAAAAAGCTCTTGTCTATACTTTGCTAAAAAGTGAATGGAATCATCCACTGATATACCGAAGGCTATGCTAAAGATAAGTGCCGTGCTCGGCTTTAATGGAATACCAAAGAAGCCCATGATGCCCGCTGTCATGATCAATGGGATGAAATTCGGAATCAGTGAAATGATGATCATCCTAATATTTGCGAAAAGAATGGCCATGATGACCGCTATAATCGCAAAGGCCAATAACAATGAGTTACGCAGGTTTTCAATTAAGAATTTATTGCCTTTTACGAATAGCAAAGTAGAACCGGTAACGGCCGTGTCTACACCCTCATCTGCCCCGAAGACTTTATCAATTTCTGGTTGAACCACATTTGTGATCAGAGAATCCATTTTCTGAGACCCGATGTCCGCGATCTTCAGTGAAACACGCATGACCTGACCTGTCGAATCCACAAAGGAGTCGAGTAAACCAGCATCTCCATCTCTGTTACTCAAATAACTTAGGATTACATTCCTATCACTTGGGCTCGGAAGCCCATAGAATCTTTCATTGCCATTATAGAATGCCTGCCTTACTGCTTTCGCAAAAGACACGATGGATATCGGTGAAGAAATGTTTTCTAATGGTTCGAGGGCTTTCTCCAAGCGATCTACTTTCCTTAAGTTTCTCGCATTAATGGTTGACTTTGGTTTTCCAAAATCGATGATGATTTCTAGTGGCATTACACCACTGAAATTATTCTCGAAGAAATAGAGGTCTTGCTTTAGTTCTGACTTTTCTGGAATATCATCTACCATATAAACCACCGAATACAATCTTGTCAAACCAATAATGGCCACCGTAATGATTACGGCAGTGACCCCAAATACACGATAACGATGTCTGTGTACTATCAAATCTAGCAAGCCCAAAAACTTACCAACTGCTTTAAATTCTAGATGCTTGAGCTGATTTTTCCTTGGCCCCGGTAGGAAGGAAAGTATACCAGGAATCAAGATAATGCTGACGATAAAAGTGGCTAGGATGTTAATACCTGCAACCAAACCAAACTCCTTCAGTAGCTTAATGTCGGTGGTAACCAACACTAAGAAACCAATGGCAGTGGTAAAATTTGTGATGAACGTTACCATACCGATCTTCCTCACCATTCGGCTGAGTGCCTTCGGTTTGTTACCGTGCTTGGCATACTCTTGATGATACTTATTAATAAGGTATACCCCATTCGGTATTCCGATGACGACAATGATGGATGGAATCAAACCCATCAGTATTGTGATGTTGTAATTCAGTAAACCTATTGTACCAAGTACCCAAACCACTACTACACTGATCACGATGAGCGGAACTAATACTGAAGTAACTGATCGAAAGAACAGAAATAAAATTACGGCAGTGATACTCAAAGAGAGAACAATAAAAAGCCTTAGTTCAACATTGGTCTTCTGCTGCATGACGGTACGCACGAACGGCATACCAGAATAATGAAGGTCAATGCCCGTCTCTGCGGCAAACGATTCGCCTAAGGCCTTAATGTCATTCACTATATCATTCCTACCTGCTGAATTCAGCACTTCCCGCTCCATGTTAATTAGGATGAGTGTCGCCCCGTTTTCTGGATTCAGTAATTGACCTGCATAAAATTTCAATCCAAGCGCCTCTTGCAGTAGTGCATCCAGTTCTTCTTGAGTCTTGGGAGACTCTTTCATCAATGGCTCCAAATCAAAACTTCGGTTGTCCTGATTCTTGACAATTTTTTGCAGTGCTGGTAGGGAAATAACGTTGCTAATGCCTTCTAAGGCTGCAATCGTTTCACTTAATTCCTTGTATTTGTTGAAGTTTTCTAGCTGAAATAATGCGCTATCTTTTGCACCCACCACTAAGATGTTTCCATCCTCTCCAAACTTCTCTTTGAAGTTCATGAAGTAACGAAAGCTCTCGTCTGTACTTGGTACTGCAGTATTAAAGTTGAATGCCATCTTGACATTCCTTGCCTGATAACCCATAAAGGCAGTAAACAGGAAGATCGAGATGATCAATATAAGCCTGTGTTTCAGTACAATATGGGAGAGTTTAGACCACATTTTTGAATAAGAGGACAAAGGTAATATTTTCCCCTATCTATCATATTCGAAAGCACTCTTATTAATGAGTATAAAAATGTGCTAGCGCATACTCGGCAAAGAAATGCCCATAAGCTTTCTGTAAAGACTCATTGCATTCGAGTCGGTTAAGCCCGAAATATAGTCCAACAAGGCCCTCAATGCTGTATAAGTGTCACTAGAACTCTTAATTTCTTCCTTCAAATCAATCGGTAATAGTCGGAAGGCAATGGCCTGTTTCTTGGACATATTATGCTTGCTCAAAATGGCCGGAACAAAAGCCTCTAATAACCCATTGAGCACATTAAACCCAGCAGCTTCTATTTCTACCACATGCTGCGCTCTGTAAATCTTCTCAATAGAGACCTTCTTAATTTCTACTAGTGCTGCCTCTGCCTTGATGACATCGGTGAGTGAGACATCATATTCACCAGACAATATCTCCGCTTCATGATCTAAGAAGTAGGTAGCACTTTGCTCAATCAATGCGCCAATGCTCATGGCCCTGAGTAGGGCGATCTGTTCAGCTTTACTCTTTATAGTTTTCAGTTTTGCCGCATTAAATTTTTCTCCGATCACCTCCGCATATAAGTCAATTGTGTCCTTTTGACTCACTAAGCCAAGATTGCAACCGTCTTCTAAGTCAATAATATGATAGCAAATATCGTCTGCCGCCTCAACTAGAAAAGCCAAGGGGTGTCTTGACCATTGGGCATCAGCCAATTGGTGCAACTTTAAGTCTTGCGCCAAAGATTTGAATATCTCACTCTCTGAATGATAAAAGCCATATTTCTTTTGACTTCGCCTTGGCTTAAATTGATCAGCTACTTTTGAAGGACGTGGGTATTTGGTAAATGCCGCCAGTGTCGGCTTGGTCAAGCGTAAGCCTTGGTAACCAGACTTATTGAGGAGTCTAAAACCTTGCGCATTGCCTTCAAAGTTAATGAGGTCAAACCACTGCTGTTCTGTAAAGCCTGTTTCTAATATATCTTTGTTTGTGACAAAGTAGTCCGAAATGGCATCTTCACCTGAATGTCCAAAAGGAGGATTTCCAATATCATGTGCTAAGGAAGCCGATGCGGTAATGAGACCAAAATCGTTTGCACTAAAATGAGGTATTAGTTCAGGGTGCCTCTGTAAAATCACCGCCCCGACAGTTCTCCCTAAAGACCTACCGACACTCGAAACCTCAAGGCTATGCGTCAAACGATTGTGTACAAAATCATGTTCAGGCAAGGGATGAACTTGCGTTTTATCTTGGAGCTTTCTAAAGGGGTGAGAAAATATAATTCGATCAAAATCTCTGTCAAATACCGAACGATCTGAATCCTTATGATGCGATTCACCACTATCTAAGAGTACTTTCCAATCCATGGCCTAATTCAATTAATGCATGAAATTAGACATCCTCTTCTACAGCACAAATTATTCCTCTTCAATAGCGCAGGTCTAAACCAGAAATCGCCCATTTCTATTTCTCTTAATATTGTCGTTTTTGTGTCTTTGTTAAGCTCAAGTGATAATTAACATGGGCTTAACATGGGTCTATAAATCTGTGAGTTAGGGTGGCAAATTCTTTGTTCTCTGTGCAAAAACCATGATTTACTGCAAACGTTTGCGTTAATTTTAGGTTAAGTCGGCTATGAATTACCCCCCAGTAATAGTACTTTAAGCATTCGATTGCACTTTTTTGGCCGAATTCGGCCTTAAATCAAGTAAATTAAAAATGATTGTATGAAAAAGTTTTTACTAATCCTACTTGTTATGTCAGTGGGTTTCCAAGGGGCACTACTGGCTCAAACAAAGACCGTTACCGGTACGGTTACAGGGGGGGATGACGGCTTAGGCATTCCTCGTGTAAACGTAACGGTGAAAGGCACGCAAAGGGGAGAAGCTACCAATTTAGATGGTACTTACTCTATCCAAGCAGCTGCCAACGAAACACTAGTTTTCTCATTTGTGGGTTATATCGCAAAAGAAGTTCTAGTGGGTACACAAAGCACTATTGATGTAGTGTTACAACCAGACTACGCTGAGTTAGACGAAACCGTAGTTGTGGGTTATGGATCTCAAGAAAAGAAAGAGATCACGAGTGCTGTTGCCAGCATTAAACCTGAGGATTTTAACAACGGTAACGTTGCTAATCCGACTCAGTTACTTCAAGGTAAAGTTGCTGGTCTTTCTATTACGCGACCAGGTGGTGATCCAAATGGCGGTTTCAATATCCGTTTAAGAGGTATCTCAACTTTCGGTGGTAACCAATCACCACTTATTGTATTAGATGGTGTTCCTGGTGCTGACCTTGCAAACGTTGATCCAAATGACATTGCATCAATTGATGTACTAAAAGATGGTTCAGCTGCTGCAATTTATGGAGCTAGAGGTTCTTCTGGTGTTATTCTTATTACTACTACTAAAGGTAATACAGGTGACGGCTTAACGAACATCTCTGTAAACACCTTCGCAAGTATTGAGACAAAGGCGCTTAATAAGCTAAGAGTTTTAAATCCTACAGAATTCCTATCAAGAGGTGGTACCGACTTCGGTTCTCAAACTGATTGGGTTGATGTTATTACTCAAGATGCTTTTTCTTATGCTACTAACGTTAGCCTAAGCGGATCTTCAGGAGGAACTTCATACCGAGCTTCTGTTAACTACAGAAATAATGAAGGTATTGTAAAGGGTTTCAAAAATGAAAGACTTAACACAAGACTAAATGTAACGCATAATGCGATTAATGATCGTTTAAGATTGAACGCGAACATTAACATTACTAATGGATCATTCGGAGCAAAGAATAATCAATTATTTGATTTCGCGCTGACTTATAATCCAACAGCACCAATTTTTGACGATGGTACATTAAGCCAGAACAGTATTGGCGGTTACTTCCAAACACTTGCTTCATCTGACTTCTTCAACCCTGAAGCATTAAGAAGAGAGCAAAACTTCTCAGGTGATAACAAAACGATCTTAGCTTCTTTTAGAGGTGAGTTCGATATCACTGATGATTTGACAATTGCTTTACAGTACAACCAAGATAGATCAAACGGTATTAACAGTAATGTTTGGTCTAAGTCTGATTTTGCCTTTGGCGCGCCAAATGGTGGTGTAGCCAGTAGAACTACTGATGATAGGTTCACTGAAATTCTCACTGGTACATTAAACTACAATACTGAGTTGACAGAAGGTTTAGATGCAACTTTCTTAGTTGGTCTAGAGCGTCAAGAAGTAACTTTCCAAGGTTTCGGCTTGCAAACTCGTCAGTTCCTATTTGACTCTTTCGGTGCTAACAACTTAGGTGCTGGTGCTGTAGTAGTAGGACCTAATACAAACTATTACTCTTACAAAAACGCGAACGTACTGAACTCGGCTTTCTTTAGAGCTAACTTCAACTATGAAGGAACTTACTTCCTTTCTGGTAGTGTTCGTTCAGATTCTTATTCAGGATTTGGTGAAAATGAGAAAACAGGTTATTTCCCAACTGTATCTGCAGGTGCTGAACTAACTGAAATTGCTGACTTAGGTCCAGTTTCTCAATTGAAGTTTAGAGTTTCATATGGTATCACAGGAGCCCTTCCAGGATCTTCTGATTTAGCGTTACCAGTAATTAGAAACGGTGGTAGAATTGATTTGGATGGTGATGCAAATACTAACGATGATGTATTTATCGCACCTAGACAGTCTAGAAACCCTAATCCTACTTTGAAGTGGGAAACGAAAAAAGAGTTTAACGTAGGTTTTGACTTCGCTCTTTTTGATGGGAAAATCACTGGTACTACAGATTACTATACAAGAAATATTGAAGACCTTATTTTCAATATTACTGTGCCTATTGGAGCACCTAACCCATTTGACGATGGAAACTTCAACACTGTAGGAACTACAGCTGTAAACCTTGCTGATATGAGATCTGCTGGTTTTGAATTCTCTGCTTCGTTAAACGGAACAAAATTAGGTCCTGTATCTTGGACACCTTCTTTCAACTTCACAATTTATGACAAAACAACTATTGAATCTCTTTCAATTGGTGATGGCTTAGGTTTCGAAGAATTAAGAGGTGGTAACTTAGGTTCTCCAGGTCAGAATAACACACAGATTATTTTGAACACTGTTGGAGAAACACTCGGTAACTTTGTAGGTGCTAAATTCATTGGAATCGATGAAAATGGCCAGTATGTTTTGGAAGATGCAAATGGAGTAAGAGGTTCATCTGCAGCTGATTTCGGCTTAGCTGATTTAGCTGTAATTGGTAACGCACTTCCTGATGCTGATTTTGGTATCAATAACTCTTTCCAATATAACAACTGGGATTTCAACTTCTTCTTAAGAGGTAGTGTAGGTCATGACCTTTATAACTCTTTCAGAAGTTTCTATGAAAACCAAGATGCTAGTACAAGTGCATGGAATAGTGTTGTAACTGACAAAACTCCTGTTGTAACTGCTTCTCCTACTTTCTCAGACTTGTTCATTGAAGATGCAACCTTCATTAGGTTGGACAACCTACAGTTAGGTTATAGAGTACCTTCTAACTCTGACTGGGTTGAGAACATCAACGTGTACTTTGCTGCACAGAACTTGTTTACAATTACTAACTATTCTGGTTTAGACCCAGAGGTTAGGTATACTGACGGTGGTAACCCACTTGTTCCTGGACTAGAAAGAAGAAATACTTTCATTCCTACAAGAACATTTACCCTCGGTGTAAAGTTGAATATTAAATAATTTAGAAATGATTAGATATACTAAAACGACAATTCTTGCTGTGGCGCTACTTTTTGTAGCAGTGGCTTGTGAAGAACCGGAACAGGAAATTTTCGATGGTGTAACTCCAGAGGAACTTGCGAATAGCACAGAACCTGCTCTGATTGATGTGTTGAAGGCATCAGCTTATCAACGTATCATTGGTACATGGGGAGGTCATAACTCTCTTTGGTCAATGCATGAAGTGGCTTCTGATGAGATGGCAATTGCCCATAAAGGAGCTGACTGGGAAGATGGTGGACAGTGGTTAAGAATGCACAGACACCAGTACAATGAGAACGAAGAGTCAATCAACAATGCTTGGGCATATTGCTACACTGCCATTGGTGATATTAACCTTTTGATTCAGCAAAACCCTAACGTGACGGCACTTGTGTCAGAGCTTAGAGTATTACGCGCATTGGTTTACTTATGGTTAATTGATGCATACGGAAACGTGCCGATCATAATTGAAACAGATACTGATCCTACACCTCCTACTCGTACAAGAGCAGATGTGTTCGCTTTCATTGAAAGCTCAGTATTAGACAACATCGGTGAGTTATCTTCTGAGAACACAAAAACCACTTTAAATGAGTGGTCAGCACGTGCGATCTTAGCAAAATTATACCTTAACGCAGAAGTTTATACAGGTTCTGCTAGATGGGCTGATGCTGAGACACAAATTGATGCTATCATGAACAGTGGTGTATTCAGCTTAGAGAATAACTTCTTCTCTAACTTCGTAACTAACAATGAAGGTTCAAGTGAAAATATCTTGACTTTACCTTACGATGAGAACAACGCTCCTGGTTTTAACCTTGCTCAAATGACAGGTCACTATTCTACTCAAGCAACATTTGGTTTGAGAGATTCTCCTTGGAATGGTTATGCTTCACTAGAAGAGTTCTACAACTCTTTCGATTCTAACGATGCAAGAAGAAATAGTTTCTTAGCAGGTCCTCAGTTTGGTCTAGATGGTAGCCCATTAACTGATGATAATGCTGAGCCAGCTGACCCTGATGGCCCGGGATTGAACTTTACTCCAGAAATCAACGAGTTAGCTCCTAATTCATTAAGACAAGCTGGTGTTAGAGTTGCAAAGTTTGAATACAGAGTAGGTGCTACACCTGAATTGAGCAATGACTTCCCAATTTTCAGATACGGTGATATCGTATTAATGAAAGCAGAAGTTAGGTTCAGACAAGGTGATGCGGGTGCCGCTGCAAATTATGTGAACCAAATCAGATCTAGAGCAGGTCTTGCAGATGTTGGTACTGTAGATGCGGATGTACTTCTTGCTGAAAGAGGTAGAGAAATGTTTGCTGAAGGCTACAGAAGATCTGACCTTATTAGATTTGGAAAATACAATGACCCTTGGTGGGAAAAAGATGCTTCGGCTGCTACTGTGAATATCTTCCCGATTCCACAGATTCAGAGAGATGCTAACCCAGACTTGGATCAAAACCCTGGATATAACTAGTATTACTTTATCATAATCATTAAAAGACCCCACTCTAGAAGTTGGGGTCTTTTTTTTACCCTATATTTTACATCTTTGTAAATGTCAAAATACGTTTTAATAGCCTTTTTGATTTTATCAATCATCAGTTGCAAGGAATCTGTAGGGCCTTCCGCCCTTTTTCAAAAAGTAGATTCCAGCCACTCAGGAATATCTTTTGAGAATCATCTTGAATACGATGAAAAGCTAAATGCCTACACATACAAAAACTTTTATAATGGCGGTGGAGTATCAATCGGAGATATTAATAATGATGGCCTTCCAGACATTTACTTCAGTGGCAACTTAGTAGACAACAAACTTTATTTGAACAAAGGAAACCTTCAGTTCGAAGACATTACCGAAAAGGCGGGTATTGCTTGTGAGGGCGTATGGTCATCTGGTGTTTCCATGGCGGACGTAAATGGTGATGGCTATCTCGATATCTTCGTAGCCAAGTCAGGGCCTTTGGAAGGTGAAAAGCGCTACAACCAGCTATTTATTAATAATGGAGACCTCACCTTTACAGACCAAGCCAAAGCCTACGGCATAGACGAAATCGCCCTATCTATCCATGCTGCTTTCTTTGACTACGATAGAGATGGTGATTTAGATTTCTACCTTTTAAGCAACAGCACGCGATCAGTTGGAGGCTATGACTTACGGAAAGGCCAGAGGGAAGAAAGAGACCCGAGTGGCGGAAACAAACTCTATAGAAATGATGGTAACCTATTTACTGATGTTAGTGAAGAAGCAGGCATTTATGGAAGCTCCATTGGTTTCGGACTTGGGGTAACGGTTGCCGATGTCAACCAAGACAACTGGCCAGACTTATTCGTCTCCAATGACTTCTTTGAAAGAGATTATCTTTATTTAAATAACCAGGACGGATCATTTACCGAATCACTCACAGACCTGATTACCGAAACCAGTATGGGGTCGATGGGTGCCGACATAAGCGACCTAAATGGAGATGGATATCCTGAAATCTACGTGACAGAAATGCTACCAGCCAGTCAAGCAAGAGTAAAAACCAAAACCGTCTTCGAAAGCTGGGATAAGTATCAGGCTAATATTAAAAATGGCTACCACCATCAATTCACAAGAAATACGCTCCAACAAAACCTAGGGCTAAACCCCAATAACTCCAACGAAGTACTTTTCAGTGAAATAAGTCGACAAGCAGGAGTCCATGCAACAGATTGGAGTTGGGGAGCATTAATGTTTGATTATAACAATGATGGGAAATCCGATGTGTTTGTAGCAAACGGAGTTTACAAAGACCTTACAGATCAGGACTACTTAAACTTTTATTCAAATAACACCTTAATCTACGAGCAATACCGAAAGGACAGCCTTGTAGCCACAAAACTGTTGGATGCTATACCATCCGTACCTTTGGAAAATCACCTTTTTGAAAATCAAGGGAACTTTCAATTCATCGATAAAGCTGTCGAGGCAGGCTTAAATGACAAGGTCTTCTCTAATGGTGCCGCCTATGGCGACCTCGACAATGATGGTGACTTAGATCTAGTTATTAACAACATTAACAGCCCAGGGCTTGTCTATCAAAACATGAGTATCGAAACAACAGACAATCACTACCTCCAAATTAGTTTTGACTATCAAGAGGCGTATCAGTTATTCGGCACCAAAGTTTCTCTTTACACAAAAGACACCAAGCAAGTCATGGAGTATCATCCCGTCAAAGGATATATGTCTTCAATGGACCATTTGTTGCACTTTGGCTTGGGTAAAGAAAGCAACATTGATCGATTGGAAATCATCTGGCCAGATGATACAAAATCCGTCATCGATCAAGTTCAGGTCGATCAGAGGCTTGTATTATCAAAGAAAAGTCTGGATAGCGAACCCCTTGAGCGACTTTTTAAAGCGAAGCCCCTTTTTACAGAACAAGAATTAGACACGAAAATCACCCATCAAGAGAATCAGTTTTCAGATTTCGATAGAGATAGACTGCTCTTCCAAATGAGCTCTAATGAAGGCCCTGCAGCTGCAGTGGGTGACGTTAATGGAGATGGCTTGGACGATTTGTTTATAGGAGGTTCAAAAGGATTCGCAGCCAAATTATATATTCAAAAAGAAGACGGAGACTTTGGCCTGAGCACTTTTAGCGAAGACTTAATGTCTGAAGATATTGATGCAAATTTTGTCGATATTGATGCTGATGGAGACTTAGACCTACTCGTTGCCAGTGGTGGATATGAATTCGGAGCCAGAGACATTCAATTTCAAGATCGCCTGTATTACAACGATGGAAAAGGAAACTATAAAAGAGCACCTAGCGCCAGTTTTCAATCAGTCAACGAAAGCTCTGGTTTCATAGCACCTATTGACTTTGACGGAGATGGCGATTTAGACATTGTATCTGGCACAAGAAGTATCCCTTTTGCTTATGGGGTACCCGGTAGTCTACACCTTTATGAAAATAACGGACAAACTTTTTCAGAGGTCAACTCCAAACAGAATCCCTCTTTTCAAGAAGTCGGTCTCATTACCGATGGCATCGTGTCGGACATAGATCAAGATGGTGACCCAGACATCATTGTTGCCGGTGAGTGGATGCCAATCAAAGTATTCCTAAATGAAGCTGGTGTTTTCAGTCTAAAAACATTGAATGATTCCGAAGGACTTTGGCATGACCTCGCCATAGCAGACATAAACCAAGATGGACTCCTCGATATCATTGCAGGTAATCACGGGCTAAACAGTCGCCTTAAAGCAGATACTGACCACCCCATTACAATCTATACCAATGACTTTGATCAAAACGGAAGCATTGAGCAGATTATCACACAGTATGAAGGCGAAAAAAGCTACCCTATAGTTTTACTTCCCGACTTAGTAAAACAACTCCCCAGCCTCAAAAAGAAATATGTGAAACACGAGAGCTATAAAGACCAAGAAGTTACTGATCTATTTGACCAAGAAATGCTCGATAAGTCCATTAAGAGTACAGTCAGTCAGCTAAGTTCAAGTATCTATTACCAACAAAAAGACGGCAGCTTCAAGCACTCAGCCCTTCCAGCCGAAGCACAGTTCTCGCAGGTGTTCAGTATACTACCTGAAGATGTTAACCAAGATGGGCTAATCGATTTGTTAATTGCTGGCAATCAGACAAGAATGAAGCCGGAAATGGGTATCAATAATGCTTCTTATGGCTTAACTTTACTCAATATTGGCAATGAGAAGTTTGCAGCACAAATGCCATCTCAGTCCGGCATACTTGTGAGAAACGATACACGCCAAATCAAAAAGATTAAAATAAACGGTAATGACGTTTACTTATTTGTAAGAAGTAACGACCAAAGCATTGCTTATAAAAAAACGATAAATGAATAAACGACCGATAAGTCTCAGCTTAATGGTTTTAATACTCATAGGCCTATACACAAGCTGTACTCGAAAATCTGAGTACCAAAAGCTAGTTGAGACCGAGTTAAGTACTAATCTCCGTCAAGACAGCCTCTTTTTAGGCATAAGCCTCCAAATGGAGTCAAAGGAGTTCTTTGTCCATTGTTGGGAAATGAATAAAAGCGGCATTTTGACCAATGGCGTTGGCAATCAGATAAAATATGATGCAAGCGAATACTTTAATTCAGACGTTTCCATGCACTTTTATCCAAAATTTATCGATGGAAGTATAATTGAGATGCCCGTGGAGTTTAAATACGACAATTGGGCACTTTGGAACGAAGAACTCTCTGTAGAAAACCTAATGGATGAGGTCTTGGAAGTCTTGGAGGATTGGTATGGTGCTGGGTTCATAAAAATGGTCAGTGAAGATGGAAGCAAAACAGTCTGGGTAAAAGTAGACGGCAATAGGCGTATTAGAGTTTATCGTCAGAGCATTTCGTCAGTCGCTGTTATCTTTACAGACCTCATTAAATTAAATGAAGTAAATAGCGAAAAGTCTTAACGTTAATTCATGAACGCCTTAAGGAATTCATTTTTTGGTCTGTTACTCTTAATTATTGCTTGCTCCTCTCCAGAGCAATCAGGCCCCTCCCTGTTTGATAAAACTGAGGCCAATGCCTCAGGTATTTCTTTCAAAAACGAACTTTTATTCGATGAAGAGTTCAACATTTACACCTACAGAAATTTCTATAATGGTGGTGGAGTTGCGCTTGGCGACATCGATAATGACGGCCTTATTGACATATACTTCACGGGCAACAGGGTATCAAACAAACTCTATCGCAATTTAGGCAACCTAAAGTTCGAAGACATAACTGACCCTGCCGGAGTATCAGGACAAAAAGCTTGGAGTACGGGTGTCAGCATGGCCGATGTCAATGGTGACGGATTTCTCGATATCTACGTCTGCAACTCGGGCGATATTTCAGGTGACGACAAGCAGAATGAACTGTTTATGAATAACGGTGATGGCACATTTACTGAGAGTGCTGAAGCCTACGGTTTAGCAGATAAAGGTCTATCAACTCATGCCGCTTTCTTTGATTATGACAGGGATGGTGACTTAGATGTCTATCTACTGAACAATTCATACAAAGCAATTGGAAGCTTTAACCTTCAGAAAAACGAAAGGTCCGAGAGAGATAATGTTGGAGGTGACAAACTTTACAGGAACGATAATGGTCAATTTGTAGACGTTAGTACTGATGCAGGAATCTATGGAAGCATTATAGGTTTCGGTTTAGGTGTAACCGTTGGAGATGTAAATGCCGACAATTGGCTGGACATTTTTGTTTCAAACGACTTCTTCGAACGTGACTATTTGTACATCAATCAAGGTGATGGAACCTTTAATGAAGTGCTTGAGTCAAGCATGAGATCGATCAGTCAAGCTTCCATGGGGGCAGATATGGCGGACATTAATAATGATGGCAACCCAGACATCTTTGTCACCGACATGCTTCCCGAGCCTGATACCAGACTCAAACAAGTCACGACTTTCGAAAGCTGGGATCGCTACAATTATGGTGTACAAAATGACTACTACCATCAGTTCATGCGTAACATGCTACACATGAATAATGGCGATGGTACCTATACTGAAGTAGGTCGCTTAGCCGGAGTAGAAGCGACAGATTGGAGTTGGGGAGCCTTATTTTTCGACATGGACAATGATGGTTTAAAAGACCTCTTTGTGGCCAATGGCATATACCAAGATATTACAGATTTAGATTACCTCAATTTTGCCGATGACAACGAAACGAAGGTCAACGCAATCCAACAAGAGGGTGTTAACTATAAAAGTCTCATTGATCCTATACCAATCACACCAATTGCAAACTATGCCTATCAAAATAATGGAAACCTAAAGTTCTCAAACCAATCGCAAAAATGGGGATTAGGTGAGCCTGTACATTCCAATGGCTCAGCTTTTGGCGACTTGGATAATGATGGTGATTTAGATTTGGTGGTGAACAATGTGAATGCTTTATCCAACCTATTTGAAAACAAAGCAAACGAGCAACTCGCCTCAAACCGTTACCTAAAATTTGAATTGAAGGGTAAAGATCAAAATACATATGCCATTGGTACTAAGATTAAAGTCAGGGTTGGAAATCAGCAATTCTATTTAGAACAAATGCCCATACGTGGCTTCCAGTCTACCGTAGATCCAAGACCAAATATGGGCCTAGGCAATAACGATATGGTCGATTTAATTGAAGTGACTTGGCCTGATGGCAAAGTTACATCAATGAAAAATGTACCTACCAATCAAACCATACAGTTGAATTGGGGAGACGCCCAAGAGATTACCAAAACTGCAAAAAGTCCTGTTAAGCCGATATTCACAGAAATTGACGGAAATAAAATCATTGACTTTCAACATGAGGAAAGTACCTATGTCGATTTTGACCGTGATCGCTTAACCTATCATATGCTTTCAAATGAAGGCCCGCACTTGGCGGCTGCAGATGTAAATGGTGATGGTAGAGAAGATCTATTTATTGGAGGGGCCAAAGGCTTTTCAAGCGTAATTTATCTTCAAGCCGCGGATGGAACTTACACTAAAACCGACCAAGAAGACATACAATCCGACAAACTCTCTGAAGATGTAGATGCCACCTTCTTAGATATTGACAATGATGGCGACCAAGACCTTTACGTGGCCAGTGGGGGTAACGAATTTGGAGTAGGCTCAATGCAACTGTCAGATCGGCTATACCTGAATGACGGCAAAGGTTCGTTCAGTAAAGTCCAAGACCCAGTACTAAGTGCTAACAAATGGAGCACAGGAACAGTAGCTAAAACTGACATTAATGGTGATGGCTTCATTGATCTCTTCGTAGGATCTAGACTTAGACCTTTCCTTTATGGCGTACCAGCACCAAGTTTTATCTACTTGAACAACCAGAAAGGCGGCTTCGAAAATGCCACCAAGCAATTGGCTCCTGAGTTGGACAACTTGGGCATGGTAACCGATGCACTTTGGAGTGATATAGACGCGGATGGCGACCAAGACTTAATTGTGGTAGGAGAATGGATGCACCCGACCGTCTTCCAAAATGAACAAGGAAAACTTAACAATATCTCTCAAACAGCAGGTACTACCTCATTTAATGGATGGTATCATACCATTGCACCAGCTGACCTAGATGGCGATGGCGACATTGATTTTATTCTGGGTAACCATGGCTTAAACTCTAGGTTCAAAGCATCATCGACTGAGCCAATTAAGCTCTATGTGAATGACTTTGACCAAAATGGAAGTGCAGAACAAATCTTTACCCGTATAATCGATGGGAAAAACCTTCCCTATACTTTAAAGCATGAGTTGCAAATGCAAATTCCAGCAATCAAGAAGCGATACCTCAAGTATGAGTCCTTCAACGATCAGACCATGGAAGAAATCTTCACGCCAGCCCAATTAGAAAAGGCCGTAGTGTCTGAGGTCAGTCATTTGGCAACCTCTATTATGATGAATAATGGCGATGGTACGTTTAGCATAAAAGAACTTTCAGTTGAAGCACAGTTTGCACCCACTTACGCCATCAGTACCGCTGACTTTAATGGCGATGGTATAGTTGATATACTCCTTGGAGGAAATCAACATAGGGTTAAACCACAGGCCGGGCGATATGATGCCAACTACGGAATCTTATTATTAGGTGACGGCAAAGGTGAATTCGAAGCCATTTCCAGAGCAGCAATAGGCCTAGCCATTGACGGAGAAGTGAGGGACTTCCTTATTCGAAAAGTTAATGGTCAAAACATACTGCTTGTGGCCATGAATAATGAAGCCATTAAAGCCTATAAGTTTTAGGCGCATGCGGATTCGGCTATCCATTCTATTTTCATTCATCGTAATTATGGGTTGTTCCGTAGACAAACCCAAGCCTCTTTTTCAGCTATTACCATCGAGTGAGACGAATGTCGATTTTAAGAATACAGTTACCTCATCTCAAGACTTCAATATTCTCGAATACCTCTACTTCTACAATGGAGGTGGTGTGGCTATAGGAGACATTAACAATGACGGACTAGTAGACCTTTTCTTTACCGCTAACCAAGAAGCCAACAAACTCTATCTCAACAAGGGAAACTTACAGTTTGAAGATATCACACAGCCCGCAGGTATCGCAGGCAACGGTACTTGGTCTACTGGGATAACCATGGCAGACATCAATTCAGATGGACTATTAGACATCTACGTATCGCAGGTAGGCAATTACAAAGAGGCGCAAGGCCAAAATGAGCTTTTCATCAATAATGGAGACAATACTTTTACCGAATCAGCCGAACAATATGGTCTAGCATTTAAAGGATTTTCTACCCAAGCCACATTCTTCGACTATGATCGAGATGGCGACTTGGATATGTACCTACTGAATCACTCTATCAAAAATCCAGAAGTATTTTCTGACGCCAAAACAAGGTATAAAGCTGATCCGGGAGGAGACAAGTTCTATCAGAATCAAGCAGCGCAAGGCAAATTAGCTTTTGTGGATGTAACAAACGAAACAGGTATTTATTCAAGCGTCATTGGCTTTGGTCTAGGCGTAGCGGTTAGTGACATTAATGCCGATGGCTGGCCTGATCTGTATATCTCAAATGACTTTACCGAAAATGACTACCTCTATGTAAACCAAACCGATGGCACTTTTAAAGAAGAACTAGAGCAAAGAATTTCCCACACCAGCCGTTTTTCTATGGGCAATGAAATTGCCGACCTGAACAATGATGGCCTCGGAGAAATCATAACCACAGACATGCTACCGGCCGATCCTGAAATATGGAAAAAGTCGGTCGTTGAAGACAAATCAGAAGTATATAAAATCAAATTGAGCTATGGCTACGGACACCAATACGTGCGAAATAGTCTCCAAAATAACCTAGGCAATGGACAGTTTTCTGACCTTAGTCTATTTGCCAATACATTTGCTTCTGACTGGAGCTGGTCCCCCCTCATTTTTGATATGGACAATGATGGCTTTCAAGACATCCACATCACCAACGGCATCTACAAGCGTCCCAACGATTTAGATTATCTGAATTATCAATCTGCCTCCAATGATGTGCGACAGAAGAGTCAAGACGAACTTGAAGAGTTCTTAATTGAAACATTACCAACTGTGAAAATCTCCAACTATGCTGGGCAAAATCTCGGAGACTTTAAAATCAATGACATTGCCAATAGCTGGGGTTTAGACCAACCCTCCTACTCAAATGGTTCGGCCTATGCCGATCTCGATAATGACGGAGACCTAGAATTGATCATCAATAATATCGCACAAGAAGCATTCATTTATGAAAACCTGAGTCAAGACAACAACTACTTGAAGGTTGATTTCAAAGGTTCAGTGCACAACCCATTTGGCATCGGTGCAAAAGTTCAGCTGCGCTTAGGCGATCAACTCCTCGTTAGAGAAAATTTTAACACCAGAGGTTTTCAGTCAAGCGTTTCCCCTAGCCTTCACTTTGGTCTTGGTGAGAGTGATCAAATCGATGAATTAATAGTGACTTGGCCTGACGGTAAAACACAGAAGATTTTAAACCAGCCAGCAAACCAAACCATTTCACTTGCCTATACTAATGCAGCACTACCAAGCGAAACAATATTAAAAACCGAAAAACCCCTTTTAGTAACTGCGCCTAACCCTTTTACCTATAAGCATTCAGAAGATGTGTATACCGACTTCGATCTTGAGTATTTAATCCCTCGTCAGTTCAATCATGAAGGCCCCGCCTTAGCCGTTGCCGATGTCAATGGAGATGGCCTAGACGATGTGTATTTCGGTGGAGCTAGAGACCAAGCCGGAGAACTTTGGGTTCAAAAAGACGATGGAACATTTCTATTTACACCCTCACCGATTTTCAAGCAACTCGCTAAGGCCGAAGATGTGACCGCTGCCTTTTTTGATGCTGATGGTGACGGAGATCAAGACCTGTACATCAGCAGCGGTGGCAATGAATTTGAAGAAGGACAGCTTTTCTCTTATGACCGCCTATACTTAAATAACGGCAAGGGCAATTTCAATTTCTCCCCTGCTGCCCTACCACAAATCGGATCGCAAGGAAAAACCATTACTGTGGCAGACGCAGATGGCGATGGTGATCTCGATGTATTTGTAGGCTCGAACATAGTATCAGGAGCCTACGGTAAAAACCCTCAGCACTACCTACTCATTAATAATGGCAGGGGATTATTCAAAAACGAAATTAGCTCTCGTCTTAACGGAAGCGAAAAGTTAGGTATGCTGAACGCTTCTCAATGGATTGATTATGATCAAGACGGAGATCAAGATTTACTGTTGGCAGGAGAATGGACACCCATACAATTATTTGAAAATGATGGTGCTGGGAAATTCTCTGCCACTTCAACAGACGCCTTTCAAAAATCAAATGGATGGTGGTTTAGTTTAAAGATAGCAGACGTTAACAAGGATGGCCTACCTGATATTATCGCAGGCAATCTTGGGCTAAATACTAAGCTGAAAGCTTCTGTGAAAGAGCCAGTCAGTTTATACCAAGCAGACTTTGATGGAAACGGTCAGTCCGACCCCTTCGTTTTTCATTTTCAGAAAGGAATAGAGTCTCCGTTTGCCACGCGTGATGACTTAATCAAACAGATGGCAGGCATCAAAAAACTTCACCCCGACTACAAAACCTATGCTCAAATAAAAGGCCCTGAGGATGTACTGGGAGATAATTTCGAGAAAAGCGCTAACATAAAAAGAGCCTACACTTTTCAGTCAAAAGTGTTTTTAAACAAAGGGGATGGAACCTTTGAACCCATATCGCTGCCCCAAGAAGCGCAGTATTCTTCCGTTATGGATATAGTAATTAGTGACTTTAACCGTGATGATGTTCCGGATCTACTCCTCTTCGGCAACAACTATACCTTCCGAAATGACTATGGCCGGTCTGACGCAAAACCAATCACCCTTTTGCTTGGTCAAGGGGACGGAACCTTCAAACACGGAAATGATCAGCCTATTAACCAAGCAAGCACTTGGGGAGAATACCGATGGGCACATTCAATTAAAATTGGAGGACAGCCAATGGTCATTGCTGTAAGAAACGATGACCGCCCAAGCCTATTAAAGGTGAACTAAACCTTCGCTACCAAACCACTCAAAAAGTCGTCATCTGAGTATTGGCATTCAATGCTTATATTGGGATTACTATGACCAAAAGAATATCCCTAGCATCCTTCCTATTAATCTCTGCTGTATTGATCCTTTCAGGTTGTAAAAGTCAAGAGTATGGCTTTACGAAGAAAGACGTAAGAAGCGGACAGAAATTAGTGGGCCTTGATTTCGATAAGGAATCTGTCAACACCATGTATCGATATCTCGGAAGAAATAAGGCAGGTTATGACTCCCTCCGAAAGTATGAAACGAGTAATGAAACGTTTCCTGCTTTAATTTTTGACCCCCACCCTTCGGGATTCGTTGCGCCAGAATATAATACTGCAAATAACAAATGGGCCATTCCTGAAAATATAGCACTGCCCGGCTCTGACGAAGAAATTGCCTTTATGGGTATTCTTGAGTTGGCGAGCCTTATTAAATCCAAGAAGATATCCTCAGAGCGGCTGACAAAGATATACCTAGATCGGATTAAAAAGTACGATGCCCAATTGCAAAGCGTCATCACCTTAACTGAGAAATTAGCTTTGAAACAAGCACGAAAAGCCGATCAAGAAATTGCTGCAGGAAACTACAGAGGTGTATTACATGGTATTCCTTATGGCGTTAAAGATTTGATGGCAGTAGAGGGTTATCCTACCACTTGGGGAGCAGCACCCTACAAAAACCAAATGATCAACTATACTTCCACAGTGGTTCAAAAACTAGAAGCACAGGGAGCTGTTCTAATCGCCAAACTCGTTTCAGGTTCATTGGCCCGAGGTGATGTTTGGTTTGGTGGTAAGACCAAAAACCCTTGGGATTTAAAGCAAGGGGCAAGTGGATCTTCTGCTGGCTCAGGATCGGCAACAGCCTCCGGCTTAGTGGCATTTTCATTGGGTACCGAAACGCTAGGTTCTATCACTTCGCCAGCAACTAGAAATGGAGTAACAGGTCTTCGACCAACCTATGGCCGTGTAAGCCGCTATGGCGTCATGAGTTTGAGTTGGTCAATGGATAAAGTAGGCCCTCTTTGTAGGTCTGCCGAGGATACTGAAATTGTATTCAATGCCATTTATGGTAAAGACAAAAATGACCCGACCACAAATTCAATCGGCTTTAGCAAATCTGATAAAACACCTAGCCAGCTGAAAATAGCCTACCTTAAAAATGACATTGAAGCAGATTCGTCAGACCAAGGAAGAAACCTGTGGACTGCACTTGAGACCCTAAAAGAAATGGGCGTAAACCCTGAATCGATGACATTGCCAAGGAACTATCCTTTCAATGTATTTGACATTATTTTAAGGGCGGAAGCCGGAGCCTTCTTTGACGACCTCGTGCTGTCCAAAGGCGTTGACGAAATGGTGGAACAGCACTACGGTTCTCGGGCAAACTCGCTAAGACAAGCACGTTTGATTCCGGCAGTAGAATACCTACAAGCCAACCGCCAAAGAAGACAGTTGATTGAAGAAGTCAACGCCCTCTTCGAGGAATATGATGTCATCATAGCGCCAACCTCAAGAAGCAGACAGCTATTTATTACCAACCTCACGGGTCATCCTGTCGTCAGCGTGCCGACTGGATTTGATAAAAGAGGTCGTCCCACCAGCATGACCTTAATCGGAAATCTTTACGATGAGGGAAGTATTTTAGCCTTAGCCAAAGCCTATCAATCCAAGACCGATTTTGACGAAAAACATCCTCCTCTATTCTATACCATAGCAAATAAATAAGCATGAAATTCAAGCATTTATATTTGGCAGTAACCATCCTATTCGTCAGCGCTTGTAGCTCACAGCAAGATTTTGATAGAGAATTGGGAGTAGTTTCAGCCTTTTCAGAGCTGGTAAATGCTGGGGTAAAGCAACTCGCCCTAAGCTCTCCTATGTCTCCGGACGAAATGGAAAAATTCTACCCACTAGCCGTTGAAGCTGCCGCAAAGCACAATGTTTTGGTTACTCGAGAGCCCGACCTTATCAAAACCGAACTCTTCCCTGCCGATATTGCCGAAGGCCAAGAAGTGCTCTTGCTCCATCAAGGAAATACAAAATACGCCTATGACCAGTTGAAGAAAGACCAAGCGGACTTAATAACAGCAAATAATTATACGGTAGCCGAGCGCCAAGAAATCTCAAGGAGGTTTGGGCGACTGCTTAGCTACTCACCTAGAAAAATCAACAAGCTACTATCAGAAAACACAGGCTACCGCACCTTAGATGACTTTAATATTCAAGCGACAAATGTCTTTCTATACTACAAAGACCTTCCAAAAGCTACTGCCTTTTACACAGAAACGCTCGGCCTTGAACTACTAACTAAATACGACAATGCCAGTGTAATTAAAATCACTGACAGTGCCCTACTCATTTTAGTGGATGCTGCAAAAGGAATGCACAGCGCAGATGAACCAAAGACCGTTGCACTTGCACTACTTACCAATCAACTACCAGAATGGTATGCCTATTTGCAAGCAAAAGAAGTAGAGATCAAATACACCTATAAGCCGAAAGATGGCGGCCCGCATGATGGTTTCGTAGCCATTGACCCGGAAGGCTATTTGCTTGAGTTTGAACTTTTCAAACAGCATAAAGAAAATGAAGCCTTTGTCCCCTACTTAGAACAAAACAAGGAAGTACAAACCTCTATCAACTATAACGACAAACAGCTCAGTTTTCACGGAGCCATCACTTGGCTTTATTATAAAGACATGCTTGCTATGCAGAATTTTGTGGAGAACACCTTCGGCCTAGAATTAGTCGCTGATCAGGGTTGGACAAAAATCTATCGTGCCACGGACACCGGCTTTATTGGCCTGGTAGACGAAAGACGAGGCATGCATAAATTCACAGAAGAGAAAGCCGTTACCGTGTCATTTATACTTGATGACCTAGAAGGTTGGTATGAGTATGTAAAAGCCAACAAGCCTTTCGAACTAAGAGTCGGTGCTTTTGAAGCAGAACCAGATGGTAGATACAAGGCCTTTGTCGGTTTCGACCCAGAGGGCTACTTTCTCGAATTTGACAAATTCTTTGAGCACCCCGATAATACCAAGCTGATACCACTTTTTGAGAAAGAATAAAGAAAACTAAAATCTTAGTGGAAGCTTGAGTTTCAGAATATAAAACATTACTTTTTATAGTTAAGAACTGAAATTCATGCTTAACCCTATGCGCTTTACAGTACTTTTCACACTGCTCTTGCTCACAAATATAGATTTCGCTTTTGGTCAGCGCGTTAAAGAGGACTCTCTTCAAAAAGTTACTGAATTCAATAAGGGCAATTTATACGACCCTATCCAGCTAATCCAAGCTAGGCTAGCTGGCGTATCCATTACAAGGCCGGGAGGTGACCTCAATAACAAATATCAGATACGCATCAGAGGGTTGAACACCATCACTTCTGAGAACGAACCACTTGTCATCATCGATAACATGGTGGGCGTTGCAATGGATCACATTGATCCGAATGATATTGAAAGTATTGTGGTGCTCAAGCAGGTAGCCGCTACCGCACTATATGGAATGCGTGGTGCGAATGGTGTTATTCTAGTAACCTCAAAAAGAGCTCACAATAGTAAGCCTGTCATTTCTGCATATACAGCTGTGAGCATTGACCAGGTTGGCAAGACATATGATGTGTTAGATCGTGCTGGGTTTTTAGCTTTAGGTGGTATAGATTATGGGGCAAGTACTAACTGGGTTGATGAAACAACGCAAACGGGATTATCCGAGGCAGCCGGCTTGTCAATTAGCCAAAAACTCGACAAAACTACCTTCAGTATGTCTGCCAACTATCGTGACATTGAGGGAATTGTCAGCCCTTCATTTCAAAAGCGATTAAATGCCAGGTTCTCGGTCGAACACTTACTACTAAATGATAAACTCAAAATCTCAGGTCAGGTACTCACTACCAATTCAGAAATTGGACGCGTTAATCCAATCGTTTTTCGCGAGGCCATGGTTTACAATCCGACTGCACCCATTTTTGATCCATCAAACACCTCATCTGGCGGGTTTTTCCAGCATCAATCTTTTGAATCTTACAACCCCAAGGCCATCATAGAGCAACAAGAAAACCAACAGGAAGTCAAGAAGCTCTTACTCAACTTTTCTGCGGCTTATCAGCTTACGGATGACTTGAATATCCAAGCCTCATATACAAAAGACAACAGAAATACATTTGGTGGCCAGTATTGGAGTAAAGACGACTTTGAATTCGGGTCAAGGTTTAGTGGCGTGGGTAGTCGGTCAACTTACGATCAGTTAACGGAGATTGGCGATTTATCCTTTAATTACAAAAAGAGGTTTTCAGGCATAGACTTTAATTTTCTATTAGGAACCAGCTTTCAGAATAGAGAAGATGAATACTTTTTCGCACGCGTGACTCAGTTCTTATTTGATGCGCAAACATTCAATAACCTTGGCTTTGGTGCAATAGCTGCTAGCCCTTTTTCCCAGATAAGTAGCTCAAGGCAAGACGATCGACTCAATTCATATTATGGTCGTATTGATGCCCAATTCAGTGATAAATTCAGTGCTTATTTGAACCTTAGGTCTGATACATACAGCGGATTCATCAATGACAAGACTGGCCTATTCTACGGGGTAGGTATTCAATATGATTTGATCCGGACACCAACATCAAGGAGCCTGAGCTTTGGCGCAAGTTACGGCACAAGTGGCAACCTACCTCCTAGCCCAAATCTTGCCGAAACTTTTCTAGTGCCAACTGTACCTATTGATCTTGATGGAGACGCCAACACCACAGACGACATATTCGTGAATGTTGCTCAAGCGCATGCACGCAATCCTACCCTAAAATGGGAAGAAACAACTGAGCTAAATTTGGGGCTCAGTTTTACCATAGAGTCGTTTGGCCTTTCAGGGTCGTTCGACTATTTCAATCGAAAATCAGAGGATATCGTTTTTCGTGAATTCGCTAACATAGGCTCACCCAATCCCTATGATCCGGGTCAGTTTTACACCGCAAGCGCAGTCTATGTGAATTCAATTGATATTTCTACCTCAGGACTTGAATTGACATTAAACTATGAAAAGGAGTTTGGTCAAATTAAATGGCAAAGTCAGTTCAACTTCACGAAATATCAACCAAACACACTAGACCGATCAAGTTTCAATGAGATTATAGGAACTGTTTCTTTTTCACCAGGAGGACCCTCTAACCTATCAACGAGAAGTTATGTCGGTAGCCCCATAGCTGATCTCTATGCTCCAAGACTGCTTTCTGTTGACGACAATGGAATTGTTCAGGTTAGTAGTCAAGCTTTAGACGATTGGGAAAAAGTAGGTAATGCTTTACCAACATCGGATATTGGATTTTACAATGGGCTTTCATTCGGAGACTGGGAGTTAAATTTCTTACTCAGAGGAAGTTTTGGGCATTCTCTTTTCAATGTAACACGTTGGTTTTACGAGCCATTGTCTCCATTTACAGCCAACAGTAACTCAGTCGTTACCAATAAGTTTGTGGGTGCTCGGGAAAGTACTTTTTCCGACAACTATATAGAAAGCGCCTCATTTTTACGGCTTAACCATTTGGCCCTTAGCCGAAAATTCCAAGTTCGAGGTGGATATGAGCTTAGGCTAGAGTTCATCGGGCAAAACCTGTTTACCATTACTGATTATTCCGGCCTCGATCCTGAAGCTAGGTACGTTCATTCACGAAATGTAAACTCATTTGAACAGGGTTTCGCGGCAGGTTTAGATCAGCGCAACACCCATTTCACCACCCGTACTTATACTTTGGCCTTGAAAATGACGCTTTAATCCGTCCCTGAGTAAGATTTAATAGAGTTTAACCCCTAAATTTCGTATCCTTATCTCTTAGTCACCAAGCTTCTTTTTAGTGACTTTTTGAAACGCGCTAAATAATACTCTTATGAAAAACCTAATCGCCAGCATGTTTATGCTGTTTGCAGCAACAGCTATTGCCCAAAACTATGATCAGTCTCCTTGGCATATTCCTGCGAAAAATATTGATCCCAATAATTATTACGGCATTACTGTCGGCAATGGAATGGTAGGAATCGTGTCATCTGCGCAACCCATGCGGGTTCAAGATGTTGTACTCAATGGTGTTTATGATAACTACCAAAGAGGCCGTGTTTCTAATATTTTGAAGACTTTCAATCACGTAAACTTTGACCTAGACATCGATCGAAGACGGGTTGGTGGAGATATGGTCACCAACTACCAACAGGTGTTGGATATGAAGAAAGCCATCCTTACCACCACCTTCGACATCGAAGACTTAGCATCGGTAGAACATCAAATAATGTCGCTTAGACACCTACCGTTTACGGCCATGGTCATTATGAAGATCACGGCTAAAAAAGACATTCTCATTACACCCATGAGTGTAATGGAAGCTCCCGATCACTTAACCGAGGTAAACCAATTCTATGCGCAAATAGACAGACCTCACGTGTCTTTTCCACTCATGACTTCCGTGGGGAAAAGTCCTTCAGGGTCCAGCACTGTAGCAGCTTCTTCTACTTTTATTTTTCCTGAAGAGCACGGCCATGAGCCGAGCGTTCTCCATGAAGACTGGGACTTCAATCGACACTGGGCCAAATTCGATAAAGAGTTAAAAGCGGGCGAAACCTATACTTTTGCCTTGGTAGGTTCTACACTAGCTAGCGAACACTTTGCCGATCCGCACAACGAAGCCGAAAGGTTGACCATTTACGCTAGGCTTGAAGGTATTGATCGCCTTTTGGAAAGGCACCTTGCTTCTTGGGATAAGTTATGGGAAAGCGACATTGTGATTGAAGGCGACTTGCAGTCTCAAAAAGATGTACGTTCGGCATTATACCACCTCTATTCGTTTGCCAGAGCTGGCACCGCTTATTCTCTTTCTCCCATGGGGCTATCTGGCCTCGGATACAACGGCCATGTTTTCTGGGATACTGAAATGTGGATGTATCCTCCGCTATTGATGCTACAGCCAGATATTGCCAAATCGTTACTTGAATATCGCTTTCAAAGACTTGATGCGGCAAAGCAAAACGCCTTTGCTCATGGCTACAAAGGCGCTCAATTTCCGTGGGAATCGGCCGATGATGGATCAGAAGATACACCGGTTTGGGCTTTGACAGGACCATTTGAACATCACATCACAGGAGATGTAGGCTGGGCTTTTTGGAAATACTATCAAGTAACCGGAGATAAAGAATGGTTGAGAGATCGAGGCTGGCCAGTGCTGAAAGAAGTAGCTACTTTCTGGGCGAGTCGCGTAGAAAGAAACGGCCCAGGTCAGTACGACATCAAAAATGTAATTGGTGCTAATGAATGGGAAGAGAATATTGACAACAACGCCTTCACAAATGCGATCGCTAAACTTACGCTAGGCTACGCTACAGAAGCCGCTCAAATCTTGGGAGAAAAAGCCGATCCGGATTGGGTTAATGTTGCTGCAAATATTCCAATCATAAAATTTGATGATGGTACAACGCGAGAAAACGCAACCTATACGGATGTAATGATCAAACAGGCCGATGTGAATCTACTGGCTTATCCATTGCAGTTCTACTCAGACAAAAAACAAATTGAGAAAGACCTAAAGTTTTATGAAACTAAGATGGCTCCAAACGGACCAGCAATGGGGTTTTGCGTTTTGGCAACCATCTATGCCCGGCTTGGTGAGTCCAATAAGGCTTACGATGTCTGGACGAATAGCTTCAGGCCAAATGGTGTACCTCCATTTGGTGTTTTATCCGAAACCAGAGGCGGTACTAACCCATATTTCGCGACAGGGGCTGGCGGAATGTTACAAACTGTTATAGGTGGCTTCGCAGGACTAGACATCACCAATGAAGGAATTGTCCAAGGCAAGCAAAACCTACCAAAGACATGGAAAAGCTTGGAGATTAAGGGTTTTTACAAAAAATAACATTCTATAGGGCTTAATACTAAGGCATTAGCTTGCACATGACAGGAAGAACCGCAAAATTTATGGCGTAAAACAGAATTGTTGGAAGTGATGAAGAAGAACTTTTTAATACTCGCCATAAGCTTATCTCTATTCGCGGCATGCGACTCAGGAAAGGAAGAAATCTCTATTTCTGCCGATGTCTATCACGACTCGATGGAAAAGCTTTCGGAGGTAATCGTTCATGATATCTTTTCTCCCCCTGTGGCCAGTCGTATCTATGCTTACCCGAGCATTGCCATGTATGAAATACTGGCGCAAAACAATAAGGAATACAAACAGCTCGCTGGTCAACTTACAGAGATGACAGCCATTCCCAAACCAACGGAGGATGTAAGTTATGAATTGGCTGCACTGGAAGCCTTCTTAAAAATTGGTACACAACTCATCTTTTCAGAAGAGAAAATGGACACGTACAAAGCTGAGCTTTACAAGGACTTGAGAAAAGGTGTCAAAGGCTCGTACTTTGATGCTTCTCTGGCATATGGCGATCAAGTAGCCGCTCACATCCTCGCTTGGGCGGATGGTGACAACTATAAACAAACCCGAACCTTTCCGAAGTTTACCGTCACAGACGACCCCACAAGGTGGCAACCGACACCTCCCGGTTATATGGAGGCCATTGAGCCGCATTGGACTAAAATTCGACCCTTCGTCATTGACTCAGCTGATCAATTTGTTCCCGAAAGACCTACACCATTTGACATGGCTAAAGGAAGCCCGTTCTATAAAGAAGTAATGGAAGTCTATGAAGTGGGCAATAGCCTTACGGAAGAACAAAAAGAGATTGCCTCTTTCTGGGATTGTAACCCTTTCGTGATGAATGTGACTGGCCATTTGATGGCCTCTACGAAGAAGATTACTCCTGGTGGCCATTGGATTGGAATCGTGAAAATTGCTTGTCAAAAAGAAGCAACTGACCCCATGAAAACAGCAACAGCTTATGCCCTTACATCAATCGCTTTATCAGATGGATTCATTAGCTGCTGGGATGAAAAGTTCAGAAGTAATTTAATCCGACCAGAAACCCTGATCAATCAGCATATTGACGAGGAATGGCTTCCCCTTTTACAGACACCTCCATTCCCTGAGTATACCAGCGGCCACTCCGTCATTTCAAATGCTGCAGCAGTTGCATTAACTTCTCTCTTCGGAGATGATTTTGCCTTTGATGATGATACTGAGGTAAAATATGGCCTAACCGTTAGATCTTTCACTTCATTTATTGACGCCTCGGAAGAAGCAGCCATTAGCCGAATGTATGGCGGTATCCACTACATGCCAGCCATTGCCAATGGCGTTACACAAGGAAAAGCACTCGGCAAATACGTGATTGAAAAGTTAACGTTGAAAAACGAAAGCCTAGCGCAAAACGACTAAGGAGTATTATTAAAGTCTTGAAAGCCAGCATTAAATGCTGGCTTTTTTATTACCCCATAACTCCCTTTCGTAGTCAAAGACTATGATTTTCCCCCCGAAGTCCTTATAATTATATGTTGCGAATGACCCTCTTCAACTGGTCCTCGCGACAAAACTGAAACGCGCTTTTACTGAACACTCCTCAAGGCTAAAAAAGGAGTAATTCAGCAACCTTAAAAACAACTAATGGAAAGTATTGGATTGAATACTATCGACTATGCAATCATAGTCGTATACCTCGTGGGAATTGTTTGGTATGGAATTCGAAAAGGAAAACAAGAGAGTTCTGAAGACTATTTTCTCGCTGGCCGAAACATGGCTTGGCCCATCGTTGGTATCTCGCTTTTTGCCGCAAATATTGGTAGTAATACACTAATCGGATTGACCTCTGACGCATTTAATACAGATGTTGCGGTCTACAACTACGAATGGATGGCTGCGGTCGTCCTCGTTATCTTCGCCATTTTCTTTCTCCCCTTCTATCTTAAATCTAAGGTATATACCATGCCTGAGTTTTTGGAAAGACGGTACGATACGAGAACACGGTACCTGTTTTCAGGCATAACCATTGTCGGTAATGTAATCATAGATACTGCTTCGGGCCTTTATGCTGGTAACCTGATCCTTAAAATAATTTTTCCCGGAACTCCCTCTTGGATTATCATCGCCTTGCTTGCCTTTGCGGCAGCAGCATACACCATTCCTGGAGGACTTTCATCGGTAGTGCATACCGAAGTAATCCAAGCCGTACTCCTCATTTTTGGCTCCGTGCTTGTCACATACTTTGCCTTTAGCGAAGTAGGCGGATGGCGTGCCATGATTGACGGTTTAAACGAATTAAAAGCTGCAGGTGCCATTGAAAAGGATGCAGGCGAAGTGCTGAGTCTTATACGGCCGGCATCGGATAAATCCATGCCGTGGCCTGGTTTACTACTTGGTGTGCCTTTGTTGGGCTTCTATTTCTGGGCAAATAATCAATTTATGGTACAAAGAGTGCTCTCTGCAAAAGACCTTAATCACGGCCGATGGGGAGCCATATTCGCAGGTTTATTAAAACTTCCTGTACTCTTCATCATGGTAATACCAGGTGTACTAGCGATACTACTCTTTTCCGATACGGACATTAGTTTCTTAAACTATCAAATCCCAGTGAATGGAGGTTTTGAGACCTGCGGTGCCTTAGCGGATTGTCCAAACATGACATATCCAGTACTGATATATTCTCTACTACCAACGGGTGTATTAGGATTAGTAATCGCTGGATTATTAGCTGCCATGTCATCTAGTATTTCGGCTACGCTAAACTCTGCCTCTACATTGATCACGATGGACTTTGTTCAGAAGTTGAAGCCAGGTATCAGTTCTAAAGGATTGGTAAGGGCTGGTCAAATTGCAACAGTTGTCTTGGTAATTCTAGCAGCTGCATGGGCCCCAATGATTGAAACGTTCCGTTCTTTGTGGACTTATCTACAGCAGATTTTAGGATTTATCTCACCACCAATCGTTGCAGCATTTGTTGTCGGTCTTTTCAGTAGAAGATCAAATGCCAATGGCGGTTTCTGGAGTTTAGTACTGTCCTATTCACTAGTATTGGTATGGATTGCCTATTGCTTCTCAACGTTTGGCGGTATTAGCACAGAGCAAACAGGTGTGCATTTCCTATACATTGTACCAGTGCTATTTGTAATTGCAGTGACACTCAATTTAGTGATCAGTGCTATGTCTCCAGCACCTACAGATGAAAAACTGGAAGGTATGATTTGGAGCAGACAGATTTTTAGAGATGAAACCAAAGAGTTAGTTGGTTTACCTTGGTATAAAAACTACAGGAACCTCTCGATCATACTATTGATCTTGACGGCCATCATAGTAATATGGTTCGCCTAATAACTGAATAACCAAAGCCCTGATTCTACACGTTTAGAATCAGGGCTTTTTTGGCGCCCCACTATTGGTTCTCAATCTATAATAAGATACTTTAGCCGCCTCATTTTAAGCGTACTGAGCAACATCTTCAATGTATAATCCTTCAGCACATTTACTCTTAAAGCAATTGCTTCCAAAGCTCAGAAAAGAGGCCGGAAACAAACCTATCGAAGACTTTGAGAGAAGATACATTGCCCTTTTCAGTGACATTTACAGCCGCTTTCAAAAACTATACGGTCAGCATGAAAGTGCCCTAGCCGCCTTTGAGAAATTGAGTTTACTCATGTTACAAGCCTATCTCAAAAGGCCGACATACCTGAAAAAATCTGACCAGACAAGGGAAGAAAATCCCGGTTGGTTTAGAAGCCAAGAGCTTACGGGCATGATGCTCTACGTGGACCGCTTTAACAAAGACCTCAATGGCTTGGTTAAAAAGGCTGATTATTTCGAAGAACTTGGTGTCAACTTCTTACACCTCATGCCCTTACTAGAAAGTCCCAAAGTGAAGAACGATGGTGGTTATGCTGTCAGTGATTATCGCAAAATTGATAGCAGGTTTGGTACCAATCAAGACTTTAAAAATGCAACCCAAAAGCTGCGACAAAACGGTACTTTAGTCATGCTCGACTTTGTGGTCAACCACACAAGCGATGAACATGTTTGGGCCAAAAAAGCTAAAGCAGGCGATAAAGCCTTCCAAGACTTCTATTATACTTATGAAGACCGCTCAACACCATACATGTTCGAGCGATCCATGCCTGAGGTTTTTCCAGAAACGTCTCCAGGTAATTTCACCTTTAATGAGGCAATGCAAAAATGGGTAATGACCGTTTTCAACAATTACCAATGGGACTTAAACTATACTAACCCGTATGTCTTAGTAGAGATGATCGACAACGTATTTCATCTGGCGAATATGGGTGTTGACGTCTTTAGAATGGACGCAGTAGCCTTCGTTTGGAAGCAAATTGGCACCGCTTGTCAGAACCTTCCGCAAGCACATATTATTCATCAGTTATTTAAGTTGTGTGCGCAAGTAACTGCTCCGGGAGTTGCCTTTCTGGCCGAAGCCATTGTAGCTCCCACAGAGATCATCAAGTATTTTGGCGACTCTGAGGTATGGAGTAACGAGCATGATATGGCCTATAACGCTACATTAATGGCCTTACTGTGGAATTCGTTAGCAACGCGTAGCACAAGAGTAATGAAGGCCAGCCTTCGAGATATCCCTGAAAAGCCGCATGGTACTACTTGGGTAAATTATGCACGCTGCCATGATGATATTGGCATGGGCTTCGAAGATCGGCATATTCAAGAGTCTGGTTTTGATCCAGGACCACATAGGCAGTTCTTAACCAAGTTTTTAACCGGAGACTTTCATGGTTCTTTCGCCAAGGGAATGCCTTTCATGTATAATCCAAAAACTGGCGATGCAAGAATTTCAGGTTCCATGGCCTCATTGGCAGGGCTCGAAACTGCCATTGAGGAGGGAAACAAACTAGGCATTCAGCGGGCCATCGACCGTATTAATTTGCTCCACTCTATCATACTTTCTTATGGCGGTATTCCTATCATTTATGCCGGGGATGAAATCGCTACGCTGAACGATTATAGTTTTCTAAAAGACGATACCAAAAGCGATGACAATCGCTGGATGCATAGACCTGCTATTGATTGGCAGCGCGCTGAAAAGAGGTCAAAGAAAAATACGCCCGAACAGATTGTCTTTAGCAAACTCAAACGAATGATTGAGGTAAGAAAAAGCATCAACGAATTCGCAGATAACAATAACACGCAGCTGGTAGAGGTCTCAAACGAACATATTTTTGCTTTTCAACGAAGTGCTGCCGAAAGTAATACCCTGGTGATTGCTAATTTCCAAGATGCCGATCAAGAGATCTATCCTCATTTAGTATTCCCCCAAACGCATATAAACCCATTTAAAATGGTAGACCGAATTTCGGGGAAAGCAGTAAAAATTTCAGATGGTAAGCTTACCTTAAAGCCTTATCAATTCTATTGGTTAGCAAATAAGTAAACACATGACAAAGACCTGGTGGAAAGAAAGCGTAGTATACCAAATCTACCCTCGAAGCTTTAACGATTCTAACAATGATGGCATTGGAGACATACCAGGGGTCATTGAAAAACTCGATTACATTGAGTCCTTAGGTATTGATGTCATATGGCTGTGCCCTGTCTATAAGTCGCCTAATGATGACAATGGTTATGACATAGCGGATTACCGAAATATCATGCAGGAGTTCGGCACCATGGCCGATTTTGACGAACTACTTAAAGGCATTCATGACAGAGGCATGAAACTCGTCATGGACCTGGTGGTCAATCACTCTTCCGATGAACACCAATGGTTTGAGGAGTCGAAAAAGTCAAAGGACAACCCTTATCGAGATTATTACATTTGGAAGCCAGGTGTAAATGGCGGTCCTCCTACCGACTGGCAGGGATTCTTTGGCGGCTCAACTTGGGAGTATGATGAGCAAACAGAAGAGTACTACCTCCATATGTTCACCGTAAAACAGCCTGACCTAAACTGGGAAAACCCAAAGTTGCGCAAAGAGGTGCAAGACTTAGTAAGATATTGGTTCGAAAAAGGAGTAGATGGCTTTAGAATGGATGTGATTTCGTTAATATCTAAACGTCCCGAATATGCCAATATGCAAGCTACTCGCTTCGATGAAGTCGTGGAGCAACAATTCGCGAATGGGCCTAGAGTTCATGAATTTCTTCAAGAATTGAACAGAGAGGTCTTAAGCAAATACGACATCATGACGGTGGGTGAAGGGCCAGGCATTACGTTGGATCATGGTTTAGATTACGTAGGTGAAGACCGTAACGAATTGAATATGGTCTTCCACTTTGACCATATGTTTATGAATATGGGAGATGGCGGACGCTTCGACCCATTACCCATTGACTTTCGGGAGTTCAAAGATGTATTCACCCGATGGGATGAAAAACTGAAAGGAAAAGGCTGGGGCAGCATTTTCTTGGGCAATCATGACTTCCCAAGAATGGTCTCTCGTTTCGCCACAGACGGGCCATATATAGAAAAAGCATCAAAGCTACTCGCTACACTGTTGATGACTTTAAGAGGAACCCCGTACGTTTATCAGGGAGATGAAATTGGCATGACCAATATCTCTTTTGAAGACCCGGATGACTATAAAGATGTGGAAACGCTGAATTTCTTTAATCGGCTGAAAGCTGAAGGGAAAGAACCGAAGGATTACCTAGATAAGGTTTATGCCATCGGAAGAGACAATGCACGCACACCAATGCAGTGGTCAGATAAAAAGAACGCTGGCTTCTCTGATGCCGAGCCATGGATAAAAGTAAACCCGAATTACAATGATATCAATGTTGAAGATCAGGAAAGAAGCACCGAATCGATCTTGAACTTCTTCCGAAAGATGATTCAGTTCCGAAAGGATAATCCAACCCTAGTCTATGGAGATTATGAATCCATTCAAAATAACCATGAGCAAATTTTTGCCTATCGCAGATGGGATGACGTGAATGAATTTTTGGTGGTGCTTAATTTCTCAGGTCAAGAAGTGGATTTCGACCCGATCATTACAGGATTAGAACTTTTGATTTACAACTATACAGATGCTACTGAAGACTTACTCATGAGGCCATGGGAAGCCAAAATCTTTAGGGTGAATGATTAATTGAGGTATAGAAATGTCATTCCAGAATATTTCTTCCAACATTTCAAGAAGGAAGAAAAACATCAGGAATCTGATTGATTTGAAGCTTTAAGGTATCGAATAAAATAGTCCATATTGAAATTTTTGTACAATTCTTACGGCATTACGTTTTTCACTTTCAGTTAATCCTCAGGCACAATTCGCACCTTTAAAAAAGTCTGGTAGGGGCGTTCGTCTTCATAAGTCCTTTTGACCCACATAAAGCCATTTTTATCTCCAAAGTAACGATAGCCAACTAACCCTAAGTCCCATGTTATATTACCTAGAAAACCATCAGAATTTAAGAGTAGCATGTCAATACTTGCATATTTCTTTTGGAGTTGTTTGAGCTCGGGAGACTCAAACCAATTGGGTATTTTTATCACTTTCTGGAATTCTGAGTTAGGAATTCTTCCTAAGATCTGAACGACAAAATTATCTTTCATCGCATAAACATTGGCCACGACTTTCTTCAAATCAGGAGCCGTTTTTGAGCCAAAAGTAACAGGTTCTGCGATTGGCCAATAAGACTCTGGAAGAGTAATGGTCTTTTCGAGAGTATTAGTAATTACATCCATGATATAAATATTCATGTCCGCCTCATAAACGATTACAAACTTGCCTCCTCCTAAGTGGTCCATCACTGGGTAACCACTACCGAGATACCTTCCTCCCTTACGATAAACACTCTCCTTGGGCTTTCTGAAGACCGGTTTTGCATTATCATTCTCAAAATCTAGATTAAAAACCACATACGCGCTGTCTTGATATTCTTGAGTTTTGCTGGAAACGCCTCGCTCTCCCGGAATTAAGGCCACAGCTCCTTTTTTTCCATTTTGCTCATATTCGATGACACGCTTAGGAGAATAATCCATTGTAAGCCAACCTCCAACGTCAACAGGGTATGGCATTCTCTGAAGCCGCTTACCAGCTTTGGAAAAAATATAAAAGTGAGTATAACCGAAGCCTATTATTTGATCTTGTCCATAGAAAGTCCATCCAGTACTCCTATCACCCATGTAGTTTGGTCCTTCTATAAATGGATTAAAACTGGATATCAAATTACCTTCTTCATCGATTACCAGCATCTGTCTTTGCTGTTCATCAAACAAAAGCAACTCATTCGTGCCATCATTGATCGCTTCAATATTGACCGGGGAAAATCTTTCAAACACAACCGAATCGACTATCTCCGCCTTGTAATTTATTTGACGTCTTTCACTACTAGACTCCTTATCTGAAGATCCGCAGGAATAAATGACACTTACTAGCAAAATAAGAATTGAGAATTGAAAAATGACCTTGTGCATTGACCTTGTATTTATAAATTGTAAGAAGATAAAAAGAATTTTAGTGATGTCAGAAAAGCTTTGGGGAATTGATCTGGGTGGTACCAAAATCGAAGGAATTGTATTAAAGTCGAAAGACAACCCAGAAGTATTGGTTCGTCAAAGAATCGATACTGAAGCGGACAAAGGTTACGAGCATGTCATCTCACGGATTAAAATGCTCATAGATCATTTAGCCGATGAAGTGGGAGAATACCCCACAACATTAGGCATGGGCACTCCTGGAGCCATTGACCCTCCCACGGGGCTTCTTAAGAATAGCAACTCTCAATCGATCAACAATAAGCCTTTTCTGAAAGACCTTGAAGCGCTTTTAGGTATACCGATAGTGATGGCCAATGATGCCAATTGCTTCGCGCTAGCAGAAACTCAGATGGGTATTGTACCTGAAGTTGACCCTGACGCCAAAGTAGTTTTTGGAGTCATCATGGGTACTGGTTGTGGTGGTGGTGTGGTGGTGAACGGTCAGGTCATCAACGGAAAACATGGCATTGGAGGAGAATGGGGGCATAACTTCCTAGACGCTTCAGGTGGTGACTGCTACTGCGGAAAATCAGGCTGTGCTGAAAAAATTATATCGGGTACTGGACTAGAAAATTATTACGAAGAACTCACAGGTACTCGTAAAAGATTGAAAGAGATTCTGCCTGCAGCACGTTCTGGAGAAGATCCTAATGCTGTGAAAACCCTAGATCGCCTGATACACTTTTTCGGTTTCGGTATCTCCACTATCATTAATGTTTTAGACCCAGATGTAATCGTGTTAGGTGGGGGAGTCGGTAACATTGAAGAACTCTATACACGCGGGGTAGAAGAGGCGGAGAAATATGTATTTAACCCTAGGCTAGAAACCAAGATCGTAAGACCTAAGCTTGGCGACAGCGCTGGTGTCTTTGGTGCGGCTTTCTTAACGGTTTAGATCAACTGTCTTCATCCGTCAGACCACTTTGAGTGGTCTGCACTTTGAGTCGTCTGACGGTTCATAGCCACCCTGAACTTGCCTGCTTGCCGGAAAGGCAGGTTTCAGGGTCTATTCGCAGTAGATTCTGAAATAAATTCAGAATGACGGAATTTATCCTTGTCTAGGCAACCAAAGTCATTGTCTTATCAGCAAAATTGTTTTATCAACAAGGTCGAAGTATCTCAACAGCCGTCAGACCACTTCGAGTGGTCTGACTGCTCTGCAACATCTTCTTTCCATCCCGAGCGCAACCGAGGGAACTTAAAGACAAGAATAATTTTTTAACCTATCACTACTTTTATTAGTATTAAGCCATTATTTTTAGTTTACTAATTTTAATAGCTAATGTACAAAGGAAGAGGCGCACAAATTCAAGTCAAAAACAAGTTCCTGCTTCACGAATATGTACAAGAGCATTTGGAAGGGATCGATGAATACGATGAGGACGCCCCCCGGACCAAGTACATCAAAATCTTTCCCAAAACCATTGTTAATAAAGTAGACAGCCCAGATGTCGGGATGGAATATTCTCTCAATCCCTATCAAGGCTGTGAACACGGTTGCATTTATTGCTATGCGCGCAACTCGCATGAATACTGGGGCTATAATGCTGGCTTAGACTTTGAACGCGTCATACTTTATAAAGAAAATGCCCCCGAGCTCTTAGAAAAGCAATTTCAAAACCCAAGGTGGAACCCGAGAACCATAGTACTCTCTGGGAATACAGACTGCTACCAACCCATCGAAAGAAAGCTTAAAATTACTCGACAGCTCTTGGAGATATTTCTGAAATACAAGCATCCAGTAGGCATCATCACCAAAAATGTAATTGTATCAAGAGACATAGATATTCTGGGTCCCTTGGCGGATTTGAACCTCATCAGCCTTTATTTCTCGCTAACATCACTTGACGAAAAGGTCAGGAGAAAACTCGAGCCCAGAACAGCCACAGCCAAACAAAAACTGAAGACCATTGAATTGTTAACCAAGCGAGGAATTCCCGTGAGTATTATGATTGGCCCAGTCATTCCCGGTTTAAACGATCACGAAATACCTGAACTCATGAAGGCTGCTGCTAATGCAGGAGCCAGAGGGGCCAGTTTTACTATGGTCCGACTCAACGGGCAAATCGGTCAGGTCTTTGAAAATTGGGTGCCGCAAGCATTTCCTGATCGTGCTGAAAAGATCCTGAACCAAATCAGAGGAGCACATAACGGGAAGCTCAGTGATAGTCGATTCGGCATGCGCATGCGTGGGGACGGTAAAATGGTGCAGTCGATTCATCGCATGTTTGAACTCAGCAAAGCAAAATATTTCCAAAACATCCCACATAGACCCCCACTCAGCACAGATTTATTTGTAAGAACCAAGAAAGGGCAGCTCGGGCTGTTTTAAAATTTATTAGATTCGAGAATGCAAATAAACCTCAGCAATGCCGTCAAGCAATTCTTCCCAAACCCATCCTTAGAGATGGTCTATTTCGAGGCTATTGCTAATTCACTGGATGCTGGAGCAGACAACATAAATGTATTAATAGAATTAGACAAATTCAGCTCACCCGAAAGTCTCATTATAACTATTGAGGACAATGGAGAAGGTTTCCTAGACAAAAATTTCGATAAGTTCTGCAAGCTACTGGAGACTGAAGAAGCAGATCACAAAGGCCTCGGACGCTTAGTATTTCTTAATTATTTCAGAAATGTTGATATCGAAAGTCATTTCCTCAATAACAGAAGAGAATTTAGGTTTAATAATCAATTCAATGGGAATTCAACGGTTGATGAAAAGACGGGTACTGGTACAAAGCTTCGATTTCATGGGCATTTTAGAAAGGCAATCAAAACCTACGATTTTATAAGACCAAAAACGCTAAAAGATTCCATTGAACTGCACTTTTTCCCTCAATTACATGAACGTAAAGTCAGTAAGAGGAACTTCAGAATTGAAATAACTCTCAGAGCAAAAGAACAAAGTCCAAAGAATAACTTGTTCAATGAAACAGTTGTGTTGGACAACAACAACTTAAGGGTTCTCGAAGAGAAACAGTTCAAGGCTGATCAAGCTGATTTGTTCAGCTCATTTAACCTTTATTACAGTATAGAAAAAGAGTCTAAGAACACATCTGTTGTAACAGCAATTTGTGCTGAAGGAAGAACAATAAATTTTCCAGATTTGATTACAAAGGACAGTGTTCCACCAGGTCATGAAATAATATTTCTATTGTACTCTGACTACTTTAATGGCAAAGTTAATAGTAGTAGACAAGGTCTTGACATCGAAGAGGGAGAGCTTCAAATTATTAAGAATGTATTGGTCGATGAACTCGGAAGTATATTACAAGAGAGAGTTCCCGCCATAAAAGAAAGAAATGAAAAAACCATAAGGTCATTGAACGATAGATATCCTCATTTGACCGGGTATTTGGAGGAAAAAAGTGTAGGACTCATAGACAGAAGCAAGTCTCTAGACCAAGCACAGAGAAAATTCTTTAAAGACCAAAGAGACATTCTTGATGCAAATAGTTTAACAGAAGAGAAATATCAAAAATCACTAGACATCTCTGCTCGATTACTGACAGAATATGTTTTGTATCGAAACCTTACGATACGAAAACTTAAAGAAGTAAGTAAACATAATGATGAGTCTGAAATTCATGAAATCATTGTCCCAATGAGGAAAACACTGAAAAAAGAAGGCTTTTTCAATGATATATATTCAAACAATGTTTGGGTCCTTGACGACAAATTTATGAGTTATAAAACCATCTTGAGCGATCAAAAGATGGAAAAAGTTCTCAAAGAAATTCAAATTGAAAGCGATGAGAATGATACTACCAGACCTGATATCTCCTTAATCTTCTCAGGTAATCCAGATGATCATAAGGTTGATATGGTGGTTGTGGAACTAAAAAAACTCGGGCTTGGACTTGCAAAAAAAGAAGAAGTAGAAAGTCAATTACGTCAAAGGGCTCGTAAACTGTTACAGTATTATGACAAGAAGATTCAAAGAATCTGGTTCTACGGTGTAGTGGATATTGACAGTGAATTACGAATTTCCTTGAAAGAATCAGGCTACACCGAATTGTTTTCAAACGACTCTGTTCTCTATGCTGAGAGAAAGATTATAGTTGATGAGACTACAAATTATGAAGTACCCTCTGGCTTTTACATAATGTCATTCAAAGCACTAGTGGAAGATGCGGAAACCAGAAATTCAACATTCCTCGAAATCTTAAAAGAGGGAATCAGAAAAAGTCAATCATCTAACTAAAGCTTCCTCAAAAGCGACTCCATCGAAGTAGTCTCTTTTAATTTGCCTTTCACTTCATCAATAGACACTCTGATTTGAGAGAGGTCATCTCTATCCCTAATCGTTACCGTGTTGTCTTCTAAGGTCTGGTGATCTACCGTAACACAGTAAGGTGTACCAATGGCATCTTGTCTTCTGTAGCGTTTACCAATGGCATCTTTTTCATCATACTGGCAATTGAAATCGAATTTCAATTCCGTAAGAATCTCTCTCGCCTTAGCCGGAAGGCCAGACTCTTCTTTCTTGAGCAATGGTAAAACAGCTACATGATAAGGGGCCAATGGTGCAGGTAATTTCAATACCGTTCTTTGACTACCATCGTCTAATGTTTCTTCATGAAACGCGCTCGAAAGAATGGCCAAGAACATACGATCCAAACCGATAGATGTCTCTACCACAAACGGTACATATGATTTATTCTCTACTGTGTCGAAGAACTGCAATTTCTTTCCAGAATGCTCTTCGTGTGCTTTTAAATCAAAGTCTGTCCTTGAGTGAATTCCTTCCAACTCTTTGAAGCCCATTGGGAAGTTGAATTGAATATCGGCAGCGGCATTCGCATAGTGAGCCAAGTTCACGTGATCGTGGAACCTGTAGTTTTCTTCACCTAACCCGAGTGCGTTGTGCCAAGAAATTCGCTTAGCTTTCCACTTTTCGTACCACTCAATTTCTTCACCTGGCTTTACAAAGAATTGCATTTCCATCTGCTCAAACTCACGCATTCTGAAAATGAATTGACGGGCAATGATCTCATTTCTGAAGGCCTTACCAATCTGCGCTATACCGAAAGGGATCTTCATTCTTCCGGTCTTCTGCACATTCAGAAAGTTCACGAAAATACCTTGAGCCGTTTCAGGTCTTAGGTAAATCGTATTTGAATCTTCGGCAACAGAACCCATCTCAGTAGAGAACATGAGGTTGAACTGACGTACGTCTGTCCAGTTTTTGGAACCTGATACTGGACAAGCTATTTCTAGGTCCTCAATAAGCAGTTTGATGTCGGCTAGGTCTCCGCTATCAAATGCTTTGCCCATGCGCTCATTGATGCCATCAATTTTAGTCTGGCTTCTTTGCACATTAGGATTCGTTGCCAAGAATTGTGTCTTGTCAAAAGCATCACCAAAACGCTTTTCGGCTTTAGTTACTTCTTTTTCAATCTTAGTTTCTACTTTGGCGATGTAATCTTCGATCAAAACATCGGCACGGTAACGCTTTTTTGAGTCCTTATTATCGATCATCGGATCATTAAAGGCATCAACATGGCCAGAAGCTTTCCAGGTAGTAGGGTGCATAAAAATGGATGAATCGAGGCCCACAATGTTCTCGTTCATTTGCACCATTGCCTTCCACCAATACTGCTTGATATTGTTCTTAAGCTCTACGCCATTTTGCCCGTAGTCATATGCTGCGCCAAGTCCATCATAGATTTCACTTGATGGAAAAATGAAGCCGTATTCTTTAGCGTGACCCGCAATTTTCTTGAGCAAATTATCTTCGTTCTGTGCCATGCGGCAAAGATATGGAAAAGGGATTCAACAAGTACAAGACATGAATTAAAAAAGGAAATATGGCCACCAAATAACATGAATTGACATCTGGACGTTTCAATTGTCTAAATGGGTATATTTACGGCAAATGTCTAAGCGAGTCATATACATTTTCGGGGCAGTTATTTTGGTACTGCTGGCAGTTATCAGTGTTCAACAATACATGTTGTACCAGACGAAGCAATACAGCCCAGAGTCAACGGCCCAGTATACAAGTAGTGACGTCAATATTAAGGTAACCTACAGCCGGCCCTCAAAAAAGGGCCGCGACATTTTTGGAGACCTTGTTCCTTATGGTAAATGGTGGAGAACTGGGGCCAACGAACCCACTGTCATAGAAGTTTCTCGCGACATCGTTTTTGGTGCAGACCAACGCCTACCTGCTGGAAAATATTCCTTAATTTCTATACCCGATGCCTCCACCTGGTCTGTGATTTTTAATAGTCAAATTCCAGATTGGGGTACAGAGTATTACCCGGAGAGTAATGTCGTTAATGTAGCCGCAAAAGTAGAGCGGCTACCCGATGTTGTAGAGTTGTTTACCATTGATTTTACTGAGAAAAATGGTACTCCAGCACTGATTTTAGCATGGGATCATACCAAGGTGACTGTCCCCTTTAACGTTCTCTAAACAAAGTCCCGACAGGACTTCTGTTAAGCCATTTTACTATCGAGATTAAACCTTTTACGTTACAGTCTATCCAAATGCAGTAGTTAAAAATAAAAGTTATGAGGTCGATATTAAAAAGCACACTTATCCTAATTGTCATCTTTTCAGCGGGTCAAATTATGGCCCAGAACAATAACAAAACGCTATTGCAAACTGAGCAAATGGCCACCAAACTTGGTCTTTCGGATAAACAGAAGGTAGAACTGGATAAGGAGTTAAAAACCAATCAAGAAAAGAGAAAAGCCACCATGGAAAAAATGAAGGCTTTAAGAGAAGAAATGCGCAGAGACGCTTTTGTAGAGAACCAAGCACGCATGGAACGCATGAAGGCCATACTTACTCCAGAGCAATGGGAGAAGTTTCAACAACTTCAAAAAGAAGGTAAAAACAAGAGGCAAAATATACAGGGTCAAAGACAGAGGGGTCAACGTGGCCAAAGAGGACAGGCAAACTTTCGAGGACAACGGAGAGGCAATGGTCAGCAGGGCTACTTTGGGAGAGCCCAACAAGGAGGTGGCAGAATGATGCTTAGAAAACGTGCTCAAGAAAAAGAACAACAAGAGAAAAAAGAAAAAGGTGGAGACGGAGGTAATTAGGCCTTCAGTTGTAATTAATAATATACTAATTCAGGTCATTCTGCCCCAAAACTTCGGGGCAGAATGACGATTGACCCTTTAAAAACCTCCTCCGCCCTTCGGACACCTCCTCCAAAGGAGGAAAAAAGGCTTACTCCGATTGACTACTTACCTCCAATCAGTTTCATTCTTCGGGCCCATTTTTCCTTCTACACTTTTCAACAAAGCTTTTGCATCAAAGACTCTACCTCCTTTAATCACCTTTTGTACGTTTCTCGTATTTGTAATCCGCGTAAGTGGATTTCCATTTACAACAAAGGCATCTGCCAGTTTAGCCACTGCGATACTCCCGAGGATGTCGCTTTTTCTAAGCGCCTCGGCACCATTAAGGGTCGCAATTTTCAAAACATCAGCATTAGGAATACCAATTGAAACTAAAGCCTCCATCTCTCTGTGTGCACTGAAACCAGGTATGTATTCACCAACAGAAGGGTGATCTGTGCCGAGCGTAATTTTACCTCCCTTATCGAAGTATTTCTTAACCGTGACTTTTTTCACATCAAAGATTTTTTGAAACATACCCAATTCTTGCCGGGTCTCTTTGGTAATTTCAAAAGCATAAGGCGTAAGGTATTTACGCTCGTTATGCCAGTAGTCATACATCTCTTTACGATCACCGTAATAACCATAGGCAGTCAATGTCGCATCAAAGAAGACCCCATTGTCAATGAAGTGATCAATCTGTTTGTCTATGGCCGGATCATTCACATCTAAGTCTTGCAAAGTGGCATAGGCAGATTGAGTATTTGGCAAAGCATCGCCACCCAAAAAGTGCTCAATCCGATCGATTCCCATGTCGATAGCGTCTCTAGGGTTGACAGTGTTTCTATAGCCAGAACCGAGGTGGCCCGTTACAGGCAATCCGTGTAAATGGGCTCTTTCAATCAAGGCCTTCAGCAATACCGGAGATATTCCTTTGGCTTTAAAGCCTGAAACGCCCAGTTCGGCCCATTTGTCAACTGTTTTGTATATGTCTTCTATAGTGGTTCCTCTATTCCAAGCAGGAAAAGCTGTTCCAAAATATGGGCCAGAGCTATGGATACGTGCACCAACCTTCTCCCCACGATCAATCTTTCTTCTGGCCTCTAGCATCACCTCAGGTTGAATTTCACCCCCTGGGAAAGTGGAAGTAACACCATTGGCTAAGAAAATGACTGGGTTGGCTTCTACCTCATCTCGTCTCACTCCGTCAAATGTTACGCGATAGTGGGCATGCAAATCAAAAATACCTGGTAGTAAATATTGGTCGTCTTTAAGAGAAAGCAATTCGTAACCTTCGGTCGAAGCCAAAGCCTCATTCACGCGAACGAATTTTCCACTACGGATGATTATGCCCTCATTCTTAATCATCTCACCTGACTCCACATCAAAATAAGATCCCCCAGTGATGTATAGGTTCTGAGCAGAAAGTGCCACAGTGATTAATAATGCCAAAAAGGTATATGCAATACGAGGGATCAAGGGTCTCATGATTCAGGATTTTTATTCAATATACTGGCTGTTTCCGAAAAGTTCTGGAAAGAATTGACAGGAGGTAAGACTAGAAGACTAACTATCGTTCAAATCTCAGTGCTACTTCCTCTAGACTACTGTTAGAGCCCACTACCGTCAATGTATCGCCAAGCCTCATTCGGGTGTAGCCGTGCGTAATTATGCTTTGCCCCCCTCTGTTCACCGAAAGAACGATCACATCTGACGGTAGTCTTAAGTCTCTTAACGCCAAGCCACGTAGATTCGGGTTTTGCACCTCTACATCCATGGTGTCTTGGTTTTCTTGCATACCCAAGAGTAGGGTTGCAGCTTGTGGCGACCTTACTAAGTGATCCATTAAACTCACCATGGCGGTGGCTGGGTCCACGATAAGACAGTCAAGCTTATGGAACTTCTCGAAGTTGTATCGATGATTCAGCCTTACTACAATGTCCTTAGTGCCTATTTTCTCATAAAGGATTTCGGCTATCGCCAAATTCTCTTCATCGGTAAGCATGAGAACGACAGCCTCCGCTTTCTCAATATTATTTGCAATGAGTGTTTCTTGATCAAAGTCAGCCACTTTATGTACAACTAAATCTGGGTACTCATCGCTTGGAATCTCATCGCTTTTCGTTAATAGCTCTGCTTCCCAATTGTGTTCCTTCAGTTGTCTCGCTAAGGCAACAGATTGAGATTCTATGCCGATAATCATAGCATCACGCACACCGTCAAAATGCGGTGTATTGGCTTTTGTCCGTGCCTCGCCAACCATTTGAATGGACCATTTAAACAATGGTGGCCCTACAAACTGGTTGAGGACGATAACAGCTACAACAATCGTCTGAAATTCGGCTCCAAAGGACGGAAATGAATTGGCAACAATGGTTGCCAAACCAAGGCCTACCCCTGCCTGAGTAACAAACGGCATCCAGCCTATTTTTCTAAATAAGGCAGAGTCTCCTGCCAAAGAACCTCCTACAAGGGATCCGATAATCATTGTAACCAGACGAATACCGAATAACATAAATGCCACCCCTATCACCTTTATAAGAATATCGATAGATACACTTGCCCCGGTGAGCGTAAAGAAGCAGATGTAAATTACTGGACCAATTTCTTCTAACAGCTTAATAAACTCATATCGGAAACGAGAGTAGTTCGTGACAATGAAGCTACCTATGATACAAATCAACAACGGCTCAATGTGGAATTCATGTCCGAAATGATCGAGCGTATAATGCTTTACAAAATAGTACAAGAGATAAACCGAATAGCCAATGGCTAAGATCGATCCCATTTTCACATAGGCATTCAGCCTAAACCTTAAGGCAACGATCAATAGTCTTCCGACCAAATATCCCAGTGCAAATGATGCAGTCAATTCAGCCAAAAGAATGAGGAGAAACTTAAGATCGAAAGGATTACCATTCACTAATGAGGTAGCAATGGACAAGCAAATCGCAAAAAGGATAATCACCAAGAAATCCTTGATCACCGTAACGCCCATGGCCATTTGTACGAACGGGCCTTTTGCACGCATTTCATTAATAACCGCAATGGCTGAGGCAGGTGATCGGGCCACAAAGATGGTTGCCATCATAATGGAAACGGCAATCTTAGAGGCGTTATTCATATCACGCATAAACTCAATCTGACCTGCCAAGAAAAAGATGAGCAGCGAGCTACCAATGAAAGTTACCGCCAGTTGACCGAAGGTCATCCACTTGATGCTCTTCATTTGACCTCGGAGCTCTTTTAAATAAAGCTCTGCCGCTGCCGCAAAGGCAATAAAGGCTAGGGAAATGTCATTGATGAATTGTAGACCTGAGCCTGCCTCTTTTGGGAGCAGCTTAAAAATAAAGGGTCCTGAGAAGAGACCGATTACCAAAAGGCCTGTTATAAATGGGAGCTTGGCTTTTTGAAAGAAGCCAGCAATCTGATTAGCTGCCACAGCTACAATGGCAAAGCCACCAAGGAGTAAAAGTATCTGCTGTATGTCAGTCATTCTGCTTCCTTATCAGTATTTATGATTCAATTCTAGTATAGCGCAAGCTTACAAATTAATCAAAAATGACTTATCAACCCTTGTTCTTTGAAGGAAAGAAAGATTATTTAAGGGTAGTCGTTACTGTAAGTCCATGGGTAAGGGTTTTGTGAACAGGGCATCGATCGGCTATCTCAACTATCCTATTCCGCTGTTCTTCAGTAAGGTTACCTGTCAGTTCTAGGGCTCGGTCTATAAACTCTACCTTACTCTTTTCGTCTAAAACGGCAGCATCTGCGGCATGCCGTTTCTCTCGGCTAAGGTGTACTTTTACTTCTTGTAAATCTAAGCCCTTATGATTCGCATACAGTCGAATCGTCATGGCTGTACAAGCACCCAAAGATGCTACCAACAAGTCATATGGCGTGCCGGCTAAATCAGTCCCACCAACGTCTTTTGGCTCATCGGCAATCATATAATGCCCATTGGCTAAAATTTCGGTCAGTAAGCCTCTCTCCTTTTCATTCCGAACCACCACTTGGAAATCAGTCGCTAAATCATCATGTGCCTGCGCAGGAAGGTAGCGTGTTGCCCAAGAGGCAATCACTTCACCTACATAGGCAGCGTCCTCTTTGCGAGAAAGCAGGTGATCGGCCCCATCCAAAGAGATATAGCTCTTAGGGTGCATGGCCGCTTTGTAAATCTTCTCTGCATTTTTTATGTCCACCGTATCATCTTGAGGGGAGTGTAGAATCAACAAAGGTCTGTCAAGTTCCTTAATTGCTTGAGACTCTTCATAATGATTCAAATCATCGATAAACTGCTTCTTGATTGTAAACGGTCGGCCACCCAAGGACACTTTTGCTTGTCCTGCGTCTTCGATCTGATCTAATGCACCTTCAAAAAGATGCTTCACATGTGGGGGATCAGAGGGTGCCCCAATTGTAGCTACAGCAGCAACAGCAGGTAATTTATGAGCTGCCATTAATACCGCTGCACCACCTAATGAATGCCCAACCAAAAGTTTTGGAGCCTCATAATTAGCCTCAAGGTATTCGGCCGCCACTACTAAATCTTGCACATTACTAGAGAAGTTAGTCTCTGCAAACTCTCCCTCACTATCGCCAAGTCCAGTAAAATCAAAACGTAAAACAGCTATACCCTTAGCAGTCAGTGCTCTGCTAATATTGGTGACCGCCATAAAATTTTTGGAGCAGGTAAAGCAATGTGCAAACAGAGCATATGCCTTTGGCTTTTTATCAACAGGCATCTCAAGCCTTGCCGAAAGTTGTTGACCCTCTGAATTTGGAAACTGAAGTTTGAAGCTTTTCATCTATTAAGCGGTTTGGAATAAAAGCACTAAGCTTTAAAAAAAGTTCGAGCTATCGTTTCAATTTAGTGATTGTGCTCGAATAAATTGAGACAAAGAAAGGTACGGTATAGGTGAATAAAAGCTTCGGAACATCAAGCTCTCCTAGTGTTTGGTTCACTAGGCACTCTCCTTGATTAATACAGTTAAGCAATGTTCCTACGACCAAAGACATTTTTGTAGCGAGAAGAATATTCCCTTTATCACCAAATGCCAATCGCCACGTCCTTTGAGAGATTACTTTCATCTTTACAATCATTTTACCTCAGCAAATTGAAAGATCATTTCATTTATTACTGTCTTCTAGCACACATATGACCATAATATGTAGAATAATGTAAGGGTGTTTCTCCCGCTAGGTGTTCTATAAGCGACTACCTAATTAAACGTTGTTCAATGTCATGGGCTAACCAGCAATTGGAGGAAATTACTGGTAATGACAATGCCAAAAAAGAGTATTGAGCAACCATAGATCGCAAGCTCGGGTTTATCCCGAGCTTTCTTTTTGCGCTCTCCAGCAAGGCATTCACAAACTATGCGGCATAACCGAAAACAAATATCTTTGCAGCCTGTTTTGCTTCAATAAGTTTTGCACATGGGAAAAAATAAAAAGGGCGTTTTATTGGTAAACCTAGGGACACCTGACAGCCCCGCTACAAAAGATGTAAGAAAATATCTTCGCGAATTCTTGATGGATGGGCGAGTTATAGACATTCCGCTAATACCAAGGGCCATCCTTGTCAATGGAATTATTGCTCCCTTCCGTGCACCAAAGTCTGCTAAAGAGTATGCGAAACTTTGGGAAGACAGAGGTTCTCCACTCAAATTCAATGGTTTTGATGTAAGAGACTTGCTTCAAGAAAAACTGGGAGAAGACTACCAAGTAGCCCTCGGTATGAGATACCAGAGCCCCAGTATTGAAGGTGCACTTGAAGAACTGAGGCAACATAATGTTAGTGAAATAATAGTCATTCCACTTTTCCCCCAGTATGCTTCCGCCAGTACAGGCTCTGTTTCTGAAAAGGTGAATCGCTTAGTTAATAAGTGGCAGATTATACCTTCAATCACACACATCAATCAATTCATGGATCATCCTAAATTTCTTGAGGCCTTTGCTGCTAATGGAAAAGCCATGATGGAAAAAGAAACGTATGATCATGTGATTTTCAGTTACCATGGTTTACCCGAAAGGCACATCAAAAAAGGCTCTGTTGGCAATCAATGCCAGTTGGGTGCTTGTTGTAATAAGCTCCATGAAAAAAATCGTTATTGCTATAGGGCACAATGCTTTTATACATCGAGACAGTTAGCCGAAAGGCTTGGTTTAAAAGAGGGTGATTATACCACTACCTTCCAATCTAGGCTTGGAAAAGACCCTTGGGTAAAGCCATATACAGATATCTTCTTGAAAGAATTGCCTCCAAAGGGAATCAAAAAAGTACTTGCCTTTTCTCCAGCTTTTGTCTCCGACTGTCTAGAAACTACACTAGAGGTAGGCGAAGAGTTTAAAGAGGAGTTTGAAGAAGCTGGTGGTGAAGTTTGGGACTTAGTGCCAAGCTTAAATATCTCTTCTATATGGATAGAGTGCTTGGAAGACTTGGTGAAAACCACTTAGCCTGGAAGCCTGATAGATACGATTCTGACTTTATGAGCAGAGCCTGTGGTACAATCTGCAGGTTCTGCACTATTGGTCAAGATAACTAGTACGCTCAATTCATCTTGCTGAAATTCAGCTGGCAAATCTTCTGGTACAACCACTGAGTTGAAACCATTGTCGAATTGAATAACCCAACCACAGGATGCATAACCATTAACATTTGTACCATCCTTTATGATGGCCATTTGTTCAGTTACCGTGACCTCATCGTCAGACTTACATCCAAGTAGTACTAAAAAGACTAAGAGTGTTAGATGCTTAAAATTCATGATCTAGAAATTCATTATTAAGTTGCCAGCTTAACGCCAAGATAAGTAGCCAAATCGTACTTTGGGAACAATGAGGCGAAAAACTTAAAAACATCAGTCTGCAGGCCGAATTTGCTCTATTCTAATTTCAAGAGGAGCCTGCTGCAAAGTACTACAATCTGAAGCACTATTTAAAAACTCAACCTTCATCAAAACAGCAAAACCATCTTGCTCATATTCGCTGTTAAGATATGTTGGCTTATAAAGCGCTCCATCTATTCTGACCATGAAACCACAAGCCTCAAGACCGGCCATATTTGAGGTATCCACAATTACCCCATCGACTTCGTCAATTTGAAAATCATCGTTGCTGCAAGAGAGCAGCAAGACTAGGGCTAAAAAAACGTAAGCTTTACTTGACTTCATTGTTTTGAGTTCACTGTCTATAGAGACTCTCAAAAATCTAAAAGGTTGCTAAACCATTGCTGGCTCTAAAATCTCTACAAGTTTATCTAGAACGAAATCAACTTCTTCTGGCGTATTGTATTTACTAAAAGAAAAACGAATGCCTTGTCGTTCTGGATCTGCCTTAATGCCATTTAACACGTGAGAGCCCATGGCGGCACCACTGTTACAGGCGCTGCCACCTGAAGCGGAGATGCCATTGATATCAAGGTTAAAAAGTAACATATCGTTATCCTCTGATGGCGGAAAACTCACATTCAAAACGGTATATAAGCTATGCCCATCTCTAATATCTCCATTAAATGAAACACCAGGAATTCGATCCTTTAAACCCGTAATCATTCTGTCTTTGAGGCCTCTAATATGTCGCTCGTGCTCTCCCATTTCACGGTAGGCAATTTCAAGGGCTTTGGCTAGGCCAACAATACCGTAAACATATTCCGTTCCTCCTCTATGATTTCTTTCTTGACCTCCTCCTAACACAAACCTTCCAATTCGCTTGCTCTTACAGACTCTTAAAAAACCAACTCCTTTAGGCCCATGAAACTTATGACCTGCACCAACCAAGAAATGGCAATTTAAGTTTTTAGTATCATGGGCAAAATGACCCATGGTTTGAACAGTATCTGAATGGAATATGGCATCATGTGCTGAAGCCAGGTCGCCAATGGCACCAATGTTATTTAATGTCCCTATCTCATTATTCGCATGCATAATTGAGACCATGGAACGGCTGTTGTTCTTTAAAAGACTACTCAGGTGATCCATGTTTACATGCCCTTCGCTATCCAACTCCACATAGCTGATTTTCACTTTGCCCTCAGCTTCAAGTTTCCTCGAAGTTTCAAGTACGGCTTTATGTTCAATCTCAGTGGTAATGATATGCTTTAGGTTATAAGCATCAACACTGCAAGTAATGGCCGTATTATCAGCCTCTGTACCTCCTGACGTAAAAAATATTTCTGAAGGCGATGTATTCAATAAATCAGCAACCGAACGTCTGGCGTGTTCCAGCTTAGTACGCGCCTCCCTACCGTGAGAGTGGGTTGAGGATGGATTCCCGTACACGTCAAGCATCAAGGGTTTCATTGTCTCAAAAACCTCAGGATCTAAAGGTGTAGTTGCTGCGTTATCGAAATAAACTTTCATGCCTTAAAAAATTAGTTGGACACAATCTCCTTTATATCTGATATTATTTTGTTTGCCAAACCGTCAGCCGTTGCTTTAGATGCTGACTCGGCATAAATTCTGATAATAGGTTCTGTATTTGACTTTCTCAAATGTACCCATTCCTTATCAAACTCTATTTTAACACCATCAATGGTGTTCACAGGCTGATCCTTATATTTTTCTTTCATGCGCAAAAGCACATTATCAACATCAATCTCTGGGGAAAGATCAATTTTATTTTTTGAAATAAAGTAGTTTGGATAAGAGGCTCTCAGCTTTGAAACGGGTTGACCAAATTTCGCTAGGTGGGTTAGAAATAAGGCTATCCCAACTAAGGCGTCACGTCCATAGTGAAGTTCAGGATAAATTATTCCTCCGTTACCCTCTCCACCAATGATTGCATTCGTATCCTTCATTTTGGTTACTACATTTACTTCTCCTACGGCTGCTGCCTGATAGGTTGCACCATGTTTTTCAGTAACATCTCTTAGTGCTCTTGTTGAAGACAAGTTGGAAACGGTGTTTCCTTTTGTTTGAGAGAGAACATAGTCAGCTACGGCTACCAGTGTGTATTCCTCACCAAAAGTTGTTCCGTCTTCCGAAATTAAGGCAAGCCTATCTACATCTGGGTCTACGACAATCCCCAAATCATAATCGCCATTTTCTAGTGTAGAACAAATATGTGTTAAGTGCTCTGGAAGTGGTTCAGGATTATGCGGAAACTGCCCATTTGGCTCGCAGTAAAGTTCCTCTACCTTTTCCACACCAAGTGCTTTTAAAAGTGGTGGCAGCGAAATACCACCAGTAGAATTGACACAGTCTATGACTACCCTAAAATTTGCCGATCGAATAGCCTCAACATCTACCAACGGTAGATTTAACACCATCTCGATGTGTTTAGCTATATAAGTGTCGTCATAAGTTATCTTTCCCAGGTGCTCTACTTCCGCAAAAGAGTAAGCATCGTTTTGAGCCAATTCCAGCACTTCCTTGCCATCATCTCCGCTGATAAACTCACCTTTCTCATTTAAAAGCTTTAGTGCGTTCCACTGAACGGGGTTATGACTTGCAGTAAGGATAATTCCTCCACCAGCATTCTCTAATGGCACAGCAATTTCTACAGTAGGAGTAGTAGACAAGCCAAGGTCTACCACATCAATTCCTAAGCCTATAAGGGTTGATGTGACTAAATTAGAAATCATCTCTCCCGAAGGACGAGCATCTCTACCAATAATTATTTTTGATTTTCCAGACTTCTCTTTCACCCATGTGCCAAAGGCAGCCGCAAATTTCACTGCATCTATTGGGGTCAATGCCTCATCGACTTTTCCTCCAATGGTTCCTCGAATTCCTGAAATTGATTTGATTAATGTCACCAGCCTACTTTCGTTATTTCACTGCAAAAGTAGCAAAACAAGTGTAAAATCACGCGAATAAAGTGTCTTGAAAAGGACGGGGTGAATTAGCTACTATTTGAATTGGGCGAGTACCTTGTCGACTTCATTGTCAGGATTTCCACAACCTTCGGCATCTTTCATATCCTTACCACACAAGCCGCAGCGAACGCCTTCTTTATTGAGGAATGGGCTCTGAGAAGCACAAGTTCCCTTAAACTCTCCGTTTTTCAAAAGTAACAGCCTTACGGACATCCCTACGAAAAACAACCCTATTAAAACCAATGTCAATATAAATGTGGTCATGACAGACTAATTTGTGGCAAATTTAACATACTTGGTTTCATAACGCTACCTTTGCTCTATAAGTTTCTGGAAAGGAAAAAGTGATGATTCAGCCTCCAAAAGATATAAGAAGAAAAGAAAAGCTTGAAGCCTTTGATCGATTGCTCACCATAATGGATGAGTTACGGTTGAATTGCCCATGGGACAAAAAGCAGACGCTCGAAAGCATTCGACACCTGACCATTGAAGAAACTTATGAGCTTTCAGATGCTATTCTTACCGAAGACCTTGAAGAAGTGAAGAAGGAAATTGGCGACCTCATGCTCCATATGGTTTTCTACTCAAAGATTGCCGATGAAAAAGGGGCTTTCGATGTAGCAGATGCACTCCATTCTATCAGTGACAAGCTGGTAAATCGTCACCCTCACATTTATAGTGATGTAGTAGCCAATGACGAGGAGGCTGTAAAAGCCAACTGGGAAAAGATAAAGCTGAAAGAAAAAGGTAATAAGTCTGTGTTAGGCGGGGTTCCAAACTCTTTACCAGCGTTAGTAAAGGCCATACGCATTCAAGACAAAGCCAGAGGTATTGGCTTTGATTGGGAGAAAAAAGAGCAGGTTTGGGAGAAAGTCGAAGAGGAGATGCAGGAATTCAAAAACGAATTCAACATAGCCGAAGACCAAGCGATCGACAAGAAAAAAGCCCTAGGAGAATTCGGAGACTTATTGTTTTCTCTGGTCAACTATTCAAGATTCATTGATATCGATCCTGAGGAGGCTTTGGAAAGAACAAACCTCAAGTTCATAAAGAGATTTCAGTACCTAGAATCAGAATCGAAGAGAGACGGAAAAAACATTGGTGAAATGAGTCTTGCAGAAATGGATCATTATTGGGAAAAGGCCAAGTCGCTCAAATGAATTTCAAACAGCTACTCAGTAAGTTTTTAATCTGGCGTATTCGTCATATTCGTACAAAGAATTTCGTCATTGTACTCGCTGGGGTGATTGGGATTCTTGGCGGAATCGCGGCAGTCACCTTAAAAAGTGCTGTGCATTTTATTCAACACTCCCTTGTTGGCTTAGACTATTCTTTCGTCTACATCTTTTTTCCCGTAGTTGGTATTTTGATAACGGCTCTTCTGTCTAACTATTTATTAAAAGAGCGACTGGGTCATGGCGTAACGGCCATTCTTTATGCCATATCGAAAAAATCAAGCATCATCAGCAGAACTAAGATGTACAGTCGCATGTTGACATCCGGTTTAACTGTAGGTTTTGGAGGCTCTGTTGGGCTTGAGGCGCCTATTGTAGTTACTGGGTCTGCTATCGGATCTAATATTGGTCAGCTGATGCACCTAAATTATAAGCAACGCACCTTACTCATAGGATGTGGCGCAGCAGCAGCAATTTCCGGTATTTTCAACTCCCCTGTAGCAGGTGTAATATTTAGTATTGAGGTAATTCTCACCGATGTCACCATTGCAGCTTTCATTCCACTTTTAATTGCCTCGGTATTAGGCTCACTCATTTCCATGCTCCTGCTTGGGGAAGATGTACTCTTCTCATTTGATTTGACTGATCCCTTCCTAGCCTCAGATTTTGGCTTCTATCTTCTTTTAGGTGCGTTTTGCGGCTTAGTCTCCTACTATTTTTCTAAAACGACCTTGTTCGCAGAAAAATTAGTTTCAAGAATAAAGCAGCCGGTGGTCAAAGCTACTATTGGAGGTCTTGGCCTGGGAGTTCTTATGCTCTTTTTCAACCCTTTATACGGTGAAGGTTATGATACCATTAAACTCATATTAAATGGACAGGCTTCTGAGGTTTTAAGCAATAGTCAGTTTTTTGCTAATGTCTCTGATCAGTGGATTTTGGCCGGACTTGCTCTTTTGGTGCTTTTATTTAAACCGATAGCAACGGGTTTAACCATCGGTGCTGGTGGTAATGGTGGAATTTTCGCGCCCTCTCTGTTCATAGGTGCTATGACGGGTTTTCTATTTGCCCAAATAAACAACCTCCTAGATTTTGGCAGAACGCTGTCGGTGAGCAACTTCACTTTAGTGGGAATGTGCGGAGTAATGAGTGGTGTACTACATGCCCCCTTGACTGCCATATTCTTGATCGCTGAAATCACCAGTGGCTACACATTGTTTCTTCCACTTATGTTGGTGTCCGCGGTCGCTTACAGCACAAATAGCTACTTCCAAAAGCACTCGTTCTATACGGCCAACTTAATTGAATCAGGAGATTTAATTCAGCATGACAAAGACAAACAACTTTTGAGTCTTATGAGCATTTCGAAGCTCATCGAAAAAGACCTTTTAACAATTCAACCTCAGCAAACGCTCTATGAGTTGGTCTCATTGGTAAAAAAATCTAAGCGGAATATATTTCCCGTAGTTGACGAAGAAAACGTGCTTCAGGGCATTATTACACTTGATGACATTCGAGAGATCATGTTTGACCAAGATTCTCAAAAAAGTGTAATTGTTGAAAGTTTGATGCACAGGCCGCCAGAAACCGTATCGCCAGGTGATCAAATGCAAGATGTGATGTCAAAGTTTGAAAAGACGGGTGCATGGAATCTTCCGGTCATTAGCAAGGGTCAGTACTTAGGCATAGTCTCTAAATCAAGAATCTTTAATACTTACAGAACCAAATTGAAGCGTCAACAGAAAGACATGGGCTCGTAAATCGCTTAAAATTAAGCGTATAAGCTTGTTCTTGAAATAAATGATTCTTTCGCTTTCTAATTAAAGTGAAAATAGTTATCAACAAAAACCAACAATAAGTAAAAGCATTTAACGGCCTGTTTTTCAAGTGCTTATAGCCTATTTTCATGGCTCTGTGGATAAACTATCAAAATTGTGGAAAAAAAGTTCGCTAAAAAATTGATTCTTTTTTTTGTCTAAAAACATCCTTTCTCAACCCTCTCTTGAATACCTAAAAAAATTGATTTTTACCTAATCCAGGTTTGGTAAAAGCCATTAGAAAATCGCCCAAAATATGCCCGTCAAAAAGAGTAAATTCGCATTACAGCAAGTTACATAAGCTCTTACGTAATTATTAAGCGACAACTCAATTCACTAACATTTCATTAAAGCCTCAGTAACAATGAGTTCATACACACAAATTGAGTTTATGAATATATTAGAAAAATGCAATTTTTAATATTGGGCTAAAATAGATTTTATTAATGCCGAACTCCAAAAGATTGAATGTCTGGAATTTTGATTTTACTGTAGATAGGTTACGAATTTACAGCCATAAGGCTGAGTATTTCGTCAAGATACTCTCTAGTATTAGAAAGGCGCGGTACTTTATGCTGGCCACCCAGCTTGCCTCTTTTTCTCATCCATTGATAGAAGGTGCCTGGGCTTGCCTCGTGCACTATAGGAAGCGACAAGGCCATGTTTTTGTATCGCTTGGCATCATAGTCGGAATTAATACTCCGAAGCTTTTCATCTAACGCAATCGTAAAATCATTCAGGTCATCTGGTTCCTTCTCAAACTCCACAATCCATTCATGTGCCGCATTTTCATTTTCATCGAAATACTTCGGGGCCGCTGTAAAATTATTAATCTGCGCACCGGTTTTTTCACAAGCCTCCGCTATGGCTCTTTCGGCATTCTCAACAACCACCTCTTCTCCAAAGGCATTGATGAAGTGCTTGGTTCTACCTGAGATTTTAATCCGGAAGGGGTCAATGGATGTAAACTGAACTGTATCTCCAATTTTATACCTCCACAAGCCCGCGTTTGTAGTTATCAATAGCGCATACTGCTCTCCTGTAACCACTTCATTGAGACCTAAAACCTTTGGGAACTCTTTATGTATTTCGGTAAAAGGAATAAACTCGTAATAAATACCATAGTCCAACATCAGCAACATGTCGTCAGACCCTGGGTCATATTGAATTCCAAAAAAGCCTTCAGAAGCGTTATAGGTCTCCATATAACGCATTTGATCCGAAGAAATGAGACTATGGAATAAGCTTTTATAGGGTCCGAAAGCTACAGCTCCATGGAAAAACACTTCCAAATTTGGCCAAACTTCATGGATATGACTTGCTCCTTTTAGTTCCAGCACTTTCTGAAGTAAAATGATTGTCCATGTCGGAACGCCAGATATGCTCGTCACATTTTCATCCATGGTGTACTCGGCCATCTTATCGATTTTCGATTCCCACTCGTCCATCAATGCTATATCTAAAGACGGTGTCCGAACAAACTTGGTCCAGTAGGGGAGGTTTGACATGATCACCGCTGAGACATCACCATAAAAGGACTCGCTATTACTGTCGAACTGATTAATCTGTTGACTACCACCTATCGTTAGCCCCTTGCCATCAAACATTTTGGTCTCAGGAAAATTATTGCAGTAGATGGAAAGCATGTCCTTACCCCCTTTGAAGTGACACTCTTCCAGCGCTTCGTAAGAAACAGGAATAAACTTGCTTCTGGCATTAGTTGTGCCTGAAGATTTAGCAAACCATTTGACATCAGAGGGCCAAAGTAGGTTTTGTTCGCCTGCCATATTCCGCTCTATGTAAGGGCAAATTTCTTCATATGAAGACAGTGGGATCATTCTACGAAACTGCTCTTCCGTATGTACATCGGCAAAACCGTGGGTTCTTCCGAACTCTGTGTTCCTACCAGTAGTAATTAACCTTTTGAATAATTCTTCCTGAACTTCATGAGGGTACTTCATGAATAGGTCAATCTGGTGCATGCGTTTTTTCATGACCCAGGTTAGTATAGAATTCAGGATAGCCAATAGACTAGATTTTACGTTTCAGCTCAAAATGTTTACCCAAATACACTTTCCTTACTTGCTCATCAGCCGCTAACTCTTCTGCGGTACCGGCTTTTAAAAGCTTCCCTTCAAACATCAAGTATGCCCGGTCGGTAATTGAAAGTGTCTCTTGCACATTGTGATCCGTGATTAAGATACCAATATTTCTGTTTTTTAGCTTAGCAACAATGGATTGAATTTCTTCTACAGCTATGGGATCTACTCCAGCGAAGGGTTCATCTAAGAGCACAAACTTAGGATCTACGGACAGGGCTCTGGCTATTTCCGTTCTTCTCCGTTCACCTCCGGAGAGTACTCTACCTTGGTTTTTTCTGACGTGGGTCAAACTAAACTCTTCTAACAAAGACTCCATTTTCTCCTTTTGTGCTTGCTTTGATAGCTTGGTCATTTCCAGCACTGCCAGAATGTTTTGCTCAACAGTAAGCTTTCTAAACACAGAAGGTTCTTGGGCTAAATAGCCTATGCCTTGTTGTGCTCGCTTGAACATTGGCAAAGCGGTAATATCTTGCCCATCCAGCAATACTTGGCCTTCATTCGGCCTAACAAGACCTACAATCATATAGAAGGTAGTGGTTTTACCAGCACCGTTTGGTCCGAGCAAACCTACAATCTCCCCTTGTTGAACCTCAACGGAGACCTCATTAACTACTCTTCTCTTCTTGTAAGTCTTTACTAGATTTTCGGCAGATAATTTCATTGGTACAAAAATAGTTTAATCAGTCAAACTTGATGTCTTTGACAAAGAGTTGTAGTGATGTATGTCCCCTAAATTCATTCTCTTCAATGGTGTATGCAATATGAAAGCGCATACCACTATCAATTAAATCTGAATACTCTCCGAAGCCAAAGCCAATCACATCATAAGCAACATTCGTACCCTCTTGTCTCACTATGAACTTTAGATGTTGTTCTTTTAAAACTTTAACATTCGTTGCGTGAACATTCTCCGAAACGAAAACGGGCTGCATGTTCTGAGGACCGAAGGGTGCCATTTGAGAGACGATATTATAAAACTTCTGGTCTATCTCATTGAGCCTCATAAGAGAATCAATCTTAAGGCATGGGACTAGTTGTTCATCGGTAATTTTACTTGCTACAGCTGCTTCAAACCTTACTTTAAATGCCTCAACATTATCTATGGGCATAGTGACACCTGCTGCGTACATGTGCCCTCCATATTGTTCCAAAAGGTCTGAGCATTCGCAAATGGCTTCATAAACATCAAATCCCATTACCGATCTTGCCGAACCGGTTACCATATCGTTAGACTCTGTTAAGATTACGGTGGGCTTATAAAATTTATCTATACACCTAGATGCCACAATACCAATCACTCCCTTATGCCAATCGCTCTTATACAAGACAGTAGACTTGGCATCTCCGGAGCCCTCGTCAGAATCTATCATGGCAATTGCTTCTTCTGTAATTGAGCTGTCAAAGTCTCTGCGGGCATCATTTGTATCATTGACGGTGTTTGCCAAAGCTCTTGCGGCATCTTCTGTCTGGGCAAGAAGCAGGTCTACTGCTGAACCCGCATGTCCCATTCTGCCCGAAGCGTTAATTCTGGGGCCTATCCCAAAGACAACACTTGAAATGGTTAAGTTCTTTTGAACTTTGTTAAACTCAATTAACGCCTTCAATCCGGGTCTGGGGGAACTATTGATCTTCTTAAGGCCGAAAAAGGCCATTACTCTATTCTCTCCTGTGATGGGTACAATGTCTGATGCTATACTTACTGCAAGCAAATCGAGGTACTCATAAAGCATTTCTAATTCTATTCCAGATTGGATGCAGAAGCCTTGTAAAAGCTTGAAGCCTACTCCACAACCTGATAGTTCTTTATAAGGGTATTCACAGTCGAGCCTTTTGGGGTCTAATACTGCACTTGCATCTGGCAGGTCATCGCCTGGCATATGGTGGTCACAGATGATCACATCCACACCAAGATCGTTAGCCATTTGAACCTTGTCAATGGCCTTAATACCACAATCTAAAGTGACAATCAGTTTGTAACCGTTGTCTTTTGCATATTGAATACCTTCCGATGACACCCCATAGCCCTCTTTGTAACGATCGGGGATGTAGTAGCCCAAATGGTCATAGAAAGACCTAAGAAACCCATAAAAAGTGGCCACTGAAGTGGTTCCGTCCACATCATAGTCACCATAGACCAATATTTTTTCTTCATTACCGATGGCTTCGGACAAGCGATTTACCGCCTTATCCATGTCTTTCATGAGAAAGGGGTCATGAAGCTGATCAAGTGATGGCCGAAAGAAAGATTTGGCCTCATCAAAAGATGAGACGCCTCGCTGAGAAAGCAACTTGGCAATTGTCGGACTGACTTTTACCTCCTCTTGCAGGAGCGCTATCGTAGCCTCGTCATAACCCTCTTCAAATAGCCATCGTTTCTGCATACAATAAAATTAAAAAAACTTGATCTAGTCAGGCATAAAAAAAGCAGTACCTCTTAAGATACTGCCTTATATAATATGATCACAACTTAGTTGTTAGACGCTTTCTTTTCAATTGGTAAGACCTCTTTCAAAGGTACGCGTTTGCCATCTCTGTATGGAACAATCCATGCATCTTCAACGCCCATTTCCCTGAGATATCTCTTCAAAATATTAGCGTCTTCATAGTTTCTGAAGTTGCCAATAATATACTTTCTGAGCTCTTTTCCCTCTTCAGTAAAATCTGTAGCGGTTTGTGCGTATTTGGCCAAGTCAATTTTCCGAAAAGCACCAACTTGCACTTTAAATACCACACCCACACTAAAATCCTCACCATTAATGAGTTCAGGATTGTAAACTGGTGTAATAGACTCGTCTTTCAGATTTTCAATTTCTCTCTGGGCAGCCTGATACGCAGCTTGCATTCGAGTAACCTGCTTTTGAAGATCACTGACTTTATCGTCTTTCGAAGATACCTGTCTCTCCAAGTTTTGAATCTCTCCTTCAATACTTGCGATTTTTGCTTTTTGTGTGACGCCTTGGTCGTATAGAAGCTTGAAGTCCTCAACAGACATCTTCTTTTTACGCTTCTTCCACTCCTTCTTTTCCTGCTTAGTGAGTGGCCTGCCTTCTGTCGTTTGTGCTAGCGCAGCAGTGGCCACGAAAATTCCTAGCAAGAGTGATAAAAATACCTTCTGAGATTTCATCTAGTAACTGTTATTTATAAGTACAATTTAGGACAATAAGGTCAGCTTTTCAAACTACCTATCATATCCTCTGGTCTTACCCACTCATCAAACTCTTCTGGCGTTAAATAACCTAAGTTAACTGCCTCCGTTTTGAGTGTTGTTCCATTTTCATGGGCCGTTTTCGCAATTTTAGCCGCCTTTTCATAACCAATCTTGGTATTTAGGGCAGTTACCAACATCAACGAATTATTAACGTGTTGCTGTATGTTTTTTTCGTTTGGTTCTATCCCAATCGCACAGTTTTCCTCAAATGACACGCATGCGTCACCAATCAATCGGGCAGATTGTAGCACATTATAGGCCATTACAGGCTTAAACACATTCAATTCATAATGGCCCTGAGCACCTCCAAATGTAACCGCCACATCGTTGCCCATTACTTGAGCACAAACCATAGTCATTGCCTCACATTGGGTTGGGTTTACTTTACCAGGCATGATAGATGAGCCTGGCTCATTAGAAGGAATGATGATCTCACCGATACCCGAGCGAGGCCCAGATGCCAACATTCTGATGTCATTAGCAATTTTATTGAGTGAAACAGCCAGTTGTTTTAAAGCACCATGTGTTTCTACAAGTGCGTCATGTGCGGCTAAAGCCTCAAATTTGTTGTCTGCGGTTATAAATGGCAAGCCTGTAAAGTCGGCTATCTTTTCAGCGACCAGCTCAGAGTAACCCTCTGGTGTGTTTATTCCCGTTCCCACGGCCGTTCCTCCAAGCGCTAACTCTGAAAGGTGATCGAGTGTATTTCTAAGTGCTTTTAGTCCATGATTAAGCTGAGAAACGTAACCAGAAAATTCTTGCCCAAGGGTTAATGGCGTAGCATCCATTAAGTGGGTTCGCCCAATCTTTACCACCTTCATAAAGGCTTCAGACTTGGCTTTGAGTGTATCTCTTAATTGCTCAACTCCTGGAATTGTTGTTTCTACCACCATCTTGTAAGCAGCAATGTGCATTCCAGTAGGAAAGGTGTCGTTCGAAGACTGAGACTTATTAACGTCATCATTTGGGTGGATAAAGCGTTCTCCCTCGCCAAGTTTGTTTCCAGCAATCACATGCGCTCGGTTGGCAACCACTTCATTCACATTCATATTAGACTGTGTGCCCGAACCCGTTTGCCAAATCACTAAAGGAAATTGATCATCTAATTTGCCTTCTAAGATCTCCTCACATACAGCAGAGATCAAATCTCTTTTATCTTCGGAAAGTACGCCTAACGCGCAGTTGGTATGTGCCGCTGCCTTTTTTAAGTAAGCAAAGCCATATACAACCTCTAAAGGCATACTGCTTTCCGGGCCAATTTTAAAGTTATTTCTAGAGCGCTCGGTCTGTGCGCCCCAATATTTATCTGCGGGCACTTTAACATCGCCCATTGTATCTTTTTCTATTCTGTATTCCATGTGAATGAGATGTTTTTCAGCAACTCAAAATTAGGCATTGAGCCTTGATACTAAAAGAAAAACAAGGTTATTCACCGAATAGTGGCTTGCCTCCAAAAACTTCTGTCGAATGACCTGACCATTTACCGAGTAGTGGCGTTCGTTTACCGATTAGTCAAACCCTGAAGCGGCAAAACACACGTACATTTGAGTAGTCAAAAACAAGAAACAACATTTGGTCTAGAGGTTGGTCCCTCAATAAAGCCCAAGGTCAAAACTCAAAATATAACAACGCTTAAAACTTACTGACATGGATAATAAAATGAATAGAAGAATTTTTGTGGGAGCCGCCTTTTTGGTCATTGGCTTGCTACTCACCTTCGACAACTTAGATATTTTCAATTTCGATCTACCGGATTACGTTTTTAGATGGTATACATTTTTGATCATTCTAGGGGTCTTCTTAGCTACGGTTAGAGAAAAAGTAGGTGCTGGAATTACCTTAATCATTATTGGTTCCATATTCCTAGTCGATCGGATGTCAGATTACTACTATTGGGATTTCTACATCGAAGACATTTTCAAATTGTGGCCATTAGCATTAGTAGGGGTCGGTTTAACCTTAATCTTAAAGCGTAATCGGCACGATAGCTACGAAAAAAAAAATATTGATAACGACCCCGACTTTGTCGATGAGATCGCAGTATTCTCAGGAGCAGAAAGAAAGGTCTTTTCAAAGGATTTCAAAGGAGGAAAACTCACTTCTATATTTGGAGGAACAGATTTAAACTTAGTAAACGCTGATTTAGCAAGGGGCACGAATATTTTGGATGTATTTGTATTGTTTGGCGGTTGCGACATCAGAGTTCCTTCTGATATGAATGTAAAAGTGAAAGTAACCGCCATTTTCGGAGCCTTCTCGGATGAACGCAAGGTGATTAATGAAAACGAAATGAATGATGGAAAAGAGCTTGTTATTAAAGGTCTGGTGCTTTTTGGAGGCGGGGAAGTGAAATAGTGAATTCTAATCCAGTTGCGAGTTTCAATGTTGAAATTGAAACTCGCAGCCATTTGCTGAAAGTTTTTAAGTAATTTCCGCCTAGCGCGGATTTTTTTATGGACCACCCATTTATACGTAATAGAAGTATCATCATTTATGCCATCACTTGGTTAATGATTAGTGCCCTCTTTGCCTTTGCGCTTTTTTACTTTTATGATTTCGAAGCCAAGATAGCCGCCCTTGATAGCATTGTGTTCAATGGCATCTTCTTTGGTTTAGGCTTGGCCTATTGGTTCAACGTTCGATATAGCTCTTTCGAAAAGTCTCAACTCTTAAACCTAGTCGTTAGCCACCTAGCAGCTTTAGTAATATCAGTATCCTTGGCTATTTTTCTTTCAAAGAGCATTCTGGTGAGGGTTTCGGCAAACGAAGAGTATGTCAACTTTCTTAACGAATCTATTCCATGGCGAGCAGCACTGGGCCTCATGTACTACTCCATCATTATTCTAGTGTACTACCTCATTCTCTATTATGATGATCTCAACCAAAAAAACAGCGAACGCTCTCAATTAGAGACGATGCTCAAAAGCTCTGAGCTTGAGATGCTAAAATCTCAAATCAACCCTCACTTTATCTTTAATAGCCTTAATTCTATTGCCTCACTCACTATTATCTCTCCTGAAAAAGCACGAGAAATGGTCATTAAGCTTTCTGAGTTTCTGAGGTATTCTCTGGGAAAAGAGAATGATCAAATGAATACAATGGAAGACGAGCTGAATAATATCATGCTCTACCTAGATATTGAGCGCGTGCGCTTTGGAGATCGGCTTTCCGTTGTAACCGACATTAACAAAGAATCGCTCCACCTAAAGCTACCCAATCTTATTCTTCAACCGCTTTTTGAGAATGCCATAAAGCATGGTATCTACGAAAGTCTCGAAAATGTAACCGTAAGCCTGAAAGCATGGCACGATCAGAGCATACTTCGTGTGGAAATCACAAATCAGTTTGACCCACAGTCCACAGGCAAGCAAGGAAAAGGTATTGGTTTGAAAAATGTTGGAGAACGCCTACGATTGATTTATGGCGTGCCGCAATTGGTATTTACTGATAAGACTGATAACTTATTCACTGTTCGGCTGGACATACCTCAAATTGCTACGGACCTATGATTCGAACCATAATTATTGATGACGAAAGTTTGGCGAGAGATCTCATCAAAGCCTACTTAAAAAAGTTTGAAGATATCGAGGTTATTGCTGAGTGTGGTGATGGTTTTCAGGGTCTAAAAGCTATTCAAGAACATAGACCCGATCTAATTTTCCTTGATGTTCAGATGCCAAAAATCACCGGTTTCGAAATGTTAGAACTCTTAGAAGAGCCCCCCGTTGTCATTTTTAGTACTGCTTTTGATCAGTATGCCATCAAAGCTTTTGAGTTAAATGCAACCGACTACCTTTTGAAGCCTTACGCGGAACAACGCTTTAGCGAAGCGGTAGAAAAAGCCAAAGGCAAGATTGGTACTAAAGGTGCCGTCAAAGCGGAACTCGAAACACTTCAAGAAACTAGGGCTGAAAGTGACGAGTCCCTAGATCGCATAGTGGTAAAGACAGGAAATAAAATTCAAATTCTTCCATTAGAGTCTATCTCGCATTTTGAGGCTCAGGACGATTACGTAGCCATTCATTCTGAACAAGGCAAGTTTCTGAAACTACTTCGGATGAAGTATTTAGAAAACAGATTGCCCAATGGAGAATTCGTGCGCATTCACAGGTCCCATATAGTGAACGTAAAGCAAATAGAGAAACTAGAGCTCTACGAAAAAGACTCTTACCTACTTTCCCTAAAAACAGGGAGCCAACTTCCCGTCAGCAGAAGTGGCCATAGCAAGCTCAAAGAGGTTTTGAAATACTAACGTGTATAAAAAATCGCGTTTTCTATACATATTCAGAAAACGTGTATAGGTTTTGTGCAGAAAGTATACACTATTGATTTCCAGATAAGAGTATGAAAAGCTGCCTATTCATGTAATAGTTCGTTCTGCCGTATTTTTGCTTATCCAAAAGCTCCATTTCACAGAGGGTATTCAGATACTTCGTTGCCGTTAACCGAGATACTCTTAAATCGTGCTGTAATAAATCTATTTTGGTATAAGGGTGTCTGAACAGATTATTAATAAGGTCTTGACTATAAATTCTGGGCTCCTCTTTTCTGATCCTTCGTTTTGTTTCTAACATTAAAGCTTTAATAGCTTTTATCTTATTCACTGTCTCTATTGATACTGACTCCACAGCTTCAAGCATATATAAAACCCACGGTTCCCAGTTACCACTATCTCGAGTAGACTGAAGTAGTTCATAGTATTTAGGTCTATTCTTTATAATGAACTTACTTAAATAGAGTATCGGTAAGCTGAGCAAACCTTCTTTGATCAAATAAAGTATGTTTATGATTCTACCTGTTCTTCCATTGCCATCAAAAAATGGGTGAATGCTTTCGAATTGATGATGAATCAATGCCATTTTAATGAGAGGGTCAACCTGATATTCAATTTGATTATTCATAAACCCTTCAAGGTTTTGCAATAAGCCTAAGATCATATCATAATCTTGAGGCGGGGTATACACTACTTCTCCAGTTAGTTCATTTCTTAAAACAGTACCTGGTACTTTTCTAATCCCAGCATTATTACCCTCAATGATCTCCTGAATCTTTAAAACTCCATTAACATTTAGAAAGCCTCGGTCCTTAACAAGGCCATAACCATACTTCAGTGCCGAAGCGTACTTATAAACTTCCTTAGCAGACGCTGATGTAAACTTCTCTGAATCCGCACCACTTCTATATAATTCATCGTGCGTTGTGACAATATTCTCGATCTCGGAGCTATCCTTGGCTTCCTGAAGGGAAAGTGTATCGATCAGGATTTCCTCATTTGGAATTGTGCTAGCAGTGCCTTTCAGTTCGGCCAATGCCGCTTTTGACCTGACAAGTGCCTTTAATACAGCCCTGCTCTCAATTTGTTCAACTTGAGTTTTTGGAGGTAAAAATTCGATATCCATGTGCATAAAGACTTTTGATAAATATACACATTTATATAAACGTGTATAAAAAATCGCGTTTTCTATACACGTTAGAAAAACGTGTATAGATTGTAGCCATTTGCTATACATAAACCCATAGCCTCTACTTACGGTTCATCCACTTGATTCTACGATTCGGTAACACTTATTTATAGGAGTCTCCAAGGCATTGCACATTTGAGTCATCAAATATTCAAAGTCATGCAACGGTTAAAACTCATTATCGCAATACTCATCATCAGCTGCTCTGGTGCATTTGCTCAAACGGTCATTAAGGGAACGGTCAAAGACGCCAAAGGCGTAAGTATTCCCGGAGCAAATGTTTATATCAAAGACACCTTTGATGGCGTCAATTCTCAAGCCGATGGTTCATTCTCATTTGAAACTGATGAAACAGGCAATCAAGTACTGATTGTCAGTTTCATTGGTTTTAAGAGTTTCGAAAAGCCTATAGCAATTGACAATACGACCTTATCCGTTCAAGTAGTTCTCGTTGAGGAAATCAACAAACTTGATGGTGTTACCATTACAGCGGGTGCCTTTGAGGCCAGTGATGTAAAGAAGGTCACTGTCTTAAAGCCATTGGATATAGTTACCACTGCCAGTGCTGCCGGAGATATTATGGGGGCCATAAATACGCTACCAGGAACTGCAACTGTTGGAGAATCTGGTCGATTGTTTGTAAGGGGTGGAGAGGGTTATGAGACAAAGGTTTTTATCGATGGCCTGGAGGTAAGAAATGCTTTCGGGGCGACTGCACCAAATGTACCTACAAGAGGGCGTTTTAGTCCGTTTCTTTTTAAGGGGGTTACCTTCAGCACGGGTGGATACTCTGCCGAATATGGTCAGGCCTTATCATCTGCCTTGGTTTTAAACTCAAATGATTTAGCTGATAAAACACAAGGAGACGTCTCCATAATGTCAGTTGGTGGTGACCTTGCTTACACCAAAAGGTGGGATAATACTTCCATCTCCGGTAAGGTTCAATACACGGACTTGAGACCATATCAAGATATGGTGCGTCAGTTCTTCGATTGGGAGCAAGCACCCGTAGGCAAAGTTGGAGAGCTTGTGTTCAGACAGAAGGTGAATAAGAACGGTTTGCTTAAAGTATATACCAATATTGATGTTTCTAATTTTAAAATACGTTTCCCAAACATAAATAGAGATGGAATCAAGGATACCATCAGTGTAGACAATAACTACGGTTATGTAAACGCCAGCTATAAAGACATTCTAAATGCTAAATGGTCGGTTCGTGGGGGAATTTCAAGCACTTATAACAAAGAGAAAGTCGGCTTTAATGCTGATAAAATGAATGAATTGGAAAAGGGCCTGCATGGTAAACTAGCTTTTGATTGGGATGCTAGTGAAAAGGTGACTGTCAACATGGGTACTGAATTTTTCCACAAACGTTTTGACAGAACTTTTGACACAAATGATGGGTCTACTGAAAGCTTTGGCTTTGAAGATAATATGGCTGCCAGTTTTGTCGAAGCAGACTACTTTGCCTCTAACAAACTTGTCTTGAGAACTGGCTTACGTTATGAGCATTCATCTCTAGTAAATCAGGCTTGGGTAAGCCCAAGAGTAGCTATGTCTTACAAATTGAATGACTATGGTCAGTTCTCTTTGGCCTGGGGCCGATTCTTACAATCTCCTCAGAATGACTATGCTTTTGTGAATAGAAGGCTAGCCCCAGAACAAGCAACACACCATATTCTTAACTATCAGTATATCAGAGATAATAGAGTATTTAGGGTGGAAACCTATTGGAAGAAATATGATGACCTGGTGAAGTTTCAAAGCGTTAATGATTTCAATCCTTTGACCTACAATAACAATGGTTTCGGAGACGCAAAAGGCTTTGATATATTCTGGAGAGATAGTAAAACCTTCAAGAATACAGACTACTGGGTGTCTTATTCATTTGTTGATGCTGAAAGAAACTATCAAGACTTCAACACGCTAGCCACTCCATCTTTTATATCGAAGCATAACTTCTCTTGGGTAGTTAAGCACATGGTTGAACCCATAAGAACTCAGTTTGGTGCAACACTTAATTATGGCTCAAGCCGACCATTCCACAACCCTAACAAGCCAGGTTTTCAGAATGATCGGACGCCAAACTATAGTGATTTGAGTTTGAATGCAGCCATACTACTGAAGCAAAACATTATCATTTACATGTCTTCTTCCAACATTTTCGGCAGAGACAACATATTCGGCTATGAGTATGCCTCACAGCCAAACACCGAAGGTATATATGACAGACAGCCCATAAGACAAGGCGCAAAACGCTTCATCTTTATTGGCTTGTTTATCACACTTACCAAAGACGGACAGGAAAATCAATTACAAAACTTATAAGTCAAAAATTATGAAAACAATTACAACACTAATTATCGCAATGGGCCTAATGCTAGGCATGGTTCCAACTAAAAAAGAAGAGTTCACACTTACTGTAACAGTAGCTAACCTCAGAAATGAAAATGGTTACATCGCGGTGGCGCTGCACAATGGCGACACTGAATTTCCAGAAAATGATGCCTTTATGTCTCAATACGTAGAAGCCGATGGCAAGTCAATAGAAGTAGTTTTCAAAAACGTACCTGCTGGCGAATATGCCATTGCGGTAATGCACGATGAAAACGGAAACGAAGACCTTGATTTCGATAGCTACGGCATGCCGCTAGAAGGCTATGGCTTCTCAAATGAAGCGATGGGTGAGCAAGGGCCTCCGGATTTTCAAGATGCAGCATTTGACGTAGGTGAAGACACAGAAGCCTATGTAGAGTTAATGTACATGGGTGGTTTCTAGTACTCTCAATTCTTAAAAAGAAGATCCTCGCTAGTCGGGGATTTTTTGTTTTAACTCAGTTTATACCACGACCGTTTTTCACAGGTCAGCCAACTGCTACGGTTCATCTATATAATTCTACGGTTCAGTAAGTACTTTTTCGCAGCGCTTGCTGAAGGATGTACTTTTAAATCATCAAAAACGAAAACAAAGGATCATGAAAAAGATAGTTTTATTAATCGCATTATTAGTAGCAGGGTTCGCCCTTCACGGTCAAGGTCAGGAAGCTTATATAAAAGCCATGTCCAAAGGTTTAACTCAAATGTCAACAGCCAACACAATGGAAGAGAGGCAGGCAGTCGCTAGTCAGTTTGAAAGAATCGCTGCCAAAGTAGAAGGGGAGTGGTTACCCAGTTATTACAGTGCGTTGAACTACATTAACATGTCTTATGCCGCTGAAGATATTAGCACAAAAGATAAGTATACAACCAAAGCTCAGGAGTTTATCGATAAAGCAATTGCTTTAGCTCCCAACAATGCTGAGGTAGTTGCACTACAAGGCTTCAATTATATGACCCAACTGGCAGCAGACCCAAATACTAGAGGTCAAATGCTTTCTGGCAAAGCCATGCAGCAGTTTAGTATGGCAGTAAACATAGACCCAGAAAACCCTCGTGCCAACATGCTACTAGCACAAATGCAGCTTGGAATGGCTCAGTTCTTTGGGTCACCTATTGACAAGCCTTGCGCTATGGTTAAGAAGACGCTTCCTGCCTTTGAAGCAAATAGCGGAAAGCAAACACTAGACCCTACTTGGGGTAAAGAAATGGCGGAAAGCATTGTGAAGCAGTGTGGTCAATAAAACAGAAGTGAAAGAAAGTACCTTCGTCAATGCAGGTACTTTCTAATTTTTTTAAGTAACCGTCTAGTATAAACCCATGGAACAAATACTCATCATCTCTCACGTCATCGCAGGAATTACATCATTAATCAGCGGTTTAGTCGCTGGTTTTTTTGGAAGAAAAGGAGGAAACTTGCATAGACAAGTAGGCAAGGTTTTTTTCTGGTGCATGTTCTGGGTATTTGTAAGCGCCATGCTAATCATAAGCTTCGTTCGGTTTAGTTCATTCTTAATGGTCATCGCTGTTTTTAGTTTCTATATGGCTTTTTCTGGCTATCGTGCTTTAAAAATTAAGAAGACTCGCAAAGTAGAATTGATCGATTGGAGTGCTGGAATCATCACCCTCCTTTTCGGGCTCTTTATGATAGGAATGGGCATCAATTATTTGATCCCTGAATTTTCTTCAGTAATAGGTTACTTATGTCTTTTCTTCGGGTTTTTCACGGCTAAAACTGCATGGGAGAATCTACAAATGTTCAGAAAAATTGAAACCTTAGACAAAATGTGGTGGTGGTTTGCACATATGAGCTCCATGTCCGGAAGTCTTATTGCAGCAACAACGGCATTTCTAGTTCAAAATGGAGAAATATTCAATTTCCCCAATCAACTAAGCTGGGTGCTTTGGGTGCTTCCTGCCTTTATCGGATTTCCTGTTGTCAGTCTTTCTGCAAGGAAATACAGAGCGCAGTTCAAAACTCAGAGTGTTTAACCATTATATTTAGCCATGGCCATTTTCAAGTTCAAAAAATTCTGGCAGCAAGAGCTCTTTGAGGCAACACTCATCTTTCTTCTGGGCTGTGCCATGGCCTTTGCATTCAACCCGGGTTTAGTCGATAGACCTTGGAATGTAGTTAGGCTATCAATGACCTACTCTGGCCTGATGTGGGTGCTCTTTTGGAAGGGAAACGGTTATTTGGTTGACTTTTGGAATAGTAAAATCTCTTGGTTAGACCAGCCTGGAAAGCGATTCATTGTTGGAGTTATTACAGTGTTAATCTACACTCCCCTAGTCATCGTTTTCCTCAATACATCTTACAATCTACTTCCAGGAGTGAGTATAGATTGGGGTGGGGTTGATGTTCTAATTTCAATCGGTATAACGTTTTTCATCACATTTTTCATGTTCGCTAAATCATTTTTAGACAATTGGAGAAAAGCCACTGTAGATGCTGAAAGAATCAAGAGAGAGCAGATGTCTACTAAATATGAATCGCTCAAAAACCAGGTTAACCCCCACTTTCTCTTTAATAGTCTTAATGCACTGACCAATCTGGTTTATGAAAATCAAGATATGGCGGCCGACTTTATTCGGAAGCTCTCTAAGGTGTATCGCTATGTTTTGGACAATCAAGCCAAAGAAGTGGTAAGTTTAGAAACTGAGTTAGCCTTTGTCAATTCATACCTGTTTCTTCAAAGAATCCGCTTTGATGATAAACTGAAAGTGAATATCGATATTACTGGTTTTGAGCGTAGAATGATACCACCTATGGCGCTTCAGATGCTTTTCGAAAATGCCATAAAACACAATACAATAGCAGAAGAGGAGCCCTTAACAATCGAGGTTTATGTTGAAAATGAGGATACACTTATTGTTAAAAATAATCTTCAAAAGAAAAATATTCCAGTCGAAGAATCTGCCGGAGTAGGCCTCAAAAATATTCAAGCGCGTTATGAATTTCTCAGCCAGACGCAGGTAGAAATTCAAGAAACTGAGTCAGAATTTATCGTCAAACTCCCATTACTGTCCTTTTCCTCATGAAAGTATTAATCATAGAAGATGAGTCTATGGCCGCCAAAAGGCTCATTCGTTTGCTTCAAGAAGCAAATCCAAATGTTGAAGTCTTAGCACAATTAGATTCAGTCAAAAGAGCTGTAAGCTGGCTAAAAGATAATACCGCAGACTTACTCTTTTTCGATATTCAACTCGCAGACGGTCTCAGCTTCGAAATTCTAGAACAAGTAGAATTGACGGCTCCAATCATTTTTACAACTGCATTTGACGAATATGCCATTCAAGCCTTCAAACTCAATAGTATCGACTACCTACTCAAGCCGATAGATCCCGAGGAATTAACGAATGCTCTAAAAAAGTACGAGGACCTTTTCTCAAAAAAGGAAGTTCCCTCTATGAACATGGCATTGATAGAGCAGGCCATGCAAATGATGACCAAGAAATACAAAGAACGATTTGTTGTCAAAATAGGGGAGCACATCCATACGATTCCCACTAATGATACCGCCTATTTTTTCAGTCAAGAAAAGGCCACATTCTTACAGACTATTGAGAAAAACCGCTTCATCATAGACTATACGCTAGAACAGGTGGAACAACTTGTTAGTCCTGAACAATTCTTTAGAATCAACCGCAAATACCTCGTATCACTTGAAGCAGTCAAGGACATTGTGACCTATTCGAATAGTCGCCTCAGGCTTCTCTTAAAGCATTCGGACGAAATGGATGCCATTGTGAGTCGTGATAAGGTGCAAAAATTCAAAAAGTGGCTTGATAGATAGTTGCATAGACAATTAGTTGAGCGTTTAGAGGTCTTTGTTTATCTTCCTTTAGTCAAAGCAAGCTTTTAGCTTATATTTGAGCATGCGCAAAAGGTTGATCATATTATTGCTCATTTGCATCTCCAATCTCATTTATGGACAAAGGCCTTCTGGCCTTTGGATATTGACCCACGTCAAAGCACTACAGCCAGTTTATACCATGGTAGAAATAGATGGAGTCTACGAGATTGTGGATGAGGATCCTCAAGATTCTACTTACCTCTATAACTCCGGCTTAATGACCATCGAATTTCAAAACAAGAAAGGTATCATCAGTCATTCATGGGATGGCAAAGAAGAATGGACGATGGATCAAAATGATGATATACTATACCTCTACGGTCAAAGAGACACGCTATATGGTGAATACACAGACGAAAGTCTCATTTTGAGATCTACACTAGATGATAGGCCCACTTATTATAATTTTTCTCCTCTACCTGAAAAGAAGTTTTCCACACCCCGATTATTGACTGATAAATGGACCGTTTCATCTGAAAATGAGCTCTTAAACAACCTAGAAATTACTTTTACAACTGATAGCTCATATCAAATAGCCACAGGAAAAAGTATTAATAGTCAAGTATATTTTACTTATAATCTTGATAATTTAGCTGCCATCGAATATGATTTCCCTCCTCAGTCAGATCAGGATGATAGTCAAGAACTAGGCACCATCTACTTGTTCGAAACGAGAAAGAAGGTCGTGAAAGGTGTTTTTTATCCTATCACCGATGGTGTCAATGTCCCCGAGAAGAGTGAGCTAACACTTATTAAAAAATAGACAGCCTATCATCGGCTTTCAAATTTGGGGTTAGCTTAAAAGATTTCCGATATCCATCATTGAATCGACCCTAACTAGACTACCTTGCCCAGTATAGATGTCTATAATCAGCAAAGTGAAGGCGGTCGAAGAAATTTTTGCCTCCCTCGATAAAGAGATTACTGCCTTACAGGCCACAAGTGGCCTACATTGCATTGCGGGCTGTGGAAAATGCTGCTTTAAATCAGACATTGAAGCAACACCCTTAGAGTTCCTTCCTTATGCATTTCATTTGTATCTAACCAAGCAAATAGAAGAACAATATGATTTGCTACTCAAAAGAGTCTCGACTGCTTGTCCCGTCTTTTCACCCGCCAAAGGTTCAATGGATAATGGCAGCTGCACTGAATATAAGTACCGAGGCTTGATTTGTCGGCTCTTTGGTTACTCGGCCATTAGAGACAAGTACGGAAAGACCAGCTTTATCACTTGTGCTCCCTTGAAGCGTGAAGAACCAGAAATAGTGGCATCAATTAAAAGTTCGAGTGGTCAAGGAGATGGTATTCCTATGATGAATGACTACTATTTCCAAATTAGAAGCATAGACACCGATTTAGGAACAAGACAATTGCCCATTAACCAAGCCATAAAACAAGCTATGGAAACGGTAATGGGTTATTATGCCTATCGCCAACCACCAGAATCAGGAAAATTAAGTGCATAAAAAAGCCCAAGACTTAAGTCTTGGGCTTCTATGTACTCTCTAAGTTCTATTAATTACCCCCTGCTCTTTGCATAGGGTTAGAGCCTGAAGACTGGCCACGGGCTGCTCCACCTCTGCCTTTGAAAAGCTCAAAGCGATTAGGCTTTGTACTTCTCGGGAAGTAATTGTTAGCCTCATCCGTATCCGCAGTTTCTCTGTCTGGGTCTAGTCTGATTTGAACAACTTCCTTCTTCTTCATAAAGGCCTTAGTCACTTTATCTTCATTCTTTCTCCAGATATACGCAGGAATTCTATCAACCTCCTTAGTGCCATCGGCAAATGTCCACTCTATAATTAATGGCATTACTAAGCCACCAACATTCGTAAAATCGATCTCATAAAAGTTTGCTTTATCTCCAAGAATCGCACGCTCCTCATCGCTCAGTGTTGCGTCAAATCTTTGATAAGCCGCCTTAGCAGCATCAGTTACTTCAAACTGATCGTACGAATAATAGAAGTCTTGAAGTCTCTCATCTTCCTCTACATAGAACTTTCTACCCTCAGCTCTGTTCCTTTTAGCCGCTAAATCACTTTGCGTAGCCTTAGCTTGCTCACTAAGAATAGGGTATTCAATCTCAGGATTATTAGTGCTTAGCTGATACCACTTTACATCGTCAATGGCAATATCCACATTGTCAATCGTGAAATACCATCCTCGGATAAACCAGTCGATATCAACTGCAGAAGCATCTTCTAGTGTTCTGAATAAATCATCTGGCGTGGGATGTTTGAAAGCCCATCTTTTTGCGTACTCCTTGAAAGCAAAATCAAATAATTCGCGACCCATAATTGTCTCACGGAGAATATTCAATCCTGTCGCTGCTTTGGCATAAGCGTTATTTCCAAAACCGATAATGTTTTCAGAGTTGGTCATAATTGGCTCTAATTGCGATTTTGGCAAAGCCATGTATGGTGCAATTTTATGCGCTGGGCCTCTTCTATGAGGATAGTTTGGATCAAACTCTTGCTCTGTCAAATACTGAACGAAAGTGTTAAGTCCTTCATCCATCCAAGTCCACTGACGTTCGTCAGAGTTGACAATCATCGGGAAAAAGTTGTGTCCCACTTCGTGAATGATTACACCGATCGCTCCGTATTTGGTTGACTCTGCATAAGTACCATCAGGAAGGGTTCTGCCATAGTTGAAACAAATCATTGGGTATTCCATACCGTTGCTTGCCTCTACTGAAATGGCAACAGGGTAAGGGTAAGGTATGGTAAAACTAGAGTAGGTTTTAAGCGTATGCGCTATTGCTTTTGTGGAGTATCGCTCATAGATGCCATAAGCCTCTTTAGCATAATAAGACATGGCCATTGGGTGATCATCTCTGCCCTCAATGTCTACGGCCATCGCATCCCAAACAAATTTTCTTGATGAAGTCCATGCAAAGTCACGCACGTCTTCGGCTTTATAATGCCAAGTTTTAGTACCGGAAGCTTTTGTTTTTTCGTTTTCCTTAGCCTCTTCGAGGGTAACGATTTTCACCGGCTCAACGAATTCCTTCTGTGCTTGATCCCATCTCTTTTGTTGTTCAGAGGTCAAGATTGATTTCGCATTTTCCAAAGTTCCCGTAGAACCTACCACATGGTCGGCCGGTACGGTCATTTTAACATCGTAATCTCCAAAAGTCAAAGCAAACTCTCCTCTTCCTGTAAACTGCTTGTTGTTCCATCCTTGAAAATCTGAATAGACTGCCATTCTTGGGAACCAACCTGTTATTGTATAGATGTAGTTTCCGTCTTCAGGGAAGTACTCATGTCCACCACGCGCACCAGATTCTGCTCTTGGCGTAGTATTATACCACCATTTAATGCTGAAAGCTAACTTCTGACCTGGCTTCAATGGAGTGGCTAAGTCAATACGCATCATCGTTTGGTTGATCGTATAGGTCATGTCATTGCCTTTGGCATCTTTAACCTCCATAATATGAAAGCCCCAATCGTTATCATGCCCATCTAAGCCATCAATTTGGTCGAAAGACATTCTTGGCCTGATACTACTTGGTTCAAATTTGTAAGAATCGTTTTCCGGTTGTCTTACATTTTCGTCCAAAGCCAGCCATAAATAGCTGAGTACATCGGGAGAATTATTAAAATAAGTAATGGTTTCGGCACCCGTCAGGCGTTGATTTTCATCGTCTAAAGTTGCTTCAATTTTATAATCAGCCTTTTGCTGCCAGTATTGTGAACCTGGGGCTCCTGAAGCTGCTCTATAAACACTCGGATCTCTGAGCATTCGCTCAAGCTGCTCAAATCGCTTGCCGTGATTACTATTAACTACTTGAGCAAAAGCAGTTGACCCCATAAAGGTCAATACCATTGCCATAAGCCAAAGTCTTTTCATTCTTCTATCGTTTATTTTACCAAAATTTCGTTTCTAACATAATTGTAAGTGCTATCCCGGCTATCGCTGAAGATATCACTAGGTTCCAGTCTCTGCGCGCTACATTAAAGATGCTCACAAAGACAAAGGAAATAACCATAAAAAAGGCTACTATAATAATCTGCCCAAATTCAAGGCCAAGATTAAATGAAAGTAAAGGAGTAACAATACTGTCCTCTCTACCCAAAATGCTTTTTAAATAATTTGAGAAGCCAAGTCCATGAATCAAGCCAAAAAACAAGGCGAAGAAGTAATTCGTGTTAAATCTCGCAGGTGTTAGCGCACTTTGCTTACGCAGCAAATTTGAAAATGCAGTAATAAAAATGGTGCAAGGAATTAAAAACTCAATAATGTCACTCCTAAAGTTCACAATTTCCAAAGCGCTCAAAGCCAGCGTAATGGAGTGCCCTATGGTAAAAGCAGTAATCAGAATTAATACCTTCTTCCAATCTTGCACTAAATATATTGCGCAAAGCGCAATGACAAATAAGATATGATCATATCCGTTGATATCTAGGATATGTTCTCTACCTAACTCAAAATATATGGCAAATTGGCTCATAGAGGGGCTTTATTTCGGGCCCGGATATTGTAAGGAATGCAATAATAAAGTTTAATTTTGAATACCCCTATAAAACTTAAAAGCATGCAGCTAAAGCTTATTTGGTCGGTTTTATTCAGTGCTGTTCTGTATTGGCACCCTTTTCATGTCAGCGTGACTGATATTGAGCACAATGCTGAGTCCAAATCAGTCCAAATTAGCCACCGTATTTTTCTAGACGATTTAGAAACAGGGCTTAAAAAATTCCATAAAATCGAAAAACTAGATACTTACGAGCCTGAAAGCCTAGAAAGGTTAGACAGCCTCATGAGTGTTTACTTAAAGCGAAAAGTACGCTTTGTGATCAATGGAGAGTCTGCGGAATTCAATTATCTGGGGTCTGAAATAGAGGGTGATGCACGCTGGTGCTATTATGAAATTGAAAACATTGCTGAAGTAAACGAAGCCGAGGTAACCAATGTAGCTTTGATGGATGCCTTTGATGATCAACAAAACATCGTCCATTTTAAATCAAAAGGGAAGTTGAAGAGTTATAAGCTTGACAAAGGCACTAAATTCATCAAGTTCAAATTCGATTAGTGAAAAAAATCATCCCATTATTCTTTTTAATTGCAATTATCACATCATGTGAATTTGGCGAGAAAAAACCGGCTGTTGTCATAGAAGAAACACCAGATGCCATTCCACAATTTGTTGAGTACAGGATTGAATCAATCAATGAAAAAGCTGGGCCATGTAAAACGGATAGCCTCTCTAGTCTCTGCGCTTCATTCTCGATAGAATACCCCGTTATCACGGGCCAGTTGGAGCCAAAAGTAATCGAGAAAATTAATACGAATATAAAATCCGCCATTTTTGACTATGCCTTTATTACTGATAAGCCCGAAAGCTTTCAGTCCTTGGTTGGAGAGATTGCCACTGAGTATTCCTCTATCTTAAAAGAGTATCCAGAATATAAAGCAGCATGGTCTACAGAGATCAACTCTGACATTTTATATCAGGACAGTAGCTTTATTAGTGTAGCCACCAACATTTATTCCTATACGGGAGGAGCACACCCAAGCATGTATCAGGTGTACAGGAGTTATAACCTTCAAACAGGGGAACCCATCACCCTCAGCGATATTCTAAAACCTGGCTTTGAAGAAAATATAAATCGTTCTGCAGAAATAGAGTTTCGTATGCTCAAAGAAATACCCCCATCATTCACTTTGAGAGAGAAGGGCTATTACTTCGAAGGAGGTGAATTCAAGTTGAACGATAACTTTGCAATTATTAATAAGAGCTTGGTCTTCTATTTTAACACCAATGAAATAGCGCCTTATGCTATCGGTCCTACAGAATTAGAACTCAAGCTTACTGATTATGTCAATCAAGTCAACGAAAATGGTGTGCTCAATGGTCTCAAGAATTAGCCTTCTTTTCTTATTTACAATCATCACCCATTTGAGTTTGGCCCAAACCGAACCCGCTGATATCACATTTATTATTCGCAACGCTGGAATTGGAGTAGATGGTTTTTTCGAAGAAAATTCAGTTGACTATAAATTCTATCCTAACGACTTGAATGCCTCATTTTTCAAGTTGACCATTCCTACTACTACGATTAACACTGGCATAAATGCAAGAGATAAGCACTTGCGAAAGTCTAAATACTTTGATGTAGAAGAATACCCAAACCTTACCTTCAGCTCCACTAAAATTACCAAGACACAAGAGGGTTATACCTTGACGGGCAACTTGACGATGAAGGAAACCACATTGCCTGTAGAAATACCTTTTACGGTTGAGGTAGTGGATGGTAAAAAATACTTTATCGGTAATACGGAACTGGATAGACGGGATTATGGTGTAGGAAGAAACCATCTCATTCTGGGTGATCTGGTCAGGATTAACATTAAGGTACCTTATACCGAAAACTGAAATTCTCGATAAGCATTCCAGCACTTTCCATCATGTTTCAACAGCCAAAAGGAATTTACCTCAATTTGGGCGTTAAAGGTTTTATCCTTGAATTTCTTCCAAGCTTCAGCAAACTGGTCTTTTTTTAAGTCCCTAAAGGCAACCGTCATATGAGGGTGATATCCACGATTGTGAGTCGCATTGAATAGGTTCATATGCCGCTTGGCATGTTGGGCCAATCGCCTTTGAAACTCCATGAGCTCTTCGCTTACTTCATTTTTTATAAAAACTGTCCTTGGCGGAAAAGCACCAAAGCCATTCAAGGTTAAACTGAAACTCTCTTCTTTAGTTGCCTGCACAAGTAAATCAAACAGTTTGGCTTCTTTTTGCGCTTTCCAAAGAAAAGGCATCATCAAAGTAATGTGCGCTGGCGACCTGAGAGCACCTTTACTGTTGTAAGCTCTTTGAAAATGCTCTTTAATCTGCTGTACATCAGATTGAATCGGGTCGGGAGGAATTAGTGCAATAAAGTATCTTGTCTCAGTAGGTTTCACACCTCGAAACTAGTCATTAATTCAATGAACCCTTCGGCCAAAAGCGATTTGGGTTCTACTCACAAACCATATTTTCCTTACATAACATCCTATTGTTTTGGGAAGCGAATTCGTGTAAATTCCGCCTTCTAAAATTGATTCATGATGAAAAGACGCTTAACACTATCTATCATTTGCATGCTCGCGGCCATTATCGTTCAGGCGCAGCAACTCAAAAGTCCTGATGAGTTTCTCGGCTACGAGCTCGGCACACGATTTACCCCTCATTACAAAGTGGTTGATTACTACCAGTATGTAGCTGGCGAAATGAGCAATGTTGAGACACATCAATACGGTCAGACCAATGAGCTAAGACCACTAATTACCAATATGCTTTCTTCTCAAGAAAACATGGACAACTGGGAGCAAATCCGAACTGATAACTTAAAAAGAATCGGTATGATGGAAGGCGCGCCTGTCGGTGAAAAAATCGGTATCGTTTGGTTGAGCTATAATGTGCATGGCAACGAAGCTAACTCCACGGAGACGGCTATGAAAACCCTTTATGAGCTAGCCAGACCTAATAATACCGAAGCCCAAGCGTGGTTAAAGAATACAGTGGTCATTATGGATCCATGTATCAACCCTGATGGTCGAGATCGTTATTCAAACTGGATCAACCAAGTGGCGGGCACTACGCCTAACCCAAGCCGCGATGCGGTTGAACACCGCGAACCATGGCCAGGAGGAAGAGCTAACCACTACCTTTTTGATTTGAATCGCGATTGGGCATGGCAAAAGCAAATAGAGTCTCAGCAACGCATGAAACTCTACAATACGATCATGCCTCACATCCATGTTGATTTTCATGAACAAGGAAGTAACAGCCCTTATTACTTTGCGCCAGCCGCAGAGCCAGTTCACGAGCAAGTGACGCAGTGGCAAAGAGATTTCCAAGAAATGATCGGAAGAAACCACGCCAAGTATTTTGACGAAAACGGTTGGTTATTCTTCACTAAAGAAAGTTTTGATATTCTATACCCTAGTTATGGAGATTCGTACCCCATGTACAACGGAGCAATTGGTATGACGTATGAGCAAGCCAGTAGTGATTTAGCCATCTTAACTGACGAAGGAGATACCTTGACTCTTAAGGATGCTATCGCACATCATTACACCACGGGCATGTCAACTGTAGAGGTTGCTTCTATGAATTCAGACAAGATGGTAGATGAATTTGCGGCCTACTTCAGTACTGCCGTAAACAACCCTAAGGCGAAATACAAAACCTACGTTATTCGTGGTACTAATCATCCGGATAAGCTAGCCCAACTCAAAGCATTTTTAGAGAGACATCAAATTGAGTATGGCACAGGTAGCACTAGAAAAGCTGTCTCAGCATTTGACTTTCAGTCAGGCGAAACAAAGAGTATGACCATTCAAAACGGTGATATCGTTATTTCAGCTTACCAACCTAAAGCTGTTTTGGTTCAGGCGTTCTTTGAGCCAAAAACATTCGCCAGCACGTCTGACACTTATGATATCACCGCATGGGCAACACCCTACATGCTTGGCTTAAAGGCATTCGCCACCGAAGTAAAAGTAGATGTCAGTAGTGCTGAAATTTCCATTCCTAGAGCGGAGATGGTACTGAATAACGCTACTCCTCCGGCATACCTAGCCAAATGGGAAACACTGGAAGACGCAAAGTTTCTGTCGGAACTACTTAAGCACAACATCAAGTTGCGATATGCAACGCAAAAGTTTAGTGTAGCCGGTAGAGAGTTTAACCCTGGTACATTGATTATTACGAGAAAGGGTAATCAAAACATGAAAAATAGTTTTGATGAAATTGTGAAAAATACGGCCATGAAGTATAACCGTAGCCTATATTCTACGCCTACTACCTTTGTAGACTCTGGTAAAGACTTCGGCTCGAACAACGTTCCATTCTTAGAAAAGCCGAAAGTACTGGCCCTCCGTGGTGACGGTGTTTCCTCTCTGGGCTTCGGTGAGTTCTGGTACTTCATGGAGCAAGAGCTCAATTACCCAATCACAATGGTTGACACTGATGCTTTTGGATCTGTTGACCTAAGCAACTACAATGTCATAGTGATGCCTTCTGGTTCTTATGGACGCATGTTAAATGAGAGTCGTATGAATGATCTCAAGTCTTGGGTACGCAGTGGAGGAAGAGTTATAGCAATTGAACGTGCCGTAAATACCTTTGTTGGTAAGGATGGTTTTCAACTGAAGAGAACTAGTGAAGACGAAAAACCTGAAAAGAAATCTGCTGAGGAAAAGGAAAAAGATGCCTTGACTCCTTATGCTGATAGAGGCTCTAAGTTTGATGACTTTAGACTACCAGGCGCTATTTTCAAATTGAAAGTTGACAATACCCATCCAATGGGCTTCGGTTACGACAACCACTACTTCACGATCAAAAACAATAGCTCAAGACTAGCCTATTTACCAAATGGCTGGAATGTAGGGATTATTGAAAGCGAGAACGCTCATGTGGCCGGTGTAGCTGGCGCCAAAGTGAAAGAGCAATTGGCAAAATCGATGGTCTTCGGAGTAGAAAATATGGGCCGTGGCGCCATGGTTTATTTTGCAGACAATCCATTATTCAGAGCTTTCTGGGAGAATGGAAAAATGTTTGTCGCCAATGCCATCTTTATGGTAGGGCAGTAGTATATGGAAGACATCAAAAGGGCAGCTTATAAGACCATTGGTCCATTTAAGTTGCCCTTTTTTTATACTTCTTTATTTGAGCACTTCCAGAATAGTTCCTACACCGATTTTTCTGCCCAGCTCTTTTACCTCGAAAACTTGCCCTCTCAAGAGTTCTGTAGAACTTGATAGCTTTACGGAGACCACTCTTTTATCTCCGGCTCTAAAAATCTGAGCCTCCTTGGGAAAAGTAATTCTGCCCCTTCTACTGGTTTCGCCAATTACAACCTCCAATGAAAAACTAGCGTAAAAGGGAATTTTACGCCCTCCTTCCTCCTTAGACATTAGTTCAAGTCTAGCTGTAAACTCGTCCGATAACTTCACAGTATCCTGGCTCATGACCGGTACCCCGACAACAGCGACCTCTTGGGGTATCGGTGTGTATGAGGTGAAGTCTTTGTTAATGCTTAGGTTGGAAAGAATAATACTCACCAATACCAGTGAGGGGTTTAATAGAAACTTCATTCTATAACTTTAGGTATAACATGATTTTAAAAAGCCAAATACCCGAAAAGCACACCGAAGGTGCGTTTGGGTAAGCGTCATCATGTTTTGGTAGAATTGAAGTCGAGCAGGCGATTTATACTAAATCGTGCCCTCAAATTTATATATTCCGTTTGTCAACACCAAAGGACTCTCGATAAGACAGCTATTTTGAAAGGGAATATTAGATCAAATAAGACTAAAAGCGGTTCTTTTCATCTTCAAACACCTTCAAAGCAAATGACAACGTTTCGCTAAATGTTAAAACGGCCGTTTCAATGCCTTGTCCTTTGGCAACTTGTGCATACATGGATTTTCGTGCAGCAATTAACTCTGAGTTTCCCAAATAACTAATGCTTGGGTTGATCTTATGCAGTGTTTTTTTTGCCAGCTCATGATTCTTCACTTTCACCGCTTGATTTAATCTTTCAATTTCTAAGGGTAGGGTTTCAAGTATGGTGCTCATGATTTCTTTCATCAAAGCCTTATCTCCTTGCGTAGAAGCGTGCAGGTTGTCTAGGTTTATCTTGATGCTCAGCTCTTGGCGAGCGAGCAGCTTAATTAGGTGGTTTGTGGCTATAGGCTTCAACAGAAAACTCCACCTTTCTAGTTTTCCCAAGGCCGGATGAGCGCTTTGATCATCGCCCGATAAGAATATGATACGGGTATTTTGGTTAAGCCCAGCGTTATTTTGGAGTGCCTGAAAAGCGGGCAGTACATTGCCATCGGCCAGGTTAATATCCGAAACAATAAAGTCAAATTTGGTTTCAGCGACAGTACGATTAAAACCTTCAATGCTATTGGCAAAACTTGCTTCAAGACCTGTGTCTTTGACAATCCCTTTCAACAGAATCATACTGATTTCATCATCTTCCACAAAGAGCACATTCAAGTGGCTTAAGTCAGGCCTGTCACTAGCTTCAGTTGTCAGGCTACTCGAATCTGTTGTCTCTAGTGTTAGCTCAAACGATACATTGGTTCCTTTACCTTTTTTGCTTTCAATTTTTAAGGCTCCTCCCATCAACTGAATCAACTGCTGAGCAATACCTAGGCCCAAACCTGTCCCTTCAAATTGGTGGAAATCTTGTCCTTCAACCTGAGCATAAGGCTCCAGCAACTTATCAACGTCTTCTTGCGACATTCCAGAACCCGTATCAGCAATGGAAAATTGAATATTGTGCTTGTCCCTTTCAAGCAAACCAGCCTTAACCTCAAGCCCCACACTCCCCACAGTTGTGAACTTCAGTGCATTACCCAATAGGTTATAGATAACTTGAGATATTCGCACTTGATCACCAATAATCGCATTTGGTACTGAGGCATCCACATTCACGTTGAGCTCAATTCCTTTGTCTCTTGCTAGCATTGCAAAGCCAGAAGTTATCTGCTCAATGGACTTCTTAAGCTCAAAGGGTTTATCTATTAATTCGAACTTTCCTGCCTCAATTTTTGACAGGTCTAGCACATCATTGATAATCGCATTTAAATGCTGTGAGGTAGCCTTCAGTGCTTCTAAATATTTTTCCGAATCTTGTTTTTCCGACTTGAGTAGTTCAATTAAACCTGATATACTATTGAGAGGCGTTCGCATTTCGTGGCTTACTTCGGCAAAGAACTGGGCTTTGAATTTTTGAACACGATTAAGCTCTTGATTCTTATAGTCCAATAAGGACTTTTCCATTTCTAGGTACTTTCTCTGAATCTCCAGAAACTCTTCATTGATGGCAGATTCATTTCTTGATTGCTGCACTTTGGTAACCTGCTCTTGCTCCTTAGTATTATCTAAAATGATCCACTGAATCCGAAGGTCATCGACCTTTTCAAATTCCAAAGCATACAAACCTTTGGTCTGCTCATTCCATTCGACTGCATCAAACACTAATTTTTCACCTACCGGCAAGCCGGGAAATAGTTCTTCAATGCTTTTCAAAAAATCAAACTGATCGAAAACCGAGATCTTTCGGTCTATCTTTATCAAGGTATCGCAAGTGTCTAAAACTTCTCCATTAGTAGAAAAAATAACTACCTGAGACAAGGGTGAAATCCTTTGAAGTTTAATCAGGTCAGTATTTGATATCCTGTGAATTGTCAAACCATCCCTTTAGCAAGATTTGAAAATGCTTCCTCTACAAAAGCTCCTGTCTTAGCACTTGTTTCAAGTACATCTGTAATTGGAAGGCCCTCTATAATCTCTTTTCTCTCGGTTGCTGAAAGGAGGTCTGTTTTATTGGCCAACACCTGCACGGGAATACCCGGTATAATTTGGTCTAGGTAGTCAAGCTCTATTTTGATGTTTTCATAGGTAGAGGGGCGACTTATATCAAAAACGTAAAGGGCACCGTGCGCTCCCAACCGATAACTTGCCGGTACCTTCTGCTGGCTGTCTTCGCCTGCTATGTCCCAAATAATCATGGTGACTTCAAGGCCGTCAACAGCAACTACCTTTTTGTCAATCTTGACGCCAATGGTTGTGATATACTGATCTGAAAATTTTTGATGAACAAAGCGCTGAACCAGGGATGACTTGCCAACGCCAAAGTGTCCAATGAGTATGACTTTTTTACTCACTGACATCGTCAAAGGCATTAAAATGCTCTTCTAGCCCTCCTGAAACAAGCTCTGTAGAAGTTTCTGCTTCTTCCCCATTCTTTGCTTTTGTGAGCACTTTTTCAGCGAAGGTTAAGAGTTGATCATCTAGTTTATCTTTGAATGAGGCCTTCATTCCTCCTGAGCAAACCACAGCGATAAAAAATGAATTGAAACTCTTAATGATCACCTTATAGTTTTCATAATCGATGCTTTCCAGCTGTTGGGCGTCCGCGGAAAACGCATCCTCCACAAAGGCTTTAATGGCGGTCAACATTCCGGCCACCATATCACCGTCTACGGATTCTTTTTTTGAATAACTACCCATTAGTATTCCAGAGTTTCTTTCAATCACAAAGATTTCCTCAATCTTAGGCTCAATGAGTTTAGACATGACCATGTCTTTCTGAGGTGTTCCTGAAACCCAAGCTTTAATTCGGATTTTCCATCCTTCCCATGAGAAAGCAAGCTCCATTTGAGCATCTATTTTTTCGGAAAGTTTCTCTATTTCCGAAGTGATATACTTCTTGATCATCCGACCGATGATTGGGTAGAGCACCTCCACTACTTCGTCTTGTGAATCTTTAATTTGCTTACTGATAGACTCTGTGATCTGAGGACCAAAGAGTTTAGAGAAGTTCTTTTTGAGCGTTCCTTCCTGATCTGTGAGAATAGGGTTAATTCGTTCTTCTAGTTTCTGCCTTTCATTGAGTTGACTATCTAATTCGGCTAACTTACGAGCAAGCTCATCTCTGTCCTCTCGGTCTTGTTCCAAGAGGATTTCTTTTAACTTCTCAAAACCAACGGTTTTGCTCATAAACGCTGTCTATTCTGCGATTTGTTTGCCCATTTCTTGCAACATAGTGCCCAAGAGCTTACGATTCACTTTTTTCTCATCAAGATCCGCTACGGAATCATCCATGTCGGCTCTTAATTGTGTGACCTTTTTGTTCATGTCACTTCGTAAATCTGAGATCTCATTCGTGAGTGTTTCTTTGGTCTGATTGATCAGCTTATTGAGTGCATCACGGGTGTCGTTGATCTCATTTTCTACGTCCGTACGGGTCTTCTTTATGAGGGCTTTGATCTCATTAAACTCAGAATCGTACTGTTGCATGTTATCACCAAAAATCAGCTGTTTTACAGCTTCAATTTTTGGATCTAAACCTGCAGGAGCCGCTTCAGGCGCTTTGTCTTCTTTCTGCTTTGCCATAATCTATTTTAATAGTGCTTTTAAAGTCTGTTCGTCAAGTTGTCCCGAAGGAAACAAATCATTTTCTGTCTGAAATGCTCTCAACCTGTTATAGGTAATCATATTAAAAATGCCGTCTTCAGGAATACTATCCCCTTTGGCATTTAAAAGTTTTTGAAGTTCCCAAGCCTCAGATCCATTGGTTCCAATTTGAAGGCCTATAAGGTATGCCTTGCTCATGAGTTCTAAGTCTTCGGGTGTTTTGCCATCCTCGATCAACATCTTGATTTGATCGTTGCTATAACCTTGTGTTTTTAAGGTTGCAGACTTTAAGAGTTTATTCTCTAGCATTTTTGCAGTCGCTTCGAGCAACTCGTAATACTCGGTGGCTTGCGTTGATTCGAAATTCTCTTTGTCCATGAATCGTACATCTATGCCGTCATTATTCCAAAGAGAACGTGCGTAAGAGCCTACTTCCAAAGCCGTTTTATAATATTCTTTCACAACCAATTGGTCGTAATAGTCTGTATCTATAGCTTCGGAAATAGCATAGTCGTATTCAGAGGGGGGGTTGAATCTTCTGTCCTTAAGGTATTGAACCGCTATGTAGGAAATGACCCCCAAGAGGATCACTATGGTCAGGAGGCGTTTCATCTTTGTGTTTTGTTAAAAAGTAGTGTTCTGTCTATAAAAATAAGACATTTTTATGAGCTAAGAATCCATACGGCTATTGTTAATTGATGGTAACGTAAAAAAGCCCTAACTGAGACTCAGTTGGGGCTTTCTGCACTCACTAGATATTCTAGTTTTTTCCTTTAGGAATTTTTTTGGTGATGACTTCTATTACGGTATCATATTCCTTCACTTTTCGTTTGGGAAACTTCTTCAGCGCGTCTCCTTTGTAAACATTAATCTCTTTGATAAACGCATCTGTGTATTTCAAGACATAGTCTTTAGGCATAAACTTGCCATTGAAGACCACAACGGGATTACTATAAGCATCTTTGAAACCTTTCAAGCTCATTAGAGCGTCCTCTTGCCCAGCTGCACTATCGCCAAAATTAAGTCGCTTAATTCCATAGTCATCATCCCCAATTGGAGGTATTAGTGCCCCTTTTTTCATAGTGATAGAAACCATCCCATAATAGCCTTTAGTTTCACCATTAGGATAACGTTTTTCATGGGATTTACCTTTGAAAACGCTAAAGCTTAAAATACTATTTGGGTCTAAATCTCTAAGCTTAAGGTCAGGCCTGAGTTTACCATTTACTTCCAAGATCGCATCTCCGTTGGATATTTTCTCGTATTCGTCAAACTCTTTGAAAAATTCAAAGCTCTCTTTGCCGCGCGGAAGTTCAACTAAACTATGCTCATTAGAGTAATTAGTCATTCTTATAAGGTCCTCTTGTTTTTGAGTTGCTTTGATTATTTGATCATTAAGTGCCGCTGTATCAAAATTATCTGGATTACTTGTGGCTTCACGAATCATCACTTTCAACTTCGCCCGCTCAGCCCTCAGCATACTGTCCTGTATGTTCATTTTAACCCTTAGGCTCTTAAATTCCGCTTGCTTGTCTTTATCAATGAGTTCTCTTTGCATTTCAAGAAGCCTTTCTTTTTGAAGGTCAGTCATTGTAGACTTCATTTTATTAATCACTTGTTCCAGCCGACCGACCTTATTAACCTGAGCGTTAACTGCCACAGCTTGTTCACTTGTTGGTTTTGTGGTTTGGGTTAAGGTTAAAGCCATCTCATTCATCAGGTTTTTTTCTACCTCTAATTGTCTTTCTAACCTGACCAACTCACCTAAAGCGCTATCTCGTAACCTGATATCTGCTTTGCCAGAAGTATTACGGCTAGCCGTTGATACAGACTTTTTATTATTGCCCCCCATAAACCCAGACATCCTTTTTTCGGCTGCCTCAGCAGCATATTTGGTAAGCTTGAGATAAGCCTCTTCATAAACTTTGAACTCTTCGCCCTTTAGCATTTTTCCATTTCGCTTAATATGGATTGGGCTTCCGCCTGACCCAGCGGTTACCACAACTGGACTCGGGTCTTCCAAGAGCTCCATTGTGGCCTGTGCAACGGACAATGTATCGTCTTGGTCATTAACTAAAGACACGTGCCGATTTCCTAAGCTGTCTATATATTCAAGCTTAGCATTTTGAATTTCTTCCTCAGTTGGCAGTTTAAAAATACGTCTGACTTTCGCTGTATCAGATTGATTGACCACACTTTCACTTTCAGCTTCTTGCTTTTTGGAATCACTCTGACTAGAGAGAAGAAATACAGAGAGTAGGATGGCACAAGGCAATAGCAAGCCTGTCCAATTGGGTTTTTGTTGTTTTTTCATAATTCTGTTGACACGTTTGAGTAATTGATGCTTTGAGCTACCGGCAAAACCTATGGATGGAGAAAGCATTGAAAATTCTTGGGCTTTGGTCAATGCCCGAACGAGGGTCAGACCGTTTTCTCGTTTGGCCATGACCATTTCATCAGCGGCAAATTCACGTTCATTGTCAAGCTGGCTTTGCAACCACCAAAACACTGGGTGATAAAAATATATGGCCCGTAAGCCGTTGATAACTATGTTGATAAGAAAATCATTTCGCTTCAGGTGAGCCAGTTCGTGCAGGAGAATTACCTCCACTTCGTCCATCGATAAACCCTGAATAAGCCCTAGTGGAAAAAGAATAATTGGTTTAAAGTATCCATACACCATAGGGCTAGAAACCTTGGAAGATTCCCTAAGAAGGACTTCAGCTTTTATTTCAAAATCTTCCTTCAGCTGGTTGAATAGCCTTATTATCTCTGCGTCACCAAGATTCATTGCCCCTGATTTCAAGCGACTTAAGTATAAATAAGAGCCTCCAGCACGCAATAAGACAAACAATAAACCAGCCAGCCATAAGACTCCCAGCCAGGGAATTATCTCGACCCAAACGAAACCTTCATTTTCAATTATTAGTGGTGTGGAAAGCTCCTGTGTGCTAGGAATTACATTACCGATGTTTGCACGAAAACCCGTTTCGGCCAAAGCCATATCCACAAAAGGTGTTTCTCTTTCAAAACGCTGAGAAAAGGTATAAACCGAAATAATCGGCAAAGCCAAAATACATAGCAATAGAAAGTTATGCCTGGTGCTCGCCTTGTGCTCTTTCATAAACCAGAGGGCTATAAATGCAATGCTCATCACAATAGCTCCTTGCCAAAGCGAATCGATCAACGTCATTCCTAAGGCATCAAAAATTTGTCTATTGATCTCCATCTTCAAGCTTTTTAATTAACGCCTTAATCTGATCTAATTCTTCCTTTGAGGTATTACCACGGCCCAGTGCACTTAGAACCAATTGTGAAGAAGAACCTCCAAAGGCCGAATCCAACAACTTGTCAAGCATAACACCTTGTACCTGATCCTTTTTCGCCAAAGCCTTATAAATATGCGTTCGGCTGGTCTCGTCTCTTTCAACAAGTCCCTTTTGGGCCATAATCTGCATAATCTTTAGGGTGGTAGTATAACCCGCCTCCTTCGATTCATTAATCTTATCATTCACTAGGCGAACGCTAGCGGGGCCATTCGACCAAAGTATTCTGAGTATCTCTAATTCGGATTCTGTTGGCTTTGTCATAGTCTATCTCTTTATGTAGCAGATTAAAGCACCCATGCCCAAACCGCCAACCATTTTCTTTTTGTTTTTAGGGTCTAAATCTATTTCCACAACTAAAATCTCCTCGGGTGTTGGAGTCGGGGAGAGTGTTGTGCCGACTTTCAAAAGTTGCACTTTTAGGCTAGTATCTGTCGCCACCATAACCTCATAGACAATATCTTGTAACGCACCAAATTCATCAATCACTTGGCGGTAAAATTTTATGTGGTCCTGCTTATTTTTCATCTTCCTTAATACTTCAGGAGAATAATAATCATCTATAAAGGCACTTATCGCTTTATCGGTGCCCTCATTTTGAGTCTTGATCCATGCTTTTAAAACAGCTTCTGTATACTCATTTATTTTCGGCTTTTCCTGACTAAAAATAAATGTTAGGCTTAATAGGGTTATAAGATATTTCATATACTACGATTTGTTTCGTACTTCAAGTATATACGAACAGATTCGTACTTCCAAGTTTTAGTACGAATTATTTCGTAATTCATTTTGCCTTTTAACTTTCTCTAAGATTTGTAGTTTTGAAATGGATGTCTGCAAGCAAAAAGAAAAGCGGTAAAAGTGAAGAGCTCGGCTTTGGCCAAAAGGCTTATACAAAGTCCACTCGTCTAATTTCGCAAAACGGGGAGTTTAATGTAGAAAAAGATGGCCTTAACTTTTGGCAATCACTAGACCTCTACCACGAACTCATTTCAATGAAGCTCTGGAGTTTCATTGGGGTGATCACTTTAGCATTCTTTTTGGCTAACATACTTTTTGCCCTGCTTTATTACGCTGCTGGCATTGGCAGTATTGCTGGCCATGAGGCCAATTCGGGCATGGATCACTTTATTACTTCTTTTTACTTTAGTACACAGACCATTACTACCGTGGGTTTTGGTAAACTCTACCCTAACTCTGATATGGTGAGTATATTGGCAGCAATTGAATCCTTCATTGGCTTGTTGGGTTTTGCGCTAGCCACGGGCTTAATGTTTGCACGTTTCTCTCGACCAGGAAGGAACCTTATTTACAGTGACAAAGCAATCATAGCACCTTACCAAGACATCAACGGCTTAATGTTTCGCTTCGCCAATGGGAGTAAAAATCAATTGATAGAAGCCGAAGTAGAAGTTGTAGTTTCTTACTGGTATGCTCATGGTAACAGGCGCATTTTCAAAGGAGTCAACTTGGAAAGAAAGAAGATCAATTTCTTTTCAATGAGTTGGACCATCGTTCACCCCATTGATGAAAAAAGCCCCATTTACGGCTGGGATGAAAAAGACTTCGAAGAAAAAAAGGTAGAAATCATCATTATGTTTAAAGCCTTTGACGACACATATGTGCGACAAGTCTACGACCGCATGAGCTACATCACGAAAGAAATTGAATGGGGCAAAAAGTTCGCGCCTATATACAATGACTCCAAAAAAGGAAAAATCTTGATTGATATGGAAAAGCTCAGTGAAGCCGAACCGGCCCGATTAAATTAACCTTCCATCCCTTATTTTCCCATATCAGTGTATTAGTCATTGATTTTCAGCTAGTCAGTGTTAATTTCAATGGTCTGATTAAAACCAACGCTATGAAACTGAAGCAAAATATTTTCAAATTATGTGGCATTTGTCTTCTTGCCACTTGGCTATATGTAGTACCAGCTCAAGCACAAGATGGGTACCAGCGGCCACCAGAAGTAATCGCAAAACTCATAGATGCTCCTTCGACTCCTTCGGTCAGTATTGACTCCAAAGGCGAATGGATGCTGCTCATGGAACGCCCGGGATACCCGAGTATTGAAGAGGTGTCGTCTCCAGAACTCCGTATTGGAGGCACAAGAATCAATCCGGCCACCAATGGTCGCAGTCGGCAGTCTTTCATGACAGGGCTAAAGTTGAAGAATATGAGCTCTGGTGAAGAGTTCGGCTTTAGTGGCATGCCAAATAATCCACAAATTGGCAATGTAGGCTGGTCCATGGATGAGCGAAAAATTGCTTTTACCAACACTACTGCTGATGGTATAGAGCTTTGGGTAGCCGATGTCAAGACAAAGACTGCCAATCGCCTTTTGGGGGCAATCGTGAACAATGCATATGTTTCTGCTTACGATTGGATGCCCGATAACCAACACTTGATTGTAAGTACAGTGGTAGATGGAAGAGGCGGTGCTCCCGTTAAACCAAGAGCTCCCAAAGGTCCGGTCTTACAAGAAACTTCCGGTGCAGAGGCTCCTTCAAGAACCTATCAAGACTTACTTAAAAACTCGTATGACGAAAGCCTATTCGAATACTATACCACTGTTCAATTGAGAAAAGTAGACCTGAACGGAAATGCAACTATGGTAGGTAAGCCGGATATTATCAAAAGCTTTAATCTATCTCCTGACGGTAAATATTTACTTACTCAAACCATTCAAAAGCCATTTTCTTATCTGGTACCAGCCTCAAGGTTTCCTTTCAACTATGAGATTTGGGATACCAATGGAAGCCTCATAAAAGTCATGGCTGAAATTAGCCTTGATGAAGTTAGACCAAAGGGTTTTGACGCCACAAGACTTGGTGCCCGCAGTATGAGCTGGCGTGCTGACAGCCCAGCTACTCTGTACTGGGCCGAAGCAAAGGATGGAGGAGACCCAAAAGCCGAAGTAAGCGAACGTGACGTAGTCTATATGGCTGATGCTCCTTTTACCGCAGCACCCACCAAGTTAGCCAGTACGAGTTTACGCTATTCGGGCATCACATGGGGTGACGATTCTAGAGCCATATTAAGTGAACGTTGGTGGGCACAAAGGCTTGACAAAAGAACATTGATCGACCCTTCAAAACCTGAAAAAGCAGGGAAAGTAATAATTGATCGTAGTACTACTGATAGTTATAATGACCCTGGTAGACCAATGATGAAGAAAAGCAAGTATGGTACTTACACTATGATGTTTGATAAGGATAACATCTTTATGAACAGTATCGGTGGATCGTCTGAGGGCAACCGTCCATTCTTGAGCAAGTTCAATCTGAAAACGCAAAAACAAGAAATTCTTTTCCGTTCTGAAGCACCATACTATGAGCGCCCTGTAGACATCATATCAGACAAGGGTGATAAAATCATCACCATAAGAGAATCGGAAAATGAGCCCCCGAATTATTATGTCCGTAATATTAAAAAGGGCACCATGGATCAAGTCACTGATTTTCCTCACCCTCAACCAGACATGATGGCGGTAAACAAGGAAATCATCAAATACCAAAGAGAAGATGGTATCGACTTAACAGCTGTATTATACACTCCAGCAAATTATGACAAGGAAGCAAACGGTCCGCTGCCTGTACTTATGTGGGCCTATCCAAGAGAGTATAAGTCTAAAGCAACTGCCGCACAGGTAAGAGGTACGCCTTATTCTTTCACAAGGGTTAGTTCGGGTTCTCCTCTTTTCTGGGTATTGAGAGGATATGCCGTAATGGCAAATACTGAATTCCCGATCATCGGGGAAGGCGAAAATGAACCGAATGATACGTTTAGAGAGCAACTAGTAATGAATGCCAAAGCAGCCATTGATGCAGTAGCGGACTTGGGCGTTGGAGACAGAAATAGAGTAGGTGTCGGAGGACACTCTTATGGAGCCTTTATGACCGCGAACTTACTCGCCCACTCTGATTTATTTGCCGCTGGTATAGCCCGTAGTGGTGCTTACAACAGAACCTTAACGCCATTTGGCTTTCAGCGCGAAGAGCGTACTTACTGGGAAGATCCAGACTTATACAATTATATGTCTCCATTTATGCATGCAGACAAGGTTAATGAACCTTTACTACTTATCCATGGAGAAGCTGACAACAACTCGGGCACTTTCCCTATTCAGAGTAAGAGATATTATAATGCCATAAAAGGGCATGGAGGCACCGCACGTTTGGTCATGCTTCCCGATGAGAGCCATGGTTATAGAGCGAAAGAATCTATACTTCATATGCTATGGGAAATGGACACTTGGCTAGAAAAATATGTGAAGAATGCCGCAACAAAACCTGAACCTACGAGTATAAACTCTAAAGGAAGATAGTAACAAACGCAATCATTTTATTAGGGCTCGTTAACGCGAGCCCTTCTTTTTTGTCCTTTAGTAAAAGTCTATTGCCCAAAATTCCCTCAAATAATTTACCTTCCTATGTCAAACACCATACCTATGAAAAAATATCTGTCTCCCCTCATTGCAGTATTACTACTGCTTGTAACCATTAATATTGATACACTCGCGCAGCGAAAAAGAAGTAAAAAAGCCGAAAAACAAGAGGTTGAAGATCCACTAAAAGGAGTCTCTTTAGGAAGCATGGCTTTTCGCAGCATAGGTCCAGCACTTACTTCTGGTAGAATTGCCGATATAGCCGTCAACCCAGACAATGCTAACGAATTCTATGTAGCGGCAGCGGCTGGTGGCATTTGGAAAACAACCAATGCCGGCACAACCTTCAAACCCATTTTTGATAATTACGGTAGTTACTCTATTGGTTCATTGGCGATAGATCCTAATAACCACAGCGTGATTTGGGTGGGTACTGGAGAAAATAATAACCAACGTTCGGTATCCTATGGCGATGGTCTCTATAAGTCAATTGACGGAGGAGCATCCTTTAAGAAAGTAGGCCTAGGTAAGTCCGAACATATCGGAATGATCAAGGTAGACCCAAGAAACTCAGATGTAGTTTATGTGGCAGCAACAGGCCCACTTTGGAGTGCTGGAGGCGATCGTGGATTGTACAAAACCACGGATGGAGGCAAAACTTGGAACAAAGTGCTTGAAATCAGCGAGCATACAGGAGTCAATGAGGTGCACTTCGACCCTAGAAACCCAGATGTCTTATATGCCACAGCACACCAAAGAAGACGGAGACAGTGGACCTATTTAGGCGGTGGCCCAGAATCAGGTATCTATAAATCTACAGATGCGGGTGCCAATTGGGAAAAGATTAATAGAGGGCTCCCAGGAGGAGATAAAGGAAGAATTGGTATGGCCATTTCGCCTGTCGACCCAGAGGTAATTTATGCAGTCGTTGAAGCACAGTCTGGTCAAGGCGGTTTCTACAAAACGTCTAATCGTGGCGCCTCTTGGCAAAAAATGAGTAGTACCTCTTCAAGCGGTAACTACTATCAAGAAATTGTGGCCGACCCTATAGACGTTGATCGCGTCTATTTACTCAACACCTTTACACTAGTGACCACCGATGGGGGTAAAACCTTTTCTAACCTCGGTGAACAAAGTAAACACTGGGATAACCATGCGATGTGGATTGATCCAAACAATAACAAGCACCTCTTGCAAGGCTGTGACGGTGGTGTATACGAGTCTTTCGACCAAGGACAAACTTGGAAGTTCTTTACAAACCTTCCTGTTACTCAATTCTATAAAGTCTCTGTAGACAATGCCGAACCATTCTACAATGTAATGGGTGGAACACAAGACAATTATAGCTTACATGGGCCTTCTCAGACGGTGAGTCAGCATGGCATCGTGAGCAGCGATTGGATTGTTACGCAAGGTGGCGATGGCTTCGAATCTGTTCCCGATCCAGTGGATGACAACATCGTATATGCACAATATCAAAACGGAGGCTTAATCCGGTTCGACAGAAAAAGTGGTGAAGGGGTAACGATAATTCCAAGGCCAAGAAAAGGTGAGAAAGCTTATAACTTCAACTGGGATGCCCCTTTAATGGTCAGTCCACATGATCACAAAACGCTTTACTATGCCGCCAACAAGCTATTCAAAAGTACCGATAGAGGTGACTCTTGGACGGTAATCAGTGGCGAACTTGATCAGGATATTGACCGTAACCTGCTACCAATTATGGGAAAAATCTGGCCTATGGATGCTGTTGCAAAGAACGGCTCAACGTCAAGATATGGTGCGGCCGTTTCGCTCGATGAATCAAGGGTTCAGAAAGGTCTCTTATACGTAGGGTCAGATGACGGTCAAATCAGTATTTCCGAAGACGATGGTCAAACATGGAGACAAATTAATCGCTTTGATGGCGTTCCTGAAAACACGTATGTATATGACCTCATCGCCTCAAAGCATGACGCCAATACCGTGTACGCTGCATTTAACAATCACAAAAGTGGTGACTTTACCCCTTATGTTTATGTGAGTAATGACAAAGGACTTACTTGGAAAAACATCAGCAATAATTTGCCTGAAGGTGCAGTATATGCCTTGGAGCAAGACCACGTTAATGAAAATATCCTCTTTGCCGGAACGGAATATGGGGTGTATGTTTCAGTCAATGGTGGCGCCAGTTGGACTGCTCTGAAAGCGGGTTTACCCACTATTAATGTTCGAGACATGGCCATTCAAGAAAGAGAGAATGACCTAGCATTAGGGACCTTCGGTAGAGGTTTCTACATACTGGATAATTATAGTCCTTTGCGAGAATTGGCGGAAAAAGCTACGGAAAAGGAGGCTCACATATTCGCGATTAAAGAGTCACACATGTTTAATACTTGGACGCCTCTTGGAAGTCTTGGCTCAAGAGAGAAGGGGTTCCAAGGCGAGTCTTTCTACACGGCAAACAACCCTAAAAAAGGTGCTGTGATTAGATATTGGCTTAAAGAAAGCCCAACGACCCTCAGGGCGGAAAGAAGCAAAAGAGAGAAAGAGGCATTTAAAAATGGAGACCCTATACCATACCCAACCATTGAGGCTTACAAGGCAGAGCAAGATGAGCAACCTAATTTTCTGATTTTTACAATTAAGGATCAGTCGGGAGAAATCGTGAGTGAATTGAGAAAATCAATGAGCAAGGGAATGAACGAAATCGTTTGGGATTTGACCTATATGAGTTTTGGCCAAGTCAACACACGTCAGGCAAGTCAAACACAAAGTTTACCTTCTTCAAACATTTATGTCGTCCCTGGTAATTACACGGTTACCATGAGCCAGAACGTGGCCGGTGAGGTGACCGACCTCACAGAGGCCGTTAGTTTTAAAGTAAGTGAGCTAAACAACCGTACAATTCCTGCAAGTGATTGGGCGGCCATGACGGCTTTTAAAAAGAAGGCTGTAAAGCTAGTAAATGCGATTAACGCTACGCAAAGTGTATTGGGTCAACTGAATACAAAAATTCAAGCCTACAAAGCTGCAGCGAAGGGTTTACCGGCCAGAGAATCTGCCGCCCTATTTTCAGAAGTACGTGAGCTCGAAAAAGAGTTGATAACAGTTCGCCAGTCTTTGAACGGAGATCAAACGCCTAATCGATTGGATATAGATGGAGAGTATAGCACGGCAAATCGTGCACAAAGTGCCATATTTGACATCTTCGGATCGACCTCCAACGTCACTGGAACTTCCGAACGAAACTATGAACTGGCTGCTGATGCTTTTACGCCCGTCCTGCAGGCATTAAAAAGTCTTGCCATTAAGTTTGAACAGATAGATGATAAGCTCGGTAGTCGAAACGAACTGCCGCTCATACCCGGTGCAATTCCGAATTGGAATAAGTAAGATTTAGTGAAGGGTAGCCATAGTCGCTACCCTTTTTGCTTCCCTGAGGAAAAACAAACCGCGAAAGAAAGTCAGGGTCTAAGCGTTTATCTCGAAGGTATATGTATATACCGCTACTTGCATAACAAATATTTTGTGACCACCGACATTAAAATGTATGTAAAAGAACAGATTTCTGTGGTATATTTAGATTTGATTCTATCCTCGACTTGACTGATATAAGTAGCAAAAGGTTTAAATTTGCTCCGCGCGCTATACTGGATCATTGAAACATGTATTATTTATACTAGTACTTTTTATATCCGAGAGGGCAATCTCTCAGGACCTAATTTCTGTTGCCTCAACTTTCCTAAATGATAAAAACTATATAGAGGCAAAATCCTCTATTGATGAAGCATTTCAAGAGAGCACAATCGTAGATAACCCTGGCGCTTGGTTCATGAAGGCGCGAATCTATCATGAAATTTTTCTATCGAATGACCTCAATTTAAATCAGTTCAAAAAGAACACAAATGAGTTTGTTAGCGCTATCGTGGAGGCTTATAATAAGACCATTTCCCTTTCTGTACGAACCAGCAATTTCAATGTCCTGGCAAAAAATCAAATCGAAATTCTTTGGGCCTACGGGATCAATGAAGGCCAACGACAATTTCAGGCACAAGCCTTCGACAAAGCCATAGCCGCTTTTGAGATTGCAAAAATTGCAAAGCCCAGCGAGCCAAGGGCCTATATTTCGGCTGCAGTTAGTGCGTTGTACTCAGCAAAATATCAACTGGCTGTAGACTACTATCTGGGTGCAAAAGACCTTGAAGAACTAGCCGTAGATGGTTATAATGGGCTTATTTTAGCCAAAAGGAACTTGAGGGTTTCGGATACAGAGCTTTTAGATGTGGTAGGTGATGCTCGTTTTAACTACCCGAATCATATCCCTTTCATCATTGAAGAAGTAAGAACCCTCATAAGACTTGATCGACTAGACGCGGCCGAATCTGTACTGAGCACGGCTTTAAAAAGAAATCCAAATGAGTCCACGCTCATCTTAAGACAGGCCGATTTATTCGACATTATTTTTAAAGACGCTTATCTCAATGGAGAACCAGAAAGGTCTGAACGCTATTTCGAAATGGCCTCCTCTAACTACGAACGCTTTCTTAATGAAAACCCAACGCACTTCGCTGCCAACTACAACTACGCTGTAATGATCAACGAACAAGCCAATCGTGTTTACACGCGCATCAACCTTATGAGCAATGAGGAGTACGAAATGAAGGGGAAGGAAAGTGAAGAAATTGGTCACGATTGGACTAGAAAAGCATTGCCATTTATGGAAAAAGCTTGGGAAATCAAGCCTGGTGATACCAAGGTATTGGAAGCTTTAAGTGTCTTTTATAAGCGCCTTAAAATGGACGACAAACTAGCTGCCCTCAATGGAAATTAAGGTGGTTGTTGGGTCAAAAAACCCAGTCAAGATTAAATGCACGCTCCTGGCCTTCCAAAAAGCGTTCAAGGATCATACTATTCATGTCGAGGGCGTTTCGGTTCCTTCAGGGGTCAGCGACCAGCCCATGACAGATAGGGAAACTTTCCAAGGTGCCCTCAATCGTACACAGAATGCACAAAGTCTTTTTCCAGCAGCGCAGTATTGGGTAGGTATCGAAGGTGGTATTGAAGATAATGGTGCTGAGATGAAAGCGTTCGCTTGGGTAACCATTCTATCGGAAAACCAAAGTGGACAAGCTAGAACAGCTACTTTTCAACTTCCTAAAAAAATTCAAACCTTGGTAAGAGATGGAATCGAGCTGGGCGTAGCGGATGACATGATCTTTAAAAGAAGCAACTCCAAACAGTCGAATGGCGCAGTCGGCATACTGACCAAAGACCTTATTGACCGCACTGCCTATTATGAGCCGGCCGTTATACTCGCTCTAATTCCATTTATCAATTCTGATTTATATTAAAAAAGGCCAACCTGATTGATCAGATTGGCCCTTCTCTAATTATTTCGAATACTATCTAGAACGATTTAAGTTACTATCAAATACTTTTGGCTTACGCGGCATCTTTTGGTCCATATTCGCTGTTTGCATCACCATTGTGGCGATAATAACAGCATTTTTTCTAAGGTCCGCTGCCTGAAGTCTTTCAAACAAATCCATATTGGTGTGGTGTGTTCGCGTGCCATAGTCAATAGGGTCTTGAATAAACTGAAAGCCTGGTAGGCCTATGCCATCAAATGCTTGGTGATCAGTACCCCCTGTATTTCTAATGGTCACTGTATTGGCTCCCATGTCTTCAAAAACCGAAAACCACTTGTCGAAAATTGGCCTTACTGCTTCGTTTTGTTGTAAATAGATACCTCGAATGGCTCCTGTGCCATTATCCATATTATAATATGCTGAAAACTTTTCGTGCGCTTTATTAGGTCCTCCATTTTTCATGAAAGTATTCTGAACGTAGTTTCTAGAACCATAAAGTCCTTGCTCTTCTCCACTCCAAAGCGCAATGCGTACCGTTCTTTTTAGTGATACTCCGGACTCTTTCAAGATTCGGATAGCCTCCATCATAGTCGCAGAACCTGCCGCATTATCCGTGGCACCTGTTCCTGCAAACCAAGAATCCATGTGTGCGCCAAGCATTACTACTTCATCCTTAAGACTTGGGTCCGAACCCGGAATCTCTGCCACCACATTATATCCTTTAAGGTCATCTCGGTGGAATTCCGTTTTCGTATCTGCCTCAATCATTACGGGCTCGCCTTTGATGGCAAGTCTCACCATTCTGTTGTAATGCTCTGGCGCGATCTCCATTTCAGGTAGGGCATCCGGATCTCTTCTGGCTCCATTAGAAGTAAAGAAAGTACCTTGGCCACCACCTCTGTGGGTATTTAAGACCATCACTACACCTTCATCTTTAAACAGCTGATAAGCTGCATTTCTAAGGTTAGCCATTCTTCTGAATTCAGAAACCCTTCTCTGAGTAAAGTCTCCATTGGCGTTACTAACTCTTGAAGACGTCATTCCTTCCAATTCTTCGTCTGTCCATCTTTTAGCATCTGCTTCAAAAGTTGTCTGTGCTTCGATATTAGTAGGCATCATAACAACTTTGCCTGATAGCTTCCCTTTATAGGTAGCCAAATCAGACTCGTTCTGAATGTTTACATAAACGACTTCGGCCTGCACGGGTCCGTTAGTGCCTGGTGTCCACGCTTTAGGAATACCAATAATCGCTTGGTAGTAAGGAGCAGTCATCGCTAGGTACGATTTCTTCACATCCCAACCAGGACCAAATTCTCCCCAGGCTTCAACCTTGACATTGGAAAGACCCCATTCCTTCATTTCACTGGAAGTCCAATCATAGGCGTTCTTTAGGCCCGAGGACCCCGTCAAACGCGGGCCAATTCTGTCGGTTAAATTCCAAGCAATATCCATCACCTGGCTATTATTTAACCCTTCATCTTTAATCTTATAAACCGCATTGTAGTCTACTTCCGTGTTTTGGAAAGCGAGGGCGGTAGTACTTGCAAAAAACAAGCACGCAAAAAGTACTCTTAGCTTCTTCATTTCAATATTGGTTTTCTTAAATATAAGAAGATGAAGTATTCATCGCTTAGAAATTCGTACGTAAGGAAAATAACTGGGATCAGTTCGATTTTTCTTGGATAACCTCTTCCATCTGGGCTAGAAAATTCGTCATGGCCTCACGCCAATCGCTTGACGCATCCCACGTTTTACCCACATAGATGTTGTTATTTCTTAAGTCATTCAGGTAAAATTTATGGATGATTTTGCCAGTGGTTTTCGGCCTATCGGGAAAAGGTAGCCAGTCATAGACCCTTTCATCAGACCCACTTACAAACATTAGTTCGTACTGAAAACCATCCTGTCTCAAGGCTTGGTTAGTTTTAGACGGATCCTTGAAATATATATTATTGGTAGAGTCTACCGCTTGTGCCTCAATCATGTAATTTCTGTCTTTGATAGACTGTTTGAAAGAATCTCCTGAGAAAAAATTATCATACCGAAAAGATGGGGGACCAAGCTGATCAAATAGTGTTTCATTGATCGGTTCAATTGACACTTTAAACTCGGCTAGCTTAGGCGGAATGCTTTTAGAAACGATCCCCAATTCGACCTCTGGGTAGAAAAATTCAGGCGACTCATTCACCAAAAGGTTGTCTCTGTAAAGTGCTCCCGACTTAAAATATGTACTCAATTCACTGGTCACAGACGCCAGTTTTGAAGCATATCTTGTCCAAAAAACACTGCTCTTATCATAAAAACTAGCCGTCTTATTATAGGGGCCAATCGCCAAAAAGATAGGAGCGTCTTTTTCGCTTGCGGCAAAAAGAACAAGGTTTTCAATTCCTCGTTTTTTCAGCATCTCAGGGATTTCTAGCACCTTATTCGTAACGGAAAAGAGAGACTCTACTTCTATATAAGCTACGGCATCTATGCCTTCTTCTGCTAAAAACTGCTGTAGTTCATCCACCAAAACCATCCACTCACTCCGCTCAGCACCCTCAGGTACAGAAAGAAGCACCATAGACTTAGTGCTTAAGATATTTTCGGGAGGATATAGTGCTTGGTTAAGCTGAAGCCTATCCAGCAATTGGTTCGTCTCTGACTGGCTTTTGGCACTATACCCAAGACAGATAAGGATAAAAAAGTAAGATAACTTCTGTATAAATGATCGCAACACTTCGTTCCGTATTGATTATGTTTATGAAAGTTAATTAAACCAAAACCCGAAGGATCTAGCAACTTTCAATAACCCTAGTAACGATGCAAAGGTATTCAAATTTCATTGCCCTAATTATTCTCGCTTTCTTCATTTCAGTTCCTGCCATGGCACAAATAGGTCGCCTAGATGCTGAGTATATGCTGGATGACCTCAGAAGGCTCTCTCATGATGCCGCGCAAGGCAGAAGAACGGGTACTCCCGGAGGAGAGGCTGCCAGAAAGTTTATTGTCGGCCAAATGAAAGACGTCAGAGCCAAAAGCTTGAACAAAGGATATTTGCACTCCTTCACCTTCAAAAACAGAGCAGGTGAAGAAATAGAAGGAGTGAATGTTATTGGCTATATCAGAGGTGAAGAAGAAACCGCTTTTGTGATTACAGCGCATTATGACCACCTAGGTGTTCGTGATAGTGTGGTGTATAACGGTGCTGATGACAACGCATCTGGTGTTGCGGCATTGTTGGGTATGATGGAATACTTTAAGGCCAATAAGCCTCGGCATACTTTAGTTTTTGCCGCATTGGATGGAGAAGAAATGGGGCTTCAAGGCGCAAAAGCCTTTCTCGAAGATGAGCGAGTTCCGCTAGAAAATATTGTGCTGAACATTAACATGGACATGATCAGCATGAATGACAAAAACGAGCTATACGTAGCAGGAACGCATCACTATCCGAACTTGAAACCAATCATCGAAAAAGTAGATCCACAGCCACTCAATTTAAAAATGGGCCATGACAGTCCTGAGCTTGGCAAAGATGATTGGACCGGTCAGTCGGACCATGGGGCTTTCCACAAAAAAGGAATTCCATTCCTATACTTTGGCGTAGAAGATCACGCTCACTATCATAAACCGACAGATGATTTTGAGAATGTAAACCAAGAATTCTTTGTGATGGCTGCACACGCCATTCTTGACTGTATATTGGCCTTAGACATTTCACTAAACTGATAAAATATGATTCAAACCTTAATTAGTCACGCTTGGAAGGAGAGTTCCCGGTCTTCAATTTGGGCAAAGAATCTATTAGCTAATATTTTTCTAGGTCTTGCCGCAGTGATGTTAATCATATATGCGGTAGCCTTTGGAGTATACCTAGCTTTCGGTGTAGATGAGCTTATTCCAGACAAAGACCCTGTTGAATTAATTAATAGCCTGCTCCTTTACTATTTCTTCTTCGAGTTCTTACTAAGGTTCTTTCTTCAGAACGTTCCTGTACTCAGTATTCAACCTTATTTACACCTACCTATTAAGAAGAGTAAATACTTGAATTTCATGCTCCGAAAGAGCCAAGTCAGTGTTTTCAATTTATTATCTATACTCCTTTTTACACCGACTGCCATCTTTAGAGTAGGTAAAGAATATGGTGCGCTAGCAGGGGTTCTGTGGCTAGTCACTATTGTCGGTATGGCGCTCACTATTCATTTTGTGGGCATTCTTTTCAAGAAAAAACTCAACGATCAGCCCAACTTGCTACTGGCTATGGTGGTGCTCTTTTCAGGTTTAGGAGCACTTGACTATTTCCAAATTATCTCATTATCATCCCTTTCAGCACAGCTTTTTGATGCTGTTTTAATGCAACCTGCTTTTGCCGCCATCCCAGTATTACTGTGGGTTATTTTCTATCGATTGAACTATAGTTATCTGGCTAAAAACACTTATCCGGAAGAAATATCAACTAAAAAGAGTAAGACCAAAATTTCTGGTGATTTCGCCTTTTTGAAAAGGTTTGGTAGAATCGGAGAGTTGATTGCCTTAGAGTTAAAACTGATCCTTAGGCATAAAAGACCCAGAAACACCTTAGTCATGAGTGGACTTTTGCTCTTTTATGGTCTCATCTTTTACACACAAGACATCTACATGGAACAGATGAGTGGAATATTCCTGTTTGCAGGAATTTTTGTGACAGGAGCCTTCTTTATTAACCATGGGCAGTTTTTACTCAGTTGGGAAAGTGGGTATTTCGACTTTGTACTGATTAGAAAGACCAACCTTAGACAATATTTTGAGGCCAAATACTATATGTTTTTATCGGCCTGTACCATGGCATTTGTCGTGTCTTTAGGTTATGGGTATTTCGGCTTAGAAATTATACTCTTTAACCTCGCGGCCTACCTCTTTAACATTGGTATCAACATTCCATTTGTTATGCGGATTGCGATGTTCAACCCTAAGAAAATTGACTTGAATAAAGGAGCTGCCTTCAATTATGAAGGTGTTGGGGCAGCTCAGTTTCTTATCGCCATACCTGTCTTAGGCTTGCCTTACGTTTTTTATGGACCGCTCGCAGCCTTCGGGTACGGCAATTATGGGTTACTATTAGTCGCCTTGGTTGGACTGATTGGTTTTCTACTTAGAAATAAAACGATCGATTACCTCACTAAATCATTTACTCAGAATAGACATAAAATTGCAGCTGGCTTCCGAGCACAATAAAATTTCAAAACTATGATTGACGTTAAAGGACTTTCCAAAAGCTATAAAGGTGTTGAAGTTGTCAACATTGAATCATTATCCGTTGCTAAAGGAGAGAGTTTCGGACTTGTGGGTAACAATGGCGCAGGTAAGACTACATTTTTCCGTATGATACTTGACTTGATTAGACCAACCAAGGGTCAAGTGCTTTCGAAAGGTGTTGATGTCAGTTCGTCTGAAGACTGGAAGTTCTATACTGGGTCTTTCTTAGACGAATCATTCTTAATAGACTATCTAACACCGGACGAATATTTTGAATTTATTGGCTCTTTGCATAATTACTCACCAGGTGACATGAAAGAATTTCTATCGAAGTTCGAAGCCTTATTTAATGACGAAATCGTAGGAAAAAAGAAGTATATCCGCGACCTATCAAAGGGTAATCAAAAAAAGGTCGGCATTGCCGCTGCGCTCATGGGAAGTCCTGAAGTTATTTTGCTAGATGAGCCCTTTGCCAACCTTGATCCGACCACACAAATTAGGTTGAAAGACTTGTTGAAAGAGTGGAAAGAAAAGCATCAGTTGACGATGTTGATCTCGAGTCATGACCTAAACCATGTAACAGAAGTCTGTGAAAGAATAGTCTTACTCGAGAAAGGAGACGTAAAACAAGACATTAAAACCAGTGCCTCTACGCTAAAGGATTTGGAGGAATATTTCGCTACTTATTAAGGTAGTCGAAAGCGAATCATCCAGTCGCTGTAGAGTGCTTTTAGAGTAACTTTTTCGCCTAAACTTACAGCCTTAGGCTTCTCGAAATAATATATCGACTGGAGCCAATGATCCAGTTGACCATTCGGCCCTGAGGAATAAGTATCTTCCGCATCCATGTGTACATCAAACCAAAAGGCAACAGCTTGTACATGACCCTCAGCTGTCACTTCCAGTTCCAGCGTGTCTACTTCAGGAGAATCAAAGTCAATGTCCTCCTCATGGATATTATAAAAATCGTACGTCCTTAAGTCAAATACATTACTCAAGACTTTGTACTCATAATTACTCAAGTTCACTGGCGTATAAGTGTCAGAAACACGGAACTCATCGAATATGGATAGGTCAAAGCCAGAGATATGTCTGATTGGGTTAACCTGATGAAGCTTCGGGATTTCTATTAACTGTGCCTTTAAGGAAATACCGGCTGGAATGATTTGAACATTGTCAGTAGCCATTTCCTTTTTGGCCTGGCGAACTGAAGGTAGAACTCCCTCTCCTAAACCACCTGAATCTAAGATTTCGCAGATAATCACATCAAACTTATCGTGATAGTCCACGCCCTGTTCTAAGTGGTCGGAACGCTTGTTGATAACTTTGATGTTTTTACGGTATCCATTCGCCTCAACAATTCTTTTGGCTGCTTTAAAGAGTCCTGAATGCTCCTCACAAGCGATTACAGCTTGAGCACCACTTCGAACAGCCATCATCGACAATAGTCCAGAGCCAGCACCGATATCAAGTACTCTTGACTTTTTAGAGACTGCCTTGCTTATTGCCTTTTCAAAAGCATCGTTCCGATTAGCATCTGCCAACATGCTAAAGTGCCACCGGGGAACACTATCGCTTCTGAGCTCTTCGATTGCATTCTTCGCGGTAGGGTGGCCAGGTTCGAACAAAAGGATGTGCTCGTATACCTTTTCCGCTTCTTCGGGTATTTTTTGTTTCAAGAATAAGTCGGCTAGCGAAATAAGGTCTTCAATATTTTCTGTAGAAATACCGAATTCTTGTTCCCACTTTTCAGCAGGAGATTTATCCTCATTCCCTTGCGCTTCATCGATTGTCATAAGGCATTCTCTTTCATTAAGGTAGAATACTCTTAATCTCTCCGACTTTCCAGTCTATCACTAGACCCTTGGCCACCCCTCTTGCTTTTTGCTTGCCATAGAGGTACTCCACTAAATAAAGTGCTGGGTCATAAGACTTAGCGCCACCCGAAGAAGTAATGGCCTTACCATCGTGAACAAAGCTCACGTCCTTGTAAATATCTAATTCCGGAAATGTTTCTCGCATTTTATCGATATCGCTAGGGAACGTTGTAGACTTTAAGCCATCTAAAAGACCCGCTTTCGCCAGGATAAAAGCCCCATCGCAGAGAGACATTACAAATTGCGCCTTGTCCCCAGTCTCCTTTACAAAATTGATCAACACCTCATCTTCTAGGTCAGTATCCATGTTATGTTCCGCGCTTGGCACCACCAGCACATCAACGTCAGGTACATTATCGAATGAATAATGTGGCGTAACCGTGATTCCTTCGAAAGTAACGATGGGTTCTAGGGTTGGAGACACAATGAAAGTCTTCATACCGGGGTCAGTATGAAAGATGGTATGCTGAAAAATATCATAGGGTGCCATCAGTTCGGAGTTATACACGCCATTAATCGCTAAGAAGCCGACATTGAGCACTTTCGTTGGTGCATTTTCGGGATTATGAATTTCTAAACTTGTCTGTGCAACTTCTTTTTGATCTTGAGCTCCAGAACACCCCAACAAAAGCACTATTAAGCTTAAAAAGTAGGTCTTCTTCATATCAGTTTCTTTTATAAATCGTGCCATTCTTCATCACCAAGCTTACTTTTCTCAGAGATGAAATATCATTGAGCGGGTTTCCCTCTACTGCAATCAGATCGGCTAAGAAACCGTCCTTAACTTGCCCAAGTTGATCCAAATGAAACATTTCGGCATTCATTGCTGTGGCAGACTCCAAGGTAGATTGGGTAGACATGCCATAATCTACCATCATTTCTAACTCTCGTACATTATCGCCATGAGAGAACACCCCAACGTCACCACCAAAAACTATTTTCACACCGGCATCTAAGGCCATCTTGAACGATTTCCTTTTATTCACTATTCGCGTTGGGTCAGGGTCAATTCCCCTTTTCCAACCACCATACTGTGTGATGGCATCGCCTGCAGCAAGTGTTGGGCAAAACCCAATGCCTTTTTGCGCCATCAAAGCAAATAATTCCGGTGTTCCACCGTCTCCATGTTCAATAGTTTCCACACCCGCCTCGATCGCTCTTCGCATGCCTTCCGGAGAAGAAGCATGGGCCACTACATATCGACCACTACTCTCCGCGATTTCTACTATAGTCTTTAGTTCAGCTACTGTAAAGGTAGCCTCCGCGGTTCGATTAGGCCCCCAGCGATAATCGGCATATACTTTAATAAAGTCCGCCCCATGGCCAATTTGATCACGTGTTACTTTGATTAAATCATCAAACCCATCGGCTATTTCAGCGCCCAATGGTACTTGGACTCCTTCGTGAAAACCCTTCGGACCGTAGCTTCCGGTTGCAACAATGGCCCTACCGGCCACCAACAGTCTGGGGCCGGGAATCACGCCTTTCTCTACTGCCTGTTTAATGCCAACATCGGTATAACCAGCCCCTTCAGAACCAAGGTCTCGCATAGTGGTAACCCCTGCCATCAGCGAGGCCTGTAAATGATTAACCGCCCTTGCTGACCTTTCGGCCCAAGACTCTTTCAATACCTGATCATTCCAACTGGTTTCGTTGTATGGATGAAGTAAAATATGCGAATGGCCCTCAATCATACCTGGCATTAGCGTAGTTCCTTTTAGACTAATTGTCTCTTTAGCCTTTACCGTTTTGGCTGGACCAGCGTAAGTAATTTTATTACCTGTGACTGTTACTACCCAGTTCTCGTGCATCTCCTTTCCGTCAAAAACCCTGTCTGGTTTTAATAAAAAATCAACCTGTGCATAGCTAAGCAAAGGCAAAAAGAAGATGAGGAGTATTAGGCTCTGCTTTCTCATTTGGCAAATATTTGAGATGGGTCTTTGAATGACTTGAATTCAAGGGCATTGCCGCTTGGATCTAAGAAGAACATGGTCGCTTGTTCACCCACCTCACCTTCGAAGCGAATGTAAGGTTCAATAATAAATTCGGTTTCAACGCCTTTAAGTTTATCGGCCAATGCATGCCACTGATCCCATTCCAATAGAGCACCAAAGTGTCGAACCGGTACATTTTTTCCATCTACCTGATTAGTGTGTGCCACTAACAATTCTTCTGGTTTTACATGGGCGCTTAGTTGATTACCAAAGAAGTTAAAATCGATCCATTTTTCTGTTGAGCGGCCGATTTCACAGCCTAAAAGGCCCCCATAAAATTCGCGTGTAGATTCGATATCTTTAATGGGAAATGCTAAATGAAAAGGAGAAGTCATTGTCTTTAATTTTCAGACAAATTGATCATTTCTAGTTTCGGTTCCAACCGATTTTTATATTCCATCACATTCTAGCAGTAGTTGGTCACATTTAATTGTTGGCCAAACCACTGAAGGTTATGATTGGAGTATGAAAAGTGTTAACCTATTTAAGCTCGTTCTCCTGTCCATACTTATCATATGGATCAATATCCAATTTGGTTTAAGGATAGTTATTAATGAAAACTCTTTTCTCAACGAGGCCCAACGCTTCTTGAAAGACTCGGAGTTGGCCAAACAATCTTACAACCGACATGTCCTTCAGTTTATAGTACACGGTGGTTTCTTGAGCTTACTAACAATAGTTTTTTATCTAGCCATTAACAGACTAACCCACCGAAAAAAATGGATGATAATAGCAATCTCCATTATTCCATTTGCGATCACTTCTGGAGTCATCGCCTCTTACGTTGACAGAGAAATCTTCAATTTTTACTTTCTCGGATATAATCAAGGACCAATAGTACCCAGTGAGTTAAGCCTGTTTCAACATTTAATCATTCGAAACTCTGTGCAAGTTTTCTGTCTTCTAGGAACCGTATTAGCAATTCAGGTCACTGGGGATTTCCTGATTGCTAAAACCAATATTATCAGCGCTATTCGATCTACTACAAAATCCTATTGGCTCATTACCTTTTTGATTTATTTCTTGATGCTCTACGGCTATTTTGGATATACGACCGGTGGTTTCACAAACTTTCTCTCAAATTTTACCCCAGCCAGTTTTCTATCAAGCTTTACTCCTTTTGTCACCATCAGCCTAGTTATCACTTTGTTTTCTGCAATAATCCTTGTTTCAATTTATTCTCATAGTAACCAAAAAGTCACTCCTTCATATGAACTATTGAAGTCTATATTATTAATAATAGGTGCCTCTACTTCCTTTTTTCTTATCCGCTCTCACTTGTTTTTGGCTATACCACTTAGCCCTAGATTTCTTGACATATGTATTTCATTTTTCCTAATCTTAATAGCGGTCATCCTCATTGTTTTTAGCATTACCTATATCACTTACCGATTAAATATTGGCAGCATTAAAATAACCCTTGCCCTTCAGAATCAAAATCGCATACTTGACTCCAAACTATCTCTCCTCAAATCACAAATCAACCCCCACTTTCTATTTAATTCTTTGAACACCGTTTATGGCTTAGCCCTAGAAGAGCAAAGCCCAAAAGCAGCCGAGGGCATTCAAAAACTCAGTGATATGATGCGCTTTATGTTGCAAGAAAATACGGCTGAACGAATTCCTTTAGCGCGAGAAATCAAATACATTAATGACTACATAGATTTTCAAGCGCTCCGGATAGCAGATAGGGAAAACATTCAATTAGAAATAAATATGAGTGAGGGTTGCCAAGGTGAAATAGCCCCAATGCTTTTAATTCCAATGATCGAAAATGCCTTTAAGCACGGTATCAGCTTGGATAAACCTTCATGGATTAATATCAAATTAGAGTGCAATCAAAACGAGGTTCATTTGAATATTCAAAACAGCATGCATCAGAAGTCGGGTGGAAATTCAGAAGAAAGTGGGATTGGCCTTGAAAACGTAAGGCAGCGACTCAAAATTCTTTACCCTAACAAGCACCTTTTCCAGTTAATAGAAGACGAAGAGCAGTTCGAATCCAACATCAAAATCACGCTAGCATGATCAAAGCCATTGCCATAGATGATGAACCGGTCGCACTCAAGATTATAGAGAATCATGCCGCTCGAATTCCCTACTTAGCACTAAAAACTTCTTTTACTAATGCTTTTGATGCCCTCAGCTATCTCAATGAAAACAAGGTTGACCTGATATTTTTAGATATCAATATGCCTGATATCACTGGTCTTGAGTTCTTAAAAAGCTTGACTATGAAACCGAGTGTCATCTTCACAACAGCATACTCTGAATATGCCGTGGAAAGCTATGAATTAGAAGCCGCTGATTATCTTCTAAAGCCTTTTGAGTTTGGTCGATTCCTGAAAGCGGTAAATAAAATTGCCGACTTAAACTCAGAAGAAAGTAGCGACCATCTTTTCCTTAAAAGTGGTTACGAGCACATTCGAATTGATAAGGCCCACCTTAGGTATATTAAAGGAGATGGAAACTATGTCGGGTTTTATACCAGAGATCAAAAAGTTCTATGCCGAATGAAGATGTCTGAGGCTGAAGACCACTTGGCGGGTGACGCTTTTGTAAAGGTGCACCGTAGTTATATTATCAATAAGTCAGAAATCACCAAGGTAGAAAGGCATCAAGTCCATCTGAAAGATGAAATCATTCCTGTTAGCCAAACCTATTACGAAGACCTGATTTCTCAGCTTTAGTTTCTTAAATTGGACATTCTAAAAAATGCCCATGAATACCGAAGACTTTCGCAAGCATGCCCATGAACTGGTTGACTGGATGGCCAACTATTTTGAAAATGTAGAAGACTATCCCGTCTTACCAGACATTCAACCGGGTGATATTTTTAAGCAACTTCCTACCCAAGCACCAGCTTCTGCAGAGTCCTTTGATGACATCTTTAAAGACTTCAAAGACATCATTATGCCAGGCATTACGCATTGGGAGAGCCCCAACTTTATGGCATACTTCCCTGCCAATAAAAGTAAGGCTTCCGTATTGGCTGAAATGCTTATGAGCACTTTAGGTTCACAATGCATGATTTGGCTAACCTCTCCTGCGGCAGCCGAGCTAGAAGAAAGTGTAATGAACTGGGTGCGCGATATGCTGGGCTTGTCAAAAGCATTCACCGGTGTAATTCAAGATACCGCCTCTACGGCTACGCTTTGTGCCATTCTTACGGCTCGAGAACGCGCCACGGGATATTCAGTTAACGAGAAGGGCTTTGAACAACAAAAGTTCACTGTTTACGCCTCCTCAGAAATTCACTCTTCTATAGAGAAAGCCGTTAAAATTGCAGGAATTGGTGCGGCTCAGTTTAGACCCATTGCGGTCGATGAAAACTTTGCCATGCAGGCTGATGAATTGTCAAAAACCATAAAAGAAGATATTGTTAAAGGCTTTGTTCCGCTGTGTGTCGTATCTGCCATTGGCACCACCAGCACCACCGCCATTGACCCTATTGCAGACATCAGCAAAATCTGCCTTGAGCATAAAATATGGCATCATGTTGATGCGGCTTATGCCGGAACAGCATTGGTGCTACCTGAAATGCGCTGGATGTCAGAAGGTGTAGAAAACGCTGACTCTTTCGTTTTCAATCCACACAAATGGATGTTTACCAACTTTGATTGTACGGCCTATTATGTGAAAGACCCTGTCGCGTTGGTCAACACCTTCACCATAATGCCTGATTATTTGAAAACCTCCGTTGACGGAGAGGTGAAAAACTATCGGGATTGGGGAATACCCTTAGGCCGAAGGTTTCGGGCATTGAAACTCTGGTTCGTTATCCGAGAAATGGGTGTGGAAGGCATTCAGAATATCATCCGCAAGCACATTACTTTAGGGAAATGGCTTGCCAATGAAATCATAGCGCACCCAGACTTTGAGTTAATGGCGCCCGTTCCTTTAAATACGGTCTGTTTCCGCTTTACGGCAGGGCCAGATGATCAACTCGATCAATTGAACGAGCAAATCATGCATGACATTAATAAGTCGGGAAAGTTATTCTTTACGCAAACTAAGCTATATGATCAGTTTACACTTAGGCTGTCTTTCGGTAATACTAACCTAGAGGCTTACCACGTTGAAAATGCTTGGCAATTGATTCAAGATACGGCAGCTCAGTTAAAACAAGCATAAGAACAATCGGTTGTTAATGCATGTACTATAGACTCACCATAGCCCTAATATTCTTATTTGTACTATCAAGTTGTAACCCAGACAAACAGACAAAGGTAGATCAAGCCAATGTTACCTTTATTACGGATGACGCTTCGAGGTTATTTTTTAAGAACATAAGACAAACGGCTTACGAATTACAAGAAATGGAGGCGGCTAAGCTGAACATCTATCGCTACAAAAAGAGAGAACAGTCTGCCAACATTCCGCTCATTAACTTAGCCATTGTAGATAATTGGCGATACGATCAAGCTTACTTACTACTCGAACCCAATGAGCAGCTTTCTGACTCGGAATTGTGGATTAAATGGGAAGACGCTGAGGATAATGGAGAGATACGGTACGCAAAAGGAAATAAAACAGATCAGGTAGCCTTTGCTGATAAAATATACGATAGAATACAGCAAGGCGCTACTTTCTCGATACAAGTCAAAGACACCTGGGTTCCTTTTCTTAACTCAGAAAAGGCCAGAGAATCTTTTCGGATAATGATGTTCGACTATTATAGGCTAGTCAAACGCATTTAATTAATGCTCTTCCTTCTTCTTTTTACCCTTGAAAAGGGCATCGTGCTGGCTTAGCGCACCGACAAACCCGATAAGGATTACAACTATCCAAAGAAAAGTATTTGCGCCAGAGGCAATTGGTGGATCAAACAACATAGTTCTTTCTATTTAGGCCACAAAGATAGGCAAATCTCAAATGTTAAGAAGCCCTTCACATTTTTTTAACAGCCCTGTAACAATAAAGTATAATTAGAGACCAAAATGTAATAAAAAGTTAACCCTGCTTGTCGAAGTAAGCCGTGATTTTGGCTCTAATTTCGGAAATCCTAAAGTTCCCGAAGGAATGAAGAGCATTTTAAAGCAAGAACGTAAGAAAAGAAAGATCACTCAAGAGCAGCTAGCGCATATGGTGGGGGTCTCAAGGCAGAGCATTAATGCGATAGAAAGAGGAAAATATACTCCCTCTACCGTGCTCTCGCTAAAGATTTCCGAAATCTTTAATACCTCCGTTAACAAGCTCTTCGAACTGGAAGCCTCAGATTATCAATCTTAGCATATTTTGCTTTCGCGATTTTTCTGTAATTTGATATGTCAACCTTATTGGCATTCAAACACACGCAGAAACTATGGCAAAGAAAGTTAAAATCTTATCTATTGACGGTGGAGGAATTAGAGGAATCATTCCAGGTACCATTCTTCACTACATAGAAACAGAAATCCAAAAAAGACCGGGCCAAGAAAACTCACAATTAGCCGATCATTTCGACCTTATTGCTGGTACAAGTACTGGCGGAATACTGACATGTACTTATCTAGTACCTGACGAACAAGGCAAATCAAAATATTCAACTCAGTTTGCCCTTGATATTTATTTAAAAACTGGGCCCGATATTTTTAGTCGTGGCTTTTGGCAGAAGGTAAAAACACTCGATGGTATTGCTGGCGCAAAATACGCTGCCGACACCATTGAAAAGGAGCTAGATCAGTACTTTGGCGACCACTGGATTTCTGATTTAAGAAGGCCATGCATCATTACCTCCTATGATATCACTAATAGAAAAACGGTCTTCTTCAACAAGCTTGATGGCGTGGATAATCCCGTTAGAAACTACAAGGTAAGAGATGTGACTAGGGCTACTTCAGCCGCACCTACTTACTTCGAACCTGCTCATATCAGCTCTGAAAATGGCACCATCTCAACCCTTGTTGACGGTGGTGTATTTGCCAACAACCCTACGCTATGTGCATATTCTGAGGCCAGAACGCTCGATTTCGGAAAGCTAGATACTCCTGGAGAAACGGCATTTCCATCTGCCAAGGATATGATGGTGCTGTCCATTGGTACAGGTACCGTGAAAGAAAGCTATCATTATGATAAAGCGAAAAAATGGGGTGCTATTGGCTGGATAAAACCTGTGATCGACATCATGATGTCTGGTAACTCCGAAACTGTGGACTATCAATTGAAGCAAATCTTTGACGCCACGGAAAGCCATGATTATTATCATAGGATTCAGCCTGGCTTAGGGGAAGCTAACTCGCAAATGGACGATGTTTCCCAACAGAATTTATTGGCACTGCACCAAGCTGGTCTCCAATATATTTCTGAAAATCAGCAGTCATTAGATAAGATTGTGGATCAAATTCTGGCCTAATAGAGCCTAATAAGTGTACTAATCATTTGAAAACCACGGTTGAGGATGACGCCTCGAACGATTTTGGAAGGCTTTTCTTTATCGACTTTAGGCTTATGACTCAAGACAAACCAAGGTTCTAACAAGCGTGAATCACACCGATAGGAGTTAAACACCCTGCAGTGTGAGCACCAATTGACGGCTTCCTCCACGGTTGCGGTGTTCGCAAAGATAGACGCCTTGCCAAGTCCCAAGGTTTAATCGGCCACTTGTGACAGGAATCGTGACGGATGGCCCAAGCAATGACGCTTTGATGTGGGAGGTCATATCATCGGGCCCTTCAAAGGTATGCTGATAATGCGTTTCATCTTCTGAAACTAATAGGTTGAAATGTGTTTCAAAATCTTCCCTTACCGTAGGGTCCGCATTTTCATTGATGGTAAGACTAGCCGAAGTATGTTTGATGTGTACATGCAACAAGCCTATTTTGATTTTGCCCAGTTCTGGCATTGACGCAATAATATCTTGCGTGATCAAATGAAAGCCCCTTGGCTGTGGTCTTAGGCTAAGTTCGGTCTGAAAGTACTTCACTATTGATCTTCATCCTGAAGCGCATCCTTATTCTCCGCTATTCTCAGATTCTCAATAAAATCATCCAGCTGCCCGTCCATAACAGTGGGTAGATTATGCACTGAATAGCCAATGCGGTGGTCTGTCACTCTTCCTTGCGGATAGTTGTAGGTTCTAATTTTATCAGATCGGTCTCCACTGCCTACCAAAGATTTTCTGTCACTGGCAATCTCATCTTGCTGCTTCTTTAGCTCCTTTTCGTACAGTCTTGACCGAAGTACTTGTAAAGCTTTCGCATAGTTTTTATGCTGTGAACGCCCATCTTGGCATTCTACCACTGTGTTAGTTGGCAAGTGAGTTAAACGAACAGCAGATTCAGTTTTGTTCACGTGCTGACCACCTGCACCAGAACTTCGGTAAGTATCCTTTTTAACATCCTTCAAGTCAAGGTCAAATTCCACTTCGTCCACTTCGGGCAAAACAGCCACCGATGCAGCAGAAGTATGCACTCTACCTTGAGACTCTGTCACTGGCACACGCTGCACTCGGTGTACACCAGATTCAAACTTCAGTGAACCATAAACGTCATCTCCAGAAACACCAAATACAATTTCCTTGAAGCCACCAGAGGAGGCCTCGCTCAAACTGATAATTTCCTTATTCCATCCTTTGGTCTCTATAAAACGATCGTACATTCTATATAAGTCGCCTACGAATATGGCGGCCTCATCACCCCCTGCACCGGCACGAATTTCCATGATGACGTCCTTCTGGTCATCTGGGTCTTTGGGTATTAACAAGACCTTGATTTCGGCTTCAAGTTCTTCTTGTCTTGGGCTCAATTCGTCAAGTTCGGCTTTCGCCATATCACGAAACTCTTCGTCTTTCTCAGTTTGTAAGACCTCTTTAGCAGAAGCTATGTTGTCAATTACGTTTTGATAGTCGTCATAAACGGTTACTATTTTTTCTAAGTCCTTGTACTCCTTATTCAGTTTGGAGTAAACCTTCATATCAGACATAGCGTCTGGTTGAACTAGCAACTGGCCTACTTCTTCAAATCTGTCTTTAATAGCAACAAGTTTTTCAATCATCCCTTGACGGTTTAGTCTTCAAAATTAAAAAACAAAAGCATTCCGTTATACATTTGTACACCATTCCATGCAAAACAAAGAATGAAAAGACTTCTACTCCTCACAACACTAGTATTTATAACCGTTTCATGTGGTAATCAAAAGATTGATACAACCAAAGCGCGCGAAGAAATGGAAGATAGAGAGATTAAAGTTGTCTCCGATGCGGAAATCATTGAACGCGCCATGGAAATAGGCAAAATACTTACCGAAGAATTTAAACTGGAAGTAATTCCTGAACCCCTTTCTGGCACTTATGTAATCAATACAGACTTTGGTCCGGATTCAGTGTATCAAAAACATCGTTACCTTTTTGATGACCCAGAAGATTTGAGCGGAAAGCGGCTTCAGGTTTTTGAAGCTTATCTCTATAACCGAGAAAATGGTATCGTATCTGAGGCGAATATTCAAAAATTGGATGATGGAAAAATGCTTTACTACACCAGCCCAATGATAGCAGACAGCATAGTAGTTGGCATGTGGGCCATTGAGATACCCAGAAAAAAAGTAGTCTTAAGTATCAAAGACTAGACCTCACGGTAGCGGAAACAATCCGTAACGTGATCGTTGACTAAACCGCAGGCCTGCATGTAAGCATACATAATGGTGCTGCCGACAAACTTAAAACCTCTCTTCTTCAAGTCTTTGCTCATTTTATCAGAAACTGGTGTAGTTGCAGGAACATCCGCCATTGATTTCCATTGATTGACAATTGGCTTGCCATCCACAAAGGACCATATGTATCGGTCAAAAGAGCCAAACTCTTCCCGTACTTTTAGAAAATTCTGGGCGTTGGTCACGGCACTTTTCACTTTGAGTCGATTTCTAATAATAGCTGGGTCCAAAAGTATTTGCTCCATCTCTGCCTCACTAAAGTTAGCCACTATCTCTGGGTCGAAATCGGCAAACAGCCTGCGGTAACCTTCCCGTTTTTTAAGGATAGTAGACCAGTTAAGTCCTGCTTGAGCTCCTTCCAAAATCAAAAACTCGAAGTGAATCTTGTCGTCATGAACGGGAACTCCCCATTCCTCATCGTGGTATTTTACATAGGCCTCAAAAGAACCTTCGCACCAGCTGCACCTTGTTTTCATAGTTTCAAATTAAGAAACATTAATTTGGTTTTAAGGTCAAATTAATGTCACGAGTCTATGTTTGATAAAAATTGTCAGATATGAAAAGGACCACCCTATTTACTATCACCCTCGTCTTATTATTACTTACCCCAGTGCTTGGTCAAATAAAAGATGCTACTGAACAAAGTAAACGCCTAGCCAGAACCCAGTACCATATTACTAAAAGCTTCAAGGGAGAAGTCGTAAAACTATTGTATCTGGGCTCAAATAGCTATGGTGGTGTTCTCAATGGCTTCATATTTAGAAGGCCGAATGGTAAGTTGTTAAAAGTGGCTGTTCCTACCTTCGTAGGGCAGGACGTTGGGCCACATTTAATAACGAAAGGACAGGTAGAAATTACGATTACTGGTGACAAACTACTACTAGAGGAAATATTCTATAAAACACTCCCTTTGAAAAAAATCGAGGTTGAGCTGGAAGAGCAGATCTCGGGTCTAGCCAATATTCAACAGATCAAAACGGAAAAAGGGGCCTTTTCAATTCTTGATATTGAGGATAAAAGAAGAAGATATAAAACAATCAGAGAACCTGTTTTGAATGTCAAGGTTATCTCTAGAATACGATTAAAAAACAGAGAAGGTATATTAGCACTGGAAAACGGAGACAGTTTAATTTTTGAAAGAACTGGTGAACTGGCTGATATTTGGAACCAAAATTATGTTTCCTATCTAAGGCAGGTAAAAAATAACCCTTCTATCTTCTATCAGAACCCCAAAACATACAGTATGGGTCCTGGTCATTTCTACTTACCATTGAGGGCACAATATTCTCAGGGTAAAAATTTTACTCATGCCAATCTTTTTCTTCAAACAAAAGATATACAGTTAGTAGACCTTATCAACGATGCTGCCGGGTTTGTGAATGGAATAAGTGCCACTGATTACCAGAATAAGCTTGACACCTTTGTGTTCAATAGAACTGACGGAAAGGCATTTAACCAAATTCTTCAAGAGAATGAAAAGGTTAGTGTTTATTTTCAAAAGTTTTCTGGAGTAAATGTCTTAAGAGCTGTTAGTGCTAGCAATAAAATCGTGAAGGGCCAGCCCATAAGTCCATTTAGTGGGGAAAAAGAGGAGTATTTAACCGAGAAAGTTACGTTTAAGGGGAACGTTTCGGAAATACAATATTTAGATGACGAAAACATTCTTTGGAGCGGAGAAAAACTGATCACTCCCTTTCGTAACATTATCTTAGAAGACAGTATTTTTATTCGCGTGAATGAAGATGTAGCTCTGTCAATCGCCAAACAAATAAAAAAAGGAAAAGAAATCAGTTTTGACGGCTGGCAGAGAAAAGAACTCAAATCTCAAATTAATCAGAAAGGCTATACGTATATAATACCTCATAAAATTACCATAGATGGCATTACATTTACAAACCGTTCTATGTTTAGCAACTCCTTATGAGAATCCTCTTGGTAGAAGACGAAGTCAAACTTGCCACCTTTGTCCAAAAAGGTCTGCAAGAAGTAGGCTATAGCGTTAGCCTCGAAACCAATGGAAGTGCTGCGCTCGAAACTGCTGCGGCAGATCATTTTGACTTGATTCTATTGGACATCATGCTGCCCGGTCAAAATGGGTTTGAATTAATGAAAAACCTTCGGTCATTTTCAGTTGAAACGCCTATCATTTTTATGAGTGCCTTGAGTAAGAGTGAACACGTAATTAAGGGTTTAGATTTAGGAGCTGTTGATTACATTAAAAAACCTTTCGATTTTGATGAATTAAAGGCTCGAGTACGGAATGTCCAGCGCAAGTTTGGGTCTAAAAGAGCCTCAATTTTAAAACTGGCAGACTTAGAATTGGACCTGATAAAAAGAAGTGTAACAAGAGGAGGGCAAGCCATAGAGCTTAGCAAGAGGGAGTTCTCTTTACTAGAATTACTTTTGACCAATGCCAACCGCGTGTTATCAAAAGCGGAGATTACCGAAAAAATATGGAACTTCAACTTTGACATGGGCAGCAACGTTATCGAAGTCCACATGCACCAGTTGAGAAAAAAGATAGACCAAGATTTCGAGCCAAAACTCATCGAAACACAAGTAGGCTATGGTTATAAAATACTCGGAGAACTTATTAAAAAGTAGATATTGATCACGCGGCCTTCGTTTAAGAGCATACGCTTCAAAATAGCGATAGTATTCTTCGGTGTATTTCTGCTTGTTATCTCTATTTCCAATTATTTTCTTTTCAACCAAGTCAAATCCAGTATTGTCGATACATATCACCAAGGGATAAAGGTGGAGGCAGAAGGTCTTGCCCAATCACTGTCCGAACGGCCCAATGAGATACCACTGACTAAAGAAGATCAAGCCATTCAGATCTGGTATAAGTCTGGTTTTGAAAGTCAAAAGTTCTACGAACGTACAGATTTTCCAGAGCAGTATACGGACCTATTTTCCGTGCTGCAAGACGAAGCCTATATTCCCGATGTTGAGTCTTCCATCATTCTAGAGCTAGATTCATTTACTTTTTGTTTGGTAGAAAAACAGTCCCTCAGTGCGGAGTTAGGGGTGGTGAGCCTGGTTCTCGCGAGAAAAAATCTAGCCGTATATAAACAAGTTGCAAGCGTAAGAACTTGGATGATCATTGCCAATATAGGAGCTGCTCTTCTCTCTTTGGTTATGGCCTTGCTTCTTTCTCGCTACGCATTAAAGCCTATTCAGACAATCATTAAACGGGCTAAATCAATTACCGCCTCAGAATCGATGGAGCGGCTTCCGGTTTCTAAAGCCAATGACGAAGTCACAGCGTTAGCCCAAACCATCAATGAAATGATCGGAGGGATTGAGTCATCTATTAAAACACAGAATCAATTTTTCGCATCTGCGGCACATGAACTTCGCACGCCACTAGCCAATATGCTGGCTGAGCTAGACCTGAGAATCGGGAAAGATTTGAAACCACAAGAGATCGCTTTACTCAAGAGTCAGCGAGAAGAGGTCTTGCGGCTGAAATACGTAGTACAAGACTTTCTATTAATGAGCCAGTTAAAAACCGATACACTCACGCTGCATACATCCCTCTTCCGCATAGATGAATTACTATATGACGTGCTTGAAAAGATGAATCACTCTATAAAAGCAAACGGATTTCTAGTGGGTATTTCATTAAATACAAGAAGCTCACTGGAAGTGAATGGCGACCAAGCCAAAACGGAAAGCATACTTGTCAATTTGATTCAAAATGCAATTAAATATGGAGACAATCAGCAGCCAATCAGGATTGAAATAAATGGTAATCAAAATAGCTTAGAGCTACTTATTCAAAATCAAATAGACGAAAAAAAACAGGCCCAAAGTGGAAATCAGCTTGGTCTGTGGATTTGTGGAAAACTCTCAGAAAAGCAAGGGTTCAGCTTCAGCACGGACACGCATATTAATTCCTTCACCGCTTATCTGAACACCCCATTAGTTTAGTGTACATAGCTACCCGCATTAATATCGATAGTGGTTCCTGTTGCATGATCCGCCAAACCACTCGCTAAGAGTACCACCATAGGAGCTAAGTTCTTCGGCTCAGTCAATTCAGTCAAAGCGATATCATCAAGCGCAAAAGATTCACCGTATTGGTCCATGAAGTCTTGCGCCATGTCAGTACGTACAAAACCTGGAGCAATATTGAATGCTTTGATATTCTGCTTGCCACAGTTCCTTGCAATAGATCTTGTCAGGGAAGGAATTGCCCCTTTTGAAGCCCCATATGCCAAGTAGTCCATGGTATCTCCCCTAAATGCGGCCCTTGAAGAAATATTGACAATGCGGCCTCCACCCGTTTGATAGAAGTGTTGGATTGCCTTTTTACACAAAAGTCCGGTTGCTCTGGTGTTAACCGCAAAAGTCTTCTCCCAATCAGCCATCCAAGCCAAATCATCTTTTTCTAAATCTGACGATAAGGCTATACCTGCATTGTTCACTAAAACATCGACTTGACCATAATGCTCAAGTACTTGTTCAAACAATAACTTTGTTGCAGAAGCTTGCTCGAGACTAGCTTGAAATGCTTTCGCACCATTGCCCATTTTATCGCATAAGTCTTCCGCTAGTTGTTGATTTGAGTTATAGTGCAGTGCCACAGTGGCTCCTGACTCCGACAGCCCTTCGCATATAGCCTTCCCTATGCCCCTAGAGCCACCAGTAACTAATACTACTTTTCCTTTTAAAGAAATCTCCATGTTTAAATGCTTTTGGTCGAATAAATTACATTCTTATGAAGGCTTAAAAAACCTTGCCGAGGTAAATACGATTAATTCCTCAAACACAAAAATTATGAAAAGATCTCTTTTATCTGTTTTATGTGGCCTACTAATTCTTCCACTTATTAACCAAGCACAGACCGTTACGTTTGAAGAATACGATCCTCCTTCATCTCTAGTCGTTCCAGAAAACCCTGTTTCGCGGGCTAAATTTCCATTTATTGATGTCCACAGTCACCAATGGAGAATGGGCGAGAGAGACTTAAATAAGCTTGCTGCAGAAATGGATGGCTTAAATATGGGGCTTATGGTTAACCTCTCAGGAGGCAACGGCAAAGCTGTTGTTGATGCTATTAAAAATATTAAAGACAATCAACCGAGCCGTTTCATCATTTTCGCCAATGCTAATTTCAACAACATTGATGATGAATGGGGCGCCAGAGCAGCTGCACAGTTAGAAAGAGATTATAACCAAGGCGCAAGGGGCCTAAAGATTTTTAAAAGCCTCGGCTTTTCTGTAAAGGACAAAGACGGCAATAGAGTAGCGGTAGATGATGCACGATTAGATCCCCTCTGGGCCAAGTGTGGAGAGCTCGGCATTCCTGTACTTATTCACACGGCCGACCCAAAACAGTTCTGGGAGCCTTTTGATGCGAATAACGAACGTTGGTTAGAATTGAAGACACACCCTAGAAGAAAAAGAGAAGACAATGACCCAGCTCCTTGGGCGAAAATGATTGAAGAACAGCATAACGTATTTAAGAAACACAGCAATACTACTTTTATAGCCGCACACATGGGTTGGTATGCTAATGACCTCAACCATTTAGGAGAATTGTTAGATGCCATGCCTAATATGATGGTTGAGATTGGTGCAGTCATTGCAGAACTAGGCCGTCAACCAAGGTTTGCTAAAGCGTTTTTAGAAAAGTATCAAACGCGTGTGCTCTTTGGTAAAGATGCCTACAACCCTGGTGAGTACCCTACTTACTTTAGGGTATTGGAATCCGAAGACGAGTACTTTCCATACTATAAGCGATATCATGCTTTCTGGAGAATGTATGGCTTGGGTCTTTCAGACGAGGTACTTAAAAACATCTATTATAAGAATGCCATAAGGATTATCCCCGGAATTGACGCCTCGGCCTTTCCTGATTAACTAAAAACTCAGTCGTAAATTTTCCCGATTCAGAATATGAAAGCCCTACTCTGGCCTAATACGCTTCAATTGCGACAACCCAGCAGCTACGTTTGTAGTATGCAAGAACAGAATCAATTAGGTCAAAACATGATAAGACGGATATTGCTCTTTGTAGGTATAGGCGTAGGCTTATTGATTATTGCCAATGAATCCAAGGCCCAAAAGAATGTGTTCCTCTACGGTAAGGTAACCACGGTAAGTGGCGACAAGTATACGGGAGCTATTAGGTGGGGCAGTGAAAATGCGCAGCAAGCCGAATTATTCTGGGTAGAAGTTTTCAATGGAACCAAAACATCTAATGACTTCATGAGCTTTCTCTCAAAGTCTGAAATCAAAGAACTTAGCGGAAAAGAAGAAGGTAACTCATGGCTATCTCTCGATTTAGGCGTGCTGAGTATTTGGGAAGACAAATTCTCTAATACACAACACGAGTTTAAAGCACGGTTTGGAGACATTAAGTCTATTGAGCCGTTAAGAAGAGACCGCGCCAAGGTCACGCTGAAAAACAATGCAGCATTAGAAATAACTGGCGGAAGCAGTGAAGACATTGGTGGCTCTGTCGGAGTCATGGATTTTGAGCTTGGCGAAATTCAACTCTCTTGGGGTCGCATTGAAAAGATAGAGTTCATGGCCGCACCCGACAACTATGAAGAAACCTTTGGCAAGCCGATCTATGGCGTTGTCAATGCAGGTAGAAAAGGAACTTTCAAAGGCCTGATTGCTTGGGATGATGATGAGCGGCTCATGGATGAAATTCTTGACGGAAAAGATCGCGATGGCGATAAAAAAGTGCCGTTCAGAAGCATTCGTAAAATTGAAAAGAATAGAAATGGCGTTGACTTAACACTTCGTTCGGGTAGAACACTCTATCTCACAGGTAGCAATGATGTAAACCAAGGGAATCGAGGAGTTGTCGTTTATGATCCTGACTATGGCATGGTAAAAGTGGGCTGGCGCGACTTTGTCAATTTAGAAATTAATGATGACGTCAAGAATGGCATGGACTACAACGACTTTCCTGTTTCCAAGGGAATCAATGCCACCGTAATCACCATTGAGGGTGATGAGTTTAAAGGCCTTGTTGCCTTTGACTTGGACGAGGCATGGGAATTTGAAATACTAGACGCTAATGATGATAAAGTGGAATACCAAATCCCCTTTAGAAATATTAAAAGCATCATTCCAAAAAACTACAACTACTCTATGGTGGAAATGAAGAACGGTGAACGACTGCTACTGGGAGATCATAGAGATGTGAGTAGCGACAATGCCGGAGTACTCGTTTTTGTATCAAAATCAGGAGACCCGGAATATATAAGGTGGTCAAAGATCGATCAGATCATTTTTGATTAAATTGTGGCTGTGGCACTTTCTAAGAAGTTTAGCATACAACTTATTGTAAGCCTCGTACTAGTCGGGGCTGTTTTTTTGACGCTCTATTTAACAGATTCCGACAAAGAACTTTATCTAACGGCAGGCTGGTTAGTCATTACGCTCATATTAGTTTGGGTTTCTAACCACTTTATGACCCGAAAGCTAGACAAGGTATTGCCTTGGCTGGAACATGGCAATAAGCGTTTCTATTGGCAACTCGGAATCGGAATTCTCTTGTCCCTACTGATCATTAATGTGAGTTACTTCATTCTGAAGTTCGGCCTTACCAGTGCCCCTCCCATTGCCACTCAAATTCTTTCAATGAATGTACTGGGTATACTGATCCTACTGCCAACCATTTCCATCAATTTCGGGGTTCAATTCTTGAGTAACTGGAAAACTGCCCAAGTAAATTCTGAAACTTTTCAAAAAGAGACGATCAGGGCTGAGCTCACTACATTAAAGAATCATTTAGATCCACACTTCCTCTTTAATAACCTGAACATTCTCTCTTCACTCATAAGTGTGGACCCAGAATTGTCTCAGACTTACTTAGAAAAGTTTGCCGATGTCTATCGCAATATTCTCAAGAGTAGTAAAGAAGAGTTGGTGACCCTAAATGAAGAGCTCAGGTTTATCGCTTCTTATCTTTACTTACTTGAAATCCGCTTCGAAGACACCATTCAGACTTTTATCGATGTTGAAAGTTCAGCGCATAAAAAGTACCTACCACCGCTCACGCTTCAAATGCTCATTGAGAATGCCATCAAGCACAATGTCATTTCTGAAAGAAAGCCACTGAAGATTCACATCTCTTACCAGAACGGATACTTATCCGTTAAAAATCCACTACAAGAAAAAAGGGTAGAGCAGAGAAATAGTGGTAAATCTGGCCTCGATAACATTAAAAAAAGATATTCTTATTTTACAGACAAAGAGGTTCAAATATTTAAAAACATTGACAACTTTATTGTCAAAGTACCTCTCATCGATTTAGAGGCTGAGTAATATGAAAGTAGTTGTTTTCGAAGATGAAAAATTAGCTTCCGATCGTCTGATCGAGCTAGTGAAAAGCATTAAACCAGATGCCGATGTATTGACTTCTATGAAGTCTGTAGAGGCAGCGGTGCTCTGGCTTCAAAACAACGAACACCCTGACTTAATCATTAGCGATATACAGTTGCTTGATGGATCCAGTTTCGAAATATTCGAACAAGTAGAAGTCAAAACACCTATTATTTTCACAACAGCCTATGACGAGTTTGCGATAAAAGCCTTTGAAGTAAACAGCATAGACTATCTACTAAAACCGATTCAAAAAGAAAAGCTAGCCAACGCCCTAGAAAAGTTTGATCAAAAAACTCAAAGCGCAGTGACTGAGTCTCCTATTAATATGGAAGAAATTAGAGCGGTTATTAGCGGTGCTTCTCGAGAATATAAGTCCCGGTTTTTGGTAAAGCTCGGGCAGCGCATTAGAGCAATTCCTGTCGAAAAAATTGCCTACTTCTATTCTCAAGATAAGCTCTCTTATCTCATGACCTTTGAAGGTCAAAAGCTACCCATTGATCCTACTTTGGAAGAGCTGGAATCGTTGCTCGACCCAAAACAGTTCTATCGGGTCAATCGAAAGTTCTTCGTACACTTTGATTCCGTCACTGATATTCATCCTTACTTCAAAGGACGAGTAAAGCTAGCTTTGAACCCCAATATAGATCAAGACATTGTCGTGAGTAGCGAGAAAACGCCTGCCTTTAAAAGGTGGTTAGACCAATAAGCTGAATCAGACCGTCAGATTCGGTATTAGACCTTCCCGTTTCAGTTCGAAAATGCCCCAGTAGAACCCATACTCATTTCAGGAGTCGCTTTGTCAACCCATATTTGGGTCATCAAAAAAACAACAACTAAAATATAAAAAGGTCATGAACTCAAAATTGAAAACCACACTGATTGCCGCACTAACCTTAATCAGTTCTTTTATAGTAAATGCACAAGACGAAGCACTGATTTATGGTAAGCTTACCACAATTGATGGCGACTCTTATACAGGTCAAATTCGTTGGGGAAAAGAAGAAGCTATTTGGACGGACATCTTCAACGGCAACAAAGAAGAAAACGAAAACTATCGCTACCTCAGCAGAGATCAACGCAACGATCTCAGAGACGACAGGCGTAGAGGTAATGGATGGAGTGGATGGAACATCAGCTGGGGCAACAATGACTACGAAACAACACATGAGTTTCAAGCGCGCTTTGGTGATATAGCCAAATTAGAAATCGAGAGACGGTCTGAAGTAAAGCTTACGCTAAGAAACGGAGAGACTATGTTCGTTGAGAACGGCTCGAATGACTTCGATACTGAAATCCACATCATGGATGGCGAATTAGGAAAAACGACTTTCCGATGGAGTAGAATCGAAATGATTGAATTCATGGAAACGCCTAAAAACCTTCGAGATAAAATGGGTGATCCACTGTACGGAACAGTAGAATTTTACGGAGGTGAGTACACGGGCTTTGTTCAATGGGACCATGATGAGAGGCTTTCTGAAGACATCTTGGATGGTGATACAAGAGACGGTGATGTAAAAATCGAATTCGGTAAACTCACGTCTATCGAAAGAGATAGAGGCGGCAGCAATATTGTTACAAAGTCGGGTAGAGAAATGTACTTACGAGGCTCTAACGATGTAAATAGTGGTAACAGAGGAATTATCGTAACCACAGATTTTGGACGAATAGATATCCCTTGGAGAGAGTTTAAGAAAGTAACTTTCAAAGACGTTCCTGCCAATACTATGTCTTATAGTAGCTTCTCTGATGTAAAAAAACTGTCTGGAACTGTTACTACCACAAATGGTAAGACGCTTAATGGAAACATCATCTTTGATTTAGACGAAGAATATACATTCGAAATGCTTCAAGGAAAAGATGACGATGTAGAATATATCATTGCCATGGGCAACATAAAATCTATCAGCCCTAAGAATTACGATTACTCTAACATAGTGCTGAAAAACGGAACGGAGCTTTTGCTTGGAGATGCACGCGATGTAAACGAAGACAACGATGGTGTGTTGGTTTTCACAGGCAGTGGAGACCCTGAGTACATCCGATGGGAAGACATAGAAAAAATTACGTTTAACTAATCCAAAAAAGGGCCCAGCCCAAAAGTCAAAAACAATTCTTCATAAGTCTATTGCTTGAGGTCGCGTTTGGTCACGCGGCCTTTTTTATTTAAAAAGAGAAGAGGAAATAGAAAAACAGCACTATCCAAACGGCATCGGTAAAATGCCAAAAATGTGTTAAAATCTTGAATTTGATTTTCTGATAGGGATTGGTGGCGTAGAGCAGGTGCTTCACTACATCTTTACTTGTTTTATGACATTCCATGAGCAAAGACATTAAATAGACCATCACACCAATGACGTGGATCACGTGCAAGCCAGACATCACATACAAGTAGGCACCCGTTCTTTGACCACTAAAAAAGATGTTATTCGACTGAAGCTCCCTCCACCCAGTAACCTGAGCCGCTGAAAAAACGAGCCCGAGTAATAATGTCAGCCCTAACCATTTTTTGACCTCCTCAAGGTCGTCCTTTTCAAAAGCCGGCAAAACACGGGATATCGTAAAGCTCGAAGTGAGCATAATGAATGAACTGACAATAAAGGATTTTGGAAAGTCTATTTTCAGAAACTCGATGTTATCGGGCCTTGAAACAGTAAATGCCACAATGGTAAACAAAAAGATAATACCACTGCCTATCATGCTCACATAAAGCAAAACCATGTGTGGGTGCATCTCTTCAATACGCTTAAAAGCCTCTTTCCTAAGGTCTAATTTGTCTTTTGCTCTTTTCATTAGGCGTCTCTAACAATTGTTTAAACGAAAGGGTTATGTGAAGCAACAAAAAAATCTTGTTAACGCAAGATTCACTTATACAAGTGGGTATTCGAAAAATAGTACATTTGCAAGCCATTCTAGACGCATCAATTGAAGGTTAAAGATTTCATAAAAGTTTATAAGGAGGATTCGGTTATTCAATCCATCGCGGAAAGAATTAAACCAAATGAAACTACTCACCTCAGATTAAAAGGCCTTGTTGGCAGCCTAGACGCAGTTGTAGCAGCCGCAACCTATCAGATTAATAAGCAGACGAATATTTTCGTTTTACATGATAAAGAAGAAGCTGCCTATTTCCACAACGACCTTCAAAACTTAATGGGAGATAAGGAAGTACTGCTTTTCCCTACCTCTTATAAAAGGCCTTATCAATTTGATGAGACAGAAAATGCCAACATTTTAATGCGGGCAGAAATTCTAAACAGAATTAACCATAAAGCATCCATTGGCGAGTTAATTGTAACTTACCCCGAAGCACTCACTGAAAAAGTAATCAACAAAAAGGCTCTTTCCAGTAATACTTTTTCGGCCAAAGTAGGTGAGTCCTTAGATGTAGCTTTTCTTACGGAGTTGCTTCAAACTTATGACTTTGAGCAAACAGATTTCGTTTACGAGGCAGGGCAGTTCTCGGTACGCGGGGGAATTCTCGATGTCTATTCTTATGCCCATGACTTACCGTATAGAATTGAGCTTTTTGGAAATGAAATAGACAGCATAAGAACCTTTGACCCCGTATCTCAACTGAGTCAAGAGAACATCAAGGAGATAAATATTATTCCCAATGTTCAGACTAAACTATTAGAGGAAACGCGACAGTCTTTCTTGAGCTTTATACCTAACAACTCTAAAATTTGGTTCAAAGACTACCAACAAACCTTAGACATTATTGAAAAGTACTTTGTCAAAGCCACAGAAAACTTTGATCAAATACTAGCTGTCACCGACACACAAATCGTGCTCAGCCCAGAACAGCTTTTTGAGCAACATAGTACATTCAAGAAGGACTTGGCCGGCTATACCCAACTCGAGTTCGGCAGTAGATCTTATCTTAAGTCTGATTATACATTCGATTTCGATGTGGAAGTGCAACAGTCTTTTAACAAAGACTTTGATGCCATCGTTGAAAACCTCGGCCAGTGGCAAATCCGTAACACCAGTCTCTGCATTGCGTCTGAATCTGTCAACCAAATTGGTCGGCTAGAAACCATTTTCCTTGAGCTAGACCCAACACTGAAAATCCTTCCGCTTAACATTAGCCTAAGGCAGGGCTTTATTGACAAAAACCGAGAGGTGCTGTGTTATACCGATCATCAGCTCTTCGACCGTTTTCATAAGTATAGGAGTAAATCGAAGCACTCTAAGTCCAAAGCCCTTACGCTGAAAGAGCTTCGGTCGCTTCAGCCGGGAGATTACGTAGCACACATCGATCATGGTATAGGGCGCTTTGTGGGCATGGAAAAGAAAGAGGTCAATGGCAAACTACAAGAGTCTATTAGGCTCGTTTACCGCGATGATGACTTGCTTTACGTAAGTGTCCATTCACTACATAAAATCTCAAAGTACACTGGCAAAGAAGGTAACGCTCCTACCATGAGTAAGCTAGGTAGTCAGGAATGGGAGAATAAAAAGACAAAAGTAAAGGGCAAGGTAAAAGACATTGCCAAAGACTTGATCAGCCTGTATGCCAAGAGAAAAACTGCACCTGGATTCGCTTTTGCTCAAGATGGCTTTATGCAGGCCGAGTTAGAGTCATCTTTTCTTTATGAAGACACCCCCGATCAAGCGACTGCCACCGAACATGTAAAAAACGACATGGAATTGTCGCACCCAATGGACCGCCTTGTCTGTGGTGATGTTGGGTTTGGAAAGACGGAGGTGGCCATTCGTGCTGCATTCAAAGCAGCTGTCAATGGAAAACAGGTTGCAGTACTTGTGCCAACAACTATCTTGGCCATGCAACACTTTAGAACGTTTTCTGAAAGGCTCGCCAAGTTTCCACTGAAAGTGGAATACATTAATCGCTTTAGAACACCTAAAGAAGTCAAGGAGACATTAGCCAGAGTAAAAGAGGGCAAAACGGAAATTCTAATCGGTACACACAGAATTGTCAACAAAGATGTTGAATTCAAAGACCTTGGCTTATTGGTGATTGACGAAGAGCAAAAGTTTGGTGTTAAAGTCAAAGACAAGCTCAAAGAATTCAGGGTAAATGTAGACGTACTCACTTTGACGGCTACACCTATTCCGAGAACGCTTCATTTTTCCCTTATGGGTGCTAGAGACCTGAGCGTAATTGCCACTCCTCCGCCTAATCGACAACCTGTAACCACAGAGATACACACTTTCAATGAAGTGTTAATGCGTGATGCCATCAGTTTTGAGCTGCGCAGAGGTGGCCAAGTATTTGTAGTCCACAATCGAATCAATGATATAGAACAAATAGGCAATATCATTCTGAAACTAGTTCCAGATGCTCGGGTAGGCATTGCCCATGGACAAATGGAAGGCAGTGTTTTAGAGAAAAGAATGGTGAAGTTTATTGAAGGGGAGTATGATGTACTGGTCTCTACGAATATCATTGAATCTGGGCTAGACATCCCTAATGCCAACACCATAATCATAAACCATGCGCACATGTTCGGTCTTTCGGACCTTCACCAAATGCGTGGCCGTGTGGGGCGTTCAAACCGAAAAGCATTCTGCTATTTATTAACGCCACCGACTATTGGGCTTACATCTGAAGCAAGAAAGAGGCTAAGTGCCTTAGAAGAGTTTTCAGATTTAGGAGACGGTTTTAAAGTGGCAATGCGCGATTTGGACATTCGTGGAGCCGGAAACCTACTTGGAGGTGAGCAAAGTGGTTTCATCACCGACTTAGGTTTTGATATGTATCACAAAATCTTGGATGAGGCCGTTCAAGAGCTCAAAGAAAATGAGTTTAAGGACTTGTTCACACAAGACTTAGCCAAAGCCGCTGCACAAGTTGTAGCGCAAGACTGTTCTATTGAGACAGATATGGAAATCCTTATTCCTGATAGCTATGTGAATAATATTTCAGAGCGCTTAAGCCTTTATTCTAAACTTGATGGTATCAAGAATGAAGAGAAATTACTAGAGTTCATCAATATGATCACTGATCGCTTTGGCATAATTCCCGATGCGGTTAAAGACCTAATCGAAACGGTGAGGCTTCGCTGGTTGGCCGAAAAGCTCGGTTTTGAAAAAGTGGTACTAAAGAACCAATCCATGAAATGCTACTTTATGCCTTCAGACAATGAGGCATATTTTCAGTCCCCCGTCTTTGGAAAAATCTTAGCTTTTGTCCAACAACATCCGAAAACAAGTAAGATGAAGGAGTACAAGACTAGGCTCATACTTACTTTCCACGAAGTTCAGTCTGTTGACAGTGCAAAAGCGCTCTTTAGTCAGATGCTAGCATAATGGACTCAAAAGCATGAGCCCACATCTATACGGCCGAAAAATTGAATATTAGAAGCTCATCAATTCCTTGAACTTAAGGGTTTGACGCCTAGAAACATCTATCTCTTCGCCACCCTTTAAATAAATTCTCAAGCTTCCGCTAAACCATGGTTCAATGCGCTCTATCCATTTTAAGTTGATGATTTGTTGCCTAATCGCACGAAAGAATGTCTTGTCATCAAGTCTAGACTCTAAGTAGTTCAGGGTACGCGTAATCATCGGTTTTGACTTATCAAAGTAGACTGTCGTATAGTTTCCACTCACTTCAAAGAGCCTAATCTCAGATAGCTGAACAAACCAACAACGCTCTCCATCTTTAACGAAGACCTGATCATTAATGGTTAATATGCCTTCTTGAGAGTCATTTTTCTCATTTTCTCGTTTTTTGACTTTGTCATAAACTTTAGAAACAGATCCTGCCAAACGCTGTTTCTGAACCGGCTTTACCAAGTAGTCTAAAGCATTATATTCGAAAGCCTTAAGCGCATGTTCGTCATAAGCCGTTGAGAATATTACCTCTGGCAGTACTTCGAGTTCTTCGAGCAATTCAAATCCATTTTTACCAGGCATTTGAATGTCAAGGAAGATTAAGTCTGGCTTGAGCTCATTGATTTTCTCTTTGGCCTCATCGGCACTGGCCGCTTCACCTACAATTTGAACATTGTCAAACTCTTTCAACAACCGCTTGAGCTCATTTCTGGCTAGTCTTGAATCATCAATTATAAGTGTTTTCATATGGCAAATTTTTCTTTTTCGTTCAATGGTATTTTCACCGTGGCACAAACCATTTTTTCATTTAAGTTTTGTACCGTTAGACTAGATTTTTCACCGTAGAGTAGCCTAAGCCGTTCTTTAGCATTACTAATCCCAATACCCCTTCTCTTTTCTCCTGACACAGGTTTTTTATCTGGATTTAATTGACCTGTGTTTGTAATATTAATAAAAAGATAGTTGTTGTTAAATGCCGCCTTAATTACTATTTCGCCACCGTTAGGCAAGTTATTGATACTATGCTTGATGGCGTTTTCTACCAGCGTCTGCACAATCATTGGCGGTATTAATGTTTCCCTTGTGCTCTTTTCTATGTCAAAAGTATACCTCAAACGCTCCTCTAGTTGGATGGCTTCCAGTTTCAGGTAATCATCTACAATCTCTAATTCCTTATCGAGCGATACTTTTTCATATTGATCGAACTGAACTGAAAAACGAAGCAGTTCGGAAAGGTGCGTAATTGCATCTCTGGCGCGTTCAGAATCTTCGGCAACCAACGACCGAATATTGTTCAGGCTATTGAACATAAAGTGCGGGTTGATCTGCGCTTTTAAAGTACTTAACTCCGCATCCTTAATAGAGGCAGAAAGTTTCCACCGTTCAATCTCCATTTCACGAGCTTTTTGCAAGTATTGGTATGCGAAATAAAGAGCCGACCAACAGATAAAATAAATACTATAGCTCGTCACAAAGCTGATAACAAACACCAACAGTTTGCCTCCCGAAAAATTTTCTAGGCTAGCTTGTCTAATTTTCTCCATGGTTTCTTCATCAACGCCCTCCAAGTCAGGGAGTCCGATGAAAGTATTCATAGCCTCTGGGTCATTTGCCGCAATTAATACAAACACAGCAACCAGAGATATCAAAGTTAAAATGGCTAACAATGCTCCTTGAAGTACACTGGCCAATAACACTTTCGGCCAGAGCTTTGCTATGCGCAATTCCTTCCAGTTCTTACGTTTTACATACCCTCGGTACAAATGACTGACAAAGACGCCAAGTAAAACCGCCATAAGGTTGGTACCCAATGCCGGTAAAAGCGGCATAAACATGACCATCGCCAAAAAGCTCGTGAGCATTAACCCTCCCCAGCCGCCAAACTGAAGCATCCAGTAGAGCTTATTCTTATTCATGATTCAAATAAAGAAGATTTAAGTCAAGCATGTATTTGGCTTTGACTGAAAGGTAATATAGACTGATCAACTGACCTATATTCAGACCAAAATTGCTCTTCACTACAGAAAAGCTATCTCTTGGTAGCATCTGTAGACCTCTACTTGGACAGCAACATTTCTTTGATTTTCTAAAATATCGTTTGAACATTGGCGTTTTGGACTGTGAATCAGAAGACTGATTTTGTGATAGATTGAGTATAGGTGTTATATTAGCGTGTTCAAATTTCACCTGAACAAGCTTAAAACGTTAAAAATGAAAAACGCAGCGGGTTATATAAAATTAGGCGCTCTGAGTGTCCTGCTCTTGTTATTAGTAGCTTCTTGCTCAAAAAAGACAGGGTACAGTTCAACAACTGGTGTTGAATATGCCACTAAGAAGAGCAACCTTGGCTTCACTCCCTTTGATAATCAATCATTACCCAACCCCCCAGGAATGGTATTTGTGCAAGGCGGTAGAACCATTTTAGGCTCTTATGAACAAGACCTCTATGGTGCTCGCGACAATGTTGAGCGAACCGTAACGGTAAATTCCTTCTGGATGGACGAGACTGAAGTGACCAACAAGGATTGGAGAGAGTATGTACACTATCAGTATAATCCCCAAGACCTAAGTCTTCCAAAAAACATTGAGGTTGAAAACCCAAACTCCAAAGAAAACCAAGATGCGGTAGATCCGATAGAGCAATTCATTCCAGATTTACAAGGTCCTACGCATAGCAAGAGTAACCCAAAGATGATGAGCGATATTATTCCTAACGATGAGGTTTGGACTAGTAACTTCTCCTTCAACGATGTGTATGCTGAAAACTATTATAGCAACCCAGGGTTCAACGAATATCCTGTTGTAGGGGTAACTTGGAGACAAGTAGTAGATTATTCTAAGTGGAGAACTGACTTTGTGAACCTTCAGCAAATCTTTGACATGGATTTCGAAGATTTACCGCTTACTTTTCAAGAAGAGTTTATAGTTGTAAATGAAATCACTGGTGATTTTGAGCTCGGCATTGGTGGCCAAGTGATAGGAGATAATAACGGTGAAACACAAGTAATTTCCGTTGAGGATTTTGACGATTTTCAACAGGAAGTAGTCGAATATATGAACGAGCCAATGAATAAGAGGCAGTTCATTGAGAGAGGTATTTATTTACCAAACTTTAGGCTACCCAATGAGGCCGAATGGGAATATGCAGCAAAAGCCACAATCGGTACCGTGTACTTAGATGAAAATGAGGAATACGGACGAATCTATCCTTGGGACGGAAGAAGTACTCGAAATCCTTTCGGCAAGAAAAGAGGGGAGCACCTTGCTAACTTCAAAAGAGGTCGTGGTGACTATGCCGGTATTGCAGGAAACGTCAATAACGATGCGTCAGTGATACCAGAAAAAGTAGGCACAAGAGAGCCAAACGATTTCAATCTTTTCAACATGGCAGGTAATGTTAGTGAGTGGGTTTTTGATACGTACAGACCGCTATCATATGGTGATTTTGACGATTTAAACCCAGTAAGAAAAGATGGCACCGGAGATTCTGAGGAGGATTATGGGTGGGAGTCTAGTCAAGTGAGAGACAGTGTTTCTTTTAACCCACAGCTTGAATACCGTTCAATGGTCAATGACCGATCTAAGGTATACAAAGGCGGTTCTTGGAAAGATGTAGCCTATTGGATGGCACCAGGAACTAGACGTTTCTTAGACATGGACAGAGCCACATCAACCATTGGTTTCCGTTGTGCAATGATCTCAATCGGATCAAAGCAATTAGACCAATCGAATGGTATCATTAGCAGAGTGTTCGGTGGAAAATAGCTGATATTGTAAAGCATTCTGAAGGCTCCAATAAATTGGAGCGTTTTTTATTTTGCTCCACCTATAGTCGCAATACTCATCGACTTTGGCCCATACTCAGCAAGCACTTCTAAACAGGCAACCAGTGTTGAGCCTGTCGTCAGTAGGTCATCGACTAAAAGTACCTTCTGATCACAAAACACATCTCCATCTATTACCTCGAATACACCTTCGACATTTTTGATTCTACTAAGCTTACTTCTTTTGGTCTGTGAATCAACGTGCTTTACTTTTACGAGGCTTGTGGTGTTCATAGGAACCTTAAGCCCTTTTGATAACCCATGGCCGAAGAATTCACTCTGATTATAGCCCCTTTCTCGAAGTCGTTTTGGATGCAGTGGTACAGGCACAATAATATCAAAGGCATTTTTAAGGCCATAGCCGTATAACTCATGGCCATATTGCTTACCTAATAATTGACCGATTTCCGGCCTATTTCCATACTTTAATTCATGTAAGAGCTTCTGAACCAAGCCTTTCTTATAAAAGTATGTGTAAACCAGAACCTCTTGAACAGGCACAACCCCTTCAAATTTTTCTTTGAACTGCGGAACTTCAAGCCTATGCGTGTTGGTTTTTGGTAAATTGTACAGACATTTCGGACATAAATGCTCGCTTCCCTTTGGGAGCACCTCATCACAACCAATACAAAGGTTAGGATAGAAAAGAGATAGGAAGTCTGAAATGTAAGTCACAAGCGAGCCTTCAATAATATTATTAAAGAATAAAGTAAGATAAACATGGGTATAGTACAAGAGTTTGATGAATACAGGGCAAAAATGAATTCGAAAATTATCGAAGAAGACAATAAAGTGCTCAAAAGACTCTTTAATCTCGACACCAATGCCTTTGCCGAAGGAGATCTTGATGTAAAAACTAAAGAGATCATTGGCCTTTCCTGTTCAATGGTGCTTAGATGCGATGATTGTGTTAAGTACCACTTAGGAAAGTGTCATGAGCTGGGGTTTAGCACTAAACAGGTATTTGAAGCCTTTTCAATTGCCAACTTAATTGGCGGTACTATTGTAATACCTCACCTAAGAAGAGCAGTAGAGTATTGGGAAAGTCTACAGGAAGAAGGCAAGCATGTATAAAAAAGACCTTGATCTTCAAAGAAGGTGGGTTAAACTATTGACCCAGTTAGGGGAAACTATTGGTAAAAGACCAAAAGACCTGAATGCAACCCTCTTTCTCATTGGAGTTCAAGAACTAGGTAAGGGAAAACAAAACTTCACCAAGGAAGAGAAGCAAGACTTGATGCACATTGCTATTTGCAAAGTGCTAAGCTACTCTGGTTATTACGAACTAGAGGGTCTAGATGCTGATGGTTGGCCACACTGGGTAGCCTTGAAAAAGCTTCCAAGATTTGACCTTTTAGATCAAGAAAAGCTTCTGAAAATGCACGTAATCGAATACTTTGAGAAAGAATACGACTTAAAAATTATCCTATGAAAATAGTCTCTTATAATGTTAATGGTATCAGAGCAGCACTTAAAAAGGGTTTTGAAGAATGGTTAATTGAGGAAAACCCAGATATCGTTTGCCTACAGGAGCTTAAAGCGATGGCCGACCAAATTGAGCCATTTTATGAAAAGCTAGGGTACGAATTATACACTGAGACTGCGGAGAAAAAGGGTTACAGCGGTGTGGCTATTCTCACAAAACACAAGCCTAAGCATATAGAATACGGCTGTGGTAACCCTCTTTATGATACCGAAGGCCGGGTAATTCGGGCTGACTTTGATGACTTTTCAGTAATGTCAGTTTACATGCCAAGTGGTACCAGCGGAGACATAAGGCAAGATTTCAAATACGACTGGTTAGACTTTTTCTTCGAGTATGCTAACCAATTAAAAAAAGACATTCCCAACCTAGTCATCAGTGGCGATTACAATATTGCTCACACACCCATTGACATTCACAACCCCGTTTCGAACAAAAATTCCAGCGGCTTCTTACCCGAAGAGCGTGAGTGGTTCTCAAAATTTATGGCATCTGGTTTTGTTGACAGTTTCCGAGCTTTTAACCAAAGCCCACACCACTATTCTTGGTGGAGTTACAGGGCAAATTCAAGGGCAAACAACAAGGGCTGGCGTATTGACTACCATATGGTAACCAAGGCAATGGAGAATAGACTTACGGCTGCATCCATACTTCCGGGTGCTTTTCACTCTGATCACTGCCCAATTGTACTAGAAATTGACTGAATAAATGGTATATTCTGCTCTTTATCAATTGTTTTACAATCCTTTGCGCTCAGTTTGCGTACTTAAAGGGTAAACAGAATCAGGGAGGGTATGGGATCTAATGAAGCACTGAAAAACCAACTTAAAGCTTATAAGAGAAAATTCTATAGGAATAAGGTGATCAAGGGTGCAATCATATCAACTGCACTACTTCTCTTATCATTTCTTGTTATCAACACTGTAGAGTTTTCTGGGAGGCTCGGCTCCGTTGGTCGTGCCACGCTACTCTATGGGTTCGTAGCACTCAATTTCTTGACTATTTACTGGTTCGTGGCAAGACATCTCATTGTGTTGAGAAATACTAAGCTGCAAATCAGCAACGAACAAGCAGCATTACAAATTGGAAGATATTTTCCTGAAATATCAGATAAGCTTCTGAATATCATTCAGTTAGAAAAACTATCAAATCAAGAGAGTGAGCTTCTTTTGGCCAGCATTCGCCAAAAAAGTAATGCCATTCAGAGTGTTCCTTTCGTAAATGCCATTGATTTAAAAGCCAATCGCAAATATTTAAGGTATATCTATCTACCCGCTGTAATTATCGTAACCCTTCTCGTATTTTTACCGCAATTCCTCACGGAAAGCTCCACTCGAATCATCAAATACAATAGTGAGTTCAAACCAGAAGCCCCGTTCAATTTTCTATTAGACCAAAATGAATTAGAGGGTTTTGTTGATGAACCATTTACACTGGCCATTAAAACTACCGGAAATTCAAGCCCTGAGAACGTTTTCGTTTGGATCAACGAACGGAAAATTAAAGCGTCAAAAATCGCTAATGACGTTTTTGAATATCGAATTGATCGATTGCGCGGTAGCCTTGATTTTATGCTTGAATCTGAAGGCGTGTCTTCCAACACCTACACAATTAACGCCTTTCGCAGACCTTCTATCGACCTTTTCAGTATTGATATTCAGTATCCGCAACACACCCAGTTAGAAAATGAAAGTATCAAAAACTCAGGTAACCTCACCATTCCTGAAGGTACGCAGGTCAGCTGGAATTTTAATACGCAATACGCTGATGCGCTGTCGGTTCTCTTCGACCGAAACCAAGAGCGTTTAATGGCAGATAAGCTTAAAAATGGTGCTTTTCGTCTTCAAAAAACAATAATAGGCTCAAGCCCTTATACCATTCAACTCCAAAATGACTATAGTACCAACAAAGACTCACTCAAGTTCCAAATTGATGTGGTCAAAGACAGGTTTCCAGAGATAGTACTTGATCAATTTCAGGATACCGTTCTCTACAAAAACATAGTTTTAGGTGGTAAGATTAAAGACGACTATGGTTTCTCTTCTCTCTCGTTCCATTATTCATATGATGGAGAAAACTCGTTCGAGTCCTTTCAAATTCCATTCAATAGTGCCCTGAATGATCAAAGCTACTACCAAGTCTTTACCCTAGATTCTGCCCAAATTCAAGCGGGTGCTGAGCTCAAGTACTACATGCAAGTAGCCGATAATGATGGTGTAAATGGAGCTAAATCGGTCAAATCGGCCACTTATAGCTTTAAAGTGCCATCTCTGGAGGAAATTGAGGAGGAAATTGAAGCAAACGATAAACAGATACAAGCCGAGATTGATCAAACCCTTGAGCAAGCTAAAGAGCTTAATAAGATGATTGAAGAAGCCGATGAGCGACTAAAAACCAAAAAAGAGATAGAATGGCAAGACGAAAAATTGATGCAGGAAATTCTGGATCAAAAAGAGAAGTTAGCCGAAAAAGTCGATGAGCTGAAAAAAGAGAATGAGCGAAATAACCAAAAGCTCAATCAGTTCAAACCCCAAAGTCAGTCCATCAAAGAAAAAATGGATCAGCTTCAAGAAATCATGAATAATGTACTCGATGATGAAATGAAGAAACTTTATGATGAGCTACGTGAACTCTTAGAGGAACAATCTGATATAGAGGAGTTTAGAGAAAAAATGGATGATCTTCGCGACAAGAGTGGCAACCTCGAAGAGGACCTTGAGCGCACCTTGGAGCTATTCAAAAAGCTTCAATTTGACAAAAAACTTGAAGAGAACATAGAAAAGCTACAGGAAGAAATAGATGATCAAGAGCAGTTGACGGAAGAAACTGAGAAAGGCGAAAAAACCAATGAAGAACTTGCTGAGCAACAGCAAAAAGAGAAAGAAGACCTGGAAAAGCTTCAAGAAGAATTAGATAAGCTCAATGATTTAAATCAAGATAGAAAGAACCCAGAAAGCCTTCCGAATGACTTAAATGAAGAACTTGAGGAAATCAAGGAAGAGCAACAAAAGGCAAAAGACGAATTAGCCAAAGACAAAGAAGCTCAAAAGGAGGAAGAAATGGGTGAGGGAGAGAAAGGTGAAGAGGAAAAGGGTAAGGAGGAAGAAGAAGCTAGAGGCGAGGCAGGTAGTAAAGAAGACTCTCAACAAAGACAAAAAGCTTCTAAGTCCCAAAAACGTGCAAGTGAAAAGATGAAAGAGGTGAAGCAAAGCCTTCAGTCTATGCAGAGTGGGGCACAGATGGAGCAGCAACAAGAAAACCTCGAGAACCTACGTGACCTTGTCGATAATTTAGTAACGCTCTCATTCAACCAAGAAAGCCTGATGAATGAGTTTAAAGAAATACGTCAAAGCGACCCAAGGTATGTCAAGCTATCCCAGCGTCAACTAAAGCTTCAAGACGACTCTAAAATCATTCAAGATAGTCTAGTATCTCTTTCGCAAAGGGTCTTTCAAATTTCATCTTTTGTGATGCGCGAGCTGGAAGAAATGAACCGTCAAATGGATGGTACCGTTGAGACGCTGAAAGAGAAAAGAATAAGCCAAGCCGTTGGTAAACAGCAGTTTGCGATGACTTCCATCAACAATCTCGCTTTACTTTTAGATGATGTTGTTCAGCAAATGCAACAGCAGATGGCTAACCAAATGGGTCAAGGTAGTTCTAAAAAAGGTAAGAAAAACAATCCAGCGATGGGAGGTTTGAGCGAACTACAGCAACAGCTCAGTCAACAAATAAAAGACCTTCAGAAAAGCGGCAAATCAGGTCGTCAACTCTCTGAAGAACTCGCAAACCTCGCATCGCAACAGGAAAGGCTAAGAAATGCCTTAGAAAATTTTGAAACTGGGCTCGATGGAAATAAATTGGGAGAGAAAATTGATCAATTGATCAATCAGATGGAAGAAAATGAATGGGACCTCATTAATAAGAGTATTACAGACGAGACCGTTCAGAGACAGCAAGACATTCTCACCCGCTTACTTGAAGCCGAAAACTCCGTTCAGGAGCGTGGAGAAGATGAAGAGCGTAAGGCTCGGACGGCCCTTGACTACGACTTATCCATTCCAGAATCTCTCAATGACTATTTGAAAGCAAAAGAAAAGGAAATCGAATTGTTAAGAACAATACCAGCCAAGCTGAATCCATACTACAAAAAAGAGACAAATAAGTATTTCAAAAAGATCAAGGAAAAGAATTGAGCCCTTCAATGAAAAACATTAGCATCGAAATACCCTCTCTTGCCGAGAACATACGCATAGTCGAAAGTTTCATAGACAATGCGAAAGAGGAGTACAGCTTAACTGACGACCTGTATGGCAATATCATGATTGCGGTTATAGAATCTGTTAATAATGCTATCATTCATGGTAACCAGTTAGATAAAAGCAAAAACGTCTTATTGAGTGCTCACCTCAAAGAAGAACAAATAGTATTCGTTGTTAGCGATCAAGGTGGTGGTTTCGACCATCAAAGCCTTCCTGACCCTACGGCACCCGATAACCTTGAAAAGATAGGTGGTCGCGGTATATTCCTCATCAAACACCTTGCGGACGAGGTTCAGTTTAAAAGTGAGGGCCGAACACTAGAACTCACCTTCTACCTCAGTTAATGTCGAAGATTAACTTCTTTCTAGAAGATATATCATTCACTCTTAAACATAAGACAGCGCTTCGAGCCTGGGTTTGTCAGGTTATTCAGAATGCTGGACAGGAAATAAGCAGTCTCAATTACATTTATTGTTCAGACAACTATTTGCTTCAGGTTAACCAAGATTACTTGAGCCACGACTATTATACAGACATTATAACCTTTGACAACCGAGACGATTCCTCATTACCTCTAGATGCGGATATTTTCATTTCCATTGACAGAGTTGTTGACAATGCTCAATCTTTAGATACTTCATTTGACAATGAGCTATATCGCGTAATGATTCATGGCGTTCTTCATTTGCTTGGAAGTAAGGACCAAACAGATGAGCAGAAGAAAGAGATGAGAAAAAGCGAAGAAGCTTCTTTATCTTTGCTTAACATTTGAACCAAACACTAAGTGTTCCACGTGAAACTTTTTCGATCAACGCAACTGTTTCACGTGGAACTATTGATTTAAGGATATGTATCCATCATACGATGTAATAGTAGTAGGAGCTGGCCATGCTGGTTGTGAAGCAGCCAACTCAGCCGCCCTCATGGGCTCTAAAGTCTTGCTGATTACCATGAACATGAACACCATTGCCCAAATGTCATGCAATCCCGCAATGGGAGGTGTAGCTAAGGGGCAGATTGTTAGAGAGATCGATGCCCTTGGCGGCATGTCAGGTATTATATCCGACAAGTCAATGATCCAGTTCAGGATGCTGAATAAGTCCAAAGGGCCTGCTATGTGGAGTCCTCGTACCCAAAATGACCGTATGCGATTTGCTGAAGAGTGGCGTCTAGCCCTTGAAGCCAATCAAAACGTTGACTTTTGGCAAGAAATGGTCACTGGTCTTCTCGTTGAGTACAATCAAGTTACAGGGGTTACCACCGGAATGGGCATAGAGTTTAAAGCCAAGTCCGTTATCCTAACATCAGGCACTTTCCTTAATGGTATTATTCATATAGGCGAAAAACAATTTGGTGGTGGTAGAACAGGTGAAGGTCCTTCTAGAGGCATCACTGAACAACTCGTCTCACTGGGTTTTGAGGCCGGTAGAATGAAGACAGGTACTCCTCCCCGTGTTGATGGCAGGTCTCTTGACTACAGCAAAATGGAAGAACAAGCTGGAGACGAACGGCCAGAAAAATTCTCATTCAGTCAATCTACCCAACCACTTCTAACGCAACGAAGTTGTTATATCACTTATACCAACCCTGAAGTTCATAGTACTCTTGAAAAGGGCTTTGAGAAATCACCCATGTTCAATGGTCGAATACAAGGTATAGGCCCTCGCTATTGTCCCTCCATTGAGGACAAGATAAATCGCTTTGCTGAGAGAAATAGACACCAAATTTTCGTAGAACCTGAGGGCTGGAATACTGTGGAAATCTATGTCAATGGTTTTTCTACTTCACTTCCAGAAGATGTTCAATATGCCGCTATCAAAAAAATTAGCGGGTTCGAAAATGTCAAAATGTTCAGGCCAGGCTATGCCATAGAATACGATTATTTTCCACCAACACAGCTGAGTCATACCCTCGAAACTAAAATCATCGGTGGACTGTATTTTGCAGGACAGATTAATGGCACTACGGGTTACGAAGAAGCAGCCTGCCAAGGTTTAATGGCCGGAATCAACGCCCACTTGAAGAGCAATAACTTACCTCTCTTTACGCTCTCTCGCTCCGAAGCATATATTGGTGTGCTCATAGATGACCTCATTAATAAGGGTACTGACGAACCTTATAGAATGTTTACTTCCCGCGCAGAGCACAGAATTCTTCTTAGACAAGACAATGCCGACCTACGTTTGACTCAGAAAGGTTATGACATTGGGCTAGCTAGCGAAGAACGTCTGGCTACAATGAAAGCGCGCTCGGCACAAATTCATAAACTATTGAATGACCTCGATCAGAAGAAAGTGGATCCCACTGAGGTTAACCCTACGTTAGAAAGTTTATCTACTGCTGGCATACAACACAGAACCGTTCTTTCTAAACTCGTCAAACGACCTCAGGTTCACATTAGCGATCTAAAAGAAATCAACGAGGATATCGCAACATATCTAAGTAAATACACAGTTGACATCATTGACGGTGCAGACATTCATATCAAATATTCTGACTATATCGACAAGGAACATCAGCTAGCCAAGAAGGTATCAGAATTAGAAGATCTTCTCATTAAAGACTCCTTTGATTTTCAAAGCATTCCAGCGCTGTCCTCTGAAGCTAAAGAGAAGCTGGGTAAAATCAGACCAAAAACAATTGGTCAAGCATCCAGAATCAGTGGGGTTTCACCTGCGGATATTTCAGTATTGATGGTTTACATGGGAAGATGAGTTTAGAAGTTGTAGCCAAGTGCCCAGTCTGTCAGAGCACAGCCATTAAACCTCTACGAGATGTGAATGATCTCTTTGGTAATAAAGAAGTATTCACTTTAAACCTCTGTGATCAGTGCGAAACCCTGATAACCTCCCCCCGACCTAATGAAAAAAACATTGTAACATACTATAAATCAAACAGTTACGTATCACACGGGGACTCAGGAGGTTCTATACTAGACTTGATTTACAAAGGTGTTCAGCGCATCAATTTTCGCCACAAACACTCGATTCTTAGCAGGTATACTCTTAACAAAAAGCATTTGGATTATGGTTGTGGAACTGGGTCTTTTCTAAGTTATTTGAAAGACAAAGGTTGGAGGGTATCAGGAGTAGAACCAGACAGTAATGCGAGATCCATTGCCCAAAATCGCTACAATCTCCCAAATGTATATGATTCACTCAACCGAGTAACTGAAACAGCGTTTTCATCAATCAGTTTGTTTCATGTGCTAGAACATGTACATCGACTTGAAGTGACCCTTGAACAACTTACCGGTCTACTCTCCAAAAATGGCGTGCTTATACTTGCACTGCCCAACTACAAGTCCTTTGATGCACAATATTACCAAGAATATTGGGCCGGTTATGACGTACCCCGACACCTTTATCATTTCTCTCAGAAAAGCATTCACCACTTAGCTAAAAGCTTTGGTCTGAATATTGTTGCTACGCACCCAATGAAATTCGATAGCTATTATGTAAGCTTGCTCTCTGAGGAATATAAACGTGGTACGAAGCACTATCTTAAGGCTTTCGAACAAGGTTATCGTTCAAATCGTGAAGCACTTAAAACCAATGAATACAGTAGTCTAATTTATGTTCTTAGCAAATGAACAGCGTCAACAGTAAAAACCTCATTCTAAGCATACTCATTTTACTCATCTGCATATCCTGTGCGAAGATAAGTTCACCCATGGGCGGTCCAGAAGACGAGGAGCCGCCCAAACTGCTAAGGTCCAATCCAGAAGATGGTACGACAATGTTTGAAGGCAATACAATACAACTCACCTTTAACGAAAGAATTATTACTCGTTCCATCGAAACAGACCTCATCTTAACACCAAAGCCTCCCGGAACTTTAAGCGCTCGGGTTAATAAAAACCTTCTTCTTTTAACATTTACAGAGCCCTTTGAAGATAATACCACCTACAACCTCAGCTTTGGCAGCACCATTGAAGATATTACCAACAACAATGCGGCCAAGGGTATAAACCTGAGTTTCTCGACAGGAGAGTACATAGACTCTCTCTCCATTCAAGGCACAATCTTAAATCTTTATAACCAGGAACCCGTAGAGAATTTACTCGTTTCCCTCTATTCTAGCGAAGACTCTTTAGATATTCTCTCAGGTCCCGCCTCCTATTATAGCCGTACTGATTCGGCAGGATCATATAAATTTCGAAACCTACCTAGTGGTAAATTTAGGCTATACGCTGCAAGGGATAAAAACAATAATAGTCAAGCGGACAGTGATATTGAATCCTATGGTTTTTACAAGGATACACTTTCCCTCAATACTTCACTTGACAAGATTAATTTTACCATTCAAAACTTGAATACGACAACGCTTAGAACCGTGTCTGCTCGTAGTTTTGGTACTTATTTCGATATCGCTTTCAACAAGTCCATTACTGATTTTTATGTTAACGATACATCCGCTATCGTATACAATCAACCAGAACCATCAAAGGTTCGCCTTTACCCTATCACTGGCCCATCCTCCGATACCACGCGACTTATATTTTCTGCAAAAGACTCTCTCAATACCATACTAACAGACACTGCGGCTGTTTACTTCCTAGACTCCAAGATTACACCACCCTCTTTTAGTGTTAATATTAGTCCCTCAAGGGATCAATTACCACCCATTGACACAGTGAAGTTATCATTCAATAAACCCGTATACCTTTTCACATCAGACAGCATATATTTTCAACTTGATAGTTTACGCAGACTTCCTATAGACTCGTCCATATACTCTTGGAATGAAACTAAAACAGCCCTTTCATTTCCTATCAATGTCAGTTCCGTTTTAGATAACACTAACTCTGATAACACCAATCTCATCTTCGGACAGTCAGCCTTTATATCCGCTGATCAAGACACATCATTAGCCCAATCAAAGGCCATTTCTCTTCTCACCGTTGATGATTCCGCCATTATTGGAGGCACAGTCCAATCAGGCGATCCCAATATTAAAGTTATAGTTCAGCTTCTTGATGCAGCATCCCTTAAGGTACTACGCAGCTCAACGTCCAAAACCTTCAGATACTCTTACCTTCCTGCAGGGAGATATCTGATCAGGGTAATTAACGACCTAAATAGCAATGGAAAGTGGGACATTGGTAACGTCCTCACATGGCAAAGTCCCGAGCCAGCCAAATTCTACTTTGATCAATTCTACAAGACTAAAACTATTGAGGTAAGAAAAAACTGGGAACAAACGGACATCAATATCTTTTTCTAAGCCCCATTTATGCAAGTATAACTTGTGCATAAGTAGATACATCTAAGCAACTTCTCCACAAGATAAACTAACCTTATAGCATATTTTATTTCCTTGGGGATAACTGTAGTATCTCTAACACGCTATCACCAACTAATTAACGTTCATAATTCACTAAATAGTTATCCACCTAAACAACCATCCAACAACTCCTAATTCTAGAATACACTATAAATGAAGAACTTAGAACATATATCACTTGTGTAGAACAACCGTATTATTAACAATACGTAAACAAATACCTTAGATAAGTGTGGATCAAAAAGCTTTCCACATATCCACACTCCTAATAGAAACTACTTACTTTTATATAAAGAATAATATATTAATATGACTGTGTTGAAAGTGTTGATAAAATCTTGTTTGGGTGTGTTAGCTTGCATTATCATTATTTCAAATACTGTCAGTGCTCAAACAAATGATCCGGTCCAAATTGCTAATGAATATTATAATCAAGGTGAGTTTGAAAAGGCAAAAAAAGAATTTCAGAAACTGGCAAAAAACAGACGGAATATTCCCCGAATTCATGACACATATTTTCGCTTGTTACTTACCACAGAAGATTATGACGATGCAGAAAGATATCTCAAAAGCATTATCAAGGGCAATCCCGGTTATTTCAAATACGAAGTAGATTTAGGAGTGCTCTATAGAGCTCAAAATGAGAATGAGAAGGCTAACAAACTCTTAGACGAAATAGTGAAGAAGGTTACAGACAAGGCGGCTGTTGATAAAAAGTCTAATGAAACACGATACCTCGCACAACTGTTTTTTGAAAATAATTTCCGCGAAAAGGCATTAGACGCGTATATCACTGGAAGAAATGCCTTGGGTCAAGAAGACTTGTTTTCGTTGGATCTAGCATCAATTTATCGGTTGATGAATAAAAAGCAACCGATGATTAAGGAGTATTTGAACTTCTCAAAAAACCAACCACAAAACTTAAATTACGTAAAGAATTCCCTCCAACGTTATTTGCCTGAACCAGAAGACTTAGATACGCTTGAAATCACACTCTACGATTTTATACAAAAAGAGGCCGGCAATAGTACATATAATGATTTGTTGGTATGGACACATTTGCAGCAGAAAAACTTCCCGGCTGCCTTAAGACAAGCTAGAGCATTGGATAGAAGGTTGGCAAACAATGGTGATAATATCATGAACGTTGGTATGATTTCATATCGAAACACTGACTATAAAACCTCGAAAAAAGCATTTGAATACATCATTAATGAATTTCCTGAGAGTCCGAGTCAGCGATTAGCATCTCGTTATATTCTGCTTTCGGAAGAAGAAGTATTAAAAAGTACTTATCCTGTGGACTCCGCAGCCATCAAGAATTTGATTAGGCGTTACGAGGTTTTTATATCAGAATCACGAGACATCTTTTCAATTATGGAGTCTCAACGGAGAATAGCGTTGTTACAGGCATTTCAACTTAATGAGATTGATAAGGCAATTGAAACCCTTACTAACATGCTTCAACAACAAGTTGGAAGGCATAGTGTGGTGGCAGAGGCAAAAATGGATTTAGCAGATATCTACCTATTGAATGAAGAACCATGGGAATCTATTTTGTTGTATGGTCAGGTTGAAAGAATGTTTAAAGATGAGCCTTTAGGCTATATGGCTAAGTTGAAAAGCGCCAAGCTCTCATACTTTAAGGGAGACTTCGAATTAGCTCAAAGCAACTTAGATATTTTGAAACTAGCTACTTCAAGAGAAATAGCTAACGATGCGCTTGATTTGAGTATTCTTATTAAGAACAATACCGTATTTGATAGTACCGATGTTGTAATGCAGGAATATGCGAGTATTGAGTTATTATTATTTCAGAATCAGAAAGAAGAAGCTTTAGTTGCCATGGATACAATGCTGTTGAAGTATAGTTATCATTCAATAGTCGATGAGTTGCTTTACCTTCAAGCCCAAACCTATCGTGAGCTTGGCCAGTTTGAGAAAGCCTTGGCGTCTCTGAATAAAATAAATAATGCGCACTACTTTGAAATTTTAGGAGATGATGCGCTGTTTTTAACTGGGATTATTCATCAGGATAACCTATATGATAACGAATCTGCCATGACTATATACACCGACTTGCTCACGAAGTTTCCAGGTAGTATTTACGTTTCAGAGGCTAGAACACGTTTCAGAGCGCTTAGAGGTGACTTCAACAACGAAAACTAGGTAGGGCTTCATGGCAACTTCTTTTAATAACCTTAGAGTAGGTAAACGTTTTCGTTTAATCAATTTCAATGAATCATTTGATTTTGAGGTGATGGAAATAATGTCCAACGGGGATTGCCGATTAAAAGACATATATACGCTTGAACCCTATTCACTTTTTGACCTGATTCGATATGGGAAAGGTGCTGATTTTGAGGTGAATGACCTATGACGTCTAAATGATGTGTACGCGAATATTTTGTTACTAAATACCAAATTGCATGTTGTGAATTAGAAATTTACTATTTTTGCTTCCCCAAAATAAAAGCTGGCGCTTTTCAACAGGCAACAAAAATGATAGTGTTTAAACTTAAATACTTGGTAAGAGTAACTTTTTTGCTCCTTACGTTTTTCTTTGCACCACTCGCTGTGATCGGACAAAGTGAGCAAGATGTTAAAAGAGAGCTTGAAAGTAGAGGTATTGATACGCTAGAAGAAATTCAAGCCGAGTTGCGTAAACGCGGCATGTCAGAGGCAGATGCCAGAAGACAGGCCAAACTATATGGCCTAGACTACGACCAGTATCTTCAGAAATATGTATTGAACAAAGAGGCTACTACCACATCAGCTGAACCAATAAAAAGCATTACCCCTGATTTAGTAGATTATACTACTGAGATTAAGGATCAGACGAGTCAAGTAGCGCCAACAGTAGATGTAACTAAGAAACCTGATAATTCGGATGGCTTAAAATACTTTGGTTACGATGTTTTCAGCAATAACCCCTACGCAAACCAACAAGCCCTCGTTGGCAATATAGATCCAGGTTACATTGTAGGCCCGGGGGACGAACTTCGAGTGTATTTATGGGGAGAGGCAGAGTTTCAATTTGAAGGTGTTGTAGACATCAACGGAAACCTCTTTATGCCTAATGTGGGGCAAGTCTTTGTTGCAGGAGCAACCTATCAAAGTTTAAATGTTCGCCTTAAACAATACTTATCTAGGTTTTACTCAGGGTTAACGACCGATAAAATCTTTCTGGACGTGTCGCTGACTAAGCTTCGCCCTATTAGAATCATGGTAATGGGAGAGTCTAAAAACCCGGGGTCTCACCTAATAAATGCGTTTGCCACAACATTAAACTCACTGTATGCATCTGGCGGAATCAATACGAGTGGTACACTAAGGGACATTAAAGTTTTTAGAAACAATAAATTTGTCTCCACCATTGATCTTTATGATTATCTAATTAAGGGCTCTATCTCAGAAGACTTGAGGTTAATGAGTAATGATGTCATATTTATTCAAAGTAGGCTCAATAGCATATCATTAAAAGGAGAGGTAAATAGACAAGGAATTTTTGAATTGAAGCCAGGTGAAGGTCTGGTGGATTTACTTGGTTTTGCTGGAGGACTGAAGCCAACAGCACATACTGAGAGTGTAACAATCAAGAGAGTAAAGTCATTAATTGGAAGAACAGGGGATTCGACATTTGATCGTGAAATCATTACTATAGATTATAATCAGCTAATGGCTGATGGCATTAATTTCAGGCTGCAGGATGGTGATGAAATTAGCTTCAGTAAAGTGCTGGATAAATTCGATAATTTGGTGACAATAGCCGGATCAGTATTCAGGCCTGGTGAATATGAACTTTCGAAAGATATGACTATCCGGTCTTTGATTGAGAATGCTGGTGGCCTGAGACCTAACACATATTTTCAAAAGCTGGACCTATTCAGAAAGGATAGAAACGGAGATTTAAAATTTAGATCATTATCTCTGAACGATATTATTAGTGGCCAGATTAATTCTGATCTAAGTCTTCAAGCCGATGATTCTGTTAAAATTTACAATGAAGAAGAGTTAAGGTCTTTAGAAACGGTTTCAATAGAGGGTTTTCTGTCAGAACCGAAGACTGTTTTATGGAGGGAGAGTTTGACGCTCTATGATTTAATATTCATGTCCGCCAATATTGAGGATTTGGAATATCAAAACCGAGTACTAACAAGTAGGGCCGACTTATTAAGACATCAAGCAGGTAATACAGAATACCAAGTAATTCCATTTAACCTAGATAATGTATTGGACAAAAAATTCAATGCCGTTTTGAGACCAAAAGATAAGGTAATACTATACAGTAAAGACATCAATGAGGTACTCGATAAATATGTCACTGTTAGAGGAGCAGTTAAGAATGAAGGCCGTTTTGTTCTTACAGATAGTATGACCGTTGAGGATCTAATCTTACAGGCAGGAGGCTTTGTCCGCAAATCTTTCAAAGACTCAGTTACTGTGTCTAGGGAAAAGTTTGACTTTACTGGAAACCAAATTGCAGAGTTAAGCAGAGTTAAGACAGATTTAAGCTATTTATTGGGTGTAGCAGCTAAGTCACCTGATAGCTATTTTCTACAGCATAATGATAATATTTCGGTTGACCTAATACCGGGCTCGTCTGAACAAAGGAGGGTAAGCGTAGGTGGAGAGGTAAAGTTTCCAGGAACATATTATTTGGAAAGTAAGGGAGAGACTTTGTCTCAGGCAATAGAAAAGGCAGGAGGGCTGTCTCCTAATGTTTATATACCCGGTGCTAGATTTTACAGAAATGGAGAGCAACTAGCTTTCTCGTTTGATCAGCTCTTTACGAAAAAGAACTCCAACCATGATATAGTATTACAACCGAATGATAGTATCTATTTTCCTGAGTCTGTTTATACCATAAAAATTCAAGGGGAAGTGGCAAATCCGTCACTTCAAAAATTCATTGAAAATCAGGGAGTGCGGGCATATTTGAAAAACTCTGGAGGGAGAACAAAGGATGCAAAGAAGATTTTTTTGACTGAACCCAACGGGTTTACTAGAAAAGTGGGTTGGTTTTCTAACCCTAAGGTGCTTGATGGCTCAGTAATTACCGTTTCTACGAAGCCCCCTAAGAAGCAGCGTGAGAATGGTAAATTTTTAGAAAACTTTGGTACCATTGCCGCAATCGTCAGTTCCACGCTGACCACTATTTTCTTAGTGCAAAATCTAGCGAATAACTAAACATTTGAATTCTGAAATTTGAGGGCACTTACTATTTTGTCAAAAAATAGTATGCATGCATAACAAATTTTTTCTAACTTCGTAAGACCTCAAGGCCTTATGAAGAGAGAAGAAACCGTAGATCACCAAATTAAAATGTGCTGGCATGCCATTTACCGAATGTATAATCAACAGGCGGTTCAGCATGATAGTACTACTTCAATGGCTTTTGTGGTCTTAAACATTGACCCAACAGAAGGAACTCCCGCGACTAAAATAGCTCCTTTGATGGGCCTAGAATCAAGAAGCCTTACGCGAATGCTTAAGAGCATGGAAGAAAAAGGCTTTGTCTACAGAGAGAAAGACCCTAATGATGGTCGCTCAGTTAGAATCTTCTTGACAGAGACAGGTCAAGAAAAGAGAAGGGTTTCAAGGGAAACAGTTATTCGTTTTAATGAAGTGATTAGGCAATCGATTGCGGTAGACAAGCTTGATACCTTTTTTGAAGTAGTAACGAAAATAAATCAATTGATAGATTCAAAAACAATATTCTAAACACATGAGTCGAAGTATTAAGAAAGTAGCAGTATTAGGTTCTGGCGTAATGGGCTCCAGAATAGCTTGTCATTTCGCTAACATTGGTGTTGAAGTTTTGTTGCTGGATATTGTACCAAGAGACTTGGCCGATGACCAAAAGTCTAATCCAGCAGCACGAAACAAAATTGTTAATGACGCACTTCAGTTTGCGTTAAAATCCAAACCATCTCCTATATATGATCAGTCATTTGCCCAACTTGTCAAGACAGGCAATTTTGATGATGATATGTCCAAAATAGCCGATGTGGATTGGATTATTGAGGTAGTGGTAGAGCGGTTAGATATTAAGAAAATCATTTTTGATCAAGTTGAGAAGTACCGTAAACCGGGAACATTAATTACATCCAACACATCTGGAATACCAATGCACTTGATGTGTGATGGAAGAAGTGAAGATTTTCAAAGACACTTTTGCGGAACGCATTTCTTCAACCCGCCTCGCTATTTGAGGTTATTAGAGATAATTCCTGGTCCAAAAACTGACCCCGAAATTATCGATTACCTAATGCACTATGGAGACCTTTACTTAGGTAAAGAGACCGTTTTGTGTAAAGACACACCAGCCTTTATTGCGAACCGAATCGGAATTTATGCCATCATGTCCGCAATGCACACCATTGAAGACATGGGTTTGACGGTTGGTGAAGTTGATCGTATGACCGGACCAATTATAGGCCGAGCCAAGTCCGCAACGTTTAGAACAATGGATGTTGTCGGTCTCGATACCACTGTTAACGTAGCCAATAATCTTTATGCTGGCTTACCTAATGATGAGTCAAAAGAGGCTTTTGTTCTTCCGGGTATAGTGAAAGAAGTTCATGAGAGAGGTTGGTTCGGAGATAAATCGGGTCAAGGTTATTTCAAAAAGACGAAGGATGCTGATGGCAAAAGAGTTATTCAAGAACTTGACTTGAAAACCTTTGAATATGTTGATCGATCAAGAGCCAATTTCAAAGCACTTGAGGCTGTTAAGGACGAAGAAAATTTAAAGGCCAGAATCAAAACACTTGTCAACTTTGATGATAAAGCCGGAGAGTTCTATAGAAAGACTTTCTATGATACATTCAAATACGTAACGTATCGAATTCCTGAAATTTCAGATGAACTATTCAGAATTGATCAGGCAGTTTGTGCGGGTTTCGCATGGCAACTAGGCCCTTTTGATACTTGGGATTTACTAGGAGTTCGCCCTGTCTTGGAGCAAATGGAAAGCATGGATATGAAACCAGCAAGTTGGGTTTACGAAATGCTAGATGCTGGTCATGAGTCATTCTATAAAATTGAGAATGGCATTAAGATGTACTATGATATTCCTTCTAAGTCTTACAAAACCATTCCAGGTACTGAAGACTTAGTAATTCTCGAGAATATTAGAGAAACGAATAAGGTGTGGGGAAATGCAGGCGCTTCTATCTTCGATATTGGAGACGATGTGCTCTGCTTAGAATTCCATACCAAAATGAATGCAATTGGTCAGGAAGTCATAGAAGGTATTGAAACTGCCATCTCTATGGCAGAGAAAGACTATAAGGGATTGGTAATAGGTAATGAAGGAGAAAACTTCTCGGCAGGTGCAAACCTAGCCATGTTATTTATGTTTGCGGGCGATCAGGAATTTGACGAGGTCAACCTAATGGTTGCTCAATTCCAGAATACTATGAAGCGAGCGAAGTTCTCTTCAATTCCAGTAGTATCCGCACCGTCAGGTTTAGCGCTCGGTGGAGGCTGTGAATTGTCGTTACACTGTGACGCTATTCAGGCACATGCCGAAACGTACATTGGCTTAGTTGAAGTTGGTGTTGGTTTGATTCCTGGAGGAGGTGGAACAAAAGAACTCACCATGAGAGTAGCAGACTCAATAGAAGGCGGAGACCCAGAGTTGAATCGTTTGCAAGAAGCCTTTATGAACATTGCTACCGCAAAAGTGGCCACTTCAGCTGAAGAAGCAAGAGGGATGCACATTCTAAGACCACAAGACGGAGTTACCTTGAATAGAAAACGCCTATTAACCGATGCCAAAGCAAAAGTGCTTGAGTTGCACGAGGCTGGTTATACACAACCTGTCGAAAGAAAGGACATAAAAGTGCAAGGCAGAACAGGTCTTGCGCTTTTCGAAGCAGGTATCAACGGAATGCTACTTGGAAACTATATCTCTGAACATGATGCCAAGATCGCCAGAAAGCTAGGTTGGATTATGTGTGGAGGCGACTTAACATTCCCTCAAGAAGTATCGGAACAGTATTTACTGGATTTAGAGCGACAAATGTTTGTCGAGTTAACGGCAGAACCTAAGACACTAGAAAGGATTCACAGTATTCTTTTCAAAGGGAAGCCACTTCGCAATTAATCACTTCTAATTCAAAATTTAACATTCCAGATAATGAATGCATATATAGTAGCAGGATATAGAACAGCAGTAGGTCGAGGCAAACGCAGTGTATTAAAAACTGTGCGCCCAGATGATATGGCTGCTGATGTAATAAAGCATTTGGTAAGTCAAGTACCAAGCTTCGATGCGAAGCGTGTCGATGACTTAATCGTTGGCAATGCTGTGCCAGAAGCAGAGCAAGGCATGCAAATGGCCAGAATGATCTCTCTTTTGGCACTACCAATCGAAGTACCAGGCGTAACAGTCAACAGGTATTGTGGTTCCGGGCTTGAAGCCATTGCTTTAGCATCGGCAAGAGTACATGCCGGTACAGCCGACTGCATTATTGCGGGAGGAACAGAATCCATGTCTATGGTACCAGTGATGGGCTATAAGACAGCACTAAACTACAAGCTGGCTACGGAGCATAGTGATTACTACCTCAGCATGGGGCTTACCGCAGAACAAGTGGCTAAAGAGTTCGGCATTAACCGAGATGAGGCAGATCAGTTTGCATTAGACTCACATACAAAGGCAGTAGCTGCACAAGCCGCTGGAAAGTTTGATGAAGAAATTGTTCCGATTAAAGTAACGGACAAAGTAGTAGGCCCTGATGGGAAAATTGTAGAGAAGTCCTACACAGTTGATAAGGACGAAGGACCAAGAGGAGACACCTCACTAGACGTGTTGAATAACTTAAGACCAGTCTTTGCACAAGGAGGCCAAGTGACTGCAGGTAACTCGTCTCCGGTTTCTGATGGCGCTTCTTTTGTGATGGTCATGTCGGAACGTATGGTAAAGGAATTGAACCTAGAGCCAATCGCCAGAATGGTGACTTATGCGGCCGTAGGTGTTCACCCTAGAATTATGGGAATCGGACCTGTGGAAGCAGTGCCGAAAGCATTGAAACAAGCAGGCTTAAAACAGTCTGATTTAGACTTGATCGAATTGAACGAAGCCTTTGCAGCGCAATCCTTGGCTGTTATAAAAGAGTTAGACCTAGACCGATCAATTCTGAATGTGAATGGTGGAGCGATCGCACTAGGACACCCATTAGGATGTTCAGGATCGAAGCTCTCAGTTCAGCTATTTAATGAAATGAGAAGAATGGGTAATGCCAAATATGGTATGGTCACAGCGTGCGTGGGTGGTGGCCAGGGAGTAGCAGGAATTTACGAGTTTCTGAAATAAGCACTGATCTATTGATCAGGCAGTCGAGAAAAATTAAAAAAAACATAAATACTAATCTGATGTCAACAGCAACCGACACCAAACATTCAATTAAAGGAGGCGAATTTCTCGTTAGAGAAACGGATGCCCAAGAAGTCTTTATTCCAGAAGAGTTCACCGAGGAGCAAAAAATGATGGCACAAGCTTGCCAAGACTTTATCGATACAGAGATTCATCCAAATGCTGATTTAATCGATAGCATGAAGGACCCTGATCTGGTTCCAAAAATTTTTAGAAAAGCAGGTGAATTAGGCCTCTTAGGAATTTCTGTTCCGGAAAACTATGGTGGTCTGGGTATGAGTTTTAATACCGGTATGCTTATCGCGGACATCATCGGTGCAGCAGGCTCTTTTTCTACAACATACGGAGCGCATACAGGTATTGGAACATTACCAATACTGTACTACGGTACGGAGGAACAGAAGCAAAAATATTTGCCGAAACTTGCGATGGGTGAGTGGGCGGCATGCTACTGTCTAACAGAACCAGATGCTGGTTCAGATGCCAATTCAGGCAAAACAAAGGCTGTGCTTTCGGAAGACGGTTCGCATTACAAGATCACGGGTCAGAAAATGTGGATTTCCAATGCGGGTTTTGCAGATCTTTTTATCGTGTTTGCCAAGATCGAAGACGATAAGAACTTGACTGCCTTTATCGTGGAGAAAACCTTCAACGGTATCACCATGAATGAGGAAGAGAAGAAGCTTGGAATTAAAGGCTCTTCTACGCGTCAGGTATTCTTCAACGACTGTGAAGTTCCTGTTGAGAATATGCTTTCGGAAAGACAAAACGGGTTTAAGATTGCGGTCAACATTCTTAATATTGGCCGAATCAAATTGGGTGCGGGTGTTTTAGGAGGCTGTAGAACAGTGATCTCTCAAGCGACTCAATATGCCAATGAGCGCAAGCAATTTAATGTTTCGATTTCGAGCTTTGGAGCGATTAAACACAAGCTGGCTGAAATGGCTACCCGTGTTTATGTGACTGAATCTTTGGATTACAGAGCAGGTCAAAATATCGAAGATAAAATCAACGATTTGATCGCCTCTGGAATGGATGATGCACAAGCCAAACTGAAAGGTGTGGAGCAATTCGCGATAGAGTGCGCTATTGGTAAAATCCATAGTTCCGAAGTACTAGATTATGTGGTAGATCAAGGTGTTCAAGTATATGGCGGCATGGGCTATTCGGCAGACGCACCAATGGAGCGCGCTTACAGAGATGCACGGATTGCTAGAATTTATGAAGGTACTAATGAGATCAACCGCATGTTGATGATTGGCATGATATTGAAGCGTGCCATGAAAGGCGAACTTAATATGTTTGAGCCCGCTATGGCAGTCTCTAAGGAATTAACGGCTGTTCCAACTTTCTCAACCATTGACAAGTCAGTGCTTTTCAATGCAGAAAAAGAAGTCGTTAAGAACCTGAAAAAGGTATTCCTAATGGTAGGCGGTAAAGCAGCCATGGCATTACAAGATCGTATTGAGGATGAGCAAGAGGTTATGATGAACCTTGCGGATATCTTAATCGAGATTTACGCAGTAGAATCTGCCATGCTGAGAACAGAGAAACTCATAAGCCTTAGAGGTGAAGAAGCCTGTACAGATTACGTAGCAATGACACAGATTTATATGGCACAAGCCGTTGACCGTGTAAACGCTGCTGCAAAAGAGGCGATTGCGTCTTTCACAAAAGGTGATGAGCAAAAAGTAATGCTGATGGGCTTGAAGCGATTCACGAAGATGGATTTGGTCAATACCAAAGAACTCCGAAGACAAGTAGCAGATACGATGATTAAGGAAGGGCAGTTCCCTTACTTCTTCGCTTAAACTGTTATTCCTTTTATCCCTTACATCTGTTAAAAGATAATTTGTAAACATAAAAAAGCCGATCACACGATCGGCTTTTTTATGCTTTTCTTGTCTACTGAAAAAGCAACTTTCCAATACTACCCCTTGGGCCAGAAGCCCAGGCTGATTTGCCCTGCTTACTGACGGATACTGCATAGTACTTGCCTTCCATTGGCGTGAAAGCTTCGTCTCCAGTACGAAAATAGTCACAACTCTCTCTCCCAACGGCCAAAACAAGATCCTTATTGTAAAATGCAACTCCAGACCGGTAGCCATCGGGACTTAAGCTGGCCATGACTGGGAACCAACTCTTTCCACGATCCATAGTATAAGCAGCATTGATTCTGGTTAAAGAGTCACCGCGATAATCACCGCCTACCATCAAGCCTTCTTTATCATTTTTAAAGTCAATAGAGAAAATACCTTGAGTTGATTCACCAGACTGCATTGGCGTGATAGTCTTTGCCCATGTTTCACCTTTATCATGTGAATAGAAAAGGCTGGCTTCAGGCCCACCCAAACCTATATAAACATCGCTTTCTCCATTAGTTTTGAGGCAAGTTCCACTAGCGGCAAAGCCACCTTGATTGGGTTTTGATACTGGCCTCTGGTCGAAGGGCAGTTCATTCCAAGTTTCGCCTCCATCGGAAGTTTTGAGAATAAGCAATCGACTATCGATGGCATCGCCAAAAGCAATTCCTTCTTGGTCGTTCCAGAAGTCCATGGCGTCATAAAAAGTGCCTTCGGCTTCGCTAAAGTATTTTCTATCCCAGTTTTGACCACCATCAGTGGTTTTGTAAATCAATGCGGGTAAGCCGGCACTTAGCACAATTGCGGTATTCGCGTCAAAACCTTCGATATCACGAAAGTCAATTTTTTCATTATCGGGTACGCTGACGTCTTCCCAGGTCACTCCGCCATCAATGGTGCGAATCACTGTGCCACCGCTGCCACTCGCCCAAGCGACTTGATCGGATACGGCAGACAGTCCTCTAAGGCTTGCCGTGGTATTGGATGTCTGTGCTTGCCAAGTGGGCTCCAAAGGAGCTATCTTTTCTTCTTGCTTTTTACTGGTGCAAGAGACTAGTAGCGTTACTGCGACTAAAGCGAATAGCTTTTTCATTCTGATGTTGCTGCTGGCTTAAGATTTGGCTTCTCAGCTGATGTATAAACGCTTGCCGGCAGCTCATCAAAAACCATAATATCTTCCATGCCTCTTTCACCTCTGCTTCCTGAAAGCATGATATCTTCATACTTAGCGTATTCTTTCCATGGATATACGAACTGTGGTTTTTCAGTTGCGGTATTAGGATAGTAGGCCCACTGGCTTACCAGTTTTGTCTCTTTATCTACCCACACGTAATACATGTTCTGAGGAGTTCGGCCTACGCCTTCAAAGGTCAAGTTCAATTTGTCTGCAGCTCTTCCGTCTTCAGTGGCTTCTTCTCCTACATATTTCAATGTTACTCCTGAGTCTTTCAACTTGTAAGGCATCACCAACCAATAAGAATCATTGATCCAGATGCTTTTACCCCTATTGACTAATACTTGCATTGAATCTGCACTTACTTGTAGCTCTTCACCGCCTCTGAATACTTTGCCGGTATCATCGTTGATATTGAGCAAATAAGTAGACTCTCCAGAGTCTATTCTTACATCCCCTGTCCATTTGTCCCAAACGAGTTCTCTTCTACCGAAGAAATTCCAACAGATATGGCGTGTATTGTCCCAAGCCTTTCTGCCACCCATAGCATCCATTACTTCATCGGCAATGGCCATAGCCTTGGCGTCTGATCCTTCTAAATTGAAACCCTCGGCAGGTGGGTTTCCATAAACAGTGTCGCTTGTGGTTTCTGTGGCTGAGTTACAGCCTACAAAACTGATAGCGGCTAAGACAAGTAATACAAAGAGATGCTTGATTTTCATGACGTTGAATTTTGTATGAAGTTAGGAAGTTCCGCTTTATGGTTCAATCCGTTGATCAGACTTTTGAAGGTATCATATTTTAAAGAGGTTAATTGAGGTAAAAACAATAAACCGACACACATTCTACAGTTCAGTTCAGAAAGATTACAGTTCATTTCACTTGGGTTTTTTGTTGTTCACAATCTTTTCATCATTGTAATGTCAATCCGCCAATAACAACAAGGCGGGTTTACCAAAGATCAAAAACTCAAGTTTCAGGTGGTGGGTTGGTCGCCCACCAGAGCCTGAGGCTAACAACAAAAAATTACGCATATGAAAGCTCAAAAAATGAAGAACAAAAGTATAATCATGGGAATAGCGATCGCCTTACTAGCGATTTTCACAGTGGTCAATGACGCTAACGCCCAAAGAAGTAGTAGCTCATCCTCAGTTTCGATTTCTTCTAGTTCAAATAATGGTAAACATACCATTACAAGGAAGGCAGGCTCTCAAAGATTGAATGTTGAGTACGAAGGAGACATTGAGTTTGCCGATGATGACAAGTCCATAAAGTCTATTTCAAGAGGTGGTTACCTTTTTATCCGAAAGACATCCTTTGGCAATAGAAGAGAAATCTTAGCAGAGCCAAACTCAGACGGAACAGTTGAGTACGAATACAGAGTAGGTCGCAGAAAAGAAGAGTGGAATAAAGAGGCGCAAGAATTCTTGGCAGACATGCTGCTTGAAGTAATTCGCACTACCGGAATTGGTGCAGAGTCAAGAGTTGATAGGTTTTACAAAAAAGGAGGCTTGGATGCTGTTTTGAAGGAAGTTAGTGCCATTCGAGGAGACTTTGTGAGCCAAATTTATCTTAAGACATTGCTTGATACGAAAGCGCTAAGCGACAATGAGCTTGAAACTTTAGCCGGTTACGTACCGCGAGAGCTTGATTCAGATCATTACATCACAGAAGTATTTAAAGATCATAGCGACAAGTTTTTCAAGACTGAAAAGACAACGGAAGCCTTCTTAAATGCCATTGATCGTATGGATTCAGATCATTACGTTTCTATCATTTTGAAAGAAGCTATGAAAGAGGACTTAAGTGAAGCGGCAACTATTAAAGTATTGGCCGCAGCAGAGATCATGGGCTCAGACCATTATAAGACAAACGTCTATCAGGATTTATTGAAGCGTAGAGACTTGAGTGATAATTTGATCGATCAGATTGTAAAGTCAGCGGCCGATATCGATTCAGATCACTATGCAACTATCGTTTTGAAAAACGCATTGGATCGTCCGAACCTTTCGGAAAAAGCCTTCGAAAACTTAATGAGTGCCGTATCAAATATTGATTCGGACCACTATGCTACTGAGACTTTCAAGTCTATGCTAAATTCTCGTGATGTATCTGATAAGGTAGTTGAGGCGGTAATGAGCAAGCTACAATATATGGATTCAGATCATTACAGAAATGTAATCATCAACGACCTATTCGATAATAGCCAAATCTCAGCAAAGTATTTTGACTCAATCTTGAATACAGTAAATGATATTGATTCTGATCACTATGCGAGCCAAATCCTAATCAAAGTTTTGAGAGACCAAGACTTGGGAGAGGAGTCTTACGCAAAAGTATTAAGTCGTGTAGCAGATATCGATTCTGACCACTACAAAGTGAATATCCTTAAAAATGTACTGAAGCAAAGAGACTTGAAAAAAGATCACTTGGTGAGTATTCTAAAAGTAGCCGACTCAATTGATTCTGACTACTACAAATCAGAAGTTTTAAAAGGTGCATGCAATGCTGTTCAGGATGCTGATGATTCTGTGAAAGCGGAATTCAAAAGAGTGGCAAAAGGAATTAGGTCTGATACGTACTACGGTCGCGTAGCACGTTGTGTGGACTAATGTTGTCTATCCAAAAAATTGCCTCTACTCAGGGGCAATTTTTTTATGTTCTTAAAGTCACCTTGCGATACAAATTTCGCAGGGCAATTTTTAGTATCTTCATGCAAACTCGCTGCTAATGTCTAAGCTGCTCAGGCTGCTGCTTTTTACAATCATCGGCCTACTCTTTCTATTCTATCTCTTCTATGGGGAGTATGATCAGTTGCCAAACATTTCTCGGCATATCAATATTTATGCCTTCACTTTCATAGCCTCTAGCCTCACCGGTTTCGGAATTTTCTATATCAACAAGTGGCTAAATGATAGGCTGCCTTGGCGGAGGAACATACTGGGGCGTTTCGTTTCAGGCTTGGCCTTAGACTTCATTTATCTAGGAGGCTTACTTTTGTTAATGGGTTGGTTAGCAAACCTTACCGGCCTTATTGACTATAAAATGTTTGCCGAAGACATGTTCATCAGGCAGATCGAAATCAAGCTTATTGTACTCTGTTTTTTAACCATGTTCGTAGTCACATTGGTCGAGTTCAATACCTTTAGTTATAACGAATATTCAGTAGGACAAATTAGAAAGCTGCGCGCAGAGCGTAAACAATTAGAGCTGCAGTTTGAGGCTTTAAAGAGTCAGCTCAGTCCGCACTATTTATTCAACAGCATGAATACCATCTCCTCTCTGGTATACCGAGATCCATTTGTTGCGGAAAACTTTATTAGGAACCTTGCCGACACCTTCAATTACGTGCTCTATACCAAGGAAACCAAGGTGGTTACTTTGCAAGAAGAAATTGAGGCATTGAAGGACTATGGCTACTTGCTTAACATAAGATATGCTGCTGCGGTAGATTTAAAAATAGAAATTGATAGTCAATATTTTGACCGGCCCATACCGCCACTGACCTTGCAACTTTTGGTTGAGAACGCAGTGAAACACAACATCATAAGCAACGACAACCCCCTTAAAATAAATATCAGAGCCACGGATGAAGAGCTAATTGTTTTGAACAATAAAACAGGAGCACCTTCTAAAACAGCCAGTCATAGAGTGGGGCTAGACAATATTAGAAAGCGATACTCCTTCTTTACTGCAAAGAAAATAATGCTTTCAGACGATGATTATTTTGAAGTTAAACTCCCAATGATCACGTCATGAAAAAGAACCTTTTAAATCAGCCTATATTTCGCCTGATGGTTCCGCCCATCTATGGGGTCATGATGTACCTGTTGATTTTAATGATCAATAATAACTTAGGGCAACTTTCAGAAACCATTCTGAACAATGAGCTTATGCTCTGCGTAGCTTTGGCTTTTTTGACTTCAGAGTTTATTAGACTAGTTATTGTTCTCTTTGAGCGGAGATTAGAAGAGAGACTAAGAAAAACGGCAAGCATTGTATCGCTTTTCGGAGCTAGCCTACTGGTAGGTGCGCTGGTAAACTTCTTTGCTGTTGACGCTTATTTCAGGTATTTCGAAGGCTTTGAGTATTTCTCTTCCTACTCTACTACGTTATATACCATTGTGATTACTTATAGTGTAAGTGCTATGCTCTACACACTCTTTTTCATGAGCATTCATCTGCTATCCATTAAAAATGATACAGAGCTGAGAAAGGAAGACTTAAAGCGGCAAAACCTCGAACATCAGCTTGAGATTTTTAATAACGAAATTAACCCAGACTTACTGTTTCAGAGTTTGGAGACACTGATCTCATTGGTGCATCATAACCTAGATAAGGCAGAAGATTTTGTGGATCGACTTGCCATCGTTTACCGATATATTTTAGACAATAGAAAGAAGGAGGTAGTGTCACTAGAAGATGAAGTGCTAGCCTGTAAAAACCTGATCTATCTATTTAAGGAAAAGTATCCCGATCAATTAACCCTATCGGTAAAGAACGAAAAGTTTGCGAAGGGAAAATTTATGGTACCCAACACCATACCGATGGTGCTAGACTGCATGATCAATGGTAGTATCATTTCCCCATGGCAACCCATGAATATTGTGATTGACTGTGCTGGAGAAGACGACTATCTGGTTATCCAACACAAAGAGAACGACAAACTGAGCAATAATAAGTACATTAAAAACCGCTATCAGAACCTTCATGAGGCCTTCGCTTTTTTCACAGATAAGCCTGTGATTCAAATAAAAGCTTACGGAGATGCTTTTATCAAGGTGCCATTGCTCGACATTAAAGAAAACGCATGAAAGTATTTATCATAGAGGACGAAATACCCGCAGCGGAGAAGATCGAAAGGTTCTTACACCGCTATGACGAAAGCATTGAAATAGTGGGTAGAGCCATGAGTGTTAAAGAGACCGTGCATTGGGTACAAACAGATGGTGACGCTGACCTACTTTTAATGGATATTCAACTCACCGATGGCTTAAGCTTCGATATTTTCAAAGAAGTGGCACTTGATATTCCGGTTATCTTCACTACTGCTTATAATGAATATGCCATTGATGCTTTTAAGGCCAATGGAATTGACTACTTACTGAAGCCCATCACCTTTGATGCCCTTACGGAAAACTTAGACAAGTTTAATAACCTAAAAACACGACTTTCGGAACCTGGCCAGTCAGAAGCGACATCCGTTATTGATTTACAAAGCGCTCTGCAAATGCTCAGTAAGCGAGAGTATAAGACACGCTTTATGGTCAAGATAGGCGAGCACATTAAATCAGTGACGACCGATCAAATTGAGCTTTTTTATGCCGAAGGTAGAAATGCCTACATCGTGACGGATCAAGGCCGCAGGCTCATCATTGATTACAAACTGGAGACCTTGGAAGAAATGCTCGACCCGCAAACTTTCTTCAGGGTAAACAGAACCTTTATCATCGAAATCAATGCCATCAAAGACGTGCTAGTTTACTCTAACAGTCGATTGAAAATCATCCTTAACAAGGAGTTTGACCGCGAAATCATTGTTAGCCGCGAGAAGGTAAATGCCTTTAAGAAGTGGTTTGATGGAGAGTAAAAAAGAAAACAAGTATCTAGTTCAATCGAGAAATTTGGTACTGCCAGTATTGATGTGCCTAAGAAATCCTACCCCAGTTGACCGCAGTCTTTTTGAGCGATTGAATATGCCGTAAGATGTTGTGATTTTCGGGTTTTGATAGGTCAGGGTCTTCGTCCAGTAAATCACTAGCGGCATTTCGAGCTACTTGAAGTATTCTAGTATCCTTGGCGATATCAGCAATCAGCATATCTAACACGCCACTTTGTTGTGTTCCAGTAATGTCACCAGGGCCACGGAGTTTTAAGTCTACATCAGCTATTTCAAAACCATTATTGGTGCGCACCATGGTTTCAAGTCTTGTTCTTGCTTCTTTACTAAGTTTATAATCCGTCATCAGAATGCAATAAGATTGATCGGCACCACGGCCTACCCTGCCACGTAATTGGTGTAATTGGGCGAGTCCAAAGCGCTCCGCATTTTCTATGACCATCACCGAGGCGTTCGGTACGTTAACACCCACTTCAATCACAGTAGTGGCTACCATTATTTGCGTTTCATGTTTCACGAAACGTTGCATCTCGAAGTCCTTGTCTTGAGGCTTCATTTTGCCATGCACAATGCTGATGTGGTTTTCAGGAAAGGCTCTTGTGATACTTTCATAGCCGTCCATTAGATCTTTTAAGTCTAGTTTTGAAGACTCCTCAATCAATGGATAAACCACATAGATCTGTCGCCCTTTTTCTATTTCCTTTTTCATAAAGCCGAAGACCTCCAACCTTTTGGAATCGTATTGGTGCATGGTCTTAATTGGCTTTCTGCCAGCAGGCATTTCATCAATTATAGACACATCTAGGTCGCCATAAAGGGTCATGGCTAAGGTGCGAGGTATGGGGGTGGCGGTCATCACCAAAATGTGCGGAAACAGGCTGACGTTTTTCTTCCAGAGTTTTGCTCGTTGGGCCACGCCAAACCGATGCTGCTCGTCTATGATGGCCAAGCCAAGGTTTTTGAACTGGACGGTGTCTTCAATTAGGGCATGTGTGCCGACCAATATCTTGATTTCACCTGAGAGGAGACCCTCGTGAATAACCCTTCTTTCTTTTGTTTTTGAAGAGCCTGTAAGCTTTGCAATACCAATATTCAGCTTATCCGTATACGCTTTTAGGCCTTCGTAATGTTGATCGGCCAGTATTTCAGTGGGCGCCATCATAGAGGCTTGGCTTCCAGAGTTGACCACTAAGAGCATACAGATAAAGGCCACAATGGTCTTACCAGAGCCCACATCGCCTTGGAGCAGTCGATTCATTTGTCGCCCTGATTTCATGTCTTGATAAATCTCCTTAATCACGCGCTTTTGTGCATTAGTCAAATCAAAAGGAAGGTGCTCATTGTAGAAAGCTGTTAGCAAACTCGAGTCCCTAAAAACCTGTCCTTTGAACTTATCTACTCGCGTTATTTTAAGCTTAAGAAGCTTCAATTGGATAAAGAAAAGCTCTTCAAACTTTAACCTGAAAATAGCCTTTTGCAACAGCTCATTATTGGAAGGAAAGTGAATGTGCCAAAGGGCAAAATGCTTTTCAATCAGACCAAATTGATTGGTTAAGTTTTCCGGTAGGGTTTCGTGAATATGACGTTCAGCCAGTACCATTACCTGACGTATAATTTTAGAGACGGCCTTACTATCAAGAAACTTTGCCTTCATCTTTTCGGAGGTGTGATAGACCGGCTGTAGGAAAGAGGTTTTTTCGTTTTGAGTGGTCAGTACCTCTATTTCGGGGTGGGCAACGTTAATTTTTCTTCCGAAAGCTGCAGGTTTACCAAAGACCACATAGTCAACCCCAAGCCTTAACTTTTTGCCTACCCAAGGAATTCCCTTAAACCACACCAATTCAATTTCGCCCGTATCGTCAGAGAAACGCGCGACTAGCCGTTTTTTTCGTAGTTCCCCAATAGTATCTAGCTTGGTGATGCGCCCTTTCATTTGTACAAAGGGCATGTCGGCATGTACTTCGGATATCTTCTGGAACTTGGTGCGGTCCTCATAACGAAAAGGGTAGTGTTGGATCAGGTCGCCATAGGTAAACAAGCCAAGCTCCTTACCAATTAAGGCGGCTTTCTGAGGACCAACTCCTTTAAGAAATTCGATGCTCGTATCGAAGAATGAGGGCATGTGTTAATTAATTCTTATATTTACTTCTAATAATCCATACAAATTCGAATATGAAAAAGAAAGTACTTAGTTTATCGTTGTCATTTTTGCTTTTAGCAAGTGTAAGTTCATGTTATACTCTTCAATACAATGTCGGAAATGGAGCCCAAACCGGATTGGAGTTAAAAGGAAAAAACCATTATCTAATTTATGGTTTAGCGCCATTAAATACTACAGATCCGAAATCATTAGCAGGCAATTCGACAGATTATACTGTGATTATTCAGCATACTTTTATTGACGGATTGCTTAATGCATTAACCTTTGGTATATATACACCAACAACCACAAAAGTTGTAAAGTAACCCTTCGACAGATATTACTTCTTAATTATGAAGTATTTTTTCTTTATCCTTTGTGGAGCACTTGGCCTGTTCGCAGGCTTCAGGCTTTACAAATACATTGTTGATTATGATGATTTAGCCGAGTATGGCAAGGGATATGTATGGGGTAATGTTATTCTACTTTGTCTTGCGCTGCTGCTGCTGATATTTCTTTTTAGAAGAGAGACTAAAAAGCCTAGTTAATATTTCCACTCAAAAGAATTCAGCATTTGCAGCACATCCTTCTTAATGAAGTTGATAATTGGCTGTAGGGAATCGTTCTTAGTCGCTGTATTGAAATAGAGCGCACCTCTGAAAAAGTGCCTAGTACTATCAGAGGTAAAGAATTGTAAGGAGGTAGGCACTTCACCTTCAAGTTCAGTCACACTAGCAATCTGGCCGTGTGGCATGGCAACCAGCGACTCTTCTATGCCATAGGCCCTACTATCATGTTTCATGGCTAGCGCAAAGGCCTCGTTGAGAAGGACGTTAGCCTCATTATCTCCTTCAGTTAGGTCTTTATAAGTAATTTGGAGCAATGCGTCAAAGTCGTCATAATAGAGATTTGCCCAATAGCGGTCTGCGTTTTCATTCGAGTCACCAGTGAGCTCAGCATATTCAGAATAGAGAAACCTATAGGGGAAAGTGTCTGGTAAAGCTTGGTATTGATTTTCAGGAAGGTCTATTCGGTTATAACCCTGTGGTTTTGGTAGATATACTTCTTCACATGATGATATGACCACCATTAGGCAGATCAACAATTGAATAAGGTATCTCCTTTGTGTTCTCAAATTAAGTAGTTGGTTTGATCAAAACGCGTATTCTTTTTATGCGTCTTGCGTCTACGGCTACAATGGTAAACAGAAAGTTTTCAAAAGGGATTTTTTCTCCAGCCCTTGGGAGCGTGGAGTTTATCTCTAATAGCAGGCCACCGAGCGACTCGCTTTCTCCTTTTACTTTATCGAACACCGATGGCTCCGCTTCGACAATTTTACAAAAGTCATTTAAGGTCGTTTTCCCTTCGAAGATATACGTGGTGTTGTCAAGTTTATTGTAAGCCACATCTTCATCATCAAACTCATCATTGATTTCGCCAACGATTTCTTCAATGATGTCTTCCATGGTAATCAACCCTGACGTACCGCCATATTCATCCACAATGATGGCCATATGTACACGTTGCTCTTGAAAGTCTTTGAGTAGGGCATCTACTTTCTTGTTTTCTGGCACAAAGAAACCGGGCCTTAAAAGTGCCTGCCAAGAAAAGTCATCCTCTTTGTCGATGTGTGATATCAGGTCTTTGATATAGAGAATGCCTTCAATCTTATCAATGGTTTCATTGTAAGCAGGAATTCTGGAAAAACCACACTTATTGATTTTGTCCATGAGTTCATGGAAGTTTAACTCAATATCTACTGCTGTGATATCCATTCTAGACCTCATGACCTGCTTTACGCCAAGGGTACTGAAGTTTACAATGCCCTTAAGTATTCCTTTTTCCTCTTCGGTGGTATCGTCTCCAGTGGTGATTTCGAGGGCTTGGTTTAATTCGTCAACCGTAAGGTTTTGCCCTTTTTTCTCAACATTTCTTTCAATCACATTGGTAACCGTAATCAATAGAAAAGAAAAGGGCCTAAGTAATCTTTCTAGAAAGAGAAGCCCTTTGGCTGTAGTCTTGGCGAATGTGTCATTATGCTGATTAGCGAAGTTTTTTGGAACCACCTCTCCGAAAAAGAGAATGATAAAAGTGACAACAATCGTCAAAGTCAGCACCACGGTGCCCTCTGGAGTCTTTGTGTCTACTAATGTCCATGTAAAGAAAGTAGCCAAGGTAACTATAGCAATGTTGATCAAGTTGTTCATGATCAGTATGGTAGCTAGTAAGTACCTTTTACGGGCAAGTAATTTTATTACGGCATTACCCGAAGGTGAATTCTCTTCTTTAAACTCAGCCAACTGTGTGTTGTCAAGAGAGAAGAATGCTACTTCTGAACCTGATATTAAAGCGGAGGCTAAAATCAGTAAAATAAATGCTACTCCATTAATTATCACGTAACTACTGGAGAGTTCTACGAATTGAGAAAGGAGCGCTAAACTAGGCTCGGGGTCGTCTGTGGGTAAGTCCAAATTGTACTTTTTAATCCAACATTAGAATGGTAAGTCGTCTGTATCGTCTTCCGGAATACTAGAAACGGGACTTTCCTTAGCTGGGTTGGCAGTATTGCCTTGCGGAGCTGCTCCTCCACCTTCGGGACGTCCGCCAAGTAAGGTCAATTCACGGCCTACTACTTCCGTAGTGTAACGCTTATTGCCCTCTTGATCATCCCAAGAGCGTGTTGTTAACTTACCTTCAATATACACTTGGCCGCCCTTTTTTAAAAACCGTTCGGCAATTTCGGCTAGGGGAGTCCAGAGCACAACATTGTGCCACTCAGTGTTCGTTACCTTTTCACCTTGTTTGTTTTTGTAAGTTTCGCTTGTTGCCAAAGAGAAGTTAGCTACTGCCCTTCCGTTTTCAAGGTGACGTACTTCTGGGTCTTTACCCAAATTTCCAACCAAGATTACTTTGTTTACTCCTGCCATAATGTTTGCTTAATTTAAGATTGAGCTGGATGAATCTAATTAAAAAAACTCTTTTTGCAAATAGTTTTGAATCAGTATTGGTTTCGGTAGCTCCTGAACTTCTGCCAATTCAAACGCATCAAGATGTTTGCTTTTCGCAAGCGCTTCAAAGTTACCTAATTCATTCACCCTAACCCTAATGAATCGCGTGAAAATTCGCTGGTGGGTCAATATATGTTTGACTTCTTCAGAAAAACCTAAGACCGTTAACCCCTTAGTGGCTAGTTCTTTCAAGGTATCTTCTTCAGAAAGTGGCGCCTGGCTTTCTAATAAGTTGAAGTCGTACAGCCCCTGCCAGATATCCTTCGTGCCACGTTCTTTCATAAGCAGTTTATCATCATACTCATAGATGAAATAATAGAAGTAGCGGTTTCTGACTTTAACCTTTTTTGTTTTGACGGGAAGCTGATCTTGCTTGCCGTTGTTGAAAGCGAAGCAAAAATGGCTCATTGGGCAAATGGCACATGCCGGACTTTTTGGTGTGCACTGAATAGCGCCAAAATCCATTATGGCTTGGTTAAACTCTCCGGGGGCGTCTTGTTTGATTAACGCATTGGCCTGTTTTTCAAAAATCTTTAGGCTTTTGCTGTCCGAGATATCATTTTCAATACCAAAAACTCGACTTAAAACGCGGTATACGTTTCCGTCCACCACTGCATTGGCTTGATTGAAAGCGATAGAAGCAATGGCTGCCGCGGTATACCTACCTATCCCTTTTAGGCTAAGTAGTTCATCGAAGCTTGAGGGGAACACACCGTTTAGTTCAGACGAGACTGTTTTCGCACAGGCGTGTAGGTTTCTAGCCCGGGAGTAATACCCTAAGCCCTGCCAAAGTCTCAAAACCTCACTTTCTGGAGCGCCTGCTAGGTCTTTTACGGTTGGGTACTGCTCAATAAACTTGAGGTAATACGGCATACCCTGTTTAACCCTAGTCTGTTGAAGGATAATTTCGGAAAGCCAGATTTTATATGGATCATTTGTTTGTCTCCAAGGTAAATCTCTCTTTTGATGCCGATACCAGCTAATTAATTGATTTACAAAGATTTCACTGTCTGAAGCAGATTCAGGGGTGGTATGGGGCGCTGCGGTTTTTGGGTTCTCCATTTTTTTTGCAATAGGTTTTTTTAATTAGTCACGAACCCTTAATTTTGCAGGCCAAAATAACTGGGAATAAGTTTTTTACACAATTTTATTAACCTAAAAATATAAGTTACAGTGACTAAAGCAGATGTTATCAATCAGATAGCCGAAAAGACCGGAATTGACAGGTCTGATGTTACTACAACTGTTGAGACCCTTTTTGCGGTAGTGAAAGACTCAATGGCGGAAGGAGAGAACATTTACGTGAGGGGATTCGGAAGCTTCGTGAACAAGAAGAGAGCTAAAAAAATTGCGAGGAACATATCGAAAAACACGGCAATCGTGATTGACGAGCACTATGTACCGAGCTTTAAACCGTCAAAGGTTTTTATCGAACAAGTGAAAAGTAGCGACAAAGTAAAAGCTGCTAATAATTAATATTTTAAGCCTAAATAGGCTTTATGAATAAGGTTCAGATATTACTTATCGTTCTTGCAGTGCTACTTGTAGTGGGTATTTATAGCCTGCCAAAAGTGGTGGTAAACAACGATAGTACTGAAGAATCAGCGTTTATTGATGAGACAGTTCCCGGTGGGATAGTCGATCATAGCACCGAAATACCAGAAGAGGTTCAGCCTCGGATAGTTTTTTGGAAAAACAGGTTGTTTAGCAACGGTAGAATTCAGCCCAACATAGAATCACTAGATTCATTGATGGCTGTTTTCATGGAGATAAACAAGTATGACAGTGCTGCTTATTACGCAGCCATGTACGCTGAAGAACTTAATCAATTACCGCTCTGGCAGAAGGCTGGAGATGCTTATTTTGAAGCATTTACATTTGCTTTAGATAAGCCAAAAATCGATTTCCTTGGTGGCAAAGCACGAGAGATTTATCAAAAAATTCTTGAAGAGCAGCCGGACAACTATGACGTACAGCACAATGTCGCAATGACATATGTCTCTTCGTCAAGCCCAATGCAAGGCATTATGATGTTGCGGGATATTCTGGAGAAAGATCCAGATAACCAACGAACACTAATGAGCATGGGTAGAATGTCCATTCAAACGAATCAGTTTGAAAATGGCGTAGAGCGTTTTGAATCTTACGTGCGATACTATCCACAGGATATCGAAGGAAATTTCTTTTTAGGAGTGTGTTATTACGAAACTGGCCAGTTGGTCAAGGCGAAAGCACAGTTCAATAAAGTCAAAGAATTAGGTGCAGATGAGCAGATAATAACGGCTGCTGATGAGTACCTGGAAAGAATAAGTTAAAACATAAAAAATTACGATTATGCCTTGCGGTAAAAAAAGAAAAAGACATAAGATTTCTACTCACAAGAGAAAGAAGAGGCTTAGAAAGAACAGACATAAGAAGAAGTAATTGACTTCATTTTTATGTGCTATACACGATTAACAGTTCTTTTTTAACATAAAATACTATCACATTGAGCAATGAATTAATAATTAATTCAACTCAAAGTGGATGTCGTATAGCCCTTCTTAAAAACAAGAGTTTAGTTGAATTTCATCATGATAATGATGAAACAAAATTCAATGTCGGAGATATATACCTAGGTACAGTCAAAAAGATTGTACCAGGTTTAAATGCCGCGTTCATTGATATTGGGTACGAAAAAGATGCGTTTCTGCACTATTTGGATTTAGGTCCGCAGATTAGATCGCTAAACAAGTATACCAAGCAGGCTTTAACCAATAAGAACATTACTGGTGGCCTAGGTAAATTCAAGAACGAACCAGACATTAATAAGCTTGGCAAAATGAGCCAAGTTTTGACAAAAGGACAAAAAATACTTGTTCAGGTTGTCAAAGAACCCATTTCAACTAAGGGGCCACGACTCACTTGTGAGTTGTCGATAGCGGGGCGCTACATGGTTTTAGTGCCTTTTTCCGATGCTATCAACGTTTCGAAAAAAATCACCGATGGTGAAGAGCGTAAAAGACTTTTACGCCTAATCTCATCTATTAAGCCCGAAGGCTTTGGCGTCATTATAAGGACAGTAGCCAAGACTAAGAGCGTTTCTGAATTAGACAAAGACCTTCGCAACCTTCAAGACACTTGGAAAGAAGGAATCAAGAACTTACATAACGTCAACCCTAGAGATAAGGTAATTGGTGAGGTAAGTAGAGCTTCTTCCTTGCTGAGAGATATTTTGAATGAGTCTTTTGATAGTGTCGTTTCTGACGACAAGGAGATTCACGAAGAGATCAAAGGCTTTATACAAAAGATTGCGCCTGAAAAGGAAAAGATCGCCAAGCTCTATAATGGTAAGGCTAAAATCTTTGAATCTTTTGATGTCGAAAGACAGATGAAGTCTCTTTTTGGCAAGTCAGTCAGTCTACCAAAAGGTGGTTATTTGATCATTGAGCATACGGAGGCCCTTCACGTTATAGACGTTAACAGTGGCAACAAATCCAATGCAGGTGAAGATCAAGAGTCTACTGCTTTACAAGTCAACATGGAAGCCGCCAAAGAAGTCGCTCGTCAATTAAGACTACGCGATATGGGTGGAATCATTGTGATTGACTTTATAGACATGAGAAGGGTTGAGAATAAAAAGCAACTCTATCAGTTCATGAAGGATCAGATGAGTGAGGATCGTGCGAAAAACACAATTCTTCCGCTATCCAAATTTGGTTTGATGCAAATCACGCGTCAAAGGGTGAGACCTGAGATGAATATTGCTACACGAGAGGTATGTCCTACGTGTAACGGTACAGGAAAGGTGAGTGCAACCATTTTGGTATCTGATCAGATAGAAAAGAACATTGAATATATCTTGAGTACTCAGAACGAGAAAGGTGTGGCTATTGCTTTACACCCATTCTTACATGCATACTTTACAAAAGGTGTCTTCTCCAAGAGATGGCAGTGGTATAGAAAGTATCATACCTGGGTCAAAATAGAGAAAGATAGTTCTCTTGGACTCTCCGATTATACCCTCTATAATAAAATGGGTGAAGAGATAGAAATGAAAGCATAAGCATTAAAAAACCCCGACTTGTCGGGGTTTTTTATTAGAACTTAATGCCAAATTCAAGGCTGAAGAGATTACTCTTTACTTGAAAGTCGTCATATAGACTGCTCTGTGTTTTGACTTGATCCAAGAAGCCAATGTAGTAGTTAAGCCCAACATATACCCTTGTATTAACACCAACGCTTCTTTCTAGTCCACCACCAAAGTTTCCGGATAGATCAAGTGAGCGGAATTCAGTTATGGCCATTATACCCGTATTATCGAAATCAGTATTGAGCCTTATTTCTGGCACCATACCAAAGTTGAAGAAAACCTTAGTGTCCAAGAGCACTTCATTAGTATAGAGCTTGAGTAGAAGTGGAACCTGTAGATATTCGTGATCGTATTTTTGTCCAATTGGTCCACCCCCAGCTACATTAGGATCTTCTAAGGTGATACCAGTAGTTTTAGAGGCAAAGTTTATACCGCTGTGAAAGTGGTAGTTCTCCTTGAAGGGGACATCAACAAATGCTCCTATTAGAAACCTTACTGCTGAACCACTTCGAGCAATTCCAGTGGAGTTACCGTCAGAGGATGTTCTAGAGAGAGAAAGTGACGGTCCAACTTTGATGCCTATTCTATAGTCTTCTTGAGCAATGACCAATTGACCTAAAACCATCAAGAAGATGGCCGAGAAAATGTATTTCTTCATGTTCGATAAAATAAATAAATACATTTGTCATTTAAAAAGAGGAGATGCTTAAACGGTACTTTATTCTGATTTTATTATTGACTTCACTGGCTTGCTCTGAAGATGACTCATGCAATAGCGATGTTGAATTGTCAGACGTGGATCTCGATTTGAATTTTGAGAACCTTACACATGAGTTAAGTGAGATTGAAAGCATTGAAGCACTGAATGCCTTTTTTGACAAACATCCCATTATCAAGGAGGAATTTTTTGAATACGGGGGCCGGCCCAGTGAGTCACAAGTGCTTACCGATTTATCTAAGCTGGTGCAGACTCCAGAAATAAAGTCAGCATTTCTCGCTCCTTCATACAAGGCTTTCGAAGGTATATTGGATAAGAACAGAGAGTTAAGAGAGTTTTTGAGCTACGAGTACCTATCGATCAATAAGGGAAAAAGTTTAGAGGATCTTTATGACATGTTATCCAGCTCTCGTATGCTGTCATTAACGGGTATGGAAACTACCAACATTGAGTCGCTGAAAACTTACTTAGATGCCAATCCAAGTGAAAAGGACTACTACTATACTATTTTCGCCTATCGTTCCGATGAACAGTTATTAAGGGATAATTACGCGCTCTTACAAAACCCTTTTGTAGATACACTATACCAAGAAACAATGAACCTTATTGATGTAGGTTTGGTGAGCTATAATTTAGATAAGGCTTACAGTCGGGTTAAAAAAGCATTCCCAGATTTTCAAGCACCAAAAGTTCAGACTGTCTATTCCGGCTTTGGAAAGGACATATACCTTACAGATTCACTGCTTATCATTGGCCTTGATTATTATCTGGGTGAGGAGGCTTCTTTTAGGCCGAGTGTTTACGACTATATTCGGGTAAGATTAACACCGGCCCATCTAGTGCCCCAGTTGATTCAATTCACTTCCCTAAAGTTCAACGAGACTAAGCAAGGAAAGAGAACTATTCTTGAGGATATGGTCTATTATGGAAAAGCCATGGAATTTACTAGTGAGATGCTGCCTTGTGTAGCTGACAGCACCATTATAGGGTATACCAGTAAACAGATGGCAGACGCTGTGATTAGTGAAGGAGTAATTTGGCAACACTTCCTAGAAAGGAAGCTATTGTACAGTGATGTTCCTTCTAACATTACAAAGTACATAGACGAGCGCCCCAGCATTCCTGAAATCGATATGAACTGCCCTGGCAGAATTGGGCAATGGCTCGGTTGGCAAATTGTGAAAGCCTACCGTGAGGAGACTGGGGTAAGTATTGAAGAATTAATGGATGAGACCGATGCCCAGAAAATTCTCACGCGGTCAAAATATAGACCTCGTTCTCGTTAGTGCGAATTTGTTTTTCATTGTTGAGCACTTTCACCAGTTTATCAATCTGTAGTTTTTTGGAGTATAACGATTCTGCAATCCTTCGAGCATTGTTCTTGGATGTCTCGAGTAATTCTTTTTCCTCTAGATAAGGTCGCAGCTGAGTAACGAATTCTTTTGGTTCATGTGGGTTAGCATAGAAGCCGCACTTATACTGCTCTACCATATCCTTAGTCCAGCCAGGCGTATTCACAATGGTCAACTTCCCTGAGGCTAAACTATCAAAGAACTTGTTGGGGCTATTAGTGCCTAACACTGGTAAGTCAGCAAAACTCACGTATGTCGCATCAGTAATGTTTAATATTCTCCGCACACCTTCTTTATTTTGGTGCCCTATGAATTCTACATTTGTTAACTTCTTCAAATAGGCTTGAAGTTTTATGTTTCTTAGCTGCGCGCCCTCGCCTACTACTTTAAAGTCGATGTTGAGGTCAGCAACCTTTGCTTCTTCAGCTATATCAAGTAAGAATTCTAGGTGATTTGTTGCACCAATACTACCAAGATAAGTGATTACGAAAGGCTTTTCAGCATGGTAAAATGCCACAAGTTTTGGGTCCTTGATTTCCTTTTGGAAGAACTGACAATCTGCCATATTAGGAATCATAAAGACGTCCTTTTCAGGCACCACACGTTTAATCCAGTCTCGCATACCAGGCGATAAGGCAACTATTCTATCGGCATGTTTATATATCTTAGCTTCTAACCGGTAGAGGCGTTTTTTGAAAAAGCTCCCCTTAATGGCTCCAACTTCAATAGGAGCTGTTGGCCAGAGGTCTCTCACCTCAAAGGTATAATTGATATTCATGCGCTTTTTTAGCCATAGACCAATTAGGCCTACAGTAAGTGGAGTGGAAGTGATATAGGCATGATCAATGCCTTGGATTGTTTTGGCAAGGCGTCTGGCTTTCCATACGAACTTGTAAAAAGACAAGGTGCGTCTCACAAAACCCATGTCGTTGCTGTAGCTAACGGGTAAGTAGTGCACCCTAACGCCATCAATTTCTTTGACGGTATAGATGGAGTCATTATGACTTGTAATCATTTCTACCTCGAAGCCATTTTCTACCAAACCCTTTGATAGATAGTAAGATCTAATGGCACCACCCTCTTGAGGTGTTTTAAAGTATTGGTGGATATAGAGAATGCGTGATGGCACAAGTCAAATTTACAAAAATCAACTCATCGAATGATTTTCTCCTTCTTTTCAAAATAGCGACAGAAGTGAATCAAATTACATTCTTCACACTTTGGTTTTCTGGCAAGGCAAGTATATCTGCCATGTAGAATCAGCCAATGATGAGCAAGCGGAATAACTTCCTCGTCTAAGTTTTTTACCAACGCCTTTTCAACTGCGAAGGGAGTTGTCAAGTTTTGATTAACTAACCCGAGTCTTTTCGAAACCCTAAAAACGTGCGTATCAACGGCCATTGAAGGTTGGTTCCACACTACGGAGGTAATGACATTGGCTGTTTTCCGACCTACACCGGGTAGCTTTTGGAGTTCCTCTATGGTTTGGGGTAATTCTGAGCCAAAGTCTTCCACCAACATTTTTCCAAGACCAATAAGGTGTTTGGTTTTATTGTTGGGATAAGAAATGGATCTGATATACGGAAAGAGTTCGTCAAAATTGGTCGTGGCCAAATGTTCAGGCGTAGGAAAATCCTGAAACAATTTTGGTGTCACCAAATTGATTCTTTTATCAGTGCATTGCGCACTTAAAACTACGGCAACCAGTAATTGAAACGGGTTGTCGTAGTTGAGTTCTGTTTCAGCCTGTGGCTGATTTTCGCTAAAATAGGCTACAAATTGTTCGTACCGCTCTTTCCGTGTCATTACGCTAAAATAGCCTAATCCACGGAATGTAAATGGTAAGATTTAGAATAACTGATAATGGCGTCTACCGTCTTTTCAGAAGGAGACTTCATTGAAGCTTCTAAATCATTGACTACACCAAAAAGGTCAGAATAAGAGTCCGCTAGCTGCTCATCAAAGAGCATTGCGATTTCTATCTCTGAATTTTCCTCAGGGGTAGTTTCTTTGTAAATGTAACGTACTAGGTCATCTTGGGTAAAGGTTTTGATCATACGCAATGTTCTTTTTGTCCATCTTTTTTCTAAGGTTGATAAGCGCATATCGCATACGGCCCAGAGCAGTGTTGATACTCACACCTGTGGTATCAGCAATTTCCTGAAAACTCATTTGCATATAATGCCTCATCATAAGCACTTCACGCTGAGCATCTGGCAACTCTTTTATCAAGTCGCGCAGCAAAGCGTGGGTGTCTTCTTTTATTTGTTTGGACTCAATAGAGTCCTCCGAAAATTCTAAAGAATTAAATACACTACTGCCATCTTCCATGACAATAGTTGGGTAGCGTTTTGCTCTTCTGAAATTATCAATCGCCAAATTATGAGCGATTCTTGTCACCCAAGGCAAAAACTTGCCTTCCTCGTTATAGCGCCCCGATTTGATGGTATTCACCACCTTTACAAAGGTTTCTTGTAACAAGTCTTCAGCCAAATACTGATCTTTTACGATCAAGTAGATGGTTGTATGGATTTTTTTAGTGTGACGTTCAACCAGCGTGGTGAAAGCCTCTTCGCTACCATTTTTATACTGCGATATCAATTGACTATCGCTTACAGCATATTTCCTCATGTCAGTAATTGTTAGGTTAACGTAGAGGTTTATATCATATTGTGCCGGTTTTTAGGGTTGGAATTATTTTCAATCTTTTCAAAAGTAGAAAATCTCAATTACAAAGCAAATATCCATTTGTCTTTAGTAAACCTAGATTCGTTCCTTCTGTATTTTTTATATCACTCCAAATTTTAAGCAATCATAGTGCCAAAAAATGAAATAATGTTTGGAATAACTGAGATAAAATTTAAAGTGTCAATAACGTGACAGCTCTGTTATCTTTGCATTCTCATGAATTTAACAACTGTTCTCAAAAACACCCCTATTGATGAACTAGATCCAAAGCAGTTCATCATCATTAAAGGAGCCAAGGTAAATAACCTTAAAAGCCTCAGTGTAGCCATTCCACGCAATAAATTGGTAGTTGTTACGGGACTCTCCGGTTCTGGAAAATCGTCACTGGCTTTCGATACACTCTTTGCTGAAGGCCAGCGCATGTATGTAGAAAGTTTGAGCAGTTATGCACGTCAGTTTTTGGGCAGGATGGAGAAGCCCGAAGTGGATTATATCAAAGGCGTGTCACCTGCCATTGCCATCGAACAAAAGGTAAGTACACGAAACCCGAGGTCCACAGTTGGTACGTCCACAGAAATTTATGACTACTTAAAATTACTATTCGCTAGAATAGGAAAAACGTACTCCCCAGTAAGTGGAGAAGAAGTGCATAGAGATAGTGTCAGTAGTATTGTTGACTTTATGCTTCAAAAAGAAGACGGCAAAAAGGTAATGATTCTCTGTCCTCTGGTAAAAAAGGAAGACAGAACTTTAGAACAAGAATTGAATATTCTTCTACAGAAGGGATACACGAGAGTGATCTCCGAAGGACAACCCTACTTTATTGAAGACCTTTTAGGCGATCTATCCGATGCCGAAGGCAAGCCCTTAGAAATACTAATTGATAGAGGTGTGATTCAGCAAGATGAAGACACACAATTTAGATTCGGAGACTCCGTGCAAACGGCCCTTTTTGAAGGAGAGGGTGACTGTATCATTGATTTTCCAGGAGAAGAGCGGTTTCCGTTTTCTGATCGTTTTGAGGCTGATGGAATTCTATTTGAAGAGCCAAGTGTTAACCTCTTCACTTTTAATAATCCATTTGGGGCCTGTAAGCGGTGTGAAGGCTTCGGTAAAATATTAGGCATTGACCGCGACCTTGTGATTCCTGATAAGTCACTTTCGGTTTATGAAGGGGCTATCGCTCCTTGGCGTAGCGAAACCATGAAAAAGTGGCTCGAGCCTCTGCTAAAGCATGGAATCGAATTTGACTTCCCGATACACCGATCATTCAGCGAGTTGACGAAAGAAGAGCAAGAGCTGCTTTGGACAGGAAATAAGTACTTCAAAGGCATTCATAAGTTCTTTGAGTTTTTAGAGTCAAAGATGCACAAGATTCAGTATCGCGTGATGCTCTCAAGGTATCGCGGTAGAACAGACTGCCCAGAGTGTCATGGAACTCGCCTTCGTATGGATGCATCTTACGTTAAGATTGCAGGCGAATCGATTACAGGTTTAGTGTTAATGTCGGTGCAGAACATGCTGAAGTTCTTTGATGAGCTAGCGCTCACCCAATTCGAAGAGAAAGTGGCAGGTCGCCTGTTGAAAGAAATCAGGAACCGATTAGAATACTTGGACCGAGTGGGGCTGGGTTATTTGACGCTGAATCGATTAACTAACACCCTTTCTGGAGGAGAGTATCAACGGATAAAACTAGCGACATCACTGGGAAGTGCACTTGTCGGTTCCATGTATATTCTTGACGAACCAAGTATTGGACTTCACCCTAGAGATACCGATCGTTTGATTTCAGTGTTGAAAACTCTGCGTGACTTAGGAAATACGGTGGTCGTGGTCGAGCATGAGGAAAAAGTGATGCAAGCTGCCGATCAGATCATTGATATTGGACCAGACGCAGGCACCAACGGAGGGGAATTGGTGTTTCAAGGGACTTTAGATGAATTGAAGGCAGCGGGTAATACTTACACCGCTAAGTACTTAAATGGCACTGAAAGACTCGAAGTTCCTAAAAGCAGAAGGAAGTGGCGAGATAGCATTTCGATAAAAGGCGCTCGAGAAAATAACCTAAGAAATATAGATGTTGAGGTGCCTCTGGGGGTACTTTCGGTGGTTACAGGTGTAAGTGGTTCGGGAAAGTCAACCTTAATAAAACGACTCTTATACCCTGCGCTAGGTAAGATGTTGGGAACAGTTGGTGACCAGACAGGAAAGATGGATGGGCTCGAGGGCTCACTAAAAACGATTACGCAAATTGAGTTTGTAGACCAAAATCCGATCGGGAAGTCTTCTAGATCAAACCCTGTGACTTATGTAAAGGCTTACGATGCTATTCGACAGCTCTTCACCGACCAGGCGGTTGCCAAACAGCGCGGCTATAAGCCCGCGTTCTTTTCTTTTAACGTAGATGGAGGTCGATGTGAGACCTGCCAAGGAGAAGGCGTTGTTAAAATTGAAATGCAGTTTATGGCTGATATTCACTTGACGTGTGAAAGCTGTAAGGGAAAACGTTTCAAGCAAGAAATCTTAGAAGTAACGTTTAATGACAAGAATATCGCAGATGTGCTTGATATGACCATTGACGATGCGATGGTATTCTTTGAAGGCGAAAAAGCAGTGATATCGAAACTAGCGCCACTGCAAGAGGTGGGTTTGGGCTACATCAGGCTTGGTCAGTCTTCTAACTCGTTGAGTGGAGGAGAAGCACAAAGAGTAAAGCTGGCTTACTTTCTAGGAAAAGGCACTCCTAAAAGAGGTGCCTCTAAAGACAATATCCTGTTCATCTTTGATGAGCCAACTACTGGCCTTCATTTTCATGACATCAGTAAACTGATGAAGTCCATTAATGCCTTGATTGAACAGGGAAATTCGGTGGTAATCATTGAGCACAATACTGAAGTAATCAAATGTGCAGACTGGGTAATTGATTTAGGTCCTGATGGTGGTGACAGTGGCGGTGGCCTTTGCTTTGCAGGAACCCCAGAGGATATGATTAAGCTCAAGGATAACTATACAGCCTTATACTTGAAAGAAGCTTTAGTTTAAGTTTTCTTCAAACGCTTCTTGTAGGCACTAAATACATTAGCTGAAACGATGAGTGCAGCACCTATTACCTTAGAGGCATTCATCTCTTCATTTAGGAAAATGTAACTCGTAATCATGGCCACGGGTGTTCCCAAATAGAAGATAAGACTTGTGGTGGCTGGCGGCAGCATGGTTGACGCCCTGAGCCATAGGGTATGTGCACCAACAGTACAAACAACCCCGAGTATCCCAAGGAAGATCCAGTCTTGTTGAGTTAGGTCCCAATTGGATTCAGTTGTGAACGCTAAGAAAACGATAAGGGCGAATGCATATTGGCCGAATGCCCGTGTCATGGAGTCGATGTGTTGATGTTTTCTTTGCACAAAGGGCAGAATGGCAAAGAAAAATGCACTGGCTAGACCAATTAATATTCCTGCGGTAAGATCATTTTCTAAATTGAACTCGGGTACAATCAAGAATATACCAAACAAGGCTACCGCAACGGCAATCAAGTCTGACAAAACTGGTTTTTGTCCATTGATTAGCCAGTTCAGATAAATCATATGAAGGCCAAAAGAGGAAACTGAAAGTATGGCAATGGAGGGAGTAGCCAGTTTGACACTGATAAAGTAAGTGATCCAATGAGCACCAAAGAGTAATCCGATATACAATAAACCCTTCCAGTCTTTCTTACTAAGCTTTTTGAGCTTACTGGCTCTGACAATGGTAAATAAGAAGGTCGTCCCAATAACAAGCCTCACTATGCCGATCGTAAAAGCATTCGCAGATACTTCCTTAATAAACACCGGAGTGATACCAAAAAGTAAAACAGCAATTAAGCCTTCGGTATAGTAGCGAGAGTTCAAGAGATCAAATGTAATTGAAAACTCGGATTAGACTTTGGCGTGCAAAAGTCTAATCTGTGGCCTTGTCAGCTTTCAGCAACCCCTTACGTTTCAATATTGTCTCAACGAATCGAATCTCGTTTTGAGTTTTGAAAGCATTAAAAGGGAAAAGCATAAGCTGGGCTTTGCTCACCACTAGCACAATCTGCTTTTTGTCTACCCAAGCTCTTTTGATTTGATCCCATTTCATTGGCATTCCTTGCTTGGAATTCATCTTGATAAGTATTTGCTGACTATTGATTTCGTAAGACAGCTTTTCGAAAAGCATTTTGCTTTGCTCTAATTGAGTTACGCCAGCAAATTGGATTAACCAGAAAAGTAAATAAAGTGTGAAAGCGATAAGTGCACCGATCCACCACCAGTTAGATGGTATTACGAATGTCATAGAAGAAATAGCGAGTACAATTAATCCAACCCACCATTGTTCTCTGAGAACATTGCGCATTCCTGCGGCTCTGTATGCCTTCTTATCTAAGGCGTATTTTTTAGTTTTTACTATCATTTTAAAGCCCTTTATACACAGTGTCGAAAAAGGAACACAAACATAATGATCAAAACGAAGGCTTCAATCATCTTAACCAAAAAATTACGCTTGTATTTTGCCAATGTCTATTTCGCTTTAAGACTGATATCCAGACTTTTGATAGAATGGGTTAGTGCTCCAACGGAAATGTAATCTACACCAGTTAGCGCTACTGAACGAATGGTTTTTTCAGTTATCCCACCGGAAGCCTCCGATTCTGAACGGCCATTGATCACCTTTACGGCTTCGGTCATTTCTTCCGGGCTCATATTATCAAGCATAATACGGTCAACCCCACCGACTTCCAGAGCTTCTTTTACTTCACTAATATTTCTCGTTTCTACCTCTATTTTCAGGTTCCTGTTGGTCTCTGCTAAGTATTTCTTGGTTGCATTCACTGATGCGGAGATTCCTCCAGCAAAGTCGTTATGGTTGTCTTTTAACATAATCATGTCATAAAGCCCATAGCGATGATTTACCCCACCACCGATCACTACGGCCCATTTTTCGAGCATTCGCATGTTGGGTGTTGTCTTGCGCGTATCGAGAAGCTTGGCGTTTGTTCCTGAAATTAAGTTTGTGAGCTGAGCCGTTTTAGTGGCTATTCCGCTCATGCGCTGCATGCAATTGAGTAATAACCTTTCGCCACCGAGAATAGCCCTTACTTTACCATGAAGCCTTAAAATAATATCTCCCGTCTTCACCTGATCACCATCTTTCACCAATGGTTCAATTCGCATATCACTATCCAGGCGATGAAAAATTAGCGGTGCTAATTCCATTCCGGCAATGACACCGTCTTCTTTCGTAACTAAATAGGCAGATTTTACAGCATCGGCAGGAATTGATGCCAAAGAGGAATGATCGCCATCACCTAAATCTTCTTCAAATGCGCGATCGATAAAGTCTTCTAATCCTTCTTGGGTGACATAAGCAGGTCTCATGCTACAAAAGTAGCCAAATCAGAATTTGTAAACTTGTGGATTTTGTAATTATCGGTCTTTGGTAAATTCTAGGCGGTAGACCTTATAGACCTTGTTGTACTGCTTGGCGCGAATAACCACCCGATGCTTTCCTGAAGCGGATTGGTAAGTGCCAATCGCATAAACTCGTGCGCCAGAGTCGTTATCACCATTGTGGATAAATTCGAAGCTATCAGCAGGGTGTTGTTGAAAGAACTTTTTAAGCATGATTTCAGCCTGATTTATGCTGTATTCTTTGCGTTCACCGTCTAATTTAATTTCAACTTTGGAATGTAGATACTTAGTTAGTTCCTTAGAACTACTCGCCTTTAGGGCTTCCTCCACGCTTTCAATTATGCTCTCAGGCTCTTGGGCTGTAGCCGAAAAGGCAAGACACAGTGTGAGTGTCAACAGTATGTTTCTAAATAGGTTATTCATGCTTGCGGCTTGAATTCGTCTTTCGAACGAAAATTGTGCCAAATAGTATGCTGTTATGCATATTGAATTGAAATTAATACAATGTGTCTCCACTTACAAACCAGCCTTTAATATTTATATTTGAGGTATGAACAAACGCGTTTTATTGATGATCCTTGATGGGTGGGGTTTGGCTCAGGATAAGTCGGTTTCTGCCATTGATCAAGCGAATACTCCAGTATTGGATAAGCTATTCCATACGTATTCCCATTCTAAACTCGAAGCATCCGGATTAGCCGTTGGTTTACCTGTTGGGCAGATGGGCAATTCTGAGGTCGGTCATATGAATATTGGTGCTGGAAGAGTGGTGTATCAAGACTTGGTGAAGATCAATAAAGCCGTTGAAGAGAATACACTTGGCGAGAATGAGACGCTGAAGAAGGCTTTGGCCTATGCACGTTCAGAGCAGAAAAACGTTCATTTAATAGGGCTCGTTTCTGATGGTGGGGTTCACTCTCATGTCAATCACCTTAAAGGGCTGTTATCTATTTGTGCTGAGCATAAATTGGATCAAGTGTTTGTTCACGCTTTTACTGATGGCAGAGATACTGACCCAAAAAGCGGAAAAGCCTTTCTTGAAGAGGTTCAAAACCATGCTGAAAAGACCACAGGAACAATTGCATCAGTGGTTGGAAGGTACTTTGCAATGGACCGAGATAACCGTTGGGAGAGGGTAAAACTTGCCTATGACGCTATGGTAAATGGCGTTGGCCTGAGTACTAATGATCCTATCGCGGCTATTCAATCTTCTTATGATAGTGGCGTAACGGACGAGTTTATACAGCCAATCATCAATCCTAATGGTGCCAAAATAGAAGCGGGTGATGTGGTGCTATGCTTCAACTTTAGGACAGATAGAGGTAGAGAAATTACGCAAGCGCTCACGCAAACTGATTTTCCTGAGCAGGGAATGACAAAGCTAAACCTTCGGTACGTCACAATGACCAATTATGACGACTCCTTTAAAGGTGTAGCCGTGATGTTTGACAAAGACAACCTTGTGAATACTTTAGGTGAGGTTCTGGAAAAGGCAGGCAAGCAACAAATTAGAATTGCGGAGACGGAAAAGTATCCACATGTAACGTTTTTCTTTAGTGGAGGTAGAGAAACTGAATTTGAAGGAGAAAAAAGAATATTATGTCCTTCACCTAAGGTTGCTACTTATGACTTACAGCCGGAAATGAGTGCAAATGATATTAAGGAGGCTATTATTGCTGAACTAAACTTAGGGGAAGTTGACTTTGTCTGCCTTAATTTTGCCAATGCAGATATGGTAGGGCATACAGGTGTTTTTGAAGCAGCAGTAAAGGCATGCGAAACAGTGGATACTTGCACTGGAGAGGTCTTAGAAGCAGCATTGGCCAATGACTATACAACGATTGTGATTGCCGATCATGGTAATTCCGATATCATGATTAATGCCGATGGTTCACCAAATACGGCTCACACCACAAACCTTGTACCCTGTATTCTAGTTGATAAGGACATGAAACCTGAGATGAAGGATGGTAAGCTTGGAGATTTAGCACCGACTATATTGAAACTAATGGGTGTTGAACTTCCTTCTGAAATGACTGGTGACTTTTTATTATGACAACGCGCTATAAAGTAATTCCAGTTTTACTCTTCTTCATTTTGGTAGGGTGCGGTTCGCGACTTGACGTGACTGAAGAGGGTATCAACACCTCTTATTTTGATCTAAAGACATTGCTAGACGAAGAATTAGAGCAATTGGTCTTGAATGGTGCATCACTTGAAAAACGCCTGACCTCAGATGGCAAGGAAGACAGGCTTACCATAAGCCTTGACTCCGCTGGCTGGCACGAACAGTTTAAGCTTTTCTATGAAGCGGATATTAATAAGCCTGGTTTTGTTGGAGAGTACTTCGAAGAAGAATTACCGGCCTTTAACGGTGTTTCAAAGGTGATTTATAGTACTAAGAATCAGAAAAATCCTGTGCAAGTAATGGAATGCTTCTACGCTGATGGAGTACTTCAGGAGGTTCGTTTGATAGTCAAAGAAATCAACTCTGTATATGCTGTCACTAAAAATCTAAGCCTCTACTTTGAAGCATCTCGCCTTGCTAGTTTTGATATTAAAGGAGAAGAGTCAATGAGACTCAAAAAGGACTTGAACTATCAGATTCAAGGCACTATTGTTCGGTCACTATAATTTGAATAAGGCCTCTAGGAAACTCATATTCTCTTTACCCTTTTTCACAAGGAAAAGCGGAATATCTCGGTCTTCCATAAGCAGTTTTTCGGCTACACTGCCAATTAAAAGTGCCGCCCCACTAGACCTGCCTTTAGAGCCCAAGATTATCATATCAACGCCAAGTTCTGCACCAGTTTTATAAATCTTATCCGCAGGGTGCGGGTCATCATCTAGGGCATAAGTGTGATCATAGTCAACCCCAGTCAAATCTATTTTCTTGAAAAAGCGTTCGCACTGTTCCCTAGTATTTTCAAGCATAATATCGGCAAACTCTTCATAACTCTTACCAGATTTGGCATAGCCAACGGGTACTCGGTAAACATTATTACTTAATAGTTTCGCGCCCGACTTCTTCTGCAGGTCTATGGCAATTTCGAAGGCCATTTGGGAATGCTCAGAATAATCTATCGACACTAGTACTTTTTCTAAACTGTAAGTTGACTCTTCAGGAACGAAAATGATAGAAGAGGCGGTACCTTTCGCAATCTTTCTTGAATTGAGCCCGCTTCCTGTTAAAGTCTCCTTTCTACCCAAGAGCATGAGATCAACTACTTTTACTTTGGCGAATTTCAACACTTCATCTGTAACAGTTCCGGCTAAAACAGAAACGCTCACATCGCAATTATCGGGCTTAACGAAGTTTTCGTTAATGACCACTTCCATTTCTTTCACCAAAGTCTCATCTACTGGTGCCATTACGTTGCCATACTTTTCCTGAATCTCCTCGGGCAACTCGAGGGAAGTCGTCACGTGGAGAAAGTAAACCGCGTCTATTTCAAATACTTTGGCGATCATTGAAGCATACTTGGTTACGAATACGTCCATATCCGTAAGGTCAAGCGCAACTAACATTCTTCGAAACTTACTTAGATCGTGCATGGCTGAGGTCTGGTTTATACTGTAATTTATTGAATTAATAATGCCTAATCTACCCCCTCATCAAATTTTTGAAGTGAAAACTGAAGGTTTTTTTAGATAAACAGCTTGCTTAATTACCTTTGCCCACCTGAATTAAGTACTTGTGGAGGAAAAGACGTTTTTACAAAAATTACAAAGCAAATGGGGCCTAAAATCATTATTTCAGACCATAGTGGTCTTAATAGTCTTTGCTTGTACAGGAAGTACAGTGCTCTTCATTAAGCCTTTTCTTTTCGATCTCATCGGCTTTGATAATATCGATGGTGTAGCGGGCATTCTACTATACATTGTTATGATTTTCCCCTTATATCAAATACTCATTCTGATCTATGGATTTATTTTTGGTCAGTTTGCGTTTTTTTGGGCATGGGAGAAGAAGATGATCCAAAGATTAACAGGTCGCGGTCGAAAAGCGAAGGATTCAGAAGAAGGTTAGAAGTCGTTATTCATTATATTTAGGTGTGGAAGCTCAGGTAAAAGAGTTATTGAAAGAACATTCATTAAGGCTTACGCAAGGAAGGGCTGATGTTATCTCTATATTTTTAAATAGAAATGTTGCAATATCTCACGGTGATATAGAATCTGATGTTGACGGTAAATATGACCGAGTTACTATATACCGAACGCTAAAATCCTTCTTAGAAAAGGGGTTAATTCACAAAGTGCTAGATGATTCAGGCGCTACGCGCTATGCGCTGTGTAATGACAATTGTAGTGAAGTAAACCACCAACACAATCACATCCATTTCAAATGCCAATCCTGCGATGAAACCATATGCCTAGATCATGTGAACATTCCAGATGTAACATTGCCTAATGGCTTTAAAATGGCTGAGAGTAATTATCTGATTACTGGTACTTGCGATAAATGCAGCTAAACAGTAGCATCTTCTTCCAAGGGGGCGTACTGCTTGGGGTCACTTGGCCAAACTACACCTGGGGGTAAATCAATTTTTGGTGTATCGTAGAGCGTTATGCCTCCCTCATCATCACTACCGTTTGAGTTTCTTTTCTTCATCAACCTGAATATCAGGTAGACTAACAACACGTAAGTGAGCCCGCTCAAAAAGATATCGTAGTAAAAAGAGTTCATGATAACTGTATGATCAATATACTCGATGTTCTTCAGAATGGTTCTAAAATTTTCTAAAAAACGAAGAAGATCAACCAAATCACCAAGAAAATCGGCAGCAGAATAGGTATCGAGTATCGCAAGATGTAGCCAAAGAAAGATGGCATGTGAATACCAGTTTGCTCAGCGATTGACTTGACCATAAAGTTTGGTCCATTGCCAATATAAGTCATGGCACCGAAGAACACAGCACCAACGGAAATGGCCATTAAGTTGACTACCGAATTATCATAAGTACCTCCTGCAGCATATTCTTGTACATTGGCAATCACGCTGATATCACCACCTTGAGAAGCCAGAGCGGCAGCTAAGAAGTTTAGATAAGTAGGCGCATTATCGAGAAAACCTGACAAGAACCCCGTTCCCCAATAGAGTGAGTTAGGGCCAATTAAAGCAGCGCCAGTTTCAGATTGTGCAAACTCACTAACAAGTGCGAGCGCTGGCATCATTGTACCAAAAATACCTACGAAAATAAAGGCAACTTCTCGAATAGGTTCAAAGTTAAACTCGTTTCCATCGATGGCCTTTTTATCGGCTAATTTGAAAGAAAAGAACCCAACGGATAGCATTATGATTTCTCTAATAAAGGAGAACTTTTGTCCGTCATAGACAATTGCTGGAACCCCCTCAATTACGTTTGGATCAATAAATACAGCCCCTATGATAATGGCTAACCATAAAAAGTTCTTTGCACCAACAATGCTAGTCTTTCCCGTAAACTCTATCTCAGGTTCAAGGTCTAGGTCTAAATCTTTATTTCTTGAGTCAAAGAAGTAGAACATTACCGCTAAAATGATCAAAGCGACAACCCAAGGCATGATATTGTGGCTCAGTGTCCAAACGAAAGGAACACCTTTCAGAAAACCTAAGAATAGTGGTGGGTCACCAATTGGTGTTAGGGCGCCTCCAATATTACTGACCATGAAAATGAAGAAGATAATATGGTAGGGTCTAATTCTACCTTTATTCAATCGGATAAATGGGCGAATAAGGAGCATTGATGCTCCTGTAGTTCCGATAAGGTTTGATGCTACGGCCCCGATAATCAAAAGGGCCACATTAGTCATTGGTGTAGCCTTTTTGTCCACTTTGATCATGATGCCACCAGAGGCAATGTAAAGTGAAGATAATAGCGCGATAAACTGCACGTACTCAGCTAAAGCATGTACAGGCGCGTGTGTATCATGTAGGGCAAAGAGGTAGTAGATAACCACTAAACTAGCCAGTGATACGGCAATAATTGGATAGTTTTTATGCCAGAAATGCTCATAAAATAAAGGACCAGTGGCAATCATACCAAGCAATAGCACAAATGGAATAACAGTCCAAGCTGGTGGTGCTCCATGATGCTCAGCTTCTACCTCGCCATGGCCAGCATCTGTAACGCCATGGGTATCTTGGGGCGCGTGATCATCTGGCTTGTCATGCCCTTGAACGAACGTAACGTCCGAAAGATGCGCGTCAGTAGCATTTGAAGCAATCAATGCAGCTTTCGGAGTGAAAGCTCCGAGCACAATGATGACTACCAAGAAGCGAATATTCTTTAGCATGAAGGTTGATGTGAGTTGCTAATATATAATTAGTTCCTTAAAATTCTTATTCGAAAATTCGAATAGAATATAAGCGGTAGATTTTTTTCTAATGCTATCGCAATATGATTTTTTCTATTTAGCCCTTAACTAGCTCAAAAACCTAGAAGTTGTATAAGTCACCACCGCTGTTATCATGGGGGGCACCTGTGACAGAAGACAGGCAATTTGGCTGCCCTTGATGTCGCAAAAGACCCAAGTATGCGAAAACTAGTGCTTCCTTAAAGTTTACTGTTTGGTGATCGGGAATACAAATTGTAGTAGAGGTAAGGTCTTTTAGCCTGTTGATGAAATAGTCATGAAATGCTCCTCCTCCTGTAACTAATACCTTTTCGTGCTTTTCCCCTGACATGCATTGGCTAATCTGAATAGCTGCATGTTCAACAAAGGAGGCCATTTTATCTTCTATTGAGAGGCTTGAAGATGCGATAAGGGGCAACCAAAGCTTTCTATAATCTTCTAGTCCAAGCGACTTGGGCGCATCCATAGAGAGATAAGGTATCTGATTGAGTGCCTCAAGTAAACCGAGGTCAACCACTCCGGTGCTAGCTATTTTCCCTTTATCATCATAGGGAAGGCCTTTTTGTTGTGCCAATTCATTCAAGGCTATGTTAAACGGGCAAATGTCAAAGGCAAGCCTTTTTTCTTGCTCTGCGTAAGAAATGTTTGCTATACCGCCAAGGTTCAAACAATAATCAAAAGAGAAGAAAAGATCTCTATCACCGATAGGTACCAAAGGAGCGCCTTGGCCACCCAAGGCAACGTCCTTTGAACGAAAGTTGTTGATTACTGGTAGGCCGCTGACCTGTGAGATAACCTCCCCATCGCCAATTTGTAAAGTAATGCCTTGTGTTGGCTGATGAAAAATAGTGTGCCCGTGGGAAGCTATGAAATTTATATTTTCAGTATTGCCGACAAAGTCCCTCACTGCTTTCCCAATAAATTCACCGAGCCTTAAATCAAGCGCTTTAATTTGATTATTTGTGAGGCCAATGGCAGCCTTAAGTGCCACAACCATGTCATCTGGGTATTCAAGAGTCTCTGCTTTTTCAATGGTGAAGAGCCATCGGTCATCGACTTTATCAAACTGTACAAGCGCTAAATCGAGGCCATCGAGAGATGTTCCAGACATGGCTCCTATAATTTTATAATGTATTTGTGAAGTCGAAAGCATTTATAAACTAAACTTTTCGTTATAATAGAGGTTTAATTGCTATGAATCTCGTAATCGATTTTGGTAACACCAATATTAAATGTGGTGTTTTTGATGCAGACCGACTGGTGGAACAGATGACTTTCTCCACTTTGGATGAAACGAGAGCATTTATTAGTAAAGATATATACTATCAAATAGGGCTTTGCTCAGTCAATCAGCGTAAAGCGGATATTCTTAAGGCCATACCAGAGTTAGAAAACGCGCTCTTCCTTAATGAAGAAACACCCTGTCCACTGAAGATGAATTACAACACGCCAGAGACATTGGGTATGGACAGATTAGCCGCGGCTATCGGGGCCAACGCCATTTTTCCGGGCGTGTCACTAATGGTAATAGACGTAGGAACTTGTATTACATATGACTTTGTCAGTAACCAGGGCGAATATGAGGGTGGATTGATTAGCCCAGGAATAGAATTGAGGTATAAAGCAATGAACGATTATACAAGCAACCTGCCCCTGCTCAACCAAAGGGATTCAGACCAGTTCATTGGTAAGTCAACGGAACAAAGTATGGTCAGTGGAGTGATCAATGGAATAGCGGGAGAGATGCAGTCTCATATCTCACAATTTATGTTAAAAAATGCTGATTTAAAGGTGATTATGACGGGAGGAGGAGCTAAAATATTTGAATCTAAAATAAAATCTGACATCTTTGTAGCCCTCGAAATTGTGCTCGTTGGGTTGAATCGTGTTTTGGAATACAATGTGGAGTAAAATTAGAATATCATTAGCTCTTATTTGGAGCTTATTTTTGTTTAACGAGGCTTCTGCTCAATACGATCAGTCTAGTTATTCAGTAATTGGTGTGGGTACTCCAAGCTGGGGCGGTTTCTCTCATAATGCTGCCATGGGTGGCTTTGGTGTTACGCACAACGGCCGATACTTTGCCAGTGGCATCAATCCAGCGTTACTAGCTTCGAGTTACGAGGCAGTCTTCCAGTTAGGATCATCAATTGACGTCAGAAACTTTAGACAAGGCGAGGAAAGTTATAATGTAACTACCGGAGGACTAAAAGATTTTGGATTGGCAATGCCGATAAAGTTTGCCAAGTGGAATTTGGGACTTAGTCTTACCCCCTATTCAGCTGTAAGCTATAATTTCACCAGCCGCGATGAAGGAGCAGGACCAGAAGGTACCACTCCGGTAGTTGAAGTGAAAGGTGCAGGAGGCCTTGACGAAGTTGCTGTTACAAACGCCTTCAAAATTAAAAATCTACAGCTCGGTGTAAAAGCATCATTAATATTCGGTTCCATTCAGAAAGAAGACCGTTTTTCTCTTGAAGGTATAACGGATACTGGCTTTGGCGTCTCAGTAGTGAACTCAACGAAGAGTTTTCATGGTGCTGCCCTTAGCATAGGCGGACTATATAGATTACCCGTGGGAGAAAATCAAACATTAAACATTGGCGGTTATTTTAACCCTCAAGTCAGTATAAGACAAAATAGGTTGGTTGTGCTTGAGAATCAGGCATCTGTGGGTCAGGCATTTAGTCAAGACACAGTCGCCAACGATGAGTTGGATAAAAGAACCATTGATCTTCCACAGAAAATGGGTTTTGGTATTTCATATACCAATGGCCCAAAATTTACAATTGGCTTAGACTACCAAAGTCAAAATTGGGCAGATTATCGTGACGAAAACGGTATGGCACAAAACTCTTATGGACAAGCTTATAAAGCGGTACTGGGGGGTGAGTTTGTTCCAGATATCACGTCAACTAAATTATTAGCTTTGACGCGTGTTCGGTTTGGAATTCACTTTGAGCAAACACCATTCGTAATTAATAACGAGACAATTAATGATTTTGGCGTTAGCTTTGGAGGCTCATTCCCATTGAATGCGTTTTGGGGTCGTGCCCATTTAAACCTTGGTGCCACTGTTGGCCAGCGTGGTCGCAGATCTGACACATTGGTAAGAGAAAATTATTTTAAGATAAACCTAGGGTTTAGTTTGCAAGATGTAACCTGGTTTACTAGACAAAGATTTAACTAAAACTACTATTATTATGAGATTGAAAGCTCTTCTATTGACTGCCGCACTGGCATTGTGTACTTCAGCACAAGCACAGTTTTTTTGGCCTGAAAATCCAGAGCAAAGGTCAGAAGCTCAAACATTGTGGACACTATTTGATGATACTTACGGACAAGGTGACTATGAGGCTGCTAAGCCTTACTTAGTGAAAATAATGGACAAGTTTCCATCATTGAGTTCTGCCGTTTACATCAATGCCATTAAAGTTTGGAAAGATACTTACAGCAATGCTAAGGATCCGAAATTAAAGGCAGAAGCAGCAGCAAAAATTATGTCTCTTTATGAGATGAGGTATAAGAATTTTCCAGATGATAAGAAAGACGTTATCGATAGACAAGCGATAGATGCCTTCCAGTTTTATTACAAGGAGACTCCAAAAACACAGATGATTTTAGACCTCATTACTGAGGCATATGAACTTAAGGGAAATAAGGCCTACTATCCGTTAGGAAGATACTACATGAATACCGCTTCTTTAGCTTACGCCAGAAACACGGGTATTACAGATGATGAGATTCTAAAAATTTATGATCGAGCTACACAGCACATTGATTTTCAGATGGCCAAAGCTAAATCTGAAAATAAGAGCTTGAAAAGATACGTGTCCATTAAGGAATTCATCGATAAGAAGTTAGCAGACCTTAAACTAATCGATTGTGACTTCATTGTTGATAAGTTAGTTCCTGAGTTTGAGCAAAACCCTAATGATGCCGAGCTTGCCAACAAAATCTTTGCTTTCGCCTATGAAGGAGGCTGTACAGATTCTGATTGGTTTGTTAGTGCTGCGGAGAGAGTGTTTGAAAGCAACCCACAATACGGTGTGGGGTATCTATTAGGTGCTAAGTTTGGTGGAGAAAAAGACTTCGAAAAGTCTAAAGAATATTTTACTAAAGCAGCAGAATTAACTGATGATAATACTGATAAGGCAAAAGCGCTTAAGCAGGTAGCTGTTACAGAAAGAATTCAGGGCAATTACCCTGAGGCGAAGAAAATAGCCTTACAAGTTGCGGAAATTGACCCTACGCTAAACGAAGAAATGTACACCTTAATAGGTGACATGGTGATGAGTAGCGCAGATTGCGACAAGAAAGTAAGCCAAGTAGATGATAGAGCCAGATATATTCTAGCGTATGATTACTACATGAGAGGAGGCAATAGTGCAAAGGCTAGAACAGCTGCAGAGCAGTTTCCTACAATGACCGACATCTTTACTGCGGATAAGGAAGAGGGAGAGTCGATATTTGTTAGCTGCTGGATTCAGCAAAGCGTAAAACTTAAGAAGAGACCAGACCAATAAGGTTGAAATAAATATTCTAAAACGGTCTTCTTCGATTTCGGGGAAGACCGTTTTACTTAAATGAAAAAGCTTTTTACATATTGCTTCTTTTTGATCACCATTCTTTTGGTGGGTTCTTGTCTATCAGAAGACCAGAAGCTTGCCGAAATGGAAGAGTATACCGGCCCTCTTTTTGAATCCGACAATGTCGAAATCAACTTGAGTCAATCCACGGTTACTAAGGTAATCATGAAAGGTAAAAAACAGCTTCAACATCAAAATGGAGACATAGAGTTTCCAGAAGGAATAGAGGTGACTTTTTTTGATAGTGAGGGAATAAAAACCTCTATACTAACCGCACAAAGAGGATTTAAATCGTCAGAAGAAAATGTCTACAAAGCCAATGGTGACGTGGTGGTAGTGAACTTGGCTAAAGAAGAGACACTAAGAACCGAAGAACTGTTTTGGAACCCCGAAACTGCGAAAATTTACACGAATAAGTTTGTCACTGTGCAAACGGCTACTGAATTAATCCGTGCTGAAGGTCTTATTGCCCCACAGGATTTTTCTACTTATGAATTCATAAAGGCCACAGAAAGCGAAATAGAAATTAAAGAGAATTGAAGAACTTAGGAGACTCCATCGTATTTTCACTAGCCGTAGTCACTTTTATAATTGGTGTACACCAAACCATGACCTACGGTATTGCTAATTCTTATTTTGTTTTCATGGTCTCCATGGGAATGTTATTTTTATATAGATATCGCATTACCAAGCGTAAAGAAAAGGAAAAAGTGGAATCGGCTAAAAAGTCAAAATCTAAAAGGGGAAAGAAACGTTAATGGATCCAAATCAATTAACGATCATTCTTGTCTGCTTGATATTTTCAGCTTTTTTTTCAGGAGCTGAAATCGCTTTTGTCAGCGCTAGCAAACTTCAAATTGAACTTCAAGGTCAGCAAGGAAGACTCGGAGGAAGAATACTCTCTTTCTTTACTCAAAAACCTTCTCGTCTTATTAATACCGCATTGGTAGGCAATACCATCGCCCTAGTCATATACGGTATTTACATGGCGACATTCTTGGAGCCTTGGATAGCCGAAAGACTGCCAGACTCATTCAATACCACAACCTCTGTGGTACTACTACAAACCATACTGTCCACTATCATTGTATTGGTCACTGCCGAATTCACGCCAAAAAGTATCTTTCTAATCAACCCGAATAGCTTGCTGAATATCTTGGCTATTCCTTTGATCGTGGTCTTTGTGCTTATGTTTCCTGCAGTCTGGCTCATTGAACAGATGTCTCGATTCATCATCATTTTTGTTTTGCGTCAGAAGTATTCTGAAGATCGACAAGTTTTTGGTCTGACCGATTTGGGGAACTACATCAAGCGTAACACACACGAAGACATTAAGAAAGCCAAAATTGAAGTAGACACTAAGATTTTTAACAATGCACTCGAATTTAAAACCGTAAGGGTGAGAGAGTGTATGATTCCAAGAACAGAGATTTCAGCTGTTCATGTAGAAGATAACATTGAAGAGCTTAAGAAAGAGTTTTTAGACAGCAGTCACACCAAAGTACTGGTTCATAAAGGAAGTATCGATGAAATTATAGGTTACTGCCATGTATTGGAGCTATTTAAAAAGCCTGCTGACATTGAAAGCATATTGACACCCATTCTGATCGTTCCAGAAACCATGCTGGCGAATGAATTAATGATTCAGTTCATTCAGGAAAGAAAAAGCATTGCCTTGGTGGTCGATGAATTTGGAGGCACTTCAGGTATCATTAGCTTAGAAGACGTAATTGAAGAGATTTTTGGAGAGATTCAAGACGAGCATGATGAGGATGAAGATTGGGTAGAAGTAAAATTGACTGACAACAAGTATAAACTTAGCGCCCGACACGAAATTGATTACTTGAACGACAAGTACGATTGGGAGATTCCCGAAGGAGAATATGATACCCTAGGAGGTTTTATTCTGTCGATTACAGAAAATATTCCCGAGCCGGGAGATGTCATCGATTACCCACCATTTCAGATAAAAATCGAGACGATGGAAGACACTAGAATCGATAATGTCTTGTTCACCATCAAATAACACGGAGGCATCTGAGTTTTAGGGAGTTTTGTCTTTCTTTTCCTTTGATTTTAGGCCATAATTCCGTTATGTTTGCGCCTGTTTAAAAAATAACCGATGGCAATAATTAATACGCTTCGTGAGAAAATGGGAAAACTACTCATTGTAGTAGTTGGGTTGTCAATTGTGGCTTTCGTCTTGGGCGACCTCTTAGGCCAGAATTCAACTTTGCTGGGCAACGGCAGAAACGTAGGGGAGATTGATGGGGAAGAGATTTCTCAAGAAGACTTTGCGACCATGGTGCAGAATGCACAGCAAAACTCTGGATATCCCTCTGGAAACCCACAGATCATGCAGTTTTTACGTGATCAAGTGTGGAATAGCATCATTCAAGATGTCGCTTTCACCAATAAGCTTCAAGAACTGGGTTTAGAAATTGGGCCTAATGAAAGAGTTGATATGGTGCAGGGAAGAAACCTTTCTCCTGATATGAGCAACTTCTTCTTACAAAGAATTGGTTCGAATGATCCTGCCACTATCAAGCAATATTTAGCGAGCATTCAATATGATCCGAATGAGCAGGCCATATTTTCCTATTACGAGCGTCAATCTATGATTGAGAGAACGAAAAGGAAATTCATTAACCTACTGGCCAAAACGGAATATGTAACACTTGCAGAAGCACAAAAGGAATACCAAGAGCAATTAGCTTTCAGGTCAGTAGAATATCTGTCAGTGCCATTTTCTTCGGTTAGTGATGATCAAATTGGTGCTATTTCGGATAGCGAAATCAGCGCATACCTAAATAGCCACAAAGATGAATTTACTGTAGAAGAAACCAGAGACATTGATTTTGTATCGTTTCCTGTTGTACCATCATCACAAGACACAGCACTCTATGAGAATCAGATGGCAGAAATCAAGTCAAGATTAGCATCAAGTGATAATGACTCTACTTATGCCAGAAGTATTTCTGAGCAGGGTTTAGCGTTTTCTACTTATGACCCTACAGCGTTACCTCTTTCGGTTGCTGATGAAGTGACTTCTATGAAAGTTGGAGACATTATCGGGCCAGAGCTATCGAACGGAATTTACACCGTTCATAAGCTTTCAGGAATCGTTCCTTCTGAAGAAGAGTTTGCCAGAGCTAGTCAAATTGTTTTTAGCATTGCCGGAATGACAAACGCTGAAAAGGCGAATGTTAGAAAGAAAGCTAACGGTGTATTAAGTCAATTAAGAAACGGTGAGTCTTTCGAAGACTTGGCCAGACAGAATAGTGAAGGAGCTTACAACAATGTAGGTGGCGACATTGGCTGGTTCAAAAAAGGAGAAGATAAGATTGCCGATATCGAAAGGACTGTTTTTGCAGCCACGCGTAAGGGGCTTGTAAGAAGGCTTATCGAAACTGACAATAACATCTACATCGTCAATGTTACTGAAACCAAAGTAAAAAATAGATATAAAGTAGCTCAGGTAATTGTAGAGCTTACGCCATCTACTCAAACTATTGATGCGGTTTACCGAAAAGCAGGCCTGTTTGCAAGCGATGTTGATAATCTAGATCAATTCAATGCTTATGCAAGTGAGAATGGCTACCCAGTATTTAGTGGTAATAACCTTGATAAGAACGCGATCTCAATCGGTAGACTCAACAACGCACGTCAAATTGTTTCTTGGTTATATGGAGAAGCATCTATTGGCGATGTGAAGGATTTCGACCTAGATGGTGAGTATGTAGTAGCAGTATATAGAAGTAAAACAGAAGAAGGCGTTCAACCTTTGAGTGCTGTTAGAGAGCAGATTGCTGCAAAGTTGAGAAACGAAAAGAAAGCTGAGTTCATTAAAGCGAAGATCAATGGTTTATCTGGAAGTGTCAGTGCCATGGCAACTGCTTATGGACCAGAAGCCAATGTATATAGCAATAGTGCGTTAAAACTAGCAGACCTTAACTTAGCGAATGCAGGTATAGCACCAGAGGCTATTGGAGCCGCTTTTGCCCTAAAAAATGTTGGAGACAAGACGAAACCATATGTGGTGGACAATCAAGGAGTGGTAGTAGTTGAATTGAAGTCCATTTCTAGCGCTTCCGAAATTGGAGACTACACATCCTACGAGAATCAACTGATTCAAGAAGCTTTTGCGACTATTGAAGGTAAGCTGAGGCAAGCCGTAATTGATAGAGTAGAAGTCGTAGATGAACGATACAAATACTTTTAATTAAGAATCGGCCAACTGGCCGATTTTTTTTTGCGTAACTTTTTCTGACCTATTGATGTTATTTTGATTCATGAGTCAATTTACAACTGAAGAATTTAAAAAGAAGCTCGATGATATTCACGACTTCCCCACGCTCTACATGTTCAAGTTTATTGTTACTGAAGACAAGAAGGACGAGGTTAAAAAGCTATTCCCGTTAAATGAGCTAAGCTATAAACCTTCAAGCAAGGGAAAGTACACTAGCGTTACGGCTAAGGTCCTGATGCAATCGAGCGACCATGTGATCGAGATTTATAAACAAGCGCAAAAAATTGAAGGTATCATTGCTCTATAATGTGTAAAAAACGCTTCATACTAGTTTTACCAATGCTTCTACTCGCTTGTGGAGGGAATGGTACTACGGAGAAAGCCGAAAATACTGAACCCGAAACTTTGCCAAGCATAACCGAACCAGCGCCTATACCACAAGAGGCCACGGAAATGACCATTGAAGATACCGAAAGAACCGAATGGCAAAATCCTGATTTGATCATAGATCGGATGGGAGAATTGAGTGGTATGACGGTAGCTGACATTGGGGCTGGCTCTGGCTATTTTACTTTTAAGTTAGCACGGGAAGCTGACAAAGTAATTGCTCTAGACATTAATCCAAAGGCCCTTGAATACATTCAGAGTCAAAAAGAGATTGTTGGTGAATGGTCCGATAATATTGAAGTGAGGCTCACACCTCCAGATGTTCCAAATCTCTTGGAAGCCGAAGTGGATCTAGTACTCATTGTTAATACCTTTAATTATATACCGAACAGAGAGGTTTATTTTCCCCGTTTAATCAAAGGAATGAAACCTGGTGCTCGATTGGTGATTGTAGACTTTAAGAAAGGCAATATCCCGGTGGGCCCTGCTGATGAATCAAAGGCAGAACCGAGTGATATAAGGTCCTTTTTGAGGAAGTCGTCCTTTAAGAAAATTAGCATTGACGAAAAAAGCCTTCAATATCAATTCATCATTACAGCAGTAAAGAATTAGTATTATGTGGAAAGAAGAAGATAACAAACTTAAAAGAACTTTTGAATTCAAAGACTTTGTACAAGCCTTCGGCTTTATGACACGCGTTGCCATTGCCGCTGAAAAGTTTGGTCATCATCCAAACTGGTCTAACGTTTACAATGAAGTAGTAATTGAATTGACTACACACGATGCTGGAAACGTAGTTACCGATAACGATCGTGAATTAGCTAAAATCATTGATAGCTTGGTTTAATGCCAGAAAAGCCAAACCTTTTTCTTGTACCTACCCCCATTGGGAACCTTGAGGATATTACCCTTCGTGCCTTAAGAGTACTTAACGAAGTAGACGTAATCCTTGCCGAAGACACGCGAACCTCTGGTAAGCTTCTGAAGCACCACAATGTTACCAAACCACTTCAGAGCTATCACATTTTTAACGAACATAAAAATGCTGAGAAGTTGGTGGAACGTATGCAGCAAGGAGAAGTCTTTGCACTCATATCAGACGCAGGTACTCCCGCAATTTCCGACCCTGGATTTCTTTTGGTGCGCGAGGCCATAAAAGCTGGTTTGGAAGTAAACTGTTTGCCAGGTGCTACAGCCTTTGTCCCGGCACTTGTTAATTCAGGCCTACCATCTGACAAGTTTGTCTTCGAAGGCTTCTTGCCCCATAAGAAGGGGCGTCAGACAAGGCTTAAACTATTGGCCGAAGAAGAGAGGACCATTGTGCTTTACGAATCCCCACATCGGTTGATAAAGAGCTTAGAACAGCTCAAAGAGTTCTTGGGCGACAGACAAGTATCAGTTTCTCGTGAACTGACCAAACTGTTTGAAGAGACCGTTAGAGGCAGCCTAACCGAAGTCATTGCCCATTTTACTCAGAAAGGGGTAAAAGGAGAGTTTGTGCTCGTAATACAGGGCAAACCCTAAACAGATTTCAAAGCCTCAATGAGGTAGTCGATATCATCTTTAGTGGTAAACACCGATAGCGAAATTCTCAAACCATTAATACCGTGACTACCAATAGGTCGGCAATCGATCATATGGTTTTCAAAGAGTGCATTCTTTACGTCCCCTACTTTCTTTCCAATTACTTCTACATTTTGAATGGCGCATGAAAGATCTTTTGCACCGGGTGTTTTCAACATAAAGCGATCGTCAGCTTCTATTTTTCCTCTGAAATAGGCTTTTAGTTCCCGTAATCTAGCCTCACGCTTTTCTGCACCAATGAGGTTATAATAATCGACAGCGGTGCCTAGGCCCAACATCTCTGGATAGTTTCGAGTATTGTAGTTTTCTAATCTTCGAATGGAAGGGTCTCTGAAATGAGCCCGTGAAACGATGAGAGGCTTTAAGTGTTTTTGCGATTCTTTTCTAGCGTAGAAAACGCCCATTCCTTTTGGCGAGAACATGAATTTATGACCGCTAGCGGCATAAAAATCGCAACCTAAATCGTGTAAATCAATTTTGAAAGTTCCAGCCGTTTGTGCTGCATCTACAGCTACCAAAATACCTCGCTGATGTGCCATTGCACTCACTTCCTTCACCGGTAGGATCATTCCATTTGTGTTAGTGCCGTGTACCATTGATATGACCTTCGTCTTAGGAGTGATGGCCTTTCGATAGACGTCAACCAACTCTTCCTTTGACTGCGGAAGAATAGGGAGTTTGGGCCGCACTATTTTGAAACCTCTTATCTCTTGCCAATGCTGCCAAGGAACAGTTCCGCTGGCGTGCTCATGGTCTGCTAAAATGACTTCGTCTCCGGGTTCTAGTGCAATAGAATGCGCGATGAGATTCATTCCCTCAGTAGTATTATGCACCAAGGCAATTTCCTCCTTATCGGCTGAAAACATATCCGCCACTTTCTTTCGCGTAGCCTCCTTTTCATCTTGCCAGCCTCCCCACATATATTTTGAAGGAAATCCATCTAAGAGCGCCCTAAACTCATTCGTGGCATCTACCACCAGTTTTGGACAAGGGCCAAGAGAGGCATTGTTAAAATAGTAAAGTCCTTTAGCCATGGAGAACTCACTTTTAACAAGTCTCCAATAGTCCTCGTCATTGTTGGGAGATGAAAGCTTAAATCCTGTTTTCTCAACATTCTCCAAAAAGGATTCCTTTAACCCCCCAGCCAATAATGATGATGCGGCAATGCCAGAAAAGGAGTATTTTAAAAGGCTTCTTCTATCCATTTTATTTCAAAATTTTATCTAAAAAAGGTGTCATTTCTTTGATGATGATATCATCCCGTTTTCTAAGTTCTTTCAAAAACCAGTGCTTGTGTGCCGAACCATAGGTAATTAAGAAGCGCTTGCCTTCTCCTCTATGTTTTTCGATTGCTTTTTCAATATGCCAATAGTGCGCAATGTTGATGTTGTCCCAGCCACCTAAGAGGAGCTCTTCATTAAAGAGCGTGTTGTAGGTTTGATATCGCAGAAACATCAAGCTGTCAAACGTGTTTGAATTGATGTAGTAGGGGTCATTAGGGTCGCCATTTGCGCTAATCGCTTTTGCGCCTTCTTGCATGGATGTCTGATAGGCTTGCCAGTCTTCGGCACGATCAGGATTATTTCGAATTTCATTTAGCTTTTCCCTCCTGAAGTCATTCATCGGTTTGGTCCATCCGGCTGTAGGGATAATTTCAAAATCCATTTCCTTCGTCAAAGGGAAAATCGCATCGACATATTCTGGGAATACGCGCACTCTGGATTCCATAATAGTGTCCAGCTCATCAAACTCTTTCCTTGCTTGTGGATAGCGATCGGGAGGTATTTCTGTGAGTATAAAATCTGGGTCTATTTCTCTCACCAATGATTTGATGGTTTCAATATCGTAATTCGGATTGGTGCGATGCCCACTGTGAATCATGCCCATAACGATGACTTCGTTTTTTGGAAGCTCCGGTTGGCAGGACACTAAAAATAGAAGTGGCATTAGTAAAACGGGTATAAGTCTCTTCATAAAAAGCGTTAGACTCCATCAAGTTAGTGAATTAATAAAAATGTCAGGACTTGTTATAGGCTATCTTTCGGCCTTTCCTGTAATTTTGAACTATGCAAAAGTTGCTTCAAGATCTGATCGTATTAGTCAAAGAGACAGGCGAGTTTATCCGCCAAGAATCTAGGAAATTCGATGAATCAAAGATTGAGTACAAAGGGAAAAATGACCTTGTGTCTTATGTGGATAAGGAAGCAGAAGTCCGTTTAGTCAAGGGTTTATCAGAGATATTACCGGGTAGCGGATTCATTGCCGAAGAAGGCACTTCTACACGAAAATCAGATATCTATAATTGGATCATAGACCCGCTTGATGGGACGACCAACTTTACGCATGGTATTCCTGTCTATGCCGTTTCCGTGGCTTTGATGAAGCGAGGTCAATTGGCACTAGGGGTGGTTTACGAAATCAACCGAGATGAGTGTTTTCACGCCATCAAGGGTGGAGGGGCATTTTTAAATCATTCGCCAATTCAGGTTTCTGAAACGAAGACTTTAGAAAAGTCCTTGTTGGCAACCGGCTTTCCTTACTACAACTTTGAGCAGATGCAACCATACTTAACCATCATCAACGAGTTTATGCAAACTACGCACGGCCTGAGACGCATGGGTAGCGCTGCAGTAGACTTAGTATATACGGCTTGTGGTAGGTTTGAAGGGTTCTTTGAGTATAACCTTAACGCTTGGGACGTGGCTGCCGGAGCCTTGATAGTACAAGAAGCAGGTGGTAGCGTAACAGACTTTAAAGGGGGCGAAGACTTTTTATTTGGCCGACAGATAGTTGCTGGCAATGTAACACAACCTGAGATGTTAGCCACCATACAAAAACACTGGAAATAGGCAGGAGCCCCTCTGAAAATCTATAAATTTGTGTCAGTTTAAAGAACTATCGATTTAGTAAAGTCGTTAAGAGTCCAAATGCAAGAAGCCATCGTTATCATATTGTTTTTAGCAGCAGCCATTTACATGGGTAGAAAGCTATATAAGAGATATGATACGGGTAGTGGCTGTGCCTCCTCAGGTTGCGATTCTTGTGCTCCTGCAAAGAAGGATTTCAAAATTCCCGAGCACTTAAAGTCCTAATTATACCCAGTAATTTTATTGTTTTGAATAAAAGCAATTATCTTAAATAGATGAAAATGTTTATTCAAGTACTTCTGGTCAATCTTATTTTATCAATTACACTGTTGTATTATCCTGCTGTTGGTCAAACTGCAGATTTAAGTAGTATCCGGGATGCAGATATAATGACAATTAGAGTTAAACTCGAAAGGGCTAAAGGCCCTGGTCCACATTTTCAAAGTGTCGGTAAGTTTTCTCCAACACCAACAGATTCTACAGCAAGATTTTTTGGACTTCATGAAATGACGAAGGGTGATTTGCCCAAAGGTTACGAGTCACTTTCAATAGGAACTTTGACAACAGACTTTCCTCAAATGGCTTTTTCTGCTATTAAAAGGGGAGTGCTTGATTCTGCCAAGTACTATGGGGGCTGGTTTTCTGATGATAGTCCTGAAGAGCTGTCAAGAATGACGACCAAATACGTTGACACAGAAGTGTCGGTCGCTTACGGTGATATAGGCGGTCAATATTACTTGATCATTGACAAAAATAACGATGAGAGTTTTGAAGGAGAGAGCATTATTGAAATGCCAAATTCATCTGGTAATTATAGCGCTATGATGGAGCCCAAAGTCTTTTCAGCAAGCGTTGAAAAGTTGGTGAATAGAAAAATAGTACAAGACTCAGCATATTTTACAATAGCCAATTATCCACAAATGGTAGGTATTGGACAGAGTGAACATCGCTATGGAAGCATTGTTCTTGACGGAGAAGAGAAGCACATCTACGCTACCAATAGCTTCTATGGAATTCAGTATAGAAAAGATCTCTTGGAGGTCCTTGTTAGCGACTCTATTTTTGAGGGGTCGATTCAACACAGGGTGCAGTTGAATACTGGTAAACTAGAACAAGGTGATGTCTTTCGGACATCAAGTTTTGCTTATCGTATTAAAGATATTGATGGGGAAGGTTTGGAGTTAATTCTTGAGCGAGTTCGACTGGAGGAAGTCCAAGTAGGTACTCAAGTGGGGCTTACTGCTCCAATGATTGAAGGGTGGACGTTGGACAACAAATTATTGAAATTAAAAAATCGGTCAACGATTAAGCTCATAGATTTTTGGGGAACGTGGTGTGCACCCTGTATTGCTGAAATACCTTACTTGAAAGACGCAAGAGAATTGTTTTCGGACCAAAACTTTGAGATCATCAGCATTGCTCAAGATACAAAGAGCAAAGTGATTGATTTTGTTGAAAAAAGGGGGTTGAATTGGACTCACTTAATGGAAAATGAAGCGGGTAATGTGATTGATGACTATAAAGTTTCAGGCTTTCCCTCAACATTTCTTTTATCATCCGAGAACGAGGTTCTTGTGAAAGAAACATCATTGCGAGGCCCTTTATTGATTTATAATTTAATGGAAAGACTTGATGTTACGGTCGAGGAAGTTAAGCGTAAATTGAATGTGGGCAACGTTATTCTAGAAGTGGAAAATGGGGGGTATCACTCGATTGAGCTAAAAGCAGATTTTACCGAGAATAAAGTTACTTTTTACCAACTTGATAAAGATTCAGGTGTAGTTCAGAGAGGTTTCAATATTGAGCCAGGAGAGTATACATTGGGCTTCAACGCGAGTAAAGAAGGTTCAGGCTATGCTAAATTAATCCCTAGAAAAATAACAGTTACCAATGAGCCCAATCAGCTAATTAAGATTTCATTGAAAGACAACAAGCCTTAAGCCCAAACCTTAGTCCCCTCAGAACAATTTTTACACATTTCTATTTCGGAACGTGATATAATCAGCGAAGCCCGAAAGTTTTGATAGGCTTCTCCCCTCCAGACGGTATTAAATGATTGATCGCCCATTGACCCTAGCTGATAATGCGCGTCTTTATCGAAGCAGCAGGGCACCACTTTTCCATCCCAAGTGATTACGCACGAGTGCCACATTTTCCAACAATGGTTGACCAGCTTGTTTTTGATTTTCCATTTTCCGTTGGGTAGTTGCTTATACCGAGCGTATTGCTCAATGGTTGGGATCAGGTCAGAACCATTTTCATAATCATAAATTTGCGCAGTTTTGAAGGCTACTTCATCCACGCCTAAGTCTTTGGCTAGTGTTTTTACTTCTTCAAGTTGGTGCTCGTTCGGCTTTACCACTAGGTATTGAAAAACGACATGCGGAGTCGTTGATTTCAATGCTTTTTTCCATTTGATCACATTGCGTGTCCCTTCAATTACTTTTTCAAGTTTTCCTCCTATGCGATACTGCTCATACGTTTCTTGGCTGGTGCCATCTATGGAGATGATCAATCGATCTAAGCCTGATTCAACAGTGGCTTTAGCTTGCTTGTCATCTAAGTAATGGGCATTGGTAGATGTAGCGGTATAAATGCGTTTCTGACTGGCATACTTAACCTGTTCTAAGAACTTAGGGTTGAGATAGGGCTCTCCCTGAAAATAGAAAATGAGGTAAGTTAGACTTGGCGCTAATTCGTCAATTACTTTTTGATAAATTTCTTGGGTAAGCATGCCCGTTGGGCGAGTGAAACTCCTTAAACCACTAGGGCATTCGGGGCACCTAAGGTTACAAGAGGTGGTGGGTTCTAGCGATATGCTGGTGGGCATGCCATAGTGAATTGGCTTACTGAAAACCTTCGAGGCATAGTAACTGCCAACCAATTGAACCATATTAAATACACGTCTTGGCGTCAACTTGGACATATAATTTAATCCATCACGCCATTTTCGGTTCATGTGCTCAAGTTAGTCGCCCATAGCTAGGCATCAAAATTGCGGCATACTTTTGCAGCAAATTCATTTCAAAATCATAGCTTTAAACCGTGAAGCACATCATCTTTTTTATCTGTTTGCTCTTTTCATTTCAGGTGACGGCCCAATTTGGTCGGCTATCTGATCAGGCTGAGGTGAGTATTATCACTGTCGGGCCAGGCGCTAATCTTTATGATTGCTTCGGGCATAGCGCCTTTCGCATTAAAGACCCAGCTAAGGGTTTAGACAGGGCTTATAACTACGGACAGTTTGCTTTTTCTGAAGGTGGGTTCGTTACTAAGTTCACAATGGGAGTCGCTCAGTATAGACTGGGGGCATACCCCTTCGAAAATTTTTACAACAACTACATTCAGGAAAACCGATGGTTGACGGAGCAAGTGTTGAACCTAAACCTCGAAGAAAAGCAAGCCATTTATGAAGCGCTTGAAACCAATCACCTTCCCGAAAATAGGAAGTATGTCTACGACCCATTTTTTGACAATTGTGCTACTAGAATGCGCGATATCGTCAAAGAAGTAATGGGTGACGCGATTATATACAATAGCGATCATTTGACAAAAACTTCGACCATTCGGTCTTTAGTTGATGAAAATTCATACAATCATCCTTGGGTAGATTTGGGCATTGATGTAGCCTTAGGAGCGATTATTGACAAGGTGGCTACTCCCGAAGAATATATGTATTTGCCTGATTATGTGCTGGCAGCATATGCCAACGCTACCATTCTCAGAGATGGCCGGGCAGTGCCTGCTGTTAAGCAGACGAAGAAGCTTTTCGAATCTGATTACTATGAGATTCGGCAAGACAAACTGTCTCCAACCTTAGTGTTCGCAGTAATTGCAGTGGTACTGACGGTTTTTACGGTAATTGATTTTTTGAAGGGAAAAAGGTCGCGGTTTATGGATTTCGGCATCATGCTAGTCACCGGCCTTTTTGGGGCCTTTTTAATTTTTCTCTGGTTTTTCACCTATCACAAAACCACTGTAGACAACCTGAATATATTCTGGGCTTTCGCGCCAAATGCTGTTGTGGCTTTTTACTTGATCAAGAGGGAGCCTCCGAAATGGGTACGCGTATATGTTAGGTTCCTATTTATACTATTGATTGCAATGGCCTTTGTTTGGCTCCTACAACTTCAGGTCTATAACACAGCGATGATTCCACTTATGTTATTCCTCGCTGTGAGATACGGCTTTCTATGGCAAAAGGGCTTGAAGCTAAGGGCTTAGTGATCTTCTTCCAAAGACTGCTTAATGGCTTCTTGGATCAAATCCATTTCGAAGCCTTTCATGATAAGATGCTGTGTTAATTTTCCTCGGAGTATGTAAAGGGAGTCTGTTTTAATAGAAGGCTTTTTCTTTTCAACATGTTTCATCAGTGTCTCAAAATAGTCGTCAGGATCAATCTCCAGCATCCCCTTTTTGATACAGTACTCGGAGATGCGATGTTGCTTTAAGCCCTGAAGAATCTTTCTCTTACCCCAGCCCTTAACTCTAAATTTGCCACCAGCATAGGCTTTTGCAAAGCGTTCTTCATTGATGTAGCCTTGGGTAATGAGTTCGGAGAGCGTTTCCTCTACTTCATCATGGTGAAGCCCATAACCGTAAAGTTTGTCACGCACTTCTTGTTGTGAGCGTTCCTGATAGGCGCAATAATCAGCTGCTTTTAATAAAGCAGTTTTCTTATCAATCGGTTTTTTGCGTTTTCGAGCTTCGAAATCGTGCATGAACAAATGTAGCAAGGATAGCCTAAAGCGACTAACAGACTAGCTTATAGCCGTACCCTCTTACATTCATGATCTGAATTTCAGGATCGAGGGTAAGTTTTTTGCGCAGCTTGGTGATGAAAACATCCATGCTTCGGGCGTTGAAAAAATCGTCATTACCCCACAAAGTATTCAGGATAAGTGTTCGCTCCGTTAACTCGTTTTTATGCCGATATAGTTCATGGAGCAATTGCGCTTCGCGATGTGTCAGCATAATTTCACTACCATCGAATCGAAGTGTCTGTTTGGAGAAATTGAATGTATACTTGCCAATTTCTACATCTTCAGAAGCTGATTTGCCTTCTTTTCTATCGAGCAGGGCTTTGATTCTAACGATCAATTCTTCCATGCTAAAAGGCTTCTTTAGGTAGTCGTTGGCCCCATAGCCGAAGCCCTCAACTACATCCTCCGTTCTAGACTTTGCCGTCAAGAAAATGATAGGTATACGGTCATCGACTTTTCGAATCTCCTTCACTAAGGTGAATCCATCTTTTTTGGGCATCATTACGTCCAACACCAAGAGCTCAGGCTGGTTTGATTCGTAGAGTTTTTTGGCCTCCTCGCCATCCATGGCATAGCTGACATCAAAACCTCTGGTTTCTAGGCTTTCTTTGACAATGGTGCCGAGGGCTAGTTCGTCTTCGGCCAATAAGATTTTTGTTGGTGCCGACATCTTAAATCTGAATGGTGAAGTCTGTCTTATCAGTCGAAGCATTCAGGCTGATTTTACCTTGATGCTTTTCCACAATCTTTTTGGTGTAATAAAGGCCAATACCGAATCCTTTGACATCATGTACATTTCCTGTGGGAATGCGATAGAACTGATCGAAAATACGGGGCTGATGTGTTTTGTCAATTCCACCTCCATTGTCCGATACTTGCCAAATCACTTGATCGCCTTGACCCGAAAGCTTAATGGTAATTTCATTGCCTCCATACTTAATGGCGTTGTCTATTAAGTTGGAAACGGCATTTTCCATATGAAAAGGATCAATTTCTTTAAATAAAGCTGATGTGGCTGTTTGAAAGTATAATGTCTTATCACCTTTGATTACTTGGAATTTGTCGAAGATCTGTTGTGTAAATTTCACCAACTCTACAGATTCCATTTGAAGCTCCAACTCATCTGAATCCAATGATGCGGTTTCTAGGAGTTTTTCTACCATACCATTGAGCTTTTTCAATTGGTTACTAGAAATGTCTAGGTACTTAGCTGTCTTAGCTGGGTCGTTCGCTTGGTTGAAGCTTGAGATCGCTTCAATTGCTGTGGAAACGGTCGCAATAGGCGTTTTAAATTCGTGCGTGATGTTGCTGATCAGATCATTCTTGATTTCGGCCAACTGCTTTTGCTCGCTGATGATTCGAAATAGGTAAAGCAGTGATCCAATCACTGCTGCTGAAATGAGCAGAGAGATCAATATGTCTAGTGCGCCTCTTTTGAGGATGAATAATGAGGCGTTGTCAAACTTCATTTCCATACCCTGTCCGCGAGGGAAAAAGGTAGATTTTGAGGTTGTGGATAGTGGGTATGTGCCATCATTACTGGTCCGGATTTCATCTCGGTTATAGTGCCAAAGGGCATGCTTTACGCTGATACCTCTTCTATCAAGTTCTCCATTCAAGAAGTTCTCCATCTTTTCAAAATCAATGGAATCTTTAGTGATAGAGAACATAATTTTTTTGACAAAACGACCGATATCATCTACCGAATCTGCCTGCCATATATCATTAGTAATGGTTATCCCATTTATGGAGGTATTTGTACGGTTCAGCACGGTGTCTAAGGTGCCACTGAGGCCACTTGCAGAATGGAATGAGAACGACCTGACAGAATCTTTTTGCAATTGCTCTTTTGTGAGGCTTCTAAATTGTGAGTCTAGATGAATGGGTTTATTATTAAATGCGATGCTACCTGCCACTCTCACATCTGAGGTTCGTCCAGCACCCAAAAATTCAGATTCTGTAAAAACCAGTATGTCATTCTTAGCCCGATCTGCAAAGTATGCTTCAACACTTGAGTCTAGTGCCTCTTGCATTTCGGTAATAAAGCGCTGTTTGTTGACAGTATAATTCTGAAGGTTTCTATACACCTGAATTCCCACAGTTATGACTGCGGTGGCAGATATGATATAGACGATCCTCTTGAATTTCAATGCGTTCACAATTCAAATATACGGAGATTGAAATGCCCTGAATAAAAGCTTAACAGACGTTAACACTGGTTAACGCAAAGTGAGCACAGTTCTTTTTTGGTTTGTATATCGCAAAATCTACAAACATGAAAAATCTCAGAAATCAAGTTCTATTAATCTTAGTCGCCCTAGTCGCTGGGACGATAGCCTCCTATGCACAAGGTTTTCAAGGTACTGCTACCTATCAATCCGCTGCCAATGCTGGGTCTGGAAGTGAGTTAAAAATTCAAGGTGAGGGCATTAGCCCTGAAATGGAAAAACAGTTGGCAGAAGCCATCAAAAAGCAGAACCAAAAAGAGTACACCCTCAATTTTAATTTGAGCGAGTCTAATTGGAAAGAGGTTGCAAGCTTAGGTGACGGACCATCAGCTACTACGAGTGGAGGGATGTCAGTTTCTTTCAGAATGTCAGGTGATGGTGCACTGAAATACCGAAATACGGCTGAAAACCTCTACCTAGAGGAGACAAGCCTGATGAGTAAGCCATTTCTAGTGAAGGATGAGCTAACAAATTTTGAATGGGAATTAACAGATGAGACCAAGAAGATTGGAGAGTATACAGTTCAAAAGGCCCAGTATTCGAAAGTGACCACACGTAAAATGATGACTTTCGGAAACGGTGTCGCTGAAGGAGACGGTGAGCCCAAGACCATCACAGACACCATCATGGTAGAGGCATGGTATACGCCACAAATTCCGGTTTCTCATGGCCCGGATGATTACTGGGGTTTACCAGGTCTTATTCTAGAATTGAAGGATGGTAGAAAAACGTACCTATGCACAAAGGTAATTCTGAACCCAGAAGATGGTGTGGACATTAAAAAACCTAAGAAAGGTAAAAAGGTCACGCGTGATGAATACACTAAGATTCAGATGGAAAAAATGAAAGAAATGCAAGAGAAGTATAGTGGTGGAGGAAACACGAGAGTCATAAAAATAGGTGGAGGGGATCAGTAAGAACGAAAGGTCAAAAACTCAAAACTTATGAAAAAGTTACTACTCTTTACTATCGTGCTTTTATGCACGCTGTCTTTCGGTGCGCAAGCGCAAAAGAAGATATCATTCGTTGGTGATGTCAGAGACGTAAACGGTACCCCGCTACAATTCGCGAATATACTGGCAATGGACACGGTCAAAAATACCATTGCCGGTTTTGGTGTTACAGCTCCTGATGGACAGTTTAGGCTCTCTCTAGTTGAGAATCAAGTATATCGGTTAAAAGTAAGTTTCATTGGTTTCTTACCTCTCGAAGCCATCATTACCGCTACAGATAATAGCGAATTGCCGCTTTCCATTGTCTTGCAAGAGGGGGCTAAAGAATTAGGTGGTGTAGAAGTAGTTTCGGAAATGCCCGTGCTCATTCAGGGGGACACCATTACTTATAAGGCCGATGTATTTGCAACTGGTAATGAACGTAAACTTGGTGAAGTTTTAGAAGAATTACCCGGCTTTGAAGTAGATGAAAATGGTCAGGTAAAGGTGGAAGGCCAGCAGGTGAGCAAGCTGCTGGTGGATGGAAAAGAGGCTTTCGGTGGTGACACTAAGCTGATGACAAAGAACTTACCCGCTAACGTGGTGGATAAGGTACAAGTGTTGAAAAACTTCAATGACGTTGCACCACTGAGTGGTGTAAATCAGAGTGAGCAGATCGCGCTCAATATCATGCTCAAAGAAGACAAAAAGAATATCGTCTTCGGTGACCTGACCGTAGGCGCAGGCCCAGAAGATCGTTACCTAGGGCATGCCAACGCCTTTTACTATAGCCCAAAAACTAGCTTGAACTTAATAGGCGGAGGGAATAACGTAGGTCGACTCACTTTTACCATGAACGATTATTTCAGGTTTGCCGGAGGCTTTGGAGGCTTGGCTAGAAGAACGGGTTCAGGAATGGCCATTAGCGGAGACAATTTAGGGTTCCCCATTGCCGAAAGAGACAATGCACAAGACTTACAGAATGAAACTGTTGCAGTAAACTTCAATACCAGTCCTACAAATAGTTTGAGACTATCAGGCTTTGCGATTGGCTCTAAGGTGAACAATACCCTGGGCTCTATTTCGCAAAGGAGTTATATCTTACAAACGGGAGATAATCAAGAAATACTGACGTCTGCTACCAATACACAATCCACTGCGGGGCTTTTTAAATTCGATGCCCGCTATACGCCTAATCCTAGCCTGCAAATTGGGTTTAATACCATGGCGAGACTTTCAGATTCTGAGAATACATCAGATCAAAACTCTGAGTTCAGAGGGGTTAATAACCAGATTTTAGGAGTAAATAGTCAGCAGCCATGGACCATTCAGAACCAATTGAGTGCCTTCTATGCCATGGACGATCGTAACGTGCTTTCTTTGGAAGTGTCTTATGAACATAAAGTACAAGACCCATTATTTGACCTGATGACTACCGAGCGTCCATTTGCCTCGTTGATCAACTTGACAGATGGTAGCCCATTCAATATCCGACAGTTCAGAGAAACAATTACGGATAGACAAGAAGCCGTACTGAACTATTATTACATTCTGAACAAGACCAATCATATTAATTTTAAGGCCGGTAACGTGTATACCAACCAGTCTATGGTTTCGAACCTGAGTCAGCGTTCGGACCAGGGAGATAGGCTATTAAACGACCCTCAATTACTCAATGATGTGGGCTTCCTATTTCAGGATTACTATGCAGGGATCACTTACAAGACAAAAGTGGGTAACCTCACATTTACCCCGAGCTTAAACCTACATTACTATCAGATTGAGAATACACAAAATGGTGTGACGGAGGGTTTTGATAAAACCTTATTGCTGCCATCAGTCTCGGCTAATTATAGAATTAGTTCAGGGCATTCTATCAGGCTTAATTACTCGGCAAACGCAGATTTTACCGATATCCAAAACGTAGCGATGGGCCTTGTGGTAAGAAGTTACAATGCTCTGTTTGGTGGAAACCCAGTGTTGAAGAACAGCTTCTACCATAATCTCAGCGTGAACTACTCCAACTTTAACATGTATAGCTTCTTTAATGTATATGGAGGCGTAAACTACACCAAACGATTTGACGCTATTTCAAACATCATTCAGTTCACAGGTTTAGAGCGAGTGAATACACCCATTAATATCGATGTGGCCAATGAAGTGTTGACTGGTAATCTGAATGCTGATAAGCGCTTTGATGGGTTTAGCATTAACGGAAGTACTCGTATTACGAGAAGTGTGAGCAATAACTTCATTAGCGACATAGCCAATGAGAACGTTTCGTTGCAACAAACCTATACAGGATCAATCTCAACCACCTTTCTTAAGAAGCTGAACATTGACATAGGGTACGAAAAGACATTCAACAAATACGAGGGAAACAATACTTCCAACAAGTTTGAAAATGATCGGCCATTCATCAACCTCGATGTGAAATTCTTGAAGGGATTTAGATTAGATGTTGATTACGAATTCAACAATTACCAAAACAGAGGGAATAATGTGACGAGCTCTTTCGAAATATTAGATGCAGAATTGAGCTATCGAAAGGTGAAATCTAAGTGGGAGTTTAAAGCCGAAGGCATGAACCTATTGAATACAACAGGTATCAGAAGAGACTCTTTTAACGAGAGCTTAATCAGCACCTACGAATACTTTATCCAGAAGCGATACTGGTTATTTAGTGTAATGTATGATTTGTAATAACTGACTCAGCTACATCTGACAACCGGCTTTCAATTAAGATTGGGCCGGTTATTTTTTGTAGAATGCTCTGATGGAAGCGACCACATGTTGCTGTTCCGCATGGCTTAAGCCGGGGTAGAGCGGTAGCGAGAGCGTCTGGTTTTGAATTTGCGTAGCCATCGGAAAGTCCGTGACTTCATGACCGAGCCCGCTATAAGCTCCCGTAAACGGAAGTGCTTTTGGGTAGTGAATTTGTGTTTGAACCCCTTGATCTTTCAAATGGGCCTTAAGGCCATCTCTCTTCTCAGTTTGCACTTGGTAAACATGAAATACATGTAAATTTCCTTCCTCCGTTTGCGGTAGCCGAATGGGTAGTTGGTCCAACTGGTCTGTATAGTAGTTGGCAATCGCCCGTCTTTCCTCATTCCACTGATTGAGAAAGGGCAATTTTAAATGCAGTACTGCGGCCTGCAAAGTATCTATGCGACTGTTTGTGCCAGGCATTTCGTGACTGTGTTTATCCGCAGCACCGTGATTGGCTAATTTTCTCACACTAAGCGCAAGATCATTATCCTTGGTAATCATACAGCCAGCATCGCCAAGTGCCCCAAGGTTTTTTGTGGGGTAGAAGCTAAAAACTGCGGCATGCCCAAGGGTACCTGCTTTCTTATGCTTTTGTTCAGCGAAAACCGATTGCGCACAGTCCTCAATGACATAGAGTTGATGTGCATTAGCGAAAGCCATTAGCGTTTCCATATCCACCATTTGACCATATAAGTGAACGGGTATAATGGCCCTGGTCTTAGGCGTCAGCTTAGCGGCTAATTGGTCTACATCCATTAAGCCATTGGTGTCAACATCGATGAAAACAGGCTGAGCCCCTAAGTTAGAAACCACCTCGGCATCCGTAATCCATGTCATTGCAGGAACAATGACTTCATCGCCATGTCCAATGCCTAAAGCTTGTAAAGTAAGGTATAGTGCATCGGTACAGTTACCAGTCGTTACGCATTTGAAGCCTTCATGCGTTGCAGAAAAGGCCTTTTCAAAGGCAGTGACATCCTTGCCATGAATGAAGTAGGATTCTTCCAATACCCTTTTGAAGGTACTTTCCAGTTCGCCTTGTATTAGCTTATGGTTTCTTCTAAGATCCAAAAAGGGCACTTGCATTTGGTCAAGTTAAATGAAATAAAGACGATTTTAAAGGATAAGGGCATCGCGACTTCTGAATTTATGGGCGAATAACTATCTTAATCCCAACCAAAATTTTTTAAGCGATGGCTACTCCCGAGGAACAACTCCAAACCATGATCGGCAACATGCCTGAAAAGACAGGTAAATCCCTCGATGAGTGGAGGAACTTGCTGAAAGAGACCAATCTCCAGAAACATGGTGAAATAATGAAACTACTCAAAGGAGATCATGGGGTAACACATGGTTTTGCCAATACCATTGCGGCCATTTACCTGAAGCCGGAACTATTAGAGAATAAACCTGATGATGGAAATGCTGATGGGGAATTGTTAAAAGGGAAAGAAGCCATTTCAGCAGTTTTTAATAAAGTAAAAGCTCAGTTTGAAGCTATTAATGGAGATGTAGAGTTCTCTTATAAAAAGACCTACATCAGCCTAAGAACGCCTAAGAAACAATTTGCCATACTGCAGCCAAGCACTAAAACTAGGGTAGACGTAGGCCTGAACCTCAAGGGCGTGGAGCCTTCGGGCATAGTGGAGGCAGCTGGTAGCTGGAATAGCATGGTAAGCCATCGGGTAAAGCTAACCGAAGAAAGCCAAGTAGATGCTAACCTTGCCGATTGGATACAAAAAGCCTATGCCGCGAACTGTTGATGAACAAGTTTCAACCCATCGACTTTCAAGACTTAGATGACCTCTATGCCTTTTTGCCAGAGGCGGAATTACAACTTGTAAATGCCCTCAGAGACCTAGTGTATGAATGCATTCCTGAGGTTAAAGAGAAACTCTCCTATAACGTTCCCTTTTTTAGAGTTAGAAAAACGATCTGTTTTATTTGGCCCGGCTCGGTGCCGTGGGGAGGTACTTTTGAAGGGGTACAGTTTGGTTTTACAAAAGGGCATTTGATCCTTGATGCCGATCAATACCTAGAAGCTGGAACCCGAAAGTATGTGCGCACCAAAACCTTTCAATCCCTTCAAGCCATTGACTTCGAGAAAATGAGAAGCCTGCTGTACGAGGCAGCCATCATCGATAAAGAGGGTTGAAATACAAAAGAGGCCTCGCCACATATGGGTGCACATGTAGCCGAGAGCCTCTTCCTTACACAAAACACATTTGTTAGACGGATTTATGAATTCCCTCAACCGTTCAATCACCATATGTGGAACGGCACAAGCTCCGTAAAGAGGAAAATCAACCACCATCTCATGATGTTTTGCTTTGTCCAACATCCAATAAGTGAATAAGGACATTTAGCAGTCGATTGAGCCTTATGAGATAGTTGTTTTAAACATCCCTAAAGTTGCTTCAATATATTTTAAATAATATTTAAAAGCAAACTTAGTATTGTTAAAATGGATTAAGGTGATGTTAAAAGCTATTTATTTGATGTTAATAGGTGCTCGAAATTTGATAATTTGGGATAAACAAGCTCCAAATGATCAAGAAACACAATCGGATCAAAGCCGTACTGGCTGAGACTGGCCGAACCAATCTCTGGCTAGCCGAACAGTTAGACGTAAACAAAACCACCGTCTCCAAGTGGTGCACCAACGAAATGCAACCCCGCATAGAAATGCTCTCTCGCATTGCTGAAGAACTGGATGTAGATATTAGAGAGTTGTTGGTGGGGACTAAGGTTTAGTCAATACCCCCGTAAGTATCATTGTAAATCTCTTTGAGTATTCTGCCATCAAATATCCAATAGGGAGAGGGCTGAACACTGTAGTCTAATTCAAGAACGGTTCTAGTTGCTCTGGTTAGTGACATTATTTCATCACGGAACCTGACTTTCTTAGCATCTACAACTTCACAAGCTTCATGATTGTAATTGGAGTGAAGCATGGATCCGGCAGGAATACCCATTTCTTCAAAGTTCAGGTTGGGCCGCTTTTGCTTCATGCGCTGACCCGAATCCCGTGATACTTCGTCAACCTTATCCAGTTCAGAGTTTAGTGAAGGAGTTACATCTTCCACGCACATGATTCTTAACAATTCAATGGCTTGACTATCTTCTATTTCAAAAAACTCGCGATTGGGGTTAATGCGATAAGGCCCAAAAGCAATATGAAAAGCTTTTTCAACAGCCTTTACATCTGCTACCCTTCCCGCAAAAGAACATTCAAAAGGAACAGGCACTCCAGTTGAATAAAGTTCCGCCATGCGAATATCAACCATTTCCCGAGTGGTCATGCCTATTTTTACTAAGCCTTTCATGGCTGGGTTGGTGAGTATGTAGACTATTCCTTCTGTCATAACTTAACTGGATTAAAATACCATAGTCTGTTTTTCTCTTTTCGGTCTACCCTTACTTGAGGTATGAAGTAGAGCTCGTTTCGATCATCTAAACTTCTTAGTGTGTCCCTAAGAGGTTTGCCTTCTCTATTATCTTTATTAAAGAAGCCCTTTTCAATTAACTTATTCATTAAATCCTTAGGCTTAGCATCATGAAGCTCTTCCTTGACAAGGATCTCTTGAATAGCATACCCTAACAGGATACATTTTTTGTTAACCGTTATTTTCTTTGAATTTCTTTCTGAGCCCATTATCTATCTTCATTTATAGTTAAAAAGACCTTTACTTCTTACTTATTGGCTTGTTGTTTATCTAAACCATTAAATCATGAGCCCTTTATGAGCCCTTTAGTTCACTTAAAAACAAGTGCACCATAGCAGAAAGAGTATTTACATCTTTTCTATTCAAAATATTGAGCCCTTTATGAGCCCTTTAACTTATAGTATGTTCCCTCACCTGTTTTACCTACTCGTTCTATATACTCTCCATCAAGATCAGATAGATATCGAGTAGCGGTAGCCTTACTTACTTTGCATAGTTCTTGAACCCTTGTATTGTTAATACTTCCATTATTAAGAGTATCCAATACAATAGATATAAGTGCTTCTTTAAGCTCTTTACCTTTTAAGTATTCTTCTGCATTAGAAAAGAAACTGACCATCATTCCTGACATTTCGGTATTAAATTCAGGAGGCAATATTTTACCTTCCACAGATTCCTTAATCATTTTAATAGTACCTCTGCCCCAGGACTCAATATCCCCGCACCTAAACAGAGCATTAGCAATATCAGGGTTGAATGGTTTTGATGGATGCTTACTTTTCAAAGTATCGGAAGTCCAGTTTGTGGGTAATTGACCAGCATTCCAAAAAATAATATGATCGGGATATACGCTGATTTGAATAGGCTCTGACTCTCCGTAGTCCTTGTGAACAATCGCATTTAGCAATGCTTCGCGTAGTGCACCGTGAGGAAAGGGTGCATTTTCCACCCTACTTGTTCCCGAATACTCGATGGCCATGGCACTGTATTTTGTAATAATTAAATCGTAAACCTTTTCTACTTGTACCATTAAACTACCATGTATCTCATCATGGAAAAGCAGGTCATCGTCAGAACTGAAAAAACCAATTTTGGTATAAGCGCCTTGGATAAACTTCTCAGGGTTGGGGTGGAATAAAAGGATACCCGCCCGTTTCAGTTTATCACCCTCGATGAGCATAAGGTTTTCCAATAAAAGTTCATTAGAATCTTCCAGAGCTGCTTTTTCAATTCTGGCATTTTTGGAAGCCTTTTCTCTATAAAGTTTTATAGCGGCAGGGTCTAAGTCAACAGCTGTTACACCAGGGACTGGCACACCATCCCATCGCTTACCAGTTCTTTCAAGTAAAAACTTGTTCAGTGCATTGCCTTTCAATTCCTGCTTTGTACTTCCGCTTCTTATGTGGTATTGCCCTTTATAGCTAATAGGATAAGGGTAGGGGTCTACCACTATTTCTAAATATTCCTTTTCTTCTTTAGCGTATAGGTTGGTTTCTACTAAAATTCCCAACACATCTCTGACTTTATTAGGAATTTCTTCCATTAGTCTTTTAGCATTGGCTATTCCTTTAACAATTTCCTTATCTGTAATACCTATGTATATTTTACCCCCTTCTGCATTGGCAAAGCCACATACCCATTTCAGGTATTCATCTCTCCAAGACTCCTTATGTTCTATGTTTTGGGATTCTGGCATATTTGAATTTAAGTATTTGAACTTTCCACAATCCCAATCTGCTCACGATGTTCCTCATTGTTCAATATGTGTTCGCGAATCGCCATAAGTAGTTTTTATATCAATTTGAATTTTCAATAATGGCGATTTCCTCCTCACTCAGCCCATACAGCTTATAAACCATTTGGTCTATCTCACGCTCTAAAGCACTGGTATTGGCTTGCGGGTCTTCCTTTTTTAAGGCTAAGATTTGATCGACTTTGGCGTCCAGTGAATTTGAGTCAACCATAGGAATTTGTTCTAAATATTGTCTGATAAAACGATAATACCCTCCACGGATAGTTTGAGTAATGTTCCCGTAGAAGAAGAGTACAAGCCTGGAATTCAATACTCCTAAATCGGATTTTTTAAGTTTCGGAATGATATAAGCCGTGTTTGCACAATAGAAATTTCCGTCATTGTAAAGAGCTTCGCATTTAATTGAGATGTCTGGCAACATGACTTTCGATTTCTCAAACTCATCATAATAATCGCATGCTCTAAGCTCCCACCAATAATGGCCTTGATCGTAACGGGCCTTGGCCTTCTCCTTAAATTGGCTCAGAAAATTAGTGACTGCAGGGTAACGTTCTTGTAGCTTTTTCCAAGCGTTTTCTTCTTCCAATTCTCCAAACCAATTTCTTGTATCTCCATTCTTGAAAAGAATCAAAAACTTGTCGCTCTTGGGTTGCTGATACCTTTTGATATCACGACCTGCTAAAAAGGGCTTAATAATTTCAGCACTTTTTGGGTCTTCTTCAATCAGTTGGTTTTTAGTATCTTCATCAATAACAAAGGCTTCGTTTAAGCCTGTTAAAACTCCTCTGTAGATTTTACCATCGACATATTCTGCTAGAGAAGTACCTTGGTTCTTTAGTTTTTCCAAAAGCTGTTGAACCTTATCATTCACTAAAGTCCAACCATTTTCTAGTAATAGGCTTTGGTTGACATCGAATTGGTTCTCAGCAATGAATTGACCTAGTGATTCTTCAAAATCTAAGGAGTCTATTTCAACTGCCTGGAAAGTCTTTTCATCAGGCTGTGTTTTCGTCATCTGCCAAATGCAAGGGTAGGTGGTGGCTTCTTCAAAGACTGGTAAGTCACCAAAGTCTACAATAGAGTTAATGGTGAATTGATCTACCCAATTGCGGAGGTTTTTTCCATAACCGGCACGCATCCACTTGTTAGGTAAAATGTAAACGAATTGGCCTTTATCGGCTAATACTTGCATGCCTCTTTCCACAAAGTACACAAACAAGTCGGCTGTTCCGGCAGCGGTTTGGTAATGCGCCTGCAAGTAAGGTTTATTGGAAGAAAAGGCTTCTTGTCTGATATATGGTGGATTCCCAATTACCACGTCAAAGCCTAAGAAGTCGCCCTCATCGTTCAATACTTCGGGGAATTCAAAGCGCCATTCGAAGGCATTTTCAAAAATCTTATTGCTTTTGATTTCATCTATCTCAGCAGCAAGTTTATTTAGTTCTTTTTCCTTTTTAGCTACCTGTGCTTGTCGTTTTTTCTTTTGGGCAGCGCTTTCTTCAAAAAGCCTTTCTTGGGTGAGGTTAAATAGTTCACCGCCTAAGCGGTTCTTACGTTTGATTTTGGGGTCATTGTTAGCAATTTCAGTCCTGAAATCTTTTTTGATTTGGTCAATCAGTTTTTCTAGCCCTTTCTTTTCTTCTTTGCTGTCGGCATGTTTATAGTCAAGCACAAAACCCCGGTAGGCTTCAATGTTCCACTTTACAGACTTGAGAATGCCGCTCAGGTCTTCGGCTAAGCCAAAGCGGCTAATCAGCGAGTTCCCGCATTTGATGTTAATGTCAATGTTGGGAAGGGTTTCTAACTGTCTGTTTTTATCGTCACTGCGAGGAATCCCGATAGGTCGGGATGACAAAGCAGTCTCCTCATGATTTGGAGGATCGCTTCGGTCGTTCCTCCCTCGCGATGACGTTAAATAATACGCATGTTTGAGCAATTCTATCCACAAGCGTAGGCGGCAGATCTTAACCGAGTTGGGGTTAATGTCCACGCCAAAGAGGCAGTTTTCAATAATGGTCTGCTTTTCGTGAAAGATGGTTTCCTGAATCCGTTGGCTGGTACTGTTCTTGGGATTGTACTGAAAGAGCTCATCGTCTTGCTTAATGATCAGCTCATCGTTGATCACCTCAAAAGTGCAGTCGCGTAAGGGTTTGCCATCTTTGTCTATCAGTATTTCCAGCTCACTTTTGATAGCGATGATCTCATTGAGTGCAGAAACTAAAAAGTGGCCTGAACCAACAGCCGGATCACAAATTTTTAGGCTGTTGATGATATTGTTAGCTTGATCAAAACTGAACAATTTACCTCTGCCAATATCTGGATATAGGTCATCGAGTGATTTGTAGCTTTCAACACCTACCGACCTTCGGTCGCCCTCCTCAAGGAGGGACTCATTGAACTTTTGCAATACGGCCCTGCGAATGGTTTCGCGGCACATATACATGGTAATAAAGCCGGGCGTAAAGAAAGAACCGTCTTTGTAGCCATTTATCTTCTCGAAGATCAGCCCGAGCACGGAAGCATTGATCAGGGTCTTCTTCTCTTCCTGAATTTCTTCTCCGTTTTCGGAACTAAAGTCATAAGCATCTAGGAAAGCAAAGAGGTATTCAAGTGTGCTGAGTTCGCCTTTACACTTTTTACCGTTTTCGTCTTTGAGCACCGTACTAGAAGCAATAGGCAATTGCCTTTCATCGCGTAGCGTGCTGACGAATAGTGCAGTGCTTTCAAGGTTGGTCGCTTCAAAGAGGGAGCTATTCAAATAAGGCACATGCCCGAATTTCTCTCGGTTTTCGCTGTCTCGACCTTCTATCTTTTTAGCCAACACCCCAAAGAAGAGGTCGTCCAAGTCATCATAATCATGAATCAAGTCGCTATTCAAAAAGGCAAAAGCCTTGTCTTTGTTATAGCTGATCAGTTGTGCTTCGAGGAGTTTGAGAAAGAGCACTCGGTTTACCCAAGTGATCACCAGCTCCAAGCCCACGCCAAATAGTTGGTCTTCTTTGGAGGCTCCATATTGCGTTGGGTTTTCTACCTGATAGATCAGGTCTCTTTTATCGAGTTGCTTTATGGTGTTTTCCAGTAGCGAAGCTGGGTCTCGTTGGTCTTTTGGCTTTCGCTGAATAACGTGCTTGCCTTTGTCCTTTTTGTCTTCCAACCCAATGATGTGGAGCAGCTCTTTGTAGAAATCTCGGTTCAGGCTATTGCTGTCGTTGGCAAAGCTGAGCTTGAGTAAATGCTCAGGAGAAAGGATCTTGTATAGGGCAATGAGTTTTCTGCTGTTTTCAATCTCTGGCTTTTTGAGAATGGCCTCATAATCTTTCAGGCTGAAATAGGTAAAGGGGATTTCTTCTTCGAGCTTGGCTACAAAAGGCTTAGCGATCTCATTGTAAAAAGTGGCTGTATTGCTGGAAGAAAGCTGACCACTTTCAAACTGTTGAAACTGCTTCACGAAGGCCTTGTTCTTGGCAAATAGCTTATCAAACACCTGTGCATCGAAGATGAACCACTCGTGCACATTGCTGATGATGAGGTGGCGAACCTCTAGGTTCTGCGCGGTAATGCGTTCTCGTAGGTAATACAAGATCAGCTCATGAAAGGCCTTTCGGTTCAAATCAGTTTGTATCACCATTTCCGACTTATTGGTCGGCCGTTTGGTTTCAATGATCACCCCAACCGAATCACTGCTTTTCGGTCCGTTGAATATGGCCCAATCGATTCTCTCCTTTACATTAAAATAGTAGTCCTCCCCGAAATAGGTTTTTTTAAGAAAGTCCCGCATTTCGGTCTTATGATTCTCTTCGTCTTTGGCATCATCCACTTGGCTCATTAAGTAGAGCAGGTTCTCTCTAAATGCTTCAATATCCTTACGAAAGGGCTTAACCTTACGGAAGGCTTGGTTCAATGATTTTTGAGGTGATATGGATTGAAGAAGCATTATTTGAAATTAAGGAAAATCTAGGTTTAACTCGTGAAGCATGAGTAGCATTCGGGTTTATCCATGGTGGTTCTTTCATCCTTTCCACAATTATGGCAATAGTTTTCTTGGTAGTCGTAATTTCCAAAACTTACCCAGACTTGGTAGCAGCTGTAGCAATAAGGTCTATCGGTATCTAGATCAATTTCATCTTTGCATCTTATACAATACCCATCATGATTTCTAGAATCTTGCTTGGCCTTTTGTACGTTATATTGGCTATCAGAAATGTCCCTCTTTGGTTTAGGAGACTTGTCGAAGGTGACGAACTTGTCTCTATCCAAGAATTCAAAAATATCGTGTTTCTCCAGCCTTCTATTGTAGATCAAATCTTCAGTTATATCCCACTTAATGCTGGACCCCACAAAATCCTTGGCCAGCCCGAATAGCTTCTTTTTGAAATTCGGTCGTCTTGCAAAAACGGCATAACCATCCTTTAATATTTTGCTGCTATAGTCAAACGCAGCCAGATCGAATTTATCCCCATTGCCTAAAAGGCTCGACTCACCCAAAACACCATATTCAATATTATTTCTAAAGGATGAGTTCAAAAGATTGATGCTTGTAACGAGACCTACTTTCTCATTGGAATAGTACTTGGCATGAAGGTTTGGAATATAGACTATGCCAATATTTGGGAAGTCCTTAAAAAAAGCAAAGTCTTCCTCATTTAGGCTTTTAGTGACGTTTTCTTCATTTTTCCCAAAGCCAATAATGATTTCGATATCAGCTTTTCCCTTATGGTTTTCAAAAAGCTTTTTAAAATGGTCATCCAGTCGGATGTAAGGAGAAATTATTAGGAGCCTTGATTTTGCAGAAAATATGATATCATCTACAGCCTCAACAAGGTCTTTCCCTGCAATGAATTTAGCCATGTGTGTTTTGGGTATTGATTAAATCTAATCTAACATGAATATAGTTTTAGTTTATAAAATAGTTGAGAAAAGGATACTTTTTACTCTATACCCCCCTCCCGAAAGGATAGAAAGCCAAGCCTGCTAGTTTAAAATGCTGGGCTCCGAGCGAAAGTATATCCAAGTTAAAGCTTGTGTTATTTTCAACGCCCAAAAGCATACTTGCCTCCGCTGACCGTAACATTGGGAGGTGTCTTAAATTCTTCAAACCAATCGTAGCCTTCCTTTAGGTTTTCCCAGAATAGTATAGAAGGGTCGTCTGCGTATTTAGCCATATTCGTGGCAGTCATTCTAAAGGGAAAGATGTGCACTCTAAAAAATGACTGGTCATTTTCAATTGCCTTATGGCCGAGGGTATAAATCTCTTCCATGTTTTTGTCAGTCATTGCATAGCAACCAATAGAAACGCAGGCACCATGTATCATCAGGTAATTACCTGTATAGCTCTTTGTTCGCTCATAGGCATTTGGATAGCCTAGGTTAAAGGATAGATGATAACTACTCCAAGGATTCAATCTATTTTTGTCTATGAAGTAAAACCCTTCCGGACTTTTTCCATCTCCTTCCTTTGTTTTGGTTCCAAGGCCTCCCGAGTAGTAGCAGATTTCATAGCTTTTAAAAAGTTCGAAGGCATCGTCTTTTTGAACCCAAACTTCCAGCTCCATTTCTTCTTTAAATATGCGGATGAAAATGGGAGACCCAAGCTCAAGGGCTTTTACAGATAGCGCACTTTCGAGCTGAGAGGTGTTATTCATGATTGCCTGCTTGGACCTTGGTGTTTCTGGCATGTCCTGAGCAAACAAGGCAACTTTAAATAGGGCTAAGAAAACTAAAATTATCCAACGCATGTCTCAATGATTTAAATTCCCCTCCCAAAAGGAGCGAAAGCCAGACCTGCTAGTTTAAAATGCTGTGCTCCGAAGGGAATACCGATAATAGTAATGCAGAAAAGGATGCCCCAGAAAAGGTGAGTTAGAAAGATCCAGAAGCCACCAAAGACAAACCAAATGATATTGAGCGGTAGGGACAGGCAACCGCTGAGCGTTCGCCCGGGAGCGATCTCTTGACCAAAGGGTGCGAAACCGAGTATCGCCAACTTGAAACACTGAATGCCAAATGGAATGCCCACTATCGTAAGGCACAAGGCAATACCGCCAATAATGTATTCGAGGGCGATCATCCAACCCCCGAAGACAACCCAAATGATGTTACCAATCAAACTCATGATGCTGATACTTTAAAGTATGGTACCCCTGTAGGCGTTTGGTTCATATGCTCTTAACAATATAGATTCCGGAATTTTTGTTCATCTTTAATTTAGGAACAAAAATTCTGGAATGACGATTTTATAACTGGCTTACTTGGTTTTTTGTAGTTCGTAGATGTAGAATTTATTGTAGTTTACTTCTACTTCTTCATTCAGGTAAGGCGTTATAAATCGCATTTCGTCCATACGTACAGGATAACGAAAACTTTCCTCCGTTTCATAGACAACTTTACCATCTATGATGAATGAATTAATAGTACGGCTAGTTTGCCTAGCAAGGCTTAAAGATTCCTGATAACTGGTAATACCTTTGTTTTTTATCCCTGTTTTATACTTGATCATTGTCATATTTCCAAAGCTGCTCATATCAAAGATTGAACTGTTACTCATCATATACACATAGTTCAACTCATTCGCTCTCCCGAAGCCTTTTAGAGGGTTTTTGAATTGATCTTCATAAGGAATGCCTTTAGGATCACTGAACCCCACTAAATCTAAGTCGATGGTTTTGTCGAGAGAAAGGGAGTCATCAAGGTTATGGACAAAAAGCTTGGACTCCAAAGGAAGCGCTACATATAACCTGTTTTGCTTTTCGTTGAAAGACAGCATTGGTGTATGTTGACTAAAGTAGGCTTCGTTTGATACGTAGATGGAGGTTCTCGGGTAGTTGAGAAGGGCTTGGGTACTTTTATCGCTAGGGCTAGCGAGTTTAATCATCTTGGCACGATCGAAATGCCCCTTCTCTACTTCAAGGTTTCCCCCCTCATTTTGATCAACCAACTGCAAAAGCCTTCTTTCACCAGCATAAATTATGCTTGTTGGGTTTTCGCTCATGTAACTGACTGGACTGTAATAGTTGTCGGAAGTTAACTTGCTTTTAAAACCCCAGTCAGCATCGTAAATAACATACTTACCCAAACCGTTAATAATCATGCCCTCATCGAAGTAACTCAGCCCGTTCATCGCGCTACCGTAACGACCGGGGCCATTCCCAGACAAGTGAACCCTATTCATTATGTTACCCTCCATATCAACTTCCATGCAGTCGCGACTATTGGTACCGTATGCCAAGAATCTTTCTGTTTTCGGGTTATAATCCGTGATTTGAAGCGTCTCTATTTCATCAATGACTAAGGAATCCACTTTAACCAATTCGTACATAGCTTCATCAGAACTATTGTTTTGAGTTGACTCTTTCTGCCCACAGGAATAGCAACATAGGGCCACTAGTATGAGGAGGGCGCAGGGTTTCGGGCTATAATTCATGCCAGTTGGAAGATTGTTGCCGAATAAGGGTTTAATAGTGGGTTTAAACAAAGGCATAAGCTGTTAACGAATTAGATTCCGGATATTTTTGTTCCTCTTTTAATTTAGGAACAAAAATTCCAGAATGACGTTTTTCTTTGAGCTTTTAGGTTTCCTTTTCACCTAATACCTTGTCTACCGAAGTCTTGACTTAGGTAGAATCCCCCAACCTACTCATACCGCAAGGTATTCGAAGGATTCATCCGAGCACTTTTGATCGTTTGGTAACTCACCGTTAAAAGGGCTACGGATAAAACGATAATGGCTGAAGCCGCAAAAACTAAGGCACCAATGTCCGTGCGATAGGCGAAGTTGTTGAGCCACCCATCCATGATAAAATAGGTCAGGGGTGTTCCAATAATGACGGCCAAAAGAATCAATAAGAAGTACTCTTTAGAGAGCAATAATAGAATGTTAGAAACAGAAGCACCCAGCACTTTCCGCACGCCAATTTCCTTAGTGCGCTGCAAAGCACTAAAGGCAGAAAGCCCAAACAAACCGAGACAAGAAACAATAATGGCGAGTACGGAGAAGATCACAAACACTTGCCCAAACTGATCTTCCTTTTCGTATTGACGATTAAAGAAACTGTCTAGGTAGAAATAGTCAATCGGATTACCCGGAAAAATAGCGTCCCAACTAGCCGTTAAGCCTGACATAACTTCTTGACCGCTACCTCCGGAAAACTTAATGGAAAAGAAGTCACTGTTATTAGGCACAAGCTGAAAGAGTATGGGAGACACCGCATTTTTTAAGGACATCTGATTGTAATCATCAACCACCCCGATAATGATTTTTTCGGTACCGTTATGCATTACCTTTTGTCCGATGGCTTCTTCTGCTGAGTTAAAACCCACAAACTTGATGGCCGCTTTATTCATTATTGCGCCTTTGTCATCTGTTGCAAAATTCTTGTCAAAATTTCTTCCGGCAATGATATCGATGTCGTAGGTAGGAAAATAAGCGTAGTCTATGCCAACATTGTAAATCACTTTAAATTCTGTATTGGCTTCCTCTGCTTTTCTAATGCCACTTGTCCAGAAGATTTCATCTCCCGGTACATTACTCGAAGAACTGAACCCGGTAACACTGGGTAATTTCAGTACATCATTTCTAAAACTGCCGAGGTAATTGTCATACAAAGAGTCTACATCTACAAGGCCTGGTCCTTGTAACACCAAGGTCTTTTCTATGTCAAAACCTAGGTCCTGATTTTTCAAAAACTGTAGTTGCTTGTAAACGATTAGAGTGCCTGCAATCAGAAATACGGAGGCCAAAAACTGAAAGGTAACCAGCCCTTTTCTTAGGAAGATTCCCTTGTGGGAAGTGGTCATTTTGCCTTTGAGTACTGCGATGGGCTTGAAAGAAGAAAGCACGAAAGCCGGGTACAAGCTAGAGAGAAATGCCCCTATAAAAAAGACACCAATAACGATCGCCCAGGTACCAGAATTAAAGATAAGGCCAAGTGTTAAAGGCGAACCCGTAATGGTATTGAAGTAAGGAAGTGAGAGTACAACCAAGCCTACGGAGAGCAACACGGCCATGAAATTGATCAAGATTGATTCTATGATAAACTGGAAAATGAGATTGCGCTTGAAGGCACCCATTACTTTTCTTACACCTACCTCTTTAGCCCTTTCCATAGATTTGGCAGAAGCGAGGTTGATGTAGTTTACCCATGCAATCACCAAGATGAATATGGCCAATATGCCAAGGAAATAGACGGATTGGGCATTGCCGTTTTCTTGCGGCTCAGACTCTTGTAGCAAGTCAGAATTCAGATGAATGTCTGCTAATGCTTGTAGCGGAAACTCCTGTCGAAAATTTCTGTTGGCAAATTCTTCAGCCCTAACCTTGTGTAAATGGTCATCAAATTTTTTGTTAAAAGCGATTGGGTCTGCACCATCTGTCAGCTGCACATAGGTATTGAAATCATACCAACCCCACGCTTTTTCGGCTTCGCCATCAGTGGCATCCACTAAGGTTTGAAAAGAGAGCAACACATCAAATTTGATGTGCGAATTATCGGGTACATCTTCTATAATTCCGGTAACAATAAATTCAGGGCTAAGCCATTGACTATCCCAAATCAAAATTTTTCCCATTGGATCTTCATCTCCGAAATACTTTTTAGCAGCCCTCTGGGTAATTACTGCTTTTTTGGGCCCATCAAGTGCTGTGGCAGGATCGCCCTCTACCATTTTCCAATCAAACATGGTCAGCCAAGAAGCCGTTACAATCTGAAGTTTTTCCTCTCGGAATATGATATCTCCACGCGAAATCAGTCCGGAGATGGGAAAGGCTCTAGAAAATTCTAACACCTCTGGAAAATTATTTTTCATTTCAGGGCCAACTGCTGGAACGGCAGCTGCACATTCGAAAATGTAATTTCCATTTTGGAAATAGTTGTATTGTACTCGGTAGATATTTTCATAATTCGAATGGAACTTGTCGTAGCTCTTTTCGAAAGTGACGTACTGAAAAATGACCATACAACAGGCCATACCGAGGGCCAGGCCTATAATATTGAGAAATGAAAAAGCTTTGTTTTTGAGCAAACTGCGGAAGGCAGTGCGAAAGTAGGAATAGAGCATTGCGATAAGTTTTGAGTTTCCTACCCTAAAGCAGGTTTGACCAATGTCAATATCTTGAAAATTGACTTCTTATCAAAGACGCGGATATGCTTACAAAGGATGCACGGCCGAATTTACCTGAGCCTAAATCATAGAAAATGGGCTAAGCGATAGAGTAAGTTCTGTTCCGTTCCTTAAGATTTTTAGGAGGATGGGTCCATCGTTGTCGCGGCAATATGCTTTAAACTGATCTTGAGTTAAGCGCTCTTTTCCGTCTACCGATAAAATCTGGTCACCGGCTGCTAACTTGGCTTTGTCTCCTGCAGATGCTGGTATCACACTTACTATCTCTAGGTAACCATCGCGCTTTTTGAGTTTCAGGCCACTCTTGCTCTCATTAAAAGGAGCGTTTGAAAGACTATTCCGCTTCACGTACATCACCTGCTTTTTGTAATCATAGATGGTGTTAAATCGTTTGAGAATTTCTAGACCCAGTATGCCGTTGACATTGCTCATACTACTCACCCCTGTGGTAACACTGGCCATTCTGATGGGAATAGCTTCGAAAGTTTCACCAAGTATTTGGAAGCTTTTGAGTCTTCCTACTTTATCTACGGACTCATTGCCGAGGGCCTTACCCGAATAGTCGAAGTTGGGTGTTACCTTTTTAGTAAGTTCTTTTTCATTAACAGTTGGCGTGTTGATGCGCAAGGCCAAAGCAGCACCAGTATCGACTAAATAGGGCCCTGTAATGTTGTCATTATCCGAAACGATCAGACTTCCCTCAATCACTGGAATATTAAATGGAGCGAGTGAAAACTTATGTGCTTCATAACCTTCTGGGGCAGCGAAGTTGTTTCTGGAATAAAGATGAATAAGTCCTTTTTCGAAATCCATTTCAACAGTATATCGCGTGAGAATATTGGCGCCAATAATGGCATCTAGTGGATAGTCTTCGTCACCTAAGTGGTCTAGATTCATCACCAAAAAGTCTTGGTCGTCTAAAGCCAAATTATCAGATATCTTTAGTTTGTTACCACTGGAAGACGTAATGGAGACAGGCCCAGAGGCACCAAGCACGGTCTGCTTTCCAGAAGTTTTAAGTCCAATTTCGTCAGCAACATCTTCACTTGCTAGGTTCGCTGCAGCACCCGTATCAAAGACAATATTGATGGGTCTACCATCATTGATCTGACCTTGAATATAGATGTGGCCTAAGTGTATTTTGAAAGGTAGCGTAACGATGGGCTCGTTCGCTACTAGCACACTGCTCGCAAGGAGACAGGCGATGATGATAAGTTTTTTCATAAGCTACCTTTGTCCTAATATACTAAGCTCGCGAAATAGAAGTTGCAAATTGAGGCCAACGTTAACACACGTTAAGGGTAGAACAGTTTGCTGCCTGGCCGCTTCTAATGTTTTAGCATACTGGTGGGTATGGCCTGTTTTTCCATATCCGGCCCGGCCATCATAACGCTCAATGTTTCTCCACCACCTGCTTCGAAATAGTGAACGTCAAAGGGATGATAACCGGCTTTCAATGCAATTTTTCCTTGCACCTCCTGAGGGCCATGCGGTCCGTCATTATCAACCACTGTTTGGTCATGAATGCGCAGTGAACTGCCATCGTCCGAGTGGGTGTAGAAGGTATAGATGCCATCGGTGGGCACATTAATCATACCCTGAAATCGCATACCAAAGGTGGATGGCATCTCCTTCGGTAGACCGATGGAAGTAGCTATTTTTGAACTACCACCTTGTAAGCCATCGAGTTGTTTTACACTGCTAAAGCGACCTTTATATAAGGTTTCCATTAGGCCATCATCGGCTTTGAGCGGTTGAATGGCCTCGACTAAGGTGGCTTTTTGATACACAGCTGAACGGACTACACTGGCGTTACCGCTGGCACTGATGACAATGGCTTTGACAGTGACAGGACCTGAGCTTAAGTCGATTTGAAAGGGTGCATTGTAAAGGTTTCCAGTTGCATCAGGTTCGGAGCCATCAGTGCTATAATAGATTTTTGCTTTGTTCAAACCTGTTTTTAACGCTATGGTTTGTTCGTTTCCTAAAGACAGACCATCTACTACACCTTCGGGCACATCTATAAAGTAATTGACATTACGTGCATCAAGTAGACTGTATTGAAGGCCCATTTTTTCTTGAAATTCTTGCCAGTCTTTGTTTTCAGGCTTGGTCCATACGGTTTCTGATAAGGCCAAGGCCCTTGGGTAAACCATATATTCTACATAGTCGGAAGTCTTCATGTACTCTGTCCAAACATTGGCTTGTGCACCCAATACATGTCTGTGATGCTTTTCTTCTAATGCCTCAGGAATCGGCTCATAATGATAAACGCTCTCTAAGGTGGTAAAACCACCAATGGCTAATGGCTGCGTTGCAGGATCTGCCTGATAATGATCAAAATACATATCGGCATTGGGCGACATTACTACATCATGTCCTGACTCTGCTGCTTCAATGCCTCCAGCTACACCGCGCCAAGACATGACCGTGGCTTCAGGAGCCAAACCACCTTCTAAGATCTCGTCCCAGCCGATCAGTTTTTTGCCCTTGCTTACCAAAAATCGCTCGATGCGTTTGATAAAATAGCTTTGTAGTTCGAACTCGTCTTTTAGTCCTTCTCTTTTAATTACTTGTTGCGCTAGCTTACTTTTTTTCCAAGCAGCTTTCGGGGCTTCGTCACCTCCAATGTGGATGTATTCACCAGGAAAAAGATCAATCACCTCAGTGAGAACGTCTTCTAGAAATTCGAAAGTCTTTTCACTCGGACAATAGATGTCTTCATAGACACCCCAACGTGTGCCCACTTCATATGGGCCAGGAGCACAACCTAACTCAGGATATGCTGCAAGAGCCGCTAAACTATGTCCCGGCATTTCTATTTCAGGAACAATGGTCACCTGTCTTTCAGCAGCATGGGCGACTACTTCCCTAATTTCGTCTTGGGTGTAAAATCCGCCATAAGGTTGGCCATCGCCAATAAATGGATCGAAGTTTTTCTCAACGATAGTCTCTTTTCTCTGGCTTCCAATTTCGGTGAGTTTCGGATACTTTTTGATTTCTATTCTCCAGCCTTGGTCTTCTGTTAAATGCCAGTGGAAAGTATTGAACTTATAGAAAGCCATTAGGTCGATGTACTTTTTGACAAAGTCAACAGGATAAAAATGACGACCTACATCTAAGTGCAAGCCTCTCCATGAGAAACGTGGTTCATCGTTAATCGTCATGTACGGAAGCACGGCAATGTGTTTGTCAGCAGGAAGCATTTGAATAAGGGACTGAGTACCGTAGAAAAACCCTTTTGAAGAAGAAGCTTTAATAGTGACACCTTCATGATCCACAGTAAGTGAATAGGCTTCTTCTGCCAATGCATTATTTTCTTTAAAATGGATTTGGGCATTGCCAGATTCGTGAAGTTCTGATGACCAGCCAACGGATTTAAAATAATCTTGTAAAAAAAGCATCACCTCTTTTGCTTCTTCAGATTCTGAAAGCAGTATAGGCCTACTATTTAAGTTGAAGTGCTTTTTAAGGTCATAGCTGATGCTTTGAGGTTGAGGAACGATCTGAGGAGTAATCGCCTTAGGTGGTTTTGAATTACAACCAACCAAAAGCAGCATGGCAATCGCTAGAACTAAAAAATTTTTCATGGCGGAAGATATTGAGTTTGTGTCAAAAATGAAATCTATTGACTAACGGTTGAGCAGAAGCCATCAGCTTTCAATATCTTGGTTAAAATTCTTAGCATGACAGACCGAAGAAAATTTCTCAAATCATCCATTTTTAGTGGTTTAGCTGTAACCACTGCAAGCTTAAGCAGCATGGCATGTGCGCCCGAAAAGCCACCAAAAAAACCAATAGTGATTTCCACATGGAATCATGGTATGGAAGCGAATGCCGGAGCCTGGGAAGTACTATCTAAAAAAGGAAGGGCGGTTGATGCTGTGGAGAAAGGGGTTAGGGTAACCGAAGACGATCCTAATAATGCTACAGTGGGTATTGGCGGCTTTCCTGACCGCGATGGAGTCGTCACCCTAGACGCTTGCATTATGGATGAGTTTGAAAATTGCGGATCAGTGGCTTTTCTCCAAAATATAAAGAACCCGATTTCAGTTGCCAGAAAGGTGATGGACGATACACCACACGTCATGTTGGTGGGTGAAGGGGCTAGACGCTTCGCGGTGGAAAAAGGCTTCAAAGAAGAGAACTTATTGACTGAAAATTCTGAAAAAGCATGGAAGAATTGGTTAAAGAATCAAGACTATAAACCTAAGATCAATGTTGAGAACCACGATACCATTGGTATGGTGGCATTGGATGATATGGGCAATTTATCTGGCGCTTGTACCACCAGTGGTGCAGCATGGAAAATGCATGGTCGTGTGGGAGATTCTCCAATTATAGGAGCGGGGCTTTATGTGGACAATGAAGTGGGCGCTTGTACGGCAACCGGCCTGGGCGAATTTGTCATTAAGATTTGCGGAGCACACATGATTGTTGAATTAATGCGTCAAGGTTTATCACCACACGAGGCATGTAAGCAAGCTGTAGAAAGACTTGTTCGAAAGTATCCCGATGACTATAAAGATTTGCAAGTGGGTTTCTTAGCCTTAAGCAAAAGCGGAGAATATGGTGCATATTCCATTCACAAAGGATTTAACTACGCGGTGAAATCTGATGATCAGGAAGAACTAATAGATGCGCCCTACTATGGTAGCTAAGCCTCCTTGCGCATAGGCTGCATTTTGCCGTAGGTGAGTGATCGCCAAATCCACTCGAAGGGGCCATACTTAAAGCGATTCAGCCATACCGTAGCAAAGACGATATTAAATACCCAAATACCCAATACACATACCATTTGTGCGGAACGATCGAGGTCTCCGAAAAGGGCTAGGCCATGTCCATAGAATAAAAAACCGCAAATGATGGACTGCATCAAATAGGTGCTGAGGGCCATCCTTCCTACATCTGAAAGTCGCTTGGCAATAAAACTTCTGGTAGATGTTTTACTGACAATCATTACAATGCCAACATAGCCCAAGGCTACCAATACGGAACCCCAATAATTGAACTGGGAAAAGAAAAAGAAGCTAAGCTTAAAATCCCAGTCATAATGAAAATCCAGAATGGTACCTGCAGCGACTAGTGGCAGGCCGAGACCTAATCCATAACCAATCATTTTGCTATAATATTTCACGCTTTGCTTGGCCTTGAAAACGCGCCTTTTGTACAAAGCCATTCCAATCAGCATTAAGCCGGTCACTTTCCAGAAGGTTTCGAAAAGGAAAACGGTAGTTTCCATTTGAAAGGCCTGTGGTGCTCTGTAGAGAATTTGACGCTCCCATGTTCCGCGATAGAAGTCTATTTCTTCAGAGATAGCACTTGGTTCAGGTGTCCAGATGTCTGTCTTAGTGGCCTCGTACTCGCCTTGTTCCCAAAAGGGTACTGAATACCCAATCAAAAGGCTAATTACAGAACCTATGGCCAATAGAATAATACCCGTCTTAACCAGTGAGGCCGTTTTTTTACTTCTGAACGTGAACATAAAAAAAGCACAAACCGCGTAGACGAAAAGGATATCACCGTACCATAAAAAATAGGCATGAATCAGCCCGAAAATGGCTAAAAAGACAAAGCGCCTGTTTTGAAGGTTGGTAGAACGCATATGCTCTTTTTGAGCTTTCTGAGAGAGCATCACTATACTCGCACCAAACATCATGGAAAAGATGGCCATGAATTTTTGGTCGGCAAAAATATGGCTCATTAACCACACCCAAAGGTCATTGCCGGAAAGGTTCTCATATACTGTCGGATTACTATATGCCACAGAAGGCATGGCAAAACTCTGAATATTCATGACCAGAATACCCAATACCGCGACTCCTCGCAATATATCCATCGATACGATCCTCGCGTTCGGTTCGACAGGGTTTAGAATGTACGTAGCTTTGGTCACTAAGTAGGAAAATTATGCATTCTAACCGAATATAAAAACCTCAATACAACTTGATAAAGACACCCTGCGCATTGATCTCTAAGGGAAATATCTTAAGGTCTTGGCATAGCCTACTGCTTTCCTCCCCTGTTTTTAAGTTAAAGCGATAGAAGTGTAGCGGACAGATTACTTCGTTAAAGGCATTCAGTCTACCTTCTGAAAGCAGTTGCTTTTGATGAGGGCATATGGCCTCAAAGGCGAAATACTCTTTTCCACTTTTTGCTACGCAGATTTTTTGATCGCCTATGCGTAAAACCCTGATCGCTTTTTCGACAAAAACTTTTTCCATTGTCGCCAGGTTTTCAAAAACTTTCACTTCTCTGTATGTAAAGGGCATAAGGATTAATATAGTCAAGAACTTTGTTTAGCGACCTAATCCTCGATATTTGTTGCCGAATTTTATCATGATAAGCGCTAAATTATTTAGACCATTTTTGACCTTCTGTTTTGTAATGCTGCTGGGCACAAAGCTGAGCGCTCAAGAGTTGGTTGTAAAAGATGAATCCCTCAAACCACTCGGGGGAGTTACGCTCGTCTTATTACCGGATTCGTCAGTTTACATTTCAGATAATGATGGGAAAATTGAACTTGAATTGACCGCTGTTCGTGATGCTATTGTTTCCTTTATTGGCTATGAAAATCAGCAAGTTCGGCTGCGTCCAGAAGAACGCAGAGTGATTGTAATGAACCCTGAAACAAGGGTGCTGAACGAGCTAATAGTAGAAGGCTTTTCTGGTCGGCAATCATTAAGCAAACAAGCAGGTTCAATTGCCACCATAAGCCCCGGTACGCTTAACAGATTCGATGAGGTGAGCTTGGTGAACGCGGTCAATACTGTGCCGGGTGTGAGGTTTGAGCAACGTGCAGGTGGTAGCTATCGCGTTTCCATCCGAGGCAGTTCCATTCGCTCTCCGTTTGGCGTTAGAAATGTCAAAGTGTATTGGAATGGGGTTCCGTTTACCGAACCAGGAGGGAATACTTTTTTGAACTTATTGGACCTGAATAACTCGGTCAAAATAGACATCATGAAAGGGCCATCGGCCAGTGCTTTTGGTGCCGGTAATGGAGGGGTGATGAAAATACAAAGTACCGATTTGTCAAGCTTTTCAAATGCCACTATGTTAAGCGCTTCTGTGGGGTCATTTGGCTCGAGGAAATTCAGTGGGATCCAAAACATACTGAAGGAGAATAGTAGCTTGACTTTTAAGTGGTCAAGCCAGCAGTCTGATGGCTACAGAGAACACAATAAGCTGGACAGAACGACACTGGAGTTTGACGCCTTATTTTTCCCGAGTGAGCAAAGAACGATTTCAGCTTCAATGCTCTATTCGGACTTGTTCTACGAAATTCCTGGGGGGCTAAATCCAGATCAACGGGCTGAAAACCCTCGTCAATCTAGACCCAATAGCATTGAGAGAAATGCATCAGTGGCCAATGAGTACTACTTTTTTACGTTTGGGCATGAGTATGAAATGGGGCAACATTGGGGCAACACAACCAATGTTGGTTTAAGCATAAGCGACTTTGAGAACCCTTTTATTCTGGACTATAAAAGAGACAATCAACAGGTATTTAGCCTGCGGTCTGAATTCAAAAACCAAGTACAGTTAGGCGGGAAACCTTTGAACCTTGCATATGGGTTGGAATATCAGAAATCGTTTTTTGACGGTAAGAATTTCGGTAACGTAAATGGTCAAGCCGATACTATTCGTTTTGCTGATGAAATAGAAATTGAGCAGCGATTTATTTTTGCCAACCTTGATTATCAATTGAGTGATAAACTCAATTTGACCTTTGGGCTAAGCCGAAATAATCTTGATTATGACATTAACCGAACCATTGACGAAATTAATAACGCTCCGCAGCAGTATTTGAAAGAGTTCGATGCCGTTTGGTCCCCTCGCCTGGCGATTTCACAACAGTTAAATCAGGGATACTCAATCCATTTCAGTGTAATGAAGGGCTTTTCTCCACCCACCACTACTGAGGTAAGAACGAATGAGGGTAGCTTGAACCTAGCTTTACAAGCTGAGACAGGAACTAACTATGAATTAAACTTTCGAGGAGCTACGCTTAGCAATCGGCTATCATTTGATTTGGCCCTTTTCTATTTTCAATTGAATGACGCCATTACCACGTTTACAGATGGGCAAGGCGTAGTGCTTTTTCGGAATGCAGGAGAAACAAGTCAGAAAGGATTGGAGCTTTCTACAAAAATGAATTGGCTCAGAATGGATAATGGCTTGGTTAAAAACCTGAGCTCAACAATGGCTTATACCTATCACGATTTTCAATTTGAAAACTACATTGATGATGGGGATGATTTTTCTGGGTTCGCTTTGCCAGGTACCTCACCACATGTTGTAAATTTTCAAACGGACCTTGTTTTAAGAAGTGGCCTGTACTTAAACCTGACTTATCATTATTCAGACCCTATTCCACTAAATGACGCGAACACTTTTTTCTCACGCGCTTATAACTTGGTAAACTTGCGGACAGGTTATCGCAGTACTTTCTTTAGCATTCCCGTTGAAGTCTATGGCGGGGTGGACAACCTTTTTGACGTATCGTACAGTTTGGGAAATGATTTGAACGCTTTCGGAAGAAGATACTTTCAACCTGCTGCAACAATTAACTACTACTTTGGATTAAAAATAAAACTGAACCATTAATATGCCTGATTTTAAACCTGAGCTTGTTAGCGAACTATTAAAGGAGAGAAGGTCTATATATCCAGCACAGTATACTGGTGAACCTGTAGATGATCGTATCATTAATGAAATGCTTGAGAACGCGAATTGGGCACCAACCCATCGGTTAACGGAGCCGTGGCGCTTTACCGTGTTCAGTGGTGATGGTTTGAAGAAACTTGCAGCATTTCAGTCAAACCTTTACAAAGAGGTTAGTATGAAGGTAGGCTCTTTCGATGATGCGAAGTTTCAAAAATTGGCAACTAAGCCCTTGCTCTCGTCTCATATCATAGCCATCGGCATGGCCAGAGACCCAAAGGAATCAGTTCCTGTGGAAGAAGAACTGGCATCCGTAGCCATGGCGGTTCAGAACATGTATTTGACGGCTACCGCGAATAACATTGGCTGCTACTGGGGTTCAGGAGGGGTTACTTATTATGAAGAAGCCAAACCTTTTTTTGGCTTGGGAGCGAACGATAAACTTTTGGGGTTTCTGTATGTCGGAAGCATTCATCCAGAGAAGTGGCCGAAAGGAAGAAGAAGGGCGATTGCCGATAAAGTCACTTGGGTTGGCTAAAAGATCAATTGCCAACGAAAAGCCCACATCCATTTGAGTGAATAATCTTTGATATCAGCGGATTTCATAATATTCTGAAGCTCGTTTTTACGAAACGCCCTCCTTACAGAAAGCGGTGCATCGTACTTCACCATGGCCGATTTAGAAAATAGTTGTGTAAGCAACTTAATTGAACCGAAGGCAAGCCAATGCCGATGTAAATCATTGATGACCACTCCAACTTTGGCTTGCGTTTTAAACTGGTGGAAGATGGATATCAGTTGGTCGTCTTTAAAATGGTGCGTAAAAAGTGTGCAAATAACGATATCAAAGCGATTTGCTTTAAATCCTTCGGAGAAGATGTCTTCGGTATAGCATGAGATCTCTGGATAACCTGCACAATTCTGGTTAGCATAGGCCACAATGTTGGCATTGGCATCATAACCTTTCAGTTCGATCGAATAGCCCTTTTTTCTAGCCCATTGTGCCACAAGGATCATAATGTCCCCACCACCACAGCCGAGATCTGCAATTACTATGGGTTCGGCCTTGGTATGATTTTGAATTAGTTTTTCTAAACCATTGATCGTTACATGATTACCCCCGAGTAGGCGGTTGACAGTTTCAAGTTCGCGTAAGGTTTGGTCAATGATTTCACCACCCGACTCTAGGTCGTCCATCAACTCTTCTTCATACGCCCTTTTTTCAAACATGCTTTTACCAGTTTCGGTTTCTATTAAACTTAATGATTAAATTAAAGGATCATGTACCTAAAGAGACTATTCTTTGTCCTGTTTATCTATTGCGCCACTATAGCTGGCCTTTACGCACAGGATGTCACTTCTAATGAAAAGGCTCAGGAACATATTCTCAAAGTGATGAGTGAGTACAAAAATCCTTTAGCCTATTTTCCGTTCAGACGAGACCTTTTTCTTCCGACTGAAGAGGAGATGATGGAAATGGAATTACAGCATAGTTACCCCGATAACTCTGTTGTTATGGGGCCTTTTATATTCATGAAGGAAGGGGCAGCACTGGACCGAGAGCCGTTCCTCGATGCTCAGGGCAGGCCAATGTTCACTAATCTTTTTGGTGCTCAGAAACCCTCATCGCTGAGCGGAGGGTCTAAGTATTTTAGGGCTAAGCAGAGAAGACTACTTAATGCACACCCTAACTTGGGAAAGTTTCTGCTTTTTAATGAAGGGTTCCTAAAGCTTAAATAACCTCTAGTATCATTGACTCAATAGTAAGGCCGGGTCCGAAGGCCAACGAGAGCACCTTATCTCCCCTGTTCTTTTCGTTGAGCGAATCAAAGAGCTTTTTCAAAACAAATACCACAGTGGGGGAAGACATATTGCCATAGTCACGTAACACTTCTCTACCCGCCCAGTCCTGATCTTTGCTCAGTGCCAACTCCTGCTCAATTACCTCAAGTATTCTTTTTCCTCCTGGGTGAAGTGCATAGTGATGAATTTCGTCCACCGAAACGTTGCCTTTGAGCTTATCCACTAAACTCTTGATGCCCTCTTCAATGAGTACTGGTACATAGGCACTTAACTTCATTTCGAAACCGAAGTCGCCAATATTCCAGGCCATTTCTTGCTCGCCTGCAGGAAAGATTTCGTTATGAAATGTTAAGGGTTTTAACTGAATGCCTGAGCTTATTGAAGTGTCAGCAGAGATAAGCAAGGCGGCAGACCCGTCACCAAAGATGGCGTTAGAAATGAGGTTGTCATCATCAGTTTTATTTTGAAAGTGAAGGGTACATAATTCAGTTGCCACTACTAGTACCTTAGCTTTCGGGTTTGCAGCGCAAAAGGCATTTGCCGCCTTTATGCCAACGAAAGCAGCATAGCAGCCCATGAAATTGATGCAGGTTCTCTCAACACTTTTGTTTAGGCCCAATTGATTGACAATATCGATATCAAGGCCTGGAGCATACATGCCCGTACAACTGATGGTAATTAAATGGGTGATGTCTTCTGCTTTAACTGACGTTTGAGAAAGACAGTTCTTTGCACTAGACAATGAAAGCCCAATGGCCTCTTTTCGGTAATAGTCAGAGCGTGCTTTGGTAGTGGGAAAAGGGTCTAGGCCAACACTTGGCGGATAAAAGGCCCGGTTTTCCATATTTTCAGAAGCATAATCGGGTATAGTAGAATACCTGTTCTCAATTCCAGAGGCTCGGTACAATGCCCTGAGGCGCCCTTGTTCAGCACCTATCATGCCATGCGCTTTGGCCATGAACTCGACAACTTTTGTCTGAGGGATTTTGTGTTCGGGTACGGCAATGCCGATTGAAAGAATAGAACTAGTCACGTCCTATATTAGTGGTTTTTGAGCTAAATTGTTTTCCGAAACGCGGAATATGTTTAAAAGATCAAACTGGCTACACTTACGGATTCATTTCTCTTACTTTTTATTACCGATATATCTTTTCGCACTCTCTGTGAGTCCGAACCTGAGTGAGGTGGGGCTATTGGGTCTTTTTGTAATCCTTCACCTTTTCATTTATCCAGCCAGTAATGCCTACAACAGTTATTTTGATAAAGATGAGAAGAGTATTGGTGGACTGAAAAATCCTCCGCCAGTAGATCGAGGCCTCTACTTACTTGCCCAATTGTTTGATTTAATAGGCCTGTTACTTGCCTTTGTTTTCTTTCCGAAGAACTACACGTTGATTGCCATGTTGCTCGCATACATAGTCGCCTCCCGAGCTTATAGCAACCCAAGGATTAGGTTAAAGAAATATCCAATCACAAGTTGGCTTATCGCAGGCTTCTTTCAAGGGGCTTGGGTGGTTTGGCTAGTTTACATTGGTCTTAATGACTTTCCTTTTACTTATGTATTGAAACCTCATGTGCTGATACCCGGCCTCTTGGCCTCAGCCATTTTATGGGGTTCCTATCCGATGACACAGATTTATCAACACGAAGAGGATGCCAAACGTGGTGATATTACTTTATCCATTAGATTAGGGATAAAGGGCACTTTTATTTTTACAGGCGCTTTCTTTGGCCTGGCGAGTCTCGGTTACGTGTTTTACTTTAAGCACTATTTCAACCTTACTTATGGGTTTGTATTTCTAGCGGCTATGTCGCCAGTGATTGTATTCTTTACTTGGTGGTTTTTCCAAACCCTTAAAGACCAAGCGCAGGCAAACTACACCAATACCATGCGGCTCAATTGGATTTCTGCTACCTGCTTGGGAGGCTTTTTCCTGTACCTTTTCTTATACTCCACAAATATATTATCCGTTGCAGGTGTTTATTAAAAGGGCTGACCATGTGTGTTTTTCATAATCTGATAGGCAACCCAAGAAGAGTTTTTCATCAAACGTACAGCAATTTCTGATGTGAAAGAAGACCCGAAAAGCGCCTGTGTTCTTCGGCCAACCCTTAGCCTTTTTTTGAAAGTCTTAGCCCAAGTGTTTGCATACTCATTTTCTAAGCTTTCTCTATTTAAACCTGCTTTTGAAAAGTGATTTGCTACGCAGTCAGAGACAATTTTTGCTGAGTGAATGGCCATTGCCATACCGTTGCCACACAAGGGAGTGATGAGCCCTGCCGAGTCACCCGTCATTAATATGTGGTCTTCTATTGCCGTTTTGGGGGCAAAGGAAAACTCGTTGATTACTTCTGGCTTGTCAAAAAGGAATTCTGAGTTTTCGAAAATATCATTGAGGTAAGGGTTTCGTTTCACCAGAGCATCTTCCATGGCCTCAATTGAACCATATTTTCTCAACATTTCACGGCTACCTAAATAACATAGGTTATACTTATCATCTTCGATGGCGCTGATTCCGCAGTAACCACTTTGGAAATTATGCAGTGCCACTTTGTCCTTTGGGTAGTCGGTTTTGATATGGTATTTGACACCTATAAACGGAGCCCTTTTGCTCGTAAAACCTCTTTGGAGTTTATTATCTAATACACTCTTTTTACCGTAAGCAGCGATGACAATTTTACTATCGAATTTTTCAGTGCCCGTTTCTACCTGGAAGTGATCCTTTCTAAACGCGACATTAGTTACTGTGGCCTTAGTAACAACATTCACTCCCTCTGTAAGCGCTAACTCGTATAGAAAATTATCTAGCAAATACCTGCTAATGCCGAAGCCACCCAAATCTAGTGGAAGCTCAAATTGGCCACCCTTTACGGAGGAAAATTCGAACATTCGAATCTTTGAAGGGTTACAACTGTCTGGAAACAGACCATTGCGCTCAAGAAAAGGCCTTACTTCGTCAGAAATGTATTCACCACACACGCGATGAAATGGAAATTGTTTTTTTTCGTATAGGTGAACATCATACCCTTTGCGTTGCAAAAGTATGCTACTGACAAGGCCAGCTAAACCACCTCCTATGATTGTTATTTCTTTCAAGATATCCCTTAATACGGATCAATAACCACTTAAATAAAATGGAACAGGCGCATTATAATTTGAATTAAGTTTATATTTCAATAAGAACAAGAATTTCTAAAATACAATCCAATGAAAATACGAAATCTAAGACCAGCAACGCTCGTTGCATGTGTGCTGGCGGCTTTCATGCTGTTTGCTGTTAATCCGGCTGACGCACAGAGCAAAAGGAAGAAAGCGGCCGCTGCAAAAGCGGAACAAGAAGCAAAAGCAGCAGCTGCAGCGAAAAAGCCTGCTGCCAAAAAAGGTGGAATTCAACCTTTTGACAAAGTAATTACAAAAGATGCCAAGACTGACGAAGGTGTTTTTGATGTACATGAAATCGACAAGAAATATTTCTTTGAGATTCCTAACGATTTGTTAGGCAGAGACATGTTGATGGTTACCAGAATTGCTAAAACTGCCGCAGGGATTGGTTTTGGTGGAGGTAAAACCAATACCCAAATGCTCAGATGGGAAAGAGTTCAAGACAATATTCTGCTGAAAATAATTTCTACTTCTATAACTGCCGCAGACTCCCTTCCTATTAGTGAGGCAGTCTTAAACTCGAATCTTGAGCCAATTTTGGCTTCTTATGAAATCAAGGCTTTATCGAAAGATTCTTCAGGTGTTGTCATAGACGCAACGTCTCTTTTAACGGGTGATGTGAAGCCACTTGGTCTTCCACAGAGAAACAGAACGCAATACAGGGTAACACGACTTGACAATGCAAGATCTTATGTTTCTCGCGTAAGTAGCTACCCTGAAAATATCGAGCTGAGACATGTGAAAACATATTTCGCTAGTGCTTCTCCATCTAGTGCTGCTGATGGGTCAATCACTGTTGAAATGAGTAACTCCATGATTCTTTTGCCAGAAGTACCAATGCAAAGAAGACTCTATGATGAGAGAGTGGGTTGGTTCGCAAGAGGAACTACTGACTATGGTCTTAAAGCTCAACAGTCAAAGACTGTCAGGTACCTTGACCGCTGGAGACTAGAAGTCAAAGAAGAGGACATGGCTAAATTCCGTAGAGGAGAGCTTGTAGTTCCTAAAAAACAAATTGTTTATTACGTAGACAGAGCTACCCCGAAAGAATGGGTTCAGGCCATTAAGGATGGGATCGAAGATTGGCAGGTAGCTTTTGAAGCTGCTGGTTTCAAAGAAGCTATTATTGCTGCAGATCCTCCAAGCGTAGAAGAAGACCCTGATTGGAGTCCAGAAGATGTTAGATATTCGGTAGTAAGGTACCTTGCTTCTCCAATTCCAAATGCGAATGGACCTCACGTTTCTGATCCTCGTTCAGGAGAGATTTTAGAGAGTGATATCAACTGGTACCACAATGTAATGACCCTTCTTAGAAGATGGTTCTTTGTTCAAACAGCAGCCATTAACCCACAGGCGCAAAGTTCTGAGTTTGATGATGCAGTAATGTCTCGTTTGATTCGTTTTGTGTCTTCACATGAAGTAGGCCACACATTAGGGTTGCCTCACAACTTCGCTTCTAGTAATGCTTACCCTGTTGACTCTTTAAGGTCTGCATCTTTTACTAAGAGAATGGGAACAGCTCCATCTATCATGGACTATGCTCGTTTTAACTACATCGCACAGCCAGAAGATGAAGGTGTTGCGTTAATGCCAGAAGTAGGCGCGTATGACAAGTATGCAATTGCTTGGGGTTACAGACCAATTTTGGATGCTGACTCTCCAGAAGAAGAGTTACCAACATTGAGAAGATGGATTGAAGAGAAAAACGGAGACCCACTTTACAGATTTGGTCAAGGAGATTATACGGCTCAGACAGAAGATTTAGGAGATGATGCCATGAAGGCGAGTGCCTACGGTATCGCTAATCTAAAACGTATCATGACTAACCTTCGGGATTGGACGTACACACCTGGTTCTGACTACAGCGAACTTCAAGAAATGTATGGTGAGATAGGGTCTCAATTTAACCGTTACATGGGGCACGTTGGTAGCTATGTTGGCGGTGTGAAGAAAGAAGCTAAAACTGCAGATCAAGATGGTGTGGTATATACACATGCTCCTAAGGCGAAGCAGAAAGAAGCTGTGAAGTTCATCAATGATAACCTTTTCAACACGCCTAAATGGATGTTGGATATGGAAATTCTTGGAAGACTTCAAGGCGTTGGTGCAGTAGAAGAAATGCGTGCGCGTCAGGTGCGTGCCTTAAACTCTATGCTCGAATGGAGAAAGTTGGGTACCATGATCGAAAATGAAACCATGAACGGTTCTGATGCTTACGGAATCACCGAGCTTTTTACAGACATTAGAAATGGTATCTGGTCTGAACTACCGAGAGGTAGAGCAATCGATACTTACAGAAGAAGCCTGCAAAGAGCGCATATCGAAAGATTGGAACTGATGATGACAGGGGAATTGGTAGTTCCTGCACAGTTTAGAAGGTTCTTTGGCCCAGGCATCGATGCGAGTCAATCAGACATCAGACCTGTTGTAAGAGCAGAGCTGAAAACGCTTCAATCAAGAGTAAGAGCTGCTATTCCAAGAACTTCAGACAGAATGTCTAAAATTCACTTGGAAGACGCCCTTGTAAGAATCAACGATATTCTTGATCCGAAATAGTGTTTGAAAGATAGATTTTGAAAAGGCTGACCGATATGGTCAGCCTTTTTTTATATAAGCTTTCTGAGTTTGAGTCTTCTGGGAAAGTACTTACCATCGCGCATAATGATAAGCGTAATTGTCTCTCCGGGCACAGCTCTAATAAAGCCAACAATATCGCTGAATGAATAAAAAAATACGGGCTTATCATTTATTGACATAATTTCATCTCCTGGAAGCAGTCCGACTTTATCCGCGGGAGAGTTCGGAATGATACTAGAAACGAACAGTCTTTTGTTGTCCCAGTCGCTCGTGTTTAGCGTAAGCCCAGAAGTATTGAACCTAAATCTCTTTCTATAACCTTTGGTTTTCTTTAGGTAGAGGGTCGAATTCATGTAATCGAAGATAATTGTGAACCGAGAAAGAATATCGGACCCTATGGTTCCATGGCGCTTCATGGAATCTCCACCACTCCCTATTTCTCTCTTGATTTGCCAAGACTCTGGAAAGGATGTAACAACCTTTTTAAAGGTAAATTTTTTACCGACCTGAAGGCTTTTTATTCGACCAACTTGTCCGTTTAATGGGCCTGCCAGACTACCTCCTAGAATATAATCGATGTTTTTGTTTGGGACCTTAATGTTGTCATACCCATCTGCATCAAGAAAGAGTGCGCTACTGGCCCCTGTGTCTATCAGTAAATTGACGTCAGTTTTTCTTTCGCCTTCTTGTTTGAGGCGTGCATTCAGGTAAGGGCGAAGGTTTTTGATACTGATTGGAACCTTTGTGAACCCCTTGGGTACTTGGAATTTTTTCGGTTCGTATAGCCTAAGTTTTTTAGTCTCGTAGTCAATTTCAATTACAAACCTGCTGAACAGTTCTGACCCCAATACCCCATTGGCATTTACCCCTAGGACACTCTGGATGTCAACCAAATCTTTTTCTTGAAGCACTACCATTGATTGCTGTATACCACTGATGCCACTCAACTGAATGTTGATGTTGTTAGCAACCAAAAGGTCTGTTATCTTTTTACCGTCTTGCGCAAAAATGGGAATCGTTCTAGCGTTGACCAGGTTGTTTTCTGAGATTACAAAACGATCGAAAATCATTCCTGATTCGGAACCACTATCCAAAATAAAATTGAAAGGACCCTCTCCATTCACCAATATTGGCACAACGATGAGGTTGCTTTCATCTTTAAAGCTTAACTCCACAAAGTCTTTTTCATCATCAAAAGAAAAGCCAAGGGAGTTTTGAGCAATACTGTAAGAAAAGATCAGTTGAGCACTGAGTAGCAATAAGTATCTCATAGGCCTGCGTTTGGTTAAAAAGTATGAGCTCTTTCTAATAGACACTACGGTAATCTTTAACCCTTAGTTTTATTTGAAAACTCTCTTGTAAACAGGCTTACGATAGAGGAACTGTAATAATAGCAAAGGGTATAGTAGCACAGTCATCAACTTATATTTGGCTTTATATTCAATAGCGTCTATGATTTGACACCCTTGACTGTTGTTTATCAGCATATGATGGTGCTTCCAATAGACAAACGGAAACGGCAAAACGACCCCTTCATCAATGAATTCGAATTTCTCTTCGGAGCCTTTGTCAAAAGTGATTTCACTAATCCATTTTTGTTTGGCCACTTTAAAGTCAAGTAGTAATTCTACAATGTCTCCTGTCTCACAACCATCGAACCGTAGTAGCGATACACTTGGAAAAGGAGGGTTAAGTTTTAGAAAAAGGTCTTGATTAAACCCTTTCTTGACGACAGGTAAAGGTTGGTTGACTTGTGTTACCACTTTCAAATGCATAATGGCTTAACACGAAATACGACTAATTGTTAGTGCCTAACACTTGTTTGTATGTTGGGCTATTGTTTGTATCTTCATCATGATTCACCTCGACTAGTTAAAGTGTATAAATTATTAAAGCAGACCAATACTATATGGGTCTCCATAATTCTATTAATTGCTTCAGAAGGCATAGTGCTAGGACAAGAGGTTGCCCTAAAATCTAAATATTCATATTCCACTCCAGCTTTAGAAGCAGCTCAGGCACTGTACAGTGCTAGAAAGTACGCAGAGGCCTTATCTGCCTTTGAAAAAATCATCAACGAAGCCGAAAGACAGCAAAACTACGAGGAGCAGGTTTACGCCATGGAGAAAAAGGCCTTGGCCTTGCGGAAATTAAATCGATATGAAGAGGCAATCGAAACAATGGATGAATCGATTGAATTAGCTACGAGCAAACTTCCAAAAGGACATTTTTTGGTTGCAAAAGCTTACCACAGGCGTGGTACGATGGATCATTCTCTTGGTAATTACTATAACGCTCGATCGTATTTTGATACTGCTTTGGTTTACTATGACGCTGCATCCAAATATGATTCATCGATATATAAAAGTATGGTTGAGTATAAATTCTATGCCTACCAATATTCTGAAGGAAGTCAGGATACCTTACTGCGTTACTTGAAGAGGCTGGTAGCTTTAGAGAGAATACAGAGTAATGGTAATCCTGACCCTAACCTCATGCTTCGCTATCTTCAAAGCTACCCGACCATATATATTCAGAAAGGAGATTTTGAACAAGCACTCGCTTATGCAATTGAAGGGTACCAGTATGCAATGGAGAACAGTAAAAGAGTTTCGAATCGATTCCTTGCAGAATCTCAGTTCTACCTGGCTCAGGTTTTATACCATAAAAGGGACTTTCACAAGGCAATAAAACTTGGCTTAGAGTTAATGCAAATTGTAGAAAAGACTCCAAGAGCACAAATGCCAGAATATTACTCTTTTAATAACCTCTTAGGCATCTCTTATATGGCCATTGGAGATTATGAACAGGCAATACTTTACTTAGAGAAGGCAGCTGAAGTCATTGATGACAAAGGAGACTTAGTAAAAAGTCGCAGCGGCTCGAAATTTTTTGCTCTTGTTTTAATTAACACCGGTCTATGCTATAATTTTTTGGGAGATAGGGAAAAGGCTGAAGACTTACTAAGTCAGTCTTTGGCTAGAATGAAGAAGCTAGTGTCATTGCCAAACCCTGCTTTGCATAGAAACTATGAGCGCTTAGGAGATTTTTTTGCTTCTCACCTTGATTGGGATAGTGCATTGACTTCATATGATTCTGCAATGAGAAATGGACTCGTTCAATACCAAGGGTCCGTCTTGTCCTTTCCTAGCAATGTAAGAAATGCATCTTATTCCTATTCTGACTTAAGAGTTTTAATGAAAAAAGCGGGTGTTCTAAAAGAAGCCAGTGACAGTATGGACAATCCCGTTGAGCTACTTTTAGCTTCTAAAGAGTATGTTGAAAAGACACATGACCTTCTAAGTATTAACAGAGAAGCTTTTCTAGATTCAGAGGGTAAGCTGTTTTTAAGTGAGAATTTCAAAAGACTTTATGAGATTGGAGTTGATGTATCTTTCTCTCTTTACAAGCTCACAAATGACAAAGAGTACTTCGAAGCGGCAATGAACTTTTCGAGACAAAGTAAGGCTATTCTTTTTTTAGAACAGTCTCAAGAGTTTGACTTAGTTAATAGTGATTTGCTGTCTAGTGAGATTAAAGAGAGGTTTTTTAAAGTAAGAAGTGAGGTGGAGTCCTTACAAAAAGCATTCTACTCACTTATTGATGTTTCGGTTAAAAGTGATTCCGTAATACGGCTAAACCAAGAACTAGCGGATGTGCGCTTGAGTCGTGATAAGTTGAAGGATAGTATACAAGGCATTTTGGAGAGTTATGGAGAGGGGTTGTCAAACGTAAAAAGAATGCTGAAGGATGCCGAAACAATTAATCCTAGTTCAGATCAAGCATTTATAGAATTCTTTTATGGTGAAAGGAACATTTACGTAATGTCAAAGACTGATAACAAGGTTTCTTTTCAGAAAATATTTCGTGACCAAGAACTTGATAAGGCTTTAGATATAGTGATAAACATGGTGTCGAAACCACCAAATACTGAATACATTAATGACGAATTCAAGGAGTTTAAAGACAACTCATCTCTTCTATATTCTCGGTTATTAGAGAAGACATTCTTCACCCTTGGAAATAATTTCAAACACTTGATTATCATTCCTGATGAAGTTCTTGCGAGACTCCCGTTCGAAGTTTTAGTCAAGAACTCGAAAAAGGCATCTACAGGTTTTCATGACCTAGATTACTTAGTCAAATCACACAGCATTCAATATGAACTCTCCTCAGAGCTGATTGGAAATGAGAAGCGCAATGGTGAATTGGGAGAGGGGCTGTTGGGGATTGGCTTTAAACAGTCAGGGAAGTTGAACTCTAAATATGACTATGCTACTCTGCCAGGTACCGAAAGAGAGATAAAGTACCTTAAAGCATCTTTCAGTGGTACTTATTTGATAGGTGAGAAAGCTACCAAAAGTCAATTCTTAGCTGCTGCCAAAGAATTTGATATACTCCACTTGGCTGTTCACGGTAAGGCTGATAATGTGAATAGGTATGAATCTAGTCTGATTTTCAATGGAGAGGGGGATAATGTACTTAACACCAATGATTTATATTTGGCAGGGCTGCAAGCTCGCTTGGCAGTCTTGAGCGCTTGTGAAAGTGGTGTGGGAGTTGTTAATAAGGGAGAGGGTGTTTTTAGTATAGCTAGAGGCTTCGCTTTAGTGGGGGTTCCATCGATAGTAATGAGTCTCTGGAAGGTAAATGATAATACTACGTCAAGGTTAATGACTGGAATGTATACGGAATTTATTGAGGGGGGTAGTAATATAAACGAGTCACTTAGGAACGCAAAGCTCTCATACCTTAATGAAGGCGATGAATATTCAGGCCACCCATATTATTGGGCGGCTTTTCTTCAGCTCGGAGATAACACAAAATATGTTTCTGAAAGTAATAGCAACCTTAGTAGGTGGTTATATTCGGCTCTACTTGTTATTATTTTTTGTGCTTTCCTCACAGTCCTTATAAAAAGAAAAAGGGCTGTTTAGCCCTTCTTCTCGCGTGTATATGTGTGTGAAATAAAGATTCTTATTTGGTACGGTTTGTTATCACTGCCCATCCATTGGATTTTCCGCCTTTCTTTCTCTTCAATACTATGAACTCAACTGTATCTCCTTCTTTTAAACCTTTCATCGGTGTTTCATTTAAAAACAAAAATGCTTCACCAGAGATGAATTCATAAACTTCTCCGTATTGATACCTTCGCTCTGTTTGGACTCCTGAACCATCAGGAGACAGGTCGTCACCCTCTGTATCTGGGTATTCTACAACAGTTCCAGCTTCGCCCTCACTAGTTTCCATCAGTTCAATATCCATGGACTTTAGAATCTCAGAACTCCTAATAGAATATGCATTGCTAGTCAAGCTCAGTGAGGCTAAAAGACTTATTCCTTCCTCCTCCTTCTCGTCCGCCAACAGCGCCATACCCAAATACCATTTTGATTGGTCCTTGAAGGTTGAGAAGTTATTCAGCGTAGTATTTAAATTCTTAACAGCCGTTTCAAAGTCCCCAATTTCAATATTGGCGATACCCATATAAAAATAATTCTCAGCTGTTTTTTCCACTTCCACAAGGGCTTCGAAATTTTCAACAGCGAGGGCATAGTTTCCAGCGTCATATGCGTTGTAAGCGGCAGCGCTCATTGATTCAGTGTCTCGAGCTTCACCCCTCACTTGGCCATTTAAGTTGGTGTAGGGTTTATAATATTCTGTAAATACGTCTTGCGGGGTCGGTTGCCCATTCCCGTTGAGGACAAAGTAGCTCACCGATACCATAAGTATTAGGCTGGCGGCCACGGTTAAAATTCTTTTCATAGCAGTCTGATGGTTAGTAGTCAATTGTTCTTTGTTGAGGGAGTCCTCTATGTCAGTAAATAAGGACTTAATATTCTGGCGGGCTTGTGCTTTTACTGCAAGTCTAATCTCTTTCATCTCCTGAAACTCTTGGTTGAATTCAGGATCGCTTTTCAGCCTCTCATTCAAGGTTGTTAATTCGCTTTTATCAAGCTCATTGGAAAAATACCTGTCTAGCAGATCAAAGTTGCTCATTCGTAAAGGGTTACCTATAGTTGGTTCTTTATTCTTTGGATACACTTGTATTTCAAATTCTTTACAGTGTTTCCATTTTTATATCTCATCACTTCAGCAATCTCATCATTGCTAAGATTGTTGAAATAGAAAAGTCTTAATATTTCACTACAGGGTTCTCCCAGCTCAGAAACGAGCTTTTTGATTTTATTAATTCTGACCTCGTTCTCTTGATTATCATCTTCTAGGGCTTCGAAGAGCTCGTCTTCATCAATCTCTTCTTGATAAGAAATTTTTGAATTTTTGCGAGTATCTGCTAATAGCTTGTTCTTGCCTATAGAGTAGAGATAAGTCTTAATCCCTGCTTCATTCATTGCTTCAAATGATTCCTCTAGAACGTTTTCGTAGAAGGAGAGTATGGAGTACTGAAAAATATCAACAGCCTCGTCTTCACTGCACTTGTGGGTATAGGTTATCCACTTTATAAACCTATAGTTCTTATATATTTCCTCAAGTGCAGAGCGATCACCGTTCCGCAATCGCAAGATCAACGAGTTTACACTCATGCTCTACTTCTTTAGTGATTAGGCAATTAAAAGGTCACCCAAAAGAGAGGGTTTTTTTTAAAAAAAATTCATGTCGGGTGGCAATTCTCATCATGAAAAATGTAAAAGTCAATAAATACTTTAAAAAGCCACATTCCATGGGTTTTTTGAAGATCTAGAAAAAAAAAGTGATCAGAAAGGGTGACATTCGCTATGTTAGATCATTAATAATTTACAAGCAACTAAATTATGGGTGCCAAGTCGTATTTTCTTGTTGACAATAAAATCCAGTCCATGGACGATGAGTTCGTTGATGGTGTTGAGAAGAAGGAATCTACGGCCAATGATGTTTTGGCAGATGTAAATGTTTTGATTATTGATGACAACCCTATAAACCTCATAGTTGCCGAAAAGACGTTGAAGAAATTTGGGGCAAAGTCTATTAAAGCCCTATCCGCTAAAGAGGGAATTCAAAAATATGCTGTGCAATCCGTTCAATTGGTCTTGATGGACTTACACATGCCCGGAATTGACGGTTATAAGGCCACTACCCTGCTTCACGAAACTGAAAAGTTTAAGAAAAGCCCCGTTCCCGTTTTAGCATACACCACTTTTGCCTTTGATGAGGTTAAAGAAAAAATTGAAGAATATAAACTCGATGGCTACATCGGTAAGCCGTTTACTCAAGGGCAAGTTTTTGAGACAATCATGTCTGTTTTGAGCATAAAACCTGATTCAAAACAGGCTTAAATTACTCCCAACAATACTCTTATCATCTTCGCGTGCAATGCCATTGGTAATTACTTGGCCATAGCGTATTTTTGACAAAACTTTATCGAATGCAGCACGACCAAATCATCTTTGATCTAATCTCAAAAGAAGAGAAAAGACAAACCGAAGGCCTAGAATTAATTGCGTCAGAAAACTACGCTTCCCCACAAGTAATCCAAGCCATGGGCTCCGTATTGACCAACAAATATGCTGAGGGATTACCAGGTAAAAGATACTATGGAGGTTGCGAGGTTGTTGATGAAATTGAAAACTTAGCCATAGACAGGGTCAAAGAACTTTTTGGTGCTGTTTGGGCCAACGTTCAACCACACTCAGGTGCTCAGGCTAATGCCGCAGTAATGCTCGCTTGCCTCAATCCCGGAGATAAAATCTTAGGTTTTGATCTCTCACATGGCGGTCACCTAACTCACGGCTCACCTGTCAACTTCTCTGGTAAATTATATCAGCCATTCTTTTATGGCGTAGAAAAGGACTCTGGCCTAATTGATTGGAATAAGGTAGCGGAGACTGCGAGAAAAGAAAGGCCAAAAATGATAATCTGTGGGGCTTCGGCTTACAGCAGAGATTGGGACTATGCAACGTTAAGGGAAGTAGCAGATGAAATAGGAGCTGTTCTATTGGCAGACATCTCTCATCCTTCAGGCCTTATTGCACGCGGTCTATTGAATGATCCGTTGGAACACTGCCACATAGTGACCACTACCACACACAAGACCTTGAGAGGTCCTAGAGGAGGTTTGATCATGATGGGCGAAGACTTTGAAAACCCGTGGGGTCATAAAACCATGAAAGGTGACGTAAAAATGATGTCACAGCTTTTAGATGGAGGAGTGTTTCCAGGGACACAGGGAGGACCGTTAGAACATGTAATTGCTGCAAAGGCTGTTGCTTTTGGTGAGGCACTAAGTGAGGACTATATGGAGTATGTACTTCAAGTAAAGAAGAATGCTTCAGTCATGGCCGATGCCTTTGTTGCAAGAGGATACGACCTGATCTCTGGAGGAACTGACAACCACCTCATGCTCATTGACCTAAGGTCGAAAGGGCTTACGGGCAAGCTTGCTGAAAAAGCATTAGGATTTGCTGACATCACTATAAATAAAAACATGGTACCTTTTGACGATAAATCACCATTTGTGACGTCTGGTATGAGGGTAGGAACTGCAGCTGTAACAACAAGAGGATTGGTGGAAGCAGACATGGATAGAATAGTTGAATTAATTGACAGAGTTTTAGTTGACCCTGAAAATGAAACGAACTTAGAAAGTGTAAAGGCAGACGTTAATGCCTGGATGAACCAATACCCTTTATTCAAAGCATAATTGGCACTAGATCAGTTACAAGACGACCAGCAGGAAAAGGAGATGGGTTTCCTTGACCACCTTGAAGAACTCAGGTGGCATCTTGTTCGTGCCGTAGGCTCAGTCTTTGTTTTCTCGATTGTTGCTTTTCTCTTCAAGGATTTCATTTTTGAATTGATTCTGGCCCCTACGAACTCAGAGTTTTGGACATATCAGCAGCTATGTAAATTGGCTGATTTGATAGATACTCCCGCTTTATGCCTGGGCGAAATGGATATGATCATTCAGAATAGAACCATTACGGGTCAATTTGTATGGCACATTAAGTCATCTCTGGTAGTAGGTCTGATTCTTGGCTTTCCTTACACCTTTTGGGAAATTTGGCGCTTTGTAAAGCCAGGTTTAAAGAATAATGAAAAGAGTGCGTCAAGAGGCGTTGTTGTCGTTGTCACCTTCCTTTTTCTTTTGGGCGTGCTCTTTGGCTATTACATCGTAACCCCGCTCAGTTTTAACTTTTTATATAACTACGAGCTCAGCGCCAAGATTGATAACATTTTTGACCTTTCTTCTATTATTGGTATGGTGGCTACATTGGCTTTAGCCTGTGGCCTTATGTTTCAATTGCCGGTGTTAACGTACATTCTGTCTAAGGCGGAAATTGTTACTCCGAAGTTGATGAAACGCTATAGACGACATTCCATAGTAGTTATCTTAATTGTTTCAGCCATTATTACCCCTCCAGATATAATTAGTCAAATCCTTATTGCGCTACCACTGACATTTTTATATGAAGTTAGTATTGTAGTGTCTAGAAGAGTAGAGAAAAAAATAGCAAAAAGGCGATTATGAAAAAAGTAGGAATTGGAGGCGATCATGCCGGATTTGAGTATAAGCTAAAAGTGGTTGCTTTTTTGGCTAGTAAAGGATACGAGGTAAAGGATTTTGGTCCAAATTCTGAAGATTCAGTTGATTATCCTGATTACATTCACCCGATGGCTTCTGCAATTGAAAATGGTGAACTGGATGCTGGTATTGCAATTTGCGGAAGCGGTAATGGTGTCTGTATGACAGCCAATAAGCACCAAGGCATACGTGCAGCCTTAGTTTGGCAAACTGAATTAGCTGCATTGTCCAGACAGCACAACAATGCCAATGTCGTCTGTATCCCAGCTAGGTTTGTTGATTATGATTTGGCAGAAGAGATGGTATCAACGTTCCTAACCACGGACTTTGAGGGGGGCCGCCATGAGCGCAGGGTTGATAAAATTAGTTGTCAATAACCTAAAATTACGGAAGCGATAGCCACACCCAAAAGTGCCAAAAAGAGAAGTTCTGAGACGTATTTCTTAGATACATCAGCTAACATCTTAGCACTGAAATAGGCAATAGCAGGTAATAGCATGGCAAGGGCTGTGAGGTCATTACTCCCAAAAACTGCAAAGACGATAATTCCAAAGAAGCCAACCCAACTCATGGCCTTTTGAACTAGTATTTGATGGTTGGTCATACCTTGGCCGGAAAAGTTTTGTATCGCTGCGATTAAACCTAAAGCAAGACCAAGTCCGTAGACTAAGAGCCCCTTATTCAACATTTCTCCCATTTCTTGGAAGTTGACTATTTCTGAAAAAAGGCTGTTCAGAAAGTCATCACCCCTATTCAATAAGAAAAAAATGACCCATGTAATGAGTAGCGGTAAGATAAAGCCCCAGGTGATGAGAAAGTATCTTCGAGTAATTGTACCTGAGTAAAGCAAGTAGATGATCATCACCATCAGATAAACCCATAGATATGGGTAGTAACAAAGTACGGCTAAGCCTAAAGTAAATCCTGTGCTCAGAATATTCTCTTCCGTTCCTCTATACTTGATATGATAGAATAGATAGTTGAGGGAAATGATTAAGAAGCTAACGCCTATAAGTGCTGGGCTTAAATAGTAAAAACTCTCCGAAGCACTCATTAGAATCACGTAAAGGGCTGCAGGAACATATGAGCTCTCTTGAAAGGATGCGTTACGAATAAATATGGAGTTCAATTGAATGCCATTCAAGAGGATGAAAAAACTAGCTAAAAAGACATCTAGCACTTCAATGTTAATGGATGAAAGCGCTGCGAAAACGAGATTTGCCAATGGGCCAGCATGGAGGGTATCAGTTGCCATAAGGTCTTTCTCATTGACGAGAACCGACCATGTATCCGTATTGAAGAACACGAAGAATGTAATCCTCGTGATCAACAAGATCAACACAAGGCCTACAATTCTATAAGGGTCGTTTTTCTTAAAGTAGCTGAGCAATATCTTGAATTAAAAGACTGTGCAAATAAAGGTAAAAATTAGGCTGGAAGGAAAATCAATAATTATATCAGATATTTGTAAAATGGCAGGAAGCAAAAGGCAACAGCAGTTTTCAAAACTTATTCAAAAAGAGATCAGTCAGATTCTTCAGCGAGACTTCTCAGGTAATTTCCTTGGGAAACTGGTCACCGTAACTGGAGTAGAGATGAGTCCTGACTTAGGGCTTGCGAGAACTTACATCAGTATATTTCCTGTTAACGCAGCGCAAGAGTCATTGGACTTCTTAAATAGCGTTAAGCCAAGAATCAGAGGTGCTTTAGGAAGGGCGATTGGTAAAGATGTAAGAGTGATTCCTGAAATCGCCTTTTTCAACGATAGTACGGCAGAAACTGCCTCTAGAATGGACGCTATACTTGGTACGCTAGAGATACCCAAAGACAAAAATTCAGACCCAGAAGAAGATTGAACGTCTCCACTTTCATAGCGAGGCGTTACTTTTCCTCAAAAAAGACCAAAAACTTTATACAGGTACTCTCATGGGTATCCATGATTGGTGTGGCCATAGGTACCATGGCACTTATTGTTGTGCTCTCGGTTTTCAATGGATTAGAAGGGGTGCTTAGATCAGTATACCAAACCTTTGATCCGGACCTTAAAATTGAATCGGTAAAGGGAAAGTCCTTTCCAGTGACCGATGAGTTTCTGAGTGAGATCAATGAAATTTCTGGAATTGATGCCACCGCTCAAGTTATCGAAGATAATGCCCTTGTATCCTACAGAGATCAACAGGTAGTTGTGAGAATTAAAGGAATTGAGGAGAGCTATCTCAAAGCCAATAAGCTGGATACTTTTCTATTGCAGGGAGAGCTTAAACTAAAAGAGGCAGAACAGAATTTCTCAATTCTTGGAGCAGGCGTAGCTTATGAGTTGGGAATATTGTTAGACAATGACCTCTTCGAAATGGAAATAGTTTACCCAAAGAACTTGAGGCCAGAAGCTACCTTTAGTACTAATGCCTTGAGAAGGGTAAAAGTAAAGCCAGCCGCGGTATTCAGTGTTGAGCAGGCTTATGACGAATCTCTTGTCATGATTCCAATCGATGCCGCCAAGCGAATACTGAGTTATAATGATGAAAGAACTTCCGTGGAAGTCTACATCGAAGAAGGGGCTAATTTGAGCAGAGTCAAATCTGCATTAGAAGCTGTACTAGGCGATGATTTTAAGGTCCTTGACAGTGATGAACAACATGCAGAGTTGCTGAAAGCAGTCAAAATTGAAAAGCTATTCGTCTATATAGCACTGACTTTTATTACCCTGATCGCCTCCTTCAATATCTTTTTCTCACTCTCCATGCTGGCCATTGAAAAAAGAAGAGATATGTCTGTGCTTTTTGCCTTTGGGGCTACCAAAAATCTGGTGAAAGGAATCTTCATTAAACAAGGCGTTATTATTGCCGTGTTGGGTAGTACGGTGGGCTTATCACTTGGCCTACTCCTATGTTGGATCCAAAAGACTTACGAACTCATCGGCCTAGGTATGTCTAATTCGGTTTCGCAAGCCTATCCGGTTAAGATCATCTGGTCAGACTTTTTAATGGTGGGTTTAAGCATTACAATCATCACTATTCTAACGGCTTATCGTCCTGCTGTTCTGGCTTCAAAAGTGAACCCGATTGCTTACTTAGATTAAAATCAATTTACTTTCCATCAGACAGTTTTTCTCTTTAGGAGAAATCTTTAATTTGCGATTCGCCCAAGATTCAAATGAAGGTTTCAACCGCTCAACCGTTCCAATTAATTTACTCATTGTATGAGCACGAATATCTCGGATACCTTTTCGAATCCTTCGTTGTTCAATTAGACGAAAAAGGACGCCTTACACTCCAACATCAGAATATCTCTTCTAAAAATGCCAAAGAATTCGGTTCAGGGCTAGATGACATAGATTATGACCTGATCAAGCTTATGGATGAAATGCAGCAGGAGTCCATTGTGCTTAAATTCTATAAACAAAGGATAAAACCGGCCGAGTTCTTTTTTAAGGTTTACGATAAGGAAAAAGGGGATAAGACACTTCAAGAGACCATACACCATCATTTGGAACATAGAAGGTCGAAAATACTTGAGAATCTTTCGGGTAAAAGAGTCTTTGAAATGGGCCGAGATGGTGAGCCCGCTTGGAAAGAGATCTCTTGGGAAGAAGAAAAGGCAACCGTGCTCTTTCATTTTAGGAGAAATGAAGACAATACGCACTACTTCCCTACCATGAAGCACAAAGGGGAGAAAGTAGAATGGCAATACAATGGTTCATTCTTAGTTTGCCATGAACCCGCTTGGTTAATCGTGGGCAACAAACTCCTTCGGTTTGCGAAGAATGTAGACGGTAAGAAACTACGCCCCTTTTTAAACAAGAAATTCATAGTGGTTCCCAGAAAGGTGGAGGAAACATATTATGAAAAATTTGTCACCCAATTGGTGGCCTCTTTTGATGTCTATGCGAAAGGCTTTGACATAAATACGGAGAGTTATCCGGTGAAACCTGCCATTGCTTTTTCAGAACTTGTTCAAACAACTAGTGGTGATTTGTTTCAGTCCAATGAAGGTGCGGCTGTTGCTGAAGATGAAAGTAAGATTCTTTTTAAGCTTGGTTTTGACTATGGCCCGTATGAATTTGCCTATGAAAAAGCACCTAATTCTTCGGTAAAACTTGAAAAGAAGAATGACAGTTATGTTTTTCATAAAGTCAGACGCGATGCGGATACAGAAATAGACCTTTACCATAAGCTTCAAGATTCAGGGCTTAAGTTCCAAAATGGAAGATTAGCGATGTCTAGAGGCAGAGCATTCTCATGGTTAAAGGAAAACGCAGAACTCTTAGAGACCTATAATATTAGTGTTAAGCAAACTGATGCTGAGCGCAAGAAATATTTTGTAGGAGAATCTTCTTTAGAGATTAAGGTTAATGAGAGTATTGACTGGTTTGATATTCATGCCGTAGTGCGTTTTGGAGACTATGAGATTCCCTTCAACGAACTCCGAAAACTCATTAATAAAAAGAGCAAAGAGATCAAACTTCCGAACGGGGAAATTGCCGTGATACCAGATGCTTGGCTTACTGATTATGCAGAGCTTTTTGCCTTTATGGAAGATGATGGCGAAGGGCAAAACATGAAGCTGCGGAAACATCATCTTTCGTTAGTTGAAGATTTAAGAAACGGTCAGCTAGCCCAAGTGACCATGGACAGAAAACTTCAAAAGCTTCAGGGCTTTGAAGAAATTGAAGATTACGAGCTGCCGAATGGCTTCAAGGGAGAACTTAGACCTTATCAAAAGGCAGGTTACAATTGGATGCGATTCTTGGCCGAATATAGCTTTGGTGGCTGTTTAGCTGATGACATGGGGCTTGGAAAAACGGTTCAGACTCTGGCGCTGCTACAAGCACAAAAGAGTGAGGGGGCTATTCAAACTTCACTGCTTATTATGCCGACCTCCTTGATTTATAACTGGCAAATTGAAGCATCAAAGTTTACCCCGAAACTTAAGGTGCTAATCTATGCAGGCACACAAAGAGATAAAAACCCTGAAAGTTTTGCCGAATATGATTTGGTGATTACCTCCTATGGAATAACACGAATAGACATTGAAGTACTCAATTCATTCTATTTTAATTACGTGATTTTGGACGAATCACAAGCGATCAAGAATCCCGACTCTATAATTGCAAAATCTGTTGGCAAGCTAAAATCTCGGCATAGATTGATTTTAACTGGTACACCATTAGAAAACAGTACAATGGACCTTTGGTCGCAATTGAGTTTTGTGAACCCTGGGCTGTTAGGGGCGCAAAAGTACTTTAAGAACGAATTTCAACTACCCATTGAGAAAAAGCAGGACATTGAGAAAACCCGTAAGCTCAATGTAATCATCAAGCCTTTTATTCTTCGGAGACAAAAATCTCAGGTGGCAAAGGACTTACCGGAGAAAATTGAAAGTGTGAAGTTCAGTGAAATGACACCCGAACAAGCTGAAAAGTATGAGGAGGTCAAGTCGTTTTACAGAAATAAAATCCTAGACACAATCGAGACTGACGGAATCAAGAAATCTCAGTTACTGCTCTTACAGGGATTAACAAAACTGAGGCAAATTGCTAACCATCCTCGAATGGTAGAAGAGGAATTTGAAGGTGACTCTGGTAAGCTAGAAGATATTCGCTATATGATTGAGGAAGCACTGAGCGAGGGGCATAAAATTTTAATCTTTAGTCAATTTGTGAAGCACCTAACCATCGTCAAGAAGTATTTCGAAGAAAAGGGACTGTCTTATGCATATTTAGATGGTTCTACGAAAGACCGACAAGGGCAAGTAGACGCTTTTCAAAATAACAAAGACATTAAGCTCTTCTTAATTTCTCTACGTGCAGGAGGACTAGGATTAAATTTGACGGAGGCAGACTATGTTTTCTTGCTTGATCCATGGTGGAATCCTGCCATTGAAGAGCAAGCGGTTGATAGGGCACACAGAATAGGTCAAAAGAAAACAGTCTTTACCTATAAGTTCATCGCCAGAGACACGGTTGAGGAGAAGATTCTCGCACTACAAAAGAATAAGCTCAAATTGGCCTCAGACCTAATTTCAACAGAGGAAAGCTTTATCAAGAAACTGACCACCGAAGACATTTCTGAGCTACTCGCTTAGGGTATTAAAATAATTTATATTGCTAACCAATGGCCAAAGTAAAAAGTGTCTACAGCTGTCAGAATTGTGGTGCCAACTCAGCAAAGTGGATTGGCAAATGCCCCTCTTGCAACGAATGGAATACCTATGTTGAAGAAGTTGTGGAGAAAAGCGATCCTGCAAAAACTTCATGGCGAGATACAGACCAACCTACCGTTAAACAAAGACCAGTTAACGTAAAAGAAATTGAGAAAGGTGCAGAGCGAAGGCTTGTGACTAAAGATGCTGAGCTCAATCGCGTACTAGGTGGTGGTATAGTGGCTGGGTCATTGGTACTACTAGGAGGAGAGCCAGGCATAGGCAAATCTACGCTAATGCTGCAAATAGCGCTCAGTTCGTCAAAAACGAAAGTGCTATACGTGTCTGGTGAAGAAAGTCAGCAACAGATTAAAATGCGAGCAGATAGAATAGGGGTTCAAAGCGACAACTGTTTTATCCTTTCGGAGACGAGCACGCAAAATATTTTTAGCCAAATCAAGGAGATGTCTCCTCAGGTATTGGTGATTGACTCCATACAGACCTTGCACACGAATCGCATAGAGTCTGCCGCGGGATCGGTTTCTCAGGTGAGAGAATGTACTAGTGAGTTGATGAAGTTTGCCAAAGAGACTAACACTCCAGTTTTTCTAGTAGGTCATATTACCAAAGACGGGAGCATTGCCGGGCCAAAAATCCTCGAGCATATGGTGGATACCGTATTGCAGTTTGAAGGGGATAGACATTTGTCCTATCGAATCCTTCGCACCGTCAAGAACCGTTTCGGCTCTACCTCTGAACTCGGCATTTATGAAATGCAAGAGTCGGGCCTACGCCAGGTATCAAACCCTTCAGAGATTCTTATATCCCAAAGAGCAGAAGACTTAACGGGAGTCGCCATTGGTGCCACTATAGAGGGTAATAGACCGCTGTTGATTGAAATCCAATCGCTAGTGAGCTCTGCTACTTATGGCACACCACAAAGAAGTACGACAGGCTTTGATAGTAAAAGACTCAATATGCTCTTGGCTGTTCTAGAAAAGCGTGGAGGTTTGAGGTTTAGTGCTCAAGACGTCTTTTTAAATGTAGCCGGAGGTATCAGAATTGAAGAACCAGCACTTGATTTAGCCGTTTGTGCATCTTTAGTAAGTTCTTATCACGATGCGGCTATTTCTGAAAAAGTGGCCTTTGCCGCGGAGGTCGGTTTAGGTGGTGAGATCCGAGCAGTGAATCGTATTGAAAACCGTATTTCAGAGGCTGAAAAACTTGGTTTCGAAGAGATTTATGTTTCTCAATACAACGTCAAAGGCCTAGACATGAAAGGGCGTAACATTTCGATCAAACCATTCGGTAAGCTGAGGGATGTTTTCGAAGACCTACTTAGCTAATTTTATCTAGGGAACGAATTCTAGTCTCGCTGGCGTTATGATCTAAATTTTTCAATAATGAAGATCATATCGACATTTTTAGTATTCATCTCACTCTCCTTTATCAGTACGCAAACAACAATTTACCAAGGAGAGTTTGACAATTACAGTCGCTGGACAACCTTTGAAGGCGGCTGGAAGATTGTAAAATCGGGTGACAAACACCAAGTCGTTTTTGGAGCAGACTTCGAAGCGAAGGAAGCACCAGACCTTAAAATCTTTTTGTCAAAGGCTCAGTTAGATGACATTGAGAGCAAGAACGCTCTGAAGGAAGGCGAACCAGTTTTTGTAGCCAAACTTACATCCTACGAGGGAGTCGCCACTTATGATATTCCTAGTACTATTGACCTTAGTCAATATAAAACGATCATTGTGCATTGCGAGGAGTACACAAAACTTTGGGGTGGGTCTTCACTTAGGTAAAAGGCATAACGCTTCTAATGCTCTTCAAAGAACTGCTCAACTTTTGTTCTCAACCAAACTGATCCGATTTTTTCCAATATGTAAATGTCTCTATCAGGTTGATTTAATTCAAAACTAAGTATCTCTCCACTTTTACTTAGGCCAGGCGGATCATTTTTAAAATATTCGAAAGCCTTCAAGTATTGCTCGTTGAGCCAAAATATATCTTTTACCTCAAGCTTTTCGAAATTGGAATTTGAGAGCGTATCAGGTGGTGAAACAGCCTGTAAATAGATTGAAGTTTTGAATTTTGTATGCTCATCTTCTATTTGATCAATCTTAAGACTGTATTGAAAACCCTGATCTTGCGGACTTTCTATTTTGGCAACATATGAACCCGGTTCATACATAATGTATAAATCCATATTTAATTTGGAACTACTGGCTACTAGAAGCGTAGTCAAGAATATGAGGAGAAATTTTACTTGCATGTTAGAGTACTTTTTAAATGCCCGAAGATTTTAGAAAATAATGCCAGACCTACCTTGAAGTCCCCCTGTATGAATGAAGAGAATTCTAGAATTCGGGGCAAACTTTTCCTTGTGGATAAGTTCAAACAAACCGTACATCGCTTTCCCAGTATAGACCGGGTCTAAAAGGATATGATGCTTACTTTCAAACTCAGACATAAAGCGTAACAGTTCTGGTCTGACTTTGGCATAGCCTCCAAAGTGAAAGTCATTGTTGATGGACCAATTAGCATAAGTTTTTCCGCAATACGATAATGTAATATTTTCTACTTCAGAGCTCAGAAAAGAGCCCTTTAAGGATGAAAACCCAATAACATTAGCGTGCCCTTTGAGGCCCTCTATGATTCCTGATATGGTGCCTCCAGTTCCTACAGAAAGGCAATAATGATCATAGCCAGTCCCCAGCTCATCTATGATTTCTGTACAACCTTTAACAGCCAAATGATTAGTGCCTCCTTCGGGAATTATATAACATTCCCCAAATTCATTAAGTAAAGTAGATTTGATATTTTGCTCATTCTTTGAACGATAGGTGGCTCTGTCCATATACCGTAGCTGCATACCACAAGTGCGTGCATGGGTAAGGGTTTCGTTTAAGGGGAGTGTCTCTTCTCCACGTATAATTCCAATAGTTTCGAAGCCATAAGCTTTTCCGGCACTGGCAACAGCGTAGATATGATTAGAGTATGCGCCACCGAAAGTTAAGAGCTTGGTTAACCCGAGTTTTTTTGCCTCTAAAAGGTTATACTTGAGCTTTCTCCACTTATTTCCTGAAATGGTGGGGTGGTTAAGGTCTTCGCGCTTTATAAACACGTTTACCCCTTTTTCTGTAAAGAGATCTTCCTTAATTTCTTGAACCGGTGAGGGCATTGTTTCCACACTGCGAAGTTAGTGATATCTTTGCTTCACTTTAAAGAAGGGCTATGAACGAAGAACTTGAAGAAGACGAATTATTTGAGCATCATAGAATCGTCTGCGATCCGGGGCAAGAGCCCTATCGGATAGACAAGTTCTTAATGGATCGGTTGCCGAACGTTACACGTAATAAGGTCCAACAGGGTATCAAGGAAGGGTTTGTGAAAGTAAATGGCGCTGACGTAAAACCAAACTATAAGGTACATCCTGCCGATGAAATAGTCGTGGCCCTACCAGAACCACCAAGAGAATCTGAATTGGTACCGGAAGACATTCCCTTGAATATTGTTTATGAAGATGAAGACATTCTCATTGTAAATAAGGAAGCAGGCATGGTGGTACATCCAGCCTATAATAATTGGTCGGGTACTTTAGTCAATGCCTTGGCACATCACTTTCAGCAGTTACCCACCATGGAGGGCAATGACGGTAGGCCAGGTTTAGTGCATAGAATTGACAAGGGTACCTCTGGACTTTTAGTGATCGCCAAAACGGAAATGGCAATGAAGAGTTTGGCCAAGCAGTTTTTCGATCACAGCATTGAAAGAACCTATAACGCCATCATTTGGGGCTTACCCGAATTACCGGAAGGAACCATTGACGTGAACCTTGGCAGAAGTGAGAAGGATAGAAGAGTGACGGTTGCCATTGAAGATGGGTCAAGAGGCAGAACTGCAGTAACGCATTATAAGGTGCTAAAAGAGCTCAGGTACGTATCATTGATCCAATGTAATTTAGAAACGGGTAGGACGCATCAGATAAGGGCACACTTTAAATACTTGGGACATCCCTTGTTCAATGATGCAACCTATGGTGGAGATAGAGTTGTGAAGGGCACCCAATTTTCTAAGTACAAGTCTTTTGTAGATAACGCGTTTAAAATGATGCCGAGACAGGCATTACATGCCAAGTCATTGGGTTTTATTCACCCTAGGACAAAAAAATTCGTTCAATTTGAGTCGGAACTGCCTGAAGACTTTCAGAGTGTATTGACTAAGTGGGAAGACTACGTTAAGTACGACTAGTAGACAATATATTTGAGCACTGCCCAGTAGTGGAAGCCTGTTCCTCCCAAGACAAATAAGTGCCAAATGGCGTGGTGGTATTTGAGTTTTCTCATTAAGTAGAAAGCAATACCCGTTGTATATGATATGCCGCCATAGATCATCAGGTTGACAACCTCCTGTCCTAATACCGAAGAGATTCGCCCAAACATTAGAAAGCCCAGCCAGCCCATGCCTACGTATGATATGAGTGAAATAGCTTCAAATCTGCCCGTAAAGAAGATTTTAAAAATGATTCCTGCTATGGCGATCACCCATACACCTAAGAGCATATTTATGCCGAAGGCTTCATTTCCGAGAACTCCCCAAGCAAAAGGGGTAAAAGTGCCAGCTATTAAAACGTAGATAGCGATATGATCTAGTTGCTTGAACAAGTACTTCTGCTTCTTTGCTTTTACACTATGGTAAATAGTAGAAGCGGAGTAAAGTAGAATGATGCTGAGGAAGAAAATAATGGTGCTCCAGAAACGTGTTGTCTCGGAGAAAGGAATATTTAAGGTAACAGATATTAATCCTAAAAACCCAAATATGATTCCGATGGCATGGGTTAAGGCATTTGCTTTTTCCTCTTCAGGGGAATAAACGTCTAGCTTCATGAGTTTCAAATGCTCAGTATTTCTCCGCACATTTTGCAATGGATAGCGTTGTTATCGTGCCCCTTATGACCACAGTTCTCACACATTGTTTGTTCCATTTTCTTTTTATCCTTGCCAAGTTCTACGGTGACAATGCCTGTCGGAACCGCAATAATGGCGTAACCTAGAATCATTACAAAAGAGGCGACTGCTTGTCCTAAAATTGTTTGTGGAGCGATATCTCCATAGCCTACTGTCGTCAAAGTAACAATTGCCCAATAGACACTTCTTGGTATACTCGTGAAACCATTTTGACCACCTTCTACTAAATACATCACGGTGCCCATCATTACCACTAGCATCACTACCGTAGCCATAAAAACGGTAATCTTATGCCTACTCGACTTTAATGCACGTGCTAATTGTTCTCCTTCTCCAACAAAACGGCCAAGCTTTAGAATCCTAAATACCCTCAGCAATCTAAGTGCTCTAATGATGAGTAGGTATTGTGTACCTGCAAGTACCAGACTGAGGTATGTGGGAAGCAGAGATAGGAGATCGATTAAGCCATAAAAGCTGAAAATATATCTACGCTTATAGTCTGTGACATAAATACGGGTAAGGTATTCTAAAGAGAAAAGGATGGTTAGTATCCATTCAATTATGTGTAATATATCTACATAACGCTCTTCTATGCTTGAAACGCTCTCTAGCATAACAGCTAGTACGCTCAGCAGAATAGCAATGAGCAAACCAACATCAAAGGCTTTTCCTGCAGGAGTATCCGTACCGAAAATAATGACGAAAAGCTTTTTCCGAAGGTTCATAATTTAGAAGATAGGGAATTTAGTAGAGCATAAAAAAACCCAAGCTATAGGGCTTGGGTATTATATGTTTAAACCTCTAATTAAAGGCTCATCATTTCTTTAAATCTAGCTGCTTGTCTTCTACTTACCTCTACTTTATCTCCGCCTCTTAGTACTACCATTAATCCACCATTGAACCATGATTCAATACTCTCAACCCATGTTAAGTTAATGATGTGCTTACGACTTGCTCTAAAGAAAGAGCGATCGTCTAGCTTTTCGTCCAAGGCGTTCAATGACTTGTGAATCATTGGTTTGAAGTTATCGAAGTAGATTTTGATGTAGTTACCATCTGATTCGAACAGACGGATATTTTCTAGCTTCACAAACCAGCATTTATCTCCGTCTTTCACAAATACACGGTCTTGTGGGCCGAGCTTTTTATCACTAACAATCTCAGCAATCACTTCTTTTTTAGGCCTGTTGATCAGTTTAGTGATCGTTTCCTTCAATCTGTCTGGCTCGATTGGTTTTAACAAATAGTCTAAGGCATTAAAATCAAATGCTTTTAGGGCGTACTCGTCATATGCTGTAGTAAAAACTACATCGGGTACAGAATCCAAAGTTTCAAGAAGTTCAAAACCTGTTTTACCCGGCATTTGAATATCTAGAAAGAGTAAGTCTGGTTGTAAGGCTTGAATTTTTTCCTCAGCATCTTCAGCATTTACTGCTTCTCCCACTATTTCTACTTCAGCATACTCTTGCAATAGATTGGTCAATTCTTTACGCGCCAACCTCTCATCATCAATAATCAGTGCTCTCATCTATTTCTATTTTCCTTAAATGCGCTGAGGTATTTTCACTTCAGTCACAACAAACTTATTATTTTCATTGTAAATACGAAAAGATGCAGCCTCTCCGTAGATAAGTTTAAGTCTTTCTTTTGTATTTACAAGCCCAACGCCCTTTCTTCCTCCTCTTTTAGGTTGCCCATTGACCAATTGTCCGCTGTTTCGGATTTTTAGAATGAGAATGGAATGCTCAACATTAGATTGAATTTCTATGATACCCCCTTTTACCAAATTGGAGACGCCATGCTTGATCGCATTCTCAACCAAGGTTTGAACCATCATTGGGGGGATTTCGTATCCGTCCGATTTAGGGTCAATTTCATAGCTGACTTGAAGCCGCTCTTCAAACCGAATACTCTCGAGTGCTAAATAGTCTTTTACGGTATTCAGCTCATCTCTAAAGCTGACCACTCGCTTTTTATCGGTAATGAGTGAGTTTCTGAGAATGTTAGACAGTTGTGTAATCGCTATTTTGGCCTTGCTTGGTTCTTCGTCTACCAAGGCCCTCATACTATTGAGTGCGTTAAAAATGAAGTGAGGGTTCAGTTGAGATTTTAACTGATTCAAGTGCATCTCATTCATTGCTGCTTCATACTTCAGAGACCTGTTATTGCTTTCTAAAAAGTGATACAAGAAATACACGGTAGACCAAATGACGTAGAGAATCACGTAAGTAATAAAGGCAAAGAGAATGTCGGTAAGCAGGGCATTTCCAGATGATAGACTACCCAATAGGCTATAAAAAGCAAATGATAGTGTAACCACAGATAATGAGGTGATACCGATAATGCCGAGAATTCTAGGGATAACTCTGGCAATGTTAATCTTTAGCCAGCCCCGCTTTATCATTACTTCCCTGAGAATCAGATGCGAGCACAACAGTAAGATAGGTGTGTGAATCATCAGCTCTATCCTCGAGAAGCGCATGGTCACCTCGTCAAGGTTTTGCGGATTAATGGACATGGTGATGAAGTTGATGAAGAAATACAGTCCCCATCCCAAGATTTGAAGTGTCCAGTATAGTCTCTTCTTTCTCATTTATCACATGAAAAATAAGCAAAGTTTAAGCATTCTAATTATGCTTTGACACAAGAGGTAATAGCCTGCTATTTATGGGGCTTAGAGCGTATCTCCCGGATTGTACTTTTTGTTGCGAAGGAATGTCCTAATGATAAGCCGCGTGCCTCGGTCATAAGTCATATAACTCCAAACCCAGTTGCTCAATACGACCAACCGGTTCCTGAATCCAACAATGGACATGAGGTGAACGAACATCCAGACCATCCATGCGAAGAAACCTCCAAAGTGAAATTTTGGAAGGTCCACCACGGCTCTGTTTCTGCCAATGGTAGCCATGGACCCTTTATCCTTATACTTGAAAGGTATGAATGGTTGGCCTTTCATCTTTCTTTTCAGGTTTTTCCCTAAGCGTTCTGCCTGTTGCATGGCTACAGGTGCAACCATGGGAAATCCATTAGGTGATGCTTCGGTTTTCATCATAGCGATGTCGCCAATGGCGTAAACGTCTTGATATCCATTTACTTCATTGAATTCATTGACGAGAACTCTTCCTCTTTCTACTGTTTCCTCTGGTAGGCCCTCAATTATATTTCCGGTGACCCCGGCAGCCCAAATTACCGTTTTCGCAGGTATGACTGTGCCGTCCGTTAGCGTAACATCTCGCCCATCATAGTCTGACAAGCGGGTATTCAACTTTACGTCAATGCCAAATTCCTCTAGGTATTTCATGGCTTTGTCACTAGATTTTTCGGACATGCCAGATAGTAGCCTAGGACCACCATCTACTAAATGAAGGTTCATAATGTCAAAGTCAATATCAGGGTAGTCCTTGGGCAAGACATGGTTTTTTAACTCACCAAGTGCCCCAGCAACTTCCACACCTGTTGGCCCGCCTCCAACGATTACGAAATTCGTTAGTCGGTCTTTTTCTTCAGGATCGGGAGACATTACTGTTTGCTCGAAATTTTGCAGCATATGACTTCTCAAATCAAGTGCTTGTGGCACTTGCTTCATCGGAAAAGTACGATCATACATTTTCTGATCGCCAAAGTAGTTTGTCTTTGAGCCATTGGCGATAACCAACATATCATAGTTGAGTTCTCCCACTAGGGTTTTAATGCACTTGGCTTCTAAATCGATACCCGTTACACGCGCCATTCTGAAGTAGAAATCTTTGTGATTTTCAAACAACTGCCTGAGTGCCCCAGCGATGGAGTCCGGTTCTAAGCCAGCGGTAGCTACTTGATAAAGCAGCGGCTGGAAAGTATGGTAGTTATGACGATCTAATAAAACGATTTGATAAGGTAGTTTACGCAGTGATTTTACCAATTGAACTCCGGCAAAACCTCCGCCTATTACAACTATTCTGGGTTTATTAGACTTGGGAATTTCTAGGTGTAGATGTTGGAATGCAGACATAGACTTGGGGCTAGCTTTAATAACGATCTCAATGGGTATAGGTTGATCTTTATAGCAGCTATTGTGCCATTTTTCGATAAATATTAATAAATGTTAAAATCCAAGAAAAGCACACAACTCGTATAATACATAGAGACCACTTACCGTTCTACTGGTGAGCTTTCAAAAGAATTTTAGAAAGAAATTAGAATCGATAATGGATGTCCGTAGCTGGTGTTAGGTTACAGACTGATGAGGAGTGAGATAGTTGAGTCGATTTTAATGTTTTGGTTGAAGATGGTGCTGTTCGCGAAAGCGGCAGCATCTTTTTTTTGCGTTTATCCCAGTTCTTCTTTCAAGAACTTAGCCGTATAACCCTTCTTGCTTTTAGCGACTTTCTCTGGTGTACCTTCTGCAACGATCAATCCGCCACCATTTCCACCTTCTGGTCCTAAGTCAATAACATGATCAGCTACTTTGATCACATCCAGGTTGTGCTCAATCACGAGAACAGAGTTTCCTTTATCGACCAAGCGGTTCAGTACATCGAGTAAGTGCTGAATGTCCTTAAAGTGAAGTCCAGTAGTTGGCTCATCAAGAATGTAGAGTGTTTGGCCTGTGTCTTTCTTAGAAAGCTCAGTAGCTAGTTTTACGCGCTGTGCTTCACCTCCTGAAAGGGTGGTGGCATGTTGTCCTAGTGAAATGTAACCCAAGCCAACATCATTGAGCGTCTTAATCTTTCTGAGGATTTTTGGTAGGTGTTCGAAGAATTCCACGGCCTGCTCAACAGTCATATCAAGCACATCCGAAATGGATTTTCCCTTGAAACGAACTTCAAGAGTTTCTCTATTGTATCGTTTTCCCTTACAAGTTTCACAAGGCACATGTACGTTCGGTAAGAAGTCCATCTCTATCAACTTCATGCCCGCACCTTCGCATGTTTCGCAACGGCCACCTTTTACATTAAATGAAAAACGACCTGCTTTGTAGCCTCGAATCTTAGCTTCGGGAAGTTCGGTGAAAAGCGTTCGGATATCAGAGAAAACGCCAGTATAAGTAGCGGGATTAGAACGAGGCGTTCTACCAATCGGAGACTGATCTACCTCAATTACCTTATCGATGTTCTTTAAGCCATCAATCGATTTGTAAGCCAATGGATTCTTTCTTGATCGAAAGAAATATTGGTTGAGAATAGGAAACAGGGTGTCGTGAATTAAGGTAGACTTACCACTGCCTGATACACCTGTTACACAGACCATTTTGCCCAAAGGCAATTTCAAAGTGACGTTCTGAAGGTTATTACCTTCGGCACCTTTCAAAACCAATTGATTTCCGTTGCCTTCTCTTCTCTTTACAGGAACAGCAATTTTACGTTCTCCTTTGAGGTAATCTGCGGTGATACCGCCTTCTCTTAAAAATTCGTCTGGAGACCCTGCCGCCACTATTTGACCACCATGTCTACCAGCTCCAGGACCAATATCAATGATGTGGTCTGAAGCCAGCATCATGTCTTTGTCATGCTCTACCACAATGATGGTATTGCCGATATCCCGTAGATTTTTCAGTGCATTGATCAGCTTGACATTGTCTCTTTGGTGCAAACCAATACTCGGCTCATCCATGATATAGAGCACGCCTACCAATTGGGTTCCTATTTGCGTGGCCAATCTTATTCTTTGTGCCTCACCACCCGAGAGCGTTCTGAGGGGGCGATTCAATGTCAGATAGTCTAGGCCGACATCTAACAAAAAGCCAATGCGTTTTCTGATTTCTTTGAGTACTTCAGGAGCAATTTGTTGCTGCTTTTTAGTCATTCGATCTTCAACGCCTACAAACCAATTACTTAACTGGGTTATGTCCATGCGTGCAAGTTGCGCAATGTTAGTGTCGGCAATTTTGAAGTGAAGGGACTCTTTTTTCAAGCGATCTCCATTACAAGTCGGACAAGTCTTGATAGACATAAAGTCTTCTATCCAACGCTTCGTTTTCTCTGTGCCTTCGTCTTTTTGTTTTTCAAGAAATTTGATAATGCCTTCAAACTTGGTGCTCCATTCTGTACCAGGGTACTTCTTTGAACTTACTGCTACCGGTACATCATCACCATACAAAATAACGTTCAATACTTCCTCTGGGATTTTTTCGATCGGTGTGGTAAGGTTGATTTTATAGCGCTTGAGAATGGCATCTATCTTTTTGAAAATCCAGATGTCACGATACTCGCCAAGCGGTGCAATACCGCCACGACTGATGCTTAATTTTCTATCAGGGATAACATTCTCTTCACTGATCTCTTCAATTTGCCCTAGTCCATTACACGTTTGGCAGGCGCCATAAGGGGAGTTGAAAGAGAAATTATTTGGAGCAGGCTCATCGTAAGAAAGGCCTGTTTCTGGGTCCATTAAGTACTTGGAGAAATGGTGGACGTTGGTGTCCTCATCACGAACCATCATCACACCTTTTCCATGCGAAAGGGCTGTTTTGACGCTTTGTGCTATACGATACCTGTCTTCAGGGTCAGCAATGATTCGGTCAACGACTATTTCAATATCATGGGTTTTATACCGATCAACTTGCATTTTGGGCACCATGTCCATGACCACACCATCTACCCGAACTTTGGTGAAACCCATTTTTCGGATTTGAACAAAGAGCTCACGATAATGACCTTTACGGCCTTTTACCACAGGAGCGAGTAAAATAAGCTTCTGCTTTTCAAAATTTTGAATCAGGTGATCTACAATTTGATCTTCCGATTGACGAATCATGGCCTTGCCAGTAAGGTAGGAATAGGCAACACCCGTTCGCGCAAAGAGTAGCCTAAGGAAATCGTAGATCTCAGTTAAGGTACCAACAGTAGATCTTGGGTTTCGCGAGGTCGTCTTTTGCTCAATGGAAATCACAGGACTCAGCCCATTGATTTTATCCACATCTGGCCGTTCCATGTCGCCAATGAAAGAGCGGGCGTAGGCCGAAAAACTCTCCATATACCTGCGTTGGCCCTCGGCATATATCGTATCAAAAGCCAAAGAAGATTTCCCAGAACCTGAGATGCCCGTAATCACGACCAATTTGTTCCGTGGAATAACCGTGTCGATGTTTTTCAAATTGTGCTCACGAGCACCGAAAATTTCAATGTTTTCATGACCAGTAAGGTCTACAGGGGCAAGATCGATAGAGGCGTTTTCCTTGAGTTTTTCCATGAATTGACCTGCAAAATGCAGAATTCACAAAGGTCTTGATTTCGAGGGGTAATTGCAACAAGCATCGAAAAGAAAGCTTAGTGAACTATGGTGGTAATCAGAACTGGGTAGACTAGAGAATACCCAATAAGGCTTATGATCAGAAAGTCGAACAAATGACAGATGTATTTAAGGCGCTTAGATGTTTTCATGATCTAGTTAGGGGTTTGATTTTTTTGACTGATCCATTTATATGGGTTTAGACTTGCTGTGTCAATGACTTGGCTCAATTGGAAATATCTATTTATTTCAACAAGCCTGAGTGTTTTGCCATCTCTTTGATCACCATTCCAGTAAGAGGTCCGATAAACAATCTGTTGCTTCGGTTTAAATCTATTTTGAAAGAGAACCTTTTCGTCTCCACGACTAAAATCTATGGAGCCATATATTAAGACTACTAGTACGAATGATGTGATGGCTAATGGAATACCAAGTATAAAATTGAGCATGAATATTCGGTTTTTCTGGTTCTTCAGATAGTCTAGTATTACCAATAGAAAGACTATCAGGGGTGTTGCGAAAATTAATGTCAGGTGGTATTCATCTTTTATATCTATATCACGGAATTCGATGGGGCTAACGTCAGTGAGGAGTATGTTGACTATTACGAATATGAGTATTCCAATGAGCCACTTTCTTGTGATACTAAGTGCTTTCTTTTCTAATCCCATCACCCTGCAATTTGAAAAGTGCCCATAATCGCTTTATGATCAGATGTAATGGTTACAGCATTCAGAGAATCACAGCCAATTCCTTTGGAGTGGAAGATGTAATCAATTGGGATTTGTGCCACAAAAGGGTTCCAAGTGGGGTAAGTAGGCGTAAGCTTTTTTCTGCTGTCTTTTAAGTCGGTACCAGACTTGAAGCTGATCAGTCGTTTGTCCCAAGGCACGGTATTAAAATCTCCCAATACTAAGAATTCGCCTTCCTTTAGGTTAATAAAATCCTTGGCAGCCTGAATGTGAGCGTTTCTTTCATGCCATCGTGTTTTAGTAGTAGGCGACTTGGTGTGAAGTGCCAAGAAGTTGACAGTTTCATTTCCCACTTTCACTTTTCCGGTGATGTTGGCCGTACCAGCCCAAAGCAGTCGCTCCGTTTCCACCAAAGGGTACTTACTAAAAACGGCAATGCCCTGACTTTCCAGAGGGTGGGTCATTACGGTATAATAGGGGTAATCCTCTTTGAGGCCTTTTTCAAGTGCATCTGCCCATACCGGACCTACTTCTTGGAAAGAGATAAAGTCGGGGTTCAATTGAATGACACGAGCGATAGTTTGATCATAAGTTGTATTGATGGCGTGTATATTGAACTGCATTACTTTCAATTCTTCCCCACCTGCTTTCAGGCTATACCCAACATCTATGGGGCCATTTACCTTGATCAATAAAAGCAGATAGATGACAAAATTGACACTCGCGAGTCGATAATGATGCTTGATAATCCAGAGGATACTGAACAATCCATAGACCAGCATCGCTTGGAAAAGAAAAGACTGAAGCAAAGTCAAAGTGAAGGTGTAAGTAGGAATCAATAATATAATGGCAGGGATTAACAGCATGGCAGCAATCATCCGCTCCTTATTCCTTTTTTGCTTTGTCCAACAGTAAACCCGAAGGAGGAATAGCCCCCCTCGAAGTAAAAATTTTGAGTTTAAACGGATTCATGTGCGAGTTTATTTTTAGGTGATTTAATATTATACCAGTCCACTTTTCGCGATAGATACATGCAGAAGCCAAGCACGATTAAAAGACCGAAGCTGCCGACAAGAAGTGAGAAGTCCTCCATGCGAAGAATCACGAAAATGAAGCTATATATCAATGAGAAAAAGAGGAGCATAAAGCCTGCTAGTCTCTTGCTTTTCAAGATGGAAAGCGAGTAAACCGAAAGCATAGTAATGATGATAGAAGCCGCCACCCAATAAGCAGCACCAAAACCGATTAGCTCGGAAAGCGAAAGTAACAAGGTGTAGAAAATCGTTAAAGTTAGCCCTACTAGAATGTATTGAATGGGATGAATTTTCTTCTTATTCAACACCTCAATAAAGAAGAATGAAATGAAAGTTAGAAAGAGAATCAAAACAGCGTATTTAGCCGATCGTGTGTTCTGTTGGTAGTTGTCAACTGGTTGATAGAGGTTTACGCCAAAGTCGGCATTGCTCACACTGTGCGCTTCACCGACCCACTGCTGTGGATAGTTCCGATTAAGGTCAAAGACTGACCATTCCGCTGTAAATCCATCATCAGTAATTTCATGGGTGTTAGGTAAAAACTGGCCCTCAAAACTAGGGTGTGGCCAGTCGGACTTAATGGTGACTTTGGTAGTCTTACCCACCGGGTTAAACATAAGCGATTTTGTTCCTCTAATATTTAGGTCGACAGCAAAAGAGGTTTCTTTAGCTTCTTGATCGATTGTAATTCTTGAGTTTACACCTGTTTGTTTATTCTTATCTCGAATAGACACCGTTCCATATCTCAAGTCATTTTGATCCAAGTCTAAGTGAAGGAAGTCGGGTATGCCTGACCCCATGCGATAAGCAGTGTCATTTAATTGAAATTGAATGTCAGATTGGATGCCTCTCATGTCTGGTATGCCAATGCTCAGCGTAGCTTCTTCCCAAAGAATGTGCTCAGGTTGATCAGTGAATTGGGTTAGATCTATGGTGCCAAACTTTCCCTCTAAAGCGAGTGATGTCGAATACACGATCACTTCATAAATTCCTCTTTTACGAGTTTCAGGGTTCAAGTCGCCATTGATAAACAGCTCTTCGGGTAAGAAGTGGGCGTATTTTTTTGTGCTATACTTATGATTGTCACCATGGACTATTTCAAAAGGAACTGTCAAAATGGGCCCAGCTAATTCTAAAGGCGCAGCCCAACTATCGGATACTTCATTAACGGCTACAAATTGATTCGACTTACGTTCACCAATCAAGGACTTGATCATTGACTGTGGGACGAGCAGTATGGCGATTAAAAAGCCTATACTCAATAACTTTACGCTTACTGAGTTTTTGATTGCGTTGTTTACCTTTTCAAAGGCTGTTTCTTGTTTCTGTTCCATTTTTTAAAATTTAAAAGTACTTTGTATTTCAAAGTGAAAGAATAAAAAAATATTACCCTCTCCCAGTCTGTTTTTTAATGAGTGCCTCCAAGGCGTTTATATGTTCCATAAATGCTTTTTTTCCTGCCGGTGTAACCCTGTATTTTGTGTTTGGCTTTCGGCCAACAAATGACTTTTGAACTTCAATAAAGACCTCTTTCTCTAAAGCTTTTAAATGGCTTGCCAAATTACCATCGGTTACATCTAAAAGCTCTTTCAATCGGTTAAAGTCCATGGCTTCACCCGCTATCAGCGCAGACATAATGCCCAATCGCACCCTATTTTCAAAGGCCTTATTCAGCTTGTGAATATCTACTTTCAACGCTCGTATTTAAAGTACATCATCGCACCATAGACAATATGCAATACACCAAAGCCAATTGCCCAAATTAAGAGTCCATAACCTAGCACCGCGCTAGCAATGAGGCCCAATATTACTTCTGATATTCCCAAAAACCGAATGTCTCTATAAGTATAATGGCTGGCATTAATCAACCCCATGCCATAGAAAATAAGGGTTACTGGGGCGATTAAAGCGATCAGACCTTGCTGATAGAAAATGACCACAAGCACTCCTCCTGCAATAAGCGGAATGAAAAGGTTGATTAACAAACGCTTGGTGGTTTCGTCCCAGGTCTTAACCCCTTCCTTCTTGGCTTTGCGCTTGGTTAAGATAATGCCCGTAATTATGGTCAATAGCAGTACAGACAAAGCGATAATAATAAGCGCAGTCAAATTGCCACGGACATCGCGCAACACTAATTGCTTGTAGACAACAATTTCGCTGGTATAGACAAGTCTATGTGCGATGGCTGCACCAACGAGTGCATATATGCCTGCCATAATACCCGATAGCCCGCTGAGGGAGATAAAGCGAGATGACTTCTCCATGATGGAGCGTATCTCTGAAATATCTTTTAAGTAATCTTTTTCCATTTCTAAAAGTACTTTGAGTTGCAAAGTAGAAAAAGGAAAATTACGATGCAATCCAAGAAGGAATAAATTTTCGAAGTATTTTTGACCATCGTGCACAACCAAGACGAGAATCGGCTTCAACAAGAACTGTCACAAGGGAGTGAAAAAGCCTTTGAGGAAACCTTTCAAACCTATTTCAAGGTACTGACTGTCTTTGCAAAAAAGTTTGTTAATGACTTAGACATAGCCGAAGACTTGGTGCAAGAAGTCCTTTTGAAGCTTTATGAAAACCGAAACGCTATACAATTCCACACTTCTCTTAAAGCATTTCTCTATCAATCGGTGAGAAATAAGTCTATTGATTACCTCCGGTCAACTAAGACAAAGTCCGAGCACCACGATCAGATTAAATTATTAAACCAGGCCGAATCTGCTGATTGGAGTGATACGATGGAGCAAATGGAATTAGAAGAACGTATAGCCAATGCCATTGCTACACTGCCCGAACAGTGTCAATTAGTTTTTAGAATGAGTCGCTTTGATGGTATGCGTAATCAAGAGATTGCTGACGAACTCAAAATTTCAAAACGGACGGTCGAAACGCAAGTCAGCAATGCCTTGAAGAGGCTGCGCAAAGAAGTTATGTCATATGTTAACTTATTCATTATCATAGCATTAAAAATATTTTTCTAGAAAAAATGAATCTACCTACGTGTGTTTTCATCCTAGGCCGTCATATTGTTGAAACTGAATGAAAGACCAGCATAACATATCGGATCACTTACTGATCAGTTACCTGAACAAGACCACTACACCTGAGGAGGCTCAGTTGGTAGAAGAGTGGCTTGCTTCAGATAAGGTAAATCAGTTGGAGTTAGATAAGATCAAACTTGTCTGGGAAAAGTCTGAGTCCATAAAAGACTTTGAAGCCATTAACTTAGATAAGAACTGGAAATCGCTTCAGGGAAAAATTGATTTGGCAGGGAATTCTAATGGGAGGCACTGGCAATTATGGAAGTATGCCGCAGCTGTTTTATTGATTGCAGCAGTATCATTCATTTTACTGAGACCGGAGCAAGTTGCCATCAGGCAATTGGCTGCATCAGATGGACCAAGAGAACTAGAGCTCGCAGATGGAACTATCGTGTGGTTGAACAAAGGAGCCACGCTAGATTACCCTGAGCAGTTCAATGCTGGTACGAGAGAGGTGACATTAACTGGAGAAGCTTTCTTTGATGTGGTTCACAACCCTGATCAACCTTTTATAGTGACTGCCGATGGCACTCAAACAGAAGTTTTAGGCACCACATTTACGATTAATGAAGCGGAGGGCGAGGTACTTAAACTCGTTTTGGCTACTGGAAGGGTACGTTTTACGCGTGGAGATCAGCAAGCAACATTGACCCCCGGGCAAATGGTGGAGGTTGATGCCAATGGTGAAGTATCCCTAAGAGAAAATGACAATTTGAATTTCATGGCCTGGAAGACACGAAAGCTCACCTTCGACAATACGCCTATGAAGGAGGTAATCGGAGATATTGGAAGGCTGTACGATGTGGTGCTCGAAATAGAAGACAAACAATTCCTGAACTGCCCGTTGACGACTACTTTTCAAGATGAATCTCTTGAGGATGTTTTAGAGACAATAGAATTACTTTTTAATATAGAAATACAACAAAACGGTCAACTCTATCAATTGATAGGAAAGGGTTGCGAGCAATAGCTAGCACCCAAAAAAAGAAATAACTCAAACAATCATGCAACGCAAAACAACACTACTTGCAGCTATGCTGCTCCTAGCTTGCTATTGCTTTTCCCAAAAGCCATCAGCCCTGCTTGATATGGCGCTAAGCGTCCAAGTGGAGGAGGAACCCCTAGGCAATACCTTAAAGAAAATAGAAGAATTGGGTGGTTTCCGATTCGCCTATTCCAACCAGGACATTGACTTGAGTAGGGACATTAGTCTGAATGTGGAGCAACAAAAGCTCAGGGATATTCTCCGCCAAATCTTTCCTAAGTCTGACATTAATTTTCGAGAAAAGGGCAATAAGGTGCTCATTCTGAAAACTGTCGTTCCTACAATTTTCCAAACGGTTCGAGGGACTATCGTTGATCAAGAAACTAACCAACCCATCCCTGGGGCTAATGTTATTATGCTTGGTATTGAGCCCCTTACAGGAGCATCTACAGATCTTTATGGCAGATTTAAAATCGAAAAAGTACCTGTGGGAAGACGCTCCATTAGGGCATCCTTTAGTGGATACAAACCCTACCTACGGGAAAACCTGATCGTTGATGCCGGTAAGGAAGCTGTCTTAAACATTAGCCTTTCAGAATCTGTCTCCGAGCTTGAAACCGTGGTGGTTATTGCCGAACTGGATAAGGCCAGACCATTGAATGAAATGGCCATGGTGAGTGCCAAGTCATTCACTGTAGAAGAAACAAGCAAATTTGCAGGTAGCTTTAATGATCCGGCAAGAATGGCCACTTCCTATGCGGGTGTGGTTAGTGCCCAAGACGATACCGACAATGGTATTATTATCCGTGGGAACTCTCCTCGAGGATTATTATGGCGTCTTGACGGATTAGAAATTCCTAACCCAAATCATTTCGCTTCTGATGGTGCTTCAAGTGGGGCCATCAGTATGCTCAACAGCAATGTGCTGACTAATTCGGATTTCTTAACGGGAGCCTTTCCCGCAGAATACGGTAATGCGTTTTCAGGAGTTTTTGACCTGAAGCTGAGAAATGGTAATGATGAGAAAAGAGAGTACGCTATACAAACTGGTCTTTTGGGCATTGATGCCTCTTTTGAGGGGCCGATAAGGAGGGCCAACAAAGACCTTCCAAATTCTTCTTATTTGATCAATTATAGATACAGTACCATCTCATTACTGGAAGATTTAGGCTTAAACATTGCGAGTGACGGTGTAAGCGTGCCGGCCTATCAGGACATAGCTTTCAAGCTCAATATTCCGACTCAGCACTCCGGAACCTTTTCGCTATACGGTTTAGGTGGAAAATCAAATACAGAGGAACAGTTTGAGGCACTCAGTAACGATGAAGTCTTTTCGCTAAATGAAACTGAAGAATATGCATTGGGTCTATTTGGGCTTTCTCATGTAATCAACTTGAATGCTAAATCTTACTTAGAAACCTCTGCCTCATACAGCATTTCTCAATATGACTTCTTCTTAGAAGGAGTAGAGAATGCACAAGTTTTTGATGAAGATATCGAGGATTATCGAAATGAAAATATTCGTCTGGCCACTACTTATAAGACCAAGTTTAATGCGAAACACAGTACCAAGGTTGGTCTGATTTATACTGACTTTGCCTTTGACCTAAGTTCACTGGGAAGAGAATTAGATGGTACTTTAAGGTATCGATCAGATGAGGAAGGCTCTTTTAGTATGTTCCAATCATTTGTGAGTCATAGGTATAACCTGTCAAATCAGCTTTCGCTTACAGGAGGCGTTCATTATATAAGGCTGAACCTTGCTGGCCAAGATAACATCGAACCTCGTTTTGGCCTAAGCTGGCAATTTACTGAAAACCAAGCCCTAAGCTTTGGTTTCGGCCTACATAGCAGAAAGGAAGAGACCTCCCTCTACTTTACGGAACTCTTTCGCTCAAACCTTAGTCCCTATCAACCGAATAGGCGTTTGGGCTTGGCCAAGGCAAGACATTTCGTGGTGGGTTATGACAGAGACATCGCCAATAATTTTCACTTAAAGCTTGAAGCCTACTATCAAGACCTTTACGACATACCAGTGAGTTCAGACCCAACAAGTAGGTATTCTTCTTTGAATCAAGAGAATGCTTTTCAAAGGGAGCCTCTGGTTAATGAGGGAAGGGGCCGAAACTATGGTGTTGAGTTAACCTTTGAAAAATTTCTTTCCGATGGATACTTCTTCCTATCAACAGCTTCTATCTATAATTCAGAATTTAAAACACTGACAGGCACATGGCACGACACGCGCTACAACGGTAATTATAACGTCAATTTTGTGGGAGGCAAGGAGTATGTTCTCGGAACTGCATCAAAACAGAAGATACTGAATATAGGCTTCGAAACTGTGTTGGCAGGTGGAGCACGTGCTACGGATATAGATTTGCAGTCATCAGTGAACCAAGGGGAGACCGTGTTTTTTACTGACCGCCCTTTTGCCAGGCAGTTAGATGCCTATGCTAGAATAGATTTCCAAATCGCCCTAAAAACCAATAAGAAAGGCCTTACGCATGAATGGAAGATAGATATTCAGAACCTGACGAGTAGGTCAAATGTGGTTGGAGAACGATATTCTAGTGCACAAAATCAAATAGTGCCGGCATCATTTTCAGGAGAAATCATACCAGTGCTTAGTTACAAACTCACTTTTTAATTAATAATCAAAAACTACAAGTCATGAAAACAACAACAATTACACTTTGCCTTTTACTATGGGCAACCTGTGCTTTTGCACAAGAAGGAAGAGAAATGAAAACGCTCTTTGGGAATGGAGGAATCTACGCTCATGGAGGATACGGTGGTATAACCACAGGGTATTCAAATATTGCCGATCGGGATGCCATTTTAATTGGTGGTAGAGGCGCTTGGTTAATCAATCATCGGATAGGTATTGGTTTGGCAGGAACAGGCTTCTTAACTGAGGCGAGAACGGATAGCCAACTCAATGATCGGTATGAATTTGTCGGTGGCTATGGAGGACTATTTTTTGAGTTCATCGTAAATCCAGAAAGCCCAGTTCACGTCAGTTTCCCACTCACGATTGGTGCAGGTGGTGTGGCGTATACTAGAGCCCACAATTCGTTTAGAGGTGGCGATTTTGATTTCTTTGAAGAAGATAGTCAGGCATTTTTTGTGGTAGAGCCAGGTATTGAGCTTGAGCTGAACGTTATCAAATTTATGCGTGTGGCTTTCGGTGCTAGCTATCGCTATACTTCAGACATTGATTTGAGTTACGCGAGTACAGGCCAAGCCATTACGTCAAAAGATGCGTTGCGAGGCCTAACAGGTGGAATTACCCTTAAGTTTGGTAAGTTTTAATCCAAGGATTACCCAAAGTGAATACTTTTCGAATCATACTTTCATTATTGGCGATCTCCTGTGTAGTGCAAGCACAGGAGGTTCAGCCTGTTTTGGAACGGAAAGTGACGCACCATTTTAATGAAGTATCTATTGAGGAGGCCTTAAGGATACTTGAGGCCGAGCATGAGGGCTTAGTCTTTGTTTATTCGTCCAGCACATTTGACATGGAACGAAGTGTATCGGGCGACTTTAGAGAGATACCTTTGAAAACAGTTTTAGAAGAGATTTTCAAACAAGAAGCTGTCGACTTTCAAGAAAAGAAGACTAAAATCATCATTAAGCCCAGGAAGAAATCAGCCGGAAAGCTGAAAGCACGGGTAGAGACAAAACCTACACCCAGTCAAGGGGAAACGGCACGGAAATTACCAAAGGCAAAGAGGAAGGGTTTGGTAAGGTCGCCTGATACCATTGCCCTAAAAAACTCTGAACAAGAGCGGACGACAATTCAGAAGGTTGAGTCCCGATCTGTTATGCTAACTCAAGCACTAGAGGCAAGTCAAATTATCGAGGAGAGGTTCGTAGAAGCCCCCGTTGCACAGATTGATCATCATATAGCCTTAACGTTTAAAGAAAGGACTATTCCGACTCCGCTCTTAAACTACTCACTTGTCAAGGTTATTGATAGCACATACTTCAAGAGCAAGTCTTATCAAAAGGTTTTGACTAAGGCCAAGCGAGATAGCGCAAAAGAAGCTCGTCTACAAGCACGCTTGAATGAGGAAAAGAAATTCAGGACTTATTTGACTTCTTACACGGGCTATACGCAGGTTGGAGGAGAGGCAGGCATACAATTAGGCGGTAGTTTGGTATGGCTTAAAAATAGGCGATGGGGCTTCGGCCTGTCAGGTTATGCCGTGCAAAGTGCTGTTCAAAACGACATGGTGCTATCCAGCGATTATAGACTTGCGGGTGGTTATGGTGGTTTTTTTTTGGAATATACGCCAAGACCTTCCGAAAGATTCCACTTTAGCTTTCCATTGATGGTTGGAGGTGGAGGGCTAACTTATATGCAACAAGTTGATGGTGGGTTGAATTTGGGAAACGGTTTGATTGAGGATTCACAGGCCTTTGCAGTGATAGAACCAGGCGTGGTACTTGAAACCAACTTACTTAGGTTCTTAAGAGTTGGTATGTCTCTGAGTTATCGGTATACCACTAATGCAGCTTTGAATTATCAGAACAATTCGGATCAGATTGTCAGTGGAACAGGAATCAATAGCTTTAGTTTTGGTGTGTTGGTGAAAGTTGGAGTTTTCTAGTATTCCGATAATTGATGACTAAGTGCGGCATGATTATGTACTAAAACATCAGCACCCGCTCTTAGCAAATGATCAGCATGCCCATCTCTAATATGACTGCCGCCTAAGTAGCCGATTGTTCTAAGCCCCGCGGCTTTAGCAGCCGTTACTCCGGCCACGCTATCTTCGACAACTAGTACTTCATCTTTATTGAGGGATAGTTTCTCTAAAGCGAGTAAATAAACGCCTGGGTCAGGTTTTCCTTTGGCCACCATTTCGGCTGAGTAAATTCTTCCATTAAAGTGATGCGTAATTTCAAGCTTTTCGAGTGCCAACTCAACATAGTCTTTAGCACTATTCGAAACGACTGATCTTTGAACTCTTAATGAATCGAGCATGTCCCAAACGCCATCGATGGGTCGCTGATTATTGCGAATCATATCGTCAAGCCTTGGTACTACTTCGGTTAGGTCTAAGCCTCGATTTAGCGTGCCATTATCTTTCAAGATATTGATGATGTCAGTAAAGGTTTTACCCGTGTATTCACGAATGAATTCCTCCATGTCGATGGTTACTTTTTCACTATTGAGCCAGTCAGTGACAACCTCGGCTGCTACGATTTCTGTATCGATCAGTACCCCATCACAATCAAATAGAATGTGTTGAATCATTAGAAGTTCGGTGATAGTAAATATTTGGAATAGAACTCGTCAATTACTCGAACCGCATCGGTTGGCGTATCGACTAGGTTAATGAGGTCAAGGTCTGTTGGGCTGATGTTACCGAAGGAAAGCATGGTTTCTTTGACCCAGTCTAGTAGACCGCCCCAGAATTCCGTACCGACTAAAACGATCGGGAAGCGACCAATTTTATTGGTTTGAATTAGAGTGATGGCTTCAAAGAGTTCATCGAGTGTGCCGAAGCCCCCTGGCATTACAATAAAGCCTTGCGAGTACTTCACGAACATTACTTTTCTCACAAAGAAGTAATCGAAAGAAATGAGCTTATCCGGGTCAATATAAATGTTGTTACCCTGCTCGTGAGGTAGCTCAATGTTTAAGCCTACGGACTTTCCGTTTTCACTTTGCGCACCTTTGTTACCCGCTTCCATAATACCCGGTCCACCACCAGTAACTACACCATAGCCATGGCGTACTAACTTAGCCGCAATCTCTTCGGCCATTTGGTAATACTCATTATCGGGCTTGGTACGTGCTGATCCAAAAATGGAGACACAGGGACCTATTTTAGCAAGCTTTTCAAAACCTTCGACCATTTCGGCCATTACTTTAAAGATCACCCATGAATCATGGGTCTTGATCTCATTCCAATCACGGTCTTTAAAAGCTTGTTTGATTTTATCTTCGTTTGTCATTTTTGTCTTTTATCATTAGCTGACTCATAACGTCATAAATGTCAATTTAGTCAGTTCGGCTTACCATTTACGAGTATCTCAAGTAAAGGTTGGTTTAAAAAATCATAACCAAAGAACACATTTTGTGAACGAGGCGATCGTTATCATGAGTTCTAAATGGGCCAACAAACTGCTCTCTTCATTGATCAAGATTTTTGCTCCAAAATACCTCTCGATAGTATTCTATAGATGCACCTATATCCGCTGGATTCGCATCCAAATCGTCAATATTAATCCTAATAAAATTTGACGGATAGAGATATAAATGAAGCATGTAAGTGACAAAACCGGAACTATTGTACCCGACTATTTCTCCCTCAATAATCTGACTCCATCTGTGAAGAGAATTCTGGTGTATTAACCCCTCTTCTGCTAGAGTAATTTTTGCTTCTCTATCTTTTAAAGACTTTCTCGCTGAATATATTAAGGATGATCCCAACCCAAAAAATAACAAATGTATCCAGCTTGGACTTTCTCTTGATTTTGTGGCCCTGATCAGGTCAATTATTCCTATTGCGATAGACATACACCCCAACACGATTTTCCATCTGCTTTTCCTTTTGGAAATTCTGAAGAGGGACTTAATGTTATGAGGATTTTCCTGGAGTGATTTAGACAAACTTGAGCGCGATTTAGAGCCGGCTTTTAGGTCTAGATTTTCTTTCGCATTTTCGATTTGAATTGTTAATTCTTTATGGTCGGTATCGAAAGAAGAACAATAACTGTCAAAGGCCGCATACTGATTTGTCAGGCGACATAAAAGGCCTTTCTCAAAGTCCATCTTTCTGTTGGTGCACTTTGAACAAAAAGCTAATTGTTCATTTCTTGTCATTTACTGCTAAGGTCTTCTACTGCTTGCTCCAATTTAGGGTACTTAAATTGAAACCCAGCTCCTTCGATTTTATTGCTGCTTATCTTGCTGCCCCCAAGTACTATGGAAGCCATTTCACCCAGCATTAGTTTGAGTACCAGGGCAGGTACGGGTATTGGCAAGAACACTTTCCCAAAAGCTTTTGCGGCTTTTTTTGTAAAGTCTCTGTTGGTTTCTGGTTTAGGTGCTACGGCATTATAGGCCCCTTCGAAGTTTTTATTTTCCATGGAATCGATGAACATCTGTGCTAAATCAACAATATGAATCCAACTCATATATTGTTTGCCGTTGCCTAATGGGGCTGCAACTGGAGGCTTCAGCAATTCAACCAGTGCTCCTCCGTCTTTGCTCAAGACAACCCCAATTCTAAGCTGCACTAGTCTGATGCCAAGGCTCGTAAACTTATTGGTTGCGGTCTCCCAAGCATCAGTTACATGTGCCAAGAAGCCATGCCCTACCGGAGATGTTTCCCTAATCATTTGATTGCCTGTATCATCCCCATAAAGCCCTATAGCTGATGCAGCCACAAAGGTCTTTACTTGATGCTCTATTTTTTGCAGCTCGTTGAAGAGGAGTAGAGAAGTTTTAGTTCTGCTGTTATAGATTTCGTCTTTACGCTCGGTAGTCCATTTGGCATCTGCTACGCCCGCACCTGCTAGGTGCACAATAGTGTCAACGCCTTTGAAAGCACCTGCTTCGATGTAGTCGCGTTTATGGTCCCATTCAAAAACCTCATAATCTGGATGCTGTTTTTTCGAACGGCTAAGCACTACAATTTTGTGGCCTTTGGCTTTGAGCATTGGGATAAGCACCGACCCTACAAGTCCGGTACCTCCTGTTATTAATATCTTTTGAGACATATAGTTAAAAGCAGATTGAGACAAATATGTTCTACGAATATAGCCTTTCGGGCATAAAAAAAGCCCCAACATCGCTGAAGGGGCTTAGACATTATTTCAATTACTTTTTCAAGAACTTTTGGCTGATCCTGTAATCCAAAGATTTTATTCTGATTATATAAAAGCCCTCTTTAAAATTTTGAACATCTACCAAAGTACTATTAGTGTTTTTAAAGTGCTTCTTCTTTTTGAGATTGCCAGAAATATCTCTTATAATGAGTTCAAAATTAGTTGAATAAGGTAAAGCTACTTTTATGAAGTCTTCTGTTGGATTTGGAAAGAAAGTTGGCTTTTCAAAGGTCAATGTTTCGCGTATGCGAGAGATGTCCTGACTTATAAATTGTTCATTTTGATCGCCTGGTCCTCCTGGTCCTCCTCCACCTGCACCTCCTCCACTATTCAAAATTAAAACGAAAGTGGATTCATCATTGTTACTGTAAACAGTCTCCACAATTGAGTTATTAACGTTATAAGGATTAATTTCTACTATCAATTCAAAATTCTGATCACTACTTGTAAAACTCGATGGCAAATTTGTTGTGACAACATCGGTATAGGATGCCCCGCCCAGAAGATTGAAGGGAAGAAAAGAAAATGAATTATAGAATTGAATATCTTGTTGCCCAAAAGCTCTCAATTTCATTATGACTCTATAAGATGAATTGGCAGCAACTGTTTCATTTCCTAAATTTAGGACTTGTATTGAGACCGAAATGGGATCACCTTCAGTATAAGACTGTTGATCTGTGCTAACTTGAAAGGGGGTCAAGTCAATTCCCTCAAAAAAGTCTATTGCTCCTAAAACACTTTTGTTATCAGCTTCATTTGATTCTAAGACTTGGTTGTCTGAATCCGCAATGAGTATGATGTTGTATGAACCTGCTTGCACTAATGATGATATAGACCAATCAAAATTAAATACGAAAGACTGTTGAGTAGTACCCATCCAACCAACTGTATACTCCTTAATGAATATATCATCCGAGTCACCGACTGTTAAATCATCGCTGAGAACAATTATTATTTTAGAATTCTGTTGTACACCACTTAACCCATTATTTATCAGTTCTCCATTTATGTTTATGCTACCACCTAATGGTGCGGAAGGATCAGAAGAAGTAGAGGAGAAAATGAAATTAGGTCGGCCAATATCAATATTTAAAACGTTCCAGTTATTGTTCTCATTACTTTCAACCACACTGTTGTTGATATCTACTTCAAAGAAAAGTTTATAATGGTCATTGTCTGAAATACTTGTAGGTATCGTAATCACTTGACTTGTTGAAAGGAAGCCCGATGGTGATAAACTAGCAATAGTTGTGTTTTCTGAAATCCAAATATCATCAGAATCACCGCGGATACTATTCTTAGATAAATAGTATCCAATAGTAGTACTTGTTGAATTACTGTTTCCCCAGTTGGCAATAGTTAGGTTTACTGTTATACTTTCTCCGGGGAGGGCGTAATGAGATGATAATGAACCATCATAAATAGCGAGGTCGCTTAGAAACTTATCGTTGTTGGCAGTTGAAAAATTTGTAAAACCAATCAGGAGTAATAAAGTAGAGAGTATTTTTTCCATAAGAGTGTGTTTAAAATTATTTCGAGACTAATAATCTACAAAATATTAGTTAAAGTACACAGAAAGTAAAACTATTTATCAAAAAAGCCCCAACATCGCTGAAGGGGCTTAGACATTATTTCAATTTCACTACCTCAAAAAGTTGTAGCTATATTTTAATCTGAATGAAGTTCCAGGGTCTCTTCTTGTTTCGATAGCATTAGCGCTCATGAAAGATTCGAATTCTCTTTCTCTCAAGTCGCCCAAGAGGTTGTTGATTCTTAAGCCAACAACGTGCTGTCCGTCAACACCAAAACCTTTTTGAATATTCATGTTCAAGCTATTGAATGGCACATCGTACGTATCTGGCGTACGGTTGATACCAACCACAGCAAGTGTTCTGCCTTGAACGTTATAACTGACACTGGCTTCCCAGAAGTTTTCAAAATCAGTATAGTTTAAACCTGCATTAACAATAAATGGAGGCTGACCGACAAAGTCTCTTTTGTCGCTGAAAGACTCTCCATTTCTCAATCCGTTTTGTCGTCCCTGAGCTTCTTCAGCATCTATTTCCACAGTTGCTTCTGTTAAGGTGATGTTGGAGATGAAAGACAGGTTTTCCAGAGAATTGGCAAGGAAACTAAGGTTTTTACGCACTTCAATTTCTAGTCCTGTGATTGTAGCGTCTCCTACGTTTCTTGGTTGCAAATCATTTGGTGCTTGTGAGAAACGAACGAGTTCGATAGGGTTTTGAAAAGTTTTGTAAAAACCACCAATCGATACAGTTTCACCTCTACCGAAGAAGTATTCGTATCTCAAATCAAAGTTGTCAATGTTAGTTTCTACCAAGTCAATGTTACCAATGAAAGTTCTTCCCGTAAGTACATCTTGAATTTCAGCAAAAGACTTTTCCTTGAAAGAAGGTCTCGCGATTGTTTTAGAGTAAGATGCTCTCAAGTTTGAGTTTTCAACTACTTGGTAGATGAAGTTAACGGAAGGGAAGAAATCTAGTGAACTCGTAATCTTCTCATTGTCAAATGAAATACCACTTGGGTCATTTGGGTTAGCACCTGCTTGATTTACGCCTGTGTACCATTGGTCAAACTGCTCTACTCTTACACCAACGATAGTCTTCAGTTTTTCGGAAAGCCCAAGCTCACCCATCACATAACCGCCTATTGTATTCATTGTACCTTCATAAGCATTCGAAAGGTTAAAACCGTTTTGCACGTATGTACCTGTCCCTCTGTCTACTGTCCAGATATTATCAGGAGCAAAAAGTTGATCAGCATCACCATTTAGGTTTAACGCATCTTGGCTACCACGAATCTGAGTTACGAAGTTTTGAATTTCATAATCTCTCGATTTGAAGATATTACTCGCTCCTGCTTTGAACTTTGAAGGTCTTCCATTGAAAGAAATATTCTTGGTGTAGTCAACCTTGGCTACATAGTTTTGCTCGGTTAAGAATCTCCAAATTCGGTTAGGTTCACCACCTTCTTGAGCATTGATAGAAGTCTCGCCATTGTCGATTGTAAATGGAGTTATCCTTACGTCTTTGTCATTAATAGTCGCAAACGTTGGTGAAACTTTCCACTCCAGTCTAGACTCATCACCGTTGAAATAGTGCTCGCCTGCAATTAGGAAGTTTGTAAGAAAGCGTTCAGTGTATTCTAGGTTGTCTACCAACGAGGTGTTGGAGTTATTATTAGATCTAATACGGGTTCTCAATGCAGCACGTTCGGTACCGTTTTGTACGTGCATGGCCTGAAGCCTGTACTTGCTTTTATCAGATTTCAATGAGATTCCCGCCAGGCCGCTTAGTTGCGCATCACGAATTCCCAATGGACCTATAAATCGAGTGTCAGGGGTCAATTCAAATTCATTGTTTTGACTTGGCTTTACGTAAGCCGCATCAATGGCTTCTTCGTAGAACGTTGAAGTATTGTTGTAATTGATTGCAGCTATATAACCTAATGTCTTATCGCCAAAGCTCTTTTGGTCGCCCATAGAAAACCCTAAGCTTATATTAGCTAAGTTAGAACCGGTAGTGGCAGCCATGTTGGAGTCAAACGAAGAAGTAATGTCATTTAAGCTCTGCTGTTGTCTAATTGGCGATGGGATATTGCCTGTTCTTCCGTCAAAAGGTAAATCTCTAGTGCCATCATCAAATCCTAGAAAGTCAGTACCTCCACCGCTATAGGTCAAGAAGTCATTGCGGAAGTGCATGCTTGAATTGTATTCCATACCAAGAGAAAGACTCATGGTTTTTTCGTCAGGAAAATCTTTGGTCTGAATGTCTACTGTACCTCCTACAAAGTCTGCGCTTAGATCTGGGGTAAAGTTTTTGTAGACAATGATGTTGTCGATCAATGATGTAGGAAAAATGTCAATCTGGATTGCATTTCGGTCTGGGTCTAGGCCAGGAACTTCTACATTGTTCAGGATAGTTTTCGTATACCGATCACCTAATCCTCTCACGAATACGTATTGGCCGCCTTGGATAGATACACCAGGCACCCTTTTGATTGCTCCAGCTACATCGCTGTCGCCAGATCTTTTGATCTGTTGAGATGAAATACCATCTATTAAATTTGTTGATTTTCTTTTGGCCTGAAGCAATGCAATGTCTGTTGTTTTGATCGCTTCTGCCGTTACTACTATTTCATCTAGTTCGGAAACAGATGGCTCCATCCAGATGGCATCGATTACTGTCACCTCTCCAGCTTTAACGATTACTTCGCTGATGTTAACGGTTGTAAAACCGATAAACTTAGCCTGCAAGGTATAAGTACCGGGGGTAAGTTCGATTTCGAATTTACCATCAAAGTCAGTAACTGACCCAGACTGTACTTCAGGTACAAAGATTTGCACGCTGAACATTGGTTCTCCATTAGAACGCTCATAAGCTGTCCCTCGAATCTTCCCTTTTTGGGCAAAAGTGATCTGTACCACGCAAAGCAGAGATACTAGTAAGACAAATTTTAGGTTTTTCATTATTAATCAGTGTTAGTATGTCGTTCTAAATAAAATTGCCCGTGAGCGTAGGCTCACGAGCAAAGTATGTTTGGTTTTTTAGGTTACTCCTAGTTGAAACCAGCGACTAACAAGTTCAATGCGGCAGTGTATGACCATGAAAGGACAGACACATCGGCACCTTTTGTACGAGTTGTTACTACGCTATTTGCTCCAGGAAATGTAACAGTTTCATTAGTTGTTACTTGAGCCGTTTTGTCTGGAGTCGTTAAACTACCATCCAGTTTATCATTCAAAATGCTATTGATTGTGAATGTAGCTCCACCATCATTATCGTTTTGATTAAATTCATTACCAGTTAAGATCACTGTACCACCTGCGTAGTTATCAGATATTACTGGGTTATCAGAAAGGTTGCTATCTGGATCATTAGGATCAACAGAACCGTCAGCATCTAATTCGAAGTCAACACCAGCTGAGAAGCCGAAGAAGTAAGAATCTTGGATGTCATAAGTAGCACCGTCTCTAAGGTCAGCAAAGTCGGTAGCGCTTCTGCCCCATAGGGATGCGTTTCTGAATTTACCAATTTGAGCAGTTCCACCAGTATCACCTTCAGGGCCATCTAATTCAAATCCGTGATCGGAACCAATTCCGTTTGCTGTACCAGTACCACCAATGTAAACAATGTTGGTAGCTGTTCCAGACCAACCTTGGTCAGTATCGAAGCCATCGTCATCAGGATTCACCACAATGAAGTTTGAAATATTAACAGTTCCACCGAAGATTTCAACACCATCATCAGCAGAGTTAATAGATTCAACATGGTTGATTATTGTTCCAGAACCAACACCACCTAATGTCAAGCCTTGAAGCTCGTTACCAGGGCCTAATTGCTGTCCTGTGAAGCGGATTGATACATAAGTGAAAGAACCAGAATTGTCAGTAGCGTCAGTACCACCATATAAACCTTCAGTTACAGAAGAAGGAATACCTTCAATTTGAACTTCGGCAGCATCTGCAAAGATTGGAGCATTTCCTAAGATCAATACACCACCCCAAAGGCCTAAATCAGCAGGGCCGTTAGTTCCGTCAACTTCAAGTGTAGAAGCAAACTCACCAACGTTAATGTCGTCAAGGAAAGAAGTAAATACGATCGGGCTAGCGGCTGTACCATTTGCCTGAATTTGAGCATCTCTGGCTACTACGAGCACTGAGGCTAGAGCTCCTTGCTCACCTAAGCCTTTTATAATAGTTCCAGGCTCGATTGTTAAGGTAGAACCAGCTGCTACGATTACTCGGCCATTAAGTATCCAGGCTACATCGTTCGTGAAAGTATAGTCTCTATTAATGATACCAGAGATTTGTGTTTGCTTGAACTCTACTTCTTGGCCACCTACTTCACGAGTCTCGTCAATTGAGGTGATAGTAAAAGTATCAACTGGATCTGGGTCTGGAGTTGGAGTCGGATCATCGTCTCCGCAAGCCGTTACAGCGAACAACATGGCTGCCGCTAGAAATAGGCTGAACAGTTGTTTTACAGAATTTTTCATGTTTTTGATTAGGGTTTAAATTATGCCCCAAAGCAACATGATTAGATTCAGAAAGCGTTTACGCCTTTGTTAAGAATAGTTGTCATTCTGTTTAACAAAGTGTTAGCAAGGTTAACGCAATGTTAAGCGAAGGTCTAGTGGTTGATAGGAATCTTCTTTAGGAGCTTCTCAACGATCTGTTCGGTGGTAATACCGTCTGCTTCAGCTTCGTAATTTAGAATGATCCTGTGATTCAAAACATCTGAAGCAATCTCTTTGATGTCCTCTGGTAAAACGTAATCGCGCTGGTTAAAGAAGGCGATGGCTTTAGCTGCAAGGTTTAAGTTAATAGATGCCCTTGGCGAAGCACCAAACTGCATATAGTATGCCTCTTCTTCGAGTCCGTAATCTTTTGGTTTACGTGTAGCGAAAACGAGCTCAATGATATATTTCTCTAACGATTCGGAAATGCTTACTGCATTCACTTCATCGCGAATTGCGAAAATGTCTTCTTTCGTGAGGAGGGTTTCAATTTCAGGGTGGAACTTCATGTTCGCCATCCTTCTCATTACTTCAAGTTCGTCTTCTTTAGTAGGATAGTCTACTTTCACCTTCAGCATAAACCTGTCAATCTGTGCTTCTGGTAGACTGTAAGTTCCTTCTTGGTCAATTGGGTTTTGCGTAGCAAGCACAATGAAAGGTCTATCTAGCTTATAACTTGTTTCCCCAATGGTCACTGTCTTTTCCTGCATGGCCTCTAGTAATGCCGACTGCACTTTGGCGGGCGCTCTGTTCACCTCATCCGCTAATATTACATTACCGAAGATTGGACCTTTCTTCACTTCGAATTCAGCTTTCTTCTGGTTGTAGATCATGGTACCCACTAGGTCAGCAGGCAAAAGGTCAGGTGTAAATTGTATTCTTTGAAAATCAAGGTGGAGCACTTCAGCAAGTGTGTTCACTGTTAAAGTTTTCGCTATACCGGGAACACCCTCTAACAGTATGTGGCCATTCGTAAATAAACCGATCAATAATCGGTTTACCATATACTCTTGACCAACAACAATTTTGCTTACTTCAGAAGCAACGCGGTTGATTTTTTCCTGATGTTCTTTTTTTAAGTCGTTTGATACAGCCTCTTCCATGGTTTTCGATTCTTAAAGCGCGCTAAAATAATGAAATAGATAATATGCTAGGCATAATACTTACACGAGCGCCAAAGGTTTTGTTATGATCAGTAATCCGCAAATATGATGGATACCGAAACGAAGTCACAATGTAAGGGTCTCATTTAACAAGAATTAACAGCAAAAAAAATTTCAAAAAAGTTTTTCATTCAATGCTCGAAAGAATCTAAGTAGCTCCTCGATTTCTTCAATTCGCTTAAAATACACGGAACTGTTTTTCACATTTTCATTTTCGAAGGCCGAAAGCAAATATTAGAAAAACACAAATATTAGTGCGCTGCATGTAGCCTTAATATTGCATAATTCAAAGGGGCCTGTTTTTAATGTAGTGGTTGATTATTAGGTTTAATCGCCTCATATTCAAGGTGTGGTAATGAAATCATTCACCTAAGCTAAACAACCACAAAAATGCTAGTCACAACTAACAAAAGGTATTGCCTTAGAATAATTCTATTGTTTATACTCTTTTTATGTGCGGTAAAAGAGGGCTTTGCTTCCGACAGCGAAGAGCAGGCAGGGCCTGTCATTTCCTCTGTTAGCATAAATAGTTGTGTAGGTTCTATTACAATTAGTGTTACTTCTGGCGTACTACCATACAGCTATACATGGCGTGATAATCTAGGAAACGTTTTGCCTTACACGTCTTTCATTGCGAGTGGTTTGACTGCGGGAGATTATTCTGTAGAAGTGACTGACGGCAACGGAGATTCTACAGGTCCAGCGACTTACACCGTTACTAACCCACCAGATTTAGTAGGGTCAGTTGTAGTGAATGATGTTACCTGTAGAGGAGATGCTGATGCTCAGATTGTGGTGACCATGGGAAACGGGAATCCAGGCTATGATTGGGAGTTGTTTGATGGCGCCATGACTTCCATTGGCACAGGTGCAATAGCTTTTCCCAATAATGTGATTACCATCACCGGACTAGGTATTGGAAACTATACGCTAAGAACTGCGGATCAAGATGGGTGTACTGGAGATATTACTTTCACAGTAACACAACCCGCTAATTTTTTAGGTTACTCTATTGGTTCATCTACCGATGCCACTTGCTTCAATTCTACCGATGGCTCCATTAGTGCCACAGGTACTGGAGGATGGGGAGCCTATACTTACCAATGGATTAGACTTTCAGATAATGCCGTGATGGGTACAGCAGCTACAGTTACGGGCCTTGCGGCTGGCGATTATAGGTTAGATATTATCGACAGAAGTGGAACCGGGTGTACCATTAGCACGCCAACGCTTACCATCAATTCACCCCCAGAAATTGTACCTACGGCTGCCATTTCGAATGCCCTTTGTAATGGAGATGCCAATGGTGCAATAGATCTTTCTGTAGCCGGGGGTGTAGCGCCTTATTCTTATGCTTGGTCGAACGGGGCAACGAGTCAAGACATTGCTGGCCTTGCAGCAGGATCTTATACGGTGACCATTACCGACAACTCTGGATGTACAGATGTAGAGTCTTTTACAGTTACCGAGCCCGCAGTATTGACGATCAACCCTGACATCAGAGATGTGAATTGTTTTGGTGATAATACGGGTAGAATTCGAAGTAATGTAACAGGTGGAACTGGCCCATACACCTACGCTTGGTCCACGGGCAATACTGGAACAAATCTAAATAATCGAGTGGCAGGCACCTATTCTTTGACAGTGACTGATGCCAATGGTTGTGTAGCTACTGCCGTTGGAATGATCATTACGCAACCCGCCATGGCGCTTTCAAAACTATCGGATGCTCAGAATGATCCTGCCTGTTTTGGGAACAGCGATGGTTCCATCACCATTAACATGCAGGGTGGCACAGCGCCCTATACTTACCTGTGGTCAAATGGAGATAATACGGCTACCGCAACGGGTTTGAATGCAGGAATCCATTCCGTGGTCGTAACGGATGCCGTAGGTTGTACCTACAATGAGTCATTCACGCTGACCGATCCAGCGAGCATTGCAGTGTCGCCATCTCTTACACTGCCGACTTGTAATGCTGGGGCAGATGGTTCCATCACCGTCTCCGCATCTAATGGAACCGGCCCCTATACTTACAATTGGAATACTGGAGATTCTGGTCCAACCATTACAGGTTTAATAGCCGGTACTTATACTGTAACAGTATCCGATGCGGGTGGATGTTCCGTGGCTGAAAGCATAGTTTTAGGGGAACCTTCAGTACTTGTTGGCAATGCAACGGTAAATGATATATCGTGTAATGGGTCTGCTGACGGTAGTGTTTTTCTAGCTGTGAATGGCGGAACTGGCCCTTATACTTATGCCTGGAATACAGGTGCTTCCACCAACAACATTACGGGGCTCGCAGCTGGGGGCTATTCCGTAACCATTACGGATGCAGCAGGCTGTAGCATCGTTGAAAACTATACAATAGTGGACCCTGCTCCAATTGGGGTTGCATTTACGAAAACCGATATTCTATGTAAAGGAGCAACCACGGGAGCCATCGACATTACCCCTTCGGGAGGTACTGCGCCCTATAGTTATTTGTGGTCGAATGGTTCAACTAGTGAAGATTTGACCAACGTGGTTGCGGGAAACTATAGCGTCACAGTGAGAGATGCATCCAATTGCACAGTTGTTTTAAACGTGACCATCACCGAACCTGCTTTGGTGCTGAACTTATCGGGAGTTGAAACCAACGCAACGTGTAATGGATCAAATAATGGGTCGATTGACCTGACAGTTACAGGAGGTGCTGGCCCCTATAGTTATTCATGGAATACTGGCGCCACTACGCAAGACGTCACCGGTCTGGCACCAGGTAACTACGCTGTGGCGGTTACGGATGCTAATGGTTGTATCAAATCAATCGGTTTTACCATAGCCGAACCTGCACCACTGGCTGCTAGCCCAGCAAAGACTGATATTACCTGTAATGCTGCTAATGATGGAACAATCACCATCAACGTATCCGGAGGTACTGCACCTTATAGCTATAGCTGGGCAGACGATGGTTTGATTACTTCGAATAATAGAAATGGCTTGAGTCCGGGTAGTTACACGGTAACTGTAACTGATGCTAATGGGTGTATGGACGTGGCAAGTATTACAATTATTGAACCGGCCCAACTGACGTCCACTGATGTAGTACAAAACGTTAGTTGTTTTGGTGAGAGTACGGGGACTATTAATCTATCCATCTTAGGAGGCACAGCCCCGTACTCATTTTCATGGTCAAATGGGGCATTGACGGAAGACCTTACAAACATTGCCGCTGGCAATTACTCAGTCACTGTCACAGATGCGAATGGTTGTACCATCAATGATAGCTTCACCATTACCCAGCCTGCCAGTGCGCTATCCAAAACAGAGGCCGTCCAACAAATTACGTGCAATGGTGCTGCCGATGGCATCATCAACCTGACAGTGACGGGAGGTTCCGCACCTTATACCTATAATTGGTCGAATGGCAGCACTAGCGAAGATTTAAGCAGTCTGCCGGCAGGTACTTATTCCGTAGTCATTACTGATAATAATGGCTGTACCATCAATAATAGTTATGTGATTACAGACCCACCAGTCTTGAACTTGTCTGGGACGAAAACGGACGTGTCTTGCTTTGGTGCAGACAATGGAGCGGTCGATATCACTATTTCTGGAGGAGAAGGCCCCTATGTTTTTGCTTGGTCTAATGGAGCTGCTACCGAGGATGTGTCTGGCCTCATGCCGGGAAACTATACCGTCAATATCACAGATGCTAGAGGTTGTTCTACGAATCAGACTTTTAACATTCAAGAACCTGCCGCCCTAAGCCTTGGCTATGCGGTGAATAATGTATCATGTTTCGGCTTGGCGGATGGCGCCATCGATATCACGGTTAGCGGAGGTAGTGCTCCTTATAGTTTTGCATGGTCTAATACAAGCACCACTGAAGACATTTCAGGGTTAACAGCGGCAGATTATACGGTTACTGTCACGGATGTAAACGGGTGTTCTCTATCAGAAACCATTACGATTACTCAGCCCGTAGCGCCTTTAAGTACTGCTTCAACGGTTACGGATATTAGTTGTTTTGGCGGAAGTGACGGCAGTATTCAACTGACACCAGCTGGTGGTACCGCACCGTATACTTATAGCTGGAATACGGGTGCTACCAGTAAAGATATCTTTGGCCTTTCCGATGGAAGTTATCAAGTCACCATCACAGATGCGAATGGCTGTAGTATAGTAGAAAACTATGTGATCGCTATGCCGCCCGCGCTTGTTTCTAGCGGCACTCAGGTGAATGTTTTATGCAATGGCGACAATACAGGAGGTATCGACTTAACAGCCTCTGGAGGCACAGGGCCTTATACTTACACTTGGTCAAACGGAGCCAATACTGAAGACCTTACAAATATTGTGGCAGGCAATTATAACGTCACGATTGCAGATGCGCGAGGTTGTTCGGTAAACCGGTCATTCACTATTACACAACCTCTGGCACTCACTGCAGTTGACAACACCATAGATGTAGCATGTTTTGGTGATGGTGACGGTAGCATTGACATATCAGTTTCGGGAGGAATTGCTCCATATACCTACAGTTGGTCTGGTGGCCAAACGACCCAAGATTTATTTAACCTCTCGGGCGGTAACTATACATTGACGGTTACGGATGCCAATGGATGTCAAATCGTGAACACCTATACCGTCAATGAGCCGACTGATGCCCTAGCGGTGACTGGCGTTATTTCTAATGAAAGCTGCTTTGGCGATAATCAAGGGGCGGTTACGCTGACTGTTACAGGCGGGTCCGCACCCTACACCTACGCATGGAATCAGGGCGCTACCAGTAAAGATGTTGTTGGTCTTGGAAGAGGAAGTTATCAAGTGACAGTAACCGATAACAATGGCTGTGTGATACAAGAGAACTTTACCATCGCAGGGCCAGCTGCTGTGGACGCCACCGCTGTGGTCAATGATGTGACATGTAATGGTTTAAATGACGGCTCTATCGATTTGCAAGCCACGGGAGGAGTTGGGCCTTATACCTATTTGTGGTCAGATGGTACAACCACAGAAGACCGGTCGGCCTTGTCACCGGCTAATTATGGTGTCACAATTACTGATGCCAATGGATGTGCAACCAATAAAATCTATACGATTACGCAGCCCTTGGCGATCTCTGTGGTCGACAATATTGTGAATGTGCAATGCTTTGGCGATGGAGATGGTAGCATTGATATTTCTGTTTCTGGAGGGATAGCACCTTACACTTATAGCTGGTCTAGTGGTGAAACCACGCAAGACCTTGCGAGCCTTGCAGGTGGTAATTATACACTGACTGTTACGGATGCGAATGGATGCCAATCCATCAATACCTACACGGTTAATGAGCCAGCTGCGGCCTTGGCCATTACTGGCGCAGTCACAGACGAGAATTGCTTTGGCGATAATCAAGGAGCTGTTCAATTGACTGTTTCAGGTGGTACGGCACCCTATACCTATGCATGGAATCAAGGGTCTACCAGCAAAGACGTTTCTGGTCTAGGCCGAGGAAATTATCAGGTAACTGTGACGGATAACAATGGTTGTCAGGTGCAAGGTAACTTCACGATCAGTGGCCCCGCTGCGTTGACAGCCACAGCCATTACCAATGATGCTACTTGTAATGGAGCGGATGACGGTTCCATCGATTTACAAGTGAATGGAGGAGTAGGTCCTTATACTTATGCTTGGTCAGATGGTACAACTACAGAAGACCGGTCGGCCCTAGCTCCTGCTAGCTATAGCGTTACCATTACTGATGTTAATGGCTGTTCTACTTTTAGAAATTACGTAATCACCGAGCCTACAGCGATTACGATCGCCTATGCTGTAAATGATGTCAACTGTTTTGGAGATGCTAATGGTAGTATTTCCGTGAGCGTTACTGGTGGAACTCAACCCTACACATATGCATGGAGTTCTGGTGAAACTACCAAAGACCTATCTAATATTTCTGGTGGGTCATATACACTTATTGTGACCGACAATAATGGTTGTCAATCATCAGAAACCATGGTGGTAGCAGAACCCACTGCCCCGCTTTCGGCCAGCGCGACAATTACAAATGAAACGTGTTTTGGCGATAGTCAGGGTGCGGTTGTACTCAATGTGTCTGGAGGTTCGGCACCCTACACTTATGTGTGGAATCAGGGGTCATCTTCCAAAGATATTTTTGGGCTATCCCAAGGCACCTATCAAGTCACCATTACCGATAATAAAGGTTGCTCAATTCAACAAGACTATACCGTTACAGGGCCAGCAGCCATTAGTCTGTCGGCAGATGTTACTTCCATTAGTTGTAATGGTGCTGGAGATGGGCGTATTGATTTAACAGTAACTGGAGGCACTGGGCCATTTACTTTTGCGTGGAGTAATGGAACTACCTCTGAAGACTTAAATGCGCTCGCTCCCGGCACCTATGCTGTTTTGGTTACGGATGTAGGCGGTTGCACTTACTCCGCCAACTATACGATTAATGAACCTCTCCCTCTTTCAACCAACTTTTTAGCAGAGAATGTTACATGCTTCGGTGCTGATGATGGTAGCATAGATGTTACCGTCAGTGGAGGTACATTACCCTATACTTACAGTTGGGATAATGGCGCTACAACGGAAGATATCTCAGCATTATCTGGAGGAAATTATGCCTTGACAGTAACAGACGCAAGAGGTTGTCAATTGATTACAAATATTGCCATCGGAGCGCCAACGGCTCCGCTTAATGCAGTAGCTTCTATCACGAATAGTCTGTGTAATGGCCAGCCGAATGGCAAGGTAGAGTTGGCGGTAACTGGTGGCACAGCACCATTCAATTACGCCTGGAGCAATGGTTCAAACCAAAGAGACTTAGTGAATGTATTCGCGGGCACTTATGCTGTCACTATCACCGATGGCGGAGGCTGTGTTTTTACCGAAACCTACGTTGTTGGCGAACCAGATGCATTAAATATTGACTTCGATGCAACGAGTACCTCATGTTTTGGTGATTCGGATGGTTCAGTCATTGTCACAGCAACGGGCGGAACTGGCCCATATTCCTATGTTTGGTCAAACGGCAGTACAAGTAAAGACCTTATTAATATTAGTGGAGGCACCTATAACCTGACTTTAGTAGATGCTAACAACTGTAGCATTACAAGGTCGGTTGCAGTAGGAGACTCGAGAGACCTCACAGTAGAGATTCAAAAGCAAGACGTATTGTGCAAAGGGTCTTCTTCTGGATTTATTCAATTAGATGTTAGGGGAGGTAGTGGTTCATACACTTATATCTGGAACAACGGTGAAACATCGGATCAACTAGTCGATTTGAATGCCGGTGTTTATGAAGTATTAGTTTCAGACGCAGGCGGGTGTGCGACCACTGCCTCTATTGTTATCTCAGAGCCTGCCGAAGCCCTCACCGTTGCGCTCGCAGATTATGAGGATTTATTATGCTTTGGAGATCAATCAGGTATCATCAGAGCCCTGCCGCAAGGAGGCGTAGCACCCTACACTTATTTATGGAGTAACGGAGAGCGAACGAGTCAAATCAGTGGTTTAGGTGCTGGAACTTACTCTGTAGCCGTTACGGATGCGAATGGCTGTCTGGTGCAAGAGTCTGTGACCATTAGCCAACCGGCCGCTCCCATTGCCATTGGCACAACCGGAAAACTTAACCTCTCCTGTAATGGAGAAAGTGATGGAAACATTAACATAGATGTGACTGGGGGAACAGCCCCATATGAATACTTATGGAGCACTGGTGCAAGAGGAACATCAATAGCAGACTTGAGCGCGGGCGATTATACCGTACGTGTTAAAGATGCTAACGATTGTGTAGTGGAAAGAATTTTTACGGTTTCTGAACCTGAAACACTTACATTGGAAGATGCTGTAGTGAACGAGAGTCAATGCTACGATGATCGTAACGGTTCCATTGACCTCAATATCAAAGGAGGCACTGGCCCTTATACATACCAATGGAATACGGGGGCGACTACCAAAAACTTAATTGGAATAAGCTCAGGTACCTATGACGTACTCGTCACTGACGCCAATGGTTGTCAAGTGGAAGGGTCATATACCCTAGCTGAACCTGAACTTTATCGCATTAGCCCACAGGTATCTCCTATCAGTTGTCTTGGAGCAAATGATGCATCCATTTCATTAAACATTGAAGGAGGGATAGAGCCGATTGCCATACGTTGGAGCACTGGTGCGAACACAGAAACACTCACCAATTTAAGCCCAGGGGTCTATAATGTTTTGGTTACCGACAAAAATGGCTGTACGATTCAGAACTCCTTCAATATTTTTGACCCACTACCGCTGACCCTAGACGCCTATATAGAAGACGCCACCAAGTGTAATAATCCAAGAAGCGGTTTAGTTAATGTGATTGTTTCGGGCGGTGCCGAACCCTATCAATATAGATGGACCAATGGCGACACTGCATCATCAATCGTTGATGTGTTGCCAGGTACTTATGTGGTGGAAGTCACGGATAGATATGGCTGTACGGTACAGGGTACTTATACTGTATTGCAGCCTGAGCCATTGCAGGTAGGTTTCAGTACGGAACCCTACATAGATTGTGAAAATCGAGTGGCTGGTGTGATGGTCAAAGCCAATGTAAAAGGTGGCGTAGGAAACTACCGATATCGATGGTCAAGAGAAGGAAGTGTTAGTGACGAGTTGCTGGTGGTAGACCCGGGAAGGCTTTCTATTGAAGTCTTAGACGAGAGAGGCTGTTTCCAAAACAGGGCGATTGACATAGATATTCCTGAATTAGGTACAGCTGACTTTGAATATAATGCCGAATCGATCGATTTGACGGGTGACTTAGCCTCAAATGACCCGGTCAGTTTCTTTGACCAGTCGGTTGGCGAAGTGGTCGACTGGAAGTGGACTTTTGGAGACGGATTCGATTCGGACGAAATAGACCCAATTCATACCTATGATTCTCCGGGAACCTACGAGGTCATCCTCACGGTCACCGATCGAACCGGTTGCCAAACGGTAAAAACAACGACACTTGAAATCACGGAAGGCTACCGCATAATGACACCAACGGCTTTCACACCCAATGGAGATGGTAATAACGATTTTTTCAGACCAAGAATGCTTGGCCTCACCAAGGTTCGCCTCATCATCTATAACACTTGGGGGGAAGTGATTTTTAGCACGGACGATGTGGAAACGAAAGGCTGGGACGGTACAGTCAAAGGAAAGCGAGCTGAAAATGGCAACTATGTCTTTAAGCTTATAGGGCTCAGCTTCAATGGTCTGAAAGTAGAACGCGAAGGCATCTTCGCCCTAATGAAATAGTCTATGAAGAAACTTCTACTACTGTTAATTGTACTGGCATGCCTTAGTCAGAGTAAAGATCTCCGAGCTCAAGACCCACAATTTTCACAATTCTATGCAGCGCCATTGTACCTAAACCCTGCTTTGACAGGGTCCACAGATAGGGCTAGGGTGGGAGTAAATTATAGAAACCAGTGGCCGTCATTAACGCATTCTTTTACTACCATTTCTGCTTATATCGATTACTTCTCAAAGGCTGCTGAAAGTGGCGTTGGGATGATCATTACAGAGCATAAAGAAGGGTTTTTAGATTTTAAGTCGAGCGAAGTTGGTTTACTCTATTCTTACAAACTCAGAATTTCAGATGCGCTGATCATGCGCACAGGCATGCAGATGTCCTACTTCAATAAGAACCTCAATTTCGAAGAGTTGGTCTTCGGCAATCAAATAGATATTGATAATGGACAAGTGATAGGCCCAAGTGGGGAGGTTTTTGATAGGGGAGCGCGTGTGGATTTTCTCAGTGCCTCGGCAGGAACCTTGCTCTATTCAAGCGATACATGGATTGGCTTTTCTGTTCACCACATCAATGAACCCAATCAGTCATTTGTCGGTCAAGAAAGCAGGCTAGACCGTAAGTACTCTCTTCATGCAGGTTACAAACTGATGTTTTCAAAGGGTCAGCGGCTCAGAACGGTTTCATACCAATTTCAAGAGCGGTCTGCCACCTTTGCGGTCAACTATAAATCGCAAGGCGGCTTTAGACAATTAGATGTTGGTGCTCAGCTTTATTTTCAGCCCTTGCTCATCGGTGCATGGTATCGGGGTATCCCGATACAGAGCGTTAATAAAGTCGCGAAGAATGAATCGATTATTGCCCTGTTTGGCCTTGAGTTAAATCAAGATTTGTCTTTTGGTTATAGTTATGACTTCACCGTATCACAACTGGCAGGAGTTACAGGAGGTGCCCACGAATTCTCATTGACCTTATCCTTTGGTAAAATCGTTAAGCGCACGCGAAGAGATACTATTTTGCCTTGCTTTAAGTATTAGGCAGTACTTTTATAATGTTCATTAAAGATAATCTTCTTTTATTAAAATAAATCTACTAATCTTGTCCTATAAGAGTAGCTGGCGTTCTTTTATTGTTTTATCAAAAAAATTGAATAATGAAATACGCACGTTTTTTATCGACCATGCTCATGGTCTTTTTAATCGCCAGTTGTCAGCAAGATGATTCCGAATTACCTCAAATTAACCAAGAAACTAGACGGATAGTTTCTGCAGAAGACATTCCTGACGTTACCTCCGCTATGCTCCAAAAAATGGGCTTGGGTAGGGGTGATAAGGCTTTTTCAGTGAATCAAGGCATTAGCGAAAATCAGCTGAAGGTAAACTGGGATCAGATCAAACAATTAATTGATAGTACTGGTAGACAGACCTATGCTTTTGGTATTGAAGATTACGATGACGATCCGTATACCTTCTATAACTTAGTATTTAAGATAAGTGAGCACCAAGAACCCGGACAACCATACCTTCTACGCTACACTTTGGACGAAGCCTTTATTCCTGAATTTCAGGAAACAGGGTCCCTTCAGAACTTTAAAGGAACGATCACAAAAGTCTTATTGAGAGGTCAAGGAAATAATCTTGGAGGCTCAGTTTATGACGATGATGGTGAAGAAGTCGTATTAGGTGATGACTGTCCGAATACTTCAACTTTCACTGGTAATTCTACAGGAAATAATACCACAGGGGGTGGCATTGTTACTGGTAATTACGGCACTACAGGAGACAGATGTGTTACAGAATTTGTAGCCACAGATTGGTATAGCCAGGCCTGTAGTAGAAGCACAGGCGAATGTGAACCACCACAATATATGGAAACTACTTATGAGTACGTGACTAGATGTGGAGATGGCTTATCCACTACTTCTGAAAGAATTGACGATACCGGCTGTGATTCAGATGATGGCAGTATTCCGGTGATTGTACCGGATTAGGATGAATTATGGCAATCCAAAATATGTGAGACCGAGGCATTCAAGAATAATGAATGTCTACAAGATCTTTGGGGTAAAATGAAATCCAAGGGAATAGGGTTTAATTCGTTGAAAAGATTTAAGGGAGATGACCCAGTTGGCGAATTGTGTTTTGACGTGCTCGATCTAGGAGAAAGTATTAATGGAAGAGCAGGCTTGACCGGGACTCTCAGTAACGCGAAAGTGAAAATTGATATAAATAGTAATAACTTGAATAGGTCTAAATTGGGTGTTGTACGTACTATGATTCATGAACTCATTCATGCTGAATTACACGCAATGGTCCTGGAAGCAGGTTATTATAATAATTTAGAGGAATTTGCAAATTCTTATGTTGGGGATGACCCATTCCTTATGATTTGGGAATATTATACGAATTATGGTATTTCAGATTTTCAGCACGAATTTATGGCTGATAACTATATTGAATCAATGTCTAAGTCGCTAAGAGATATTTACTCTGATGTTAGATCGGATGCTTTTCACAACTATGTCGACGGTTCTACTTTCTATATTGGAGCTGAGGTTAATGCATGGAACTGGGATGACTTTTTTAGGGCTATTGCTTGGCAGGGTCTTGCTGGCACAAACTCTTATGATTTACTTGATGAGCAATTAAAACGAAAATATGAATTCTATGCAAAAGAACTTCGAGAGGTTGAAGTTGAAAGCGCTAAGTGTAGCTAGACTTTTTTGGATGTTTGCTTTATGCTTTATTGCTTTCTCGGCTATTGGACAAACTGGCGAAAGTATAGCAAAGGATACGGTCTTCATTCTTTTTAATAAAACAAACAATAAGGTCATTGAGTCTGGACTTGCAGTTTATCATAAACCCGATTTACCTTATCCTATGGATGTTTCAAGAAGTTACTTTATTCAAAAATATGAAAGGTTAAAGGATCGAAGAAGACCATTATGGTCGCTGAGTGTTATTCATCTAGACTTCAACCCAGAAAGAAATGAGCACTCCCTTATTCAGAAGGCAAATTTTTTACAAAGTGATTACATTGATCAAGCTTGGTTTAACCAAAGAACATATAAAGAAATCATGAGTTATTTAGAGGGTAAACTATTGTACCTCGTCAATGATTCTTATCTGTACGATGGGAAATTTTTTATGATGCGAGTTATTCTTCAGGATAATGTAGAAATAGACTGACTTTTACTCTTTGTCTTTTTAAGAGTTTTCTCAGTCAAGGGAGATACCTTAAGGTATGTAGTGGCATGTATGCCAGATAAGGCTTACTATCCTGATTAGACTTTAAGGATTAATGAAGAAGAGAATTGCCTACAATGATTAAATGCCACCATATTTTTCTGTTTACCACATTACTGCTGGTTACGTCATCCTGTGCTCTCTCACAAGAGAAAGAAGAAGAGCTTTCCGATGTTGTTGAAATCCTTGAAGTTATAAAAGAAAGGTATATGGACTCCTCACTTAGAGGGAGCTATAAGACTTCTGATGCGTCATTTCACTTGAAAGAAAGATTGAAAGAGGACTATAGACTTAATGATTTATATCCTTTCTTAGTTGATAGTTCTTTTTTCCCAAAACGGATAGGGGATTTTTGGCGACAGTTCATCAACGAGGAGGAGTTATGGCAAGTGAGAGCAGACTATTTTGAACAGGCAAAGTACCAATGGGATGATAAGTTTAATCATATTATCCCAACATTAGAGACGGGCCCAAAGTATCCAAATTTAAAATTTAAAAAACGTCTTTCTTACCCATTATTTACAGAGAGAGGTGATAAGGCTGTAGTTTTTTCGGAGGCCGTTGCTTCAGTATCTACGGTAGATTTTTTTGTTTTTCATAAGAATTCAGATGGCGTATGGAAATTTGTTTGCAGAACCATAGTAGGGGATAAATTTGGTAATAAGTGACTTAGTGTAAAGCCCTTATTCAAAGGATACATATAGCTGTATGAAGATTAAAGCCCTACTCTGCTCCTCAAACGTAATCTAGTGCTCACTTGCAGTGAGTACTGGTTTTAGGCCATACTTTAAGTGCAATAATTGTATATCTTAAGATAGGTCCGCACTACAAGTGCGAACCAGGGGGTACTTTCAGCCCTTACTTATTGGAGCTTGGTATCGTGGAATACCGATTCAAAGCGTAAATAAAGTAGCTAAGAACGAGTCAATCATCGCGCTTTTTGGTCTTGAACTAAATCAAAACCTATCCTTTGGTTACAGCTATGACTTCACCGTTTCCCAACTGGCAGGCGTTACGGGAGGTGCCCACGAATTCTCATTGACTTTATCCTTTGGTAAAATCGTTAAACGAACTAGACGAGATACAATTTTACCATGTTTTAAGTATTAAATTATGCTTGCCGAAGATCCTTCGGCAAGCTCAGGATAGAAATCGGAATAGGCTAGAGTCTCTGTCTCTGAGGTTAGAGATGACTAATTGTTAGCTCCATATACCGTAGTACATCATTGCGAGAAAAGTATCATACGAAGTAATGATGCCTGACGAGGCAATCCCCAAAGGGTATGGAGAATACGAATCAATAACGCTCGATCTATATTAGTACGTCATTTCGATCCCTACCCCCAGGAGGAAATCTTAACCATGTAGAAAGTCAGACACTATTGACTGAATTAAAAGATTCCGAAACCTGCTTGTAGCAGGCAAGTGAATTTGGAATGACGAAAAAGAAGGAATGAGGAGTCTGATAAGTTTTGGCATTTCGCTGATATATCAACAGTCATTCCTTATTATCTTTCCCACATGAAAATCCTTTTCATTCAAACAGGAGGTACCATTGACAAAGACTACCCAAAAACTAATGCTGGCTATGCCTTTGAGATAAATGAACCAGCGGTTTCACGTGTTTTGGAAAAGTCTTTTCCTGGCTTTGCGTTCGAAGTGGTTAGCCTCTTTAAAAAGGACAGCATGGATATTTCGGACGAGGATAGACTATCACTGAAGGCTATGCTCTCCTCCACAGACTATTCCAATATTATTGTGACTCATGGATCTGATACCATGGTAGAAACAGCTCAAATGATTGGTGATATAAAAGGGAAAACAATCCTATTCACTGGTTCGTATAGACCTCAGCGCTTTGCTGAATCCGATGCTGATTTTAATATCGGAGTGGCCGTTGGAGCGATCAACGTTTTAAGTGAAGGCACGCTTATTGCCATGAATGGTAAAATAATGCAACCTGAAAGATGTTATAAACATCCAGAAACGGGCTTATTTGAAATGAAATAATATGATTTTACGAAATATGAAAACCACACTCTCTTTAGTGCTATTAGGGCTGGCGTTCACGTTAACAGGACAGACTCAGGCACCTCCAAAAAATTGGTTCAACCTTGACCCAGTTGAAAACAAAGTGAATGGCGTAAGTACTGAAAAGGCTTATGCGTATTTAAAAGGGAAAGAGTCCAAAACGGTTGTTGTTGCTGTGATTGATTCGGGGATTGATATCCTTCATGAAGATCTGAAGGACGTTGTTTGGATCAACGAAGATGAGATTCCTGACAATGGCATTGACGATGACAACAACGGCTACATAGACGATATCTACGGATGGAATTTTATAGGGGGTAAAGACGGCCAGAATGTCAACAAGGATTCCTATAGTTTAGCGAGGGAATACAAAAGGTTAAGGCCACTTTACGAAGGAAAATCAAAGGGTGACTTTAAGAAGAAGGAGCTCAAGGAATTTGAATACTGGGAAAAAGTAAAGACCGAATTCGAGAAGGGTTATAACGAGTCGACCGGACAGCTGCAAATGTTTCAAAACATCGACATACAGCTCAATCGGTTTAATCAATTTTTCCAAGCCTACTTTATGGCGGATACTATCACCTACGATTTAATTCAAAAGGTGAATTCATCAGATCAGGTAGTATCACAAGGCAAGGCTATTTTAACCAGTATATATGAAGCTGTAGACAAAGAGTTGTCCTTGGATAGTCTTATTTATTTGTTAGGAAAGGACTTAGAACAGATAAGTGCTCAAGCGGAGGCCTATAACCTCGATTTTGATCCAAGAGGAATCGTAGGGGATGATCCTAATCAATTGGATGAAGTGGGTTATGGTAATAATGACGTGATTGGCATAGGCACTAAGAATTTTCACGGTACGCATGTATCAGGCATCATTGCTGCCCAAAGAGATAACGGTATCGGTATTGATGGCGTGGGCAACAATGTGAAAATTATGGCACTTCGAGCTGTTCCAGATGGCGATGAACGCGATAAAGACATTGCCAATGCCATTCGCTATGCGGTGGATAATGGTGCTCAGGTTATCAACATGAGTTTTGGTAAAGGATATTCTCCTCACAAAGAATATGTCTACGAAGCGATTGAATATGCAGCATCTAAAGGGGTATTACTCGTTCATGCGGCTGGAAATAGCGCTGCAAATATTGATTCTGCTGATAATTATCCAAACGACTACATCGGTAAAAAGCGTAACATGTCTAACTGGATTGAAGTAGGTGCTTCAGATTCTGGGTTAGATGATAATTACGTGGGTGTGTTCTCTAATTATGGCAAAAAGAATGTTGATGTTTTTGCTCCGGGGGTAGCCATTTATTCTTTAGCGCCTGGCAATGATTATCAAGACGCACAAGGTACAAGTATGGCGTCACCTGTCACAGCAGGCGTGGCGGCTATGTTGCTTTCTTATTTTCCCGACTTAAAGGCAGAGCAGATCAAAGATATTTTGATAAGGTCTTCAAGAAGTTTAGAGGGGCTAAGGGTTCCTACACCAGGTAGTGGTGAGGAGGTTAAGTTTTCTGACTTGTCGGTTTCTGGCGGTATTGTAAATGCAGCAGAAGCCGTAAAACTAGCTGAATCGATGACCTTGAAAAAGAAGAGGTAAATATTACGATATCCTGAATTTACTTCAGGATCTGCATCACACAACTTTGAATAGACAAAACGGTCTGATCACTTTAAGTGGTCAGACCGTTCTTGTTTTTGCTATTCGTACCGTAGTGAATCCACTGGATTCTTGCGGGCAGTTTTGATCACAAGGCTACCTACCAGTAAGAAAGTCAACAGCAATGCGGAGAACAAACCGACAGCAAGAAGTCCGATGTTAACAGCAGTTTGATATTCGAAGTTTTGCATCCACTGAGAGATGATCAAATAAGCCAAAGGTGTGGCAATTACTCCCGCTAGCGCGATCAGCTTTAAAGTACCCGAGTACATAAAAAGCACGATTTGTACAGACATTGCACCGAGTACTTTTCGGATCCCAATTTCTTTTCTTCGCTGGCCAATATTAAATGAGGTCAATCCCGTCAGACCAATCAGCGAGATCATGATGCACAACAGCGTCATGGAGCTAATCAATTTGTTCTGTGTTTGGTCTTCTTCGTATTGTGCCTGAAGTTGTTCATTTAAGAAGCTGTACTCCAAAGGATAATTAGGCAATACCTCATCCCATTTACTTTTTATCACCGCTAAGGCATCAGATAATTGATCTTGGTTGAATTTGACGATTAGGTTTCGGCCAGGTTGTGGGTTATAAACAAAAACAAGAGGCTCAATCGGGTTATGTAATGAGAAGAAATTGAAGTCTCTCATTACTCCGATCACTTGTCCTGGAACTTCCTGATGAAAGAAGCCAAGTTTCTTCCCAATAGGATCATCCCAACCCAAATTCTTTGCTGCTTTTTCATTGATGACAAAGTATTGATTGCCACGCGTTTCCTCGCCAGAGTAAGTACGGCCAGCAGCCAATGGAATTTCAAAAGTCTCAAGATAGTCCTCGTCCCCATGAATGAATTTGAATTCTTGCTGAACCATTTCTCCATCCTTATCTACCGTGAAGACGATCTGGCCGACACTCGTTCCAGCTATAAAATTCGAAGAGGTAACTTTTTCAATACTTGAGCTCGCTTCGAGGGCATCTTTCAATACCTGTGTGCGAGACTGTGAAATAGAATCTGCCGTGTTGATCAAGAGTATTTGATCTTTGGAAAAACCCATGTCTTTCTTCTGCAAAAACTTGATTTGGTCCCTCATTAGTAGTGTGCTCAAGAGCACACCAATAGAGATCACAAATTGAAATAAGACTAAGGCCTGACGGATAGTCTTTCCGCTACTATTAGCTACCCAATTACCCTTTAATGCGGTAACTGTCTTTATTTTTGAAAGGTATAATGCTGGGTATAAACCAGAGATCAATCCTGTCAGGGTAGCTACGCCAAAGGAGGCTAAAAGCAAGGCAGAGTTTTGGAACAAAGTAAAATCGAATGAAACACCTAGCCATGTTTTTAAGGGTGTTTGCTCAATCATAAGCCATACCATTAAAATTGAGAGCCCATATGCCAGATAAACTTGTACCAAAGATTCAATAAGTAAGGATACCTTCAGTTGTTGAATATTTGTACCTAATACTTTTCGAATCGCTATTTCCTTCGCTCGGGCACCGGCCCCTGCGGTGGATAGGTTGATGTAGTTAATACATGCCAATAGCAGAATGGCTAAGCCAACCGAAGAAAAGATGATGAGGTTCGTAGGGTTTCCTTTGGCGAAGTCATCATCAATCTGTTCGGCATCATAGTGTATTTCAGATAGTCTTTGAAGCCTAATGCGGTGCGAACCTTCAATCTGCTTACCAAAAGGCATAAAATATTTTTCGTTAAACGGCTCAAACTTGGAAATGAAGTCTTCTTTCGAGACGCCCTCGTTAAAGAGGACATAACCAGCTACATCTGAATTCCATAAGGCCTCTGAGTTGAAAACGCCACCTTCATTAGCCCATTCTCTTCCATCTACACCGCTTAGTAATATTTCAAATTTGAAGTGCGAGTTTTTAGGAATGTCTTCAAAGACTGCAGTAACCTTGAAGTCGTTGCCTTCAACTTTGAAGACTTTATTTAGACCAAGATCGCTCCCGAAAAGTTTATCCTTAAAAGCTCTAGAGATGATAGCCGAATTTGGCGCTGCTAAGGCATTTTCGGGGTTTCCCGAAAGGAGGTCGATACCGAATATATCGAAAGCACCCTGCTCTGAATAGTAGACTCTATCTTGAATAAATATTTGTTGATCATATTCAATCTGAGAAGCATCTAATGGTCTAAAGCGAGCATAGCTTTCTATTTCTGGAAATTCTTCCTTCAGCATGGGGTTGAGCTCTGAAGCAGTATAGGCTGTATTAAACTCAACACCTGGTGCCTGAAAGAGATGACTTACCCGGTAGACCCTATCATGATTTGGATGGTGCTGATCGTAGGTGAGTTCGTTTTGGAGGAACAATACCAACCAAATGACTGCTGACAGTCCAAGGGTAAGTCCGAATACATTGAGAAAACTGAAAAGGCGGTTTTTCCATAAAACCCGCAGAGCAAATTTGAGCATGACCTGTTATGTTTAACTAATTCTTTCGTTAAAGATAATAGATGTTTTGAGGCTTGCAAATTATCACTAGAAGCTGAGGCGTTTCCTGAGTGTTAGGAAGGCCCTACGTTAATTAAGGTTAAAATAACCTCACCAATGAAACTTTCGGGCCATTTTTGCATCTATATAGTAGGGTGTTCGTATCATAAACTGGTATGATTATTGAAACACCAATAGCATAGAATTATCAGAATTACAGTCAGTAATTCTCTTCATATATAGTTAGTAGTTTATTTGTTTAGTAACCCGAGGAGTAGTTAACCTCGGGTTTTTTTATTGGCTGCAAAAGGAGTTAAAACTCTGCACTTTAGTGCATTTCGCTTCAGCTTCTAAAAATCATTTCATCTGACGATGTAAGAATTTGGACTTACGTCTATCCGAAATCTTAAATCGTACATTTTGCCTATCGACTTTTAGTCGGATTAAAGACTCTAGTGTTTTCAGTCTATAGAGTTTATTTCAGGGCCACCCTATGCTTGATCACCTGTTCGTAAAAGTGATGAATTCGAAACATTTGTTCTGCCCCAACCTTCTGCCCAGCTTGCGCGCTTAGGTAGAGTACAAGCGCAATAACTGCCATCACCGGAATGGCCCAGAGAATTGGCGCTGGCTTTTCTAGCATAACCTGAGAGAGACCAAAAACCCCAGCGAATAATGCCAACACGCCAAGGGCGGCATATGACATAAAGAACACTGCCCAGACACTTGGCTTAGGTCCATAGAGTCCTCTTACCTCAAGCTCATCTTTTGAAAGTTCTTCTAAGGTCAACGTTAATTGTGGTGACCAATAGTGTCGTTCTTCAGGACGAATTTTTATAACACAATAGTTTTCTGAAGTCAGTCCGGTGAACTCCGCGTTCTGGTCAAGCGCTTTTTTTATGCTGATTACATAGTTTTCGGCAGATCCAACTACCTTTTCTTTAAATCGCGGTCTAATCCTGAGGCTCGACATCTAAAGAAATTTAGCCATTCACTCAGCGAAAACATAACCGTAGGAATAAATCTATTAATGTCCCTTTTCGTAAGCACTGATCCTTCAGGGTTCAAGCTTTTAAAACAGCCTCGTTAAATTTCTAAAACTGTTCCTTCTGCTTCTGCCTTTTTATCTTTTTGAGCACCCAGAACAATTCCAATGGCCATTCCGATAGGTAAGCCAATCCCAAATAGGCCAAAGTTATTCATGCTTAAGCCGAAGATCGTTCCGAGGGGCATTCCGAAAATAGTCATACCCAAAACCATCCATAGCCCCTGATAGTATCCCTTTGTAGTTAAACCATATTCTTTCTTAAGCGTCTGCGCGAGGCTGGTCTTCAGCCCAGAGAGTTTAGTATATGAACATTCTTCTGACTGTAAAGTATTAGCAATAGCCGTAGTATGGGTCTCTAGGGTGCTAATATCTATTTGGCGCATTTCAAGTTGGCGAAATATTTTCGCAAGCGTGTCCAAGATCTTTATGCTCTGCTTTTTCACTTCTCTATCGCGAGCCTTTTCTAACTGGGCCACAATGGTTTGATAATTCATAGCGTGAAACTAAAAAAGCGAGGTGTTAAACCTCGCTTCTCGACTATGTTTTCTTAAAATACTCAGGTACTTAGCAGCGAATCATCGGATGCTTTCCTTCGTATAAGATTTATTAATGATCTTCCACCCGTCTTTGAGCTTCAGTAGTAGCATGTAGTCTGTAAACTTAGTGTTGCCAGAAATGATTTCGACTTTCGCATGAGCGGCATCATTTACAATATCTACAGAGATAATTTTCCCCTTACGATCTCTGGCTTGCCCCTCTTTAAAGTAGCCAATGTACTCTGCTATCGGTAGCCGCTTTTGTGTTCCATCAGGGTTTACGGAGTAGAGGGCTGCTGTTGGCGTGAAGGCTCTTTTTAGTCGAGCGACTTGCCCTTTGGACGTGCCTTCCATGTAATCCATTAGAGTCGCCTTCACTGCGGCTTCATCTGTTTGACCTAGTGCCATAAATCCTAGACTAAGTATGGCTGATAATGTTAGAATTGTTTTTCTCATGATTTTTGACTTTTGTTTATGATCTCATTCACTATGAGATTCTAGGTAACAAAGTCAGCGCGAAAAAGCCTAAGGCTGCGATAAAACAGTACTACGGATTTATAAATTGGAAGACTGATCGCGGTAGGCAGCGGGTGTTAAGCCTGTAGCTTTCTTGAAAGTACTATGAAAAGTAGAGGTTGAGTTGAAACCACAGTCGAAGCCAATGGCCTCAACCGTTAAATGCTTTTCTTTTATGAGTGTTTCCTTGGCTATTTCTACACGATAAGAATTGATCAGCTGGGCAAAATTCATGTCCAATTGGTCGTTGATAAATGCTGAAAACTGATGTGCCGTTTGACCAACGGATTTTGCCAAATCAGGCATTTTCAGATCAGGTTGTTTGTATAACTCACCCTCCATAATCTTATTACGGATAACATCTTTCATGTCACTGATTTCAATTTGACTCAGCTTTTGTACTGTGGCGCGTGATTTCTTTGTCGCCACCGCTTGTTTTCGGTTGGTAATAAGTAACCATGCTAATAGGTAGACCAAGAAAGAAAACGTCAGAGAACCTGTCAGGTACGAGGTAAAACTTGACGTGTAGTAGGCCAACCAAATTAGAAAAACGCCTAGCATTACCCCTTGTGTCCAGCGCTCCTCTGGGAAAGGCTTCTTTAGGATAAAGGCTTGTCGAATCAATAGGTAAAGAGAATAGAAGACGTAAAGCGCCCAATAGATATAAATTCCTCGTACGATTTTAGTGCTCCACAGGGTTCGATCATCACCATAGGAAACAAAGAAAATGGCATACCCTGCAAGTAGCACCATGGGTATGAGATGAAAAAGACTTTTTGTATCGAAGGACTTTTTACCGCTGATCTGAGACTTGGTAAAATAGTAGCTCATGGGACCAATGGCTGTACAAGCCAATAACCCAATCAAAATGTAATTCTCATTTAATCCACTATCGAAATAAAAGAAGACCGATTTTCCGATTCGAACGACCAAGGCCATCAACAGCAGGCCCAAGTAAATATTGGTATATGCCCTCGCTTTTTTACTAAAAAGAAAATAGCTGGTTAGAAAGAGTCCGTTAATGACTCCCAAGAGGCTTACAACAAAGAGATATTCGCGTGAGATAGTTCGAAAAATTAGACTACAATATAGCCATCAATATCACTAAAAACAGGTTTTAAGAAGTATTTCAAAAGACTTCAGTTACTAAGAGGGCAGAGGGATAAAGCCAGTTTCTCCGGGTACCATTTCAAACTTCTGATTTTCCCAGTCTTCTTTCGCTTGCTCGATTAATGCCATTTCAGTTGAAACAAAATTCCAATAGATGTGTCTCTCTTCGGCAAACGGTTGCCCCCCAAATAAGAAGATATGAGTGTTCTCCCCGATAACGATTTTGCATAAGTCCTCTTCCTTTGAAACAAGCATGTTGCCTTTTTCGATGCGCTGGTCACATGCTTCTATGTAGCCATCAACGATAACAATGCCTATTTCTCCGCTGATGTTTCCCTTTACATCTAACTCAGTTTTTTCAGATGATTTGACTTCAATCATGAATAGGTCTGAAAAAACCGGAACAGGAGATACTTTGCCATATCCTTTGCCTGCCACCAATGTAAAGTCAACACCGTTTTCAGACCATTTGGGTAAGCTTTTGGCCTCGGTAAACGAGAATTCAGGCTTCATTCTTTGTAAAGCCTTGGGCAGGGCAACCCATATTTGATAACCATGGACTGGATATTCACCGCCATCGCGCAGGGTCTCAGGGGTTCTTTCTGAGTGAACAATTCCTCTACCAGAAGTCATAAAGCCTACAGCACCTCGCGTTACCAACTGTTCTGTACCCAAAGCATCGCGGTGCACGATTTGGCCTTCTAATAAGTATGTCAATGTTGAAAGCCCAATGTGAGGATGCTGTCCAATGTCCATGTAGTGACCTGGCTTGATGGTGGAGGGACCCATATGATCAATGAAAATGAATGGTCCAACCATTCGCTTCTTTCGAAAAGGAATCAATCGACCAACTAGAAAATCACCGATATCACGGCTGCGTTCTTCAATAATTAGACCTGTGTTTGACATGGCTATTACCTTTTAACCCCTGCCCCTTCAATAATGCTTTCTACCACTTCAGGATTAAGTAGCGTTGAGATGTCTCCCAGAGAGGAGGTGTCTCCACTGGCTACTTTTCTTAGAATTCTGCGCATGATTTTACCAGACCTAGTTTTAGGCAGTCCGGGGACAATCTGTACCATATCTGGCTTGGCAATCGGACCGATAATCTTCTTAACAGTTTCCTTAATTTCTTCTTTGAGGCTTGCTTCCGATCGGCCTTCCATATCACAGATTACAAAGGCGTAAATGCCTTGTCCTTTGACATCATGTGGATAGCCTACCACGGCAGACTCTATCACTTTAGGGTGCTCATTAATGGCGTTTTCTACTTCAGCCGTACCCATTCTATGTCCTGACACGTTGATCACATCATCAACTCTTCCGAGAATTCTCAGGTAACCGTCATGATCCCTTTTGGCACCGTCTCCTGTAAAATACATGCCTTTGTAGGCTGAGAAGTAGACGTTCTTGCATTTCTCATGATCGCCATAGGTGGTGCGTATCATAGAAGGCCAAGGAAATTTGATGCATAGGTTTCCTTCCACATTGTTGCCTTTTAACTCTTTACCATCAGCATCAACAATTACAGGTTGTATGCCTGGGAGTGGTAGTGAGGCGTGGGCAGGCTTGTTAGGGGTAATTCCCGCTAGGGCTGAAATCATAATCCCTCCAGTTTCGGTCTGCCACCAAGTGTCTACTAGGGGGCATTTACCTTTTCCAATATGATCGTGGTACCAATGCCAAGCTTCTTCATTAATAGGTTCGCCAACCGAACCTATTACTTTCAATGAGTCCAAAGAATAAGGTTCGATAGGCTCTAAACCATAAACTTGCAGTGCTCTTATGGCTGTGGGTGCTGTATAGAATTGATTGACTTTGTACTTGTCTACAATCTCCCAAAACCTACCAGCATGTGGAAAAGTAGGGACTCCTTCGAACATCAATGTGGTGCCTCCTGCTAGTAATGGACCATAAACAATGTAGGAGTGTCCAGTTATCCAGCCAATATCTGCTGTACACCAGTAAACATCGCCTGGTGTATACTGAAATACATTAGAAAATGAGTATTCGGCATAGACCATGTATCCACCGGTGCTGTGTACTACACCTTTTGGTTTTCCTGTTGACCCTGATGTATAGAGAATGAAGAGCATGTCTTCAGCATCCATTTCTTCAGCCGAGTACTGGATTGATTTTCCTTCAATGGCTTCATGCCACCAAACGTCTCTGCCAGTTTTCATCGTTACTTCATCTCCGGTGCGCTTCAAGACGATAACCTTTTCGATACTCGGTGTATTAGCAACTGCTTCGTCAACCACAGCTTTGACAGGTATTTGCTTAGCGCCACGAAAGTTTCCATCGGAAGTCAAAACCATTTTCGCTTCGCAATCATTGATTCTGTCTGCCAGCGATGTGGAACTAAAGCCAGCAAAAACTACAGAATGGATAGCGCCAACTCTTGCACAGGCCAACATGGCAACAGCTGCTTCAGGAACCATCGGCATATAGATAATGACACGATCTCCTTTTTGGATACCCTCTGCTTTTAGGGCATTGCAGAACTGGTTGGTCATTTCATAAAGCTCACGATACGTAACAATCCGATTCTCTTCTTTCGGATCGTTGGGCTCCCAAATGATGGCAGGAGTGTCTCCTTTTGTGTGCAGGTGTCTTTCGAAAATATTCTCAGTAATGTTGAGCTTTCCATTAACAAACCACTTGACATCAGGTCCATCAAAGTCCCATGACAGTGTTTCATCCCAGTGCTTTCTCCAGTAGAAGGATTCGCCAATTTTTGCCCAAAAGGTCTCTGGGTCAAGTACGCTCTTTTGGTATTCGTGAAAGTATCCGGAAAGGGTTTGAATTTTGTTGCTCATGAGTGGCTTGTTATCCAAGTCATAAATTGATAAAAAATTAGGGATAATAAAACTGATTTGTGAGTGGCAGCTTCTTCAAATTATGCCGAAATGATAAATATGGCTATCCTTGGCTCCATCATTTGAGTCGTTCAATATTAGAAAATTGTTGTTCATCAAAAGGCTATGTTTAAGCGGAAAATATTCCTTAGGTTGGGTATAGATTCGACACTCTCTCACTTAAATCAAAACCATTATGATTAAGCTTACAGCAACCGAGTCTAGTCAAATCATTGGGGGCGATCGCTGTTCCCGTTTATACCGCAGGCGTCTCAAACTAAAGCCCCTTTCTAGGCGCTACATTCGCAACATGCGCAAATATAGAAGGCACTGTTAGTCTAGTGTTTACTTGTCTTAGCTACCTCTAAGAATACTATTACAGCCTACTCTCCAAAACCATATGGTCAGATCAAAAGTGGATAAAGAAACGCTACTTAGAAAGTCCCTTACCCTGCAGCACGATCATAAAGACTGTGGCTCGGCTTGCCTTTTGACCGCCATTCAATGGTACGGATATCGAGATTCACTGGAGCATTTAAGAACCTTAACGGGTACTAACACTGAAGGCGTAACACTACTTGGTCTTCAGCAGGCAGCGAATCAAATCGGATTTGAAGCTGAGGCTTTTAAGGCATCGATTCAGGACTTGTCAGCAACTAGCGATCTCTTTATTCTTCATGTGGTAAAACATGATAGGTTCAATCACTTTGTGCTTTGCATGGGTAAGCAGAACGAAAAGTGGCTGATAGCCGATCCTGAAGATGGAGTAAAAAGGTATAGCGATGATCAGTTATTGAGCGAATGGAAAGAAGGTATTTTGCTTCGACTCAAGTATTCGGATCAACTTAAGCTGCCTAAGTATGACACCAGCGTATTGAAAGATTGGTTTCTACCTCTCTTTACGTTGCACAAAAAAAGGTTAGCCCAAATTCTAAGTTTAGGCATCATACACTCCGTGCTGTTATTCAGTACATCTGTTTTTACCGAAAGACTTGTCGATGAACTGCTCCCAACTCAGGATAAGCGTGTGATTCTTACGGGAATACTTTTGTGGTCGTTTTTTCTGCTCCTTTCTTTGGGGCTATCCTACATGCGTAGCCATACCACCGCTCTTTTTAGCAGAGATTTCAATTCGGATTTAGTGAACCGCTTCTTTGGTAAACTTCTCTATCTACCCAAGCCATTTTTTGATAGTAAAAAGACCGGAGACTTAGTTACACGGCTAGAAGATGTAGAAGGAATAGAGGAGTCTGCTACTAAGTGGATCGAGGATGGTTTAATCGGACTTTTAGTTGTCTTGGTTGCACTAGGCTTGCTTTTCGTTTATAGTGTTGAGTTAGCTTTGATTAATATTATCCTACTTCCGATGCTCTTTGGTGTCATTTTAATGTTGAGAAAAAAAGTGAATACTTCTCAGCGGGAAGCCATGGTAAGTCATGCGCTAAACAATGCTAATTACGTAGATGCCATCACAGGAGTGGACACCATAAAAGCGCGACAGGCCGAATTGAAGTTCAGCAAATATGCAGTCAAGCTCTACACGGCTTTTCGAAACAAAGTCTTTCTAGCGGAAAAGGTCAATATGAATTTTGATGGGGTTGTTCAACTGCTAGTTGTACTGATCACCATCGCTGTGGTGGCAGTTTCTAGCATGAAGGTTTTGTCTAACGACATGCAAATGGGAAATTTTCTGGCCATTATTTCCATTTCATCTATTGCTTCAATGAACACTACCAACTTGGCTTTTGCTTATATAGATTTTGAGCAAGCCAAAATATCCTTTGATCGAATGCACGATTTGATAGGTCAAAGAACCGAAGGCCTAAACGCTGAAAAGCCACTTTTGCTTAAGACAAAAAACACGTTGAGTGTTGAGAATTTGTCTTTCTCGTTTCCCGGTCGGCCAAAACTTCTTAAAGGGGTCTCGTTGGTGCTGGAAGAAGGAAAGTTGGTGACATTACTGGGTGATAGTGGAGGGGGGAAGAGTACCTTGATCAACTTAATAAGTACACTGTATTACCCTGACGCTGGTGTGATAAGCTTTAACGATCAAAACGTACACGAAAGTCCACTGAACTGGCGCAGGTTGATAGGGGTAGTTCCGCAAGAGACGAAAGTATTTAACGCTACGTTTTGGGAAAATGTAAGTGTAAAATCAATCGGTGAGGAGAACGCAATCGCTCGTGCTCGGGTTGAACAACTTATTGATATACATCAGCTATTTCCATTCACTCAAGGATTTCATGATGGAGTAGATACGGTGCTCGGAGAGAATGGTGTCAAATTATCAGGTGGCCAAAAGAAGATCCTTGGCTTAATAAGAGCACTCTATAATTACCCAAAAGTACTTCTATTGGATGAAGTCACAGCTTCTCTAGATAGAAAAAATCAGGCTTTGGTTGGAGAGATACTGCAGCAGCTGAAACTACAAATACCTATCCTTCAAATCACGCATGATGCTACGATTGCCGTGCGGTCTGATTATGTCTACTTGCTTCATAATGGAAAAATAGAAGCTCAAGGCACACCACAAGAGCTGACAGACAGGGATAGCCTGTTCAATGGCTTTTTCGCAAGTGCTTAAGAGGCTGTCTGAAAAGCTCTTTTTTCTGTTGTTCCCAGCCTGCCTTTGGCGGTAGACAGGCTTGACTGGGAATGACGCTAGCTTTTAAGGCAGCCTCTTATATGCCTACTCGTATCGCAGACTTTTTACAGGGTTGGCGTAAGCCGCTTTTAGCGCATGATAACTCACTGTGATAATGGTAATCAGTAATGCAATACCAGCTGCCAGAATAAATACTGAACCCCCTATTTGTGTTCTATATTCAAATGACTCCAACCAGTTATCCATAAACGAGTACCCTAGTGGGGCCGCAAGGACAAAACCTATTCCCACTAAGAGAAGAAAGCCCTTTGACATGAGAATGATCAGGTTGAAGACATTGGCTCCTAAAACTTTTCTTACCCCTATCTCTTTTATACGTTGCTCAGCAGCAAAGCTTGAAAGTCCAAATAATCCTAGTAAGGAAATAAAAATAGCGATGCCTGAAAAGTAGTCCGTTAAAATACCGATCGTAGATTCGCTTTGGTAAAGCTGTTCGTAGCTTTCGTCCACAAAGCTATAGTCAAACGGATAGTTAGGGTTAATTTCGGTCACTAATCCTTCAAGGTATTCTAGGCTCTGTGGAATATTTTGACCAGTCATTCTCAATGTCATTGTAGAAATAAAGTTTGGACGATAGGAGATTACCATAGGCTCTATGCTCTCATGTAGTGAGCTAAAATGAAAGTCTTTGACGATACCGACTACTCGGCCAGTTCTTTCCCAAAAAGTAACTGGCACTGAAAGGGGATCTTCTACATTCATGATTTTGGCCGTCTGCTCATTGATGATCACATTCATTGTATCAGTAGCTAGATTTGAATCAAAATCTCTTCCTGCTATAATCTCCATTCCGTAGGTATTGGTAAAATCAGCATCCGTTCTTATAATAAAAAAATTATTGTCATGATCACCCTGTTTTCCTTCCCAGGAATAGCCACCAGAAGTTGAATTACCAACACTTATGGTAGTGCCGGCTGAAAAAGAAACATGCGTAAAATTGGGGTTCGATAAGATGTTAGTCTTTAACTGCTCTCGTGTTGATCTATTACTAAGTGTTCCCTCAACGGGTAAGGTCACTAAGTGTTCTTTCTCATAACCTAGGTTCTTATTCATTATATAATCCATCTGGCTACGAATGATAAGCGTAGAAATGATTAATACAGTAGAGATGGTAAACTGAAAAACAACCAAGCCTTTGCGCATACCATTAGACCATCGAGATGTTTTAAACGACCCCTTCAAAACACTCAAGGCGTTAAAGCCTGACAAGACAAAAGAAGGATAGAGACCTGCTAAAATGCCTACCGCGAAACCAAGACCTAGCAGCCAAGAGACTTGATCAAATTCAAATAGCGAGAAAGTCATCGCTTTCCCGACCAAATGGTTAAGGGGTTGGATTACAGCAGAAATCAATAACCCTGCTAAAACGGTCGAAATTAAAGCTAAAAGCACTGACTCCACCATAAACTGAAACTGCAACTGGATTCTAGTGGAGCCTACTACTTTTTTAACACCGACCTCTTTGGCTCGCTTTGTTGATCTGGCCGTGGAGAGGTTCATGAAATTGATTACGGCAATCAACAGAATGAAAAAAGCGACTGCTTTGAACAAGTTTACATAAGTAATTCGCCCACTAACAATGACTCCGTTTTCATAATTGTTATACAAATAACGGTCCTTCAAAGGCTGAACTAATAGGGTGGTAATAGACTCTTCATCGGTTATTTTGTTATCTACGTAATCTAGAATTTTAGCATTGAAGTCATGGATATCTACACCTGGCATTAACTTGACTAAACCTCTGACCCCATTATTGCTCCAATCCTCTACCCATCCGTTTCTTGCGCGCCATGGTTCGTAAGGCATAATGAAATTAAAGTCGATGGTTGTCTCACTAGGAACGTCTTCGAAAACACCTCCCACCTGATATTGGCCCCAGCCGTCAATCTCTATCGTTTGCGATAGTGATGCTTTATCACCAAATATGCGTTCTTTAAAACTTCTTGAAATGTACACCATTGTAGGGTCAGTCAGTGAACTCTCTTTCTGGCCTTCCACGAAGTCAACATCAAAAATCTGGAAAAAATCTTCGCTGGCCCATCGTCCAGTCTCTTTATACCCCTGATCATTTTGAATGAAGAGCATTTGTTCGGGCCATGTAAATGCTGCCATGTATTCTACTTCTACCATATCATCCTTGAAGGCGGTAACCAATGGCCCAGGAGTTGCTTCATCTGTGTAAATACCACCAGGGTAGGTTTGATGCTTCAGAACCTGATAAATGTTATCAATGTCTTTATGAAAGCCGTTAACCGATTTTTCTGATTGAACATAGAGTAGTAAAAGCATGCTTGCCGCAATGCCTACGGTGAGTCCTAATATGTTGAGTGTTGCATACCCACGTTCCTTCCAGAAGACTCTAAATGCTGTTTTGAAGATGTTTTTGACCATTCCTGTGTAGATTATTTGTTGTGAATTGAGTTGTTTTCGGAGTAGTGAGAGTCTAAAGAGTAAGAGGATGTCGATAAAGAATTTTCGATCGGCATAGCGCTTGCCCTTCTTCTCAAAGTTTGATTCATAGTATTCATCTAGGTCTCCCAGAATATCTTCTTGAAAGTCAGGATGACAGTAGAGTTTGAATATTTTGAGCCCCAGGCGTCTTAACATACTTTGAATTCAAAAGCCACCTTAGGGATTTGATTCCAAAGAGAAATTCTCGTTTGGATGTTATGGTCAAGCGCATTCTTTCCGTGAGCAGTAATTTTAAAGAAACGTTTACGCTTACCTCCGCGGGCTTTAGTTGACTCTCCCAATTCAGATAGTAGAAAGCCTTTTTCTTCCATTCTCCTTAAGGCAGATTGTAGCGCCCCGACTGATACCTTTCGATTGTGCTTGGCTTCAATCTCGTCTTTGATGGCTACACCGTAGGCCTCGCCATAGAGTACGCCAACCGTAAGTAAGACGAGCTCCTCGAACTCTCCCAACTGATATTTTTTCATTACAAATAGAATTTAATTCCTAAATGTAGTTTTTAAAATTAGAAAGGCAAATTAAAAATTCCTAAATGTAGTTTTAATAGACTGTGAGTATGAGACGAACTGAATGGCGTTTCATTACAAAAACTTTGATAAGCCAGCTTTGGCCCACCCGTTAGAGTAAACAAGCTGACTTTATTTTAAATCTGATCTAAGAATGTATTTACTCACTCCTCAATACATGAGCAGGGTTATTTCTGGCAACGCTCAATGATCGATAGCTCACCGTTAACCACGCCAAGCCTAACATGAGTAGACTAGCACCAATAAATACAAATGGACTGAGCGTAACGCGATAAGCAAACTGTGTCAACCAACTGTCAGCTGTTAAGTAGGCAATAGGAGTTGCTATTAGACATGATATCGCTACCAGAATCGAAAAGCCTTTCAACAGACTGAAGAATAGTTGCGATGTGCTGGCTCCCAAAACTTTTCGAATACCGATTTCTCTCTTGCGTTGTTCGGCCATAAATGAGGCTAGGCCAATAAGCCCTAGTGCAGCCACAAATACTGCCAAGGCAGAAAATGAATTGACCAATGTTTTCATTTGATCGTCAGTTTTATAGAGTTCTTTATACTTTTCGCTTACAATATCTGCGACAAAGGGTTGGCCACCAGCATGCTTTTCCCATACCGCATTAGCTGCTAGTAACGCTTGTTGTGGAGGTCCATTAAAGCGAACTGATAAAGACCAAGGGCTATATCCTTGATATAGAATCAGCGGTTTGATGGTTTCCTTCATGGAGGAGAAATGAAAGTTCTTGATCACCCCACCGATGGTTACTTCTTCAGCATTGCCATTGATGATTAACTTCAGTTTTTTGCCAATGGGGTCTGTAAGCTGAAGGCTTTGTAAGGCTTTTTCATTGATCAGAATGTTATTAGAATCTGATGCTACTTTGGAAGAGAAGTTTTTGCCTGCTATTATCTCAAGACCAAAAGTTTCCACGTAGTCATCTTGCACCGGCCACGCCTGAGTATTGACGGTTTCGTCTATCGCGTTCATCTCTAGTCTTTCTAAGAAGAACTCTCTTCGACTTCCATCAACGGGGGTAAAGGCAGTCTTGCTGACAGCCTCTATATTGGCATTCTTCAAGAGCTCGTCTCTTATGATTTCTTCGTTCGGGTTAAAGCGATTCAAGTCCATGATGTTGAGCGTCATCAGCTGGTCTTTGTCGAAGCCGAGCGACTTGTCCATTACGAAGTTGAGTTGATCATTTACGATCAGCGTAACGATAATTAAAGAGGTGGAAATTGAAAACTGAAGCACTACCAACGAACTTCTTAACCAACTTTTGCCCGACTTCAGATCATGTCTGCCCTTGATTGTTCTAGACGGGTTGAAAGACGAAAGTATGATGGCTGGGTAGAAGCCCGCTGCGATACCGAGACTAAGGAGACCCCAATTAATAGGCTCCATAGTGGTGGATTACCCCCTAATGAGAAGGAAATATCTTTCCCGGCTAGTAGATTAAAATAGGGTAAGATCAGCACGACTAGTGCAACTGAAATTATCGTTGCAGCGAAGCTATAACAAGTCGATTCGAAGAGAAACTGATGTACAAGTTGCTTGCGCTTAGAACCGAGCACTTTTCTCACACCAACTTCCTTACCACGAATACTGGCCCTGGCCGTGCTTAAATTAACAAAGTTGATGGCGGCAATGATCAGCACTATAAATCCAATCCAAGAAATGGTTTTGATGGTAGCCATGCTGCCGTTTGGTTGAAGCTCACGATCTAAATTAGACTTCAGGTGAATATCTTTTAGTGCTTGTAAATAGAATGATGCTTTATTTCCATTTTTATTAATGTCTTCTGCCGGAACGTTCAGTGTGCTCTCTATCATAGGCGCCACGAGCGATGTTAGGGTTTCGTTTAGTTTGCGCTCAACAAAATCTACAGACGCGCCCTCACGCAGCTTTACATAGGTGTAAGAGTTCAAATCCATCCAGCCCATGTCATATCGAGAGTCTTGGTACATGACGGACATGATAAAATCAAACTTAAAATGTCCATTTGCTGTCATGTCCTTATAAATACCCTTAACTATAAAAGGATCATTATTGAAAGAGATAGTCTTACCTAAGGCATCTTCGGTTGAGAAAAGGTGTACTGCCATAGACTCTGAGATAACCACCGTTCTAGGCTCATCTAAAGCATTTTCTGGGTTACCCGCTACAAAGGGAATGGTGAAAATGGAAAGTATTTCACTTGTGGCGTAGGTAGCATTCTTGATCTGATATTGCTTTGGCCCTAAGTCCACAACGCTGTTAAATTGACCGACCATAATGCGCCCAGCATTCTCCACTTCGGGTACAGTGTTGGTCAGATGATCGGCCATCAATGCAGGTGACAATGGTCTGTGAATCTCTCTATCCCCTAATTTAAAGTCTGTGACTACTCGGTAGATTTGTTGATAATCCTCATGATGCTTATCGAAGGATAGTTCATCTTTTATGTAAAGGAAAATGATAAGACAGCTTGTCAGCCCGATAATGAGACTTGATAAATTCAGTGCAGAATAGAGTTTGTTTCTCTGAAAATTTCTGGCGGCAATTAGGAAATAGTTTTTGTACATGATTGTTGAATTTGAGTGTTGACCAATTTTTTTCAATGCGAAAGGGCGTAAAAAATGAAGCACATGGAAGGTGTAGTATAGATCTACCTTCCATTTTGACTTTGCCATTCTTTCTTGCTGATAGTATTCAAAAAGATCGCCCTGAATCTCTTCTAACAAATCCTCCTTACAGAACCAATTCAGTAAGCTGTCCATCCACTTAGGAGGTGCATATGTTTTTCTATTGGGCATTATTCGTTCCTCAATGCCTCGGCCGGATTACTCCTAACTGTCTTAAGAGAAATACCACTGATCGTAGCGAAAATCAATACGACAGCTGCCAATGCTGTAAGTATAAATACCAGTGGATTAATCGCTTCTTGATAGGTGAAATTCTCAAGCCACCTACCCATAGACAGGTATGAAATAGGTATGGCAATGATGATTGCAATGCATGTGATTAACAGGTAACGGACATTAATGAGTAGTAAGATTTCCTTGATGGAAGCACCAAGAATTTTCCGAATACCGATCTCTTTCACACGCTGTTTGATGGCGAGTGATACGATACCAATCAGCCCTGCTATGGCTAAGAAGATAGATATACCAGAGAGTAGGGAGGTGAGCAAAAGGGTTCTCGATTCTTCTTGGTATAGTGTTGATATTTCTTCGTCTAAAAACCTTAAGACAAAGTCATCTTGAGGATACATTTCTTTGAAGGCATTCTCCATTTGAGGAATAAGGCTGCTTAGGTTCTTTGCATCGACTTGAGTCAGAAGATAGTTCAGTGACCTTTGCTGTGCCATGATAATAATAGGCCTAATAGGCACGTGAAGGGATTTGTAATGGAAATCTTTCACTACACCTATGATTTGACCTTTGACTAAATTCTCATTGTCTTCCCAGAAGAGGGTTTTCCCTATGGGATCTTCTAGGTTAAGTTCTCGAACGGCTGTTTCATTAATTAAAAACGACCTGCCTGAAGAGTCTGCGGCCATTGTTTGGTCTAGGAATCTTCCGTCTACTAATTCTAGTCCCAATACCTCAGGGGCATCATCATCCATAAAGGCTTCCGCTGCATCCACTCTGAGTGATGGATTTAGATCGGTATAAATTGGGTGTTGATTAAATTGGCCACCAGGTACGTTGGATACTGCTGCCACAGCTTCAACTCCAGAGAACTTGCTCATAGTCTCTTTCAAAAGTTCTGAATTGTTGTCATAGTTGTTTAAGTCAATCATCACGAGATTGTCTTGACGAAAGCCGAGGTCTTTGTTCTTGAGAAACTTGATTTGCCCATTGATAATTAAGCTGCCGCTCACCATTACGATAGCGGCTACTAACTGAATACACAATAAGCTATTTCTTATGGCCGCACCACCAACTTTCTTTTGACCTGTTCCTTTGAGTATTTGACCAGGGTTAAGTGAGTTGAGGTAAAAGGCTGGATAGGCCGCTGCTAGAATGGCCGTAACCAATGTGACGCCAACTAAGAAAAGCAGGGTGCTTGTTTCCCAAATTTCGTTCGCCATAACTTGACCGTTAACAAGTTGATTAAACGAGTTCTCAAGACCATACATGGCAAAAATGGAGAGTCCTAATGCAAGGAAAGAAGAGAATAGAGACTCGAATAAGAACTGAGATAACAACTGACTTTTGAAAGCCCCTAATGTCTTTTTAACCCCAACTTCTTTGAGCCGTTCAGCAGAACGGGCTGTACTAAGGTTCACAAAATTGATAATGGATATTAAAAGAATGAACAGCCCCGATACACCATAAATAACCAGATAGGAAAAGCTGCTGTTGCTCTCAAGTTCCCAACGGATGTTGGAGTGTAAATGAATGGCCTCGATGGGCTGAAGCTCAAATCGAAGCTCTCCTGACAATAGGCGCTCGATACCTTCTTCGGACCAATCCAAGTAGCTTTTCACCCATTCCGGAATTCTTGTTTCGAGGGCTTCAATATCCGTTCCCGGTTCGAGTTTTATATAGTTAAAATGTCCGAAATCTGCCCAAGACATCCATGGGTCGTTAAACGTCAATGACTTTAAGGTCACATAAGAGATCAAGAAGTTGTAATGGAAGTGAGATGTTAACGGAGCATCTTCAACCACACCAACCACTTCTAGCATGTCGGTATTTACATCGAATGAGAGCCGATTGCCAACAGCCGGTTTATCACCAAAATACCTTTCAGCTGTAGATTTTGAAAGGATTACTCCAAATGGACTCTTTAAGGCAGTTGCTGGATTCCCTTCCAGAAACTTAAAACTAAATACATCAAAGAAGGTACTATCAATGAAATAACCGTTGGGTTCGGCAAAGCTGATGTTCTCTTTTTCTAGGGTCAGTGTAACGGACTGCTTGGTCAACCCTGCTCCGTAAATGGGAGAAAGACTGACAGCAGCCTCTACTTCAGGTAAGTCGTTGACCATGGCTTGCGCCAAAGGATGAGGCGTGCGCGTCTGTGGGTTTTCACCCATCCAAGCGACTCTGTGAATGTCTTCGGATCTTTCGTGAAATTGATCGTAAGACATTTCTTGCTGTAAGTGGAGGTATATGAAACCACATACTGTAAATGCAAGGACTAGTCCAACAAGGTTGAATGTAGTGTTGATTTTTTGGCGCCACATGTTGCGTATGGCGAATTTGAAATAGCTTCTGTACATGATGATGATATTTGAGTGTTGACCGAGTTTTTTTAATGCGAAAGGCCTTAGGAAGTTGAGCATGTGAATCCAATAGGCCTGATTGGCTTTCCACCTTGGCTTTTCAGCACATTCGACCTGATAGTGCTCAAAAAGATCCCCTTCGATTTCTTCGAGAAGGCTGTCTTTGCAAAACCAGTTTAATAACCGATCGGCAAATTTAGGCGGCTTGTATAATTCAGGTTTGGTGCTCATTATTCAAGACGTAAGTTTTTAACAGGATTAAGCCTTAATAGCTGAATCACGTGAGAAGAAACCGTTAGCACAATCACCATCAACAGAATGCCAATAGTGATTATGTATGGCACCACACCAATTGAATCTATAGAACCGGGAAAGACTTGTTGAATGAAGGTGTCAAAGAAGAAGTAACTTAAGGGTAGTCCTACGGCTATTGCCAACCCCATTAAAATCAGGAACTCCTTAGAAGCTAATCGTATAATTTGAGTGCTATCCGCTCCCAAGACTTTGCGAATGCTATATTCCTTTATCCTCTTAATGATAATGAGCGAGACTAAACCGAACAGCCCCATACTGGATAATATAATGGCCACAATGGCCACAAAATTCATAACGCTATTCAAGGCTCCTGTTGAAGCAAAGAAATTATCAAACATGTTCTCTTGAAAAAAGGCAGTATATGGAGTGTCTGGGAATGATGAGTTCCACTCTTTTTTAATGAATGCTTCAGTATCAATGACCGCCCCTGGAACGCTTTTAAAAGTAATGTAATTGAAGTTTTCCTCAGTATCTAATCGAAAGATGCTCGCATTGATAGGGTTAAAAAAGTCCTCAAAATGAAAGTCTTCTGCTATGCCGACTATGTTGAAGTTTTCCTCATTTATTCTTACAAGAGCTTTATCCCATGACGTATTGTCAAGGTTCATTTTTTTAAGAAAGCTCCTATTGACAATAATGGATGTGTTCTTATCAGAGCTTAAACCTGCTTGAAAAGCTCTGCCTTCATTAATATCGAATTCAAGCAAGTCTATATATGTATCATCGATGCCATAAGACTGTACCGTATATTTCTTGTCTTCAATTCTGACCGTCTCTTGTTTTGTGGATAAACCCACTTGGTTTGTAGAACCGGCCCAAGCTTCTATTCTCGGAGAGCTTTGCGCTATTTGCGCCATTTGTGTGTACTGATCAGCACTATTGACCCTCACCACAATTAAGTCTTTGGGGTTGTATCCCCAATCCTTATTGATTTGGAATTCATTAATGCTCGTAAATAGAAAGCCAAATACAACTGCAAAAAACGTCAAGAAGAATTGTCCAAAGAGGAAAAATCTAGTGAGTCTGTTCTTTGCCTTGGAACGCTCTTGTCCGCCAAGAATAGCCACCGGTTTAAATGCCGAAATGTATAAGGCTGGGTAGGCACCGGATGCTAAGCCGATACAGACAAACAGCAGCGCTAAAAAACCGAGCAATTGCGGGTTTTCAGCAATGTTAATACTGTAGGCTTCGCCTTGAAAGAGGGTGCTAATGCCAGGCAGAAACAAGTAACTTGCCAGAAAGAAGCCCGTAATGGTGGCTATTAGGCAGAGGAGATAATTCTCCGTCATGAACTGTGCTACCAACTGTTTTCTTTGGCCACCAATAACTTTTCGAATGGCTATTTCGCTAAATCTCCTTTGGGCCATGGAAACGGAGATATTGACATAGTTGAAAACTGCCGATACTAGTAAGAGAAAGCTAATGACAGCAAACATCAGGATAATTTGCGGAGTGCTAGCTGACGTGTAAGAATTTCTAACGAATTGAGAGTTACGGGCTAGCGTAGGTAGCGGGGGATGTTTAAAGGCTAAAACCGGCCAGTCTTTGTTTTGAGCGTTGACTAAGGGTTCGAAACCTTTTAATTCTGATGTCACTAGATCAATACTTTCAGGTGCATCTAGCTTTACAAATGTATATACTCCCTGATTTTTAATGTCTTTCCAAGCCCCAAGGTCATAGTCATACATCGATGCTAGATTTTGGAATGAGGCAAGAAATCCAAATTTGAACGAAGCGTTTGATGGGAAAGCAGCGGCTACAGCTGATACAGTAAAAAGATAAGATTCATTATTTACAATGACTTTAATCTGCTCCCCGATGGGATTTTTTTGATTGAAATACTTCTGAGCGTTTTCCTGTGAAATAATGATGCTGTTTTTCTCTTCAAGTACATCTTTACTTCCTCTCTCTAGAGGAAATGAAAAGACATCTAGATAGGAGGGGTCTGCAAAAGTCAGTCGCTCATTAAAAACGTTTTCATTGAATCTGACAATGGCAGATTTAACATCCACCCGAGTTACCTTGTCTATTTGCGGCAGTTGATCCTTTAAGGCTTGACCCAACATTAGGGGGCTTTTTCCCCAGGTTTCTTCTTGACCATTCCAATCAATTTGACTCTGGATGGCAAATACTTTTTCAGCCTCAAAATGGAACTTGTCTAAGGCATATTCCCTCTCTACAAGCACATAGACCACTACTGCAATGGCAATGGTCATTGAAAGACCAAAGACATTGATAAAAGACGAGAGTCTCTGTTTTTTGAGGTTTCGAAAGCCTGTTTTGATATAACTTCTGTACATGATGATGATATTTGAGTGTTGACCGAGTTTTTTTAATGCGAAAGGTCTTATGAAGTTGAGCATGTGAAACCAATAGGCGAGATTGGCTTTCCACCGTGGCTTTTCAGCGCGTTCGACCTGATAGTGCTCAAAAAGATCCCCTTCTATTTCTTCGAGTAGGCTGTCTTTGCAAAACCAGTTTAATAACCGGTCTGCGAGCTTAGGTGGCTTGTATAGTTCTTTATATGCCACTAAGATTCAATCCTTTTAATGCCATCTCTGGGATTTGATTGAATAAACCATTTCTTAATTCGTGGTTCTTTTCTAGGGCCTTCTTTCCGGTGGCTGTAATGGAAAAAAGCCGCTTGCGTCTGCCTCCTCTTTCGTGAGTTCCCTCAGCAAGTTCCGATTTGAGAAATCCTTTTTCTTGTAACCGACTGAGAGAAGAGTGGACAGCCCCTATGGCCACCTTGCGTTTCGTTTGATCGATAATTTCTTCGCGAATGTTTAAGCCATATGCTTCTGGGTGTAGCACACCAACAATGAGTAAAACGAGCTCTTCAAATTCACCTAGCTGAGTTCCTTTCATCTATTTTATTTTTTAATGATTGGTTAATCAAATTTCGTATTTGTAGAACAAACATAGAAACAAAATCTACATTTGCGAAATTTGACAATAAAAAAAACGCCATGATCTATGAATAGAGCATGGCGTTTTTAAACTTTTTAGTTCGTTTTACCTATAATTAGGAGGCTTAATGCCCTTCATTCTTAAGTATGTAACGATTTGCCCTCTGTGGTGCGCATTGTGGTCTAAGTAAGACATAACACCAGCCGTGAAGGCATCATTGGCTTCTTGCTTGAGAATGAAAGCATTGATTTCATCGAACTGTTCGGAAGCCCATTTGACTAATTCTTCTTTAGATTTAGAATTTTCATCGCCTGGTGCCCATTGTGCATTTGCCCCTTGCTGAAGCGCCCTTTTAAAATAGTCGATGCTATAAGCAATGTGATAAGCTTGGGCGGCAAAAGTTCTTTGATCTTCATTGGGTTTGTAGCTGTAGCTTTCGGTAGGCATGGCTTTCAATACCTCAAGGGTAAATGCTTTTGAGGCGTCTAGTCTGCCTTTCATCCAATCGTAGCCAGCATCATCGGCAGGCTTCATAGAGGTGAGTAGCAGGGTAGCTGAAAAAAGTAGCGTGAGCGCAACAGCTGAAAATTTAGTGGTAGTTTTCATAAAGTAGAGTTTTGTATTAATCAGAACATTCAACGAGCCTAGGCTCCCTTAGTTGCCTTTCACAATTCGCAACAATCAACAGCTTAAACTTTATTTGAGCTCGTCTACCTCACCAAGCTCAATCGAAAAAAGCTTCACATCTTGATTAATCTCTTCAAAAATAGACATAGTCCTTTCAGGGCGTGCGTCAGTCACGAAAATTTGTCCGAAGGTTTCGGAAGCTACCATTTCTACCAATTTAGTGATCCGAAAGTCATCTAGCTTGTCGAAGATATCATCTAATAGGAGCAGTGGCTTGATGCCCTTTTCTTTATATAGGTAATCGAAGTTGGCCAGTTTAAGTGCGATTAAATAGGATTTCTGTTGTCCCTGTGAACCGAACTTTCGGATAGGTTTATCATCCATCAGGAAAGGAAAATCATCCTTATGAATGCCAACGTTGGTTCTTTTTAGGATCAAGTCTTTTTTCAAGTTATCGGCAAACTTTGCCCTGATATCTTCAAAAAAATGAGATTCATATTGTAAATCAATGCGCTCACTCTCTTCCGAGAGATTGGCATAGTGTGCATTAACTAAGGCTTGGAATTTGTCTAGAAAGGCCTTTCGCACGCTGAATATTTCGGTACCGAGCGTAATGAGTTTTTCCGTATAGGGTTGAAGTTGATCGGCATCGAAGTAGTCTCGATCTGCGAATTGCTTGAGTAGACTGTTTCTCAGTTTCAAGGCATGATTGTATTGAATGAGGTTTTGTAAGTAGTGACCATCTACTTGCGAAATAATGGCATCGAAGAATTTGCGTCTGTCTTCACTCGTCCCCCTGATTACATCGGTATCGTTGGGTGCAATTAATACGATAGGGAATTTTCCAACATGTTCGCTCGATCTTTTATAGGGCTTGTCATCTAGCTTCACGAGCTTCTTTTTACCCATTTGAAGACCACAGATAACAGTTCTGGTTTTTCCTTCTAGGTCAAAATTACCCCTGATGGAGAAAAAAGTTTCCTCATGAAGTATGCACTGCTGGTCTTGAGACTGTGAAGCACTTTTGGTAAACGATAAATAAAAGATGGCGTCCAGCAGATTAGTTTTACCACTCCCGTTCTTTCCCAGAAAGCAGTTGATTTCGCTAGAAAACTCAAGCTTAGCTTCAGGGTAGTTTTTGAAATTGGATAGCCGTAGCGATTCGAGGTGCATTAATTTCAAAGTTGAGGGTTTTTGTCTTATTTTCGCACTCCTGTTTTAATAAATGAAGATAAGAGGATAAACCCTCCGAAAATATAAGGCTATGGCTGCAACAAAAGGAACAAGCAAAGCAAAAGCGACTAAGCAAGCTAAGTTTTCAAAAGACCAATACATGTTCTGGTTTGAGAATATGTTGTTTCAAAGAAGGTTTGAGGAAAAAGCTGGTCAGCTTTACGGACAACAGAAAATCAAAGGATTTTGTCATTTATACATTGGACAAGAGGCATGTTCTAGTGGATCTGTTAGTGCTTTGAAAGAAGGAGACAAGTGGATCACTGCTTACCGCGACCATGGTCAGCCATTGGCACTAGGGTCGGACCCTAAGAAGGTTATGGCCGAGTTAATGGCTAAGGCTACCGGTATTTCAAAAGGAAAAGGCGGATCAATGCACATGTTCGACAAGGAGAAAGGTTTCTTTGGAGGTCATGGAATTGTAGGTGGTCAGGTGCCATTGGGTGCTGGAATTGCCTTCGCTGAAAAATATAATAAAACCGATAATCTGTGTATCTGTATGATGGGTGACGGTGCGGTAAGACAGGGCGCATTTCACGAAGCACTCAATATGGCTATGACATGGAAACTACCTGTCATCTTTGTCATTGAGAACAATGGCTATGCCATGGGTACCTCTGTAGAACGTACCTCTAATGTAAGAGAGCTTTACACACTAGGTGAAGCATTCGACATGCCATCAGCACCTGTGGATGCTATGAATCCTGAAAACGTGCATGTTGCCGTTGAAGAGGCTGCCGACCGTGCAAGAAGAGGTGACGGACCAACACTTTTAGAGTTTAGAACATACCGATACAAAGGACATTCAATGTCTGACCCTGCCAAATACAGAAGCAAGGATGAGGTTGCTGACTATAAGGGCCGAGACCCAATTGAATTCGTAAGAGCAAAGATTTTAGACAGCAAGTGGGCTACTGCGGAAGATTTGAAGGCAATTGACACTAAAATAAAAGCTGAAGTGGAAGAAGCGGTTAAGTTTGGCGAGGAGTCTCCATACCCAGATCCTTCAGAAGCTTACAAAGATGTTTACGTGCAGGAAGACTATCCGTACATAATGGAATAGGTTTTAAAGCCTTGTTATTCAACATTTTCTTTATATTTGCGACCTAATTTTCAAGAGATGGCGAAGAATACTTCTTCAGAGGAGACAAAAACCACTAACAAATCAGCTAGTACAGTTGAGCAATTCAAAAAAGAGGTAGGCCCAATTGGGTTTATTGGAGCAATTGTTGGTCTGATCGTATTGGTCGGAGCAGCTGCTATTTTCTTCCTTGACTACAAGAAAGACCAAAAGAATGATGTGGCTCAAAACGAAATTTTTCAGGCACAGTACTATTATGAAAACGATAGTATCGAAGCTGGCCTTTTGGGTGACGGTAGAAGCTTAGGCTTTTTAGATATCATCGATATATATAGTGGTACTGAAGTAGCCAACTTAGCACATTTCTATGCTGGAGCGTCTTACTTAAAGCAGAGAAACTATGCAGAGGCAATTGAATACCTTGAAAAGTTTAGCACTTCCGAAGAGATTGTACAAGCAAGAGCCAACAAGCTTCTAGGTGACGCCTACATGGAGCAAGGTAACTTTACCAATGCAGCTAAGAATTATATGGATGCAGCTGAGACTGTAGACGATCAGTATTTTGCACCAAGTTATTTACTAAGTGCATCGCTAGCCTATGAGAAGTCTTCGGATTTTTCTTCCGCTATCAAGGCCTTGGAGATGATTATCAATGATTATAAAGAAGCTCAAGAATATACAGAAGCTCGAAAACATAAGGCTAGACTTGAAGTCCTTGCCGGAAATTGATTTTAAAGAAAATTGAATTAGAAGGTAAGGCGTAATGTCTTACCTTTTTTCGTTTATAGAACTATGGCATCAAGCGTAAAAAACCTCAGCGATTACACGAGTAAGAATGTAAAAGATATCAGCAAGAGCACATTTGCTATTGTGGTATCAGAATGGAACGAAGAAGTAACAGAAGCCCTTTACCAGGGAGCTTTTGAGACTTTGGTAAGTCATGGCGCGGCTAAGACGAATATTATTCGCAAGAATGTACCAGGAAGCTTCGAGTTATCGTTGGCCGCTCAATGGATGGCGAAGGAAGAAGCGGTAGACGCAGTAATCTGTATCGGTTGTGTGGTGCAAGGCGAAACCAAGCACTTTGATTTTATTTGCGATGCCGTGGCGCAAGGTATCACCAATGTCTCTTTGAAGTATGATAAGCCCGTAATATTTGGAGTGCTTACCCCAAATACGCAAAAACAAGCTTTGGATAGAGCGGGTGGAAAGCACGGTAATAAAGGAGATGAAGCTGCCATTACAGCTATTAAAATGCTAGGATTTTAATCTCAGAATCATGCAAGTATTAAAGTTCGGAGGTACTTCTGTTGGAAGGCCTGACCGCATGAAGTCTGTTGCCCAGATCATTACCCGCAATGATGAGCCTAAGATAGTGGTACTTTCCGCTCTTTCAGGAACCACTAATGCTTTGGTGAGTATTGGAGAATCACTGGCAGCAGACAGCAAGGAAACGGCAAAAGAGAAAATTGAGGTACTACAGGCACATTATAATGACTTTATCGATGCCTTGTTTGCCACTGAAGATAAGAAAAATGAAGCGCGAAAAGTTATCGAAGAGCACTTTGAGTTTTTCAGCATTACGCTAAAAATTTCCTTTAATGAGGCCTTAAATAGAGATATTCTCGCTCAGGGTGAGTTGATGTCAACAAAACTGTTTACCCTTTACCTGCAAGAGTCCGGAATTAATGCAGCGCTATTGCCAGCATTGGAGTTTATGCGCACCAATGAAGAAGAAGAGCCAGATCTTGATCTCATTACTGCTAGGTTAGCAGAAAGATTGAAAGAATGTCAAGACATTCCACTCTTGATAACCCAAGGCTATATTTGTAAGAATTACAAAGGGGAAATCGACAACCTTCATCGTGGAGGTAGTGATTATACGGCATCACTCATTGGCGCAGCATGCAGAGCTTCCGAAATCCAAATTTGGACGGACATTGACGGCATGCACAATAACGATCCAAGGGTTGTGGACAAAACTTATCCCATCGCTGAATTATCATTTGACGAAGCAGCGGAGTTAGCCTACTTCGGAGCAAAGATTCTTCACCCAGCTTCCATTTGGCCAGCACAGAAATACAGTATCCCTGTTAAGTTGCTGAACACCATGCAGCCCGAAGCCAAAGGGACTGTAATTAGTAAATCAACCATCTCTGCGGATGTAAAAGCATTGGCAGCAAAAGATGGGATTACCGCTATCAAAGTGAAGTCGACACGAATGCTTTTGGCCTATGGATTCTTAAGGAAGATCTTTGAGATATTTGAAAAGTATCGCACCCCGATCGATATGATTACGACCTCAGAGGTGGCCGTATCAGTGACTATTGATGATGATGAAAACCTTGAAAAGATTACCAACGAACTGAGTCAGTTTGGTCAAGTAGAGGTAGACAAAGGTCAGACGATTATCTGTGTGGTGGGTAACTTCGTAGCCGAACAAAAAGGGATTGTCAATAACATCTTTGAAGCATTATCAGACGTGCCTATTCGAATGATTTCGTATGGCGGTAGTCGTCATAATATTTCGCTGCTAACGGATAGTGCAAATAAGGAGAAAGCCCTGAAACAGCTCAATGAGCATTTGTTTGGCCTATAAAAATTAAGAAGGGTAGAAATAGATTTTTCTACCCTTCTTAATTGATAGCGCTTCTATTGCTCTTCGAAAAGCTCCGTCCAAGCAGCGTTTACTGGTCGGCTCTGCCCGCCTTTCCATTCGGGAGCACCCGGGATTTCAGTCACTTTTGCGAGTTCCTCTTTTGTTTTACCAGCAGCAGCACCTTTCTTCACAAACTCCATCACCTTGCCCAAGTAATTTTGGAAGGCCTTTAGGTCTTCTCGGTTGCCTTTTACTTCATAACCATTGCCTGAATGGCCGAATACTAATAAGGTATCCTTGTCAAATTCTTTATAACCCTTTTCCATTACCTGTTGCCAGTTGGTCATGTTTGCACCGGCAGATTTATCTACGAAAGGTGCTCTACGGTTAAAGAGCAAATCACCACAGTGTACAATGTTCGCATTCTCAAAATGGACGAATGAATCACCGTCTGTATGTGCCGCACCAAAGTAGTGAAGCGCCACTCTTTCACCACCTACTTTTTGTCTGAATCTGCCTCTCTTGTAGGTAGTATCAGGAAAGAGTTGTTGATCTGCATTACCAGCTCTTTCGGCAGTCGCTTTCTGATTCTTAAGAGAGTTTTCATGGGCCATTACTGTATTGACAAGGCCTTTGAATGCAATATTACCTGCGCTATGGTCGCCATGATGGTGTGTATTAATTAACAAGTCAATTTTCCGATCTGACTTTTTTTGAATTTCTCCCACTAAGTTTTTGGCCTGAGCAGGGAATTGAGAATCTACTACAATAATGCCCTCATCAGAAATCATCCATCCAATAGTTCCGCCTCTTTCGGAGAAGATACCCACGTTATTTCTCAATGCTTCCATTTTATATCCAGCTTGGAAAAGGGAATTCCAAAGGTAGGCATTTGGTAAAATGGAAAGTGCGCTTAAAGCAGTGCTTTGCTTGATAAAGGATCTTCGATTGGTCATGATGTTTTTATTTATTGAAATTTAGCAGCTTCGGGACTGAACTACTAACCACTGATGTAAATGAAAGTTTCATAGCTCAGGATTAATAGTGCTTTTTGTAATTTGCTAGACAAACTCGTTACGAATGAAAAGACAAACCCTAATACTTCTTGCTTGCGTGTTAAGTCTTCAGACAATGGCCCAGCAGTCGGTTGATCGAAATCTCTTGATTAAACCGGAGAGAACCAATTATACTGAGACATCCACTTATAAAGATGTCATGGACTTTACAGCATTAGTAACAAAAGGTCATCCAAACGTCACGAAGATCAGCATGGGAACGAGTCTCGAAGGGAAAGACATTCCCGTTTTTGTATTGGCCAACCCAAAGATTGAAACTCCTGAGCAAGCCAAGGCAAGTGGCAAGCCAATCATCTATATTCAAGGCAATATTCATTCGGGTGAAGTTGAAGGCAAAGAGGCAGTTCAAATATTGATGCGAGATATTCTGAAAGGAGATAAGAAGCATTTAATCGACAATCAAATCATCCTCTTTGTACCGATCTATAATACAGATAGCAACGATAAAATGGAGGCTGGTCGAAGACCTTCACAAGAAGGAAGTCCTAAAGAAACGGGCATCAGATCCAACAGTCAAGGCTGGGACCTGAATCGTGATGGAATGAAAATGGAAACCATCGAGTCAAGAGGTTTGATCCAAAATATCATCGTGCCTTGGGACCCGACTTTGTTTGTAGATTTACATACTACCAACGGTACTTGGCACGGTTACTCACTGACGTGGGCACCGAGTTATCATACAGCCGGTGAAAAGGCGCCTTATGACTTTACGTGGGATAAAATATTACCTGAGGTGACCGAACAGGTACTAGAGAATCATGATGTACATTTAGGCCCTTATGGATACTACTACACAAGAAGAGAAGGGTGGCCCATCAAGTCCATCTATACCTACAATCACCACCCTAGGTATTTGGTGAACCAATTTGGTTTGCGTAACAGAATGGCGATTTTGAGTGAAGCCTTCGCACATGAAAGGCTCTATCAGAGAATCAATTCTACTTATGCCTTCGTCAATGAAATTCTTGAATTCACCAATCAGAATGGCGATGAAATGCTCAAAATCAATGCGAAAGCAGAGCAAGATGCCATCAACCTTGTAAAGGAACAAGGTGGTAAAGTTCAGAAAGGCGTTCGGTTTAAAATGGTGGCCTTAGATGAGCCTGTTCCAGCTTACCGAACATACAACCACATGGAAACGACCAATGAGAGAGGTCAAAAGACTTTTCTCAGAAAACCAGAGATTATTGAACTGAAGGGTGTAGTTAACCACAGTGGTTTCGAGGCAACGAAGACAGCTACTTTACCAAAGGGTTATATCATACCAAAAGAATTTGCCAACATTGCTGAACACCTGAAAAGGCACGGAGTAGTAGTGACTGAGCTGACAAAGAATAAGAGAGCTTCAGGCGAAGTTTTTACCGCAACTAAGCTAGACAGGGCAAGTCGACCATTTGAGAAGCACAAACTGGCGACCATAGAAGGAAGTTATGCGGCAGCGAATGAGAGATTTGGAAAGGGCGACTTTTGGGTGGATATGGCCCAGCCATTAGCCAATCTCATTTTTTACTTGTTGGAGCCAGAATCCGATGACGGATTAGTCACTTGGAACTTCTTTGATGAACACTTTGATAGCAATGGAATTGCTGAGAAACCCATAGAATATCCAATTTTTAAGTACTTCGAAATTAAATAAGAAGAGATGTTAAAGAGACTCAATTACCTATTGGCGATCGGAATCGTATTGGTTTCGGCTTGTTCAGAAAAGACTGATCTAGAAAAAACTCTGGATACGGTTAATAAGCAAACGATAAAAGATCATGTGTACTATATCGCTTCAGATGAAATGCGAGGTAGAAACACAGGCTCTCCGGAAATACTTAAGGCGGCAGACTATTTGGCTGGCCAATTGGAAAGCTATGGTGCGCAACCAGTACCCGGAGCGGATGGGTTTTTTCAGCCGGTGCCTTTTCGCCAAAAGACGCCAGCTACTTCCGGCAGCTTTAGCTTCGCTGGAAGAAACTTCAACCTCAACGATGACTTCCTTGTCGTAGATGGCAAAAGTGGCGCTTACGAAGCGGAAGTAGTTTATCTAGAATATGGCCTGGAAGATGATTATGATGGAGCCGATGTTAAAGGAAAAATGGTTTTTGCTAAAGCAGGCGATGGAACCACTGCTGACAGAAGATCTATTCTTCGTTTAAGCCGTCAAAAGTATGAGCTTGCTAGGTCTAATGGTGCAGCTGGTTTGGTAGAGTTTTACAGCTCTCCGGCTACACCTTGGGCACAACTGGGCTTTACCTTCAATCGTGTTAATCTGACTTTAGATTCTTTCGAAGACAAGGAGATTATTCCGCACTTATGGCTAAAGGATCTTGACAACTCGAATCAACGTTTTATGCGAACCAGAAGTGTTAAGCGAGCTTCTTTGAAGATCGAAGGAATGACCAACGAACTCACCAAGGACAAGAACATTTTAGCCGTGGTGGAGGGTACCGATCCAGAATTGAAAAATGAATTCATCATGTTCTCAGCACACTATGATCACGTGGGAATAGGTAGGCCAAACGAAGAAGGAGACTCTATTTATAATGGAACACGAGACAATGCTATCGGCACAGTAACTGTGCTTTCCGCTGCTGAGAACATTGCAAAATACCCAATGAAAAGATCGGCCCTATTCGTAATGTTTACGGGTGAGGAGAAAGGTCTTTTGGGAAGTAGATACCTCGCTGAAAATCCGATAATCCCTAATGATGAAATTGTGTTTTGCTGGAATAGCGACAACGGGGGCTATAATGACATAACCATTTCTACGATCATAGGGCTTGAGCGTACGACAGCTTCTCAGTATATAAAAGATGCAAACAAAGCCGTTGGTTTAGAGGCAATTGATGATCCCGCAGGAGAACAAGGTTTATTCGATCGTTCGGACAACGTGAGTTTTGCCCGAAAGGGAATTCCTGCACCCACTTACAGCTTAGGGTTTAGAGCTTTTGATGACGAAATCAACAAATACTATCATCAACCAGGTGATAACCCGAACACTGTAGACTATGACTACCTAGAGAAGTTCTTCAAGAGTTATGTCTTGGCTTCAAGAATGATTGGTAATGCTGCTGAGCGACCTTTCTGGGTTGAAGGCGATAAGTACTACGAGACGGGCAAAAAGCTATATGGGCTCTGATTATAAAAGCATTATCGAACAGGCCTTTCAGTTTGCCAAAGGCCTTAAGGATAATGGAAAACTAGCGACATACATACCGGAATTAGCCAATGTGGACCCAAGCATGTTTGGGGTCCATATGGTAAGCACTGAGGGCTTGGACTTTGGTGATGGAAACTGCTTTGAAAAATTCTCGCTGCAAAGTATCGTTAAGGTGCTTACGCTCACGCTGGCTTATAAAATATTGGGTGAAAAGATTTGGAATCGAGTTGGTGTAGAACCTTCGGGAACCAAGTTTGACTCGCTGATTTTGCTTGAAACAAACCACGGTATTCCGAGAAACCCTTTTGAGAATTCAGGAGCCATTGTGATTTGCGATATTCTAATTTCGCATTTAAACGATGCGAATAAGGACTTCCTAGATTTCGTACGTGGTTTAAGTGATCTACCTGACCTCAATTACTGTGAGAAAACAGCAAGCTCGGAAAAAGCCGAAGGATATCGAAATGTGGCCATGTGCAACTTTATTAAGTCCTTTGGTAATATTAAGAATGACCCAGAGGAGGTGCTCGACTTTTACTTTAATATCTGTTCTCTCGAAATGAACTGTCAGCAACTGGCTCAGACCTTTACTTTTCTAGCCAATGGTGGCCGCAAGCTTTCAGGTGGAGAAAAGATAATCACCCCGAGCCAGTCCAAGCGGATTAATGCACTAATGCTGACCTGCGGATTTTATGACGAATCAGGTGAGTTTGCTTTTAAGGTAGGCTTGCCAGGGAAAAGTGGTGTTGGCGGAGGCATTGTGGCACTTTACCCTCACAACTATGCCATTGCGGTTTGGAGTCCAAAATTGAACCCAAAGGGCAACTCCTATAAAGGCATGAAGTTTTTGGAAGAGCTTACGACCTACTCTGAGCTGACTATTTTTTAAAGCTCGGTAGGGCCATCACATGCTTGCCTACTTCTTATCCTTATCCCGTTGCGCCATTTTTTTAGGCAGTACTACAAAGCGGTAGTAGCCCCAAAGTAGGCCAGCAGGAATTGCAAAGAGTAATTCTGTCAAATGATTTTCAGGTTCGACTATTTGTTCTTCATTAAATTGGGGAAAGATGACGTACATCAATACCCAAACTAAACCTCCAAAAATGAGCCCTTTGACAACCCAACCATAATTTTTCATAGCTCTGTTATTACTGCTTTATGAATAAACCGAAGCCCCTCTAAAGTGAGATGGCGATTTACTTGATCAAAACGATCGTGCAATGGATGCAAGATAGAGGAAAGTCCACCTGTGGCGATAACTTTCACCTCCTTATTTAACTCCGCTTGAATCCTGTCCAGCATTCCTTCCACCATGCTTACATAGCCCCAGAGCACGCCATTCTGTATGGCGGTGGTTGTATTTGTGCCAATGACTGATTCAGGTAATTCTAAGGGTACTTCTGGGAGTTGCGCTGTGTTCCCAACCAAAGCCATAATTGCAGTTTTTAATCCGGGGGCTATGTTTATGCCCCTAATATTTCCGCTTGCTTCAACGATTGTAAATGTGAGCGCAGTACCAAAATCAACGATAATAATATCCTCTTTGTAAAGCAGATGCCCTGCAACCGCATTTGCGATAAGGTCAGTGCCAATCTCATGCGGGTTGTGCGTGGTGATCGGCAGGTGGCGATATATCTTTGGCCCTACAAAAACAGGCTCCTTGTCAATTAAGGGCTTGGTAAATTCCGAAAGAATGTCATTCAGTTGTGGCACCACAGAAGAGATGACTACACGGTTGACATCCTCCAGTTTTAAATTGGCTTCGAGAAAATTCAGTCTCAGGAACATCTCATATTCAATCTGATTCTTTACAGGAAGCGTATCGAATCGCCATTCTTGTATCCAAGAATTACCATCGTGAATTCCGAATACGATATTGGTATTGCCGGCATCTATTGCAAGTAGCATGGTTGAAGGTATTAATTATTCAATAATCAGTCGTCATGCTGAACTTGTTTCAGCATCTTTTGTCTGAAGGCCCTGAAATAACTGAGCTTTTCGGGGCACAGCTGTCGGTGCTTAGTTTATAAAGCCAGGTGGGTGCTGCTCATCGAATTCAGTTGCTTCTTGATAAGCCCTCGCTACGGCAAGTATAGTCGCTTCATCAAACAAGTTTCCAATAAATGAGATACTCGTTGGACTACCGTTTTCTGTATAACCATTCTTAAGCACCACACAGGGGTGACCTGTGAGGTTAGTAGTTAATAACTGGCTTCCGCCAAAACTAGGCGTCACAATTACATCAAAGTTCTCCATCAATGCATTTACCTTTTGAACAAGCTTGTACCTCGCACGATTAGCATTGATATAGTCTACAGCCGAAGTAAAGCGTGCACTACGGAAAAGGTTTGGCCAAGCGCCAGCACTTTGTCTCACCAATAGGGTGTCTCTGTCTGATCGCGTTAAGGCATCAAAAGCCGCTGAAGCCTCTGCCGAAAGTATAGCTTGCATAGCTGGGAACGGCATGTCTGACACCCATTCGATAGGCTGCAGGTCGGCACCCAGAGATCTTAGTACCTCTAACGCCTTGTCATCATTGACTTTTTGGTTAGGTCTGTTACGGTCGAAATAGGGTTTAAGATAGCCGATACGTAGGTTTGATAAGTCCACTTTTCCTTTGTAATTAAAGGGATGATCTTCAACCGTGAGGTCTATATTGTCTTCCCCTCTAATCACATCAAAGACTAGCGCACAATCGAAAGCGTTTCGGGTTATCGGACCAATTTTATCCATACTCCAACTGAGTGCCATGGCACCTGCACGACTCACTCGACCGAAAGTAGGTCTTAGTCCTGTGACACCATTTCGGGTGGATGGGGAAACGATGGAGCCTAAAGTCTCCGTACCTAGCGCGAAGGGTACGAGTCCTGCAGAAGTACTTGATGCAGAACCTGCTGACGAACCACTTGAACCTTGTTCAAGATTCCAAGGGTTTTTAGTGGTGCCGCCATACCAGACATCTCCCATGGCCAATGCACCCAAGGTGAGTTTGGCAACCAGTACTGCACCGGCTTCATCAAGTTTTTTAACTACGGTGGCTAACTCCTCTCCACGATTTTGCTCTTTGTAAGGGCCCGCACCCCAGGTGGTTTTGTAGTCGGGGACCGACATCAAATCTTTTGCACCATAGGGAATGCCATGGAGGGGACCGAGATAAGTGCCGTTTTTCAGCAGTTCATCTGCTCTTTTTGCCTGTGCCATTGCACGTTCTTCGGTAATGGTAATGACGGCTTCGAGAGATGCATTGTGTTTTTTGAGTCTTTCAATAAAGAATTCGGTGAGCGCTACAGAGGTGATTTGACGTTCTCTAATCAGTACCGAAAGCTCAGCAACAGTATAGAAAGCTAGGTCGCTTTTATTTTCGGGAAGCTTGACGTTTTTCGGTAAGTCCCACTGAATTTTCTCTTGTTTTTGAGCCATGGGGCGGTTTCCTTTTGGCGGATTAAACCACAAGACAGGAGGAATGCTATTATCGATCGGGTATTCGTGCAATTCTTTAGTTCCTCTTAAACTTCGATTAATATTAGGAAGCATTTGTGCTATTTCATTATCGTCAAAATCTAGGTCTAGTATCTTCTGAGCGGCTTTTATGTCGGCTTTTTCGATGGCCATATTCTGGGCCATTTTAAATCCTGCCAGAAAGCCAGTCAGTACAAGTAAAGCAACTAAAACAAGTGAGGTCTTTTTTAACTTTGTATTGAGTATAGTCATTGAAGAAGTGTTTTATAGATTTGATGACTTAGGGTAATACCTTCGTACCATTAGAAAGATAAGTTATGAATTCCATACAGACACCACAAACCATTTTCCCTAACTGGATGCGTGGTTTTTTACTGATCGCTGCGGCCTACAACATCCTTTGGGGAGTATTTATTGGCTACTTCCCCAAGGCCTTTTTTCAGTGGGTTACGGAGTCAAAAGAAGTAGCTCCAGACGTAATTGGTTGGCAGGGAAAAGGTGTGTTGTTGATGGCAGCACTTTACTTGGCCTGTGCTATTCACCCAGGCCGCTTTTGGTATTTGGTCTTTGTAGCCGCTGTTACTAAAGTTGCAGGAGGCATTTGGTTCTATTATACAATTTTAGAACAAGAGGTAGGAGACAAAGGTATATTCCACCTGCTAATGAACGATGGCATTTGGGTGCCATTCTTATTGTTCATTGGGTTTAGAGCTTTTGCTTATAAAAAATTCAAAGATGAAGAAAAACTTGACCAGGCTGTTTGAGTATAACCTTTGGGCAAACAGAAAATTTGGAGAGGTGTTGCTGGGGGAAGCTTTCAAGCACCCTAAAATATTGACCTTTATCAGTCACATTTTGAATGCGCAATTGATATGGTTTGATCGTATCAATGGTAGAACCAGTGAAACGAAGGTTTGGACGGAGTATCCCATAGAAGAAGCGATAGAGAAACTCATTTCAAGTAGTGAGGAGTGGATAGCGCACATTGCTGACGTAGATGATTTTGACCGAAAGATTAGTTATCACAACTCTATTGGTCAGGCACATGAATCGGTTTTGTCCGATATTATGACCCACGTAGCCAATCATGGTACACACCATAGAGGTCAAATTGCCCTTTTGTTAAGGGAAGAAGGTATTGCTCCACCGGCTTCAGACTTTATCTTTTTTAGTCGTGACTAAAAGAAAATGAATTTCTTACGCTTATAGAGCGGTGTTCTCTGTGAACGCGCAAAGCCACTACCTACGCGAGAAGAGCCAAAGCAATAAGTCTTTTTCGAATTTGCTTTCAATTGTTTTAGGCTAATACTAAAGAATAACCCACCTGACTTTTTCTCTTTCGAGAGCATAGAGCCAAGGCTGTGTGTGCCAATGGTCAATGCACCATATCTAAGCGCAGCACCAAGCTCCGAATCTCCGTCAAGGTTTCTGTAAAAGGGGAGGTAGAATCCTGAATTTCCCGTTTCGTATCGAGGAGTTATGGTAATACTACTGGGGTAGTTTACGCGATAGTCGGCAGGAACTAGCCCTGTTAGGTCAAATCTGCCGGCCACATTGACGTAGAAGTTATTCCAAAAATTGTAATCGTAGTTAAGGTTTAGCGAAGTGGGTAGGGTTACGGTATAGGCGCCAGGCTTATCTTGTACTTGCAAGATAGTTTCAAGAGAATCTCTAACCTGTCTGAAGCTATCTAAGTTGCCAAAAAGGTCATCAAAATTGATCAAACCTTGATTGGGTCGGATGCCATTCACGGCAAAGGCCGCAGCGCCTTGATCAAATTTCATTACCCCTATATCGGTGATAGAAATACCGAGTCTAAATTCATAAGTAATATCAGGCTTCCTCCTTGTTTCTCGGTTTCCGCGAGGATCTTCCCTATAAGCTACCCGTTCATAGACTACACCTATATCACCTGCGGGTTTAAAACCAGTTCCTCTCGGAAGGCGATTGAAGCTTTGTGTACCATCAAATTGTTCGTATTCATCTAAAGTAGAGGAGTAGCCCAGTTCGGCTTCAATGTTGGTGAATTGTGCCAATCCTCCACCAGTAATGTTGTAGTCAATATCTTGAACACTCGCCCAAACATTAGCAATGGGATTGACAAACTTTAAAGTAGCTCCCACTTTCCAGCGATTGTAGCCATCATCCTTTTTGACGAAAGCATAACTCAAGGCTACCTCCTGCCAAAGACTTGTAGCAAAATCTCCTTTTTGATTGGTGACAGTCGTATTCAAAAAGCGTGCATCTTCAAAGCGATTCACTTGAGTGATAAACTGGGGCGATAGATCAAGTACACTACTCACTGATCTGACTTGAAACTGAAGGGCAATACCTTGGTTTCGCGGTAAGGACAGCATTGCCGACATAGCGCCAAGACCAAGGTTTGCATGTAGAAATCGAGGGTCGAGATCTAAAAATCGAATAAGGCTACTACCCTCATCATTTGTGCGAATGAACCCTATGTTATTCGTTAGGTAGTAATTGGCATTAATGAGATTGAAATCGAACTTGTAGGGCGAATCAGCAATAGATGCGGGTTGTGTTCGTACGCCCAAAACGCCTGAGAAGTCAGAATTGATAAAGCCATTAAACTCTTGAGCAACAGCGAAAGGGCCTGTGATTATCAGAAGTAGTAAGAAAAGTTTATGCTTTACGATGATCGGGTAGCTTAAAAGATCGTGTTAAAATTACGACTAGTACAGCGAATTATTTTATGTGAAAGGTAGATTTCGTGCTTTAAGTGTTTTAAAGATGGTATTGACAAGTAGATTTCGTTTTTAACCAAATAATATTCTGACATTTAAAAAGCGGAAGGAACTTTTTCAAATAAGGAGTACGTACATGTAGTATTGATCAACAGTAAAACGTATGTGAACAACAAACAAATTTGTGACGAACGACTTTTTTTTGTATGTTTGATTCACTTTCACAACAACACCTCCTTACTATCTTCTTATAACTGCCTCAGGTATTTTACCGAAACCACCTGTATTTGTACCTATCTATTGCGCTAAGTCGAACGAGCGCAAACTCATCAATATCTACACCCTGATTCTCAGGGTGAACATTGGAGGTTTAGTATCGAACACTTAAATCTCGCTTTCATATAAGCCAAGTCGAACGGGCATTTGAAAGGTCTACAATGAAGTCACCCTGGCTTAAAAACCGGGGTTATGAAAAGACAATTAAATACAATCAATAGAGTGGTATTGATCGGTGTGTTAGTACTGATTAATACTTTTTCCCTTTTATCTAACAACTATAATCGAACGATTACTCGTCAAGAGGCTGCTGATGATCTGGAAGTTTACTTTCAAATCATCGATAGGCAGCATGGCAATCCATACCAGTATATAAGTCGTAAAGACTTTCAAAAACTTCTGCTTGAAAAGGTTTCTACGCTCCCTGAAGCCATCACCTTCAAGCAATTTGAAGTACTCCTTTCAGAACTTAATAGAACACTCAGGTGTGGACATACCACTGTGGGAATGGATGCTGAAATCGTACGTCAGTCGATTAATTTACCTCAATTCTTCCCCCTACCAATCAAAATTATTGAAGGCAAGGCCTATGTGGATTTTGAACAAAGTGAAATACCTCATGGTGCAGAATTACTCACAATTAATGATGAAGACGTTACAAGTCTTTTACCAGAATTAATAAAACTTACAGTCACTGATGGTTTCAGTGAAACAAAACCTTTAAGAGAAGTAGAAGTCAAATTTGGCTATTACTACTTCCTTAAAAACGGAGCTTCTTCTAGTTTTTCAGTAAGCTATAAGAGTGCAATTGGTCAAGTTCGACAAACGGTAATTGAAGGAATAGCAGGCAATGCCATGCTGGCCAACAATTACTATCGACCAATCAACATGTCGCATGAGCGATACAATCGGTTTACGAACCTTGATGCGATCGACTCCCTTAAAACCCTTGTATTAACGCTGAATACATTCCAGGCTAACCCGGACTGGTTTGATCAGAAGTTAGCGTCAAGATACAACGAGGAAGACAAGGAGTTCGACTTTGAAAATCTCGTTATTGACCTGAGGATTAACGAGGGGGGCGATCGCAGATTGTTGAATACGCTGTATCAGTTTTTGACTGGTAATAAGCTCAACGACCCATCAAATACTTATACGCGCTCTCAGGGTATTCAAATGAAGGAATATGTAGCCTCAATCAACGGCCAGTTGAAGAGTGATGCGTCCTTAAAAGGTGCTGAAGATTACCTTCAGAAATATTTCAAATCATCCAAAGAAGATCGCTTCGAGGCTCCATTACTCAACTGGTATGACGAGTTTAAAGGAGGTACGGATTACAAAGGGGCCAGATTTGAAGGCAATATCTACGTCTTGATTTCGGGTAGAACATTTTCCGCAGCAGCCGATCTCGCTAGAATTTTAGGTCAGATGGACAACGTGGTATTGGTTGGAGAAGAAACTGGCGGTGCTCATGTAGGTAGAGCGGCCAACATGCTTGTTAATTACAGCCTTCCGAATACAAGCTCTACGCTTCAAGTGCCCGTGATATATGAAGAATTTGTGAATGTGTCTGCGGATAATGCCGGTAGAGGTACTTTTCCAGACTACTTGGTTCAACCTACTTTTGAAGATCTCATGGCCAAGAGAGACGCAGTTTTTACCTACGCTTTAGACTTAATAGGGCAAAGCTATTCTTTCGGTTCGAATTAAGTAGATTCCTCTTTTTCAGTTTTCCGGAATACTTACCTTTATAATATGAGTAAACCGGAAAAAACACTTTTTCTTTTAGACGCCATGGCGCTCATCTACAGAGCACATTTTGCGTTTAGTAAAAACCCAAGAATAAACTCCAAAGGACTCAATACAGGAGCTCCATTCGGCTTTACGAATAGCCTCTATGAAATAATAGATAAAAAGAAGCCCTCTCACATTGCTGTGGCTTTCGATACAAGTGCACCGACCTTCCGACACGTTCAGTACGAGCCCTACAAGGCCAATCGTGAAGAAACACCAGAAGACATAAAGATTGGGACTCCCATAATAAAAGACATCGTGCGTGCTTTCAATATTCCGGTGCTCGAATTGGATGGTTATGAAGCAGATGATGTCATTGGAACATTCGCCAAGAAGGCTGCTCGCCAAGGGTTCGAAGTATTCATGATGACACCTGATAAAGACTACTGCCAACTTGTTGAAGAACACATTTACCTCTACAAACCAGCTTTTATGGGCAATGGGGTGGATGTTTTGGGGATTCCGGAAGTATTGGCCAAGTGGGATATTGAAAGAATTGATCAAGTGGTAGATATGCTTGGCCTGCAGGGCGATGCGGTCGATAATATACCGGGTATTCCTAGCGTGGGGCCAAAGACTGCTTCAAAGCTGTTGAAACAATATGGAACTGTAGAGAATATTGTCGCGAATGCCCATGAATTGAAGGGAAAACTTGCCGAGAAAGTCGCGGAATTTGGTCAGCAAGGTATTTTATCAAAAGAACTCGCGCGAATAGAAATAGAAGTGCCCATTGAATTCAAAGAAGAAGACCTCGTTTATAAAGGGCCGAATGTCGAAAAGTTAACCGAAATCTTCGAAGAGCTTGAATTCAGAACCACGCTCAAAAGAATACTTGGTCAGCCAACAGCGGCATCACCCAAAGCGGCCAGACCAAAACCTGCCTCTTCAGAACAGATGGGACTCTTTGCTGCTGATGCTCCTACACTTCAATCTTCTTCAGAGGAAGCCATGGCTATTCCAGAGAAGAGTAGCTTAGCCAATACAGTTCACGATTATCATGCGATAGATACGCCCGAACTAAGACAGAGACTGGTTGCGTCATTACTGCTTCAAGATGAAGTATGCTTTGATACCGAAACGGACAACCTAGAGCCGATTGAAGCAAACATGGTGGGTTTGGCCTTTTCTTATAATGAAGGAGAAGCATATTACGTTCCTACCCCGCCTGATAACAGAGAGGAGACTCAACGCATCGTTGATGAATTCAGACCTGTTTTTGAAAATGAAAACATCACAAAGATTGCTCAGAACGCAAAATATGATGTACAGATACTAAAGAATTATGACGTAGTGGTAAAGGGACCAATCTTCGATACCATGTTAGCGCACTATCTAATCGACCCTGATACGCGGCACAACATGGATGTGCTTGCTGAGAATTACCTAAACTATACACCTGTTTCCATCACCGAATTGATAGGTAAAAAGGGAGTGAAGCAAGGCAACATGAGAGACGTACCTGTGCATCAAGTAGTAGAGTACGCAGGCGAAGATGCCGACATTACCTTTCAGTTAAAAAAGAAACTTCAGCCTATGCTGGATGAGGGCCAATTGAAAAAGCTTTTTGAGGAAGTTGAGATTCCACTGATGCATGTTTTGGCCGACATAGAATACAATGGGGTGAAAATCGATCCATCCACACTAGCCGATATGTCAAAGGAGTTAGAGGTAGAAAGCCTCAAAGCCCAGACCGAAATCTTCGAAATGGCAGGAGAAGAATTCAACATCGCATCGCCAAAGCAATTAGGCGTGGTGCTCTTCGATAACCTTAAATTAATTGACAAACCCAAAAAGACGAAAACAGGGCAGTATGCAACGGGTGAAGATATCCTTTCTAAGCTGGCTGTGGAGCATGACATTGCAAGGCGCATACTGGAGTTCAGAGAGTACCAAAAGCTAAAATCTACTTATGTAGATGCATTGCCAACTATGATCAGCCCAATTGATGGCTTGGTACATACAGACTACCGTCAAGCTGTGGCGGCTACTGGACGTTTGAGTTCTAATAACCCGAACCTGCAGAATATTCCTATCAGAACACCCAAGGGCAGAGAGATTAGAAAAGCCTTTGTTCCGCGATCTGAAGAGTTCACACTTTTAGCAGCCGATTATTCGCAAATAGAATTGCGTATAGTAGCTGCTTTGGCCAAAGACGAGAGCATGATTGAGGCGTTCAAGTCTGGTAGAGACATTCACTCCACTACGGCTTCGAAAGTTTTCGGAGTGCCATTGGACGAGGTAGATAGAGATATGAGGAGAAAGGCCAAGGAAGTGAACTTTGGTCTGATCTATGGTATCTCAGCTTTTGGCCTAGCCCAGAACATCGGTATATCAAGAACGGAAGCGCAACAAATTATAACCGCTTATTTTAACGAGTTTCCGGGTGTGAAAAGCTATATGGATGCCCAAGTGAATAAAGCCCGAGAGTTCACCTATGTAGAGACAATTCTCGGTAGAAGAAGATACCTAAGAGATATTCATTCTAAGAATATGACGGTTCGTGGTCATGCCGAAAGAAACGCCATTAACGCGCCTATTCAAGGTAGTGCTGCCGATATGATTAAGCTGGCCATGATCAATATTCATGACTGGATGAAAAAGGACAACATGAAGTCTAAGATGATCATGCAAGTTCATGATGAATTAGTCTTTGATGTGCACAAGTCTGAACTCGAAGTTATGAAGACAAAAATTCCAGAATTAATGATGGGAGCTGTTGAATTAGATGTGCCGATGGATGTTGAAGTAGGCGTAGGTGAAAACTGGCTAATTGCCCACTAAGATGAAGTTTCCTGTTTCATTTGAAGACATTATTGATGCGCATGAGCGAATTAAACCTTTCGTGCACAGAACACCAATCCTCACTTCTGAAAGTATCAATGAGATCGCTGGTTGTAAGCTTTACTTTAAGTGTGAGAACTTTCAAAAAATAGGAGCATTTAAAGCGCGAGGAGGCGTGAACGCTGTACTCTCTCTACCGGAAGCACAAAGAAAGCATGGTGTGGTGACCCATAGTTCGGGAAATCATGCCCAAGCCATTGCCATGGCTTCGAAAGTGGCGGGCGTTCCAGCATTCATTGTGATGCCCAAAACTGCCCCAGAGGTAAAAAGAAAAGCCGTGGCCGGTTATGGTGCTCAGATTACACTTTGCGAACCAACCCAACAGTCAAGAGAAGAATATGCCGCTAGGATTCAAGCTGAAACAGGAGCTACTTTCATATCTCCCTACAACGATTATTCTGTAATCGCTGGGCAAGCCACTTGCGCGAAAGAGCTTCTAGAGGATCAACCTGATTTAGAAACACTAATCGCCCCTGTTGGTGGCGGTGGATTAATGGCTGGCACCTTACTATCTGCACTTTATATGAACGATCAAGTAATCGTGTATGCGGGTGAGCCAGAAGGAGCTAAAGACACCTATTTGTCCATGCAATCGGGTCAGCTTACCAAACTTGATCAACCAGCCTCCATTGCCGATGGTCTTTTAGCGAGTATGGGAGAAAAGAACTTCGCTATTATTCAGCCTTTGATCAAGGACGTATTCTTGGTGACTGATAAAGAAATAGTAGAAGCCATGCGCTTGATTTGGGAGCGTATGAAGATTATCATTGAACCCTCATGTGCTGTGCCAGTCGCGGCAATACTTAAGCGTAAAGAAGTCTTTGCGGGAAAGAAAGTAGGTGTAATCCTTACGGGTGGAAATGTAGACTTGGCAAAACTGCCTTTCTGATTTTATTGGTATAAACCCCTTCGGTCTTGCACCTTCGCTGGAGCTTCAGCGTAAGCGTTCGACCACTCCCCCTTCAAAGCGGAGGAGTTAGACTTAGCGTCCTTGATAATTCAGGTGTGAAAGTTCCAGACTCCCCTCCTTTTAAAGGAGTGGTTAGGGGTGGTTGATGCTATCAGCGAGTTCGAGAAGAATTTATTCAGCAACTCACTCAATCTTCATTAACAGGCGCATGAGGGTTAATCTCTCTAAGCTTTTCTTCGAGCGCTCTTAAATCCTTTAACTTCATCCAGCTCACCTTAATTTTATGCCGTTGCATTTTTTCTTGTTCATCGAGAATGTTGAGCCCAATGTGCAGGTGATCGGTCTCGAAATAACTATCAAAATTGAATTTTGTAATGAGAAGCGAAGTCTGCTTTTTCGAGAAAAGTCTCTGTGAGTTCACGACCATTCCACCATCAGCTTCGCTGGCATGAATATAGACCGGCCAGTTGATGATTGAAGACATGAAACCAAAAATTGGTGCAAAAGCTGCAAGTAAAATAAGCCCGGGTAATTCTGGAGCAATTATAAACTTGTAGACAAAAATGAATACCACAAAAACCCCATAGAAATAGAGTAAAAATTTGAAGCGGTTGACCTTGCCTTTGTTGTTGATATCTTTCATAACTAATAAACTATCGTCATTCCGGAGTTTTTCTTTTGAGACTTCAAACTAAAAGAAAATGTCCGTAATCTCATTTGAGTTGATCTAACCTGAGAAATGAACGAGGTGAATTTAGCATTTAAATTATTGTCCTAATGAGAATAAGGCCGAATTTGATTGATTATTACAGCTTCATTTTCGATACAAGGTCCCAAAGCACCACACCAATACTCACCGAGATATTAAGCGAATGCTTTGTTCCAAACTGCGGAATCTCAATGCAGCCATCAGCAAATGTTACTACTTCTTCTTCCACACCAAAAACCTCATTACCGAAGACCACTGCAATTTTTTGATTCACTTCAGGTTGGTAATCACGCAAGGAGATTGATCCTTCTACCTGTTCTACAGCCATAATGGTAAATCCCTCAGCACGTAGCGCCTCGCAAGCTGCTATTGTGCTTTCATAGTGTTTCCAATCCACAGAGTCAGTAGCGCCCAAGGCAGTTTTATGAATTTCTCTATGCGGTGGTTGCGCAGTGATTCCACAGAGCGCTATACTTTCAACGGCAAAGGCATCTGAGGTGCGAAAAGCCGACCCCACATTGTGCATACTTCGTACATTATCCATTACCAATACAATAGGTGTTTTCTCTGACTTTTTGAAGTCATCAACGCTCGGCCTATTAAGATCAATATTTTTTAATTTAGCCATAACAAAACTAGATTATTATACGTTAATTGTTTTCTGATAGTAATTGACCAAAGCACAAAGGCGATTTAGAATTAAGGGAATCGATAATTGATTCCATTAACCATTGCATTTTTTAGGCTGAATAGGTGATTCATTGAAAGATGAATATGCTAAACTAAAACGGATCAATTACAAATGATACTCCCAAAAGAAATAATTGAAAACTCATCCAACGCCTTTCATTATAAATATGAGACGCGATCCAAGGTTATATACAGCATTATTGTTCTGTTCCTAATCGGTGTATCTATTGCTCTTCCTTATCTGAAAACGGATATATATGTAACAGGTGTAGGTATTATAAAACCCTCAGTAGATCGTAAAGAGGTTGTAAGCCCTAATTCTGGGTATATCACCTTTAGCAAGATAGAAAACAATCAAAGTGTTTTAAAGGGAGATACACTTCTGGTAATTGATGATTTGAGAATCTCTGAACAAATAGATAAGCTACAAAATGAAAAGGCTTTGTCAGAAGAGAATATCTCAGATTTCGATTATTTATTATTCAGCAGGCAAATCGAAAGATCCAAAATTCAGTCTCCTGCAAACCGTTCTAATTATCTTAAATACGAGCAGCAGTTGAGGCAAATCAATTACCGTATTGAAAGAAGTTTACAAGTCTTAGAAAGACAAACCCAGCTACACAATCAGAAGGTAATTTCTAATTCTGAAATAGAGAAATTCCAGTTTGAACACAAAGCAATTTTAAATGAGAAGGAGCAAATTATGCGAGATCAGCGCTTTCTGTGGGATAATGAAAGAAGAAAGGAGCAAATGAATCTTGCCCAACTAGAAAGCCAGTTAACTACCCTGAGTCGGAATTTAAATGAGTTTACACTGATCGCTTCAATATCCGGTACAATCTTCAATGCAAAAGGGATAGAGCAAGGAAACTATGTCAATACGGGAGAGTTATTGGCCGAAATTTCTCCAAACACGGATTTAACGGTTGAAGTATTGATTCCTCCTTCTAAAGTCGGCCTAATAAACACTGAAAATGAAGTTAGGTATCAGGTGGATGCTTATAACTATAATAATTGGGGTTTCGCTAGCGGCAAAATAACGGACATAAGTAAAGACTTAGAAATAGTCAATAACCAAGCAGTCTTCAAGATAAGAGGCTCTCTAAATGAAACACACTTGAGTTTGAAGAATGGCTTTGAGGGAGAGCTAAAGAAAGGGTTGACTTTAAGAGCCAGGTTTAAGGTTACAGAGCGAAGTCTTTTTGACTTACTCTATGACAAGGTAGATAATTGGCTCAACCCAGCTCAAGATAATATAACCGCACAAAATTAGATATGGCATCAATCAAGATTAAACAACATGATATTACGGATTGTGGTGCGGCTTGCTTAGCATCAATCTGTGCTCACTTTGATAAACAACTTCCTATATCCAAAATCAGGCAAATGGCTGGTACGGATAAGAAGGGAACCAATGTTTTGGGTATGGTTGAAGCGGCAGGTAAACTTGGCTTTGAGGCCAAAGGTGTGAGAGGAGAGTTTGACAGTCTTTTCAAGATTCCAATGCCTACTGTGGCTCATGTGATTGTAAAAGAGGTCCTACATCATTTTGTGGTGATTTACAAAGTCACAAAGACTCACATTGAAGTGATGGATCCAGGCCTTGGTCAAATGGTAAAGAAGACTCATGAAGAGTTTAAAAAGGAGTGGACGGGTGTTTTAGTCCTTTTAATGCCCAAAGAAGATGAGTTCATAGCTAAGAATGAGAAGGTTTCGGTCTATAAGCGCATGTGGTATCTCCTAAAGCCTCACAGAGCCGTACTCATTCAGGCTTTTTTTGGAGCAATTGTGTACACGCTGTTGGGCTTGTCTACTTCAATTTTCATTCAAAAGTTGACGGACTTTGTGCTAGTCGATGGAAATACAAATCTTCTAAATCTGCTCGGCTCCATTATGGTGGTGCTTTTGATACTCCAAGTCATAATAGGTGTTTATAAGGATATCTTCTTAATGCGGTCTGGACAGCAAATAGATGCGCGCCTTATTTTGGGGTACTACAAGCACTTGCTCAAATTACCTCAGCAATTTTTTGATACCATGAGGGTAGGAGAGATTGTTTCAAGAATAGGAGATGCCGTCAAAATAAGGTCATTTATCAACGAAGTATCACTTTCGCTAACTGTCAACGTGTTGATCGTAATCTTTTCTTTCGGCTTAATGTTTTCTTATTACTGGAAACTTGGAGTGATTATGTTGGCAATCATACCTGCCTATCTAATCATTTATATTATTACCAATAGGCTCAACAAGAAAGTTGAGCGAAGAGTGATGGAAAAGGGTGCCGACTTAGAAAGTCAACTAGTAGAAAGCTTGAATTCGGTTGGTACAATTAAGCGCTTTGGGCTCGAAGATTTTGCTAATATCAAAACAGAGACGCGTTTCATTGATTTATTAAAAACGGGCTATACCTCTGCCTTAAATGGTTTGTTTACAGGAACGAGTACTACCATTATCTCAAGAGCTTTTACAATTATCCTTCTTTGGGTAGGTGCCTATTTTGTAATTGATCGAAGTATTACCCCTGGAGAGCTTCTTTCTTTCTACGCCATTGTTGGCTACTTCACAGGGCCTGTGGCTTCACTGGTGGGTGCGAACAAGGCCATTCAAAACGCATTAATCGCTGCGGATAGGCTTTTCGAAATTATGGATTTGGAGCGGGAAGAAACGGAGAATAAAGTCAAGTTGACCAAAGAGAATGTCGGAGATATTCAATTCAGCGATGTGAGCTTTAGGTATGGTACGCGAGTGGAAGTGTTCGACAATTTTAGTTTGTCCATTCCGGAAGGCAAAATCACAGCGATAGTGGGAGAGAGTGGTTCTGGTAAATCAACAATTACTTCTTTACTTCAGAACATCTATCCCATTCAAAAGGGGAGTATTACGATTGGTAAGCTAAACCTGAAATATATTGAGAATGCGAGCCTTAGATCTATCGTGAGTGTGGTGCCTCAAAAGATAGACCTTTTTGCAGGTAACGTAATTGAGAATATATCTGTGGGGCAGTTCGAGCCAGATATGGACCGAATACTCAGAATAGCCAAGGACATTGGGATTCTAGAGTTTATCGAATCCCTGCCCAATGGATTTAATACTTATTTGGGTGAAAATGGTGCTACGCTGTCTGGTGGTCAAAAGCAACGGATTGCTATTGCTAGAGCGCTGTATCAGCAACCTGAAATACTCATTTTAGATGAGGCAACATCCTCATTAGATACTAACTCAGAAAACTACATTCAGCGGACGATTAAGACCCTAAGAGCGCAGCATAAAACGATTCTTTTAATCGCTCACAGATTAAGTACAGTGGTAAATGCAGATAAGATAGTGGTATTGGAAAACGGTAAAGTACTTGAGGAGGGAACGCATCTAGAATTATACGAAAAACAAGGTAAATATTATCAACTCTGGCGACAACAAATGCCGGAGTTGGCTAGTCAAATTAGTGCTTAAAAATAAACATTATGCAAAGAATAGTAGAGAAGAAAGAATTGATGGAAAGAGTGCATTTACTCATTAAACGAAGCGCCACTGGTACTCCTGATGCCTTAGCGAAAAGGTTAGAAGTATCAAAGTCTACGGTATTTAGAATTATAGAAACGATGAGAGGGCTTAATGCACCGATAGTTTATGATTTTGGCCGACAAACATACGAATATGAATACCCGGTGGATTTCTTTTTCGGGTTTATCAATAAGGCGAACCTTCAAGAAATTGATGGCTCAGAAGTCAATGGGGGGTTTGGTGTCTTGAATAGGTTAAACTTTTTTTAGGTTTTTTTCACTACTCTCAAAAATTGAGAGTGGTGCTTCTTAACCTTACTTCGACAAAGAAAATAAGTCTACTAAAGTCTTTGTCTTAAATAAATGTTTAACCATAAATTTTTAATGATGAAAAATTTAAATCAAATGGGCGTTCATGAGATGAATACCCAGGAAATGCAGAAAGTTGATGGAGGATTGCCGTGGTACGCTGTAATGGCGCTTGGCTGGGTAGGACATCTTATATATGAATCAATAAACGATTGGGAAGAAAATGTCAATGAATTTCACAAAGGGTATGCTGATACAAAAGCGAAACTTGATTTAATAAAATAAATAAACAACGATATGAATAACTTAAAAGAATTGTCAAGAAAAGAATGTTTGGAAATTAATGGTGGGGATAACCTAACAAGACGCTTATTTCGAATAATTGGAAGATTTGTAGCTTGTGTACAGTCTGCAAATGAGCAATATAGGAGTTTGCAAAGAGAACAAGTAGACTTTTGGCCAGATCAAATTGGTAAAATAGAATAGAGTTATTAGTATATTTCTGTTAAGAACACAGCCTGATTGGTTGTGTTCTTTATGAATTGTTCTAAACATAATGTGGTGAAAAATAAAGAAAGTGGTTTTGGAAAAAAGGTAAGAAGTTTTTTTTTATTCTGTTTCATAGGAGCAAGTGCTCACTCGTTGACGGAATTTTTTATGTCTACAGTGGCATCGATATCTATCTTTGACTTTATAAACCAACTAATAACGCCTTTTCTTCTGGCCGTGACGATGACAGTAATTTACTTCTTGGTAAATCGGTATTTAGGGAAAAAGTTATGACCTAGCCTAAGTGATTGTGTTGTTCTTTTTGGAAATTAAATTCTCTCTCATCTGTTCTTGTCTATAGCATATGTAAGGTTCCCCAAAGTTTGTTCGGTGGAAATTGGAGTATAACTCTTAATTTTAACGATAAGGACAATGAGAAAATCAGATTTAAAGTGGTTTTTATTTGCCTTTTTAGTCAAGCTGGCATACACCGCTTTGGTTTCATACCTGATTTTACCTGAACAGAGTAATGGGTCAAGTATAAGCCCTTTTGGAGAAAACTTATATACTATTTTTTTTTATGTTGTGGTACTGATACCCGCCTTGGAAACATTCTTTTTCCAGTTTGGTATTATAGAACTCATTACACAATCTAACAAGGGAACAACAAGAGTTTTAATAGCACTGGTATCCTCAGGCATTCTATTTGGCCTAATGCATTTTAGTAGTTTGGAAGTCTTTCTTGCTCAAATTATTAGTGGATTAATGTATGCGAGCTTCTACTGGTTTGCAAAACAGAGGCTTTGCATCAATGCCTTTTTATTCACATTTCTGATACATGCCTCTCACAATTCGGTTGGCTTTATATTGAACGAGCTTCTGTAACGCTGATTCATAGGCTCCAGTGATACGAAAAATTTAATTACATAGAATTTTTGAAATGATCTTTTATAACATCAAAGAATTAGAAAGTCAAATTCGAGCTAATAGACTGCCCCAGAAGCATGTATTTATTTATGCCGTTATTCTTTTAACCTTTTCAAGCCTAAATGCATTGAGCTTTGGCAGCGATGAGTCAGTTGACCCTTGGGCTAACAATATCGGAGTGTTATTGGCAGCTATTATAACCATAGGCTTTACTGTACACCTTTACAACCTATGCAAAGAGTTCGATCAAGAAGATCGTTTTTTTGAGTATTATTTTAGTATTGGTTTTGTAATGGTTGTGCGGCTCTTTGTTTTTGCTTTGGTATTATCTATTCCCATTGGGGCATTATCATTTCTGATTCCTCCTGATTATTTTGAGGGTTATGATTTGATTGTCGATTTGACAATGACAACATTAATTGGATTCATCTATTATATCTTGATGATTAGATCATTTAATAGGGTGCTTTCGAATTCTTAGAATGAATTGAATATGTGAGAGCTAACCTTGCAAATCAGGAATATGGTTCCTGATTTGCAAGGTTAATAAACTAAAAAACTGCCCACCCCATGCGAGTGGACAGCCCAAAACAACACCAATCAATAATGTTTTTAACGAGCGGCTCTGCTATTCTTTGAGATCACTAGGTATTTAGAGATTTGCCAGAAAGTTTCAGGGTCTGTGATTTCGAGAATCTTAGTGCTCTCGTCATCACCAGGAAGAATTTGATATGATCCACTTGGATGGTTGCTTACTAAAGAAAGCGTGGATGCTTCAATTTTGAGTTGACTCACTGTACGTCTGTCGAGCTCCATAAATTGCGTCTTGTCTGCATCATCTTGTAAAGCCACACTTCTACCGATAAAGCCTAAGAAACCGCCTTCCTTGTCTACCACTCCTTTAGCTTGTAGATCCTCAAAAGTACCCACTGCTATGTAACTCTTGTTCAGCTCATCATTCAGCGCGGTGAGTTGCGTTACTTCTAGTTCTTTTTGGCCAATTACTTCCACTTTGGCGTTAATTGTTGTGCTCAAAGAGTCTGTTTTGTTAACGAGCAACGCGAGGGCCTCATCTTTGGCGATTAATTCAGTTTTTAAATCGCCTATAACGGTTTGCCTGGCAGTTAAATCAGCTTGGAGGGCATTGATCCTTTTCTCGAAAACACCCAATTTGATGTCAGTGCTTTTGACTTTGTCGGTCAGGGTTTGGATGTTCTGATTTGAACGGAAGATAAGGTCGTCTATCATGGCGATTTCTCTCATGATGTTTTCTTTCTTTCCGTTGTTCAAAGGCTCTTGACTTTTTCCTTGGACAAGGTTTTCTTTTTCAACGATCGAACCAATCTGATCTTCTACTTCTGTGATAAGACCCATCACTTCTTCAAATGCCGATTCCTTTCGAATCACCTCTTTTTCTAGCTGTGCGAACTGATCTTCCAATGCTTCCTTTTTCTTGTTGGTGGAGGAAATTCCGAACCACATGGCGACTGTTAATGCTCCGAGCAATACAATGCTCACTTTTAATGTTTGTTTCATCTTCCTTAGGTTTTAATGTTAAATAATAGATTAAAAATATGCTGAGGATTTGTCCCTTGTGGACAGGTCCATGTGACGCATAGCGGAAGGTTTAGATTGGTGGTTTTGAGAATTGGTTTGTGATGTTTCTCACTTTTATAACGAGAAACTTAGTTGATATTATTGTAATGAACGAAAAAATTAGTTAAATCTTTTTTGAGATAAAAATAGAGCTGCTTTAGCTCCTTTTATTTCCTGAGAAAGAGGATAGACTATAGTGTCCAATCAAGTCCTAAGCTCACAAATCTTGGAAGACCGACTCTAATGCCTTGAGGTCTTCTAGAAGAAATGAATCGTTCATTAGTCAGGTTCTTTACGGATAGATTCAAATTCAAATTTTTGACTTTAGGAAAGGCATAGCTCAGTTGTAGATCGGTCAAGAAATAACTGTCCAATTTCCCTATTCTTCCATTAGGTGATGGCGCTACTGTATTTAAGGCGTCTGTGAATTGTTCTCCGACAAAGGTATTGGTGATTCTGGCTGTGAGGCCAAATGGTGATTGAACTGTGAGCGCTGTGGACAACAAGGCCTGAGGGGCATAAGGGGTTTGATTTCCTGAAAGGTTTACAGACTCCGTTCCGATCATTTGAAATCTATCCATCGCGAAAGTCGCATGCTGAAAGGTAGCTGATACGTCTAGCATGACATTATAGCGCACTTCTCGAAGTTCAGATAGGTCGAAATTCAACCCAATTTCTAAACCTTCATGAGTAGTTTCTCCCCCATTGATTAGCCCAGAGCCTATGCCACCTGCAGATTCCGATACAGGAATGATTTGATTGGAAAAATCGAGGTAGAAGACTGTGACTTCAGCATAGAGTCCTTTTAGCAATGCCGTTCTAACACCTAGTTCATAATTCCAGCTGAGTTCAGCGTCCAATTGCTGTACAACACCAGCAGATGTGATGGCGTCTTTCACACGTGGAGGGGCGAAGCCTCTGTGAACACCACCAAAGAGATTAATATCTCTATTCAGTTGATAATTGAAACCTAAACCCGGAATAATCTCTGCTACACTAGATCCGTTTACAATGCTTGTGTCTCTTACCTCTCCACCAAATCTATTTCTGAATACATGGCGTTCGAAATCATAGAATTCAGCCCTCAAGCCAGCATCAACGCTCAACTTCGAGGTCAGCTTAAACTTGTTTTGTAAAAACGCACTGAAGGCATTTCCAGATCTATCTTCGTCTGTAATGAGATCACCAGAATCTGCCGTTGGAAAGCTTCCATTTATCCGTTGTTCATACCCTTTTTCATAGATGTAACGGTACCCAGCAGTCAGTTCATTATTGATAGAACCGAGGTTGTATTCAAGGTTTATGCGTTGCTCGAAGCCAGCCACTTCGAACTGTCTGTTTCTGTTACCCGTACCATTTCTCATGTAAATAGCGCCTCCCGGTACAGATGTGTCCCCCCAGACTACGCCAGATAGATTACTGGCTGTTGGGCTATATGAGAAATCTTGCCTTCTCCAGTTTCGTGTAGTGCTGTAGGCATAAGCCATTGTTTGGAGATTGAGTCGATCATTGATGCGATAGTTATGCGTAAGGCTGATCGAGTTTCTGTTTACATTCAGTCTGTCGTCCGGAGCAACATTAGTAAAGTCATTTCCTCCCTGGTCATACATAACCTGAGTGATGCCGACATAGGTAGCATTAGAAGTCTCTCGGTATAAGCCAAACTTCAATCCGAGCTGAGAGCGATCAGACATACGGAAGTTGATTTTGCCTGTAAAATCATTGATGTCGAATGTAGAAACCCCAAGTCCGTCAGCTTGTTTTCTCAACAAGTTGAATTGCACACCGGTATTGCCGAAGGTGTTTCCATAGCCCAAAAGACCGCTGAAATAACCATTTTGTCCACCTCGCAACTTTAGGCTCACAGTTTCCTCTTCAGATGGATTTGCTGTAATGTAGTTGACTACTCCGCCTATGGTTCTCGGACCATAAAGGATTTGACCACTGCCTTTTAGTACTTCGACTCCGGCCATTCGATCAATCGAAGGAGTGTAGTAGGCATCTGGCTCTCCATAGGGGTTCAGGGCTACAGGAATTCCATCTTCCAGTACCAGTACATTTCTACTTCTGTCGGGATCTAAGCCACGAATACCAATGTTTGCTCTTAAGCCAAGTCCTTCTTCCTCTACCACGTGCACCCCAGAAATTCGTCTAAAGGCTTCATTGCCGTTTATGGGGTTGAGTAACTTCAGTTCTGCCTGGCCGACATAGTCCGCAGAACCCGGAATCTTTGTGAACAATTGATCGCGAGAAGCAATGATTGTAAGTTGAGGCACCTCATAAACGCTTTCTTCAAACTCGAAGCTTAGCGTAAGAAGGTCTCCTGCATCAACTTTGATGTTTTGACTAATGGTGATAAAGCCTACAGATGAAATTTTGAGTATGTACTCTCCGGGTTTCACTCCAGAAAGTTCAAAGGAGCCATTCTCATTTGTGGCTTTTCCAAGTGTTGTGTTTTCTAGTATCACGGAGGCGTATGGAATAGCAACTCCATCTGTACCTTTTACTATGCCTCTGATGGTAGCCGAATTCTGAGCTAGAATTGCCGAGCTGGCTATCGCTAAAATGGCAAAGGAAATAGTTAGTTTTCGAAGGTGACAGTTCATTTATGTTCGTTTTTAGAATCTGAGGCACAAAATTCTTTCTTATTTAGACTAAATCCAAATAAAAATAAGAACAAATTCTTAGTCCCTCTTAATCTGAGAGTTACTCAAGAAAACCAATCAAATATTTACTATTTTTGAGTTTACAAGAATTCGAACTCCCATCATTTTTTGACTATGTCTAAGACAACCGAGACGAAGCAAACTCCCTTGATGAAACAGTACAATGCCATCAAGGCAAAGCACCCTGGGGCGTTGCTATTATTTCGTGTAGGAGACTTCTATGAAACTTTCGGTGAAGATGCCATTAAGGCCAGCAAAGTCTTAGAAATTGTGCTCACTAAAAGGGCAAATGGAGCTGCCAGTCATATCGAATTAGCTGGTTTTCCGCATCACTCCTTAGACACCTATTTACCCAAGCTCGTTCGTGCTGGAAATAGAGTAGCCATATGCGATCAGCTAGAAGATCCAAAATCCGTCAAAGGAATTGTGAAACGGGGCGTGACGGAGTTGGTAACACCGGGGCTTTCTTTCAACGATAATGTCCTCGATCAAAAACGTAATAACTATTTAGCCTCACTTAGTTTTGGTAAGGATCAAGTTGGTGCTGCTTTCCTCGATTTGTCAACAGGAGAGTTCTTAACTGCACAAGGTAAACCGGCTTATATCGACAAGCTCATTCAGGGACTTAACCCTTCGGAGTTCATTTTCTCCCGAGCACAAAAGGAACAGTTTGAAGCACAGTATCAAGACAACTTTAATACCTATCAACTAGACGATTGGGTATATGCTTTTGACTATGGGTATGAGAAACTCACCAACCATTTCTCAACAAAATCTCTGAAGGGATTCGGTGTTCAAGAGATGGATTTGGCCATTGCAGCTGCTGGGGCCATACTCTATTATTTAGAAGATACAGAGCATAAAGAAATTGCGCATATAGCGTCCATTAGTCGGATTGAAGAAGATAAATACGTTTGGTTAGACAAGTTTACCATTCGAAATTTAGAGCTGGTCTATCCACAACAAGAAGGTGGAATTCCTTTAATCCAAATTCTCGATCACACCCTTACGCCAATGGGCTCTAGGATGATGAAGCGTTGGATGGTTTTGCCGCTGAAGGAACGGAAGAAGATTGAAGAACGACTTTCAATTGTAGATGCTTTCTATGCTGATAATGAGTTAACCGATGGTATTACCGAAGCTATGGATGGCATTGTTGACTTGGAAAGACTGATCTCCAAAGTAGCCGTTGGCCGTATTAATCCAAGGGAATTAAATCACCTAAAGAATGCCCTTCAGCGAATCGTTCCTATGAAGTCAGCCATGGCCAGCTCTGCACACAAATCGTTGCAGGCGTTAGCACAGCAATTAGATGAATGCGAGGCATTACTCCAACGCATTGACAAAGAGTTAAAGGAAGATGCACCCATGTTGGTGCATCAAGGAGGCATCATTGCAGAAGGTGTCGATGAGGAATTAGACGAGTTACGCAGCATAGCCTTTAGTGGCAAAGACTACTTGGTGCAGATTCAACAAAGAGAGTGTGAAGCCACGGGAATTACCTCCTTGAAAATCGCTTATAATAAGGTGTTTGGTTACTATTTGGAAGTCAGCAACGCACATAAAGATAAAGTACCAGAAGAGTGGATTCGGAAACAAACCCTTGTCAATGCCGAACGCTATATCACTCAAGAATTAAAGACCTACGAAGAAAAAATTATCAATGCCGAGGATCAATACAAGCTTATTGAGCAGCGGCTCTTTGCCGATTTAGTGGCATTTGCTTCAGGCTTTACGGCTCAAGTTCAAAGGAATGCCCAGGTGATTGCCACAATTGACTGCTTGGTATCATTCGCCACAGTGGCTAAGGAGAATAACTACTGCCGACCGGAACTGAATGATAAGATGATCATTGACATTCATGAGGGACGTCACCCTGTCATTGAAAAACAGTTACCTGTTGGAGAGTCATACGTACCTAATGACGTATCTCTTGATGACCACACCCACCAAATCCTGATCATTACTGGGCCAAACATGGCAGGGAAGTCTGCACTATTAAGGCAAACAGCTTTGATTGTGCTGATGGCTCAAATGGGATCTTACGTGCCAGCCACCAAGGCCAAATTGGGCATTACCGATAAAGTCTTCACCAGAGTGGGCGCTTCCGATAATCTATCTAAGGGAGAATCGACCTTTATGGTGGAAATGACCGAAACTGCCAGCATACTGAACAACCTGTCTGAGCGCAGTCTGATTTTGATGGACGAAATCGGGAGAGGGACGAGTACCTATGATGGTATTTCAATCGCTTGGTCCATTGTAGAGTACCTGCATAATCATGACAAATTCAAGGCAAAAACACTATTTGCCACACACTATCATGAACTCAACCAATTGGAGGAAGACTTTCCAGCGATTAAGAACTTCAATGTATCCGTCAAGGAGGTTGGAAACAAAGTCATCTTCATGCGAAAGCTCAAAGAAGGAGGCAGTGAACATAGCTTTGGTATTCATGTGGCGCAAATGGCCGGTATGCCGAATCCTGTGGTTATTCGCGCGGCTGAGATAATGCATCACTTAGAGAAAGACAAAATTCGAAATCAGACAGACGAAAAATTGAAAGATGTACCTAAGAATAACTTTCAATTGAATTTATTTGAGGCAGACCCCACTTTCAATGAGATAAAAGAGATTTTAGAAACCCTAGATATCAACACTATCTCGCCAGTTGAGGCATTATTGAAGCTCAATGAAATAAAGGGTAAGCTGAAAGAGTAATTTTTTTCAGCTAGCCGTTGCAAATTCGAACCCCTTCACTAAATTTGCAATCCGTTTCGCAGCAAGTGTGAAATTTTAAGTACTGAAATAAGCGAGAGTAGCTCAGCTGGTAGAGCACGACCTTGCCAAGGTCGGGGTCGCGGGTTCGAATCCCGTCTCCCGCTCAATAACTAAGAAGCGTGATCGTGATCGCGCTTTTTTAGTTTAGAGCCATTTAAAACTAGACTGGTAATACAGTCAGCCTATCTTCGCTAAAGCTTTGATAGGCAATGCCGGAGTGGTGGAATTGGTAGACACGCAAGACTTAAAATCTTGTGAGCTTTGCTCGTGCGGGTTCAAGTCCCGCCTCTGGTACATTGAAAACCAGTCACTTAAGTGACTGGTTTCTTTGTTTATAAGTAGTGTTGTTTTTATTGCTACAACATAGCTACAACAAATTCTAATCTCCTATTCTTCCGGTGTTTTTCCTAAACTCTTCAAGTGCCTTGACACTATTTGAATTTCAACACAGCTCCTTTTCAAAGAATTTTTTTAAGTAGAAGATAAATTTTGGGCGTTACCCTTCAGGTCAGGCTATCACCGCTACACGGTAGCTGGCTCTATCCCTAACGCTTGTCCTACTCTTAAATCAGTTTGATCAGCAACTAAATCAATATTGAAAAGTATCATCCACGTTAAGTTGAATGCCTATTTCTTTCCGATTAGGCAAATATAGCCCCACACCATTGAACATCAAGAGACTACGGCATAAAGCCAACGCTCATCCCCCACTTGTTTATTCCGTTTCTTCTTGCTTTTTCACAATTGGCGGCCTAAGAAAAGATAATGGGGTAGTATGGAATAGGTTTGATTTTTTCAACACAAAATTAAGACCTTTGGTAATTCCAATCACTTGGACTAAAAACACCGATTCATATGAGGTTAGTTACGACATCAGATTTAGACCGATGGGCGAATTCGAGAGAAGCTCAGAGTCAATTACCCTTGCTCATGAGAAGACTAATTCTTGCCGCTGATCAAGGTATTAAAAATATAACCTTTCCTGGTGGAGACAGCGTGTTCAAAAAAGGATGGGACGGTGAGCTTGTATCGACAGAAGGAAACTCGTTAACCCCGAAGGGAAAATCACTTTGGGAAATGGGTGTGAACAAGGATTTTAAGGGCAAAGCTGAAAAAGACTATGAGAAGCGCAAGAATAAGCCAGGGGTAGACAACCCTAAAGACCACGTATTTGTATTTGTTACACCCAGGCGTTGGCAACAAAAAGAACAATGGGCTAAAGACAAGGTTTCCGAAGGATTTTGGGGAGATGTGCTGGTCTTGGACGGAGATGATTTAGAAATACAGTTAGAGCAAAACCCCGCTCTGGGTTGCATCATGGCCAGAGAGTTAAAAATACTGACTGGTAGCTTTGATTCAGCACAAGAATGGTGGAATGAGTGGTCCAATGCTACCGTCCCTCCGATAACGGCAAATTTGATAATTGCCGGTAGATCAAAAGAAAAAGAGGAAGTACTCAAATGGTTTGCCTCAGGGGATCAGGAATTGACCATTAGGGGAGCAACTAAACATGAAGCAATGGCTTTTGCCATTGCTTGTTTTACGACTTTAGATTCTAGAGAAAGGGAGAATTTTGTATCCAAAGGTTTGATAGTAAGGGATCAAGAAGCTCTAAATTCCTTAGTCACTATTAGCAATCACCTGTATGTATTTAATAATTCAGAGGACATTGAATCTAAAGCGCGTTTGTTGGGCAATGGTCATAGGATAATTACCCCAATCGGCTTTGAGGAATTCAGAGCACATGACGCCATTAACTTGAGCATTCCAAAGGGAGACACTTTTACCAAGGAGTTGACTGATAGTGGCATTTCTCGCCACCAAGCCAACTACTATGCAAGAGAAAGCGGACGTAGCTTTTCAGTACTTAGAAGGCTCTTGATGACTAAGTCCAATAAACCCAACTGGGTAAAAGAAGGCAATGTCAGAGCCCTACTAGCCGCTTTACTTGTTGGTCGTTGGGATGAAAATTATGATGGAGACAAACAGATCTTATCGGAGCTTGCTGGTCAAGAATATGAGCAGGTGGCAAGAACTCTGCACTACCTTACTAACATTTCGGATCGACCTCTTTATCATATTGGTCAAAAGTGGCAATTGGTTTCACCCTTGGATGCTTGGTTCACACTAGCACCGTTGCTCTCCATCCAAGATCTGGATAAATTAGAGGAGGTTTTTGAGAAGGTTATTACAACGCACAACCCAATTTTTGACTTAGAAATCAAAGAAAGACCATTATCCAACATCCACGGAAAGCGGCCAGTATACTCAGGTAGAATAAGGAAAGGAATTACCCAGACCCTAACCCTCATTGGAGTCTTTGGAAGCTCCAGAAATCTTCAACCTGACCAGAGGGGGCAATCTTGGGTCGACACACTTGTCTATAGGGTCTTGCAACGCGATGAAGCTCAGTATTGGCAGTCATTAGACGGCATTATGCCTGAATTAGCCGAGGCCTCTCCTTATTCTTTTCTAACCGTCATAGAAAATGCTCTGAATAAACCAGATTCGGCTATATCTTCAGTGTTTGAAGAGGGCGAAGGCTTTTTAACGCCTATCAGCTATCATAGCGGATTGCTCTGGGGTCTGGAAGCACTGGCATGGAACCCACAGTACCTTGATCGGGTCGTAGGCATATTAATTGGGCTTGATGCAATTGACCCACAAGGGAAACTTGCAAATCGTCCCATCAATTCCTTGCTTGAGATATTTACGATGTGGCGACCTCAGACATTAGCTAATGCCAATCATCGACAGAAAATCTTAAACCGTATCAAGACTAAAAATCCAGAATTAGCATGGAGGTTACTGGTGAGCTTACTGCAAAAGGAAGTTGGGCATGAGAATCATTTTCCTAGATGGCGAATGACGGATAAAATTCTTACAGCTCACTTAGATCAAGGGGTTCAAAACAAAGAATTTGCTGAAGGTCTTAGATACTGCTTTAGCCACCTTAGTGACCTTGTTGGAACTGATACCAAAAGATGGATAGAGTTACTCAACCTGACCAGATTTATGTATCCCGAAGACATAGAAAAACTGACAACCAACTTCAAAAGTACACAAGAGTTCAATGGTGACCAGCAAGCTTTTCTAACCGAATTACGCGATTTCATTTCAAAGCACCGTTCATACCCAGGTACAAACTGGGCACTGAGGGCCGACTTAGTAAATCAAATTGAGACTGTTTTTTTTAGAGAACAGTCAGAAGGTTTTATCCAAAGACATGAATGGCTTTTTACGGAAATGCCTAACCTATTAGAGGGGCGTGAGAATTTTGACTATAAGGAACACCAGGCAATATGTGATAATAAGAGGTGTGAAGTGTTGAAAGAATTAGTTGAAAAATCTGATTTTCACACAATCACAAAACTGGCTAATTCTGTACACCTACCAGCATTGGTCGGCAAGGCTCTAAAAGAAGCAAGCGGTAAAAGTGAAGAAGAGTCAGTTTTGACTTTGTTCCAGGATATGACATTTGGCACTCAGGAGATGCTGAAGAGGTATGTTTTGCTCAACCAAATAGATAAAGGCTTGGACTGGGCGAATGTGGCACTGAGGTTTATAAAATCATTAGGGGTTCAACCTAAGGCAGTTTCGAACTTTTTGGATGCCCTACCCATGAAACCAGAAGTATGGGACTTGGTAGACACTCAAGAGCCTGAAGGGAAAAAAACATATTGGGAGGATTGCTACTTCTATTTTTCAGAACTCTCCATTGAAGACTTTGACAGGGGGCTCTCTTCTTTACTGCAGGCAAATAGACATATTGATGCGCTTGAATGTATAAGCCTAAACTTCAAACAAACTGATTTTCCAGCTCCCCTTATTCTGAAAGTACTGCACAGTGTAGGTATGGCGAAAGAGGATAAATCACGTAATAGTCAGCTTCGTGAATACAGCCTTCAGCAGATTTTCGAAAACCTATATTCCAAGAATATTAAAGATAGGGAAAAGCTAGAACGGGTTGAATGGCTTTATCTAGAGGTTTTGACGGCTTATGACTCAAAAGTGAAACCAGTAGAGATTTTTTCAAGACTCTCTTCCGACCCGGAGTATTTCGTAGGAATAGTGTCATACGCTTACATGCCCGCGAATCGTAAGAAAGGTGAAATCGACTATGGCGAATTAACTGAAAAACAATTCAGAGGTCGTGCAAGTAAGACATTCAATCTGCTTCGTAGATGGGATTCGATACCAGGAACCAGAAATTCAGGAATCATCGATGTTCAGGTTTTTTTAGAATGGTTTAAATCTGCAAAAGAAGGACTTATTAGAACTGATAGAGAGCAAGTTGGTTATCATGTAATAGGAAATATGCTTGGACTTACATATCATCATGAAAATCTATTGCCTAAAGAAGTATCTCAAATACTGGAAAAACTATGTATAGATAAGGTAGATCAGAATGTTTATATCGGTATTCATAATGGAGGTGAAATGGTTACAGTTAGACCTGCTTATGCAGGGGGAGGTATAGAAAGAGGTAGAGCTAGTCATTTTCGTAAACTGGCAGAAAAAACTCGATTTGAGTACCCAAGAACTTCCAAGGTTTATTCTGACCTGGCTCGAAGTTTTGAAGGAAGAGCCGCAGATGAGGATAGAGATGCACAACAAGGTGAGCTAGAATAATTTATGGAGTATCCCGTTCCTCAAGAGGAGTCACTTCACCTATATCGTCAGGTCTTCTTTTAAAGACTAGGATTGCGTACTTACCTAAACCTGTAAAACTCCATATTAAAAGTGGGATGCATGCCAAACCAATGGCGCTGACATTAATCACTCCAAAATCCTTGAAATACTCTATCTCAAAAAACGCTTGGTTAAATAGACCTCTAATCAGTCTTAAAACTGACGCGATTACTATGCCATACGTTAAAGTATTGGTAGGTGGATCAAAAAAGGGCCCAAAAATTTTAAGAAGCGGTTTTAATCCAATCGGTTGAGCACTTTTTGAATGGTAGAATGAATAAAGAAGTCCGACCAGCAACGAGCCAAAGATCACTAACGGATAAATAGGTTCATAATCAAGTGAGTTCTTGATCGCTCTTAGAAAATACTCTCTGACTGTTTCACTTACAATCACTAAGCCAATGCTCGCAAATATAATTGTATAGAAGGCAAGGCGTTTGGTATGGTAATCCTTCTTTAACATCAGATACTGTTGTTAAAAAATTCAACCTTTTTTCTTTCCTCTGCTTCTGAGGAGTCGCCAATGGACGCGCCAATAGCTCCTCCAATTAACATACCTATTGGACCACCAAGAATTCCAACGATACCGCCTACAATTCCTCCGGCAATAGCTCCTCCAGAATCCAATTCTGCCTTCACCTCATTAGCAGAGTAAATGTGCTTTGTGCCACAGTGCTGACATACCAAATTAAAACGGTCACCCTTCACCAGGCGTCTTAATTCACTTCGAGTTTCTGCGTTAATATTGAGATGCACCCTCTTCCCACAGTTTCTACAGATCTGAACAAATAATTTCATCTCCTTTTTTATAGTATCATCTTCATTTCCTCGATAATGTTATCCTCATTCGTATCATTTTTGCCCCAGCTAATAAGTTGCGAAGGAGATACTGAATCGATTATTACTTCAGTTTTCGATCCGTTGCGTTTAAATACTAGAGATACGTCCTCGCCCCAACTCAAAAAAGAGGTTTCTGTTGAGGCAATGATTGTTCCACGCTCTTTGTCTGTCTCTTCTATCCTCATAGATAGTTTTCTCAGGGATTTCCTGGCGGCATCAAAAACAGTTTGATATGAGGCATCGAAAGAGTGAGATTTCAAAACAGCTTTTTTAGAATTATTTTGGTATTACATTTCTCTATAATAGGAATATTTATTTTCTTTTCGAAGCGGAAGATACCTTAAAGATTGGGCATAAATATAAAAGTTACACAGCAAAAACTTTTTAATCAAAAAGTTGAAAAACTAGTAGTATGATATTCACACCGAACAATACTTATTTAATTGAATACAAAGACATTAAAAACCTGTCTATTGAGAATGCGTTGAAAAAGATTGAGCAGACAAAAGGTCTTGCTTTATCACAGATGCGCTTGCAAAATCTTAACTACTGTAATGGAAAACACATCTATCCTGGGCATGGCGTTTACTTATTCCGAAAGGGCACGGACATTGTCTATGTTGGAAAAGTACGTAACATGTCCTTTATAGAGCGCATACCCAAACATTTTGATTTAAGGCATAGGGGTTGGTTCAATCGGTTACTCAAGATTATTTGCGAGAAAGAGCTTAATATTTCACATAGAGATTCAGATGATAATCTCAAAATTGCAAATCAATACGCCTTTGAAAACTTAAACCTTGTTTTAATTCATTTTCATGAGAATACGAAAGTCGATGGTATTGAACGCCTATTAAGGTCATGTACGAATGCTTTGAACTGTTTCAAAACACTTAAATATCGCAGACTCGATCAAAAATTAGAGGACTATAAAAGATGAATTAGTCCATCCTCCACATGATATGTTTGTTTGGCTAAAAACACCTCATTAGAAGTCGTAGGCGCTTATTTTTAATGTTAGAAGTTTGTGCGCGGACAAGAATCGGACAAAAGAATGTCAGTTTCTCAGTGTTTTCTCATCTCAAATAGGAAATAGATGGGAAATCCTTCCTGTTTCTTGAAAAGATGGGAAATGAATGAGAAACCAGTCCTGACAAATATGGATTATCCTATTACTGAAGAAATTGTTTTAGTTTATTTTTTTCTGAGCCTTAAGCTATTACCAATTACAGATACCGAGCTAAGACTCATGGCTAAGGCTGCAAGCATGGGGCTCAATAACAGTCCAAATACAGGAAATAGAACACCTGCTGCAATAGGCACTCCCAAAATGTTGTAGACAAAAGCAAAGAATAGATTCTGCTTGATATTCCGCATCACATCAGTACTCAATTTTCGAGCTCGAACGATTCCATCCAGTTCTCCTTTTACTAAGGTTAGACTGGAGCTTTCAATTGCTACATCTGTACCAGTGCCCATCGCAATTCCTACATTGGCTTGCGCCAATGCCGGAGCATCGTTAATTCCATCACCGGCCATAGCTACAATTTTTCCGCTTTCCTGAAGGGCTTTGACTTTTTCGTATTTGTTTTTGGGCAACAGGTCAGCTTCATAACCATCTAAACCGAGTTTATCAGCTACTGCTTTGGCGGTGTTTTTATTATCTCCAGTGAGCATGATCACTTCTAATCCTTGCTCTTGCAAGTGTTTGATGGCAGAAGCTGATGCTTCTTTGATTGGGTCAGACACACTAATGAATCCGGCAACTTCTTTACTAATCACCACAAACATTACCGTTTCACCTTCCAACTGTCGCTTTTCGACATCTACTAGATATTGCGGGTTTAGTGTCAGATTAAATTCATCCAAGAGCTTTTTATTTCCAATAGCCACTTGTGTTCCATTTACTCTTCCCGTAATTCCTTTTCCTGTTATTGAATTAAAATCGTCCACCTTCTGCGGCTTCAATCCCTTTTCCTCTGCACCAACGACAATGGCATGAGCCAATGGATGTTCACTGCTGGACTCTAAAGAAGCCGCCTTCTTTAGGATAGCATCAGGAGTATATTTTTCTATAATTGACTGCACATCTTGCAGAGATGGTTTTCCCTTTGTGATAGTGCCCGTTTTGTCAATAACCAAAGTAGTCACCTTGTGCATTTCCTCAATAGCTCTGGCATCTTTGACCAGAATTCCTTGTTTTGCACCCTTACCTGTTCCTACCATAATGGACATAGGAGTTGCCAAGCCTAAGGCACATGGACAGGCAATGATAAGGACAGTTACGGCACTCGTAAAAGCATACACTAACCTTGGGTCAGGTCCCCAAATAGCCCAAATCGCAAAGGAGATGATAGCAATGGTCACTACGATCGGCACAAAATAGCTGGATACTTTATCTGCCAGATTTTGAATAGGTGCTTTGGTTCTGCTCGCCTTGTTCACCAATTCGATGATTTGCGATAGGAGAGTGTCACTCCCCACTTTAAGAGCCTTCATTTGGAATGTACTGGTACCATTGATTGTTCCACCAATCACATTATCTCCTTTTGATTTCTCGACAGGAACTGGCTCACCCGTGATCATGGATTCGTCAATACTACTCTTACCTTCTGTGAGCTCTCCATCTACTGGTATTTTTTCTCCTGGCTTAATCTTAATAAGATCGTTCAGTTTGACATGTTCTAGCGGGATAGTCATTTCTTGTCCATCTCGAATGACAGTAGCTTCAGGTGGTACCAGATTAAGCAATTCTTTAATTGCAGAGTTAGTCTGACTCCTGGCCTTTGCTTCCATTAACTGCCCCAATAAAATCAAGGTGAGAATGACCACTGCCGCCTCAAAATACAGATGAACGGCTCCTCCTTCAGATTTAAATTGGTCAGGAAAGATATCAGGAAAAAGTAACGCGACAATACTAAAAAGGTAAGCGGAACCAGCTCCTAGCGTGATCAGCGTCCACATGTTTGGGGAACGATTAATGATGGATTTGTACCCTCTGACAAAGAAATTCCAACAGGAATAAAAGATGACAGGCGTACTAAGTACAAACTGAATCCATCCCCATGTTGAGTTGCTGGCAAAACTGGAAAGTGAAATGCCAATCATTTCACTCATAGCGATAAATAGTACCGGTAGCGTAAACACAACAGATATCCAAAACTTGGTGAGCATGGCTTTATATGTCTTCTGCTCCTCAGAACCTTCATTTCCATTGGCTTCTATGGGTTCGAGGTCCATTCCGCATTTAGGACAACTTCCTGGACCATTCTGCCGAACTTCTGGGTGCATTGGACAAGTGTATTCAATAGTGTTAGCGTTGGAAGTCTCCTTCTCTAGGTCCATTCCGCATTTAGGACAGTCACCAGGTTTATCGTATTTTTTGTCACCCTCACAGAGCATAGGGCAATAGTATTTTCCTGCACCACCTTTATCCTGTTTCTTGATTTCAGGCATTGGATGGAGATCATTTTCATGAGTCGCTGGAAGGTGTATGTCGTAACGACCACCATCCTTCTTTAGTCCTTCCTTCAATGCTTCAAGATGAATATGATGATCCATGTTCACAATGGCTTCCCCTTTAGCTAAGTCAACAGAAACATCAGAAATACCCCGCACTAGTTTCAAGGTTTTCTCTACATGACTTTTGCAACCATTGCAGGTCATTCCGGAAATTTGATAGGTATGTTTCATGATTTTGGCCTTTTTCAAAAAAAAATATATCTATAACAAAAATATGAGTCTCAGTAGTGATTGTTGTTACAGAATTAGCTGAACAACTTATATCATATTCTGAATAACGTCCTGTTAATCAATATTATCCAGACCTTTTCGATTGTGAGCATAACCTCCTTTAAATTGGGAAGGATTCATCCCTGTAACTTTTTTAAACTGAGCACTCAAATGCGCGACACTGCTGTACCCTAGCTGGTCTGCAATTTGGCTTAGGGTTAGCTCGTCATAAACAATCGATTCTTTTACTCGCTCAATTTTCTGTCGAATGATATATTGCTCCAAAGTAATGCCCTCAACTGAAGAGAACAGACTGCTGAGGTATTTGTAATCATAATGGATTTTGTCAGGTATTAAGTCTGCCCATTTTACCTGTATTTCTCCAGAGCTGTGGTGTACTTTATCAATTACCAACTGTTTGATTTGATCAATCATTCTGCTTTTCCGATCATCAATCAAGGAGAACCCTACTTCTTCAAGGCGTTTTGACAACCTAGCCTTAGATTCATCAGAAAGCGTCTGATCAAGTCCAACTTCACCCAAATTGATCTGGCGAAACCCGATTTCCAAGTCACCAAAAATTTGCCTGACTACTAGTATGCAGCGGGGACAAACCATGTTTTTGATATGGAGAGATTGCTTCATGATTAATCTTCAATATTTTTCACCTTCAAAAACCATTTTTCTCCAATGAATATTAAGACCATTGAAATAAGAGCCACATAAATAATCAATGGGTCTGATGTTGCTTTTAGCCACAGAAAAGCCCCGAGTACGACACTATCTAGTATAATTGCAGTAATGACTATTGGAGCTTTGGCATTCACTTCCTCTCGTAGAAATTTTAGTACTCCCCACTGAATAATAATATCCATTGTTAGGTAGAAAATGGCTCCTAAACTCGCTATCCTACTGAGGTCAAAAAATACTGATAGGACTATAGCTATTACAGCAATATAAACGAGCATATGCTTCTGGATTCCCCCAGGCATTCCAAAATGATTATGCGGAATCAATTTCATATCTGTGAGCATTGCTGTCATTCTTGAAACCGCAAAAATGCTGGCGATGATGCCCGAAACAGTCGCAATAATTGCGATACCAACAGTAAACCACACTCCGTATTTACCGAATGCGGGACGCGAGGCTTCAGCTAGTGCATAATCCTTCGCTTCTATTATTTCAGGAATGGTTAAGTTAACCGAAACTGCGAGTGCGACAAGTATATATATAACTAAACAGATGGCTAATGAAATGATAATAGCTCGACCTACATTTTTGTTTGGATTAGTGATTTCTCCTCCACTATTGGTAATTGTTGTAAACCCTTTAAAAGCAAGAATGGAGAGTGCCAAAGCACCTAAGTAACTTGTCATTGAATAGTCCTCTGCCTGCTGTGTTGGCATTGCCTCATCCAATGAAAACCCTGTAGCCCAAAGCCCTCCAAGGGCGAAAATGGCTATTCCCCCAATCTTTAGAATGGCCATTACCAGTGAAGACTTTCCAATAAAATTATTCCCTGAAATATTGACCAAAAACGCAATTACAATTAATGCTACTGCAAGAATGGGGACTAGCAGTGTTGTATTTCCAACATCAAATAACTGTAAAGTATAGGTGCCAAATGTTCTAGCAACAAGGCTTTCATTAATGATCATTGAAAATGCCATAAGTAAAGAAGCAGCAGCGGTTACGGTTGTTTTGCCGTAAGCCTTTTTCAAAATCATTGCAATTCCACCAGCAGAAGGATATTTATTTGATACTTTTATATATGAGTAGGCACTGAAACCAGAAATAACTGCGCCTACAATGAAGGCTACTGGAAATAAGGCCCCGGATAATTCTGCTACTTGGCCTAACAAGGCAAATATACCCGCACCGATCATAACCCCTGTACCTAATGCAACTGCTCCAGTGAGGGATAAACTATTCTTTTCGTACTGATCCATTATTTTTTCTTTAAAACCTAACTGACAAACCTGCACCAGCGCCAAAACGATTATCGTAACTACCCGTGATTGAGAAGTTTCGAGAGAGTATATACTCTGCGCCTGCGCTCCAAACTACTTCATCTGAATAATTTGTGTTTCCTTGAAAATCATTCATAAAACCTAAATCTGCTTGGTATTCATAATAACCAAATATTGAAACCTTTGGAAAAACCATTATAGACCTACCCAAGCTTACCCTGGGCCTCAGTTCATTATCTATTCGCGCATCTAGACTAAACAAATAGGGTGTTAAAAACCGAATACCGACAATGGCTGTAGTACTCATTTCATCCAAACTTTCAGGAACAGAATTTTCTACATTCACTCCTGCAAATACAGTGAGGTAATCATAAAGGTATCGCTCATAAGTAAATTCAGCTTCTAAATTATTGTTCCAACCAAACTCGGCTGTTAGGTTAAACTGATTTCGAATATTGGCAGTCATCAGATTCAAGGTTGACATGTGCGAGGCCACATCCAACATATTGAAGGAGTAATAATGATTAGTTTCCTCTATTATCTTTGACACCGGATACTCATCCATCCGAGGGTCTCGTGGAGTGTCATAACTGACAATTCGGGCCATTCCAGACATCATATGATATAAAATATGGCAATGGAAAAACCAATCACCAGTCTCTTCACTACCATAAAACTCAATGGTGATTTTTTGCATAGGGGGCACGTTCACCGTGTGTTTTAATGGTGAATACTCACCATTTTCATTAATTACCCTAAAGAAATGACCGTGCAAGTGCATAGGATGATGCATCATAGTGAGGTTGTTAAATGTCATACGAGTTACCTCTCCGCTATTGATTTTAATCTTGTCAGTTTCTGATAGCGGAATACCATTCATGCTCCAAATGTACCTTTGCATATTCCCGGTAAGATTTAGAAGCACTTCCTTCACTGGAAGGTCTTTTGAATAATTGGTTTTTTCTGGTGATTTCAGATAATCGTAATTGTATTCCGAAAACATGGACATGCCTTGCATACCTTCCATTTTCATGCCTTCTGCTCCCGACATGTTCATGTCGGCCATATTGTGATTTGCCATAGTGGTATCCTTAACCATGTTCATACCCTCCATCTCCTTTTTTGGAGGAGCGTTATGTTCACCATGTTGTATTTCTTGCATGCTTTCCATTTTACTCATATCGGCCATGCCTTCCATATCGCCTTTCATATGCATTCCCCATTTCTCCATCATTTTATATGGCTCATCTTTTTTAGGGTTGAACTTAAGTGCAGGCGCACCCATTTTCATGTCCATTTTAGCCATTTTCATCATCATCCCAATTTTGTCAGGCTTTGGAACATCAGGTGCAGAAACGATACTTCCTTTACCCAGAAAAGCGGACGTTTGACCAGAACCATCTTGGGCGGTCGCCCTGAATTCCATTTTCCCATTTTGAGGTATGGTCACTATAAAATCATAGGTTTCGGCTACACCAATAAATGTCTTATTGTGTATAACAGGCACTACATCCAACCCATCTGCGGAAACCAATAGTGGGTCTTCACCACCAAATGTCATCCAAAAAGAAGTAGAGGCTGCCCCATTAATTACTCTTAGTCTTACTTTTTCACCAGAATTAAAATCAGGGTATTCCTGCACTTCGCCACCATTAGTAAGGAATGCAGGATAATAAATATCTGCAATATCAGCACCTTCCATGCGCTGTCTCCAGAAATTCATTTGTGCCCCTAAACCACCACGGGCAATTACCTGATTGAGCGGTGTGGCTGTTCCTTTCTTAATGTTGTACCATTCTGTTCCACCCCTTAAAAAACGTAGAACATTGTTTGGCTTTTCATTGGTCCAGTCCGACAGTAGAACCACCAGTTCCTTGTCGTATTCCAATGTCTTCTCTTTGGGCTGAATCACGATTGATCCATATACTCCCGCCTGCTCTTGCAGCATGGTATGAGAATGGTACCAATAAGTACCTGATTGGCGGAGTGGGAATTCGTATTTCTGCGTATGACCTGGTTCAATAGGCGGAGTAGTTAAATAAGGAACTCCGTCATAAAAGTTGGGCAATAGCAAACCATGCCAATGGATGGAAGTCTCAATATCCATTTCGTTTTTTACATAAATAACCGCGTAGCCCCCCTCGGTAAACGTGAGGGTGGGCCCAGGAATACCACCGTTGAGTGTCATCCCCATTACTTCCTTTCCTGCCTTATTTACCATCTCTTTTTGAATGGTTAGATAGTAGGTAGCAGTGTCGGTTTGAGTTTGAGCCTGAATGGGTACAAAACCTGTCAGCATAAATGCGATGATATAGAGATAGATATGACGTTTCATATGATATAGGGAAAAGGTATGCTGATTCATTTTCTCATTTACTACTATTGGCAGCAAATTAGCGATTGAATAATTGTTGGTTATTTGGTGTTTCTAGATGACGTATGGGTTTTCATTATTTTCCACTCACCATTAACTTTCTTCAACACAGAAGTAGCTATGCCCGACTTCTTAATCGTTCTGTCACCTTCTAGTACTATGGTATAGATGTAGGTTTCAGTGGTAAAAGCATAAGGCAAGTCCAACTTGGTCTCAATTTTATAATCTGAGAATTTGAAAGACTTAAAATTGCCAAGCTCTGGTCCTAAATGGTGCTCCAAGTAATGGTCAAAAGTGCCTTCGACTCCACCCGATTCAAATACTTCGGAATTCTTAGTGAAGAGATTTGTCAAGCCTTTAGTGCTCAAACTTTCAACGCCTTCTTTATAGGCTTTCATTACTTGTTCTACTGCTTTTGTATCGTCATTATTTTGTGCGTTAACAGATACAGCTCCTACTAATAATAGAGCGATGAATATGGATAATTTCGTTCTCATGGTTTTGTTTTTGATTGTTAATAATTACTTGTCCTGTGATTAGAGCAGCCGCGCTTTTCGATACGAAAAGGTTAGTGCCTTAAATCGAGCACGCATAACACCAGTTCTAGGGTGTTGCGCGATACTAAATCAGTTTATATTGATAAAATATTGTGACTCCATTTCTAAAAATCATAATTGAAAATGATTGAGCTCCAGCCTTAGAAGTAAGGTCTTGGAGCAGAATGGAGGTTGCATTGGTTGCTATAGGGCACTCTGGCTCTATGTAGGGCAATGCTTAAGAAGTATTCTATATTAGAAAAACTTGGAATAAGACATGTTTATCACAGTCTTGAAAGGGAGGGGGTAAATTATTGTAATACTGTAGTTGGTCAAAATCCCCTTTTAGTAGATAACCCGTAGAGTGGGCGAGCATGTGCTCTGCCAAAACAACTTTTGGAGATTGGAAATTGTAGCTCTGTGCTTTTTCTTTAATTAATTGAGAAAAAAATTGAGCAGTTAGATCATCACAACAATTATCATCTCCAGATGTTCCATGGTCATGGTCTCCAGAATGTTCAGGCCCATCATGTTTATGTTCATCTGAGTGATGGGAAGATGCCTCTTCTTCGTGATGGGTTAGATTAAGACCAAAGCCACAGAGTATATTCAATAGAAAAACACCTGACAGGATCAGTGTCAGGACGTAGGCTAAACCGTACTTTTTTCTATGGAGTGAATTAGTCATTTAATTATAATATACGGATGAACGGTGTTATTTAAAAATTGTTAATCGATTTGACGTTTTAATCTTTAAGCGTTAGACGGAGATTCGAAAACACTTTGAGTATATCGTATAACTATACCACAACAGTGTTGACAAACTCTTGATATCCTATAAGATATCTATCTCAATCCACGAAGGTGTCTTTAAAGATTAAAAATCTGCATAAAAGTTACACCTAGGATTATGAGGCCCACAATTGACCAAATAATCCTAGAGGTCCATTTCTTTATTTTCAATCCTTTTGGACTTTCATTACCAGTTTTGCAGCATTCTTTCATTTCATTTTTATCGTTTGTTTTAGTATGGCTTCTAAAAATCAATTTTTGCCGTTTGAACCAATTTTGAACTTTCAAGTTGAGTCCAGGCTAAATAAATAGTGTTAGATGAACTGGTAATTACTGGGAAACCGCTACCTCTTGAGGAAGTGGATTTTGCTATCTCCATTTTCTTCAAAAGAGCGCCATTGAGGTCATAATGAGCCAGCATGATGGTGGCATTTTTATCATCCGTTTCCATCCAACTGATGGCAATAGAACCATCAGGTAACATGGCAGTACCGACTCTGCCGTTCGTTGTACCCTCACTAACGGTGGTCGGTGTAGAGAAGCTCTTTCCAGCATCTGTGGAAAAGGCCAGTTTAACCATGGGGTTGCCACCGCTAGCTGTAAACCAAGCCACCGCAGCCGATTTGTTATCAGCGACAATCGAAGGCCCGTTGACTGGACAGCCAGCAATGTTCCAATCATCAGCGTGAATGACTTCCGGTTTTGTCCACTCGCCATCAACAAGCCGTACAATGGCCATGTCCCTAATCTCTGCTTCGGTTCTATTTCGATAGACCACTACAGGGCCGTTGACAGTCATAGCAGCAGAGGTCTGGCAACAATCACAAACACTATCATCCAGTTCCCATTCGTTAACTATGTTGCCATCTTTATCGAAAATGGCTGCCCTGAGGGTCATTGCACCTCCACCATGTTCACCTTCAGTATGACTTTCTCCTTTTGTGTTCCGCCCGTCTAACCACGTGGCAAAAACTTGGTTATTTTTCATTGGGAGCATACTTACAAAGCCATGTTCAGCACTTACGCCATCGGTATGTGGTACAAATGATTCATTCCAGTCTTTTCCTGAATTGGAAGACATGACCATTCTCACATCGTAATCATAAGAGCCTTCGTTGCGTTTTTGTAACCAATGCGCGGCCATTATTTCATTATTGACAATCAATGAAGGGAAGTCGGCCCAATTGACAAACCAGTTATCTCCTTCGCTGATTTGGTTTGAGCTTGACCAAGCTGTGCCTTCTAACTTGGAGTAATTTAACTTTGCCATTTTCCCTTGTTTCTCTATCCAAGAAAGGTACACGTCTCCATTGCTATCTGTGAAAAGATTTGGCTCTTCACTTCCGGTTTTTGCAGGACTTTCAATTCCCTGAAGGTCATAAGTAGGCGTTTTTTCTGTTTGACAGGCCATTAGCGTCAAAGCCAAGGCCACAAGAATTAGATTTATCTTTTTCATTTCATTTATCATTTAAGTAAGATCGGAAGAGCTTAATGTTTTCTTCGTCATCCCATTCTTTCGCACCAACGTGCTTGTATAACATTTCTCCCTTGTCATTTACAATGTAAGAGGCAGGGAGTGCATAGACACCTAAACCACCAATGCCCAGCTCATATTGAGCAAACTGAAAGCTGTAGTCAAAACGGTCAACAAATTTTTGGATTTTGGATTGCTCCTCATCCGATACTGCGATGAAGAGATAGCCTTCTTTTTCCAGAATTGTTTTGGCTCTATCAATAGATGGCATTTCCTTTAAACACGGTTTGCAATAGGTAGCCCATAGATTAATAAATGCCAGTTTGCCTTCGAGATCATCCAGTGTAATTGCATTACCTGCCATGTCTTTCAAATCTAGTTTTTCAAAAAAGGAGTCCTCCTTTGGTGAAGAGCAGGCGACAATTGTAGCTATGATAAAAACAGCTCCAATTAGTTTGCTTTTCATCATAGCTCTATCACATCAAATGAGATTTTTACATCAGCCCATGCAATTGAAATGATTCCCTTGCCATCCTCAGTTTCAGTTACTTTATAGAGCAACTGTTCTTGTGTTTCAGACAATTTTTCTGGTTTTATTTGAATACGCGCAACGTCTTGATTTTCATCATAGTCGTCTGCGAGGTGTTGCTCGAAGTTTTTATTGATAATTACTGTCCACTCATCTCGACCTGGAATTGTGAAAAGTGCATATTTCCCCTTGGACACCTTTTGCCCATTTAATGTCACATCATTCGGGAAGTTGATAGAAGTAGCACTATGTGCTCCGGTAACCCAAATTTCATCATAGGCTACCAGTCCACCAAAAACCTGTCTTCCTCTAACACTCGGTGCATGGTATTCGATATGCACATGTGTACTGCCAATATTAGTCATAGCCTGACTTGCAGGACTCTTTGACTGGCCAGCTGTTGACGTGGCAGCAGGTGTATGCTCGCTGTGATCATCATCTTCTTTTTTCTCCCCTGAACAAGAGGCGAAAATAAGCGCCATGACTATCATTGAGAATGTCTTAATAGCTTTCATATTAGTTTTATTGATTGATTTCATTTTCTGTTTTTAATGTGTCTCTTCCTGTTTTCTTTGATTGCCCACAAAGTGATTTATGCAATTGTGGTTTGAAAGCCAGCTTCTGCAGTTATGATTTTGGGCTTATAATAAGGCTATTGATGTTTTTATCCATTTACACTGCCATGCTTATGGAGAGCGTTCTTAGAGCAGAACTATATCAGTATATCGGCAAAATCGATACTGCGTTACGTCCTAACCTTATGGAAGCGAACATATGCATACAGCCGATCAACACCGATCAGGATTGTGAAGCAAAAGGAATTTTGAGAGATTGATAGAGAATGAAACGGTCAGGTAGTGAAAGATCTGGCGGGTCTGTGTTTCGGGTCTCAATATCTTCTTCTTGGGAAGGAGGCCATATCTTGAATTGATAGAAAAGAACCTCATAAAGAAGGTGATAATTTGCAACAGGAGTTTGCTGAAACAGAGAAATTTGTTGATTGTCCTCTATTTTTTCTACAGACCACTCATCATGACAGCAATCCTTTTCGTTTTCATGCGACATCATCGGCATTTCACAGTCCTCGGAAGCTTTCTTATAAAGTGCTGTACTTTGGACTATGCCCATACATATGTGTTGCCCAAACACTACCCCAGATGAGGTAATGAGAAAGACAGCGGTAATTAGTATGATGAATATTCTTTTCAAATAGGCTGTAATATAGGAAGAAATAGACTGATGTCTTAAATAGGGCGTTGGTTTACAACGGGAGTTCCGCGAGACTGCATTTACGGCCCTTTATCAGAATCCTTATGAAACACAGGTTTGAATGTTCGTTATAGAACGCCTTCTTCAATCCTGTACCCCTCTGGTCGGGCGGGTTCAAGTCCCGCCTCTGGTACATTGAAAACCAGTCACTTATGTGGCTGGTTTCTTTGTTTATACGAAGAAGCAATATTGTTGCTACAACATAGCTACAACAAATAGGCTTCTACCTCTGGGTACTGACGTATAGCTTAATTAAAATATATGGCTTTGTTATTAGGACTAAACAATACCATTACTCATTCTCCTCTTGGCCTCTTTGTTTGTCTAAACACCTCGTTTGAAGCTATATTTAGCTATTTTTAACATTGAAGGCCTGGTAAGGACAAAAATCTGTGAAGCATTCTACTTTAACAATTCTCAAACTCACACTCTTCATCTTTTCCTTCAAACTCTATAGTGACATGATTTACAGACTCATCTTTAAGCTCAGCTCGGACCATTTCTTTTAGTTTTGCCTGCTCTGACAGTTTATAGTCACTATCTAATTTTAAGTGAATTGTCAGAATATTGTACTGCCCATCCATGGACCAAGCATGGCAATCATGAATGTCAGTCACCTCTTGTATGTCTTTTAGTTTCTCCCTGATATCTTCAATGGACACATCCTCTGGAATACCCTGAAGGATGACTAGAAGACTTTTTCGAAGGTTTCTATAGACATTGTAAAGTACAAAAAGAGAGATGAGTACTGATAAAAGCGGGTCTATGAAAGGTGCGTCTGTGTACATCATAATAATGCTTCCAATAAGCACAGCCACCCAGCCTAGCACATCTTCTAATAGATGAAGTGAGACCACTTTTTCATTTATAGATTCGCCCTTTCTCAACTTAAAGACAGCCGTACCATTTACGATTATTCCTAAAATGGCAAGGTAGAGCATCCCCTGAACATTGGGTTCACTCGGATTGAAGAGTCCAGGAATAGCTTTGGATAAAATGAAGATAGAACCTACTATCAAGACAATAGAATTGATGATAGCACCTAATAAAGAAAACCGCTTATATCCGTATGAAAAGGTTTTGGTCCTCCCTTTTTTAGATAGGTTCTGAAAGTACCATGATAGCCCTAAACTTAAGCTGTCTCCCAGGTCATGCAGAGCGTCAGAAAGTATAGCCAAACTGTTGGTATATAGTCCGCCAACCAGTTCAATGATGGTAAAACTAAGGTTGAGAAAGAATGCAACCTTTACATTGCCTTCAGAATGATTATGTGAGTGATCGTGATTATGTTCCATGTTATTTAGCAAGTTTCAGAATTCTTAATGCGCCTTTTAGCACAAAGGCAAATACTATTGCACCGATTAATAAATCAGGCCACTTATTATCCAGAAAGTAGACAAGTACCCCAGCCGTAATCACTCCTGCGTTAACGATTATGTCATTGGACGTGAAAATGGCACTGGCCTGCATGTGTGCTTCTTTGCTCTTGGCTTTATTGATCAGCCATAGGGAAACAAGATTACCTATCAGTGCCAGTACTGAAATGATAATCATGAATTGAAAAATAGGTGTTTCAATTTCACTGAAAAACCTTCTTATAACCTCTGAGAAACCTAATAAGGCCAAACCTAGTTGAAAATAGCCACTGATTTTAGCAACTCTTTTTTTGTGAGCTATAGCTGTACCGACAGCAAATAGACTCAATGCATAAACAATGGAATCTGCCAACATATCCAATGAGTCCGCAACCAACCCCATAGAGCGCGATATCAATCCAGTGGTCATCTCAATCACAAAGAAGCTGAAATTGATCCCAAGCACCCACCATAGGACTCTGCGCTGTTGATGATCATCTACACCTGTAGGGATTTCAGCCTCTATGGTCTCCTCTCGATGGTCATTGAGATTGAGCTGACTGATAGCTTGATGAATTGGTGATACCTCCTTCTGATGAAATACCTCCAGCCTACGATTTGGAATATCAAATTCTAAGTGTCTCACATCTTCGATAGACTCGAGTTTCATCCGAATCATTTGCTCTTCGGATGGGCAGTCCATCTTTTCAATTTTAAAAGTTGTCTTTTGTATTACAGCCATCTTCTCACCTTCTTTTTATAGTCTAAGTACTCCCGTCCTTGCACACTTTCCAGGTATTCCTCTTCCAGCCTGACCTGAGTTTGAATCGTCACGAATGTGACCAGCATGATCGAGAAGCTAAGGATGTTTGGGATAATTAGAAAAGTCCCTAAATAGGAGAGTAATACTCCCAGAAATATCGGATTACGAGAGTACTTGAAAAGACCACTATTTATCAGTTCTGTCTTTTCCTCATAATCAATACCAATCCTCCAAGATTTTGACATTTGGTATTGCGCTACGCTTGTCCATAGAAATGAGATTAGAAGAAGAATGAGACCAGAAAACCTTACCTGCTCGCTTTCTAAATAGTCGATGGGTTTCAAATAATCATAGAACGCTGGGAAAAATGAATATAAACCAATAGACACCCAAGTGAACAATACCATCAGTTTGTAAACTCTACCAATAAAGTCATGAGCCTTTTCTGTATTACCGAAGACAAGGGGATTGACACCTGTCTGCTTCCAAAGAATAACTGATCTGAGTACGAATACCAGCAAGAGGTACAGGAGTGTCGCGATAGGAAGAAATATTTGATAGAAACTCATATCTGATTATTAGTGTCCGTGTTCAGTATCTCCTTTTTTCATTTCACCTATCAAATAGTAGGCATTGTCCCATGCTACTTTCGCACCTTCAGGAAGCCTTTCCAGTAACTTAATTTCAACCCAACCTTCATAGGATACTCCAGTCCTGATTTCAATCGGGGTGAATTCCCATTCAGACTCACCATCTTCTTCATGAATTTTTGCTATGAAAATGTATTGTTTTCCTGCTTCCTCAATAACAGCCTCTTCTGGTAGCGCATGAACTTCATTACCTCGGGTATGAATTCTACCTCTTATATACATGCCAGGGATAAGGAAGTCCTGTTTATCTTGAATTTCTGCATGAACATGAATGGCTTTGGGGTTTTGTTCAAATTGCTTGCCTACGGAATAGATTTCGGCATTGAGACGTTGATTGGGTACTGATTCAACGGTGAAAGAAACTGTTTGGCCTACTTCTACTCTATAAGCGTCTTTTTCAAACACCATTAGATCGGCATGTATATGATCCGTGTTTACGACCATGAACATAGTGGTCTGCGGATTGACGAATTGACCAATCTGGATCATTACTTTCTCTATGTATCCATCAATTGGGCTTATGACCGGAATATGCTGATAAATTTCCCCCTCCCTTATTTGGGAGACATTTAGGTTGAGTTGTTTTAACTGGACTTCAAAACCATTTACCTCACCCTTTACGACATTATAATTTGCCAAGGCTTCCTGATAAGCTTTCCCTGAACCTACATTTTCTTCATAGAGCTTCTTGTTTCGCTCCATTTCCTTTTCAAGGTAATCCAAGCGACTGAAAGATTTCAAGTAATTAGTCTGCGATTGTGTAAGGTCTGGATGAGCTATATTGGCCAGAATTTGACCTTTACTTACCTTGTTTCCTTCAACCACCTCGATTGAGGTGATATTGGCCCCAAGAATAGCTGTAATAGTGGCTTCATGTTGTGGTGGCACTTCCAACTCTCCGTTGGCTTCAATAATATCGGATAAAACCTGCTTTGGGAGACTATCTATTTTGATTCCCAGACTTTCAATTTTTAAAGTGGAGAGATGAACACTTTCCATGTTCCCACTTACCAGTTCTTCATGTATTTCCTCTTGCTCTGCTTCTGGTTGTGCAGGTTTATTGTCACAGCTAATAAGTAATAGTGCTGGAATGAATAAGATTAGGATGTATATATAATTTTTTTTCATTGGTTTCACGTTTAGAGATTTATAGTCCATAAATCCTAGTTTGAGGTTTTTAAGAAATATTCGAGTTGGTAATGGCTGTTTAAATAGTTGCCAAAAGCTTGCAAAGCATCAACCTCGATCTTAAAGGCATCGCTGATGTTTTGCAAAAAGGATACATAATCTATAGCTCCCTCTCGATAAGCGGTAACAGCCCCTTCACGCTGTTCTTCGGCTAAGGGTAAAGCCGCATTCTCATAATAATTCCAAGAACTACGCCATTTGAGATACTGTTCCTTCGTACTATTAAAGGCGGTATTTAATTCCATTTCAGTTTGCTTCAAATTCTGATCTGCAATCTCTCGCTGGATTTGGGCAGACTGTTTATTTCCAAGAGTTGGGCCAAAGAATAGCGGGATTTGAATTCCAACCTGATATTGATAAAAGCCCGTTTGTCCGGCTATTTCCTGACGGCCATATTGACCTTGAAATTTTGGAAGAAACTTGGATTGACGTTCCTTCACAAAAGCTTTGGCTACTTTCAACTGGGCTCTTGAGCGATTCAGCAAAGGGTGATTCACAAGAGAGTCCGCAACATATTCCAAGGGCTCATCCCAAAAATCTCTTTGAATGTCTGGTACGGTGAATAAGGTTTCTTCACCAAACCACATGTTAAGCCTTTGCAGAGCACTCAGATAATCTCTAAAAGCCTGTTCCTTTTGTATTTGTGCCTGAGTAGATCGATTGGCCGTAGCAAGATATTCGAGCTTTGAGGTTTCTTTTGTTTCCCATCTAATTTTGGCGGCCCGTTCAATATCACCAAACAGTGAATCCAATCGTTCATAGACTTTATATGTGTTCTTTGAGATATAAGCTTGTGCCCATGTTGTACTTACTTCTCTCTCCAACTCTGCCAGGGTCAAATCAAAAGAAGATTCTGCCAAAGCTATTTTCTCTTTTTGAAGTTTTAGTTTAGGGGAGATTCCAAAAACATCAATATTCTGCTGTTGAACACCTATTTGAGTGACTATTCCCCCTGAACCGTTTCCAACTTCTTCTTTTCCCGTAAAGAGCTGAGTGCTACCCAAATCCCAAGCGGTTTTCTTCAGCACTTTCTGATTTTCAATTTCAAGTTCTGCAGACCGCATTTTGGGATAAGTTTCAATCGCTTTTTTAATGGCTTGCTCCAAAGAGATCGTAGGAAGTGTTTGGTAGTCACTTTGTTTTTCGAAAGTGACTTTCTCAGACTGTTGAGCATACGCAAATGAAGGTGCTCCCAACAAGCCTGCAACTATTAGCAACGCGACAATATTATTGCGGCTCGGTCTTTGGGCTTTTTTCTTTTTGTTATCCCTGCCCTCAATGAAGGTGTAGAGTACCGGAAGGACAACCAAGGTGAGTAAAGTAGCGGTAAGCATTCCGCCAATGACCACTGTAGCTAATGGCCGTTGTACTTCGGCTCCGGCTGAATTACTAAAAGCCATAGGAAGGAAGCCAAAAATATCTGTAGTCGCTGTAAGCATAATGGGTCTTATTCTCTCTTTTGTTCCTATCAATATCCGTTCTCTGATATTCATCATACCCTCTTCTTTCAAAGAGTTAAATCGATTGATCAATACCAGTCCGTTCAATACCGCTACCCCAAACAATACAATGAAACCTACCCCAGCTGAAATACTGAATGGCATGCCCCTCATCCACAGGGCAAAAACGCCCCCAATGGCCGCAAGCGGAATTGCGATGTAGATCATTATAGATTGGGAGAATGATCCCAGTGCAAAATAGAGAAGCACGAAAATGAGAAATAGGGCAATCGGAACTACGATAGTCAATCTGCTCTTGGCCCTTTCGAGGTTTTCGAACTCTCCCCCATAAGTGATGTAATAGCCAGGAGGTAGGTCAAGTTGTTCATCAAGCTTTTCCTGAATGTCTTTCACTAAAGATTCCACATCCCTACCACGTGCATTGACACCAACATAGGTTCTCCGATAAGTGTTTTCTCTGGAAATTTGCATGGGTCCGGGGACAAAGCTGATGTCCGCTACTTCTTTAATAGGTATTTGGACACCGTTTGGCAGGTCAATGAATAATGTTCTGAGGTCATCAATATTTTTACGATGATCCTCGTCAAACCTAAGCACCAACTCAAAGCGTTTTTCACCCTCGAATACAACTCCTGCAGTACCTCCGGCAAAGGCTGTACTTATGTAGTCATTGACCTTACTTATGTCCAATCCATATTGGGCTATTTTATCGCGATTATAACGGACGGTCATCTGAGGCAATCCCGAAGTACGTTCAGCATTAACATCACCTGCACCTGGTATGGTGGAAATGATATTAGCCATTTCCTGCACCTTAGTGGCTAGAATATCCAGGTCTTCTCCGTATAATTTAACCGCGATATCTTCCCGAACTCCTTCGAGCAATTCGTTGAAACGCAATTCCACAGGTTGAGTAAAGACAAGGTTGACTCCAATGAGCTCACTGTCAAGCTTGTCTCTAATTTTATCGATAAGCTCATCTTTGTTTTCTGCCGAAACCCACTTGCCTTTATCTTTCTCCAGTATAAGGTACATGTCAGCTATATCCATAGGCATTGGGTCTGTCGGTATGTCAGCAACTCCAATTCTTGCCGTCACAGTCTTTATTTCGGGGAAATTTTCCAACAGTATATTTTCAATCTTGATTGAGGTCTCTGTTGCCTCACTTAAGGAGCTACCTGGTCTTATGAGTGCTTGCATAGCAATGTCTCCCTCATCTAGCTGAGGAACAAACTCTCCTCCCATGCGGATGAACATGAAACCTGTCAAAATAAGTAGTGATATGGCCGTAATGAGTACGATTGCCTTGAATTTCAGAGCCTCCTTTAAGGCAGGGAGATAGGCACGATGAATTATTCCGATAAGTTTATCGCTTACACTTTCCAAAGCGCGTTCAAAACGGCCGAACCAATTCTTCTTGTTTTGAATAGGCTTCATAAGTAGAGCCGACATCATAGGAACATAGGTGAGACAAAGAATGATAGCACCAATCATAGCGAAACCAAAAGTGTAGGCCATAGGCTGAAACATCTTTCCTTCGACTCCGGTCAGAAAGAGAATTGGGGCGAATACAATGAGAATGATAATTTGACCAAAAAAGGCCGAACCCATCATGGTGCTTCCAGCTTCATAGGCGACCTTATCCATGACTTGCTGACCAAAGTCTAGTTTTCCTGCTCTAATCCTTTTTTGGATTTCATAAACTGTTCCTTCTATAATAATAACTGCACCATCAATGATGATCCCAAAATCAATGGCTCCTAAACTCATAAGGTTGGCCCATACATTAAATTGCTTCATTAATACAAAAGCAAATAATAGCGAAAGCGGTATAGTGGTAGCTGTGATTATTCCACCACGCAAACTGCCCAGCAAGATTACCAGGGCGAAAATAACGATAAGGGCACCCTCTATAAGATTGATCTTTACTGTATCTGTTGTTCTGGATATGAGGTCGCTTCTGTCAATGATGGTATTAATGGTCAGTCCTTCGGGAAGTGAGCTTTTCACATCTTCCATGCGGTTTTTTACATTTTGAATTACCGCATTCGGATTTGAACCTTTTAGCATCATAATAATGCCACCTACGGCTTCTTCACCATCTTGTGTGAATGCTCCATATCTCACCTGATGTCCGAAATGGACTTTGGTGGCAATATCTCCAATGGTAATTGGGATATCATTTTCAGTTTTAACGACAATTTTTCGAATGTCATCCAAAGAGCGAATGAGCCCTTCACCTCTAATAAAATTGGACATCCTGTTTTTTTCTATGTAAGCACCCCCGGTATTGACATTGTTATTGGCCAAGGCCTCATAGACCTGAGAGATATTTACATTTTGTGCATTGAGTTTATCAGGGCTAATAGCCACCTCATATTGTTTGATGTAACCACCAAATGAATTGACCTCAACCACGCCATCTAAAAGGGTCAGTTGTCTCTTTACAATCCAGTCTTGTATAGTTCTCAGGTCAGTGGGTGAATATTTTTCCTCAAAGCCGGGTTTGGGTTGAATAGTGTATTCATAAATCTGGCCTAACCCAGTAGAAATAGGCCCCATTTCAGGGCTTCCGAATTTCCGCGGTATAGTCTCTTGTAGCTTATTGAGCTTTTCCTCCACCAACTGCCTCGGTAAATAGGTGCCCATATCGTCTTCAAAAACGATTGTTACTACTGATAATCCGAATCTGGAAATCGAACGGATTTCTTCAACCCCAGGCAGATTACCCATTGCGAGTTCTACAGGATAGGTGACAAATTGCTCAATATCTTCTGTCGCCAAATTGGGCGACACTGTCATGATCTGCACCTGATTGTTCGTAATATCTGGAACAGAGCCGAGGTTCACTGTAGCCATGGAGTATAGGCCAGTTCCGATGAGGACTAGCGTTAGCAAGCCCACTATGAATTTGTTCTTTATGGATAAAGAAATAATTTTATTTATCATGGATAAAAATTTAATATCTAATTGTGAATTCCCATTTCAGTTAAGAAATAGACATAGGGGAAGTGTATCTGTATCCCCTGACAAAGTCGATATTAAATCCGTGGAGGCTGTAGAATAGAAAATAAGAACCCAGATTTTAACGGGTCTGAATACAGGTTAGTCTCAGATGAAAAGAAATCATGGGTAAGGTCATCTTTGAGTAGTTCTTGCACCAATAAATGACTATGGCAGCAATGACAAATACATAAAGGAGAACATAAATCCGCTGAGTCATTGTGACCTTGTTCGAATTCGGAGTATTCAAGTGATATTTCGGTACTATCAACGCCAGCCTTATCAGCACAAGGTGCGAAAGACATGGTAAGCAGGAGGGTTGATAATATGAGCGCGATAATTTTCACACTACAATACTACGAAAAGAAGCAGTGCAACCAGATTGCAAAGTTTAATTACAGTTGGCACAATTTCCTTTATAAACCATACTGGCACTAGAGGCTTTGAATCCTATAGGGATTTGCATTTGGGGTATCTTAGATTGTGTTAGGCAATAGGTTTCGCCACATTTTACACAGTGAAAGTGAATATGCTGATCTTGCGGTTCACATTCACAACCTTCTTCGCACATAGCATATTTCATTGAACCTGTGCCATCTTCAATGCTGTGAATGAGCTTTTTTCCCTCAAAAGTCTTGAGAGTTCTGTACAGAGTTGCCTTATCAGCTTTCTCAAATCTGGATTCTAAATCCTTTAAGCTAATGGCCGACCCAGCCTCTACCAATTGCCTTAACACTAAAAGGCGCATGGCTGTCGGTTTGATTTTTCGACTTTCTAATTGTTTTTGGAGCATTTTTAGACTTAACAATTACATCTGCCTTCTTGAATAGGAGGACATTTAACGGTTCCATAAGAACAATAAACACAACAGTCCCCTTGAAGTGGTTTCAGCACTTCATCGCAATTCTCACATTGATAAAAGAACTGACAAGAATCCGTTGGCATAGTCCCTTCCTTTGAATGACCGCAACTCGGACACGTAATAACTGATTGTAGTACAATCTCTTTTTTCATAGTTAATCTTCGATTGGAGTGACTTTATAACCAGTCGTTTTAATAGCTGCAATGATGTCTTCTTTTGTGGTTTTAGATGCATCAAATTCGATTTTAGCAGTTCCGTCAGCATGAGAGGCAACAGTTTGGATAACACCATCTAATTCTGCTGCCGCGTGCTTAACATGTGCCTCACAGCTACTACAAGTCATTCCTTCAATTTTAAAACTTGCTGTTTGAATTTGTGAGGTGGCAGTAAGAACCACTTCGCTCTTTTGGTTATCAGGATAAAAAACATGTGCATAGCTAGGGAATGATAGCATAACAGCCACAAAGGCTGTTACTATGGACAAAAATGATCTTGATTGCCAAAAGGAAGGTTTATGATCTTCGCAGGCGCAGGCGATTTCCTCTTCGGTACGAGGTCTCAATTTCTGATACCAGGCAAAAACCAAAACCAAAACTGTCAGACCAACCAGAAAAGGTCTATAAGGCTCCATCCAAGAAAATGTAGCTGCAATTCCGCTTGTCCCTGAAATCAAGGCAAAAACAGGGGTTATACAGCACAATGAAGATACAATGGCGGTAAGCACACCAGCACTAGCCACTTTATTTTCTGAATTCTTATTTTTCATGGCTAACCTCCTTTGCTATTTGATCTGAAAGAAGAGCGAGGATAGGTTTGAGTATAGAAATACTTTCATCAACCAACTCATAAAATACCGTCTGCCCAACCTTATTATCTACCACTAAACCACCATCTTTTAACTTTCTTAAGTGTTGCGAAACGGCTGGGACTGATAAACTCAAGACATCACTCAGATCGCAAGGGCACATTTTCTGTTCTGAATCTAGCAGATACAAAATTTTCAACCTCACTTCGTTTCCAGAAAGATTGAAGATTTTAGCAATCTCAGAAATCGGACTTTTAATCTCTTCAATTCGGGCCTTGCAGTCTTTAATCTGAACAGGATCTGCCAGAACTCTAATACAGCTATCAGTCATTTTTTATTATTTAAGTAATTACTTAAATACGAATATAGAATCAAAATTTAAGTATTTAAGAAAACACTTAAATAAATTTGGTCATTAGTCCGATTACAGACATGATGAACAACTATTTAGGTTCGCTAAAATTTAGTTTGTTGCCAAAAGGGTCGACCAAATCCATGCAGATGGCCTTCCAGGGAGCTTTAGTGATTCCTGGGTTCAGATATTTGTACTTCTTGACCTTAAGTTCTTTATGGTAGGCTTTTAGCCCCTCGTACTCAATCAAAATTTTAGATCCGGGTGTTCCGTCACCATAGTGTTCTGATAAGTGAAGTTTCAAATCACCTTTTGAAACCTGTAGATAGATAGGGGCATTGTCGTGAAAAGTGTGTTCCCAATCTACTTGGAAACCTAAATAGCCGACATAAAATTCAATGGCTTTATCGTAATCGAATATTCTCAAAATGGGTGTTATCATAGGTGTAGTTAGATTTCTTGACCGTATTGAATCAAGTATCCATTATTGTCCAGAATTCCGAACTCTCTCATTCCATAGTTAAAATCTTCGATTGGGTAGCTGATTTCAACCTTCTCCTTTAGCCTTGACCATTCCGATTTGGCGTCATCGGTAAATAGGTATAATGAACCTGTAAAAGATGGTTTAGAGAACTCAGAGCTATCTGGAGGCAGAGATAGCATGATGGACACCTCATCCTTCTCCAAGGATGCCCAACCGAAATCTAGTTCTAATTCTTTACACTCAAAGTCCAAGATAGAGGTGTAAAAATTCAAGGTGTCCTGAAGGTCATTTGTCCAGAGGGTTGGAATCAACTTCTTTACAGTCATAATCTCAAGTTAACGAAATAAGTCCATTGATAGGGTACGTCATTTCTTATCTTCCGGAGCTATTACATTTAAGGATGTTAATCTGGGATTCTGTGCACATTTGATGTTTATGGCTCTGATGTTAATTTCAAAGCTAATCTTTTCGTTAGGAATGAAATCATGTGAATTATTTGGGCGTTCCCCTTCGGGTCGGGCTATCACCGCTACACGGTAGCTGGCTCTATCCCTAACGCGTTAATACTGATATTAAATAAGCTTAAATGCCCTTTATCTTGCCTCTAAGTAATGGATATACTCAAAGTATAGAATAAGATTCCTTTTTATACCTATCTAATCTCCTTTCTTATGCTTATGCGGCTTCAATGATGGCGTATTTCCGGGAGTATTCTTATTGTCCCTCTGACGTCTATCTGGCTTTCCTGTTGATTTGGCCGTTCTTTTTGGCCCTGGCTTAATTCCCATATTTATTATTATTTCTTAAAATCATATTCTACATACGTTAAGTTAAAAAAAATGATGAAATTGTATATCAATGTTTCAAGATTTATTCTTGCCTATGATTGTCATTAAAATGAATAGCTCAGCTACTGTAATTTAACATTTCGCAGATCATAATTGATTAAAGTTCATAGCCTACCAATACCAAATGACGAAAGATAATTTAACCTTAGAATATGATGCCTTCATCAGGTCGATAAAACGTAATCAAGATGTATCACATTCCTTTCTCTTGGGTGCTGGGTCTTCAATAAGCTCTGGCATACAATCAGCGGCAGATTGTATTTGGGAATGGAAAAAAGATATATACATATCAAAGAACCCCAACGCACCTAAAGAGTTCAGAAACCATAAAAGTGATAGTGTAAGAGGAAGTATACAAAATTGGTTAGATGACCAAGGAGTATACCTCTCACTTGGTTCTTCTGACGAATATACTTTCTATGCTGAAAAAGCCTACCCGATTGCAGAAGATCGCAGGAAGTACTTTGAGACTCTTATTAGCGGCAAGGAGCCTTATATTGGTTATAAATTATTATTGCTTTTATGTGAGCATCAATTAGTCAAAGCTATTTGGTCTACAAACTTTGATGGGTTAGTAGTTAAGTGTGCTCATCAATCTAATCTTACGCCCATCGAAATCACTTTGGACACAACGGAAAGGATTTTCAGAAACCAAAGCTCAAATGAAATCCTATCTATAGCCCTACACGGTGATTATAAGTATAGCTCTCTTAAAAACACTTCAACCGAACTTGACACCCAAGATCAAGACTTTGCCGATACGTTTGGCCGCTACCATGTAGACAAAAATCTAATTGTGATGGGCTATAGTGGAAGAGATCAATCTTTGATGAAAGCACTCAAAGAAGCCCTTAAAACCAAAGGTTCGGGAAGGTTATATTGGTGTGGCTATGGTCACGAGATCGATGACAGCGTCAGGGAATTACTCGATGAAGCCAGAGCCAGTGGTAGAGAAGCATTCTTTGTTCCAACAGATGGCTTCGATAAAACACTCATTCATTTAACGAAGGCATGTTTTGAGTCTAACGAAGACAAACTCGAAAAAGTGAATGGAATTCTCAGTCAAGCAAGAGAGGATGAGTTTGTAAGCACAGCTTTTTCACAAGAGATCAATAGAACCGACAAGTATATAAAAAGTAACCTTCATCCTATTTCATTTCCCAAGGAGGTATATCAATTTCAATTTGACTATAAGGATGGAAGACCATGGGCGACCATCAAAGAGCTGACTCTAGATACTGATATCTGTGCTGTCCCCTTCAAAAGGAAGATCTTCGCCTTAGGAACCTTATCTTCTATTAACAAAACTTTCAAAGCTGGCATAAAGGGGAAGATTAAGCGAACACCGGTATCAAAAATAGACATTGAGAAAGTCGGAGTATTTAGAGCTTTGATGCTACAAGCTATAATGAAACGTTTTGCCAAGAATGACCTGCTCGAATCGAACTTTAAAGACAAAATTTGGTTGAAAGATGCCTTTAGCACTACACAAATAAAAGATCAGTCTATTTCGGTTCATAAGTCTATAGTTCTGTCTTTGTTTTTTGATTTTCACAAAAAGTTCGCTTTTCTGGCATTCAAACCGACCGTGTACTTGGGATCGGAGGAAGATATTTCGAGAGAGATAAAACAGGATTTAAGTAGGCGATCTCTTGAAAAACTTTTTAATAAACAATACGACACCATCTTAGAAGAATGGAAATCCATTTTGTTTAAGGGAAGGAATCTAAAGTTTGAATACCCGGACAATTCAGGTACAGGCTTCGAGTTTTCAATTTCCCAAGGCACATCCTTTGCGGAAATCATGATGATGGATTCGAATTTCAGGGCTTACCATCCTAATGAATATAACAAGAAGCTCACTCAGCATAAAGGTGTTCAGTTTTTAGAACCTCAGCTTAAATTTATACATTCAAATTCTGGTGAAATAACTAAGGATTTTCACCCTATGAGGGCCTTGAGTAATAATCGCCCTTTTGATTACCCCAATAATGGGGTTATCAATTCTAATGAAATCAATCTGGGTGTCATTTGCGGAGGCAAATATGCTCAAGGATTCTTTTCGTTTTTAAATGAGCTGAATCAAAAGCATAAGGCCAATGTTAATCCTGATTATCTGATTGACTACCCTGGCTTTTCAAGCGCCTATAATATTCCAATTAATATTCCACCAGTAAATGATGCCAGATGGCTCGATATCGACATAGATCATTCAAAAGGAACTACCAAAGAGATTGCCAATAGGCTTGCAAGGCTCATAACATCCAAGATTGATCAACTCAACAATCAAAACGAGCAGATGGTTATTTCCATCTTCATACCAAATGAATGGCAGGCTTATCGTGAATATGACGAAGATGGAGAATCATTTGATCTTCATGATTATATCAAAGCATTTGCGGCTACCAAAGGGGTATCAACTCAACTAATTGAGGAAGACACTTTATCGGACACGTTGAGGTGTCAAATTTTCTGGTGGCTATCTTTGTCCTACTACGTCAAGTCGTTAAGAACACCGTGGGTTCTTAGTAATACTGATACCACAACCGCTTATGCCGGAATCGGATATAGTATTAACAAAACTTCTGCTGGTACGGATATCGTGATAGGCTGTAGCCATATCTATAATTCTCAAGGTCAAGGACTAAAGTATAAGCTCTCTAAGGTTGATGACTTTGTTCTCGATAGAAAATCTAACCCTTTTTTATCCTATGATGATGCTTTTCAATTTGGGGTGTCCATTAGGGAACTGTTTTACCAATCTATGCAGGAGACCCCTAAAAGGGTCGTTGTTCATAAGAGAACAGCCTTTAGGGAAGATGAAATAAAAGGTATTACTGAAAGCCTTAAAATGGCTGGTATTGATCAAATAGACTTGATTGAAATCAACTACGAGCCGGATGCTAGGTTTGTAGCAACAAGTATTTACAAGGGTGAAATGCAAATTGACCGTTTCCCAATGTCACGTGGCACTTGCTTGGTTACATCAGACAACTCAGCGCTATTGTGGACGCATGGAATTGTCCCCTCTGTAAGAAATCCGAGTTATAGATATTATCTAGGAGGCCGAAGTATACCCGCCCCTTTAAGGGTCACGAAACACTATGGTAATTCCAACATCAATGTCATAGCCACAGAAATTCTTGGGTTAACAAAAATGAATTGGAACTCTTTCGACTTGTACACCAAGCTCCCTGCTACGATCAGTTCTTCCAATCAGATCGCAAGTATCGGTAAGCTGTTGTCGCGTTTTGAAGGCAGAACCTATGACTATAGGTTTTTTATATAGATGACATTACAAATTTAAGATCGATGAAGCTTACTTTTTATGATTCAGATGGATATCCCGTGATGTATACTGAGGATGGAAAAAGTATTTATGACTTTGATGGAAATCCAATCGCGTACATCTACAACGAGTCTTTCTATAGTTATGATGGTGATCACCTCGGTTGGCTGTATAAAGGCTGGATGTATGACGGAGAGAATAATCCATTCCTATACTCCAATGAAGCATCGGGAGGGCCAATGAAGCCTATAAAAAAGATGAAGCCGATGAAAAGGATCAAGAAAATTAGACCAATCAAGTCAATTAGGGAGATTAAGCCAATGAAACCTAGTCGAGGTATGTATTGGTCGTCCTCTCGTTTTGAAGACTATTTCTTGTGACTTAAATCGATCTTTTGATCCATTTCTTTCCGATGAGGCAAATCTAGCCCCGCACCATTGAACATCAAGAGACTACGGCATAAAGCCAACGCTCATTCCTCAACTTGTTTATTCCGTTTCCTCTTGCTTTTTCACTTGTGCTTAGCAATTGGCGGCCTAAGAAAAGATAATGGGATAGTGTGAAAGAGAAGTGTATTGCTTATTTCCACAACGTCTTTAGTAGGTAAGTGTGCTGTTTTTTTACTTTTCTTACATGACCATTTTGACCAATAATGCGGTAAATGATACCTGAAGTTAACCCTGCCTCTTTGGCCTCCTTATTGCCTTTTAACGCCCTTTGAGGGCCTATGCCCGTTCGTTCAATCTCTGATTTAATGAAATCTTGTAAACCCTTGCTGATTGGCACATAAGTTTCATTCTTAATTTGGCTTTTATAGATGTCGAATGTCTTTATAGGCTGATGATTCTCAATAAAGGCCTTTACGCCCTCATAGTGAGATTTTTTGGCCGATGTGACAGAACCGTTTAACCAGCTTCTTAGAATGCCTACGTTAAACTTCTCATAGCGAGGAAAGGATTTGCTGATATCTGCCTTTGAAACGTTCTTTTCTTCTATGTCTCTTTTAATTCTATTTATCTTCCGAACCGTCAGCGAAACCCTCTCAGAGTTTGGAAATAATGCATAGGCCTTCAAAATAAAGTTGTATTCAGAAGCTTTGATATGTTGAATTTTGCCATCGATGATATTTCTAAATCTATCGAAATTCATACGGGATGGAAGTGTGACGTATTTGGAAAGTTCAATTGCTCCAATGCCTGTTCTTTTACGCTCAGCATTAATCTTCGAGTAGTAAGTGATGCATTCAGAGTTATCATTCATCTCTTTTGCCAGCCTCTTTTTTTAGCCCCTCTTGCCTGTTCTAAAAACCAGAAATCAGGAAATCAATAGACGCCATCACAGTATCTCTGTACTGCCCTTCTACATTCGCAATAGGATTAGCAAGCTGAACTTTGTTGATCGCACTCACCTCAGTCGTTCTTAGAATATAAGCCTGACCTCCTATCTCTATTTGCGGATGCAATGTAGACAGGTGCGCCTCTTTGGCGTTCCTTTGTTGCACAAGTGGAATGACAACCGTTGTTTGTAACTCGGAGAGTAAATCTGATTGAACCTCAAGCACCAAAAGCCCACTAGCAATTTCCAGTTCAAATACATCAAACTTAGCCATAGACTACTCACTTCCATTCAACCAGAGCGGCTCAAGAAGTAATCCTCTTTGCTCAATCTCTTCATTATAGCTTTCAATAGCCTCCTGATTGTTCTCTAACCATTGCGCTTCACGAGTGGCCTTAATGGCCTCGTAAATTCCTGCTTCTGCCGCTTTTGAGGCGTTCAGCTTAAGCGCTTTGGCCTCACTCAGTATGTCCTCTCGAATAGTGACCTTGATAGGCATTCGTTTTAAATTCGTTTGATTTTCTGAAGAGCGCATAAAACATCCTTTCTTTCCCCTATCATACCACCCTGCTTTATGATCGTCAATTACGACCATAAGCAATAAGAGCGTATTGCCGCATGATTTTTTTGATTATGTAAATAGTTAACCAGTTCTAAAGAATAGATAAAATTTGTCTCAAATTTTATAAGCCATTGATATTACATACAATTTTATCTAAAATTAAAGTCGTCTTAAACTTGCTCCCCTATACTTAATACAGTCGCGTCCTGAGTGTGGGCAGGAAGGGGCATCTAAATCCAGCTAACAGCCACACTCTGCGTAAGACAAGAACATAAGACTTTAGGGGCTAATAAAAGAGAATATCATGCCAGACGATTACAAGACACTCAGCCAAAATCTAGCAGTCAAATCCCTTATGGGTGAGTTCAATGCGGCTAATGGCTATGGCCTGATTGGTTCAGGTGTGGAGCAAACCGCTAACCTTGACAATATAGACCCTCAAACGGGCGAAAAGAAGAAAGACAAAGACGCACAGTTCATGTTGTTCCTTGATGAAATGCAACGTCTTGATGAGCAAATGCGTGATGCGTTCAATACGATGCGAGACACACTATCGAATATGACAAACATTTTAGACGATATTGATGACGACCTCGATGATTTAAATGCACAAGAAAACCGACTGAAACAAATTCAAAAAGTCCTGCAAAACAAAGATCCGGAAGAAATGGCTACAACTATGCTATTGGTCGGTTTCGAGCCGGAAGAAGTCGATGTCATGCGGGAAGATGGCACAATGTCTATAAACCTAAAACATGTCTATGAAGACACTTTAGAAGAATATAAGGCAACCCTCGCAGAAATTAACGAGCTGTATGAGGACTATAAAGCAGAAAAGGACGCGTATAATCAAAATCGTGAAAATGTTATTGCCCTACGCAATGAAGCAAAAGAACTCGGTGACGATGGCAATTTTGAAAAATACGATGCCGAACTGAAAGAGATGGACACCGAGTTTTCTAATCTGGAAGATAGAATGGGTAAAGCACAGTTGATCATACAGCAAAAGGTAAGTCATGAAATATATGGAGACGCTATAAAAGCGTTTGACTTGACAGACCCCGAAACCAAGGAATTTTCTCAATTGGGAGATACAAGTCTAAAAGAGGCACGTTCAGAAAGTCTAAGCGCACCTTCTAAGGTTGGGACAGAGCCGGAATCAGATCAAGCGCCATCAGCCCCGCAAACCGTTGGAAATTTGAGCTTTTAGGTCGTCATGATCTGTATGAAAAGGGTTCTAGTTTAATGAAGCAACGAAGGCCGCTTTTTGACCTTCTGGTATAATCTTATTATTACCAAACTTCTTCACGTAATCTTTCATGATATCATCTATCAAATAGCTTAATTCAAAGATCGTAAAAGAGTCTTGTCCATTCTTGATGGTACTTTGGTTTACCCCATCTCCGACAACCATGTCAGGGCCATTATACCGCCAGTGTGCACCATCCATGAAGACCATACCAAAACTGGTAGACAATCCATCCTCCTTAGGAAGGTAATTGGCTGTTACATACATGGGATTGCCTGCTGTTTTTTCTCTATCCGTAAAACCGTTGGCAAAGCCCTTCGCGTAGCGTTCGCCACTGATAGGGTCATTTTCTGCTTGCAATAAGATAAGTGATAAATTCTCGTCACGAGAGTTTACGCGGGCCTCGTACACAGAAGACGCCTGCTTGACTATGGGAGCATTTAAATTAGCCTTTTTAGTCACCACTTCTGTTTTTGCACCAGACGCACCATTAAACGCCAAGCGGTTATCGTTGGCATTTTGGGCTTTTGCTCCGAACGCGGTGAGTGCGATCAGGCTTAATCCTATTGCTGTTTTCTTCAAAGCTCTCATAGCTCTACTCCATTTCTGATGATTATTTATACCATTCATTGACCTCCGTAGGCAATGAATTACATCTGCTTAGTTAAAATATTAATATTTAAAAGAGGCAAATATGCCACAATTTAAAATGTTTTTAGCAGTGTGGCAAATATGCCGTAAATTAGTTGAGCTGTAATTAGGTCATTGATGCCTATGAAAGCTTATAACCTTGATGAGACCGCTGAAAAAGTTGGTGCTAAAATCAGGCAATTACGGATTGATGCAGGCTATACTAGTTACGAGAATTTTGCAGTGGCTTTTTCCTTAGACCGTAAACAATACTGGAGAATTGAAAAAGGAGCAAACATCCGTTTAGCTACCCTGTTGGAGGTCGTAAACATTCATAAACTCACCCTCGAAGAATTCTTTAAAGGACTCTAAACGTTATCCTATAGCGTTGAACCAGTCTGTGACCAATCCTCTCTAAAGGCTTGGAGTTCTTCACTTCCATACTGATGCATTCACCTTTAGACCCCAAGAACAAAAGGTGAATCTTTTTCTTGACTTCAGTAATTGATACTGTTACAACCCCAGATTGCAATTGATGGTAGGACTATTTTCCTACTGTTAATTTACTGTGTAACTCATGTGTGGAAGGAAAAAAAAGGATGAGTAACAATACTTTGTACTATGGCGAGATAGTCGCCCGGATAGCTGGAAGTCTATATTCAATCACTCAACATGCCAACGACAACATTCTGCCTATCAAGCAAGACCTATCTCTAGAAGATATGATTTGTGATATTAGCGCAGATGCCGGACGTGTGTTTGATACATTGGAGGATCTGTCAGGAGAGCATTTTATCGACTGGCGTAAAGCCCTGGAATACTATTCAGATGCACTTCGAAACTATGTTCTAGGCGGTCGAATGCCGTGTATGGCAGATATGATCTCAATGGCCGCCAATAGTATGGACCAGTCAAGGGCAGAGCGATTGGCAGAAGCCAAGATATTGCTTTAGGCGTTCCTCCTCGCGCAGCGCAAGGTTTCCTTAACAGCAAAAAAACATTTCCCCACTTTTCCGCTCTTCGTTTGTGCAAAGCGGGTGATCCCCCTTGTTGTTTTTTTGACCTTGCGCTTTGCTCACCCCCCGTTCGACCACGTGGCAAGGGTTATGGCGAACCCATAACGCCTCTTACAAAGAGGTGTTTTTAAAACCAACGACATAAAGGAGAAATCAAATGTCAAACCAACCAAACCAAACAGAAGACCAAAACCAATCTGAAAATACAGTCGATCAAGACAATTTATTTGCGGATACCAATATCTCAATGAAGTCAGGCCGCTTGGTCAAAGATGCCAAACTGATCGCAGACGGGAAATTTGTAAAGATCAGATTGGCCAGCAACAAGCAGTATGAAAGAGGTGGCGAGATCAAAAGCATGACCAACTACTTCAACATTCTTGTGTCAAGCAATCTTAGCAAGGCCTTTGATATTGCTAAGGATCTTCAAAAAGGTGACTGGGCTTATTTCAAGGGTGAAGACAGTTCCAAGAGCTTTGATACCCCGGAGGGCTATAAGCAAACCGCAGTTACTACCTACGCCTATCATGTGACTAAGAAAAAGGTAACTGAGGACAGTGCGGTTGATCAAGCAGAAGCACCTCAACCAGCATAATCAAGCCAAACTTAAGGAGGGCAATTCTATGCCCTCCTCTTTTTTTCGAAAGGAGTACTTGTCATGCCCTCAACACAAAAGCCCAGAGGCGACATTCATCAAGAGATCACTAACAACATTATCAGCCTTCTCGATGAAGTTGATTTGAATGATTATCAACCACCTTTTGCCAGCCTTACCGCGATGGGTATCCCTGAAAACCCCATCACGAAGAATAGATATCAAGGCGTGAATATCCTTGCGCTTTGGTTTAACCAAAAATCAAGAACCCTGCCCTCTAATAAATGGGCAAGCTTCAAGCAATGGCAACAAATAGGAGCCTCTGTCAAAAAAGGTGAAAAAGGCTCACGCGTCATCTTTTATAAAACCCTCACCAGAGAAGAGGAAGGCCAATCAGGTGACACCGAAGAAGTGAAGATACCGATGCTCAGACAATACAGCGTCTTTAATGCTTCACAGGTTGAAGGCTATGAAGATCAGGATGTTTCCGAATTACCTGAATTCGACAAAGTAGAGCGTCTGTCACTGATTGATGAATTTTGCCAGAGAACAGGAGCAGAGATCAGAACAGACGGAGACGAAGCATTCTATGCTCAACTGGGTGATTATATCAATATGCCCAACACATCACTGTTCTTTGACACAGCGCAAGCCAGTGCAACAGAGAATTATTATTCCACCCTGCTTCATGAATTGACACACTGGACAGGTGGGCCAAAGCGCCTTGACCGTAAGGAAGACCCCGATAGAAAAGCTATAGAAAGCTATGCCTTTGAAGAGCTAATCGCAGAGCTTGGAGCGGCTTTCCTATGTGCCCAACACAATATCACTCAGACACAACCCAAAGGTCATGCGCTGTACATCAAAAGTTGGTTGAGGGCTTTACGCAATGACAAGACGTTGATTTTTAAAGCTTCCGCGCAGGCGGCTAAATCAACCAACTACTTAAATGACCTACAGCCGGAGTTAGTATAATGAACATAATAAGAATCGATAAAACGGAACAGACTGAAGCTATCAAAGAAAGGTATGGTGAGAATTATTTTAAAGATAATAAAGCAATAGCTGACGTGTGTGAACTATGGGGTGTTGAAATGGATTTAGAAGGTCGTCTCACATCGAAGAGTGAGACTTTGGTCGAGGTTGGTAGATGCTGGGCAGAGATGAGTTACATAGAAATAATAAACGGCCAGATACTTTTAGGTTTAACAGCCATGTTTTCCGCAAATGGCTTTGCTTCACCTGCAGACATTTGGAATGGGAAAGCTTTTGCATCATTAATGGATGCCAGAGTTTATGCCATGGAGAGCTCAATATTGTTCTTCAATCAAAGTATTGCATTTGAAAATAGCTGTTCAAGTCAACAAAACAATCAAAGTGCAATAAAGGCAGTTCAAATCTTGCAAAATCAACTAACGCCACAACTTGAGTTATTCTAGGAGATTTAAAATGAAGATTGAAGAAGTAAAACTCACCTACAGAAACAAGCTTAAAGCTAATGAAAGACCAAAAATCACTCATGCTGATGATGCGTATCAAGCCTTCTTAAAAAGCTGGGATCAAGATCAGATAGAATTGATTGAAGAGTTCAAGGCCATGTTTCTTGATCGTCAATTAAGGATCATGTCTATAGCCTCAATATCTAAAGGTGGTTTTACTGACACCTCTGTGGATTTGAGGGTAGTCTTCGCCATAGCTTTGAAAAGGCGAGCTGATCGCCTGATCATAGGCCATAATCATCCGTCTGGAAGTTTGAAGCCAAGCCAAGCAGATATAAACCTTACTGAGCAATTTGTTGAAGCAGGTAAGCTAATGCGCCTAGAAGTGGTTGATCATCTGATTATCACCAATGATGGCTTTTCCTCTGTTATCCATGATACACGTCATTTAAATCGGAATTAAAGGCATCGCCTTGACTCTTTCGCCCTAATCATAAAACTTGCGTTGTCAAACAATTACTACTATAATGGTAATAAGTGCTATATTTACAATGCAAGTAATATTATGAACTCACTTATAACCACTTCCAAGGCTTTACGAAAAGTTGCCGAGAGCTTACGAGCTATTCGTCTTGAAAAGGGATTCACCCAAGCAGGACTAGCGGATCGTGCAGGGGTAAGCCTAGCCTCATTACGCAAGTTTGAGCAAAAAGGGCTAATCTCCCTAGAGTCATTTTTCAAGCTGGCCATGGCACTTGGGTGTCTCGATAGTCTTGTTGAAGCTGTAAAGCCTTTGAATGAAAACTTTACATCCATTGACGATGTGCTTAAAAATAAGGATGATAAAAAACGACAAAGAGGGTGGCGAAAATGAGCAATATCATCTCTTTGAATGAAGTTAAAGTCGGCCTTAATTTTGGAGAAAATACTATTCCTGTTGGTAGACTTGCGAGCCGGAACGCTCAAATCTACTTTGAATATGATGAAGCTTTTCTTGATCTAGGACTCGAAATATCTCCTTTAAAACTTCCCTTGGAATCGGGGCTTCAAACTTTCAGTCCGATCCTTTTTGAAGGATTGCCAGGAGTTTTCAATGACAGCCTACCAGATGGATGGGGGCGCTTATTGTTTGATCGCCTAGTCAGAAGTCGTAATCTACTCCCTAACGAATTCAGCGTCTTAGATCGGCTTGCCCATATCGGTTTTACTGGATTGGGGGCTTTGGTCTATGAACCTGACTATAGCGATGAGAAATCTGAAGAAATCATAAACCTCGATATCCTTTCCGATCAAACACAGGATGTCATGGATGGAGAGGCTGAGAACGTTCTAGCTGAGTTGGTTGACTTGAATGGATCATCCGCTGGTGCTAGACCAAAAGCCTTAATCGGTGTTGGCCAAAACAAAAAACAAATCATCCATGGCAAGCACGACTTGCCAGAAGGCTATGACCACTGGATTGTTAAATTTGCCAATACCACAGACGGTTTTGATGCCGGAGCTATTGAGTATGTCTATTCATTGATGGCAAAAGAAGCTGGTCTTGAAATGACACAAGCCCTTTTATTTCCAGCTTCAAAAGGGGCAGGTTACTTTGCGACTCAGCGATTTGACCGAGTTAAAAACAGTAGACTTCATATGCATACGGCTAGCGGTATATTGCATTCTGATTTTAGAACCCCCTCTTTAGATTACGAGGATTTAGTCACCTTAACCGGAGTGCTTACAAAAGATGTCAGGGAGGTGGAAAAAATGTTTCGCCTTTCGGTGTTTAATACTCTCTCACATAATCGAGACGATCATGGAAAGAACTTCTCTTTCCTCATGGATAGTACTGGTCAATGGAGGCTTGCACCTGCCTACGACTTGACCTTTTCATCAGGACCTCGTGGACATCAAAGCACTATGGTCATGGGAGAGGGGCAAAGCCCGTCAAGCGAACACTTGATTAAGCTAGGCAAAGAAGCCAACCTCACTCGGGCTCAAATCAATGAGATTATCGAACAGACAAAAACGGCTCTGGATCAGTGGGAAGTACTTGCCAAAAATCACGGTGTGAGCAATGCCAATATCAGGCTTATCAAAGCACGATTACTTATCTAACTCCTCCCAATATTTCATTACATACTGAAAATCTAAAATCCATTTGAATGAACCCCTTTGTTCATTAGAAGGTCACTGAACCAACTCATTTGAACCTTAGAAAGTGATTAATCTCAAAGGCCTTACTTTACTTACAGACATCACGTCAGAGGAGATCAAACCTCTGAATTTCTTTTCAGTTCATCGGCTTTAAATGGATCAGAAATGAACCATTCACACCAGAACAGAAGAAGAACAATAGCTTGACAAAAAGCTGTAATTAGGACTATAGTCCTAGGACATCAAACTTTAGCGAGCAGGCAAGTAGTGTTGGACAGAATTGAAGATATAAAAAGTAAATCAGGGAGTCATAAGAAGGTCGGGCTTACAATAAGTTTGGATCAAAAACCTACTGATAATTCAACTCAACCCTTAAAAAAACTTGCTTACCTATTGGGTCGAAACTCTGCTATAATGAGCCTTGAAAGGCTCAATAAATGAAACGATTTGCAATATACGCTCGCTATTCAAGTGATAACCAAAAAGAAACATCCATTGATGATCAAATTAGTGAGTGTTCAAAATGGGTAAAAGCCCAATGTGGTGAAGTTACCAACATATATAAGGACCGTGCCGTATCAGGCGCACACTTCAATAATAGGCCAGACCTTCAAAAATTATTATACGATGCGGAGCGAAATGCTTTCGATGGTGTTGTCGCAGAAGACCTCTCACGGTTTTCAAGAGATCAAGAACATAGTGCTGGGTTCTTCAAGAGATTAAAGTTTTATGGCGTTGGCATGTATACGATTTCAGACAATGAAGTTACTGCATTGCATATCGGTTTGAAGGGTACTGTAAATCAAATTTATCTTTCCGACTTAGCTGATAAAACAAGAAGAGGTCAAAAGGGAGCTGTTGAAAGAGGCAAGATACCTGGCGGCATTTCTTACGGTTATGACAAGGCCAAAGTGTATGATGAACGTGGAGAGATGATTCCGGGCTATAGGGTAATCAATGAAGAGCAGGCCAATGTCATACGCAGGATTTTTGAAGAATACCTATTAGGGAAATCAGCGAAAGCAATTGCATCAGCTTTGAACGAAGACGGAATTCCCTCACCAAGAGGCGGTCAATGGATGGCGAGCACGGTCAACGGAAATCCAGCCAGACAAAACGGTATACTGTGCAACATGCTTTATACTGGAAAGGTCGTTTACAATCGACAGAAATTTATCAAGAACCCAGATACTGGAAAACGCAAAGCCATCTTAAACCCTATTGAAGATTGGGTTATCAATGAAATCGAAGAGTTGAGGATTATTGACCAAGCCACATGGGATAAAGTTCAATCTTTAAAACACGCCATCGCAGGAAAACCAAAACCACAGCAAGTCAGAAAACGCCATCTGCTTAGCGGGCTTATCAAGTGCTCAGAATGTGGTGGGTCTTATACTGTTTATAGTAGTGGTCGCTATGCCTGTTCTCATAGGCGAGAAAGAGGCACATGCACCAATGATCGCACGATCAAAATTCAAGACTTGGAAAACCGCATTTTAAATGCCTTGGAAAGTAAGATGCTTACTGATGAAATGCTCCAAGAGTTCTCAAAGGGATATGAAGATGGGCTAAAAGACATGAGGCGACATCAAAACCAAAGATTGCAAGCCGCTCAAAAAGAATTGAGGGAGGCAGAAAAACAGATAGACAGCATAATAAAAGCAATCATGGATGGCCTTTACTCGTCCACAATGAAGGAAACACTACCACCCCTCGAAAATAAGAAAGTGCTTCTATTGAAAGAGATTGAAGTTCTGAAAAGTGAAAATATCATACAGATTAAACCAAATATGTCAGCACTCTATAAACAGCAAATAATGTCATTGAGAAAATCACTCAGCCTTGACGGTAACGCTATGCTCGAAGCCACACAGATCATAAGATCATTGATAGATTCAATCATAGTGACACCTGGAGAAAACCGTGGAGAATGCTTGTTAGAATTAAAGGGTGATCTAGCATCAATCCTAAACTTCGCTTCTGGCAAAGAAGTGTTGATACCGATGGTTGCGGGAGTAGGATTTGGTCACAACCAACATAATCAATTGATATCGGTCGTTGCATAAGAATTATCGTTTACAAGAGCCTAATCCGGATTAGTTTTCAGGAAATGTGAATCAAAGACTAACGAAACACAACTTTTGCCCCACTCCTCAGCATTCGATATATTCCTTAAGGCACACTTTTAAAGACCGACTGATGGATATGGAGGCACCCGAAGAGATTATTGATGATCTAATGGGGCATAAGAAAAGTGGGCCAAAGTATGGAAGAGGACATAGGCTGGAAACTAAACATAAGGTTTTATTGCTGGTTGCTTATGACACTTCAAAACTCTAAATGGCCTCGTTACTTTTTGGAGAGGAGTTCCTTATCAAGCACCCTTAATTTTTGTAATAGCCCTTGGCTATTAGATCTTTAAGGATTTCATTAATCATTTTATCTAGTTCTCGATCAGATTTTAGTAGTATATCGGACCTGCTACCAATAAGATGCGTCAATTGCGACTCTGTTGAATGATTCACAAAGCCAATTGACCTAGCTAGAGATGGGTTACGAGCCATTTTTGATATCTGTGAATGTGTGTCAATGTCAATGTGGATATGAATAAATGGGAATGGCTGTAGGTAAGACTTGCAGAAGTCCAAAGCTTCTGTATGCCTTATTCCCTCAATGATCAAGTTTTCTCCTTTGTGCCAGTTGGTTTGTTGAAGGACTCCCAGACAGAAAGTCTCCACATCTACGATGAGTTTTTCTCCGAGTTCCTGAAGATTTTTTCTTGTGTTCGCAACATTAAGAGAGCTGGCTTCGTGACGCACATAATCTCCAAAAGACACAACCGGAACTCTAAATTTATCAGATAAACCTTTCGCGAGTGTAGTTTTTCCGCTAGAGATTTTACCCGAAATACCAATTACCAAACCTTCTTTTAACAAACTTTAAGCGTTTAGAACTACCCAACCTCTCCTGTCTCTTTTGTCAAACTCCAAAGGGTGTATAAGAGTAACTCTTTCTAGGCTCATCAGCGTAGCGTAAGTAGCCCTTTCTTTGCTCTTCCAAAAAGCTGGGTCTTGAATACATAATGCTTGATAAAAATCACTCTTTATCTCGTCCCAAGAGCTTGGGTCTAAATGGTAACTCCAGATTTTGGAAATATTGCATATGGCCACAACTGGACCTGATGATTCCTTTATTAAGAGCAAGTCTCCTTCATTGACCCTTTCAAAAGGAGCACAGCGGTTAATTGAGAACCGAGACTCGATTGTTTTTTTACCTGCTAAAACAAACTCAAGATAAGGTTCAATAAAAATCCCAAGATGAACAGATTGCTTTTTTGAAGAATCTGTTTTTAGGTCACTGAAATACTTTTTCCAATAGTCGTTTGTTGAACTGGGTTGAATACTGTCAACCATACTATCAAGCCATTGTGCACTTACTCCCTTGGGATCATATTTAATTCTACAATTCATAGCTTTGTTTCAATGTGCTTCAAAAAACTTACGATTTTTCTCTTCGCTTCAGAGTCAAAGTTATAGGAATCTAAAGACATCGAGAAATCTGATAGCTCTTTAAAATCTTGTAAAATTTTTTGTATTATTCTTGGGTTAGAAGTTGAAAAGGCCATATTATCCGAAGTCCAAATGTCTATCCTATCCCTGTAAGGAGACCTTCTGGATATTGTTCCAAAATATGGCTCTTGTAAATTTGCGTAGTCAAAGGTCAATATTGAATTTAAGTTAGCCACATATTTTCTTTTTCTAATTTTGATAAGTATTCCTCCAACAACTAAATCATGCCAATTGGCTTCATCAGATGGGTTTTCGGGAACGGAAAGGTCTGCATCCGCAATTTTATCCAGTTCAACTAAGTCAGATGTTCGCCACTCACCAATAAACAAATTACTCTTTTCTAACTCGATTCTCTCAAACGGAGGAACTCTATAGAGTAATTCATCTTGAAGACAGGACCTCATCTTAAAACCGCAACTTTCGGAGTATTCAATCACCTTTTTTCTATCTAAAAGAGCATCAGGCCTAGTCATTTCTGGTATTAAACTTAGAAATAGTTTACCGCCAATTTTCAGTGCTTTTGAAGCACTGAAAATAAAGGCTCTATAGAATGGGAGGTACCATGGGGGGTCAGCCACAATCACTGAAAATTTTCTTTCGAAACGGAATTGGTCAAATAAATCATGATGAATCAACCCATTGCTATAACCTGTCGAGTTTAATTGCTCTAATATTACCTTGCTGTTATTGAACAAGTAGCATTCGTTAAAATAATTTGAAAAAGGGATATATAGCGATTCTACCCCAAATAGACCGATAGTATCCTCTTTGTTGAAAGTTTGTTTAAAACTATACGTAAGCTCACTAATAGTTGAAGTCGAAAACCTCCAATCGTAATCACCAGGATGAGTTTGCACAGTCCAAATATCATCCGCATTTTCTTGTTTAGAAACCGAAGAAATAAACCTCCAATCAAAGGACTCTTTATCTATTCTGGAATAATATTCAGTATTAGCGTAAAATCTGCCTTGGGCATAAAAGACTTCATTGGCCTGAATGAGGTTGTCAATTTCAGTTCTTACGAGGCCGGGATAAACTCCGCGTAGACTTTTAAGTAAGTCGATGAAATCAACAGGAGACTCACTCAGGACAGATAGAATTCTCGATTTGATGAGGTCAAGGTACTGTGTGGGTTCATTAATCGATATATCTTTCGCTAAGCTCAATTTTTGATTTTATGTTCATATACTCGTTTATTTCTTTCTGTTCTGTTGAAGCGTTTCTGAATTTCATTTTCCCAAGCTTCCAAGGCCTCCATTTGAATATTAATTGCCTTTTCATGAACATATTTCATTCTTTTTTCCATTGGCGAAAACTTAGTAATTTTCAAGGGAGTTATCCTTAATGGAAAAACTGGATGAACAGCTTCCTGAACACGGTCCACGAAGTCCCCAACCTTAGAACTAATATGCTTTTCATCATTGGCTGTGAACGTTGCATATCCGTAGACATCAAAACCAAAATCAACCAATTTACCCATAAGTTCAAATTGTGTGTTGAACAGATCCGGACTCGCTTGGGTATTGAATGAGAAAGAATCTTTATCAAAGCCTTTGAAACAACCTACTCTACCATAATTCTTGTAGGCTCTGAGTTTTCTCAATTGATTTTGAGAAAGGTACTTCCAAAGATAATCGTTACTTAGATTGTCATCAGTCCAAACATAGATTTTTTCAGAAAGGCCAAGTTTTTCTATCTCTTCCAGCATCCATAAACCCCATTCTGGAACAAGATCAGGTTGACCGCCTGACAAATCAATAATTGAGGGAGCATTTTCATCTTGAAGGTAGAGTTCCATCAATTCCTCAGCACTTCTGAACTGGGAGTATTTGGGATTTCCTGATAGAAGTTTAAAATCCACAAAGCAATACCAACACCTCCAACTACAGACAGCATTTTGAAAAACCTGAACTTTAATTTCATCTCTTGACGGTTGGCCTAAAAAATTTAAGGCAGGATCAATTGGTAGTGGGTTCTGAATATCCAGCTCCGAATCTTTACGTCTAAAGTGATGAATTCTTCCAAAGCCATTACAATTAGACGGCAGAGTAAAATCCTTTTGCTGATCGCTTCCATTGAAATTGGTCAACAAAATTCTTTTGTTAATAAGATCGACACCCTTTGATCTCAAATGCTGTGAAAACTGTGCGGTATCAATATGTTTTTCAGGGTTAGACATTAATTAAATAAGTTCCCATTTTTTTAATAAATCTATCACTTTTGAAATTGTTATAGCTACAGTAAAAATAAAAAGAACACTTGCAAAGGTAGTCCTTATAATTCTCCAAGCTGATCCAAAAAGCCAGTTCCTCAATGATCTTCCAAACTCTTCTTTTTTTACAAAACCATGAAGCATTGCCATATCATGAAGGGTATTACTTAAAGCAGAGTTTGCAGAATCCATTACCATCTTCAACATATCCTCTCGAGGTATCTCTGGACGTTCCTTCAGGAGATTGGGATCGTTATATTTTAGCTCCTCAAAAGTTATCGTGTAAATAGTCTTACCCAAAGCAAGAGTATAATCAGTGGCTTTGAGGTTGATAAGTCTTATCACAATCGCACCTTTGTAACCTGGATCCACATGACCAGTGGTAAGTGCTAGTATCCCATCTCTTGATAGGTTATTTTTAGAATATACAGTACCACAGAGGTCTTTAGGCATAATTACATTTTCTTGAGTAATTACAAACATCATCTGCCCCGGTTCAATTGTGACTTCATCTTGTTCGGATAAACTTTTAGATGGATCATAGAAATATTTTTTAACCTTGTCTTGCCAAGGAAGCTTAGCCCCCGTTCTGCGAACAATTATGCCAGCACTCAAGTCATAGCTGGAGGGTTGAACATCATAGTCACCATCTTTTCGTCTAGGTGCATCGATCAATTCACCTCTTTGAAAACGCTTGACTATTTCTTCTTTTGAAAGCAGTGCCATTATTCCTTTTCTTTAAGCCTTTCTTGTATGTATGTAAAAATCAAATCCTCGCAAAACTGTGTATCTACAGAATCGAGTTCTTTTTCGAGTGGTATTTCATACCAATATTTCAAGCATTTGCGACAGCAAGTGGCAGTAGCATGTTGAGCATAATAAATTATGTTGACCTCGTTCATTGGGGTTTGCATCCCATCTCGGAAAATTTCAGACCTTTTCTTGTGGATCGAAGACTTAATTCTCTTTCTTATTTTGGTCCTGAGGTTCGAATCTGCTAAGGCTCTGATTTCGTCAAGGGTTTCTTGATCCAACTCAATATGCCAAAAGACATGTCTAACATACTCTTTTTTCAGCTTGGGTACGAGTTCAGAAACTGTTCTCAAACCAGAGTCCTGAATTTGATCCCAATCGATGAGTTCTGCATCACATTGATTACATTTTCCACCCTGAAGTTTATCAAGCCTTGTATACGGTGGAGGACGAAAACAATGCAGATCATTTCCGCAATCTGTATCGAAACATGACATTTTAGGAAGAGTATTCTTCTTTTTCTTCTTTTTCCCCATTCTTATACTATTCTAGAGCCCTTAATACTAAATCACGATCTAAGTCATTTATCTTATTCCAATCTGAATTGCCCAGGACTAACTTTTTTGTTGACTTCCAATACCCAACATCACTTTGAAGATTGTTGGCTGTACCCCACCAATTAACATCTTGATCCTCCTGTAATAGATGAGCTAGTTGGTTAGCTAGAGTACCTAGGTCTACACTCTTTTCTAGAGCAACTTCAGACACAACCCTTTTTAGTCTTCTCAAATTTGCCTTGGCTCTCACGACACACTCATAAGCTAAATCATAGGCATCTTCTCCCAGGATAACCTCCATCGCAAACTCATTGGCCTCCTCTTCCTCCTCATTTAGTTCATTCTTTACGCTAATCTCGTCCTCTTCTATATATTCAAAGGAGTCTTGATCAGGATAGGATTTTGCGTGACAGAGTTCGTGTAAGAGATCAAACATCCATCTAGACCCTGAATTTGTATTCTTCTTTAGGGCAATAACATTATTTCCATTTACGCGCCAACAAGCCCCGTGAAAGGATACTGAATCAGTCAATGGAAGAACTGGTATTCCTAAATACCAGACATAATCCAACACAGTATCGAAATTGATTTGTCCAAACTTTTCAAGTATCTCATTTCTCACGTCAAAAGCAGTTTCTGGCACTCTTTGCTGTGGAAGCCCCTTACAAGCATTCAGAAGGGTCAAAGCTAGATAATTCGTATAAAAGGAATATGCACTTATCTGATTTGCAGAGACATTCTTTGGTTTTTTATATCTGACAGCCATTGCATGACTTAGATCAAATGATTTATCACCACCATCCAACAATCCTGCCTCCGAAACTCCAAAGACTCTCGACAATAGCCCCGCTGCCTCTCTTATACGAATTGAGTATCCGCCTATATTAGAGTCTAAATCCATCAAAGCTGACGCAAGGTTCTTTGGTAGTATTCTATCTAAAACTACCTTCATGCTGATTCCCAATTTATCAATGCTATTGACTAACCTATTCTTAGAGATTACATCTTCTGAAATAAGAATCTCTTCATTTACGATAACTCCAAGCGCCTTAATAATTTTTAATAGACGGCTGAAGCTTGCTGTTCTGTAGTTCTCAGATTCATATCTCTGAATTTGCTGCTCTTTTAAGCCTAATCTTACAGCAAGATCTTTCTGAGATAGTCCTGTCGCTATCCTTGCCTTGATTAAGCCGACAGGCAGTTGTTCGAAAGAATGGAATTCAATCTTATCATACACCCCAGATTTCAGCTTCTCATATTCCTCAACCTGAGATCTTAAACTCTCATATTGACTTAAAATGGCCTCCTTTTCAGCCTGAATAAGAGCAGGATGTGCGCCTTTTGATATTTGTACACTATCAAAGCTCTCAAATGCTAAAAGGAATTTCTCAACCTGACTTTTACTAATACGCAATTGACGTTCATTCTTAATCATGACTCATTAGTTCAGTTTTATAGCGACTATACCCTTTGGAATGCACAAGTTTTTGTCCATTTGAAAAAAGTCCAAAAATAATGCACCATCCGAATTTGCCCTTATCGATGAGGGGAAAAGTTCACCTCCATATTTTGTCTTCTGCGAAGCCCTCCCATTGGAAAAATCTAATAGTTGAGGATCAAGTTTAAGCGGGTCAACTCCGAATAAGTCCCAGCAGGCGTCAAAGTCATTCGGCATATCAATGTTTGAAACAAAACTCCCATCAACATATATAACACAACACCCTGCAAACCTTAAAGAGTCTATGGCATCATTAAGACCTCTAAGTAACTCTTGCCTATAACTATTGGTATTGTATCTCGAATAGAATTCGGACCAGCTTGAGTAATGAACTCCTGGCGGGAGTAGACCTTGATTTGTAAAACTAGGTATCATATTCAATACAACAAAAATGTTGTGTTACAAAACTAAGTAAAAAAAATCTAATAACGGGTATTTTATGTGTTCTAATATCGAGACTTCCAAAATACAGAAGGGATATTTAGTGGTGGTCAAGTCTCTATTTTATGGTTTGACTTTGATGGAGGTACTGGAGTTTTTGTAAAAATTCACTCTGAAAGAATAAATTTGGATCCGATTCTGTTTATAAATTATTGCCGAATGACTCGTCCTAAGATGCTTTTAATGCCTTGTAAAGTCAGGAAATTGTAATCTTAAAAAGACAAAGAGGTTCGCAGCCCCCCCCACTCAAATTAGATGGCAGTGATATCTTTGGATAACTCTTGGAGATAAGATTGGCATTAATAGACGGATATAGGGTTATAGGTTTGGTCTAATTAATAAGCCTCGGGCTCCATGAGCCAGTTACTACAGACAAGTTTTGAGTTCTCAGATTGATAGGGAGGACCTGGCGAAAAAAACATTTAACTGGATTCCCCGGGCGTTATGAATATTTAGAAAGAGGGCACTACTTCTACGTGCAAATTAAAAAGCCACTTATCGACTTTACTCTTAAGTGGCTGATTTTTAAGCTCCTCCTCTTGGACTCGAACCAAGGACGCTCTGACTAACATATATGAGGTGGTTCTAGCCTAGGCTATATGCTAAAAATCAATCACTTGATTCAGGGCATCATCAGTGTCTTTGTAAATAAAATTCGCCTGATAGCCGATAGTCGTTGTAACAGAGGTATGTCGATACAGTTTTTGCAACATTTGAATGGGAATTCTATCTCCTGAGATATTACCAAATGTATGTCTGGCAATATGCATCTTTAGAGGCTTATTTAACCCCATTTCATGGGCAATGGTCGCCAAGTGTTTATTAAATTTCTTATCAGCGTTACGGATTTTCTTTTGAACCAACGTAGAATTGGCCAAGTCAATATGTCTCAACTCTGGAAAGATCGTTTGATCAGAATGGGCTTTAGTATCAGCATAATGTTGAATTATTGTCAGTGCTTTTTCTGGTAATTGTAGCGATCCCGGTTTATCATTCTTACCCATGGCGTAAGACAAACGACCATCTCTAACATCACTCCATTTAATACGAAGAGCATCTGATACTCGCATTCCAGCCAGATAAAAAGAAAAGAACCAAACGTTTCTTGCATGCCATTGAGGACTACCCAATTCTAATTCAACACCTTCAAGTACTTTGACTTCTTCCTGAGTCAATCCGATTTTGACGCTCTGAGGAAATTTAATGACAATCTTACCTTTACCGAACGGATAGAATTTTCTATCAACTAACCCTTCTCTCATGGCCCGATTGAATATTGTCCTAATTGGCACAAGGTGATTGACGACTGTTCTTTTAGATACATTCCTTGTCGCAGAGAGGTATGCTTCAAATTTCCTCAAAAGAGTATCACTTATTTCTTGAAATATGATGTCACCTTTAACGAATTCCCTAAAATGCTTAATCATTGGTGTTTCGGCTGAAACACGATTGTGCTTTCCAAGTTGATCAAGTTCAGAAAGGTATATATCAGCAAGATGGAAAAAAGACCTATTGCCTAAATCTCCCTTTACATATTTTCTAACTGTCTTAGCAGAACTGTATTCTGGCTCCTTCTCTAATTCTAATAAGCTGTTATTAGCCTCGGCTAACTTTGCTAAAAGCAGGTTGTTTAAACGTGCGGAATTAGGGTGTGATTTCTTTATTCTGTCTGATTTTGGGTCCCAGTACTTTTGATCAATGTATTGCCCTGTATAGACGTAAGAAGATTTCCTATCTTTAGTAATGCGTATTACCAATGGAAACTCATTTTTTGCGTTAGTCTTTTTTCTCAATAATACCTTAACAGAGGCCATTTTCTATATTTTTGAATGCAATTCAAGGTACAACATAGGTACAACAAATACCAGTTTTACATGATGTTTAGTGATGTCAAATGATCTGAATAGTTTGTTTAAACACTGATTTAGCACATTTAGGATCATCGAACTAGTTAAGTCACAAGACTTAAAATCTTGTGACCTTCTGGTCGTGCGGGTTCAAGTCCCGCCTCTGGTACGTTTAAAGCCCCGACTTGTCGGGGCTTTTTTCGTTTCAAGATTATGGGTACACATAGGCCGATAATCATGGCGCCCACGATTTGCCTCGGACCATTGTTCTCTTCCTCAGTTTTATCCTCAGGTGCCATAAGGCACCAATTTTGTCACTTACCTACTTGCAGGCAGACGGTAATACTGATCTGAACTCGGTATGAGGCCATTTTTAATTTGAATAGCGATATCCGTTACCGAACAAGAGGGTAAGACTCCATAGATTGGGGAAAATTTACGCGCTTTTACTTCGAGTGATGAGTAATTCTTTCAACACCACGCACTTCGATGCCTTAAGGCAGTTGAAGCGTCAGAAACAGATGGAGTCAGTGGCTTGTAGCAATTTTTAAGATGAAACTAAAGCCAAGAAGTACCATGACCAAGAATGAAGAGATAGATTCCTCATTATCGATTAAGACATTAATATTCATCATTCTTTTGACGGGATGTTTTTTCACCGTGGATGGTCAAGAGCGAAAGCTTAAAAGCAGTAATGCAATGGAAAGGCTAATCGAGCGGTTTACTATTTATCCCAATAAAATGAGGGCTAGTCAAGACACAACTATTTATCCAGCCAAGATTATTCTAGCACCGATTATTTCTTTTACACCAGAGACGAACCTCTCGTTGGGAGTAGGGGCCAAATATCTTTTTAAAATGCCTGGGTCTGGTTTAGAAACCAGAACGTCTAATGTTCCAATTTCTTTACAATATTCCTTGAACAATCAATTGATATTTTACTCTGGTTTCGAAATTTTCTCGCCAAGAGAAGAGTACATGATAGAGGGAAACCTAGCATACCAGACATTTCCACGGCTGTATTATGGTGTTGGTAGAGATGCACCGCAGAGTAGCGAACGGCTTTATGAGTACACACAATTGTTGATTGAACCTATTCTGCTCAAGCAAGTATTTATGAAGCACCTATTTATAGGCGCTGGAATACGTTATAACGCTATTACTGGCGTAAACTTTGAATCAGAGGAGGGCGAAGGTTTCAGACCAGAGCCGACAGGAGCATTGGGCTCCAAAGCACTAGGTGGTGAATTTGCCTTAGTGTACGATAGCCGAAATAACCTGTTGAATGCTACCAGCGGAATGTACGCGGAATTCACACATGGTTTTTACGATGAAAGCTTCGGTAGTAGCCATACTTTTCAATTGACGCGACTTGATTTAAGATATTTCAAAAACTTAACCCCTGATAAGTATAATATACTTGCTTTTCAATTGTTAACGCATTCAGCTAGCAGTAGTGCTCCCTTAGCCGAAATGGCTTTTTTTGGAAGTGATGAAATGATGAGAGGGTACTATGAAGGCCGATATATAGACAATAAAATGATCGCCTTTCAGACCGAATACAGAACTACACTCACGAATTGGTTAGGCCTGGTGGCGTTTGCAGGAATTGGTGATGTAGCCCAACGCGTATCAGGTTTTAGCGTGGCCAATTTACGCTGGTCGGTCGGCCTTGGGCTTCGCCTTAAACTGGATCGAAGAGAAAATTTAAACATGCGTTTAGACTGGGGGTTTGCGAAGCGGTCTAACAATTATTATCTAAAACTGGCCGAATCATTTTAGGTGAGGACTATTGAAATTAACGATGGCTGCAAAGGTTAAAATGAAAGCTTATAGCATGTGCAATATTGACGGTTTGGCGGAAGAAATATTATTCTATATAATCAGGTATAGCACTAGCTTTGTCAGCGATTAGAACATGCTAAAGAAGTACATCAAATATCGTTTACTCAGAATACTTACACGACTCGTGTTGGGTGTGCTTATATTCTTTTTTGCGCTTGTTCTTTTCATTCGTAGCCCGTGGGGCCAAGGTATCATCATAGATCGCGCTGTAAGTTACATTTCGGACAAAACTGAAACAGAGGTGAGGATAGACAAATTGTACCTTACTTTTTCTGGAAAGCTGTCTTTAAATGGGCTTTATCTAGAAGATCAGCAACAAGACACCTTAATTTACTCTCGCAAGTTGGAAGCCTCAGTTGGCCTTATACCCCTCATTAGAGGAGAGTCCATCAACATTAATGCTATTGATTGGTCTGGTTTGAGGGCCAACATCAGTAGACCAATCAATTCAGAAAGTTTCAATTATGAATTTCTAATTACGGCCTTCAACAGCACTCCTGCCGATTCAAATACACCATCAGAGACGACCGAAGCGCTAGAAATTAACATCGGTAGTATTCATTTTCGAGACTTTGATACGCGCTATTCTGATGCATCGAGTGGGCTCAAAGCGAGCTTGACATTAGGAGAACTTAGGTTGGATATCGATAAGCTCGACCTGGAACAAATGCAATTTCTTGTTGACGAGTTATCCATTGAGGACACAGAAATTAATTATCAACTATCGAGAGCTTCTAGTGCTGCTCCGGTTGAGTCGGAGTCTATCGAATCGGAGATTCAACTTCCTTTTTTATCGGTAGATAAACTCTCCCTCCAAAATGTAAAAATGAATTACGAGTCAGTGCCAGATCAGACAACTGCTCAAGTAACGATTGGCGATTTTTTATTACAGCTACAGGAAGCTGACTTAAGTAAAAGGAACATTGACATTCGAAATGTAGCGCTTAATAATTCTGATATACGCATCAAACAACTCGCTACTTTATCGACACCAGATACCACTACTTTAGATAATACTCCTATCGCTTTCGAGTGGCCCGATTGGCAGGTTAAAGTGGATGAATTTGCCCTAGAAGATAATAGTATAGCCTTGAAAACTAATGACGGTTTGGCAGAAAATGGTGTCTTTGACCCAGGTCATATCATGTTGGAAAACTTCAACATACAAGCCAATGATTTTAGCTTGGGGTCGTCAAGCGCCCACCTGTCTCTAGATGAAATCTCCTTTAGCGAAAGAAGTGGTTTCAGCTTACAAAAGCTTGCACTTGATTTGATGGTGGATGACAAAGGCCTTGCCCTTAATGATTTGATTGTAGCCACCCAATCAAATGAAATTGCAGGGAATCTCAGTCTATCCTACAATAGTATTAATGACTTAATAAACAGCCCAGAAACGGCCAGCATTACTGCCAACTTGGACAAGTTTGGCTTGAATATAAATGAAGCATACATTTTCAATCCGGCAATTAAAGACAATCAATATGTTCAAACCTTGGGGCAAAATAGGTTTGTAGGAGGCCTACAATTAAAGGGCGACCTTAACGATTTTGATGTGACTCAACTCGATGTAGAGTGGGGAGTTAGAACAGGGTTCAGCCTAAGCGGAAAGGTTCAAAATTTACTTGATCTTGATCTGCTGACTTTCACCTTAAGGCAATTAAGTGCCAACACTCAAAAACCTGATGTAGTCAAATTTTTAAGTGAAGAAGATTTGGGTATTCAGCTTCCTAAAAACATCTCTTTTTATGGAACTGCCGAGGGCAAGCTCAGCGACCTTATTGCCAAGCTTGACCTCAAAACATCAGACGGAGCTGTGTCATTGAATGGAAAATTTATCAATGAAGAATTCATGAGCTTCGATGGTGGAATCGGCATAGAAAAACTACGGCTTGACCGTTTACTTCAGAATGACAAACTGGATACGCTGTCCTTCACCGCAAAATTTTTGGGCAAAGGAACTGGACTGTCGGACTTAGATGTGAAGCTCACCTCAGATTTCAAAACCCTCCGCTACGATGGCTATAATTTTGCAGACTTAAACTTGAGTGCCAATTTAAAGGATGGCGAAGGAGATGTGAAGCTTTCTTTTAAGGACCAAAACCTTGACATGAGTTTGAATACCTTCGTGGCACTTGATTCAATCAACCAGAAGGTGACAACCACTTTGAATGTTGTGGGTGCCGACCTTTATGAATTAGGCTTGACACAGGAGCGTATCAAAACAGCCTTTAAACTTCAAGCAGACTTTGCGGGAAATAGTAACTTCTTTGACCTAAGTACCAATATTACTAACGGCTTGGCGGTCTATAAGCAACAAAGCTATCCTTATGGAGGATTTGATTTAAAAGCCAAGGTCAGAGAAAACAAAACCGACATTCAAGTTTCGGGTAATATCTTACAATTAGATCTTACTTCAGACGCCTCTCTTTATGACCTTGCCAAGGTTTTAGAACGCCAATTAGATAGGGTATTAGCAAACGAACCTTACTTGGAAGATTTGGAAAACCCTAAGGTATTGAAAGCGCAGGCACAGCTAAGAGACGCACCAATACTTTCGGAAGTCTTTCTCCAAGGAATCGAACGGCTCGATACAGTAAGTATTGACATCTTACTAGACGAAAAGTTGGATGAATTATCGGCAGAGGTTCGTGCACCTTTCATTGACTTTCAGGGTAACCAATTAAGAGGTCTCAGCATGTCTGCCAAACGAGATAGTATAGGGTTCAACTTTGATACAGGGTGGGAAAGTTTTACTTCGGGCCCTGCTTTTATCGATCGCACAAGTTTGCGTGGACGCATTGTAGAAGGAGAAGTATTAAGTGATTTCACCGTATTAGCAGGTCAAGAGAAACTCGTAAATATTAGTTCAACCCTCCAAATAAATGGTGACACACTGCGGTTTCATATTGATCCTACAGCATTGATTCTGAACAAGAAACCCTGGGATATAGCCCCCACGAACCAACTTCAGTTGGCCGAGAGATTTATTGATATCGAAGACTTTGACATTACCAATGGGGAACAAGGGGTGACTATTAGTAATAAGTTTCCAAAGAGGAAAAATGAACACGTTGGAGTAGAGTTCAATAGATTCCAACTTGCTGCCCTGACTAACCTATTAAACTATGAAACCCCACTCGCCAAGGGCCAGCTTCAAGGCGGTGTCATCATTGAGAATCCATTTGATAACTATGGCATACTTGCAGACCTGAGTATTACGGACCTCTCCGTACTCGAAGCAACTTTGGGTAAGTTGGTTTTAGATGCTAAATCAAAAGGCTCAGAAAACTATGAACTTAATCTATCAGTAAAGGGAGACAATACTGACTTAGTGTTGAGCGGAGATTATTTGGCCACGGAATCCGGACCACAATTGACTTTAGATTTAGCATTAGCAAGGTTGAGCATATCCTTGATCGAAAAGTTTGCCGAAGGCGAAATCAGTGAGGCAACAGGAAATCTCACGGCAGATGTCAAGGTATCAGGTTATCTTAATGCACCCGTGTATACCGGAAACTTTGGTTTTCAAAATATCAATGCACGGATCAATCAATTAAACACGCGCCTTTCATTTTCCAACGAACAAGTTAAAATAGACAACTCGGGCCTTTACCTCAATAACTTTTTGATCCAAGATAGTGAGGATAATAGCTTCAGCTTAGACGGAAAGGTTTTAACAAAAGAGCTGAAAAATCCCACCTTCGATCTGAAGGTAAAGGCGGATAATTTCAGGCTGTTGAACTCTAAAAGGGAGAAGAATGACCTCTTCTACGGTCAGGCCAATGTGGATGCGAACCTAAGTATTCAAGGTGATTTGAATATCCCAAAGTTAAGAGGGAGCCTCAGGATAAATGATGCGACAGACTTCGGTCTGATCGTACCTGAAACGCAGGTTGAGTTGAAGGCCAGAGATGGTGTAGTATTGTTTGTGAACAGAGAGAATCCGGATGATATATTGACAAGGGTAAATCAAAATGAATCTTCCACGCTTGCCGCAACACTTTCGGGCTACGATGTGCAAACCACGTTAACCGTAAGTGATAAGGCCACCTTCAACATTATTGTCGATGAACGAACAGGAGATAACTTAAAAGTATCGGGTAGCGGGGATTTCAGCTTCGGACTTGAATCTAGTGGAAGAATGAGTCTTTCGGGTAAGTATCAAATTAGCAGTGGCCATTATGAAACAAACCTTTATAACCTCGTTAAGAGAAAATTTGAAATAGCACAGGGTAGTAGTATTCAATGGTCAGGAGATCCTTACGATGCTGACCTCGATATCAGTGCGATCTATAACGTTAGGACTTCTGCTGCCCCGCTAATGGCTATTAAAACCTCTGCCGAGAGTGAAAGCGTGGCTGGCCTCTATCAAGAGCGGCTACCTTTTCAAGTTTTTATCAACGTAGATGGTCTTTTGCTGAAGCCCGAAATCTCATTTAATCTCGATATGCCAGAAGAGGAACGAGGTGCTTTAGGGGGAGTGGTTTATTCGCAAGTGCAGCAGTTGAACAACCAAGAAGACGAGTTAAATAAACATGTTTTTTCACTGCTCGTGCTCAACCGGTTCTTTCCAGGTGCTGGAAGTGATGGAAGCAATGGTGGACCAGCATCCATAGCCCTTGATAATGTAAACAAGGTGCTTTCAGGACAACTCAATAATTATTCTGATAAACTCTTTGGGAATACGGGTTTGGAACTAGGCTTCGACCTGAACAGTACCAACGTTAATGGAGCAGGTAGCACCCAAAGTCAAACACAATTGGGTATAAGTGCTAAGAAACGTTTGTTCAACGACCGGCTGATTGTGCAAGTTGGAAGTGATGTGGGAGTAGCGGGTAGTCAAAATGCAGACCAGAGCACGCCAATTATCGGTAATGTGAGTGTAGAATATCTCTTGACACAAGACAGGCGTTTGAGATTGCAAGGTTTTAGCAAGAATCAATATGAGGGGGTAATTGATGGGCAGCTTACCGTCTCAGGTATTGCGCTGATCTTTTCTAGAGAGTTTAACAAATTCAAAGAATTATGGACCAAACAGGTCAAAGAACAAGTAGAAAAAACGTCAAAAGAGGATAAGAAGAATTAATGAAAGCCACCCCACTACATATCAAAAGACTATGCATCGCCATGATGGGCATACTGATGGTAAGTTCATGTAGTGTGAGGCGATTTATTCCAGCGGATGAGCGGCTGTATAAGTCTTCGGACATTGAGCTGCAAACAGAAGCATCTACAAAAGACATTGGGGCAGTAGAATCTGAGTTGGAACGTTTGTTAAGACCGAGTCCAAACAGTAAAATTCTTGGAATGAGATTAGGCCTTCTAGCTCACTACAAATCCCAACGTGAAAAGCCCGGTTTTCTGAATAAATACCTCAATAAAAAAATTGGAGAAGAGCCAGTGTATCTATCAGACATTGATGTGGATAGAACAGTAGATTTGATCAACAATCGACTGGAGAACAACGGGTACTTTGATGTGCTTGTCAATGCTTCGATAGTAGAAGAGAAACAATTGGCTAAGGTAAATTATAATGTAAAGCTCGGTGCACCTTACACCTTATCCAAATATCAATTAGATACCGGCAGTCTAGAAATCTACAAAGAAATCAAAACATCGCTTGAAGAGACCACGCTTCAGCCCGGCAGCCGATTCAATTTGGATGCGCTAAAGACGGAAAGAGAACGCATTGATGACCATTTAAAATCGAAGGGCTACTATAATTTCAATGCTGACTTCTTAATTTTCGAAGCCGATACGAATCAATATGCCAATAGACAATTTGATCTCTTTCTAAGACTCAAAAAGGATGTGCCGCTCAAATCGTTGCTGCCCTACGCACTCAATGAAATCTATGTTTACCCCGATAATTCCTTAATGCCAGAAGGCTTTGTGAGAGACACAGTTGAGTTGAACGGCATTAACTTTATTCAGAAGCCAGAATATTTTAGGCCTGATAGAATGGCACCCTATATTCTCTTTGAGAAAGGTCAGCATTACGATCCAAAACTATCTAGACTCACCAGTAGTAGACTGAGCTCTATCGGGCTCTATAAGTTTGTAAACATCAGGTATGAACAGATCTCTGAAGCCGATTCATTATCGGATACTTTGAAGCTCAATGCCAATATCTTTCTTTCACCATCAAAAAAGCGAAACTTGCGTACAGAGCTTCGTGCTGTCACTAAGTCCAACGGTTTTGCTGGGCCCTCGCTTGCACTAGTTTACAGTAATAGAAACTTATTCCGAGGAGGAGAAACGCTCAATATTTCAGGAAGTTTAGGCTACGAAGTACAAGTGGGAGGTGGAACGAATCAAGGCCTCAGTAGTACGCTAGTTGGCCTTAAGACCGACCTTATTCTTCCTCGCCTTATCGTGCCTTTTAGAGTGGACGACACCTTTTTGTATGCCGTACCGAAAACGAAAGTAAGCCTTGGCTTTGACTTTTTTGATCGGGCTGATCTCTATAGCCTCAATTCGTTTAACACTAGTTTTGGGTACAGTTGGCGAAAAAATATCTCGGTTTACCACGAGTTCAATCCCATCAGTATCAACTATGTGAACACTTCTAACATTACCACTGAGTTTCAAGGCATTTTAGACCAGAATCCATTTTTGCAAAGTAGTTTTCAACAGCAGCTCATTACTGGCCTGACTTATTCTTTTGTCTACAATCAATTAGCTAATGCCGAAAAGCAGCATCCAATCTTCTTAATGGCGAATCTAGATTTGGCTGGAAACATTCTGGATACTTTTGGTAGTAGTGTTAATGAGAATGGTAAGAAGACCATTCTTGATATTGAATATGCCCAATACGTTAAGGCAGATATTAACCTAGTCTACCACTACAATGTTGGGAATGAAAGTAAACTAGTAAGTCGCCTTTTTGCTGGCGTGGGACTGCCATATGGCAACTCTGATGCGCTGCCATTTGCTAAGCAATATTTCTCCGGGGGGCCATCAAGCGTGAGGGCTTTCCGTACGCGTTCTTTAGGCCCTGGGAGCTATAATCCTTCAGAGGCAGATCAAGGTTCTTTCTTCGATCGTTCCGGAGATATAAGGCTTGAAGCAAATGTGGAATATAGGTTTCCTATTTATTCCTATTTAAAAGGAGCTCTGTTTGCGGATGCAGGTAACGTATGGCTGACCAACGAAAACGCTTCCCTTCCAGGAGGTAAGTTCTCTTCTAATTTTATCAACGAGTTAGGAGCTGGCGTGGGTTTTGGACTTAGGATAGATGTTCAAAATTTTGTTATTCGATTTGACTTCGCGGCCCCAGTAAGCAAACCTTACTTACCTGATGGTCAAAGGTGGAATTTCGAACTTAATGAAACCATCCTCAATTTTGCAATTGGTTATGGCTTCTAATAGCTCGAACGCGTTTGAGAGAATGATTTATGGAGTGCATTTGGCTGATGAATTAATTGAGCATACCTTCCATTCAAGTATTATAGTTAGTTGTATTTAAACCAATAAGAAGAGATGGATTACATCGGTGATAGTTTCAACCTGATTCTTACAGCAGTACTTATCATACTCAATGGTTTTTTTGTGGCTGCAGAGTTTGCGCTTGTCAAAGTCAGCAAGAGTAAGATTAAGGGAATGCAGCGAGACAATAGGCCTTTCGCAGACATTGCCATGTGGTTATACAAAAGGCAGAGTATGGCACTTTCTGCCTGCCAAATGGGTATTACCATGGCCTCTCTTGCTTTAGGATGGATAGGAGAACCTGCCTTAGCACATCTTGTCAGACCCTTGTTGGAGAGCCTAGGAATAACATCTGACGCTGTGTTACATGGCGTGGCATTCACTATTGCTTTTACATTAATCACTTCATTACACATTGTCATTGGAGAGCAATTTCCTAAGATATATGCCATACGCAAACCAATACCGGTTGTAGGCTGGACTGCTTATCCGCTAAAGGTTTTTTATGTCTTATTCTTTCCGTTCATGTGGCTGCTCGATAGAACGACAGCTTCATTATTGAGAATGGTGGGTATAGAAAGTTCTGGAGAACATGAAACAGTGCTCAGTGAAGAAGAGATCAGAGCGTCATTGAGCATTGCTCATAATATGGGAGATTTATCGAAACTTGAACATGAATTGTTGGATGCCGCTTTTAGGTTCGATGACTTAGTAGCGAGACAAATTATGCTGCCCAGAGCAGATGTAGACTTTTTCGATCTAGATAAAGACATAGCATACAACATGAACCTTGCTCAAGAAACACGTCATACGCGATTTCCATTGTGTGATGGTTCGCTTGACAAAATAGTTGGGGTAGTTCATATCAAGGATTTTGTTGGGGTCATTCCTAAAGATGTTAATGCGTTAAAAGCATTAGCAAGAAAGCCGGTTTTCGTACAGGATTTCTTACCGATACATCAATTGCTTGAGGCTTTCCAAAAGTCAAAACAGCACTTTGCCTTTGTAGAGGATGAGTATGGAAACGTCATTGGCATAGCCACACTAGAGCAAGTGCTAGAACAATTGGTGGGTAGTGTTCAAGATGAGTTTGATATCGAGGAACCCTCGATCATTAAAGAATCCGAACGAGTTTATTTAATTGATGGAAGTACCCTGATTGAAGAAATTAATGACAGTCTTGGGACCAACTTAAAAATACAGGATGCGGAGACACTTTCTGGTCGATTGACAGAAAAGCATGGCCATTTGCCTAGTGTTGGTCAACAAATAACGCTGACTGGGGGAGTTGAGGCAGAAGTGGTCTTGATAAAGAATAGAAGAGTTTTGAAAGTTAAACTCACCCTTCCTGATTCGTCAGAAACTGAACCTTAGTTCATTTTGGCAATTCTCATGCTGATTCAAAGTAGTTGCTGAACTTGGGGAAATTTGCTGCGGGTTCTTTGAAGAATTGGCTTTATCCTTGGTTGAAAGAGTTAATAATTATTAGAAAATGTCGGCTAACTATGGGAGAAGCATGACAGAACAAAAAAAAGGTCTGATTGGGTTTTGACCAACAGACCTTTTCTATAAGAGTGTAAATCAAACGCCTACTTTATATAGACAGTCTTCCTATTTACAAATTCCATCATGCCGTCTTTGGCTAGTTCGCGACCATATCCCGAACGTTTTGTACCTCCAAAAGGAAGTCTAGGATCAGACTTTACAAGCTCGTTTACGAAGTAGGCACCATCGCTTACGCGATCGGCCATGGATAAGGCTTTATCTATATCCGTAGTACAAACCGTTACACCCAAGCCAAATGGAGACATTTCTGAAAGTTCGAAAGCGTGCTCAATATCTTTGGCTTTAACCATCGCAGCCAAAGGCCCAAAAGTTTCTTCATCGAAAGCAGGCATACCCGGTAATACATTACCTAGAATCGTTGGCTCGTGATAACAGTCATTTTGGTGGCCTCCTAAAAGAAGTTCAGCTCCTTGGGTTATTGATTTTTGAACCTGATCTTGTAGTTGATCGGCTAAGTCTTTTCTTGCCATTGGTCCGACCTTAGTGGTTTCTTGCGTTGGATCTCCAGAAGTGAGTTCCTGAATTCCTGCGGTGAATTTTGCCACAAATTCATCATATATACCTTCCAATAGAATGAAACGCTTGGCTGCAATACAGCTTTGTCCACAATTCAGCATTCTGGCGACAAGCGCAGTTTGCACGGCTTTGTCTATGTCTGCATCTTCCCACACGATGAAGGCGTTGTTTCCTCCGAGTTCGAGCAATGACTTTTTGATGTATTTTCCAGCAAGGGCTGCGACTGCTGAACCTGCTCTTTCGCTTCCAGTTAAAGTCACAGCTTTAATCGCATCATGTGCGATGATCTTTTCAGTATGGTCATGGTGAACGATGAGGTTTTGGAATACACCTTCTGGAAATCCTGCTTTGGTAAAAACATCTTCTATCTGTTTGGCTGAACCAAAAACGTTGGGCGCATGCTTAAGAATGCCCGTATTACCCGCCATTAAGGTAGGCGCTGCAAACCTGAGTACTTGCCAAAATGGGAAGTTCCAAGGCATAATTGCCAATACTGTTCCGATAGGGTTATGCATTACCAGGCTTTTCTGTGCATCCGTTTCGATGACTTCTGTGGTTAGAAAATCTGCAGCATTTTCGGCATAATAATCACATACCCAAGCACACTTATTAATCTCAGCCCGAGATTCTGTGATGGGCTTTCCCATTTCAGCCGTAATCATTTGAGCGTATTCTTCTACATTGTCTCTCAAAACCTGGCCAGCCTTCACCATCAGTTTAGCCCTATCTTCAATGGGTACGTTTCTCCAAGTCTTGAAGGCTTCTTTTGATTTATTGAGCATGGCATCCGTTTGCTCTTCCGTGTGTGCCGCGTATTGACCAACTACTTGGCCATTGTAGGGATTGATACTTTTAAATTCCATGATTATTTTAATCCTCCGTCTGAATGAGCTTTTGACTCATAATTTTTTATTCCTTTTAGTTCATCGACCCAATTCCAAGAAGTATGAATTGTAATCGTATTGCTGTTTTCTGCGGCATCGAAACCGGTCTCTTCGAAACTCCAAATAATATGCTCGGCTTCAGGAAACTTGTCACTGGCTATCTGATCGTCAAAGAGCCGATAGATGATGTTGTGCTCATCCATACCGTCAGTTAATAGTCGAGCAATGAAAGCAGGACTTAAATCTTGAAGGTTTCTTTTTGATGCACCGTTAAGCGATGAAACTTTCAACTTAATGCGAACGATGTCTGGCTCTGAGAACTTTTTTGGGAAGGCCCAGTACAACATACAGGCTACATTGAAGAGTTCTTCATGGTCTTGAATTTGAGAGTATTCTTCCCAAAGCCTTTCACCTTTCAGGTCTTCACTGACGTTTTGTCTTTGTCCTTTATTTAGGCGATCACCCAGACGAAACTCTAGAACGGCAACAGAAGCATCATCTAAATCTAAATCGGACAATGCCATAGCGGTCATTTCCTTCAGTTCCTCCTCTGGAATTTCATCTACTCCATCATAATCAATATGATGGAGTAGATTCCTTAGTTGCTCACTATTCCAAGCATTTGGGAGCTCGTGGATTTCTTTCAGTTCAAGAACATCCACCTGATATCGGGTGTCCATGAATTACTTTGTCAAACTGCCAGTTAATTGTGGCATTTCGCGTTTGTCTTCGATTACCTGTGAGGCATATTTTGACTTAATTGCCTTGATCCAATTCTTCGCCCTTGGTGTCAATTTAAAATCCTTGGTCATCATTCTTCCGCGAGATACGAGTATGCCCATATCTGCACCTTCATAGAGATAATCTCCGATTTTTGTGATGCGTAGGAAAAACGCCTCATTTTCAGTTTCAACTGCTCTTCGGTGCGTATCCATACGGTCGAACTGAATGTGTCCATTGTCATACATTTTCCAAATACCAGACTTTGGAGCATCTCCTACATACTCGATTGTATCTTCGGTGTGTTTGATCACCATTTGGCTCCAGCTGTCTATATTTTCTTGCTTAGACCAGCGGCTATTAAGTGAATTGATATTGAGGCTATACTCTACATTCATCCATTCTAAAATATGAAAGATGAAAAGTGGAGCGTCAGCCAAGGCAAATACTGCATGGTTGGTAATGGAGCTTGCCCCAGTTACTCTTGGGTTCAATTCGCCAAGATAAATCTGGCCATTGTTCTGATCGATAAGGAAGTCAAGTTCGAAATAGCCCTTATAGCCTTCCTTCAATAATTGGTCACCGAAAAGACGCGTGTACTTTCTGGCTTTATCGCGTATGGTTTTTGGAAAAGCATCGGGGAAAATTTCGTTGCCACACCAGCCGCCACGATATGGGGTTAGCTCTTTGAAACCAACTAGTTCGGTCATTAACGGAGCTACAATAGTACCGTGTTGCGTAACGCAAGCTTCTATGGCTGTACCACGGCAGTCAATGCGTTTCATCACTTTGACTTCCTTTTCTTTAATGATCTCGTCAGCGTGTTTGTTAAACTCCTCTTCATTTGTGATGAAGAAAGTGGTGTGTCCTGAGTCTCCAAAAGGGGTTTGGATTACAAGGTCATTACCGAGCTCTTTTGATACCTCTTGTAAATGAGCGTAGTCTTTTACTTTGGAGAGTACGTACGGCACACAAGGAACACCAGCTTTTTCAGCGATGCGGTTTGTATTCACCTTGTTGTCCATGAAGTTTCTCATTTTGGCACTAGGGAACATAATCTCAAGTCCCTGTTTCTTAGCCAGTTTTTCCGTTTCTTCATCAAACATGAGGAACATAACTTTTCCGGCTTTCTTGCCACTAGAGCGTGTTTTTAGATAGTCTTTTACCTCAGGGTGCTGTAGTAAGTAGTTGTTAATGTCTTCGATGCTCTCAAAATCGTCATGAGGTATTTCAGCACTTGGTGAAAATACATTGGGATGCAGTCCATCAAAGCATTCGATATGGCAGATGAATTTGAATCCTTTAATCCATTCATCCGCACCTAGTAGGTTAAAATTAGTTGCACTGATAAAGTAGATAGGTGTTTCATTCTTATAAAAGAATCTTCTGATATCAGCTACTCCGTTGAGTTTTATTGGTGATGTTTTCTTCTTAGTCATTTCTTCTATTTTTTAATCAGTTTTTTCTTCATTGAAGCCTCCATGGCCCCAATGGATGTAGATGTTTTTTGTCTGTCTAAGACACTTTTAGTGAATACACGTAGGCCTAAATCCGCTCGGTAACCGTGAATTTCGGAAACGTCTAGTGCCAAAAGAAATTCAATGATTTCTTCGCTCACCACTTGTCCTGGTACCAGCACAGGAAACCCTGGAGGGTAAGGGATTATAAATGACGAGGCAACTAGTTCCCTACCCGCTTTCATAGCGGGTAAACAACCTGTTAACGGCAAGTATTCATAGTTTTCTTCATTGTAAGTCATGAAGAAAGCCTCTCTTAGGTTGCCACCGGGCACTCCAGGAACGGCCTGAAATGATTGATGGAAACGACTAAAGTCTGGCAATGGAGGAACCTCTTGAGTAAGCGAGTGGATCCGCTCCTCACGAATTTGTCTTTCGCGTTTATTGAGTGACTCAAATTCCTCGTCTAGTTCATCCGCAATTTTTAAGAGTGCGTTGATCAAGTAGGTAACACTACCACGAGTAGTACCAATATTGGTCATAAAGAGCACTGTATTTCGAGATGTCTTGTTGATCTGGATGTTGAATTTGTCCATCAAGTATTTATTCTTGAAGGTATCTCCATCCACACCTGTCCTACCGATATGGAGGGTGATTTTGGTAGGATCAAGAACAAATTCATCTTTTTCCCAAGGCTTTTCCATTCTATTCCAGCCGGTTTCACTGTCATAGTACTCAGAGAGCCCTGTTTCTCTGAAATCATCAGGAATAAAATCACTTACCGTCAATACATCGAAGTATTTACTCAACTGTGGTGTGTTGACCACTTTTGCTCTAAATACCATGGCCAACTCAATGCTCTTCTCCACTAATTCGAATCCTTCGAATTGAACCTGTCGTCTACCCACGTCCAAGGAGGCTAACATCTGATAGTTTGGAGAGGTCGAAGTATGCGTCATATAAGCTTCCAAGAAAGTAATTTGACTTTTCCTTCTAAAGTCCTCATCCCAAATATGGATCATTGAACCCTGCCTAAAACTACTCAGCGTCTTGTGAGTACTCTGAGTGGAGTAAACCCTAACCCTAACCTTATCAGGGTCGGGCATTGTGGAAATTTCATCAGGTTTTAATGCTTTGATATGGGCTTGATACTGCTTTTTATACTCTTGGCTCTTGAATTTACCGGCAAGTTTTCTAGCTGCGAACATTCCTGTGCGCTGTTTGTAGGTATAGGTAAATCCTGCAAAGGCAAACCAAGCCTCATCCCATAGAAAGACCATATCTGGCTTTATGGCCATGATTTCTTGCATCACCCGCTCCACATTGTACACTAAACCATCAAAAGTACAGTTGGTGAGCAATAGCATTTTAACCTTACTCAAACGGCCAGCGGCCTTAAGCATCAATAGCTTTTCTTTGATCTGTTCAAGCGGCACCGCCCCATACATTGAGTACTTTTCAATAGGGTAAGAGTCTAAGTACACCGGGTAGGCTCCTGCTAAAACAATACCGTAGTGATGTGACTTATGACAGTCTCTGTCAATCAAAACCACGTCTCCAGGGCTGACCAAGGCTTGCATTACAATTTTGTTAGCTGTAGAAGTACCATTGGTTACAAAGAAGGTCTGTTTGGAACCATAGGAATCACGTGCCATTTCTTGCGCCTTTTTCAAAGGACCGGTGGGCTGAAGTAGAGAATCTAAGCCGCCTGTTGTGGCTGATGTTTCTGCCAGAAACATATTCTTGCCATAGAAGTCTCCAAAATCCTGAATCCACCGAGATTTGAAAACTGAATTACCCCTTGAAATGGGCATGGCATGAAATACGCCCGTTGGCTTTTTACTGTATTCTTTTAAAGCTGAAAAGAAAGGTGTTTCGTATCGTTGCCTAATACCCCTTAAAATGGACAAGTGAATCTCTAAAAGATCTTCCCTGCGATAGAAGATACGCTTAAAGGTCTTTACGGTATTATCCTGAAGATCTGCTAGGGCAGTGTCGGTGACGTAATAGGTGTCTAGTTCTGGTCTGAACTGCTTGGCAAGTTTACCGAGTATTGGCCCCAACTGCATTTCTGACTTTGAGGACATGTCGAGTCCCAATGCATTCTGTATGTAGGGCTTGATAATCGGAGAAATGTTCTTGGCATGGTAGGGAGGAGTCGACCTGATGACTACCGCTTGAATGTTATAATTAAAGAGTAGGGCGATCAGCGCGTCTTGAAAAGATTGCTGAATGACCACACCATATACGAACTGCTCATTAGGATCTCGAAGTTCCTTAATTTTTTGTTTGAGTGCCTGTTCATCTGCATCTGTAATGTTTTCAACAAACAATACTTCAAAATAATTCTTTTCGGATTGTCCTGAAAAAGCAAGGTTCTCTATTTCGTTGTTTGATTGATGATCATCAGAGATGTTGAGAAACTCTGGGTTTCCTCGATAGCTATCACTTACCAATTGCTGCGTAGTTTGGGCTACTGCATTTGCCAGTGCTTTGTGCTCATGTCTGTTGAGTGCCTCTTTGAGCTCATCTAGTTTTTGAAGACCCGGAAAAGCAAAATACTTTTCAACGCCACTTAAGCTTTTAAGGAGTTCTTTTGCTTGTTCGCTGAGTCTTTTCTCGTTAGAAGAACCTTGATGGCATCGGGCTAATTCGACTGTTGTACTTTTTAGGTCATTCCAAAAGGTAACCCTAAGTTGGCCTACGTTATAAAATGGAGCACTTGCTTGTTTCTTTTTTATCACAGTTTATTGGTTAGCGTGTAAAGCGAGTCTATTTCCTTCAGTATCTAAAAAAAGCGCGAAGAAACCACCCTCCCCCGCGATTTCTGTTTTACTCATAATAACCCTACCTCCACCTTCTTCTACTCTATTTAACATTACTTCAATGTCTTCAGGAGCATTTAAATAAAGTAGCGTACCGGTTTCACTAGGCGTGCAGCCTTGACCCATCACCAAAGCCCCACCAGTACCTGTTTCTGATGGGAATAAAGCCATGGCATATTCAGGCTGTTCGGTTGCCTCTAATGATATTCCGTATAGGTGGTTGAAAAAGGAAACAGCCCTTGCCATATCTAAAACGGGTATTTCGAACCAATTCAAAAATTGCTTTGGTGTCTTTTTCGGTTTTTTTGCAATTGTGTTTCCCATTTCTTTTTATCTAGTTAAAGTTTTTGATTTATTTAATTATTCCATTGGGCATCTGAATCTTGCCTTCCATATGCTTTAGTTCTGCCAATTGTTCTACCTTCTGGGGCTTAATAAGTGGCCCTAAGGAGTCTAAATATTCATGTTGAGCATCAGGGTGATAAATATTAAAGTCTCCTATGTGATCTCTAAAGCTTTTAAGTGGCTGACCCAAACGCATTACGCCTAACTCTCTACTTCGTTTGACTCGCTCTAAGTCAATCTCGATTGGAATAATCTCTTCAGTACTACCTGCCTGATACATAACACGGCCATCAGGGCCACATACTGTAGAGCGACCAATACCACCAGAATCTAGCCCGTTAATGTCAAAGAAAAAGCATTGGTTAACAGCGGCCATAGTTTGTCCGATGGAGTGCTCAATGTCTCTATCCATAGTGCCTGTTAAAGTTGGATGCAGAATTACTTCAGCGCCCATAACGGCCAATGTTCTTACCGTTTCAGGGAACCACATATCATAACATATAGAAACACCAAAACGACCTACATTAGGAATATCAAAAATGCAGAATTCAGACCCTGGTGTAACACCCACTTCATAGGGGTAGAAAGGGAACATCTTGCGATAGCGCGCTATCACTTCTCCCTCTGGATTGATTACTATGGCAGTGTTATAAATTTTATCACCAACTTTTTCAAAGACAGATCCTGGAACTAACCATATTTTATGCTTTTTGGCCATAGCCTGCATCTCTGTTTCAAAATGCCCAGGTAATTCTTGGGCATAGTAAGTCAATGGGCCATAGGCACAGAGTTCACTAAACATTACTAAATCTACCGCTGGGTAGACGTTCATTGTAATGTCCAATTTCAGTTTCATCATTTCTAGATTAGACTGAGTGGCCGATACTTTCATTTGGATACCGGCAATTGTAAATGGTCTCATATTAAGCTATAGTAAGTTTTTTGATTTCGTTTGTTAGGATATCCAGACCTTGATTTAATTGCTCATCAGTAATGACTAACGGGGATAAAATTCTTATTACATTTTTGTGAATTCCAGCACTAAGCATTATCAGGCCTTCTTTCGCACAGGCCTTGACAATTTTGCCACAGAGTTCCGCATCGGGATGGTTAGGGTGGCCATTCTTTACGAATTCGATACCTATCATGGCACCAACACCACGAACATCCCCAATAGCTGAACATTCCTTTTTGAAATCAGTCATTCTGCTCATGATGACTTCGCCAATATGGCGCCCTCGATCGTTCAGGTTTTCTTCTTTCATTAGTTTAATGGTGGCCAAGGCCGCAGCACAACAAACAGGACTACCGATGTATGTACCACCAATACTTCCAGGTGCAGCTGCATCCATTATCTCACCTTTGCCAACAACCGCAGCAATCGGTAGGCCTGAACCCATGGATTTAGCATAAGTACTCAAGTCCGGTTGAACGCCATAGTGTTGCCATCCAGCCCAGTTTCCAGTACGACAGAAACCGCTCTGCACTTCATCAAGGATTAAGAGAACGTTGTGCTTATCGCAAAATGCCCTCAAGCCCTCTAGATATTTCTTTGGTATGGGGTTAAATCCGCCCTCACCTTGAATCGGCTCTACAATGACCGCAGCCAAGTTATTTGGATCAACAACATTAATAGCGCTTTCATCGAGTAGTCGGAGTTGCTCTTCAACAAATTCATCTTCTGTTTTTCCAATGCCTCGGTGATAGTAATTGGGAAATGGAATTCGGTAAACTTCTGAATTAAAGGGGCCGCAACCCACTTTGTAAGTGATTTTACTGGTCAGAGACATGGCCATCATGGTTCGGCCATGATAAGCATCATTGAAGCAAAGTATCCCAGATTTCCCCGTTGCTTGTCTTGCAATTTTTATTGCGTTTTCAACAGCTTCGGCACCAGTGCTGATCAGCATCACTTTGGTATTGTCCCCATGAGGCAATATTTCAGCGATCTGTTCGCAAAGCTCAATGTAGGGTTCATAAGTCACCACATTGAAACTTGTGTGCAGATACTTTTCAGCTTGATCTTTTATGGCTTGTACCACCGTTGGCGGACAGTGCCCGGCATTTACTACACCAATTCCTCCTGCAAAGTCTATGAGCTCTCTACCGTCTTCATCAGTGATGATCGCTCCCTTGGCGTGGCTTACAGTTGCCGTATTAAAAACGCCAACACCGTTGGCGACAATTCTCTTTCTCCTTTCTAGGAGCTCATGAGATTTAGTTTGTTCTGTTATCATTTAAGAATTATCTCTTTTGGTTTGACGATGCCTTGTTAATCTGCATTTCGTCTCACATTTACTCATCTGATAATACACATATAAAAGCAGATAAAGTGGGATTGGTCTTTTTATTTTTTTAAAAAAAATTAAGCTGAATAATGCATGTATTGCAGCATTGATGCCAATGCTAGAAGTCATTGAAAATAGTGTGATAATAGGTCTCTTAATGACCATTAGGGCCTTGGTCAAAAAAAGATAAAGTAGGTATATTCTATTTTATGGCAACTATTTCCCCACGGACTGTAGACCTTTTTACCCAGAATATCGACTTTCTCGCTAAAATATGTCTGAAATACGTCAAAAGGCCAAGAATAAGGATGGTGGCATGATTATTACACTATATCTGGCGAATCAAAAAAATTAAACGATATGAATAACACAGCGAAAATAATTACAGGAGTTTTAGCAGGAACAGCAGCAGGTCTAATTACAGGTCTCTTAACGGCACCAGACAGCGGAAAGAATACAAGAAAGAAATTAGTCAACAAGACGCAAGACATTGCTTCTGATGCCAAAGACGAATTGAACAAGAAATTGGATAGCGTTAAAGACTCATACAATGAAATTCTAGAAGAGTCAGCCAAAAGAACGATTAATGGCGTAAAGACGACTAAAGAAACTTTGAAAGTATAAGGTCAAACTGTTTCGATAATATGAGCCCTGCCTTTTGGCAAGGCTTTTATTTTGTCTAGTCCAAAAAAATTACATCATTTACTCAACTCAAAAACACAGAAAATGCCACTCATCGGAAAGCTGATCAAAACCGCCATTAATGTCGGTAGCGATTTATTTGTAAAGGATCACAGCCCTCAAGCAACGCAAAGGAAGGTGTTGATTAACCTTTTAGAAGAAGCAAAAAACACAGACTTCGGACTTAAGTACGATTTTGCGGAAATCCAATGGCATGATGATGTGGTTCAGCAATTCAGAAATACCGTACCGACTTTTGATTATGAAAGAATGAAATCGGCTTGGTGGCATAGAACGATCAATGGTGAAGAAAATGTATCATGGCCGGGCTCGCCCCGATACTTTGCGCTAAGTTCTGGCACCACAGGCAGTGAGAGTAAGAGGATCCCGGTTACTGAAGATATGATCCAGACCATACGAGATACTGGCGTTAAGCAAATCCTAAGTTTATCGAATCACGAGCTGCCCGATGAGTTTTTTGAAAAAGAAATTATGATGTTAGGCAGCAGCACGGATCTTGAGGAAAGAGATGGACACCTAGAGGGAGAAATTAGTGGAATAAGTGCCAGTAATATTCCTTTTTGGTTTAAAGGCTATTATAAACCCGGGGAAGACATTGCCGCTATCGACAATTGGGATGAAAGAGTTCAACGGATTGCGGAAAAAGCCTCAACATGGGATATCGGTGCAATATCAGGAATTCCTTCCTGGATAGAACTGATGATGAAAAAAGTCATTGAACACAATAACCTTGATACCATTCATGATATTTGGCCGAACTTGAAAGTCTATACTTCTGGCGGAGTGGCTTTTGATGCTTATAAAAAAAGCTTCGAAGCGCATTTGGCCCAGCCACTTCTTTATCTCGATACTTATTTAGCATCAGAGGGTTTCATAGCCTACCAAAGTGGACCAGACGACAATATGGCAATGCAGTTGGCATATGAAGGAGGAATTTATTTTGAATTCATACCATTTGAAGAGCAATATTTTGACGAAGTAGGAAGTCCTTTGGAGGATGTTCCTGCGCTCTCGTTAGAAGAAGTTGAAGAAGGTGTCGACTATGCTTTACTCATTTCTACTGTCTCAGGTACTTGGAGATATAGTATTGGAGACACCATCAAATTTACGAATAAGGAAAAAGCAGAAATTAAGATTACAGGCCGTACCAAGCACTTTTTGAATGTGGTGGGTTCACAACTGTCTGTTGCCAAAATGAATGCAGGGGTACAATACCTTGAAGAGAAATTTGACATTTCTATACCTGAGTTTACAGTAGGAGCAGTAAAATTTGAAGGAGATTTCTATCATCAATGGTTTCTAGGAACTGATGCTCATGCCTCGGTAAATGAGCGGGACCTAACAGCTGCATTAGATGATAAATTAAAAGACCTAAATAAAAATTATAATGTCGCTCGTGGCAAGGCATTAGAGGGGATAAAGGTTCAAGCTATTCCGGCCCATCTCTTTCACGACTGGAGTGAAAAGAACAAGAAAAAGGGTGGTCAGATTAAGACTCCAAGAATGATGTCAGAAGATGATTTAAAAGCATTTGAGTCATTTATCGAAGAGCATTAAGCGCGAATACTTAAAAAAAGGCCTGATCGGAACTTCCGATCAGGCCTTTTAGTTTTCACCTAAATCATTTTGAAAATGCTTCTAACCTTTCTTCTCCCTTTATTATCTCCATGATTTGTTCTGGAGAAGGGTATAATCGTTTGATTTTGTTCTTATACTTTTCTGAAAGACTTGCGTGATTAAGAATAAAGTTCTTTGTCTTGATGATTTCATTTCCTAATCCGTGCTGTATTGCAATTCGATCAGCTTTATTTTCAGCACGTTTAATGTACTTCTTTGAAAAGATATAGGCTAATCCAAATTTAAACAAGCCCCACTTTGACCTGCTTTCGTAATCCATTACATGACCTAACTCGTGTCCGAACCATCCTTTCAACACTTCTTCTGGCAAGTCAACTATAGCCAGTTTTTCAGTACCAAATGATATCACTCGGTTGACGTAAATAATATAAGAACGATCATCACCTAGCTGTAAGACGCTACTTATATTAGGCTGAGCTTTCATGATTGAGGTACCTGCCTTCCGGGTGTATTTGAATTCTATTTTTTTTGATTGTAACTCCGGGTAATGCTGCAAAGCTTTTAGTGCAGGTATGGATAGTTCTTCTGGAATAGTTTTACGCCATGCATAGGCTGATAAATTGTTCATGATCGATTTTTTTTGGTGAAACATAAAAAGCGGAAAAGCCAGCTCCTATTAGTTCCAACCACCAATTCGATTAACTTTTCGTTCCTCTTTACTGGCTTTAACGAGCGCTCTGAGAAACACAAAGCTGACAATCAACAGGGCAACCTCTAAAAAGGTCCAGTTGAGCACAAATTTGCTATTAATACCATTTAATATAAAGCTGTATACCCTGCCGAAGAGAAAACCACTCATGTATAGAATGATTAGACCCAAGGCCGATTTTCTCATATTCATCGCTCCATAGGCAAGAAACAATGCAAAGGCCAAGTTGAGACCGCCATATATTGATCGGATAGAGTTAAAGGCACTTTCGTCAATAGCCTGAACTTTTAAATAATCCATCACCATTTCGGGAGCGGTAATTGCCCCGAGGCCTACAGTGAAGAAGATAAGTGCTACAAATATTATAAATCCTGATGTTGCTGTTTTTATAAGTTTCATGTTCAATGTTTTTAAGTGAACAGCACTTGTTATTAGTGCTGTATAATTGATTTTATTTTGATATCCCTCTGATCATTCCGTTGAAGACGAAATAATGAAAAGGCAGAACGGCTAGCCAATAAAGCCTACCAGAAAGACCGTGTGGTCTAAAGGTTGCCGTTTGATGGAGTATCTGGTTTTCATCTATCCTAAACTCAAGCCAGGCCTCACCTGGTAATTTCATTTCGGCATAGAGTAAAAGTCTTTTGCTGGACTTGTCCGCAACTAGTACCCTCCAAAAATCTAGAGAGTCACCGTTGTGTATTTCGGTAGGGTTCGTTCGGCCTCTTCTTAGGCCTACACCTCCAATGAGTTTATCCAGATAGCCGCGCAATTTCCAGAGCCAATTGACGTAGTACCAACCTGTATCGCCTCCTAAAGCCCAAATATTAGCTTGAGCTTTTGAGCTATCGGACACTTTAATTGACTTTTCATCTTTGAAGCACCCAAACTCTGGCACTTCCACCAACTCATCATAGGTGTCGTAGAAGCTAGCATCGGCACCACTGTCTTTCCAACTTGAAACTACGTGGTTTTGCTTGATGCGTGTAAATGCTTTTCGAATAGCCTCATCAAAGGAGAGGAGGTTGATTCCGAGAATTTTTGTCAGGTCGTTTGGTTTACAAACTACCGATACACTCATACTATCTACGAGGTTAGATGCTAGGCTGTAACTTGTGGATGTCACAAAATAAAGCCAATAGGAACTAAGCCTTGGTGTAAGTACTGGTACGGTGAAAATCCATCTCTTGAGTTTTCTCAACTTGGAGAATCTCAATAGCATCTCTTTGTAGGTCATCACCTCTTCACCCCCAATGTCAAAAACTTGATCAAAAACTTTCGCATTCATCATGCCTCGGCTCAAAATTTCAAGCACGTTTGTGATGGCGATGGGCTGAGATTTTGTCTTCAGCCATTTGGGTGCAACCATTACAGGTAGTTTCTCCACCAAATCTCTCATGATTTCGAAAGAAGCGCTTCCTGATCCAAGTATGATTCCTGCTCTAAATGCTGTAAAGTGGTAGTTTCCACTACCTATTATTTCCTCGGTTACCAGTCTTGATTGAAGATGCTTAGAAAGCTCATCGTCATTAACGATTCCTCCTAAATAGATTACGTGTTTTACAGCTGTGGGTACCAAGGCATCCACAAAGTTTTTGGCAATTTGTGATTCAGTATCTTCAAATTTTTTATCGCCACCTGACATGGAATGCATCAGGTAATAAGCTCCATCAATGTTTGTGGGAATCTTGTTAAGACTCTCTGGATTAGTAAAATCTACCTCAATAAGAGACACGCAGTTATGATTTTTCAAACTGTGATTGAAGGTCTCGCGCTTACGTACACAGCATACCACTTCATGCCCATTTTCAATGAGTGAAAAAAGAAGCCTCTTTCCTATGTAGCCGTTCGCACCTGTTAATAAAATTTTCAAACCTGATGGGTTATTGTATTTTCTCTCTCCTTAACTGCTTGTTCTTCGCGATGTTTATTAAATAGATCTCTGACCCGAATGATATAGTAAATCATTATGATGAGCCAGAGCCATTGAATGTATCTTGTATCTAGTTGGATGAATTTGTAGAAGGTAATGGCAGAAAGAGCGGCATTAACACCGTATAGGAAAATAGAACTCCATCTACTTTTCCAGAAATATGGAATCATATTGAAGACACCAACGCCTAATGCAATGAGCATCCATAAAAACTGATCGTTCTCTAAAAACTGGAACGATGCAAATATGAATAATCCACCGAGCCCTCTGGTTAGCGAATAATTGTGAGTTTTTTCTCTGGTCATCTTTTTGCCTTTAGTCAATGAATTTTATTCAGAGAAGTAGAAAATTTCGTGCCTTAACTAACAATTAGCTCAAATGAGGATTACTATATAGGGATGTGTAAAATATTCCCCATTTTCGAGGAAAATAATCTCAAGAAATAACTGAAAGATGAAGCAGCGGTTTAATGCACTTATTGTTGATGACGAAGAAGATATTGGCTTAATGGTCTCAGTGTTCTTGAAAAAAGAAGGTATTACCGCCAAATACTTAAATCGAGTTGAACCTGCTAAGTCGGTAATTTTAGAAGAAGATTTCGACTATTATTTCTTGGACTTGAACTTACCTGACGGAACGGGTTTTGAACTTATTCCCTTAATTAGGTCAAAAAACGTCAATGCCAAGATCATCATTATCAGTGCCTACGATAGTCACTTGGAAACTTCTAAAGCAGATGAATTTCAGGTTTCAGCCTTCGTAACAAAGCCATTTACAAAAAAAGATATACTTAACGCTATACAATAATGCTCATGGAGAGAATATTAATTATTGATGATGATCCAGACATTTGCCTACTCCTTAAAAAGTATCTGGCAAAGAAAGGATACGACACCTTTGTGGCTGAAGATGGTCGAGAAGGGGAAAAGTGGCTCAAGGAAAATAGGGCAGACCTTGTTTTGTGTGATTTTAAGCTCCCAGACTATACCGGACTGGAGATGCTTCAAAAAATTAAAATCATTGATCAACAAATTCAGGTAGTGATCATCACTGGCTACTCTGATGTGAGAATAGCTGTTGAAGCCTTAAAGAAAGGGGCGTTTGAATATGTGACCAAGCCATTATATCCCGATGAAATTCTACTAACCATCAAGAATGCCTTAAAGGCGAGAGACGAGAAAGAATTTGAGACTTCTAGTGCATCGAAAAAACCGAGTAAGAAGAGCACAAAACCGTTAGCATCTTTTGTTTCGGGCGTGAGTCCAGCCTCACTGACTGTTGGAAAGCATATCGATTTGATTGCCCCGACTGACATGTCAGTCATTGTTTTAGGCGAAACAGGTACGGGAAAAGAATATGTAGCAAAGGCCATCCACCAAAGAAGTAAAAGAAGTGGTATGCCGTTCGTTGCACTTGACTGCGGGGCGTTACCAAAAGAGTTAGCCGGTAGTGAGTTATTTGGACATATCAAGGGGGCATTCACTGGGGCAATCAACGATAAGAAAGGCTGCTTTGAGGCAGCCAGTGGTGGAACACTTTTCTTGGATGAGCTAGGGAACTTATCTTACGACAACCAGATAAAGTTACTTCGGGTGCTACAAGAAAGAAGGGTAAAGCCTATTGGAAGTAATAAGGAGGTTGCCGTAGATGTTCGTGTGATTGTTGCGACTAACGAGAACCTCAAAGAAGCAGTACAGCGTGATGAGTTTAGGGAAGATATTTATCATAGGCTCAATGAATTTAAAATTGAACTATCCCCGCTCCGCGAAAGACCAGAAGACGTGGCCGTTTTTGCCAAACATTTTCTTGAAGAGGCTAACGATCAGCTGGATAAATCTGTGAAAGGATTCAGTGAGAAAACAATGCAAGTGCTAAAGGCTTATACATGGCATGGTAACTTGAGAGAATTAAAAAATGTAATCAAAAGATCTGTTTTACTCTGCCAAGAAGATGCAATTGATGTTATGCATTTGCCACCCGAGATTTTAGCACCAGATACCCAAAGTGTAGGCTCAATGGCGGTTTCGTTTAATGGCGACTTGCCAAAGGATTTAAAATCTGTGGCAGAAGAAGCTGAAAAAAGAGCGATTTTAGCTGTGTTGAAACACACGAATAACAATAAGAGTCAAACTGCCGATTTACTCAAAGTAGACCGAAAAACACTCTATAATAAGCTCAAAGCGTATAACATTAATGTTTAATCATGGCTTCAGCTCAAGTGACAGAAGAATTACTAAGTAGTATTTTAAAAAGTGCCCCATACGGAATATTCAATTTCGAGTCTATTCGGAATGGGGAAGGGCAGATTGTAGATTTTGAGTTTTTAGTAGTCAACAGGGCCGCTGAAGAAATAGTTGGTATGAAAGCCGAAGAGTTGATCGGCAACACTTTGCTGCAAAAGATACCCGGAAATAAAGATGCTGGTTTATTTGATAAATACTGTCAAGTAGTTGAGACGGGTGAGCCACTATCAATCGATGAACACTACAATGGTGAGGATTTTGACAATTGGTTTCGCATTCAAGCAGAAAAGCTGAATGACGGATTTTCAGTGAGCTTTTTGGATATTACGGAATTTCAGCAACGGGCTGAAGACATCGCGAGAAGTGAGGCACGCTACAAAAAACTCTTCTATGAATCGATGGACTCCGTGTTTATTACAAACAACGAGCTTCTCTTTATGGAAATGAATAATGTGATGGTAGATACTTTTGGTTATTCAAGAGAGCAACTGAGAACCATCAATCTAAAGGACCTATTTAAAGATGAAAACGACTTCCTTTTATTCAATCAAGAGTTCTACAAAACGGACCAAGTAGAGGAGTTTGAAGTCGAGCTAATCTCTGAAAATGGTAAGGTGGTACACTGTATCATTAACATTGTGAATCTTTCTCCTGACGAAGATCTCATTAACAGTTATCAAGGTGTCATTAAGGATGTTAGTAGAAAAAAGAGGGCAGACCAAGAAATACTCTGGGCGGAAAAACTTTCCATGACGGGTAAGATTGCGCGAAGCATAGCACATGAGGTGAGAAACCCTTTGACCAATCTGAGCTTGGCACTTGAGCAGTTAAAAGACGAAATTCCAGATGAGGTAGAAGATGCTGAACTCTATTTCAATATTATTAAGCGCAATGCAGATCGAATTGGAACCTTAGTAACAGAATTATTAGATTCATCAAAACCAAAATCACTTCAACTGAAGGAGCAGTCGCTTAATAACGTTGTAAAGGAATCTGTGAAGCTGATTAAGGATAGGATTAAACTTCAAAATATGAAGCTGGTTCAGAACTTTGACAAATCATTGCCTGAAGTAGCGTTAGATAATGATCAGATAAAAATAGCCCTGTTGAACATATTCATTAATGCGATTGAGGCTATGAAACCCGATGTTGGAATATTGGCTATTTCAACTTATCAAGAAGGTAACGAAGTAGTACTTGAGATTTCGGATAATGGAAAAGGCATACCAAAAGAGAATTTAAGTAAGCTGTTTGAGCCATTTTTTACAGCAAAAAAAGGGGGTATGGGTTTAGGACTAACAACTTTCCAAAACATTATCCAAAGCCATTTAGGCAAAGTAAGGGTAACTAGTGAACTTGGCATTGGGACTAAATTTTTCATAGCCTTCCCTGTCTAATCACTACCATTATTAATAGTAATTGTTCCCCATAAGTGTAGAGCCTCTTGCTCAAAGAAAAGCTGATCCCCAAAGGGCGATGAGTTGGGTAATCTTTTGACAGCCTCAAAAAGTTGCTTTTTTGAGTGACATTTCAATGAATCATGCTGAGGTTCTCTCTTAGTAAGGTAGGGCTAAAAAAGTTGGTATGATATTCTCAACCAATTCAGAGACGCCATTATAAGCGTTGACTTTAACAAAAACCTTAAAAATGAAATCTTTAGCGAAAAACATCTTATTCATTATTGGTATCGGTCTTTTAGTATATGGTACCTACACTTTTATTCAACCTGAAGCCTCTGTAGACCTATTAGGTATGAGTATCGAAGAGCAGGACAACACTCAATCCTTTATCACAATTGGCCTTGGCTTGTTTTTAATAATCATAGGTGCTGTTCTACCTAAAAAATCATAAAGCAGTTCCGAAACACCTATAACCCTGCTAGGTTACTTCGAAGGTATTGAGCCATGTCACAGTCATGATCAAATTGGTGTATGGAAATTTTAGAACCGTGAAAAACCCCTTGGCGCCAAGCCAAGGGGTTTTTGCTTATAATATGCCATTAACTCTACTAAGTTTTTGAGTTATTTTATGTACCAAGAATAGAGTTTAGAGCATTTCCCTAATCTAAGAGTCCTGCCACGTACGGAACATTCAATAGGTGTACAGAAGAAGCCGTTGCAGCCATTCTCCCTGACTCTGAGGAGACCGTGAAAGTAAAATTAGGAAGCTGTTGAGAACAATCTTTCTAGGTTAGATAAAGCCACAGTAACCTCTGGATCAAAAGAACCATTGAATGATATTTTGACTATCTAAAGAAACAATCCAAATATCAAATTAGGGATTAATGGACACGCTGATAGTCAAGGTTCAGTTCAATACAACTACTACTTGTCTAGTGCCAGAGCTAGGACAGTAAAAGAATGGTTTATGAAAAGAGGAATTGAAGAAAGCAGATTAACTGCCGAAGGTTTTGGTGAAAGAGCACCAAGAGTAGGTAATGAAACTGCTGGTGAGAGAGCTTTAAACAGAGGAGTTGACATAGACTTCATTATCTCACAGAAATAAACATTATGTCACTAACCAGTGATTATAAGGAGGGCCGATTTCTCGGTTCTCCTTTTTATTTAAGGGTTCTCCGTTGAATAATTCTACACATTCATGGGAACAATACTCCACAGCTTTATGTCAGAATCGCCCTTTAATTGCTCTCAGAGCCTTGGTATGCTTTTCGCATGATAACAGACAGAAAATAATTGTTAAATCAAAAAATATATAAATATGGAAAATGAAATTGCCACGAAAATTCAATCAGATAAAGTACAAAGATCTTTCGTTAAACTTGGATATACAAAACTTGAGACAGCTGAAATAGTAGACGCGCTAAACAAGTTATTGGCTAACTACAGTGTACACTACCAAAAACTTAGAAATTTTCACTGGAACGTAAAAGGAGGAGATTTTTTTGATATCCATGAAAAATTTGAAGTACAGTACAACGAAGCTAAAGTGGCTATTGATGATATAGCAGAACGTATCAGAGTATTTGGGCAAACCCCGCTCAGTACTATGAGAGAGTACCTAGATACTTCAGAAATTAAAGAAACAGGTTCTGACTTAGCCGCAATGGAGATGGTATCAGAAATCTTAAAAGATTATGGTATTCTGCTAGAATACATGTTCAATGTAGTAAACGCTGCACTTGATAATGGCGATAGTGGAACCGTAGACATGATGAATACCTTCATTAAGAAGACTGAAAAGAATCATTGGATGCTAACAGCATTTTCCAAAAAGTAGTGTTGTGTGTTTTAGGTTGCTCCTGCATTCAGCAGGAAAATGACCGTGGTGGTGGGCGATCGCTCACCACTTTTTTTGTGTAGAAAAATCCACACCAAATTGGGGTATTAATTCCACGGTGTACAAACCGAGAAATCTACGATGCCCATAATTTTGACCACAGAAGATCATGAGAGGATAGGCATGAATTTTTCTTATTCATTCACAATTGAAAAAGTGTTGAAGAAATGAAAAGATTTATTCAAGGGAATTGGAGTCAAATTAAGGCCAGACTCAAGGCGAAATATGCACGCCTCAGCGATAGTGATTTGAATTATGAAGATGGGTCTGAAGATATACTTCTCAAACGGCTTCAAAGAAAACTTCAAATGGGAGAACAAGAGCTAATGCATGAGCTCAAACGAATTATAACGCAAACCAACTCATAAAATGAATTTTGATATTTCAAAAGCTCTTGACATTGTCGAAGGCAAGCTAGAAAGCTGGTTAGAGACCCTGACTTCTTTATTACCTAACATAGTTGTGGCCGTGCTCGTAATGGTTCTTTTTTACTTCTTGTCCAGAGGAGTACGGGTAGGTGCCAGAAAACTAATGAGCAGGGTTATAGACCAAGAGACCATCATTGGTCTATTTGCTAGTATTCTATCTTTTATCACACTCGGCACTGGGTTAATCATTTCGCTCAATCTTTTACACTTAAGTCAGGCCGTAACTTCTTTATTGACAGGAGCTGGAATCATAGGTCTTGCCATTGGTTTCGCCTTTCAAGACATTTCGGCCAATTTCATTTCTGGAGTCATAATGGCCTTTAAGAGACCTATCAGTGTTGGTGACATCATCGAGACCAATAATTACATGGGCTTTGTACGAGAGATACAATTGAGGGCCACAATTTTGGAAACCTTCACTGGCCTACACGTAATCATTCCGAATAGAATGATTTTTCAAAACCCTATGACAAACTACACCAAAACCTACAGGCGTAGAGTGGATCTCGTAGTAGGTGTTTCTTATGGCGATGATTTGGAAAAGGTGAAGGAAATAACTGAAAAAGCGGTTGCGTCTAATACATATCTAACGGACGAAAAAGAGATTAAACTAGTATATGATGAGTTCGGAGATTCATCGATCAACTTTAGAATCATGTTTTGGGTAAACTACTCACCTGATAATCCTAATTACCTGGAGGCGAGGAGTGAAGCTGTCATGGCGATAAAACGAGCTTTCGATGATAATGACATTACAATACCTTTCCCAATCAGAACGCTAGATTTTGGTATCAAAGGAGGGACTCAGCTCACGGAGCAGCTGTCATCAAGTAATGGTAAGCTTATACCTATGAAAGCTTCCTCTTAAGGTTTGGATGTAGAGAAAGTCTACACCCCTTCAGAATCATAACAGATCATTAAGACACAAAAAAACCCACTTCCATTTGGAAGTGGGTTTTTTGAAACTGTATGTAGGTCTACATAAATGCCTGTCCAAGTAGCGAAAGGACAAAGAGTACTACAAAAATGAAGAAGAGGAACTTTGCGACTTTCGAGGTCGCTGAGGCTACACCCCTAAAACCGAATAATCCGGCAATGATTGCTACTACAAAAAAAACGAGTGCCCAGTAAAGCATAATATTAATAGTTTAAGTAAGACAAAAAATTTAAAGGATGCGCTAACATCTGTACTATGATATCCAAATGATGCGCCATAATTTAAAGCCTCTTAACAGGCATTAGCAGAGGGAAAAGGAGAAAGCGTACTGTGTAGATTTTCTACAAATTGTGGATTTCTTTAGTAAAGGCCTACTTCAATCCCGTTTAAATGGCTCCAGAACTTATGCGTTATATGGCAGGATATTAGCCATATTGCTAATATGAAACTATCCGTACAAAAGGCGACTTACCTATTACTTTTTCTTGTACTCTCGACCATTATTGCCACGAACGCTGGGACTATTTTGAAACCTCTTGTTTTTGCGATTATTGCATCAACGATTTATTTGAAACCCGCTCAATGGATAGAGAAAATGGGATTGAGCAGAATAGGCTCTGTTTTCACTGTCTTATTATTGGGAACTATTCTTTTTGGCGGTTTAGGCTTTTTATTGGCCAATGAGACTGTACAAGTAATGACAACCTTGAAGTCTGAATTTAACATTGATGAACCTTCCATGGCCATAGCCGATGGCATCAACAGTCAATTTACTAGCGAGTGGTTACAACTGAACAAACAAGAGGTGTCAGAAACATTCAGAAAGTGGTTAGGTGATGTTGGAGTTCCTTTTATTAGTGGCACTTTTAAATCTACTGGCTATGTGCTAAGTGGCGCTGTCTTATCCATGCTCTACACTTTTTTTATCTTAATCTATAGAAGGGGTATTGTTAAATCAATATTAAAAATTTGGTCTAAATCAGAAGGTGTTGATCAATCAAAAATATTGAATAGAATTCTTAATACAGGACAGCAGTATGTTGGTGGCTTGGGTGCCTTAATTGTGCTCTTATCCATTTTATACGCTACAACATTCTGGGCTTTTGGTTTGGACTACCCCATCGTATTTGCGGTCATAGCCGCCACCTTAGCGATCATACCTTACATTGGAACGACACTAGGTGCTTCTTTACCTGTGATTTATGCATATCTATCTTATGACAACCACTATATCGCTTTAGGATTGGTTGCCTGTATTATGGTTATTCAAATGATAGAAGGAAATTTTTTAACGCCAAAAATTGTAGGGGGATCAATGAAGTTAAATCCATTTGCCTCATTGTTGGCCGTAGTTATTGGTAATTTTATCTGGGGCTTGGCGGGAATGGTATTGTTTCTTCCCTTAGCGGCCATGTTGAAAATTATCTTGAATGAGGCGAATGGACTAAGTCCTGTGGCAGATTTGATGGGCCAAAACCTTGTAAAACCTGAGGGTACCGATGAATAATGAAATACTGTTTGTAAGACTGATAGAGATTCTATACTTAATTTCTACTTTTTTGTGTCTCAGCATGGTTATAGCCCAGAACTTACGGAGTTCCCATTGGCTAGTAAGAATGTTTGACTTCCCGGTTAAACAGTTGGTAATTGTTCAGTTCGTACTCTTACTTGTCTCGGCTTTCACGGGCCTTATTGATTCTAATATATTCACTATACTCACTACAATAGGGAGCGTGGCACTTATTTTTCTTTTATACAGCATTTGGCCCTATACGCCTTTACATCCTTTAGATATAAAGAACGACCAAAATAAAAACTTACAGACACTCCATATAATGTCCGCTAATGTATTTATGGACAATACCCGCTATGATGAGCTTATCCAATTAGTGAGAGAGCAACAGCCAGATTGCCTACTGTTACTAGAGACCGATGCAAAGTGGGAAAAGGCGACTGAAGTACTCGACAAAGACTATCCCTATCAAATTAAGCACCCTTTGGAGAATACCTACGGCCTATTATTTTTCAGCAAACTGAAGATGAAAGAATCGGAGGTCAGGTTTTTACTGAAATCAGACATACCTTCTATCAAAGTTAAATTAGAGGTGTCCTCAGACAGGAGTGTATTACTTTATGGTGTGCACCCAGAGCCACCTTCTCCCACCGAGAGTGAAACCTCTGAACCACGAGATATTGAATTGCTAAAACTGGCAAATGAGGTCAGAGAAATAAACGATCCAATTATTTTTGCAGGAGATTTCAACGATGTTGCCTGGTCACATACAACACGACTTTTTAGAAGGTACAGCGGCCTGTTGGACCCGAGAATTGGTCGAGGAAGTTATAGTACATTTCACGTCAAATACCCCCTGTTCAGATGGCCTTTGGATCACTTCTTTCTCTCATCGCATTTTACACTTAAAGGCATTAAAGTGCTTTCCTCAATAGGCTCCGATCACTTTCCAATAAGTATTAAAGTGAATTTACCTTTCAAGAATGACAATGAGTCACCCAAAATTGAAAAGGGAGATTTAGAAGAGGTCAGCGATAAGATGAAAAATGAGAAGGAACATAAAGACGTTTAAGCCATCAAAGCATTAACAAAACAAAAGCCACGTCAGTGATGTGGCTTTTGTTTTTGAAGGTCTTCGGATTATTATGATCCAAAACCATGTTTTGAGACGTGTCGGTCTTTGATAGTGTTACTACTATTGTCAAACTTGTTAGTTTTAAAGCTTGCTTGCTCAAAAGTATTAGGTGAGTTACCAGAAGCAGCCTTATTCTCTCCAGGCGTATTCGAATCCATTTGGTTGATATAAGGTTTAATACCATAGAAGGCATAAACTTTATACAAGAAGTCCAAATGGTTGAATTCATCCCACTGTTCTGGATCTATTGCTGGCGCCTCCAGTAGTTTTTCTTTATCCACATTTAGGATAACCTTATTTTCCTCTCTCGTATCTAATTTGAAACAAACCAAGGGGATAGGGAATTCTTTGCTACCGAGGCCTAGGGTGTGACTTACGCTTAAAATAGCATAAGCTACTTTGTCTTGATTTACATCTAGCACTATGTCTTTAATTGAGCCAATAGACTCATGAGCCGCATTGACTACATAACTGTTTGATAGTGCTTCTACTGTCATTAATTTATCTGTATTCATATCTTAAAATTTTATGTTAAACTTTATTTACTGAAGCCTAATAGCTTCTTTAGCCCCTCGGTAGGGACAACGAAAAGTGAAAAGTTGAAGAGTAGACTTGGATCCACTTCATTTCTAACCAAACTTTCGTTATTAAAACTGTTTTCTTCCGATACTCGTAGGTTGATATTGTAGGAATAACCTACACCCGTTTTCAACCACACGAAATCATATAATTCTCGTTCGTAGCTCACTTCAAATGCCACATCAGACCTTCTTAGCTCAGCAGTTTCGAAACTGCTTAATGGCTCAAACTTACCGTTGATTACATACGACCCGCCATCAATTGCATAGCCGATATATAATCGACTTTTTTTACTGAAATCTCTTCTAAACCTGAAGTTTGCAGGCAATTTTGCCTCTATGCCCCAGCGATCATTCAGCTTTTTGTTCCAAAGAAAAACGGGGTATATGCTCGGTCGGCCGAGCGTATAGTTCAAGTACAGGCCTATGCCATGGGCTAAATTTTTGTGTGGGTTCCAGCCGTACATGGCCGCCACTGAGTACCTAATAAAACTCGTAAATCTATTGTCGTCTATATTTTGGACGTTTCCATTCAAAGCGAAATCCATTCGAGCAGATAGAAAGTGTTTGCGATCTAGTGCAGTATTGTAGTAGAAAGTCACTTCTCTGCTCTTTAGCGTAACACGCTCTATTTGTTGTAATAAGCTCGATTCTAATTGAGAAGGAAGCTCAAAATTGTACCTCCGCTCGTTGTAGTCTATACCGAAGAGTAGCGTTGTTTTAGGTTTTAATATGATGGGTATCTTAAGCTGAAATTGAAAAGAGGATACACCGTCAATGGTTGCTTCATCATCTACAAATCCTCCTGATATAGGAATGGATCTGAGGTCAGCGCCTGATAGTCTTTGATAATTAAACTCCATCCCCTTAGGTAATGGCATTCCAGGAACTGTAGCCGAAGGAATAGTATCATTAGCACGTTGATAGCCACCCTGAGCAATTAAATTCAAGGGTACAAGACAGCCAACTATTAATAAGTAGTATATATAAGTTTTCATCAAGTCTTTTTTAAAATAGGAAGCCGGCTCTTGCTAGAAGGGTGTTGTTTTCTGAATTGTCTGTAATACCGAATTGGGCAGAAAAAACAAGGCGTTCGTAGAAGTGTAAGTAAACACCAGGTCCATAGCTACGCTGCCAATTATTTGATTCGCTCACATCGTCCGCCCAAACCTTACCATGATCGATAAAGCCTATAATACCTAGGTCTCCATTCAAGGCTACACTACGTATGTTGAAGAGGCTCAATCTGATTTCGGTGTTTTGATAAACACTTCCCTTGCCCGCAAATCTACTTCGTCTAAACCCCCTTAAATTTTCTTGGCCTCCCAGAAAGTTTGATTGATAAAAGAGGTAATTACCCACATTGGTACTGACACCCGTTCTACTGGCAATCGTCATTCTAAACGACCAGTCGGGTGTATAATAAAGAGATAATTCTGAGCTCACTCTACCGAAATCGACTTCGTTGCCGTTGATTTCATTCCAATAGGAAAACTCGTTTCTCCATTGGATTCCTTTACTAGGATGTACTGGGTGGTCCATTAAGCTTAAGTCAGTATAGAACTTAGCACCAAATAAGTGTTTGGCATCGGTGCTGACCAGTTCAGGATTAATGGTAGGCTCGCCTAAAATGGTATTAGGTTCATCATCTACGTTAACGTATTGGTACGATGGGCCAAACCCAAGAGAGAACATTCTATTGACTCGCTTAACAACTTGAGCTGAAAAGTTTATCTGGGATAATTTAACGCGGTAAAAATCAATGTCGTTAATGTTTTCTGTGCTGTTTCCCTGACCAAAATAATTGAATGCAAACTTGTCGTTATTACCGTCAGCGCGAATGGCGATGTCCCAGTTATGACCGAGTGCTGAGTAAATATTGCCTTTATACCCCACGTTAAAACCGGAAGTCTTAGTAGCAAAGTTGAAGTCTAAAAGGTGGTCGGAGCCTGGATTTCTGCGAAAACCTTGATCTTCCCAGTAAATACCAGCACCTAGAAATAACCCATCGTCAGGATTAAACTCAAATGAAAGCCTTGGGCCGAGAAAATCTATGTCATAGTAGTCTCTATTAAATTCATTGATCCAATCTTTTCTTGAAGTCTTAATTCTTGTTTCCGAACTAGCCTCAATATTATCTCTATCAGAAAGGTTGTCATAGATAACCGTTCTTTTGCTCAAGCCTTTTACGGTTGATGCGTCTGCGAAAACATCTTCGTCTGGGCCGCCAACTATTCGAACCTTAATGCCGTTGTCTACATTTCCTGAAAGCCTGAAATCATCATTACCTTCTAACCCATATAATTGTATCTCTTCGGTCTCTTGAGCGTAAAAAATTCTTTCATAGAGTTTTTGTTCTAGGTCACCATCTTTTTCTGTTTTGAAAATGGTCACCTTAGTTTGCTGATCATCTATTCTCTCAATAAGGAAGCGCTCGTGTTTGTCACTACCGAAAATCCGTACTTCTCTAGAGAGATTAAAATAATACTGAGTTGCGTATTTCACGAGGTCATCTCGTCTTGCTTTTAGCTTATCAATAATGTCATCACCTGAAATATCTCTTACCTCATCTGGGAATTGATCTATGGCTTTTTTAATGACTGCATCAGACAATTGTTCTTGAATGTACTGAGCCGTTGCTATCCATTCGTTCAATGTGAGTTCATTTAGAAAATTGTGATCTAGATCACGAGCAGCCCAATTAAAACCCTTTAAGTCACCTATTTCATAACCAAAGTGTTCCATTCTTCTAACAAAAAATCTTGAAGTCACTATGCGTGGAATCAGGCCTTCCATTCTTACAAAAACCTGATCTCGATCTCTAGGTACAGCCCTAAAAATGGACCCCTTGCCATCTTTTTCATATTCAGCCCATCTCCATTGGTCATTATGTCTATCCCAATCTCCAATGAGTATGTCTAACAAGCGCGTCTTCGCGAATGATTTCTGATCTACTTCATTATCATTATCTTCTATGATGTGCTCATACATTTTATCTGTTCCGACAATATTTTCTGAGTTACCAAAACGATCAAACCCAGATAAGTCCTCATCGGGTCGAATTTCAATCATAAATGGCTTTCCGCCATATTCCTCTGCAAAACCGTCAAGAGGTGCATCTTTTGATACATGAACCAATTTTGGTTTGGTGTGATAAACACCTACTGCGTCTGCCAATACTGGAACTGCTAAAAATCCGTAGGGGTGTGCCGAGCTGATTTGATCTTTCAGGGCGTTATCTACCCAAGTCCCTTGAAAAGCACTGGGAAGTTTATCTCCGGGAAATTTATCTATGGTTCTTAAGTTATACTGAATACCAATGCTGTCTTGCATGCGAAGTGATTTCGTTTGAAAACCACCTCCTAATTTGAGTATCTCAAGTCCACCTTTAAATCTTTTTATATCGAACACGGGAGCAGTCACAGGCGTGATCCATTCCTGTCGATAGTGTTTCCCAAAAAAGAATTTACCTATCGGGCCATTAGAAAAGTTTGCGTTGGCTGCTGCAGTAGCAGAACTGTCATTTAAACTCTTTGTTTGTTGAGCTTGAGCGGACATGCTAACCCAGGAGATCAAAAATAAGAGAAGAATGAAATATCGTTTAAAGTGCTGCATGACCGTAGCATTGCAAAGACCATACAAACAGGCCAAAATGCCTAAACTGCCCATGAAAACAGGATTAGAATGCTAAGAGGTCACATATTGGGGAATTCACGACTCAAGCAACAAGTAATGACGGGGAATTATTTCTACACCAAGAGTGGCTTTTGATGGTATAATCGCTGTTAATCTGCCCAGAGGTCGTTTGATGGGCATGGTATGAGTTTTGGGTTGAAAAGGTCATATGAAACATCAGCAAGAAATATTGGATCAAGCTAAGGAGTATGTGATTAGTGCATATAAAGAGCGTAACAAAGAACAGACTCCGTTTCACTCTCTTGAGAAGACATGGTCAATTGTTGATGCGGCTGAAAAAATTTCTCAAAAAGAAAAGCTAAGTGAGGATGACACCTTTGAGGTAATGTTGGCTTCTACATTTTTATATTCTGGCTTTTGGGACGAAGGGGAAACTAGCCTAAATGACTCGATTGAAATGCTGGAAGATTTCAATCAGTCTCTCAAGAAGACTCCAATAAACGGAGAATTCATTCGTGAGTTAATGTTGTCTATAAAAGATGATTCAGACAGTAAGACTGTAAAGGAAGAAGTTTTATACGATGCACATTACGCTTATTTAGGCAGAAAGAAATTTACTAGAGAATTAGAGCTAAAGTTCTTAGAAGAAAACCCAGATGGACATTTGTTAAATGTTTATCGAGAAGGTTTGGAAACAATCACAAACCATAAATACCGCACGTCATATGCCATCAAGAAATTTGGAAAGAGAAAAGCGAAGAATAGCCAGAAGATTTTGGCGACAATTCAGAAAAAAGAGGCAAAAGAGAAAAAAGCAAAGAGGAAAAGCCGAAAACTAGGGCGTGGTATTGAAACCATGTATCGAACGGTATATAGGAACCACATTAACCTAAGTTCCATTGCTGACCAAAAGGCCAATTTGATCATTCGTGTTAACACTATTATTCTCTCGATCATTATCACCTTGGGCGGTACTGGTTATACATTTTTTGAGGATGGATTCTTTAAGTACAGCCGATTTACCATCCCAGTCATGATTTTTGTGGCGGGCTCTTTAGCTGCTGTAATTTTTGCGATTCTTTCAGCAAGGCCCAAGGTTACCAATAAGGAGGTTGGTAAGAAAAGGTTGCTGGGTAAAGAAAGCAGTATACTCTTCTTTGGAAATTTTAAGGTCATGGAGAAAGATGACTTCGTCAGAGAGATGAGTTTATTCCGAAAAAATGATGACCGAGTATATGACAGTATGTCGGTTGACATTTACTACTTAGGCCTAGTCCTAGATAAAAAATACAAGTTAGTAACGTACTCCTACAACGCTTTTATGGTTGGCATGACATTGAGCGTGCTCTCATTCATGGTCATATTCATGCTCTTTCAATACACCTAGAACAGAGTTAATAATTAATCAGAAAACATTAAAGATAAGAAACATGAAAACTAGAAATTATATACTCAGTATTTTAACCCTATCAATATTAACATTAGGCCATTCCTTGGTAGCACAAGACGGATTTGATCGCGAAAAAGTGAATGAAGCGATTGTCGAATTCAAGAAAACTGATGCAGACATCACGCGTTTTTTCGAGGCATCATACGGCTACGCAGTTTTCCCTTCAATTGGTAAAGGTGCTATAGGTATTGGTGGAGCTGCCGGTAAAGGATTGGTTTTTAAAAATGGAACTGTTCAAGGCGGATCTAAGATGAAGCAGGTGACCATTGGCTTTCAGTTTGGAGGTAAGTCTTATGGAGAGGTAATCTTTTTTGAGACAGCTGATGCTTACAACCGCTTTATAGACAACAAATTTCAGTTTGCTGCTCAGGCATCTGCAGTAGCGCTCAAGTCGGGCATTTCTGTAGACGCAAAATATACCGATGGCGTGGCTGTTTTCACTTTAGCCAATGGCGGACTGATGTATGAAGCTTCAATCGGTGGACAGAAATTCAAATTTGTGCCACTATCGGAGCTTTAAAATTCAAAATAATTGTAAACCATAAAATCTAAAGACATGAAAAATATATTAGTACCAGTCGATTTTTCTGAACATTCAACCACAGCCCTAAGAAACGCTTTATCAATGGCTGAAAAGCTAAAGATGAACCTGATTCTAATGCATTCCTTACAATTGCCGATAGGGTTTACAAATTCGGCCGTGGTAGGTGGGCATTATGACCACTTACATGTTCAAAGAGAATCTGCTCAGAACAGACTAGAAAAGATGATAGAAGGTATAGCTGCAAGTGATGGCGTTACATGTACCACGCGAGTCACTTATGGTAACTTAGCACATGCTGTTAATAAAGCCGTAAAAGAAAATGAAGTCGGCCTAGTCATTATGGCCTCTTCAGGTAAAAATGGATTTTTGGACAATCTCACTGGATCCAACAGCTACAACATAGTAAAGGAAATCGATTGTCCAATGATAGTGCTACCAGAAAATGCCGATATTTTAACAATGAAGCACATCGCTTTAGCGGGGGATTATGCAAAAGCATACGAGCCAGCAGTATTTGAAGAGCTAGTTGATATCGCCAAGAATTTTTTCGCGCACATCCACGTAATACATGTAGACAAAGACCCAACCTTAGAAGATGCTGAGATTGACATTGCTAAGAGTCTGCATTTATATCTTAAGGATGTACCGCATTCATTCCACTTTAAGACCTATGAAGACATTGAGGATGGGTTAGTTCAATTTTGTTTGGACAATGAGGTAGACTTACTCGCCATGATTCCTCGACAGCATAGTTTGTTAGACTGGTTTATGGAGAGCAGCGTGTCCAAACAAATGCTCAACGATATACCATTACCTCTCATGATGTTGCAAGACTAGCATAAAAAAAGGCTGCTATAAGCAGCCTTTTTTTATGCCCAAGTGCTAGTTTTAGAATTAGGCAAATAAAGTCTTTATGATTATCGGTTAGAGTGCGAGTAAACCTTTCTTACAAATTGCCAGAACACTTCTACTATCTTAAGGATTATAAATAAGGTGGATTAGATTTGGAATAAAAGTAACCTGTTGAAAATGTGGACTTGCCCTAAGTGTGAACGACTTTTTAAAACGACTAATCAGTCGCACATGTGCGTAAAGAAAGATATTGGTGAGCTCTTTGTTGGAAAATCTGATGAACTCGTTTTAGCTTTTGATGCAATTTATCAAGCCGTTATGGACTGGAACCCTAATGTGGCCAGTGCCAGTATTCATGCCGCTGTATTTACAAGCAAAAAGGCCTGGCTGATCATTAAACCGATGAAATCCGAACTTGATGTAAAGTTCTATCACGACCAACTCATCTCCTCTGATTTAGTCAAGAAGACCAGTAAAATGGGTAAAAAGCATGCGCACCATATTAGAATTAACAACGAGTTTCAGGTGACGAGAGAGTGCATCGATTTACTGAAAATAGGATATGACTTTTCACTTCAATAAGTATTGTTACCCCCATGATTAAGACTGAAAACTTTGAGCAAGTGGAGATTGCTTCTCAAGAGGGTTTGAGAAACTGGCTGGTCAAAAATTCACAACAGGGCACTACGGTGTGGCTCGTGACCTACAAGAAAGATGTTGCTGATAAATATGTTTCCTCGGGTCAAGTGTTGGACGAATTGTTGTGCTTTGGTTGGATTGATGGCATCAGAAGAAAGCTAGATGAAGAGAGAACTATGCAGCTTATTTCGCCTCGAAAAACACAGCACTGGACCAAGACTTATAAGGAGAGGGCTCAACGGTTGATCAATCAGAATTTGATGCAGCCGCTCGGATATGCGGCTATTGAGGCTGGAAAACAAAGTGGCCTTTGGGATTTTATGGCTGACGTAGATGCACTCATCATTCCTAAAGACCTAGAAGAAGCATTAAAGATAAAGCCCGCTGCCTTCAGTTTTTTTAACCAAATCAATCCTTCCAGCAAGCGTTTTGTACTACGCTGGCTGAAGCTCAGTAAGACAGAGAAAACGAGGGCCAAAAGGATCAATCAGCTAGTAGAACTCTCCGAACAAGGAGAGAAACTACCAGGCAGTTGATTTAACCTATTCGTGTTTTCTTATTGATAGCTTTCAAGCCGAAAAATGGTCTTAGGAACCTTACCCTTCTAATCACAAATTCATAAGTGATCAAGCAGCCAAGGCCTGTGAATAGAATTACCATTACGAATTGAATCCATGCGGGAATGTCTAGCGGAAAAATCAGCGAAGAGGCGAGGTACAGAAATATCATATGAATGATATAAATCGGATATACCGCTTCGCTCAAGTAAGAGAGCGCTTTGCTCGGTCTGTTTAGATAACTAAAACCAAGGCCCAGAACCGCAAAAACCCATAAGTTGGATTCAATTGATATCAGATAACTTGGTGCGATGAGTTCAAATTCTAAAAGCCGAATAAAGTAAAGCGTAATGGCCAGTGCCAATATCACCCACTTCCACTTTTTGACTGTATTCGAAAAACTATCACCTGCGTAGATAAAACAAAAACCAGATAGAAAAGCGATCAAACCAATGACAAAGCCGTGTGTATTCATTGCATAGTATTCAAAGCTTACTGGGTTAATAATAAGTGCTTCTGCCACAAAAGGTAGCATGACCAAGACTAAGCCAAGAGGATTGCTGAAAATGCGGCTTAGTGCCTTGTGTATCTTACCACCTTCATTTCTTTTTAGATAAAAGAAGACTGGAGATAGGACAAGAACATAGACAAAGATGTTACCCAAAAACCAGAGGTGCATCGGGTTGATGTAGTAGTCAAAAGGTTGATCATAGTAACGTTGCCAAATGTAAAGGTGAATCGGTACAATGAATATCATACCGAAGCAAAATGGTAGAAGTATTCGTTGTGCCCTTTCTTTAATAAGCGCTTTCCAGTTGCGCTTTCGCATGGCAAATGAAACCCCCATGCCTGAGACAAAGAATAGTAAAGGGATACGCCAGACATTAAGTGCTGACATAGGAACCCACACAGATTCGAGAGATTCATTACTTATGATAAATCCAATCATCCCAGCCCATGGCTGAAAACCTATGGCGATGTGGTAGATTAAAAGTAAACCTATCGCGATAACCCTTAACCAATCAATGTCATACCTTCTTTGGTACGCTTGTATATTAGGTTCCATAGTTACTTATGGTTACTGATCAGCGATGCAATGATTTGACGCGCCTCTTGAATCTGATCATAGTCCAACTTTAATCCCAAGGGTGATAAGTCGCGCTTTACTTGATCATATATGGGTTTTACCTGATCGAAAGGTACTTGAACAGATTCCAGCGCAGTGCTGCCAAAGTTATTACGAGCATCAATTTTAACGCCCTTTGCTAGCAGACTTTTTACGATTTCCGTCCTTCCAAAAAATGCCGCTGTATGAAGCGGTGTAGAGCCATCACCGCTCGTTACTGTCAAGTCTGCACCACCTTCGATTAAGGCCAAGGCAATATCAGTTTTTCCAAACGTAGTGGCTATGGTCAATGCTGTGGACCCGAAATCGTCTTTTTGGTTTAGGTCTGTACCCGCTGCTATGTGTTGCTTAACAAGTTCGAGCTTACCCACAAAGGTAGCTTCGAACAGTGATTGGCGCGGAGCACTAACCTGATCACTATTATTTTCTTTTTTATCAGAGCTACATGATTGTAGTGAGAACCCAATCATGAGGAGTAGTACCGCCATTCCAATTTTCCAGTAATCTGTTTTGCTATTAGTCATTTTTATTGCTTTTGAGTTTTACAATTATTTCGATGATTCAAAGGTCTGTAAAACTCGATTTGTGCAATAAATAGCTATGGTGCGGTTTGTGTGAACTATGTTGAAATCTTTGAAATTATGGCCTAAGCCTATAAACTATGACGCGAAGAGGTATTTAAGGCTAAGTTAGAAGGTTTGGAAATGGCAACTTTCCTGCTCTCTTTTGTAGAAGCATTAATACTGCTGCTTTGTCAAATGCCAAACTTCTTAAACACAGAGAGCGAATTTCTAGATGGTGTTATCAGCTCCATCGAAGCCAATCTTTCGGATGAAGACTTCGGAGTATCTGAACTAGCAGAATTACTGGGTATGAGTCGGTCCAACCTGTTAAGGAAAATTCAGAAACTCACGGGTCTCTCTGTAAGTGTATTGATTAGGCAAGTTCGCCTACATCATGCTCAAAGCATGCTCCAGAGTGATGCTCTAACCGTATCGGAAGTATCGTACAAAGTAGGTTTTAATAGTGTCTCATATTTTACGAAATGCTTTCGAGAACATTACGGTTATCCTCCTGGAGAGGAGATCAAAAGATTTGCAGAGTCCACGAAAGAACCAATAATCGCAGAAGTCAATAAAGGCTCGGTTGAAAAGAAGTGGATCGTTACAGCAATTGCGTTCGCTGCCCTCATTTTGATCATCCTTTTTTATCCGAAGAAGGAGGTAGCCAAGCCTTTGAATCTTGAGAAGTCAATAGCTGTTTTGCCCTTTAAGAATGACAGTGGAGATTCCAGTAACATTTATATCATCAATGGTTTGATGGAAACCATTCTGAATAATCTCCAGCAGATTGAAGACCTTAGGGTAATCAGTAGAACGTCTGTGGAAAGTTATCGAACGACTACCAAGTCCATTACTCAGATTTCAGAAGAGTTAGATGCCAATTATATTATTGAAGGCAGTGGACAGAAAGTGGGAGATCAAATCTTACTGACAGTTCAATTAATTGAAGCACCTAAAGACGACCATCTTTGGTCTCAGCAATACAACCGCAAAACAAGTAACATTTTTGACTTACAGGCAGAGGTGGCAAAAGACATTGCCAAGGAGATTCAAGTATATATTTCTCCGGAGGAAATAAGACGCATAGAAAAGGTTCCGACAGAAAGTGCCGAAGCTTATGACTACTATTTAAGGGGGCTATATCAAGTAAATAAGGGATTTGGGATGGGTGTAGAAGAGGCGCTGGGGTATTTTCAAGCTGCCGTCAAAGAAGACCCAAACTTTGCATTAGGCCATGCTTATGTGGCCCTTTGCTACTATTATGTAGATATTTTTCAAGCACAAAAACAGTTTGGCAAAGAGATTAATGAGGCCGCTGATCGTGCACTATATCTCGACCCTGAACTATTTATGAGTCAAGTGGCGAAGGGGCTTTTTTATATGCACAACGGACAGTATGCATTAGCTGCTGAGTATTTTGAAAAGGCATTAGAGTATAACCCTAATTCGGCCAGTGCGAATAACTTTATGTCGGAGATTTATACGAGTTTTTTACCCAATACCACTAAGTATTTAAAGCATGCCTTGCGTGTCGTGAAGCTTGACAAATCAGTAGCAGACTCTTCTGTCATTAGTATTTCCTATTTGCACCTAAGTAATGCTTTGGCACAAACTGGTTTTTTTGAGGAGGCTGAGGGTTATGTTAAAGAGTCAATAGGTTATGACAGCACTAACTTGTTTTCCCAATACCTCTACCCATATATCAAATTTGCGCAAGGCAATACGTTAGAAGCCACACTTCAATCGCTCAGAAGGGTGTTGGCAAAAGATACAACTAGGCTTGATGTGATATTGGAAGTAGCTAAAATGTACTATTACATGGAAAACTATGAGAAGGCCACCTCACTATACGAAGTCTATTCAGGAATAAAAGAGCAGTATGGCCTCAATATTTTTGATGGCGAAGAGATAAAGATAGCTTTTGCATTAGATCAATTAGGGCGTACAGAAGAGGCTAAAAAACATCTAGAAGCCTTTCGTATTTTTGCCGAAAATGACGAATCTATTTATCGCGACTTAGTCCTTTCTAGTTATTATGCCTATCTCGGAGATACAGAAAAAGGTATTGAGTACTTAAAGAAGTTTTCTGAGCAACGAGACTATTTTTATTGGCTTGTGATGTTGTTAGAGGAAGACCCTATTATGAGAAAACTGTCTGGTCACCCGGATTTTGCACCTACTATGAAAAAAATCAAAGATCAGTTTTGGGAGAGCCATGAGGAGACTAGAAAAATGTTAGAAGAAGAGGGGTTGCTTTTAGTCTCCAGTAGAAACCACATAAGAAGCTATTAATCTATAGACAAGTCTTCGGTTTTGACTATGTGATTATACATATAGAAGCATTTCCCTTTCTCCAACTCAAATTACTTCTTAAACATCAAACTAAGCATCAACTGAAGACTTTTAGTGTTGGAGGGTAAAAGGTTAATCCTTCCACTATTTTCATATCTAAACTGAACTCCAAGATAGTGTTTGTCAGTTAGATTAAGTTTGCTGCTAATTCCAAGCCAGTATCCAAGACTATTGGTGTTAAGCATCCATTCATCATCACTATTGGACGTTGAAGTAACAACAGATAAGTTAGTTAATGGGTCAATATTCGTTTGATAACGGAATCGAATAGACCTTTTTTCGGAACGGACATTGTAAAGAAAGCCGCCTGATAATATTAATGGAAATTTATCTCCAAGAACTTGATAGCCTAGTCCAATGACTGGTTTTATGTGGGAGGCTTCGAAGAAAAAGTCTTCTTCAATAGTAATGAAAACCGATCTTTCTCTTGAATAACTTCCATAGAAGTTGTTTTGCATGTAATAAAGCCCAGCCGTAAGGCTTAAGTTTTTACTAATTTTTCCAAGAGTAGAATTATACTCAAATCCGAATAATATTGTATTCGATCTATTAAATTCAGCAATTTGAATTTCTGGAAAACCGAAGTTTTCATCACCAAAGACTAGATTTGAACTGTTGAAACCTACTACCGGCCCGAAAGATATTTGTGCGGATGTCACTTTGGGCCCATATACTTGATATGGTGTGTCCTGACAATCACTGAATGCTTTTACTAAGTTTATTAGAGATCGATCTGAGTTTTTATATCCTAAACCACCAAGTAATGGTTCCGAACATCCCACTGAGAAAAACAAACCTAATTTCTTGATATTGACATTTTGTAAGGCTCCATTCGTCAGTTTGTTTTTTGGTGAATTGAGGAACGACAGATGTGTTGTGTTTGCTGTTCTTTGTAGTATGTATCCATGATGTGCTTTATACAAAGACAGCTCTCCTTCTACCAATACTTCAACTAGTGTCATCTCTGCATACTCAGTAATTGAAGACAAGTCGAGTTTTCTGAACACTCTTCCATCTAAATAGCTGAAGCTTAGGAGCTCATTTTTCAATAGTCTTGTAGGGTCGGCCTTTTTTGTTTCCTTAAAATCCAGATATGCTCCTTCATATTTAAGTGGGCGATATCGGATCAAACCAAAAGTCGTATCTCCAGTAGATTTTATAATAAAACCCTCATTGTAAGAGTTTTGTGCAAATGAAATTGACCCAAAGAGTATTGTTATAAAGAAGGCAAGTATTGATTTTTTGATCATTTTGATGGCTTATGTAGTAATTACTAAAATCAAGAATATTTAATGTACCAATTAGTTTTTTTGAAAGTTCAAACTCCATGTTTCCGGACTAGCCACTTTTACTTGATTATGAAACCAGCGAAAGCTTTACTCAATCCCTATCACTTTTTAAACATCAAACTAAACATCAACTGCAGACTTTTTGTCTGGGAAGGTAAAATATTAATCCTACCACCATTTTCATATCTAAACTGAACTCCCAGATAATGCTTGTCAGACAGGTCAAATCTACTACTAATTCCAAACCAGTGCCCAAAGCTATTGGTGTTTATCATCCATTCGTCATCTGTGATGGTTGAGGAATTTATGGTTGTTGTGTTTGTTATAGTGTCAAAAGATACTTGATTGCGCAACCTGACAGAATTTCTTGCGAAACGAATATTATAAATAAAGCCACCAGATATTATTAGTGGAAAATTACCCCCTATAACCTGATAGCCGATTCCGATGACAGGTTTGAAGTAGGAGGCTTCGAAGATAAAATCTTCATCAATTCTAACACTAATAGACCTTTGTCTAGAATTATTTCCGTAGAAGTTTTTTTGTAGGTAATAAAGCCCAGCCGTCAGATTAAAGTTTTTGTTAATTTTATTGAGAGTTGAATTAATTTCAAATCCAAATAATACTGAATTGGATCGTTCGAAATTTTCAAAATTAACATCTGGAAAACCAGTAATTTCATCAGCAAAGATTAGTTCTGAACTGTTAAAGCCTACTATTGGCCCATAATTTATTTGCACCGGCTCGGATTTAGATCCATACACTTTATATGGTGCGCCCTGACAATCACTAAAGGATTTTGTCAAATTGATTAACGATCTGTCTGAGTTTCGATATCCCAAACCACCTAATAAGGGCTTGGAACACCCTTCTGAAAAGAAGGCCCCTATTTTTTTTATATTCACATTTTGCAGTACTCCAGTAGTCATTGTGTTCTTATCTGAATTGGCAAATGAAAGATGAGTCGTCATTCCTTCTCTACGGAGAACATATCCATGATGAGCCTTATATAGCGATAATTGACCTTCCACCAAGACTTCGACTATAACCCTGGACTCGTACTCCACGATAGACTGAAGATTAACTGGTTTAAACATTCGTCCATTTGAATGACTGAAGCTTGTGATCTCATTTTTTAATATTCTTATGGGGTCATCCTTTCTTGTGTTCTTAAAATCAAGGAATTCTCCTTCTGACTTTAAGGCACGATAGCGAATCAGACCATAGGTTGTATCTCCAACAGATTTAATGATATAGCCGTCATAGTAGGCATTTTGGCCAAAAGAAATGGACTGGCAGAGCCCAAAAAAAAGGAGTGAGAGGAGTATTTTTTTGTTCATTTTGATGGCTTTTATGGTATCGAAACGATATCTGATGAAGTCTAATTCAATTTTAGTAAAAATGCTTTACTGCTCGTTTGACTTAAGAAAAAGTACTGTCCATAAAATGAGGTTATATGACCAACGGTCCCTTTTTTAGGGTAAATCATCAACTCACGGTTCAGAACTTCCTTGACTTATAAATGCTTTTTCGACCCCGAAGTATAACCCATCTTCAGTGCGTGCATAGGCCTTAAAGGTATATCTTCGTTGAGGTACGAGGCCGCTACACACTAAAAACTGAAATTCACCAAGGGATGCTTTGCCATTGAAGAGGCTATGCTCATTTTGAAATCCAAACTCGCCATCTTTCCAACTAAAGCCGTAATCAATGATCTCCTCAATACCCAAACTAAGAAATTCACCTGATAATGTGGCGCCAGATTCATTGACCAAAATCACCTCGTTTGTGACAATAACAAGGTTTTTATCGGCCAGAATAGATTCATCATTGCATCCTACAAGTATTGTTGTTACAAGTAAGAAACCATAGACTTTCCGCATCATAAGTTAAATTTTAGACCAATTATATTGTTAGTGATAGTAAATAGATCTCCACTTGAAGCTTTATATCTTTTAAATTCTAAACTGATATAGCGGTTATAACGATAGGCAAATTGTATCCCTGCAGTATATGTATGACCGAGGAGAAGCTCTTCAGAAGGGATAAAATCAGGGTTAAAGTCGGTGGTGGTTCTGCCTGTAAATGATGTTCTTGTTGTGGTGAGTAATTCATCTTTAAAATCAATCGACTGACCTACGCTAGCACCAAGTGAGAGATAAAATTGTAACCTCTTAAAGCTGAAGTTATACTTTGGAGCAATATCTATTGATATGTACGAAGTTTTAACATTTATTTCTCGTTGAACGTCAGTGGTAATACGACCGCCCCTTCCATTTACCGGTCTTGTTCTACTTTCGCTCTGAGAACCTTGAAAATTGTTGTGAAAAAGGGTGAAGTTGCCTAAAACACTCATGTTTTTAAGTCCCCAGAGGGGCTTTTCAATAAAAAGCGCCAGTGATATTCCGGAAGCGTTCATGTTAAAATCCCCAACTAATATCGGATTTAAGAGTCTGTTCTCAATGGTCATCTGTGAAGAGTTATAGCCAACAGTGATACCGTAGCTTGTAAAAGGCAGTCTTTCGCAGTTTTTTGCATTAAGTTCTTGGATAACGTAGCGTATTGAGGGTATAGAATAGTTGATCAATTTTACTTGTTGGACCCATTTTTCGCATGCCTTTGTATGAGCTGATAAAATCTCCTGATAGTTATCCTGGTTGAGGAGCATTAAATCGTCTGTCTCCAAGAATAATTGGCTGCCTTTACCACGGCCTAAGCGTAATAGACTCACCTCTCCATCAACTAGTAACTCTAAGAATACGTTTTGGAGTTTGTTGTTATACAGGATGTGTCTAGAGACAAATCGAGTTTTGTTTCCAAAGCCAAATTCCAGAATGTCATCTGCGGTATAGCTCAGAAAGGTTTTGTTCTCAAAGATAGATCTTACCTCCACAGGGTTGCTGATATTAAATGCTATCCGTAGCCCTTGGTTGTTTGTCGTATCATTAACCTTAATGTATCCCTGTCTTTCTTGAGCGTTTAGATTAAGACATAGTACGAAAAGTATGAAGAATAAAAGTGTCGTCTTTTTAATCGTGTCGTATCTCTCTCGAGGGCTTAGAAAATACATACTTGGCATTAGGCTATTCTTTTATTAGTAGTTTTTTATGTAATAAAATCAATTATTCTGAGGTACCCACAATGGGTTACGTATTCTTTGTTCAATTGTGTATTTAATCTGATAAACCTCGTTTTTGACCAAGCTAGTGGTTATAAATGTTACCAACTAAGCTTTGAGATATATGAGAGATAAAAATTCAGATGATGTGTTGAGATATTCAACTTAATATTAACAAGGCCTCATCATATGAGTAGCCATTTTATTTATCCACATTCAAAATCATTACAGGAACCTGCGAATGATTTACAACATACTCGGTAATATCACCTTTAAAGAAACGCTGCAATTGATTGGGTTGAAATGATAAGAGCATGAGCATGTCTGCACCTAAATGCTGAGCTGCCTTCAGAATTCCTTTCTTTCTACTTCTATCTGAGATTACTCTGAAGTCACAATTTTCGAAGCTGTGCTCAGTCTGGAAGGACTTAATTCGCTTATCCAATTCATAAGTTGTGCTGAAATAGGATGGTGTATTGATGTGTAAAAATGCTAGGTGTGCATTAAAGAACTGCTGTATTTCCTTGAGTTGATGCGCAGACTGTTCGTAATTATCTGTGAAGTCGGTTGGCACTAAAATTTTCTTGATTTGCTTTTGGGGCGCTGAGTCATTGACAACCAGCACGGGCTTCTTGGCCAGTCTGACGATGCGTTCGTTGTGATTTGTGCCAAAAGCCTCATCTATTTTGTACTCTGTATGACCTCCAATAATCAAAAGGTCATAGTTCTCTTCATGTATATGCTCGGCCACTTTATCTGGTAAGTCGTCCACTTTCAGCCTTAACTTTAAAGTATAGTTATCCGATTTATATTCGTCAGTCAAACGCTCAAGGCGTGTTTGATTACTTTCGAGTATGTCTTTTAAGAACTGTTTGCCACTGCTGCCGAGACTTTCATACTCCCCGGCATCGTTCATTTGAACTGATAGAGCTGCCTGTACGATATGGAAAACATCGATTTCCGCGTGTGACATCTCAGCTATTTGACTAGCCATTTTTAAAGAATGACGCGATTTTTTCGAGAAGTCTACTGGGACCAAAATTTTCTTAAACATGAAAAGTAGATTGATGCTTGTTAAAGTTGATGCTCTTTCTTGACAATCGCAACACTTGCAGATAGAGCAAAAATAATTCTATAACTTCACCGAGATTTTTAGCCTACAGATAGCTTAAAGGCTGAATAAATCAAGTTGAATATGATTATAAATAATGTAGAAACATTACCTGGCCAAACGAATAGAATCACGGTCAACGTAGCGAAACTACCTTCGCATTCGCCCATTGATATTTCCATTACCATTTCAAGGGCTAAAAAAGAAGGACCTGTATTACTTTTGACAGGGGGCTTGCATGGGGACGAAATCAACGGTATTGAAACGGTCAGGAGAATTATCGATCAAGAATTAAATGTGCCTGAGATTGGCACTATAATTTGTATTCCCATCATTAACATATACGGCTTCATCCACTTTTCAAGATCTTTGCCTGACGGGAAAGACATGAATCGGTCGTTTCCGGGAAATAAGAATGGATCACTAGCATCAAGGGTGGCTTACTACTTAATGCGCGACATCGTACCCATGATTGACTATGGGGTCGACTTTCATACGGGCGGTGCGGACAGGACTAATTATCCACAAGTGAGGTGTATGACAAAGGACCCCATCAATGCAGATTTGGCTAAAGCTTTTCACGCACCGTTCACTCTTAATTCACCTTATCGGCCTCACTCTTTTAGACAGACGGCCGCCAAGTTGGGAAAGAAAATATTAGTCTTTGAGGGTGGTGAATCAGGTCGATTCGATGAGTTTGCGATTCAAGAAGGCATTAATGGAACCATGAGGTTATTGAACCATTTAGGCATGTCATCACGAGATTTACCTGTGCCTGATTATGAGAATAAGATGGTAAATAACTCCTCTTGGGTGAGAGCGAGATCTTCCGGTCTTTTCCAGACTTTGGTGCAAAGTGGTGAGTATGTTAGGAAGAATCAACTGGTAGGGCATATCACGGATCCTTTTGGTGAGTTTTGTGTACGGTTAAAAGCTCCCACGGATGGCTACATCATAGGTTTGCAGAACAATCCAATCTTGCACATGGGAGATGCCGTAATGCACATCGGTAAGACTAAAGCGGATTAGTATCCTATAATTATTTGTGAGCCAATGAGAATTCCACAGCTGCGATACCTTTTACTCACCTTTATGGGGTTTTTATGCGTAGAATTGGTTGGCCAAACTTCGATTGAGGGCTTAAGGGCTAGGATGTATACAAAAGCTGCTTCTTCTGCTCAGTCGAGTCAGAACAATCAAAACAGTTGGGACTCTCTATACTTTAGAACCAAAAGTACCTCAGAAGAACTGGCACTCGATCAGCTTAAAAAAAACATAGACGCTAAGGCCAAGCTGTATAGTTTTAACGGTGAGGTTTTGGTAAGTCAGAACGGTCGAATTCTGTGCTATTCATCATTCGGTTTCGCTAATCCGCTACAAAGAGAAAGGTTAGAAACAGGCTACAGATTTCAGTTGGCTTCTGTAAGCAAACAGTTTACAGCAGTAGCCATATTAGAACTAGTCGCAAAAGGGAAACTCGCGTTGGACGACTCGTTCTCTCAGTACTTTCCCACTTTTAAGTTTAGTGACATCACAATTGAGCAATTACTCACTCATAGCTCAGGTTTACCTGACTATTTCTGGTACTTAGAGAATACATGGAAATCTAACGCAGGCCCAAAAAACGAGGATATTATACCTTTAATCAATCGCTACGTTGCTGCTACAGATTTTGTGCCGGGTAGAGATTATGCCTATTCAAACACTGGTTATGTGCTATTGGCACTTCTCGTTGAGAACATTTCAGGAGTTCAGTTTAGAGACTATATGTCTAAACAGTACTTTAAACCACTCAATATGACAAAGACAAGCTTTACGCGTGAAGGGTTGAGTTTGACAGGTTATGAAAGAGATTCCATTTCAAAACTATATGAGCCTATTCAACCAAGTCTGTCAAATGCCATTATTGGAGATAAAGGCATTTATACTACCGCTTGGGATTTGAATCGTTGGTTTATCGCTTTGAAGGAGGGAAGCATACTGAGCCAAAAATGGGTTGATCTAATGTTCTTCCCAAAAGGCTTTCAAAAGACAGCCAAGAGTTTTGGCATGGGCTTTAAAATGGAATGGTCCAAATTCAGTTTGCTGAAGGTTTATCATAACGGTTTATGGGAAGGATTTAGAAATGGTATTACCTATTTTCCCAAGAAGGATTTACAAATAATAGTACTCAGCCATACTTCGGTAAGGGGCAAAAATATTTTTGAAGAACAAGTGCATGAAGCGGCACTGAAAGCAATACAAAAATTACCTCCCGTAGAGGGTAGATCAATCCCGATAAGATAAAATCATGAGACTAACAGGTAGTAAAATGTCAATTCATTTATTCAAATATATCTTGATTTTAGGGCTAATGTTCTGTATTGCCTTCAATGTTCAGGCACAAAAAGATAACGATGCCAATACTTTAACTTGGTACCAATATAAGGGTGATTTTCAATTAAAAGGTCGGTTGTCATTAGTGCTGGATTTTCAGCACAGAAGACAAGATTTAATTAATTATAGTAGTCAGCAAGTGCTGAGGCCTGCCTTAGCATATACCACCAAAGCAAATGTCAAATTCAGTTTAGGGACTGCCTTATTCTGGCACAACATTAACGGGCAAAACCCAAACTATCGCTTTGAGGCAAGGCCTTATGCTTTTGCGGAGTGGAAGCAACCATTAGGTAAAGTTCAGGTGGTTCATCGGTCTCGTTTTGAGTTACGTTACAATCAGAATACGCTAGGAGCTGAGGTAATCGATGGTTATAATTTTAACTACCGTGCTGGTCATAAACTCGGTCTGTCGATTCCACTAAAAATTGGTCAACGGGAAGATTTGAGTTTGGAAGTATACGATGAGGTGTTGGTTAATTTCGGTGAACGAATACGATTCAATTACCTCGATCAAAACAGAATTTACCTCGGTGTGCGAAGAAAACTCTCGGAAAAGCTCAATATGAAACTGGGCTACATGTACATTTTTGTTCCTTCAGGAAGTACCGAAAACTTTGTAACCCAGCATATTCTGGTATTGGGAATTGGCCACAAGTATTAGCCGGCCAAAGTCCGATGATGGACAGAGCTGTTAGTGCCATGCTATTGCTTTAGAAGAGTGACTTCCATGGAGGCTTCCGCAATTTCTATGCGTCCTTCGGTTTTCAAAATGGCATCTAATATAGCGCTAAACAACCTGTCTTTGGTGGTCCTCCGTTTTTTGAAATCCACCACATATCTTAATGTATAAGTGACCCAGTTTTCATCGAAGCTCATGGATACCATAGGGGTAACTTGAGCTTTTTCTACATAGAGTTGTTTTGTGAGTTTTTCCCACGCAACGGTAGACTCTTGTGCATATTCACCTACTACGCGCTCTAAAACTTCTTCCAAAACTTTTCGAGTTAGGGATTGGTCACTCTTCGTTCGGATGGGAACTTTTATCTCGTCCCATAAAAAGGGAAAGTCGCCAGAGTAGTTAAAGACGGGATCTTTGAAAAGAAAGCTATTGGCAACCCTTACCATCTTACCATTGTAAAGGTCTCCATCTACCCAGTCTCCCACCTCCATCAATGTAGTTCTCAACACACCAATATCCACTACGTCACCCTTAGTGCCACCAAGTTGAATTCGATCACCTACTTTATAAAAACTACCTGATAGAATGGCTAAAAAGCCCGCGATACTTACTATGACTTCTTGGAGAGCGAAGGCTATTCCTGCGCCTGCCAGACCAATAGCAATCGTGACGTTATTCAGGTTATAATTGAAAATGATAATGGTGGCAATTGCAAAAAATACATAAGCCAATAGGTTGACAAATTTCTTGGCTTGATAGCGTGTCGTGTCATTGACTACATACTTTACTAACAGCTTTTTGACAAGCCTACGAATTGAGATGATAACTATGATTGCAATCAGCAAATAGACTATCCTAATGACAATAGGCTGTTGAAAAAATTGCTCTAGGCTTTCTACAGATATCATGTGGAAAGGGAATTATTCGTGGAATTGCTCTTAAGGTGTAAGTCTCGCTGAGGGAAAGGTATGGTTACATTATTTGCCCTAAACTTTTCTTCTATCGCTATCCGAAGGTCGCTGCTTACGGACTCAATAGTCCACATTTTCATACTCCAATATTTTAGCACAAAATCGAGGGATGATTCGCCAAAATCTTTCATGATAACAATCGGCTCAGGGTCAGTCGCCACGTCTGAGTTTTCTGAAGCAGCTTCTTTTATGAGCTTTATGACTAGTGATACATCAGAACCATAGGCCACTCCGACATTTACGTCAAAACGGGTTAATCTTCGGTTGTGGGACCAGTTGATTACATTGTCACTTACTAGTTTAGAATTGGGAACAATAATAGATATTTCGCTTCTAGTCATCAACTGGGAGGTTCTCAAATTGATTTCTTCAATTTTCCCTACAATACCGTCCAATTCTACGATGTCATCTACCGTAACAGTGCCTTCAATTAATAAGACAATTCCTGATACCAAATCATTGAATAGCTGCTGAAGCCCTAGCCCTATTCCAACAAGGAGCGCTGCAGAGCCTGCCAGCAAAAGTGTAATTTTAATGCCGATAACATCAAGCGAAATGATAATGGCAAAGACAATCAGTATGTACTTGAATATCTGAAAAATGGCCATACTTCTACCTGAGTCGAGCCTATTAGTTTTGATACGTTTTTTGATCAAGCGCTTAGAAACCCAAAGGATGATGCGTGTGAAGAGAAGGATGGTTCCAATGAGGATCAAGTCACCGAGGTGAATACTTACATTCCCAAAGTTTAAAAGCTCAGTAGTCCAGAATTGCTCCATTTCGATAATTTGTCAATACCAATGTAAATAAATTAAATAACGAATTGATTAACCTACTATCTAACCAATGATAGAACTTGTGTAATTTTGCGGCATGGATTACGCAGAGTTTTACGGGAGTGTGCGGCATTGGCTTGATGAGCACATAGAGGTAATCATTATTTCTTTGATCGTCATTTTGGTTTACCTCATTAGCAGAAATGTTATCAAGCGTTTAGTAAGGAGACATGGGGCCAAACATGACTTTGATAAATCAAGAATGCTTTACATCTCAAAGATTACGGGATTAGCGAACAGCATTGTCTTTGGAATATTACTCGGGTTTGTTTGGGAAATTTCCTTATCGGGATTGTCACTTTATTTTGCCAGTATTTTTACTGTAGTGGGTGTGGCCCTATTTGCGCACTGGTCCATACTAAGCAATCTAACTGCTTCTGTCGTGCTCTTTTTCTTTTTTCCTTATCGGATTGGTTCACACATCAGAATTCAAGACGGTGATAATTCTATTGAAGGATTAATTATAGACATAAAGATGTTCTACATCGAAATAGAACTAGCAGATGGTACAACTGCCTCTTACCCAAATAACTTGGCCATACAGAAACCTTCTATCCAAAAGGCAGAGAAAGAGTCTTAAATCCATTTCTTTTTTCTGAAATAGTAGAGCATACCCAAGGCTACACTGATCATGACTCCCCAGAAAATAGGATAGGCGTAGTGATATTGTAACTCTGGCAAATACTCAAAGTTAGTTCCGTAAATACCGGCTATAAAGGTTAGGGGAATAAATACAACCGAGAAAATCGTGAGAATCTTCATCACATCATTTAACTTGTTAGATACACTCGATTGATAGATATTCAATTGATCTGATAAAATGTCGCTGTAAGTCTCTACCGATTCGGCAGCGAGGCTCGCTAAACCATCTAAGTCTTTTAAAAAGGGTTGTGTTTTTTTACTGACCAAAATCGAATCGGATTTACTGAATTGTAGACACGCTTCTCTGGCAGGCCGAATTACTTTTCTCAGATAACTCATTTCTCGCTTGTAGTCAGTGATTTTTTGAAGAATACTGGAGTTAGTCTCTTTGCCTAAAATCTTCCCTTCAAGCACTTCAATTTTGTCTCCAAAACGCTCCACAATGTGGATATAATGATCAATCACAGTATCGAGCATGACGTAGCATAGGTAGTCAACCCCGCGTTCTCTAATCTTTGCTCCTTCCTTTCTCAATCGATCCCGAATAGGATCAAACACATCCCCTAATTCTTCTTGGAAAGTAAGTATATAGTGTTGCCCAACTACGAATGTTAGTTGTTCTGAATCTACGTAGTCGGTCTCTTTATTATATTTTAGCATTTTTACGGTCAGAACGAAGTAATCATCCTGATCATTAAAACTTGGTCGCTGACCAGTGTTAAGAATATCCTCAATGATCAAGTTATGGAGTTCGAATTGCTTACCAATCGTGGCGATCATCTCTTCGTTATGTAGACCGCAGACGTTAATCCAAGAGAAGCTTTTGGTCTTATTGAGTCCAGATAGTGGTTCGGGATCATCATATTCTTTTTCGATGATTACAGATGTGGTGTAATCAATAAGGTGAATGCTGGTTTTTTCAACCCTTTTTTCACCGACAAAAACAGCCGAACCTGGAGCCGCGCCTAATTTTTTAGATCTATCTAATAAGAACCTAGCCATGGAGTAACTTAAAAATATTTGGAATTATGAACGACCATAATATAAGTATATCCTACGTATTGGATAGGTTAAGACACTAAGTTTAGCGGGTTATTTGATTTTTGAGGGCTGCCTTTGCCTTTGTGATAATGGTGGTATCACGGCTGAAATAGGACGAAATTTTTATCCAAAATGGGCTAAAAAGTAAGGTGAGTGATATGATTGAGATGGTAATCTGATAGGCATAGTCTGTGATAATACCGCTTCCATAAGCCAGAGCACCTAAAACAAAACTGAATTCCCCAATCTGTGAGAGTAATGCGCCAAGGTAAAAACTCTCTCCCCAAGGTATTTTGAACACACGTGCCGTTAGGGCAGTAATCAAATTGTTGGTAATGAATATTACGCCTACCAACAGAGAAATCAGTCCTAGGTTATCCCAGATAAATTGAAGATCAATTAGCAGCCCGATAGAAATAAAGAAAAGCGCCAAGAAAATCACCTTTAATGGATAGAGACTGTGATGAAACCACTCGGTAGTTTTTGATGAAGCCACCAACATGCCTGCTACAAAAGCACCTAAGGCAGTTGATAGGCCGAAGAAACCGGTCAGTGCCGCAAAGCCAAAGCACAAGCCGAATGCAAAGAAGACCTGAATTTCATGGTCGTGTTTAAGAAGTTTATGAAACGGCAGTTTAATCACCTGTTTTTTGTAGAGCCATATGACAAATGCAATGATTAGAACAGCCCCAACAAGTTGCAAAACAACATCTTGAGTGTGAATGGGTTCTCCAGACATATAGCCCAAGATGATCATCATGGGTACAATTAAAACATCTTGTACTAGTAGTATGCCCAGTGCATTTTGGCCTACTCTGGTCTCCATTTCGTTCCTTTCTTCGAGAATCCGAAGTACGACAGCCGTGCTGCTGAGGCTAATGACAAAGCCAAGGGTCACTATGCGGGCCAGTGACCAATCGAGAAAGTATCCGATAACCCAAACGGCAAGTACGCTCACAAAAATTTGAATTAGGGTGCCGGTAAGTGAAAACTTCCAGTTGCCTATTAGTTTGGGTAGAGAAATTTCCATACCGATAAAGAATAGGAGTAGTACCAAGCCAAGTGAGCCCAATTGATCTATTAGTGCACTATCGCCAATTACATTGGTAACCGAAGGTCCAAGAATTACCCCTGTGATAATATAAATGATCACATGAGGCTGCTTGATCAGTCGCAAGAGAAAACCAATGCCAACTACACCTAGAGAAATCACCACAAATTTCATCAGGAAGGGGTTGCTTTCGGTCGAAAGAAGTAAGGCCAAGTTTTGAGAGTGCATGATTAAATGTAGCACTTCTTTTGATGATCGAAAAAGCGATATCCACTCAGCGAAAGATATTTTTCTATCATTTACTTAACAAAAGTGAAAATAATAATTACTTTTACTTTTGTTAAGTAAATAAATCACTATGTCTGAACACTCACTCGGGGAATTTGAAGAGCTCGTTTTGCTAATGGTCGCGGCTCACAATCGTGAAGCTTACGGGGTACTAATTCTCGAAAATCTTGAAGAGAAACTTAATAAAAAAGTTAATATCAGTGCGGTGCATGTATCACTTAAGCGTATTGAAAAGAAAGGGTTTGTGGAGTCAAACTATGGTGGTATCACCAACGAAAGGGGTGGAAGAAGAAAGAAATATTATGCCATTACCTCCCTTGGTAAGAAGGTGCTCGATCGTCAATATGAACTTAGGACGAGTATTTATAAGCAAATACCTAATATTTCATTTGGTCAATGAAGGTTCAACCACCAAAGCGTGCTTTAAAATTTCTGCGTTGGTTTTGCAGGGAAGATTACTTGGAAGAAGTAGAAGGGGACTTGGTCGAACTCTTCGAAAAACGCTATGAACAATCGCCTGCAAAGGCAAAAAGGTCATTTGCTTGGAGTGTTTTAAAATACTTCAGGCCCGCATTTATTAAGTCATTTAATCAGGTCAATCACTCAAATACAACAGCTATGTTTAAGAATTACCTCAAGGTTTCTTGGAGAAACCTCAAGCGTCAACCATTTTTTACTGCACTCAATACCTTTGGTCTTGCCATTGGCATGTCGGGCGGACTTCTTATTGCCTTATTCATTTATGATGAATTGAATCATGATAAAATGTTTGCGGATGCTGATCGCATTTATCGGGTAAATATTGATAATAAGATTGGGGGAGAAGCCAATAAATATGCTGCTGTATCAGGCCCCTTAGCAGAAGTAATTGCTCGAGATTACCCTCACATTGAATCGATTACCCGCTTTAAACATACTGGGAGCAAGTTAATCAGACAGCTCGATGCTGAACAGAATGTGAAGGAGGATCATGTCGTTGGGGCAGACGACTCCTTCTTCGATATGTTTGGACTAGACCTGATCATGGGCAACAAGAACACGGCATTTAAGGAAGCCAATACGCTAGTACTTACAAGGTCTGCGGCAGTAAAACACTTTGGCTTGAGTGAAGCGCTAGGTCAAAAAATGCTCCTAGACAATAAGGAGATTTATGTCGTATCGGGCGTGATTGAAGACTTACCGAAAAATTCTTTTTTAAAAGATTACAATGTCTTTCTATCCATTGCTAGTTTTGATGATCACGATAGCCCCGCATGGAATAATTGGAATTTTCCGACTTTCATTAAGCTCAAACCTACGGCAAGTGAGACTGATCTTCAGGCTTACTTGGGTACCGTAAAGGACAGGTATTTGATCCCTTGGGCGCTTAAATCGTACCCTGGCCTCACGCTTGAAGGTGTTGAAGCGCAAGAGGCTTCTGGAAACTACATGATTTTCGATGCGATGCGATTGACAGATATACACCTCAATTCACCCAATCTCCATGGAGAGTTTAACCTCAACGGAGACATACAAAACGTTTATATCTTGTTTTTAATTGGGGCCTTTCTGATGCTATTAGCTAGTGTCAATTTCATGAACTTGTCCACTGCACGTTCATTGAAACGATCAAAAGAGGTTGGGATTAGGAAAACACTTGGCTCTTATAGAACGGCCATAATTGGTCAGTTTTTGACAGAGGCCACATTAGTCACTTTCATTTCTTTGTTATTGGCCATTGGATTATCGTCACTTGCCATGCCTTATTTTAACTCGCTTGCGGATAAGACCATGGTAATTCCAATTGACCAAGCCTCATTTTGGCTAGTGCTATTAGGCTGCACATTGCTACTAGCACTTTTATCGGGTAGTTACCCTGCCTTTCTCATGTCCAAGTTTTCGCCCTTGAAGGGATTAAGAGGAGCCGATCAGTCTGTTGGAGGAGCTAAAACGCGTAGTATTTTGGTTGTCGTTCAATTCGCAGTCTCCGTATTCCTAATTGCGAGTACACTGGTGGTTTTCAGACAGCTGAGTTTTATTCAGGGTAAGGATCTAGGTTTTGAGAAAGATCAGATTTTGGTGCTCAATGATGTTAGTGCTGTTGGCGAGCAGGTTGAAACATTTAAACGGGAGGTAGATCGTTTGGCACAAGTGGATAGAACTTCACTGAGTAGCTACTTACCCACACCTTCTGATCGCAGCGGCACAACTTACTTTCCTGAGGGCGAAGTCTTACAAGCACAATCAGCCATTATCATTGACCAATGGCATATAGATTTTGACTATGTGCCAACGCTGAATCTTAACCTACTTTTAGGTAGGAATTTTGACAAGGCATTGCAGACTGATTCCTCAGGCGTTATCCTAAATGAGGCGGCAGTTAAAATGTTGGGAAAGACTACAGAAAGTGTCATCGGTATGAGAATCACTGACGACTTCCAAAATGAGAATGAAGAAGAGATGCATTTCTATACCGTCATAGGGGTCGTCAAGAACTTTCACTTTGAGACACTTAGAAATAATATCGATGCGCTTAGTTTGATTATTGGCAAAAAAGAACCCAACAGAATGATGGTCAAATTGAGGGCTTCTAATTTTTCAGAAACCATTTCGGAAATAGACGGCCTATGGAGTGAAATGGCACCCGGTCAGCCTTTCGATTATTATTTCATGGATGATTCCTTTAATGAGACTTATCAGGCGGAGCAAAGGTTAGGTCAGATATTCATCACTTTTACGATACTCTCCATCTTTATTGCTTGCCTAGGACTCTTCGGTTTGGCCGCTTTTAATGCCGAAAGAAGGGCCAAAGAAATTGGTATCCGCAAAGTATTGGGCGCCACTATCACTCAAATTACGGTAAGGCTTTCTTCAGACTTCTTAAAACTGGTATTCGTAGGAATCGTCATTTCGCTTCCATTGGCATGGTTTGCTATGAACCGATGGTTGCAGGACTTCAGCTACCGAATTGATATTGGGTGGAATGTATTTGCCATAGCAGCGCTACTTGCTGTGCTCATATCCATCCTTACTGTTAGCCATCAGAGCATCAAGGCAGCACTGAGTAACCCCGTAAAATCTCTGCGATCGGACTAGATGGGTTTTGATTATTTGTCGAGTTGAATCTCACCATCAAGTTGCAGTGCAACCACTGTTACTTGTGGGTCCAGGGCCCCCTCTGGCACTTCGAAATAGAGTAGGCCAGCTTTATTGCTCCAATAGGGTTTATTGTGAATTTGCTGACTCAGCTTAGTACCCTGACCAACAACGCGAATGCGATTGACCTTATTCTTCAAACCGCGGATGACTATCGGTCCATTGGGTTTATGCGCTAGAAAGATGTAAAGTGTTTTCTTGTCTTTAGATAGTGTGGTTGGTCCATAGTAATAGTCTAGCGGAATTCCCGCTTGTGTACCATAAATGGCTTCCTTGTGCTTGTTCGTCCACCTTCCTAATTCCTTGAGAATGGTTTGCTGTTCTTGGGGAATAGTTCCGTCCGCTTTAGGTCCAATATCGAGGAGGAGGTTTCCGCCTAACCGAAGACAATCAACGAAAATCCGAATGATCTGATTGGGTGTTTTGTAGTTATTGTCGTTGTGCTGAAAACCCCACGAATCGTTCATGGTCATGCATAATTCCCAAAAAGGACTTTCCGGTTTGGTCAATGGCACCCCTTGTTCAGGCGTATCATAATCTCCATTGTTTGTCAACCTAGCGTTGATGATGGTATTGGGATTTCTTTGTAGCAACATCTGTCTCGTTTCTTTGGCTTTCCACTCCTCTGCTTTGTGTTCCCAGTCACCATCGAACCACCAGAGGTCAGGGTTATAAGCTTTCGAAAGCTCTGAAAGCTGCCCTTGATAGTACTTTAAAAACTTGTTCCATCGCTCAGGCTCATCTTGGATTACGTACCGTTTTTCGGCAGTAGTAAAATGCGTGTACAAATCACTGGACCAATCAGGCAACGAGTAATATAAACCTACCTTAAGCTTTTCTTTACGAATGGCTTTTACAAAAGGGGTAATTAAGTCTTTACCTGCTTTTGAATGCTCTACAGCATTGAAGTTTCCCAAAGCCGTATCCCAGAGCGAAAATCCATCATGGTGTTTGGTAGTGATTACCGCATATTCTGCTCCGCTTTCCTTGATGAGTTTTGCCCACTCCTTTGGCTTATAGTTTTCTGCCCCGAAGCCCTCGGCTTGTTTGATGTAGTCTTGGTGCGAGATATAACCGTTGTAGAAAGACCATGATTCATCTATGCCATTCACTGAGTAAATGCCCCAGTGAATAAAAATGCCCAGTTTCGCATCGCCAAACCACTGCATTTTTTGGGTGAGTGAATCTTTGGATACGCCTTGGCCAAAAGATGAAGTATAAATTGATAAAAGAAGAATAAGAAATGAGGTGCTCTTTCGGATCATGAGAAGATGAATTTAATCAATTCTAGATATTTCTAAGAACCTGTTGATTGACCTTTCGATCTGGGTTCATAATTCGTATTTTAAGTTTTTCAACAAAGATGCATTAAATGAAACCACAGAAACTGCTACTACCATCAATCATCATCTTTGTTTTGCTTGCTGCCGTCTATGTGGCCAATGGTAATCATAAACCAACGGAAGTCATTAGTGAGATAGTTAATCAAGAAGAGCCAATTTTTGATCAGGTGATGTCCGTAATTACGCATCGAAGATGTATGAATTGTCATCCGTCTGATGACTATCCACGACAAGGAGATGACAGTCACTATCATCGATTTGGTGTCCAAAGAGGGCCAAATAACAACGGACTAGCTGCATTACAGTGTGCTAGTTGCCATCAGGAGTCTAATAATATACTGGCGGGAGTACCTGGTGCTCCCCATTGGTCGCTAGCCCCCATTTCTATGGGCTGGAGAGGCTTAGACAAATATGAGATTGCAGCCAATATGTTAGACCGTTCAAAAAATGGCAATCGATCAATAGCGGAAATTGAGCACCATTTAACGGAAGACCCGCTTGTACTTTGGGCTTTTGAACCCGGGGTTGATAATGAAGGAAAAGAACGCGAAAAGCCACCTTTGTCAAAAGATGAATGGATTAAGGCGGTTAAAGAATGGGTGGCCACCGGGGCCGAAGTACCAAGAAGAAGATAGGTTTATGGAAATATCATTCAGTATTAATGGCCAACCAAAGACAGTAGATGTAGATGAGAATATGCCTTTGCTTTGGGTAGTTCGAGATGTACTCGACTTAAAAGGAACCAAGTTCGGCTGTGGTAAAGCAGCTTGCGGGGCATGTACTTTGCAAGTGGACGGCACTGCCGTTAGGTCCTGTTCTTATGCTGTTCGCTTCGCTAGCGGAAAGCATATCACAACTATTGAAGGCTTATCAGATGAACATCCGGTAAAGCGTGCTTGGGTAGAGGAAGTGGTGCCGCAGTGTGGCTATTGTCAACCAGGTTTTATGATGGCTACTACAGCCATGTTAGAGAAAATCCCTGAGCCTACTGATGAAGATATAGACAATAACATTGTTAACGTTTGCCGATGCGCCACTTATTATAGAATGCGAAAGGCGATTCATCGCGCTGCGGAAATTCAAAATGAAAAACCTTAATCGATTGTCATGAGTGGAAAAGAAACTAAAAACAACAAGGGTTGGTCGAGAAGGAAATTTCTAGTGAGATCCTCTGTCGGTTTAGGAGTGGTGATAGGTACGGGCTATTTCACACGTAATATTTGGCAAAGGTATATAGCCGGTATTGCCAATACCCTTGAGGCACCTTATCAAGGTCCGACCTCACCTAGTCTTTGGTTTGAAGTAACGGCAGAGAATGAGGTGATTTTACATTCGACTAAGGTGGAAATGGGACAAGGTACTTTTACTGGACTCGCTCAAATTGCTGCAGATGAACTGGAGGTGGATATGGCACAGATTAAGGTAGTACATGCTGAAACAATTTCTGGTAATGTAGACCCCTTTGCAACGGGTGGTAGTACCTCTATTTCTTCTCTTTGGAACCCGCTAAGAGAAATGGCGGCCACCATGCGAGAGATGATACGCAATGAAGCGGCTAAACAGTTTGGAGTAGCTGTTACATCGGTCCGTACTGAAAATGGTACCGTTACCGCTGGAGATAAGTCTGCAACTTTTGGTGAAATTGTTTCCAAGGTAGATGAGTGGGAAAGCGTGGATACACCTGAATTAAAAGCCATTAAATCATATAACTATGTCGGAAAACCGATTGCTAGGGTCGATCTGATTGATAAGGTAAATGGCGCGCCAATTTTTGGTATGGATGCACAAATGCCCGATATGCTTTACGGGGCGGTGCTTAGACCATCCATGATTGACGCTACATTAACAAGTGCAGATACAAGCGAGGCCGAGGCTACGCCCGGGGTAATCAGAGTGATCAAAGAGCCAGATTTTATTGGTGTAATTGCAGACTCTTACTATGCCGCTGAAACCGCCAAAAATACCATAAAGGCAGAATGGTCTACCAACAAAACTTGGCAATCTGAAGATATTGTGGAGATGCTTGAGGTAGGCAAAGGACATGCTCAAACGATTCAAAAGCAGGGTAATTCCAGTAGTGTATTAGGTGATGAAAAAGGATTGATAGCAGCTGAGTTTCGAAGCCCAATTGGAGCTCATGCCCAGATGGAGCCGAATGGAGCAGTGGCTCATGTTGAAAATGACAAAGCCACAATAATTATGTCTACTCAGGTGGTAGAGATTACCCGAAAGGAGATAGCTGATCGCTTAGGTTTTAGTAAAAGTCAGGTTAATATAAAACCGACATTTTTGGGAGGAGGTTTCGGCAGAAGACTTCATACGCCAAATGCTGTTCAAGCTGCTGTCATGTCCAAGGCTGTTGGAAAACCAGTAAAGAGCTTTTTAAACAGGCAAGAGGAGTTTCAAAATGACACATTTCGACCGCCAACCCATCACGTATTAAAAGCGAAGCTGAATGATCAAGGCCTCATCGTAGCCATGGAACATAATCTATCCAGTGGCAGTGTAGCGTATGGCTCACCCATGTTACCCGCCATTTTGAATACCATTATCGGATCTGATGTGGGCGCTTGGCGCGGTGGCATGATTCAGTATTCGGGTATACCTAACTTCAAAGCAGTCTCTTGGCACGTACAACTTCCTTTTGCGACTAGCTGGTGGAGAAGCTTGGGTCTCTTAGCCAATACTTTTGCCATAGAAAGCTTTATGGATGAGTTGGCTATTAAGGCAGGTAAAGACCCTATTGAATTTAGATTAGCACAGATAAGTGATGATGAGCGAGGCAAACGACTCAAAGCAGTCATTGAGGCAGCCGCTCAAAAAGCAGCTTGGCAAGATAGTGTGGCTAACGGGCGTGCTATGGGTTTTGCCTGTTCCACGGATGCGAATACACCTTGTGCACAAGTGGTGGAGGTGTCAATTGAGGAGAATCAAATTAAGGTACACAAAGTTACTTGTGTCATGGACCCCGGGCTAGTCGTAAATCCCGATCAGGTGAGAGCGCAATGTGAAGGCGCTATTATTATGGGTATGAGTGCGGCTATGTTTGAAAAGATGGAGGTTATAAACAATCAGCTCAAACCAACTATTTATGGCCCTTACAAAATGGTTTTGATGCGAGATGCGCCTAAGGAAATTGATGTGCAGCTGTTAGAAAATGCAGAGTTGCCAGGAGCAGTTGGAGAACCTCCTCTAGGACCAATTGGAGCGGCCATTGCTAATGCTGTTTTCCGTTTAACGGGAAAGAGGTTAAGAGAAATCCCTTTAAGCCTAGCTTAATTATACCCTTTTGGCTTTCTGTGGTAAACATTGCTAGACATATTCCATTATCTTGTAAACTTGACTTTAATCTGATTTATGGAGTTTTTGGAAATACCTTTATTCGATGAGGATATCTATAAAATGATCTTTCGCTTTGCGCTGAACTTCTTTTTTATCAGCCTGATCATTAGGGGTTTGTATTATAAACATGCGCGTAGAACAGAGTATGTCTTTACTTTCTATATGGTCAGTATTGTCATTTTCTTTCTTTGCTTTACCCTCCAAAACTTTACGCTCGACTTAGGAATGGCACTTGGGCTTTTTGCCATCTTTGGTATTATTCGCTATCGTACCTTAACAATTGATATCAAAGAGATGACTTATCTCTTTGTGGTCATTGGTGTTTCGGTAATTAATGCCCTCTCTAATAAGAACATGAGCTATGCGGAAGTCATAGGGGCTAATGTTGCCATTGTGGGGGCCATTTATATCATCGAAAAGTATGTGCTCTCTAAAGCGCGTGTAGAACAACGCAGTGTTACTTACGACAACTTGAACAATGTCAAACCTGAGAACTATGAGCACTTAGTGACTGACCTAAAAGAAAAAACTGGCTTAGATATCACCGAAGTATCTGTATTAAAAACTGATTTAGCCAACGGTGTTTGCACCCTAAATATTTTCTACCGAGTTCAGTCTAGATGATCAATTACAGAGCCCTTTCTATTTATTTATTCTTGGGTCTTTTCGCATTTTCAGCACACGGCCAATCCAACTTACGGGTAAGTGACATTGAAGTATGGTTAAAAGCAGGAGGCAAAATAGACCTGTCTGACAAATGGGAAGTTGCCTTTGAAGAGCAGATTCGGTTTGACGATGATGTAAACGCTCTAAAAAATTATCATACTGAGTTTGAGCTCACTTTTAAACCTATTAAGGCATTGAGTCTACACGCAGTGTCTCGATACATTACTCGCAATGACAACAGTGGCAGTATTCAGGGTTTTGAGGATTTATTTAGATACCAATTGGGGGCGAGTTATAAACAGGAACTGGGACAACTGAGACTCAAATATAGAGCGCTCTATCAACACAGGAATGAGATCGGAATTTCTGAAGCTCAGGGAGACATACCTGAAAAATTCCTTCGCTTAAGATCTAGTGTTGAATACAAGATTAAAGATTGGAAATACGATCCTGAATTTCGTGTAGAATACTTTAGCGCCCTCAATAAGGAGGTAGGTACGAACAATCAATTTAGGCTAGGTTTCGGTACGGAACGAGATTATAAGAAGTATGGCGAGTTAGGATTTTTCTATCTATTTGAGAGCTCTTTGGGTCTGAATATCAAACAGTTCACCCATATCCTATCTTTTAAATACACCTATACTTTTTAACCTACCAAGCTTGAATTTGAGAGTCCATCCAAGTCGAACGTTCTCTTATCCAGTTTTTTACATAATCAACCTCTTCCTCAAGGCTATTGCCAACAAAGCTATTGAATGGAAGTGCAATGCCGAATACTGGCCATTGCCCAAAATTTCGGTTGGCAGCCCCATTGGATTCTAGGTAAGTAATCCAGGTATCAATTTTAGCCTCTATGGCCGATTGGTTTAGTTGGTTGGCCCTAAGTGCTGTCCAGCGGGTTTTTATGGCGCTCCTAAACTTGGGATCTTCAAGAAGCTTTTCCCACCAAAAATGTATTAACCATAGGTCTCCCGGATTTCTATCGTTGTATTGGTAAATCCATTCGTCAGTACTACTTCTACCATCATTACCAAAGGCTAGATTAAAATCCCAAACTGGGCCCATAGCCAGCTTGTCATTCTGATATTTATGTAGATAGCTACTGAGCCTGTAGCCATCAGGGTTAGCACTGAGTTCGTTTAGGATAAAGAAGTCTACAAAGCTTCCCACATCAATGTAGTTTTCGTAATCTCTAGTGCTACCGGAAAAGTCTTCTTCCACTAAAGCATCTTCAAAATCATGAATGTACTGTTGTATGTAATTTTTCTGAGCCGAATTGATGGCATCAGCCCGAGGGTATTGATATAAAAAGTATGTTTCAATGCCTCTTTTTGGTCCATAAGGTGCAAAGGGATGAATATTCTCGTTCGGGCTATAATCCGATCTAAACCCTAAGTTTTCGGTATATAAGGCATCACCTTCCCAGTCGGAGTTACCTGTGTCGCCACTTGTCTTATCAATCTTAAGTATATAACCTCCCGTCAGTTCAGTACCTGAGGTAACATTCTCGTCCATAGGTTCGATGGTCAACCGATCGCCATCTCTTTTTATCTTTTCCATAAAAACATAAATACCACGATAGCTGCCATTTAAATTGAGTTCTACTAATTGGGTTTTAGAAGCCCACCTTCCGATGGAGTTGGATAAGTCATAGAGTAAAACGTTCCTAATCATGGTCTTATCGCTGTAAGGCCCGTGCATTACCCAATCCTCTTCTTTGCCAAAGTCTAGGATGTCTAAGGAGATATCTGCTCCGGTTACATCCCAAAATTCTATGCCATAAGAGAGTTTTGGAAAAAGTCTTCGAGAAGTAGAGCCTCTTAATTCAATGCCGATGGGGTTAGCGAAAACAGACTGCTGATTGACGAAAACTTGCAAGTTGGCGCTAACTTTAGGTTCGTCAACAATGGTATTGCCTTTCGAATCAATTACAAAATACGGTATCTCACTCCCCTCGGGTAGTATCAGGTCTGGGTCAACAGGTATATCAACTTCACCGAGATTATCTTTACAGGAGACAAGGATTATCGATAAGAAGAGGATGAAGTTTAAGGAAAGTTTGGATAGACGCATAGGTGTTTTGTTGCCTCGGTTCAGTCGTTTAATGTAGTGGGAAATTAGCAAAAATTATACCGTCATCCTGATTCTTAACACTTGCTAATAATTTGAACCTTGAAATTTCCCTTTTGTTCTCAGGCTTATCTTTTGAACTCAAGTATATTTGAGGCCCAACGTAAAATGACATGAGAAAAAAAATAATCGCAGGAAACTGGAAAATGAATAAAACCATGGAGGAAGGCTTAGCCTTGGCTTCTGAAGTCACAAGCATGGCTGCAGACGAAGTCTCACCAGATGTGTCGATGGTGATGTGTACCCCAGCTATTCATTTATCTTCTGTTGCAGCCATTGCCAAAGGGGCTTCTAATGTTTCTGTTGGCGCTCAAAACATGAGTGAGCATGAGTCTGGCGCTTATACTGGCGACCTTGCTGCAGATATGATTTTATCCACTGGCGCGTCCTTCGTAATCATTGGTCACAGTGAACGAAGAGAATATCATTTTGAAACGAATCAGCAACTGGCAGATCGCGTAAAGTTGGCTTTAGCGAAAGGTTTGACTCCGATTTTTTGCTGTGGAGAGTCATTAGAAACCCGTGAAGGAAACGAGCATGTGAGTTTCGTAAATAACCAATTAAAAGAAAGTCTATTCGAACTTTCTGCCGATGAGATGAGCCATGTGGTGATCGCTTACGAACCTATTTGGGCAATTGGAACAGGCGTGACGGCCAGTACCGATCAAGCACAAGAAATGCACTTGAGCATTCGCAGTGCTTTGGCAAGTCATTTTGGCCAAGAAGTAGCTCACGGAATTTCAATCCTTTATGGAGGTAGCATGAAACCTGCCAATGCCCCTGAGTTATTATCGCAACCCGATGTTGACGGTGGGCTTATCGGTGGTGCCTCATTGAAAGCACGCGACTTCATAGATATTGCTAAATCCTACTAATGGATTTTATTCTGATTAACGTCCATTGTGATCCCCCTTTTAGGGATATTCTAACAGCCGAAATGGGCTACTTAGAATATGATTCGTTTGTTGAAACTGAAGTGGGATTTGAAGCTTACATTTCAGAGGATAAGTTTAGTCACCCTGCACTACAGGCGCTCTTTAATGACTACCGAAAGCAGACACGCATTTGGTATGAGTTGAAAAAAATTCCTAAGGTGAATTGGAATGAGGAGTGGGAGAAGAACTATGATCCCATTTTGGTCGATGATAAGATTTATGTCAGGGCTACTTTTCACGATCCAAAACCCGAATACCCCTATGAGATTGTGATCGTCCCGAAAATGTCATTTGGAACGGGGCATCATGAAACCACACACCAGCTACTAGCACTTCAGTTAGAAGTAGATCATCAAGACAAGCAAGTGCTAGACGTTGGGTCCGGCACAGGTATCTTGGCCATTATGGCCGCGAAGCTTGGAGCAAGTTCGGTGGCTGCTACTGACGTGGATGATTGGTGCATAGAGAATTCTCTGGAGAACTTTCAACTGAATGCCATAGCACCATCCTTTGTAAAGAAAGGTGTGATTCGGACTTTAGACCTGCAAGATCAGTATGACATTATACTTGCTAATATCAATACGCATGTTTTGCTAGATGAAATACCCGTATACCAAAGCCTGCTTGTAAAGAATGGATACCTTTTCTTGAGTGGCTTTTATGAAAAGGACATGGCTCAAATCTTATCATTAACAACTGAACAAGGCTTAAAAGAGGTCAAGCATACCACACGAAGAAACTGGGTGGGTATGCTTCTTCAGAAAGTCTGACAAGTTTTGACTATTCTGACGATTTCTTCGTTCATTTAATAGGTCAATCCAGACAACAATACTTTATGATCAAGGGTCAAAGAGTAATCATAGCACTCCTTTCACTGGTTATGCTGAGTACCATAGTACTTGCGCAGCAGACACCCCTTGACTCTATTCCGACCACACCAGACATAGACGCGATCATTAAAACGGATGATCCATCCAGTTTTCCTCCTCAATACGCATTCTTTATAGAGAATTATCAAGCCGATCGCTTTTCCACTGAGATGAAGCGTGACTTGTTGATAGGCCTGTTTAGGCTCGATAGTCTCAATATTCGCTTAAGGTATGATTTAAGAGAGTTTTTAGAGATCCTTCAACTGGCTAAGGAAAAACATACTTTCGATGACGTTGCCATGAAGGACTTGACCTATGCTTTGCGTAAGGCTACTGAACAATATGATCGGATAGAGATTCAAGCGTATTTAAAAACACTCCACACATTCTTGTCTGAAAATGCCATTTATAAAGATCGATACCAATCGATTATTGTGGCCAATGGAGCATTCGAAATAAAATTCAATGAAGAGAATTTTGATCAAGAAGAAGTTATTGTTTACACACCTGCTAAGGCCGTTTCGGTAGAAGAACTGAAGGCCCGTGCGCGTGGTGAATATGTAGAACCAGAAGCTCCACCAAAGGACCTTATGAATGATGAATTACCAGAAATGTATCCAGAAATGGGCGCGGTGATCCACATTAAAAAAGGAGATTTAGTTTTTGCCAGCAGCCAAGATACCTTTCGTCTTAGACAGACGGAGGGTTATTACCTGTTTGACAAAAAGCTTTTCCGGGGACAAGATGGTACTGTAGACTGGACTAACCTAGGTATGGCGCCAGATGAGATGAAGGCTAGGTTGAGTAATTATGAGTTTGAGGTAAATCAGCGAGAATACAAGTTTGAAAATGTGCTTTTTAGCCAGCCTGAAAAAATAGATGCACCTGTTTCTGGAGAATTAAGTCTAAACATCAGGCCATCTAGGAATGAGCGAGGTACTTACCCACGGTTTACTTCCTACAATGCAGATACACCCATCAAAGGCTTGGGTTCAGAGAAACTTACTTTCACTGGGGGAATCACCTATGAAGGAACCAACTTCTATTCTAGGTCGGCCTATGAAGAGAATTCTGTGGTCATCGGAACACACGAGGGTGCCATGCGATTCAGGACGAGAAGTAAAGACTTTGTGTTCAATGCCCAGGACTCTATTTTGACTTCCAAGGATGCTGAGCTTACAATATATCATCAAGGGGATTCCATTTTTCATCCTGCTATTGAGTTTACCTATGATTACAAAGTAGACTTAATGGAAGTTGAAACTAGTGTGACGGGCTATAAGACCACCCCTTTCAGATCTTCTTTTTACAATGTTGATATATCAGGCGATCAGCTGACTTGGGATTTAAACGCAGACTCATTAGACCTTACAATTAACTCTGCCAGATCAGACGTTCCGCTAATGATTGAGTCCAAGGATTTCTATAGCAATCAGAAATTTCAGGACATGGCCCAAATTTTTAGCTTTCACCCGTTGATCATGGCTGTAAACATGTCTAAGAACTATGGCGGTTCTTTTTACACCAGTCAAATGGCTAGGGATAAAAACCTCAATGAAGGACTAGTTAAAAAAACCATGGAGCTTTTGATGGCAAGAGGAATGGTGAAATACGACCGTACGAGTGGACTTGTGGAAGTGTTAGAAAAGGGGTTTCATTATGAAGAAGCAGGGAGTAAAAATCCTTACTATGATGATATCTTAATTCCCTCAATTATTGGAAACGCTCCGAATGCCACACTGAATTTCAAAGACTCCGTGCTTACTGTTAGAGGGGTTCAACGTTTTTTAGTGAGTGATTCTTTAGACGTAGTCATTGCCCCGAACGATGGACAAATTAAAATATTGAAGAATAGAGACATCGAGTTTAATGGAGCATTGGATGCCGGTAATTTCCAGTTTAACGGATCAGGTTTCAAGTTTAAATACGACAGTTTCTATGTAGATATGAAAAAGATCGACTTCATCAGACTTCAAATCGAAGTCGCTGAGGGGAAAAGGGAGGCGCTCAGTAATCAGCTAGTAAGTACCTCTGGAAAAATTCAAATCAATGAACCAGATAATAAGACGGGCCTTAGGTCATTACCAGAGTATCCGATCTTTACATCCTTCGAGAGTGCCAATGTTTATTTTGGTGGAGATGATGTATTAAAAGGAGCCTATGATAGCACAGTATATTTTGACATACCACCATTCGAAATAGATAGCGTGGCAGATGAAGACCCTTCCAAATATGAGTTTAAGGGCACGTATTTTACAGGTGGAATTTTGCCTGACTTTAAGGAAGGTCTTAGGTTAATGCCCGACAAGAGCTTTGGTTTTGTACACGCTATTGCTGATACTGGCTATAACCTATACAGAACGGGCGGTCGATTATTTGGAGAAGTAAGACTCGATAAAAAGGGAATGACTACTCCCGGTCAAATGGATTATCTGACAGGTAGTTTTGACGTTGAGCTGTCCACGCTCTACTTGGATTCTTTAGTGGCGCCTAAAGGTATTAAGGCAGTGCTTCAAGAAGGATTTGTTGATACGGTGTCCTATCCTTCCATGCAAGTGGAGGCCTATAATATGAATTGGTTGGCTAAGCGAGATAGTATGGTTTTGACTAACCTAGATCGCAATAAACCTTTCCAGGTTTTCGATAAGAAAATGCAATTGAAAGGTGAGATGACACTGCGCAAACAGGGTCTTTATGGGTCTGGTGAAATGGATATAGATGGGGCGAAGATTTTATCCGACTCAGTGGCCTTTCAGAGTCAATCCTTCATTGCATCACACTCTACATTGACTTTGAAACCACCCAATTCAAGGAAACCTATTTTGAGTACTGTCGATGCACGTGTAGATTTTGATGTAGCCAACGAATTAGCGAAAATTGGTCCGGAGGTAGCCGGTACGGCCTCCTTAGAGTTTCCATTGGCTCAATTCAAAACCTCAATACCCTCGGCCATTTGGGATGTAAAAGCGAATACCGTTACCATGACCAAGCCGGATGACGTTCCTATTGAGCAGTCTTTTTTCTATTCAACGAATAAACGATTAGACTCTTTAGCATTTAGCGGGACGGATGGATTTTATGATATGGAAACCAAAGAGCTTAATGTAAAGGGAATTCCTTTCATCAAAGTGGCTGATGCGAAAATAACTCCAGAAGGAAGTGAGTTGACCATTCTGGAAAATTCTAGAATAGAAAAACTCCAGAATGCCGTCATTCTAATTGACACAGCCAATGCGTATCATAGACTTTATAATGCAGAGATAGAGATTCTTTCACGAACAAGCTTTCGAGGACAAGGTACTTATGAGTTGGTGAATGCTGTTCAAGATACTTTTGCCATTCAATTTGACCAGTTTCGTTTTGTTGAGAAAGATGAAGTGAATGGTCCTCATACCATGTCAAGTGGTGACGTGAATGCCGCGTCAGGTATTCGCATTTCTCCTGGCTTTATCTACGAAGGAAAAGTCACCATGTATGCTTATAAAAAGGCCCTTGAATTGGCTGGAGCTGTGAAGCTGGATTTAGAGAAACTGAAGGAAAGAAATATTTGGATTGAGTACGCTTCTAACGATGATATTGAAGAGGTAATCATTCCATTTGATCAAGCCCGAACACGGGACGGTTTTCCACTGAATGCGGGGATTCATTTCGATGTAAAAAGGGAGCCTTATATGTCTTTCATCACAGAGAAGAGAGACCCTGCAGATGATGATTTTTTCGTGCCTCGTGGTGGAAACCTGTTTTTCGATGCCAAAGAAGAAGCCTATAGAATTGAAAACCCACAAAAATCTCAAAGTCCCGATGTCTATTTGGCAGGAAGCATGTTTTCTTACAATGAGTATTCACAAGATATTAGTTTTGAAGGGAAACTCAATTTCTTCGGTGGCAAACGCGGAGCAAATATTCAAGCGGCTGGAAAAGGAAAAGGCAACCTTGACTCTGCTAACTATGAGTTAGACGCTACCCTCGTACTCTCTTTTGGACTACCTATTGAAGGCCTTGCCGCCATGGGTCAAAACTTGAAAGATATGGGCGAGCAGCTAGGGGTGCCGAGGGCACATCAAGACAGATCCGACATGATCTATCGCGTAGCAGAGTTTATCGGAAATGATGCGACTATTGCTTGGGACAGAAGTTATGAAACGGTACCGATCCCTTTGGCCACGGCTTCTGAGACCGGTGAGTTGGTAAAAGACCTAGTCATTTCTAACGTGCATTTGAAATGGTCAAAACAGAGTAAGGCTTTCTATAGTGTCGGTAAAATTGGGGTTTCGAACGTATCCAATATCGACTTAAATATGGAGTTGGATGGCTTTGTAGAAATTAGAAAAACGCCTGAAGGAGATATAATTACCGTCTTACTAGAAATGACGGATGGTACATGGTATCACTTCACTTATGATGGTTTTAGCTTTGGTTCGTATTCATCCAATGAAGTCTATAACCCTACCGTTTTGGGGAGCAATAATGGAAAGACCAAAATAGGCTCTTTCAAAGTATTTATGACCACCATTGAGGAGATAACCCGTTGGGCTGCCGATTTCAAGAAACTCTATTATGGTATTGATGAGCCTTACCGTTTGGTAATGGCCGGAGACTCCAATCAGTCACTCAAGAAAAAGACTACCATCGAAGGGGATGGCTTCTAGTGAAAAGCCCATCTAACATCAAGAGTATTTAAGATTATTCCTAGCTGACCCTGCATTTTGAAGCATTTGGATTAAATTGCTTCAAAAAAGAACCGCATGAGTGCTATCAACGATTATATCACGTCTAACAAAGAACGTTTCCTTAATGAATTACTTGATCTGCTGAGGATTCCCTCGGTCAGTGCGGATAGTAAATTCAAAGATGACGTTAGAAAAGCTGCAAGTTTTATCGAAGAAAAGCTTGTTGCTGCTGGTGCTGATAAAGTTGAAATCTGCGAGACAGGCGGACATCCGATAGTCTATGGCGAAAAAATGGTGAGTCCATCAGCACCTACAGTGCTAGTTTATGGTCACTATGACGTTCAGCCGGCAGATCCATATGAGCTTTGGGACTCGCCTCCTTTCGAACCAGTGATCAAAGAAACAGCGCTTCACCCTGATGGAGCCATCTTTGCCAGAGGAGCATGTGACGATAAAGGTCAGATGTACATGCACATCAAAGCTTTCGAAACTATGATGAAGACAAGCAGCTTAGCGTGCAATGTCAAATTCATCATTGAAGGAGAAGAAGAAGTGGGTTCCGATAATCTTGAAGACTTTTTAGCGGATAATAAGGAGAAACTCAAGGCGGACATTGTATTAGTGTCAGACACGGGCATCATTGCTAATGATGTCCCTTCAATTACCGTTGGGCTTAGGGGTTTGAGTTATGTAGAAGTAGAAGTAACAGGACCAAATAGAGATTTACATTCTGGTCTTTATGGTGGTGCTGTGCCTAATCCGATTAATATTTTAGCCGAAATGATCAGCTCTTTGAAAGACGAAAATCAGCGAATCAACATTCTTGGTTTTTACAATGATGTAGTAGAACTGACGGCTGTTGAACGGGCTGCATTGGCGAGAGCACCTTTCAACTTAGAAGAGTTCAAAAGTTCTATTGGCCTGAGCGATATTGAAGGGGAATCAGGCTATAATTCGATGGAACGTACCGCCATTCGGCCTACCCTTGATGTCAATGGTATTTGGGGTGGTTATACTGGTGAGGGAGCTAAGACAGTAATTCCTTCTAAGGCTTATGCTAAAATATCAATGCGCTTAGTGCCAAATCAAGACCCTGATAAAATAACCAAGCTCTTCGAAGAACATTTTAAAAGCATTGCCCCTAGCTCTGTGAGTATTAAAGTAACGCCACACCATGGCGGGCAGCCCGCAGTAACCCCTACAGATTCCCCTGCATATTTGGCTGCGGCAAAAGCGATGGAGACTACTTTCGGCAAAGAGCCGGTACCTTATAGAGGAGGAGGCAGTATTCCAATCGTAGCCTTATTTGAACAGATTCTTGACGCTAAGACCGTATTGATGGGTTTTGGGTTGGATTCAGATGCTATTCATTCGCCAAATGAGCACTATGGTCTATTCAACTATTATAAGGGGATAGAAACAATACCCCTGTTTTATCAGAATTTTGCTGAAATGAAGTAGAGTGAAATTGAATGAAGTGTATTGAATCAAAACACAATTGAATTCGTTCTGTAAAATGTCTATGAAAAAGTTTATAGTATTCTTCGGTATTCTCCTCATCGGTTTTCAGGCCTCAGCCCAACTCAGGAAAACGACAGAATGGACTTTTGACGCGTCTAAGCGGGAAGTAAAAGTCGGAGATGAAATAGACTTGATCTTTAAAGCCACAATTATAGATGACTGGTACCTGTACTCCAGTGATATTGGTGAGGATGTGGGCCCTATGCCGACTGAAATCACCTTTGAAAACACAGGCTCATTTGAGTTAATAGGTGATTTAGTCCCCATTGATGCCAAGAAAAAATTTGACAAGATATGGGAAGCAGATGTTACCTACTTTATTGAAAAGGCTGAGTTTAGACAGCGCATTAAGGTACTAAGTAAAAACCTCAACCTAGAAGGGGAACTGTCTTTTCAGACTTGCACGGACCTTACCGGCCTCTGTATTCCTGGTTTTAAAGATGTTGACTTCGACTTTATTAAGGTTGTCGATGAAGCATTAAACCAAAGGCCGTTACAACGAGGCCTTGGCGTACAAAATCATGCACAATGGACTTTTGAGACTACACAAAATAACGTGAAGACAGGCGATGAAATCGAATTGATTTTGAAAGCCAAAATTGATACAGACTGGTATTTGTACTCTAGTGACAACGAAGAAGGGGGCCCCATTCCGGCAGAGATCACATTTGAGCCAAATGCTACTTTCGAAGTGATTGGTGATTTGATACCTGTTGACCCCAAAAAGAAGTATGATGAAACATTTGAGATGGACGTCAGCTATTTCAAGGAATATGCTGAGTTCAGACAAAAGATAAGGGTGCTAAGTCCTGATCTGGATATTAGAGGAGAGGTCTCCTATCAGACTTGCTCAGATGTTACGCTGTTATGTGTTCAGGGCAGTGCAGACTTGCGCTTTGATTTTACAGAGGTGAGCGGAGCTACTATAGAAGGTTCGAATGATTACAGCGATCTTTTGGAGGCCGAAGGTGGAAGTTCGCTATGGGGATTCTTTATAGCCGCATTCCTATTTGGCCTTGCGGCCTTGCTCACACCTTGTGTATTTCCAATGATACCGATGACGGTTGCTTTCTTTACGAACAACTCGCAGTCTAGGTCTCAAGCTAAAATTAAGGCCTTGAGTTACGGCATTTCGATCATCGCCATTTACATTCTGATCGGGTTGATTTTCACGAGTTTTTTCGGAGTCGGGCTCGCCAATGATTTGGCAACTGGAGCAGTAGCAAATATTATCTTCTTTCTTGTCTTCGTCATTTTTGCCATATCATTCTTTGGCTATTTCGAGATTAATCTGCCGACTAGTTTCGTCAATAAGATGGATAAGAAAGCCGAAAAGGGAGGCTTTCTGGGAGTATTCTTTATGGCATTTACCTTAGTACTCGTTTCATTTTCATGTACGGGTCCAATTGTCGGTACAGTTTTGATTCAATCTTTTCAGGGCGAAGTGATTAAGCCGGTGGTCGGTATGCTTGGGTTCTCATCCGCATTTGCCATTCCATTTACGGTTTTTGCATTCTTTCCCGGCATGCTGAAAGACCTTCCAAAATCAGGAGGGTGGCTGAACTCAGTAAAAGTGGTGTTGGGCTTTATCGAAATCGCGCTGGGCTTTAAGTTCTTAAGTGTAGCTGATCAGGCCTATCATTGGGGCCTGCTAGACAGAGAAGTCTATATCGCTATTTGGTTTGTTCTAGCTATTCTATTGGCACTCTATTTATTCGGAGTTATTAGATTTCCGCATGACAGCAAAGGAGGAAGAATTAAGCCGATCGCTTTGGCAGTAGCCGTTACGAGCATTGCCTTCGCGGTCTATTTATTCCAAGGGTTCGGTAACGCCCCTCTGAAGGCATTGGCAGGTTATCTGCCGCCTGAAAAGTCAACGGATTTTTCCTTCCAGCAGGTCCTTGGGATGGCCGAACCAGAAGAAAAGTATGATGTTGCTCCAGAAGGCTTTAAAGGAGAGGTGAAGTATTCTGACTTTCTAGAGTTACCTCACGGATTGAAGGGCTTCTTTGACTATGAACAAGCCGTGGCCTTTGCCAAAGAAGTAAATAAGCCACTCTTCATTGACTTTACAGGCCATGGCTGTGTGAACTGCCGCAAAATGGAACAAAACGTTTGGTCAGACCCAGCGGTATTGAAAAGATTGAATGATGACTTTGTAGTGGTTGCCATTTATGTGGATGACAAGACCGAATTACCAGAATCGGAATGGTACACCTCGACATTTGACGGTAAAGTGAAAAAGACCATCGGCAAGCAGAATTTTGACTTTCAAATTGTCAGGTTCAATGGCAATGCACAGCCCTATTATGTGCTATTAGACAATAACGAACAACCACTCGTTGCCCCGAAAGCTTATGACCCTAGTGTAGACAGCTTTGTTGCCTTTTTAGATGCAGCATCTGTCGAATTCGAGAGGCGAAACTAAATTCACCATGAGCGAAAAACAGGAAACTTATACATTGCCCGTAAAGGGAATGACCTGTGCCGCTTGTGCGCTTAGCATTGAGAATACGCTCATGAAGCAGTCGGGAGTCGAAACCGCCCAAGTTAATTATGCTACAAATACCGTACTTCTTGAACTGTCTGAAGAAGTCAAACTAACCAATTTAAAAAAGTCCGTTCGGAAGGCAGGCTACGATCTGATTCTCGATCAAAATGCCACAAACCAATCTGATGGGAGTGAGCTGAAAGCGCTAGAAAAGCACCTGTATTTGGCGCTCCCTATTACGGCTGTCATAGTTGTTTTATCCATGTTCATTGGCGATTTCGGGTTGAAAAACTATGTCTTACTTGCGCTTACTTTACCTGTTCTGTTTTGGTCGGGATTGAGATTTTATAAAAGTGCCTTAAGGCAATTGACCAGATTAAGTGTGAACATGGATACACTGATTGCTACAGGAACAGGAGCCGCCTTTGTGTTCAGTCTAGCGGTAACCCTTTTTCCAGAATGGCTAACTGATGAAGGACAAACAGCGCATGTTTATTATGAATCAGCTGCTGTAATTGTAAGCTTTATTCTGCTGGGTAAGTACTTGGAAGAAAGAGCAAAAAGTAAAACGTCATCAGCCATTCAGAAACTCTACAGCCTTAATGTCAATACGGTTATTCGTTTAGAAAACGGTAATCAAAAAGTAGTTAAACTAGAAGAAGTCGCAATTGGAGATATTCTCCTGATCAAGGCGGGAGAAAGAGTTGCGGTAGATGGAGTAGTTACACAAGGAGCGTCCACCATAGATGAGAGTATGTTGACGGGAGAACCAATTCCCGTTGATAAATTGGAGGGAGACCATGTAAAAGCTGGAACCCTTAATCAGAGTAGTGCCATCCAAGTAAGCGCAGAGAAGCTTGGTGCCGAAACAGTCCTGGGGCAGATCATTAAATTGGTTTCCGAGGCCATGGGTTCCAAGGCGCCTGCACAAAAACTTGCCGATAGAATTGCGGGTAATTTTGTGCCAATCGTATTGCTTTTGGCTATTTCGACTTTCTGCATTTGGTATTTTTTGGTACCAGAGCGCTCACTTACTTTGGCATTTATCAACACCTTCAACGTCTTGATTATTGCTTGTCCATGTGCTTTAGGTTTAGCCACGCCAACTGCTTTGATGGTAGGTATTGGTAAAGCTGCTTCCAAAGGAATCCTCATCAAGAATGCTATCGCCTTGGAAAAAGCGAAACAAGTAAAAAGGCTCTTTTTGGATAAGACGGGCACAATTTCAAAGGGTAAACTAGAAGTCACCGAAGCAGAACTCTTTTTCCCTGATGACGAAAAACTAGAGCTTTTGAGTATTCTAAATGGTCTAGAATCAAGTTCTAACCATCCTATTGCAACAGCGATTGTTGGCTACTTGAATCATTCTTACAGATTATTCCCATTCCAGATGTCCAGAGTAGATACCCTGCCCGGTGTCGGTCTGAGCACTAGTATTGAAGATGCCCTATTTGAAGTATCCGGAATGGATCAGTCTCACGCAAAAAAGCTCACGGAGGAACAACTTAAGTTTGTCTCTTCATTCCAAGAAAAGGGACTTTCCATAGTGCTTTTCTGGAGGAATGAAGAGCTGAAGGCCTGTTTCGGTTTGAAGGATACGTTGAAGAGTGATTCAAGGCATATCATTGCCGATCTTCAAAGAAGGGGTATAGCTATAGAAATCCTCTCTGGGGATCATGAAGCAGCCGTAGCAAGCGTGGCATATGAAGTGGGTATTGATCAATACAAGTCCGGCTTAATGCCTGGAGATAAAGCAGAGATTATTGCTCAAGTGCAAAAAACAGAAGTGGTTGGCTTTGCTGGTGATGGTATAAACGATGCTCCAGCTTTGGCAAAAGCTGATTTGAGTATAGCCATGAGTACCGGAACTGATATTGCCATTGAGAGTGCCGATGTAACACTAATGTCTGGCGACCTAGGCAAGATTAGCGCTTTGATCAAAATTTCTGCACAAACAGTGGGTACAATGAAACAGAACCTTTTTTGGGCCTTTGTTTACAATATTGTGGCTATTCCCATTGCCGCTGGGGTCTTAATTCCAGTGAATGGTTTCATGTTAAATCCAATGATTGCGGGAGCAGCCATGGCTTTCTCATCTCTGAGTGTAGTGCTGAATAGCCTCAGGCTAAAAGCATCCAAATAGGCACTTCAAATTTTTTTTACGGAATTGCACCCAAAAAGTGTTAATTTCGCGTTTAAAGGCAAAAATTAGTTTATGAACAAACGCTTAGCCGCATTACTGTCGGTATGTCTATTGGCCATCGTTATCACGATTTATTTCGTGTCTAAACCCTCCATCAATTTTGATGAGAATGAAGTGTTTCCAGATGAGCTTTCCGAAGAGACTTTTGAAGCACCTGAGCCTTTATTCAAGTTTGGTATTCCGGTGGAGCTTTTTGAAATGGAAGAGGGTAGAATTAAGCGAAATCAGACTTTTGCCGATATCTTACTTCCATTCGATGTTAGTCGCCAAGACATCTTTACCATGGACAAGATTTCAAAGCAAGTGTTCAGCGTAAGAAATTTTGTGCCGAAGAAAAGATATACTGTGTTTTATAATACCGACTCGCTAGACAAGAAAAAGGCATCCTATTTTGTTTACGAACCGAGCGATTTAGAGTACGTCATCTATCAGTTAACAGACTCACTTGGCGTTTTCTTGGAAGAACGTAAAGTAGAAATAGTAGAGCGTACAATGGCCGGAGTTATCACCGAAACCCTCGATCACTCCATTCGTGCGGAAGGTGGTTCTGCCGCACTGGTAAGTGCTATGGCTGATGTTTTTGGTTGGCAGGTTGATCCTAAAATGTTGAGGAAAGGTGATTGGTTTAAAATTATTTATGAAGATAGAATGGTGCAGGGTCAGTCCGTGGGCATTGGAAATATTATTGGTGCCGAATTCAACCACATGAAAAACTCCTATATGGCGTATAACTACGATGATGGAGAGGGTATTGATTTCTTTGACGAGAGAGGGGAAAGTGTTCAAAAGGCTTTTTTAAGATATCCAGTTGAGTTCTCAAGGATATCTTCACGGTACAATCCGAGCAGGTATCTGAAAATGTATGGTCGTAGACAGGCGCACCTAGGAACTGACTTTGCTGCAGGCATTGGTACTCCTATTAAAGCTGCTGGTGATGGTATTATTGTAGCGAGAGGTTTTACCAATCCAAACGGCAACTATGTTAAAATCAAGCACAATGGCACTTACACAACAGGCTACTTACACATGAGTAAGTTTGGTAAGTTTAAGAATGGTCAGCGTGTAAGAAAAGGAGATATCATAGGTTATGTGGGTAACACAGGTTATACCACGGGTCCTCACCTCTGTTTTAGATTTTGGAAAAGAGGAAGACAAGTAGACTTCTTAAAAGAGAAACTTCCAGCCGAAAAACCATTGGGTGCCGATGAGCTACTCAAGTTCGAAGTGACAATGGAATTGACTAATAAGAGACTAAATGATATTCCAAATACTTGGTCCGATAAGGCTATTTCTGCAAGCAAGGAATAAGCATAAAGAAAACATATTGTAAAAGCAGGACGAACGTCCTGCTTTTTTTCGTTTATTCAATTCAATGAGACTACTGACTACGCTTTTGATAACCATTTTAACGGCATCCAGTCTTCTGGGACAAAGTGTTGGTGTGGTTTTGAGTGGTGGTGGCGCAAAAGGCATTGCCCATATAGGGGTGCTTAAGGCGCTTGAGGAAAATGAAATCCCGATAGATTACATCGTTGGAACATCCATGGGTGCCGTAGTAGGAGCATTTTATGCCGCAGGTTACAGCCCAGAGGAGATTGAGGCATTAGTGCGTGATCCCTCTTTTCAAGACTGGATGAATGGCACTTCCACTGAGAAGTATCAATACAATTATACTAAGGCTGAAGACAATGCTTCATGGCTTGCCTTAGACCTCTTACTCAGTCCGAACGCTGGGCCTACCATTAACACCCCATTAGCCAATGATATTGTAATCAATTTTGTACTTAACGAGTTTTTGACCCAAGCCGCACAGAGTGTAGACTTTAATTTTGATAAGCTCTTAATACCCTTTCGGTCTGTAGCGGCAGATGTGTTTACACAAGAAACTATATCTATTGCCAATGGCTCTATAATGCAAGCTGTCAGGGCCTCCATGGCTGTGCCCTTTTTCTATAGACCTATTAAGTATCAGAACCAATATCTTTTTGATGGTGGCATTTATAACAACTTTCCTGTTGATATCATGGAAAAGGACTTTGCTCCAGATTTAATCATTGGGTCTAATGTATCTGCTAAAAAGAACAAGTCTTATCCCTTCGATAAAGACGAAGACCTAATTAGTGACGCCCTTCTTTTTATGTTTTTGGATAAATCAGACTCAACTAAGTTGGGCGAAGATAATGTCTATATAGAGCCGGATGTCGTTGAAATGAGTGCTTTGGATTTTGACAAAGTAGACATCTTTATTCAAGGAGGTTATGAGGCCGGCCAAAAGAGTATCACAGACCTTAAAGGCAAGTTGTCTAATCGAGTAATAGCAGTATCTGTTGAGGATAAAAGGACTGTGTTTAAGAAGAAATTTAAACCTTACAGTTTTGGGGCACTGGCACTAACAGGGTTTGATACATCGCAGCAAGGGTTCATTGAAAAACTCATAGACTTTGATGAAGGTTTGAAATCAATTGATGAGGTCCGTAAGGCCTATTTTCAATTGGTGTCCGAGCCTTATTTCAAAAATATCTATCCCAACTTCGACTATGACTCGGAGGCAGGATATTACATCCTTGAACTTTACTTAAAACCCACAGCGAAAAGAGCCCTTTCTCTAGATGCAGGAGGCAATCTTTCAACCCGCCAAGTAAGTACGCTGCAAATAGGGATGACACTCAATTCTTTTCGCAAAAGGCTCAACACTTATAAGGTGAGGCTATCAACCGGCCGCTTTTACGAAGGTGTAAACGTAGCCTCTCGCTTTAATATAAATCCGAAAAACCGGTTCTTTGTAGAACCAGCCTTCACCTTCAATCATTGGGATTATCTCAGCACTGAAGATATTTTAGATAAATCAGTGGAGCCGGTTTTAATCAACCGCATTGACCGAAAACTGGGGGCAACTATGGGCTTAGGACTCGGTCAGAGAAGTGTAGTTACCTTAAGTTCGAGCATAATTCGAAATACAGATGAGTATGCTAATCAATCTGCCATTTCATCAAATGATTTTTTAGATGTAATTGAACTCACTTCTTTTAAGACAGAGTTGGCCTATGAAAGGAGTAGCCTGAATAAAAAGCAGTTTCCAACAGTAGGAACAAGGTTCTATTCTTCCATAAAGTATTTTAATGGTTCTTCGGATTATAGCCCTGGTACTACGTCCGTTCTCTATAACCCTAATAATCCAAGGCAGCTCTCAAAGGATAGAAACTGGTTTTCAGTAAAGCTAAATTTTGAAGAGTTCAAGAAAGTATCTACTCGATATACGTTTGGATGGATGTTTGAAGGAGAGTACTCTAGTTTAAAACCTTTTGAAAACTACCAAGGTACATTACTATACCTGCCTTCATTTAGGCCACTTTTCGATTCCCAGACCTACTTTTTGGAAGACTATATGGCTCAGGGCTATTTATCTCTTGGTATGAAACATGTGCTCAACATTAGGAGAAAGCTAGACTTCCGTTTTGAGCTTTATGCCTTTAGCCCGTTTAAAAGTATTACCCCAGGATTAAACCAAAACGCGGAGGTTGTCAATGGCTTTAAAAGAACATCATTTCAGGGTATGGCGGCACTTATATATTCTACACCACCAGGACCCCTATCTCTTAGGCTCAATTATATAGAAAGCAACAATGTGCCATTTGGGCTGATGTTGTCATTTGGTTATCTTATATTTAACCGAAAATCACACGATTAGCATAGTTTTGCCCTAAACGTCAAATAGAAGTACCTGAAATGCAGATTTTTAATTATTATTGAATTGCGTTTAGCTGAACGCTTCACCTATGAAGCAATATTTTACTCTACTTTTCTTAGTCTTTTTAACATTTGGGTCATTCGCACAAACCACTGTGCAATGGGCCACAAGGGTAGCTGAGGTTTCTTCAGAGTTCACTGAGCTTGGTCACTCTGCCCGTCAAGCACTTTTTAAGCCAAATATTTTACCGAGTGGAGGTGACAATCCTAATGCATGGCGACCATATAAGCCCAATACCACTGAATACATCAAGGTAGAGTTCGATATGCCCATGCCAATTGAGCAAATTGCCATTGGTGAGACATACAACCCAGGTTCGATTTCAAAAGTATATGCATACGATCCTGATGGAAAGGAATACCTCGTTTTTGAGCAGCAACCTGGCCCGGTACGAGAGCAGTGGAGACTTTTTAGAATATTTATTGAGAAAACAGCCTACAATGTTAAGTCCATCAAAGTAGTGATGGAAGGCACTGCCATTGATGGCTTTTCTGACATTGATTGTATCGGTGTTTCTAATGCCAAAGACCCGATAGAGGCCAGAATTAATTTGATGCCTGACATCAATACTAAGCTACAGGTATACCGACTAAATGACTTAATTAATAGCGATAAGCGAGAGATCAAACCCCTCTTAACTAGAGACGGTAAGACCTTGTATTACAGTCGGAGAGGGCATGCTGAAAATGTGGGTGGTTTGGATGACCTTGAAGACATTTGGTATTCAGATTTTGACAATATCACGCAAGACTGGAGCCTTGGGCTAAACATTGGTGAGCCTCTAAATAACCTCGACCCAAATTTTATCAGTGGCTTTCTCCAAGAAGATGAGGAATATATCGTATTAGGAAATGAGTACCTGTCTGGCCGAATGAATTATGGTATCTCAAAAAGTAGAAGGCTAAACAAAACTACATGGACTTATCCTCAAAACATGAGGATTTACAATGACCTTAACGTCCACGAGAATGTGAACTTCTGGTTAACTACTGACAGCGAAGTGCTGATTATTTCTGAGGAAGGTCGGGGTACAGAGGGATTACGCGATTTGTATGTAAGCTTTTTACAGCGTGATGGACTTTGGACAGAGCCAATCCATATGGGGGAAACGATTAACACGGCTGGTGAAGAAGAGGGCCCTTTTCTAATGCCAGATAAGAAGACTTTGATTTTTTCTTCTAACGGGCATAGCGGCTATGGCCGTAAAGACTTGTTCATGACAAGAAGGTTAGATAACTCTTGGCAGAGTTGGACCGAACCTGAAAACCTTGGGCCAGTCATTAATTCGGAAGAAGACGATATGTTCTTGTTTTTGCCGAAGGATGGCTCATTCGGCTACTTCTGTAGAGAGGTTGAGGGAAACAATCTTGACATTCACTCACTCACTCTTCCTTTGGTCACTAGACAATTAAGGTTAGTAACTTTATGTGGTAAAATTGTAGACCCCGATACGCGTGAACCGCTCGACTCAGAAGTAGTTTTTTCGCGATTGAGAGACGGAGTAGAAGTTGGGCGTGTGAGGACAGACTTGGCAGGTAACTATTGTATTGAGTTACCAGCAGACGAGATTTATAGCTATAAAGCGGTAATTCCTGGTTTTATCCCTGTAGGATCAACCATTGACCTGTTGGATGTATCAGACTTAAATATATATGCTGTCAACCTAGATAGGCTTGATTTAGATAGTACGCGACTGGAAGCCGGCCAGCCTATTGAGGTGCCTGAAGACGTGGTAAGAGCAGTGGCAATTACCCTAGCCCTTCCTGAATTAAAGAGAGATACTTTTGAAGTATTGAATGCGCAAAGAAGAGAATTAGGATTACCAGATCTGAGTCCCAACGCGATACTGAGTGGTATTCAAGCCCCGACTTTAGACGCACAACCTCAAATTGTGCGCGCTGCGCCAAAGCAGTACTTTATTATTCGCAATGTATTCTTTGATTTTGACTTGGCTATACTCAAGAAAGAGTCGTGGACAGAGATACGAACCCTAGTTGAATTTATGAATGATTACCCTGATGCCATCGTTGAGCTAACAGGTCATACGGACTCTTATGGCACAGACCAATATAACATAGACCTTTCCCGAAGGCGTGTACAAGCGGTGAAGAAGGGAGTGACTACCTTAGGAATAGACCCTGATAGACTCAGGATAAAATGGGTGGGAGAAAAGGTGCCGATTGCTTCGAATAGGACCCGAGTGGGTCGGGCGTTCAATAGAAGAGTAGAGTTTCAGATAATAGAATTGTATTAGGTAAGTCTACTTGGTTTGACTAAGTTTTTGACGCTTTACTAGCTTCACATATTGCGTTAAGTATTTGTTCTTAACCTCCTCCTTAATCAAATCGTATTTCAATATTTTGTTTATAACTAATTGCATAAGCTTTTCATTTCTCTGGGATGGATAACGGGCATAAGCCTCATTAATCATGTCCATCGCTGTGATATATTTTTTTTCTGTGTAGAGCCGAACTGATTCGTTGAAGTACTGAAGGCCTGATAGCTCACCTAGGGTTATTTTATTATAACCGTTCACTAAATTCCATTCCTCCACACTTCCATCGCCTACTGTAGTAAGCGTTCTTACATTACGTGGATCGAGGCCATCATGTTCCGCATTAGCTCTTAATTCTCTACTCAGATTGATTAAACCCTCCTCTGGTAGTGTCGATTCCATGACCATTAGCCTGTCGTCAACCACTATTCGAATATAAACATGGTTGGTCAGTTCTATGATATCATACTCGAAATCGAAATGGTCTAATATCAGGGCATAAAGAGCCGTTCCTGTAAGACAACCGAACGCACCAGTCTTTAGTGTTTCGTCCATAGTGGCCATTTTACTGTAGTCTACGAGGCTCTTTTTATGAACACGATAAAAGATTGATCTCAAAAAAGTAGCATCATTCTTTTTACGAATTCGGATACGTTCTAGCTGTTTGATAATCTGATCGTATTTTTTTTCGAAAACAGCCCCTTCTGAATCGGTGGCTAGTATTTTCTCACTAATAATAAATTGACTAATGGGGTGTTGAGTGGTTTCTAAAACGGATGGTTCCTGATCATAGGTACGTCCTACGCATATGCTTGATATGCCGAAAATAAGTAAGAACGATATGAATCTTATGCCTTTCATTAAACTTCTGAGATAAGCTATTTGTGTGCTTCATGTAAAGTTTCGATAAACCTAAGGTAACATTAAGTTAACATTAAAACAAATAATGTCAATTAAACGCGACTAAGTAGCTTTGAGTAACAGGATTGTTCCTGCTTACGTAACATTAGGATAACATATAGTTTGTCCTTGCTATGAAATTCATTTTTACACTTATTGCGGCCTGATATATCCCAATGCGAATAAGGTCAATTGCCAAGTCGATTAGAGGTTACCGAAAGATTCACAGATATCTCGGACTAACTATATCCATATTGTTAGTTATCAGTGCTATTACTGGTATTCTGCTAGGCTGGAAAAAGAATGTTGATTTACTTCAACCACCTACCCAAAAGGGACTACAAACCGCTTATGATCAATACCAACCAGTCGAATCCTTAGCACAAGTGGCAACACAAGCCGTAGATTCCCTTGGTTTAGATGGAAGTAATATTGACAGAATCGAATACAGACCAACAAAAGGTATTGCCAAGGTAATCTTCGATACGGGCTCTTGGGAGGTTCAAGTAGATGCTAGTAATCTAGCCGTACTCTCTGTAGCCAAAAGACATTCTGATTGGATTGAAAGCTTGCACGATGGTTCTATCATTTCAGATTTCTTTAAGCTAATCTCGATGAACTTCTTAGGCATTGGTGTATTGCTATTGATCGCATCTGGAATCTGGCTCTGGTGGGGACCGAAAAAAATTCGCTCCTTGAAGCAGGATGACTAATATTAATTCTTATTGAAGAATCCTTTCTTTGACTTACTCACACGTTATTATTGGGTAACTTAGTTTTTTTTAATACACTATGTCCATGAAGAAAGTAGGAAAGATATTCTTGGTATTTCTCGGCACCCTAATCATCGCGATACTGTTGATTCCAATTTTTTTTAAAGATAAAATTAAGGAACTAGTTATCAGCGAATTTGAAAAAAGCACTGAAGCCGAACTCTACTTTGGAGACGTTAGCTTAAGTTTGATCAAGAACTTTCCTGATTTCACCCTGAGCCTTTCAGACATGGGTATTACGGGTAAAGGCCTTTTTGAAGGTGATACCCTCATGAGTGTGGGTAATCTAAGCGCCTCTATCGATCTGAACGAAGTACTTTTTGGTGAAACCATTAGCCTGAAGTCGATTAACCTAGCCAAACCCAATTTTACTATCATCACACTTGTTGACGGTACAGCGAATTATAATATCGTAAAAGCCTCAGAAGAGACCTCGATGGATACAGCTGAAGCCGAAGAGGGTGCTGCTGTGAGTTTAGGCATTAAATCTTTCAGCATTGAAGACGGAAGCTTTGTCTATTATGATCAGTCCATTGCCTACTTCATGCAGCTGGCCAATATCAATGTTGAGGGCTCTGGCGATTTTGAAGCAGATATTTTTGACCTGATCAGTACTGGTACGCTTGATTTGGTAGACATGAATTATGAGGGAACTGACTACGTGACCAATAAATCGGTTGATTTAGATGTGGTACTTTCCATGGACCTTCCAAACTCCAAATACACATTCAAAGAGAACGAAATTAGCATCAACTCGTTCCCATTGGCCGTAGACGGCTTTTTCGCTCTGCTGGACGATGGCTTCGGAATGGATCTCAAATTTAGGGCGCCACGCTCCGATTTCAAGCAGTTACTTTCTTTAGTTCCAGGTGTATTTACCGAATCTTTTGAAGATTTAAAGTCCGAAGGAACACTGAGCTTCTCAGGAAATGTGACGGGCGAATACAACGAGAACTCGATGCCAGCCTTTGGTTTAGACCTAAAGGTAAACGATGGTCTTTTCCAATATCCTGACCTGCCGGATGCCATTAAGAATGTACAAATGAATCTCTCTGTTGAGAATAAAACGGGAGTGATAGAAGATACACGCATCGATTTGAGTCAACTACACCTTGAAATGGGTGCCAATCCGTTAGACGCCAAATTGGTAGTAGAAAACCTGAAAGACTTCCGCATGGATGCGAACGTAAAAGGAAAGTTGATTCTCAGTGAATTGATGAACTACTTGCCGATGGAAGGGTATGAATTAAGCGGAACCCTAAACCTTGATGCTAAGGCAAATGGAGTCTACGACAGCATTAATAACATTATACCAAAGCTGGATTTGAATGTTAACCTGACCGAGGGAAGAATCAAAACACCAGATATTCCTAGCCCAATTGAGAATTTTGTGATTCAAGCACAAGTCGCTAATCAAAGTGGAAAACTGAAGGACACTCGAATCGAGGTAAGCAATTTAGCCCTGAAGCTAGATGGACAGCCTTTCAAAGGATCAATGACATTGCTGAACCCAGAGAACTTTGAGTGGGACGTAAATGTCGAAGGAAACTTAGACTTAGAGAAGTTGATGAAGCTCTACCCTATGGAAGGCATGGCCTTGAAGGGTCAGATTTCTACTAACCTATCCAGTAAGGGAAAAATGAGTGACTTGGAAGCAAAGCGTTATGCTAGAATGCCAACGAAAGGGAGTTTCTCCCTAACCAATTTTGATTATGAAGGAGATGCGATCGACCAACCCATTTCGATTAGTAAGGCAGTAGCTTCTTTCACAAACGACAAAATGAATCTTTCTGACTTCGCAGGTACTGCGGGCTCTACCAACTACACTTTATCAGGTGAAATCACTAATTACTTGGGCTTCGCTTTGAATAATGAGGTTCTGAAAGGATCACTCACCGCCCAAGCCGATCAATTGATCATCAGTGAGTGGATGACCGAGTCAGAAGAATCGCCTGAAGAGGAATCAGAAACGGAGGAAGAAACCGCGTCAGAGCCTATGGATGTAGTTCGAATTCCTGAGAACGTTCAGTTCAACATGAATGCCACGGTGGGCAAAGTGACTTACAATAGTCTTCAGATGAATGACATGCAAGGCAAACTTGTGGTCAAAGATGGAATCGTTAAGCTAAACGATTCAGGCTTTAAGGCAATGAATGGAACCGTTGGCTTGACAGGAGAGTATAATAGTAAACCTGAAAAACCCACTTTTGACTTTAAGATTGGCGCCAAGGAAATCTCTATTCCATCGTCTTTTCAATCCCTAGATATGGTGCAACAGCTAGCACCGATTACGGAAAGGATGACAGGCCTATTCTCTACAGATTTTAGCATTAATGGTGCTTTAGGGGCTGATATGATGCCTGATTATACAACCTTAACAGGAGGTGGATTAATCCAAATATTACAAGCAAGCTTGGCTGGCCAGTCGGATATGATGGCTGGCTTAAGTTCTGTCACCAAATTGGCAAAGGTGTCAACAGCAACACTCGATAAAGTAAAGATGCAAGCCGAGATCAAAAATGGTCGATTGTTTATCAAGCCATTTGATGTGAAGCTGGGCGATTACCAGACTACGATTTCTGGTAGTACTGGTATTGATGGCACAATAGACTACCTCTTGAAAATGAATGTGCCAGCTGGTCAAGTCGGTACGCAGCTGAATTCACTTATTGGCTCACTGACGGGCAATAGTCAAGCCTTAATGGGGAATAATTTGGTGCTGAATATTGGTATGGGAGGACTTTTTTCAAAACCTGAGTTTGCGTTAAAATCAGTTGCTTCTGCCGATGGTAATAGTGTAAAGAAGGTAGTAACTGCTACTGTCGAAGAGAAAGTTGAAGAGAAAAAAGAGCAAGCCAAGGCAGAAATCGAGAGCAAAGTAGCTGTCGCCAAAGATTCGGCCAACAAAGTCCTAGCCGCTCGTAAAGACTCGCTAAAAGCAAAAGCAGATACACTCCTTCAAGCACAGAAAGATTCACTTGCTACATTGGCTGCCGAAAAGCTAGGTCTTAAAAAAGACAGCGTTGACAGTAAACTCGAAAGCGTAAAGGAGAAAGCCAAGGGTGTCCTTAAAGGCTTAATTAAGAAGAAAAAGAAGAATAACTGATATTGCTTATCCTCTTTGATCAAACATGCGGATTTAAGGTTGCAGTGAGTGCTTCTCTTTCCACGAATCTGGGTTGTATCAGCATCCGTCTGACCGCTCCAAGCGGTCGGACGGATATTGAGTTGCTTCGTAAACTCAGCATAAAAAGAGGGGTGGTAAATCTCGTCATTGCGAGAAGAGAAATTATACGAAGCAATAATTCTTGACGTGGCAATCCATTGGTTCATTCTATTGGCACTTCGAACAGACGGATGCTGTCTTCCTCGTTCTTCGTCATCAGAATGACGACTTCAGGGGTAATTTTTGACTCCTTTGAGTAGTCACCACTAGGCTTAGCATCTCGCTGAGGCTACTTCTAGACGCCATTTCATAGAGACTTGTTACACCCTAAAACACGAATTCACTAACACTTAATATTGGAGTGAAAAGGGTAATAAATCCATAAATCTCTATGTGCCAAAACGTCTTTTGAATCTGCCATTTTTGTGGAGCAATGGCAAAAGTAGACCCACACATCAATCAAGGCACGCAATACATTCAAGTATCGAGACTACCTTTTAACCAAGCAATCGGCATTCGAAAGTCAATTTCTGAACATAATATGTTAACGCTAGAGACAGTATCTGGGACCGTTTCCGATGCGCTTGAATACAGCCAGTATGAATATTGGTTTGATTTTCAGTTCGGTTCGAAAGAACCTGAGTTTGAGATCTAAGCCTTCTCCTAGCGCTCACTTGCAGTGAGTGCTGGTCTTGCCTAACACTTGAAGCGCTTTAATTATATACTTAAGATCGGTCCGCACTACAAGTGCGAACCAGAGAGCGATTCCGGATCAAGTCCCCATCTAGTCTTAGCGTCTCGCTAAGACTAATGTTTTATATAGATCTTTCGCTGCACTTAAGATGACGAATAAAGAAGCCTAAGCTTTCCAGCCTTTTTCGGCTACTTGATGAATGCTGTTTTCGACTTTAAGTCTCATTTCAGCTTTGTACTGCCGAAGGTTCTCAGCGATGGTCTCATCAAAGCTTCCAATAATCTGCGCTGCGAGAATTCCAGCATTCTTGGCGCCATCAAGGGCAACAGTCGCAACTGGCACACCACCCGGCATTTGAAGAATCGAAAGCACAGAGTCCCAGCCATCAATAGAATTACTTGATTTCACCGGAACGCCAATGACAGGTAGCGTAGTCAATGAAGCAACCATTCCCGGTAGGTGAGCGGCACCACCCGCACCAGCAATTATGGCTTTTAAGCCTTTACTTCTCGCGTTCTGAGCGTATTCAAACATACGTTCAGGAGTTCGGTGCGCAGAGACTATAGTCAACTCAAAGGCAACGCCTAATTCTTCTAAAACAGTAGCTGCTTCGCGCATTACACGAAGATCAGACTGACTTCCCATTATGATTCCTACAACTGGTTGACTCATGCTTTTACTTTTAGTTGTGTTTTCACGAAGTTAACTTTTTCCTTTAATCGATCCGTATCCGAGTCAGTAATGGTAATGTGTCCCATCTTTCGGAAGGGCTTGGTGAGCTTTTTGCCATACAAATGAACATGTACGCCATCTGTGGCTAGTACCTCATCCATGCCCTCATAAATGGCCTCTCCTGTGAAGTCTGCCTCACCCAATACATTCAGCATGGCAGAAGGCAATACAAGGTCAGTGTCGCCCAATGGCCAGTTTAAGATAGCCCTTAAGTGCTGCTCAAACTGAGAGGTTACATTTCCTTCGATGGATTGATGTCCGCTATTATGTGTTCTTGGTGCAATTTCGTTGACAAGAAGCTTTCCGTCTTTGGTCAAAAACATTTCAATGGCTAATAGCCCAACCATGTCGAGCTTCTGAATGAGTTCTTTAGCAAGCGTTTGAGCTTCCGCTTCCGCTTTGCTGTCAATTTCGGCCGGGGAGAATAAGTATTCTACGAGGTTGTGTTCAGGGTGGAAAACCATTTCTACAGTAGGGAAGGTTTTGATTTCGCCTGCTTCGTTACGAGATACAATTACTGAAAGCTCCTTTTCGCAGTCGACAAGTCTTTCAATAAAACCATGTGCCTCGAAGGCTTTGTCCATGGCCTGCTCGTCTTTGATCATCTGAACGCCACGGCCGTCATAGCCACCGGTGGCTAACTTGTTGACAAAAGGAAGAAAATCTTTGTGATTCGCCACCTCTGTTTTGCCACTCACTTCAATAAATTCAGAAGTTGGAATGCCATGTTCTTGATAGAATTGCTTTTGATGTAGCTTATTCTGAATCAGCTCAATGATATGGGGCTGAGGAAAGACCTTCTTGCCTTCAGCAGCCAGTTGTGTTAAGGCTTTAGTGTTCACATTCTCGATTTCAATGGTGATCAGGTCCTTGTCTTTTCCAAAGTTATAGACCGCATCATAATCTGTTAATGCGCCCACTTGGAAGGTAGTCGCTATGTTTTTGCAAGGTGCATTGGCATCAGGGTCGATGACGTGAATATCTAGGTTAAAATCTATGGCTGACTGGATCATCATGCGGCCAAGCTGACCGCCACCGAGTACACCAATTTTTAGGTTAGGATCGAATGACATAAGGTATCTCTAGCAAAGGCCAAAGGTAATTAATTATGGCAATTTATGAATTGGCTATAAGCCCAGAGCGATTGATCAATCAGGAATCTGGATTCCCATTTTTTGCATGAGCTTAGTGGCGTTAAAACTCTTGCAAATGCCTGGGGTAAGGGTGTAATCAAATTTGATTTCGTCTCCAATGATTTCACTATTGAAGCTATAGTTTTTCACACCTTTCAATTCATTGGTAATATTACCCAACTCAATATCATGTGTGGAAACAAAACCGAAGGCATAGGCTGAATTCAATTGCTTGATAAGCACTAGTGCTCCCTTGTGTCGATCTTCTGAGTTGGTGCCCTTCAGTACTTCATCAATCATAAAGAGCACAGGAGTCTTGCCATCAATATAGGCCAGTAGCTGCTTGAGTCTTTTAAGTTCGGCATAGAAAGACGATACGTTTTCCTCTAGATCGTCTTGACTTCGCATACTGGTGAAAATTCTCAGGTCACTGACCGTCATTTCCTTGGCACAAACAGGAGCACCTATTAAACCTAATGTACAATTGACACCAACAGTTCGCAAGAAAGTGCTCTTACCACTCATGTTAGATCCCGTGATTAAACAAATGCCACCTTTTCCGTGGAATTCAAAGTTGTTAGTGACTCGGTTTTTCGATTTGATCAGTGGATGCCCGAGGCCCTTTGCCTGAATATCGAAATGATCGTCACTTATTTTTGGGTAGGAGAAGTCAGGATTGGAATATGCTAAACCGGCCATGCTAATGAGGGCGTCCAACTCGCCAATCGTTTCGAACCATTGAGCGATATCAGCCTGATTTTGTTCCTTCCAGGCACTAGCACGGATGTACCAAAACACATCGAGGAGTAAGAGGATATCAAATATGATGTAGACCATATTTGTTCTGCTCTGAAGACTGTCCAACACTAGCTGAAGGTCTTTGATGATCTTTGATGCTTTGGTAGTGTCATGTTCAATGGTCGACTTTAAGGCCTTTAGTTTTGCACTTTTAAAGTCGCTTTTTTCGATCATGTCAATATGAAACCGAAGGGCATTGAGTGACTTATAGCCTTGTTCTGTTTTCTTACTTATGTCTTGGACCTTGTTAAAGAGACCTCCTAAGATTATGATATTGATGAAGCCCAACAAAATAGGAACACCAGACTGCATATTGCCTACGCTACTAATTATGATCGTACTTATAGTGGCTAAAGGCATAATGGCTAATGCTATCTTATAAAACCCTAAGTTTTTTACCTTGTTATCTTCTTGCAGCCAATCTAATAGTGGTTGATGATCAATTTCAGTACTGTCTTCCACCATGCCATATGCCTGAAATTTCTGCCTGAAGTCAATGTCAGGCGTAAGTTCTTTTACGCTTTCTTGTCTATCAACTATCTCTTTGGTATCGGCACTTTCGCCCAACCACTTAGCGAGCATTTTTTCGCCTATGTAGGTTGATGTCCGATTGATCAATTGAAATAATGAGTGCTTGCCAAACACATCTAAATCTTCATGATAGGGGTGACTGGCTTTATAGTATTTTTTTCCATCATTAAAGCCACTGAAATCACTATGGAGTCTTTTGACCTCGTCTGAATTGATTTGCTCCATAGCAGAAACTTGCTTTAGCTTAAAGCGAAGTTTCGCATGTGTTTTGACCAATGCTAGATAAATTATGATGGCCAGTACTAAAACAGCGCCTGCAGCTTCTCCATTTTTTTCGTCTACCAAAACAACAATCCCTACAACGGCAGCTACAAATAAAATGACCCTGGCCCATGATAAGGATGTGTAGCTGCTCTTAGCTTCTGACGACTCTTTTGTGAATTGAGCTTTTCTTTTTTCGTAGGTATTTTGGATTGCCTCTTTCAATGAATATTCAGTTTATTCCATGTGCATACGGATATGTGGCACTATAGATTCAATGTGGGCAAAGCTAGTAAAATGGTGGATGCTTTCAATTTGGAATTTCTTTATATCTTGGGCTTCTACTGAAAATTTAGTCTGTGGCAATAGAAGAGAGTGAGTTGCTAGAAGCCTTTGCAAAAGGCGATAATGCTGCTTTTGAAAAACTTTTTAACATGTATTATCAACCTACTTGTAGGTATGTCATTAGAATTATTCGTGACAGCGATACTACCGAAGAGATCGTGCAGGCCACATTTGTGAATTTATGGGAAAAGCGATCTATGATTCGTTCAGACATAAGTTTTAAATCCTACGTTTTCCGGGCTGCTTATAACACGGCATTGAATTATATCAAACATCGTAAAGTTGTTTCCAGTTTTGTGTCTAAGAAGCAAGACCGAATTGTGGAAATACAAAGAGAGTTCGTGAGCCACCAGCCTGATTTTGAATTACAAAAGCGAATAGATGATGCGTTGAGCGATTTGCCCCCTCAATGTCAGCGCGTTTTTAGGTTAAGTAGAGAAGAGGGAATGAAGTATCATGAGATTGCCGATGAGCTCGGTATCTCCAAAAAAACAGTTGAAGTACACATGGGAAAAGCCCTGAAGTTGTTGAGAGCTAGTTTAAAGGATTATTTAGTCTTTTTTCTGCCGATTATCACTTTCATGTAGGGGTGTCTATGGGGTTGGTTGTTAAGTTTATGAATAGAAAAAAATAGGTGATGGAAGAGCTGATGGCCAAGTATTTGGCTAATGAGTTAAGTGAAGAAGAGAGAATTAATTTCGAAGGTCAACTTGTTGATGATGAAACGTTACAGGTTGAGCTCGAACAGTATCTCAATGTATGGGCTGAAAGTAGTCCTGATACTGCTATGTCCTTTGATCAAGCAAAGGCCTGGAAGGCTGTTGCCAAAGAGACAAAGTCGCCCGCTCGAATTGTTCCACTGGAACGTAAGCCTAGGTACACTCTTCTAAAAATTGCTGCTACTTTATTAATTGTGTTAACCGCAGGTTATTTCTTGTCTGAAACGGCTAGAGATAGCGTTAACGGTCTAGTTGGTGTTTCTTCTTTAACGGAAGTAGCTACAGGTGCCGAAATGAGAGACGTTAGCTTGCCGGATGGTACAATTGTAAAGCTGAATGCTAACTCTCAACTGGCCTACGAAAAAGGTTTCGGAGAAGCCCATAGAGATATAATTCTAACGGGGGGTGCTAATTTTGACGTGGCACGAAATGAAAGCTTGCCATTCATCATCGAGGCTAGTAATGGAAAAGTAGAAGTACTCGGAACTAGCTTTGACGTGAAGGCTTACCCTGGAAAGAATGTTGAACTTAATGTTGCCGAAGGTACAGTGAAGTTTTCTTCAGCAGAAGAAGAAATAGAGCCTGAAGTACTAAACGCTGGAGAAAAGGCTAAACTTTCTACAGACGGGAAATCGATTGAAAAGGACTTAGTAGTCAATGAAAATTATTCAGCCTGGTGGACAAGAAAACTCAAGTTTGATGAAACTCCAATTGAGGAGGTTGTACAAACGCTAGAGGAAACTTATTGGGTAGATATTGAACTGTCAGGAGAATCCCTCAAGGGCTGTAAACTAACAAGTACTTACGACAATTATTCCCTCGATCAAGTATTGAAATACATAGTAGATACTTATGTTGGGAATCAATTAAAGGCTGTTCGAACCAAAGAAAATAAGATAAAATTAGAAGGAAAGCCGTGCGCTAATTAAATTGTTGCATGGTCAGGAGCTTTTTAGTTTCTATTACATTCTTTTTGTCCTATCAACTATCTGCGCAAAATCAAGCTACTTCAGTTCTTGATGAACTCATTAGTGTTGAATTCAACGGTACTTCTATACCTGCAGTTTTACGTCAAATAGACAGATTATCCAAGGTTAATTTCTCTTATAATAGTAGTCTTATACCACGCGAGGTAAAGATTTCAGAGAAATACATTGATACCCCTGTCCGTACAATCTTAACTGAAGTACTCTCCAAAGTGAATTTATACTTTAGAGAGAACAACGGCATTGTCATTATTCTCAAGCAAGAGTTTAGTGAGCGCAAAATTAAAGGGCGGGTAGTCATGCGGGGTTCTGACTCACCCCTTGCTTACGCTAATGTATTCATTGAACGCAGTGTTTTGGGTGTCTTCACTGATTTGAATGGAGAATTTGAAATCACTGATATCCCTAATATTGGCTTTAACCTTGTTGTTTCTTACCTAGGATATAAGTCTAAAACTATTCCTTTTGACGGTAAAAAAGATCTGAGCTCATCCACTTATGTTATTGAAATGGAAGTAGATCCTAAGGTGCTTGAAAGCATTCAGGTAATTGGGAAGTCACGGAAAAAACGAATAACCAGAGATGAAAGGAAACTCAGAAAGAGATTCGAGGTCGACTTTTTAGGAAGCTCAGATAATGCAAAAAAGTGTAGAATTGTAAATCCTGAAGTACTCAATTTCGAGGTGATCGACTCGCTAGATAACTATGTGGTTACTGCCGATGATATTCTTTTTATAGAAAATAGGGCCCTTGGTTTTCGGATCGAATATTTGCTTGAGGAGTTTAAATATGAGAATGGGCTTAAACTGAATATTGGAAACGCCAGATTCAAAGAACTAGAGACAAAATCTAGAAGGGTTTACTCACGCTGGGAGAGCGCCAGAGAGGTTGCTTATAACGGGTCTCCTCAACATTTTTTAAACGCGGCAATTACTAACTCATTGGACGAGGAAGGTTTCGAGCTCAATATTGTACAATACGATTCCATTACTTCTGGATTTACTACACCGCTTAATCCGCCACCGGTTAAAGAAATCCTAACTGTGACTGAGACCAGTGATGAATACATCTACAAGTTACATGCTAACCATGATATTGAAGTGACCTATAAAGGTGAGTTCGAAGATGCTAAGTATAAGAAAATCTATCGCAGCACGTCCAAAGGAGGCAACTATAAGTATACTGATAAGAAGGTACGTACCTCAATTGCCCTTACTAATATTCAAAACCTTTACAGTTATCAAGACTTTGGGGTAGATGCAACAGAAGTAGAATTATTCCAGAAGTCTATCATCTTTTTCATCAACCCTGATACGCAAATTACTTATCCAGGCCGTTTTAAAAGTCCGAGAGATGTGCTTTTTGCAGGTTGGTGGGTTTGGGGTTCGCTCTCTGATTGGCTACCCCTAAATTATAAACCAGACTAAGAGAAAATTTGGTAAGTAATAAAGGCTGAAACATACGCCACGGCTGTCATATAAACCACCTGTATAATTGGCCACTTCCATCCCTTGGTTTCTCTGTAAACAACCGCTACTGTACTCATGCACTGCATGGCAAAGGCATAGAAAACCATCAGTGAAAAACCTAATGCCATCGTGTACATGGGCTTTCCAGTTTTGGGATTAATCTCTTTACTTAGTTTTTCTTTGATCGTCAATTCATCATCGTCTTCCGCACCAATACTGTAGATTGTGGACATGGTGCCTACAAAAACCTCGCGAGCAGCAAAAGAAGTAATAAGGGCAATCCCTATTTTCCAATCGTAGCCTAAGGGCTCTATGGCCGGTTCGATGAACTTTCCGAATGAACCGATGATAGAGTGTTCGAGCTTGTAGGCATTTATAGCAATCTCATACTCAGTGTCGGTAGCACTAACTGGCAACTCCTGTTTTACGTAGGTCTCGGCATTTTTGAATTTGTCTCCAAAACCATAAGAAGCCAAAACCCATAAAAGAATAGAAATGGCAATAATTACCTTACCTGCTTCCACTACGAAGGTTTTAGATTTTTCGAAAATGGTAAGGCCTACATTTTTCCATTGTGGAATTTTATATCCGGGTAACTCCATAATGAAATAACCCTTTTGCTGACTCTTTAAAATAAGTTTCATTACCCAGGCCGATAGAATGGCTGCAAAGAAGCCCAATAAATAGAGGGCTGCTAATACTAGACCTTTCAGGTTAAAAATGCCGAAGACGTGGTCATCAGGTACCACCAAGGCTATGAGTAGGGTGTAAACAGGTAACCGCGCAGAGCAACTCATGAACGGAGTGACGAAAATGGTAATTAACCTGTCTTTCCAACTGTCAATATTCCTAGTGGCCATAATGGCAGGAATAGCACACGCCATGCCCGAAACAAGGGGTACTACGCTTTTTCCATTCAAGCCAAAATTCCTCATCACTCTGTCCATTAAGAACACAGCACGAGACATATAGCCAGATTCTTCCAAGAGTGAAATAAAGCCAAAAAGGATAGCTATCTGCGGGATGAAAACTAGTACACCCGCTAGGCCGGCAATGATACCATCCGTAATCAGGTCATTGATGACTCCATCCGGAAGCGTTACTTTAACCCAATCGCTAAAGCTGGCCAGCGATCCTTCGATTAAGTCCATTGGCCCTTCCGCCCATGCGAAGATGGCTTGAAAGATGAGCATTAACAGGGCTAAGAAAATGAGGTAACCGAATACCTTATGTGTCGTTATGCGGTCTATTCTTTGAGATAGTGTCGCCTTACCTAAGTCGCTAGATTTTTTTATGTTTCTATCTACTATATCAGAGATCAGTGCATAGCGACCGAGTGTTTCTTGCGACTGGGTTGGTACATCGTAGAAACCGTTCTCTTTTTTTATGGCTTCAATTCTGTCCTTCTCCTCGTCACTTAGAAATTTGAGCCTTACATTCTGCTGAGCGTACTGAAAGGCACGGTAGTCTTCCTCAAGCTCAAATTCTACCTTAATATCTTCAATGGTTTGCTCAGCCAAGCTCTTTACTTGATAGAAGGGCTTTTTAGACTGAATTAACGGCTGTGTTAATACATTTCTTAGCACCTCTACACCCGTACCGGTATGCGAATTGGTTGGAATTATTTTAACTCCAAGGTCTATTGACAATCCCCTTAAATCAATTTTGAGTTGTCTTCGCTCCGCAACATCCATCATATTGAGCACCAAAACCATCGGAATGCTTAGGTCTCTGATCTGGGTGAATAATAGAAGGTTTCGCTTGAGGTTAGAGGCATCTGCTACTACTACGATCACGTCTGGATGTTGATCGTGATCCTTGTCTAACAATACTTCTTCAACAATCTGCTCATCGATTGTTTTCGGATAAATACTGTAAGTACCAGGTAGGTCAATCAACTCAGCCGTCTTGCCATCTGGCAGTTTCATGGTCCCTGACTTCTTGTCAACAGTAACACCCGGAAAATTTCCAGTGCGTTGATTGAGGCCAGTGAGTAAATTGAATAGGGTCGTTTTCCCAGAATTTGGGTTTCCTACAAGTGCTATTTTGAGGTCTTTCTTTGCTGACATTTCAGACTTCTTCAAGAAGAATACTTGAAGCTTCTATTTTTCGAAGTGAAAGTTGGTAGCCCGCCACTTCTATGGCAATGGGATCGCCAAGTGGGGCAATCAGCTCCAGAGAGATTTCGGCTCCTGGTAAACAGCCCATTTCCATTAGTTTTACTGACAGTACTTCGTCTGTAAAACCTTTGATAATCCCTTTTTCGCGGATTTTGAGATGGGTTAGATTCCTCAATCTTTATTTAGATTAATTATAAAGAGCGCAATTTAGTCGCCAAGGTTGGCTTTACAAAGTGATACTTATTATTTGTCAGGGCTGAGTATCCAATCGGAGTGTTTTAACGACTCCCACCGCACTTCAGTGAGGTCAACCTGATCATCAATTAACTTAACTGAAGGCCCGTTGTTGAGTCGCGTAAATGCCTCCGCGCGTACTTCTACATCACCCACCCCTGTCGATTGATAGTACCTATCGAGATACTTGGCAAACTGCCAGATCATATCTGGTTTTCCTACAATGGCACCAGATTGTTTTATCGTAAGAAATTGATTGGGTTTTACCGTCCAACTGGAATCGCTTTCAGTCGATTTAAGACGGTACGTCAGATTACCTGTTTTATACCGAAGCATCATGCGCCAAGCTAGTCGATGGCCTTCTTCTGTATAGAAGACGTCACCTTTGTACAAGTGATGTCGAAGGGGCAAGTAAAGCTGTAAAATGAAGTAACAGAGAAATACGAATGCTATGGAAAGCCTCCCGATAGTTATTTTCGGTATCACCACCGAGTCTAGATTAATAACGGGTTTCTTTTTGAAAAATAGCTTGCGTATGGATTCGGGGTCGAAGAAAAACACGCATAGACCAATCATTAGATATGGAAATATGCCAATTTGGAAAACGACAGAATTAAAAAGATGGAAAGCGAGTGAGACGATAAAGGCACCCACGCGTGTTTTACGATATAAGAGAAAATAGATAATCAGGCCATCGAAAGCTATTCCTCCAAAGATAACGACTTGTTGAAGCCAAGCGGTTTGAAGAAGGTCTCCAATTAACCAATAGTGACTTTTGCCTATAAAGCTAATGGCAATAAAGTCACCATTGACCCAGCCAGGATAGAGTTTATGAATTGCAGCGAAAGTAAAGACGATCCACATTTGTAATATGAAAATGTTGATGCACCAGCGTGGGCATGTGGTAGAAACAACGGAGTTTTTCCTTTTGGCATCCATAGACGCGTAGGCATTTGCTGGCACAATGAGCATGAAAATGCACAGCAAAATCAAAAAGTAATAATGGTTGTTATACGCAGACTTCTGCATCATATAAACCATGGTCCAGAGGACAGTAAAACTTGCGATGCCAATTCGATAGTAAAAGCCGAACATCACCATTAAACCACAAATAGCCATCAGTGAAAAATGGATATACATTGCGTAACCGTCAGGAGCTTGTAACCACTCAAAACCGATTATGGTAAAATTGAATTCGGGTTCAATGAGCACTTTTCTAACCCAACCAGTCAATATGGCGCCAAAGCTCTCGGCAAAGAGGAGGAGCCCGAAAATGATTCTAAAGAGAATCAGCGGTGAATTATCTACGGGTTGGAATTGCTTTCTTATCCAGATCAAATCGTTCAAATTTGAATCAATTCAACTAATTTAAGGTTATAAAGTCATGACCGAAAAGAAAAAGAAGTCTAATAAGAAACCAGTCTCCGAGAAGCTCGCTGAAAAGAAAGGGACCAATCAAAACGAAATACAGGATGAAGACAGTTTTGACTATGGCGGATTTCCCAAAGACGTTTCTCTGAAAAGGAACATAGGTTGTGGAGGTTAATCATTCAGCATAAAAAACGCGCTTGACCCGGTTGCCAACATTAGTCAAAATCTCATATGGAATGGTATTCCCCCACTGGGCTAGTTGATTAACGGTGGGATTATTTCCGAAAATTATCACCTCGTCCCCAACTTGGGCCTCTATACCTGAAATATCAATCATTGACATATCCATGCAAATGTTGCCGATAGTTCGTGCCTCTTTGCCATTGACAGTAACGTAGGCCTTCCCGTTTCCAAAATGTCTGAGAAAACCGTCAGCATAGCCAATCGCAATTGTCGCGATGGTCATATCTTTTTCGGCTTTACCCTTGCGGCCATAACCGATGGTTTCTCCCGTACTTACATTTCTTTTTTGTGATATGATAGTTTTAAGTGTTGCTGGTTTTAGAAGCTTATCGGCATGTATGGTGCTTACTTCTATTCCGTGCAGACCGATGCCTAACCTTACCATATCTTCTTGAAAATCATTGTGCCGTACAATACCGCCTGAATTTAGAATATGCCTTATTGGTCGATGGCCGAGAACACTTTCAATACGCTGGGCATACTTTCTAAAAAGCATTACCTGATTTATGGTGAAATCTTCTTGTGCTTCATCCTCTGAAGCAGCTAAATGAGTAAAAATGCTTTTTACGTGAACGTGCGGATTATTAGCCAACGTTGTTGTCAGCTTCTCAATATCGCTCTCATTGAAACCAAGTCTGTTCATACCAGTATTAAGAATCAAATGTGCTGGTAAGACTTTGTTGGCTAGGCGATAGGCATCCAGAAATGCTTGAAGCTGTTCTTGACTATATATTTCTGGCTCTAAATCATATTGCATCAAGTTGAATGGATCGTCACGCGATGCATTCATGACCATAATCGGTGATGTTATTCCATCTTGTCTCAGCAGTACCCCTTCATCTGCATATGCCACGGTGAGGTAATCCACCTTCTGAAATTCTAGTAGTCTACTGATTTCAGTACTACCTGCGCCATATGCCCTGGCCTTTACGACTACCATTGTCTTAGTCTCTGGTTTGAGCAAGGACCTATAAAAGTTTAAGTTATATGTGACAGCATCTAGATTGACTTCCAAAATAGTTTTGTGCCCTTTATCCGCGAGTGCTATGGATATTCTGTCAAAGCTAGATTTTTGGGTACCTTTTATGAGGATCAGCTCCTCTTTAAAACTTGTCAACGTCTTAGATTTTAAAAAGGCTTCGGTATTCTTAAAAAATTCAGCATTAACGCTAAAGCGACCTTTATTTGCGGAAAGCTCCGGTCCAATAGCGATGAGCTTGTCAATATCCTTCTGTAAGAGCAGCGTGTTTAGTTCTTTATAGGGCTGATCATTGGCTTTATCTTGAACAAAATCAGAAAGTATCAGCGATCTTCTGTTCATGTGCTGTTGCTGATCCATAAAGTCAAGCGCCTTAGTGAGCCCAGCTAGGTCATTATTATGGGTGTCGTAGATAAGGTAGTTGTTGTTGATACCTTTCGTTAATTCCAATCGCATCTTTATAGGGCTAATCATTGAAATACCTTCTTGAATTTCATCCTCGGCTAAGCCCGAAAATTAAAAGAGTTTTACACCGTTAGAAACTGGTAGATCCGCAGTACAAAGTACGACATCTCCATTTTTATCTGGGAAACCGGTCACTAATACTTCTGACATAACCTTTCCAATCTGTTTTGGGGGAAAGTTAGTCACACACACTACCTGTTTGCCTAATAAATCGGATGTTTTATAGTGTTTTGTTAACTGAGCACTTGATTTCTTAACGCCCAATTCATCGCCTAAATCTACATGAATGATATATGCTGGGCGATGTGCCTCTGGGTATTCTTCAGCTTTGATAATGGTTCCAATTCTGAGTGAAACCCTTTCGAAATCTTGCCAAGTGATGGTATTCATAGGCCTGTTCAAAAAAGAAATTGATGAATGAAGTGTAAATTTGTTGCTCCGATGCTAAGCTAGTTACAAAATTTTGTTATTTTTATGGTCCTTTAACGATTAAACTATGCTGAAAAAGGTCACAGTATTGGTAGTCACTTGCGTCATTGGATTGTGTTTTTCGAATGAAAATGCACAAGCCCAAGAAGGCGGAGCTGAGGAGAGTGCAGAGGTTATTATTGGCTCTGATTCCACAGGTACGCAGATTCCAGTAGATAGCGAAAAATTAGAACCTGTAAACCAAGCTTTCGGTAATAGTGCTGATGAGGTTATCTCTGAGAGACCTGTGCTTATTAAGAGAGAGGTGCCAAAGCTGCTAGTCGTTCCGAATAATTCTTCTGAAAAAACTAAAGCGAAGGATGGTAAGTCCGATGTCTCTTTCAATATTTTCTATTATCTCTTTTATAAGTTTAAACACGTAGACGGTAATTAATTAGCCACTATCTCCCGTTCATAATTATTGGTTGCAATACTGTTGCAAAAACCTATACTTTTGCCCCATGATCAGGGGTATTTCTTTTTATATGCTGGCATTCTTGCTTTGGACTGGCGTTGTGCACGCCCAGACTGACTGTGTCTTTGGCTTAAAGGGAACTGTGGTTTCAGCAGAAGGCGGAGAACCAGTGCCTTTTGCCACCATTGAAGTCATTAGCAATAATAAGAAGCAGTCATTGGTCAATAACACCGATGGCGTTTTTGAAGCATCAAACCTCTGTGACGAAGAGGTAACCGTGATAGTTAGGTTTATTGGCTTTCAAACTTTCGAGAAAAAGTATGTTTTATCAAGAGGTAAAAATGAGTTTGAAATCAAGCTCCTAGTAGATGTTAAAAACCTTGGTGAAGTTACTATAGAAGAAGAGAAGGTAGCTGAGATCGTTACGGTTCAGCGAAGTGAAGTCAACGCTGAAGCTCTGACACGTTCGGCTGGAGCTTCTTTAGGGGAGGCACTCACTGAAATTAGCGGTGTAAACATGCTTCAGACCGGGCCGACTATAGCTAAGCCTGTGATTCATGGCCTACATAGCAATCGAATCCTCATTTTGAATAACGGAATTCGACAAGAAGGGCAAAAGTGGGGGCAAGAACATGCTCCAGAAATCGATCCGTTTGTCGCCAATAACCTGAAGCTCATTAAGGGTGCTGCTGCTGTAAAATATGGCTCGGATGCCATAGGTGGTGTGATATTGGTAAACCCGGCCGAATTGCCAAACACTAATTCTTTTGCAGGTAAGTTTAATGTGCTGGGGGCTTCCAATAGTCAATTGTACGCTTCCTCCGCCCTTTTTGAAGGAGGCATAAAGGGACTCGATGGTTTTGGATGGCGTGTGCAAGGCACATTCAAGAGGGGTGGAGATGCGCAGGCTGCCGATTATAGGCTTACCAACACAGGTACCCAAGAACAAAATTTTTCCATGGGTTTGGGTTATCACAAGGATGATCTCGGCTTGGAAGTATTCTTCAGTAGCTTCGATGCTGAACTAGGCGTACTAAGAAGTGCACATATTGGTAACCTTACAGACCTTGCAATTGCAATTGATAGCGATAGACCGTTGTTCATTGAAGATTTCAGCTACGACATTAATAATCCTTTTCAAGACGTAAGACATCGGCTGCTGAAGGCGAATGGTCATATTGAATTGAATGACCTTGGTGACTTTTCTCTGCAATACGGACTTCAGCAGAATCAAAGAAAAGAGTTTGATGTTAGAAGGGCAGGACGCTCTGAAATTCCTGCTTTGTCTTTAGATTTAATAACCCACACTTTGGACGTTGACCTAGATATGAGTGCGAAAGGAAGCTGGAAGTGGGACGTAGGTGCTAGTTTTTTATATCAGACCAACGAGAACAGTCCGGAAACAGGTATTCGACCTTTGATACCTAATTTTGATAACTGGACAGCAGGAGCACATCTGATTGGTCGGTTTATTAGACCCAAGTATGAACTTGAATTTGGTGCACGTTATGATTTCCGCCACTACTTAGTTAAAAGGTTTGACGAGAATAATAACCTTGAGCGGCCGGAATTTGACTTCAACAACCTGACGGGTTCTGCGGGGGCAGTTTTTTTTCTGAATAATGACTGGGTCTTAAGATCTAATGTTGGGACTGCCTGGAGAGCCCCACATGTGAATGAATTATATAGTGAAGGACTACATCATGGTGCAGCGGCAATTGAGGAGGGTAATGACCAATTAGTTTCAGAGAAGTCTATCAAGTGGATAAACAGTCTAGAAAAGTATACTGACCGTATGAAAGTGAGTGTCTCTGGCTACTATAACCTGATCTCGGACTATATTTTTTTAAGACCAGAGAGTGTAGAGTTAACGATACGCGGAGCCTTCCCAGTTTTTAGATACCAACAGACTGATGCCGTGCTGTACGGGCTTGATACAGACTTAGAATACATCTTTTCAGATCGATGGACGGTGAACAGCAAATTATCTTTAATTCGAGCTGAGGATAGGAAATTGAATAGCCCGCTCATTAATATACCTACCAGTCAATTGGAGGGAGCTGTTGTATATAACTTCAGGGAGGGCAAGTTATTAAAACCATTCGTTTCAGCAGGCTTTAGAGCGGTGAGCCGTCAGCGAAATGCACCAAGGGTGGTGTCCATTCAAGAGGTTTTAGAGGCAAATGATAATGATCGGGATTTATTTGCTAGTGACCCTAGCATCTTTGATTTTATTGCACCACCTGAAGGTTACGTAAACTTTAATGTGAGTGGAGGGTTTGACTTGTTATTTCAAAATGAGAACAAACTAAACGTTTTCATGTCCATCGATAATTTGTTGAATAATAGCTATAGAGATTACCTCAATCGCTTTAGGTACTATGCTGATGATTTGGGTAGAAATTTTAGCTTAAAATTGAGTTATACTTTTTAGTATACTACTTGACAAGCTTTTCAATATCCTTAAGTGTAAGATTGCCCTCGTAGTAAGCCCGACCAAAAATCACTCCTTTCACTCCGATGTCTTCTAGTTGCTTAATATCATCTACCGAGCGAACTCCACCGCTTGCTAAAAAGAAGATATTTGGGAATTTCTGAACGAGTCTTTCATAGAGCCCAAAGTTTGGCCCTTCTTGAATACCATCTTTCTCTACATCTGAGCATTTGACATACTTAATGCCGCGCATGTAGAAATAGTCTATGTGGTCGTCAAGTTCTGTCTTGGTATTTTTTTGCCACCCTCGGATGGCTATCTTCCCTTTTTTGACATCCGCACCTAACGTAATTTTTTCTCGGCCATACGAGAGCATCCATGAGGAGAAGAGTTCTTTTTTATCTACCGCGATTGACGCTGCCGTGATTGACGTGGCACCATATTCATAGGCTTTGCTGATATCTCCGTCAGTCGATATACCACCACTAAAATCAATTTTTAGATTGGTATAGCCTGCAATTGACTCGAGAATGTGATAATTAATAGGACTACCTTTTCTAGCACCGTCTAGGTCAATGATGTGTATTTTTTTTATACCATACTCTTCAAACTGCCTAGCTATATCTACCGGACTGTCTTTATAAACAGTTTCGCTTGTATAGTCGCCCTGCTTTAGCCTGGTGAGTTTTCCGTCAATGATGGATATAGATGGTATAATCTGAATCATAAATGTCTCTAGAAGATTAAAAGAGGCTAAAACTAGTAAAATTTAATTTCCTGAGCGGAAAGTCAGGTTTAAATTATTATTAAAGCCGAAGCCTATGAAAATACAAAACCTTAACGAGTATAGCAAAAAACGTCATTCGGCATTATTCCGGTTGGGCATCAGTAATGAGCTTAAACCCAGAACCATGCAGCGTCATTATTTGTACAGTTGGGTCTACCTTTAAGTGCTTTCTAAGCTTGGCAATGTAGACATCCATGCTTCTAGCGTTAAAATAGCTATCATCTCGCCAAATCATTTTTAAGGCAGTAGAGCGATCTAGCGGTTGATTGACGTGAAGACATAGTAATCTCAAAAGCTCTGACTCCTTAGAGGTAAGTTTAGTCTGATTCTTATTTTCTATGAGTAATTGTTTGTCATAGTCAAAGTGAAATGAGCCAAAGTCAAAGTCCTTCTGGTCTGAGAACTGAGGATTCTTTTCGCCTGTTCTTCTCAGTATGGCCTGTATTCTGAGTAAAAGTTCTTCCATGCTGAAGGGTTTGGTAATGTAATCATCGCCTCCGATTTTAAAACCTTCTATTGTATCTTCCTTCATAGACTTGGCCGTCAGAAACATGATGGGTGTGACAGAATCGTTTCTTCGAATCTCTTTAGCCATGGAGAAACCGTCCTTCTTTGGTAGCATAACGTCAAAAAGGCAAAGGTCAAAAGACTCACTTTTAAAGGCGTTTAAACCTTCTTCACCATCTCGGCATAGCCTAGTTTCATATCCCTTGAGTATTAAATATTCATTCAGGATTTGTCCTAGATTGGGATCGTCTTCTACGAGTAATAATTTGAAACTAGCCATTGTTAAAAGGTAAATATATTTTGAATGTGCTTCCTTGTCCAACTTCACTTTTCACATTGATGGTGCCTCGATGCATCTCTACAATGTTTTTCACATACGATAGTCCTAGTCCAAAGCCTTTCACATCATGGACATTGCCCGTGGAAACTCGGTAGAATTTATCAAATATTTTCTCAATTGATTCCTTAGACATGCCAATTCCCTTGTCAGAAATTTTCAGGATAATTCCGGTCGAAATATTATCCGTACGAATATGAATTTCAGGTGCCTCTGGAGAATACTTATTAGCATTGTCTAGTAGATTGTAAATGATATTTGTTAGGTGCACCTTGTCCGCTTCTAACAGGGAGTTTGAAGCCAATAATTGACTGGTGATTTGCCCGCCTCTTTTTTCCACTAGTATGTTGATGTTCACTAAGGCTTTTTCTATGATTTCATGCAGGTTAGTTTTCTCCAGCTTCAGTTTAAAGTCTTTCTTGTCAAGACTCGCAATCTGAAGCACTTTTTCTACCTGCAAACCTAAACGCTTATTTTCATCTCTGATTACTTGTACATAACGATCTACAAAAGCTTTGTTACCCTTGATGTCATCATCTTGTAGGGCCTCTGTAGCCAATGATACTGTGGCAATAGGTGTTTTGAACTCATGGGTCATGTTGTTCACAAAGTCATTCTTAATTTCCGATAGCTTCTTCTGCCTAAGAATGACCATGATGGCATATGCAAAGCATGCAATCACAATGATTAAGAGGAGGCCAGATGCTGATAATGGTACAACTGCTTGACTCATTAAGTATTTTTTTTTGTCGGGAAAATCAATCCCCAGATAAAATTCCTTCTGATTTAAGTCAGTGGGGAAGAGATTAACCCTGAGATCAGATTTTTTGATGCTCTCCTCTGCATCTATACTCTCGTTAACGAGTAGCATCATTTCATTCGTTGGTTGATGCAGAATACCGTAATCATAAGGAATATCAAGACCACGGTTAGTCAGCTCCTCAGCAAGGAGGGTGTCGAGTATTTCTGGATTGACCCGCGAAAACAGATTGTTGCTTCCTAGCAAATGATTGAACCAACTGTCTTTTAGCATTTGAACCCGCCTGTTCATTTGGCGCTCCATTTCAATCTGCCTCGCCTGAGAATTAAACGCAGGGTTTTGTTGCATCAATGACTCAAAACCAAATTCAAAAACAACTTGACCAGTCGTTTCATCTACTAACTGAAAAGAACCTTTCATGAACTCCTCTGAAGGAGGAATTTCTCCTTCCGGCATATTCTCCTGATTGTTGACCAAAGTACCGAGAGAGTCTTGTGATGTGTTTCTTCTAGGCCTCGGACGGTCGTTTGCGCCCATGCCTCTTTGCAGAAAACTGATGTCGTTTTCGATAGCCAGCCTTTGAATAACCTCATTTAAGGCCTCGTTTACGTTTTGGTTAAAGCGCTCATTATTTACCTTATTAACCTCGGTAATCCAGTAGTACTGAAAAGCCACTAACCCAAGGAGGGCGCAGCTCAGTAAACCGATTAACCAACGAATTCGCATACGCGTCATGTCTCAAAAGTACTTTAATTCTGCCCCTACAGGTGCACGGTTAACAATTATTAACATCGTTTAACCACCCTTTAACATCCTTTTGCAGTAGATGTAAATAATTTTGTATCAATACTTTAAAGAATGTCAAATATGAATTGGTCAAAACAACTAAGAAGAATTACCAGCCTGCTGGGGTTGGTGTTTGTGCTTTCGACAGGAATATATCAAACTGCTTTGGGGCAAAGTGAAAACGTCAGAGAAAGCCAGTCAGTTTCAATCTCCGATACCGAAGATGGTAAGGTGAAGTTGAAAGTGATAATCAAAAAAGGTGATGATGAAACCACTTTTGAGAAAACATATGATTCGCACGAAGAGATGCAGAATGATCCGGACTTAGAAAAGTATGGGATTAATATAGACTCATTTGGTTTTGGAAGAGGGCCAGGCACTCAGCCGAAATTCTTTTTCCATAATGGGCCCGGTCAAAGCTTTTGGGATGATGATTTCGATTTTGGAATGGATATAGATTCCATGCGAAGTAGACTAAAAGGTATGATGCAGGGCTTTGGTTCCAATACATTTTCCTTTGGGTTTGACGATGATCATTTCATGGATATGGACTCATTAATCCAACGTTTTAATTTCAAAAACGATAATGGTCGTTTCTTTTTCAATGGGCAAGAAATGAATGACATAGACTCTTTACGCGATGCTTTAAAAGATAAGTTCGGCAATATGATGTTCGACTTTGATTTCGGTGATATGGATGATGAAGCCTTTAGCACTTTTAGGTTTAACAGAGACGATGATGATGTTAAGGTTATCTCTCGGGTGAAAGTGTTTGTACGCTCTGCAAAAGATGAAGACAAAGCGGCAGTTGGTACCAATGACATGGAAGGCCTTGAGCTTAGAGATATCAATTTTTACCCAAACCCTAGTGACGGTAGATTCGATGTGGAACTTGAAACAGGAAGTGATAGTGCCATTCAAGTATCCATTGTAGATCCAGATGGAAATGAAGTTTATAACCGAACTGGTATGCCGAAAGAAGGTAGGTATGACTTTCGAGTAGACTTAAGCGATGAGCAGAAAGGCATCTACATTATGAAAGTGATTCAAAACAACAAGGCCCTTACCAAAAGGGTAATTATAGAATAGTATTTGCTAATCATTTTTGAAGTAAAGAGGAAGTTGTCAAAAGGCTTCCTCTTTTTCTATTAATAGCCCTTATATTTGGCCTTCAATTTATTGACCATGCTTTTAGAGAATGATAGATATAAGGTACAGGGTGTTGATTTGATCGACTTGGCCAGCGAATATGGCACACCTCTGTATGTTTACGATGCCGATAAAATTCGTGCACAATTTGATCGATTAAATGACGCTTTTAGTGGAGTTAAGCTAAAGATTAAATATGCTACCAAATCGCTCACCAATCTTTCTATACTTAAGCTGCTGAAAAACTATGGTTCTGAGCTAGACTGTGTATCTATTCAGGAAGTAAGGTTAGGACTCAGAGCGGGGTTTGAACCGAACGAAATTCTATACACGCCTAATTGCGTTTCATTTAACGAGATTAAAGAGGCAGTTGAGATTGGTGTGATGATCAACCTCGACAATATCTCCTTGCTCGAACAATTCGGCCATGAATTTCATGGTTCGGTTCCTGTGTGTATTCGATTAAACCCGCACATTATGGCGGGTGGAAATAAGAAAATATCAACTGGTCATGCTGACTCCAAGTTTGGAATCTCAATTTACCAGCTTGCGCACATTCTTCGTGTAGTTAAAACTTGTGACCTGAACGTTGTGGGCTTGCATATGCATACGGGTTCAGATATTCTTGATTCTGAGGTCTTTTTGAGAGCAGCCGATATCTTATTTGATACAGCTAAGAATTTTGAAAACTTACAGTTCATAGACTTTGGAAGTGGTTTCAAAGTAGCTTATAAAGAAGGAGATATCACCACAGATATTGAGGACTTAGGTAAAAAACTCAGTGCTTCTTTTAAGGATTTTTGTCAGCAATATGGCAGAGCGCTAGAAATGTGGTTTGAACCTGGAAAATTCTTAGTGAGTGAGTCCGGAGTGTTTTTAGTCAATACCAACGTTGTAAAAACTACTCCTGCCACCGTTTTTGCAGGGGTCGACTCAGGCATGAATCATCTCATCAGGCCGATGATGTATGACGCCTACCACGAAATTATTAACCTTTCCAATCCTACGGGAACAAAGCGCGTTTACACAATAGTCGGCTATATCTGTGAGACTGATACCTTCGGGCTTGATCGTAAACTTGGCGAGGTGAAGGAAGGCGATATTCTTGCCTTTAAAAATGCTGGAGCCTATGCGTTTAGTATGGCTTCAAACTATAATTCTAGACTGAAGCCAGCTGAAGTCTTGATTTACAAAGGGCAACCTCATTTGATTAGAAAGCGAGAAGTGTTTGAAGATCTTACAAGAAATCAGGTGGAGATTGAAATATAAGTAAAGTGTAAGGCGAAGTGCTGCTTGCGGATATGGATAAATCAGTATTTTAGCAAAGCATTTATAGTCGCAAATTAAGAGAAACAGTCATGAAAAAATCAGTTCAAGTAGTAGTTCTTCTAGGTATTATGATGGCATCTTTCAGTTTTAAAGATCAGGATAGTGCCTTAAAGAAGAGTATGGAAGCAGGTAAGAGCACTTATAATGCAGTTTGCATGGCTTGCCATATGGATAGCGGTCAGGGCATTCCCTCTGTATTTCCACCCCTTGCTAAATCTGACTACCTAATGGAAGACGCAGATAGGGCAATTAAGAACTTGATAAAAGGCTTGAGTGGAGAAATTGAAGTGAATGGTAAAAAATATAACCAAGTGATGCCCGCTAGTGGTTTAGACGATCAGGACATTGCAGATGTGCTCAACTATGTTATGAACTCTTGGGGAAATAAAGCTGAGGCTACTTTGACCAAGGCAGAAGTTGCTAAGGTTAGGGCAAGTTTGAAATAAGTCCACCATAATATTCTTTGATTAGAGCAGTTAAATAGAAAGAACGATGTACAGAACTTCTGTCAGTTCGGTTAGCAACATCATGAAAAAGATACTAGCGCTATTTTTCTGTTTTCTGCTTTGTGCAAATGGTTGTAAAAAACCAATTGATGACACAAACCCGCAACAAGATATTCAAGAGGTGACGGCACTATTTAGTGATAGGCAGTCGCTCGGAGAAATTCAAATCACAGATCTAGACGAAGCTTCAGGACTAGCGAATAGCAGGTCAAATCCCTTATACCTTTGGTCTCACAATGATAGTGGCGGGGCTCCTTTATTTTACTTGATGACAACATCTGGTGTAGAATTAGGAAGGTTCACGTTAGATGGTGCTCAGAATATTGACTGGGAAGATATGGCCATTGGATCAGGGCCAATCGCTAATCAGCCTTATTTGTATGCTGCCGATATAGGAGATAATAGAGCAGTCAGAGATAGTTATAGCATCTACCGCGTGGCTGAGCCCGATCTAAATGTGGCAAATATTCCGGCTACTTCTACACTGCCTAATGTTGAAACGATCAACTTCATTTATGATGACGGCAATGCAAGGGATGCGGAGGCCTTAATGATTGACCCAGCCACGAGTGATATCTACGTCATTTCAAAAAGAGAAGCCAGTGTTATTTTATATGTGTTACCCTTCCCTCAGAACTTGACGGAGTTAGATACAGCCGATCGTTTAAGGGTATTACCCTTCACCATGGTAACGGCTGCGGACATTTCAGCAGATGGTAGCGAAGTGCTGATGAAAAACTACCTGAATATTTATCATTGGTCGAAATCCGGGACCGAAAGCATCGCTGATTTACTCAGTAGTCAACCAGCTAGACTGCCTTATACAGTAGAGCCACAAGGTGAATCCATTGCATGGCATAGCGATGGAAGTACTTATTTTACTTTAAGTGAATCGGGAAACAATCAGCCCGTAGTACTCTACAATTATATTCGAAATTAGTTAGCTAGCACTGATTGTATTTAGTGTAGCAGTAAAGGCATTGTAATAAGACCTTCCTATTGGAATCTTTTTCTCGCCCAAGTAGACAAAATTTGTGTCAATCGCAGTGACAGCGTCTACTAAAACTACAAAAGACTTATGTACCCTTAAGAATCTATCTTTGGGAAGTTTGTCGGTGATTTCCTTTAATGACTTTCGTATAGTATAGTCCCTTCCATCATTGGCATGAATCGTTATGTGATTGCCGTCTGCCTCAATCCAATGTAGGTTTTCATACTTGATTTTCTCCAATAGGCTCTTCTTTTTCACAAAAATGGAGTCATTGCTATATGTGGTGGGGTTAGAAGCCGCTAACCTGTCTACACCAGAACTAACGGCAACTCTATTCTTATTGAAAAGCGCAACCTCAATGGCAGCATAGACATCGTCCTTGGTAAAGGGCTTTACAATAAAACCAAGCGGCTGCGTATGCTTTGCCCGGTTAATGGTTTCCTTGTCCGAATAAGAGGTAATATAAACGAAAGGTACTTTGTACTGTTCTTTTATGATTGAACCTAGTTCAATGCCGTCTTGGTCTCCTTTAATTTTTACATCGAGGAGCACTAAATCTGGTCTTGAACTCTTTATTGCTTTGATTGCCTGGTTGGCCGAGTTAGCCAACTCAGTATCTTCATAACCGAAAATACTTAACATTTCCTGCAGATTTTCCGCAATAAATGGTTCATCTTCAACGATCAAGATCCGAGGACTTTGGCTGTATGGTTGTTCCATATCAGTAAATTTGGTTTAGGTGAATATCTGAAATTAATATTTTAATTGGCGCAATACCATTAAAATAGTATTTTAAAAATACTGAATTTCATATCTCTGCAAGCTACAATGTGATGGAAAACATTTTTAAAGATACGTTAAACGATTTTGCAGATGCAAAGGTAAGGGAGATAGATTTGCAGTCTGTTATTTCAAATCTTAGCGAAGCTGTTTGGTCGATTAGCTTAACAAATGAGCCCTATCAAATTCATTATCACAATGATCCATTGCAACAATTTAAGGGAGATAAGAACTATAAACCATATCCCAAAACCATTGAAGAATGGCAAAAATTAATACACCCTGAAGACCGTGATAGGGTGCTAGAAGAGGTAGTTAATGCCTTGGGAATTGGCACCGCTAGCTATACCTATAGGATCAAAAGGGGCTCTACTGAGTATAAATATTTTAGAGACCGAGTTAGTGTACTTTTCGAAGAAGGTAAACCGGTCAGGCTTGATGGTATTAGCATCGATATTGATAGTATTAGACGGTCGCGGTTAAATCTTGAGCTAAGCCAACAAAGGCTCAAGAGTATTGTAGATGCATTGCCAGACCCTGTTTTTATCTCTACTCAAAAAGGAGGTAAGATTATTTTTGCCAATGAGGTGCTTTTTAAGGCCTACGAAATGACACCATCTGACTTTCTCGGCAAGAAGGTGATTGAGTTTTATCAGAATTTTGAAGGACGGAGATCTTATATAGAGCACCTTATGAAAGAAGGGCATGTGCAAAATCATGAGCTCTTACTAAAAAATAAAAACGGGGAGTCTTTTTGGGTAAGTGCATCTACAATGCCACTTGATTTCCAAAACCAAGACTGCTTCATAACGATACTTCAAGACGTTACAGTTCGAAAAAAACTGGAAAGAGAGATACAAGAAAGCAACGAACGATATCAATTAGCTGTAGAGGGGACAAATGATGTGATTTGGGAATATGACTTCAAATCAAAGTACTCTTACCTATCACCGCAGTTTTGGTCTGGCATGGAGCTTGAACCTGAGCTGAACCCCTTGAATGACGAGTTGATAACAAAGTACCTTATTGAGGAGGAAAAGGAGGTTTTTAAGAAAAACCTGAATGATGCGTTTGAAGCACAGCTAGAAGACATGACCCTTGAGGTTCGATTTTTGGCGAATGATGGTCGCATAATATGGGCACTCTTTAAGGCGCGAATCCTGTATGACAAAAAGGGCAATCCTCAGAGAGGAGTCGGTTCTTTATCCAATATTACCTCACTCAAAGAAGCACAAGCGCAACTGAGGGAAAGTGAAGAGAAATATAGAATGATTTCTCAGAACTCTAGTGATTGTATTTGCCTTCATAGTACTGAAGGTAAATTTGAATTTGTCAGCCCATCCTCGATCGAAGTTTTAGGCTATACCCCCGAAGAGCTCAAAAATATTGGGCTAGCGGATTTCATACATGAAGACTACCGGTCTTTACTACGCGATGAGCTAATGAAAGTAGTTAAGGGAGAGGAAAAAAGGACTTCAATCGTGTATAAAGCGTATAGCAAAGGAGGTAGTGCTGAATGGCTAGAAACAATAGCCGGGGCTATATATGATGATGAAACAGGTAGGGCACTTTACATTCAAACATCTACAAGAAATGTAACTGATAGAATAGAGGCGCAGACTAAGCTTAAAGAAAGCCAAGAAAGGTATAAACTGATCACTGAGAACTCTAATGATATTGTCTCCTTGATGGACCCTACTGGAAAGTATGTCTTCATTTCGCCTTCCATTAAGGATACCATGGGCTATGATTCTGAGGAACTGCTTGGAAGAAATACGGCTGAGTTTATCCATCCGGATGATTTAGAAATGATTGCAAGTTCCATGGGTGAAGTCCTTGAGAATAAAACGAAAGGGAGTAGTGCTACTTTTAGGTTTAAGCATAAATCGGGTGAATGGCGATGGATTAAAGCGACTGGCGGTGTAATTCTTGATGATGATGGTAACATTATTTACCTAAGGTCAAACAAGACCGATATTACCGATCGGAAGGTTACAGAAGACAAACTTAAGAAACAGGAAGAGCAGTACAAGTTAGTCTCGGAGAACTCTGGTGATGTAATTGCCCTTCATGATTTGTACGGTCAACTGACATTTGTTTCACCCTCCTGCTATCGAATGGTTGGCTTAACGGTTGAAGAGACCATGGCCATCAACGACTTTGTTGGATTGGTTCATCCTGAGGATAGAAAGAAAATTAAAGATGCTTTTATTGACACCATAAAAAACACTAGAAAGGACACTATTGCTTCCATTAGGTTAAAAAGGAAAACCGGAAACTTTCTTTGGGTAGGTGTTTCTCTTTCAGCCGTATTGGATGAAGACGGTAGAACTAAATATGTTCAAACCTCTACGCGTGATATTTCGGAAATCATGAAAGTTATTGATAAGGAGAGACAATTGAACAAACTAAAGTCTAGCTTCATTTCCATGGCGTCACATGAGTTTAGAACGCCATTGACAACCATTCAGTCAAGTAATGAACTCATAAGTATGTACCTAGACAGTTCTAAAGAACCGGTTGACACAAAACTGTCGAAGCATGTCTTAAGAATTAGAACTGAACTTGAACGTTTAAATTCACTCTTAAAAGACGTCTTTACGCTGGGTAGACTAGACGTTGGTAAAGCCAGATTAAACAAAGACATTACTTCCTTAACAGGTATTGTAAAGCAGGTGGTATTAGAAAACTCAGTCTCATTTAAAGATAGGGGGATCGCGATTAATACGGTGGGAGAAGAACGGCAGGTTAAATTAGACAGCCAGTTGATAAGCCATGTATTATCTAACCTAATCAATAATGCCTTAAAGTATTCTCAAGGAGAAAAAAACCCAGTCGTAACCATTCACTATGAAGTAAATCGGATAGAGATTCACATTAAAGACTTCGGAATAGGCATTCCTAAGAAGGATCAAGAAGGCCTTTTTGAATCATTCTCTCGCGCATCAAATGTCGGAGACATTGAAGGCACCGGCTTAGGTTTGGTGATCGTTAAGCAATTTGTTGAAATGCACGGAGGCACTATCTCATATCAATCTAAGATGAATAAGGGAACTACGTTTAAAGTGGTAATTCCTGATCTAGATTAGAAATAGAAACCAAACTTAACCAGTGGTACAAAGGCTTCTTCTGATTTTGCCACCAATACATTGACCGCAAATCTACCAAATGGTGTAATGTAAAACCCACCACCATATCCATGATGCAAAGTGTCTGAGTCTTCACCGTCTAACCACACACGACCGATATCATTGAATAAGATCAACCCAACCTTGGAAGGTAGGAAGTAGTTGTTCCATTCAAAGAGGTCGACCCTCAAATCAAGTTGGTGATAAAAACTACTCTCACCGGCAAACCGAAACCTTCTATAGCCCCTTAAAGTATTAAACCCATCCAACTGACTTGCTTGAAAGAATTCGAAGTCACCGAAACTTCTTTGGTAGCCTATTCTAGTAGCTAATGATGTTCTGCTAAATGGGCCAAGCGCCCAGCGAAATGTTAAGTCTGTATTCCATTGGGTACTGTTGTCTGAGTTATCATTGAGCCCAGCACTATAGCTGATATCGCTATTAAAGGTAATGCCCCTCTTAGGGACTATATTATTGTCTTTAGTATCAAAATGAAGGCCAATGCTTCCGCCAGCGTATTGCTTGGAGTCAAAGAGACCAACTGGGTTCAAACCATTGTTCGAAAAGTCATTGATGAACCGATCATCGCTTTGCTGAATATCAATACCTCTATAATGAGCGCCTAAGTTGATGTTTGCGTTAGGCCCTAAGTTTAAATTTACCGAAGGGCTAACCGTTAACTCTCTAAATCGAGTCCTATAAAAAGTCAGTTCTAAGTCATCATCATAAGTGGTTTCGTTGCCCAGACCAAAGAAGTTATTGACGAAATTTGGTGCCTTTATACTCGCATCTAGCAGAAAGTCAGCTTTGCCAATCGCATCAATAAACTCTCCATTATAAAGCAGATTGTAAGAGGATGTTGCCAGAGCGTAATTCGCTTGTATGCTTTGCGAAGAAGCATAGGGCTCCTTTCTAAATCCATCTTTTCTAATCATCATACCTGCCCCAAGAAAGATTCCATCGTCAGGATTAAAATTGAAAGACAGCAACGGCATTTTTACATCAAAGTCGAACTCCTCCATATTGTAGCGATTGATGTCCGGATCACTATCTGATCTGAGGTCTTTCGTTTCGTTACTGGTAATCAATTCGGTTCCTGAAATTTCATCATAGACAATGGTCTTCTTTTTTCCATTGCTCACGCTGCTCAAATCTCTAATGATGTCATCATCATCACCTGCAATGATTCTTATAAGGATGCCTTTTTTTGTTTCCCCCCTTACCTCAAACTCATCTTCTCCTGCAAGGCCAAAAAGTCTTATCTCATCAGTAATAGACGTTTTGAAAGTTCTTTGGTAGATTATATTATCTCGCTTTCCTTTTTTTGTCACCTTTCGAACGGTGACTTTGGTATGTTCATCGTCAAGCCTTTCTACTAGAAAAAACTCTCTCTTATCACTTCCTCTTACATCAACTCCTTTAGCTAAGAATTTATAATAGTCGGCAGCCCAAATGTCAAAGTTATCTCTTCTATTTTTTAGCTTCCTTATTATCTCTTCGCCTCTTAAACTGTATATTTCTTCCGGCCATAAACCAATAGCAGATTCTATTACCTCATCCGTCAAAGCAGCTTTTAGTTCATTGGCTTGTTCCAGCCAATCTTCTAATGACGGTTCTGTCATAAAATATCGGTCGAACCACCTAATTCTGTAAAAACCATAAGCAGGGGTGTAACTGATTTCCTCTTCGAAGCCTTTCAGTGCTGGCTGAGCCCATTTAGATGCCGCTAACTTTTTGAACAAGCCTTCGCCTGCAAAGAAGACTTGATCGCGGTCTCGTGGAATTGGTTTGTACAAATTGACATCGTCTTTCTTGTCATATTCTATCCAGCGCCATTGGTCATCATGACGATCCCAGTCACCAAGCCATATATCGAATAAGCGATTTCTGACTACAAATTTTTGATCTACTTTATTGTCATTGTCCTTTCTCAGTTTCTGATACAAGTCTGGGCTAGAAACCACATCGTCACCCGCACCAAACATTTCTTCTTTAACCTGCTTTTTATTGACGCGCTCTTCGAAAAGTGCGAGTGAATTAGCGAGCTCATTCCTATAGATTCCGAAACGTGGATCGTCTGGGATAAAAACGATTTTGGGGTTTGCATGAAAAATACCTGCTGCATCGGCTAGAGTAGGTACAACCAATGGTGCATAAGGGTTGGAAGCTGAAATACCATCCTGTACTAAGCTCTTGACAAATGTGTCACGTAATTCGGGAGGGAGTGTCAAGGCAGGGTTTTTGTCCATTGATCGGAGTACATACTGTTTACCGTCAGCCGCTTCCAGTCTCAGCGATGTTGTTTGATGACCACCACCCTTTTGCAGAATCTCCAAGCCACCTTTTTCTGTAGCAATATCGAAAACCGGAAAGGTCAGTTCCGTGGCCCATTCCTTACGGTAATTTTCGCCCAGCAGCGATTTGTGAAGATCTGTTCTTCCTATATATTTTTTGCTAGCAGCGAAAAGAGTGTCTTTTCCAGCAAAAGAAATACGGCTATACCTAGCCATTAAATCTTCTGGTTTTGGGGCATAAGGTCTTTCTGAGATTACATCTGAGTATAATTCTTTAATACTGGCCTCCTCAGGAGTGAAAAAACTCAACTTGGTTTGTCCATTGGCAAAGTAGTCTATCCGTGCGAAGCCCATGGTATTAGCCGCAAATTGTGCATCACCTTTGAGTTTTACACGTGCATTATTTTTGGCCCCCGCACCACTTACTACAAAGTGCATCCCCTCTTTTTCTATGTGTTCCAGCGCATGTTCGTGACCTGCTACGTGAACAATGTCCGGGTGCTGAGACATCAACTCTACCATTCCATCTCTAAAGCGCTGGTATGCAGGGTGTGCCGTATCTTGAATGTTGCCAAACCACTTTCTGAAGAGTGGATAAATAGATCCAATTACTGGTAGTGGAAAATATGATATGGGTTTGGGAATACTTTTCGAAGCGGTGAGCGGAAATAGATGATCTTTCCAGCCGAAGACACCGCCATGAATACCATAAGTATACATAGGATGGTGAGACGCTACAATCACTTTCTTGTGTGCATTTCTTTTGAGCGCATCTTGAAATAGCGCTGCCACTTCTGTAATATTCGTTACCCCACAGGCTTCGGTGGGCTTATCACCTTTGTGCAAAAACCACTGGGTGTCCATAGTAATCAGTGTAATTTTATCAGTGAGGTTTACTTCAAACGGGCCAGGACATCCTCCAGATGGAAGCCAAACATCAGCGCTATCTAGCGCGTTTTCCACATATTCCTCTTGTATGCCAAGCCATTCCAACCCATACTTTCTGCCTTGGGCCCAATCATGATTCCCAGGAATGAAAACCTTTTTCCCTCTAAAATCTTTTACCGCATTGATTTGACCATCAATCGCTTTCTCAGCTTCCAACCTTAAGGGGTGACCTTTTGGAGGTAAGCCTTTAGGGTATATGTTATCTCCTAGGTATATAACTGACCCTTTATCACCAATCTTCGCTAATTCAGCTTTTAATGCTGTGAGCACTGGATTTTCTATGGGTTCACCTGCATCACCAACCAAGAAAACACTGTGTATAGGCTCTTGCTGATACCCATAAGCATTGCCAACAAAGCCAATGAAAATAAGCAGAATGAGTAAGTGTTTTTTAATGGTATAAAATTCTGACATGATTAGTTAACTAGACTATCAACAAAATGATTCAATACGGACTCTCTTCAATACTTTCTATCTAAAAAAAGCAAAAAAGGTAGACTAGACAATATGAGGAAATACTATTTACTCACAAACTTTAGGATTGTCCCCCCTTCACCTTCTACTTCATTAGAAATATATAAGTCACCATTGGGGGTAAATGTTATGCCTTCGGGTTGAGGGAAGAGGCGGCTTTTGAGTTTTGTAAGGTGTTTTGGTTTGCCATCTGGGTTAATCACAAGTAGAGAACGGCCTACAGAAGCCAATACATAGATTTCGCCCGTCATAGGATGAACCGCCACGGCAGATGGTTTGAACTTAAACTTTTCTCCAACTACACGCTTTAAGTCTTTGTCTTGAATAATGTAGCGCGGTATTTTTTCAAATTGTTTTGATGGCAAGTGGTAACCATAGATGGCTTTGCCCATCACGTTTACATTTTTTATATCTCCATCCTCTTTCAATGCAAATAGAAGATGGTTGGTGTCTGGGTTATAGCCGAGCCCTTCAATATCATTATCAGACTTAAAAGGAGTTTCGATTTTGACTACTACGCCTTCCATGTTGATGTTGAAACGGTAAAGCTCACCATTGCTTTTAACCGCGTAAACATAATTCTCGACTTTTTCGATTCCTTCAAAATCACCATCTCCGTGAAACCTAACTCTATGGACAACTTCTTTTAACCCTAAGTCATATACATACATGCGTCCTTGCTCATCATTGAGCATGGCGAGCTGAGCATTCTGATAAAAAGATAAACCAGAGACCTCCTCGAGGTATTCAGGCAGTACATACACCTCATCTGGCTTTTGAAGGTCATATGCTAAAAGGCTATCCGTCTGACCAAATGCCAATGAATAATTTACTAGGATGAGTAAAATAAAGAGGTGCTTGATCGTTTCTCTCATAGTTAAGGGAACAAAAATACACATGTATTGATTCATGTATATAGAATAGTAGAGGCAATGTGTATTATTTCAAACAATGTAGGTCATTGTATGTAATTTAGAATGAGCCTCTTATATTTATAAGCTTTAGATTTAATTAATTGGCGGCAATCAGTGTGATAAAAGAAGTCGAGGAGTACGCAAAGGAAATTCTATTAAATGAGATTCCTGAGAAATTCGTGTATCACGATGACTATCATACTGAACGCGTGGTTAAGGCATCGCAAATGATAGGTCGCGAGAGCGGCCTCTCTGAAGAAGATATTGAACTACTCACCATTGCCGCTTGGTTTCATGATACTGGCTATAAAGAAGGCTGTGCAAATCATGAAGCGACCAGTTGTGAGATTGCCAGATCGTTCCTAACATCTAAATCCTTTCCAGCTGAAAAAATTGCCATCGTTGAAGCTTGTATTCAGGCAACCAAAATGCCTCAAAACCCTCAGAATTTGATGGAAGAGGTGCTATGCGATGCAGACCTTCACCACCTTGCGTGCAATGACTATCATGAGATGTCTGAGAAAATGCACAAGGAAGTTGAGATCATGAAGGACCAAGAAATCGATACCGATACTTGGAACGAAATGAACTATAATTTTTTCAAAGATCACGAGTTTTTCACCCCTTACGCCAAAACACACTTGCAGCCCATCAAAGAAGAAAATCTGGCCTCCATTAAGAAGGCCTACAAAAAGAAAAAGAAGGAAAATAAATATATAAAAGAGCTTGAGGCAAAGGTGGCCAAGCTTGAGGGAAAAGTACTACTGAAACCTGATAGGGGTATTGAGACGATGTTTCGAACCACTTCCAAAAACCACCTAGAGCTAAGTGGTATGGCCGATAATAAGGCGAACATCATGATCTCGGTCAATACTATCATCTTGTCGGTGGTAGTTTCTGTGCTTATCAGAAAACTGAATGAATATCCAAATTTGGTCATTCCAACCATCATGTTGATTGTAGTCTGCCTGACTGCCATTGTCTTGGCCATATTAGCGACCAGACCCAATGTTTCTTCAGGTGTATTTACAGAAGATGACGTATTGGGAAGAAAGACCAACTTACTCTTCTTTGGTAATTTTCATAAGATGAAACTGGACCGTTACGAATGGGGTATGAAGGAGATGATGAAGGATGGAGAGTATCTCTATGGCAGTATGATCAAAGACATATACTTTCTAGGTGTTGTCCTTGGTAAAAAGTATAAGCTACTTCGGCTTTGCTACACCACCTTTATGATAGGTTTCGTCCTTTCAATCATAGCGTTTGTCTGTGCTATGTTGCTATTTCCACCGCAGGAACAAACTGGCTTTTACACTTTTTAGAAAAAGCGTAGCTTAGGTAGACTAAGTTTACCACTATGCTCAAAAACTACTTTTTAATTGTTCTGCGTACCATCCGAAAGAACCCTGGCTATGCTGGTGTCAATATTCTAGGGCTGACCCTCGGGATTACAGCATTCTTAATGATTGTTCTAGTGGTTCGATATGAAATCAACTATGATAAGTTTCATGCAGATAGCGACAAAATATTTCGGATAAACAATGAGTTGAGGCTCTCAAGTGGTAACTATAAGTACCCTACCACGGCTTCGGCCCTAGGGCCTGCTTTGCTTACCGAAATGCCAGAAGTGACTGGTTTCACACGAATTGGTGGCGCAGGCCAACAGATTATTATAGAGGTTGATACGGAGTTATTCAAAGAGGAGAATCATTTTTTTGCTGATTCTTCTTTCTTAGAGTTTTTCAACTTTGAATTATTGCGTGGCAATAGATCAGATGTTTTGGACGCGCCCAATACAGCCGTTCTTACAGAGTCAGCCGCTATGCGCTATTTCGGTAGTCTAGATGTGATAGGCAAAGAGTTCAAGGTAAAAGGAGGTGCGGAAATTAACTATGCCGTGACGGGCCTTCTGAAGGATGTGCCGAAAAACTCCCACATTCAGTTTCAGATACTTCTTTCGGCAGAAACCTTGCGAGCTCGAGGTAATGGGAATGGTCTAAATAACTGGAATGGCCAAGGTTTTTATACTTACATCAGGTTGACAGACCCCATTTATGCCGAGAAGGTTTTGACCACTATGGCAGACCTCAGAGCTAAAAATGTAGCGGAAGAGCAGCAGAATATGTTTAATCCTGACCTAACTTCTTTTGAAGACATTCACCTAAAGTCTAACCTGCGTAATGAAATTGTAGCGAATGGCAGTATGGATGTGGTCTATATTTTTTCGGCCATTGCGATTTTCGTTTTACTGATCGCTGGTATCAACTATATGAATTTGGCTACTGCTCGGTCTGCCAAACGAGCACAGGAAGTAGGCATTCGAAAGGTGCTAGGTGCCTATAAAAAACAATTGATCGCGCAGTTTTTGAGTGAATCTATCATTCTGACATTCATTTCTATGCTGCTGTCGGTCGTGATTGTGATTATACTTTTAGATCCTTTTGGGGCCTATATTAACAAGGCTCTGACCGTAGATATGCTGCTAGACACACAGGTGATCGCCTTGTTAGTCGGTGTTATTTTAATCATTGGATTGGGCTCTGGTATTTATCCTGCCTTGTTTTTGTCTGCTTTTAGACCTGCTATTGTATTAAAAGGCAAGTTAATACCCGGCATGGGTAGTTCTGGTTTTTTCAGAAAGGCATTAGTGGTTTTTCAGTTTGTTATCTCTATCGTAATGATGATCGGTACTACTATGGTGTATAACCAATTGAGCTTTATGAAGAATAAGTCTCTAGGCTTTCAAAAAGACAATATTCTTGTGGTGTCAAATACAAATCAAGCGGTTACGCCTCAACTTAATACCTTCAAAAATGAATTGAACAATCATACGAATATCCAAGGTGTTACCGCTACAATGAGTAAGCCAGGCGGGCTGAGGCCAATTATGTTCGTTAAGTCTGAGACAATTATTGACGATGAAGGGGGCCTAAATTTAGCAGGGATTAATATCGATTTCGATTACATGAGCACCATGGAAATCGACCTGACTCAAGGGAGGGATTTTGATACCAAGACGCCTACGGATTCAACAGCAGCGATCATTATCAACAAGCAGGCTGCCTTAGAGCTCAATTTGGATGAGCCGGTGGGTAAGATGATTGAAATCAGAAATTTTCAAGGGCAATGGGAACAGAAACGGATCATTGGACTTATCGACAACATTAATTTTGAGCCCTTACAACGCAAAACAGAATCGTGTTTCTATGCCAATTTCTTACCTAATTATCAGCACTTGTTTATCAAATTAGGAGACGAGGATGTCTCAAGTACGATTAGCTATGTAGAAGAGCTTTGGGGTCGATTTGCGCCAGCCCAACCGTTTGAGTATTCATTCCTAGAAGATGATTTGAACGCACTGTATAGTGCAGAGGAAGAGTTGAGTCAAATCATTATTTATTTTGCCATTCTAGCGATTGGTATTGCATGTCTTGGGCTATTTGGTTTGGCGTCTTTTTCCACCGAGCAACGCATTAAAGAAATTGGTGTGAGAAAGGTTTTGGGAGCATCTTTAAGTCAAGTGCTTTTCCTTCTGTCTAAAGATTTTGCTACGCTTATTGTAGTGGCTATTTTGATAGCCTCACCAGCTGCCTATTATCTAAGTAATTGGTGGCTTCAAAACTTCGCTTTCTCAGTGGAGTTGTCAGTGACCACCTTTTTAGTTGCTGGATTTGGAGCCCTTTTTATTGCACTACTGACCGTGAGTTACAAAACCTATCGAGCGGCAGTGTCTAATCCGGTGAGAGCGCTCAGGTCCGATTAAGAGTGTCATAATCGAACAAGGGTGATCGGAACTGTACATATTTTTATGAGCTGTTCTAGGCCTAAAGGCTAAAATCAATATATTCGCTATTGGCATATAAATTGGTAAATGCAATGAGGTCAAAACATTAATCAAGACAGATGATAAAACTACAAGACATTGATAAATACATCGATTCTAAATATCAGAGAACCTTTATCCTTAAGGGGATTGATTTAGAAATTGAACAAGGGGAGTTCGTAACCATTATGGGTCCAAGTGGTGCCGGTAAATCTACCCTAATGAACATTATAGGCATGCTGGATGAACCTTCTCAGGGAGAATACTACTTCTTTGATGAGCCTATACATAAAATGAAAGAGCGCAAACGTTCTGAGCTACACAAACACCATATTGGTTTTGTATTTCAAGCTTATCATTTGATCGATGAATTGACGGTGTATGAAAACATTGAAACACCACTTTTATATAAAGGAGTAAAGTCATCGGAAAGGAAAAGTCTAGTAGCAGAGATGCTAGATCGTTTTCAAATGGTGGCTAAGAAGGATTTATTTCCAGAGCAATTGTCAGGCGGTCAGCAACAATTGGTAGGGGTCGCAAGAGCGCTCATCGGACAACCAAAGCTTCTACTTGCCGATGAACCAACGGGTAACCTGCATTCAGATCAGGCAGAAGAGATCATGGAGCTTTTCCAAAAATTGAATGAAGAAGGTATGACAATCATTCAAGTGACACACTCTAAGGATAATGCAGCTTACGGAAAGCGTACCATCAACTTAGTAGATGGTGGTTTGGATAGAGATGATAGGCACTGAATTAGTTGTGTTGAGCGACCTAACCGTAGCTTGACATAGCTTAATGATCAGAAACCTCTTTCGATAAGGCTCAAATACTTTTAGTGTTCAATAAGACTTTTCATATGTGTATGATAGCCTATGCTTCTGTCTCGTTCACCAAACGATGCAAAGAATACAGAAGATAAATTTAAGTCTTTCCCAACCTTGAAGAAGGTTGGGTTGGTAAGGTTTCTAATGTTCTGAGGCATGTTTGATCGAATGATATAGGCATTTAAGCTTATGTCATTTAGCTGGAAATAGATCTTTAGATTTCTAAGAGACCTAAAGTCGCAGAGTACTACAGTTTGTTCCTTGGTGTATATCTCTTGCAATAGACTCAGCTCCTGCTCAATACACTGAGTACAATGTATTTCAGATATGTAGCATATGACTTTATTAATTAAGTCTATCTCCTGAAGCTTGAATGAGGTGCCAGTTTGAATATTTTCGATTAGTATCTCTGGATAGAGCTGTTCTTTCTCAATTTCACGGGAAAGTGAATCTAAAGGGGTTGACTGACCTGAGGGTGATATAGATTCCGATAAACCATTTCTGCCTTGATTATTGTTTTGGGTGCAGCCAATAATTATCAGGCATACTGACATCACAAAATATCGCATTTCATTATAATAGGGTTACTAATCTCGTGAACCGTTTCGAATAGCTTAAAGGCTTCCTCTCTTCCTTCTTTTAGACGCTTGAGTTGTTCTGGGTCTTCGATTCGGTTGATTTGATTCTTTACGTCATATAATTGTTCGGCATTGATGGGAACATAGAAGCTGTTGTCATAGGCGTAAATAGGGAAGTCTTGGATACCTCCGAACAAGAGATCATCTTCCATGCCCGAATAACTCGTTATACTATTATCCTTCTTATCAACAATTAAAGTCACTAACCCTCGATGCATAGCTCTTATTTGTACTTTGTCTTTTGTTTCAAGAATTGGCCAATTATATATCCACGTATAATCGTAAGCTTCATTTTCAAGACTACTCATATCTTTAAGAATTTTTTCTGGAAGCATATCATCAGATACTAATCTATACCTCAGTTTAGCCCGTTTTTGAGCTACTTCGTAAATCTCGTGTCCATGTGATCTGTAGTAAAGAAAAGAGTTGTTGTGTACCGTAGGGTTAAAGCCTATTTGAGAAGGTGTATATCGTGACAAGGCATCAAAAGTTATATTGAAGAGCCTCTTAGTAATTACATTATTACTGATCATCAATAGATGGTAATTCACGTCAGCCTCTTCCGACATATTATTGCTAAATGCAAAGGTGCCATCATTGAATGCAAACCCTGACCTTCCATGGAAAGGTAAGTCCATTTTGATAAGAAAATTATTTTCAAAGTCATAAGCATGCATTGAGAATTGTCTGTCTGTCACGATTACTAGGCCGTTTTTGACCATAAAATCTAATGGTTCTAAATGTTCCCCAGGACCGTTTCCTCTTTTGCCCACACTATGAATAAATTCACCATTCTTATTAAATAAATATACCTTTTTCGAGATTTTTCGATCCAGTACGACAATGCCTCCATCAATGATCTGCATTTTGGAGATCTCGCCAATAATTTCACCCGGGGGAGTTTTCAGCTCTATGTATTCTCGGTTCGTAAATAATTGGGAAGCTAGCGGTAATTTGGGGGAAGTCTTTTCTAAATCAAGTTCTACGGTAGAGTTTTCAGTAATTGAATATGAGCTATCTGCGTCATCCATGATAGAGAAAGCCTTTAGCCTATTGACTCCAATTTGGTCATTTTCTTTGCCGCTATAACATGAGGTGATTGCTGATAAGATCGTCAGGCAGAAAATAAAAAGTAGGTTCTTTTGATACATAGTTAAGAATTTAAAGAGCTCCTGACTTTCTTCAGGAGCTTCATTAGTAGAGATAGTTTACCGTTGTCTATCGGGACAAGGTTGTATGGGTGAATAATTTGTAATATGTTGAGTACCAGAACCGCTACAGCTTCCTCTCCAGCCTTCGCACTGTTTTTCTCTCGCTGCATAATGAGCATAGACAACAGAACCACCACGTGCAGTGGCGCCTGTAAAAGATATTTGAGCGGGTCCATAACTACCACCTACTTCTAACTCAGAATTAGATGAAAATGAGCATGGTACAACGGCAATGGTGTTAAACCATTCCACTTTCCCCCAGCCTCCATAACTTATGTTTAAAGTAAATACACTGATAAAAGCTATTGCTATCAATGAAAAAAATTTTCTGCACATAATAATAAATTTTATAATTAAAGAAAAGTATCATATGAGGTTGATACACTAACCTATAACATGAAAAATGTTATAGGAAATTAGTAAAAGTATATTTTTGAAAAAAGAGAAGGATATTATTTTTTTTTAAAAATGATATTATTAGTAAACTATGAAGAGTTTAGCCTCTCGGTATTAGAGGTTTTCTAAAGATTTAATGAATGCGTGAGGTTTATAACCTTAGAAAGGATATCCATTTTCCTGATACTTCTCTTTTGTCTTATACAATTGCCACCAAGGTGTGCCGGGTGAGGCATGGTGCTCGTAGTGATAGCCAAAGAAGTAACAAGTCAGAAATGCCCACAGATGATTCGCTTTCTGACTATGAGATTTATGATCATTTTCATTACTGTGGGCTCCTCTGTGCGGAAGGTATGTCCCAAAATAGAACAATTGAAAAGTAGCTAGCACACCCGGTAACATCCAGATTAGTATCAGGTTTTCTACCGGAATAAAGAGTTTAAGTATATTAAAAGTGATGGCCATCAGCACGATTTGTTGCCAACTGATATACTGTTTTAGAAAACTGAAATACCATGGAAAAAAGCTGCCATGGTAATAGTCGGGATCGTTTTCCGTAGCTACGAATTTGTGGTGCTGATGATGCTTTGGAAAGAGGCGGTGGTAGAAATTATATGAGAATAGGAGTGCCGTAATCTGCCCAAAAGCCTTGTTGACAGTTTTGTTCTTAGATACCGTACCATGCATGGCGTCATGTGCGGTTATGAATAGCCCAGTGTATAAATGCGTTTGTACCAAGATTAAGAGGTAAAGTAGCGGTGATTTAAAGTCAATCGTCCATTGAAGTCCATACACTAAACTAGTAAACCACAATGCGATGATAGTCAATGCAATGATTACACCTAAATGTGGTTTTAGATTATTCACGCCTGAATTTACGGATTAAAGCTTTTGTAAATGAGATTTCACGTCCTCCATTAGCCACATGGGGGTGGAGGTAGCTCCGCAAATGCCAACGCTTTCGTTTAAGCCAAACCATTCGGTCTTTACATCCTCAATGGAGGAAACGAAATAAGTACGTGCATTTTGTTCTTTGCAGACCTTGTAGAGGACTTTTCCATTGGAAGACTTTGTACCACTGACAAAGACAATAACATCGAAATTTGTAGCAAAATTTCTTAATTCCTTGTCTCTATTAGAAACCTGTCTACAGATGGTATCATTGGTCTTGACAGAGATTCCATTTTCTCTCAGCACCTCATTGATTTCGTAGAATTTATCCGTGCTTTTCGTTGTTTGACTGTAGAGCGTAATCTCTCTTGGTAAGCTTGCTAAGTCTAACTCCTCTAAATCTTGAAAGACTACAGCATTGTTACTCGTTTGTCCGAGCAGGCCTACTACTTCGGCATGGCCATGCTTGCCATAGATATAGATGGTCTCATCTTTATCGTATGAATTCTTGATCCGATTCTGAAGTTTCAGCACTACCGGACAAGAGGCATCTATCAGTTCAATATTGTTTTCTAGGGCCAGCTGATAGGTGCTTGGTGGCTCACCATGCGCTCTAATCAATACTTTGCTGTCTTTGATGTTGATCAGCTCTTGATGGTTGATGATTTGAAGGCCTTTAGCTTCAAGTCTCTTTACCTCCTCGTCATTGTGCACAATGTCACCAAGGCAGTATAACTCCCCATGCTCTGCCAGAATATCTTCAGCCATTTCTATGGCATAGACTACCCCGAAGCAGAAACCAGAATTGATGTCAATATCAACGTTGAGGTTGAACATAAAGAAATAACCTTGATCAGGGAATTATGTTTGCATCCTGTTATTAAATCTATGCTAAATACGACCTGACTTGTAGAATTAGATTTTAGTTGGCTTTTAAAGCTTGCTGAAAATAGGTTTCGAGTAGAATGCTGATTTTTCTAGAATTAGGAATTCGAATGCGCTCTTCCATGATTTTGGACGAAGGACAATTCTTTATCTTCTTAAAGAGTTTGAGGTAGTATTTATAAGCAAGAAGAACCCCAGTTTGAGCTCCATTAGGAAGTTTTTTTATGCCGATCAGCGCGTCATCAAAGTCTTTTTGAATATCTGCTTCTATCAGTTCTTTACTCGATTTTGAGAAGGTTTCGAAATCGACACCCGGAAAGTAGACCCTACCTCTGTCTTCAAAATCGCTCTTTATGTCTCTAATGAAATTCACCTTCTGAAAGGCCGAGCCAAGACTTTTTGCAGGTGGCAATAAGTCTTTGTACATCCCTGTGTCTCCCTCACAAAAGACTTGTAGACACATTAATCCTACCACTTCTGCTGAGCCATAGATATATTCCTCATAACCAGCTTTATCATAAGTAGTCTCATCCAAATCCATTTCCATGCTATGCAGAAAGGCTTCTATCAAGGCGTGGTCAAGATTGTATTGGTTAACCACCATTTGGAAGGAGTGCAAAACAGGGTTTAGACTAATACCCTCTTCAATCGCTTGATAAGTATCTTTTTTAAAACGAGCTAAGAGGGCGGCTTTATCATGGTCGTGAAAAGTGTCAACAATTTCATCTGCATAGCGCACGAATCCGTAAATGGCATAGATCGGGTAATGGAATTTTTTACCGAGCGTTTTAATGCCTAGGGTAAATGATGTGCTGTAACGCTGTGTAATGAGTTTACTACACTCAAAAGTCGTCTGATCAAATAATTCCATCATTCAAAAATAACTAATAATTGGCCTTCTGGTTTAAGCGATATCTTTCTCTACCTCATCGGCAACAACTATACCCGAGATTAAACTAGGGGGTACACCTGGCCCAGGAACTGTCAATTGTCCTGTATAGTACAGGTTCTTAAGCTTTTTAGACTTCATTGAAGGCTTTAGAATAGCTGTTTGAGTCAGTGTATTGGCGAGACCATAGGCATTTCCTTTGAAGGAATTATAGTCTTTCACAAAGTCTCTATGGGCAAAACTCTTTTTATAAATAATGTGCTCTTTTATAGATTGGCCTGTATGCTCTTCCATCCGCTTAATGATCATATCGAAATACTTGTCTCGTATTTCTTCGGTTTCTTCCAAGCCTGGAGCTACTGGAATCAATAGGAATAAGTTTTCACAGCCTTCAGGGGCCACTGTGTCGTCAGTTTTAGAAGTTAATGACGCATAGAACAAAGGCTTTTCTGGCCATTTAGGGTCTGTGTAAATGTCATGGGCGTGAGGTGTGAAATCAGTATCAAAAAATAGGTTATGATGTAATAAGCCATCAAGTTTTTTGTTTAAACCCACGTAATAAAGGAGGGAAGATGGCGCCATCACTCGGGTATCCCAATATTTGTCGGAATAATTCCGAGTTTCGGTATCAAGCAACTTGGTTTCTACATGGTGATAGTCAGCACCTGCTATGATAACATCACCAGCAATTTCTCCCTGATTAGTTGTAATAGAGATAGCTAGACCATTACTGTGATTGATCTTTATGACCTCATGGTCGGTTAAGAGTTTTACGCCCAATTCTTCAGCCAATGCGCCTAAGGCTTCAACAATTTTGTGCATGCCGCCTTTTGGGTACCATGTTCCCAAGGACATATCAGCATAGTTCATTAGGCTGTAAAGGGCCGGTGTGTTCTCAGGTAAAGCCCCTAAAAATAAGACAGGGAACTCCATTAGCTGAATCAGTTTTGGATGCTGAAAGAATTTTCTAACGTGTTTACTCATGGACTGGAAAACATCCATGCGTACCACATCTACTAGGAGTTTTAGGCTAGCAAACTCTGTTAAAGATCTACCTGGCTTATATACAAGCTTGTTAATGCCCACTTCATATTTGTAAGCTGCTTGTTTAAGAAATGCTCTAAGCTGCAATCCAGCTCCAGGTTCGATTGACTCGAATAGTGCTTCAAGCTCAGTCATCTGAGCAGGAATTGGCATAAAGTCGCCACCTTCATAGATAACTTGGTAGCTCGGGTCGAGGCGTATTAATTCATAGTAGTCTGAAACCGATTTACCGAATTTATTAAAAAAGGACTCGAAAACGTCTGGCATCCAGTACCAGCTTGGTCCCATATCAAAAGAAAAGCCCGACTCTGTGAAGTGTCGGGCTCTACCCCCAATGGTAGTGTTTTTTTCTATGACAGTGACATCAAAATTCTTTGATGCTAGATTGATGGCTGCAGATAATCCTGCAAAACCTGAACCTATAACCAATGCCTTCTTCTTATTCATGAAGGCTAAACTAGTCTTAGGCTCTATATGTTCTTAACTTTTCTTTTAATTGTTTTCTCGCGATGTGAATTCTATTCTTTACTGTTCCGATAGGGATTTCAAGTCTGTCGGCAATTTCGTGATATTTAAACCCTCTGAAATACATCATAAAAGGTGTTTTGTAAACATCATCGAGGCGATCAATCGCGTCATTAATATCTTTTAGGGCAAAAGTACCTGCTGCATTGTTTTCAATTCTCGTATCCGAGGAGTTGATAAAATGTAGATTATCAGTCGTGTCAATGAAAGTACCTCTTCTTACCATTCTTTGATAGTTGGTAATGAAGGTGTTTTTCATAATTGTGTAGAGCCATGCCTTCAAGTTTGTTCCTTCAGAAAACTTATCTCTATTATTATAAGCTTTCATCAGTGTCTCTTGAAGGAGATCATTTGCATCATCTGTGTCCTTTGTGAGCTTCATAGCGAAAGGTTTCAGAGACTTAGTCATTTGGGATAGGGAGTAACTGAATTCTAAAGTTGTCATGTCTTAGATGTTTTGTTAAACAGATATTGCAAATGATTAAACAAAATGCAAGCGAATTTGTGGAATTTATTTTACAATACGTTAAACAAAACAAGAGGTTTCAGTTAAGTATGCCCTTGAAGAGTGTATAATGAGATATAAAGGTTAAACAAAAGGGATAAATAATAAATACCAATATGCTATTAATTGCCCATTTGTTTGATTAATGTGGGTAAGGGATGAACAAGAAAAGGATATGTTTATTTAGGATTTGCTCACAGGAGCGGTTGCATTTTCCTCAATAAATGACACCAAGTGGTTCGGATTTGCGATTTGGACAATGTTATCTCGTAGTTCCAAATCTTGTCCGATAATTTGACTTCCGGATACTAAAATGGATGTTTCTGGGAATTTATCGGCCAGATTATTTAAATAGTCTTGAGGAGAGATGTTGGAATCTCTTGACGTAATGATAGTAAGTAAATAGTCAGGCTTATATAGATCATATGCCACACTCAAATCGTGAAAAGGCATATTCTGTCCTAGGTAAATACTTTTACTGCTTCTCGCTCTTACCAAGAAGTTGGCAAATAGAAGGCTTAGTTCATGAAGTTCATTCTCTGGTAAGAACATCATGTATTTTTTTGCATTCACGTCTACCGAAGGATATTGTCCATCAATAGCTACGATCACTTTTTGTCTGATTAAATGCGACATAAAGTGCTCTTGTGCTGGGTTGATAGAATCCGTCAACCACATGATACCAATCTTTGATAAGAATGGGTAAATGATATTGAGCATAGTTCTTTCAAAACCATGCTTTAGCGTATTAGCAGAAATGATCTTCTCAAAACGTTGCTCGTCCAAGTCAATCATCGATAGCGTAAGGGCATAAATCTGATCAGCGTGACTAGTTGCTTTTTCAGTCACCACTAAGACTGCCTCTGACATCTCTTCACGAGACATATTTGCGATCTTAGAAATTTTGAAATTATTATCTTTTAAAAGAGACACGTTCAGAACCAATTTTAGGTCTTCCTGATCGTAGTAACGAATGTTTGTATCGGTCCGCTTTGGATCAATCAAATTATATCGTTGTTCCCAAATGCGCAGGGTATGCGCTTTGATGCCTGATAGATGTTCTAAGTCTTTTATCGAATACTTTGCCACTGCTATATCTTTTCTCCTTCGTCCTTAAAGTATCTTTTTGGTATAAAAAACAACCCAAAAGAAACTGCGTCATCCTTTTCTTTCGTTCGGTGATGCGCTCTATGTGCATTAGTAATGGCTTTTAAATATTTTGTTTTGGGGCGACCGAGCCATTTCAGTCTTTTGTGAATCAATACATCATGCAATACAAAATATAACATGCCGTAGAGGCTTATTCCACAACCAATCCAAAAACGATAATCAAAACTTTCGACCCCTAAGAATATCAGCACAATAGCTGATCCTCCAAACAGCACAGTAAAAAGATCATTCAATTCGAAAAAACCTTTGTTGTGTTCATGGTGTGTCTTATGAATTTTCCATAAAACACCATGCATAACATATTTATGCACCCACCACGAAAAAGCCTCCATTATTCCAAAACCTGCGAGGGTCCATGCAATTGCTTCAATCATTGTTCTGCTCTTTAACACATTGTGGTTAAGATTGTTCGAGTAATGTTTTAAATAAAATTTAAAAGTAGGAAAAAGCCTACTTGTATGTATAAAAGCCTAATAGCCAGTGAATTGTTTGATTTGGTCATTAGCCTATTGAACAGTAACTGTAATACAGCGCTGATGGCAAACCAAGCTACATAATTCTGTGGGGGTATAGCCACACTTTCCCATGACCAGAAGTCATAAGTAATAGCAACTGGTTCAATTAAAAAATCTAGGGCTGTCATGAGCAAAGCTCCAATGATTACTCTAAGGAGTATGTTTTTGAAAAGCTTTCGGCTGAGTTGTGCTGTACAATAGATCAACACTACCCAATTGAGCCCAATGGCCAATGGCACTTCAAGGAATTTTACCCCAAGAGTTTGGCCGTAAGCATATTCCCCAAATATGACTCCAGTTTTAACCCCAAGTACTTCAATAAAGAACCCGACTAAAAAAGTGATGAGTATAAAGAGAGCGTAATTTTTACTTTTATTCGATTCGAAATGTAAAACGATGGCTGCTGTCGCTAGTAAGTTGAAAGGGGTGAGGGCTTGAAATAAGGCCCTTGAGCTTTCAATGCTCAAACCGATGAGCCCAGCAATATGCATAGCTAGCAATAGTATGAAGGCATTCCTCTGATTGATATAAGGGAGACTGTCAATTTTACTGAGCATAGCCTTCAAAACTTCATCGATTCGTAAATGTTTGAAATCATAAACCTTAGATTTGCCACAAATATATTGTGATGATTCTTTATAACGTAACTGTAGCCATAGATAAGAAAGTAGAAACTGCGTGGATTACTTGGATGAAGGAAGTACACATTCCTGAGGTAATGGAAACTAATCAGTTTGAGGAGTACAAATTTTTAAAAGTTTTGAACACCGAAGACCCTGAGGCTTCATCGTATAGCGTACAGTATTTTGCCACGGACATGAAGAACATTCAAATGTATATGGCTGCTTTTGCTCCGGAACTTCAGCAAAAGGCTTTATTGAAGTTTCCTAACCAGATGGCGGCTTTCAGAACGCTGCTTCAGTCAGTTTAATAATTTGCTATTTGCTCTTCTGATAAGGTACAATTGATCCACTCTTCATCTAGATCTGCCCCAAGCTTTTTGTAAAAATTGATAGCCGGTTCATTCCAATCTAGTACTTGCCAGCGCACTTGCTTTGAGTTGGTTACTTTGGCTTCATTAACGATAGCGTCCAAAAGAAGCTTGCCATAGCCATTTCCTCTTTCTGATGCTTTGACAACGAGGTCTTCCAAATAGATAGCCTTGCCTTTCCAAGTAGAATATCGGTAATAGAAGATGGCAGTGCCGACAATATTTCCATTTACTTCTGCAACAAAGAATTCAAAAACCGGCTTATCACCGAAACCATCATCTTTCATTCTTTCAATGGAGTTGTTGACCTCGTGGGGTGCTTTTTCATAGATGGCTAATTCCATCACAAGATCAAAGACCGCTGAGAGGTCTTCGGGAGTGCCTTTTCGAATCATGATTTAGGTAAGTTAATTGCGTTGGCAATTTAACGCCTTCTTCTAAAGTTAAAAGGCTCAATTTCCCGAACAGTTAAATTCCAGCCTTCATCCGGTTTAAATTTTCGATTAAAAACGGTAAGGTTGAAGGCTAAGAAAGCTACGTTTCTAACCCAATAGTATGCATTAAGGGTACCATTGGTTTGTGATCTTATCATTTCGTTAAAGGCCATTCCACTGAGTTGACTAGTTACCGCTTTGTAATTTACCCCTTTGATCATTTCAATTTCTTGAAAATTCACTCTGGTATTATCAATGATTAAATGGTCTGAGTATACATATAAAGTGCCTTTTACCATGGTCCCATCTTTTAGTTTGCATTTAATGGTTTGGCCTGTTCTCATCGCTCCACCGGATTTTTTCGAATCTTTAGAAATGATTAATACATTATTCGGGTTTAAGGAGTGCTGACCCATGAGACCCATACAGAGAGAAAAGAAGAAAAAGAGTAGTACGGTTTTCATATGATGCAATCGTCTTCTAGAAAAACGAGTTAGGCTCTGAAAGAAACGCGCAGCCTCTTTTTAGGCTTAAAGATGATCGAAACCTTTTTTACTTATCTGATGAGATGGACCATGCCTCTGCCTTCTAGCGGGGTAACAATACCGTAAGCTTCAATGACCCAGTTAGCGCGATAGCCATATTTGCCTTCGGGGGCAGGTATACCATTCAATGTACCATCTCATCCTATTTGTGGCCAGCAATACATATTAAGTATAATAAATGAAAGAACATGAAATGAAACCATGGCGCGCGTCTAGCCAATTTTCAAAATTAAATGAAGTGTTAAGGCATGCAATGCTGCATGCCTAATTGAGAACTAAGATATCACATCGAAGCCCGTGTATGGAATTAATACATCAGGAATTTTGATACCCCCTTCGAACTGGTTGTTTTCAAGCAGGGCTGCCATAATTCTTGGCAGGGCCAATGCACTACCATTTAACGTATGGAGCAATACGGACTTTTTGTTTTCGTCCTTGTATCTCAACTTTAGTCGATTGGCCTGAAAAGTCTCAAAATTAGAGACTGAACTCACTTCAAGCCACTTGTCTTGCGCAGCAGAAAATACTTCAAAGTCAAAAGTTAAAACGGAGGTGAAGCCTAAGTCTCCACTGCAAAGTCTAAGCTTCCTAAATGGGAGCTCCAACTTTCTTAAAATGCCAGAGACATGGTCACACATTTCATTCAGTGCTGCGTAAGACTCTTCTGGCTTTCTGATCTGAACGATTTCTACTTTGTCAAACTGATGTAGTCTATTCAGTCCTCTTACATGGGCACCCCAGCTACCGGCTTCTCTTCTGAAACATGGTGTAAAACCCGCATGCTTTACCGGCAAGGCGGCTTCATCTAGAATTACATCTCTGTACAGGTTGGTAATCGGCACTTCAGCAGTTGGAATCATGTACATGTTTTCCGATGCAATGTGATACATCTGACCTTCTTTATCAGGCAGCTGGCCAGTACCATAGCCAGAAGCCTCATTGACCATAATTGGAGGCTGCACTTCGGCATAACCTGCTGCAACGGCCTCGTCTAGGAAAAAATTAACCAAGGCCCTTTGTAAGCGAGCACCTTTGCCTTTATAGACTGGAAAACCTGCTCCGGTAATTTTAATACCCAACTCGAAGTCGATAATGTCATATTTCTTAATCAAGTCCCAGTGTGGCTGTGCACTCTCATCCAGTACAGGTAAATCTCCTACTCTCTCAATTTCTACATTATCTTCATCTGTTTTTCCTACGGGAACAGATTCGTGCGGTATGTTAGGGATATTATAAAGTGCCTGCTTGAGTTTCTCTTGAATGTCATTCAATTCTTCTGCTAAACCCTTGTTTAATGCCTTTAACTCGGCCGTTCTCGACTTTATTTTTTCAGCCTCATCACGCTTTCCTTCTTTCATTAAGGCACCAATTTGCTTAGCGATACTATTGGCTTCCGACAGGTTAATGTCTAAAGCTTGCTGAGTACTCTTTCTGTCCTCATCAAGACTAATTACTTCGTTTAACAAGGCTTCTGCGTTAGCTATACCTCTTTTTTCAAGTCCTTTGACGTGTCTGTCCTTTTCGGCAATAATGTTGGCTACTTGTAGCATTTTACTTCTGAATTGTGAGGCCACAAAGTAAACCAATTCCCCTCAATATTGGGTGTAAAAACCCGTTATAACCTGAGATAGCGTATAAAAATAGACCCCAATCTTTGACAGTCTGGATTGTTTAGTCTAATATTGTACAGTCCTAAGATGATGGGATGCATATCCAACGTTCATCTCGAGCAACTAATCATTAAACTATAATTCATTTTTATATTCCTCTCAAGAGAGGATTCCCAACCCAATTATTTATATGTACACCATTGACGAATTGAAGCTTATGCTTCTTTCTGAGCTCAAAGAAATAGCTGAGAAAATGGCGGTAAAAAACTTCAAAAAGCTGAACAAGCAAGATATCATCTATGCTATTCTCGATCAGCAAGCAATTACCCCAGAAGATAAACTACCCACAAAATCAGAAGAATCAAAAGAAACTGCTGAGGCAGAGAATAAAGAAACTTCAGAAAAACCTAAGCCTGCAAGGGCGCCAAAACCTAGACCAAGGCCTAAGAGAGAAAACGTAACTGAGGCACCTGCTGCTGAGCAAAAGGAAGATGCACCAAAGGCAACTAGTGATGAAGCAAAAGCTTCCGAAGAAAAACCTGAAAGATCACCTCGTAAGGATAACAAGAGAGAGCCAAGAAAAGACCGAGAGCCTAGACAGGACAAGGAGAATGGCGGAGACGACCGTAAAGGTGAGGAGAGAAAAGAACGAGAAGATAAAAGAAACAAACGTCAGCAGTACAATCAGAACATCAAGGATTTTGATGGACTCATTGAAAGCGAAGGCGTATTGGAAATGATGCAAGATGGCTACGGCTTCTTGAGATCTTCTGACTACAACTACCTAGCTAGCCCGGACGATATTTATGTGTCTCCTTCTCAAATTAAACTATTTGGTTTGAAAACAGGCGATACCGTTAAAGGTCAAATCAGACCCCCGAAAGAGGGAGAAAAGTACTTTGCCTTACTCAGAGTTGAATCAGTGAATGGTAAGACTACTGAAGAAATTAGAGACAGAGTTCCTTTTGAATACTTAACGCCACTCTTCCCAGAAGAGATGATTAAGTTAAGTACCAAGCCGAGCATGATGTCTACGAGAATTCTAGACATGTTTGCACCGATCGGTAAGGGACAAAGGGGAATGATTGTAGCCCAGCCAAAAACGGGTAAAACGGTTCTCTTGAAAGAGATTGCTAATGCAATTGCTGAAAATCATCCTGAGATTTACCTGATCATTTTATTGATCGATGAACGTCCTGAGGAAGTTACGGACATGGCTAGAAGTGTAAAAGCTGAAGTCATTTCGTCTACTTTCGATGAGCAAGCCGATCGTCACGTGAAGGTTTCTAATATTGTGTTAGAGAAAGCCAAGCGTATGGTAGAGTGTGGTCATGATGTAGTGATACTTCTTGACTCAATCACGAGACTAGCAAGAGCTTATAATACGGTTGTGCCTTCATCAGGAAAAATTCTTTCTGGTGGTGTGGATGCCAACGCATTACACAAACCAAAGCGTTTCTTCGGTGCAGCACGTAACGTAGAAAATGGTGGATCACTTTCTATCATAGCAACAGCCTTGATTGAGACAGGTTCTAAAATGGACGAAGTGATCTTTGAAGAATTCAAAGGAACAGGTAACATGGAGCTTCAGTTGGATAGAAAACTATCTAACAAACGAGTTTATCCTGCGATTGATGTGCCTAACTCTGGTACACGTAGAGAAGATTTATTAATGAGCAAAGAAGAACTCCAGCGTGTTTGGATACTTCGTAAGTTCATGAACGATATGAACTCTGTAGAAGCGATGGAATTCTTATTGGATAGAATGAAAGGTACTCGCAGTAATGATGAATTCTTGATTTCTATGAATAAGTAATCTAAATTAAGATATAGGAAAGCCTGCTTGAGTTAATTGAGCAGGCTTTTTCATGTTAAAAGGGTATGCCTCTACTTTGTATTGAAATGCATTTTTTATGAACACTACATCTTCAAAGCGCGTTTACTTTTGGCGAATAAAATTTTGTTAATTTCGCCTCGTCAAAGCATTAAATATTCAATGGTTTGAAAACAGACTGATTTATGAGATACTCAACTGTTCAGTGTCTCTTCATTCCGTAATAAGTCAAGTTCACTTTAGAGCCTGACATACTCTATGAACTTTATACCAAAAACACTTCTTAAAAAGCTTTATACCCGAGGTAGCCTGACAAAGGCCAATGAGGGCTTTACTTTTAATATCAAGAATCGGTTGATCGATGTTCACTTTGAGGCCTTGAGTTTATTGGCAATCGAAGGAACTCAAGTTGACCATGAGAGGATATTTGCAGATCTCGGAGATGGTAAGTGGCGCTCTATTGATGAGCTCAACGAACAAAAAGGCTTTGATCTGAAATTGGGTAAAAGCTTTAATGTATTGGTGAAGTCCGAACTTAACGGAGCAGCTAGAATTAACCTAGATTTCAAGTTCAATACAAAGCCTTTCGGAAAATTGAGTTTTGGAATCAATGATCAAATCAACGAAATACAAGTTGAACGAGCAGTAAAAATTCCACGAATCCCTGAAGACGACTATGGTCGCCAAGCCATTGACAAGAGACTAGATTTTGTCAAAGATTTCACCGGTAAGGATCCGAAGTACATTCATCAGCAGATTAATGAAACGACTGTATATCAAGGCAACATAGAGCATCTAACTGGTTTTGCGCAAGTTCCACTAGGGATTGCAGGACCCATTAAGATTAATGGAGAATATGCCAAGGGGGACTTTCTAGTGCCGCTGGCCACAACTGAGGGAACCTTAGTCGCCTCATATAATAAAGGTATTAAGTTGGTCAATGAATCTGGAGGCGTGAACTGTCGCGTGGTGAAAGATGGTATGCAAAGGGCACCAGTTTTTATATTCGATGATTTAAATAAGGCGATCGATTTCAGTCAGTGGATAGAAACGGTGTCAGATAATTTAAAGGCTGAGGCAGAACTCGGTTCTAGGCACTTGAAATATCAGCATGTCGAAGTTTATCAGGCTGGAAATAATGTATTCTTAAGGTTCAATTTTTTCACAGGAGACGCTGCAGGTCAAAACATGGCGAATAAGGCGACTTTCCAGATCTGTCAATGGATACTGGAGTCCTATAAAGGCATCAAGCACTTTTACTTGGAGTCCAATATGGCCAGTGATAAAAAGCATTCCTTTCTCAATTCGCTAAACTCTCGAGGAAAAAGAGTGATTGCAGAAATAACCTTTTCAGAGAAACTACTGGTGCAGAACTTCGGTGTCGATGCCCGCCAGCTACAGCGACATTTAGGTGTTGCAAACTTAGGCGGAATGATGGCGGGTGTAAATAACAATGGTTTACATACTGCGAATGCCTTGGCGGCTCTGTATATCGCACTAGGGCAAGATGTTGCCAATTTAGCTGAAAGCACCGCTGGGTTTTTGCACACTGAAATCACACCTGACGGAAGCCTTTATGGTACAATTACGCTACCTTCTCTTATTGTGGCCACGGTAGGTGGGGGAACAGGCTTACCAACGCAAAAAGATTGTCTTGAAATGATGGATTGCTATGGTAGTGGTAAGGCAAAAAAACTGGCGGAAATTATCGCAGGCGTTGTACTGGCAGGCGAAATTTCGTTAGGTGCTGCCATATCATCACTAGACTGGGTTGCTGCTCATGAAGATTTAGGAAGAAACTCTATTCCTTAAATGAAAACCGTTTCCGTCATTATTCCGGCATATAATGAGGCCTCTTGTATTGGTGAATTGCTTGAAAGTTTACGCCAACTTGACCCCCAGCCTTTGGAGTTCATTGTGGTTGATGGTGGGAGCAAGGATGATACGCAAAAAATTGTGGCGGCCTCGCAAGCCATGCTTGTACAAGCAAAGCAATTGGGTAGGGCTGCGCAAATGCATGCAGGAGCCTTAAAGGCGAAAGGCGACATTCTATGTTTTCTACATGCCGATACATTTCCTCCAAAAGACTTAGTCCAAATAGTCCGAGCAACTTTAACGGATGAGACAATTGCTTTGGCCGGCTTTCGGAGCATAATGACAGGGGCCTGCAATCAACGGATGACAACAATGCATAATCGGGTCAAGACCTACTATGCTCCCTTTATCTATAATCCCTATCGAACACTTTTTAAAGGTTTAAGACTTCTCTTTGGAGATCAATTACTTTTCTGTCGAACAACCGATTATCTAAAGGCAGGAGGCTTTAATCCTGAAATGATGATCATGGAAGAGGCGGACCTGTGTATCAAAATGAATCGCTTAGGGGCTGTCAAACAAATAGGACAGAAAGTCTATTCATCAGACAGGAGGGTTGCACGATGGGGTGCCATCAAATCAAACCTTATTTATATTTCAATTGCTTCGCTCTGGGCATTAGGTGTTTCGAATAAAAAGCTTGCTGAATTTTATGGGAATGTGCGTTAAGTCATTGGCGCACTTACTAATCCAAAAATCTCTCTTATTTTTACTTAATACCAGAAACTACATTTTTTCTAAATACACACGCAGCCTTTGTTAGTCAAATAAGGTAAGGTTGTCACAAGGGCTGTATTTGAACAAGATCGAAAAACTATTGGAAGCAATTATTCTAGGCTGCAAGGAGAATGATAGGCAGAGCCAAAAGGAATTGTATGGCAATTTCTACAGCTATGCTATGAGCATTTGCCTGCGCTACACCGGAGGTGAAGCCGATGCTGTGGAAGTGCTCAACGATGGTTTTATGAAGGTTTTTAAGAATATAGAAAAGTTTGATATCGACAAACCTTTCAAACCTTGGTTACGCAGAATTTTAGTGAATGCATGTATTGACCATATAAAAAAGAATGCTAAGCATAATTACCTGGCAGATATTTCAGAGGCTCAGGTAGAAGAAACATCCCAAGTTGCTCCAGACCATGATATGGATTATCAAGAGATTCTAGAGAAGATTGGGCAATTGTCTCCAGCTTATCGAGCAGTTTTCAACTTGTACGTCATAGATGGATACAAGCATCAAGAAATTGCCGAACAATTGGGGATTACAACGAGTACTTCTAAAGCGAATTTAACGCGAGCAAAGGCAGCCCTAAGGTCCTTGCTTAGTAAGGAGGTGTACAAATATGGATGAGGCGAATAAGAACGGTGACGCATTAGAACAGCTGGTAAGGGAAGCAGCAGAAGGAGCTCAGTTTGAGTTTAACCCATCCGCTTGGAGCGCGATGGAACAAAAACTTGATGCGCCTAAAAAAGGATTCTTCTGGTGGAAACTTGGGGGAGGACTCGGCTTGCTAGCGCTTATCCTATTGCTTGTGATGCTCATTCCAGGTGGAGGAAAAGAGGGTAATTCTGAATCGAAACAACCTACCACGGAACAAAAGTTATCTCAACAGAATAAAGACATCGATAAAACCAATGAAATAGCCTCTGAAGGCGAAGAAGAAGCCCCTTCAAAAGTGGTTACGCAAGATGGAAAAGTTGAGAATAATACTAATGTATTGACTCAAGGTCAAGATATAGATGTTACAAGAACCGAATCAACTTCTGAAAGTAAAAAGCTGAAGCAAGAAAGTTCAAGGGTTAAGACTGACATTGCAAAAAGCAAACTAACTGACAATAAAACGCTAGCGACTCGTGAAGCCGCTCGTACGACTGAGTCACTTGAAAAGTCCGTAGACAAAACCAATAGTGCAGGCGAGGCACTGAATACGACCAATAGGAACAATGTAAATAAAGGCGCGCCCATTACGACTTATTTTGATACATCGCAGCCAATTGGCCCATTTGATAGTATAGAAAGCCAAAGAGACAGCCCATACGGGGCTAGTGTCGAAACCATAACACCACGGTGGGTTCCTAGTGTCTATCAATTCGATCTGTCATTAAAGCCCATGGCATTGGACGCTGGCTACTACCAAACAGCCGACTTAGATAGCCTGCAGGATTTCAAAAGGTGGTCGTTCGGTGTTCTGGTTTCTTTTGATTTAAGTGCGACAGGACTGGAAGGCTTTACCAACCCGGGTACTATGGTTGGCTTACAAGCCGAGTATAGAATTGCTCGAAATTGGAGTATTCAATCTGGACTGAGTTATTCTGTTAAAAAATATAGAGCCTTGGGCGAGGAGTATGATACTTCAACATGGCCCGGAGGTCGCTCTGACAATCTACTGAGTGCTTTGGCGCGTTGTCTGGTAATTGATATACCGATCAATTTTCGAAGATATTTTAAGGCAAAAAATGACAATCAATGGTTTGTCAATACGGGTGTTTCAACCTACCTGATGTTGAGGGAAGATTATGAGTTTGAGTACGCCACTCAAAACCCAAACTGGTCACCGACTGGTCAGATTCGCGGAGAGAATAATCACTTCTTCGGTATTGCAAACTTTAGTGTAGGGTATGAAACCCCAATCAGTAAAAAATTTGGACTTGCCTTTGAGCCATTTATGAAGTTACCGTTAACAGGTATAGGCCAAGGCAAAGTGAAGTTCTTGAGTTTAGGTGCAAATGTGGCCATCAAATTAAGATAATAGTTAGCAAGTCGATTGAGTCGAAGGGGCCCTCGTTTTCGAGGGCCTTTTCATTTTTAAATCAATGTTTATTTTATGCCTTAATCTTTACCCATCGCGTTATATTAAGCATATGATTAAAGAAACCAACCCTTTTTCACATGGGGCTTAGTGCAATTAGAAGCTTAGGCTTTTTAAAAACAATCATTTATAAGGGATGGTATTGGGATGCGAAGCATAAAATTGAACGTATTCAGCCGTGCCTTTCTCGGTCAGGGAAAATTTTGGATATAGGATCTGGTTACGGAACAGTCACAGACTTACTTAGACAAGATGACTACGAAGTCACACCCGTGGATGTCGAAAACCATGCAATAAAAGATGCATTAAAACCTGTCTGTTTTGACGGCAAGACTTTGCCCTTTAATGACAATAATTTTCATCAGGCACTATTGCTTACCGTACTCCATCATACGCCAAAGCCAGTACTTATTATCGCTGAGGCTGCCAGGGTGTGTCAGGAAATAATAATCATCGAAGACGTTTACCGAAATAGCGTTCAAAAGTACCTCACCTACTTTGCCGATAGCCTGTTCAACTTAGAATTCAAAGGGCATCCGCATACGAATAATACACGGGATGGATGGGCTGCCATTTGCAAATCCTTAAACTTAGAGCTGAAGGTTATCCGTTCTGATCGATTCCTACTTTTCTTTCGACAGGAAACTTATTTGGTCGTTCGCAATGCCAATGAATATAGCGACACAGATCAGTCTGCAAACGTAAGCGTTTAAAAGCGTGCTTTCGCAAGCTTCTTTGTTTTGAATTTACTTTCTTAGGTAGATGAAATGGGGATTTATAGGATTTGGTCGGATAGCGAGAAAGTTTTTGGAAAGTCTCAATGCTGTGCCAGGTGAGCAAGCCTATGCCTTTGCCTCGCGGTCTAATGCCGAAGCTTTACAATTAGAATTTCCAAATGTTAAGGTTTATGATACTTATGAAGCCTTACTTGCGGATCCGGAGGTAGATATTGTCTATATCAGCACTACCCATAACTTTCATTGTAAGAATACCATTGAGGCCCTTCAGGCAGGAAAGCATGTGCTCTGTGAAAAGCCAATGGGAATTTCTAGCGAGGAAATTGTTCAGATGACCAAGGTGGCTAGGTCCTCAGGAAAGTTCTTGATGGAGGCCATGTGGATGCGGTTTTTACCCGCCTATCGAGAGGCAATCGATAGAGTAAAATCAGGTGAAATTGGTAGGGTCAAATACATGACGGCTAGCTTTGGCTTTCGGTCAGAAGATAAGCTGACAACCAGCGGGAGGTTATTAAACCCTGATTTAGCCGGAGGAGCACTTTATGATGTAGGTGTCTATCCTTTAACCATTGTTTCGGACCTTTTCGGTTGGGAACCCGTTGACTTTAAAGCACATGCCATTAAGTCTGATACTGGGGTAGATGAAACCATTCAAATCCAACTGAATTTTGGTGAAGAAAGACTCGCACAAGTAGTGGGAAGTATAAGCTTTCATACCAACAAAGAGGCCTGTATTTATGGAGAGCAGGGGTTTATTAGAATCCCTATGTTTTGGAAAACAGAATCGTATGAAATTGTAAAAGGAGATGAAATTGAATCATTCCAGATACCTATGACAAGCACAGGTTACGCGCATGAAATTGAAGAGGTTGTAAAATGTATAGAAACGAAAAAAACAGAGTCAGACCTCTTTACACTTAACGATAGCTTAATGAGTGCCCAGTTGGTAGAGCGCATTCTTTCAACCATCTTCAATTAGAAAATTTAGGACTATGCCAAAAGGATTTTTAATAGACCAAGACGGAGTTATATATGTTGAAAACAAGATGATACCCGGAGCAGATGTGTTTGTGAAGACACTTCAAGACAATAATATACCCTTCACATTTATGACCAATAATAGCCAACGTACACCATTAGACGCTGTACGTAAGCTAGAGAAAATGGGGATTTATGTGGAGGAGAAAAACGTTTATACCAGTGCAATGGCTACGGCACATTTTATGGGTCAACAATTTCCGAATGGAACCGCCTATGTCTTGGGGGAAGGTGGCCTAATTTCTAGTCTTCATGAAAATCGGATTACACTAGTTCAGAGTGACCCAGATTTTGTGGTGGTGGGTGAAGGGATCAATTTTACACTAGAGATGGTGCGTAAAGCCATTGACTTTATATTAGAAGGCTCGAAATTTATCGCTACCAACCTTGATGCATCACCCAGAAAGAAAGGTTGGAACAACTTGGGCATTGCTTCCATTGTGGCCATGATCGAAGCGGCTACTGGCAAAAAAGCATTCTCCGTTGGAAAGCCCAGTCCAGTGATGATGCGTCAAGCTAGAAAGCACATTGGTTTGGCTACTGATGAAGTCACGGTAATTGGAGATACACTGTCTACTGATATTCAGGGTGGTGTGCAAGTAGGTTATAAAACTATACTGACACTAAGCGGCATGTCCAGCAGAGATCAATTGAACGACTATCCTTTTAAACCTGATTTGGTGGTTAACTCCATTGCAGATTTGACCTTGGACAGAATACCTTGGTGGGAAGAATGATTTGAATCGCTCTTATACATTTCTAGGAATTAGTATCTTACTCCTATGTATTTTTTAGGGTATGATTTAGGCAGTAGCTCCGTTAAAGTAGCATTGGTTGACGCTGAATCTTTAGCCCCAAAACACATTGTCAAATATCCAGACCATGAAATGCCCATTGCCTCTACAAAAACAGGCTGGGCCGAACAACATCCTGACGACTGGTGGTCGAATCTGTGCTTAGCCACAAAGAAACTCCTATCTGAATCTGGGGTCAAACCCGATGAAATCCTTTCAATTGGAATTGCTTATCAGATGCACGGCCTTGTGATGGTTAATGATCAACAACAAGTGCTGCGTCCTGCCATTATTTGGTGTGATAGTCGAGCAGTTGGTTGTGGCGAGGACGTGATGAAGACATTAGATCGGCAATATGCGTTGAGTCACCTCCTCAATACTCCTGCGAACTTTACCGCATCTAAATTAAAATGGGTTAAAGATAATGAGCCTAAAATCTATGCCCATGTTCATAAGTTCATGTTGCCTGGAGACTTCATCGCCATGAAGATGACTAGCGAAATCAACACGACAATTGGAGGTTTGTCAGAAGGTGTTTTCTGGGACTTTACGGAAAATCGAGTTTCAGAGGAATTGATGAAGAGTTTCGGTTTCAGCTATGACCATGTTCCGAATATAGTGGAGGCAATAGGCAATCAAGGTCAGCTATCTCAACAAGCCGCACAACAACTTGGCTTAACAGCCGGCACACCCATCAGTTATAGGGCGGGAGACCAACCTAATAATGCCATGTCTTTAAATGTGCTGAAGGAAGGTGAAGTGGCTGCCACAGGTGGAACTTCAGGTGTTATTTATGGTGTCACAAATACACCTGTCTATGACTCGAAATCTAGGGTCAACGGTTTTGCACATGTAAATCACACTTCTGGCACACCGAGTATTGGAACGCTCCTATGCATCAATGGGGCTGGAATACAATACAGTTGGTTAAGGCAGCTGCTCGATGGTTCTTATAAAACGTATGATCAGATAGAGAAAGAAGCCTCATCAATAGCCATAGGCTCAAAAGGCCTCAGTGTCTTGCCATTTGGGAATGGGGCAGAAAGAATTTTCGAGAATCGAACCATAGGGGCACAGCTCTTAGGAATAGATTTCAATAGACACAGCAAGACATGTATTTATCGTGCTACACTTGAAGGAATTGCCTTTGCCTTTGTTTATGGAGCGAATATTATGAAGGAAATGGGTGTTAAAATAGATCACTTGACCGTAGGCAATGACAACCTTTTTCAATCCGATATATTCTCAAATACACTAGCCAATACTGTGGGTTGCTCTATTGAAATGTATGATACAACTGGGGCTATTGGAGCCGCCAAGGCATCCGGTGTAGGGGCTGGTTATATAGCTACTATAGAAGAGGCAATGAGTGGACAGGTAACGATAAAAGAAGTAAAGCCCCTGTCAAATAGATCTGCTTATGCAGAAGCCTATGGGGAGTGGAAGAACAGATTAGAGATACAGTTAAATAGTCAGTAAAATGAGCTTGTTAATCGGTGAGAAAGAATTTTTTAAAGGGATAGGTCCAATAGTCTTTGAAGGAAAAACTTCAGACAATCCTTTTGCTTTTAAATACTACAATCCTGAGCAGGTGGTGGCCGGTAAAACTATGCGTGATCACTTTCGGTTTGCTATCGCTTGGTGGCATACGCTATGCGGTACGGGAGGCGATCCCTTTGGGCCGGGTACAAAGATTTTTCCTTGGAACGCATCAGATGATCCTATTCAAAGGGCTAAAGATAAAATGGATGCGGGCTTTGAATTCATCACCAAAATAGGTGCTGAGTTTTATTGCTTTCATGATTTCGATTTGGTAGATGAAGGCCCGACACTTTCAGCGTCAGAAAAACGGCTATCTATCATTTCTGATTATGCCCTTGAAAAGCAAAAGGCTTCCGGAGTGAAGGTGTTATGGGGGACAGCCAACCTGTTTTCTAACCCTCGTTATATGAATGGAGCAGCCACCAACCCAGATTTCGATGTGGTGGCTTATGCAGGCGCACAGGTTAAAAATGCCCTTGACGTAACAATCAAGTTAGGAGGAGAGAACTATGTGTTTTGGGGTGGTAGAGAAGGATATATGTCCTTGCTCAACACCAACATGAAAGCAGAGCTTGATCACATGGCAAGGTTTCTACACATGGCAAAAGACTATGCTCGGGGCCAAGGGTTTACGGGTAATTTTTTCATCGAACCCAAACCATCCGAACCGTCAAAACATCAATATGATTTCGATGCAGCGACTGTCATCGGTTTCTTGAGACAGTATGATCTGATGGATGATTTTAAGTTGAACTTAGAGGTGAACCATGCCACCTTAGCGCAGCACACTTTTGAGCATGAAATGCAAGTAGCTGCGGATGCGAATATGCTAGGCAGTATGGATGCTAATAGGGGTGACTACCAGAACGGCTGGGATACAGATCAATTCCCAACCAACCTTAATGAGTTAGCACAAACCATGATTGTATTTTTGAAGTCTGGGGGGCTGCAGGGTGGAGGAATAAACTTTGATGCTAAGACGAGAAGAAACTCTACTGACTTAGAAGATATCTTTTTAGCACACATTGGTGGAATGGACACCTTTGCTCGGGCATTGATCATTGCCGATCGCATTCTGTCCCAGAGTAAATATGAGCAGCTCTTGTCAGATCGGTATGCTTCTTTTCAGAAAGGAGACGGACGGAACTTTGAACAAGGAAAACTATCCCTCACAGATTTACATAGATTAGCTTTGGCAAAGGGAGAGTTAGACTTGAAAAGTGGCAAACAGGAGCTATTCGAAAACATTATTAATCAATACATTTAGAGAAGTTTAAACAAAAGTTATGTGTACGTACTTATAACTGATGTATAACTCTTTTAGATACTAAGCACTTGGAATTACGTATTAATGATCAACACCTAAAAATTGATCCTCAACAAGGAGCAGCCATCAGTAATTTATCGCTTTCAACCGATGGACAGACTCGTGAATTGATTAGTCCACAGGAAGGGTATCACTATCAATCAGCTGTGCTTTTCCCGTTCCCAAATCGATTGAAGAATGGAGTCTTCGCTTTTGAAGGGAATACCTATCAATTTCCTTTAAATGATTTTGGAAGACCAAATGCTCTGCATGGCCTACTGCATGATCAGGCTTTTGAATTACTCTTAAAAAGTGAAAATGAGTTGAGCCTAATTTGTAAGTATCAGGGTGAGTTGCCTCACTATCCTTTTCCTTTTGATGTAACACTGAATTATACATTGACCCCAGGAAGCCTCTCAATTCAAGTAGAGGTTTTAAATACAGGTAAGAATATTATGCCCTGCGCTTTCGGGTGGCATCCATATTTTAATTTGCTAGAAGATGCAAGCCGTGTCAGTCTTCAACTGGCCAATGTTGAGTTGATAGAAGTAGACGAACATATGATTCCGAGTGGTAAAAGGACTCCTTACAGAACTTTGGAAGAACCAGTAAAGATTTCTGATTTGAGTTTGGATAGCTGTTTTTACAGTATTCAAAAGCAAGAAAAGTATACCACCCAACTTACCTATTCCGATGGTAGTGTGCTGGAAGTGTGGCAAGACCATCAGCACCGATATACCCAAATATATACCCCGGATGATGGCAAGACCATCGCCATTGAGCCCATGACGGGTAATGTCAATGCGCTTAACAATGGAGACGGTCTAAGCTTAATTAAGCCCCAAGAATCACTACACTTAAACTTCGGTGTGACGCTTTCTTAATCGAATGTTTACTCATGGATTACCATGATCGGCATGGGAATATCTAAGATCATTTTCTTGGTATGGCTTCCATGTCTTAGCCTCTCTAAAAAGCCGTGATGCTTAGAAATCATAGCGATTAGCTCTATATCTGCTTCCTTGGCAAATTCTAGTAATCCATCTTCAACGTCATCAAACTTTCTAAAGTGAAAGGTGTGTTTGATGTGCTTCAAGTATTTGTCTAGCCTTCGCGCAATGTCAATCTGTTCTTTGACCAAGACATCACCTTTATCAATGTGTATAATGTGTAGTTGACCTAGAAATGCCCTAACGATTTCGGATATCAGATGAATCGAATCGTGGGCTGGTACATTACGATAGTCGCCAGCCAAAGCAATATGTTTCATACGGCTAATGTCAGCAGTCTCTGGTAAGGCAATCACAGGAATCTTAACATGCTTGATGACATGATAAGCATTGCTACCTATAAGGTTTTTTGCAATACCACTCGCACCGTGAGTACCCATCACTATCAAGGCAATGTCTTCATCCTTGTTTAGCTCATTAATGCTTTCATGCAGTGATCCGTATTGAATGATTGTTCTGTGCGGTACTTTTGCCATCGAAGGCATACCTTTTATGAGGTTGTTTAGTCTTTCTCTTGAGCTCTTTTCCAGCTCTTCAAAATCATAGCCTATATTCCCCGCAGGAACACCTTCTGCCAAGCCAATAGGCACAATTACCGAATGGAAGAGAATAATCTCCATATGCATTCTTTCAGCCAGCTGAGCGGCATTTGACAATGCGTTTGTGGAACAAATCGAGAAATCTATTGGTACTAGTAGCTTTTTCATAGTTACCTCCTTTTTTATTAAATGATGTAATGAAGCTAACCATCATCAAAGGGTTAAGGCCTGATAGCGATCAGACGGCCACATGATCCTTGTCATGTTTACTTCTGCTAAGTGGTTCGAATTTCTGTGTCCAGATAAAATCATACTACTCCGTTATTATCTGGACTCTTATGCATCAGGTATCTGCTTTATTCAAACTTACATAATAGTCATACTCACATCGGGTATACATAATTTGTGTTTTGGTGAATACAAAGGTCAGATTGTACGAATCTGACCTTTCTTTTTTTACGATGGAGTTTGCCCTATTTCGACTAGATATATTTCAGTAACAAGGCAATGCTTTGTTTGTGGTACGCCTAATATCTGAATTGTCAAGAAACCCTTGTCATCTTGACATACGGCATATTTCTGTATACCATCAGCACTATTTATTATATTTGTTACAGACTACATTGAAAAATAAATCGTTTAATTAAGCGCAAAGAGAAAAATACTCTTCTGTAGGGGTGTGGAAGTAGTTCGTCTGAACATTTCACTTTTATATGATCTGGCTGATCAGAATAGTAAACTTTAATCGATGGTGTTTGAAATACCATGATGTACTTTGCCTACTGTAGTATTGATTTTTAACAGTTGGTTTAGATGCATATGAAGAGACCGGTACTTTTATTATTACAGCTATTGTTTTGCTTGCAATTAATCGGGCAAGACCTGCCTCAGACAGAGTTGGACCTATTTACGGTGACTCTGAATTTTCAAGAGAAGGAAACTATTCGGCTAATTAAAAAAAATCTTGAAAGCACTAAGGATGGAAGTCCCGAACAAGCGCACTTATTTAGGCAATTAGGTAGTCTCTATAAATCAATCAATATAACCGACTCAGCAACTTATTATCAGAGTAAGACGGATGCTTTTTGGGAAGCCTTCAAAATGCAAAGTGGAGCTGAGGAATATTTTGGTCAATACCTACTAGAGAAGGGCAAAAGATATAGTGGGGCTAAAGGGATAGACTACCTAGATAGCGCATTGTACTATTTGAGCAACAAGGAAGACCGAATGCATGCGGAGGTATATCGACTTATCAGAACGTCAATCTTTGATGAAAAGCCCCTTTATTTAGAGAGGTTAAATGGGTTATTGCAAAGGTCAGACCTAACCGATGATTTACGAGGAAATGTACTTTTACAATCCGGGATGGATTTGGCCTCCATTAATTACCTAGACAGTGCAGCAGTAATGTTGAAAAGGATGGATGGGCTAAGAGTAAACAGATACTTTTCCTTTTTCCAGCAATTCTACTTGGCATATATTGATCTTTTACAAGGTGATGTACCTGAGACTAAGCGGAAGGCAAGGATTCTTAAAGTAATGGTAGATGAAAGCGGCAATAACTCAAAAATTGCAGCCCCTTATCATAGCTTTGTCATGAACATACTGTATAGAGAAAACCGTCTTGATTCAGCCATTTATCATCAACTTCAGGGCCTAGAGATTTCAAAGAAATCTCAAATGTTTCCTGAAAACTTGGCCATTCAGCATTCAGAGCTATCTATCATATACTTGAAAGTTGGTGATGTAGAAAACGCAGAAAAGTTCATCAGAGAAGCCAAAGAAATAGTACCTACAAATAGTTATGATACAAGGGCCAAGATTAATAATCAACTTTTAGCGGTTCTGCTAAACGCATACTCACTGAATGATCCTGCTGAGCAAAAAGTACTTATCAAAGAAATTGAGGAATCAATTCTCGAGCAAGAGAAGGTGATCTTCGAAGCACAATCGACCAGTGACATGACATGGTTTAAAAGTTTGAAGGGACATTATCTAATGATTAAAGAACGTTACCGCCTAGCGGAAGCCATCCTAAAAGAAGCTATAACATCAGCTAAGGATTTAGGAGATCAAATGATAATTTTTAATAGTTATCAACTTTTATCTAGCGTGTATAATCGTCAGAGGAAATTCGATTTAAGCATCGAAAATGCGACAGAGGCCTTGAAGTATTCCAAAGAAACTTTGCTATTAGTTCCTGTTTATGAACTACTCATTGAATCTTACATCGGAAAGGGAATGACAAAAGAGGCGTTGGAGCAGTTTAATTTGTTAAAAGACCTTAAGGAAAGTGATGCAAAAAAGAAGACAGCACTGTTGCTTGCCGAATACGAGGCAATGCAAGAATTGGAAGCTCAAAAACTGATTAACGAAAGCTTAGCACAAGAACAGTTGGCCAAGGCTAAATTGATAAAGCGTCAGCAAATTATCATCATTATAGTTTGTGTAAGTGTTCTAATCATTGCCTTGATCCTGACGCGCCTTAGGGCGCTTCACAAGCGTAACTTGAACTTGTTAAAGGTCAATCAAAAGGAGCGCGAAGAACTCCAAAGTACAAACCTTGAATTGGCAGAGTTGGTGTCTGATCTTGAAGTCACTAAGACTGAAAACCAAGTGTTGTTAGATGCTATTTCGCAAAAGGTCAATAGGATATTTAATGGCATTAAGGGTATCAGAAGCTTTATTCCAGAGCTAGGTAAACTTAACAATGAGCAGTCAAAATACTTTAATCGTATGACTGATTTGGTGGAAGAAGAAGAAGCGTCATTGAATTCAATCATTGCTTTGAATTCTGTTTTGGGAGATCATAAGATAGAAATTAGCAGGGTGTCACTGCCTGCTGTCATCAAGTCTGTTAAGGATAAAGCACAAAACATTTTGCATCTCAATCAGGCGATTTTGGAAGTTGATATCAAAGAGAGTCTAGTGTTTCTGGCCGATCGTGAGCTCATTGAAATGACCATTGCGTCACTATTGCAACATAGCTTAAGTCAAGACCTAAAAGACAAGAAACTTAAGCTTTCGGTAAGCGCAAACGATGGTCTTCAGATGGTCTTTGAATTTGAAGGAGGCTCTGTATCATCAGAAGTGATCGATGGCTGGTTGTCAAAGACCAATACAGGTCACAAAGGCTATGTATCTAAGGTGGTTCAATTGAAAGACCTTATGGATGGAGACCTTCAGTACTTAACGATGGGCGACACGCATAAGATCACTTTAAACCTTAATCTTATTGAGATTAAGACTTCAGAGAGTAAAGTGGGTGAGGTAGATGAGTTAGAAATTGATAGTGTCTACGATAAAGTAATGAACTACTTGGTAAAAGAAAAAGGGCTGAGCAATTCAGATTTAACTTTAGTGAGTATATCAGAAGCCATAGCTATTTCTACTAGGCGTATCTCGTTCGTCATCAATACCCGAGAGCGAACCAACTTTAGTAAGTTTTTATCGCGTTTGCGGGTTGAAAAGGTCAAAGAGATCCTCGATGGGGGAGTACATACTCACTTGAATATAGCTGGCATTGGTTATGAGGCAGGTTTTAACTCTAAATCCACATTCTTCTCTTCTTTCAAAGAGTTTGTGGGCTGCACACCTAAAGAGTACATGACTGGTAGTGACCAAAGAGTATCAGCTTGAGCAAAAACAGGTACTAGCTGTGTTGGACTGGGTGTTGTTACTCTTAATTCCTCAGGATGAGCTTAAAAGGATGGCACTTTTTTTAACAACTGGAAAAATCAACGGGTACAAGTAGCTTTTTCATAATTACCTCCTTTTATGTCTATTGATGATATATGAAGCTACCTCATCTCAAAACCCAAAAGCTTGATTGCCGTCAGATATGCACATGATGATGTTTTGGCTAAAATCTTAAACTGATCAGGTTGAGTATTCTGTAATCAGTTAAATACTCTCTTTGAAGTAGGTGATTAAAAGTGTTTAGAAACCAATCTGCCCGTTTAAATCTCTTAAGTAGATTGGCTATAATGCAAATTTCTACATTGGATCTGCACTATTTATTATATTTGAATAATGGCTGAATTTAAAAAAAATCAGTCATTTTAAGGAAACGCAAGGGTTAAACTAGATTCATTCTTCTGTAGGGGTGTGGAAGTGATTCGTCCGAATACTTCGCCTTAATAAGGCCTGGCTGGTCAGAATAGAAGATTTTCATCGATGGTATTTAAAATACCATGATGTCCTTCGTTTTATTTGTTATTGATTTTTAACCGTCAGTTCGGATCGACATGAAGAGACCGTTACTCTTATTACTGCATCTATTATTCTGCTTGCAATTAATCGGGCAAGACCTGCCTAAGACAGAGTTAGACCTATTTACGGTGACTCTGAATTTTCAAGAGAAGGAAACTATTCGGCTAATTAAGAAAAATCTTGAAAGCACTAAGGATGGAAGTCCCGAACAAGCACACATGTTTCGACAATTGGGTATTCTCTATGAATCAATTAATCTAACCGACTCAGCAACTTATTATCAAGGTAAGACGGATGCTTTTTGGGAAGCGTTCGAAATGCAAAGTGGAGCTGAGGAATACTTTGGCCAATACTTATTAGAAAAGGGAAAAACGTATAAAAGGGCCAAAGGGATAAGCTATTTAGATAGTGCATTACTCTACTTAAGCAACAAGGAAGACCGAATGCATGCGGAGGTATATCGGTTAATCAGAACGTCAATCTTTGAAGAAGAGCCCCTTTATGTAGAGAGGTTAAATGGATTATTAGAAAGGTCAGACCTAACCGATGATTTACGAGGAAATGTACTTCTACATGCCGGAATGGGTCTCATGACAACCAATTATTTAGACAGTGCCGTAATTAGTCTGAAACAGATGGAAGGACTTCGGTTAAACAAGTTCTTCGCCTTTTACCGACAGTTCTATCTGTCATACATTGACTTTTTGCAAGGTAATAAACCAGAAGCTAAGCGAGGGGTCGGCATGCTGGAAGAGCTCGTAGCAGAAAGTGGATATCACCCAAAAATTGCAACGCCATATCATTTCATCATCACGGAAATTTTGTTAGAAGAAAACCGTTACGATTCGGCTATTTATCATCAAATCAGAGCAATAGAGATTTCAGAGCAAACTCAAATGATTCCAGAAAATGTAGCCACGCTCTATGCCGATCTGTCGGATACATACTTGATGGTGGGTGATTTGGAGAACGCAGAAAATTTCACCAGAAAAGCTAAAGACTTATTACCAGCTACTGCTCTTATTGTTAATGTCGAATTGAATAACTCACTCCTAAAGGTTCTATTAAATAAATATCCGCTAGAGAATATTGAAGCACGAAAACCACTCATTAAAGAAATTGAGGAATTAATTGCAGCACAAGCACAGCTAGTCTTAAAAACAAAATCAACCAGCGAATTGATAAGCTTTAATAACTTGAAGGGACATTATCTGATGCTTACAGAGCGTTATCGCTTAGCGGAAGCCATCTTAAAAGAAGCTTTAACGTCAGCTAAGGATTTAGGAGATCAAACGATAATTTTTAATAGTTATCAACTTTTATCCAGTGTGTATAATCGTCAGGGGAAATTCGATTTAAGCATCGAAAATGCGACAGAGGCTCTGAAGTACTCTAACGAAACACCTCTAATGGTTCCAGTCTATGAACTACTCATTGAATCTTACATTGGTAAGGGAATGGCTGAAGAAGCCATGGAGCAATTCGAAGCCATACGCAGACTTAAAGAGGATGAAGCCAAGGCTAAAACAGATCTACTATTAGCTGAGTTTGAGGTGAAACGAGAACTCGAGACTCAAAAACTGTTGAATGAGAGCTTGGAAAGTGAGCAGTTGGTCAAAGCACAGTTAATCGAGCGTCAGCAAATGATCATCATCATCGTCTGCATAAGTATTATTGTTATTGCGGTGATACTCTTTCGCTTAAGAGCGGTCCATAAGCGTAATTTGAATCTCTTAGAGGTCAATCAAAAGGAGCGCGAAGAACTCCAAAGTACAAACCTTGAATTGGCAGAGTTGGTGTCTGATCTTGAAGTCACTAAGACTGAAAACCAAGTGTTGTTAGATGCTATTTCGCAAAAGGTCAATAGGATATTTAATGGCATTAAGGGTATCAGAAGCTTTATTCCAGAGCTAGGTAAACTTAACAATGAGCAGTCAAAATACTTTAATCGTATGACTGATTTGGTGGAAGAAGAAGAAGCGTCATTGAATTCAATTATTGCTTTAAATTCTGTTTTGGGAGATCATAAGATAGAAATTAGCAGGGTGTCATTGCCTGCTGTCATCAAGTCTGTTAAGGATAAAGCACAAAACATTTTGCATCTCAATCAGGCGGTTTTGGAAGTTGATATCAAAGAGAGTCTAGTGTTTCTGGCCGATCGTGAGCTCATTGAAATGACCATTGCATCACTATTGCAACATAGCTTAAGTCAAGACCTAAAAGACAAGAAACTAAAGCTTTCGGTAAACTCGAACGATGGTCTTCAGATGGTCTTTGAATTTGAAGGAGGCTCGGTATCATCAGAAGTGATCGATGGCTGGTTGTCAAAGACCAATACAGGTCACAAAGGCTATGTATCTAAGGTGGTTCAATTGAAAGACCTTATGGATGGAGACCTTCAGTACTTAACGATGGGCGACACGCATAAGATCACTTTAAACCTTAATCTTATTGAGATTAAGACTTCAGAGAGTAAAGTGGGTGAGGTAGATGAGTTAGAAATTGATAGTGTCTACGATAAAGTAATGAACTACTTGGTAAAAGAAAAAGGGCTGAGCAATTCAGATTTAACTTTAGTGAGTATATCAGAAGCCATAGCTATTTCTACTAGGCGTATCTCGTTCGTCATCAATACCCGAGAGCGAACCAACTTTAGTAAGTTTTTATCGCGTTTGCGGGTTGAAAAGGTCAAAGAGATTCTCGATGGCGGGGTACACACTCACTTGAATATAGCAGGCATTGGTTATGAGGCGGGCTTCAATTCTAAGTCTACATTCTTCTCTTCTTTCAAAGAGTTTGTAGGCTGCACGCCAAAGGAATACATGACTGAAGGTAGAGATAAAATTTCAGCATAATAATAAATCGTATGCCTGCTTATCTTTGGATGAGTCACCAATAATATCTAATTTTCTGTCGTACAGTACAAATTATTTGTAGTTTGAACTGTGCTAAAAGAGCTTTTTAAAGGGGTATTCTGTCAAACATTGAAGATACAAATCTCATGATAACCTGGCTGGTTAGATTAAATGCTTTATGATCGAAGGAATTTGATTTTTTGAAGTATGGTTTAAATCCATAATGTTTTGAGACTGATATGAAAAGGCTACTGATTCTGATTTTTATTTCTTTCAACCTGTTCTCGATAGCGGCACAAGACCTACCAGAGAGCATTTATGAGTTGAATGTCGCTAAATTTAATGACAGCCTTGACGCACTCTTACGAAACATTGAGGAAGACCTAAAGTCAGTTAAGGACGGCAGCCTTTTAAAGGCATATAGAAGCCTTCAAAAGAGTTATCTCTACAGGGATTTAGGTAATCAAGATTCATCACAGTACTTTTTTGATCAGGCTGAGGCGTATTGGAGTACACAAAAAATAGATGAAAGCAATTCAGATTACTTTGGTCAATTCTTATTATTCAGAACACTGTCCCCATATTCTGCTGATTTAGGAGCAATCGCTTATCTCGATAGTGCAACTTCTTACCTTACCAATGCTAAAGATAAGGCATACCTTGAGACTTTAAAGTTTAGAAAAGTTTCTGCCTACAACGAAAGGGATGAATATGCCAAGCAACTCAATGATTTTCTATCTGATCCGAAGCTTTCTACTGCCATGCGAGCAGAAGTTTTGGAGTGGCATACTTTCAATTTACTCAATATGGATGAGCAGGACAGCGCGATGCGGGTGTTGGAAGAATTAGAGCCCATTGTAACCTCTAGTACCATGTTGATGGCTGTTGGCTATCGCAAGTTCCTGATCCATTTTAGAAAAGAGGATTTGTCAGCTGCCAGGGCCCAGTATTACGAGATTCAGCGTTTAATGAAGCTAAATCGAATTCCATTACAGTCTAATGCAGGAACACAGTTTATTAGTGCCGCTTCAGCACTTTTTGTCGAAACAGGTCAGTATGATTCCGCCATCTATTATACAAAGGAAAATATTGAGTTTGCCAGAACGCGCTCTAAGCGAAATACTATGGCCATTAAGTACGGTGTGCTGGCAGACCTAAGCCGAAAAATGAATCGTTTTGATGAGGCGATAGACTACTTTCAGCAAAGTATAGCGCTGTGTGATGAGAGTAATTACCATAATAAAGTTAAAGGACGATTGAATTATCTACCCTCACTCTTTGAGGCCTATGAAGGAACACTTGATGCTAGCAGGAAGGAGTATCTGCTAAGCGAAATGAAAGAAGTTGTGGATGCACTAGACGTAGATCAATACACCTATTTTTCTCCTGCTGACCTTTCGCGATACAATGTTGAAAAAGCGAAGTACTTTATTCTGATTGATAAGAATCAAGTCGCAGAACCTTTGCTTAAAGATGTGCTGACTTCTGCCTTAAATGAAGACAGAATTACGCAAAAATTTTATGCGCACTATTACTTAGCGCAGTTGTATCTCGCTGAGGGAAAGATAGACAATGCCATAGAAAATGCTACAGAGGCTTTGAGCTATGAACAAATAAATTATCACGACCTGCTCAAGGTTCATGAATTGTTGATTAAGAGTTATGCAGGCAAAGGAATGGTTGAAAAAGTGGAAGAACTGTTTCTAACCTACAAGAATATTCAGTCTGAAAGTATGGAGAGTAAAACGTCACTCTTACTTTCTGAAACTGAGGCACAACAAACCCTTTTGAATCAAGTAAAATTGAATGAGTTGTTGGCGAATGAAAAGGAACTAGATGCTTTACTTATCACGCGACTCAGAATTATTGTGGGCATTGCTCTAGCGAGTGCTCTAGTCATTGCTTTCTTCATGATTCGTACTAGGGTACTGAACAAGCAGAATGTGAATTTATTGCAAGAACTTGTGTCGGAACGAGAAGAGCTGCAAGACACTAATTTAGAATTGGCAGATGTAGTGTCTGAATTAAAATCAGATCAAGAAAAGAATAAGGAGCTCTTCGATAATTTTTCTTCTCGCACCAATAGAATGTTAAGCATTGTAAAAGGATTGACAAGCTTTATTCCCGAATTAGGTAAACTTAACAGTGAGCAGTCAAAGTACTTTAACCGTATGACTGACCTGGTGAAAGAAGAAGAAGCCTCATTGAATGCACTGATTGCCTTAAACTCTGTTTTGGGAGATCATAAGATAGAAATCAGCAGAGTATCGTTAGCCGATACCATTAAATCTGTCGGGGATAAAGCACAAAATATTTTGCACCTTAATCAGGCTAGTTTAGAGGTTGACATAGAAGAGAGCCTAGTGTTTCTGGCCGATCGTGAGCTCATTGAAATGACCATTGCATCACTTTTACAACATAGCCTGAGTCAAGACCTGAAAGACAAAAGGCTTAAGCTTTCGGTAAGCGCAAACGATGGTCTTCAGATGGTCTTTGAATTTGAAGGAGGCTCGGTATCATCAGAAGTGATCGATGGCTGGTTGTCAAAGACCAATACAAGTCACAAGGGTTATGTATCTAAGGTGGTTCAGTTGAAAGACCTTATGGATGGAGAACTTCAATATTTTACTATTGGGGACTTACATAAGATTACCTTAAACCTCAACCTCATTGAGGTAAAACCAGCCGAAAACAAAGTTGGCGAAGTAGATGAGTTAGAAATTGATGGCGTCTATGACAAGGTCATGGGTTACTTAGTAAAAGAAAATGGCTTGTCACATACCGATTTAACTTTAGTATCACTTTCGGAAGCACTGTCAATTACCACTAGGCGTATCTCGTTTGTCATCAATACCCGTGAACGCACCAATTTTAGTAAGTTTTTAGCGCGCCTGCGGGTTGAAAAGGTCAAAGAGATCCTCGATGGCGGGGTACACACTCACCTGAATATAGCTGGCATTGGTTATGAGGCAGGCTTCAATTCTAAGTCTACATTCTTCTCTTCTTTCAAAGAGTTTGTAGGCTGCACGCCAAAGGAATATATGACCGAAAGTAGTGGGCAGCAGTCTGCATAAATGGGTTTATCAAAATGAATTTAGAGCAGCGTTCATAGTTACCTGTGCTGAGTACATTTTCATCAAATGCTAACAGCTTATTTAACCCATAGCTTCGGCAGATAATGGCTAAATCTTCAAAACAGAAAGGTTTTACGAGTACTAATTTCTAATGGCTACTTTTTTAGCACCTCTTTACTTTTTTTAGCACCGCTCACAACGAGGGGTAAATTTATTTGCATACAAATAATAGAACAGGTTGCTAAAGTAGGTGGAGTAAATGGCTATGATCAATTTTAAAAGTCCAATGCTCGGGACTTGCTCAGTGACGAATTATAATAGAGAGCGGATGTTTTTGGTTACAGGTCAAATGAGCAAAGAGTTATATGGGATTTTAGAACAGGTTTTTATAGACCAAACCATCTCAAAAATCGAACGGATGAAATTCGAACTTATGAGTAAATCATCTAAACTCACTGTTTCTAATGACGATACAAAAAAGTGGTGTATGGATAAGATCAATGAATTGAATGATCTCATCGTTCAGTTTGATCAAACACAACTCGGTAACAACCTAAATCATCTCATCAATCGTGGCTTAGATTCCTTTTGGGACGAACACTCAGACCTGAATAAATCGGATGTTTTGTTTTGTGGAGTGCTCGCCACTATGTCTAGTGATGCTGAGGCAGCGCAATTCTTACAAATTGATATGAATGACTTTTCAGAAAGAAAAGTTGAGATATCTCGACAGCTTGAATTAAAAACACCCTTTCAATTGAGAGGCTACGTTTTGGGAAGCATAAAAAGGCTATACGAAACAGAAAAGCGGTAGTTGACCTCTATAAAAATGCGGTACGTATTTGTGCAGAATACAAAAATCCGAACTGGTCTGCTTGTTTTCACACCCTTTAGCCCTTCTTAGTTGACACATTTGCTTTCAATCGTTGGCAAGGCAAATGTTAAAACAAATCACTCATTCTTTATTAGAACTAGTCGCAGCGTATGCAGCGAGGAGCTCAGCAACACGAAGCAAATACCTGAGTTGCTGGATGGTGATGTTAGCATGTCTCATGCTTGGTACACAGGTACAATTAAAAGCGAACACATCTATTCCAAGTGAGGACCTACCTTTCGCACCAACAGTGACGAGCATTACCGTTTCAGGTAATCCAAATATTGCTGCTACCAATATCAGCTTTGTGGTCACGTTCAGTGAATCTGTTACTGGAGTAGACTTGTCAGATTTTGAAATAGACAAAACCAGTCTGGTGTCCGCCACGCTAAGTTCTATTTCGGGCAGTGGGTCAGTGTATACTGTTAATCTTACAGACGTAGGTGGTTTCGGTCCTCTAAGCATAGACTTGAAAGCAAGTGGCTCAGGCATCAGTGGTGTCAGTGGGCCCATAGCTGATGGCTTTAAAGATGGTGCCTTCCATTTGGTAGGAGAAACCTACGATATTACCCAAGCCATATACACGGGAGAAAGAGATGACTTGAACGTTGAGTCTCAAACCGAAGTGCCTTATTCCCTTGATTTTGATGATACAGGGCTAAAATTATTTGTGTTAGCTCCAATAACTAGCGGAGCAACCATTTTTGAATATGATTTGTCAGCACCCTATGATATTTCAACCGCTAGCTATGCTGGTGATGTGGAGAGTTTCACCTATAGTGAACCCGGTCTTACCTTTGATTTTCAGTTCAATGGAGATGGAACCAAACTCTATTTTTTGGAAGGATTCAGGAGTGGACGTATAACCACTTTCACTTTGAGCACGCCCTATGACGTGTCTACGGCAGTTGATGCAGGGAGCACAATCACTACAACCATTCCTGGTTTAAGAATGAGCCTAAGATTTAATCAATTAGGTTCAAAAATGTATGTTATTGGTACCTCGAGTGCTTTAGTTTATAGCTATAATTTATCCACAAATTTTGACGTATCGACCGCGGTAGTATCTGGAGCGCCATTTAGCCTAGTAGCAGATGGTATTAGTACTAATCTGACGTCTATTAGCTTTACTCCTGATGGTGAGAGATTCTTTGCTTCTGCGAATAGACAAACTTTAGAATATGCCTTAACTACACCCTTTGACCTATCCACGGCTAGTCTTCTTAGAAGGTCAACGATTTCAAATACAGCGGGTTCATTTTATTTTCTTGACTTGGAGTTTAATTCGGATGGTACTAAGGTTTTTGTTTTAGAAGCTGGGTCTATCGTTGGTATCAGAACGGAAACAATGGAAGAGTACTCTCTAGCCGAACCTGTGATTACGGGTTCGGTGATTGACCAAAATGTGAATGATAATGCCTCGATCAGCCCATTTGCTTCAATTATTGTGGCTGACCCTAACCAAGATCCTGTATCAGCACTGATCACATTAGATGATGACTCCAAAGGTACCTTGTCAGGTAATGGACTATCTGGTACAGGACCATATACTATGGCAAGTACTGATTTTGCAACACTTCAGAATCAGCTCAGGGCACTTTCATTTGTGCCGACAGCCAACCGAGTAGCTATTGGCAGTACCGAAAAAACCACCTTTACTTTGGAGCTAAGTGACGGAGTACTTTCTGATACAGATATTTTTAGTTCTGTGATTTCAAACCCTGTGGCACCGAGTGCTACTATTAGTAGCGCTGAAGGAACTGTAACCAACGGGGCATTTACTACGACTATTACTTTTACCGAATCTGTATCTGGCTTTGAGGCTAGCGACCTTGTGATGGCGAACGGAACAGCCGGTACGCTAAGCACAAATGATAATATTACTTACACTACTACCGTAACACCTACCCCTGGATTTAATGGTAGCCTGACCATTGACTTACCAGCCAATAGGGTACAGGATGCAGGTGCCAGTGATAATGTAGCGGCAAGCCAATTCAGTATTCAGATTGATCAACAAAGCCCTGGGGTGGCCATTAGTACCTCTGCTGTTGCGCCCGCTACAGGCCCATTTCTGGTTACTATCACTTTTGATGAAGCGGTAACGGGCTTTAATTCATCAGATATCATTGTGGTAAATGGCGTTATTGATGGTTTTACAACGGTAAGTACTACAGAATATACACTTAATATCACTCCATCAGCTACGGGTACAATTACTGTAAATGTTCCTGCCGATGCGGCTCAAGATGCAGCTGAAAATGGAAATACCGCAGCCACGGAGTTTACTATCGCTGCATCTCTTACCAACCCTTCAGTAATCATCGAAAGTGCTTCTAATAGTGCGATCAACGGTGCTTTTGATGTCACTTTTACTTTTTCTGAAGCAGTGACCAATTTTATCGCAGCCGATGTCACCGCCACGAATGCTACGGTAGGTGCACTGTCGACTGCCGATGGGGGATTGACTTATACCGGAACAATTACGCCAGTAGCAAGTGGTGTCGTTGTATTAAGCGTTCCAAGTGATGTGGCTGAAAGTATAGCCACGGGTAATGGTAATTCAGTTTCTTCTCCTTTCAATAGGACATTCGATAATACAGGACCAACTGTAGGGATTTCAAGCGGTGTTGGTGCAACTAACGGACCATTTACAACCACTTTTACCTTCTCAGAGGATGTAACGGGTTTTGGTCTAGACGATATTACACTGGGTAACGGCACTGCCTCCAATCTTGCAACGCTAAGTGCAACTACATACACAGTAACCATTACACCCAACTCAGACTTTAATGGAGTACTTACCATAGATGTGGCTGCCGATCGAGTGAATGATTTAGCAGGTAATGGTAATACAATATCAAGTCAAAAAACGGTAACTATTGATCAGACAAAGCCCAGCGTAAGCGTTAGTACGAACGTTGCAGGAAGTGAGACTAATCAAACTTCCTACACGGCTACTTTCACTTTTTCGGAAGATGTCACAGGTTTTGACCTAAGCGATATTATCGTTACGAATGGTGTAAAAAGTAATTTTGTTCAAGTAAGTGCTAGCGTATATACGGCAACCATCAGTCCGACAGTTCAAGGACCTGTTGTTGTGAATGTTCCTGCCGACAGAGCACAGGATACGTCTGGAAATAATAACACAGCATCGAATAATTCGACCCTGATTTATGATTTCACTCAGCCCTTGGTCAATATCAGTGGTTCTGCTTTGGAAAACGGTCCATTCACGGCTACTTTTACTTTTACAGAGGTTGTCACTGGCTTTGCCGCAGGCGATATACAAATTACTAATGGAACGGTCAGTAATTTGACCTCTGCTGATGGTATTACTTACACGGCTCTCATTACGCCAGCGGCTGATGGTGCCTTGACCTTATCCGTAACAGGTAGCACCGTCTTGGATAATGCTGGTAATAGTAACCCAGCATCTGATACTTTCACCACTTCAATCGACTCGTCTGTTCCTACTGTTTCAGTTTCGGGTCCTGCTGGACCGGTCAATGGTGATTTTACAACCACATTTACCTTTAGTGAAGAGGTCAATGGGTTTGTCAATACTGATGTAAGCTTGGTCAATGCTACGATGGGTGCGCTGAGCACATCAGATAATATAACGTACACCGCTACAGTCACGCCAACATCAGATGGCAACGTTCAAATTGATGTGCCAAGTGGTGCGGTATCTGATAATGCGGGTAACAATAATTCGGCTTCAAATAGCTACACTGTTGTTAGTGATTTAACAAGGCCAACGGTAACAATTACTACACTTGGCTCTGCCACTGCCACAAGCTTTAGACCCATCAATGTAAGTGTTACTTTCTCAGAAGACGTTACTGGTTTTGATGCTTCCGATTTAAACCTTTCGGGAGGTACCATCGCGTCATTTACAGCGAATAGTCCTAGTGCCTATACCATACGAGTTACTCCTGATAATCCATCTGCTGGAAATATTTTTGTCAATGTTGCTGAAAATGTTGCGCAAGACCTGGCCAGTAATGGCAACACCGCAGCTACTGAGCTTGAATTTACAGTAGATCAGGTCAGCCCTGTGTTAACGATTGACACAGGCTTGCCTAGTGGTACTACCAATGCTGCCTATACTGCGACTTTTACATTTTCTGAACCTGTGACGGGATTTGAATTGAGTGATCTGGAGATTATCAACGGAACCCTCTCTGATTTTGTACAAACGGATGCCAGTAATTATTCCGTTTTGGTTACTCCGACAAGTGATGGTACGGTTACGCTCAACGTTGCTGCTCGAGCAGGAATAGATGAAGCAAGGCTTGGAAATGATGCGGTGAGTTCTTCGGTTACTTTCGATGGTTCACAGCCTACTGTGTCGGTTACGACAGATGTGGCCACTGGAAGAACCAACAGTCCATTCACAGCTACGATTACATTCTCTGAAGATGTCACAGGTTTTGCCTTTGATGATATCGAAGTAACTAATGGAAGTGCCAGTGATTTTACTGTGACTACCACAGACAGGGTATTTACGGTACTTATTACGCCTGCCGCTGATGGAGACGTTATCATTCGAGTGCCGGCTGAAGCAGCAGCCGATGGGGTAGGTAATTTGAATACTTTGGGTGAAACTACTATAATCGCAGACACGGTTTCACCAGAGGTAATCATTACCTCTACTATAAGTAATGGGGTAACAATAGACCCTTTTCTTGTTGTCATTAATTTCAATGATAAAGTGAATGATTTCGATATTAATGACATTACTGTCAGCAATGGTATCGTCAGCAATTTCATTACGCTGCTTCCTAGGTTAACCTTTCAAGTCTTAATTACACCAACAGTAGGTGGCGATGTCACGGTGGATGTGCTCGCCAATGTGGTTCAGGATTTGGCGGGTAATCCAAACTTGGCTTCTAATACTTTAAGTATTAATTACGATTTAATACGCCCTACAGTAGTTGTTACAAGTGAGAGGAGCTCAGTTAACGGTCCATTTACAGCTACCTTTACTTTCGATGAAGACGTAGTCAATTTTGATATTAATGATATTGGACTTACCAACGGATCGGCCTCTGACTTTGCCGTAGTTAGCCCAAGCGTATATACAGCTAGGATCACACCTTTATCAGCATCGCAGGTCCGTGTGAGTGTACCATCCAATGCAGCTGAAGACCTTGTAGGAAATAAAAGTCAGGCGAGTTTTATACTCAATGTTAATATTGATTCAACGGCCCCGACTGTCACGGTTTCTGGACCGGGAAATGATGTTCGAAGTGCTTTTACGGCTACGATAACGTTTTCTGAAGATGTTACTGGTTTTGAGTTATCGGATATATCCGCAAGTAATGCATCACTCAGTAATTTTTCGCAAGTCAACGGTCGAACTTACAATGTGACAGTTACACCAACGCTGGAAGGTTTAGTAACCTTACAAATACCAGCTGAAGCCGCAATTGACGTAGCAACTAATCAGAGTACAGAATCCAATCTTTTGAGCATCAATTATGATGCTACACGCCCTAGCGTTGTCGTTTCGAGTGCTGCCGACCGTGTCAATGGTCCTTTTACTGCCACTTTCACCTTTGATGAAGATGTCCTTAATTTCGATGTTAATGATATTGGTCTGACCAATGGTGCCGCATCCGATTTTATTGTGGTTAGCCCGAGTGTCTATACAGCTACCATCACTCCTCAATCTGAGTCGATTGTCCGTGTGAGTGTGCCATCAAATACTGCTAATGATGCAGCAGGCAATGTAAATCAAGCGAGTTCGATATTGAATTTAGCGGCTGATTTTACTCGCCCGACTTCACAACTTAGCCAACCGGCAACTCATGTGAACACTGCTTTTACGACCACGATTACTTTCTCAGAGGCGATGACAAACTTCGACTTAGGGGATTTGACTATCACCAATGGTACGGCAAGCAATTTGGTTGCTGTTAATAGTAGCAGCTTTACTGCCACAATAACTCCTGCCGCAGATGGTTTGGTCACTGTTGGTTTGGCTGAGAATGTAGCCAACGACCTAGCGGGTAATGGTAATATAGCTGCTCCGACTGTCTCTACAACATTTGATGGAACAAGACCTAGCCTAGCGATAATCACTAGTGCAGATCCAGCCAACGGCCCATTCACCGCCACCTTCACCTTTAGTGAAGCGGTTACGGGCTTTGAAGAAACCGATATAAATATCACCAATGGAACGATCAGCAACTTTACCGAAGTAAGCCCAGGTGTTTACACTGCAACTGTTACCCCAGCAGCAGATGGAACAGTTACCGTTGAAGTACCAGCCGATGTAGCTCAAGATTCCGCAGATAATGGCAATGAAGCCAGCTCAAGTTCAGTAGTCTTTGACAGTGCAAGACCAAGCCTCACTATCGCTACAAGTGCAGATCCAGCCAATGGTCCATTCACCGCCACCTTTACCTTTAGCGAGGCGGTTACTGGTTTTGAAGCCTCAGATATTACGATTACGAATGGTACTGTGGGATCATTGAGCACTTCAGACAATATCACTTATACGACAACAATCACCCCAACGACATCATTTACAGGAAGCCTGACGCTTGACGTTTTCGAGAATTTAGCGGAAGACTCAGCGGGCAATGGTAATACCCCAGCCAGCCAGCGAACTATTGCCGTGGACCAAAGTAGACCGAGTGTGTCGGTTTCGGTTCCCTCAGGCCCTGTTAATGGTCCTTTTACAGCGACCTTCACTTTTGATGAACCAGTTACTGGTTTCGAAGAAACTGATATCAATCTGACCAACGGAACACTTAGTGACTTTACTGAAGTAAGTCCTGGTGTTTACACTGCTACCGTTACCCCAACAGCAGACGGAACAGTTACTGTTGAGGTACCAGCTGACGTAGCTCAGGATACAGCTGGCAATGGCAATGAAGCAAGCTCAAGTTCAGTAACCTTTGATAGTTCAAGGCCAAGCCTAACTATTACCACAAGTGCTGATCCAGCTAATGGTCCTTTTACAGCCACCTTTACCTTTAGCGAAGCAGTAACCGGTTTTGAAGTATCAGACATTACGATTACGAATGGTACTGTGGGAACACTCACCACCTCAGACAATATCACTTACACGAGTACAATCACCCCAACGACATCATTTACAGGAAGCCTGACGCTTGACGTCTTCGAGAATTTAGCGGAAGACTCAGCGGGCAATGGTAATACCCCAGCCAGCCAGCGAACTATTGCAGTGGACCAAAGTAGACCGAATGTGTCGATCACTGCTCCCTCAGGCCCTGTTAATGGTCCTTTTACAGCGACCTTCACTTTTGATGAACCAGTTACTGGTTTCGAAGAAACTGATATCAATCTGACCAACGGAACGCTCAGAGACTTTACTGAAGTAAGTCCAGGTGTTTACACTGCTACCGTTACCCCAACAGCAGACGGAACAGTTACTGTTGAACTGCCAGCCGATGTAGCTCAAGATTCCGCAGGCAACGGCAACGAAGCAAGTTCAAGTTCAGTAGTCTTTGACAGTGCAAGACCAAGCCTAGCGATAACCACTAGTGCAGATCCGGCCAACGAACCTTTTACAGCCACCTTTACCTTTAGCGAGGTGGTTACTGGGTTTGAAGCTTCAGACATTACGATTACGAATGGTATTGTGGGAACACTCACCACCTCAGACAATATCACTTACGCGAGTACAATCACCCCAACGACATCATTTACAGGAAGCCTGACGCTTGACGTCTTCGAGGATTTAGCGGAAGACTCAGCGGGCAATGGTAATACCCCAGCCAGCCAGCGAACCATTGCAGTGGACCAAAGTAGACCGAGTGTGTCGGTTTCGGTTCCCTCAGGCCCTGTTAATGGTGCTTTTACAGCCACCTTCACCTTTAGCGAAGCAGTAACCGGTTTTGAAGCCTCAGACATTACGATTACGAATGGTACTGTGGGATTATTGAGCACTGCAGACAATATCACTTATACGACAACAATCACCCCAACGACATCATTTACAGGAAGCCTGACGCTTGACGTTTTCGAGAATTTAGCGGAAGACTCAGCGGGCAATGGTAACACCCCAGCCAGCCAGCGAATCATTGCAGTGGACCAAAGTAGACCGGGTATTACGGTTTCGGTTCCCTCAGGCCCTGCGAATGGTCCTTTTACAGCGACCTTCACTTTTGATGAACCAGTTACTGGTTTCGAAGAAACTGATATCAATCTGACCAACGGAACACTTAGTGACTTTACTGAAGTAAGTCCAGGTGTTTACACTGCTACAGTCACACCAACAGCAGATGGCACTGTTACTGTTGAAGTACCAGCTGACGTAGCTCAAGACTCAGCAGGCAATGGCAATGAAGCCAGCTCTACTTCTATCAACTTTGATAGCTCGGCACCAAGCCTTGTGATCACCACTAGCGCAGATCCAGCCAATGGACCTTTTACAGCCACCTTCACCTTTAGTGAAGCGGTTACTGGTTTTGAAGTATCAGATATTAATTTGACCAACGGAACACTCAGTAACTTTACCGAAGTAAGTCCAGGCGTTTATACTGCAACTGTTACCCCAACGGCAGACGGCACTGTTACTGTTGAAGTACCAGCCGATGTAGCCCAAGACTCAGCAGGCAATGGCAATGAAGCCAGCTCTACTTCTATCAACTTTGATAGCTCGGCACCAAGCCTTGTGATCACCACTAGCGCAGATCCAGCCAATGGACCTTTTACAGCCACCTTCACCTTTAGTGAAGCGGTTACTGGTTTTGAAGTATCAGATATTAATTTGACCAACGGAACACTCAGTAACTTTACCGGAGTAAGTCCAGGCGTTTATACTGCAACTGTTACCCCAACGGCAGACGGCACTGTTACTGTTGAAGTACCAGCCGATGTAGCCCAAGACTCAGCAGGCAATGGCAATGAAGCCAGCTCTACTTCTATCAACTTTGATAGCTCGGCACCAAGCCTTGTGATCACCACTAGCGCAGATCCAGCCAATGGACCTTTTACAGCCACCTTCACCTTTAGTGAAGCGGTTACTGGTTTTGAAGTATCAGATATTAATTTGACCAACGGAACACTCAGTAACTTTACCGAAGTAAGTCCAGGTGTTTACACTGCTACAGTCACACCAACAGCAGACGGCACTGTTACCGTTGAAGTACCAGCCGATGTAGCTCAAGATTCCGCAGGCAACGGCAACGAAGCAAGTTCAAGTTCAGTAGTCTTTGACAGTGCAAGACCTAGCCTCACCATCGCTACAAGTGCCGATCCAGCCAATGGACCTTTTACCGCCACCTTTACCTTTAGCGAAGCGGTCACCGGTTTTGAAGCCTCAGACATCAACCTCACCAACGGAACGCTGAGTGACTTTACTGAAGTAAGTCCTGGTGTTTATACTGCTACGGTCACTCCAACAGCAGACGGAACAGTTACTGTTGAACTGCCAGCCGATGTAGTCCAAGATTCCGCAGGCAATGGCAATGAAGCCAGCTCAAGTTCAGTAGTCTTTGACAGTGCAAGACCGAGTCTGGCGATAACCAGTAGTGCAGATCCAGCCAACGGCCCTTTTACAGCCACCTTCACCTTTAGTGAAGCGGTCACCGGTTTTGAAGCCTCAGACATTAACCTTACCAACGGAACGCTGAGTGACTTCACTGAAGTAAGTCCTGGTGTTTATACTGCTACGGTCACTCCAACAGCAGACGGCACTGTTAGTGTTGAAGTACCAGCCGATGTAGCTCAAGATTCAGCAGGTAATGGCAATGAAGCCAGCTCAACTACCTCGACAACCTTTGATAGTGCAAGACCTAGCCTCACCATCGCTACAAGTGCAGATCCAGCCAACGGTCCATTCACGGCCACCTTCACTTTCAGTGAAGTAGTAACGGGCTTTGAAGCCTCAGACATTACCATTACGAATGGTACTGTGGGATCATTGAGCACTGCAGACAATATCACTTATACGACAACAATCACCCCAACGACATCATTTACAGGAAGCCTGACGCTTGACGTTTTCGAGAATTTAGCGGAAGACTCAGCGGGCAATGGTAACACCCCAGCCAGCCAGCGAACTATTGCCGTGGACCAAAGTAGACCGAGTGTGTCGGTTTCGGTTCTCTCAGGCCCTGCGAATGGTCCTTTTACAGCTACCTTCACCTTTAGTGAAGCGGTTACAGGCTTTGAAGCCTCAGATATTAATTTGATCAACGGAACACTTAGCAATTTCACTGAAGTAAGCCCGGGCGTTTACACTGCAACTGTTACCCCAGCAGCAGATGGAACAGTTACTGTTGAAGTACCAGCCGATGTAGCTCAAGATTCCGCAGGCAATGGCAATGAAGTAAGTTCAAGTTCAGTACTCTTTGACAGTGCAAGACCGAGTCTGGCGATAACCAGTAGTGCAGATCCAGCCAACGGTCCATTCACAGCCACCTTCACCTTTAGTGAAGCGGTTACAGGCTTTGAAGCCTCAGACATTACCATTACGAATGGTACTGTGGGATCATTGAGCACTGCAGACAATATCACTTATACGAGCACAATCACCCCAACGACATCATTTACAGGAAGCCTGACGCTTGATGTTTTCGAGAATTTAGCGGAAGACTCAGCGGGCAATGGTAATACCCCAGCCAGCCAGCGAACTATTGCCGTGGACCAAAGTAGACCGAGTGTGTCGGTTTCGGTTCCCTCAGGCCCTGCGAATGGTCCTTTCACAGTGACCTTCACTTTCGATGAACCAGTTATAGGCTTTGAAGCCTCAGATATTAATTTGACCAACGGAACACTTAGCAACTTCACTGAAGTAAGCCCAGGTGTTTACACTGCAACTGTTACCCCAGCAGCAGATGGCACTGTTAGCGTTGAAGTACCAGCCGATGTAGCTCAAGACTCAGCAGGTAATGGCAATGAAGCAAGCTCAAGTTCAGTAACCTTTGATAGTGCAAGACCTAGCCTCACCATCGCTACAAGTGCAGATCCAGCCAACGGTCCATTCACAGCCACCTTCACCTTTAGTGAAGCGGTTACAGGCTTTGAAGCCTCAGACATTACCATTACGAATGGTACTGTGGGATCATTGAGCACTTCAGACAATATCACTTATACGACAACAATCACCCCAACGACATCATTTACAGGAAGCCTGACGCTTGACGTTTTCGAGAATTTAGCGGAAGACTCAGCGGGCAATGGTAATACCCCAGCCAGCCAGCGAACTATTGCAGTGGATCAAAGTAGACCGAGTGTGTCGGTTTCGGTTCCCTCAGGCCCTGCGAATGGTCCTTTTACAGCCACCTTCACTTTTAGTGAAGCGGTTACAGGCTTTGAAGTCTCAGATATAACTGTGACTAATGGAGTGGCCAATAACCTGATCGAAGTAAGCCCAGGTGTTTACACCGCTACGATTACCCCAACAACATCATTTACAGGAAACTTGACCCTAAACATTGCTGCAGACGTAGCGATAGACAGAGCAGGTAATGGTAATACCCCAGCCAGCCAGCTAATTATTACCATAGACCAATCGCAATCCAATGTTTTAATTACGGGTCCAGAAGGCCCTTTAAATGAGCCTTTTACAGTCACATTTACATTCAGTAAAAATGTGACAGGTTTTGAAGTTAATAACATTTCTATTATTAATGGAAGAATAAGTGGCTTTTTAAAAATTGAGTCAGGCGTTTTTACGGCTCTGGTTACGCCAATAGCTGATGGCGAAGTGACTATTCAAGTCCCAGCAAATGTTGCAGAAGACTCATTAGGCAATGGTAACCTCATATCTAATGCGTTCATTGTTTTAGCTGATTTAATTAACCCAGTGCTGGTAGTTCAAGATGTGCCAACAGTTGTTAACTCACTGAATTCGTTCACCGTGACTTATCTGGCAGACGAGAGTGTAAAAGATTTTGACATATCTGATTTGGAGGCCGTTAACGCTACTCTTTCAGAATTTGAAATTATCAATGATAGAACATTTCAGGTCACTGTTACTCCAAATCAACAGTTAACAATAACTATTAGTCTCCCTGAAAACTCGTTAACAGATATAGCAGGAAACCCGAATTTGAATGGTTTGGTAAGTGAAATTCCATTCAATGCTCCCCCGACAGACATAAGCCTGTCTTCTCTCTCCATCGATGAGAACAGTGTTTCGCCAGAGATTGTAGGCATGTTGTCAACCACAGACATCAATCTGGCCGATGTTCATCAATACACTCTGCTATCAGGGGGCGATGAATTTGCCGTGAACCTTGATGCCCTAATGCTTCGCCCAGATGTTGATTTAGATTTTGAAACTAAATCGAGCTATGACATTCGTTTGAAAACGGATGATGGGAATGGTGGTGTTTTCGAGAAAGACTTTGTGATCTCAATTAACGACATCAATGAGGTGCCAACCGATATGTTACTGAGTAATCAAATACTGACCGAATCGGACGATTTAGATCAATTCTTGGGAGTCTTATCGACTATTGATCAAGATAACAATGAGGTGTTTAGTTACGCGCTAGTCGATGGAGCAGGAGATGATCACAATGAATTTTTCAGACTTGAGACAGATGAGATCTACACGATGCGCATGATCAATTTTGAAGAGACAGCAGTCTTGACTATTCGGGTGCAAGTCACCGACAAGGGAGGACTCACTTTTGAAAAAATCTTTGAAATAGCAGTCGGAGATATTGAATTAGAACCTCTTAGAGACTTTACGAAAGACTCGCCTGATGCTAGAATAAAGAATTTCTTCACGCCAAATGGTGATGGTATAAATGACTTTTGGGTGATAGAAGACATTCGAGACAATCCTATCAATACAGTAAAGGTCTGGTCTCAGGATGGGCAACTATTGTTTGAAGCTAACAATTATCAGAACGATTGGGCTGGAACTTACAAATCTCAAAGGCTCCCGAGTGGCTCCTATTACTATGAAGTGAACATCTACAACGGAGAAGCCATCATTAGAGGCATACTCTTAATTCTTGAAAAATAATATATAAGTATGAAACGCTGGCAAAAATATGTTTCCGTATACCTATTGATGACCTGTGGCTTTCTGGCTAATGCTCAGCAAGTTCCGTTGATTAATCAGTACTTTAGAATTCCCACCTTGGCTTATGCGTCATCTAGTTCATTCGAAAGAAGGCCAGTGCTTAGTATGTTTTACCGAGGGCAGTGGTCAAACTTAGTTGGTGCTCCTGAGACGCTTGCTATAAACTATACAAATCCATTAGATAGAACGATTTCCTATAATATTAACCTCAGTAGTTTTAAGCTGGGTGTTTTAAATCAGAACCATTTCTCCGCTGGTATTTCGAGGGCCTTTATAGCAGGCGGTCATTATTTTTCACTGGGTGCAGAATTAGGAGGCTCACTCTTTTCATTAAATGATGATAGGATTAGCGTTGAAACAATCAGTGATCAATTGCTTCAACAGTTAATAGGTAATACGGGAATTGGAGTCTTTGTGAATCCATCCGTCTCGTACAGGTATGGCACCTTTTCAATGAATTTTGCCATGCCGGGATTAATCAGGGAGAGTATCTCAAACGATAGTTACGCAAGGTTAAATAGTGATAATCAAGCTGATTACCTGTTAAACTTTGCTTATGCTATGGCCTTGGATTCAAAGGAAAAGATAATTTTTACTCCTTCGGTGACTTGGCGAAACCAAGTGTTACTAGGAAGTCAATTCGATGTAATGGCTTCTCTCGACTTTGATCAAAAATTTCAGGTAACAGGAGGATATCGAGATGAATTTGGCTCCACGATTGGCGTAGGTGTTAGGGTGAAAGAAAATATCCATTTTACCTATAACTATGAGTTCGGGAAAAAAGGTGTACCCTTTATTTCAGATGGGTTTAGTGAAATAGCGCTTCATTTTTCATTTAAAAATCAAGAAGAAAAATCTAGGGAGCTTGAAAAAGAAGCACTAGAAATCGTAAAGGTGCTACAAGGAAGAGGGATTTATAACCCAGACTTGATTGGCAATGCGGACCGTGAGATACTAATGAAATATCTGTTTTCGATTCAGGGTGGAAATAAAAAGCAAAGAGGCGAATTGGCCGAACAAGCTTTCGGAATTTTATTACAGCGTATTGAGCAAAATGGTAGAAAAAGACTCGCTGCCGAAGCAATTCAAAGAAAGGCAACAGCTGATAGTTTGATACGTGTGCAAGAAGAGTTGGCTTTGCAGGCCGCTGAGGAAGAGAGAAAAAGGCTGTTGGATATTGAATTACAAGCGCTAAAGGAAAGGGAGGCCATTGAACTAAAAAGGGACGAGAGGATTAATAGGGCATTGTCACTGGCTACTGAGTCAATTTCTTTTAATTCTGGAAGTGCAATTCTGGAACCATCATCATTCAGCTCTCTAGAAGCTGTGGTAGAACTCTTAAATATTCATCCAGAGATAAGGCTAAAATTGATGGGTTTCACGGACGATAGCGGAGATGTTATGGAAAACCTAAACTTGTCTCAGAAAAGAGCTGAAGCTGTGAGGAATTATATGATTTCAAGTGGTATATCTTCAGACCGATTGTTTTCTGAAGGTTTTGGGAATGCTTACCCAAGAGCTTCTAATAATACTCCAGCAGGTAGAAAGTTAAACAGAAGGGTAGAAATGAAGATCATTAAGTAAAAGACGACCCTTTAATCAGTTCGAATTTCTGCGCTTGCTTTTATTACTACTTCTTGGTGTTTTTTCGAACCCCTGCCTCCGTGAAAAGATGGTTATTCAATTACATTTTAATAGTCGAGCATGTTGACAGCGTGCTAGCATAATTTGTGTTTTGGTGTAAATATCGTAGGGGCAATCTATACGAGATTGTTCTTACTGTATTTACGAAAATTAAGTTCAGGTCTTTTCCCATCTATCAGGATAACATTTTAAAATCCTTCAACTTCAGCCTTCCCTTTTTTAGCAACCTTACTCAACAGCTTTCCCGATTGTAAATGCAAAAAGCCCAAGCATTTGCTCAGGCTTTTCGACTCTGTAGCGGGAACTGGACTCGAACCAGTGACCTTCGGGTTATGAGCCCGACGAGCTACCAACTGCTCCACCCCGCGATGTATCAACTTCGAACGATTTCCGAAGTGGGATACAAATGTAGGTGACAAATCCATTCGAAACAAGTACCTTTGCGACTTAATTTTTGAGTAAATGAGTGATCAACCCCATAAGGCTGGTTTTGTGAGTATTATAGGTAAGCCCAACGTAGGTAAATCTACCTTGATGAACGCCCTAGTGGGTGAAAGGCTGTCAATTATCACCTCTAAAGCGCAGACCACAAGACACCGTATTATGGGTATTCTAAGTGGTGAAAACTTTCAAATCATTTACTCTGATACTCCCGGTATTTTAAAGCCTGAGTATAAACTTCATGACTCGATGATGAGCTTTGTCAATAGCTCCTTCGAGGATGCGGATGTGATTCTGTTTGTGGCAGATCTCTATGAGAAATTTGAAGATGAAAAACAGATCAATTTTCTCAAAGAGAAGAAGGTACCAGTCATTCTTGTGATGAACAAGATTGACCTTTCAAAAGGTAGTCAGGCCGAAGACAAGGCAGCCTATTGGCAAGAAATGTTCGACTTTGACGATGTTATTCTGGTTTCAGCATTAGAGAAGGAAAATATTGAAACACTTTTTGAAAGTATTCTGAAACACTTACCAGAACATCCAGAGTATTTTCCGAAAGATACTTTGACTGATAAACCAGAACGCTTTTTTGTAGATGAAATCATTAGAGAGAAAATCTTCTTAAACTATAAAAAGGAAGTGCCTTACAGCTGCCAAGTAGTGACGGGAGAGTTTAAGGAAGATGAGAAGATCATAAGAATTCGAGCGGAAATCTACGTAGAGCGGAAGAGCCAGAAGGGGATTATTATAGGGCATAAAGGTGAGGCAATCAAGAAGGTCGGAATTGAGGCAAGAAAAGACCTTGAGACTTTTTTCGGAAAGCAGGTACATTTAGAGACCTTTGTGAAGGTAGAACAAGATTGGAGAAAGAAAGAAATGAAATTAAAGGGTTTCGGATACTCTAATTGACGAATTACGAATTTTGATTGACGAATTATCGGATGATCCATTAGGCTCATTCGTATCTCGTACATCAACAATCTAAAATTGAAATGGCAAATATTGTAGCAATAGTAGGCAGACCAAATGTTGGTAAATCGACCTTTTTTAACAGATTGGTTGAGAGAAGGCAGGCCATCATGGATAATGAAAGTGGCGTAACCCGCGATCGTCATTATGGATATGGGGAATGGGTTGGAAAGCATTTCACGGTAATTGACACTGGTGGATATGTTACCGGTTCGGAAGATGTGTTTGAAGGAGCAATCCGCGAACAGGTCGAAGAAGCGATGAATGAAGCTTCGGTAATTGTCTTTATGGCCGACTGCCATGATGGCTTGACGGGCTTAGATCAAGATTTTGCCAAGATTGTAAGAGGACTGAAAAAGCCAGTCATTGTTGCAGCAAATAAAGCTGACACAGCTGAGTGGTCTTATCAATCTAGCGAGTTTTATGGACTAGGCTTAGGTGAAGTTTTCCCGATTGCTTCATCAAGTGGAAGTGGAACGGGAGAGCTCTTAGACGAGGTGGTTAAACACTTTGAAGATGATGGCAACGAAAACCCCGAAGATGGCATTCCTAGAATAGCAATTCTCGGTAGGCCGAATGCCGGAAAGTCTTCATTCATGAATGCCATTTTGGGTAAGGAAAGGACCATTGTTACGGATGTAGCAGGTACGACCCGAGACTCTATCAATACACATTATACGCTCTTTGGCAAAGATTTTATACTGACGGACACAGCAGGTGTACGGAAAAAGTCAAGAGTTCATGAGGACATTGAGTTCTATTCAGTCATGCGTGCCTTGCAAGCTTTACAAGACTCTGATGTGTGCGTAATTATGATCGATTGTACGCGTGGTTTAGAGTCACAAGACATGAACCTGATCAGTTTGGCACTGAAGTATAAGAAAGGCCTCATGCTTATGCTGAACAAGTGGGATTTAGTCGAGAAAGACTCCAATACCATGAACAAGTTCAAAACTGATCTTACCGAAAAGTTAGGGCACCTGAATTGGATACCACAGATTTTTACCTCGGTCACTGAGAAACAGCGTATCTATCAGGCCATCGAAATGGCGGTAAAGGTTTATGAGAATAGAATTGGAAAGATTTCTACTTCACAATTAAATGATGCGCTACTACCTGCCATTGAGCACTACCCACCACCAGCATTGAAGGGTAAGCACATTAAGATCAAATACATAACCCAACTGCCAACTCACTCACCAACAATTGCTTTCTTTTGTAATTTGCCTCAGTACATTAAGGCTCCGTACGAACGATATTTGGAGAATCAGATCAGAGATAAGTTTGAGTTTGACGGGGTGCCAATAAAGCTAGTATTTAGGAAGAAGTAGTCATTTACCAAAGCTGAAAAAATTCTTCGACTCGCCTTAGCTGTCTGCGAGTATAGAAGGATTCTTGAGGGTGATTTCTAGTGGAGTTTAGGAATGCATATGTGGCATCAAAGACTAAGTAACTAGCATATTTAGCATGCGTTTTTTGTTTGTCAGCAATAGTAGCTTCCCCTTGCCATATGAGTCTATCACTTTCAATAAGTCTCAATTCTATCGAGAGGGTTTTCTCATAGGTATGAAGCTCTGAATACTCTTGGATGAATTCCCCAGGGATGGTTACTTCGGCTCTCTCCTCCTTGCCTTCATTATTTTTAAAGGTCACTGTTTGTGTTTGGCTGGGTGCTTGTGTGGTGCTTTGGTTAACTGTTATAATTGGGCCGTTGACTTCAACCATCCAGTTTAATATGAATTTTGCTTTGCTCTCGTCCAGCGTGACCGAATACCCTAACTTATGCAAACGGACCCTCAATTTTTTCACATAAGGCATTAGAGATAGATTATTTTTTGCAGCCCGATCATTTACATAGATTTGGGAAATCTTTGACTTATCTAGGTTTTCAATTCCGTAGGCATCGGAGGTTATCTTAAGTTTGTAGAATAATTGAGCCGAGGCCTGAAAATGGAGTACAAAAAATATTGAGAGAAAATAAATGAATCGAGCCATAACCGTTGAGGATTTACGCCAACTACTATCAACAAAAGTGCCAACTGAGGCCTTGGGCTATTGTCTGCGCTTGTGGGTAGAACAACCATTCTTCTTTCGACTCGCTTCAAATAGAAGCTCCAAACTAGGAGACTACCGCTATAACTCCAGGGATAAATCGCATATGGTTACAGTGAATAGTGATCTGAATGCGTATCAATTCCTCATCACATATGTTCATGAGGTTGCTCATAGAGTGGTGCACAGAACTCGGCTTGGGCAGAAGCCTCATGGTATAGAATGGAAATCTTGTTTTCAGAAGTTAATGCTGCCTTTACTGCGTCCAGAGGTATTTCCTGATGACATCCTGCGAATTTTGGCCAAGCATATGAAAAACCCGAAGGCAAGTAGTTCGGCAGACTTTAAATTGTTGCAAGTGCTTTCAAAATACGATGAGTATAAAATCGATAGCACTACATTGAAAGATTTGGAACTTGATACGGAATTCAAGTTTAGGAAAAGGGCTTTCCGAAAGCTTCAAGAAAAAAGGACAAGGGCGGTTTGTCTAGAACTGAATAGTCAAAGGCGTTATTTAATCCCTATGGTTGCTGAGGTAGAGGTGATGGAGTAGTAACCTCCCCCAGCCCCTCCTTGAAAAGGAGGGGAGTAGTTAGTGCCTCACATTTCATATCAATAAACCTTCCCGGTCTGATTCTGAAAAAGTCAGATCTAATAATTTGAACTTTTCGGTTTTGAAATTGAACCGGGTTCCCTTACCTAAAGATCAGGGGAGTAATTGGCCTTTATAAAATCGCCTTATATACAATGGTTTCGATTGGTGTCTAAACGATCATATGCTAATCAATTGAGTATTCTCTATCAATAAATTGAGTCCAATTCCCCTCCTTTTAGGAGGGGTCAGGGGTGGTAAAACCACTTTTAATCTTGTCTAGAACAGCCATAGTTGCTAAGAAGACATCTTCATTTTCGATTCGAACAATTTTGAAACCGAGTCGCCTAAGTTCATCATCACGTTTTTGATCATAGGCAAGGCCTGCGGCTGAGAAATGTACGTCTCCATCAAGCTCTACAATGAGTTTTTCGGATGGACAATAGAAGTCCACTATGTAGTTTTTGATGCTATGTTGTCTTCGAAATTTGCGGCCTTCCAGTTGCTTTTTCGAAAGCAGTGTCCATAGTGTAGCTTCTGCTGAAGTCCCATTATTTCTGAGATGCTTTCGCCTTTGTTTTAGGGCGAGTCTGTTGTGAATCCTTCCCAATTGTACGTGTTTACTTCAATTTAAGAAATGTATCAACCACCCCCAACCCCTCCTTGAAAAAGGAGGGGAGTGAAACGACCTTTTTCTTATGAGTAATCTAATTTCCCTCCTGTCATGGAGGGGGGTAGGGATGTAAAAAATGGACTTAATCTTCTTAAGAGAGTTGGTGAAGGAAGTATAAGGTTGTTGTGCAATTTCTTTCCAAATCCGCCTAGAAGGTAAGTTGTACAATTAGGATCACCCCAACCACCCCCAAACCCCTCCTTTAAAAGGATGTGAGTGAAACGAACATTTTCTTATGAGTAATCTAATTCCCCTCCTTCTAGGAGGGGTGCGAAGCGGGGTGGTCGGCCTTTTAGTTAGCCTATCCTTCGGCCAATGATGTGATCTATTTTCTCGAAGAACAATTGTGGTTTTAACGTACGCCAGTTCACTATATCAAGTTCGCCTCCAAAATTGAGATAGCTATCGATATTGAAGTTTTTCATCTCATCTTGAACGAAATCTCGAAAGTTCACAGCAGTGATCCAGCCATCTTCCATGTCTTCAAACCATTCTTCATAATAGCTGTCATCTGACCCGTGAAAATTCAGGATGTTTTCACCGATCAGTATGTACTTTGTGATGCCAAGACCATTAAAGTGATCGATAATGTTTCGCTTTAAAAACATGATGTCATTGTTGATGGCATCATTCCATTCGCCAATAAATTCTATGATGATGAACCCACGTTCATAATCAGTGAAGAGAATTTTGATGTAGAGGGTTTCAGAACCCATAAAGTCCCAATGAGGGTCAATGTAGTAGCCGTAAATGTTCTCGGAGTACAGATCGAAGTTATACTCTTTACCATCGTATGGTGAATTAGGATCTTCTGCCACATTATAATACTTGAGCCAGCTGTAGTAGGGTTCGATATTATGCATCGGCTAGGCAGTCTGAATATGTACCCATTTGACTGGTTGGTTTGGCGTGTCTTGATTTAGGATAACCTCGAAATCGAGCGCTTCTCCATTTTCCATGGGTCCGATTACTGAAACAGTACCCCTAGAATTCGTATTGAACAAATTGGCAACTTGAAGAGACTGAAAAACAAGCTCAGAGTTGGAACTTGCCGACAGTTGGACAAGAATATCGGCTTGAAACTGGTAAGGAAATTTTTCATATTTGGCCAACCTTTGAATGTCGAAAACCAAGCCATTTTCCTTCTGGAAGCTATCTAAAAATCTTTGAAATTTTTCTTTTTGGGCAACCTGATAATTGATCGTAAGGAGTATAGTTTTCATTCCTGATCGTTCTTGATAAAGTCAATCACCTTCCGCACAGAACCATGCTCTTTTAACAATTGCTCGGCTACCTTATAGTTTACCTGAAGCATTTCCATGATCATTTTTGCACCGCGATCCACCAGTTTGTTGTTGGACAACTGCATGTCGACCATTCGATTTCCTTTGACTTTACCAAGTTGAATCATTACTGAAGTAGAGATCATATTGAGTACAAGCTTTTGTGCGGTGCCGGCTTTCATTCGAGTGCTGCCGGTTACAAATTCGGGTCCGACAATCGGTTCAATTGGGAACGCTGCCTCCCAAGCCAGTTGGCTATCTGGGTTGCATGTGATGCAGCCGGTAAGAATACCATTTTCTTTGGCTTTTTTGATGCCTCCGATTACATAAGGTGTTCCGCCAGAGGCAGCAATGCCGATTACTGTATCCTTATGATTAATCATGTGTTCTTGAAGGTCTTTCCATGCTTGCTCAGTATTGTCTTCTGCAAATTCTACTGCTTTTCTGATTGCGGTATCACCTCCAGCAATGATTCCCACCACCACTCCATGTTCTACGCCATAGGTTGGGGGACACTCTGAAGCGTCTACGACACCTAGTCTACCGCTTGTTCCGGCACCTATATAGAAAATACGGCCACCTTTCTGCATGCGTGGCACAATTTCTAATACGAGTGCTTCGATCTGAGGGATGACTTTTTGAACAGCGTGCGCAACAGTTTGATCTTCTTGATTAATGCTCGTCAGTAATTCTTTCACACTCATCTGATCTAAGCCGTTGTGATTTGATTCTGATTCAGTAATGTTCATGGGTGTGGGTTATTGATGAAAAAGGGTAAGCCCAGCGATGGGTTCCTGTGTGATATGTTTGATTTGTAGACCATTCTGCATGGCAACATCTCTCAGAATATTTCCGAAGTAATAGGCCACAGATCCTGTAAAGTGAATAGGCAAATCTTGATGTCCCTCATACTTCATCACGTTTCTTGTCATAAAAAGCTGGAAGCCATCGGCTACCAATCCGTACATATAAGGGTCTGAAATATTTTTACCAATGAATTTGGCGAAGCTTGCTAAAAACCTGCCAGGCATAGGTTCTTGATACATTTTTGTAAGAAAGGCATCTTTGGTCAGTTCAAACTCCTCTTTGAAAAGAACTCTAAGATGCTTGGGCATATCTTTTCGATAATAATCCGTGACTAGTGTCTTGCCTAGGTAGGTGCCCCCGCCCTCATCTGCCACTGCCCAGCCAAGTGATGGAACATTTTCTGTAATTTTTTGGCCGTCATAAAGACAAGAGTTAGTTCCCGTTCCGATGATGCATGCGATACCGGGTTGATTGCCACAGAGTGATCGGGCAGCTGCTAGTAAGTCGTGGTTAACATCGATAACGGCATGCGGATAATAGCGACTCAGTAGCCTAGAAATTTTATCTCTGTTGGTAGCAGAAGAACAGCCAGTACCATAGTAATAGATACGGTCCATCTTTTCTGGCATTTGGTTATGGAGGTTTTGAATCTCCTTCAACATTTCTTCCTCGGTTTGGTAGTAGGGGTTTATTCCTGCTGTTCTGGCCTGGGCTATACCGCCTTGATCATCGATGATCCGCCAATCCGTTTTTGTAAAGCCACTATCGGCAATGAGTATCTTCATTTAATGATGGAATTCTGGGTATGCATTACTAATTGAAACGAATTTAGAAGTGTCCACGGAGCTTTCCAATTCATTTTCCTTTTAAGCAGTAGTGACTGAAAACTTTCATTTGCATTCTCGTGTTAGTATTAGGTTTATATTATAAACTAGTTTACATTTGAGCAAATATTAAATCATGGAAGAAAAGGAAATGTCTCCTCAGGAAAGTATGGCGCTGATCAATAGCATGATCAATCGCGCCAGAAGACGGTATAAGGATAATAGCTTCTTCTTCTTGCTTTGGGGTTGGATTGTCCTTGTGGCCAGTGGCAGTCATTTTTACTTTTTGGAGTTTACAGACTACCCTTACCCATACATAGGGTGGTCGTTGAATATTATCGGAGCGATTGCCTCCGTAATTAGAAGCATAAAAGACGCTAAAAAGGCGGTAGTCTCAAGTTATGCCGATCGTATCTATGGGTACTTATGGCTGGCCTTAGGATTGGCTATGTTTACCCTTGTTTTCAACGGAGAAATGTTCGAATGGGCCGTGGTTCCGTTTATTCTATTATTAGTAGCCATAGGAACTTTCGTTTCTGGGGCAATGATGAAATTCGTACCATTGCAAGTTGGAGGCATAGCTTTCTGGATACTCTGCTTCGTTGCTTTTAGAGTGTCGGAAGCACAGCAAATGTTAATTATGTCGATTTCTATGATAGGTTATTTGATTCCAGGATACATGATCAGACACAAAGCAAAGCATAATGGGGTTTGATTTGCCACTAGACCCCCTTTTACATTCACAGTTGAGGCTTGCGGTCATGTCGCTGTTAATCAGTGTTGACAGTGCGGATTTTGTTTACATCAAGGAGCAGACGAATGCTACTGCGGGAAACCTAAGTGTACAGATAGATAAGCTTTCCACAGCCGGATATATTGAAGTGACAAAAGGATATGAAGGAAAGAAACCTAAGACGACTTGTAAAGTAACCCAACAAGGTGTCGATGCTTTTGAGGCTTATGTAAAAGCGATTCAAAAGTATTTGAAACCATAATTTTTTTGAATTTATAGTTTATAAAATAAACCAGTTTACAATTAAAAAACGATTCAAAATGAAACAGTACATCAAAATGAAAAATCTAAAAAAAGTATTTTTATGTGCTTTAGCACTAGTTTTCACTACGCAAATATCATTTGCTCAAGATCCGTCAGTAGCCAAGTCAGAAATGAAAAAGCTGAGTAAATGGGTAGGTGAATGGCAAGGTGAAGGTTGGCAAACTGATCAGTCAGGCCAACGAAATACCTTCAAAGTAAGCGAGTTAGTTATATCAAAATTGAATGGTCTTGCCTTGAATGTAGAGGGAAAAGGTACCGGAAGTGATGGTTATGTAGGTCATAATGCCATCGGTATGATCTACTATGATATAAATAAAAGAACTTTTCAATTTAACTCAGTGACACAAGAGGGCACTAGCGCTTTTACAGAACTTACAATCAACGCAGACGGTGCGTTTATCTGGGGTTTTGATGTGCCTGGGGGTAAGGTTGAGTTTACCATATCAATTGATGATGAAAACTGGATAGAAAAAGGAGCCTACAGCGATGGTAGTAATTGGTATCCCTTTCTCGAAATGAAATTGAAGAAGGTAAAGTAAGTCTTATGGAATTCTTAGAAAAACTACATATTATCAATAGTTGGACAGGTTTCTTTCATACGGTCGTGGCCATTTTGGCCATGACCTTCGGAACCATTGTGCTTCTTGGTAAGAAGGGCACTACTAGGCACAAAAGGATCGGTTATGCCTATGTAGTTTCCATGCTCTTTTTAAATGCTAGCGCCTTCGGCATATACAATTTCGGAGGCTTCTCTCTCTTTCATGGTTTCGCTCTTGTGAGTTTAGCAGCCTTGGCTGCGGGCATAATACCCGCTGTAAGGAGGAAGAGTGCCAAATGGTATAGAAGCCACTTTTACTTTATGAGCTGGTCAGTTGTTGGATTATATTGTGCGTTTTGGGCCGAAACGGGCGTAAGGTTCTTCGATATGAGATATTTCTGGTGGATAGTCATGTTAGCTACTGTACTCACCTCTATGATTGGCGCTATTATGATCAACAAGGAAGCAAAGAAATTAAAATTCGGTTGATCACTGCTAATAAGAAGCTAGTTCCTATTTCTCAGGGCTATGCTTATATTCATGATCAAACTGAAGGATTATGAAACTACGATTATTCGCTATCTGTATAGCACTCGCATTTTTTGCTGTGGCTTGTGACAGTGCTAAAAAAGAACTCACCGATGATGAACTTAGGGCTAAAGCCACCGAACTGGCACATAAGAATATAATTGTTGATGGGCATGTCGACTTACCTTATCGTATGGAACAGGGTGGTTTTATGGTGCAGCAGAAAGTGCTTAATGTTTCTGTCGGCACTGCGGATGGTAACTTCGATTTTCCGAGGGCAAAAGAAGGTGGGCTAGACGCTCCTTTCATGTCTATTTATATACCAGCACAGTATCAACAAGTGCCGGGCTACGCCAAAAAATTCGCAGATTCTTTGATTCAAATGACCAAGCAACTGGCAAACACTTACCCCGATCAATTCGCGATAGCTTATAGTCCTGACGATGTGGAAGAACAATTTAAAGCAGGGAAGATTTCTTTACCAATGGGTATGGAGAATGGTGCGCCATTAGAAGGCGATATTTCTCTCGTTGAGTATTTCCAAAAAGCTGGAATTAGATATGTGACTTTGACGCATGGTAAGGACAACAAGATTTGTGATTCTTCTTACGATACTACCAGAACCCATGGCGGGCTGAGTGATTACGGAAAGTTAGTAGTTGCAGAAATGAATAGAGTAGGCATAATGGTGGATATCTCTCACGTATCAGATGACACTTTTTGGCAAGTAATGGACCTAAGCAAAGCACCTGCCATCGCCTCACATTCTTCCGTACGACATTTTACCCCAGGTTTTGAGCGTAATATGAACGATGATATGATTAAGAAACTAGGCGAAAATGATGGAGTCATCATGATCAATTTCGGGTCGAGTTTTTTAGACGGAGAATATAGAGCCAGAAGAGCAGCTTATGATGAACACGTGATTAATTGGCTAGCTGATAATGAATTATCTCGAAATGACCCGAAAGCCAAAGCTTACATAGAAGAATATACTAAGAATAACGATCCGTGGAGTGATGTAAAGAAAGTAGCTGATCACATCGATCACGTAGTGGAATTAACGGGCAGCACTGATCATATAGGTTTTGGATCTGATTTCGATGGCGTGGGAGATTCATTGCCCACAGGGCTAAAGGATGTTTCTACTTATCCTAACTTGATTTACGAGCTATTGAAACGTGGTTATTCTGATGATGATATTGCTAAAATGTGTTATCAGAATGTATTCAGAGTTTGGCGTGCAGTGGAGGCTATTGCTTCGGAGGAGTAGTTAATTAGTAAACTAGTGAATTGGTTAAATGGTGAATTAGTCTTCGTCAGAGCCTAACTGAGCACAGAATGTTCCCTAATCAACCAATCAACCAATAACTAATCATCCAAGACGCCAATCACAGTGAACTTCTCAAATACTGTATCAGTATGCGGAGCATCCGGTAATTCATCTGTTAAATCTTGACCAGCCCAGTGTTCATAGTGCTTACCGTTTCGCCAAAGTTTGGAGGAGGTTACATCATATATCTTGCCTTTGTAAGCCACCCAGACTTCTTCTTTATCCTGCCCATTGCGCAAAGACAATTGTGACAAACTATAGCTATTCATTGCCGTGGCCTTTTTCCTTCATATAACTTCTGATTTCCTCATCGCTGGTATAGAAGGCGAAATCTAATAACTGAGGCCCCAGCTGATGGTCGATGGCAATCTTATCAGCTCCTTTTTCGAACTTCCTTCTTGCCTTTTTTGAGAGAGACCAACCCGCTAAAGTGGTAAGCGTACCGAAATACCCACGTTGGTCGTATTGGATAAAATGTGCCATTTCATGCGATAGCGCTGAAACTTGCTGATTTAAAGTGAGGCGTTCCATAAAGGAGCCTTCTTCGATCTTAATCTTGTAAATTTTGCTTTTACGAGGCTTAATGAAATTCCATACTGAAAAACTGGCTTCTACAGGTGCTCCCGGTAATTTCTTCACAATGATCTGTACTTTTCGGGCTTGAAGCATTGGATAATGAGACAAGGCCAAAAGCGCGGCTAATTCAAATTTTTCACCATTCTTGACCGTCAATTTAGAGCCAAGGGCTTCACGAAGAGAATCTAGTTTTGGAGCCCAAGTGGCTTCATCATAATATGCTGGAAATTGAGGAGGGGATTGTGCAGATACTCCTTTGATAAACAGAGTCAACACACAAATCAGGCAGAAAATGAGTGTGCTTGAAATATTTGATGTTGAAGATTTTGATCTCATCTCGTTACGTAGTACGTATGATCTCGGAGTAGTGTATATAAAAACTTTACAGTAGGGAGATCACTTTGGATGTTGTACTTCTCCTTTAATTTTGCTTCAACCAATCCAATAGGTTTTTTGACAGCGTCATTTTTGAAAACTCGAAGTGCATCTTTGATCAATTGAACCTCTGCATCGGTAATGTTGGCAGCTTCAAAGATTTGAGGTTCATAATCTTCGTCCACCGGATCCATTAAAATTTTATTCTGAACATTGGTGGCAGTGATTTTTTTAATTTTCACTACGGTTGTTCCAGCCAGTAGATCGCCAATGCGCTGACCGTTCTTAGTCAGAATAATGAAAATTACACCCAGGCCGACAATAAAGAAGTCGATTGGCTCTAACAACCAGCGAAGGAAGTAAGAAACGAAAGAGGGGGTACTGCCATCAAGTTTCACCACTTTTATACTCAAAGCCATTTTGCCCACGGTTTGTCCATTCATAAAGACTTCACAAACTAGCCTGTATAGGTAAACTAACAAGGCTAGTAGACCACCCACAGCAAGTCCTTGTCCCATACCTAAGAAGCCTAGGGTGAAACTTAAAAGAATATATACGCTACCAATAATAATGATGTCAATAGCAAAGGCCAGAAGACGCTCTCCAATACCCGCTAATGGGTACTCTAACTGAATGTTTTGTGTGGTTTGAATACTGACAGCTTGCATAAGAACTATTATTGCATAATTTTTGGCTGAAATACGAGAATCTATGAGGGAGTCCGCTTTTGTGAAGGCAAATATAAGTAAATGGGAAGAGTTCGAAAGTCTCGTTGCCGCTAAAGCGAAAAAGGATCCTGATGTATTGGCTGATTTGTTCATTCAGCTGACTGATGATCTCTCTTATGCTAAAACCCATTATCCAAAATCCGAGGTTACGGTTTATCTCAATAACCTGTCTACAAAGGTTCATCAATACATTTACAGAAATAAGAAGGAACGCAAAAATAGATTTGCCGAATTCTGGAGGAGAGAGCTTCCACTGATCTTTTGGCAGCACCGGAAAGAGTTTAGATCGGCCCTCCTATTCTTTGTTGGCGCATGCATTATCGGGGCATTTTCAGCTGCATTTGATGACAATTTTGTTCGGCTGATTTTAGGCGATCAATACGTAAATATGACGCTCAATAATATCGAAAGTGGAGTGCCACTAGGTGTCTATGGCAAAATGGCCCAAAGCGATATGTTCGTACTTATCACTTTTAACAACGTCAGGGTCTCTTTTATAGCCTTTGCGTTTGGCATTATTGCATCAGTAGGAACGGTTTTTATGCTCTTTCAAAACGGTGTGATGCTCGGGTCTTTCCAATACTTCTTCTATACCAAGGGTCTATTACTCACCTCTATATTGACAATTTGGATTCACGGAACCATTGAAATCATTTCCATCATTATGGCTGGCGGAGCCGGACTCATTATGGGTAATTCAATGCTTTTCCCTGGTACATACACGCGCATGGAATCGCTTAGAAGAGGAGCCACCACAGGAGCAAAAGTAGTGTTGGGCTTAGTGCCAATGTTTATTTTAGCGGGCTTTTTAGAGTCTTATGTTACCCGACTTTTTGATATGCCTGCGGCATTAAAAGCAACAATCATCTTGGCCTCGCTGGCCTTCATGATTTATTACATTATCTTATACCCAAGAAAACTTTATAAAAATGCCCCATCAGCCCCAGATCGAATTTTATAAGAAACGCCAGTTTGGCGAAAAGCTGAATGCAACTTTCGTTTTCATCAGAGAGAATGCTTGGCCATATCTGAAAGTCCAGTTCATGATTGCCGGACCAATCTTACTGATTGCTAATATTCTCGTGAACCGATTTGCTATTAGCATGATCGGTTTTGACGGTGAGTTCTCGGCCAACTTTCTGATCGACATGTTTCAAATGTATGGCTTAATTATACTGATTGGCATGGTCAGTACTACGGTAATGCCTGCAGTAACCTACGGTTACATGAAAGCCTATCAAAATAATATGCCTTCAGATATCAGTGTGGCGAACGTTACGAGTGGCTTTGCTTCTCGGTTTTTCAATATACTTGGGCTAAATATCCTTGCCTATATTGTCACTATAATCGCGACCTTTTTCTTCATAATTCCAGGAATTTACGTAGGGATTGTTTTGAGCTTAGGGGCAGCCATAATAGTTTTTGAAAATAGTAATCCAATCGATGCTTTTGGTAGAGCCTTTACCTTAATCAAAGGGAAATGGTGGAGTACATTCGGCTTGCTAGTAGTTATTTCTATCATAGGCTATATCATTAATTTCTTCTTTGGTTTACCTAGATCAATTGTAGTCGGAATAGACGTTTTCACGAGTTTAGACGCCTCTGGAGGTGTGGACAGTATTGAAATGGAGAATTCGTCCGATCAAGTACTAAACATCCTCTTTTCTGTGTTTGAAACATTCGGTAGTATCTTAAGCTATTCACTCATTTTTATCGCCCTTGCTTTTCAGTACTTTAACCTCGTTGAGCGAAGAGAATCTAAAGGCCTAATGTCGAAGATAGAACAGATGGATGCCGGAGCAGAAGAAGATGCTGAAGAACAATACTAAGGCTGAAAATGCCATTACATTGGTACAATTGAAAACACATAAAGTCATTTGATTGAGAATAGTCTTTTCTGACTGAAAGTGATCTAATATGCCAGCAATCAACAAACTAGAATTCTTTCGGAAAAGGAGCTTTTTGGATAAGTTTGGTGCGACTTTTCAGTTTCTCAACGAAAATGCTTGGCCCTTCTTAAAAGCTCAATTGGTAATTACCGCACCTGTGCTCATTATCATCAGTGTGCTAATGAATGAGGTCTCTGGAGGTCTTATGGCTTTAATTTCAGGCGTACAAAACCTAAAGGCAAATGATATCATAGATTTGCTTGGCCTATACGGCCTGTCCCTATTATCCATCTTAGTGACAACAGCACTTATTCCGACTGTTACTTATGGGTACATGATGCAATATCAAGTGCTGAAGCCTAAAGAGATTACCATCTCAAAGGTGATGGAGGGCTTTACAAGCAAGTTTTTGAATATACTTGGATTTTATTTTTTGACTTCGTTAGCCGTTGTGGCTTTCGGATTTTTAATAGGCTTTACTTCATCTGTATCGACTGACCTTATAGGTAAATGGGTACTTATCTTTTTCTTCCTAGGCTTATTCACTCTTTTAATTTTAACCATAGTGCTTATGCTTGGTGCGCCATCGATAGCCTTTGAAAAGGGAAATCCAATCGATGCGTTTGGCAGAGTGTTTACCCTAGCAAAAGGTAAATGGCTCAGTACTTTTGGCACTGTAATTTGTGTGGGCATTATAGGCCTTATTATCAGTTTTGTTTTTGCAACGCCTCGCGCGGTCACCTTCGGAATTGAGGCTTATCTATCCCCAAATGGTCAAGATGACCTGGAAATTATGGACAAGGCGCTCGTGAATACACCCCTGAGTGTTTTATTTTCTTGTTTGGAATCTTTAGGAACAATTTGCCTGTATTCTCTGATATATATTGCACTTGGTTTTCAATATTTCAATTTGGTAGAGCGGAGAGAGTCTAAGGGATTAATAAGTAAGATTGACGGAATTAATGCGGAGGAAGAACATACATCTGATGAGGATTATTAGCCTACTGGTTTTTCTTATGAATGCTGTTTGCACTGTCTCTGCACAAGAGATTGACAGTACCCAAGCTTCTATGGAACAGAGAGCTTTCGATGAAGAAAAACTGAATGAATATCGTGAAGACGGAAAGTATCAATATGAACTGCCGACCCCAGAAACTGAAGGTCCTTTTCAGCGTTTTTGGCGAGGTGTTCAAGAGTGGTTTGCAAGACTGATTGGCTCTGGTGCTACTGCGAATGTCATTAATATCTTGATTCGGGTCTTAGTTGTTGTTGCGTTCGTTTACTTAATCATAAAAATTTTCGGCATAGAAGTAACCAGCGTTTTTAAGCCGAAAAAGGTGCAAAAGTTACCATATCAGGTCAGCGAGGAACAACTAAATGATATTGACTTTGATAAGGAGATTTCCTTAGCCCTGCGAGAAGAACAGTGGCGTTTTGTAGTTCGGTTGACTTATTTATGCGCACTTAAATTATTGGCAGCTAGCGAAGCAGTTACCGTAAAAAAAGGAAAAACCAATCGAGACTATCTCTATGAGCTTTCAGGGAAAGATGGAGCGCATGATTTCGAACGGCTGAGCTTTATTTTTGACTATACCTGGTATGGGCACTTCGAAGCAAATGATGCGATTGTGGCCCAAGCGCAAGAGCATCTATCAAAGATTAAAAATCTAGGAGGGGTAAAATGAAAGACAAGAAGTATGTGATCTTTCTAGTAGCCGTAATTGCCATGTATGTCTTTTATGAGTTGCAGAAACCCAAACAACTCAATTGGACGGCTACTTATCATGCGAATCATTCGCTCCCTTTTGGTGCCAAAGCAACTCATGACTTAGCAAAAGATTTATTCACGAATCAAGCTTTTACTTCCGAGTACAGAACGGTCTATGAATTAGTAGAGGAAGCGGAAATAGAAGCTAACCTGTTGGTCATTGCCGATGGTATGGGCATGGATGATAATGATGTCGATGCTTTATTTACATATTTAGATTCAGGGGCAACCGTGATGATAAGTGCTAGAGAGTTTAGTAGGCCGCTCTCAGATACACTTGATTTTGAGGTTTTTGTTAAAAACCCTGCACTGGCTTATGATTTTAAAGCAATACAAGAGGCACTTGCAGGTGAAGCCAATGAGACCGTTAGCCTAGCACTTGGTAGCGTTGAGGCGAGAGATTACTCATTTCCGATTATCGCCACTACATCTTTTTTTAGTAAGATGGACAAAGAAAAATTTGAAGTACTAGCCACAAATGAAAATGGTAAACCTGTTTTGATTGGCTCGAAGACGCTAGAAGGTCAGCTATACATTTCCACCATGCCATTAGCTTTTACGAACTACTTTGTGTTGGACGAGAAGACTACCGAGTTCGCGTCAGCGTTACTCAGCTTATTTCCAAAAGAACAGCCTCTAATTCATAATGAGTATTATCAGTTAGGTAGGCTAGAAGCACAAACGCCATTGAGGGTTATCTTAAGTAATTCTTCCCTGAAGTGGGCCTTTTTCATTTTATTGTTTACACTTTTGATTTTTGTCTTTTTTGAATCGAAGAGAAGACAACGCATCATCCCGCTAATTACACCGCTTAAGAATATGTCAATTGAATTTGTGGAGACACTCGGTAGATTGTATTATCGACAAAGCGATCATCGGAAATTGGCGGAAAAGAGGGTTCACTATTGGAAGGACTTTGTGAGGGTACACTATAATCTAAGAACTGATCAATTTGATGAACGTTTCGCCAAAGACTTGTCTAATAAGTCAGGTCAGTCGATTAAATCAATTAATGTACTATTAGAATTTATTAAACGAGTAGAGGCCGGAATTGAGATTAACGAAGGTGAGTTAATGGAAATCGAAAAACGGCTAACCGCTTTTTACGGAATAAAATAATATGGAAAACCAAGAATCATTTGAAAGCAGGGTAGACCTGACCAAGCTGAAAGAAGGTGTAGCTAAAATAAGAGAACAAGTAGGCAAGGTGATAGTTGGTCAGAAACAGATGGTCGATTTGATCATTACGGCTGTATTGGCTGACGGGCACATCTTATTAGAGGGCGTACCTGGCGTAGCGAAAACCCTTGCGGCTAAATTGGTAGCTAAGAGTATGTCAGTTGACTTTTCGAGAGTGCAATTTACTCCTGATCTGATGCCTTCAGACGTCTTAGGCACAAGTGTTTTCAATATGAAGACCTCCGAGTTTGATTTTAAGAAAGGGCCTATCTTTTCAAATATTGTGCTGATAGACGAAATCAATCGTGCACCTGCAAAAACCCAATCTGCCCTTTTTGAAGTAATGGAAGAACGTCAAGTCACCATTGATGGCGCTACTTATAAAATGGAGGCGCCTTATTTAGTTCTTGCAACCCAAAACCCTGTAGAGCAAGAAGGAACCTACCGTTTACCAGAAGCACAATTAGATCGTTTCCTTTTCAAAATAGAAATTGGCTATCCTTCTGTCGAGGACGAAACAGAGGTTTTGCTCCGGGCGGCTAATAGAAAAGGTGAACAGCTTGATGAAATTACTCCTGTAATTTCAGCCGAAGATATTGCGGGCTATAAGTCCACGCTTTCCGACATTATTGTGGATGAGAAGTTATTGGGCTACATCGCTCAGATAGTCAATCAAACGAGAAACGATCAGTCGATTTACTTAGGTGCGTCACCTAGGGCATCATTGGCCCTTTTAAATGGATCTCGGGCGTTTGCAGCCATTCAGGGCAGAGACTTTGTAACACCAGAAGACATAAAATTCTTAGCCGGCCCAGTACTGAAACATAGAATAATCCTCACACCAGAAAAAGAGATGGAGGGCATCTCTGCCTCAGAGGTAATTCAACAGTTAGTGGCTAAAACCGAGGTGCCTCGTTAATGAACTTTGTCCGTTCATTCTATATCACCAATAGATTTTTCTATGCCGCAGGGACTTTAGTCTTTCTGTTCATTATTGGCTTTGCTGTGCCTTTTGTCGCGGTAATTGCCGAAGTACTTTTTTACCTATCATTGGCATGCATGGTTATAGATACGCTCTTGCTCTATCGTATCAGAGACGGTATCAGCCTTGAACGACTCTGTACGGAGAAGTTTTCAAATGGTGATCCTAACCTTGTTAGAATTATCATTGAAAATCGATATCCAATTCAGCTGCGTCTGCAAGTCGTAGATGAATTGCCTGAACAACTTCAGATCAGAGATCAGGTTTTTGATCTAGTGTTACCTTCCGGATCAGTAAAAGAGATAGATTACAGCATTAGGCCAACAAAGCGCGGAGCTTATGCTTTTGGTTTTGTAAATGTCTTTGTTTCTAATACGCTGGGCATTGTGCGAAGGCGTTATCAATTGGGTGATGAGAAAGAGGTAGCAGTCTATCCGTCATTCATCCAAATGAGAAAGTATGAACTATTGGCGATTTCAAATCAGCTGCAAGAATTTGGTGTAAAGAAGATCAGGCGAATAGGAAATAACATGGAGTTTGAGCAAATCAAAAACTATGTTTCCGGAGATGATTATCGGAAAGTGAATTGGAAAGCTACAGCCAGACGAGGCCACTTGATGGTCAACCAGTACCAAGATGAGCGGTCTCAACAAGTATACTCCGTAATTGACAAAGGCAGAGTGATGCAGATGCCTTTCGAAGGTCTCAGCCTTTTAGATTATGCAATCAATTCAAGTCTCGTCATTTCAAATATCGCCTTGAAAAAGGGAGACAAAGCTGGCGTGGTTACTTTCCAACAAAAAGTGAATTCCATACTGCCTGCATCATCTCGAAATATGCAGTTGAACCTTATTTTAGAGCACCTATACAAACAGAAAACAGGATACAAAGAGTCTGACTATAGTAAGCTATACATTGCGCTTAAGAGAAAGGTGACGCAACGATCTTTGGTATTACTTTATACCAATTTTGAGTCATTATCGGCCTTAAAGCGGCAGTTGCCTTTTTTGAAACGCATAAAGCAGCAGCATCTGCTTGTGTGTATCTTCTTCCAAAATACTGAGGTTGAAAAAATTATACATTCGAAAGCGGATGACATAGAAGAGGTGTACATGAAAGGCATTGCTGAACAACTGGCCTTTGAAAAGAAACTGATCGTCAAAGAACTACAAGCCCATGGTATTCATACCATTTTGACCCCACCAAAGGAGTTAAGTATCAATACTATTAATAAATATTTGGAGCTTAAATCAAGGGGATTGATATGAGAAATAAGAGACTCTGGTTCGGACTAATTGCCATAGCCTTTGTCGTTGCTATTCTCTGGAATTCATTCTCTCAACCGGGTTTAAATGATTTTGTCTCTACTTTCGAGGAAGTTGATCTCTACCGCAATGCTAATAATACGGGGCCTGTCGAGCGCGTCTACATTGTTACAACCACCGATAGTATTTGGAGTGAAATGGAACGTTATTCAGGCCTTATGCCCTACAGTAAGCTAGGTACCACTACAGTCTATTTCTTTCACAACGATGGCCAGTATCCAAAAAAGGCAGTCGGTGGGCGAGTAAATTTTGATCCGGTATTTGATGCCTACTGCCTAGCGAAGTACACAAAGAATAATTTTGGGGCTACCTCCTTTACCATGTTCCCTTTTAATAAATAGCCAATAGGTTATCGCAATTTGATTGTGGATGGCACCTACTTCTATCTCATGGGTAGGGTTCAGAATAGATAAGGCGTATTATAAGTGTATCATAGTCGATACTTTATTGTTAGTTGATTAAAACAAAAGTGCTTTAAGATCATTTTTATTTTAATGACCCAGTAAGAACCCCTGATTCAGAAGGAATGAGGGGTTTTTCATTTTTAGAGCAGCTTGCCTTGCGCTTTGATCCATCGTTCTGGAAAGTCACCGTGAGTAGCGCCTTTATAATCCTCGTAGCTGCATGGAATATAGGCCCTATCCAACATTTTATCACCATAGTTGACTAACATCCACCATTTTTCCGAAAGGTTACTTTTATAGAAGGTCATGGTGTCTTCAGTGTTTTCGAAGCTGACAGTATACTTGGTGTAGTTTTCAGAATTAAACTGCCCCGTATCTCTTCTATTATAGAATCCCTCTATGAAGTACCAAATCATTGTGGCCATAACGGATGCTGTTTTGAGCGCATCGTCATCTAAGGACGGATAGTATTCATGAAAACCGACAGAAGTCATTTTTTCATTAATTCCGGCATACCAACTGAGTTGGCAAGCCTCTTCACCTGAAAGACCAAAGGGTTGTGCTTTCGGGTTACCCGGTGCATCTGAAGAACGAATCGCGGAGATGTCAAAGGTTAACATATCAGCCATCCGAATCAGGGGCTCGGCCTGTTTAATGTCATACCGAATCTCCCCAAGGCGGAGCGATTCAAAATAAAGTTTATCCAATGCCTTTAACATGGCGGCATCAATGAGATAAGTTTGATGTGCCAGATGGCTATAGTTCAATAAGAAGTTCGGCTGATGGAGTAACAAAGCATTGAGGAAGTTGGCAGAAGACTCCGCTTCCTCTTCCATGTCCATGAAAGCATCAACATTGGCTACAGAGATTAATTTATTGGCGGTTTCGTACGCCTTGAACTGTCCCAAAGCCAGATCTTGATTTCCCCCGATCATTATAGGAAGTACTCTTTGTGCCATTAAAAATTCACAGATCTCTCTTATTCTGGCCTGCGTTTGCTCTTTATCAGTACCTGGTTGGATATTACCCAAATCGGCTACTCTATATGCCGCAGCGCTTCGTTTTAAGGCAAAGAGCTTGGCGCGAATTAAATCCGCTTCTCCTCGGGCGTTAATTCCGATAATCGCTACGTCCATTTTAGCTATGTCGAAGTCTTCGTCATTTAAATGCTTTATGCTTTGGCCGAGGGCATTATTGGGTAAATCGTAGTCTGTGGAAAGCGGAGAGAAGAAAAGGTTGAGATTCATATGATATGCTATATGCTAAAATAAAGATAGAACATTTAGGGTGAATATGAGAACCAATAAAAAAAGCCCAGCTCGAAATTTCGAACTGGGCTTTGAATTTTATATGAATGAGTGAATTACCCTCCGAAGTCGTCAAACGCGACATTCTCATCGGGAACTCCCCAATCTTCGCACATCTTAATTACTGCCGCATTCATCATTGGAGGGCCACAGAAGTAGAATTCGATTTCTTCTGGAGCATCGTGCTTGCTTAAGTAATGATCAATTACGGCTTGGTGTACAAAACCTACGAAACCATCGCCTTCGTCTTCCATTGCTTTCTTCTCTACCCAATTGTCTTCTGGCACAGGTTCAGAAAGCACAAGATGAAATTTGAAGTTTGGAAACTCTCTCTCGATTTGCCTGAAATCTTCTAAGTAGAAGAGCTCTCTTTTAGATCGTCCACCATACCAGTAAGAAACTTTTCTTCCCGTTTTCAGGGTATGGAAAAGGTGGAATAAATGAGATCTCATTGGTGCCATTCCAGCACCACCACCGATGTAAAGCATTTCTTCCTCAGTCGGCTTGATGAAGAATTCACCGTAAGGTCCTGAGATAGTTACTTTATCACCTGGTTTTCTAGTAAAGACATAAGAAGAACAAATGCCAGGATTTACAGCCATCCATTTGTTATTCGCTCTATCCCAAGGTGGCGTTGCAATACGAATATTTAGCATCACAATGTTACCTTCTGCTGGGTGGTTAGCCATTGAGTAAGCACGGAAGATTTCTTCCTTGTTTACCATTTGAAGATCCCAAAGACTGAATTTGTCCCAATCTTCTTTGAATTTGTCTGGGCCAGCAGGATCATCAGGGTGTGGCTCAATGTTCATGTCTTTGAAGTCACAAACTACTGGAGGAACATCCACTTGAATGTATCCACCTGCTTCAAAATCCAAAGTTTCACCTTCAGGAAGCTTCACCACAAATTCTTTAATAAAAGATGCCACATTGTAGTTCGAAACTACTTCACATTCCCACTTTTTAATACCGAAGATTTCTTCGGGAATGTGGATACGCATGTCATTCTTTACTTTTACTTGGCAAGTAAGGCGAACACCTTCTTTTTGCTCTGCACGGCTCAAGTGACCCACTTCAGTAGGAAGTACGTCTCCTCCACCTTCGTTGATCGTACACTTACACATGGCACAAGTTCCGCCACCACCACAAGCGGATGGTAAGAATATTTTCTTTCCAGAAAGTGTATTGAGCAAGGTAGAACCTGCCGCGGCCACGATCGGATTTTCTTCATCTCCGTTGACGATGATTTTCACATCTCCGGACTGAACTAATTTTGACTGAGCGTAAAGCAAGATCAACACTAGTAACAGGATGACTGCGGAGAACGCAACGATTGACGTAATTATGATTGACGACATCTATTAATCGATTTTAAATCAACAATTTGAATCTAAAGACCCTGACTTATCAGGGCTACAAATATATTGACTAAAAGCTTAAATCTGTAAGTGAAATCGAAAAAAGATGTACAATCAAAAACCACATTAAACAGTGATTTTTTCTAGTAATTGCTGACCTTTTTTCAACTCCTCAATTTCGGCATTTAGTCTTTTGACACATAGATTTCCTAAAACGTTTTCTATGCCAGTTGAGCAAAGAACAATATTGTTTTTAGGATTGTTTAACCAATCTTTATCTAACAGGTCGTTGATACATATTTTTCCGACAACATAGCTATGGTCAAAACTAAAGTACTTGTGCTGAATGCTTTCGAAGCGGTCTAAGTTTATCTCATGTGGTTTTTCAAAACTAACATAAACCTTTAATAGAGAGTCGTTACAGAAAGGTAGTTTACCTAGGTTGTAATGCTTCTTATACTCGTATCGGTAATTATAACTTATTGCTGAGATATCTGATAATACAGCAGCCCCAGTAGGTAAACTGCCGGCTCCTTTTCCAATAAATAGCTGATCGTCACAAAATTCTCCATTCAGTGTAACAGCATTAAATTCATTTTTAATAGCAGCTAAGTCGTTGTCTGGCTTTATGAATTGAGGGGTCACAAATCCATAAACCTTATCGTTAATTCGTGTGGCTTGCGCAATTAACTTAATCGTGAATCCATTCTTTTTTGCATATTCTAAATCAGCAGCTTTTAAATGGTCGATTCCCAAATTGACAATTTCACTAGGCGATACGTGTATACCGAAGGCATGTGTTAAAAGTATGCTCAGCTTATATTTTGCATCAAAGCCCTTAACATCTAAGGTTGGGTCAGATTCAGCAAATCCCAGCGATTGCGCTTGTCGAAGGGCTGTATCATAGTCGAGGTTTTCTTCAAATATTTTGGTTAGGATGTAGTTGGTAGAACCATTGAAGATTCCCTTAATTTCATTGATAGGCTCATGCCCAAAGTATTCTTCTAAAGTTCTAATGATTGGGATACTACCACAAACAGCACCTTCATAGAGTAAAGCCTGACCTGTTTCTGCTTGTAATTCAACTAAGTCTGCAAGGTTTTCAGCAACCATTTTTTTATTAGCTGTTACAACAGACTTACCACTCTTTAAGGCAGAAGTAACTATTTGAAGGGCAGCTTCGGCATCGTCAATCAGCTCGACTACTACGTCAATATCAGGATCGTTGAGTATCTCTTCAGCATGGATCGTGAATAGTTTAGGGTTGAGACTTCGTGGCTTGCTTGGGTTTTTGATACAAATTCTTTTGATCTCCCCAGAGAAGTTCTTGGCGTTATTTAATGTTTCATAAAGCCCTTGACCAACGCAACCAAAACCAAAGAGTCCTATTTTAATATTTTTCATAAAGACATATTTAAAAAGTGTTTGAGGGTATTACTGATGGCAGGTGCTTCAACCAAGAAGCCATCATGTCCATAATGCGAAGGGATGATATCTAGTCGTGCATTTGGAATATGTTCCGTTAGCAAACGATGGTCTTTTTCAGAGAAAAGCAAGTCACCCTCGATACCAATTACTTGAACTCTAGCTTCAATGGTACTTAGAGCGTTCTCAACCCCATTTCGACCTCTGCCTACATCATGCGTGTCCATGGCTTTATTTAAGGTATAGTAGGTTCTAGCATCGAATCGTTTGCTCAGCTTTTCTCCTTGATAGCGTTGATAACTCTCGGCTCGAAGATCATCTAGTTTGTCTTCTGGGTCTTTTTGGTTTTGATTAAAGGTTCTATGGTTTCGGTAGGATATCATGGCCATGGCTCGCGCAGCCTCTAACCCCTTCCAACCTCCTTTTGGAGAGGATGAATAGAAAGAAGGATCAGCCTCTATCGCCATGCGCTGGGCAGTTCTAATCGCTATGCCCCAAGGCGAGCTCTTGGCAGAGGTGGCAACCACTGCCAGGTTTTGGAATAATTGAGGGTCTTGAACCGCCCACTCTAAGGCTTGTTGTCCCCCTGTGGAGCCACCGATGCCTAGATAGATGGACGTAATACCAAGGTGTTTTTGCAAGAGGCGGTGCGCCTTGACCATATCACGAATGGTAAGGTTAGGGAAATCTCTCAAATAGCGTTCGCCATTGCGAATGTCAAAATCTTTTGGTCCAGTACTTCCATAACAAGACCCTAAGATGTTTGCACAAATAATAAAGTGATCTTGTGGATTGATTAGGTCGTTTTCACCTATGAGGCCGGGCCACCATTCTAAAGGATTGGCATTGGCCGTAAGGGCATGAAATACCCAAACGATATTACTTTTGTCCTCATTGACTTGCCCGAAAGTGTGATAGGCGATCCTAATTTCAGGCAGATGTGCTCCGCTCTCTAGTGCGAATGATTCCTCATAAAAGAAATATTTTGGCTCCGAAAATCCTGTGTTGTCAGACTCAATATGAGTTATGTAGCTGTCTTTGAACATACTTTTAAATAAAATTGAAAAATGGGAATTGGTAATTAGGATCGAGTTCGCCTAATACAGCACATAAGGGGGTGCTTTGTCAAGTTGTTGTAACGAGACAATTGTAGATACTCAAGAATAGATGGAATGCGCATACTTACCAATTTATATTCTCCCGAATGTCACTCGACACCCTTTGGGATCTGGATTTAGCACCTTTTCCAAGTGTGTTAGGAATGGTTGCTAGCGCTTCAAAGAGCCAGTCTCTCCACGCTTCTTTATAAATCGATTCAATCCGGTTACGGAAATGAATGACTTGATGCTGCAAACGTAGCAGCATGAAATGATGTTTCAAAAAAGAATTTGAAAAATTTGATAGCTTCCTACTGAAGCATCCTCAATACAGTTGTCAATTGCTTCTTAAGGTCGCGTCTATCGACAATGAAATCAAGAAAACCGTGGTCCAGAACAAACTCAGAACTCTGGAAACCTTTTGGAAGGTCTTTCCCTACCGTATCACGGATTACTCTTGGGCCTGCAAAACCGATCAAAGCACCAGGTTCGGCAATATTGAAGTCTCCTAACATTGCATAAGAGGCTGTTACACCACCTGTTGTTGGATCTGTCAATAACGAAACATAGGGTATTTTTGCTTCTGCAAGAAGTGCCAACTTAGCCGAAGTCTTGGCCATTTGCATGAGTGAATAGCCTGCTTCCATCATACGTGCCCCACCTGATTTTGAGATCATGAGAAAAGGAATTTTATGCTTCAAAGAATAATCAATTCCCCGAGCTATTTTCTCACCAACTACCGAACCCATTGACCCTCCGATAAAGGCAAAGTCCATACAGCAAACAACTAGGTCTATCCCATTCATTTTGCCGTGTGCAGTTCGCGCAGCGTCTTTCAGGTTAGTTTTTTCTTGGGTAGCAACGATTCGCTTAGGATATGGCTTGCTATCAACAAATTTCAGCGGATCGCCAGAGCTCATGTTAGCATCTAGTTCCGTGAATTTATTGTCATCAAAGAGTATTTCGAAATACTCTTTTGATCCAATACGTACATGAAATCCATCTTCTGGACTCACATAAGCATTGTTTTTTAACTCACGTGTGTGGACGATTGTGCCGCCCGGGGTCTTAAACCATAAACCATCAGGAGCATCTTTCTTCTGATCGGTTGGAGTGGTAATACCCTTAATTTTTCGCTGAAACCAAGACATATAGTAGCGTTATCGTCTAATTTTTTTCAAAGAGTAGGCAAAAATAGACTAAAAGTATTCACCTGCCAAAAGATAAGGCAAGAGTCGTACGGTTTAAAAACTATTGAAAACACTTGGGAGACAATGATATTGTCTTTTCCTTTGTAGCGGAATGAACGTTCATTCCGCACCGAATATGATCGATAACAAGACTATTGATAAGAAATCTGCCATTCTTGAGGCCACGTTGGACGCGCTTTGTGAGCATGGATTTCATGGCACACCCATCTCTATGATTGCCCAGCGGGCAGGTGTTGGGGCAGGCACGATTTACCGCTACTTTGAAAATAAGGAGCAATTGATCAACGAACTTTTTACTTCGATCAAAAAACGAGTGATAAAGGCCATGCTCAATGGATACCGAGAGGAAGGAACACATAAAGAGCGCTTTAAGCATTTATGGATGAATTTGATCAATTATTGTATCGCTCATCCGAAGGAATTTCAATTTGTAGAACAGTATCGTTACGCACCGTTTATGAGCAATGTAACGCGTGAGGAAAGCTTTATAATTCTGGCGCCTATTATGTCTTTTTTCATCGAAGCAAAAAGAGCTGGAGAGATGAAGGATTTGCCGCTCTATACAATAGTTTCTTTGCTCTACGGGCCAATCGTATCGCTGTCTAAACTACACATAGATCATAATCAATCTTTAACAAAAGAACGCATTGAACAAGCTGCCGAGGCTTGTTGGGATGCTGTGAGAAATCATTAGTAATGAGTATACCAAATGTAATAATTAGTGGGGTTGGAAGTTGCATTCCAACAAGGGTAGTAAAGAATGAGGACTTCCTAGAAGCCGAATTCTTTCAAGAAAATGGAGAACGATTTGCCGACCCTAATGATGTAATCATTAGAAAGTTTGAAAAGATTACCGGCATTAGAGAAAGACGCTATGCTGAGCCCGGTCAAAAGGCTTCCGATCTGGGGGCAATCGCTGCTAAGAATGCACTGGAAGATGGTAGTATAGAGGCCAATGATCTAGACTACATCATTTTTGCACACAATTTCGGTGACATGCAAAGGGAGAATAACCGCATCGATATGATGCCCAGTCTAGCTGCTCGAGTCAAAGGACATTTAGGTATTACCAACGCTTCTACCACATGTTATGACATCATTTTTGGCTGCCCAGGATGGGTTCAAGGTGCTATTCAAGCAACGCAGATGATTAGGTGCGGTGATGCGAAGCATGTGATGGTGATTGGTGGGGAAACCTTGAGCCAGACTGTCGATCCGCATGATCGTGATTCAATGATTTTTGCCGATGGGGCAGGAGCAACGATTTTCTCAGCGTCTGATAATAGCAAAGGGGGATATATAGCCCAATGTTCACGCACCGATGCTAATGAGGAGCTTTGCTATTTAGCGATGGGGCCTTCTTACAATGAGTCATTTAATGATAACGGAGGTAGCTATATAAAAATGAAGGGTCGAAAGATTTATGAGTACGCCTTAACTAATGTGGCAGATGCCATGAAGTGTGCAATTGAAAAGGCTGGTCTTGGATTGGGAGACATTAGTAAAATTTTGATTCATCAAGCAAATGAAAAAATGGACGAAGCCATCCTGCACAAGCTATTCAAATTATATGATACCACTGGAGACTCTCATAAGCTGATGCCGATGACTATTCAAACCTTAGGTAACAGTTCCGTGGCGACCATACCCACTATGTTGGATATGATCTTAAAAGGGAAGCTTGAGGGACATACATTGAGCTCTGGCGATAATGTCATATTTGCTTCTGTGGGAGCAGGCATGCATATTAATGCCATGGTGTATCAAATGCCATGATTTAGTTTTTACTTACTTCGTAAGTAATGAATTCAAAATGATCTTCCAGTTCTCTATCGAGTGTAACAAAGAATACTTTGTTACCCATTACGAAAGGATGGTCCCATACGCGCTCATTGATTTCGACTTCTTTCATTACTTGAAAGTTAGAATCCAATATTGTAAGGTAGCGAAGTCTCACATTATTGCCTTCAGTAGTCTTAAGCCAGTCGCCATGAGCTCTAGCAAAAAGCCCTGTATCACCTAACGGTAGAATACTAAAGTATTTTGGCCCTGAATAAATGTATTGAGCTCTACTATTTCTATAAATATCAGGGTTCTCTGGTTCTCTAAAAGGACTAGAATACTTTGAAGGTGCTGCTATGGATTGCACACTATTTTCTAAATTATTGTACTCATAAATATTTGAACCAAATTCGAAGGAGAAAACTAGGTTATCACCAATAGGTTGTAAATATGGTTTTGAGTAGTTCGTATAATAACCTTGTAATGGATCATATGCTAGTGTCTCAGGTGGATTGTTAATATTAAGTGAATCGAGCCTATTCGTTTTCAAGGAATATTTGTAAACAATGGAATATGTTGGGTCATCTATTCCTGCATTGGGTGTACGCAAAGCCCTGTTATGCTTGGCAAATAAAATACTTTCGTCAGATTGATATACAAATGAAGTGAGAAGATAGTGATCATTCCAACCTTTGATTTCTTCAGCACTAAGTCTGGTAATGATATTTCCATTGTTGGCATCATAAACAGAAAAGAACAATCTCGATAGCACATACAATCTTTCTTCCTCGAACCAAGTGTCCAGAACAGGTAGTTCTAAAAAGTTGGGGCCATCTTTGGACAGTGTAAGAGACCAAACTGGACGTTTCTTTTGAAGATCAAATATTACAAATTGTGAGCTTTGCTGATCAAATATCAAGAGACTATCTTGAGCTATGACTTTCTTAGGGCTCATTCTGGCCAAGATTAAATCGCCATGTGATATTTTTAGATTGTTTTCAAGTATTTGTATCTCATTACCTGATGAATGTCTATTATCAGTTGTGCAAGAAAGAAAAAATGAAATGAGTAAGATCATTCCAAATAGTTTGGTAAATGCCATTATAGTAAATAGATAAAGCCTCATTGAATTTTTTTTCCAATGAGGCTAGTAGAAGAAATTATAATTTACAGTTGAGCACAAGAGGAGTTTGGACCATCTATTTGAACGTCAACAGTTCCACTAGTTCCATCAAATACATTTTCCCATTCTACACTTGAGCCTGCGCAGCATTTGATCATAATCATCCTCAATATTGCCGTCAACCCACCATGGGTTTTCAAATCTGATACGGTCTAGCACTTGTTCTTTAGAAATCTGCTTGATCATTCATAAAATATACGAAATAAGATCAATATATTGATCTTATAATTAAGTAAAGTCCTTTTTAAGAATTTCTGAGACTTTTTTATTTTTTAAATGATGTTTTTCAAGCAAAAGAAAGCCGAAACCCTTCTCAGGGCTTCGGCTTTTTGATTTATGTTTTTTAGAGTGGTTAATCTACCTCTTCATAGTCTACATAATCTCCGCCTTTAAAGTTGTCGGCTGACTTCTCGTTTTTATTCTTGGGGGCGTATTCAACCCGTACGTTGCCATCAGCAGGTCTTGTGCTCTTTTGCTGTTGATGCGTATTGCGTTGCTGCGGATTACCGCCACCCATCATGCGCGTCATAAAACGACCGATGCTTCTGAATATCCAGTAGATGACTAATATTGGTAGTACGTATTTGAATATATAACCCATTTATCGGCTTAGGTATAAATTTCGTTTTGAATAAATTTCAAGGAAATAATCATCTAACAAGTCATCTATAAAGTAGATGGCTTCACCAGTCGATTTCATTTCAGGCCCCAATTCCTTATTAACATTCGGGAATTTATGGAATGAGAATACTGGTTCTTTGATAGCGTAGCCTTTCTTTACTGGCTTGAAATCAAAATCTGTTACCTTCTTCTCACCCAACATTACCTTTGTGGCGTAATTCACATAAGGCTCCTGATAAGCTTTTCCTATGAATGGAACGGTTCTAGACGCTCTTGGGTTCGCTTCAATGATATAAACTTGATCATCTTTTACAGCAAACTGAATGTTGATCAGTCCTTTGGTCTCTAGTGCCAGCGCAATTTTCTTGGTATGCTCCTCAATTTGACGCATTACAATATCTCCCAGACTGTATGGAGGTAATAGGGCGTATGAATCTCCAGAGTGAATTCCTGCAGGTTCAATGTGCTCCATTATTCCGATGATGTAGACATTCTCTCCATCACAGATGGCGTCTGCTTCGGCCTCTTTAGCACCTTCTAAGAAGTGGTCAAGTAGGACTCGGTTACCAGGGATATCTTTTAGAATATTCACGACATGCTCTTCAAGCTCCTGCTCATTGATCACGATTTTCATACCCTGTCCACCTAATACATAGGAAGGTCTAACTAATAATGGGAATCCGATTTCTTTAGAAAGTTCTAAGGCCTCATCAGCATCTTCGATGACACCAAACTTCGGATACGGTATGTCGTTTTCAGCAAGTAATGTAGAGAACCTACCTCTATCTTCGGCAAGGTCAAGTGCTTTAAAGCTCGTACCAATAATTTTGATACCATAGCGATCTAGCTTTTCAGCAAGCTTTAAGGCTGTTTGACCACCTAACTGAACGATGACACCTTCAGGTTTTTCGTGTAGGATGATGTCATATATATGCTCCCAGAACACCGGCTCAAAGTAGAGTTTGTCCGCAGTGTCAAAGTCAGTAGATACTGTCTCTGGGTTACAATTGATCATGATCGTTTCATAACCACACTCTTTAGCAGCGTAAAGCCCGTGTACACAACAGTAATCGAATTCTATGCCTTGACCAATTCGGTTGGGTCCTGACCCGAGTACTATGATCTTTTTCTTATCTGTTACGATAGACTCATTTTCGGTATCAAAACTTGAGTAGTAATATGGTGTTTGTGCTTCAAACTCAGCGGCACAAGTATCTACCATTTTGTAGACTCTCTTAATTCCTAGTTCATGCCTTCTGTTGAAGACTTTACTTTCGAGACAGTCCAACAAGTGTGCAATCTGTCTATCGGCATAGCCTTTTTCCTTGGCCATTTTTAATAGGCCTTCAGGAAGTGTGTCTAAAGTGTGCTTCTCAATTTCTTTCTCTAACGATATGAGTTCTTCAATTTGCTGCAAGAACCATTTGTCGATCTTGGTCTTTTTCTGAATGGTTTTGAAAGGAATACCAAGTTTAAAAGCATCGTAAATATGGAAGAGTCTGTTCCAGCTAGGATTCTCCAGACTATTCAATAATACGGCTTGATCTTTTACTTCTTTCCCATCAGCACCGAGTCCGTTTCGCTTGATCTCGAGTGATTGACAAGCTTTCTGTAGTGCTTCTTGAAAGTTTCTACCAATACCCATTGCTTCACCTACAGATTTCATCTGAAGGCCTAGCTTTCTGTCAGCACCTTTGAACTTGTCGAAGTTCCAGCGAGGAATCTTTACAATAACGTAATCCAAAGCCGGCTCAAAGAAGGCTGATGTTGTTTTGGTGATTTGGTTTTTCAGCTCATCCAAGTTGTAACCGATTGCTAGCTTAGCTGCAATCTTGGCAATAGGATAGCCAGTTGCTTTAGACGCCAAGGCAGATGATCTTGAAACCCTGGGGTTAATTTCGATGCCAATGATTTCCTCATTGTCTGGTCCTACAGAAAACTGAACATTACAGCCTCCGGCAAATTGACCAATGGCATTCATCATGTGAATGGCCATATCGCGCATGCGCTGATAAGTAGTGTCCGAAAGCGTCATGGCAGGTGCCACGGTAATGGAATCACCGGTATGCACACCCATTGGGTCGAAGTTCTCAATTGAACAGATGATGATAACGTTTCCTATATCATCCCTCAGTAATTCCAGTTCGTATTCTTTCCAGCCCAGTATACTTTGTTCTACTAATACTTCGTGGATAGGAGAAGCATTCAAACCACGCGTAAGCGCTTCATCAAATTCTTCTTGATTATGGACGAACCCACCACCATAGCCACCTAAAGTGTATGATGGTCTAATGACCAATGGGAATCCAATTTCTTGGGCAATTTCTTTACCCTTTAGGAAAGACGTAGCAGTTTCTCCTTTACAGACCCCAACGCCAATCTCCTGCATTTTGAGACGGAATTTCTCACGATCTTCCGTGGTTTCAATGGCATTAATGTCTACACCAATGATTCGGGTATTGTACTTCTCCCAAATCCCAGCCTTGTCACAGTCAATGGCAAGATTCAATGCGGTTTGACCACCCATAGTGGGTAATACTGCATCGATTTGATGCTTTTCAAGGATCTCAATAATTGACTTTTTGGTAAGTGGCTTGAGGTAAATGTTATCAGCCATCACGGGGTCAGTCATGATTGTGGCTGGGTTCGAATTGATGAGTGTTACTTCAATTCCCTCTTCTCTTAGTGATCGGGATGCTTGAGATCCCGAATAATCAAACTCACAGGCTTGACCAATGATGATTGGCCCACTTCCAATGATTAGGATGGATTTAATGCTATTATCTTTCGGCATGTTGTAAGTAAAGAACGACTGGTTGACTTAGGTACAAATTGGGGCAAAGTTATACCTTAAAGCTAATAATCAAAACGAGTTTTTCATTAATCAATCTCGAATCATTTTTTGAACCTTTTGATTTTTATCTAAATGGGAGAATTGAAAAAAGTGCTAATTTGCTTGAACTTACATTTACCTCGAAAATTCAACAAAATGAAAAACGCTAACCAAATCAAAAGCACCCTTAGTCTATTAATCATGCTTCTATTTGTAGTAGGCTGTGCAGCCTCTAATACCGCAAACACAGCTGGTGCTTCAAAAAAATCTCGAAAAGAAAAAGCCTATGATCCAACTGGAACTTGGGAGTATACAGTTGATGCACCTGACGGTGCAACAGGTGGAAAACTTATGATTCAAGGTGCACCAGGAACTTACTCTGCCTCACTAGAGACCGATCAGTTTGGTACGCTAGAACTGACGGACGTAGATTTTCAAGGAACTTCTATGACGGGTGTCATCGATGTGATGGGGAACAGCGCAGCCATAGAATGTGATTTTGAAGGAGAATCATTCAGTGGTTACGTTTATTTCGGTGAAGATGCCCTTCCAATGGAAGGTAGGAGAGTAAGCAAGTAGTTTCTCACCTTAGATATTTTAAGGTCTGTTTTAGTTGACCTTCTTAAAGCATAAGAAAAGGGAAGTCGATATTCGACTTCCCTTTTCTGTTATTATTTATCATCAACTTATACGTTTAGTGCTCTATTATCGGTAGCGGCTAAACAAGCTTCTTTAAATGCTTCGGTATATGTTGGGTGTGCATGTGACATGCGAGATATATCTTCAGCAGAAGCTCTGAATTCCATGGCGACAACGGCTTCAGAAATCATATCTGCTGCTCTGGCTCCAATCATGTGAACACCTAAGATTTCGTCTGTCTCTTTGTCGGCAAGTACTTTCACTAAGCCAGAGACATCCATAGAGGCTTGTGCTCTACCTAATGCCCTGTAGGGGAATGAGCCTGATTTGTAAGCTTTTCCACTTTCTTTGAGTTGTTCTTCAGTTTGGCCTACGGCCGCTACTTCTGGCCAAGTGTATACTACGCCAGGAATGAGGTTGTAATTAATATGAGGCTTTTGGCCGTTCATCACTTCCGCAACAAATACGCCTTCTTCCTCGGCTTTGTGGGCAAGCATTGCTCCTTTAATGACATCGCCAAGGGCGTATATATTATCAACTGAAGTTTTGAGGTGACCATCTACCTCTATTCTACCTTTGTCGTCAGTTTTAATGCCAACGTTTTCCAAGCCAAGACTATCGGTGTAAGGTCTTCTTCCAATAGAAACCAAGCAATAGTCTCCTTTGAGGTCTATGACTTCACCTTTTTTGTTTTCAGCCGAAACCGTAACCGTTTTAGCAGTCGATTTCACACCAGTAACTTTGTGCCCTAGGTAGAAATTAAAGCCTAGTTTCTTCAATGACTTTTTCAGCTCACGGCCCATAGTTTTGTCCATTGACGGGATGATGTCGTCCATAAACTCAACAACCGATACTTCAGCTCCCAAACGCCCGTAAACCGAACCTAATTCCATTCCAATTACACCACCACCAATAATGATCATGTGTTTAGGAATTTCCTTCAATTCTAAGGCTTCAGTAGAAGTGATTACTCTCTTTTTATCAATGTCGATAAATGGGAGTGAAGAAGGTTTCGAACCTGTTGCAATGATAATCTTGTCTGTTTCTACTTTGGTTTCTTTACCCTCAGAATCTGTGACCTTAACGTTGTTTTTGTCGATGAAAGAACCCATGCCATGGAAGACATCGATTTTATTCTTTTTCATGAGGAAATCTACACCTCCCGTAACTTGAGAAACAACGGCCGCTTTTCTGTCGATCATTTGTTTCAAGTTCACTTTTAGGTCTTTCAACTCAATCCCATGATCTCCGAAAGTATGGGCGGCATTATGATAGTGCTCGGAAGAATCCAAAAGTGCTTTTGATGGAATACAGCCAACATTAAGGCAGGTACCACCAAGCGTATTGTACTTCTCAATAATCGCGGTTTTCATGCCTAACTGAGCACATCTGATGGCCGCAATGTACCCACCGGGTCCTGAGCCTATTACTGTTACATCGTATTTCATTTTCGAGTATTTAGTATTAAGAACTGAGTATTGAGATAATTAAATTCCGAGCAATAGACGTGTTGGGTCTTCCAATAATTCCTTCACTCTCACTAAGAAACTTACAGACTCACGTCCATCTACAATCCTGTGATCATAAGAGAGTGCTACGTACATGATTGGTAAAATTTGAACTTCACCATTGACTGCCATCGGACGCTCCACAATGTTGTGCATTCCAAGGATTGCAGATTGTGGGGAATTGATAATTGGAGTGGATAGCATTGAACCGAAAATACCTCCATTGGTCACTGTGAAAGTTCCTCCGGTCATTTCGTCAATCGTCAGTTTTCCGTCTCTAGCTTTAGTAGCTAGGCGAACAATCTCTTTTTCGATTTGATCGAAGCTCATTGATTCTGCATTTCGGATTACAGGTACCATTAAGCCTTTAGGCGCTGAAACTGCAATCGAAACGTCAACAAAATCACTATATACGATTTCATTGTCCTCAATACGAGCATTGACTGCTGGCCATTCTTTAGCCGCCATAGTTACTGCCTTTGTGAAGAATGACATAAAGCCAAGTCCAACTTCGTATTTCTCTTTAAACTGCTCCTTATATTTCTTTCTCAGATCCATGATCGGTTTCATGTTCACCTCATTAAATGTGGTTAACATGGCCGTTTCATTCTTTACAGAGACAAGTCTTTTGGCAACTGTCTTTCTAAGCGCAGACATGCGCTCTCTGCTTTCGTTTCTGCCACCAGAAACCGCAGGTGCCTGAGGAGCTTCTTCTTTAGCTGGAGTAGCCGCTGGTTTAGGAGCTGAAGCCTGTGCTTTTTTGGCATCTTCCTTTGTAATTCTTCCGTCTTTTCCTGAACCCGTAACGGCAGAGGCTGATATTCCTTTTTCAGCCAGAATTTTGGCTGCGGCTGGAGAGGCATGCCCGGTAGCATAGGTTTCGTTGCCGCTTGATTGAGTACTTGATTCTGCAGCAGATGGCGCAGATGCTGGTGCTTCCTCGGCAGGAGCACCCTCCATTACTTCAATTTTACAAATCAAAGCACCTATTTCTATGGTAGAGTCTTCTTCTGCTACAATGCGTAAGATTCCGTTGGCTTCAGCCGGTAATTCGAAAGTAGCCTTGTCAGAGTCTACTTCAGCGATTACCTCGTCAAGTTCAACAAAGTCTCCGTCTGCTTTCAGCCAACTGGAGATCGTTACTTCGGTGATAGATTCACCAACCGTAGGCACAATCATTTCTTTGATTTCGCCAGTGGCTTTCGGTCCATCAGATGAGGCAGGTGCTTCAGTCTCTTTTGCAGCAGGAGCTTCGTCCTTCGGGGCAGCTGCTGCGTCAGCCTCATCGATTTTACAAATTAGGTCACCAATTTCGAGTGTATCGCCCTCTTTGGCTATAATTTGAAGTGTGCCGGCTGCTTCCGCATTCAATTCGAAAGTAGCTTTATCAGATTCAAGCTCGCAGATCACTTCGTCCATTTCGACATGATCTCCTTCTTGCTTGAACCACTGTGCAATGGTTACTTCTGTGATTGATTCACCAACTGCAGGAACTTTGATTTCCAAACTCATGATTCTATTGATTTAAGCGAAAGCTTTATTAATAATTTCTTCTTGTTCTTGAGCGTGAACCTTGGCGTAACCAGTAGCAGGTGATGCACTTGCTTTTCTCGATATCAAAGTAAGGCTCTTCTCTTTATATGCACGCTGCACAAAGCTCCAATAGCCCATGTTTTCTGGCTCTTCTTGTAGCCAGAAGTATTCAGCGTTTTTATACTTATCTAGTATTTTGTTTACCTGACCAGCAGGGAACGGTTGCAATTGCTCAATTCTGATCAATGCAACATCTTTTCTCTTATCCTTCTCTTTGCGTTCAAGCAGGTCGTAGTAAACTTTGCCCGAACAAAGGATCACTTTTTTGACAGACTTGGCTGTAACATTATCATCACCAATTACTTCTTGGAATTTACCCGAAGTAAACTCCTCCAGAGGAGAAACTGCCTTAGAATGTCTCAACAATGACTTAGGTGACATAACCACAAGTGGTTTTCTAAACTCCCATGTCATTTGTCTTCTCAAAGCATGGAAGAAGTTTGATGGTGTGGTGATGTTCGCCACTACCATGTTATACTCCGCACTTAGTTGAAGGTATCTCTCAGGTCTGGCGTTTGAGTGCTCAGGCCCTTGTCCTTCATAGCCGTGTGGTAATAATAAAACAAGACCATTCATGCGTTGCCATTTCGTTTCTGAACAAGAAACAAATTGGTCTATCATTACTTGGGCCCCGTTGGCAAAGTCACCGAACTGGGCTTCCCAAATCGTTAAAGCATTTGGATTAGCCATGGCATATCCAAACTCAAAGCCCATTACACCGAACTCGGAGAGTAAAGAGTTATAAATTTCAAATTGGTTTTCTATTCCCTCAATATGGTCTAGGCTATTATGTGCATGATTGGTGTTCATGTCATGCAATACAGCATGGCGATGAGAGAATGTGCCTCTCTGAACATCTTGACCCGTCAGCCTAACTTTTTTGCCGTCTAATAGGAGAGAGCCATAAGCTAATAATTCACCACCGGCCCAGTTCAACATTTTGTCCTTGAAGAACATGTCTTTCCTTTGCTTGAGCTGCTTTTCGATCTGCTTCAGCGGTTTAAACCCATCCGGCACAGAAGTCAATGCCTTAGCTACTTTATCGATATCATCTTGGGTCATGCCTGTCTCAGGAGAACTATCGAAGTCTTCGGGTTTTGACCTTCTCAGGTTTCTCCACTCTTCTTCTAGCGGCTGATATACATATGGCAAAGGCTTTTGCTTGACAAGATTCAAACGGTCTTGGAGCGTGCTTCTGAACTCTTTGTCCATGTTTTTCGCTAAAGCCGCTTCAACCTCACCTTTCTCAATGAGCTGCTTGTTATAAACCTCTCGCGGGTTGGGGTGCTTGGAAATCTTGTTGTATAAAGACGGTTGGGTGAATTTAGGTTCATCACTTTCGTTGTGGCCATGTCTACGGTAGCAGACCATATCGACAAAAATGTCTCGATGAAATTTTTGCCTGTATTCAACGGCAAATTGAACGCAGAAGATCACGGCTTCAGGATCGTCTCCATTTACGTGGAGGACTGGTGCGTCAATTATTTTCGCAACATCGGTAGAGTAAATACTTGAACGCGCATCGTCAAAGTCAGTCGTAAAACCTACTTGGTTGTTTATGACAAAATGAATTGTACCACCTGTACTGTAGCCTTCGAGCTTACTCATTTGTACAATCTCATACATGATGCCTTGCCCTGCGACTGCGGCATCGCCATGAATGAGAATCGGAAGTATTTTGGATCTATCTCTTTTGTACTCCTCGTCACCCTTAGCGCGAACAAACCCTTGTACAACAGGATTCACAGCTTCTAAATGAGAAGGGTTTGGTGCAAGTTTTAGCTCGACAGTCTTTCCATTAGTTGCTGTTACCTGACTTGAATAGCCTAGGTGATATTTTACGTCACCGTCTCCCATAGTTAGGTCAGGTGTAGCTCCACCTTCAAATTCGTTGAAGATTTGCTCGTAAGTCTTACCCATTATATTGGCCAAAACATTGAGCCTTCCTCGGTGTGCCATTCCGATCATCACCTCTTCTAGGCCTAGCTCTGCACCTTTATTAATAATGGCATCTAAAGCTGGAATAGTGGTTTCGCCACCTTCGAGTGAAAATCGTTTTTGGCCGAGGTATTTAGTGTGCAAAAAGTTTTCAAATACTACCGCCTCATTCAGTTTAGATAGAATACGCTTGCGCTGATCATGTGATGGGTTGAAGCTCAGTGCGTCTTTTTCAATTTTTTCTCTCAACCATTTGAGTTTCTCTGGCTCTCTGACGGACATGTATTCAAAACCCACGGTGCCCTCATAGATGTACTTTAAGGTTTCTATAATTTTTCTTAATGAAGACCTGCCAATACCTATCTCCTCTCCCGAAAGAAACTCTGTATCAAGATCTGCATCACTGAGGCCAAAATCCGGAAGATCGAGAATCGGTTTTCTGTCTTTCCTTTCCCTAACAGGGTTTGTATTTGACCTTAAGTGTGCTCTTGTTCTATAAGCATGAATCAAATTTCTGACTTGAACTTCTTTATCGCTCACAGTACCGGCTGCTCTCGCGGCTGCGGGAGTAGCTTGGCCGTTCGGTAGCATTGGAAATTGCTCTTGAGCAAATTCAAAGCCTTCGAAGAATTTCTTCCATCCTTCGTCAACACTTTGGGGGTCATCCTTAAATTGTTGGTAAAGCGCGTCTATAGCTTTTGGGTCTGCATTACTTAAGTAGGTGTAATTGTCCATGGGTATCTTGTTCCTGACAGTTAACGACAAAAGTACCAGAATGGTTTTGGCTTTAAAAACTGCTTACACGGTTAAAGGATTTTGTTAAGTTGAAATACTTTAGGAGAGACTAACTCAGTCTCTCAGTCCAAAAGTTGGATCGCAGTAATTACCATTCCAATCAGGTAAGACATAAATATAAACAAGGCTGAAGTACTCCTCTAAAAAAATTAATCACTTATCAAAAATTGGTTATTATAAAAATAATTCATTAATATTAGTAAAGTTTGATTTTTAATTAAAATATGAACACATGAAAAAGAAAACAATTTTAGGATTTTTAGGAGTTGTTGCGATGATTGTAACGATGACCATTTCAACGCCAAACAAGGCTCAAGCCTTTGAGGGTCAAAAGGTATTGTATTCAAATGCCGAAGGTACATTTTACTGTTGTGCTGATATTTCCAATAAGGAGTGCGAAGCTGCTGACTGTGGAGGCCCAATTATAAATTAAAATTAGTCAAGAGGAGTTCGCTCCTCTTTTTTATTTTCAACACTTTTTGTTCTAATCTATATGCGAAAACCATTCCCTTTTTTAATTCTAGTGTGTCTTTTTTTGAGCTGTGAGCGTGATTTGTCAGACCAAGATCAAGGAGAATTGTTGGAGTTCGATCTTGATAAACTGACTACTTCCAGATTGACTAATGATTTTGAGCTTGTCAAAATTGTTCAATTGAGTAGTAGAGATGTCTTGCTCGGTTCAATACAGAATGTTGAAGTGTCGGGAGATGAAATCTTTATCCTTGCCGGAACAAAAACAAATGGCATATATAAATTCTCGCTAGACGGAGAATACTTGGGCAAAATTGGAGTCGCTGGAAATGGTCCTGAAGAATACGCTTATATACGAAACTTTGCTATAGACGGTAATCGAGTACTGGTGGTGGATGGAGAAAAACGTAAAGTAGACCTTTATACACGTGACGGTAAGTTTAGAAACACTTTGAAGCGAGACGTTTTTGGTTTAGATATTAAAGAAATGCCCGATAATGGGTTTGTTCTGTACAGTGGAAACTCGACAAATAGAGGGCTAAGTAAAAAGCTTTTCTTTTTTGATAAAAAAGGAGGGATAAGCTCAACGGAACAGGATGTGGACTTAAAACAAGCTGAATTCCTAAATATCACTCCACAAAAGGTTTTTTCAAGAAATGGTTTGTATCTAGAATCATTTTCAGATAAAATTTTTGACATTTCTAATGGCCAACTCAAGCCTAAGTATGCATTGAGTTTTGGTGAGCACACACTGAAACGAGATGATTTGGATAGGGGCTATGACAACATCGCTGTCTTCTTAGATGAGGTCAGGAAAAAGAACAAAGTCATACTCTATTCTGAGTTTTTTGAAACCAATAATACCCTGAGTTTTTCTTTTGAATACGGAGGAAGGGGGAAGAGACACCATGTTTTCCTTAACAAGGATTCATTGACTTATAATATGTTCAGTGATTATACGGAAGACTACCTGACTACTGGTTTTCAAATGGAAAAAATGGATTTTAAACTAGTTGGTTCGACTTCCGACTATTTTGTCTTTATGATAAATCCATATGTTCTGGTTGAAGGCGAAGCTGAATTCAGTGATTTTTCAATGAATATTGATGATAATCCTATTCTCATGTTTTTGAAAATTAAAGAATGAAAAAAATAAGGGTATTACTTCTTGTAATGGTTGTGATATTATCCAATGGTTTTTGGGTATTGATTGAGTCGGATCGAAGAAAAAAGTTAGATATTTTATCAATAGACAAAGACTATTTTCAGGGGAAGACTGAGCTTTTAACCTCAAGGTTTGAGAAGCAATTGTTTAGTTTTAATAAAGTCATCCCAATTAGATCTCTTAAGAAGAAGAATGGTGATGATCCCAATTTTGATGTTCAAATAGGAAAAGAGTTGCTATTCTTGATTTTTCCTGCTTCGGCATGTGGTATTTGCTATGATAGTGTACTTTCAGAGCTGGGTATATTGATTGCTAGAAATCCAGAGAAAATTGCCGATGTCTACTGCATTACTGATAGGAGCTCATTCAATGACGTAAGAGCATATCTAGATGGTTTTGAGTTGGAAGACTTAAATATACTCGTAAGGAGAGAGGTATTTGATATTCCTCTTGATGGTGTCGGGTATCCGTATCTATTTATGGCGACTTTGACTCAACAAAACCTTTTAATAGGGCGCTCTCTTATTCCTGATAAGAATGACCCTCAATTGACCGAGTCATTTTTTGGAAGCCTTTTTTAGAAAATATTTTCATCGATAGACTTACTCTAACTGTAAAAACACTTACATTTGCAGTCCTTTTTCAGGACGTGTTCTTGAAAAGCTGAGGACGAGATCCTCGTAGAACTTAAAAGTTATATGGCTGTTAAAATCAGATTGGCCCGAAGAGGCCGCAAAAAAAGAGCGATGTACGATGTTGTCATCGCTGACGCAAGAGCACCACGTGATGGTCGCTTTATTGAAAAAATCGGAACCTATAATCCAAACACTGATCCTGCATCGATAAATATCGATGATAACAAGGCGTTTGATTGGGTGATGAAAGGTGCACAACCTACGGATACTGTAAGAGCAATGCTTTCTTACAGAGGAGTAATGTTCAGAAAACATTTACAAGTAGGTGTGGATAAAGGAGCAATCTCTCAAGAAGAGGCGGACAAGAAATTGGCGGCTTGGGTTGAAGAGAAAGAAGCTAAAATTTCTGGTAAGACTGATCAGTTAGCAAAATCTAAAGCTGATGCGAGAACTGCAAGACTTGCTGCTGAAGCAAAAGTGAGTGCTGCTAGAGCTGAAGCAATTGCTGCTAAGAATGTAGTAGTTGAAGAGGTTGTAGAAGAAGAGGCATCTGAAGAGGTTGCAGAAACTACTGAAACTGTAGAGGCAGAAGCGCCAGCAGTTGAAGAGGCTGTGGCTGAAGAAGCTCCGGTTGTAGAGGAAGCACCTGCCAAGGAAGAAGTTGTAGAAGCTGCTCCTGAAGTAGTAGAAACTCCTGCCGAAAAAGTTGCTGAGGCACCAGCTGCTGAAGTAACTGAAGAAGCACCAAAAGCTGAAGCTGAAGAGGCTCCTGCTGCTGATGCATCTGAAGAGGCTAAAGATAAGTAAGCAAAATCGCCATGACGATTGACGACTGTTATCAACTAGGTTTCATTGTCAAGACGCATGGTTTAAAGGGTGAGGTTCAGATTTTTCTGGATGTAGATGCACCCAATGAATATCGAAATTTGGAATCAGTTTTTGTCCTTCAAGGACAACAACTGGTTCCTTTTTTTATTGAGTCTATGAGTAACCTCAATGGTGCTAAAGTCATTGTTGCATTTGAGGATGTTGACACACTTGAACAGGCTCAGGCACTAAGAGGCCGTGAACTTTATTTGCCAATTGATGCATTACCTAAATTGACAGGTAATGAGTTTTATCTTCACGAAATCATTGGATTCGATCTAAAGGATACCCATACGGATACGGTTCTTGGAAAGATCGACAATGTCATAGAATCAGGGCCACAGTTACTCTTTTCGGTTTTAACATCAGAAGGCAAAGAAATACTGATTCCGTATACTGAAAGCCTTTTAGCTGCGCTTGATAGAGCGACAAAACTCATTTCTTTGAGCGTGCCCGAGGGGTTAGTCGATGTCTACTTAGAAGAAGATGAGAATTGATATCATCACATGTTTGCCTAAACTCCTTGAAAGTCCTTTCGGACATTCGATACTTCAGCGTGCGCAAGACAAAGGCATAGTAGAAGTGGTAGTCCATGACCTTAGAGCATATGCTGTGAATAAAAAGAAGCAGTTAGATGATTATGCTTATGGAGGCGGAGCCGGTATGGTGATGCTCATTGAGCCGATCGACAATTGTATATCCGCCTTGAAGGCCGAGCGTGAATACGATGAGGTGATTTACATGACGCCCGATGGAGTAACGTTGAATCAACAAATTGCCAATGAACTGTCATTAAAGGGAAACCTGATGATACTCTGTGGTCACTACAAAGGAGTAGACGAAAGGGTGCGTGAGCGATTTATCACAAGAGAGATTAGCATTGGAGATTATGTGTTGTCTGGAGGTGAGCTAGGTGCTGCGGTACTAGCAGATGCTATTATTAGGTTAATACCAGGAGTTTTATCGGATGAAACTTCGGCTTTGACGGACTCATTTCAAGACAATCTGTTGGCTCCTCCAGTATACACCAGACCTGCAGATTATAAAGGTATGGTAGTGCCAGAGGTGCTGCTTTCTGGGCATGAGAAGAAAATTGAGGAGTGGAGATTTCAACAATCTTTAGAAAGAACAAAGAATAGGCGTCCAGACCTGTTGGAAGACTAAAAAATTTCTGGCCGAGTGTCAGTTTATAAAAAACTAATTTCTATATTTGCATTCCAATTTTGGGAAGACCAGATTAAGAACGAAGATTATGAGCGATCTTATCAAATTTATAGAGGAAGAAAGCAACGAGAGAAGGGCTTCTTTTCCTGATTTCAGTGCAGGTGATACGGTGAACGTTCACGTGAAGATTAAAGAGGGCACGAAAGAGAGAATTCAGCAGTTCCAAGGAACCGTGATCCAAAGAAAAAATTCTGGATCAAATGGTGAGACTTTTACTGTTAGAAAAATATCTGGCGGTATTGGTGTAGAAAGAATCTTCCCATTATTATCTCCAAACCTAGACAAAGTCGAAGTGTTGAGAAGAGGTAAAGTAAGAAGAGCAAGACTTTACTACCTAAGAGGTCGTCAAGGAAAGTCTGCTAGAATCAAAGAAAAGATTTCTAGATAATTATTATCTAAAGAATATTAAAGCCCTGACTTGTCAGGGCTTTTTTTATGTTCTTTTTTGTCTTCAGGTCCGTTCTCTTTAAAAAAAAATGCACGCATGAAAAAAATAATTATCACTACTCTTTTTGTACTCTCAATTGGTATCGCTAAGGCACAGGTCGGATTTAGCTATTTGCATTCAGATGTGATTAGTACATTCGGAATAAGCTCTAACCCAGATAAGTTTTTTTGGGCAGAGGCCAGACTTTCTCTTGATGTCGATTGGTCGAATGTTGGTCCTGAGTTTGTAGGTTTCTTCAATGTGGTAAGAAGAGAAGATTTCGATTTTTTCCTTGGTACTGGAGCTCGATTCAACGCTTTAGAAGGTGTTATACTTCCAGCTTTTGGTTTTAAAATTAAGCCTATTGAATCGAAACCAGACTTGACTTTACATGCCGAAGGTATGTTTGTTGTAGGAGAAAACTCAGAAGTCTTTAAGGGATCGATTGGTATAAGATATTTTTTGAGGAAGAAGGAAAAGTAGGGTCATTTTAACTCTGACGGCTCATATTGTCCGCCATTTTGTCACAAATTCAAAAAAGGCTCGTTAATTGCAATCAGCAGCCAAAATTAGGGAGTGAATACAATCAATTTTTATAAGTACCAAGGAACGGGAAATGACTTTGTCATGATTGACAATCGTGATCAATCGTTTAATAAAAATGATGTGGAATTGATTTCATCTCTATGTGACAGAAGGTTTGGTATAGGAGCGGATGGTGTAATTCTTATTGAAGAAAGTATTGATGCCGATTTTGAGATGGTTTATTTCAATCCTGATGGCTCTCAATCTCTCTGTGGTAATGGTAGTCGTTGTGCAGTGATGTTTGCCCGTCACTTAGGGTTGATTCAAAATGAGACAACATTTTTAGCTGTTGATGGTATTCACAAGGCATTTATAGCAGATGGATTAGTTCATCTATTGATGCATGATGTGTCTTCGTACGAAATGATCGGTAATGATTTTTTAATTGATACGGGTTCGCCTCACTACTTGAAATATGTTGATAGTACAGAAGATGTTGATCCGATTTTGGACGGTAGACAGATCAGGTATTCAGATCGGTTCTCTCAAGAGGGTGTCAACGTCAATTTTCTCGAAACCGTTAGTGATAACGAATTAAAGATTAGAACGTACGAACGTGGAGTAGAAGGGGAGACTCTTTCGTGCGGTACGGGTTGTACAGCCGCAGCACTTTCTTTAGGATTAAAAACGGGTGTTGAGGAAGTAAGACTCAAGGCGATTGGCGGAGAACTAAAAGTATCATTTAAGAAGGAGAAAGAGCATTTTAAAGATATATACCTTATTGGCCCAGCAGAAAACGTTTTTTCGGGACAAATTAGCCTGTAAGATTATAGAGCCAAGCTTCCTTATTAATACACAAGAAATTAACTTTAGCATATAAAGAATTAATATGAGCATTTTAACGAAGGGGATATCAAAGCTTTTCGGAAGTAAGTCTGACAGAGACGTTAAGGAGGTCACACCAATTGTGGCACAAATCAACGCTGTCTATGACACGCTTTCTGATATCAGTGATGACGAATTAAGAGGTAAGACCCAAGAGTTTAAGGATCGCATAGCCGAGGACCTAAAAGATATAGATACAGAAATTGCTACACTTCAACAGCGTGTCGAAGACGAAGCTAATCTGGACATCCAAGAAAAGGAAAATATTTTCCAGGCCATCGACAAACTGGAAGAAAAGCGTAACGAGGAACTTGAGGTGGTACTCAAAGATATTCTACCGGCTGCCTTTGCGACTGTTAAAGAGACGGCTAGACGTTTAAAAGAAAACGGTAAGCTAGTTGTTAACGCCACTATGATGGATCGTCAGTTGGCTGCAGACGGTGATCATATACAAATTGAAGGAGATACCGCCACATGGCATAACGAATGGAATGCGGCAGGAACACAAATGAAGTGGGAAATGCTCCACTATGATGTTCAGCTAATTGGAGGTATCGTACTGCATAACGGTAAAATTGCTGAAATGGCCACGGGTGAAGGAAAAACACTTGTTGCTACCCTTCCGGCATATTTAAATGCCTTAGCAGGACGCGGTGTACACGTAGTAACCGTAAATGATTACCTAGCCAAAAGAGATTCTGAATGGATGGCTCCATTGTTTCAGTTTCACGGCTTATCTATAGACTGTGTCGACAAACATAGACCAAACTCTGAAGAGAGAAGAGAAGCCTATAGAGCGGACATTACCTATGGAACTAATAATGAGTTTGGCTTCGATTACTTAAGAGATAACATGGCCCGCGAAGAGAAAGAACTCGTTCAGCGGAAACATCATTATGCTATGGTTGATGAGGTGGACTCAGTACTTATTGATGAGGCCAGAACTCCTTTGATTATTTCGGGTCCAGTTCCAAAAGGAGATGAACACGAATTTCATGAACTAAAACCACGTATTCAGAAACTGGTTGATGCACAAAGAAAGATTTGTGGTCAATATCTCAACGATGCCAAAAGGCTTCTCAAAGAAGGAAATGAACAAGAAGGCGGTTTAGCCCTATTCAGAGCTTTCAGAGGCCTACCGAAATACAAACCTCTCATCAAGTTTCTTAGTGAAACAGGGGTAAGAATGACTATGCAGAAGACAGAAAACTTCTATCTGCAGGACAATCAAAAGGCTATGCCTCAGGCTGATGAGCCACTTTATTTTACCATTGATGAAAAAACCAATGCCGTTAACTTGACGGAAAAAGGCACAGACCTTATTACAGGTGAAGGGGAAGATACCAACTTCTTCATTTTGACCGATATCGGTGATATAGTCGCTCGTTTCGAGAAGGATGACACCTTAAGTGATGAAGAGAAGCTGAAGCAGAAAGATGAAGCCATCAAAGACTACAGCGTCAAAGCACAAAGAATTCATACTGTTAATCAGCTACTGAAAGCCTTTACCATGTTCGAGCGAGATACCGAGTATATCGTTGCTGAAAACAAGGTGAAAATTGTAGATGAGCAAACAGGTAGAGTAATGGATGGCCGAAGATATTCTGATGGTTTGCACCAAGCAATTGAGGCAAAAGAAAACGTGAAGGTAGAGGATGCTACGCAAACCTACGCAACCATTACTTTACAGAACTACTTTAGGATGTATCATAAGCTGGCGGGTATGACGGGTACGGCAGAAACCGAAGCAGGCGAGTTTTGGGAAATTTATGAATTGGATACTGTAGTAATTCCGACCAACCGACCAATTCAACGAGATGATAGACAAGATAAAGTCTACAAAACAGTACGTGAAAAATTCAATGCCGTAGTCGAAGAGATTGTTGAGCTTACTGAGCAAGGCAGACCGGTATTGGTGGGTACTACTTCAGTTGAAATCTCAGAGGTACTGAGTAGAATGCTTAATCTTAAGAAGATTAACCACCAAGTGTTAAATGCTAAGCAGCACGCCAGTGAGGCAGATGTTGTAGCGGCAGCAGGTAAGCCAGGTACGGTAACCATTGCAACCAACATGGCAGGGCGAGGTACTGATATTAAGCTACATCCAGATTCTAAAGCAGCTGGTGGTTTGGCCATTATTGGTACAGAGCGTCACGAATCAAGACGTGTCGATAGACAGTTGAGAGGTCGTGCAGGACGTCAAGGAGACCCTGGGGCTTCACAATTCTTTGTATCCTTAGAAGATAACCTGATGCGTTTGTTTGGCTCGGATAGAGTTGCCAAACTCATGGATAGAATGGGGTTGAAAGAAGGCGAGATGATTCAGCATTCTATGATTACCAAGTCCATTGAGCGTGCTCAGAAAAAGGTAGAAGAGAATAACTTCGGTACGCGTAAAAGACTTTTAGAGTATGATGATATCATGAACCAACAGCGGACTGTGATTTATGACAGACGTAGAAACGCGCTTAAAGGTGAGCGTTTGCAGTTGGACATCATGAACATGCTTTATGATACTTGTGAAGATATTGTAAATAACAGTAAAGGATCTGAAGATTATGATGCCTTTAAGTTGAGTTGTATCAGTACACTCGGAATAGATTCAAAGATTGATCAAGATGCCTTTACACGAACAGATTTCAATAATCTGGTTAATGATCTTTACGATGAAGCGTATGCTGCCTATCAGCTAAAGAATAAGACAATTGCTGAGAACACGCTGCCACTATTGAAGCATATTCAAAAAGAAAGAGGGGCTACTGTTGAGAATATTCTTTTACCATTTACTGATGGTAAGCGTCAAATCGGAGTGCCAGTTAATCTTCAAAAGACAATTGATTCTGAGAATGCAGAGATGATTAAGGCCATGGAGAAGGCAATTACCTTGGGTGTGATTGACCAGACGTGGAAAGAGCATTTACGTGATATGGATGACTTGAAGCAATCTGTACAGAACGCTGTATATGAGCAGAAGGATCCTCTTTTGATTTACAAGTTTGAAGCTTTCGAACTATTTAAGATATTCCTTTCTAAGGTAAATGAAGAGACAATGTCCTTTCTGTCGAAAGCAGCCATCCCAACGGAAGACCCAAATAGAGTTCAAGAAGCTAGGTCGTCTAAGCGACAAAACTATAACGAGTCGAAAGCCGAATCACAAAGTGCTTTGGCCGGAAGACAAGATACACGTAATAGGCCGCCTGTCGAAAAAGTGGCTCCAATCAAGTCTGAAAAGGTATTCGGAAGGAATGATCGAGTATCTGTGCAATATCCAGACGGAAGTGTAAAAAAAGACGTTAAGTTTAAGACTGTGGAAGCAGACATCATGTCTAATAAGTGTGTGGTAATTGATGAATAGATTTGTCCTCAATATCGTTTTGGTTCTTTTGGTAATAGGCTTAGGTGCCGCTGGCTGTGCAAAGTCCAGTGTTCCTCAAAAAACCGAAGTACTTGATTTATCCTTTTCAGAAGATTTGTCACAATACAATCCTAAAGTGGCCCCATTAGCTACTAGTTTGGGTGAAGAATCAACTGAAACCATTCAAAATGACCCATTGGAGACGCAGTTTGATATTTCAAATCAACTTGATGCTTTAATTGATTCCATGAGAGTAGGAAATGATTCTATTCGAATGATGGATGGCTATACTGTTCTAGTTTACTCCGGTAATAATGGAACTGAAGCGGGTAGAGTGAGGAATAGACTATTTGATATAGTACCGGATATGACAGCGAGGTATACCTATAAGTTGCCGACCTATTTTGTTAAGGTGGGTCAATTTTTTCAGCAGGTTGAGGCTCAGTCACTTTATAGAAAAATCCGTGAGTATTATCCAACCGCATCGATCGTTCCTGATAAATTTCCGATCGAAGAAAAATGATATCATCTAATCAAATAAAGGAATTAGCCAAGCAATTTACGGATGATGTGGTGCAGATTAGGCGTCATATTCATGCCAATCCAGAATTGTCATTTCAAGAATTTGAGACCGCTAAATATATCGCTGAGCAACTTAGGCTCATGGGTATTGAGCCAACTGAAGGAGTGGCAGGAACTGGCTTAACGGCAACTATTAAAGGAAATAACCCTGATGCCAAGACAGTAGCTTTAAGGGGTGATATGGATGCCTTGCCCATCTTTGAAGCAAATGATGTTGAATATAAGTCAAACAAGGATGGCGTAATGCATGCTTGTGGTCATGATGTGCACACTGCATGCGTTTTGGGAGCAGCCCGCATATTAAATGATCTTAAAGAAGAGTTTGAAGGAACAGTAAAGCTGGTTTTCCAACCGGGTGAAGAAAAGAATCCGGGTGGTGCTTCTCTCATGATAAAAGACGGTGCCTTAGAAAACCCCAGGCCAGATCGCATGCTTGGCCAACACGTGATGCCCTATATACCGACTGGCAAGGTTGGGTTTAGAGAGGGTATGTATATGGCAAGTGCCGATGAGATTTACCTCACTGTAAAAGGCAAAGGAGGACATGCAGCCCTCCCAGACAAAGTAATTGACCCGATATTAATAGCGTCACATTTACTTGTGGCATTACAGCAAGTGGTGAGTAGAAATGCGGATCCAAAAACACCCACTGTGTTATCTTTTGGGACAATAAATGGAGGGCAAGCTCAGAATATTATTCCTGATGAAGTAAAGATTTCGGGTACTTTCAGAGCTCTCGATGAAGTATGGCGTTTTGAGGCACACAAGAGAATTACTGCTATCGCTAAAGGCATTGCTGAAGGCATGGGGGGCGAGTGTGATGTAAATATTGATGTAGGCTATCCGTTTCTCACCAATGATGTAGCCACCACGCAAGTAGCAAGAAAGGCTGCTGAAGAGTATCTAGGTGCTGAAAATATTGTGGACTTGGACCTTTGGTTAGGCGCAGAAGATTTTGCCTACTACACACACGAAGTACCTTCAACTTTTTATAGACTTGGAACAGGGAACGAGACTAAAGGCACTACCCATGGAGTCCATACGCCAAACTTCAATATCGATGAAGATGCCATTGAACTTGGTATTGGATTGATGGCCTGGATTGCTTTAAATCAATTAGATCAGATTTGATCTTCCTCGCTGTACTTACCTACAGCACTTTGACTCATATTCAGTAAGTGATCACCGATAGTCTCCAAGCTAGTGATGATGTCTTTATAGATAACCCCAGTTTTCACGGAATACTCTTTTGACTCGATTGATTTGAGGTTTTGTTTGTGAAGCTTGACTACATAATCGTTGATTTCTCGCTCCTTGCTGATCGCTTTTTCTTCGTTAACCTTAGAGATATCATCAACATTCATATTGTTTTTCACAATGGCTACGGCATCTGAGATTAAGCCATATAGAACCTCCAGTTTATTGATCTGCTTACTCGTGAGGCTAACTTTTTTAGAATCTAATCTCTCAAAGTGCTTTACCAACCTCAAATATTCATCACCTGTTCGCTCAAATTCGGAGGCAATACTCAAGATATCTCGAATTTGGTTAGAATGATTCTTGGTGAGCTCTTCGCTTGTGATGCGAATCACATAATTCGAAACCTCTGCTTCAAACTTATCGGTAATGTTTTCAAGATCGTAGATACGTGATTTATATTGGGTAATTTTCGCTTTTTCAGTGGCAAGCAAAAGCTTCTTTGAGTTTTTGCATAGGCTATCAAGGATATCACCAAACTGCCTTACTTCCATTCTTACTTCTTGTAGTGAAAGGGAAGGTGTTTTAACAAGGCTGCTGCTGATGTACTTAAGTTTAAAGACCTCATCATCTCCTTCTTTTGAAGGAACCATCTTGATCACAATCTTCGCGATAAGATTGACAAACCAGACTAAAGCAAGTGTATTTAATATGTTGAACAACATATGAAATGCAGTTAGCCCATCTTTAATCGAATCGACATTGGTGAATGGTGATCCAAGATCTAAACCTATAACGATAGTGTCAATGAGCCTTAGAAAAGGGTTAAATAGAATAAGCATCCAGAGGACACCAATAAGGTTAAAGATCAAATGAGCACGTGCAGCCCGTTTCGCATGAGTGTTACCGATAACCGCAGCAATATTGGCTGTAACAGTAGTACCAATATTTTCTCCAAGTACAATTGCCGCAGCCATCTCAAATGGTATAATGCCTTTGGCACAAAGCGTTAAAGTAATGGCGATTGCGGCACTCGATGATTGTACTATAATTGTCACCACTGTTCCAACAGCAACCATCAAGATTGTGGAAAGGAATCCATACTCTCCTAATTGCCCGATAAACTCTTGAGTTTCTGGCGAAAGATCGCTAGGCACTAAGTCTTTGAGTGCTCCGAGTCCAATGAATAGTATGGAGAAGCCAATCAAGAATTCACCCAAGTACTTCCAGCGATCTACCTTTGCAAATAAAAATAAAGGTACTGCGAAGGCTAGAATGGGGAGTGCAAAAGCCGTAATGCTAATCTTAAATCCAAAAATGACAATGATCAGTGCTGTAACTGTTGTACCAATATTGGCACCCATTATTACTCCGATAGCCTGTTTAAGATTGAGTAGGCCTGCATTTACAAAGCTCACAATCATCACTGTGGTTGCTGATGAGCTTTGTATGACCGATGTGGTTAAGAACCCAGTAAGCACACCACCTAAGCGAGTGCTGGTCATGCTTGCCAAGCCGTTTCTGAGCTTATCGCCAGCGACACGTTGAATCCCCTCACTCATGACTTTCATGCCATAAATGAATAGGCCAAGTGCGCCAAAAATCTTGATTAAAGTGGTGACCAACGGTTCTTGATCGGGAGACATTTCAGAGATTCAGTGTAGCGATTGATTGATCGTATAGTACGCTGGTCGGTTAGGATTACTACAAAAGTATAATACTTTTTGAATTATCTGAATCGCAGGATTAAGTCCTTGTTAACTCATGTAAAGCACTGAAGACACAAGAATATTATAACTAACTGTAAATAAGGTAGATATGTTATTTTTGTATTTTTATGAAAACTGTCAATTGTTAACAAAGGCTTTACATGAATGCCTGACTTACAAGGCCTTAATGATCTATTTTTGCGAAGCAATTTTATTAGACTTAGTCTATTAACTAATTGGGAGAGGAAGACTTGAAATATGGCAATCAGAAACCGCGCAGTTGGTTTCTTTCAGCGGCAATGTTTGTTTTGGCTGCCGGGCTTTTCTTGCTCGCCATCGAATTGGTTGGTGCCTCAGTAACCATGATAGGGCAAGAAACGGCTAGATCAATACTGTTAGTAACTTCAAATCCTTTCATCGGTTTATTCATTGGTCTCTTGGCAACGGCTCTAATTCAGAGTAGCTCCACCGTTACAGCCATGACGGTTGCCGTAGTGGCATCTGGCTACTTATCGCTCGGCAATGCTATACCCATTGTAATGGGAGCAAACGTGGGTACTACTTTAACGAGTACATTAGTCTCTCTAGGTTTTATTACGAACAGGAACGAATTTAGAAAGGCAATTTCAGCTGGAACTATTCATGACTTCTTTAATATCATTACTGTTCTTATTGTTTTTCCTCTAGAGTACTACTATGGAGTGCTTAGCTATTGCGCTCAGCAGTTGACAGCTATTTTTGCGGGTGGAGGCGATACTATCAATCCTATAAATAATACACTTGATATTGGTTATTCAAGGGTAACAGAATTGATCATGGGTATCCTTCCCCAAAACTTTGTAGCGATTCTGATAGCGTTGGTTTTGCTTTTCCTATCAATCAAGTTCCTATCCAATATTATCTACTCTAAGCTGATAGGAGCATCTAAAGACAAATTGAAAAAATATGTTTTTAGTAATCCTTACAAGTCGTTTGGTTGGGGTACCCTGATTACCGCTGGTGTACAGTCAAGTTCAATTACTACCTCGCTAATCGTTCCACTGGTAGCCTCTGGAAGAGTTAAGCTCAACAATTCATTCCCTTTCATCATGGGGGCAAATATTGGAACGACCATTACAGCCCTGTTGGCTGCATACAACAGGTCGGATGCTGCTATAAGTTTAGCATTTGTACACCTGCTATTCAACTTAATCGGTGTATTGATCTTTTTGCCTTTTCCTTCCATTAGGAAAATACCCGTTATGATTGCCTACAAGTTTGGTAAGTTAACCTTGGACTCTAGAATTTTCGGGTTTTCATATATCATTATCACCTTCTTCTTACTTCCCTTCACATTGATCTATTTAAGTGGGGGTTCAACAAGTGAACAGCTCATTTACGAGTACGAGATCAATTCGAATAATGGAAATGCAAAAGGATCGACAATATTGGTAAACGCTAAAAGTCAGCAAAATCAGATTCAGTATTTGGTTTATGCGAATGCTGCCGTTAAAGGAGCCAATTCACCCGATACATCTTTTTCTATCAATAAAAATCAATCAAGATTAGCTAGTATCGAGGGCTTAGTGAGATACAATCTGGCTGATCAAAGATTTGGTAAAACGGGAAAGATACTTTCAACGTATGATACGGCAACTTACAGGGCAGGAGATGTGCTTTTTCGCGGTCTGCGGTTTATGGAAGTAAAGTTTGCCAATAACTCCAAGGGTCAATTTCTTATTGATAAGGAAAAGAAAGTCGTTATCAAGTCCACTTACTTTGACGAGAATGGTAGTCTTTTAAAAGCGAGTAAGTTGATTTCGATTAAATAGTTTTACCACTTCTTTATATCTTGCTTGAAATCCGAAGATTTTGAAGCTGTTCGATTTAGAAAAATTAATAGATACGTTTACTGGTTTTCTGGAAACCAAGATTGAGTTAATTAAACTCGATGCCAGGGAAGAACTCACTGGCTTAGTAGCTAAAGCACTTGTCTTTTTCGTGCTTATGCTATTAGGCTTAATGGCCATGATATTTTTGTCTTTCGGTTTATCAACGGTGCTAAATGTTTATCTGGAAAGCAGATATCTAGGCTACCTAATAGTGGGTGTAATATATTTGGGCTTATGCGGGCTTATTTATGCGCAAAGAACTGTGCTTCTTGAGCGTATTAGGGCCGAAGCTAATAAAGAAGTAAGTGAAGAAGAATAGTGATTAATATGTCAAAGCGAGAAGAACTTCAGAGTGCTAATGAGAAATTTAAGAATGCTCTTGAATCACAGGTTAATGAACTAAAGCACAACTTCGATAAAGTTGGAAAAAATGCATTAATCGTTGGAGGAGGCCTTTTAGGTGCTTATCTCTTGTCGACAGTTTTCACAGGCTCTAGTAAAAAGGATAAGCCGAAAAAAGCAAAGGCATCAAAAAAAGAAGGGAGCCATTTCAAAGACAATCTTTTGAGTTCTACGCTGAAAGAACAGGCCATTGTATTCATATTGGGATTAGCTGCTCAACGTTTGAGTACTTTCTTAAAAGAAGCTCAGGAGCAAGAGAATCAGGAGGGAGAGAATGCTGAATAACGAATTAATCAAGTGTTTTGAAACGCTTGCGGGTTCTGGTAGAAAAGCGCTGGCTGTCTTATTTGATCCGGACGATACGGATGAACACAGCTTGATTAAAAGTTTGAATGTTTGCCTAGAGCAAAAGGTTGACTTCATTTTTGTAGGAGGGAGTTTAGTGACTACCAACAACTTACATGAGGTTGTCAGTATGATAAAGTCTTATACAGATATTCCCTGTGTTCTTTTTCCAGGTAATGCTATTCAAATAGACACCTCAGCCGATGCAATCCTTTTTCTATCATTAATCTCTGGTAGAAATCCTGAATTATTGATCGGTCAGCACGTAGTTGCAGCACCTGTGGTTAAAAGAAGTCGTTTAGAAGTGATTCCAACAGGTTATATGTTGGTCAATTCAGGCAAGGCCACAAGTGCTTCGTACATAAGTAATTCACTGCCCTTACCAAATGATAAACCGAGCCTCGCGGCTAGTACGGCCTTGGCAGGTGAAATGCTAGGGCTTCGCACCATTTACATGGATGCCGGTAGCGGAGCCGATGAACCCATTTCTGCCAAGGTGATACGTGCAGTTAAAGCATCTATTGATATACCTTTGATCATTGGAGGGGGCTTGAATACACCAGTAAAAGCTAAACAGGCGCTAGATGCTGGGGCTGACATTGTAGTCATTGGCAATGGTGCACAAAAAAACCTCAGCCTATTGACCGAGGTTTCTGAAGTAGTTCATTTCTATAATGAAGCCTTAAATGTTAATTAGGCTTTCACGTCTTCTCATTTTACCCGCTGGTATTCCGAACATCATTTTGAATCTTCTGCAGAAATAAGCGGTGTCCTTATAACCAACTTCTCTTCCAATATCACGGATGCTTTTCTTCGTAGTTCTTAATAACTCTACAGCAGCTTCCATTCGCTGATATTCAATGTAGTCTTGTGGATTAATACCCGTAAGCATTTTGAAATATTGTCCTACGTAATCTTCTGATACACTAGCTACGCGAGCAAGCACTTTATTAGATAAGTCGCCACCAATGTTCTTTTTGATGTAGCTGAAAATATCGATGAGCCTAGGATCCTTAAAGTACGTACTGTTAGTTACTAGTTGCTCTACGAATAGCCTGTTGTCAAGAATGTACCTGATGACTTCAACGACTAAATACTCAGTATTTACCTTGATGATTCTGTTTTTCCCAGGCTTTACTGAGTTGTCTTCGTTAATGATCAATCTGATCAAATCACCAAGAACAGTCGAGTTACGAATTGCGAATGGAGTAATATTGAGAGAAGAGAAGAAGTTGACAGAATCAAAAACTTTAGCTTCAAACATTACTTGGCTGAATCCATCAACATCAAAATCGTTGATTTCAGAATCATTCGCGTTTTGTAAATATTTCTTTTTGTTAGAAATAAACTCTTCATTAGAGATGGCTTGTGCTGTAACTGAGCCGAAGGATATGGAAAGAGATTTTCCGCCTGGTATAAAAAGCATATCTCCTTCTGACACCTTTTCTTGGTCTGGGCCGAAGTATACATCTCCATTATTAACTACTATAATGGTGTTTTCAACATCGTAGAAATTATCAATGGTGACAGCCTTAGCTATCTTCATGTTTCTACTTTTGATATATCGAACCCCGAGGGATTCTATTATTTTGTTATAATCTTCCATAGTGGTGTATGAAACGTTTCGAAAAAATTATGGTTGTGAACTGTACGAATTTACGCTAGTGTATAATAATAACCAAAAAAAATGGCCATTGACAACAATTTATATGTCAATGGCCATTATTATGTAATAATCCTACTTATTTCAGTAACTCTCTAGAGATAACAATCTTTTGAATCTCGGAAGTACCTTCATAAATCTGTGTAATTTTTGCATCGCGCATTAAGCGTTCAACGTGATATTCCTTCACAAAGCCATATCCACCATGAACTTGTACGGCTTCGATGGTTGTATCCATTGCTACTTTTGAAGCATATAATTTAGCCATGGCACTAGCTTTTGAGAAATCTCTTTTCTGATCTTTTAATATCGCAGCTTGCATGCAAAGTAAACGGGCAGCTTCAATCTCAGTTGCCATGTCAGCTAATTTAAATTGGATTGCCTGATGCTGACTAATTGGCTTGCCAAAAGCTTTTCTTTCTTTAGAGTAAGCAAGGGCCAACTCATATGCACCAGATGCAATACCCAATGCTTGAGACGCTATTCCTATTCTTCCACCATTCAGAGTAGACATGGCGAATTTGAAACCGAAACCGTCTTCTCCTATTCTGTTTTCTTTAGGAACCTTTACATCTGTAAACATTAAAGAGTGTGTATCAGAACCCCTGATGCCTAACTTGTCTTCTTTTTTACCAACTACAAAACCATCCATGCCTTTTTCGACAATCAGGCAATTGATACCACGGTGTCCTTTGTCTCGGTCGGTTTGGGCAATTACTAGGTAGATGGAAGCAGAGTTACCATTTGTAATCCAGTTTTTGGTTCCGTTCAGTAGATAGTGATCGCCTTTATCTTCAGCCGTTGTTTGTTGAGACGTAGCATCAGACCCTGCTTCAGGTTCGGATAAGCAAAATGCGCCAATCTTCTCACCTGTGGCTAATGCCGTCAGGTATTTTTGCTTCTGCTCTTCAGTACCGAATTTTTCGATTCCCCAGCATACTAGGCTGTTATTAACCGACATGCAAACACTGGCAGATGAGTCTATTTTAGATATTTCCTCCATGGCAAGGACGTAAGAAATGGTGTCCATACCACCTCCTCCATACTTAGGATCTACCATCATTCCCATGAATCCGAGTTCGCCCATCTTTTTGACTTGCTCAGCCGGAAACCTTTGATGTTCATCTCTTTCAATGACACCCGGTAAAAGCTCTGTGTTGGCGAATTCTCTAGCCGCGTCTCTTACTGCAATATGCTCTTCTGTTAATTCGAAATTCATTAGAAATTTTTTAACGAACGTTTGTTAGGCAAAGTTAATCAAATCGTCAAAACTTGCTAGTCATTTCCAAGGAATGCCATAGCATAATAAAGAAGCATAGCCAAGGAGCCTAGGGCGGCCACTAAATAGGTTCTTGCGGCTGCATTCAATGCGTCCGTTGCCATGTCATGTTCTTCTCCCTGAGTAATATTTCTTTGGTCTACCCAAGCCAATGCCCTTTTTGTTGCATCATATTCTACAGGTAGTGTAATGAAGGCAAAAAGCGTAAAGACTGCGTAAACTCCAACGATAAGGATGCCTGCCATTTCGTAAGGTAAAAATGAGGCCCCAACACCAAAAATCATGACGAAAAACAAAATATTCAGAATTTTGCCACTTAAAGCTTGTAATGGCACTAATGCCGATCGCATTTTTAATGGGGCATAGGCTGTTGCGTGTTGAACAGCATGACCACATTCGTGTGCTGCCACAGCGGCTGCCATCACTGACCTACCTGCGTATACATCTGGACTTAGGTTTACGGTTTTGTCCATAGGGTTGTAATGGTCAGTAAGTCTTCCCTGAACAGATACGACCTGCACATCATCAACGCCATTATCTCTGAGCATCAGCTCAGCGACTTCTTTTCCTGAAAGGCCAATTTGTAAACCTACTTCAGAGTACTTTTTAAACTTTCGCTTCAGGCTGTTTTGAACAACCCAGCTTACAATCATAATTCCAATGACTAAAACGATACCCATGTGTTTAACCTTTAATTTTATCTATAATGTTTGTAGTAGAGTAGCCATTGACTAAGTCAATAGTCTCTACTTTTCCTCCGTTTGCCAATACGGTTTTTGCACCTACAATGTTTTCAATACTGTAGTCACTTCCTTTTACCAAAATATCGGGTAAAAGCATATCTATTAACTCTTTAGGCGTATCTTCTTCAAAAACAGTTATACCATCTACAAATGACAAGGCTGCCAGCATTCTTGCTCTTGCCTCTTCATTGTTAATCGGTCTGTTTTCCCCTTTGAGTTGTTTCACAGATTTATCAGAGTTTAACCCAATAACAAGCTTATCTCCAAGGGAACGAGCTTTTTCTAAATAGTCAATATGTCCTAAGTGAAGAATGTCAAAGCATCCATTTGAGAAAACCACTTTTAGGTTGTCTGATTGCCAAGTTCTAACCTGCTTTTTAAGCTCTTCTTGACTAACTACCTTGTCCGCTGTCTTTTTCAATTTTTGATGGTTTGTACATCGTGTTCACCAAGATCAAACTTATTGACCCAAATAGCAAAACAGTTAGATACTGTGATGTATGAAGTATCAGGGCAAAAATCTTTCCATCCTCTGAATCTATGCCATAAAGTACTAAGATGCCTGCCACAAAGGCATGAAATGAACCAACTCCATTAGGTAATGGGGCGGCCATGCCAAAACTTCCCATTACTAGAATAGACATGCCGGCTAAAACGCCTAAGTCTTTCGTCATTTCTGATCCAAATGTGATCACATAGAGCATTAAAAAATAAAGTACCCAAATGCCGATGGTAGCAGACCAAAATCCTTTTTGATTCTTTAGCTTCCTTAAACTTAGTATTCCTTCAAGAAGCTGATTTATAAACGCTTTGATCTTTTGAATGAGATTGATTTTTTCGGAGAGCCTCGAAAAGAATATTAAATAGATGCCTATTGCTCCTAATATAGAGGCAATGGCTAGTACCCACCAGTTAGAGGTAACCATTGAAATGACTGAGTCCTTCACCCAAATAAACTCCCCTCTTAGTAAGTCAAACTGCAATAATAAAGTGGCTACAGTGATCATAAGCAGCATCATCAGGTCAATAACCCGTTCTGTTATTACCGTACCAAAAGAAAAGGCTACAGGAACCTTGTCTGTCCGATTGATAATTCCACACCGCGTTACCTCTCCAAGTCTAGGCACTAAGGAATTAACTAGGTAGCCAATCATAACCGCAAAGTAGCTTTTCAGGGTGCCTACATTATGCCCAGAACTTTTTAAGAGTAAATTCCATCTCCAAGCTCTTAGGAAGTGGCTGATAAATGAAAGTCCAATACTTAAGAGTATCCAGGAGTAGTTAAAGTCTTTTAGCGCTATTCTAATTTTCTCAAATGGTATGTCCTTAAATAGATACCAAAAAAGAAGACCTGTTATAGACAGAATTACGACATACTTAAAAATAAATTTCTGGTTTGCTCTCAAACGATGGTTTAATTCAGGCTGTTGTTTTTATCAGGAAAGATAACCGTTGGCTTGTGGCTTTTAGCCTCTTCAAAATCCATTATACTATAAGATACAATTATGATTATGTCTCCCACTTGAACTTTGCGAGCGGCAGGTCCATTTAGGCAAACTGTCCCGCTATTCTTTTCTCCTTTGATCACGTAGGTCTCAAAACGTTCTCCGTTGTTGACGTTAACGATTTGAACTTTTTCATTCTCTATGATATTCGCTGCTGCCATTAGCGACTCATCCAATGTAATGCTCCCTACATAATGTAGCTCAGCCTGAGTAACCTTGGCGCGATGAATTTTCGACTTAAAGACTTCTATTTGCATTTTTCTTCCTCAAAACGAGCGCAAAACTAAGAAATTAACATCAAGTTGTCTATTAATCTCACTTGACCTATTTCTGCAGCTATGCATAGTGCGATTTTCTCGTTTTCTTCAATTATTTCTACTGAATTGAAATCATCAACCTTGACAACTTCAAAATACTCGAGAGATAAACGCTCCGAATCGTTGAATAGTTCTTCAATTTGTGTTTTGACTGCTGTGATCGTTTTTCCCCCAAGGAGATTTCTTTTAGCTTTTTTCAGGGCTTTATAAATCAAGGATGCGTCATTTCGTTCATTTTCAGTCAATCTCATGTTTCGGGAAGACATAGCCAGCCCGTTTGGCTCACGCACGGTTGGCACCATGTTCATGGTTATCGGAAAATTCAGTTGATCAACAAGAGACTTTATTATAAAGAACTGCTGGATATCTTTTTGGCCAAAAAAGGCATGGTCCGGTTGAATGATATTGAAGAGTTTGGATACTACAAGTCCGACTCCATTAAAGTGTCCTGGTCTGAACTTCCCCTCCAACTGGTCCCCAATATCCTCCATGGTTATTTTCAAAGACGATTTGGATGGGTAAATTTCTTTTTCATCAGGTAGAAATAAAATATCGCAACCACTGTTAGCCAATTTTTCTATGTCGGCTTCTAGTGTCTTTGGGTAGTTAGAGAGGTCATTAGGGTTATTGAATTGAGTAGGATTTACAAAAATTGTCGCAACAGTAAGGTTACACTCTTTATACGAGGCATTGATTAAACTCAGATGTCCTTCATGCAGGGCTCCCATAGTAGGTACAAGGCCGATTGTCTTTTCGGCTTTTCTAACAATTTTAAGCGCATTTCTGAGCTCAATGATAGTCTTATAGATTTCCATGGCAACTTTTAACGCTAATTAACGAGGTGCAAGAGACATTACACTGCCTTTTTCTGTAAAATTGAATGATTTTTAGCCCGAATTCCGTAATTTTGTGGCTCTTTTTGAAAGAAGAGATTTCATTAAATTTCCATAAAGTATGTCAAAATTAAGAATTCTGTACGTAGCAAGTGAAATTCAGCCGTTTTTGCAAACATCTGAGGTGTCAGATTTTGTAAGAAAACTACCTCAAGCAATGCAAGAAAGAGGTATGGAAATCAGGATTTTAGTTCCACGTTTCGGCCTCATTAACGAGAGAAAGAATCGTTTACATGAAGTAGTTAGGTTGTCTGGTATCAATATAGCAGTGGGTGACGAAGAGAAGCCGTTGGTTATTAAAGTAGCCTCCATACCCAATGCAAAGCTTCAAGTATATTTTATCGATAATGAAGACTATTTCCATAGAAAGACCGTTTTCCACGACAAGGAAGATAACTTCTATGAAGATAATGATGAGCGTGCTATTTTCTTCTGTAAAGGAGTTTTAGAAACGGTCAAAAAACTCGGATGGGCTCCTGATATCGTTCACTGTAACGATTGGATGACGAGTCTTATCCCTATGTATCTAAAAACTACATACAAGAATGATCCAATATTTCAGAATACTAGATCAGTCTTTACAATATATAATAATGGCTTCGATCATCAGTTTAAGGGTGACCTGCTAGACAAAGTCAAAATGATGGATATCGATGACAGCATGTTAGAAAACCTAAAGTCAGCTGACTTTGCAGGTTTTATTAAGACAGGTGCTGAATATGCGGATGCTGTTATTAGAGCAGAAGAAGAGGCTAGCGAAGCATTGAGTAACTTGTTTAAAGAAATTGAACAAGGTAGAACCGTAAGTACAATTGAAAAGGACGATAACTTTTTAGACTCCTATTTTAACCTATATAATGAACTTGTTGGCTAAGATTAGAATGTATGGGGTCCTAATAATGGGCCTCATTATATTTAATTCTTGTGAGGAGAGCGGGAATTTTGGATTAGGATCTGATGATATATCTCAGGTTGAGTTCAGTTCCGATGATATTTCTATAAGCACCGGCATAGTGTTGTTGGATTCAATAAATTCATCTAACCTTGGGAGAGTGTTAATTGGCGAACACCAAAACTCAGGTTTTGGAAGCATGTCTGCTACTGGCTACGTTGGGTTAGACCTGAACGAAACAACGCATCCAATTCTAATAGCTGAAGATCGGTTTGATTCGGCTAAGCTAAATATCAGTATCAACTACCTTTTTGATACAACTACTCTGGAGAGAGGTTTCAGCCCCAGAGCATATGAGATTAGTGAGCCTTTCCCAAATTCTTCTTCTTATAATACTGAGACTGAATTTGAGCAATCTAGTACTCTATTGGCGTCTGGAGATTTTCAAATAAATACTTTTGACTCAACCTACGCTTTAGACGTAGATGACGACTGGGCTACACTAATTTTTGAAGGCATCAGGAATAATTTATCGAGCTTTGAAAGCCAAACTGGCTTTGAAGAATTTTTCTCAGGTTTTGTTTTTCGCCATGAAGGGGCATCACAAAATGTCTTTGGAATCTCGGCTGGAGAAGATTTTGAGTTGGTCCTGTATTATTCTCAACCAGCTAATGATGGATCGGGAACTTTTAGGAATAGAGAAATTACATTGAACAACAATGGCCGTGCAAGCTTTTATAATTTATCGGTCGATCGATCTTCTACTGATTTTTCTTTTGTTAACGAGAAGCATGTAGCATTTGATGTGGCTAATAATGCTATAGTTCAGTCTGGCTCAGGTTTAGTTACTCTACTTGACCTGTCAGATCTACAGAGGTTTACAAATGAGAATTCTGACAACAGTATTATTATCAATCTATCTGAGATTACCATAGGTCCGATAGAAGAATTGCCGAATGGGATTTCGCCTCCTTCTTCTCTTTCTCTACTTTTAACTGACGAAAGAAACACTGTCATAGAAGATGGTACATCCGCAAGGTCGATACAAAGGGATGGTACTAATATCCTTTCGAGCTCTTCGCCACTGCTACTCCCTTATGATGCTGAAACTAGAACTTATACGGGCTCCATTACTACTTTTACACAGGCATATTTTAGTGATGTATTCAGAAGGGAACGTATTTTTATTTATCCTAATGGCATCAACCAATCAATTAATGGGTTTACTATTGACCCTGACAATATCCAAATCAAGATTTTCTACTCTCAATTGAGGTAGCCATTTTTATTATTCTTACTTTTCGAGAAACCAAAACATTATGTGTGGAATCGTTGGCTACATAGGTAAAAGACAAGCTTATCCAATAATTATTAAAGGTTTACAGAGACTGGAGTATCGAGGATATGATAGTGCAGGAGTGGCACTGTTGAATGGTAAACTTAATATTTATAAAAAGAAAGGTAAGGTTTCAGATCTTCATGACTTTGCCAAAGACGAAGACTTGTCTTCATTTATTGGTATTGGGCATACAAGATGGGCTACTCATGGCGAGCCCAACGATACCAATGCACACCCTCATTTATCAATGGGTGGAAAATTAGCGATGATTCACAATGGAATAATTGAGAATTATTCTGCTTTAAAAACAGATTTAATGTCCAAGGGGTACACCTTCAAAAGTGAAACTGACTCAGAGGTATTTATCAACTTTGTTGAGGACATTTATCTTAACACAAAAGTCGATTTGGCCGAAGCTGTGAGGCTGGCTCTGACTAAAGTAGTTGGAGCATACGCCATTGCAATAGTATCATTGGAGGAACCTAATTTGCTAATTGCTGCTAGAAAGGGAAGTCCTTTGGTTGTAGGATTAGGCAAGGATGAATTCTTTTTGGCATCGGATGCCACACCAATTATTGAATATACAAACGAAGTTGTCTATCTCGATGATCAGGAGATTGCCATTATTAAAGACAATACACTCACAATTAAAAATATTGAGGACGTAGAAATGAAGCCCTACGTTCAGACCGTTGATATTGAATTAGAAGCCATAGAAAAAGGAGGCTATGATCATTTTATGATCAAAGAAATCTTCGAACAACCTAAGTCTGTTGGTGATTGTCTTAGAGGGCGTCTCAATGCAAAAGAAGGACATCTGCACTTAGGAGGTATTAATGACTATACTAATAAAATATTAAATGCGGATCGTATTCTGATTCTTGCATGCGGTACTTCATGGCACGCTGGTTTAGTGGCGGAGTACATATTTGAAGAGTTTTGTAGAATTCCAGTTGAAGTAGAATATGCTTCTGAATTTAGATACCGTAACCCAATCGTTGGTGAGAAGGATGTAGTAATCGCGATTTCTCAGTCAGGAGAGACCGCAGATACGCTTGCAGCTATCGAATTAGCAAAGTCTAAAGGGGCGACAATCATTGGAGTTTGTAATGTTGTGGGATCATCTATTCCGAGAGCAACTCACGTAGGTTCTTATACTCATGCCGGTCCTGAAATTGGTGTGGCTAGTACTAAGGCCTTCACGGCACAGATCTCTGTACTAACCATGATGGCTTTAATGATTGCACAGAAGAAAGGTACACTTTCGGAAAGCGCTTATAGAAATCTACTAGTAGAACTGGAGAGCATTCCTGATAAAATTGCCAAATGTCTTGATTTAAATGCCCAGATAGAGATCATAGCTGAGAAATTTCAAAATGCGACAAACTTCCTTTACCTAGGGCGAGGCTATAATTTCCCTGTAGCCTTAGAAGGAGCACTTAAACTCAAGGAAATTTCCTATATCCACGCGGAGGGTTATCCTGCTGCAGAAATGAAACATGGGCCTATTGCTTTGATTGATGAAAATATGCCTGTCGTATTTATTGGTACTAAGGATTCTTCTTATGAAAAAATTGTCTCTAATATTCAAGAAGTAAAGGCTCGTAAAGGAGTAGTTATTGCTATTGTGACGGAGGGTGACACTGAGATTAATGAGATCGCTGACTATATTATTGAGGTGCCTCATACACATGAGGCGTTGATGCCTCTGGTTTCAGTGATTCCGTTACAACTTTTGTCTTATCATATTGCCGTAATGAGAGGTTGTAACGTAGACCAGCCTCGAAATTTGGCGAAGTCAGTAACGGTAGAATAATATTGAAAGGGAGTTTAACTCCCTTTTTTATTGTGCATTTAGATAGGCCTTTTTGAGAGCGGGGCAAATTTTATATCGCTCTTCTTTTGTATCTTCATAGAGAGCCTCAAGTAATTCATAAACGTTTCGGATACCGATTTTCTCTAACCATTCAAACGGTCCAAATGGATAGTTTGTACCCAATTTCATCCCGAGATCAATGTCTTCTTTTGTTGCTGTTCCTTCCTGAACTGTATAGAAAGCCTCATTGATGATCATGGCAATAATCCTTGGAGTAACCATTCCTACCCGATCATTGACGATTTCAAAGTCTGTTCCTATGGCTTTACAAACGGAGCTCAATTTTTCACTTTGACTTGCGTCCAAGACAGATACCTCTAGAATATCTCTACCAACGAAAGTAGGTAGGCCATTAAAACCAAAAACGGTGTTACTCAATTCACCTTCTTGAAAAAAGGATAGTTCGGCAAGAGAAATTTTTGGAGCATTGATAAAAACTGTCAAACCTTCATGACCCTGATAGTTTGAGAAAAGCTCAGGCTCATCCCCCACAAAAAAATCAAAGATTACATCGAACGACACGAATGTAGAATGAAACTGGTACCTTGAATCGAAGGTCAGTTCGTTGGTTAAACCGAACTTTTTTTCAACTTCGTTAAAATCTCCCTCTGTACCGATAACCAGAATCTTCATAAATGACTAATTTGACACAAAAGTATTAATAATTAGACCATGTCAAAGACCATTATTACAAGTACTCAAGCACCAGCCCCGATTGGCCCCTACAGCCAAGCAGTGAAAGCTGGGAATACCCTCTATGTATCTGGACAAATTCCGTTTGATCAACTTACAGGTGAAATGATAAATGAGAATATTACTGAAGAGACGCATCAGGTAATGAAAAATATCGAGGCTGTTCTCAGTGAAGCCGGAATGAATTTTGGACAAGTAGTGAAGTGTTCTATTTTTCTTAAGGACATGGATCAGTTTGGGGCTATTAATGACGCCTACGCCATGTACTTCAAATCAAACCCACCGGCTCGAGAAACTGTAGAAGTGGCAAGGCTACCAAAAGATGTCAATGTTGAAATTTCCTGTATTGCGGTGAGTCTTTAAGACGGATGTGGACTAAGACCCTTTCGTAAGTCTTCCTATATTTGCGCCCTAATTTATCGCATATGAGTGTTCGTGTCAGATTCGCACCTAGCCCAACCGGAGCTTTACATATTGGAGGTGTCCGTACGGCTTTATACAACTATCTATTTGCCAAAAAGCATCAAGGAACTTTTATTCTTAGAATCGAAGATACAGATCAGAACCGTTTCGTTGAGGGTGCCGAATCTTATATTACCCGAGCGCTTGAATGGGCAGGAATTGTTCCTGATGAGGGTGTAAATGTTGGTGGGGAGTTTGGTCCTTACAGACAATCTGACAGAAAGGGTAGGTACAAAGCATTTGCGGATCAATTAATAAGTGATGGCAAGGCTTATATCGCTTTCGACACTTCGGAAGAATTGGACGCCATGCGAGACAGACTGAAGGAAGCGCGTGTCGCCAATCCGCAGTATAATGCGATCACAAGGATGCAAATGAAAAACTCCTTGACCTTATCTGATGATGAAGTCAATGCGTTGATAGCTGCCGGACATCCTTATGTGGTTAGAATAAAATTGCCAAGAAATGAAGACGTTAGGTTCAAAGATATTGTCAGAGGTTGGGTTGTAGTGAATACCGCCACCATGGATGATAAAGTCTTGCTTAAGTCTGATGGTATGCCTACCTATCACTTGGCTAACATAGTAGATGATCATCAGATGCAAATTTCGCATGTAATCCGAGGTGAAGAATGGCTACCTTCCGCACCGCTACACGTTCTGCTATATGATTACTTAGGATGGGAAAAGCCTGAGTTTGCCCATTTACCACTGTTACTTAAACCGGATGGCAATGGGAAATTAAGCAAGCGTGCTGCTGATAAATTAGGGTTTCCGATTTTCCCTTTGAATTGGACCGATCCTGTTACAGAAGAGTTATCCAAAGGTTTTAAAGAAGAGGGCTATCTAGCAGATGCTTTTATCAATTTCTTGGCACTATTAGGTTGGAACCCGGGGGGTGAACGCGAGATCTTCTCAATGAAGGAACTTACTGAGCTTTTTAGTTTAGAGAGAATCAATAAGGCCGGGGCTAAGTTTGATATTGATAAAGCAAAATGGTTTAATGAGCAGTATCTTAAGGCAATGCCAAATGAGGAACTAGCTGTAAAATTCAATTCCCTTTTAGATAGTCCGATAGACATGCCGAAGGCAACGGCTATAGTCGATGCATTGAAGGAGCGCGTGAGTTTTGTCAAAGAGATGGTGGAGGCTGGAAACTTTTTTTTCGAAGCCCCTGAATCTTATGACGAAAAAACGGTCCGGAAAAAATGGAATCAGCAGGCTGTAGAAAAGCTTCTTGGATTTGCCAGTAAGCTTAATGACGAAAATCAAATCACAAAGGAGCAGGCAAGAGAAGTATTAATGGGTTATCTTGCTGAAGATGAGACCCCACTGGGCAGAGTAATGCCTGCATTAAGATTGGCATTGACAGGACAAGCCGGTGGTCCTGATTTGATGGCAATCATTGAGATTCTAGGTCCTAAGGAAGTGATTGTTCGAATTAAGAAAGCGACAGAAACGATTGTGATAAACGATTAACCATGGCTAAGAAAAAAGACGAAAATCAAAAACCAAAAGTAGCTTCTGAACTAGATGGCTTAGAAGTTAATATTGATTCATTTGGTGAAATTCAGAACTCACTGTCCATTGACAAAATCAACGAATTTTTAAATAAGAATGTTGACGATAAAAAGCTTAGAGACAGAGAAGACCTTGATGAGATTCAAGGAAGTACTGAGGAAGAGTAATTATTGGATCAATATTCTTTACTAAGACTTCTTGCTCTCAATTTGTCATGATTGATCGTCAGTCTCGTTCATTTCCAATACAACTCTCCATAGGGTACCCAAAAACATAAGCGTAAAGCCCACAACTAACATTCCTGATTGGATGTCAAAATTGATGGGATAAAAAAGCCTTAGTAAGGCGGATATCAGGACTAAAACTAGGCCGAAAACTGCAACGCGGCTTACAATTTTAATATTCACAGCTCGAACTTCTATTTTGTAAATACTTTAGGGAAAATGGCTGGTACAGCCTCTCTGTAGTCGAGGTAAGCTTGTCCAAATTTTTTAATAAGTTTTTGCTCCTCTAACCTAATGCCTATGGGTAAGTAAATGACTAATGCCAGTAGGCTCACAAAACTAGATAACAAGGGGTTGTATGTGAAGTAGCCCAGAAATATGAGAATCGTTCCTGAGTATAAAGGGTGTCTAACTTTTTTTTGAAGCCCTGTTGTGACTAACTGTTCTTCACCCTTTTCAGGTTTGAGTCCAAGAAAAACACCAGTACTATAATTGCGAAATGCCCTTTTGATGATAAAGATTCCCATGGTGGCCATCATCAACCCTACATAAAAATGAATTGAGCCAGGTACCATTACTAACGGACTCGGTATTACTGCACCAATTACTAGGACTAGACCAAGAGTGAAAAGGGAAATTAAATTATAAAAGATGCGGTACGTGCGTGGCGTTACCCCAACGCTATCTCTCACTTTAGGTAAAAGTAATGCACTGTGTAGTGCGTAAAAGACTCCCCAGCCTAAGAATAATATGATATGATCAAGCCACATGGTCGCAATGATAAGTATATTTTTTATGTTTAATGACTGAAGTATTATGAATAGAATCGATCGACTTACGGCTATCCTTATACAACTGCAATCCAAGAAGGTGGTTACAGCACAAGAGATTGCCAATAGGTTTGAAATTAGTTTGAGAACGGTTTATCGAGACGTCAGAGCACTTGAAGAGGCTGGCGTTCCCTTGGGCGCAGAAGCGGGTAAAGGTTATTTTATCATGGATGGATATCATTTACCACCAGTAATGTTTTCACCAGAAGAAGCGAATGCGCTGGTACTTGGTTCAAAACTCATTGAGGAACAAACTGACCATTCCATTAGAAGGCACTTTAATGAGGCTATGTTTAAGATCAAAAGCGTATTGAAAACCGATGAAAAAGAAGGCCTTGAAAAGTTAGAGTCCCAAATACGCGTAGCAAGTACTCCGAGACAGGAGAGTGGTGATTTTCCAAATAACTTCTTAGCCACAATTCAAAAAGCCCTCATTGACGAGAGAGTTTTGAGTTTCAAATACTTTTCCAATTACACAGGAGATTTTAACAATAGAGAAGTGGAGCCTATAGGGTTGACTTTCTATGGAAACAATTGGCATTTGTTGGCTTATTGTCGGCTTAGAAAAGCCGCACGAGATTTTAGAGTCGATAGGCTAGTGAAGTTGACCACTTTGGATGAGAAGTTTGAGATAAGTCAGGAGTTCAAAAATCAATTCATGCAAGAACTGGTTCGAGGGTCTGAGCTTCGTGAGGTGGTTATCGATGTTGACAAACAGGTAGCACGTTTTATCGCTGATCAGAAATTTTATCAAGGCTTTGTGAGCGAGAAGGAAAGCGGAGGCTATTTGGAAATGAAGTTTCTAGTCCCGAGCCTTGAATATTTTTCTAGGTGGTTAGTCTCATTAGGTGATGCTGTGAAAATCATTGAACCCGAAACTTTGAAGGGTATAATGGTTAATCGCGCAACAGAACTAATGACCCACTACAAGTCATAAATTTTTCAGTTACTGAGAAGCTACTGACATAGGGTTGTCACAGACTGCTATTTAATTGCTTCCAAATTAAAAATTATGGACATGGTAGCAACACAGAAACTAGACTTAACCAAGCACTATCCTGAATATTATAAGGCGAAGGATAAACCTCAAATAGTAAATTTTGAGCCTTATAATTACATAACAAGCTCAGGGACATCAGCCCCAGAAGATCAGCTTTTCAACGAGGCGATAGAAAAACTCTATGCCCTAGCGTATGGAATCAAATTTCTCTGCAAGGCAAATGAATTGGACTTTGTAGTGCCTAAAATGGAAGCCTTTTGGTGGGTAGAAGGTGAGCAAGCTTTTGAGGAGACTCCAAGAGGAGATTGGCACTGGAAGATTATGTTTAGAATGCCAGATTTTGTGGCAAACTCAGAGTATTCTGCTGCTTTAGAGAAACTTACAAGTAACAATAAGCTTTCTGAAGATCATGGCCTTGAATTTGAAGAAATACATGAGGGGCTTTCCGCACAGGTAATTCATGTGGGCTCTTATGACAATGAGAAGGTTTCGCTAGAAAAACTCTTCTCCTTTATTAAGCAAGAAGGATTTGAGATTAATGGGTATCACCATGAAATATATTTGAGTGACCCTAGAAAGGTAGCAGAGGAGAAGTTGAGGACAATATTACGATATCCGATCCAGTAGCCGAAAAGCGATCCTCGTGTATCTATACCAAAGCTCTCTGCTTTGGTATTTTTATTTCTTTTTGAGATCGCTATTTTCACCAACCACAAATTCAGATCGTGACATATGCAGGAAGTCCACCGCGAAAGACTATTTACAGAGGCCAAGCAAATCTTATTAGACAATACTTGGGAAGATAGGTATACGGTGCCCAGCCCTAAACTTTACCCATACCAATGGAATTGGGACTCTGGGTTTGTAGCGATGGGGTTCTCACATTTTGATGTGGGGCGTGCTATGCGTGAATTAGAAAGCCTTTTTATGGGGCAGTGGGAGAATGGGATGCTACCTCATATTATTTTTCACAGTAAAAAAAGGGAAGGTTACTTCCCAGGGCCACTGTTTTGGGAATCAAGTAAGTTCAAAGGAGCACCAAAGCATCTAGATACTTCAGGCATTACACAGCCTCCTGTGCACGGTTTTATACTAGAAAGAATTTTTAATCTTTATCCGGAGTCGGCCGAGGTGAGAGATTTTGTAAGGAAGTTTTATTCAAAAATCCTGAAGCTCCATCGATATTACTATCAGTACCGAGACCCTAATCAAGAGGGTTTGGCATTTATCTTTCATCCATGGGCCTCTGGTCGTGATAACTCACCACTCTGGGATGGTCTGGTGAAGACTATTCAATTTAAACCTGGCGATATCCCTCCATATAAAAGGTATGACAATTTGAAGGCTGATCCATCTGAGCGACCTTCTGACAGAGATTATGATATCTACGTCTATTTAATGGAGTTAGGAAAAAAGCATGGTTATGATGGAAAGGCTATTGCTAATGAATCACCATTTTTAGTACAGGACACCTTGTTCAATGCCATGCTCATCAGATCCAATGAGGCTTTGATCCAATTAGGAACTACTCTTGGAATGGATACAAAAGAGGTTGAAGAGTGGAATACACAAAGCAAGAAATCATTTGAAAGTAAACTGTGGGTTGAGTCTTTAGACTGCTATGCACCGTATGATCTTCAGGGCCAGAAACACATAGCACTTAAAGAAATTGGTGCCTATACCTCCTTATTTGCAGGGGTGCCTTCAGAAGAGAGAGCCTTTAAGCTAAAAGAATTTATAGATGACTTGACTCACCGTCCAGAGGGGTTTCGTGTGATGCCAAGTTTTGACCCAGATCATGAAATTTTTGATCCCCGAAGGTATTGGAAAGGTCCAATATGGCCACAAATGAATTGGTTAGTCCATGAAGGTTTGGATAGGTATGACTTTAAAGCCACTGCGAACCATGTAAAATCGGATTTTTTAGATTTAGTTGATAAATTGGGTTTTTACGAATATTTCGACCCCAGAAAATCTGTAGCGGATCAATTGAAACAAGGTTATGGAGGAGACCATTTTTCTTGGACTGCAGCGGTTGTTTTAGACTTTATATCTACTCCATGAATCTCCTCGATTACGCAGTAATAATCATTTACATCAGTGGCTTTCTTTACTTAGGCTATCGTTTTAAAAATCAATCAGACAAGAACGACTATTATCTAGGGGGCAGAAGCTTCGGTTGGTTTCCTTTGGCCATGAGTACAGCGGCAACACAGTTGTCAGCAGTTAGTTTTATTTCTGCACCTGCCTTTGTGGGCCTGAAGGAAGGTGGAGGAATGGTCTGGCTTACCTATGAATTCGCGGTGCCCCTGGCAATGATCTTTTTGATGGTAGTCTTAGTGCCAACATTTTACAAATCGGGTATTGTAAGCGTATACGAATTTCTAGAAAGACGTTTCGATGCAAGTACGAGGGTATTATTGAGTGTGGTATTTCAAGTCAGCCGTGCCTTTGGAACGGGGGTAATGATTTATACAGTAGCCATTATCCTTGAAAGCGTCATGGCGATACCTATGTGGCAAAGCATTGTGCTCATAGGGATTGTAACTATTATTTACTCGCTTCAAGGAGGGATGAAAGCAGTGGTTTATGGCGATATGTTGCAGATGATTATTCTATTCATTGGAATTGTAGTTTGCTTAGGCTTTGGGCTACATTACTTAGGTGGTTGGGGTAGTTTCTTAGAACAAGTTGATACAGATCGATTGACAACCGTAGACTTTTCTTCCTTGGGGTTTAGTGGCGATGAATTCGGATTTTGGCCAATGTTAATTGGGGGATTCTTCCTGTATACGGCATATTACGGAACTGATCAAAGCCAAGTACAAAGACTGCTTTCCGCAAGTAGTGAAAAAACAATGAAGCAGACCTTGCTGGCAAATGGTGCCATGCGATTTCCCATCACATTGGCTTACTGCATTATGGGGCTGGTGATTGGTACATTGGCTTTGTCAGAAGCGGACTTTATTTCCCTGATTCCTGGTGATAAGCCCGATAGAATGATTCCTATTTTTATTCGTGACTACCTCCCCAATGGAGTAATAGGATTGCTCATAGTGGCCATATTCTCAGCGGCTATGTCATCCTTGAGTTCAGCGATCAATTCGTTAAGCGCAGCATCTGTTGAAGACTTATTTGCTAGAGGAAAGGATTTAGATGAGGGTAAGTACATGAAGCTCTCGAAGATTACGGCATTGTTTTGGGGAGCTGTCTGTGTAGTGATTGCTTTCTTTGTTGGCGACATTGCAGATACTGTAATTGAGGCAATTAACAAGGTAGGTTCTGTTTCATTCGGGCCAATCCTAGCCATTTTTGTGGCGGCCATTCTAGTTAAAAGAGTCAATGGGTTAGGAGCAAATGTTGGTCTACTAGCAGGGGTAGGCCTAAATGTTTATATGTGGCTAGCAGTACCTGATATTTTCTGGTTTTGGTGGAATGCCATTGGTGCAGTAGTGGCTTTTGTAGTTGCCTATGTGGTGAGTATTCTGAGGCCCAGTTCAGGGAGCGATAAGGAACATTTTGCTATTGAACCAATCAGTTTTAAACAAAGGAGCGTTTATCTGCTCTTGCTTTTCTTCGTGCTCATTGTTACGATATCGGTGTTAATTCCATATCTCTTCTAGTTATGAGGGTTCTCATCTGTCCAGATAAGTTCAAGGGCTCTCTTACAGCCATAGAGGTGTGCAATGCCGTAGATAGAGGCTTAAAACGTTTTGATCCAACAATCCAAACCACTTTACTTCCACTAGCTGATGGAGGAGAGGGTACGCTTGATGTACTGGAATCTATTCTCAATACAGAACGGATTGAATTAATTGTCAACGATCCGTGCTTTCGGCCAGTTAAGACCTATTACTTGCGATCGGGTCAAACGGCCTACATTGAAATGGCTCTGGCCTCAGGTTTACAATTGTTGACTTTATCGGAGAGGAACCCATTAAATACTTCTACCTATGGTACTGGAGAACTCATCAAGCATGCGCTTGACCATGGTGTCAATGAAGTCTTTTTAATGGTAGGAGGAAGCGCCACAAATGATGGCGGTATTGGAATGGCGAGCGCCTTAGGCTATGAGTTTATAACTGAAGCTAAATCAGATTTTAAGCCCATAGGAAGTTACTTGACCCAAATTGTTGGTGTGAGAAAAGAGGCTCGTCAAAAAAGAATTGATACTGTCCGATTTACTGTGCTTTCTGACGTTCAGAGTTTGCTTCTTGGCCCAAATGGAGCTTCCTATGTTTATGGTGAACAAAAAGGGGCAAACTTAGAAGCGATTGAGCTTTTGGATCGGGGTTTGGCGAAACTCACAGGCGTTATGAATAATGGCTTTGAAAAAATCAAGGGCTCAGGGGCAGCAGGAGGTTTGGCTTATGGTGCCATGTCATTTTTGGGTGCGAATATTCAGTCCGGTATCGAAAGTGTACTTGAGATGGTAGACTTTGAAGACATGCTCAATGACGTTGATTTAATCATTACAGGAGAAGGTAAATTAGATGCTCAGTCATTGGAGGGTAAAGTTATTTTCGGTGTAATTGAACTTGCATCAAGTAATAAAATACCGATTGGTATAATATGTGGAATATCAAGCCTTGAGCATGTGAAAGCGAATAATTATACGATATACCAGGTAATAGATTTAGCAGAAAATTTAGAAGAAGCTATCAGAAATGGGGCTACCTATGTCGAAGAGTTGGCCTATGATTTGATTCGTGGCCAAGTATAGCTATAATGCTTTGACGAATTCATTATTTTTGCTGCATGAAGTCTATCAGCATTGGTATTATAAAAGAAGGTAAGGTGCCTATTGATCGCAGGGTACCACTCACGCCTCATCAGGTCAAAGAAATTCTAGATACACATGATAATATTGAAATTAGATGCCAGCGCAGCGATATCCGTTGCTTTGCTGACAGTGACTATCAGGCCGCTGGTGCTATACTGGTAGATGATGTCTCTGATTGTGAAATTATTTTAGGTGTGAAAGAGGTACCTATCGAGATGCTTTCGTCAGGGAAGACTCATTTCTTTTTTTCGCACACAATAAAGATGCAAGAGTACAATAGAGGCCTGCTTCAAGAAATTCTAAAGAAGAAGATTAGGCTTATAGACTGGGAGTGTTTGACCAATAAAAACAACCAGAGATTGATAGCTTTTGGTAGGTATGCCGGAATCGTGGGGGCTTATAATGGCATACTCACTTATGGCAAAAGGTATAATATCTTTCATCTGCGTCCTGCTCATGAGTGCTACGATTTGGACGACATGAAGACCGAGTATTCAAAGGTAGCGCTACCACGCATTAAGATTGCGCTGACAGGTGGGGGCCGTGTTTCCAAAGGCGCTATGGAAGTATTAAACGGTATGGGCATAAGAAAGGTAAGCCCCGCTGAGTTTGTCTCAGAGTATTTTAACGAGCCTGTCTATACGCAGCTGAACACCCGAGATTATAATAGGAGGATTGATGGGGGAGATTTTAACAGAGATGAGTTTTATAGCAACCCAAGTGCCTATGAATCTTCGTTTCTCCAATACGCGCGAAAGGCCGATGTATTAATTGCAGGTGCATTTTGGGATCCTAACGCCCCAGTACTGTTCAATAGACACGATGTATTTCAGCCAGACTTCAAAATTCGTGTGGTTGCAGATATTACATGTGACATTGAAGGTTCAATTCCTTCAACTAAACAGCCAAGTACAATTGATGACCCTATCTATGATTTTAATCCAAGTAACGATAGGGTAGAGGCCGCTTTTACCGATGAAGGAAACATTACTGTGATGGCGGTTGATAACCTTCCTTGTGAGTTACCGCGAAATGCCTCAGAGGACTTTGGTAAAGAGTTTCTAAAGCACATATTGCCTAACCTGATTGGTGAAGACACAGACGAAATCATAGCGCGCGCAACCATTACCAATGGAGGAGAGCTTACTGAGAAGTACGCTTATCTACAAGAATACGTTCATGGAGACTAACCGGTACATAGAGCATACAAACCTGAAGCCTACGGTCACCGAGAAGGAGATTGATCAGCTAGTAACAGAGGCAGTTGAGCATCAGTTCATCGGTGTATGTGTTCCTCCTTTTTGGGTGAAAAGAGCTTCAAGAGAATTACAAAGCCAAGATATTCAGCTTGTAACTGTCATTGGATTTCCACTAGGGTATCAAATGACAGAGAGTAAACTGGTTGAGATTGAAAAAGCAATTGATAATGGTGCCAATGAGTTGGATGTTGTTTTCAACCTTTCTGCTTTCAAATCAGGTATGCCATGGGTAAAAATAGAGTTAGCCAAGTGTGCCAACCTGATACACCAGTCAGACTGCATGATGAAGGTAATAATTGAAACGGCTTACTTATCAGATGAAGAAATCATAGCCGCAACCAAACTTGTAGCTGAGGCCGGTGCAGATTTTGTCAAGACCTCAACAGGCTTTGCCCCAAGTGGAGCACAATTGTCTCACGTAGAATTGATGAGAAAGTACTCACCGTCTAATGTGGGTATTAAAGCTTCGGGTGGAATTAAGGATTTGGCGACTTTAAAAGCGTTGGCATTGGCAGGTGCAGACAGAATTGGTACTTCTTCAGGCTTAAGTATAATGCAAGAAGTCAATCCTACCATCTAGGCTGACTTGGCATTTAGCTTCTGAATTCCCTTATACTTATAAATTCGAAGCCCGAAATGGTCGAAAATACTGACTTTCATACGGTTTTGAGCTAGTTCTATGCGCTTGGACGGGTCATGAAAGACTGATAACTCTAACCCTGCTAAGACGAAATTCTTTTTGGTACATAGCTCGTTAACGTAGCCTTCAAAGGCCTTTGGCCAGTCCGACATGTACATATCGTAGTGGCTCCGACCATCGAAAAGTAGTTCTAATTGATTGTCGCCAAGATTGTACCGGTAAATACCAGCCAGTACATCATAGAGTTCATCGAAGAAAGCAAGATGAATGGGTTTAAAGCTGTCTATTTGATCGGTTGTCTCATCAGGCAGGCGTAGGGGGTTGAATAGGGTATAGTATCCCTCTTTGACAAGGTCTACTAGCCTCGCTTGTAACTCAAGTCTTAAGTTTGATTGTACCTCTTTGAGTAGGTAGTTTTTATCTAAAAGAAATAAGCGATCTGACACCTAAAAAATTTTCACAAAGCTAAATAATTATGGTCAATATCGAAAGTTGATGTGTATGCATGCTTTCGCAATTACCCCTAACGTGCCGCTCCTCGGTTCACTATTCTACCAAAAAAGATCGCGTTCATCATCAGCTTATTGGTGCCATACCAGAAAGCCCTGAAATTCGGGTTGTCAACCAAGGATACAATCCGACCATTACCCAGTGCATTCACACGTATAGTTGATGTTCCCTTAAGAGCTTCTAGGTTCGCATCGCTGATCCATCCGCTACGCAGTGGCTCATCCGTATAACGACCTGGGTTAGCAAATTTGCTTTCAGAAGGCTCTATCATTGTATTTCCTCTTCTGAAAGTGGGTAATAGCTCCTTATAGTAACCAAAGGCCATCGGGTGTGATAAATCTAGAGTTGACATGTAAACGCCTCCAGGAATATTCTGAGCCCTACTGAAATTGGAGATCTGATCGTAGGCTATATCTTCAGCACTCGGGCGTTCAGGACTTACCGTTTTCAAATTAGTTAGTTTATTTCTTGCCATCCAGCTTACCGCTGAGCCTATCCCAACCAATGTACCACCATTGCTGATCCATCTTTTCAGGTTTTCCATTTCTGATTCGTTCAGGTTTAGACCGCCTGAAATCACTATCGTATTATATCTATCAATAACGGATGAGCCCATTCTATTCACAGGTAACTTGGTGGCCAGCATATTCATTCTTGTGTCTAAGAGGTGCCATACTTCACCAATGTCATAAGAGCTCCCTGCTTCTACAATCAAGGCTACTTCAGGTTTTTCGAGTGTGATGAACGAGTTACTACCTAGGGAAACACCACCAGTTAAACCTGTATTTAAGGCGTGTATATGTAAGCCATCTTCTTTGGCAATAGCTTTTAATTCTTCAAAAAGGTCATAAGCTGAGAGCTTTTGATTGCCAACGGGGATTAATATGGTACCTCTATCAAATTCTTTCTCGTCTGTACCAATGAATTTACTGGTTGCTACCTTTAGCCTTACGCCTTTGGACAAGAGCCTGTTCGCAGCTCTTGGTGCAAAGTACCCGTGCCATTCAAAAGCATAGGCGTAATTACTCTGACCACCCAGCACTTCTCCCTCTGGGAAGGATAAATATTCTACTTTATCTCCCAGTTGATTTCTACCATAATCGCGGCTAGACATTTCTTCATACTCTAGGTTAAACGCCATCGGGTACGTCCACCCAGAAATGTCATAGAACAGGCTATCTTCAAAGGTTGTTCTTTGCTCAAACATAGCCTTGATGATTTTATAGTTCCTTTGCTTCAGTGGAATGATATAGCTGTTTTCCGGAAGGTACTCTTCGTCTTCCAGTCGAATTCTTCTAGAGGGTCTATAGAAATCTATTTCTTGTTGGTCTAGGATTTCTGCCAAGTGGAAAGCCCTTACAGGATCTTTTTCAGCTTTAAAAATATACGCTTTGTGGTTGTCGGAGTCAGCCTCTCTCAAAGCCTTCTTATAAAAGCTTCTTTGGTATTCCAACAACTCAACCCTCATGGTAACAGTAGCCTGCCAAGTTGATAGGGCAGTATTGAACTGATTTTTTACCGTAAAGGGAAAGCGTAAAATACCATTTGCACTTTCTTGTGCATGACCTCTGGAGCTAGCTTGTTCAAAGAGTATACCTATGCCACCGTTAATGTCTGGGAATGTAGACCCTTTTCCATAATAGAAATCATCATAGCCTTCTTTGGTGTAGTAGAGTGAGCCAATGCTGTCGAGTGCTTGAGCATGGTATTCACCAATCTTACCCGTAAGTTCTTGATTCAATTTAGGGGTCAATGGATGTGTTCTAGCTGGTACACCTGGTTGGAAAAAGAAGGTGGAGTTAGTGCCCATCTCATGGTGGTCAGTTAATACGTTCGGCTTCCATTGATGATATTTTACGATTCTGTTCTGTGATTCTGGTTGTTGAAGTGGTAACCAATCACGGTTTAAATCGAACCAATAATGGTTAGTCCGTCCACCAGGCCAAGACTCACTATACTCTCTATCGTTTGGATCTGGGTTTACGTTTTTACCTTTGTGCATGTTGGCCCATGTTGAGAATCTTGTAAGTCCATCTGGATTATAAGAGGGGTCAAGCAGAACAACAGATTTTCTGAGGGCATTTTCTATTTCAGGTCCTTGGGCGGCAGCCATATAATAAGCTACCAAGAGTGATGCATTAGAGCCACTGGGTTCGTTTCCATGAATGCTGTAGCCCATATATAGGACGCTCGGCATTCTTTTTACATCAAATTTATCGGCTTCATTAGGGTATGTTAACCAAACATGATCGCTTCTTATCTTATCAATGCTTGCGTGGTTATCAGGGTGAGTAATGGTAATTAAAAGTTGAGGCCTTCCTTCATGTGTTCTTCCTGTCTCTTCAATTGTCATTCGGTCAGAAGCTGCCGCTACAGCCCTCATGTAGGAGACCAACTTGTCATGCGTAATATGCCATTCACCTACTTCGTGCCCTATAATCGACTCGGGGGTTGGAATTAATGGGTCGTACTGAACATTATCTGGTAAGTAATAATTTAAATCAACTTGGGCATAGCTGGCGGAAGCCATTGAGATTAATATGGCTAAAGAAAGCGTAAAAAAGCGTTTGTAATTCATAGTTTCGACTTACTCAAAGAAAGCAATATACAGATTCCGAGAACTTTATAAAAGGAGAAGAGGGGTTAGCACAAATTACGTGATAATCACTTTTTTGTTTGTCAAGGACAATTTACTTTTACCAAATAATCAGAAAAGCTATTCCCCTGAAAGTAGTATCTCTTACAAAGTGAGAAATATCTGATTATGAATGTGTTGACTTCCTCTGCAAGCACAATGCCTGCCTTGTGAATTTATCTAAATGGATTTTTAATAGTTCTAAATTATCAATGTTAACAATAGGTTAAAGGAATCTGGCAAACGTAGCGAAATCATAACATTTGTCAACTGACCTCGACCTTTATAACAATTACTTTTGCCATTGTAAAACGCGCGGAGCGCAACAAAGAATTGAATCGAAACAATCTAATCTACTTTAAATTTTCTTCTATGAAAAGACAATTACTTCAGTTACTCTTGGCTGGATTGATGCTTGTGACAGTAAACGCAGCATTCGGTCAGGGTACAACTACCTCTTCAATTAATGGAAGAGTGACAGACGCAAGCGGAGAGACACTCCCTGGTGCTACTGTAGTTGCAGTGCATACACCAAGTGGGTCTCGCTATGGAAACATCACAAATACTGATGGTTATTACAGAATTCCAAACATGAGAGTTGGTGGTCCTTACACAGTGACCGTGACTTTTATTGGTTACAAAGAATTCAAAAGAGAGAATGTTTATTTGACTTTAGGTCAGGCATTTAAAATCAACGCTGAACTTACTGAAACTTCAGTTTCTTTAGAGGCTGTTGAAGTTGTTGCTGACAGAAATAGCGTTTTTGATGGTAACAGAACTGGTTCTGAAACAGTTGTTGGACTTGCTCAGATTAACTCAACACCAACGGTATCTAGAGCTATCGGTGACTTTGCAAGGTTTACACCGCAAGCCACAATAGAAGAGGGTAACGATGGTTTCTCAATTTCAATTGGTGGACAAAACAACCGTTTGAACTCGATCTACATTGATGGAGCTGTTAATAATGACGTGTTTGGTCTTGCTGGTTCGGGAACTAATGGAGGACAAACGGGAGTTTCTCCTATCTCTATTGATGCAATTGAGCAATTTCAAATTCAAGTGGCTCCCTTTGACGTGAGAGTTTCTGGTTTCGCGGGGGGTGCTGTAAATGCAATTACACGCTCGGGTTCAAATAACATTGAAGGTTCTGCTTACAGATTCTGGAGAAATGAAAATTTTGCAGGTAAAACACCTACAGACTCTGATATAGAAAGAAGAAGACTAGACGAGTTTAGTGCTCAAACATATGGTGTTAGACTAGGTGGACCAATCATTAAGGACAAACTATTCTATTTTGTTAATTACGAAAAGCAAGAAGACGAGACGCCTCAGCCGTTTGATTTTGATGATTATGAAGGTGATGCTACTGCAGCTGACATCACTACCTTAAGAAACTACCTTGGTACTTTTGGTGGATACGATCCGGGAACAATCAGTGGTAATCCTGTTGTTTTAGAGTCTGATAAACTAACTGCCAAGATTGATTATAACATCAATCAAAATCATAAGATCAGTGCTCGTTACTCTTATGTAAAGGCTGACAACATCGAAGGTGTAAGATCTAGCCCAAGAACATTGAACTTCTACAACAGATCTGAAGCTTTCTTATCTAAAACGAATTCAGTTTCTGCTGAGTGGTCAGGTACATTTGGACAAAACATGTCTAATAAATTGACTTTCGGTTACGTAACAGTACGTGATGATAGAGATCCATTGGTTGATTTCCCAACGGTTAATATCCAAGATGGTGTTGGTTTCATAAGACTAGGTGCTGAAGAATTTTCTACAGCCAACCTTTTGAACCAAGATGTAATTACTATCAACAATAACTTTGAGCTGTACAAAGGTCGTCATACTTATACTTTCGGTGTTAATGCTGAATTCTACGATGTAGAGAACTTGTTTATCGGTCAGAACTACGGTAGATATTTATTTGATAGCGTTAATGATTTCGTAACGAACCAACCTGCTAGCGATTATTTCAGATTATTCTCTAATAGAGATAATGTAACAGGCGATGGTTCTTTGGCGGCAGCAACATTTAAGTCTTCTCTAATTGGACTTTACGTTCAAGATGAGATGCAGGTTAATGACAACTTGAAGCTTACATTAGGTGTAAGAATTGATCGACCATCTTTCGATGATACTCCAGTGAACAATACGTTCAACACTGAGGCTATTACAGAGATTGAAGCAGCAGGTTATGATTTAGAAGGAGCATCTATTGGTTCTTTCATTAATTCATACTGGGCATTTGCGCCAAGATTTGGGTTTAACTGGGACGTAAACGGTGACAGAACGCTTCAAGTGCGTGGTGGTGCGGGTATCTTTACTTCAAGAGTTCCTTTGGTATGGCCAGGTGGTGCATACAACAACAACGGTTTCAATTTGGGCTCTGTTGATGAACGAGATTTTGACGGTCTCTTTATAGCAGATCCGTTTAATCAGCCAGGTGCTCCTAGCAACACAGTTCAGTCAGGAAACATCGATTTATACTCAGCTGATTTCAAAGTGCCTCAAGTGGCAAAATTCAACGTTGCGGTAGATAAGAGATTGTCTAACGGTTGGATTTGGAACGTAGAAGGACTTTATACCAAGAACATCAGTGCCCTTAGGTATCAAAACTTTAACATTAGACCTTCTACAAGTAACTTGACTGGTACTGGTGATAACAGACCAATTTATAACAGAAGAGACGAAACAGTTCAGTCTAATAACTACGGTAGAATCATCTTGACTTCTAATACTGGAAGAGGATATGCATATAACTTGTCTACTACTTTGACAATGCCATTAACGAACGGTGTTCAGGCTAGTGCAACATATGCTTACGGTGACTCATTTAATGTTTTTGATGGAACTTCTTCTCAGAATTCTTCTCAGTGGAGAGGTGTACACTCAATAGGTGGTAGAAACTTTGATCAACCACTAGTTAGATCTTTCTTCTCTCAAGGACACAGAATCATTGCACAAGCTTCTTACAGATTTGAGTATGCTCAGAATAGAATGGCTACACAAATTGGTCTTGTTTATGAAGGACGTTCTGGACAACCATTCTCTTATATCTACAATGACAATGGAAACTTGACAAACGAAGATACTCGTGAGAGAAACTTGATCTACGTACCGTTGAATAGTAATGATATCAACCTAGTTGATGATGCCTCTGCTGGTACTGCTGCTGAGCAATGGGCTGCACTTGATGCTTTCATTAGCGGAGATGATTACTTAAGCGAAAGAAGAGGGCAGTATGCTGAAGTAAATCAAAGTAGAGCTCCTTGGAGGCATATCTTTGATTTAAGATTGTTACAGGACTTTACAGTTAACGCTGGTGGTAAGTCTCATACTTTGCAATTCACTGCTGACATCTACAACTTTGGTAACTTGTTGAACAAGGATTGGGGAAGAAGATACTTTGTGCCTTCTGACTTCCAATTGTTGAACTTCGAAGGTTTCGAAGCTGACGGTACTACACCTACATTTACTTTTGATGGTGTTACTGACAACGATCCTTCTGCGAACAGAATCGATGATTCTGGCTTGGTAAGTTCAAGATGGCAAATGCAACTCGGTCTTAGATATACTTTCGGTAACTAAGATTCATTACAATACATGAAAGCCCGTCTGCCTTGGTAGACGGGCTTTTTTTATGGAATTATGTGTTATGCCAGTTTTTTGAAACCTATTCATAAGAATATTGTTAGATTAGCGACTTAGCAAATGCTGTATTACAAAACATATCTTCATGCTGACTCAAAAGAGTGGGTCACGTTTATCCATGGTGCTGGTGGAAGCTCTTCCATCTGGTACAAGCAAGTGAAAGAGTTTAAGTCTCACTTTAATGTTCTGCTGATTGACCTGAGAGGGCATGGTAAGTCTCAAGAAGTTTTTGAAAGATACTTTTCGAATGAATACAATTTTGAAAATATCTCATTGGATGTCATAGAGGTTTTAGATCACTTAAAAATTAAACAATCACATTTTGTGGGTATTTCATTGGGTACAATCCTGATGAGAACAATTTGCGAATTGGCTCCTGAAAGAGTAAAATCACTTGTGATGGGAGGTGCAGTTACTAGGCTCAACGTAAGGTCTAAGCTCTTAGTCGTTCTTGGTAACGCCACTAAGAAACTTGTACCATATATGTGGCTTTACAAGTTTTTTGCATGGATAATCATGCCTAGAAAGCGGAATCAAGAATCAAGAATACTTTTTGCGAATCAGGCTAAAAAGCTATGTCAAAAAGAGTTTGTGAGATGGTTTGGTCTCACTTATAGAATTAGCCCACTGCTACGATATTTTAATGAAAATGACACGAAGCTACCAACACTCTATGTGATGGGTGACGAAGACTATATGTTTTTACCACAGGTTACGCAGCTTGTGATAGATCACCCCAATTCTTCTTTACAAGTAGTACCAGACTGTGGTCATGTGTGCAATGTTGAACAGCCAGATTTCTTCAATCAGACTGCCATCAGTTTTATCTCTAAGAACTCTTAGCATTAGGTCAGAAAATTGATTTTTGGCTTATTCAGGTATGATTTGTATATTCTCTCATGTCCATACATAGAATTTCTTCAATCCACAAACTAGGTATTTCTGTAATTTTTATGCTCGTCTTCGCGATGGGATGTTCCGATAAAGGTGGCTCAGAGAACACTGATGGCCGTAAGAGCAGCGCCTCAGCTCCGATTGATTTCGACCTTGAAAAGATTAAAACAAGGGGTAGTCTCATTGCTGTAGTAGACAACAGTACTACGGGTTATTTTATATATCGAGGCAAACCGATGGGTTATGAATATGAATTGCTTACACGATTTGCTGAATATTTGGAAGTAGAGCTTGAGGTCAAAATTACAGCTGATATTCAAGAGGCATTCAAGATGTTAGATACTGGCGAAGCCGACATCATGGCCTATCATCTTGCCGTGACCAAGGAGAGAAATCAAAGAGTAGCCTTTACAGAACCACATAATTACGTGCCTCAAGTATTAGTACAAAAGAAACCGGAAAATTGGCGGCAAATGAAGTTACACCAAATTGAGGGTGTACTTCTTAGAAACACTATTGATTTAGGAGGAAAAAGCATTTATACGCGTAAAGGGTCTTCGTTTTCAGACAGGCTAACAAACCTCTCTGATGAAATTGGAGAGGATATTATCATTGAAGAAGTGGAAGGTCAGGTTGATACTGAAATGTTAATCAAAAAGGTTTTGGATGGTGAGATTGACTACACTGTGGCAGACCAAGATGTTGCTATGATAAACGCGACATATCACCCTGATCTTGACGTGAAAATGGAAATAAGTTTTCCTCAAAAAATTGCGTGGGCACTGCGAAAAAATGCATCTGACTTGAAAGTAATCGTTGACGATTGGTTAATTGATATGAAGAAGTCGCCAGACTTTTTTGTCACTTACAATAAGTATTTTAAAAATAGAAAGACTCAGAACTATAGAGTGCAGAGCGCTTATTCTTCGGTATCAAAAGATCGTATTTCACCTTATGATGACTTAATAAAAGAGGCTGCTTTAAAACTTGATATCGACTGGCTGCTGCTAACGTCTATCGTTTTTCAAGAGTCAAAATTTGAGCCTAAATCTAAGTCTTGGGCAGGGGCACAAGGATTGATGCAATTGACCAGTATCGTAGTTGAAGAATACGATGTTGATGATGTTTTGGATCCAGAAGAGAACATCATGGCCGGAGCAGAACACCTGAAATGGTTGATGGAATATTGGCAAGATGATATTACTGACGAAAACGAGTTGATCAAATTTGTTTTAGGAGCCTATAATGTCGGACAAGGACATGTACGTGACGCAATGAAACTCGCAGAGAAATACGATGCTGACCCAGCGATCTGGGACGATAATGTGGAGCGGTATTTATTACTGAAATCAACACCTGAATTTTATAATGACCCAATAGTCAACTTTGGGTATTGCCGAGGGTCCGAACCGGTGAAGTATGTAAGTGAGATTCTTAATAGATATGATCAGTACTTACAATTTTACGAGGACGAAAGGTCAGATATGAATACATTGAAAATGACCGATCAGAGCTCGGCTAACTAAAGTTATCTACCATTATCTTAGCCGAAAGAAGGCTTAAAGGTATTCCACCCCCTGGGTGAACACTTCCCCCACAGAAATACAGGTGCTTAATTTTGTTCGAAAAGTTTGGGTGCCTGAGGAAGGCTGCATATTTATTATTTGAGCTATTTCCATACAAAGCACCACCAACGGAGCTTGTTCTTGATTCGATTGACCTTGGGTCGAGTATATCTTCTACCTCAATGAGTTCAGAGATATTTTCTCCTAGCATTTTAGATAATTTACTTAAAATATTCTGACGTGCATCTGAAATTAATTTGTCCCAGTCTTGCCCTTTATTATTAGGCACATTGATCATAGTGAACCAGTTCTGACAACCTTCTGGCGCATCATCTGATTTTTGCGTGCTCGTAATGTTTACATAAACAGTTGGGTCGCTGTAAATGTCATTTGATTTGAATATATGTTGAAACTCTTTCAGATAATCCTCAGAGAAGAAGATATTATGCAAATCAAGTTGATCGAATTTTTTCTTAATTCCCCAATAGAATATTAAAGCTGAGCTTGACTTAGGCTGAGACAAAAGCTTTTTAGGCTGATTTTGGTCTTTCAGTAGTTTCTTGTAAGTACCCACCATATCCATATTGCTGATAACACGATCAGACTTATGAAAGCCCATTGCCGTATTAATACCTTTGGCAGCTCCTTCATGAACTACTATACTCTTAACAGGCGTATTGAAATAGAATTTTACGCCAACCCGCTTAGCCAAAGCATAAAGGCTATTGGTAATGTCATGCATGCCCTTTGAAGGAAAATAGGCGCCTCGGCCAAACTCTAAGTGTGGAATAATATTCAGTGTACCGGGTGTTTGATATGGATCGGAACCGTTGTAGGTAGCATATCTGTTGAACAGTTGCACTGTCTTCGGGTTCTTAAACCTCTTTTCATTCACCTGATTCATGGTTCTATTAAAATCGAACTTTGGTAATTTGAAGTAAGTTTTGATAGCCTCGCTACCCAGCCAAGTAGAGGTCTTATGTAGCGATTTATGCATAAAGACGGGTGCTAAGTTTTCGTATAGAAACTTACTTTTATCAAGCGCGGAGGCTACGTTTTGCTCTGGCTCCTGAAATTTATCTTCAAACTCTTTAAGGAGGTTTTCTCTGTCAGACCAGGCAGTGAATTGGGCACCATCTGGATAGAAATAACGACAAGTGGTAGGTAATTTCTTGTATTCGAAAAAATCGGTCGTGTTGAATCCACATAACTCAAATAGCTCTTCCACTTGTTCAGGTAAAGTGAAGAGGGACGGTCCTGCATCGAACCGGTAATCATTCAGACGTATTTCAGTGAGTTTACCCCCAGGATAATTGTTAGCCTCAAAAACGGATACAATAAATCCTTTTGTAGCTAGGCGTATGGCACTGGCCATACCAGCTATACCAGAGCCAATCACAATAGCCGATTTAGCCATCAGTAGTCGTCAATCTTAGTTTAGTCGTAGTCTGTTTGTGTTGCACGAAAATGGGTTCGGAATTTCACTTTACCAAATCATTCTGTATTTAGACAAAGAAAAATGTTGTTTAAAGTGTAAATTTTAGGTTGAATGGTCAGGGAGTGATTAGTGGAAATACTTCTATTGATATCGATCTACTGCCAAGAGACGTGTTTTAATGGAAGGTATTTCACCAAGAATATTCGATGTCAATAGTTTGCCTGTAATTGGGCCAAGTGTCCAGCCTAACATGGCATGGCCGGTTCCAACCTGAAGATTTTCAATGGTATTGACTCTTCCAATGTAAGGAAGCCCATCGGGTGTGCATGGTCTTAGGCCCGCCCAAGGTTTGATTTTACTAAAGTCATAGTCCACATAGTCTGGTATAGCCTCTTTGAGAGAATCGATGATACCCCGAACTCTATTCATATTTATGTCATGTTTAACCCCAGTTATTTCCATAGTACCTGCAACACGCATTCCGTTTAGCATAGGTGTTGTTGCTATTCTACCTTCTACAAGTATAGAAGGTAGTTTTGGAGAAACAGGTGGGTTTGAAATGTTAAAACTATAGCCTTTCCCGGGCTGCAAAGGGATATTGAGTTTAAGTTTTTTGGCCAATAATGGCGACCATGAGCCAGCGGCAATTATGTATTCATCAGCTTGATAGCTGCCGCGATCGGTGATGAATTCAGTGATTTTATTTTCATGTCTGCCGATCTCTTGTAGTTCCGTTTTAAAGTCGATCCTCACACCTTTTTTGATCAAGAGTTCTTTGAATTGCTCCATGAAAACGTCAGGTGTCATCCAGCCATCGCAGCCAAAGTATACAGCACCAGACATATTATACTTCACGTTTGGGTCTAACTTTTCGGTTTCTTCTCTAGAAAGGACGCTTGCCTCTAAACCATAGGACTGAGCAATTTCTACAAGTTCTATCTCATGTCTTAAGGCTTCGGCTGTTTGACAAACCATTAGTAGGCCGGGCTTATTATAACCAGCTTCAATGCCTTCTTCAGCCATAATTTCCTCATAGAGCTGTTGACTCTGGGTCGTTAAATCATAGAGAACGGGTATGGCAGCTTTTACTTTTTTATTGGTAGAAGCTTTTTTGAATAACCAGCCCCATTTTAATAAGTCTCTACTTAGTTTTGGTTGAATATAGAAGGGGCTGGAACTGCTCATCATCCATTTAAGCCCCTGACTAATGATCCCCGGTGAGGCTAATGGAATAAGGTGACTTGGTGCCACATAACCCGCGTTGCCATATGAACAATTGTCGCTTCCATCGGTGCTATCGATGATGGTAACATCAACACCGGCTTTGTTCAAATAATAGGCGGTACTTAAACCCACTATACCTGCTCCGACTATGACTACTTTCTTGTCCATAATTAGATTACTGAAAAACCATGCGCATAGGGGTCATCATCATCGATGGTGATATTATTGTGGCCCGTAATTCTCGCCCAGCCTTTGATGCTTGGAACAATTGCATCGTGACCTCCGACTTTTGCAACATCTTCTACCTTGCCGATAAACTGACTGCCAATAATACTTTCGTGAATAAATTCATCACCTCTATGAAGTTTACCTTTAGCTGCCCATTGTGCCATCCGGGCAGAGGTGCCTGTGCCGCATGGAGAGCGATCGATGGCCTTTTCTCCGTAGAACACAGCATTTCGGGCTGTGGACTTTGGGTTGATAGGTTTTCCTGTCCACATCAAATGGCTCAGGCCTTTGATGGTTGGGTCCTCAGGGTGAACAAACGAGAAGTTTGTGTTCATGTAATCTCGAATTGCGCGACTCCATCCAATTAGTTCAAGCGCGCTATAATCGGCCATATCTTTATATCCATCCTGTGGATCTATGATAGCATAGAAGTTACCACCATAGGCAACATCTACTTTAAGTGTACCAAAGTCAGGGCATTCAACTTCTAGGTCAGAAGCAGCTAAATAAGATGGGATATTGGTCAGCTTAACCGCAGTGACCTTTTCGCCTTCCTGTTCATAGTCTATTTTCACGAGCCCAGCAGGCGTTTCAAGTCTTAGCTTTCCAGGCGTTTTCGGTGTAACAAGTCCTTCTTCAATCATGAAGGTGACTGTACCGATCGTGCCGTGTCCACACATAGGCAGGCAGCCGCTGGTCTCGATATAAAGTACACCAATGTCATTATCAGGATCGCTTGGTGGATATAAAATAGAGCCAGACATCATATCGTGTCCTCGCGGCTCGAACATAAGACCTTTGCGAATCCAATCAAACTCTTGAATAAAGTGCTGACGCTTTTCGCTCATATTCGCTCCATTGAGCAATGGACCACCACCTGCCACTAACCTAACAGGATTGCCACAGGTATGCCCATCTATACAGAAGAATCGCTTAGTCATGAGACTTGGGATTTCGTCAATTCCCCATTAATCACCCTCCATAAACCTAAAGGGTTACTGTTTTTTAGTGGGTCTGGCAGCAAACTATCTGGCCAACTTTGGTAAGCAATAGGCCTCACAAATCTTGCGATGGCTGCCGTACCTACTGAAGTTGTTCTTTGATCTGTTGAGGCTGGATATGGTCCGCCATGCTGCATGGAGTGACACACTTCAACACCAGTCGGTACACCATTAAAGAGGATACGTCCTACTTTTGTGCTGAGGGCCTCCACAATTTCAGAATGGCTTGTTAAATCGTTTTCGCTTGCGACTAAAGTACCAGTCAATTGACCGTCAAGCGCATTGGCAACAGCCAGCATTTCCGCTGCGTCTGAGCATTCAACCACCATAGTAAATGGGCCGAAGATCTCTTCATGGAGTTTTGGGTTGGAAAGAAATGTCTCACCATCTACTTTGGCCGTTAATGGTTTCCCTTTGTTCTCTCCAGGATTGTTTACATCTCCTAAAGGCTCCACTCCAGTTTGCTCTATTAAAGACCCTCTATGGGTATAATAGCTCGTTGCGATTTTCTGGTTGAGCATTGTTACCGCATCTTTCGCTGCTAGTTCCTGACTTAAGGTATCGATGAATTGATCTAGGGCATCAGATTTTACACCAATTAAAAGCCCCGGGCTGGTGCAAAATTGGCCTACTCCAAGCGCCACTGAATTAGCGAAAGTATTGCCAAGCCCTACTGGATCAGCTGCTAATTTTTCAGGCATTAAGAAACTCGGATTCGTGCTGCCCATTTCGGCATAGACAGGAATAGGTTCAGGTCTCTGGTTTGCGAGGTCAAAGATGGCTCGGCCACCTCGAAGCGATCCCGTAAAACCGACCGCTTTTACTTTCGGATGTTTTACAAGTGTTTGTCCAGTTGCTATTCCCCCATTCACCATTGAGAACACACCATCAGGCATTTCACACTTTTCGGCAGCCTTTAGGATCGCTTGCGTCACCATGTCATTGGTGCCTAAATGCGCTTCATGTCCTTTCACTATCACAGGGTTTCCTGCGGCAAGTGCTGAAGCCGTATCTCCTCCAGCTGTTGAAAATGCCAAAGGGAAATTACTCGCACCAAAAACTACTACCGGTCCGAGAGGAATATTCATTTTTCTTAAATCCACCTTAGGAAGTGGTTGACGATCAGGAATCGCAGTGTCAATGTTGAGGTCTAACCATGAACCATCGCGAAGGACACCTGCGAACATCTTCAACTGATTGCAAGTACGTCCTCGTTCTCCTTGAAATCTGCCAACTGGTAAGCCAGACTCTCCACTGGCTCTTTCTAGTAAAGCATCACCCAATGCCATGATTTCTTCAGCAATCGTTTCGAGAAACTGGGCTCTCTTTTCATAAGAGATAGCCTTATAAGGGCCGAAGGCTTGGTGCGCTTTTGCAACAGCTTCATCGATTTCTTGAGCAGTAGCTGCTACAAATTCTTCGGGGAAAACAGAGCCGTCTGTTGGATTGTAGGCTTTGAGAATATTGTTTCCCTTGGCCGAAGCATCGTTTCCTATATAATTCTTTCCAGTGATCATTTCTAAAGATTTAAGTAGTCAGGTAGTTCCGGTCTAGTAGCTAAACCTTCTTCAATAATACGCAATACGTGTGCTCTTTCATCGCCTACCAATGGTAATCTTGGGGCACGAACAGTTTCTGTTCCGATGCCAGTGGCTACTTCAGCCAATTTGATGTTTTGAACGAGTTTAGCATTGATGTCTAATTCCAGCAAGGGGAGAAACCATCGATATATCTTAAGCGCTTCTTCAATTCTTCCAGCTTTTTTCAACCGGTAGATAGCAACTGTCTCTTTCGGAAAAGCACAAACAAGACCAGCTACCCAGCCTCCCGCGCCCATAAATAAACTTTCAAGGGCAAGGGTGTCTACCCCAGAAAGTATTTTGATACGATTGCCAAAACGATTAATCATTCTGGTAATGTTAGAGATGTCACGAGTGGATTCTTTGACTGCCTGTATATTCTCACATTCAATGAGTTCGGCAAACATGTCTAGGGTAACTTCGATTTTATAATCTACTGGGTTATTGTAGATCATAATCGGTAGATCAGTTGAATTGGCTACGGCCTTAAAATAGCTTACCGTTTCTCGGTCATCTGCCTTGTACCGCATTGGAGGAAGCATCATAAGACCACTGGCGCCATGCTTTTTTGCTTTTGCTGCTGCGATGATTGCGCCTTTAGTGGTTTGCTCCGCGATGTTCATGATCACCGGAACTTGGCCGTTACAAATCTCAACAGCTTTGGCCACCAATATGTCTTTTTCGTCCTCCATTAGAGAACTGGCTTCGCCTAGCGTTCCTCCTAGAATAATGCCGTCTACACCGGCTGATAATTGCGCTTGAATGTTGGTCTCGAACATTTCAAGATCCAACTGATCAGCTGTTGTAAATTTTGTGGTGACTGCGGGGTAGACCCCTTCCCATGCTACTCTCATACTGCTTCGTTTTTTATTGTCATTGCGAGGTAGGTGGCAATCTCCTAAACGATTATGGGAGATGGCTTCTCCCGATTCATCGGAATCGCAATGACGAAATGATACAGTAAATGTACTGGGCTGTCACGAGACATTCCATACGGATTTTTACCAATATTGATACGATATTATCATTTATGAGTAATTTATGACCAGTTAATAGATCATATCGTATTGATGAAGGCGCTACCATTCAAGATTCCAAAGACAGAACAGACTTCTTTTCATACTCAGATTGATTTGGAGGCTTACTTCTATGATACGTTGCATCAGCACCCCGAAATCCAAGTAACGCTCATTGAGGAGAGTCATGGGACATTAATTTATGGTGACTACCTAGGAAGCTTTCAGCCCGGAGATGTGTTTGTCATTGGGCCTAACGCTCCTCACGTTTTTCGTAATGACAGCAGCTACTATAAGTCCAATAGTCAAGTGCATGCCAAAGCGTTGACCTTCTTCTTTGATAGGGACACATTAGGCGCACCTTTTCTTGAGTTGCCAGAGGCGAAAGACTTGGTCAACTTTATTGATCAATCAGGTCGTGGATTGAAATTGACTGGAGAGGGACTCGAACCTTTGAGACAAAGTATTCGAAGCCTTTTTAATCAAGTGGGTCTCGACCGAATAATTTCCTTGATTGAAGTACTCAAACAGTTGTCACTAAGTGAAGACTTTGAATTTTTGTCTGGACATTTACAAACGAAGAAGATGAGTGAACTGGAGGGCAAGCGACTCAACGATATCTTCAATTTTACAATGCAAGCCTATGATAGACCCATTCAGTTGGGGGAGGTCGCTGAAGTAGCCAATATGACTTCAACCGCTTTTTGTCGCTATTTTAAACAACATACCCGAAAGACTTATCTCGATTTCTTGAATGAATACCGCATAGGACAAGCTTGTAAATTGCTAGCCGAAAAGGATAAGCCCATTGCTCAGATTGCTTTTGATTGTGGTTTTAATAACCTGAGTAATTTTAATCGAAAGTTTAAAGTGGTGATGAGTATGACTCCTAGAGAGTTTGTTACCAGTAGAAAGTTAGTGTAGGGCAAAGGAAACTGTCATTGCGAGCTTGCCTGTCCGTTAGGCAGGCGCAGCGCGGCAATCTGTAAGAAAAGAATACTAAAGCCTGCCAACAAGCTCTTCTAAATCCAAACCCTCCCAATTCTCCTCAATTCCGGGTCTTGAGAGTACTTCGTCCATAATAGCTTGTTGCTTATCACCTCTGGCAATAGCTTCTGAATAGCGGAGGTCGCTAAAGGTCACCATTGAGTAAAGCGGGACCCATTTGTCAGGGTAAAGTGCATTGAGTTTCTTCTCGATCTTCTTCTGAAGTAAGAATTTGTCATCCGCCACCTTATCACGCATTTCGATAAAGTTGTAGAGCGCTAAGTCTGCAATGGCATTGCCATCAGGAATTCGCAGCTCTTGGTATTCGGCAAGTAGAGCATCATTGATTTCGCCATGTTTTTCTAAGAGTTGATCGAAGACATAACAGTCTTCAAAACCAGAGTTCATTCCTTGGCCATAGAAAGGTACAATGGCATGAGCTGAGTCTCCAATGAGGGCTGTATTGCCCTTTACCCACGGATCGCAACGCACCGTTATTAAACTTGACGTTGGGTTTTCGAAGAACTCTTTTTTCAAGTTCGGAAGGTGAGGTACTGCATCTTTGAACTTGTCGTTAAAGAAGGCTTCAGCATCTGCTTCGGTCTTGATGGATTCAAAACTGATTTCTCCTTCGAAGGGGAAGAATAGGGTACAGGTAAAGCTTTTATCAAGGTTAGGGAGGGCGATTAACATATACTCTCCTCTTGGCCAGATGTGAAGCGCGCCTGGGTCTACTGCGAAGTCACCATCAGCTGTTGGCGGCATGGTTAACTCTTTATAGCCAGCGGAGATGTATTCTTGAGAAAAGTTAAAGCGATCGGTTTTTTGCATTGCTCCACGTAGGGCAGAGAATGCACCGTCTCCTCCAAAAAGGAAATCGGCAGAGATAGATGTTCCGTTGTCAAAAGAAGCTGTCGCTGAATCAAAGTCAACATCAGTGCAGCGATGTTCAAATTGAATATTTACTCCATGTTCCTCGGCTTCATTCATCAGGAGCCAATTGAGACCACCACGCGAAACAGAGTTGATGTATTGTCCTTCTTTTCCGTATGGTTGAAAGTCTAAGTTGCCCGCCAAGTCATGAATCATCCGGCCCGGCATTGGAATGCAACTCTCTTGAATTTTGTCTTTTAAACCAACTCTCTCCAAAGCTTTTAATCCCCTACGGCTTAGGGCTAGGTTGATGGATCGTCCACCAATAGCACCAGCTTTGCGCATGTCGGGTCTGCGTTCAAAAATGGTGACCTGATAGCCTCTTTTGGCTAACATGATAGAAAGTAGTGAGCCCACAAGTCCGGCTCCGAGTATGCTGATCTTTTGTTTTTTACCTTCCATGCTTACATCTTTTCGAGACTCTCTCTCAATATTCTTGTGAAGTGATAAACATCTTCAAATGTGTTATATAATGGGACAGGCGCTACGCGAATTACATTGGGTTCACGCCAGTCTGAGATGACTCCTTCCTTGGTTAAGACGTCAAATAGCTGTTTTCCATTTTTGTGACAGAAAATTGATAATTGACAGCCTCGTTCTGCTGGGTTACTTGGCGTAATAATTTCGAAGATTTGATCTTGTCCACTTAATTCGTTGACCAAGAATTCCATATATCCTGTCAATTTCAAACTCTTTTCGCGCAGCGGTTCCATACCCACTTCATCGAAGATTTCGAGGGAAGCTAAATGGGCTGCGGTAGAGAGTACATTAACATTACTCAACTGCCAACCATCTGCACCAGGCATTGGTTTAAACCCTTTCTTCATTAAGAATCGCTCTGATTCATTATGTCCCCACCAGCCAGCAAATCGATTCAAAGTATCATCATCGGCAAAACGTTCATGTACATAAATCCCAGATACGTTTCCAGGGCCAGAATTCAGGTATTTGTAAGAACACCAAGTGGCAAAATCTACGTCCCAATCATGTAGAGAAAGCGGTACATTGCCAAAGGCATGTGCTAGGTCAAAGCCAACGAGCGCACCGACTTCATGTCCTGCCTCGCTGATAGCTTTAAGGTCAAAAAATTGACCAGTATAGTACTGTACTCCACCGATCATTACGAGGGCAAGTTCATCGCCTGTAGACTTTATTTGGGCAAGAATATCTTCTGTTCTAAGCGTATGTTCGCCATCTCTTGGGCTTAACTCAATTAAGGCTTCGTCAGGGTTTAATCCATGAAACTTCAACTGACTTTCGAACATGTATTGATCGGAAGGGAAGGCCCCTGCTTCACAAATGATTTTGTATCGCGTAGCGGTCGGTCGGTAGAAAGAGACCATCAATAAGTGGAGGTTGACGGTCAAATTGTTCATGGATACCACTTCTAAAGGTTTGGCTCCTACAATTCTAGCGAGTGCTTCCTTGCTGAACTTGTGATAATGAGCCCAGGGTTTACTGTGTCCATCGAAATGGCCTTCAACACCTAAGGTTTCCCATCCTTTTAGTTCTTCTTCGATAAATCCTCGAACAGTTTTTGGCTGAAGTCCGAGTGAATTTCCTGTGAAGTAATAAGCATCTTTTCCGTTGACTTGAGGGATATGAAAACGATCTCTAAAAGGCTTCAATGGATCTTCAGTATCCATTTTTTGTGCGAACGAAAGGCTATTTTCAAAATCCATTAAAACATGCTTGTTTGGTTCTGTCCTGGCATACTTTCTTCGTGGCGGAGGAGCCATTCTTTTTTGTCTAGACCTCCTGCATAGCCTGTCAGGCTACCGTCTGTTCCGATTACGCGATGGCATGGTATAATCACAGCAATGGGGTTTTTACCATTGGCCGTGCCAACAGCTCTAATCTTTTTGATATCGCCTAAGGCAACGGATTGCTTGGCATAGGTCGAAGTTTTACCAAAAGGAATTTCCAATAATGCATCCCATACTTCCTTTTGAAATTCAGTACCGTCTGGATCGATCGGTACGTTGAATTCTTTTCTTTTGCCTTCGAAATACTCTTTTAGCTGCTTTTTACAGTGTCGAACTGCAAGCGTGATGGGTCCTTCGGTATCTCGCTCTTCTCCATCCACAAAACTCACTCTTTTAATCACATCATTCTCGCCAACAATTTTGATTTTGCCCAGAGGAGAGTCCATATATGCTATTGCGGTGTCTTTCATGATTCAAACTGACTTTTCGGTAAATCAAGCCACTCCAGGGTAGCATTGCAAAAAATATCTTCGACCACACTATCCGGTAAGCCCATCTCTTCGATGTAGGCGCCAATCTCTAAGTCGCCCAAGGGGAAGGGGTAGTCCGAACCTAATGTGATTCTTTTTGAGCCTTGCATTTCAAGGACATACTTGAGTAGTAGTGGATCATGTGTAATGCTATCTATCCAAAATTTTCCTAGGTACTCCCTTGGGTTGATCGGGTTGTCGATGGCGACTAGATCTGGTCGGCAATTGAAACCGTGCTCTACTCTACCGAGTGTTGTCAGAAATGATCCTCCTGCGTGAGAGAAGTTAACGCGTAGTTTAGGGAGTCTTTCTAATACACCTCCGAAGATTAATGAGCATGCTGCTCTAGATGTTTCAGCAGGCATACCGACTAACCATGGTAACCAATAACGTTCCATGCTATGAAATCCCATCATATTCCATGGGTGAATCATAACGGCCATACCCAAACGTTCGCAAGCCTCGAAGATTGGAAAGAAACGAGGGCTGCTCAGGTTTTTATCATTGATGTTTGAGCCGATTTGTATACCCGGCAGGTTCAGCTCATGCTTGCAGCGTTCTAATTCTTGAATGGCCAACTCTTCGTCCTGCATGGGGATAGTCGCCAGCCCGATGTAATTCTTTGGGTACTTTTGGCAGAGCTCTGCAATGTCATCATTCAGGTAACGCGAAACTTCTAGTGCGTCCTGAGGCTTGGCGTCATAGGAGAACATCACAGGAATAGTACTGACCACCTGAACTTTTGTACCATGAGTAGCATACTCTTCTATACGCTCGGGTCCATCCCAGCAATTGGATTGAATCTCACGAAAGAATTTTGATCCTTTCATCATCATAGCAGCACCTTCTTTGTGATGATGTAGGTTTATAAAATCACCATAGCCAAACTTCTCTGTCCACTTAGGCAGATGCTTTGGAATGATGTGGGTATGCATATCTATCTTTAACATTCGGTCTATTGGTGAATTTGTAAAATAGGTAATTGGTGTTTAAACAATTTCAATTTTCTCTTTTTGAACTTTCGGTAATGTATTTTATGTAGCCATTCAGGGACTTGTGTAGCTGATCAAGCTTTTTTACTAGATCATCATGGTTTTCTTGATCGATAATTTGTCTTCTGTGAGCCTTGCCGATCCAGTTCTTGGTTTCTAACAAGGAGCCTCTTGAGTAGTAGCAAAAATTTCTACTTTCCTTAAAAAAGAATCTTCCATAACCTTCCGCAATATTAGCACTAGTTGAATCAGCACTTCGGACTAATTGCTTTCCTAGGGTGTCTTTCTTGAAGTAATCCCATGTCTCAACAATTTGCCATATTTCATCTGCTATGGTATTCGCTTGATTGTATATATTAAGTTCTTCTAACTTCATTTAAACTAACTAACCAATTTCCTGATTCACTTAATGGACCAATTCCCTATTCCACAAATCTAGGGTCTGTTTCCATAGTATGACCGCAGCTTTTACAAGTTCTTAAGTCTTCTGAGCCGTAGAATTCTTTGAATCTCGGCAGGAAGTCCTTCTCAATGTTGGTAAGCGGAAAATAGGTGTCGTGAAGCTTGTTGTTGCAGTTATCGCAAAACCACATGAGGCCATCGGTGTGCTCAGGTTTTCTCACACGTTCGATGACTAGACCAATCGAACCTTCAGAACGCATAGGAGAATGTGGCACTTTTGGTGGATGAAGGTACATGTCGCCAGGGCCTAATGGGATATCCACAGCTTTGCCGTCTTCTTGAATGCGCACAGTGATGTTACCTTCCAATTGGTAAAAAAGCTCTTCAGTCTCGTTATAGTGGTAGTCTTTACGCGCATTCGGTCCGGCTACAATCATTACGATATAGTCAGTCCCTTCAGGGTAAAGATTCTTATTGCCTACTGGTGGTTTGAGTAAATCACGATTATCTTCAATCCATTGGTTCAGATTGAACGGTCTTTTAATGCCCATTTCCTTTCTATTTAGCTTGCCTCTAAAATACGCAAAATCACCGTGGGATAAACCCGATTTTTATAACTTTGATTGATAGCCCAAAACCTATGGATCTTAATTTAAGTGGAAAAAATGCCTTTGTATGTGGTAGTACTCAGGGCATCGGAAAAGCAATTGCTGAAGAACTGGCTAACCTTGGTGCAAGCGTAACTTTATGCGCTCGTAATGAGGAAAAGCTCAACCAAGTGAAGTCTGAACTCTTTCATACTTCCGGACAAAATCATCAAACCCTTGTGGCAGATTTTTCAAAGCCAGACCAATTGAAGGCTTCGCTCGATGAGCATGTTGAGCAGGGAAATGCATACCATATTTTGATCAATAATACTGGAGGCCCTCCGGGTGGTCAGGCGATTGATGCAGGGATAGACGAGTTTAGAATTGCTTTTAATCAGCATCTTATCTGTAATCAGATACTGGCTCAGGCCTTGGTGCCGGGTATGAAAAAGGCCGTTTATGGACGCATCATTAATATCATCAGTACTTCAGTAAAAGTGCCGCTGACTGGCTTAGGCGTTTCAAATACCATTCGAGGAGCTGTGGCCAATTGGTCGAAGACTTTAGCCAACGAATTAGGGCAGTTTGGTATCACCGTGAATAACGTTTTGCCTGGAGCTACGGCAACACAACGCCTGAGTTCTATCATTGAGAATAAGGCGAAGAAGACAGGCAAAAGTATTGAAGAGGTAGATGCAGCCATGAAGGCGAGTGTTCCTGCCAAGCGATTCGCAGATGCCAAAGAAGTGGCAGCCGCTGCGGTGTTTTTGGCTACACCTTCCGCAAGCTATATTAACGGAGTTAACTTACCAGTAGATGGTGGGAGAACAGGGAGTCTTTAATATGCAGAGACTTCCAATTATTGACTTGCATTGCGACTTATTGGTCTACTTGCTCATGAACAAAGGGGCTAAACCCGAGACAAGAGCTTGTGGAGCAGGCCTTCCATTTTTAAAAGAAGGCAATGTGAAGATGCAGGTCATGGCCATTTATACTGCTGTAGAAGAGGCGAGTTCGACAAATGGAGTGGCACAATCTGTCATTTATAAGAACTTATTAGCCGACTATTCATCGGATGTTTATCAAGCCGATGTGAGTTTTGATGCTGAGCGTGAGGGTATTGGAATGGTGGCATCTTTGGAGAGTGCTTCAGGCATTTGCAATGAGACAGAACCTTTGGATAACGCTTTCAAAAACCTAGAGACTATTATCTCGAATGTAGGAAGACTCTTTTATATCAGTTTTACACATCATACTGAAAATCGTTTTGGAGGGGGTAATTATGCCGTAGCTGGTTTGAAACCCGATGGAGAGGCATTGCTAGATTATATGCATGACCGTCAAATTGCGGTGGATCTTTCGCATACATCGGATGCTTTAGCGCATGACATTCTAGCTTATACTTATAAGAATGGGTTGAATGTGCCTGTGATGGCGAGTCACTCTAATTTCAGAGAGATTTGGGATCACCCTAGAAACTTGACACGTGAAAACGCTCAAGAAATCATCGATAGAGGAGGACTAATTGGGATGAATTTTGTCAGAGCCTTTGTTAATAATGATGAGCCTGGTGCTCTTTTGGATCATATCAAATATGGGTTCGATTTACCCGGTGGAGAAAATGCAATTGCTTTTGGAGCGGATTTCTTCTACACCGGAGACTTTCCTGACCCTGCCCGTGACCCTTATTACTTTCCACAGCACGATGACGCTACCAAGTACCAAGGGATTCTGGATCAGTTAAAAAGTGATTTGAATGCTGAACAATTGGAAGGATTAGCGCACGGAAATGTGGACAGGTTTATCACCTCAAACTGGAAATAATCATGGAGATCATAAAGAATTATATCAATGGGCAACTAGTTACAGCCGAAAATGGCCAATCCTTCGATAACTATAATCCATCCAACGGAAAGGTCTACAGTCAGATTCCAGATTCTACCAAAGAAGATATTCAAAAGGCCGTAGACGCAGCTTCCGCTGCTTTTCCCGAATGGTCCACCGCTAGTCGTGAAAATCGCTCAAACTTGCTTTTGAAAATTGCTGACCTTATTGATGCGAACCATGATAGGTTGGCAGCGGCAGAGTCAAAAGACAACGGAAAGCCAGTCAAACTAGCAAGTAGAGTTGATATACCGCGCGCTTCAGCCAACTTTAGGTTCTTTGCTACGGCAATCCTTCATGAGTCTACTGAAGCGCATCAAATGGATCAAGAAGCCATTAACATGACGCTCAGGTCTCCCATTGGTGTGGTAGGATGTATTTCGCCATGGAACCTGCCCCTTTATCTGTTTACATGGAAAATTGCGCCCGCCATAGCTGCTGGCAATACAGTGGTTGCGAAGCCATCTGAGATTACCCCAATGACAGCCTATTTGCTTTCCGAATTATGCATAGAGGCTGGGCTGCCTGCAGGCGTCTTAAATATCGTACATGGAACCGGACCAAATGCAGGTCAGGCGATATCTGAACATCCTGAGATCAAAGCAATCTCATTTACTGGGGGTACAGAGACGGGAAAACGCATTGCGGCCACTGCAGCTCCAATGTTTAAAAAATTATCGCTGGAGTTGGGAGGGAAGAACCCGAACATCATTTTCGCTGATTGTGATTTTGATGAGGCGCTCAAAACGTCAGTGCATTCCAGTTTTGCCAACCAAGGGCAGATATGTCTATGCGGATCAAGGATATTCGTTGAACGATCTATCTATGATCGCTTTAAGAGCGCTTTTATAGAAAGGGTCAATGACCTTGTGGTTGGCGATCCATCAGACGAGAAGTCCAATCTGGGTGCAGTAGTATCTAAGCCACATATGGAAAAAGTACTTGGCTTCGTTCAGCTTGCTAAAGAAGAGGGTGGGATCATTCTAACCGGAGGTCATCAAGTCCATTTAGGAGGTGAATTATCTGAAGGTTACTATATCGCCCCTACGGTCATAGAAGGCTTAGCGTATAATTGTCAAACAAATCAGCAAGAAATCTTCGGTCCAGTCGTTACTCTTACGCCATTCGACAGTGAAGAAGACGTTTTGAATATGGCAAATAGTACTGAGTATGGTCTTTCTGCCACCGTTTGGACTACCAATTTGAAAAGGGCCAATAGGATCAGTTCAGCATTAAAAACAGGTATCGTTTGGGTGAACTGTTGGTTGCTCAGAGACCTTCGAACACCCTTTGGTGGTGTTAAGAAAAGTGGTGTCGGTAGAGAGGGTGGATGGGATGTTCTCAACTTTTTTACAGAGAAGAAGAACGTGTGTATAAAACTATAATGTTATGACATACAACAGAAAAGTGTATTTAAAGTGGAATAGCAGCTCCTTTGGAGGATTGTTTAAAACTTTTCCAAATTATTGAATTGTTAAGTTTCATTTAATTAAAAATCCTTCTAACTTTGACTTTACAGTTCAGAAGGTAGTAGATCTGAATTTGTATTTGAAATTACATTTACCGCCCGGTAAATTAAAGATAAGTCTGGGTGTAGGAATCGAAAGATTCACTATGAGTAGTTAGTTACCCAGGTGTTTAGGTGAAAGGGAGTCGCTCCAACGGGAGTGACTCTTTTATTTTATACCCTTCCCACTTTTTCCTCTTCCGTGCAACTTGGTTAAGAATTAGCAGTCTTTGGTTAGGTTGTAATAATGCGTTGTAAGATTCGTCTTTTAATGTAACCATTCCAGAAAACCAAGGTCATACCATAAACTCAAACCAACATGTTTAAGAACTATATCAAAATCGCCTTCCGGTCACTGCTCAAGAACCGCGTCTTTTCTTTTATCAATATCACAGGGCTTGCTCTGGGAATATCCTCCAGTTTGCTGATTATGCAATACGTCAACTATGAGTTGAGCTATGAGGATTTCAATGAGAATGCTTCAAAGGTCTATCGGATCAAAACGAATCGTTACAACCAAGGAGAACTCAGTACAGAATGGGCCTCTGGAGTTGTTTCCATAGGTCATTTGCTTAATGAGGCTTATCCTGAAGTAGAAAGATATGCACGCTTGACTGAGACAAGTGGCGTTATTTCCAAGGGAGATATCGAGTTCATGGAGAGGAATATCTATTTCTCCAACCAAGATGCTTTTAAGATTTTCGGTACAGAAATCATTCAAGGTGACACTGAGAATGCGCTGACCGAAATGAACACAATTGCCATTTCAGAGAGTGTTGCGAAGAAATACTTTGGAAAAGCTGACCCGGTAGGAGAAACATTGATGTATAATCGTGATCGCTCTGTTACTGTGACTGCAGTATTTAAGGATGTTCCCGATAACTCTCATTTTAAGTTTGATATTCTTGCCTCATGGACTACAATAGCTCAGGGAGACTGGGGCGCTGATGCCGATCGTGTTTGGTACTGGGATGGTTATTTCAATTATATAGAATTGTCTGAAGGCGTTACGGCAGAAGCTTTTCAAACCAAAATCGAGGAGTTTGTCGAGAGTCAATGGGGAGAAGAAATGCGTAACATGGACACATGGATGGATTTTGAGTTACAGCCAATGGCTGATATCCACTTGAATTCAAACTTCATTGGAGAGGCAGAGGTCAACGGTGACGGAGACTCAGTTTATGCACTTCTAGTCATTTCATTCTTTATCGTACTGATCGCTTGGGTTAATTACATCAATCTTGCTACCGCTAAGTCAATGGAGAGGGCAAGAGAAGTTGGATTGAGAAAAGTCTTGGGCTCGCAAAAGGGTCAGTTGATTAGGCAATTCTTGACAGAGTCATTTTTGGTGAATCTTTTTGCAGTAATGTTAGCCTTCGTCATTGTAGCCCTAGTACTACCGCCATTTGCCAATCTCACCGGTCAGCCTATGAGTATGGCGTTATTTACCCAGCAGGGTTTCTGGATTGGCCTGGGTGTTTTATTCTTTATCGGAACATTTTTGTCAGGGCTGTATCCAGCATTTGTCCTTTCATCTTTCAAGCCTGTCGATACCCTGAAAGGAGCTAAACTTACTTCTGGTGGAGGCGCCCTGCTGAGAAAAGGGTTAGTTATTTTCCAGTTTATGGCTTCAGTTGGCCTGATTATCGGTACTTATACAGTCTATGAGCAGATCTCATTTATGAGAAATCAAGAGCTTGGAGTTGACATTGATAGGACAATGGTAATCAATGGACCAAGTGTTACCGATTCAACTTACTCAGAGCAATTGACTGCTTTCACAGAAGTCATGAAGACTGATGCGAGTGTTGAAAATGTAGTAGTAAGCACGGGAGTACCAGGAAGAGGAGTCGGTTGGAATGCTGGCGGAATTAGAAAAGAAGGTGCACCAGATAGTGAGGGCAAGCAGTATCGCGTACTAGGGCTCGGCTACGAGTTTGTAGAAACCTTCGATATGAAGGTAATCGCAGGCCGCAGCTTTTCAAGAGACTATGGAGATGAAGAGTCAAAGATTTTGTTTTCTCGAGCTGCTGCCAAAGACTTTGGTTTCTCTGATCCAGAAGAGGCCATTGGTGAACGTATTTTCTTCTGGGGCAATGTGTATACGATTGTGGGTGTAATGGAGAACTACCATCATACATCACTCAAGGAAAATTATGATAAACTCATCTTTAGGTTGATACCGAATGCTGACGGCTTCTATTCTATCAAATATAATGGTGCTAATACGCAACAAGTGGTACAAATGGCACAAGAAAAATGGGCTCAATTCTTTCCCGGCAACCCTTTTGAGTACTTCTTCTTAGAAGACCGATTCCAAGAACAGTATGAAGCTGATGAACAGTTTGGTTCTGTGTTTACAATATTCTCGGGCTTAACGATTTTCGTTGCATGCTTAGGTTTATTTGGCCTTGCAGCTTTTATGACTTCAAAGCGAATCAAAGAGATAGGCGTCAGAAAAGTATTGGGGGCTTCAGTACCAAGTATCTTGAAACTTCTCTCCACAGACTTCCTAAAGTTGATTATAGTATCCGTGATCTTGGCAATTCCGATCGCCTACTATGGAATGGAGCAATGGTTGAACAGCTTTGCTTTTAGGATAGACTTATACTGGTACATTTTTGCGTTGCCAGCAATGTTAGTACTTATGATTGCAGTAGCAACGGTTAGCTTTCAAACAGCGAGGGCTGCTAAAGCCAATCCTGTGGATTCACTACGCTACGAGTAGCTCGAGTTAGGAGGCAAAAACTGAAGACCGAAGAGCGTATGTGCACTCTTCGGTCTTTTGTTTTTACTTACCTACATCCCCTTTATAGAGTTGCTTACCTTTTTGGTCAGTTTTTATGATCAGGTCTAGGGTAAGACAATCGGGTGTAGGATCGTCTGAGTCGGCACTACAGTCTTGACGGGTGCCATAGATGTAATACCCGTATTCAGTCTCCCGCACAGATTTGCCATACTCATTGTATCTGTCACCAAAGGTGTTTTGCCATTGCTTCACACCCAGTTCAGTTATTTTTACGATATAGATATCATTGTTGCCATTACCATAGGAGCTAGTCTCGCCCAAGATTAAATAACCTCCATCGCGGGTAGCGATTAAGTCACTGGCGTAATCGTACCCCTTACCACCGTAGTATTTCACCCATTCTTCGTTGCCTTCAGGGTTGGTCTTAGAAAGTACGATGTCTGTTTGCCTTTTATTCGTATGGACTGTGAGCATGGTAAGCTTGCCTCCATCAGGAGTATCCAGTTGATGATTATTTGTGGCACGCTTTTGATAGTACTTAGTGGTGTTGAGACTAATGGCTCCGCCATCAGCGGTACGAATGATTACTTCATGGTATGCATTGTGACCCAATAACCCAAGACTTAGTGCCGCGATTGATAATAGTTTTACAATTTTCATTTCTGTTTCTTTTGAGTTTAATGACCTGTTTAACCCTAAGTACGAGTCAGTCTCGTACTTTAGATTTAAGCAAATTAAATATATTCTCTTTTTAGAAACAAATAAAACTGTGGCTCACTGAATAACTATTGTTAATTCGATGGGTATCATTTTAAATAGAGACTCCTGAGTTTCGAATTGATGTCCATTGGTACAGAACGACATTTTATAATCTCCAGTTTTGAGCTCGAGAACCATATCATCTATGGTATATTCACTCCATTCTGCTTTAAAATTGCGAGCCTTCAGAACAGAAACACCAAGTCGCATTAAGATACCCATGAGCGAAAAGTACGAGGGGTCAATATGCTCTTTACCGCGTATTAACTTCAACTCTTGAATTTCGGAGTACTTTATTGGTATAGCCCGAACTTGAGTTGAGAAATTGGTTCTTAGAAGAATTCCATTTTCATGTAATTGAAAATTACACTTTGAGTTTATTCGTAATGTGTTTTGTTCATTGTTCGACTGAAAAAAAGAAGTTAGAAAATAGGATGTACTTCCAATAGACCCAATGCACTTTCTGTTGATCCTCTTTGGTTTTCCTAATATTGGTTCCAATACCCTTGACTGAAGTTGCTTTTCAAAAAGAATCATATCACTCAAGTTAGGACGTATGCTTCTCAAAATCTGCAGGATAATTCTTACTCTCAGTCTTCATCCACTTGTCCCAGAAGGTAAAGTAGAGTCCGAAATTGAACCGGTACTGGGTATGGTGTAGGCTGTGGTGAGTTGCGCCAATCATCCATTTGCCTAGCCAGTGCTTATGAAAACCCTGTGGGTAGACCTCAACATTAGAATGGTTAATGGCACTGGTGAGGGTCATAAATGTTAACAGTGCCACAATGGTCCAGTAGTGCATGGGTAGAAAGAGTATCACAACAGGAATGATCACCGATTGTAATATGCCTTCTCCCGGGTGAAACGAAAAGGAAGTCCAAGGGGAGGTGATATGACTATCGTGATGCACCTTATGAATCAGGCGATAGACCTTTGGTCTGTGCATCCACCGGTGTAACCAGTAGTAATACGTTTCATGAATCAGCGCAGCGATAAGAAAGCTTATGGGCAACCACCACCATCCGAACTGACCAATATCTTGATAGATGGCCGTATAACCTTTCTGCCAAAGCACTACTATACCAGCTCCCGCCAGCGCGAAGAACAGGGAAGTTAGGGTAGACCACATCACTTCTCGCCTGTACTGTTTTTTGTCTTGAGTCGGGGCTAAGACCTTACGGCTTCGGAAGTCCTCTGGGTCGATGATGTAGAAGACAACATAGAATATGCCCGCCACTAAAGTATACCTGAACACCACCATCAGAAACATGAGCCCAGTAAGGGCTGCGAAAGTCAATGGATCTGTAAAGTCGTATTCGTGCATGCTATAAGCGGGCTTTTTAGCTTGTGCGAAATTAGGGAACAAATAAGTCAATTCTTAGGTTTTAGAAACGCATAATTGGATAGTCATGAAAGGAAAATTCGAAACACTAATTGATCAGGACACTCCCGTATTAGTAGATTTCTATGCCGATTGGTGTGGGCCATGTCAAATGATGGCGCCTGTGCTGAAAGAGGTGGCGCAAGAGATGGGTGATAAGGTTAAAGTCGTTAAGATTGATGTAGATAAGAACCAGCCCATTGCGCAGCGCTTTGGTGTCAGAAGTATTCCAACACTGATTTTATTCAAGAATGGTAAGATTTTGGAGAATAAGGCTGGTGTAATGACCAAGCGTGATTTGACGCAGATGATTGAAAGAGCTTCTTGAATAAGAAATAATTCTTAGTTTTATCAGTCTATGGATATTTATACACCGGATTATGGACTAATGATTTTTCAAACGCTGTCTCTTGTGCACCTTCTCTTGATATGCTATGCGATATATAGGCTATTTAAGAACGATGACAACGATTCTGGTTCTCAAAGAATGTTCAGCTTCCTATTGTTGATGTTCATTCCAATCGTAGGGTCTCTGATCTACCTCAGGAACAGTCATCGCCCGAGAAGAAGAATGAACTTAGACCGTAAAGACTAACTAGAAGATTTCCTTTCCGTACTTTTAGTAGTGAGGTTGTAAACCCATTCGAGTGCTGAACGTACATTTTTACTTAAGGGAGGAATTATGAAAACAATAATCAAGGGATGTAATAATGCTTGGCCTGAGCTTAACTATACTGATTGGAGCGATACCTTAAAAACGATTCATCAGTGGACTCAGATCGTTGGTAAAGTTCGACTGAAAGCCATGCCATGGCAAAACCATTCTTGGCATACTACCCTTTATATCACTGCGAGGGGCTTCACAACCGGAAGCATGCCGTATGAAAATGGAATTTTTGAGATCGAGTTTGATTTTGAAAATCATGAATTGATCATATCCTCTACTTTCAATGAAGATTTAAAAGTCTCCCTTTTCCCAAGAACTGTTGCTGGTTTCTATAAAGAGCTTTTCGACAAGTTGGCTGCTTTAGGTATTCGAATCAGTATTTACGAAAAGCCCAACGAATTGCCAGAAGCGATTCCGTTCAAAGAAAATACTACCAATAAGTCTTATGACAGAGAAATGGTACGTGATTTCTGGCAAGCCTCAGTAAGTGTTCACAACGTTTTCCAAAGGTTTAGAAGTGATTTTATAGGTAAGTGTAGCCCGGTACATTTCTTCTGGGGTGCTTTTGATATAGCTGTTACACGTTTTTCGGGAAGAAAAGCTCCCTTACATCAGGGAAGTATGCCGAACATGCCGGCTGATGTGATGCAAGAGGCATATTCTCAAGAAGTTAGTAGTTGTGGTTTTTGGCCTGGCAGCGATGATTCACCGATGCCAGTGTTTTATTCCTATTGCTATCCTTCCCCTGCAACTTTTGGTCAGCATACCGTTCAGCCAGAGCAGGCTTTCTGGAGTGATGATATGGGCGAATTCTTTCTGAAATATGATGATGTAAGAATGGCCAATGACCCGGAAGAAATGCTAATGTCTTTTTTGCAAACCACTTATGAAGCAGCGGCTATTGCAGGACAGTGGGATCGCTTGAATCTTGAGCGATAATTTTCCAATAAATTCTAGGCTGAATTTTTAGTTCTTACTGATTCCAGCTGAGGTTTTAATGCTGACTAATTCACGAACAGTTTTTGCAATACCTGCAACGTCAAAGTTACATTCGGCATGTAATTGCTCTTGTGTACCATGCTCAACTATCGCGTCCGGTATGCCCAATCTTATGACTTTAGCAGTATATCCATTATCAGCCATAAACTCGAGTACTGCACTACCGAAACCTCCCATTATACAGCCATCTTCGACTGTAACCACTTTCTTGAAGTTTCTAAAGATATCATGCAGTAGTTCTTCGTCAAGTGGCTTAACAAAGCGCATGTCGTAGTGTGCAGGATTCAAGCCTTCTTCCAAAAGTTGCTCTTTGGCTTCAACTGCATAATTGCCAATGTGACCCAATGTGAGTATGGCGACTTCTTCTCCGTTAGAAATTTTTCTTCCGGTACCGATGGTCATTTTTTTCATCTCAGTTCTCCACTCTGGCATAACACCTGTACCTCTTGGGTATCTGATGGTGAAGGCTTGACCTTCACGCGGTAGCTGAGAAGTATACATCATGTTCCGTAGTTCGGCTTCGTTCATAGGAGCAGCTACGATCATATTTGGAATGCATCGCATATAGGCGACATCGTAAGCACCATGGTGTGTAGGGCCATCTGCACCCGCAAAGCCGGCTCTGTCGAGGCAGAAGGTTACGGGTAGATTTTGAATACATACATCGTGAATGACTTGGTCAAACGCACGCTGCATGAATGTGCTGTAGATGTTACAAAACGGTATTAAGCCTTGAGTAGCAAGTCCTGCAGAGAAAGTCACGGCATGCTGTTCCGCTATGCCAACATCGAAAGCTCGATTTGGCATGGCCTTCATCATAATGTTCATCGAGGAACCAGAAGGCATCGCTGGGGTTATACCCATTACTTTCTCATTCTGCTCGGCTAGTTCCACTAGGGTATGGCCGAAAACATCTTGGTATTTTGGTGGCTGTGGGGTGTCAGGTACTTTTTTGAATACTTCGCCCGTTACTTTATCAAACTTACCGGGTGCATGCCATTTAGTAGCATTGCCTTCCTCAGCAGGTTTGTAGCCCTTTCCTTTTACGGTTACACAATGCAGAATTTTCGGACCTGGAATATCTTTGAGGTCGTTTAGCACATTTGTCAGATGGTGTACATCATGACCATCCACTGGGCCAAAATATCTTAAGTTGAGAGACTCGAAAAGGTTGCTTTGTTTGAGCAACAAGGATTTCATAGAATGCTCTACTTTAGAAATTACCTCTTGAGCACTTTTGCCGAATTTGGAAAATTTACTAAGTAGTTTCCATACATCGTCTTTGGCCCTGTTGTAGGTATGAGATGTAGTCACATCCGTTAGATAGTCTTTCAATGCACCTACATTTGGGTCGATAGACATGCAGTTGTCATTGAGTATTATCAAAAGGTTGGCGTTTGTGTCGCCTGCATGGTTCATACCTTCAAAGGCAAGTCCACCCGTCATAGCACCATCACCTATGACGGCAATGTGTTGACGATTATCTTTTTTATACTGGTTGGCAATTGCCATACCCAAAGCCGCAGAAATTGAAGTAGAGGAATGCCCTACTCCAAAAGTATCATAATCACTTTCTTTACGCTTCGGGAAACCTGAAAGTCCGTTATAAATTCTGTTGGTGTGAAATACATCACGCCTGCCCGTTAAAATCTTATGTCCATATGCTTGGTGACCTACATCCCAAACCACCTGATCTTTCGGTGTATCGAATATATAGTGAAGTGCTACCGTCAATTCTACTACGCCAAGAGATGCTCCAAAGTGGCCGCCATAAACCGACACATTGTCAACAATGAACTGACGCAATTCATCACAAACCTTTACAAGTTGTGTTTGATCTAATTGCTTTAAATCGGCAGGGGAGTCAATTTTCGAAAGTAGGGGTCCTGGCTCTATCAACATGGATTTGCAAACTAATGTCTAAACAACAACAATACGTTGTAAATGTTTGACACAGATTTCTTATCAAGCTCCAAAATTAAAAATAATTTTGGCTCCAAATGAGACATTTACCCAATCTCTATATATTTGATTGAAAACACTTTATAATCGTTGAGTTTCGAGATAAAACTTCCGCTGTTTGAAGGTCCTTTTGACTTACTTCTCTTTTTTATCCAGAGAGATGAGCTCGATATACACGACATTCCCATTAATAAAATCACTTCTGACTTTTTAGACTATCTGCATCATTTAGAAAAAATGAATGTGGAGGTAGCCAGTGAATTCATTCTGGTAGCGGCTACACTAATGCGCATTAAGGCCAAAATGTTATTACCTCGGCCGGTCTTAGACGAATCTGGTAATGAGCTAGACCCTCGGGAAGAATTGGTCCGTCACTTACTTGAATATAAGAAATACAAGTCGGTCATTGAAGAGTTGCACCAAATGGAGGGTGATCGCCTTCAGAAGGAAACTCGGGGCAACATAGCTAAGGAACTTAGAAAGCTTGCTGAAGGAAGTAATGTCGAGTCAGAACTTCAAGACATAGACCTATATAAGTTGCTCAAAGTTTATCAGAGAGTTGTGTCTAGGTTTGAGTACGAGCAGCAAAAACCAACACATGAGGTAGTACAATATCCTTATTCAATTGCTACGCAACGCGAATTTGTCTTAAATAAACTAAAGGATTCACCGCGCCTGTCATTTGTGCAGTTAATTGAATATGAACCCAATAAGATCGGTGTCATTTTTAACTTTTTGTCTATCCTAGATTTACTACAAATGCGTAAGATCACCATGCATCTAGGTGAAGGCTTCAATAACTTTTGGATTGAAAAAATTGAAGATGAACTCGTGATTGAGTAGGCCCAATGGACGCTGAAAAGGCATTAAAGACCTTAAATGTTAAAAGTGTATGGCTACCAGTAGCCATTGGCTTGGGCATAGTCACTACGTTGATTATTACAGACGATCGGATTACTGCGGATTCATTGGCCCTCATTAGGGATATTTCACCTTTCGCCCTCATTCTGTCCTTACTGATTTTAACGTTTAAAGATGCCTTCAACATATTTCGGCTAAAGTCTATCGCGAGGCAGGAGCTATCATGGGGTAGTGTTTTTCGAGTGATAATGCTGTGGGAGTTTGCCATTGCCGTAACCCCTCCATTTGTTGGAGCTACTGCAGTTTTAGTCTTCATCATGTTCAAAGAGGGGTTATCATTTGGCAAAGCACTCGCCTATACGTTGTTGCTGGCTATCTTCGATAACCTCTTCTTTTTGACAGCCTCGCCATTGGCCATATGGTGGTCCAATGGTCAGGTTATTCCAGATCAAGTTCAAGTAGTCGCTGGTTTAGAACAAGGAATAGCACCAGTTTTTTGGCTGAGCTACTCCTTGGTCGGTTTGTATACCGCTTTTATGTTATCGGCCGTCTTGTTTTTTCCAAAGGCCATTAGAAGGGTTACCAACTTTCTATTTAGTCATCGCTGGTTAGATAGATGGAAAACAGTTGTGATGAAACAGGCCGATGACCTTGTGTTAGTTTCTCAAATTTTAAAAGGTAAACCAATTTATTTTTGGTTTTCGATCCTTGGGCTTGCTTACGTAGTGTGGGTGCTAAAATTCGCCTTGCTCAATGTATTGATCTCTGGTTTTGTGGAAGTTAGTTGGGGCGATCAGGTACTGCTGCTTGGTAGGCATTTAATCATGTGGATCGTTCTGCTTGTTTCGCCAGCCCCAGGAAACGCTGGCGCAGCGGAGCTTATATTTCCGGTATTCTTCGAAGAATACCTGAGAGAGTACACTTTCATCTGTGCTTTGTTGTGGAGGCTCATAAGTTATTACCCCTATTTACTGATTGGGGCTTTCGTTTTACCAAAATGGATAAGGACATCAAAGGCTTGAGTTGGCAAGCTATTGTCCATATTGTAACTACACCTACCATCAATTATTTATCAGGACGACCTTTCTTACTGATTATATCATCCTGTGCCAAGCAAGTTTCTCTGGCTAAAGCAATCGGTGATTAAGGAACAAAAGAGTAGGCATATTGTGTCGTTTGCCGTTTTTCAAAATATAGAGCAAAAAAAAAGCGGCTCAAGGCCGCTTTTAATTCATAATGTTTTAAACTTAAAATCTCTCGCTCATTGAGAAATAGAAGTTTCCCTCGATTGCTGCATTTTCATCAGAGTCAGAACCGTGAACGGCATTTTCTCCAATAGATTTTGCATAGATCTTTCTGATTGTACCTTCCGCAGCATCTGCAGGGTTAGTAGCGCCAATCAATTTTCTAAAGTCATCAACAGCATTGTCTTTTTCTAGAATAGCTGCTACAATCGGCCCAGAAGACATGTAGTCTACCAATTCACCGTAAAAAGGTCTTTCCTTATGCACTTCGTAGAATTTACCAGCTAACGCAGTAGTGAGTCTGGTATACTTCATTGCAATGATTTTAAAACCTGCTTCCTCGATCATTTTGATGATCCCTCCAATGTTGCCATCCGCTACTGCATCTGGCTTAATCATTGTGAATGTTCTGTTAGTTGCCATAATCGTTTTATAGTTCCTTTTTAAAATTCGTGCGCAAAAATAGGAGATAATTTTAAATAAGGTGTTGCCTGATTATGAATCTTTTAAGGACTTAATATTCAGATAATCAGACTTGCTTTCATTGTTTCATATCTGATTTCTTGGCAACTTTGCCGATTCTTTGACAGACCGACTTAGTCGGAAGCATTGCATGCAGAACATAGACTTATTAAAATCCAAGCTTAGTACCCCAAGTAAAATCATAATTACCACGCATCATAAACCAGATGCGGATGCCCTAGGCTCTTCCTTGGGAATGGCTAATTACCTGATTAAGCAGGGGCATGAAGTACAAGTAATCACACCTTCAGAGTATCCGGCTTTTTTACATTGGATGAAGGGTAATGCTGACGTACTCATATACAGCGCTGAAACTGATACCCAATGTCAGAATATCATTGATCAAGCAGATGTCATCATTACACTAGACTTTTCCGTGCTTAGCCGTATCAACCAATTAGGCGACATGGTGAAGGCCGCAAATGGGTTTAAGGTAAATGTAGATCACCACCTAGACCCAGAAGACTTTGCTGACTTTCGGCTTTGGAATACCGGAGCAGCCGCTACTTGTGAACTTTGCTATGAATTGATCGTGGCGTTAGGTGATGAGGACTTGATTGACAAGGACATCGCGGAATGCTTGTATGCCGGTATTATGACCGATACAGGTGGTTTTAGGCATCCAAACACTACTCAGAACGTTCATGAGGTAGTTGCCAAGTTAATTGCACATGGGGCGGATAACAGTCGTGTGTCAAAAGAGGTTTACGATAAGAACTCAATTAATAGGCTACGTTTTCTTGGATATGCCTTGAGTCAAAATTTACAGGTACTACCTGAAAATAGGGTTGCTTTTTTTGCTTTAACCGAAGCCGAACTACAGCAATACAGTTCTAAAACTGGAGATACTGAAGGTTTAGTGAACTACGCCTTATCAATTGAGGGCATTACTTTGGCAGGTTTGTTCAAAGAGTCCAGTGAAGGTGTTAAAGTATCTTTACGCTCTATTGGTAGTTTTCCTGCAAATGAAATTGCAGCGAAATATTTTAACGGAGGGGGCCATAGAAATGCTGCTGGAGGTAAGGTAGATATCTCACTTGAAGAGGCTGTCAATCGCTTTAAGAGTGTTTTAAAAGAGTACGAACAGCAACTTGAAGAAGAATTTATTAAGCTATGAAAAAGCCTATTCTCTTGATTTGGTTAGGGGTTATCACACTAATGATTAGCTGTGACCAGACGCCTGATTTTATGACAATGAAATCAGGTTTGAAGTATAGAATTATTGATGATAAAGGAGCAGAAAAGCCTCGGATGGGCGATGTCATTTTTATGAACATGTCGCACCTTTTGGGTGATTCAATGATTTATGAGACTACCAATGATGGTTTCTTTTTGAACCCTAACATTGGAGCCCCACCTGATGTCAGTGAGATTTTAAATCTAGCGGGTGAAGGAGATAGCATTCAAATTCAGATGTCTTTGGGACGCTATGCTGCGTTTACCCGATTACCCATCTCCCCTAGAATGGATACTACACAACTCGTTACTTGGAACATTCGAATAACCGAAATCGAGAATGAATCAACCGTGCTTGAGCGAAATCGAATTGCCCAATCTCAAGCGGATAAAGAATTAATTGAAGCTTTCATCGTTAACAATAATTTAGAAGCCCAAGTGACTGACGAAGGTGTCTATTATGTAATTTTGAAAGAAGGAAATGGGGTTTACCCAAAAAATGGAAGCGAAGTATTTTTAGAATACTCGATGTCATTGCTGGATGGAACACTGATAGATACCAGTAGTGAAGTGCTTGCAAGAGCCAATGAGATGTTTAACCCTAACCGAGTATATGGCCCTAGATCATTGACTATAGGGGATAGAGAAATACTCCAAGGGTGGAATATAGGCATACCTAAATTTAGTAAGGGCGGAAAAGGGAAACTTTTGATTCCCTCTTATTTAGCTTATGGTCCCAGTGGTTATGGATCGCAGATTGGACCAAATACGGTGATAGTTTTTGATGTAGAAGTAGTTGATTTAAAATGATGAAGAGATTAGTATACTTGTTGCCCGTTTTATTCTTTTTGATGGCCTCGTGTGATCAAGACACTGTTTTTGATCAGGCTGAGCAATTGTCAATTGATGTTGGCCTGATTGAGGCTTATTTGGCGGAAAATAATCTGGATGCCGATACACTGCAGCCAAGTCAGATGCGAATTATTATTAATAATGAAGGTACAGGCCCGAAAGCTGCTTTTGGTAGCACAGTAGTGGTTGACTACCGTGGGTATTTACTAGATAACACTGAATTTGATTCTTCAATAGGTGGTGAACCTTTTGACTTAGTGATCGGAAGGTCTGACGTTATCGCTGGCTGGGATATCGGCTTAAGAGAGTTGAATAGAGGGGCTAGAGCTACATTCTTTATCCCATCAGGTTTGGCTTATGGCAATGTGAGAAGAGGTGCGCTAATACCACCTAATTCCGTCCTCGTATTTGAAATAGAAGTAATAGATATTCGACAGTAGTCTGTCTTAGGCTCCTTTTTTTGCTCCAAATGAAGAAAATCTGTTTCGCAACCAACAATGCCCATAAGCTTGAAGAGGTTCGAACAATCATTGGTGATCGTTTTGAAGTCCTCTCCCTAAACGATATTGGTTTTACAGGTGAACTACCTGAAACACACGAAACCCTCGAGGAGAATTCTCTCGAAAAAGCCGAAAGTCTTTTCAATCAGTTCAATATCCCTGTTTTTTCAGACGATTCTGGCTTGGAAGTAATGGCTTTGGATGGTAAACCAGGAGTGCACACCGCACACTATGCGGGTGCCCGAAATGCTATCAAAAATATGGATAAGGTGCTTGAAGAGCTTGGCGATTCAAGTAATAGAGCTGCTCAGTTTAGGGCTGTGGTTACTTATATCGATGAATCAGGTTCGCGACAATTCGAGGGTATTATCAAAGGTAACATTGCCCATGACAGAATTGGTGAGGACGGTTTTGGCTATGACCCTATTTTTATTCCCGAAGGCTATACACAAACCTTTGCCGAACTTTCGGCTGAGACAAAGAATACCATGAGTCACAGAAAAAGGTCGGTAGAAAAACTGGCTGAGTTCTTAAACAAAATGAATTAATCTCTAAGCTTTCTATTTTTACATTATGGAAAAACCATATATCATTGGTATTACGGGTGGAAGCGGTTCTGGTAAAACTAGACTTTTGAAACAGCTCCTCGAAGGGTTTGATGGAAGGTATGTGACATGCATTTCGCAAGATGACTACTACAGGCCAAGGGAATATCAATTGGTAGATAAAAATGGTGAGCTAAATTTTGATAGGCCTGAGTCGATCGATTATGAGCACTTTGCCAGCGACCTAAGGGCCTTAAGTGAAGGAAAGAGTATTCAAAAGGAGGAATATACCTTTAATAATCCGAGCGCAGAAGCGAAAACCTTAGTGAGAAAATCTGCTCCTGTGATCTTGGTAGAGGGTATTTTTATCTTTCACTATAAAAAGATTTCAGAACTCATTGACCTGAAAATATTTATAGACGCAAGGGACTATGTGAAACTACAGCGCAGGTTAAAGCGCGATAGAGAGGAGCGTGGCTACGATGCCGATGACGTGTTATACAAATATGAAAACCACATCATGCCGTCTTACCAGAAGTTTATTGAGCCCTATAAAGAGGAAGCAGACTTAGTTGTACCGAATAATAAGGACTTTGAGAATGCGCTGCACGTCATTAAAGCAGCGATTAATAGCAAAATATTGGCGGCTAGCTGATCTTTTTTTCAATGGTTTCATTAAATTCGTGCCGCTGAATGAAAAGCCAACAGTCCATATCGAGTTTTAAACGATCGCTTTTTTTCCTTTTAGGAGTTTTCGTGACCGTTTTTGTGGTGTCACAAGAAGTTGTGACATATCACTCTAATGAGATATCCGAGCAAATTCAAGCAGCGGATGAAGATGCTGATGAGGCTCCACAAAAGGATATTGTCTACTCTTTAACCACGGAAGTATTATTACCGATTAGTGGTATTGAGTTAGCACCTTTTCAAGCAATCTTACTTGGAGAATTAATCCATGAGACAGAAGAGAAAGCCCTTTTCTCACCAGAAGTTTCAATTTATAATTCTCCTCACTTTAAGACATTATTTCGGCAGTTTCAATCGCCAAATGCACCATAGTTAACATCTAATCTTTAGTTCGTATCCTTTATTTAGGATGCTTCCAATGCGCAATTGCGCTGAATAACCCATTAAATCTTTTTGAATAACCTTTATTACTAATGAAAAATAAGAATACAATCGTTTTTCTGACTGTCGTCATAACAGCGCTTTGTTTGTATTATCTATCAATCACCTTCTTTTCAAGAGGGATACAAGCAGATGCCGTAGAATATGCACAAGATGAGTCAGGTGTAGTCGATCAGACTAAGAAACAAGCCTATTTAGATTCCATTTGGATGGAACCGGTGCTCAACATTTTAGGGGCAGAATTTACTTACAAAGAGATCAAGGAAATTGAATTGAACCTTGGGCTTGACCTTCAAGGTGGAATGCATGTAACACTTGAGGTGTCTCCAGTAGAGATTATTAAAGGTCTTTCTGGCAATAGCCAAGATCCCGATTTTCTTACAGCAATTGAATTAGCAGCTGAGCGGAAAAAGACGAGTGGACAAACTCCATTCACGGAACTGTTCCAGCAAGCTTATGTCGAAACTGCTCCGGGTGGTAAGCTCAGCAGAGTTTTCGCTAATGCTGCGAATAGTGGTAGAGTAAGCTTTGAGTCTACGAATGCTGAGGTAATGGACGTAATCAACGAAGAAGTTGATTTAGCCATTGATCGAGCATTCCAAATTTTAAGAACTAGGGTTGACCGTTTTGGAACTTCACAGCCTAATATTCAAAGACTACAAGGAACAAGCCGAATTCAAATTGAATTGCCAGGAGTAGATAATCCTGCAAGGGTAAGAAAACTACTCCAAGGCGTTGCAAAACTCGAGTTCTGGGAAGTGTATGAGCCGAATGAAATAGCGACTACACTGAATGCAATTAACACTGAGCTTGACAAGATTGAGACGGCAGCCAAATCTGCTGTTGCAACTGATATAGCTACAGAATTAAAGCCTGCTGAAACGCAAAGTGAAAACTCATTAGAAGCCCAATTGGCGCAAGCAGCAGATACTGCCGCTGTAGATACTACCGCTACTTCTACTCCAGGAGTGTCTAGTTTCTTTGCACTACAAAAGCAAGGACCTTTTCCAGGATTCTATTATAACCTGGCGGATACGGGTAAGATTAATAGAGTACTTCGTAACGATGCGATTGTTAGGCTTGTGCCTGGTAATTTGTCCTTTAAATGGGCTGTAAAGCCTGCGGAAGGAACTGAATTACTTGAGCTCTTCCCTATCAAGACTACTAGAGGAGAAGCACCTCTGACAGGTGAGGTAGTGACGGATGCCCGTCAAAGCCTTGATGACAGAGCGAGGCCTGCAGTAAGCATGCAAATGAATTCTATTGGCGCAAAGAAATGGAAGAACCTAACTGGAGCGAACATTAATAGAAACATAGCTATTGTTCTTGATAACTATGTGTATACCGCTCCTAATGTGGTACAAGAGATCGCAAACGGTAGCTCTTCAATCAGTGGAAACTTTAGTGTAGAAGAGGCGCAAGATTTAGCGAACATATTAAAAGCAGGGTCACTTCCGGCCCCAACGAGAATTGTTGAAGAAGGTGTAATAGGACCGACTTTGGGAGTTGAATCTCAAAGACAAGGTGTTACTTCTATCCTAGCTGGTTTGTTAATCGTAGTCATCTTTATGATTGCCTATTATGCAAAAGGTGGTATCGTGGCCAACGTAGCATTGCTTTTCAATATCTTCTTTATCATGGGTATTTTGGCTAATCTAAGTGCCGCCTTAACACTTCCTGGTATTGCGGGTATTGTATTGACCATTGGTATGTCGATTGATGCGAACGTTCTAATTTTCGAAAGAATTAGAGAAGAGCTGCGTAACGGTATTCCTTTACTACAGGCAATTAGCTCTGGTTATAAGAAAGCATATAGCTCTATTATAGATGCTAACGTAACAACCTTCTTGACAGGTTTAATCCTTTACTTCTTAGGACAAGGACCGGTAAAAGGATTCGCAATCACGTTAATGATCGGTATTATCTGTTCATTCTTCTCAGCTGTATTCATTACCAGAGTAATTATTACTTGGATGACTAAGAACGGTAATGAAAGTAAGATTTCCTTCGACACACCTCTATCAAAAGGTTGGTTAACCAATATTAATTTTGATTTCTTAAGTAAGCGTAGAATAGCTTATCTAGTTTCTACTATCATTATAGTGTTGGGTGCTATTGCGCTATCAACAAATGGCCTTCGACTGGGTGTAGACTTTAAAGGTGGTCGTTCTTATGTCGTGAAGTTCGATGAAACAATGGTCGCTTCTGATATTAAATTAGCCCTAGCAGGTGGTGTTTTTACGGAAGATGGAGTCGAAGTAAAAGAGTATAATGCCAGCAATACCTTAAAGGTAACCACTTCTTATAAAGTAGGTGAAGAATCAACTGAGGTGGATAATGAGGTGAGAGGTCTTTTAGTGGATGGAATTACAACCGCCACAGGAAAAACCTTTGTTGATGGTACATTAGAAATTGATGCGGGTGAGTTCACCATAATCGGATCTTCTAAAGTATTACCAACTATTGCTGATGATATTAAAGACTCATCTTACAAGTCTTTTGGATTCGCGATTCTCGCCATCTTTATCTACATCTTAATCAGATTTAGAAGATGGCAGTTCTCACTTGGTGCAATTGTGGCCTTGGTGCATGATGCTTTTATAGTGCTCTCTGCTTTTGCCATAGCCGGTTGGTTAGGTTTAAGTTTCGAGGTGGATCAGGTGTTCATTGCAGCCTTACTGACCATTATGGGTTACTCTATAAATGATACAGTGGTAGTGTTTGACCGTATTCGTGAGAACCTACAACTGAAAGGTTCGAAAGACCTAATAGGAACGTTCAACGAATCGATTAATTCAACGATCAGTCGTACTTTGATCACGTCAATGACAACATTAATCGTGGTGTTAGTACTCTTCATCTTTGGAGGTGAGGTATTGAGAGGCTTCTCATTCGCCTTATTGATCGGTATACTAGTAGGTACCTATTCTTCGGTATTTGTCGCAACCCCAATTGTTGTAGACTTAACCAAGAAGACATTAGGTGCAGCAGCAGATAAAGAAAAGGAATCTGCAAGAGCAAGAGCTGCGGCTAAGGCTGAGGCAACTGCACAGCAGGCTTAATATAAGCTCAGACACAAAGTTAAAACGCCACCCCGAAAAATCGGGGTGGCGTTTTTTTTAGCTAATGATTAATAATTTTAGAAGCGTAAAATTTAAAATCTAATAAAAATCACTATAAGTAGGTATTTTTATTAAGCTGATATTAAATAATTTTGTAATTATTAATGATGCTTAATAGATTTAAAAATGTTTAAAAAGAATTCAACCTACGGAAAAATAGTGCTGATGGTGCTATTCATGCTTTTTCTCACTTACTCTTGTAAAGAGGACTTTGAAGAGGATTTTGATCCTGTACCACAAGAGGCGGTCAATATGGTCTCTCATGAGAGTATACCTGCCATTATCTCTAAACTGAACCAAACAGTTGGGGCTGCGGCAATTGATGACACACGTGGCTCAGTAGCACCTTCAAGCTTAGGCGATATCGACATGGCGAGTATCATGGAGGTATTAGACAGTTTAGAGAATCGTAACTATACCTTTCTCGTAGATGACAACGACAATGACCCATTTACATTTACCAATTTGGTTGTAAAAAAGAGGTCTGATGGTAGCATAGACCATCCTTATCTTTTGGAATACCGTGTGGACTCAGCCAGCAGAGATGAATTCTTAGCCAGTAAGTTTGCTATGAATGCTTTTACTGGTAAAGTCACCAAAAGATTTTTAGATGGTTCAATTATTAATAACTCAAGGAGAGGGCAGGCCAATTTAGGTGTTAGAAGTGAGTTTAACCCCCTCAATGGCGACTGTGATAGAGAGTACGACTACAATGGCGGAACATCAGGAGGTGGAGATACCAACCTAGGTGGGGGTACAAACAACTTTGGTGGTGGCAGTACTTTGATCTGCTGGGACGTAATGGTGTCTGTTGAGGTACCTATGGAGTGCGAGGAATATATCAGTAGTACTACTGGGGCCTCCGCGGCAAATTTCGATGATTGTTATCAAAACTTGAATAATGGGAAGTGGTATCCTAAAAATGGAGCCACCACTACGAGGTATTTTATGAGCAGAAGGTGCTCATACATCAGGAGTCAAGGCATAGAAGATGATAGTATGTGTCCCTTGGACGAATCAGAGGGCCTTGGCATACTGAATGATGGGTTTGGTGAATACTTGAATACTCAGCCCAACTACAATACTGTTAGTGAGCTTAGAGATTATCTAGAGCTTGCAGCAGCGGAATTGAGTAACTATCCTGAAACACAAGAGGCCGCATTGTCCATTTATAATGCAAGCGTTGATAACCTTTCCCTTTTAGAGTTTAAGGAGTTAGCTACCAGAACTTGGAATGTGTACAGAAAGCTGAAGCAAGTAGGCTTTTCTTTTGAAAGACTCAGCACTTTTAACCAATCGCAGGTTGCTACGGATATAACATATGTAGAGTTATACCCAGCGATTAAGCAACAGGTGAGTGATGCAGGTTGGCCATTGGCCACTGAGGAATGGGAAGCGCTTTGGGAAGTTTTCAAGCCAATGCTAGGTGAAGTACTGATAGAGGCGATTCCCGGTGGTGGATTAACCTTAGCATTTAGGGATATTATTCAAGGATCTCAAAATTCGGATGCTTTTGCTGTTACCGCTGGTGTAGTAGCCTTGATCGTAGAGTTCTTTCCTCCTGGCAAAGTCCTCAAGGCTGTTTACCGCGTAGGTAGACAAGTTCGTAAGGGTTTTAAGTTCGTCAAGTATGGTAGAAGGTATCTAAAATCTCTAGGGCATGCCCTAAAATCAGGTCTCAAAGTAGATCTCAATGGATCCCTAATCAAATTAACAAAGAATGGTGATGAAATTGGAACAATAAAAAATGGTAATCTAGTCCCGAATAAATATGGAGGTTCAGGTAGTCCAATCGGAGACCCTGATGGAGGATACCAACTTTATAAAAATGGAGATAGTTTTAGCTATAAACGAACTCCTGATGTTTCAGGCTATTCTCAAAATGACCTTTCAAAGTTAAGGAGTCATCCCAACGCCCATACCTTAGAAAGACATGGTCATGATGTCTCTGATGAAGCTTTAATTAAAAGAGCTAATACGGGAATAGCTCCAGATGGTTCAAGAACTGTGAGTGGTAACCCACCTCCCTTTAGCTCAAAGTTTGATAGCTCTGATAAATTGAAAGAGGCTTTAAATAATACTGGGCCTGGGACTACAGCTTTTAATTCTGGCAGGCAGTCAGGTAGTAGGAGGATAGTTTCGTATACAAGTCCGAATGGAGTTGTTGGCAGGGGTGTCCAGAGAAATATGGATAGTTTTGTGTCTACTAATAAGGTCTTAGCAATTTATGAAGATATTGGAGGGGGGAATTATAGACTACTGACAATGCATCCTGATTTTTAAACTAAAGCAAGATGATGACTGACTTACATAAAGCGCTGAGTATATTTCGGCATGACTTTGATTTGACCAGAGATCAAAATTTGTGGTCTTTAAATAGAGAAGTCCGCTCAGGTAACATTAGCCTTAGCGGACTGAAAAACGATTTAATTGCTGCAGTGAGTGATCCGGAATTTGATTGGTTGGCCTTGGCTGAAGAAACAAAGCTTTTAGAAGATTCTCTGGCCTATACTCAGATTGATGTTTTAGACTACGTAAAGTACTTGATTTGGGAGTTTCTTTTTCCTGAATATCAATTAGACATTGGTGAAGAGTCCTTGTTGAGATCGTTGGTTTTGGAATGTGTAAAGGCATATGAAAAAGATGATGGATGGATATCATACTATACTTTGTATGATTGTCTGAAATTGAAGTATCAATTCGATCATTTAGAGTTTTTTCATATGTATCACATATATTCTATACTGCACTCTGATTTGGAACCACGTTTTGACAACCTAAGATCACCTCTGCAAGGGTTTCTCAGATATAAAGGCAAGAGTAGTGATTAAATCAATGGTAGATATCATGACCTTGTACCTCTATGAATTTGTCTGTTTTTAATAAACTTTTTATTGATCACTCATATGTCAAGGGTACGAGCATTGAGGGAGAACTATTTACAAAGGGCTCTCTGTCATTTGTCCTTGTTGAGCAACGTTGGGAGGGGTATGATTTATCTAGATTATACAGGGCAGCGAATTCGTTTAGATTGGCTTTTGGAAGTATACAGAAATAAACTGACGATACAGCAAGTAGTAAAACGCTTTGGAGAAAAGTCAAAGAGTCAAATGATGGACTATTACGCTAGCCTCATTTTCAATTATGGCGATTTTATTGTTAAACAAAATGAGGTAGAGATTGATGAATTCATTAAATGGAATATAGAAAACTCCGATAGGATCTATAGAGAGTATTTGGGGCTTTTGGATAGTGAACCAAAATGATTTGCCAAGACAGTTACTTTAATTTTAATATAGTTTTATGTGAAGACTAGTTTTTCATTCGAAAACTTGAATGGCGCTAGCTATAATATTTAAGAGTGCAGTGATTAAAAAATGGATTGAGAACATAGGAATCTTTTTTCAGAGCGTTTTCGCCTTTTTCCAAATCTTATTTATTGAGATATATGAAGTTCTAGTTGATGAGTTTGATTGGCCCTCACTTATGTCGGAAAAGGGCATTTACTTTTTTGGGAACCAGTCCTTAAAGGCCATGTTGAATTCACAGATAGATAATTTGAAACCTTATGGGTTTAACTTAGAGTATTCGAAAAAAGAAGGCTTTGACATTCAGAACAATGACTTTAAAATTGAAATAGTAGACCGAAAATTTTCAGGTCTTCAATTCATCATTTTTGTCAAAAGAGAGGAGGTCTACATTGGCCCCATGTCTTGGGATAAGTTGTTTCCAATTGGTCAACCCGTTCTAGCTAAGTCATTGGATTTAGAAAAGCTCATCAAAAGTCAATTATCATTTCTAACTACTTTTATTAAGAGAAATTATGAAAATCTACAGTCTATGGAGCATATCAGCCAGTATCGGTCCATCTACGACTGTGATAGATACCCTTGGTATTGGTAGGTTATATTTTGCGCCTGACTAAACCTCCTCCACAATAAAAAAGCCATCGTCACCAGCGTTTTGGTAAAGGGGCATAAAGATACGTCCATCAATTGGAGCCTTTATCTCACCACTTTTGTCTTCTGCCAGTAACTCACCTTTTTCAACAAATTGGAAACTGCCAAACCCAGGCTTCATATGGAAATAGTCCTTTGGCTTGACTTCGTGCCGATGCAATACCCGCACAACATCAGGCTGACCTTTCTTCATGGCACCAAGCAATTCTCGATAGTGGAGGAGCATTGATAGATCATGTTGTTCATCAATCAATCCCGATTCGCTCATTAGCTGCCATAGCCCATAGGTGTGAACTTCTATAGTTTTGTCCGAACCTATTTGGCCACCTTCAAAGGCGAATGCCGTAACACCCGGTCGTTTAAAATATCGAAGTAGTGTGCCATGGATATAATCATCTAGGTTCATGACAATCGGAAGCTTCAGGGACTTGATCACAGCATCATAAGCAGGCATTCCGGCATGCACAATAAAGTTGCCATTATCAGCAGATGTGGCATGTAGGTCTACGATATAAGTTTGCTGATAGTCTTCAGATAATAGTTCAGAAATGAGTTGATAGAGGGCTTTAAGTTCTATGTCTTCTTGCGCACAAAGTGCTTCAGGTTTAGCAAGAGTTCCGTCAATAAAGTCCTGTGTCCAGCAACGGTTGAGGTCATAATTTAGAAATCGTTTCTTTTCAGCAATGGCCTGTAGGTTGCCGGCTATCCCAATGACCTTTCCATGGACTGGTATATTGTCTTTCTCTAAAGCGTCAAATACATTGTGAATCGCTTTCAGGCCAGATAATTCATTGCCATGTAAAGCACCAATGATTATCATCAACACCTTGTTGTCAGTACTCGACTTCTGATTAATAATTCTATTCATTAAGATCTCCAGCCCCTTTTATAATTTTTAGTATTGTGGAGGTCAAATTTAAGAAGTCGCCTTCAGTAACAATACCGATTAGCTTTTGATTTTTTACAACCGGCAAACATCCTACGCCATTGGCCTTCATCAGGGTCATGGCATCCTGAACAGTTTTGTCCGGCTCAATGGTGATGGGGTTTTTTATCATGATGTCTTTAACCATTTTTTCATTTGTGTCTCCACCATCTTTTTTTCGTAAGTGACGAAGCATCATACGAGAACTTATTAAACCGATGAGTTTGCCTTCATCATTTTCCACGGGTGTAAACCGAATGTTTTGCCAGTCCATCATGTCAGCGACTAATTCAAGAATATCTTCTTGCTGAACCGTAAATAGGTCCGTTGTCATAAATTCTTCGACCAAAATTGTGGCAGGGTCTAACTTAATGAGATGACTCAAATCGGCCAAAGGCCATCGACTCACAGGTACTTTTGCCTGTTGATTTTTAAGCATTGATGATGTGATGGAAAGAAGAATTTCTTCTTTGGTGGCATCTTTTGCCAAATGGCTGTATGAATTAAGTACCCAATTCGTACCGTTTTGATTGGACGCAACGCGCTCTTCAATTACACCTAAGTATTTATCTATATCATCAGCACCCACTTTGTTTTTGGCTAGTCCTTCTTTCGCGATGGGTAAAAGTTCTTTGAGAATAAGTTCGTTGAGGCTTAGGCGCTGACCGTTCAGCCAACGTATTTTTGTATTCATGCCGTGCGTTGCTGCGCTATAAAAGTTCGATTTTACCTGATCGAAATCTATGAGATTGGGTATGTCTTGATAGTGATCCTTGAATCCATTCATAGTGCCTAGCCAAAAGGCTGTGTTGGCCATTTCATCCAGAACTGTTGGTCCTGAGGGAAGAATTCTGTTTTCAATTCTAAGGTGGGGCTTTCCATTTGGGCTTATGCCATAGCAGGGTCGGTTCCATCGGTAGACGGTCGAGTTATGAATAGATAGTGCTTTTAGTTTTGGGGTAATACCTTGTTCAAATTCTTGTTGTGACTGATCTTCTTGATCCGTCATTAACATGACTCTAAAACGAGAGATATCTTCTTTGAACAACTCTAATACCGAACCTTTGAGCCAACGGTTTCCGAAAGTAACCCGTGGACTCCTGTCTCTAATATGCTCATTAGTGATTCGAGTATCGACAGATTTTTGAAAGAGTGCGATGCGGGTTTCATGCCATAGCCGTTTACCAAAAAGCATAGGGCTATTACTGCCGACAGCCAGCGTTGGGGCAGCCAGCAGTTGTGCAATATTGTACTGGTCTACAAACTCGTCAGGTCTAACCTGTAGATGTACTTGAAAGCTCGTATTGCATGCTTCCAGCATCACAGAGTCGAACTTTAGGTTCAGTTCGTCATACCCTTTTAGATGTAATTCATAAGCCTTTCCTCTCATTTTGCTGATGGCCTCAGCTAATGCATAATACCGATCTAGAGGGGTGATATGCTTCAGCGTAAGGTCAAACTTCCTGAGTGTAGGTAGTATGCCCGTTAGCAGATAGTCAATCTCCAAGTCTTTACAGACGGGCTCAAGCTTGGCCAAGAGTGAATTTAATTCGTTCTCGAGTTTGGCAAAGCAATCGGCTTTAAATGCTTGTGGGGCAAGGTTAGCCTCAATATTAAACTGCGCCAGCTCGGTTGTAAAAGATGGATGGTCTAGGTGCTGAAGTACTTCGTTGGCTTTTATAGCCGGCTTGTAATGCTTGTCGATAAGGCAGAATTCTTGTTCTGCACCGATGTGCATTTGACCCGTTTCAAACCAGTCTTTTTCGATCATTTGCTCAAGCAAATGAAAATCGCTCAATAGAGATCTTGTAAAATCGTTGAGCTGTTTTTGAGTCTTTATGACTTTAACGTTCAAGTCGCCCATGCTAACCTATGGTTTATTCCTAAGGACAAGGTTAGCGAACCATTAGAAAAATAAGAGTGACATAATCAGGTTGATACCCTGATATAAGTCATAAAACGAAAGAGGCCATCTCTCGGTGGAAATGGCCTCTTTGGCTTAACTCGGATTAAAGAATCTTTCCTATCTGCTATAGTTAGGCGCTTCTCTGGTAATGAAAATATCATGAGGATGGCTTTCCTTGGCCCCAGCTCCAGTGATTTTAACAAACTTGGCCTCTTGCATTTTTTCGATCGTAGCAGCACCGCAATAGCCCATGCCTGCTTGTAGCCCTCCAGTGATTTGATATAGGACTTCTTGCACCGAACCTTTAAATGGTACACGACCAACAATTCCTTCTGGGACTAGTTTTTTGATATCATCTTCGGCATCTTGGAAATAACGATCCTTAGAACCATCCTCCATAGCTTCAACAGAACCCATGCCTCGGTAAGACTTGAATTTTCGTCCTTCGTAAAGAATTACTTCTCCCGGAGCTTCTTCTGTTCCAGCAAGCAATGAGCCAATCATAATTGTGTTGGCACCTCCAGCAATGGCCTTTACCACGTCACCGGAGTAACGAACGCCCCCATCAGCAATGATCGGAATGCCAGAGCCTTTGATGGCTTGTGCACACTCATAAACAGCTGAGAGCTGCGGCATGCCTACGCCAGCAATAATTCGTGTAGTACAAATACTACCAGGACCAACACCTACTTTGATGGCATCAGCACCGGCTTCAACCAATGCCTTGGCGGCTTCGGGTGTCGCCACGTTTCCTACGATTACGTCAAGGTCAGGGTAGGCCTTTTTAATTCTTTTTGCAGTGTCAATCACACCCTTTGAATGACCATGGGCTGTGTCAATACTTACTACATCGACTCCGGCTTTCATCAAGGCTTCGATTCTTTCATCGATATCTGGTGTTACGCCTACTGCTGCACCAACTCTTAAGCGTCCATATTCATCTTTACAAGCATTTGGCCTGTCCGTGTTCTTCAGAATGTCTTTATAGGTAATCAACCCAGTCAATTTGCCCTTGCTATCAACAATCGGAAGTTTTTCGATTTTGTATTCTTGCAGCACGCCTTCTGCATCGTCTAAGCTAATTCCCATTTTACCAGTGATGACATTGTCTTTTGTCATAATGTCTTTTACTGGGGTGGCCATGTTCTTGATAAAGCGCATGTCACGGTTAGTGATAATGCCAATCAATTTTTTGTCGCTATCTACCACGGGGATACCGCCAATTTTATGTTCTCGCATGATGAATTCGGCATCTTTTGCCGTACTGTCAACATGGAGGGTGACTGGATCGAGGATCATTCCGCTCTGTGAGCGTTTTACTTTTCGAACTTGTAGTGCCTGTTGCGCTACCGTCATGTTCTTATGGATAAAGCCAAGACCACCTTCTAAGGCCATTGCAATGGCCAATTGATGTTCCGTAACGGTGTCCATCGCAGCTGAAACCAAAGGAATATTCAATTGAATATTTTTAGTCAACCACGTCTTCGTGTTGGTGTCTCTTGGTAAAATTTCTGAATAACCTGGGAGAAGAAGCACATCATCGTAGGTAAGTGCTTCGAAAAGGAATTTGCTTGAATCTAGTGGCATGGCAAATAAATCAGTGGTTTTATTTGCGGGACAAAAGTACGCAGATTGGGTGATTCAAAAAATGGCTAAGCCCAATTAATTTTTAATTAGTGATTTCAGTTATGTCTTTTAATCAAGTGTTGGACTTGCCATTTGTCCCATTCTTTCGGAATCACCAGAAGAAAAACGAGCAATACGGAACGCCACATGACATCATTCAGATTCCAGATAGGAGAGGTTAACCCATGGCCGAAGGAAACGATCAGCAATACAGAGGCTAAGGCATAAAGGGCATAATTCTTAAAGAGTCCTAGCACTAGCAAAGCGCCACCGATCAATTCGACATATGAAGTGTAATATGCGCTGAAGACGATGAGAAACTTTGGGAGAAATGTCTCCTCATAAGGTTTGAAGCTATTATAAACGCTATCAAGTCCCCAAGTGAAGACTTTACCTATGCCCTGCATCAAAAATATGATACCTAGTAATACCCTCGCAAAAAATGCTACAATCGTGTGATTAAGCATGATCCATCACCTTGAAACTGTCAACCAGTCTTTCGAGATCGCTTTCTAAATTATAGACGTTGGGAGAAATGCGGATAGAGTTACCACGGACAGATACAAAAATGCGATTCGCTGCAAAACGTTGCTTTACCTCGTCCATGTTCATATGCTTTGGTAGTCTAAGGCCAAATAAGTGCTGTCCTCTATATTCATTTGATTCAATCTGAACACCTAATTCCTTTAGTTCTTTGATATAAGTCGATGTCAACTTTTCACAATAGTCTTGAATGTTTTGCTGTCCCCAGGCATTAACTTGAGTAATGGCCTTTGTTAGCATGGGTGTAAGGATAAAGTTGGCACTTTCACCCACTTCATAGCGGATGGAACCTGGTTGATATTGTTCTTGATAGTTAATGAGGTTACCAAAATCCTCACTATTCAAGCGATTCATCCAGTTGTTTTCAATTGGGCTTCCGTCTTGGAAGTACTCACCGAAATAAGAGACTCCAGAGGCATAAGGTCCCATCATCCATTTATAACCAGCTGCTACCACTGCATCAGGCCTAAATTCTGCTACGCTAAAAGGTAACGCACCGATGGATTGCGTACCATCAATGACCATAATGGCTCCTACTTCGTCAGCTCTTTGACGAATGGCTGCTAAATTAAACTTAGTACCATCTGCCCAGTGTACGTGGCCGGTTGCAATCATTTTAGTGTTGCTATCAATGGCCTCTAAGATTAACTCGTTCCAGCGTTTACCACGGCCTTCTATCATGTCAGGAGCAGAGACCACTTTCAGGGTGATGTCTTTTTCCTTTGAAAGCGCGTCCCAAGCATAGAAGTTACTTGGAAACTGCTCGTCCGCAATCACAATGTTATCTCCTTTTCCAGCTTTTAAATTTTTAGCCACATTGGCTAAAGCGTAAGAAACTGAAGGTGTAATGGCACATGACCTTTCAGAAGGAGCGTCAATGAGCTTGGCAAATGCTGTTCTGAGCGCACTGGTGTTTTCAAAAAAGCTCTCAGGCCTATTGGAACTTGGGTCGTCTTTAGCATAGATCGCATGAACGCCAATTTCGGCCACTGATTTAAGCATAGGTGACATGTAGCTACAGTTTAAGTAGGTAATGTCATCGGGTAGGTTAAAAAGATGTCTTTGATTGTCCAACATACTACTTCAGTATTTTCTCGAAATCTTGTTCAAATGATATTTCAGGTTCCTCCAAGATGCGTGCTATTTCTTCACCGTCTCGCATTAAAATGATGGTCGGTGTTTTCCTTACATCATAGTCTTTTTCTCTGCCCAATTGACTCGTTTTGTTAACATCAACCCCATAGAGTTCCAACTGGTCAGATATGGCTAATTCTTCGCAAACCCGTATTAAACGAGGAATTTCGCGATTACTGTCATGGCACCATGTCCCCATAAAAACTAAAATCTTCAATCCCTTTAATTGCCTGCGCTTAATGTTCTTGAGCGCATCGGTGTCCACTATATAAGTTTTGTAATTGGTATTAAACCAAACTTTATAGGGCAGTTTTTGAAGCCCCTCTTTCGTGATGGGTCCGTTGAGTATTTTGTCTACGTATTCGGAAACACTCTCTGTTTCAACATTGTAAACTCTTTCTTGCGCTGAGGTCACTAGCGGAAAAGCGATCATTAAAATCACAAGAACAATAAGGGCTTTATACATTTCCATATGGAGGGTTTTGAATCAGTGAAATATACCAATTAATCCTATATTTGGCGCCATGCAGCTCAGCGAGATATGGCAACAAGTTGTTGACTACACGTCACAGATTAGTGTATGGGAGCTAACGGGCTTAGTCGCAGGTTTGTTGGCAGTAGTCTATTTAATTCGTCAGAGCATCTGGACGTGGCCTTTCGGTATTCTATATGTGCTTGTGTCTTTTGTGGTCTTTTGGCAAGCGCGATTGTACGGTGATTTTCTGCTCCATATTTTCTTTTTAGTCTTGAATGTTTACGGTTGGCTTTACTGGCGAAAGGGAGCCAGAGAAACTGAAACACAGATTAAGATTACTCATTCCAGTCCAAAGTCGATGCTCACTACCTTAGGAATCACGGTTGTCGGTGTTTTAGTATTTGCAAAGCTTTTGATTGCCATCCCATCTATTTTCGAAGGGGTTGATCCACCAGCCTTACCTTATTGGGATAGTACCACCTCTGTACTAAGTGTAGCCGGTATGTGGCTAACGGCACGTAAAAAGATTGATAATTGGTATTACTGGTTCTTTGTAGATGTACTGGCTACAGGCATTTATTTTTACAAAGAATTATACTTTTACTCAGCACTGTATCTTGTCTATATCGGCATGGCGGTGGCAGGCTATCTGGCTTGGAGAAAATCTATGACTTCCTCTCAACAATGATTTCAATTGCAATTGTAGGCCCTGAAAGTACAGGTAAAACTACCTTGGCGAAGTCTTTGGCCAAACATTATAATACGAAATGGGTGGCAGAGTATGCTCGGGAATATTTGACGGCTCTTGATGGACCCTATAACCAAGCTGATCTCACGGAAATCGCTGCGGGACAGCTTGAGTTAGAAAGTTCGGCTAGGGCAAAGGCTGAAAAAATCGTTTTTCTTGACACTGATCTGCTGGTTATAAAAATTTGGAGTGAGTTCAAGTTTGGAACTTGTGATCCATGGATCGTCCAGCAATTTGAGATGAACAAGGCAGACCTTTATTTGCTTACCGACTTTAATATTCCTTTCGAAGACGATCCGCTCCGCGAAAACCCAGAACAAAGAGGCGAGTTATTCAAAATTTACAAAGATCAGCTGACTGAGAGTGGAGCGAATTTTAAGATTGTCAAAGGAGATTTGTCCGACCGATTTGAGCAAAGTGTAAGTCATATCAATCAAATTCTATAAAGGTTACTGGCAATTCAAATTGCTTGTTAACTTTGCGCTTAATAAAGGGGTGCCTATTTCCGAGAATTCGGGATTAAACAAAGGCTGAGATTATACCCATTGAACCTGATGCAGATAATGCTGTCGCAGGGAGGTGTATGGTAAAACAAAAGGAAGGAGGAGCTACCCCTTAGCTGTTCCAAGTTGAACCATTAAAAATTTAATAATGAGAAGATTGATTTTGATGTCGGCATTGATGCTGACGACCCTGAGTGTATTTGGACAATACACCATCAAAGGAAAAGTGACTGATGCCGAAACTGGTGAAGTCCTACAAGGTGCAGGTGTGCTGTTAGTCAACAGCTCTCAAGGAATGCCTACTAATGCAAGGGGTGAATTCTCCTTTAAAGAACTATCGGCTAGGGAATATAAGCTTGTGGTTAGAATGATTGGTTATGCCAATTATGAACGTTCGATTTACTTGAACGAGAATCTCGATTTGACAATTGTACTGAATGCGAAGACTACCGCTTTAGCAGATGTAATAGTAACAGGAACACGTGCTACAGAGAAGACACCTACTACTTTCACCAATGTAACGGGTGAGGAGATTAGGAAACAGAATCTAGGACAAGATTTGCCTTTTCTTCTAAACTGGACCCCTTCGGTAGTTACTACTTCAGATGCTGGAGCAGGCATTGGCTACACGGGCATACGCATTAGAGGTAGTGATCCGACTAGGATCAACGTGACCATCAATGGTATTCCTGTTAATGATTCAGAATCGCAAGGGGTGTTTTGGGTAAATACCCCAGATTTTGCTTCATCCGCAGCGGATATTCAAGTGCAGCGTGGAGTGGGTACTTCAACCAACGGTGCCGGAGCTTTTGGTGGATCGATCAACATCTTAACCAACGGATTAAGCCAAGAAGCCAGGGCGGAAGTGAATACCAGTGTGGGCTCTTACAATACGCAAAAGTACAACGCTATTTTTTCAACAGGTTTGTTGAAAGATCGTTGGGCATTTGAAGGCCGACTTTCTCAAATCACATCAGATGGTTTTGTAGATCGGGCATCATCTGATTTGCAGTCTTATTATTTATCTGGTGGTTATTTTGGAAAGAAGACAAGCCTTAAGTTCATCACCTTCGGTGGAGATGAAGTGACTTATCAGAGTTGGTACGGAACCCCAGAGGCACGTCTCAGAAACGATGCTGCTGGAATTGAAGCAGTCATTGCCAATAACGGTTTCAATGCTGCGCAAGCAGACAACCTGAGGAATTCAGGTCGTAGTTATAATTTCTATGAATACGATAATCAAGTGGACGATTATGGTCAAGACCACTATCAACTTCACCTGGCACATACTTTCAGTACCAATTGGAACCTGACCATGGCGGGCCACTATACAAAGGGCAGTGGCTTCTTTGAAGAATTTAGGAATGATGATGACTTGGTGGACTATGGCATTGCCGATGTAGTTATCGGTGGAACAACTATTTCTAGCTCAGACCTCATCAGAAGGCGTTGGTTAGATAATGACTTTTATGGTGTCGTTTATGACTTGAACTATACTTCTGGGAAGGTCGATGCTACTTTTGGTGGTGGAGTCAATGAATACATTGGAGACCACTTTGGAGAGGTGATTTGGGCTCGATTTGCAGGGGATAGTGACATCAGAGAACGTTACTATGAAAGCGAATCACAGAAGGTTGATTTTAACACCTATTTCAAAATGAATTATCAGGCAAATGATAAGCTAAATCTCTTCGGTGACTTGCAGTATAGAACAGTTGCCTACAACGGTTTGGGTGTTGATAATGATCAGAGGCCAATCAATTTCGATAAGAACTTTAATTTCTTCAACCCTAAAGTTGGTGCTACTTATCAGTTGACCAGCGATGCAACCATCTATGCCTCCTTTGCGGTTGGCAACAAGGAGCCTAATCGATCAGATATCATAGATGCCGCTCCGGGTGTAGACCCTTCACACGAAACTTTGAATAACTTAGAGATTGGCTACAAACGCCAGTCAGCAAGCGGAGCATTTGAATTCAATTACTATTTGATGGACTATAAAAACCAGCTTGTATTGACGGGCGAGGTGAATGATGTAGGAGCAGGCATTAGAACTAATGTGCCAGATAGTTACCGCATGGGAATAGAATTATCGGGCATGAAGAAATTGGCTAAGGGACTTTTTTGGACCGCCAATGTAGCCTTGAGCCAGAACCGCATCCAATCCTTCGATGAGGTCATTTTTGATTTTGGTCCAGCATTTGACGAATTCAATGAGGTCAGAACCACTTTTGAAGATACCGATATCAGCTTTTCGCCAAGTATAGTAGCTGGTAGCCAATTGGCCTTTATTCCTACATCTGGATTTGAGATTGCTCTACTTTCGAAATATGTAGGAGACCAGTTTTTGGATAATACATCTAACGAGAACAGGAAGATTGACGCCTTCTTTGTGAACGACTTAAGAATCAATTATGCCTTTGAAACTAATTTGATCAAAGAGGTTTCATTGAATCTACTTGTCAACAATCTGTTCAACCTTGAGTATGAGTCCAACGGTTATACCTTCGGATATTTTGGAGGTCAATCCTTTGAGGTAAGGGAGAATTATTTCTATCCTCAAGCGGGTACTAACTTCTTGCTATCCCTAGGTCTTTCTTTCTAGAAGCTTAAGGTATGAGTCTTAAAAAGGGGTACGAAAATAGCGTATCCCTTTTTTCGTATTTCAAAAACTAATAATTTAGTTCAATGAAATATTTTTTGATGCTGTTCCTCTTGGTTCCAACCCTCAATTACGCGCAACAATTAGGAGATCCTGACTTTGAGTATGTGATTGAATCGCCACTTTTCTCAAATGGAGATGGACTAGTGGTTGCCATTGATGAAGGCCATAATAATTATCATACTTTTAATGGCCGTTATGGCGCATTCGCTAAGCTCTTGGCGAGTGATGGTTTTAAGGTTCAAGCCTTAGAAGGCGATATCAGTCAACTGAAGCTGAATGCCATTAATGTCCTAGTGATTTCTAACCCCATACACGAAAGCAACTTAGGGAACTGGGTGTTGCCGAACCCTTCGGCTTATACGGAATCTGAAATTGGGGCAATAAATGAATGGGTCAAAAATGGAGGTAGGCTTTTTCTCATTGCTGATCATATGCCATTTGGAGGGGCAGCCTCAAGTTTAGCAGACTCCTTTGGTTTCAATTTTACCAATGGCTTTGCCCGTTTTCCCGTGCAAGACGGTTTCGAGACTTTTGAAAAGGCTGATGAGACCTTGTTCAATCATTTGGTAACCGAAGGAGTAGATCAGGTAATGACTTTTACTGGTCAGGCATTTGAGATTCCTGATAAGGCCATTGGATTATTACGTTTCCCAGCCGGATCGTATTCCTTAGAACCTGATACAGCTTGGCGTTTTAATGCGCAGACTTATACGCGAAGAATCGATGGTTGGTATCAGGGAGCTTTACTCGCTTATGGGGCCGGAAAAGTAGTAGTTTTTGGTGAAGCAGCTATGTTCACCACCCAGTTGGCAGGAGCCCAAAAAATGAAAGTTGGCATGAATACCAAAGGCGCAGAACAAAATGCTAAACTACTCAGAAATGTAATGGCTTGGTTAAGTAAGGAATAGCCGAGCGGGGTTTATGCAAACGTTTTCAGAGAAAAGAAGTGTTGTTAGGAAAAGAAGGTGAGCCAATTATGGATATTAGGTGATCTATAGTGTATTCACAATGGCTTGTGTGTAACACAAAGGCGATATTTAGTACGGAAGACAAGTACAATGAGGGAAACGGCAATTGGAATTGATATTGGAGGAACCTTTACCAAATTCGGTTTGGTAGATGTAGAGGGCAATGTCTTGATGGAAGGATCCATTCCTACCTATGTTCATGAAACCATTGAGCCTTTTCTACTGGCCTTGAGTCAGGCCATTAATCAAGGTCTTGATGAGATTTCTGACCCCTTCGAAATTTTAGGGATTGGTATTGGCGCGCCAAATGGCAATTACTACAAAGGGACGATTGAGCATGCACCAAATCTAAACTGGAAAGGGATTGTCCCTTTTATTGACCTTTTCAGTAAGTACTTTGACCTACCGATGGTTTTAACCAATGACGCCAATGCTGCGGCTATAGGCGAAAAGGTTTTTGGTGGTGCGAAAGACATGAACGACTTCATAGTGGTGACCTTAGGAACAGGGCTTGGCTCTGGCTTAGTCACCCGTGGTAAGCTCATTTACGGGCACGATGGCTTGGCAGGAGAGTTAGGCCACACCAATGTTTATCCTGATGGTAGAGAGTGTAACTGTGGTAAAAGAGGTTGTTTAGAAACGTATGCCTCAGCTTCGGGTATTAAGCGAACCGTGTTCAAGCTTTTGGCCACCAACAATGTAGATACACCACTTCGGTCTTATACCTACGAGTCTTTAACAGCCAAAAAGATTACTGAAATGGCCCTTGCTGGCGACCCAATAGCATTAGAGGCTTATGAGTATACTTCTGACCTACTCGGCCTAAAATTAGCAGATGCTGCAGCCGTCACGAGTCCCGAGGCAATATTCCTTTTCGGAGGCTTGGCTAAGGCGGGCGACATCATTGTAGAAGCCACAAAAAAGTCATTCAACGAGTATCTTTACCCGGGTTACAAGGGTAAAATCAAAATCAAATTATCTAAGTTAATGGATAAAAATGCAGCTGTTTTGGGTGCAAGTGCACTGGTTTGGAGCGAAATTGCCAACAGCGAAGTTATCCGAGTGCCACAACAGGCACGAGCAATTTAGAATATGTCATCACATCATATTGTTAGAGACGAGCAAGAACCTGCTTTGCTGATAGACGACCCTATCGCGCTGAGTCAGGAGTATGTGGACTTGCTTTTAGAATGGAGTCCAACAGTTATTGTTACCTCAAACGCATTGGATAAAGTGCTAGAGTGGGGGATAAAAATTGATACGGTCGTGGCACAGTTTTCTGAAATCGAAGTGCTCAAACCTAAGTTAAAAGTGCAGTCGCCCGTTCAACTATTAGCGTTCGAGTCGACTGACCTGCTGAATGCTGCTTATATTTTTCTCAAAGACCATGACCGAAAAGCAGTTAATGTACTTGCGGATATTTTTAACTCAAAGGTTTTAGACTTGATCAAGGAATTCTCCACACTGATGGATTCCGTCCTTTTTTATAATGATCAGAAGTGGGTGTATATGAAATCAGGTCGCTTCGAAAAATGGGTGTCTACAGGCCATGTGTTCGGCATTCACCCTATCGCACGAAATACTTATTTTACTTCTGAAGGATTCTATACGGATTGGAATAATGAGATACTCCTTGAACCAATAGAGCTGACAGCAGAACAAACAGGACGAATTAGGCTAACTACAAATGATAAACCCCTTTGGATTGTAGAGTCAATGCACACCGACATTTATAAATAAAAAAAGTCAATCCCGTATGGATCGACTTACACGAAGTCTTGTGATGAAATCACATGTACTTAGTCGGGATGGCAATAGTCGTTCTAACCCGTACTTCTTTGCCATCTTTAATGCCTCGTTTCCAAACGTAAAACTCTCTTACTTTCGACAACATCATATTATGTACTTGACCGAAGAACAAGTACATGTCTTCATTCTTTTTATCGGAGCCTTTGAGTTCTGTTAAAAGCTTGATATTAGTCATAACACGGCCACCATTTATTACTACTTCAAAATCGATAGATGGAGGTAAGTCCTTTTTACTAATGGATTTAGGCACTTCTATATCTAGGGCTATGGCCCTAACCAATGCTTCTATTCCTCCAACTGGGGTAGGCTTTATGTCAACTTCTGTAATATCGTAAACCACTTCTTCGATTTCCGATTTAACAGGTTCATAGAATACTATGTAGTTGGCAGTTTTTTGAATTGATTCTTCTAACTCACCTAGAAAATCATAGAAACTAAACCGATGTTCTGATTCTAGAGAACTCATTAGTCCTACTGCATTCATTCTTGTTGAGTCACTTATAGCCAATTCGTAAAGTTCAGTCTTCTCTTCAGTTTCCAGTTTGTCAAAAAAGAGCGGATTCTGATTGAGTTGAAATTGTTCTAGATATTCAAATGCTTTGGGGTCTGCTGAATATCTATATGTGATGTCTTTGTCAGGATATACCTTATGAAGTCGACCTAGGATATCTCTATGTTTCTCGCTCAGATGATTTTGGATGAGGAAGAAACTAAAGCTAGAACGTTTTTTGACTACAGCATAGGCTTCTGCACGCGTCTCTTTTTTGTCCTGAGCCCTTAATATAGTAGTACTTGTAATTATAAGGGTGATGGAAAAGAGTACTAATACGGATCTTAGTGTCTTTTTAAGCGATGTCTTTTGTTTTTGCATGGCAGTAATTCTTTTGGATAGCGTAGAGATGAGTGCAAAGGAGTGGCCTAGGTTGAGGGCATTTGAATTAATACTCACTTTTACCAATGCCTGTGCATAGATTTTAAAATCTGTACTAACCAAGACAGATTGGTCTGCCAGTGCCTCATGATTGTCTTTGAGGTCTTTTTGAAATAGGTAAATGATAGGGTTGTACCAAATAAGACATTGAAGCAGATTTATCATTACCATATCGAAAGTGTGGTACTGGTTGAGGTGAGCAGATTCGTGCTTTTCTATAATCTCCCAAATGTCCTTGTCATAATCAGTGCCTTGAGGAATAAAGATCCATTTCCAGAACGAAAAAGGATATTTAATGCCTTTATGCGTAATAACATTGTCTTGAATATCTGTTCTTCTTGCCCCGAAGTAGTACCAATGGGCCAATTTGATGAGTTCGAAGAAGAATAAAGCAAGGCTTACGGCCAAGCCAGCAAAGTATATGTTTAATAGAAGCTGTGTCCAGCTAAAATCACTTACCACCTCGATTGGATTTATTTCATAGCTAGAATTTGGAGCGACTGTCGGATTGATGGTGCTTTCTGGTGCGTTTGTCATCAACTCAAGTCTTTGTTCGACAGGATTCGACCAAGGAAGAGGCACTTCTATTTCTATAAATGGGATGAGTACTGCCAGCGCAAGAGATGAAATCAGGATAATCCTGCGCAACTGAAAGTGCGTGTTGTTTTTAAATAGCATCCAATAGGCTATATATAATAAGGCAATGACTATGCTTACTCTAGCACTCCAAAAGAAGATTTCTTGTACCATTATTTTTCTTTTTTATCTTCAAGGATTTTGATAATCTGATCTAGTTCTTTCAAATCCATCTTTTTGCGATCAGCAAAAAAGGATACCAGTCGGCTCAGTGAGCCTTCGAAATATTTACCCATTACGTTGGACATGGCGAAGTCACTGTACTTTTCCTTTGTCACTAGTGGGTAGAAGCGTTTACTGTTTCCAAGCACTTCATGTGCGACAAAGCCTTTTTGTTCTAGCACTGTCAAAACTGTTGCTACCGTTGTATAGCTAGGCGTATCCGTTTCGAACTGATCAAGGATTTCTCTGGTAAAAGCCTTGTCAAGCTTCCATAAGAGTTGCATTACTTTTTCTTCTGCTTTAGTCAGCTCTTTCATAGTAGGGTAAATGAGTATTACTATAAATATAGTAGATAAACTATATAAATAGTAATTCTATTAAAAAAATAGTAGTTCGAGCTAAGAGCTAAGAGCTAAGAGCTAAGAGCTAAGAGCAAGAAGCTAAAGTAGCCCTCACCATTCTGTCTTTTCCTTGAAGGTCTTTTCGGAGGACGATGTTAGTATATCCAAGCGTGCTTAATATGGCGCCTACTTCTTCTCCGAAGCTTTCGTGAATTTCGAAATACAATTTTCCATCCTTTTTGAGGCTTTTTACTGCTTTTTCGGCAACGGCTTGATAGAAGACTAAAGGACTTTCATCATCAACAAAGAGCGCGAGACCTGGCTCGTAGTCGAGAACATTTTTGTGCATTTTGGCTTTGTCTGCATTAGGAATATAAGGAGGGTTGCTAACGATAATGTTAAAACCATTTCTTATAATATCGTCACTTAATATATCCAACTTCAAAAATTCAACCTTCACCTCATTTTTGATCGCATTATTTTGGGCAAGTGTCAGGGCGTCTTCGGAAATATCAATGGCAGTACAATTTGCTTCTGAGATTTCAGCTTTAAGGCTTATCGGAATGCAACCCGTACCTGTTCCAATGTCTAGGATAGATGGGTTAGTAATATGGTTTTCTTTGATAATCCAGTCCACTAATTCTTCCGTCTCTGGTCTGGGGATAAGGGCATGTTGGTTTGTTAGGAACTTGTACCCATAGAAAATAGTAAAACCCACTACATGTTGATAAGGAGTACCATTAGCCAGTTGTCTAAGATCGTGCGTAATCAAGCTTTCATCAAAAGAGACCTCGGTATTGAGTGCCAATTTCATCCCATCAATATGGAATCTATCTGCTAAATAGTTTTTGGTGATAGCTAGGCTTTCTCTCTCATCATAGGTATTGATAAGTGCATCTTTAATTCGTTCGAAAAGATCCTTTGACTTGGCAGTCGGCATAGCACAAAATAAGTGAAATAATTAGTGGCTTTGGCTAACTTGCAGCATCAATGAGTAGTCAAGATGTACACTTTATGAGCCGAGCCCTTGAACTTGCCGAACTAGGTCGGGGAAAGGTGAGTCCTAATCCAATGGTGGGCTGTGTTATAGTCCATGACAATATAATTATTGGCGAAGGGTATCATCAACAATATGGCGAAGCACATGCAGAAGTAAATGCGATTAATGCTGTTGAAGATCAATCTCTGCTGGAAGCGTCCACAGTTTATGTTACGCTAGAACCCTGTGCTCATCACGGAAAAACACCTCCGTGTGCCGATCTATTGGTAAGTAAGAAAGTAAAGCGGGTGGTAGTTGGAGCTCTTGATAGTAACCCCTTGGTAGGTGGAAAAGGACTCGAACGCATGCAGCAAGCCGGTATTGATGTGAATCATGGAGTTTTAGCCGATACTTCAAGAGCACTGAATACTAGGTTCTTTACATTCATTGAGAAAAGGAGACCTTACATCATATTAAAATGGGCGCAAACTTCTGACGGCTTTGTAGCAAGAGAAAACTTTGACTCGAAGTGGATCAGTGGAGAAGCGTCTAGAAGCCTTGTTCACCAATGGAGGGCGGAAGAGGACGCTATCATGGTAGGTACTCGTACGGCTAAGCATGACAACCCTAGACTGAATGTTAGGGCTTGGTCTGGTAAAGATCCATTAAGGTTGGTGATTGACAAATCGTTGACGCTTAATAAAGCACTGAACCTCTTTGACGGTTCGCAACCGACTGTGATTTATAATGACCTTGTTGCTAAAAAGGAAATGAATCTGGAGTACGTTAAGGTCGAGGGCCAGGACTATTTGCCTGAGATTTTAAGTGACTTGTACACGAGAAAAATTCAATCAGTGATCATCGAAGGGGGAGGTTCACTTTTGAATTCATGCTTAAAGGCTGGGCTTTGGGATGAAGCGCGGATATTTACGGCACCCGTTAACTTCGATGCAGGCGTATCGGCTCCTGAGCTACAGGGTAATCGAATTGATTCATTGACTATTGGTGAAGATCAACTAGACATGTATAACAACCTGGAACCTTCTTTTTTACAAACGAGTTAGAACCATTATGGCAGAAGAATTAATCATCGAACACAGTGCTTCGAAAGCCGAAAGGTATAAATCTCTAATTCCTCAAATAGAGGCATTGGTAACAGGCGAGCCAGATTTAGTTGCTAACCTTTCGAACATCGCTTCTGCGCTAAAGTACGGGATGGGCTATTTTTGGGTAGGGTTTTACCTTGTGAAGGGTAACGAGCTTGTACTAGGCCCGTTCCAGGGTCCTATAGCCTGCACTCGAATAGCAAAGGGCAAAGGTGTCTGTGGAACCAGTTGGGCGGACGGAAAGACTTTGGTTGTTCCCAACGTGGATGAGTTCCCCGGTCATATAGCCTGTAGTGGCGACTCAAAATCAGAGATAGTATTACCAGCTTTCAAAAATGCTGAGGTAGCGCTGATTTTAGATGTTGACTCAGATCAATTGAACGACTTTGATGAAGTAGATCAAAAGTACTTGGAAGAATTAATGAAAGTTGTTGAAGAACTACTCTAGTTCGGCAATTACAGTTTCTCCACCTCTAGTCTTTTGTCCCTTTTCAACGCAGATTTTGGTGCCGATCGGTAAGAATAAGTCTACTCTCGATCCGAATTTAATAAAGCCGAACTCTCTACCTTGAATGACGCTTTGGTTTTCACCGATATACCATTTAATCCTTCGGGCAGCTGCTCCCGCAATTTGTCTAACTAGGATTTCAACGTTATGATGGATTTGGTAAACCAACGTAGTACGCTCGTTTTCTGTGCTCGACTTTGGATGCCAAGCTACCAAATACTTACCCGGGTGATATTTAAAGTACTTAATTAAACCAGTAACGGGGTTTCTATTGACATGGACGTTCAACGGAGACATGAAAATGGATACCTGAATACGCTCTTTCCCATGAAAATACTCATGCTCTTCAGTGGTTTCAATCACCACCACCTTACCATCAGCTGGTGCAAGAATGTGCTTCTCATTGAGCGCAATTTTTCTACTTGGGTTTCTGAAGAACTGAAAAAAGAAAAGAAAGAGAAGACCGGAGGCTCCAACTGTTCCAAAAAACGCCTCTCCTTGAATTTCTAGCAAATAGAAAAGACTCAAGTTGATTGCTGTAAGAACAAGAAAGAGTACCGTTAAGAGTACTCTTCCTTCTTTATGAATATTAATCATTAATATCTCCTTAGTAACCGCCTCGAAACTTATAAGTCTCGGATACCTTGTCAATCGCCACAATGTAGGCAGCAATACGCATCGGTACGTTGTATTTTTGAGACGCCTGATAGACTTTATCAAACGCATCTTTCATAATTCTATCAGACCTTCTGTTCACTCTTTCGCGCGTCCACTTATAGCCTAACCTGTTTTGAACCCATTCGAAATAAGATACGGTAACACCACCAGCATTTGCCAAGATATCTGGGGCTACCATAATTCCTTTTTCGTTGATAATAGCATCTGCTTCTGCAGAAGTAGGGCCATTTGCTCCTTCAACAATGAGCTTGGCTTTTACATCGTTCACATTACCATGGTGAATCACATCTTCGATGGCAGCAGGCACCAACACATCAACATCGAGTGTCAAAAGCTCAGTTGCGTCTTTCATCAGTTCAGCACCATCGAAACCTTCTAGTGTGCCATTATTATTATTGCGGTAGCCAATGGCTTTGTTGATATCGATACCATTCTCATTATAATAAGCACCTGAAATATCACTAATCGCTGCAATGGTACAACCACGCTCAGCCATCAGTAAGGCGGCATATGAGCCCACATTTCCAAAGCCTTGAACAGCGATAGAAGCATGGTATGGATTAATTTTTAGTTTTTCCATGGCCGCCAGAGCAGATACCATTACACCACGACCTGTCGCTTCAACTCGACCGAGTGAGCCTCCAAGTACCAATGGTTTTCCAGTAACTACGGCATTGACGGTAGTACCCATAGAGCGTGAATATTCATCCATCAGCCATGCCATTTCTCTTGGGCCAGTGCCCATATCTGGCGCAGGTATATCGCGGTCAGGGCCGAAAACACCAGTCATTGACTGTGTATATGCTCTCGTCAATCGCTCAATTTCACCCGCTGACATTTCTCTCGGATTACACTTTATCCCTCCTTTAGCGCCACCATATGGTATATCTACCACTGCGCACTTCCAGGTCATCCAGGCAGCTAAGGCTTTCACCTCATCAATGTTCACATCCATTGCGTAGCGCACACCACCTTTAGAAGGCCCTAGAATATTTGAGTGAATCACACGGTGACCCTCAAATACTTTGATAGAACCATCATCCATGGTGATAGGTAATGAAACAGAAACTTGTTTGGATGGAGATTTTAAAACGTTGTAAACTTGTTCGTCAAGACCTAATGCTTCAGTAGCAATATTGAATCTAGACATCATTGACTCGAAAGGATTTGCCTTGTCCTTAATTGGAGCCGGTTCAATGTAACCCATAGGGAGCTTAATATTGATTTAAGACTGTGTCAAAATTAAGGAAATTTTAAGCGAATATCTCCAACAGGAAACACCTTATTTTCTCCTTATATGATGAAGTGAATGTAGGTGGTTGCGAATGGTAAAGCAAGGATGAGCCCGTCAAATCTGTCGAGGAAGCCTCCGTGCCCTGGAATTGTACTACCAGAGTCTTTGATCGCCAAAGCTCTTTTAAATGCGGATTCAACCAAATCGCCAATGCTACCAAAAATACTGATGACTATGGCCAGTCCAACCCATTCATAATTATTAAGTATCCCGAAGTAATAACCAAAGACTAGCGCAATGATAATTGACAACGCTAGGCCACCAAATGAGCCTTCCCAGGTCTTTTTTGGAGATACTTTCTCAAATAACTTTGTTTTGCCGAAGGCTTTTCCGGCAAAGTATCCACCCGTATCATTTGCCCATTGTATAAATAGAATACCCAAAATTAGTTCGTACTGGAACGCTCCTGAGATAAAGGCCAAGGGAATTGTAAGGCAAAAAGGTATGGCGATGTAAAAAACGCCTAGAACGGAAACTGCCAAGCAATTGATAGCATGCCCTTCACCATGACGAATCAGCGGATAAAGAAATACAGTTGAAAATAGGGCTGGAAGCATCCAAAATGTGTCTGCGTTTACTTCTCCCTGATAATACAAGAAGGTTAGGCTGAACAGGGCAAAGCCGAATACCAAACCCCAAATTTCATATGGCTTAGTTTCTGCCTTTCGGGCTAGACCATAAAACTCTTTCAATGAAAGTAAAGAAATGATCAGAAATACAACCGCAAATGTCCAAGGATTGAACACTATTCCGGTAATGATAATGGTTATTCCCACTATTGCCGTAATGGCCCGTACGGCAAGGTTATTCATGATTAAATCTGATTTCTTCCTCAATGATTTTTAAAGCACGCATGACTGAGTCAGGGTCTACCATCACCTCAATATTTCCAAATTTGTAAGCATGGTCTTGCTTGTTAAAAACGATGGCTTTCAGGCCCGCGTTTATCAAAAGGTCTTTTACAATTTCCGTCTGATGAGGACTAGTGCTTTTATATACTGTTTGCCAACTACTCAATGGTTTCCTTTGGTCGAAGATAGTAATTTCTAAAAAGGAACATGAAAGCAATGAAAACACTTACACCAATGATTTGGTAGCTAACAGGTATTGCTTCTGTTTCATCCAGGTCTACGTCCGATGCTACGTAAGTCATGATCACTGCGATGCCATTATTAGCCATATGCGCAATGATTGGATACCATATATTGCCCGACCATACGTAGAGATAACCGAACACAGCTCCTAGCAGCATTCTCGGTACTAAGCCGTAAAATTGCATATGGATAGCAGCAAAAATGAAAGCCGAAACCCAAATGGCCACATGAGCATTCTTTGTCAACTTATGTAAACTATTCTGGAGAACACCTCTAAAGAGCAACTCTTCTCCAATTCCAGGCAGCACAGCTATCACCACAAAGCCAAATAGGAACTGACCGAAGTTGTTGAAAGTGGTAAATTTTTTCGTGGTTTCAGCAAGCGTTTCCTCCAGTTCTCGAGCCCACTTTTCAAATCCTGACATAAACTCAGGAAACTGAAAATTGGCATTCCACTCAATAAAGTATGCATTGACAAAAAGGAAACTGAAAGTCCCAACGACCGTGGCAACAGCCAGTTTTGGATCTACCTTGGTTTCATTTGTGATTGACGAGAGAGGTTGTTTGGCAATTAGCCTTAAGTAGAACCAAGGAGTAAGAAAAGTGAATACAAGGGTGTATAACATTTGGGTAGTCAATACTTCCCCCAAACCCATATAATCGTACAATAGGTTTGGGTCCTCAGTCATTTCACCCATGCTTAGCCCATTGGCAAAAGCGAAAATGAAAGAAGCAATTGCACCAACAAATTGCCCCACAAAAAAGCCGACAAACACTAACCCTAGAATAATTAGAAAAGAAGAACCAGGAGTTCTTCCACCCGTGACGTCAATACCTTTGTCAATTCTCGTCATAATGGCGTAAATTTACGCGAATTTTGGAATAGGGTTTGGTAAGAATAGGAAATATAGAATTAGGAGACTTTCCACTGTTGTTAGCACCAATGGAAGACGTCAGCGATCCACCATTTAGAGCTGTCTGCAAAGAGAATGGTGCGGATATCATGTATACGGAGTTTATTTCTTCGGAGGCTTTAATCCGTAATGCCGCAAAGAGTATCCAGAAACTGGATATCTATGATTACGAACGTCCAATAGGCATTCAGATTTTTGGAGAAAAAATCGAGTCCATGCGACAGGCTGCAGAAATTGCCGAACGTGCTGAGCCAGAGTTAGTGGATATCAATTATGGTTGTCCGGTAAAGAAAGTTGCGTGTAAAGGAGCAGGTGCTGGTATTTTACTTGACCTACCTAAGATGCAAAAGATGACTGAGGAGATAGTGAAGCAAGTGAGTCTTCCTGTTACCGTAAAAACCAGACTGGGTTGGGATGACAGTACCATTCAGATTGTAGAAGTAGCCAAAAGACTTCAAGATGTTGGCATCCAAGCCTTGACTATTCATGGTCGTACGAGACAGCAGATGTATAAGGGAGAAGCCGACTGGACTAAAATCGCAGAGGTTAAGCACCATCCAGACATTCAAATTCCAATTTTCGGAAATGGCGATATTGACTCTCCACAGAAAGCTTTAGAGTACAAGAACACCTTCGGAGTTGACGGTATCATGGTCGGTAGAGCAGCCATTGGATACCCCTGGATATTCAATGAGATCAAGCATTTCATGAAGACGGGGGAAACATTAGCCGCTCCAGACATGGCCGAACGTGTCAGTGTAGCCAGAAGACACCTTAAGTTTTCGCTAGAATGGAAGGGCGACCGACAAGGGATATTTGAAATGAGGAGGCACTATACCAATTACTTTAGAGGTGTTCGTGATTTCAAACCGTATAGAACCAAGCTTGTAGAAACTGAAAACCCTCAAGAACTTTTCGACTTGTTAGATGAAATATCTGTCAGATTCGAAAATGCCTTTGAGCTGGCCTAAAATTTAGGCTTAAACTGTTTCACAAAAAATTCTACATTTGGGCTTTATTCTGCGCCCATGAAAAACACAAAAGTTCTCGCTTGGACCATTCTAGTGATATTAGCATTGGTGTGGGGAACTTCATTTATCCTTATAAAAAGAGGGTTAGAAGTTTATAGTGCAGGAGAAGTTGGCGCACTGAGAATTTTGGCAGCCTGTATTTTCATGATGCCCATGAGTATACCTAAGTTAAAGAAGCTCTCTTCACGTCACCTTAAAATGCTTTTTGGTATCGGGCTATTAGGTAGTTTTTTTCCAGCTTTTCTTTTTGCCCTTGGGCAGACCCGCCTCGATAGTGGCGTTACCGGAGTGATGAATGGGCTTACCCCAATTTTTGTACTGCTAATAGGAGCCTCTATTTTCAAGCAGAAATTTGAGAAAACGAAATACATCGGTGTTGCATTGGCATTTATTGGAACCGCCATTCTCTTAACTGCAGGTTCTAGTCAAGCTGGTTTTTCTGGTATCAATTACTACGCAGTTTTCATCGTTGTTGCTACCATGTGCTATGGTGCTAACCTAAATATTATTAAGTACTACTTCGCAGATTTGAGTGCTGTGGTGATCACCAGTGTAAGTATACTATTAGTTGGGCCTTTTGCTGCAATTTACCTCTTCGGGTTTACGGATTTCGCAGACAATGTCAATACTGTTCCGGGAGGGCTTGAAGCATTAGGCTATATCAGTCTTTTGGGAATAATGAGCACCGGAGTTGCCTTGATACTATTCAACCGTTTGGTGCAATTGACAACACCAATCTTTTCTAGCATGGTAACTTATTTAATTCCTATTGTGGCCCTGACCTGGGGTATTTTAGACGGTGAAACCTTGGTTGTAGGTCAAATAGCTGGCATCGCTGCGATACTTCTGGGAGTATATATTACTAATCGGAAAAAACTGCCAAAAGCTAGTTGAGATCAAACGTAGCCACTAATGGGTAGTGATCTGATGGATAAAGCTGCTTACTCTTCCATTGGTCAATCATAAACTTCTTTAGACTCAAACGCTCAGATTCTGAGTAGAAAATGTAGTCTACTCTAGGGCAATGGCTTCCTCCATTCCATCCATGGAAAGTGCAACCTTCTAATTCGTTTCCAGTAAAAGCATCTTTAAAAAACTCTTTTACTCTCACGATGATATCATCATCAAATTCTGCATTGAAATCACCAAGAAGAACCGTTGGTGTTGCGTCAGTTTCAGTCATCAATGTTCTTAGAATCAATTCTACACTTCTGACACGACTGTTATTCGAAGACCTATCCAAATGGGTATTTAAAATTTTGATTGTTTTCCCGCTTGTTCTATGCTGAAAGATTACTTGCGTACTGATTCGAGGTAAGGAGTTTCCCCAACTTTTAGATGCAGGCTTTTCAGGGGTTTCTGAGAGCCAGAATGTTTCATGATTGACTACCCTCCAAATTTTTTTGTTATAGAAAATGGCGTTAGACTCACCTGCTTTATCTTTTTCTGTTCTAGAACGGTAGACAACGTCTAGTTGAGGAACTTCTTCAAGAATTTCATCAATTTGAAGAGGAAGGGCTTCTTGGGTAGCTATAATACCCTCTTTGTATTTTTTGAAAATGCTAAAAACCCTGTCTCTTCTGCTTTTCCATTTGTTTTCACCGTCTCCAGGGGTGCCGTATCGAATGTTGAATGATACCAACTCGACTGTTTCTTGAGCATAAGTCTTGGGCGCAAGTGTTAAAAGAAGTAGTAGTAAACAGGAAAGTAGAATTCGCACACCCAAAAATGCAAAATAAAGCCTGCATATTCAACCTAAATTAAGATCTACATGGACTGATAGTGTCAATAAGGAGGAATTCGAAATAATTAGGGTGAGGGTGTTTACTAAATGTTGACACGTATGAAGAATTGTAGCATAAAATTGGGGTCTATTTTTGGGCTCGCGCTCTATTGATTATTTCGAAACCAAGTCCCATGGCAATACCTACACCAACACCTATTGCAATATTCCCCATAGCCACACCAATACCGATTCCAATGGCTAGGCCAGTTCCAATACTCCCGAAACCCCTACGTCTCGGATAGTCATCTTCTGTTTTATTTTCCTCTTTTTTAGCCACGCTACCTATACAAGTTAGGAAAATCCAGATTTACTAGGTCACCGCGGACTTAATTCTTTTTAACTGAATCAAATGCCTCTGGGCGTGACTAATAATGAATCGGAAGGTATCTCCAAGTCTCAGCTTGACTAGTGGACCTAGGGCTGTGTTTATCTTCACCCGATTGAGGTCATAATCTCTTGATCTCTCTATTAATCTCAAGTATTCTTCATGCAGGGCAAAGAACTCTTTGATTGTTTCGTTGGCGTCTAATGAATCGTCCGGGCTCATGGATTTCATCGTTTTCATGTTGTTTTTGACCTCGCCATTTTCTTTGGGCGCTATCATTTTTACAAACATGTCACCTTTCCAGTGAGACTTATACTCAGCTGCTGTTGTTCCTTCAGACGCTGAACCCAAAGCATCCAGCGTGTTGGTATTATAGACCTCAATAGCGATTGACATATGCTTCAGGCATTGAAGCATGCTCCATTTTTCCTCAGACTCTTGAGTATTCAGCACTACTTCATCCAATCCGTTTATTGTTGTTTTTACTTCATCCAAAATGTACTTTAAATCTTCTTTGGATGAATCTATATGTTTTGACGCTCCTACGACCATGTTTCGTTTGTTTATGAGGTAAAGTTCTGAAAGTGTATTGAAATGATAATTGATCTACATCAAGAAATCACTGCATTGTCTTTTTTCTCATTCTTGAGAAGGTTTCAGGGGTCATGCCTAAATAGGAGGCCAAGTGTTTTTGAGGGATCATTTGTAAAACATGTGGACTCTGATTCATCAAACGATTAAACCTTTCTTCTGCAGAGTCTCCTAAAATACTCCTTGTAAATATGCCAAACCCTACTAGTACTTGCTGATAAAATAGGCGTAACCAGCGTTCCATTATCTTATGATCGTCCAATAATTGCATGAGCGCACTGTATTCAATTCTGAGGCCTACTGTCCTATTTATGGTTTCCAAAGTCCATGTACTGGGTTGTTGACTAATAAAGGCGTCATAAACTCCGCTGTATTCACCGTCATAGGAAAATCCCATGTTGTATTCCACACCATTTTTAAGGAAATAGCCACGAACAAGCCCTGTATGAACATAATAGAAGTAGTGTTCGACTTGATCAAAGTTCGTAATGATTGTATTCCTGTCGAAAGAGAAAGGTTGCCATGATTCTGAGAAGGTTTTAAACTCTGAATCAGTTGGGGAAATATAACGCTCAAAACTAGCTTTTAGACCAGCGATCATGTTGTCCATACCTGAAATTACGGATTGCCATTTTAAATGGGAATCATTTTTGATAGATTTAGATATGGTCAAAAGGGTAGAAGTCTTAAGGAATCATAAAGCATCTGAAGATCTAATGTTAAAGCGGTCGCTTCAAAGAAGCCCTGAAGAACGTATACTTTGGCTGATCAATCAGAATCGACTGATGCACAAGCTGAATCCACTAAAGAAAAAGTCGGTAGGCTTTGAGTTACCTCGGAAAGATGGATAGTTTTTATCTCAATGTCATTCGTGCGTTTAACACTTTCTCGGTGAGCTATATAGTAGTTGGTGGGTTTGCTGTTAATTTTCATGGGTATAATCGAACAACAGGCGACTTAGATATTTGGATTTCCAAGTCAGATAAAAATTTACAATTGCTGAAAGAGGCTTTAGCAAAATTGAATTTTGAATTACCTGAGGAAGCAATTACTGAATTGAAAGCAGAGAGAATAATTACTTTTTCTGAAGATGAATGTGTCATAGAGTTAATGACACGGTTAAATATTAGTAAATCTATTCCATTCGATACTGCCTTTGAAAGATGTGCATTGAAGAAGGTTAATGGGCTTGAAGTTAAAGTCATTTCGCTTAATGACTTGATTGAAGAGAAATCTAGATCGAAAAGATATAAAGACTTAGATGACCTGTCAAAACTGGAGGAGGCAAAGGTTTATTATGGACTGAAATCAAAAGAAGAATAGTTTGATTGCAAAAACGAATGCGGTGGCCATGACAAAGTACCGAATCCATTGATCATTAACTCGGGTACTCCACCTACTTGTCAACCATCCGCCTAAGGCACTACCCACCGCCAATGCAATTCCTAACTCCCAATTGATTAAGTCATTGTAAATGAAAATCCCTAAAGAAGCTAGTGTATAAATAGGCACTACGATCACTTTTGTGATATTCGTTTTCAGCAGAGAAAATCGGTTGATAAATGTCAATGCAGCCATAATAAGATAGCCGACACCGGCTTGTAGAAAGCCACCATAAATCCCAATTAAGAAGAATGCGACAATCCCATAAGCATTGGCTTTTGGTGTAACTCGTTCTTCTTTGTTGGATGAAATCTTGGTACCAAATAGCATATAGGCGACTACTAATACAATGACGGCCGCGAGAATTCGGTTGAAAGTTTCTCCTTTAATGTCTACCGCGATTAAGGTGCCAATAATTGCCCCGCAAAAAGCAGCAACTCCCAGCCAAATACTATATTTTTCGACTTTATTTCCCTTACTCTGAAACCCGCGAATGGCAAAGATTCCGTTGAAGAAAATTCCAATTCGGTTAGTGGCATTAGCCACATTTGGAGGAAGCCCCATAAAGATAAGAACGGGTAGAGTCAATAAGGATCCACCACCGGCAAGCGTATTGATAATACCCGCAATAAGGCCAATTGCAAATAGAATGAGGATGTTCAGATAATCCAAAGATTAATCCTCCCAGCGCCAGTCACCACCTATTTTCAGTTTTAATTTTAGGCCATTTCCTTCTAAGAAGGCTTTGGTTTCAGCATCTGTCAGCTTTTGTGCTGGTAGTGTATCAGTATCTGCTAATGCATAAAGCATCATTGACGAAAACCTCACATTGTTTCTAATGTGCTCTTCATTTACGAGATTGAAGTCATCACAATCAGAATGGTAGCATCCATAGATGGAGCGATCCAAGTTTGAGTTTGGAGCGGTATAAGGAATACCTTGAATCATAAATGATTGATGATCGCTATGCAGTCCCGCACCATTGCTATTAGCATTAGTGTAGGAAGTTGAATCAATTGCCTTGATTTTAGCGCCAATCTCGTTGAAAAAGGCCTCAGCACTTTGCCGTCCGCCAGCATTAAATCCTCTCGGGTTGCCAGACATGTCTTGATTCATTACATACTTGATCTGGTCGATTGAGCCATCTTTAATGGCTGCATCTACATAGGCACGAGAGCCTAGCAGGCCTTGTTCTTCACCCATAAACATGATGAACTCTATGGTTCGCTTTGGCTTAAGGTTTAAAGCCTTAAAAGTTCTCGCCATGTCTAATACTGCAAAGGAACCGATGCCATTGTCGATAGCGCCTGTAGCCAAATCCCAAGAATCTAAATGACCACCTACGATAATTTTCTCATCTGGAAATTCAGAACCCTTGATAGTTGCAATTACATTACGGGCTTTAATTTGATCTGAGGTATTGGTCATAGTGATTTTTGCACGCTTCTTAGATCTTTTCAAGATTTCCTTCAATGCCATGCCATCTTCTTTTCCGATACATACTGCTGGGATGTCGATTAGTCCTCCAGTAACCGATGCTGTTCCTGTTAGCAATACGCCACCATCTACTTGATTGATGATGATGATGCCTTTTGCTCCATTGTCAGTGGCTAAAGCGGTCTTTTCTGAGCGGTGTAGGTTGGATGTTCCTTTGGGTGAGCCAGGTAGCACACCAATATAGACAAGGGCAATTTTGCCTTCAACAGCACCAGGTTTGGCTTCATAATCTGCCTCTAGACCATTGCCCATATCTATAATTTCTAAGTCGATATCAGCAGCAACCGGAGAGTGCGCGAGGCTTACAGATGAATAGACTTCATAGTTTCTTTTGTTGATATTACCAATTTGTACTTCTATGTCACCCCGCATCCAAGTTTCCACTTCGAATGGAAAGTACTTCACATCATCGATGCCGTATGACTTCAATAAGTCGTGGGTGTAGGTTTCAGCTTTAGCACCATTTTCCGATCCTGTGAGTCGATGACCAATAGTAGAAGTAGCATCGCCTAAGGTTTGATAAGCTTTTGAATTAGCTAATACTTCTGTGTTGATTCTTTGAAAAGTTTGATCAAGTGTTTCTTCTGGAGTACAATTAAAAAGTAGTAAGGCAGAAAGTAGAGGGAGTAAAAATATTTTCTTCATAGTCTTATTTAAGGTGCATGAAGATAAAAATAAAAAAGCAGCCATGTGACTGCTTTTTATATGGATTGCATTATCTGATTAATGCGTATCGTTAACTCGAAGGGTTAGAAAGCCAGAAAGAATCATTGATACTCCCCCAACTACAAGAATCATGATCGTTTCTCCACCAAAAAAAGTGTTCAATATAAAACCCAATAGAGAGGCTGCCACAATCTGCGGTATAACAATAAAGAAATTAAATACGCCCATGTAATAACCCATTTTATCAGAGGGGAGGGAGCCTGATAAGATGGCATATGGAACAGAGAGAATACTGGCCCAAGCAATACCCACACCAATCATACTGAGCCAAAGCATCTGTGGATCGGAAATAAAATACATCGAAATTAGACCTAACCCACCTGAGCATAAGGCTATTAAATGTGTAAACCTTCGACTCGTTTTTCTGGCGATAAACGGAATGAATATCGCGGCAATCGCAGCGATGCCATTATAACCACCAAATAGGTTACTCACCATGTCTGCACCCTCATTGTAGGCTGCGGATGTCGTATCTGATGAACCATAAATGTGAGAAGTCACAGCGGGCGTACAATAGATCCACATTGAAAAAAGTGCAAACCATGAGAAGAATTGGACAACTGCCAATTGAATCATGGTCTTAGGCATAGTGTTAAAGTCTTTTACAATATGGACTAGAGCAGCTTTTGTTTTGCCTTTTTTCACTAATTGCATGCCTATCAAGTGCATTAAACCGAAGAATACTAAGCCTCCTCCTAAAACATGAAGTTGTGGGTCTATGTGAGCCGTTGCTACGAAAACTGAAAATGCAAGGCCTAAAAGAGTTAAGGCTTGACCTATCCTTGAGAATTTATTGCTAAAAAACCCTTCTTCTGATGCCTCCATAGCTGGTGCGCTGTGGTTTTCATCAGGTTCTGGCGGATATTCTTTTGTGGTAAATACTGTCCACAATACCGTAATGAGATACATGATGGCGCCAACATAAAAAGCATATTTCACGGATGGTGGAATTTCTCCATCGGGTGCGGTATTCGGTATGTCAAGCCAATTGGTAAATATCCAAGGCAAGAAGGAGGCAACTAGCGCACCAATTCCAATAAAAAAGCTTTGCATAGCGAAACCGGATGTCCTTTGTTCATCTGGCAAAAGGTCGCCCACAAATGCCCTGAAAGGTTCCATTGTGATGTTAATCGAGGCATCCATAATCCATAGAACGCCTATGGCCATCCAAAGGGTAGGCGAATTAGGCATTAGGAGTAAGGCTATTGTTGCTGCTATGGCACCAACCGCAAAATAAGGTCGCCTTCTTCCCCAGCGAGCGCTCCAAGTCCGGTCAGAATAATAACCGATAATGGGCTGCATAATCAGTCCAGTGACTGGAGCCGCCAGCCAGTAAATGGCTAGATTACTTGTGTCTGCTCCAAGGGTTTCAAATATTCTAGAGGTGTTTGCATTCTGAAGAGCAAACCCCATTTGGATACCCAAAAACCCGAAACTCATGTTCCAGATTTGGGCAAAACTGAGGCGAGGCTTTTTAATCATCATAGTTTATTTCATGAATACCTTATAGCGATATGGTGCTATTACTTGGCTTTTAGTGACGGTGAAAACACCACCACCAAATACCCGTTGCATAGCTGGATAGTCCTGGTCAATTTCAAACTCAACTTTCTCATCGCTAATATTAATGAGCACAATGACTAAGCGATCACCCTTGACCCGTTTGTAAGCAAGCACTTTATCATCAGCAGTGGTTTCTATCCACTCAAGACTACCTCCAAAACTTCCATTCCATAGGGCTGGATTCGCTTCTTTAATAGAAAAAAGCGTTTGATAGAGAAGACCAAATGTGTAACCTCCTGACCAGTCTATTGGGTCTTTCTCGAAGAACTCGATACGCTTTTTATTATTGGCCTCTTGACCCGAGTAGACCAATGGCATGCCATATGTGGTGGCTGCAAAGACAAACCAAGCTTCTTGGGCGGGGCCAAAAAATTCATCTGCCGTACCATTCCAACTGTTCTCGTCATGGTTGGTAATGATATTCATTTTGTAGTAGCCTTTCGGGTAGCGCTGAAAATCTCGTGCGTACATATCCTTAATCACCTGAGGTGTTTCTTCACCACAAGCCACTTTCCTCATGAGGTGCATGAGCTCCCAAGCATAAGACATGTCAAATGCATCCATGTGGAGCTCTGTTTCTTCTCCTTCGGCCAGCATAAAGACTGGCTTGATGGCGTCAAGCTCTTCGCGAACATTGTTCCAGAAATCAGTAGGTACCATACCTGCCACATCACAGCGATAACCATCAATATCGAACTCAGATACCCAATATTTTAGGGCGTCCGTCATGGCGGTCCGTAATTCCTGATTGTCATAATTCAGGTCAATTACATCTTCCCAGTCGGCAACTGGAGGCATAAAGTTACCTGTGCTGTCTTTGGTATAGAATTCTGGATTGGTTTCAGTCCAAACATTGTCCCAAGCCGTGTGATTGGCTACCCAGTCAATTAGAACCTTCATGCCATTATCATGCGCAGTTTTTACTAAGTTTCTAAAATCTGCTTCTGTGCCAAACTCTGGATTAACGGCTTTGAAATCTTTGACCGCATAGTAGCTCCCTTCGGTCCCTTTTCGATTCTTTTCCCCAATTGGATGAATAGGCATTAGCCAGAGGATGTCTATCCCCATATTTTTAAGTCTAGGAATGTCTTTTGTGAAGGCATTGAATGTGCCTTCGGTGGTGTGTTGTCTAATGTTGACCTCGTAGATTACAGCATCCTTGGTCCAATCGGCATTTTTTACATTAGAGGAGACAACGTTTGATTCATTATTTGTTTCCGTGTTGCTACCGCATGCTGTCAGTATCAAGGCTGCGAAAGCAATTGTCCAATACTTTTTCATGTTGATCATTTTTAGCTCCATTTTATTTCAATTGTTGAATCAATAAAATCAGTTTCGATAAATTTAATATCTGAAATTAGATAGTTCTTTTTATCCCTTTGTGGAAGTGGGTCAAATTCTGTTACTGGTTCTATGAGTCTAATGTCTTCATTTTTAACCTGGACTGGCTGACCATTAACCGTTATTGTATTGGTTTCAAATCCATGTAAGTAGACTTTGAAAGTCTTGAAGGAAGTTTTAAAATCGCCTACAATTGCGGATAAGCCGATAGTCTTGGTGTTTCCATTAAAGGAAATTTCACGCTTGTAGAAGGCCTGACTCTCAAAATCGAAAGTTTCCCCATCATCCTCATAGTATTGCTGAGTGGTTTCAACTTGACCATGGTAAATGTGCAGCTTCAACTCTCCATCATGCGCTTCATGGGTATTTTGCACTACATTTTGAAGTGGAATGATAGCTCCCTCTTTTGCATAGACGGGTAAGTCTTCCATGCTTGTTTCTATGACTAGATGTTGGCCACCAGTTACTTTTTCATCCGTAAAGAACCTGTACCAGTTGCCCTCTGGAATGTAAATTTTAGAATATTGCTGTTGCGTAGTGGTAGGGCAGACGAGTAGCCAGTCACCTAGGGTAAATTCATCTTGTGCATTGCCATGATAGATCTCTGGGTCATTGGTATAGTCAACGGCCAGTGATTTATTGATAGGCGTTCCATTCTGATACGCTCTATAAAAAAGAGAATACAGATATGGCATCAGCTTGTAACGGAGGTTAATGTAGTTCCTAGAGATTTCTTCTACCTCTTCACCATAAGCCCAAGGTTCAGAATCTCGAACATTCACCATGCTATGTACCCTAAAGAAAGGGGCGAAGGTTGCCACTGCGAGCCATCTCGCAAACAGCTGAGGGCTACTCTCATCTACAAAACCACCGATGTCATAACCTGCCACCGGTACACCGGCCATTCCGAGGCTATTGACTAGTCTTACACCTAATAGCATGTGATCGTCACCAGCTACATTGTCTCCAGTCCAAACAGCAGAATAACGTTGAACTCCCGAAAAGCCCGACCGGGTTAGTGTAAAGGGTCGTTTGTTTCCCAGTTGTTTTCTGGCACCTTCGTAAGTAGCTCTTACCATTTGGAAGCCATAAACGTTGCGGGCTTTCTTATGAGTTACTTGTTGTCCTTCATAGTCAAACTCGACCATATCGGGAATATCTTGCCCCCAACAGGCTGGCTCGTTCATGTCATTCCAGAAACCTTCCAAACCGAGATCGGTGTAGAATTTGAGTTCATCAGTCCACCAGTCTCTGCCTTTTTTGTCTGTAAAATCTGTAAAGTGACTGTTTCCAGGCCAAACGCTGGCTTCATAAGGTGTACCATCAGGATATTTCACAAAGACATCTTTCTCGACACCTCTGTCATAGGTGCCATAACCCTTTTTGGTAGCAATGCCGGGATCAAGGATAACAACTACTTTAAAACCTTGTGAAGTGAGTTTGTCAATCAGCGCTTTGGGGTTGGAAAATCTTTCATTATCAAAAGTGAAGGCCATGTAGTCCTTCATGTAGTGAATGTCTAAGTAGATTACATCTGCTGGGATCTTCTTTTTCCTGAACGTATCGGCAACGTTATATACTTCATGATCAGGGTAATAGCTATACCTGCACTGTTGAAAACCTAAGCTCCATTTCGGTGGCATTTGTATAGTGCCGGTTAACTTGGCATACTGCTGAATTACCTCATTAACGGTATTTCCTTGAATAAAGTAATAGTTAAGGTCACCACCGCTGGCACTGAAGTAGCTAAAACGATTATTATTTGAAGTGCCGAAGTTGAAATGACTTTTATATGTATTGTCCAAAAAGATTCCGTAGGGTCTTCCTTCACGTACACCAATGAAAAACGGTGTGCTGACATAAAGTGGATCGGTATCATTGTTAAAACCGAAAGCGTCTGAGTTCCAATTGTCAAAGGATGACCCCCTTCGATTTAGTCCACCACCTTTTTCTCCCATTCCCAAAAAGATTTCATCTTCGGCAAGCTGCTTATAATTGGTTACTTCTTCGCCTAGCCAGCTAACCCCGAAAGTAGGATCATCTCCGTTGAGTAGTTCGCCTTCCTTATTATAGAAGCTAATTCTAAAAGGTGACTTTGTAATCTTTACGACTATATTTTCGGTGACCAAGGAAATCTCTTCAGTTTCATCAACAATATTGGCAGCAATATTTTCTGGTTGCATGATCACCGAGAAGGGGTATTCATCAAAGTTTTCATACTTCGAAACTTGAACTCTAATGATGTTGTGATTGTAAGGTGTCAATCTAAATTGGTGATCACTGGCCTTCCCTTCTATGATATTGTTGAGGGCCTGAAATGTTGTAATGGCACCTACTGATTCGTTTCTGAAATTCATGGAATAGTCAATTATTCGCTTTGACTTTTGGTTAAATAGCCTCCTATATTAGCTAAAAAACTGGAGCATACGAACTTAAAAACCGTGCTTGATAATGGAAGGGAGTGACTTTAGGCCTTTGGGCCTCAATCAAACGTTTGCAATGGAATAAGTATTTAAATCCGGTTTGAAGAATCGCGTACGATTAATTCAGTATCTAGAATCTTAACTTGACGTTTTCCTGGTTCTTTGGCGTTAATTTCTTCTAAGATCAGCTTGGCCGCTTCCCGACCCATTTCGTAGCCTGGTTGCGAAATACTGGAAAGGCTTGGGTTCACTAATGAGGAGAATTGCCAGTTGCTGAAACCAACCACGGCTATTTCTTTGGGAATCTGGATACCCGCTTTTATGATGGCGCTCATTGCACCAAGGCCGGCCATATCATTGTTGGCAAAAACACCATCAATTGCCAATCCACTTTCAAGTAAATGGGTCATGGCCTTTTCTGCTTCGGCCTCTTCACCATGGCGACACTCTACGATGTAGTTCTCGTTTAATGGAATTTCATTGTCTTCTAGCGCAGAGATATATCCTTCTTTCCGCTTGCGACTGATTATCAAATTATCGGGGCCAGAAAGGTGAACAATGTTTTTACACCCCTTTTGAATCAAGTGCTCAACTGCGTCATATGCGCCTTGGTAGTCATCGACAATTACGCTAGAGGCATTCATTCCTTCTACCAAGCGGTCAAAAAAGACCATTGGTGTTCCTTCTTTAACTACTTTTTCTAAGTGTTGAAGGTCAGAGGTTTCTCTAGAAATAGATACGAGTAAACCATCTACTCTTGCACCCATCAGGGCATCTATGCTATCTGCTTCACGTTCGTATCTTTCATTTGACTGGCATATCATCACATTATAGCCTTCTTTCATGGCCTCATCTTCAATACCACTGATTACTGTGGAGAAGAAGAAGTGAACCGTTTCAGGGATAACGACTCCGATGATATTAGTTTTCTGATTTCTGAGACTGAGTGCAATGGCATTGGGCCTGTAATTGTACTTGTCCGCCAGGGCTACTACGGCCTTTCGAGTAGTTGGGCTGATGCCCGGAAAATCCTTTAGGGCACGAGATACCGTAGAACAAGAGATGTTCAACTCTTTTGCAATATCTTTTATAGTTACTTGCCCGCTCTTCATCTTTATCTACTCTGAAATAATCTACTGTATCTCAATTCAAATATGCCTATATCTTTTGACTAATCGTTCGTTGGCAAAATTTTTTTGAAAAAAAATAATCTGCGGAAAACAAGCAGTATAGCGAGTTTCAATCGTTTGCAGCGCATTGGTATTCTGCTGGTGCTAAGATAGTTAGATTGATAATTCATTTTATAATCCCTACTTTGGTATTAGCAAGAAGCTTAGAACTGTTGTGGGAACGATTGTTCTGAGTTATTGTCAGTAATTTCCTCCATTTCTATTATAGTTTACTTTACTTATAGCGCAACTTGTTTGCGCTATAAGTGTTTTAGGGGGCTTTGATTTTGGAATGGTTTTGAGTTCGCTCAGAAGCTATTTTTTCTTTTCTTTGCAACTCGTATTACCAAGTTAAATACAAAACATAAACATGGGAAAATTCAGAAGCGGTGTGCTTTACGGTCAGGAACTAAAAGATTGCCTGAACTACGCCAAAGACAATCAGTTTGCAATGCCTGCCATTAACGTGATAGGAACGAACAGTATAAACGCAGTTTTAGAAGTTGCCAGCAAAGTTAATTCACCAGTGATGGTTCAGTTTTCTGTCAGTGGTGCTGCTTTTTACGCGGGTAAGTCACTCGACAATTCAAACTATAATGCTTCTATTCAAGGGGCAATTTCTGGGGCAATGCATGTTCACCAAATGGCTGAGCACTATGGTGTTCCTGTAATACTTCATACTGACCACGCGGCTAAAAAGCTTTTGCCGTGGATTGATGGATTATTAGATGCTGGAGAGGCCTATTATAAGAAGCATGGGCAACCGCTTTTCAGTACACATATGCTCGACCTCTCTGAGGAAAGCTTGGAAGAAAACATTGAGATCAGCTGTGAATACTTCAAGCGAATGAATGCCATTGAAATGGGCATTGAAATTGAGTTGGGTATCACGGGTGGTGAAGAAGATGGTGTTGATAATACAGATGTTGATTCATCAAGGCTATATACACAACCAGAAGAAGTGGCTGCCGCTTGGGATGCGCTAAGACAAATCGGTGATATCTTTACTGTGGCGGCATCATTTGGAAATGTTCATGGTGTTTACAAGCCAGGTAATGTTGAGTTGAGGCCTGAGATTCTTAAAAACTCGCAAACATATATTCAGGAGAAATTTGGGACGGAAGAGAAGCCCGTATTCTTCGTTTTTCATGGAGGTTCAGGTTCTGAAGCATCTAAGATTGAGGAAGCAACTTCCTATGGCTCTATCAAAATGAATATTGATACAGATATTCAGTGGGCATGCTGGGATGGGATTCACAGTTATTATAAAGAGAAGAAAGACTACTTACAATCTCAAATTGGAAACCCTGATGGCGAAGATTCTCCAAATAAGAAGAATTATGACCCTAGGGTATGGTTAAGAAAAGGAGAAGAAAGCATTGTAAAGCGTTTGGAACAAGCGTTTGAAGAGCTGAACGCAATCAACAGAAATTAATTCATGTTTAAGAAGATATAAAAAAAGGAGGCAATTGCCTCCTTTTTTTATATCGATAGAATCTTGGCGATTCTAAATTCTTCATCTCCCAGCCGTTTTTCGACTTTTATGGCATCTCCAATAGGGGTATATACAATCGCATTGTTAATCATGCCTACCATCACTTTAGATTGACCATTTCTTAGGCCTTCCACTGCTGCAACGCCTAAACGACTTGCTAGTACTCGATCCATCGTGGTAGGTGATCCGCCTCTTTGAAGGTGGCCAAGTACAGTCACGCGGATATCGAAATATCCCAATTCCGCTTTGACCATATCAGCAACTTCGTACGCGTTGCCTAAATGACAGCCTTCGGCAATGATCACTACGTTGGAAGCTTTCTTATTAGCAGCACCTTTTCTGAGTCTTTTGATAAGCGCTTCGACAGTCCAATTATGTTCTGGAACTACCATAGCCACGGCACCGCCACCGATGGCGGAGTTCACGGCAATAAAGCCAGCATCACGGCCCATTACTTCAACAAAGAAGAGTCTCTCATGTGAAGATGCAGTATCTCTAATTTTATCAATGGCTTCTCTTGCAGTATTACAAGCAGTATCAAAGCCGATGGTATAATCCGTTCCTGCTAAGTCATTGTCAATTGTACCCGGAATTCCGATTACCGGAACATTGAACTCTTGACTGAAGATGTCGGCACCTGTGAATGAACCATCGCCACCGATGACAACTAGTGCATCTAAATCAAATTTTTTGAAGTTCTCGAAGGCTTTTTCACGCCCTTCTTTTGTGCGGAATTCTTTACTACGTGCTGAAAGTAAAAACGTACCACCGCGACTTAGAATGTTTGAAACGGATCGTACGAAGAGTTGCTCAATGTTTCCGCTGATGAGGCCATCATAACCCTTATAAACCCCAAATACTTCAAGGTCATAGTAAATGCAAGCCCTAACTACCGCTCTTACAGCAGCATTCATTCCGGGTGCATCTCCGCCAGATGTTAAAACACCTACTCTTTTAATTTCAGAAGCCATAGTCTATTGTATGAATCAAAAATAAGCTTTTGCTAGAGATTTAAGTAGGGCTGTTCCTTCGATTGCTGTGCAAACGATTGTTTCAAGGACATGAAAAAAGCCGCTTTGACGAATCAAAACAGCTTTCAATATCTTAGTATTCTATCTTAGACTCCTTCGGCAACAACTTCGGTTACATCATTTGGAAGCATTCTTTTCAGAAGATTTTCGATACCTGATTTTAGTGTTACAGCTGATGCTGGACATCCGCTGCATGAACCTTGAAGGTTGACTTTCACCACGCCTTCCTCAAAAGATGAAAAGCCAATGGCACCGCCATCTTGTTCCACAGCAGGACGAATATATTCGTCAAGTATACCTTTGATTTTCTTCACAACTTCCGAGTCATTTTCGTCAAAAAGAGGGTCTTTATCTAGCTCTTCTAGAATCAAAGGTTTGTCTGCTTCTAAATAAGGCTTGATGGTATCTCTGATGCTATCCTGAATTTCAATCCAATCTATATCCTCAGACTTAGTGACAGTAATGAAATTGCTCATATAGAACACACGTTCTACATTAGGAAGTTTAAATAATTCTTGCGCTAGCGGAGAGTCCGAAGCGGCTTCTGCATTGGGGTAGTCAAAGCTCACACCATCCTGTAACAACATAAAGTTCACCACGAACTTCATAGAGTTAGGATTGGGGTTTGCTTCCATATATATACTTACTGCTTTCATTTCTCTATTGAATTAGAACTTATAACTACAAAGGTAGCTGATAAGTTCTTAGTCTTCTCTTAATTCTCCTTCAGTTTTGGCAACAATAGTAGCAACAGTAGCATCACCAGTCACATTTACCACAGTGCGTAACATGTCTAGGATTCTATCAACAGGGAAGATAATGGCGATCCAAGCCGGGTTTAAGCCAACAGATTGTAACACCACGACCATCATTACTAAACCGGCACTTGGAACAGCAGCGCTACCGATGGAAGCAAGTGTAGCTGTAAGGACAATAGTAAGTTGCTGCGCAATGCTCAGGTCGACCATATGCAGCTGCGCCATAAAAACTACGGCTACGGCTTGATAAAGACTGGTGCCATCCATATTAACCGTGGCACCGATAGGTAGCACAAAACTAGATACATTCTTAGACACACCTAAGTTGTCTTCTACGCACTCCATAGTAACAGGAAGTGTAGCGGCACTCGAACTGGTAGAGAAAGCCATCAACTGCGCTGGACTGATCTTACTGAAAAACTTCTTATATGGTAAGCTTTTGACAAATGCCCTCACAATCATAGGGTAAAAGACAAAAATCAGAAAGAGAAGACCAATGGTTAGTGTAACTGAATAAGTGGCCAATCCTTTAAATATTTCGATTACTTCTGCGGGGGTGTCGGCCATTTTTGCAACAACACCTGCCAGTAGACAGAAAACAAAGAAAGGTGCCGCCTTCATGACAAAGTCTACCATTTTTAGGAAAACTTCATTGGCTCCATGAATAAAGGATGAGAGTCCAGCGACTTTTTCATCAGGCAGTGCGGCCATGCATATTCCAAAGAATATTCCAAAGAATATCACCTGCAGCATGAGTTTGTCATTCCCTAATGATGTCACAATGTTCTGTGGAACCATATCGATTAAGAACTTCATCGGTCCAGCGTCTTTATTCTCCATAGCGGCCGCTTGCTTATCGGCAACCATTTGCTTTTGTGCTTCGGTCATCTCTTCAGCACGATCGTAGCTGGCATAGGCAGGGTCGTTGGTGAAGTTCTTACCATCTAGAATCTCAACGCCATTGGAGTTGGCCCAGCTTTCATAGCTCAGGCGATTCTTAATTCTGGAGTCTTCATCTACCAAGCCTCCAGGCTTGATTGCGTTGACTAAGAGTAGACCAATGCCGACTGCCGTCACGGTTGTCACTAGATAGAAACCGAGTGTTTTACCGCCCATTCTTCCTAGTTTGGACATGTCCTTGAGGCCGGAGATTCCACTGATGATGGAAAACAATACCAGTGGTACGGCAATGTATTTCAACATACGGATGAAAATTTGACCGAAAGGATCGATCCAATCAATGGTAAACTGGTTCCAACCCATAGCACTTGAGGCGAAAGCCCAGATGATACCGGCAATCAGTCCAATCATGATTTTGACATGTAGAGGAAGCTTTTTCATAACAGAATATGGGATTTAATTACAATCGATTAGCCCTGCTAATTAGCAAATAATCAGCAATAACCAAAGCTGACATTGCTTCAACGATAGGTACTGCACGTGGCACCACGCAAGGATCATGTCTGCCTTTACCAGAAACGGTAACACTTTCACCAGATTCATTGATGCTCTCTTGATCTTGCATGATGGTGGCGACAGGCTTGAAGGCAACATTGAAGTAAATGTCTTGGCCATTGGAGATTCCTCCTTGTACACCACCGGAATGATTGGTTCTTGTTTTGATTTGATCTCCTTCAGTGTAGAAGGCATCATTATGTTCTGAGCCGTTAAGTTTTACACCTTCGAAACCACTTCCGAATTCGAAGCCTTTAACCGCATTAATACTTAACATGGCTTTGCCAAGTTCAGCGTGAAGCTTATCGAAGACGGGCTCTCCTAAACCGGCAGGAGTACCCTTGATTACACCCGTAATGACTCCACCAATGGTATCCCTGTTCTTACGCGTTTCATCAATTAATTCGATCATCGCTGCGGCAGTATCAGCATCAGGACATCTGATGATGTTGTCTTCCGTTTTACTAAGATCTAATTCTTGATATGTCTTTTCTAGTTTTAGGGCACCTACTTGAGATACATATGACTCACAGCTAATACCATAATGTTTCAAAAGAAGTTTGGCGATTGCTCCCGCAGCAACACGAGCAACAGTTTCTCGGGCGGAACTTCTTCCCCCCCCACGATAGTCTCTTAGGCCATATTTGGCTTGGAAAGTGTAATCAGCATGGGATGGCCTAAATTTATCAGCAATGTGTGAATAGTCCTTACTCTTTTGATCCTCATTTCGGATCAGTATGCTAATGGGGGTACCGGTAGATTTGCCTTCAAAAACTCCTGAGAGTATTTCGAATTCATCAGCTTCTCTGCGCTGTGTAGTGATTTTCGATTGTCCCGGCTTTCTCCGATCTAGTTCTAATTGAATGAAGGACTCGTCAATCTCTAGCCCCGCAGGACAACCGTCTATGACCACGCCTAATGCTGGTCCGTGCGATTCACCATAGGTGTGAATCTTAAAAATCTTACCGAAAGAACTACCCATTTACTTTTTAAAGAACATATATCCTGCACCCGCTAACATAGCTATAATTAGCAAATTGGCAATAATTTGGGCTGTTTTATCCTTTTTTAGGCTTTCTAATTCATTCGATGCCATATCAATATTGTCATAGAATGAGCCGAGGTCAGAAGCTGAAATTGATACGTTCTTTTTGCTTTCGCCCGTTACTTTCAGTTTAACCGTAGACTTGAGCGTGTCATACCGCTCTTTCTCTGGGTTAAAAAATACCCACCCGAAATAGTCCTTCAGGTTATAATCACCAGGCTCATTAGGGATGCCAAAATAATTGTATTGCTTCGAACCAGTGACCCTGCCAGCTCCACGGTTAATGTCTTGACTAACATTGGGTGGATAAATGTCGATGGTTTTAGTGGAAGGAATTTTTAGGTCTGGGATTCCAGCGATGTTGCCTTCACCATAGATGTTGAAAGTGTATTCAAAGCTTTCACCGGTTTCCACGGTAGTTTTATCAATTTTCTCGTCCAACTCAAAGTCTCCTACTGCTACTGCGTCCTTAAGTGGGTGTGGGGGGAGTGCTTTAACCTTTACGGTCTTTTCTCGTGTGTTGAAGGTTTTGAAGTCTTCTTCTCTGTCGCGACCAAAAAATGACGGGGATTTCGCTACTCTAAATTTGATCATTTCGAAAGGAACGGAAGGGAATACAACTGGCTCAAGATTTAAGGGATAAAAGGCAGCCTGGTAGATTTTATAGCGCGTATAGCTCTTGCCTCCTAAAGTCACTCTCTGGCCAATGATGTTCTCAATATTGAAGTTTTCTTCCCAACAATTCTCGGGTTTGAGGTCTTTTAAAATGGCCGAAAGCTGCTTGCCCGCTTCATGAAATTGCAGTGGTGCACGATTGGCATCAGCTACATAAAAGGCAAATGTGGTAGTAAAACCCTCCCCAACATAAACTTCATCCTTATCGGTTGTTAAGGCCAAGAAGGCATCTTCTTTAACATCGACAAACTCAGGAGCCTTACGGGTTTCGTTTCTTCCGAAAAGGTCGTCAAATGGATCGAATCTATTTCTTCGAGTGTTTCTTCTTCGTTCTACAGCCTTGGTGATTTTAATGGTTTTGCCTTGAGAGCTAGTGGTTATACCATTAAGTTCCATGCTAAATGGCTTCAGCGTGTAGGTACCTTCTTCAAGCGGCAGGTACCTTTGAATAATGCTTTGTGAGGATGTGATTTGTCCATTGGTTATGTTGGTTTTACTTGAAGATGAGGTTCCTCTTTTGGCAAAGCCATCAATGTCTGGAAAGTCGGTGTAGTTTTTTATCGAACCATTTTGCAAGGTGACGGTGATGGTGAAGAGTTCGTTAAGGCCCACTTCGTCATTGCCCAATTGGACGGAAATTTCTTGTGCATTTAATGACGCCAAGGGCAAAAGCATAAAAGCAAAAAGCAGGAAAAGGCAACTGGACTTTCTCATATGAATTTTGTATTTTCATTTCCCCAATGGAAATCTACATCAAATATAATTTCATTTTTAAAAGGGAATAACCATTGGTACAATTCGTTCGTATGAATGGTACGACCGAATACCAAATTTAGATTCATAACCCTAAACGTTCTTAACATGTTGGAGTATTTCAAAATTATCCTCTCTAAGGTTAGCTTTGATAAGAGATTATTCGAGAGAGAGTTAAGAAAAGCCATCAAGTCACTTGTGGAAGATGAATTGAATGAGCTTAAAAAATGGTGTTACGCGCAATTTGGAAAGGTTTATGGCCCAATCATAGACCGACAATTTGTATTAACACAGTAACGAATATCATGAACCAGCCCATCAGAAATGATGGGCTTAACTTTTTTTAAGGAATTCTAAATTCCGTTTGAGCCCTAGAAATTTGGTCCTTTTTACTGCAGATCCTTTAAAGACCGACCTGAAAACCTCTTCTGTTAAATCTTGCCAATTATTGTTAAATAATTCTACCAACTCATCTTTTGGGTGAAAATCAGTCTCATTATGTGATTTTGAAAAACGATTCCATGGGCAAACGTCTTGGCAAATATCACAGCCGAAGGCCCAACCTTCCATTTGATCTTTGAATTCAGAGGAAATCTCGTCTTTCAATTCTATGGTCAGATAAGAGATGCATTTTGAAGCATCTAGTTGATAAGGCGTAATGGCGTCAGTTGGGCAAGCATCCACACATTTAGTACACGTACCGCAGTAATCCTTGATGGGGCCATCGGCTTCTAACTCAAGGTCAATGATGAGCTCGGCCAAGAAGAAAAAGCTTCCTTGATCCTTATTGATGAGCAGTGTGTTTTTACCAACCCATCCTAAGCCTGATTTTGCTGCCCATTGTCTTTCCATTACAGGCGCTGAGTCCACAAAGACTCTCCCTTCAATATGCCCTATTTCGGTCTCAAGCTTATGCACAAAGTCCTTGAGTCTATCCTTTATAACGAAGTGATAGTCTTGCCCATAAGCGTATTTTGCAATCTTATGGTTTTCAGGTTTTTCGGAGGATAAATCTTTTTCGGGGTAGTAGTTGTACATGAGAGATACAACAGACTTGGCTCCGGGTACAAGCAGGCTAGGATCGAGTCTTTTGTCGAAGTGATTCTCCATATAGCTCATCTTACCATGGGCTTTGTTCCTCAGCCACTTTTCTAACCGCGGAGCTTCTTCCGCTAAGAACTCGGCTTTAGAGATACCACAATAGTCAAAGCCTAAATCCTTGGCGATGGTCTTGACTAGATTGGTGTTATGTGAGGATTGGTGGTTCATGGCAGCACATCCCTAAGCCTCCTTATTAGGAGGGAATTTGTTGTCTATTAAAACTGACGAATTATTCCACTCTTTAGGAAGTTGGTTTTTGTCGTGATATTGCTCTAGAGTCAGGAATAAACTATTCTCTGGAATCATAGCGATAAATATCGACATCCGTTACGGTTCCAGTATTATGAAGAAATTCAATTACCGATGATTCATGTCCCAACATCGGAGTGGATTGTTCTTCATTTACATCCACATACATTATAATTTCAAGAACAGTATCAAGTTGGTATTGGACTTTCAACCAGTTTATTATCTCGGTCTTGTCTTTGAGCTTATCAATGACTTCATTGACCAGTGAGTTAAGGTCAAGAGTTTCATTTTGGATTGAAGAGATCTGCCAACACGAATACTTTTGTTGACGAATGTATTTCCCAGGATCACCTTTACCCCATGAATCAGTTGGTGAGACATTTAAGTGCTTAGTGATAATGCTGGGTTGAAAAGTATCACCATGAAAAGCAAAATAGACGTATGAGCCAGGTTTCTCCATCAAACTAATTTTACCCAAACAAAGTCCCAGTGTTGCCTGGTTTTTTGAGCTTCAGGTGTTCATAAGCCAAATCGGTCGCTTCTCTACCACGAGAAGTTCGTTTTAAGAAGCCCTCTTGAATCAAGAAAGGCTCATACACTTCTTCTATAGTTTCTGCTTCTTCTGAGACGGCAGTAGCAATGGTAGAGATTCCCACAGGACCTCCCTTAAATTTCTCGATGATGGTTATCAAAATGCGATTGTCCATTTCGTCCAAACCATGGGAGTCCACATCTAAGGCATTCAAAGCCATTTGACTAATGTCGATGGTTATCGTACCAGTGCCTTTTATCTGCGCAAAATCGCGTGTTCTTCTTAGCAGATTGTTAGCAATTCTTGGGGTACCTCGACTTCTTCGGGCAATTTCATATGCTGCATCTTCATCAATCGGAGTGTTCAGGATTTCGGAGGAACGCAGCACAATTAGGGTCAAGAGTTTTGAGTCGTAGTATTCGAGTCTTGCGTTAATGCCAAAGCGGGCCCGTAGGGGTGAAGTCAAGAGTCCTGACCGGGTTGTGGCCCCAATTAAGGTGAATGGATTCAGGTTGATCTGCACTGTTCTGGCATTAGGGCCAGAGTCTAGCATAATATCAATCTTATAATCTTCCATGGCAGAGTATAAATACTCTTCTACAATGGGGTTAAGCCGATGGATTTCATCAATGAAGAGGACATCGCCTTCTTCAAGGTTAGTCAATAGGCCCGCCAGATCACTTGGTTTGTCAAGCACTGGCCCTGAGGTCACTTTTATGTCAGACTCAAGCTCATTAGAGATAATATGCGAAAGCGTGGTTTTACCTAACCCAGGAGGGCCGTGTAGTAAAACGTGATCTAGTGGTTCCGACCTTTGCTTGGCAGCCTGAACAAAGACTTTGATGTTCTCAATGATCTTGTGTTGACCCGTAAAGTCTTCAAAGCTTAAGGGACGTAGGGCTCGTTCGATGTCGCGCTCGGTTGAACCTAACTCATCATCACTGGCATCTAAATAATCCTCACGCATATTGAATTTTTTTACAAGATAAAAGATTCGAATTGATGATGCTTTCTTCTGCCAAGTTTAATCTCTAAGAGTTCAGTCACCAACAGTTTTGAATTATCTTTAGGCCAAAGATTTCGGTATGAACAAGAATGTCAGGTCTCGTGTATATCTCATCGTATTAGTTATTGCGATTTTTGTGGTTTGGAAGTACCGAGAAAATCAGCCTAAGGAGGTTTATATTCAAGGTACCACCATGGGTACTATTGCCTATAATATCAAATATCTCGACACTGAGTTTAGTAATTACAAAGCAGAAATTGACTCCTTGCTTCGTGATTTCAATCAATCACTTTCCACATACATTCCTGATTCGGAAATTTCAACTTTCAATAAGGAGGGAAAAGTGAATTTCTCTTTTCCTTATTTCTATGATGTCCTAGAGGCTAGCGCAAAAGTGCATGAGCAATCGAATGGCGCTTTTGACCCAACGCTTGGACCATTGATTGATGCTTGGGGTTTTGGAGATGGTGAAACGCTTCAATTAGATTCTTCTAAGGTAGATTCCCTCTTAACTTTTATAGGTTTTGATAAGCTGACGTATGATAAAACTCAAGTTTCTAAAAACGTTCCAGAGATAAAACTAAACTTTTCTGCGATTGCCAAAGGGCAGGCCATTGACGTGGTGGCTGATTGGCTAATGTCTAATGGTATTATGGATTACATGGTTGAAATAGGCGGAGAAGTCAGGGCGAACGGAAAGAACATAGAAGGCAATTATTGGACAATTGCTATTGAAGTACCTGATGAGGCGCGTATTGGTGGAATATTTGATGCCATTTATCTAGATAATAAGGGGATGGCTTCTAGCGGTAACTATCGAAACTTCCGAATTTTAGAAGATGGAAGAAAAGTTGCTCATACCATTGATCCGAGAACAGGTTTCGCAAAAATGCAGACTTTGTTAAGTGCTAACGTCATTGCACCTGACTGCATGTTGGCCGATGGTTTTGCCACTGCCTGCATGGTGCTTGGCTTGGAAGAAAGCGTGAAACTGATAGAATCAGACCCCACTTTAGAGGCTTATTTCATCTATGCAGGTGAACAAGGTGAGCTCTTGACTTATATTTCGCCAGGTTTAAAGGGAAAAACAGTGGGGGAGTAATATGGCCTCAGATTGGTTGAACCTTTTTCTCTGGGTTAGCATTTTCTCCTATATTTGCAATCCTGTTGCAAAAACAAGCCTGTCATTAGATGATTATCAATGCCATTATATTATTCCTTAGTGTAGCCATACCTGGCTTGCTAATGATTAATCAGAAGCCTTTAAAACCTGAAAGATTAAGTTACTTACTTGTTTTTGGTGGTGCCTATTTGTTTTCGATGACGGTCATCCACATTATCCCAGATTTATTTCTCAGTGGCGAAGACCCGTTTAGGCTCGGGCTTTATATCCTGATTGGTTTTTTTATTCAAAAGGTATTAGAGAATTTTTCGAATGGGGTAGAACATGGTCATGTTCACGCGCATGGAGGTTATTCAGTGCCATACTTACTGATTGCTCTAGGACTACATTCCTTTTTAGAAGGAAGTATTATGACCGACTCTATTCACTCTAATCATGCACCTGATTCAGTATATAGTCATGGGAGTTCCCCTAAAATTTTATTGGGTATAGTGATGCACAAAATTCCGGCTGCTTTTGCTTTAATGGCTTTGTTACTAAGTCAAATGAAGAAGGTGAGAAAAGCGATTCTTTTGATGTTGATTTTCGCATTGGCCTCCCCTTTGGGTTTATTCTTCTCAGAGTTCTTTGGCCATTCTGATGTATTACCAGAGCATTATTTGATCATCTTTTTCGCCATGGTAGCGGGAAGTTTTCTTCAGATTTCAACTACTATTTTTATTGAGTCTGACCCTCATCACAAATTGAATTGGAAGCGGTTTTCCATTTCAATCCTCGGGGCTTTGGCAGCTGTGTTAGCGCAGTTGAGTTTTTGATTTTAAGTAAGCATTTCAAGACCCAAGAACTGCATTATTCGAGCGCAGGATTCCTCTTCAGTTTCAGTAGAAGTCTTCAGTACCAATTGTGGGTTTTCAGGTTCTTGATAAGGTGAAGAAATACCGGTAAATTCTTTGATCTCGCCAGAACGAGCTTTTTCGTAAAGCCCCTTAACATCTCTTCTTTCACAAACTTCTAAAGGACAATCGACAAATACTTCAATGAAATTTTGTTCTCCTATAATGGATCGGGCCATTTTTCGAATGTTTTCCATGGGGGAAATGAAGGAGCATAAAACGATAAAACCCTTATTCGAAAAGATTTTGGCTACTTCGGAAACTCTTCTGATGTTTTCTTGTCGGTCCTTTTCGGAGAACCCTAGGTCATTACAAAGCCCTGTTCTTACAACGTCACCGTCTAAAGTGATTGTTAATGTTTCTCTTTTTATCAATTGTTGTTCCACCAATTTGCCAATTGTAGTTTTTCCTGATCCTGATAAGCCTGTAAACCAAATTACAGGTGAGGGAATTTTTTGTAAAGTCATAAGAGGACAAGATTTTATTAAGGCTATAATAAAATTATCATTTTTGGTATTATCAATTCTTTTCGAGCACAATTAATTTGATTGCATATTTAGCTATTTAGTACCTGAAACCCTGTTGCGTTGCTTATTTCTGTATCTTGAGATATGGGGCATCATCACCATCATAATGCTGAACATGGCCATGGTTCAAAGAACCTGAAAGTTGCTTTTTTTCTAAACCTATCCTTTACGGTTGTTGAGATTATTGGCGGCTTAGTTACAGGTAGTTTGGCTATTCTCTCAGATGCGCTTCACGATTTTGGCGATAGCCTAAGCATTGGGATGTCGTGGTACTTTCAACATCTTTCCGACAATAAAGACAGTAATCAAAAATTTACTTATGGTTATAAACGATTCTCCCTGCTTGGAGCGATTATAAATGCTGCCATATTATTGGTGGGTTCAGTCATCATTATTAGTCAAGCAGCCCCTCAGGTTATGAATCCTGGCCAGGTGGACGAAAAAGGGATGTTGATCATCGCCATTTTTGGTGTGATTGTGAATGGTGCTGCGGTGTTTCGATTGAAAGGGGGGAAGTCAATGAACGAAAAAGTCATAAGACTTCACCTCTTGGAGGATGTATTAGGCTGGGTGGCAGTATTGCTAGGAAGTCTGTTGATCATGTATTTAGACTGGCAATTCATCGACCCCCTACTTTCTGTATTGATCGGGATTTTCATAATTTATAATGTGATTAAAAACTTGAAGCAAAGTTTTTCAATCATCCTTCAGACTACCCCACAAGACGTAGATATTCCAGCCATTCAAGAAGGCTTGAAGTCCTTACAAGAAATTATTGATGTGCATGATTGTCATGTATGGTCTATGGACGGAGCTTATCATGTACTCTCTGCTCATGTAGTGTTGGATAAGGTTTATTCATTGCGCGAACTGACAGATATCAAGTCTAGGGCGAAGCTCTTGCTGGCCGATCTTAACATTAAGCATTCAACGCTAGAATTTGAGGAAGATGGAGAAGATTGCGAGGGGTGTTAATTACCTGTTTTACTTCTTTTGAGGCATAAAAAAATCCCTGACCGCCCGGCCAGGGATTCTACGTTAGTAGTAATCAACCCCGATATTACTAACTACCACAGGCTTCGCAGCCGTCAGGATTATCTATAGAACAAGCCATATCTGCTGCTTTTTGCTCCAGTTCTGCTGCAGTTGGTGCTGGCATACTTGCTGCCGCCTTGTCTACAGTGAATTGGATAGCGCTCGTGGCTGCTTTTGATCTTAAGTAATACATACCAGTTTTCAAGCCGTTCTTCCAAGCATAAAAGTGCATAGAAGTCAACTTACCAAAGTTTGGATCCTGAATGTGAATGTTCAAACTCTGTGACTGACAAATGTATGCTCCTCTGTCTGCTGACATTTCGATGACAGCTTTCTGAGAAATTTCCCATACTGTTTTGTACAAGTCTTTGATTTCTTGAGGGATGTCTGGAATATTCTGAACTGACCCCTGTGCCGCGATCAATTTGTTCTTCATATCCGCACTCCATAGGCCTAGTTTAATTAGGTCCTTCATCAAGTGTTGGTTTACAATAACGAACTCTCCTGATAGTGTTCTTCTCGTATAAATGTTCGAAGTGTAAGGTTCGAAGCACTCGTTATTACCCAGAATTTGAGAAGTAGAAGCTGTTGGCATCGGAGCAACTAATAATGAGTTTCTCACACCATGTTTCTTCACTTCTTTTTTCAGGCTATCCCAATCCCAAAGTCCTGAATCTGGCGTAACACCCCACATGTCGTACTGGAAGATTCCTTTTGAAACTGGCGAACCTTTGAAAGTCTCATAAGGGCCGTCAATTACTGCTTCATCTTTAGAAGCTGTCATGGCGGCAAAGTAGATTGTTTCAAAGATGTCTTTGTTCAGCTTTTTCGCTTCGGGAGAGTCGAAAGGCATTCTCATTAATATAAATGCATCAGCAAGCCCCTGTACGCCTAAACCTATTGGTCTGTGACGCATATTAGAGTTTTTAGCTTCTGGCACTGGGTAGTAGTTCACATCAATTACCCTGTTCAGGTTCTTGGTGGCTACGTAGGTTACGTCATATAGCTTTTGGAAGTCATAAGTACCTGTTTCCTCATTCACGTACATAGGTAGTGCAAGAGATGCTAGGTTACATACTGCTACTTCGTCAGGTGCCGTGTACTCAATGATTTCAGTACATAGGTTAGACGATTTAATCGTTCCTAAATTTTTCTGGTTTGATTTCTTGTTGGCCGCATCCTTATATAACATGTAAGGAGTACCAGTTTCAATCTGAGATTCTAATACTTCGAACCAAAGGTCTTGTGCTTTTACAGTCTGACGACCCTTGCCTTCTCTTTCGTATTTCTCATATAGTTTCTCGAATTCGTCACCATAAACATCGGAAAGACCTGGGCACTCATTAGGACAAAGCAATGTCCAATCCTCATTGGCTTCCACTCTTTTCATAAAAAGATCTGGAATCCAAAGGGCGTAGAATAAATCTCTTGCTCTAAGTTCTTCTTTACCGTGGTTCTTTTTCAAGTCAAGGAAGTCGAAGATATCGGCATGCCAAGGCTCTAGGTACATGGCGAAAGATCCCTTACGTTTTCCTCCTCCTTGATCTACATAACGAGCGGTCATGTCAAAGTTTCTTAACATCGGAACGATACCGTTAGATACTCCACCAGTTCCTTTGATGTATGATCCTTTGGCTCTCACATTGTGAATGCTTAGACCAATACCACCTGCAGACTGAGAGATTTTAGCACACTGCTTTAAAGTATCATAGATACCATCAATACTGTCATCCTTCATTGTTAACAAGAAGCATGAAGAAAGCTGAGGCTTAGGTGTTCCTGCGTTGAATAGGGTAGGTGTAGCATGCGTAAACCACTTTTCAGAAAGAAGGTGGTACGTCTCTATTACGTTTTCGAGGTTTTCACCGTGAATACCTACAGCTACTCTCATGAGCATGTGCTGAGGACGTTCAACGATATTACCGTCTAATTTCATGAGGTACGAACGCTCTAAGGTTTTGAAACCGAAGTAGTCGTAACTGAAGTCACGATCGTAAATGATGGTTGAATCAAGTACTGCAGCGTTCTTTTTAACGATGCCATAGGTTTCTTTCGACACCAATGGGGCATTCTGACCAGTTTTAGGATCTACGTAAGTGTAGAGTCTCTTCATGGTATTAGAGAATGACTTACTCGTTGTTTTGTGCAGGTTAGAAATTGCAATCCTTGCGGCTAGCTTAGCATAGTCTGGATGCTGAACAGTCATAGTGGCTGCAATCTCTGCTGCTAGGTTGTCTAGCTCTGGTGTGCTTACACCATCGAACAGCCCTTCAATAACTTTTTTAGCTACATCGATAGGCTCAACGAAGTTGGAATCTAAGCCATACGAGAGCTTTTCGACACGGGCGGTGATTTTGTCGAATTTGACAGACTCGCGTCTGCCATCTCTTTTAACTACTAACATTATTTATTGGGGTTTGGGGGTATTAAATATTTTTCTTTAGAAGTCTGCGTCAAAAGACAATGCTCTCGAATCCGAGGTGTCGTCTTTGTCTTTCATAACTCCTGCTTTCTGGTAATCTCCAACTCTCTTTTCAAAGAAGTTAGTCTTTCCCTGAAGTGATATCATCTCCATGAAATCAAACGGGTTAGTCGAATTATATGCCTTTTCACAGCCTAGTTCTAAGAGTAGTCTGTCTGTTACAAACTCAAGGTACTGCACCATGAGGTCTGAATTCATGCCAATCAGTCTTACGGGTAAAGACTCTGTGATAAACTCTCTCTCTATATCGAGTGCATCCATGATGATCTCTTTGATTCTTTCTTGAGGCACTTTATTGATTAGGTGTTCATTATGAAGGTGAACAGCGAAATCGCAGTGAAGTCCTTCGTCTCTAGAAATTAACTCGTTAGAGAAAGTTAGACCTGGCATTAAACCTCTCTTCTTTAACCAGAAGATAGAGCAGAAGCTACCTGAGAAGAAAATTCCTTCTACCGCTGCAAAGGCTATCAGTCTTTCAGCAAAGGAAGGAGATTCGATCCACTTCAGTGCCCAGTCAGCTTTCTTCTTGATAGCATCAAATGTTTCGATGGCATTGAAGAGCTCGTTGGCCTCCTGTGGGTTCTTGATATAAGTGTCTATTAGTAGAGAATAAGTTTCAGAATGGATATTTTCCATCATAATCTGGAATCCATAAAAGAACTTTGCCTCTGTGTACTGTACTTCATTTACGAAGTTTTCAGCCAAGTTTTCATTGACAATGCCGTCAGAAGCGGCAAAGAAGGCGAGGATATGCTTTACAAAATATCTTTCGTCATCTGTGAGTTTGTCATTCCAATCTGTAAGGTCTTGGTGAAGGTCAATTTCTTCGGCCGTCCATATACTGGCTTCCGCCTTTTTATAGTACTGCCAGATATCATCGTGTTGAATTGGGAATAGAACGAATCGGTTCTTGTTTTCCTTCAATAGGGGCTCCTGCACTGCTGTTGTCAGCTCACTCATGTCGATCTTTAGTTAATTGGGGTCGAAATAATTCAAGTCACGCGGAAGAAGTCAAACTTCTTCACATAAACACACATAATCAAAGGCGAACCTTTGAGGAATTCTCTAAGTTTTTTTAAGAGACTCTAGTTAAAGTCTTGATACTCTTGGGAGTAAGACTTCGACCAGATGATAGGTTGTTTATTGGGGTCGTAACCTTGAACAAATATTACAAAAACTGGCTGAAAAATCAACGCTAAATTTTTAGTTATTCTACTTATGTAATCGGTTTCCAAAAGTGTCTTAACTCGCTGTATGATAGAAGGCTGTGGGATTGATGTTAGACTAAAACTTATTCGATTCTCAATCGTATGGCGGCACAAAAAAAAATGAAAATTTAATATTGAAAATTCTCTTGCATTTATGGTTTTGATTCGGTTTGTTTTTCGTCAACATTCTATTACCTTTGCAGTCCGTTTTTGAAAAACATTCAAATGTACGCAATAGTAGATATAGCAGGTAAGCAGTTCAAGGTAACGCAAGACCAATTCGTATACGCTCCATTGATGGAGGGCGAAGAAGGCGCTTCCGTAGAGTTCAGTAACGTAATGTTACTTGACAATGCAGGTAAAGTAGAAGTTGGTGCCCCATTAGTTAAGGGTGCTAAGGTGTCTGGTAAAATCATCGGACATGTGAAAGGCGATAAAGTGATCGTCTTTAAGAAGAAGAGAAGGAAAGGTTATAAAGTGAAGAATGGCCACCGCCAGCAATTCACTAAAGTATTAATCGAAAATATTTCTAAATAAGATATACCATGGCGCATAAGAAAGGAGCAGGTAGTTCGAACAACGGTCGTGAATCAGAATCGAAACGACTAGGTGTAAAAATTTATGGTGGTCAGGCAGTAATTGCTGGTAACATCATAGTAAGACAAAGAGGTACACAACACCACCCAGGTACTAACGTGGGAATGGGTAAAGACCATACTTTGTTTGCTTTAACTCACGGTGTAGTTGAGTTCAAAAAAGGTAGAAAAGACAGATCTTTCGTTTCCGTAGTTCCTTTTTCTGAGGAAGCTGCTGAGGCTTAAGTTTTAGAAAATATAAATGTAAAACCCTGATGGAAATTCCGTCAGGGTTTTTTGTTTTGAGAGCCCGCAGGCTTATTCAAGTCTAAGTCTATTGGGTAATATAGCCTTAATGTATCTGGACAATAAATACTGTTCAATCGTTTTCATCTTTATACTCGACCAAGATTTTAGGGAATTCCGATTTAAATTTTTGCATGGCAGCCTCATCATAATGACTGCCATATGCGGTTACTTGTTTAAGGCTTTTGAGTTGTCGGAACTTATCAAGTTCAAATCCCAAGTCAATTTTATTAAACGACAAATTGATGTGCTCTAATTTACTTAGATGAATGATAGAATCAGGTAAGGTGCGTAAATCTAGGTCTACTATCGACAAGGTCTTTAGGCTTCTTAACTGACCAATTTTATTTGAGAGGACCCAATACGGAGGAGTAAATTCTACACTTTCATACCAAGACAAAGGGGGGTAGGTTTTCCACCCGGGCTTCGGTTGAGTTTTTTGTATGCTAAGTTCAGTTAGTGCCAAAGAATCCCATATCTCGTCTGGTATTTCATTGTTAGTGAGTTCATCAAGGGTAATGGTTAGTGTTTGTTCTTGAAAATCTAATCCTTGAGCCATACCAAATTGGGGTAAATAAAGTACTAACTGAATTAAGAGTAAATTTCTAAATCGCATTCTATAAAAACTAATTAGAATCTTAAATAGAGTGACACTCTAATATCACTCATAGGATACAATTCCATTGACTAGGCTGTCTTTGTCCATCACAATATAAATGCCATCAGATGCCGAGAAAGGTGGAGCATAATAGTATTCAAACTTGCCAGAATTACAGTCCAGTTTATTGATTTGGCCTGGAGTCGCCATGATATCTACTACTTGTTTAGCATTCATGCCTAGCGTATTGGTTACGTTTGCCCAGCTTTTTTGAGCTTTAGGGCTCCAGTAAAGGAAATACCGAAATGATAAGATGGTCAAGAAGAGTAGTAGTAGTAGTACAACTGTATAGCCTAGTTTGACGAATGGTTGTTTCATTGTTCGCTATCGACCGTGCTAATTTTTTTACTCTTGTTTTTATCCGATCTATCAATCTGGTTCAAAAGCACGTGCTTGGTGAAATAAAAGACGATTAGTATAAGGGCAAGTAGATTGAAAATTGTGGTTGATGAAATCGCTATATAGGAGTTGGCTATCTGAAAGTCAATCCAAAATGTCCAAAACCAATTGGTGGTCAATAATAAGATGGCTATTATTAGGCTGATACTTTTTTTCATAGGCTAGGCGAATAGCTGTAAAACTTGTCATAGCTTTCAAAGTTAGAATTGTGTAACGCTATTTGGAATAAGGAAATTGACACTAGAATGCTATCAAGGTGAACCTTTATAACAGATAAACATTGGAGCGTATCGGGTAAGTTAGCCTTACTATTTAGTTCAAGCCCATATTGTTCATGGCCTGAAGCCACAGAATATCATATACACGGTACTCATCTTTACCCAATTCTTTTTCAAGCCTTCTACGTTGTTGGATAAGGGCTTTGTTAAAGGGGTTGAGTGCTAGTATTTCGCTAACAATTTTGTAAGCTCTTTTAGCCTTGCCTTTTTCAAGGTTCATCACTAAGCGGTCTTTCAATTTATTCACCTCAGCCACCATAACGTCTAGGGTTCCAGAACTGGTCTTTTGACCTACCTTATTTGCTAAACTTTCGGGTATTTCAGTAGCTTGACTTCCTTGAGCAGATGAAGACACTCTTCGTACTGAGCGGGTTATTCCCATGTGAGTGACGGTTACTAAAGGTAGTATTGGATATTCAAATTTTTCAGGAAACATATTTAATCCTCTGGAAACTGATGCTTGGTCTTCGATGAATAGATTGAATAAGACTGGTTGATAGACTTTATAATCAGTCGGGTGGACAATCCACCCACTTACTGTAGCTTGGATAGATTTGATCACACTTTTTTCGGTATCCTCACTAAACTTGGTCATCATTTTGGCGGAAACTTCGCCTGTAGACTGTACGGATATTTCAAAAATAACGAAGCCACCATTCTTGCTGCCTAATAGAGATCGAGGGGTTAATAGTGTTTGTCTTAAGAGGGTACCAAAGGCTTCTGAGCCACCATCGTAAAGAGTATCTAAAGGGTTAACTTCCGTAAGGCTTCGAGCTGATTGGTTATTATCTTGACCTAATAAACTGTGACTCATAAGGGCCAATAGGCATATCCGCAGTAGATGTTTCATGGTTTGATTCTTAATGTTTAATCAAAATAGTACTTCTATAAAATTAGAGATTATGGAGGGTTTTAAAACAAGAATAAACAGAATACCATAAAGGGCTCCGTATAAATGTGCATCGTGATTGATATTATCTGCTCCTCTTTTTCCCATAACGATGGAATAGATTATAAAGAGAATTCCTAAAACATAACCCGGTAAACATACAATGGCATAAAGACAGAGGTCTTGTAGTGGATCGAATAGTATAAAGGCCATTACCAAAGCAGATACGCCCCCTGAAGCACCTAATGAGTTGTAATTTGGGTTGTCTTTATGCTTTATTAAGGTGTGAATATTAGCGACTACCACTGCCGTTAAGAATAAGAGTATGTAGAGGAATCCTCCCGCCTCTTCGAAATAAGCAGCAAAAATCCTCTCTATAGCTCCTCCAAAAAAATAGAGGGTGAACAGATTCATAAATAGGTGCATGCCATTATTATGCACAAATCCAGAGGTGATCAAACGCTCAAATTGGCGTTCATGAAATGTAGCGTAGGGGTTGAGCATCAGTTTACGATGCACATCTGGGCGCTGCCATGCGTAATAGGTGATTAAGCCTATTGCAATCATTAGCCCGTAAGTAATTTCCATTTATTTATCTCTGTTAATTAAGTAATTGGTAAACTCAATTAACGGCTTTTTCTTTTCTTCCGCTACTTCGATTTTTGCTAAAGCATCAAAACCTTTTTGGAAATACTCACTCATTTTGGAAAGTGTCAGCTCTTGAATGCCTATTTCATTGTAGATTCCTTTGACTGCCTCCACTTTCTGTTCGTTGTCAAAATCCGTTGCCCGAATCCAATCGTTTAGCTTTTCTAACTGTGTTTGATCTGCCAGTTCTAGGGCTTTCAATAGCAAAAATGTCTTTTTGTTAGAAATGATATCACCTCCAACCTGTTTGCCAAACTTGGCTTGGTCTGCATAGACATCTAGGAGGTCATCCATTAATTGAAAACCAATGCCAATGTCAACACCGAACTCATAAAGTGCGTTTGCTTCATCTTGAGAGGCTTTTGCGAGCATGGCCCCTAATTTTAAACTAAAACCTAAAAGAACTGCTGTCTTCAGCCTAATCATGTTGATGTATTGAGCTTCTGTAACGGTTGGCAGGTTTTCGAAATTCATGTCAAGCTGTTGCCCCTCACACACACCAGCTGCACAAGCGTTAAAATCTTGAATCACCTGCCTGAGATCTGCGTCTGCTTCGATCAGCATGTCATAGGCTTTCACCATCATTACATCCCCTGAAAGAATAGCGGTGCTTTCATTCCATTTTTCATGGACTGTGGCTTGTCCTCTTCTCAGGGGAGCATCATCCATGATGTCGTCATGCATTAAGGTGAAGTTGTGAAAAACTTCCACGGCAATGGCTTGATCAAGTATTTGGTCGTGGTTTTCTTTAAACAAACGATAGGCAAGCAGGACTAGAACTGGTCTAAGCCTTTTGCCGCCCAAAGACATTATGTATTTGATAGGATCATAGAGTTCGTTAGGCTCAGTTCCGTATGGTAGTGCTTCGAGTCGCTTGTTAATTTGGTTGACGAACTCCTGAAGGTTATTGGTCATCTTCTGCAAAAATTAGATCGATGGTTCGCCTATCGATGTCAGTGGCTTTCACTCTAACGCTGACTTTATCACCTAGGCTTATCATTCGCTTATTTCTTCTACCAATCACGCGGTAGTTTTGTTCATCAAATTCGTAATAATCATCATCCATATCTGCAATGCGCACCATTCCTTCACACTTGGTTTCGGTAATCTCAACGTAGAGTCCCCATTCGGTAACTCCACTGACAATGCCATCGAAAGCCTTCTTCTCCACCAATGACATAAATTGTACTTGTTTGTATTTGATAGAAGCTCGCTCTGCATCGGCAGCACGTTTTTCACGATCTGATGAATGCAAGCAAAGCTCTTCATAGGCTTCTTTATCTTCTGACTTGCCACCATCAAGGTAGTGCTGCAGCAGGCGATGAACCATCATGTCAGGGTATCTCCTGATAGGCGAGGTAAAATGTGTGTAATGAGGGAAGGCAAGGCCGAAATGTCCTTTTGGTTCGGTTGTATACTTTGCCTTTGCCATGGTACGGATGGCCAGTTGCTGCAAAACGTTCTGTTCGGGTTTTCCTTCAATTTCATCAATAAGACCGTTCAGTGACTTAGAAGTGCCGCGCTTTTCAAAATCTAATTGATGGCCAAACCGTCTGGCGAAATTGGCGAAAGTGTCTAGTTTTTCGGGATCGGGATTATCATGAGAACGATATACAAAGGTTGGTGGATTTCCCTTTTTTCCTTTGTTATAAATAAATTCAGCGACCCTTTTGTTGGCCATAAGCATGAATTCTTCAATCAGCATATGGGCATCTTTCCGCTCTTTTGGGACCACGCCAAGCGGAATACCTTTCTCGTCAAGTTTAAACTTAACCTCAACGGTTTCAAAGTTTACAGCTCCATTATTAAACCGCTGTTTGCGGAGCTTTTTGGCTAGGACATCCAGGGCTTTTACTTCTTTGTGAAAATCTCCTTCACCAGATTCGAGTCGTTCTTGCGCTTCTTCATAAGTGAAGCGTCTATCTGAGTAGATAATCGTTCGGCCGAACCATTCTTTTTTAATGTCACCTTCTTCATCTAGTTCGAAAACTGCTGAAAAAGTAAGTTTCTCTTCTTCTGGTCTAAGAGAGCAAAGCCCATTGGAAAGTCGCTCAGGAAGCATCGGAATCGTTCTGTCCACTAGGTATACTGAAGTAGCGCGTTCTACGGCTTCTTTTTCTAAGGCTGTTTCAAGTGCCACATAATGGGTGACGTCAGCGATATGAATGCCCACTTCTGTATTTCCATTAGGCAAGGGTTTAATGGAGAGTGCATCATCAAAATCTTTGGCATCGAAAGGGTCAATGGTAAAGGTGGTGATTCCTCGAAAATCTTTACGCTTGGCGATCTCTTTAGAGGTGATTTTGTCAGAGATCGTTTCGGCTTCAGCTTCGATTCCTTCGGGAAACTCTAGGGGCAAGCCAAATTCTGCAATGATGGAGTGTATTTCCGCATTATGCTCACCGGCTTTACCGAGAACACGCGTTACAATTCCTTCAGGTTTCTTATCCCTTTCAGGCCATTGTGTGATTTTTATAATGACTTTATCGTTGTGCTTGGCACCATTGAGGTCTTCAAAGCGCACGTAAACGTCATGGAACATCTTTTTGAAATCTGGGATAACGAAGCCATAGCGCGTAGACATTTCAAGTCTACCGACAAACTCTTCCCGATTCCGATCAAGAATCTCTACTACTTTACCCTCTCTATGTTTGCCATGGCGGCTTGGCTTCAAGATGATGCTTACTCTGTCATCATCAAGAGCACCTGCTAGATCGTTTACGGAAATCCAAACATCTCCTTCATCTTGTTCTCCCTCAACAGTTACATAGGCAAATCTTGCATTGACACTATCAACCACTCCTGTCAAGGTTTTCATCTCTCCAGGGTCCATGGCAAATGATCCATTACGAAGTTTCTTGATGGCTCCAGTGTCTTCAAGCCTGAAGATGGCATCGGTAACTGACTTCTTTGACTTGACGTCTCTGATACCAAGTGCCTTTAGAATCTGTTTGATTTGGTAACCTCTTCCCGGATTCTTGGCAAGAAATTCTTCAATCCGAGGTTCAACTCCCTTGGTACTGCCGGTGGCTTGATGTTTTGATTTTTTATGATGCTGAGGTTTTCGTTTTCGAGCCATTAATGGGGGGTAGTGTTGATTTAAAAGTAGAAATAAAAAAGAGGAATTCTTCTTTTCAGGAGCACTTTAAAGGATAGTGATTTCATCTTGGGTGAGCAATGGCATTTGATTCAACCGCATGAACACTTGAGCCAATACCATGACATCTCGCTTACAATACTTGGCGATGCGTTCTAAGTCATTTTCTACATAGTACACATGGTATACCTGGCTTCCATCAATATCGTCTTTACTACTTTCTATTCCGAAAAGTGCGGCCAACAGATCTAAAGATGTGAAATGCTTGTAGTCTCCGAATTTCCAAAGCTCCATGGTGTCTAAGTGGGGTACTTCCCACGGTTTTTTTCCACTTAGGTTCAACGATTCGGGTATGGGAATTTGGTTAATGACCATGCGTCTTCCTATATAAGGAAAATCAAATTCTTTGCCATTATGGGCACACAAACGAATCTTCTTGGAGTTAAAATGTTCTTTGAGCAGCGTGGAGAAATCTTCCAGAAGTACCTTTTCATCTTTGTTTGAAAATGCCTTAATCCTAAAATTGAAACCTTCTGCTTCTCGTGGTACAAAATAGCCAACGGCTATGGTGACAATTTTACCAAACTCAGCATATATTCCAGCCCGTTCGTATAGTTGCTCTGGAGAAAGGTCTTCGGATCCTTTTAAAAACTGTGATTTCTTTGTCCATAAGGTTTGAAAACGAGGATTGAGCTTGTCAAAGCTTTGGTGGGTGGGTACTGTTTCTATATCTAGAAATAGAATATTGTGGAGATCTTTCATGCGCGTTCTCTACAATATATGGGATCAATTAATTGAAGTCAAGTGGCTAGCTTTCCTTGCAGTTCTATTTCTTCGATAGTATCCAAGTCAAATTCTTGAAATGGTTCAATGACGAACTTCTTGTCGAAAACCTCATTGATAATATAGTAACTGACCCAAAATTCATTGTAGAAGGAAAAAACCTCAGGGCTGATCGACTCGACTTTCGCTACGTTCTGGGCCTCAACTTTCTCTATCATATGCCTGAGTGTGGAGGTTTTTCGTGCCTCTTTTTCCTTGCTTTCGTAACCTTTAGATACAATCATGACATTGGTTAACTCAATCAAATTTTTGTTGATCAAATAAACATACCAAGCACTTTCTCCTAAGGCATTGGTGCTTTTTCCAATGCACAACTTAACCCCAGTTACTTTAGGCATTTTTATGTCCTTCTTCATGCTGCAAAAATAGAGATTGATATATTATTGACTGAATTTTGCGAACCATTCTGCCATCACTTCTTCAGCTTTTTTGCCTTGAGGTGTGAAGTCTATATTATAGAATTGTCTCTGTCTTTCGGATGTATTGCTAGATGTTCTCTCTTGAGATGGGTACCATTTCCAAAGATGGATTCCCGCGATGTACGGCTTATCGAATACTTCTCGAAACATGGCCTCGTAGAGTGTTGCTTGTGCCTCTTCTGAGTATATCGTTTGACGTTCTTCTTCGCTTAGTCTTTGAGGCCAAGCCCAAGGTTCGATGCCTGAGTTTTTGGTGCTCTTATAACCTGCTTCCGTGAATAGTATCGGTTTCTGATAGCGCTTTGAGAAAGCTTCAAGCTTTTCTAAGTGGGGTTGCCATCCTTGTCTTACCTCTTCAACGGTTGGGTTTTCGCTGGTCGCTACAGGGAAATATGCTTGCACACCTATATAGTCCAGCTCATCCCAAAATGCTACTTCTTCAAATTCTTGTGAGAAATTGGCCGCATAGGTTAAGTCACCTGAGTAAACGGATCTGATCTTCGCGATCAACTTTCTCCAATCTTGTTCTCGCTCAATGCATGTTTTATGTAATTCAGTACCAATACAGAGCATTTCCATGTTTTCAGCTTCTGCTAACCTGGCATAGTGAAGAATGAATTTTTCGTAGTCAGCGAACCATTTTTGCCAGTCTTCCTCAGAATCCATTGCAATTTCTCCTCGCCACTTGCCTTCATTGTCTCTGAGCCATATGTGAGGTTTTAGAATGGTCTTAATACCTCTTTCGCGTGCGAGACGGGTAGTGACTTTAAGACCCTCGTCTCTTTCTCCCCACCATGCACGCTCGTTGCCTATGTTATTACCAATTTGCGGGTTGTTGTAGCCTCTTTGCCATCCAAATGGTGTTTGCGAAATCCAGTTCACATGATTTTTGCTTAGTGCATTCATCATGGTGGAGTCTACAAGTCTAGAGCCACCAACCCAGCAAACCCCTCTGTGCTTATGCTCTATACTTATTTGAACCGGATGTTTATTTAAGATTTTGTCCCTGAGACTAAAAGCACTAATTATTGCTATTAGGAAGAATAGCGGTATTAGATATGAATATAGATTTTTAGAGCTCATTAGGCATAGTAATGTCCATTTCAAAGATTTGCGCAATGTGATGCGTTAGTCTTTCCTGAACTTTGGTCATGTGTACGTGCTTACCGAGCTCTTTGTTCATAGAGGTCACAGCCTTATCGTCTATCCCGCAAGGGACGATGTGTTCAAAGTAGGAGAGGTCTGTGTTGACATTCAGCGCTAATCCATGCATGGTTACCCAGCGACTGGATTTTACACCCATGGCGCAGATCTTTCGAGGGTCTTTCGCTCCTTCTTGGAAGTCAATCCACACACCTGTTAAGCCCTCTATCCTTCCAGCTGTCAAACCGAAGTCAGCGAGCGTTAAAATCACAGCTTCTTCCAGATACCGCAGGTACTTATGGATATCAGTAAAAAAGTTGTCCAAATCTAAAATTGGATAGGCCACAAGTTGACCTGGACCGTGATAAGTAATATCACCGCCTCTATTAATTCGATAAAATTGGGCATAATGATCTTTTAGTCCTTGATCGTCAAGGAGCAAATTATCAATGGAACCACTTTTCCCTAGAGTATAGACATGAGGGTGTTCACATAGAATAAGATAGTTGCTAGTAGAAACCTGGTCTTCCGGGTACTCAGTTTTTCGGTTAGAGATTTTTAGATCAACCGTTTTTTTGAATATAGATTCCTGATAATCCCACACACACTTGTAGTCATCAGTACCCAGGTTTATTACTTCAACTGTCTTATTAGAATGAATGCTCATGTTCTTTCGCGCTCACGGGGCCACATATACACGCTAAATTAGGCCGGTTTCTCATGATCTCCAACGGCTTCAACAGTCAGTACACGAACATATTTCGTTATTTGTCTGTTTGCCTTTCTTTGAGCAGAGGTGTGATTACGCGCCAGAAACTCTTTCTTGACCACGCTATTGTCTTTAGTATTTAAGAACTTGGCCGAAAACATTTTCATATTCTTTTTTCCAGCCATCCCCAAAAATAGATTAAGGCATGAAGGTTTCCAACATTTTGAAAGCGGATTTAGCCCGTATATGTACTTCTGGAAATTTTTGGGGTACTAAAACAGCATTTCCCATACATATTTTTGTACTATGACCTTGAGTGACAATTTCTGCTTCACCTTCGAGGCATGTGTATATGACAAAAGAGTCTGATTCATAGTGCTCTCTTATGATACCGGTTGTATAGTCTAAAAGGTTGGTCTGAAAGTATTGGGATTCGACTAGGGGTACTGATTCATTAAGACAGGGTGTGTATTTGGTTTTATACGTTGAATAGCCTTTGTAGTCTAGGGCTGCTAATGCTTCTTCGGTATGAAGTTCCCGTTTATTCCCTTCATCATCAGTTCTATCAAAGTCATAAATGCGATAGGTCACATCGGAAGACTGTTGTATCTCAGCTAATAATAGGCCTTTTCCTATGGTATGAACTCTACCAGCTGGTAAGTAAAAGCAGTCGCCACTTTGAACATCCTCGTAATTGAGTAGGTCGGTGAGCTTACCACTATTAAGGTATTCTAAGTATTCTTCTTGGATGGTGTCACGATTAAAGCCACTGATGAGCTTGGCATCTTCATCGGCTTGAAAGACATACCACATCTCGGTTTTGCCTAAAGAGTTGTGACGGGCTTTCGCCAATTTATCATTAGGGTGAACCTGGATGGAAAGATCCTGTGCCGCATCTATGAACTTTACGAGTAGCGGAAATTCATTGCCGTATTGCTCATAAACTTTCTTGCCTACTAGTTCATCCTTGTATTCAGCAATTAAGTCAGGTAAGGTCCATCCTTTTAAATTTCCTTCAGACACTTTAGTAAGGTTACCCGGAACTCCAGAAATTTCCCATGTTTCTCCGCAGTTCTTTAAGGGAGCAAAATCCTTCTGAAGAACATCTTTGATCTTTGTTCCTCCCCAGATTTTTTCTTTGAAAATGGTATCAAACTTTAGTGGATATAGGTAGCGCTGTTCACTCATTATTTTTTCATTTCCTTATATGCATTGATGAGACCGTTTGTGGAGCTATCGTGACTCGTCACTTTCTCATCATCTGATAATTCTGGTAATATTTGTTTGGCCAGTACTTTGCCGAGTTCTACGCCCCATTGATCAAAGCTGTAAATGTTCCAGATAACGCCTTGAACGAAGATTTTATGCTCGTACATGGCAATTAAACTACCCAATACTCTGGGTGTAAGTTTATTAAATAGGAAGCTGTTTGTGGGTTTGTTTCCTTCAAAGACTTTGAAAGGTGCTAGTGTCTCAATTTCTGCTTCAGACTTTCCTTGGGCTTCTAATTCCTTGACAACTTCTTCCCGAGACTTTCCAGTCATGAGCGCTTCGGTCTGTGCAAAGAAGTTGGATAGTAGTTTGGTGTGGTGATCGCCAATAGTATTATGACTTTGTGCAGGAGCCATAAAGTCGCAAGGAATCAATTTCGTTCCCTGATGGATGAGCTGGTAGAATGCATGCTGGCCGTTAGTGCCAGGCTCGCCCCAAACGATCGGTCCGGTTTGATAGTTGACAGGTTTTCCATCACGTCCAATACATTTTCCATTACTTTCCATATTTCCTTGTTGGAAGTAGGCGGCAAAGCGATGCATGTACTGGTCATAAGGTAAAATTGCCTCACTTTCACTGCCAAAGAAGTTACCATACCAAATTCCCAATAAGGCTAATATTACGGGTATGTTCTCATGGAAATCTGCGTTTTGAAAATGTTCGTCCATTTCAAAAGCACCTGTTAAAAGTTCATCAAAGTCATCAAAACCGATGGTACAGGCGATTGATAGACCGATGGAAGACCAGAGGGAATAACGTCCGCCTACCCAATCCCAAAACTCGAACATGTTGGCGGTGTCAATTCCGAATGCGCCAACAGCTTCTGCATTGGTAGAAAGCGCAACAAAGTGTTTGGCGATATCTTCTTCGGAAGCCCCTTGTTCTAAAAACCAAGTTCTGGCCGAATGGGCATTCGTCATGGTTTCTTGTGTGGTAAATGTTTTCGAGGCAATCATGAAGAGGGTCTCTTCTGCATTTACTTTTTTAAGTATTTCTGAGATGTGAGATCCGTCTACATTAGAAACAAAATAGGTAGAAGTACCGTGCGTGGCATATGGCTTTAGAGCTTCTGTGACCATCACTGGACCCAGATCTGATCCACCAATGCCAATATTCACAATGCTTTTGATGGGTTTTCCTGTGTATCCGAGCCAGCTCCCTGAAGTAATTTTGTCTGCGAAGACTTTCATTTTTGCCAAGGCACTTCTGACTTCAGGCATTACATCGTTGCCATCGACTAAGACGGGTCTGTCTGACTTGTTTCTAAGTGCAGTATGTAGTACCGACCTGCCTTCTGTAGCGTTAATTGGTTGACCATTAAACTTACTCTTGATGGCTGATTTTAATTCACACTCTTCAGCAAGCGCTACTAGTAAATCGAGGGTTTCTTGTGTAATAATATTCTTGGAGAAATCGACAAGAATGTCATTAAATTGGGCTGAAAATGTGTGGAATCTTTCTGGATCTGAATCGAAAAGGTTCTTCATTTGAACCGAGCTCATATTTTCGAAGTGAGCCTTGAGTTTTTGCCAGCTATTGGTTTGAGTAGGGTTGATGGAGTTAAGCATATTTGTTTGAAGGTTCGAGCAGTCGAAGTTAGCGGAAATTAATGCCTAAATTAAACATCGAATGATTCATATCCATGCAATCGATTGGTAGAAAAGGAGAAAGTTTAGCTGCAGAATATTTAGAGAAACAAGGGTATCAGATTCTTGAACAGAATTATCGTTTTAAGAAGTCTGAGATTGATCTCATCTGTCAAACTAATGACCTTTTAGTTTTTGTGGAGGTGAAAACAAGGAGCAGTAGAATTTATGGCGAGCCGGAGTCTTTCGTTTCCGATTCTCAGAAAACGGCAATCATTAGAGCCGCTGAGCAGTATATGCTAGATTCGGACTGGGCCGGAGATCTTCGTTTCGATATTGTTGCCATTGTCCAAAGTAAAAACGAAGTGGAGTTGCTACACTTGAAAGATGCTTTTTATTGATTCTTTTCCGGAGCGGTGTAAGTAGGTGTTGCGTTTCTATTCCACTCTTTTCTTACATAGGCGTTGAAGTCTTTTTGCCAGAACTGAGGGGGGTATTGTATTTCTTTCTTGATTCTGACAACACCAGGGAGGTTATGGAATTCTTCCCAAACCCCAACCTTCCTGTCAAACTCATATTTACCTCTTACGGCAATGTTTCCGCTAGGGAAAAAGAGATAATAGTCTCCTTCTTTTTTACCATATCGATAGGGGATTACTTCCTTAATCTTGGTCTTTTGATCTTCGTCATAGTAAGTGATCTCCGAGTCTCGAAACCAGCCTTTATTATAGTGTCTTTTGTCGTAGAGTGTAGAGTCTGTTTTTTGGTACATCCATGTTTCGTGTTTCGTGCCATAGTGGTACATGCCCTCCTCAACTATATTATCATTCACGGTTCTTTTATAAGGTCCGTGGAGTACACGATTCAAGGTTTGGCCTCTTCCGGTGACGGCTACAATTTCGCCTTTACGAACATCATGATAAAAGATTTGCCTAACGTAGTTGTCTACTTTGACGGGTTCTTTTAATACATTAAATAACTCATAAGTTACAGCGGTTCGAGAGCTCTTGGTGGTATAAGATTTCTTTGTTTTTTCTCCGTAATAGAAGTTGCGTTTTTTCTTTAATTCGGCATCGGGGAGGGTGTCGACATTAATACGTTTGTATTTGATGTCAGGCTTTTCAACTGTAGCCTTTTCTTTCGACTCTTTCTCTTTTTCAGTCTGAGCTGTTGCCACAGAAATGAGGCACAGTAGCATAGTTAAAAGAAAGAGAGGTTTTCGCATCACGACAAATTAACGAAATATTGAGCTGAGGAATTATAGTGATTGGAGAAAAAGCTACATACATAGGTCTCATTTTCTTGCCATAGGTATGTCTTGGGTGCTGAAACTGTTACATCTTTGATCTATTGAGTTGTGATTTATAGATCATGCTTATTGGGAACGGAAGGTTTAAGTGTCAAGAATTATCAAAGTATTTCGGCTGCCCCGAGTGCAACAGCCAGAAGTGATCTAACTAAAATGGAGGAAATTGGTGCCCTTACAAAAACTCGTGAATTCAAAGGTACTCAGTACTACCTAAGGACTCATCGTTAGAATCGCTGTTTCGGATCAGTCAAAATGAAAAATGCCTTTCAAAGGAGAGGCATTTATAAAATCATTGTATTGAAAGCTTGTTAGTCTTTTAAACTACTCATTGAACACGATTTTTCTGATTCTGTGATTACGGGGATCAGCTACATATATCACACCATTGGCATCCACTGCTATTCCCTGGGTCAAATCGAAGTTTGCGACATTTCCAGCTCCATCGACCGTGCCTACACCAGTTTGGTTTCCTCCAGCTATCGTAATCACGTTGCCGCTTGGGTCAATTCTTCTAATCGCAATGTTGTTAGTATCGGTCACATAAAGATTGCCGTTTGCATCGATGGTAATGCCATATGGTGTATTGAATGCTGCATCTGTTCCTTGTCCATCATCGAAGTTTTCACGTGTTCCGGCAAAGGTTGTGACATTGCCACTTGGGTCTATTTTTCGAATCCTATCGTTACTATTGTCAACTACAAATATGTTTCCATTGGCATCCACAGCAACATCCGTTGGGTTTCTAAATGTGGCTGCAGTTCCATTGCCGTCAGTGGTTCCTTGTGCACCGCTTCCTGCTATTGTTGTTACGTTACCAGCATTATCTATTTTTCGAATCCTTTGATTCCGTTCATCTGCTACAATGAGGTTTCCACTGCCGTCAATGTCTATTCCCTTATTACTTTTGAATAGGGCGGCCGTTCCTTGTCCATCATTGAACCCACTAACGCTAGTTCCTGCAATGGTTGTCACATTATTGTTGGTATCAATTGCTCTTAAGGCATTATTGTCCGAGACAAAAATTGTCCCATCACTGCCTACTGCTAGCGCATTTGGGAAGCTGAAAGAAGCAGCTAGGCCTTGACCGTCTGTGATTGTGGAGCCACCACTTCCTGCAATGGTGGTAACATTTCCATTGGGGTCAATTTTTCTAATACGCTTATTGCCTGAATCTGCCACATAAACATTACCTGAGGCATCTACTTCAACACCGGTTGGATTATTGAAAAGCGCTGCTGTGCCCTGTCCATCCAAAAGGCCTTGAGTGCTACCCGCAAAAGTACTGACCGTGTAACTTGCTGAAGCAACGGATTCATCTACATCGGTAACGTTTATGGTGATGGTGGCTGTATTGCTGAGCCCTCCGTCTGTAGCTTGCACTGTAATACTGTGACTTGTACTTGTTTCAAAGTCTAGTGTTTGTCCTGCAACAAGACTTAGCGCACCGCCAGTAGTAATTTCAAATAGTCCATTATCGTTTGCCGTTATGCTGTAAGAGATGCTATTGCCTTCTGCATCTGTTGCTGTTACGGTACCGATAGCTGTTGTTGCATCGATGTCTTCTGCCACAGTGAAAGATTGCGCGGCAATAGCTGGTGCCGTATTTTCAGCAACGTCTGTCACGTTAATGGTGATGGTAGCCGAAGCACTGAGGCTGCCATCGGAGACTTGAACCGTAATAGCGTGAGAGGTTGCGGTTTCGAAATCTAGGTTTTGTCCACTGATAAGGCTCAATTCTCCTGCGGTAGAAATTTCAAAGAGTTCACTGGAGTTAGCCGTGACACTAAAGGCTAGGTCGTCTCCTTCGGCATCGGTAGCTGTTACCGTTCCGATGACCGTTGCATCACTGATGTCTTCCGCTACCGTAAATTCTTGAGATGCAATGGTTGGCATCGTATTCTCATCGACATCTACAACTGTAATTGTAATGGTCGCTGTAGCTTCTAATTGACCGTCACTTACCCTGACGACAATGCTGTGACTAGATGCGGTTTCGAAATCTAGGCTTTGTCCTGCATTTAAACTTAGCTGTCCGCCTTGGGTGTTGGCGTCACCAGCGGTGACTGTAAAGAGGTTGTTGTCGTTGGAACTGATGCTGAAGGTTAGGGCATCGCCTTCGGCATCCGTAGCACTTATTGTTCCAATAACATCCCCGACAACAATTGCCTCTGAAGCGTTGAAGGTTTGGGCGCTGATTGATGGCGCATTGTTGGGTTTTTCGTCTTCTCCACATGAGATAGCGATAAGTGCGAAAAAGAGGAGTAAGAGAAATTTCTTTGTGCTTCGGTACATCTTTGTTTGTTTAAATCAGGACTGACTTTTTGGTCTAATCAGTTCTTCCAAAGATCAATAGATGTGTGGCACATGCGCCATACCGTGTTCGGGGTATTTTTACAGAAATATTCGTTTAAATTAGATCAGGCCTTCTTTGATAGCCTTTGCTGTAAGGGTGCTTCTGTTGTGTACTTGAAGCTTTCGATAGATGTTCTTGGTATGCGTATCTACTGTGTGACGGCTGATAAAAAGTATTTTACCAATCTCATCAATGGTCTCTCCTTTGACGAGGTGTTCAAGAATGGTGGTTTCTCGTTTGGTGAGTATAGTCTCTTTGTTTTTTGGCTTTGCCGGGCCAACCAACATGTTCATTATTTTTTTGGCTATGGATGGAGATATTGGAGCGCCACCATCGATAACGTCTTGTATTCCTTGTAAAATTTTGTCCCCGGGTGTTCTCTTCAAAAGGTAACCATCTGCACCAGCTTTTAAAGCCTCGAATACGCGTTCATCGTCATCAAATATGGTCAGCATAATAATAGATACCTCAGGATATTTACCCTTGTAATGGCTAATGGCTTCTATGCCAGACATGCCAGGAAGACCTATGTCTTCGAGAATAATATCAGGGGCATCATGTCGGTCGAAAGCCTCGAAGGCTTCTTCGATTGAACCAGCCACTAGGGTTAAGTCTAGTGTCTCTTCCTCATTGACTAGGTCGATGAGTGACTCTCGAAAAAGAAGATCATCTTCTACAATCCATACCCTGCTCGTATCTGATCCAATCATGTTGTAATTAACAGGTTAATATAATTATCTGCTATACCGCAATTACGGTAATTTCATTTTGAGATGGATTTCAGTGCCTTTGCCGATGATCGAGTTAAAATGGAATTCAGCCTTTAAATGGTGGGCTCTATTTTTGATGCTTTCAAGCCCATGGCCAGATCCTTTTTCTTTTTGGTTGAATCCATCACCATTGTCAACTAGGCTTAAGGACAAGGTAGTATGATTGCAGCTTATGGTGAGTGCGGCATTTGTAGCATTTGCGTGCTTGGCAATGTTGTGGAGCCCTTCTTTGATCAGTAGAAACAAGTTTCTTTTTTGCTCAGCGCTCAGCGAGCGTTCTTTGTCTGCTTCGGTCATGAGCTCAACCATTTGAAATTTTGAATGAGTCAACAGCTCTGAGCCAACAGCTCTTATCTTAACGAGCAAATCACCTAGAGACTCTTTCTGGGGATCGATCAACCAGACAATGGCGTCTAATGAGGAGGCCAGGTTTCTGGCATTACTAGTAATTCTTTCCACGAGCTCGGGTTTTGCTGCTCCTTTTTCAACCTGACGTTGGAGCAGATCACCTGTTAAGGCAATGCCGCTTAGTCCACTACCTACTTCGTCATGAAGGTCTCCCGCGATTCGTAATCGCATCCGTTCAACGGCTAGTAATCTTTTTACTCTATACCGATAAGCACTCCAAAGGATAAGGGCAATGCTTAAAATAATCAAGGCCCTGAACCACCATCTCTGCCAATATGGAGGTAATATTTCAATTGATATGGTCTCGGAAGCTGGATTCCAGAGTGCATCATTATTGGAACCCATCACCTCGAAGGTGTATGTGCCGGGGGTAAGCCTGACATAGCGCGCCTGCCTAGTTCCCTCATCAAAAACCCAATCTGGGTCATGTCCGACAAGTCGATATTTATACTGGTTTTGTGCCGAATTAGTATAGTTGAGTGCTACGTAGTACAACTGAATTGTATTTTGATGCCAAGGTAATTTCAGCGTATTGCCTTCTTTCAACAAGGGATAAAATGTAGAGTCACTTGTGATTACTTCTAACTCGGTGATATAGACGGGTGGCACAATAGCATTCTGTTGAATTCTGCTTGGGTCAAACAGCGTGATGCCATTCACACCACCAAAAAGGAGTCGGCCGTCTGAAGTTTTCTTGATTGACTTTCGATTGTATTCAATGTTTTTTAGGCCATCATTTGTGTCATAGTAGCGAATTTCCTTTTTATCAATATTATAACTCATGAGGCCTCTTTCGGTCCCCATCCAGAGCGTTTCATTCTCGTCTTTTTCAATGCTAAAAATGACACGATTTTCTAAGTTTTGATCGATCTGAATATGCTCGAACTCATTCGTTTTAAGGTCCAAAAGAAAAAGCCCTCGGTTGGTTCCTAACCAAAGTTTATGGTCATCTGGAAACAAGTCCCAGGTTGGTGTGGAGGAAATCACTTCGGAGTCGGGTACTAGTTCGGTGAGCATTTTAACTTCTTCTGTTTCCACATTGTAAAGGATAGTTCCTACGCCCTCGGTAGCGATAAACAGGTGTTCATCAATTAAGGCCAAGTCTTGGATGATTGACGCTTTGGTGTACTCAGAGAGTGGTATGCTTTTGATAATTTGTCCATCTCTTTTCGATAACAGATGAATCCCTTCTTTTGAACTCACCCATGCAAACTTATCGGTCTGAATTATGGAAAATGAAGGGCTGTTTGTTCCTGATTTAATAGAAAGGTTAATATGTTTCCAATTACCAGTAATGGGTTCGTATAAAACGAGCCCTGCGTCAGTCGCGAGCCAAAGGGGATAATTTGATGCTGGCATTGAGGCAATTGTCCAAATGAAGTTGTATCCAGTAGGAGGGTTTTTGTTGAAAGCCTTCGGTTTAACTATACCCGACTCTATGTTATATGTGTAGAGTCCTTTACCGAGCGCATTGATATAAATTTGTTGATCAACGCTTTCGAGGCCCATGATTACGTCACCCGATTCATCTACGATGTCTAAATGCACAAAGGGTTTTTGAAACGAGTCGAAATGAAATAACCCGCTAAGTGTGCCAACCCACATGCCGCCATTTTTATCTCTGTAAATACTCCTAATGGCGGAGTTTAAAGTGGAGGCATTGCCGAGGTCTACGGTTTCAAGTTTTGCTTGATCGGCATAATAGATAAAAAGACCAATGTCAGTACCAATCCAAAGCGTATTCTCATCTACTTCTAATAATTCTCTGGCAAATACATCATTCGGCAACTTAGGGAGTACCGAAGTCTTAATGTCAAGGTTGTTTTTCAACGAAGCTTCTTTAATCCAGAGGGATTGAGAATATTTACCCCAATACAGCGGTTGCTTAACGGTAGTATTGGTTTCCTTGATTGACGTAATGGTGTTCTCATTTTGAACAAATCTGTCGTATGAACCTCCCTTGGAAGTCATCCAAACCTGGTCTTGGTAATCTAAGGCCATGGTAGAAGCAGGATAAAGCGGATCAATAAAGCCGAACTCTAGACTGTTGGTGTCGAACCAGCCGATGGTTCTTAGTGTATTGAACCAAATTAGTCCGTGACTATCTAAAGCGAAATGCTGAACATCAAGCCGTTGATTAGGAATATCAGGACTGTCATTGTATCGAGTAAATGATTCAGTGGCTCTGTTATAAAGGTTCAGCCCGTTGAAAGTGCCAATCCAGAGGTTTCCCTTTGTATCTTCCAAAAGGGTTCTTACGATGTTACTGGATATGGAGGTAGAGTCTTCGGGATGATGATAGAAAGTCTTGAAATCATAACCATCATAGCGATTGAGTCCATTATCGGTAGCGATCCAAATAAAACCTTCACTGTCTTGATAGGTCTCATATACAATATTATTAGAGAGACCGTCTTGCGTATCAATGACTTGCGGTGTAGGCAATTCTTGCTGGACTAACTGAAGCAAGCCTAGGAGCAGAGAAAAAATCATTAGATACTATTCAGTGTTTTGTCGAAAGGACAAATTACTAAAAACGATTTGACCTTTAATTAATCAACCGACTTTTGAAGGATTTAGAATTATGCTTTATGCGACCAGTATGACCTTTATATCTTTTGTTTCAATTGAGAAGGATGGTATTCAGCTGCTTTCTTCTCCTTCTGAATATCATTGATAAGACACACCTATTTACATTAAAGACATAATATGAGGTGATTTAATGACTGCAACGAAAGTCAAATCACATTTCTTCTGAAACGTGAACGTAACAATTGTTACCAACGGATCTTTCAAATAGTTGGTACTTAGCATAAGTATAAAAGATTAGATAATTGAATAACATCTTAACAGAAAAGAACATGTTTGGAGTCTTTAAAACAAATAAGAATTACGCGGATGTTGATGCAGTGCAGTTTGCAGAAATGATGAAGGATAAGAATAGTATCGTAATGGATGTTCGCGCACCGGAAGAACTTAGTGATGGTTCTGTGCCTGGTTATAAAATGATAAACTATTTTGACCCTTCTTTTCAGTCAAAAATAGCCCAGTTAGATAAGAGTAAGACTTATTTGGTCTACTGTAGAAGTGGTAATCGCAGTGGAAATGCTTGTAAAGCAATGGTACAAATGGGATTCGAAAATCTTTATAATTTGAAAGGTGGGATCTCCGCTTGGAATAGATTCCGTGCAACTTAAAAGCGTGATAACACACCTTAAATACTCCTTATGAAACCCGGTAATAATAAGATTCGATTAGCGGTCATTTTGAGTCTGACCTTGGGTTTAGCTCCATTTGTACCTGAACCGCATGTGTTAGGTAAAATTAGATGGGTGTTAGGTGGCGCATCTGGAATGAGGTCTATGGACTACTTTGATCTCGTGCTCCATGGAGGTCCTTGGGTATATTTAATCCTTCTCTTAATCCTAAGGAGCAAAGCACATTTTAAGGAAAGTCAAACTAATTCAGATAAGCCATAAAAAAGTTCTCTCTTGGTAACCTAACCTTGATCACAGGGCTTGTGATGTAGATTAATTACTACTATAATAGTAATAAGTGCTATATTTGCAATGCAAGTAATACTATGAACTCACTTATAACCACGCCTAAGGCTTTACGAAAAGTTGCCGAGAGCTTGCGGGCTCTGCGCCTTGAAAAGGGATTCACCCAAGCAGGACTAGCGGATCGTGCAGGTGTAAGCCTAGCATCGTTGCGCAAGTTTGAGCAAAAAGGACTAATCTCCTTGGAGTCATTTTTCAAGTTAGCCATGGCACTTGGTTGCCTCGATAGCTTTGTTGAGGCTGTAAAGCCTTTGAATGAAAACTTTACATCCATTGATGATGTGGTGAAAAATAAGGAAGATAAAAAACGACAAAGGGGATGGCGAAAATGAGTGACAACATCTCTTTGAATGAAGTTAAAGTCGGCCTTAACTTTGGACAAAAAACTATTTCAGTGGGTAGACTCGCCAGTCGAAACGCTCAAACCTACTTTGAATATGATGAAGCTTTTCTTGATCTAAGGCTGGAAATATCCCCCTTAAAACTTCCCTTAGAATCGGGTCTTCGAACTTTTAGTCCAGGCCTCTTTGAAGGTTTACCCGGAGTTTTCAATGACAGCCTACCAGATGGATGGGGGCGCTTGCTGTTTGACCGCCTCGTCAGAAGCCGTAACCTACTCCCCAACGAATTCAGCGCCTTAGATCGGCTTGCTCATATCGGTTTTACTGGACTGGGGGCTTTGGTCTATGAACCTGACTATAGCGATGAGAAGTCAGAAGAGATTATAAACCTCGACACGCTTTCCGATCAAACCCAGGAGGTCATGGATGGAGAGGCTGAGAACGTTCTGGCCGAATTGGTTGACTTGAACGGATCATCCGCTGGGGCTAGACCAAAAGCCTTAATTGGTGTTGGACAAAACAAACAACAAGTCATTCATGGCAAGCACGACTTGCCAGAAGGCTATGAACACTGGATTGTCAAATTTGCCAATACAACAGACGGTTTTGATGCTGGAGCCATAGAGTACGTCTATTCATTGATGGCAAAAGAGGCTGGCCTTGAAATGACACAAGCCCACCTATTCCCAGCTTCAAAAGGAGCAGGTTACTTTGCCACACAAAGATTTGATCGAGTTAATAACACAAGACTTCATATGCATACGGCAAGCGGCCTATTGCACTCTGATTTTAGAACCCCCTCTTTAGATTACGAGGATTTAGTCACCTTAACGGCAGTGCTTACAAAAGATGTCAGGGAGGTGAAGAAAATGTTTCGCCTTGCCGTGTTCAATACCCTCTCACATAATCGAGACGATCATGCAAAGAACTTCTCTTTCCTGATGGATAGTACTGGTCAATGGAAACTTGCGCCAGCCTATGATTTGACTTTCTCATCAGGACCGCGTGGACACCAAAGCACTATGGTTATGGGAGAAGGGCAAAGCCCGTCAAGCGAACACTTGATCAAACTGGGTAAAGAAGCCGACCTCACTCGGGCTCAAATCAATGAGGTTGTCGAACAGACAAAATCTGCGCTGGATCAGTGGGAAATACTTGCCAAAAATCACGGTGTCAGCAATGCCAATATCAGGCTTATCAAAGCACGAATACTTATCTAACTCCTCCCATATTTCATTACATACTGAATCTAAAATCCATTTGAATGAACGCTGGAGGTCATAAGAAGGTCACTGAACCAACTCATTTGAATCTTAGAAAGTGATTAATCTCAAAGGGCTTGCTTTTAGCTCTTCTAGATATTTTCTTGATTTCATCTTTTTAAGGTGTAACTCTAGTTTCCTCGCTGTAGACTTTTCAAGCCCGTCAATTATTAAAAATTCTTTCCACGGAATTCCCCTCTTTGTCCAGATTCGATTCCTATTGGAATCATTGTGGTATTTAAATCGCTCCATGAAGCTGGATGAATAGCCTATATAGTATTTATTGATACTGGCTGAATAGAGTATGTAGGTTGTGTAGTCCATTAATAAAAAAGGTCAGCAAACTGCTGACCTTCTCTTTTAAGCTCCTCCTCTTGGACTCGAACCAAGGACCCTCTGATTAACAGTCAGATGCTCTAACCAACTGAGCTAAGGAGGAATTTGATTGTCTAAAACCTGTAAGCCTTAACAGATTGCTCAGGAATTTGATTCACTCATTTGCGAATCGGAGTGCAATATTAGCGGTTGGTTGAAAATAAACCAAACCCTTTTTGAGATTTTCTCTAAAAATTTAAGTCAACCAAATTGAAGTAAACCACTATGTAGATTATGGCGAAGACAGTCAAGAAAATTAAACCCAGAATTGCGAGTGTTTTTAGCCACGGCTTCGGCCTGAATTCGGTATCAATTTGATCAGACATTATCACTCTATAGTTGATATAGGCAATCACAGGGGCGATTACGAAGGATAAGGTGGTGGCTAGGTCTACAAGGTCTTTCAGGTTGGATGATAAGAATAGAATAAAAAAGAAAGAGACTGTGGCCACGATTACCATCATAACCGTATAGAGTGTTCTTACTCCCGTAGATTTAAAGAATAAGAGTCTGACAGTTTCTCCCATTGCTCTTCCAAAGCCATCAACCACGGTGATGGTAGTGCTGAACATGGCCGAAAATGCTGCAATTGCAATGACTGGGTAGGCCCATTGCCCTAGTGCATTAGTATATAACCTAACTACCTGATCGGAAAAGACGGTACTATTGCTAGATAGCTCTTGCCCTGAACCATACATGACATACGCCCCAAGCGTTAAAAAGCATATGGCGAGTACCGCTGTAACGATGTAGCCAAAATTAAAATCGAAGAGTACTTCTTTTAGCTTTGGTCGATAGCCAGTTTGGTTCATTCGTTCAATTGCCCAAAGGCTATTCCAAGTAGAAAGGTCTACGGCTGTTGGCATCCAGCCCATGAGTGCAATCAGAAAGATGATTCCCCCTCTTTCCATTAATACATTGGGGACAAAGTTTTCAACTGGTTCAATGGGTCCTTTAAAAAGTACTCCAAAAAAGGCGGTGAGTGTAGAAATTAGAAGCACCGCGCCAACTACCTTCAGCATACTATCCAATATGCTGTATTTGCCTAAGGCCAGAATTAATGTGCAAAGCACTAAGATTATTCCAGATAGATAGATGGGATTGAAGTCCCACCCCATCAAATTATTCAACATGCCTGCGGTAACGAAGGTCACCGCTGCGGTAACTGTAAACATTGAGGCTAAGCTCAGTAGGAAATAAACCCATAACACCCATTTGCCTTCTTTCAGATAGCCGTGGAGAAGACTCTTTCTAGTCGCAGCTGCGTACCGGCTACCAAATTCGAAAAATGGGTACTTAAAAATGTTTGCGAGTAAAATAAAGATGACCAATTGAAAGCCGTAATCCGCTCCGGCCCGTGTAGACTGAACTAAATGCGATACGCCAATGCATGTGCTGGCAAATAAGATTCCTGGACCAAATGCTTTGAGTAAATGCTTGCTATTAGATGACATCAAGGATATAAAGTTGAGCTAAAATAGAGAATCGCCTGTTGATCTCATATCAATTTCTTTTGACTGAAGCTGTCATTATGGCTGTATTAATTTGTGATACGGTACAAAAGTAGACAAAATGACACTAAAAAGACCGCTTTTGGGCATTGGTACAGTTTTGAATAAGAGAGGGGTAGATTGAAAAACAAAAACCTAAAAATATGAATACAGTAAGAAAAAACTCAGATTGGTTAATGCCGGCTACAATAGACAGATTTGTTGATCGTTTCTTCAATGAGTCTTTAGAGCAAAGTAAATCAGCATTTACGCCTAGAGCGGATGTTGCTGAAACGGACAGTGCCTTTGAAATTCAAGTGGCAGTTCCAGGTCTAAATAAGAAAGACATTAGTATCGATTTAAAGGATGGTTATCTGACCATAAGTGGGGAAAGAAAATTCGAGAAGGAAAATCAAGAAAAGAACTTCTACTCCGTACAAACACAGTATGGAACCTTTAAAAAAGCTTTTCAGTTACCAGATAGCGTAGTGGAAGAGAAGATAGAGGCGACTTATGAGAACGGTATTCTCAATGTGGTAATACCTAAAGATGAGACCAAAAAATTAGTATCAAAGATAACCGTGAAGTAGGTTAGTGTTGTTGAGGTTGATTAAGGGGCTCCGATTTATCGGAGCCCTATTTTTTTGTTAAATGGGGTTAAATCCAACTCAATTTTCAATAAATTAGAACACCTTCTCCTTACAGCGCGTTAAACTCTGGAAGGTTTAAAGATCGTTACTATGATTACTAAGAGGCAGTTCTTTTTTGGTGTATTGGCTTCATCGCTACTCGGTGGGCTTATTGTGTTATTAGGGGTTAGCCTTTTAGGAAATGGTGTGTCTGGCGATTCAAACCGATTTAATCAGCCCACTTCTTTGACCACTTCTTTAGGCGCGATTGATGAGTCTCCCCGAAGCTACACCGTGCCTGAGGGTATCAATTTTATCAAAGCATCGCGTGCTGCTGTACCAGCTGTGGTGCATATCACCAATACATCCGCACCAAGTTCCAAGTCTGGTAGATGGTCGAAATTATTTGGTAGAGAAAGAAGAGTAAGACAGTCCACAGGTTCAGGAGTTATCATTTCAAATGACGGTTACATCGTTACTAATTTTCATGTAGTTGAGGATGCGGATGAATTAGAGGTTCGGTTGGACGACAATAGGCGATTAAGTGCCGAATTAATTGGTACTGATCCGGATACCGATTTGGCATTAATCAAGATTGAAGCTGGCAACCTCGCTTTTGTGGATTTTGGTGATTCCGATCAAGTTGAAATTGGAGAGTGGGTCTTGGCCGTAGGTAATCCTTTTGACCTCAATAATACAGTCACTGCAGGTATCGTAAGTGCCAAGGCACGTAATATCAATTTGATCAGTGGAAATCAAAATAGATATGGTATTGAGTCCTTCATTCAAACAGATGCTGTTGTCAATCGCGGTAACAGTGGAGGTGCTCTCGTAAACCTAGATGGTGATCTAATTGGTATTAATACCGCAATCGCCACGAACACAGGTACTTTTAGCGGCTATTCATTTGCAGTTCCATCCATTCTTGTAAAGAAAGTTATGGACGATCTTCTTGAATTTGGCGAAGTACAGCGTGGGTTGCTAGGTGTAGAGATTCGTGATGCAGACGGTAGACTTACAGAAGAGTTGTCTGGAGTTCATATTCGTGGTGTAAATCCAGGAAGTGCTGCGGATCAGGCTGGTTTAAAAAATGACGATGTTATAGTAGGTATCGATGACAGGGCCATCAAAACAACTAGTGAACTTCAAGAATTTGTGGCGAGAAAACGACCAGGAGATATCATTTCAGTCAAATTTAAAAGAGGGGGAGATGTTAAGGAAGCCGCGCTAACCCTTAGAAAGAAAGATGAATATATAGCCCGTTCAGCAGAAGAAATAAAGTTTACCTATAAAATCGAAGGCGCAATTTTCGCTGATATTACCGATAACATTAAGTACAAGTTGAAAGTAGATGGTGGTGTTCAGCTGATTGAACTGGGAGAAGGTGCCTGGAAAGAAGCTGGCATTAAAGATGGCTTTGTCATCACCAAGGTAAGCGATCAGGACGTTAGTTCATTAGAAGAGTTTCAAACGATATTGGATAATAAGAAAAGAGACTTCTATGTGATGGGCAAATATCCAGATGGTGAGAAAGAATACTTCAAGATAGACTGGTAAGTGTCTTGAACGAAAGTACTAACCCCGTCCCGAGTCTTCGGGTGTCGGGGTTTTTTTATGCCTAGCGATAAGTCAAGGCAATTGTCTCGGAGTACTTTGTCCTCCGCCAAAATTCCCGTAACTATGAGGTGTAATTTAAAACTATTAGGAAATGGGAATTCAGCAGGATTTTGGCATCACAGATGCGCTTCAAAAACTTGGTGTAAAAGCAAGTAATAATGGATCTTCAACAGGTCTCAATTCAATGGGTGGAGGCGAATCTATCTCGTCTTACTCTCCGGTTGACGGTGAATTGATCGGTGCAGTTACTGCCACAACGCGAGAAGAATACGAGGCTATCATAAAAACTTCACAAGGTGTTTTCAAGGAATGGAGAGATATGCCAGCTCCAAAGCGTGGTGAAATTGTGCGCCAGTTTGGTCAAAAATTAAGATTCTACAAAGACGATCTGGGTAGGTTGGTTTCTTACGAAATGGGCAAATCATATCAAGAAGGACTTGGAGAAGTTCAAGAGATGATTGATATCTGTGATTTTGCCGTTGGCCTTTCACGTCAATTGCATGGTTTGACTATCAAGTCTGAAAGACCTGGTCACCATATGCAAGAACAGTGGCATCCATTGGGTATTGTTGGGATAATCTCGGCCTTTAACTTTCCAGTAGCTGTTTGGGCTTGGAATACAGCCTTAGCTTGGATTTGCGGTGATACTTGTGTTTGGAAGCCGTCAGAAAAGACACCTCTTTGTGGCGTTGCTTGTCAGAATATTATTGCCGAAGTATTGAAGGAGAATGACCTTCCTGAAGGTATCTCGTGTATGGTCAATGGAGACTATACAGTGGGAGAAATGATGACTTCTGACCCTAGAGTGCCTTTAGTTTCTGCTACAGGTTCTATCCGGATGGGGAAAATAGTGGCAAAAGCAGTTGCTGGTCGACTAGGCAAGACTATTCTTGAGTTAGGTGGAAACAACGCTATGATCATTACGCCAGAAGCTGACCTAAAAATCACGGTAATTGGTAGTGTGTTTGGCGCAGTCGGAACAGCTGGTCAAAGATGCACATCAACCAGAAGGCTGATTATCCATGATTCTATCTACGATAAAGTTAAAAATGCCTTGACAAGTGCTTATGCGCAATTGAGAATTGGTAATCCTCTGGACGAGAACAACCATGTTGGGCCGTTAATTGATACTGATGCGGTAGCGAATTATAATGCAGCTATAGAGAAAGCAAAAGCAGAAGGTGGTAATGTACTCATTGAAGGCGGAGTGCTTGAAGGTGCTGGTTATGAAAGTGGTTGCTACGTAAAGCCATGTATCATAGAAGCTCAGAATGAATACCAAATCGTCCAAGACGAGACTTTTGCCCCCATTCTCTACTTATTAAAGTATAGTGGTGATGTCAATAATGCTATCGAGATTCAGAATGGTGTGGTCCAAGGCTTATCATCAGCCATTATGACGAATAACATTCAAGAGGCGCACCAATTCCTTTCAGCAGCAGGTTCCGATTGTGGAATTGCCAATGTAAATATTGGTACTTCTGGTGCTGAAATTGGCGGTGCATTCGGTGGAGAGAAGGAGACTGGCGGAGGACGTGAGTCTGGTTCGGATGCTTGGAAAGGTTATATGAGAAGGCAAACGAACACGTTGAATTATACAACCGAGCTTCCTTTAGCACAAGGAATCAAATTCGACTTATAAGAGATTCGAAAATATCGAGATTAGAAAGAGGCGTCAATGACGTCTTTTTCTTTTAGTAGGTCATTGTAAATCATACGGAAGCCATCATCGCTCCGTTCAATCGATGTGATGCTCACGGTTTGTACGACACCGTTACGGTTCATGACAAAGTCATTCCAGGCATCGCCTTTACCTCCAGATTTATGAAACTCCATTATTCTTTGCTGATCGAAACTGTCTTGCTGAAGCACCCATTTTTCAAACCAAGACTTGCGTTCAGCCCGTACAGATTCAGGATACAATGTACTTGAAGACCAAATGAAGGGTTTTTGAGTGTCTAGACTTTTCGCGTGAAGCGAATCACCATCCCACAAAAGCTCGTCAAGTTGAATCTCTTCTTCCGATGAGTTTACCAACACAAGCGTAAAGGGCTCCATCCCCTCAAAATCAAACACATCTTTAAATGAGTTGAGGTCGCCATATTCGAAAAACTGCAAAACCATTTGTCCTCTACTCAGTCGGTATGGTGGAGTATGCTTGTGTTTTTCGAAGCCACCATTGAGTAAGCAAACCGTAAATTTTTTTTTGTCTGTGGCAATCCAAGTACCACCAGCTAAAGGATCTTTAGGAAAGTATACCGTGCTATTCCCCACAACGTATGCATCAGGAGCAAGTGCTGCTCTCTTTGGGGTTTCATCGCGGTTTGAGGTTAAAATGTACTTGTTATTTCCTTTCGGTAAGAAAGTTACTGTACACATGGTTTTTCCTTCTCGTATTTGATTGTGGAATAGGCAATGCCAAAACCTTCTGGAATATCAACATTTGAAAACTCACTTCTTATCGCAATTTTGATGATTGCCATATGGTGAATAGCATGCTCAATATTGTATTGAAGTTCTCGATAGTAAGAAGTAATGATTTCTATCGGAGCGTCTGTATTGAGGCTATAGTTTGCTTTTAACTTGAGTGGGCTATCAGAGGCAATTTTATCAATTTCGAGCTTGAGAGAATTCATTTTCTCTATCGCCATGGTGCGATTTTCTTCTATCACGCGGTCGTGACTTCTCTGATCATAATTGATTTCACCTGAATTGATTCCTAGGATCATTAGATCGTAAAACTCAATGATGTGTCTAATATGCTTGCCAATCGTATTGTCTGACAAAACCTTTAACGGTTGCCTGAAAGCCTGATCTTGTAGCTGCTCAGAGACTTGAATAAGTTGGTCTAAAATTCTAGCCGAAACCTGCTTTAATTGCATTTAATGTTGTTTTTTAACCAATGATAGAGCCAAATGTAAGTAATATATACGGAAGTTTAACTGTGTCTGAGATTGGAAATCAGCCGCCTGACACTATTTTACCCCACTGAGTATTTGCCTTTGGCAATAGAATGCCCTCGTCTTTATTCCAAGGCTTCAAAGTGTTGGTAAACCGGAAATTGTAAAAAAGGAAGAGCTTTCCGTCAATAATTTTAAAAGTTTCAGGGTCTATTCTTACTTTATCTCCATCCGCCATTGCATATGCGCAGTAACCTCCATATTCAGGTTCATATTGCTTTGGGTTCTTAATAAACAGTTGCTTATTTTTTGCGCTAGCAAAGTAATAAGTGACCCCAGCTTGGCTGTGACTTATTTTTTCTGATCCTTCTACTGCCTTATTTTCTGTAAAATACGCCACCGGATCATAGCCTTGAATAGCGATGCCGTTCTTTAGATTATAATGTTTCAGGTCATAATCTTTGGTCTGTGCTGTTGAAAAATTGCAAACGACTAAGGCTAGACAACTAAGGGCTAAAAGGAATAAAGGTCTTTTCATGCTAGTTATTTTACAAGTATAAGTGTACAAACGTATGTTAGCCGATCTTGGATGTTTCTCAAGCGCGCATTGCTCACATTTCTATACAAATAAATCTTTTATTAAACTTTCGAATAAAACTACGATATTTCGTGAGAAATGATTGAAGAAGACCGACTGCCTGACTACACTAGGCTATCCCAATTCACCGTTGAGCGTGCCCTAGCATCAGTTTTTTGGATGGAAGAATCCGGTGATTTAAAGTTTGCCAACGAAACAGCTCGGTTACAATACGGTTATAGTCCCGAAGAATTTCAAGAGTTAAGCATACTTGATCTAAACAAGAACTTCGACAGTGCCTCGTTTGCTAAACTCTGGGCAAGGTCAAAAGTTGAAAAGAGAATTCGGTTAGAATCATCACATTTTAAGAAAGATGGTACTGAATTTCCAGTCGAAATATTTGTCAATCATATTGAATTCGAAGGACAGGCATTCAATGTGAGTTTTGTCCTCGATATCACCGAAAGAAAGCGAAAAGAAAAACTGTTAAGGTCTTTATCTCAAGCGACAGCAGCTACACTTGGGACTGATTTTTTTGTATCACTTGTTGAAAATATTAGCCTATCTCTTGATGTGCATATGGCCATTGTGACGGAGTGCACGGATGCCACGCGGTCTAGGCTACGTACACTGGCCTACTATAAGGATGAGAAGCTTCAGCAAAACGTGGAGTACAGCACCGATGGTACGCCCTGTAAGTTGATAATGGAAAGTTCGAATCCATTATTCGTCCCAAAAGGGGTTCAAGATCAGTTTGAAAATGAGGCTGGCATTGAAGGGTACTTTGGTGTTCCAATTCTAAGTGAGTTAGGAGATTGTATTGGCCATATTGCACTGTTTAGCAAAGTCGGGCTGGCGCTTTCCGAAGAGGAGCGTGAAATTTTAAAGCTCTTTTCAGACCGTGCGGGGGTAGAAATAGAAAGAAAAGTAGCCAATGAAAAACTGCTTGAGGCGGTAACTGAGGTACAAGGTTTCAAGGATAGGCTTGAAGCTGAGAATACGTACTTACAAGAAGAGATCAAGTTCGAACATAATTTCCAAGAGATTATAACCCAAAGCGAACGCTTTAGATCTGTGCTTGCATCTTCAGAACAGGTGGCGATTACTGATGCGACCGTATTAATTTTGGGTGAGTCTGGTACTGGTAAAGAATTGTTAGCAAGAGCTATACATAATATCAGTAAGCGTAGTGATAGGCCCTTGGTGAAGGTAAACTGTGCAGCCTTGCCAGGAAATTTGATTGAAAGCGAATTATTCGGCCATGAGAAAGGTGCTTTTACTGGAGCGATTGCGAAAAAGATCGGTCGTTTTGAATTGGCTGATGGAGGAACCCTCTTTTTGGATGAAGTGGGTGAATTACCACTAGAGCTTCAGTCAAAACTCCTGAGAGCCCTGCAAGAAGGAGAGTTTGAGAGGGTAGGAAGCACAAATACGCAGAAAGTAGATGTAAGGGTGATTGCTGCGACCAACAGAGAAATTGAGAACGAAGTAGAAAATGGTACGTTCAGAGCAGACCTGTATTATCGATTAAACGTTTTTCCCATAAAGAGTCTGCCCTTGAGAGATAGGAAGGAAGATATTCCTTTGCTAGTCAAACACTTTGTGAATCGTTTTTCTGCCAAGATTGGTAAGAAGATAGCGGTGATCCCAAAAAGGGTGATTAATTCGCTCCAAGGCTATCATTGGCCAGGTAACATTCGTGAGTTGGAAAATGTGATTGAAAGGTCTGTTATTCTAAGTTCTGGCAACTCCTTAGAATTGGGTGACTGGATTCCTAAATCACCAACACAGTCCGTAATTACAGAATTAGATACACTCCATGAATTTGAGCGGAAGTATATCATTCATGTGTTACAGAAAACTACATGGCGCGTGAGTGGCGAAAAAGGTGCTGCTAAAATTCTTGGTATGAAACCAACTACTTTAGAGTCAAGAATGAAAAAACTCGGTATAAAACGGGGTTTTTCTAGCTAGAACTTCAGTACAATATCAATGGCAGGAACCCCGCCTTCAAAAATCAAAAAGTCTAGGGTAAGCTTTTTTGCGATATAGCGGACACCTCCCGAGATCAACGCTTCATCTTCCGATAGCAGCAAGTAGTTTTCTGTGATTAGTGCTAGTCGTTTCGATATTCTTGTCATACCACCGATAGTTAGTAAACCTGTATTATCTATTTCACCGTTTGCTAGTGCGTACCCTGTTCCAAATGTCAGGTTATGTTCTTTGTTTCCATACGTCAATAAAGCATTTAAACTCCCAAAGTTCACATCTCCAGCAAGCTCACCACCAGCCGTGAGGTAAGAGAATGAGGCAGCGGCTTGTAGCTTGTCAGATATCGGGAATCCATACTTCAGGTTAGTAAATATGATGGGCGTACCACTAAAAAGCGAGATGATCTCAGTACCCACCAATGCGCTAAATCTATCCGTGATGCCGTAGCTCACAAGATTGACAAGACCATAAATGTTTTGATAATAACCTTCTCCCTTGTCTAAGGTATAGGCTGATTGCCCTACAAAGTATCTAGTAGGATTAGGGTTGGGTATTCTTCCCTTACTGTCTAGGTAAATGATTTTCTTAATTTCTGTTCGCTGGAAAGTTAATAAACCCAAGGACAGGCTGTTTATCACTAACTCTCTCTCGTTTTCACTAACGAGTTCACCTTTGATTTCAGATTTATCTAAGAGAATTATAATGACTTGACCATTCTCCTTGTCTTCCGTCTGACCGCTTAAGGTGAATGAAAAAAATAATAATAGGCTAAAAAGTAGAGCGGATGCTTTCATGTTGTTTTCTTGATATTTCGTGAATAACGTTTTGATAATCCTTTTGTGATCAAAATATAGACCAAATTCCATTCTAAGTACATTCTTTATTAAAAATCACTTTTCCTGAAATAAAAAGAAATACACGATATATAGTGAATAATTTAAGGATGTTTAACAAATTATAAAATGTATATATCTGTTTATCAATTAGTTAAATAGCAAAACTATGGACTGGCACACAAATTGTCATAGGGAGGACGGTTCTATAGACGGTAGAGCGACAAAGTGCTGGTTAGCACTTATTCTTGACAAAACTAAGTTTATGTTCTGGCGTTGATTATCTTTCGATTTGAGTTATGAGGCACAGATTACCGCTTTTTTTGGTAAAAATCATCTACTATGAATATTGGCCCTTTTGGTTGTTTTTCCTGCCATTGGTGCCCTACTGGATTTATTTGTCTATTAAGGCAAAATCGCTGACTTATTTTACCGCAGCAAATCCGGGGATCATACATGGGGGTGTTTTTGGAGAGTCTAAAATTGAAATTCTTGAGAAGATTGATCCTAAGTATCGTCCGACCACCTTGTTCTTCAAAGTGTCGGCTACTTTACCGGAGGTGATCAGTACAATCGAGCATTCAGATTTAGTATTTCCAATGATTTTAAAACCAGATGTAGGAGAGCGTGGATCTGAGGTTGAAAAAATCGAGAATGAATCAGAGCTTGCAAAGTATCTTAAACGGAACGAACAGGATTTCATCGTTCAGGAGTTTGTTGATTATGACATCGAATTAGGTGTTTTATATCATAAGCTTCCGATTACGGGAACAAGTAACATAACCTCAATTGTCCAAAAGGAATTTTTGGGTATTACGGGAGATGGTGTTTCTACCATTCGTGAATTACTGAAAACCAATGAGCGGGCTAAGCTTCAAAAGAAAACTTTGGAGCAGAAGCATGGAAACCACCTAGATGATGTGCTTCCAAAAGGAGTATTTGAAAATTTACAACCTATCGGAAATCATTGCTTAGGCACTAAGTTTTTAAGTGGCCAGCATTTAATTAATGCTGAACTTGTTCAAATTTTTGATCGGATTTCAAGTGGGGTTGAAGGCTTCAACTTCGGAAGATTTGATCTGAAAGTAAGTTCCTTTGAAGATTTGTACGCTGGTAAGAACATTAAAGTAATGGAGCTCAATGGAGTAACTTCTGAGCCAGGTCATATTTATGATCCTAAGTTCAATATACTCCGCGCTTACAAAGACACGATTTTCAGTATGAAAACCTCTTGTCTAGTAAGCATTGAAAACATGAAAATCGGGGCGAAAGTCACACCGTTTTGGACAATGTTCAAGTTGCTTAGAGGGCATTTTTCCCCAAAGGCACAAGAGCAAAACTTAGAAGGTAATGTTAAAACCATGATGACTAAATGATTTGGTCTATCCTGGAAGCTTTAATCATTGCCACGGCAATCAGTTTTGCCGGATCGGTACAGTTAGGTCCCGTTAATTTCGGCACCATTCATACCGCCCTTCACAAGAATAAGAAAGCAGCCATCATCTTTGGATTTGGTGGTAGTCTACCCGAATTACTGTATTGCGGATTAGCCATTGGCAGTTCCAATTTTATAGCGCAGTATGAAGGCTTTGAAGACTACCTCAAGTATTTGACAACTGGTGTTCTATTCCTTTTCGGAATATACCTGATCTTCCAGAAAGCTGCTTCAGAGCATAAACATAAATCACAGAAGAAAGGAAATGAGCTGTGGATGGGTGGAACCTTTGGTTTGCTCAACCCTCAACTCTATCCCTTTTGGCTTTTTATTATTACCTATCTCAGAACCAACTCCATACTGGAAAATGACATGTGGCCCGTACAGGTTGCCTTTGTTGTTGGATCAGCTTTGGGTGCATTCCTGCTTCAAATACTAGTAGCAGAATTCACTACTCGGAAAAGGGAGTTCATCTATTTGAGGTTAACGAAAAACTATAACAAAGTGCTAGGTGCGATTATTATCGCTATAGCCATTTTTCAATTGGTAATAAATTTATAAAGTCATGCAAAACGAAATAAAGTACTGGTATCTAAGAAATTATGATCTCTTCTCAAACCTGAGCAAGGATCAAATCCATGACCTATGCTCCATATCGAGGTTTGTCAGAATGAAAAAGAGTCAGACTATTTACTTCGCAAATGATGATTCGAAAAGACTCTACTTTCTAATCAATGGTAAGATAAAGATTAGTGAAGTTGATGGACTAGGAAATGAGATGATAAAAGATATTATCCTCACAGGCGATCTCTTTGGGGAGATTCCGATTACTAACTTCCAGATCAATCAAGAGTTTGCAGAAGTACTTTCAAGCGAAGTGATTCTATGTACTTTCACAATGGATGAGTTTGAAAAACTGATGCACAAGCACCCAAGTTTAGCGCTTTCATTCTCAAAGAAGATGGGAGAAAAGCTACGTAAGCTTGAGCATCGTTATGCCAATTTGGTTTTCAAAGATGTAAAGGCTCGGCTGAAAGATTTTCTAGTCGATTGGGCAGGCAAAGAAGGTAAGCCGGTAGAGACGGGTTTAGTGATTAAAAACTACCTAACCCATAACGAGATTGCCAGCCTAATAAGCTCATCACGGCAAACGGTCACCACACTCATTAATGAGTTAAAAGAAGAAGGGGTAATTGTATATAGTAGAAGCCTAATTACAATACCAAATATTGGAGCCCTAGCTGCTTAGTAGAACGATATTTACAACAGAGAGCCATCCAATTAGGGTGGCTTTTCTTGTTTCATGCAACCACTGCTTTATGTTTGATGTCTATTGTATGGAAATAAAAGGTCATGGATATGAAAAACATTTTTAAAACTCAAATCACAATCATTTTACTAGTATTTGGCTCGGTCGCTTTTGCTCAGAATTCAGAATCAAGGGATCTAGATAGATTCTCAGAGCTAAAGGTCACGGAAGGTATTATTGTCACGGCAGTAAAAGGCACAGAAAACAGTGTGGAAATTGAAACATCGCGCATAGATGTAGATCGAGTTATGACAGAGGTAAGAGGGGATCGGTTGAGTATTTACGTTAGGAGAAACTCTTGGTCTAGCAGAAATCGAAATGGCAGAATCAGAGTCACCTTAACTTATACTGAAGAAATGGAGAAAATTGTCGTTAGCACGAGTGCTGAGATTTCTTTTGAAGATATGATTAAGACAAGAAGGCTTGCTATAACAACAAGTACCTCGGGAGTCGTTGATGCAAAGATTCAGGTGACAAGCCTCGATTTGAACGCTACAACATCGGGAAGAATCGATTTAACAGGCAACTCAGATGAGGTGGAAGCAAAAGCCTCCACTGGTGGAACCATCTATGCTTATGATGTAGAGGCTATTGAAGTCTATGCGAAAGCCAATACAGGAGCAGATGTGCGTGTCAATGCACAGGATACACTTAGGGCAAGTGCAAACACGGGCGGTACCGTTAGTTATAAAGGCAGGCCGAAGACAGATGTTCGTTCGAATACTGGTGGAACCATCCGAAGAGCACGGTAATTAGCTAATTTCGACAAGCGAGAGTTTCTAAATAGTCTTAGCTTTGATATAAAAGCTTCTATTATGAAAATAAGAATTATAATCGGAGTCCTGTTTGGGTTCTTCTTTTTGAATAATAATTCATTAGCCCAAGATGATCTACATGCCATCAAAGCAGCTGTAATGACTCTGTTTGATGGCATGCGTGCTGGTGATAGCGCCATGGTTCATTCTGTCTTTTCTGACCAAGTGGTCTTTCAGAGAGTTCAAGAAAATCGTGAGGGTAATGCGAGAGTTGTTACTAGTGAGTTTTCGGACTTTTTAAAATCTGTGGGCACGCCTCATAATAAGGTTTGGGACGAAAGAATTGAATTTGGAACTATCGAAATTGATGGAAAGATGGCTTCAGTATGGACTCCATTCAAATTCTACCTGGGGGATCAATTTTCACACTGTGGGGTTAATGTATTCAAACTGTACAAGTCGGACAGTGGGTGGAAAATCTTCCATTTAGTGGATACCAATAGACAAGACAATTGTGTAGGGGGCTAAAACAAAAACGCCCCTTGCGGGGCGTTCTTACTTACCTTTTACGGTAATGGTTCTCTATAATGTCTCTCACTGAAACGCGCTGGTGATTGAAATTGTGGGAACCTTGTGAATTACTGTAGTCATTCGAATGCGTTTTAACCTTGTCTACCATAGACTCACTCGTTTGACGACTCGTTTTTAACTCTTCCATTAGTTTACTGTACTTAAAATCTAACAATTAAAAAGCTGTCAGCAGGTTTTAATTTCCTCTTGTGATACAAAATTATGCAATCGATTGCACAATCCAAGCTTCCGAATCAAAAAAAATTAAATTTTATTTCAAGATTGTTTGAAGTTGCCCGAGACAGTTGTAATACGATCACCTGAATAATTACCCTACCATAAAGATTGAAAAATACCAGTGACAGCTGAGCTCTTTGAAAGTAGTCCGTAGGAGGATTGAGTGTTAAGAATCTTTCCAGTGGAAAGATTTAAGGAAAGGCCAGTCTGCAGCGCAAGCCCCCGAAGGGCATAAAAAAAAGCCCAGCGTTAGCTGAGCTCTTTAAAAGTAGTCCGTAGGAGGATTGAGTGTTAAGAATCTTTCCGGTGGAAAGATTTAAGGAAAGGCCAGTCTGCAGCGCAAGCCCCCGAAGGGCATAAAAAAAAGCCCAGCTTTAGCTAGAGCTCTTTGAAAGTAGTCCGTAGGAGGATTGAGTGTTAAGAATCTTTCCAGTGGAAAGATTTAAGGAAAGGCCAGCCTGCAGCGCAAGCCCCCGAAGGGCATAAAAAAAGCCCAGCGTTAGCTGAGCTCTTTGAAAGTAGTCCGTAGGGGAATCGAACCCCTGTTACCAGGATGAAAACCTGGCGTCCTAACCCCTAGACGAACGGACCAATTATTATGCAGAGGAGGAGGGATTCGAACCCCCGGTACCTCGCGGTACAACGGTTTTCAAGACCGCCGCATTCGACCACTCTGCCACTCCTCTGTATTATATAATGTTTTTGTCTTTTAAGAATCGATATCCATCAATTGACTTAAAGTACATTTCTCTTTTATAAGCTTCCGACTTAGTTTCATACACTTCTTTGTAGTGTAATCTCCATGGTCTTTTGCTTTTGGTCGACCTTACTTTTCCTTGGTTATGCCTTTTTAATCTTTCTTCAAGATTTTTGGTATGACCATAATAATAGGTCTGGTCAGTATCATTTTGTAAAATGTAAGTAAAGAACATCTCTCTTCACCGTTTTTTTGTCCACGTATCTCGCGATACAACGGTTTTTCCCTCAGGGATCCCTGCGGGGCAAGACCGCCGCATTCGACCACTCTGCCACTCCTCTGTGTGTGATCTCCCGTTTGGGACTGCAAAGATAATTGGAAGTTTTTTTTGTGCAAGCCTAAAGACTCAATTAAATCTGATCTGCCTTGAGTTTTTTTGCTTTGGCCTTGTCAAAGGCAGCGTTCATTTCAAAACCTACAAGTAGAATGAGCGAAATGATGAAGAGGAGAAGCATCAAAACAAGTAAGACGCCTATAGAGCCATATAGTCTGTTATAAGTGCCGAAGTTGTTCACATAAAATGAGAAACCAAAGAAGGCTACAATAATGGCAAAAGTCGAAAAAACAGACCCTACACTCATGAAGTGCCATCTTTGATGTACGGCAGGTGCTAGGTAGTAGATACTGGAGATTGCAACTTGAAAAACAATGTAGAGTACTATAAACCGCAGAACTATTAAAATATCAATGGAGATATTCTCTTGAATTACAGATCTAATGCTGTTGTCAGTTAACAACTGTTGTCCAACTACTAAAAGGCCTACTGAAATCAGTACGGATAGTGCTAAAATAAAAATCAGCACTGTGGCGATAAACCTCATTTTGAAGAACCCTCTTGTCTCTACGGTTTTGTAGCTTGCATTAAAAGCACCCATTAGAGAATTCATTCCATTGGTTGACAAGATCAGGGTTAAGACAAAACCGAATGACAAGAGGCCACCACGTTGTTTATTGATAATATCATGGATGGTAGAATCGGCAGCAGCATAGAGGTTTTGAGGCAGTAGGTTTTCCAAAAAGCCAATTATTTCCTCGTTCGTCACATCTGGGAAAAAATTTTGAATGTAAGGCGTGAGCGTAAAAAGAAAGATGATGGCAGGGAAAATAGCCATCGTAAAACTGAATGCTACCGCGTTTGCTCTTGACAGCAGTTGATCGTTACTCAACTTTTGGATAAAAATCACTATTGCATCGTAAAGGCCTACTTTGGCTTTGCCCACTTTTATATGCTGTAGCAGGTTGACCAGCTTTAGATATAGCGGGTTTTCTAGTATGAAGTCTAGAAATTTGCTTTTCATCCGAAATAGGGCTTTAAGATTTCGGTAAGTCCCTCAGGTGCTCGGCATGGTCTGTTGGTTTGCATATTTATAAATACCAAGGTGGTTTTTCCTGTATTAACCAAGGCGCCTTGTTCATTGTTGACTTCGTATTCAAAAATCATTCGAACTTTAGGCATTTCTCGGATGATAACCTTCACACTCAATAACTCATCATATTTGGCAGGCGAAATAAACTTGCATGATAAATCATGAACTGGCATCATAATGCCTTGTTCTTCCAGTCTTTTGTATTCAAAGCCTAATTGGCGTAATGCTTCTACACGTCCCACTTCGTAGTACATCGCGTAATTGCCATAGTACACATATGACATCTGGTCAGTTTCGGCATATCTTACCCTTATTTGGGTAGAGGCACTATACATGCTTATCGATATATTTTTCTGTCGTTCAAGGCCTTGTGGAGTAGTCTTGCATTCTTATTATGCTGCGTTAAGTCTTTTGCAAAACGATGATAGCCTGAAAAGTCTTCTCTTGCACACATATAAAGATAGTCATGCTTTTCATAATTCAGAACCGCGTCTAACGAGGCAATCGTTGGAAGGTTAATTGGCCCAGGAGGTAGACCTCGGTATTTATAAGTGTTATATGGACTGTCAATTCTGGTATCAGCAATCAGTACTCTTTGTATGCTGAAATCTCCCAAGGCAAATTTTACTGTTGGATCAGCCTGCAAGAGCATATTCTTCTTGATTCGATTAACATACAGACCCGCGATTTTCGGGCTTTCGCTAACTATATACATCTCATCTTGAACAATCGAGGCTAGTATAGAAATCTCTACTGGAGACAAACCAAGGGCTTCAGCTTTCGCTTTACGATCACTGTTCCAAAACTTGTCATACTCCTTTTTCATCCGATCGAACAATGCTTTTGGAGAGATTGTCCAGTATACCTCATAGGTATTTGGGATGAACATGGCCATGATGGTTTCTTTATCAAAACCAAGTGTACTCAAGTATTCATTATCGTTTAATAGAATTAGAAATTCCGTACTATTAATACCAGTATCGTCAGCGATTTTTTCGACTAGATCTTCTTTGAAACGAACGTTATTGAAGGTGATATCTATCGGAATTTGATCGCCTGCTCTGAGTCTTCTTACGACTTCTAGATTATTCATCTCTGGCTCAAGCAAGTATACCCCAGGCTTAACATTATCCTGATAGCCCAGTGCTTTGGCTACAAAACTAAAGGACAGGATTTCATCTACGATGACCCCGTCATAGAGCTTGTTTCTCAAAGAATCGAAAGTGTCATCTCTGTCAATCAGTACTACTTCGGCCTGTTTTTCTAAAAGAATATTGGCACCATAGAATACTTGGTAGAAGTAAAATGAAAAAGAGGATAGGATCACTGAGAAGATCACCATACCGATCATAAATCGCTTTCTTTTCTGCATAAGGGCACAAAAATAGTCAATTTGTCATAACTTCGAGTGTAAGTCAAAGCGATGCCGGCAGAATTTATAAAGCTATACCAAGAAAACCCTGAGATTGATAAGATCGATCACATCGTTCGCGTTTTGAAATCGGGTGGTATAATCATTTATCCTACGGACACTGTATATGGTATTGGTTGTGATTTTAGCAATACCAAGGCTGTACAGCGGGTGTGTCAGGTGAAAAATACTAAGCCTCAGGCCTTATCATTTATTTGTTACGACCTGAGTGAGATTGCACAGTACACGCGAGGCCTGAGTACTCCCATTTTTAAGGTAATGAAGAAAGCCTTGCCAGGCCCTTTTACCTTTATTCTTAATGCCAGTAATAGTGTGCCGAAGGTCTTAAATGCCAAAAAGAAAACTGTTGGTATAAGAGTTCCTGATAATAATATCCCACGAGAAATTGTGCGGAGCTTAGGCAATCCTATCATCACCACCTCTATTCACGATGAGGATGAAGTTTTGGAGTATTCTACCGACCCAGAGTTAATCTTTGAGAAGTATAAGAACTTAGTTGATGTAGTGATTGATGGTGGCTACGGTGCCAATGTTGCTTCGACTGTGATTGACTGTTCTAATGACGAATTCGAAATCATTCGGGAAGGTTTGGGGGATATTAATGAGTATCTCTGATGAAAATTCTCATTGAGACACAGTACTTTCCTTCAGTTGCTTATTTCACGTTGTTGGCACACTGTGAAGAACTTTACATTGAGGTGAATGAGAATTTCGAGAAGCAATCTTACCGCAACCGTTGCGAGATTATCGGCTCCAATAGCATTCAAAGTTTAAGCATTCCGGTTCATCATAGTGGACGAAAAGTACCAATTTGTGACCTGACCATTGACTACAAACAAAAATGGGCAAATAACCATTGGAGGGCGATTCAATCGGCTTATGGCAAAGCACCTTTTTTTGATTATTATGCTCCTTATTTTGAGCAAGAAATCAAAGCTAACTATCCGTCTCTCTTTGAACTGAATAGTCAGTTGCTGACATTATGTCTCAAACTCTTGAAATTGAAATTATACCCTAAGACGCTGCAAGAATATTCGAAAAATGCTCCTGAGGGTATTATTGACTTCAGGTCTCAAATTCACCCAAAGAAATCACTAGACAGTCTGACATGGTTTAAGCCTAAAGTCTACCATCAAATCTTTGGCAAAGACTTTGTACCCAACATGAGCATCTTGGATCTACTCTTTTGTATGGGGCCAGACACATTAGAGGTATTACATTCCTCAAGTGTTATCAATAAGAACAATTAGGTTTTTGATTCGTTTCTAGTAGATCATAAGGTATATCTTATTATATTGAAATCGTGGTTTTAAGTACAAATTGAACCACCGAGAAAGGCAATAAATGGAAGCAAAATTTTCAAATAGAGTAAAGGAAGTCATCTCCCTGAGTAGAGAGGAAGCCCTTCGTTTAGGGCACGATTATATAGGTACTGAGCACCTCTTACTAGGGATGATTCGTGAAGGAGAAGGAGTAGCGGTGAGCATTCTGAAAAAACTGGGTACTTCGCTAGAAGAACTTAGAGAAGCGATTGAAAGAGCCACCAAAGGCACTGCCAATCACAATGTTAAAAACCTAGCCAATATTCCATTGACTAGGCAGTCAGAAAAGGTGCTTAAAATTACCTATCTCGAGGCAAAGATTTTTAAAAGTCAATTGATTGGTACCGAGCATTTGTTGCTCTCAATTTTGAGAGATGAAGACAACATTGCCACGCAGATACTCGAGAAATTTGACGTTAACTATGAAGTAGTAAAAGAAATGCTTGAATATCAGACAGACAACCCACTTGCATCATCCGATACTGATGATCCGGATGACGACTCGGCAAAAATGTTTGGCAGCAGCAGCGGTTCTGGAAGCGGTAGTGATCGCCCATCTGGAAAAGGTGGTGAAAAGTCGAGAACACCTGTGCTTGATAATTTCGGAAGAGATTTAACAAAGTACGCTGAAGATGGAAAGCTTGACCCAATTGTGGGGAGAGACAAAGAAATCGAGCGTGTGGGTCAAATCCTTTCAAGAAGAAAGAAAAATAACCCGATACTTATTGGTGAGCCAGGTGTTGGTAAGAGTGCCATTGCGGAGGGCCTTGCCCTAAGGATCGTTCAGAAAAAAGTATCTCGTGTCTTATTTGGCAAGCGAGTAGTAACACTGGACTTAGCATCTTTAGTGGCCGGTACAAAGTATCGTGGTCAGTTCGAAGAGCGTATGAAAGCCGTTATGAATGAGCTTGAGAAATCGCCTGAGGTAATTCTCTTTATTGATGAATTGCACACCATAGTGGGTGCAGGTGGAGCTTCAGGTTCTCTCGATGCATCTAACATGTTTAAACCAGCCCTCGCACGAGGAGAAATTCAATGTATTGGTGCTACTACACTCGATGAATACAGACAATATATCGAGAAAGACGGAGCATTAGCGAGAAGGTTTCAGCAGGTTATGGTAGACCCTACTACGCCTGAAGAGACCATTCAGATTCTTGAAAATATCAAGGAGAAGTATGAAGAGCATCATCATGTTGGTTATACACCTGAAGCCCTTAAGGCTTGTGTACAGCTTTCGGATAGATATATCTCAGATAGATTTTTGCCAGACAAGGCCATCGATGTATTAGATGAAGCCGGAGCAAGAGTGCACATTAACAACATTCATGTGCCAGAAGATATCGTGAAGCTTGAAGAAGCTATTGAGGATATTAAAAAGGAAAAGAATCGTGTAGTTAAAAGTCAAAAATATGAAGAGGCTGCACAGTTAAGGGATAAAGAGAAAAAGCTGATCGATCAACTTGACAGCGCAAAAGAGCGCTGGGAAGAAGAAAGTAAAGCAAAACGTTATACGGTAGACGAAGAAAACGTTGCTGAGGTAATCGCCATGATGACGGGTATACCTACCAAACGAGTTGCTCAGAAAGAGCAAGCCAAATTGGTGGGCATGGGCGAGCAGTTGAAAGGTAGAGTGATCGGCCAAGACGAAGCTATTGCAAAACTTACCAAAGCCATTCAAAGGACTCGTGTGGGATTGAAAGACCCTTCAAAGCCGATTGGAACGTTTGTTTTCTTAGGCCCAACAGGTGTTGGTAAAACGGAATTGGCAAAAGTACTTTCGACATATCTATTCGATAAGGACGACTCTTTAGTAAGAATTGACATGAGTGAGTATATGGAGAAATTCTCTGTATCGCGACTCGTTGGAGCGCCTCCAGGCTATGTGGGTTATGAAGAGGGTGGACAGCTTACAGAAAAAGTGAGAAGAAAGCCTTACTCAGTGGTACTACTAGATGAGATTGAAAAAGCTCACCCTGATGTATTCAATATCTTACTTCAAGTACTTGATGATGGTATTTTAACTGACGGTTTAGGCCGAAGAGTAGATTTCAGAAATACGATCATTATCATGACATCAAATATTGGTGTGCGTGATTTGAAAGACTTCGGGTCGGGTATCGGATTCAGTACGCAAACAAAACGTGATGCTGAAGATCAAATCATCAAGGATACTATTCAGAAAGCTTTGAAGAAGACTTTCAGCCCAGAGTTTTTGAACAGGCTAGATGATGTGATCATTTTCAATTCTCTTAGCAGAAAGGATATTCATAAGATCATTGACATTTCGCTCGGTAAATTACTGGCGCGAGTGGAGGCAATGGGATATAAGGTATCTCTTACGGCTAAGGCTAAGGATTTCTTGTCTGAGAAGGGCTTTGATCCACAATATGGAGCTAGGCCTCTGAATAGAGCAATTCAAAAATATTTGGAAGACCAAATTGCTGAAGAAATTCTGAAAGGAGACATTAATGAAGGAGATACATTAAGTGCAGATCATGATGGAAAATCAGATGAATTGACTATTAAGATCAAGAAAAAGCGTGTTTCTAAAAAGAAGAAAGAAGAAGAGGATTCTGCAGAATAACAGAGTCTTTTAATCATCAGAAAAGCCGCTTCGAATATTCGAAGCGGCTTTTTTACTTTATGAGTTAAGTTGCTGAATGATTCCCCAAAACATCTTTACTCCAGGCTCGATGATTTCATCAGGGAAGTCATAGTTTGAATTGTGAAGGTCAGGAGTCTTTTTGCCTGCACCGAGGCCGAACATGGCACCTTGGGTGTTTTTCAAAAATAGGCCAAAGTCTTCGGACCATGGGTTTGGTTTGCGCATGGTTTTGACTGGGATGTTATTTGCCTCAGCTGCTGATTTGATTACTTCAACGGAGGCTACATCGTTTTCTGTGGCTTCAAAAGATTCGTGAAAACTGAAATCTATCTCTAGGTTATTTTTACTCGCAATATCTCTGGCTTCTTTCTGCAGGAGTAGGAGTAACAGATCAAAATCATACTTTTCAAAAGCCCTCAATGTTACCCATATTTCCGCATGTCCCGCGGATACCCCAAAGCTTTCGTTTCCTACGGCCATATGTGTCAATGTGATGAGGGTTTTGTTTGTGAATTCGACAGTATCTAAAATCTTATTAAAGCAGAAGGTTAGTTGTGCAGCCGCTAATGCAGGATTGTTACCGGTTTCAGGTTGACTGGCATGGGCTGTTTTCCCGATCAGCTTGATTTTGAGACCCGTTGATGCGGCACAGAAAGAGCCTTTTTTGATGAATACCGTTCCCTTTTTACGCTTTGGCAGGTTGTGAAGGGCAAAAGCATAGTCGAAATCCAATGCTTGAAATCTCTCGTCTGAAAGTATGGCTTTGGCACCCTGTCCGGTTTCTTCAGCGTGCTGGAATAGGAGCAAAACGTCCCCTTTGAGAAGCTTTTCTTTACTTAAGAGCATGGCAATACCACACAGAATGCTCATATGTCCGTCATGCCCACACTTATGAGAAATGCCATCATGAATGGATGCATAGGGTAGTGAATTAGTTTCATGAATGGGTAGCGCATCAAGTTCGGCTCTAAAAAGAATATTATTGCCTGTTTGGACTCCTTTCCATATGGCCACCAAACTATTGCCACCGATATTTTCTAGCAATTGGTCGGGAGCATATTTTTTGAGAAAGCTTGATACTAGTTTAGCCGTGTTGACTTCTTGCCCAGACAGTTCAGGGTTTTGATGAAGTTGACGCCTGAATTCTTTGAGTTGATTAAGTTCTTTTGGGTCAAGCACAATATAAGGTAGCTATAAAATGAAAAAGGAGCCCCGTTTGAGCTCCTTTTCTTCAACCAAAATACATAGTATAAGAACTATTGTATACTCTAATTAATTAATGTCAAATGGATCTGAGTATTTAACGTCTGCGGTAAAGGATTCGTCTGTCAATGTGTTGAGAAAAGCTACTAAAGCGTCAATCTCCTGACCATTGAGGTTCATTCTTCTTACAGCACCGTTGTTATTTCCTCGTCCGCCACCACCAACTCTCAATCTATTATCAAGACCGGGACTGTTTTGTATTCCATTATTATAAAACTCAACTACCTCTTGCAGTGTGGCGAACCTTCCGTCATGCATATACGGTCCAGTAAGCGCAATGTTTCTGAGTGAGTTTACTTTAAACTCTCCTTGGTCATTATTGTTACCCGTAACGCCACCTACTCCTAGGTCTGTTAAAACAGCATCTAGTCCATTATTTCTGGCTTGGTCGCCACTAAAGGTGGCCGTTTCATGGCAGTTAGAGCACTGCGTTCTGTTACTGAAAAATAGATCCTTGCCTAAGTTTTCTAGTTCGGAGAAATTGGGGAAATCATCATCCTCATTACCGTTTACGGCAATTAGCCCAATGTCATACGGTGATTCATAAGAGACCATAGACCGAACAAATTGTGATAAAGCCAATGATATTCTATCCGTAGTAACATCGCTACTACCGAAGGCATCTGTAAACAAGGGCTGATAGTAATCTTGCGCTTGAATTTTGCTAACCAGTTCTGTTAAAGTCAGCCCCATTTCTACCTGATCTTGAATTGGCATTAACACTTGTTCTTCAAGTGTATTGGCACGTTCATCCCAAAAGAATCGACCATTGTCGTAATATCTGGCATTAGCTAAACCCATTGAATTTCTTCCGGTTAAACCACCTTCGAATCCAATGCTCAGTGTGTTCTCATCAGCAAAACCTCTTTCTTGTACGTGACATGAAGCACAGGATACGGTGTTGTTAGCAGAAAGTATTTTGTCATAAAAAAGAACTCTGCCCAGCGTTGCTCCTTCATCGGTCACTGGATTATTGTTGGGTGTATTGTCTATACCCGCTACCTGTCCCGTTACAAAGTGGTTGGGTAGGTCCGGGTTTGCATAATTGTAGTAATCACTTGGTAGATTCAAGGTGCCAGAAAAATCAGTTGTCATTGTTTCTTCAATCTCTGTCACTTCATCATTTGGCGTACAACTGAATATTATTGCCACCATGGTCATTGAAAAAATAGCCTTTTTCATCTCTTCTAAATTTTAAGTTTGGGCGCAGCTCTATTTCCTAGAAGCTGAGGTAACTTGTCAATTCCTAGAAGGTGGTAAACCCTCAGGACCCCGTCCCTCTCGTGGCGTTCTGCCATTCTGAGGGCCTGGTCGTTCGCCCTGTCTTAAAACATCTTGGATTAACTCATCAAAGATTTTTTGTTGCTCAGGCGAACAAATTGCTCTAATCTGTGCAAAGTGGTCAAAGGTTGCTTTTTCGATGGCCGCATGAAGAGTGCCCATGCGCTGGGTTAATTCAGTTACTTTATGAGAAGCATCGGCTTCGGCCCAAAGGCTATGAAGCGTTTTCCTAGTTTCGAGGGTTTGACTTCTCAACCTTTGTATGGTTTTGAAATGCTGATCTCGAAGCTGTTTCAGTTGTTTTCCTTGTGTCTCATTCAATTCTAGTCTTTCTTCGAAGACCATCATCCCCGCTCGTTGAGGATTTCTTGGTTGTCGATTTTGACCATTCCAAATAAAAACAAGGAGTGCAACGTTGAGGATGGCTAATAGAATCACAACCCATCCAATGTTCTTGTTATTTTTCAAGGAGTTCATCTTAATAGCTATTTAGGTATTCATAATCATCAGTTCCCGAGAAGTAATCTTGCGATATCAGATCTACATCTGAACCTCCTGCGGTTGTCTGTTGCTCAGAACCACTCAGTAAAAATAAACTGGTCACATTTAAGACCATTATTATACCGAGAACAGCCATGCTCATTTTAAGATTGCCAACAAAAGCAAACCTGCCAATGGAAGAAGTTAGCTCGTCTTGCATCCTTACTTCCAGCTTGCTATAGAAAAACGGGCTTGCCTCTGCTTTACCCAACCCCTCTAGACTATTTAATGTCTGATTTATTTTTTCTTCTATGTTTTTCTCGACTTTCATAATGCTCTTCTTTCCTTTAGATGTGGTCTAAGGCATAAACTTGCGTCATTCCTTAAAATTTTTCTCATAGTAAGACTTTAAACTTTTTTGCAAATTTTTTCTGGCGCGAAACATCAAAGACTCTACCGATGAAATACTTATTTCTAATACTTCTGCAATTTCTTGATAAGGAAGACCTTCAACTTTGTGTAAAGTGAAAGCTACCCTTTGACTATCGGGCAGGTCTTTAATAGCCATAAAAAGTGTTTGTGCATGTTCCTTATGCTCAAGGATAACCCCTGGGTGATCGAAATTTGCATGGCGCATAGTTTCATAGTCCTTTTCACCCCCTGTCAATGATTGAATAAAGGCGAATCGTTTCTGAGCTTTTTGTTTACGGATGCGCTCAAGCGACTTTGTGGTGGCAATTCTATATATCCATGTAGAGAGCTTCGAATCTCCTCTGAACTTGGCTACCGATTTGTAGACTTCAATGAATACATCTTGTGCTGCTTCTTCTGCCTCTTCAGTATTTTGAAGTAAGCCCAAGCAAGTATTGTGAACACGGTCTTTGTATTCATTCACCAAAGATCGAAAAGTAGTTTCCGACTTCTGTTGTAGGGCTGATATAATTTCTTGATCGGTCACTAAATGTATTAAGGGTAGTCTCTGTGAAAGACTACCCTAATGTAAGAGATTGTACGTTTAATTATGCAGGGTTAAAATTACCTTCCTCCTCTGCCTCTCGGCCCTTGACGTGGACCATCACCTTTTCCTTGTTTTGGCCCCTTGCCTATTTGGCTGTTGAATGCTACTATCTGCTCTTCAGTGAGAATACTTTTAACCTGTTGCCCTTGTGCGACTTTTAACTTCATTACTTCCGTTTTCAGTTCACCAATTTCTTCTATCACCTTATTAACTGCTCTTTCGTCATAGCTTTCCGCTGTGGTCAGCGTGCGAAGTCTTGCCTCTTTCTCACCCACCTGATTTTTCAAGGGAAGGGCTTCTTTTTCGAAAGCTATTTTAAAAGCATGCATCTGCTCTTTCTGCTCCTCAGTGAGGTTCGGAATGTTTGGTCCCCTTGGTCCTTTTTCTAAAGCCTCTTTTCCTTGTTGCCCCCTAGGTCCCATTTGTTCTTGACCAGCCTGAGGTCTATTTCCTCTCTGCTGCTGGGCTTGTGCTGAAAATGCACCAGTGAACACTACCATTAATATGACCAATCCGTATTTTTTTAAGTTTTCTTTTTTCATGATTTTAATTCTTTATGTTTTGTAGAGTTAGATGATAGTGCTCAAGAAAACTTGCGATGGTTTTTGTTAAAGGATGTTAAAGTCTCAGGAAAATATATATTGGTAGGAGAGATGCTAATTTGAGATTAAGCACTGAAATTAGACGATGGTTATTTAACAACTTATGAAAAAGGAAATTCAGAAAATTGAATTACGTCATTTAGAGATGAGTGACTATCAAGACTTAAAAGAGTCAATGATTGCCGCTTACAGTAATTGGCCGGGTACTTATTGGGATGAAGCGCATATCAATAAATTGATTAAGGTTTTTCCTGAAGGCCAACTTGTGATTTTAGCGGACGATGAAATTGCGGGATGCGCTTTGAGTATAATAGTGGACTATGCTAAGTTCGGAGATAATCATAATTACAAACAAATAACGGGAGACTATACCTTCTCTACACATACGGCTAAGGGTGACGTGTTATATGGCATTGAACTATTTATTAAGCCAGATTTTAGGGGCTTAAGATTAGGGAGAAGGTTGTATGACGCTAGGAAAGAGCTATGTGAGAATTTAAATCTAGAGGCTATTATTTTTGGAGGAAGAATTCCATTGTATCATAAACATGCAGGTGAGCTAACGCCAGCAGCCTACATCAAGAAGGTACAAATGAAGGAGATTCACGACCCTACATTGTCTTTTCAACTGAGTAACGACTTTCATGTTGAGCGCGTCTTAAAAAACTATCTACCTGGAGATAAAGAATCCAAAGATTATGCTGCCTTAATGGAATGGAATAATATCAATTATGACGAGGCCGTAGAAGTAATCAATTTGCAAAAGACCATCGTTAGGCTGGGCCTAATTCAGTGGCAAATGCGTCCTTATAAGGGGTTGGATGAATTATTCGAACAAGTCGAGTTTTTCGTGGATGCCGTTTCTAGTTATAAGAGTGATTTTGCTTTATTCCCCGAGTATTTTAACGCACCATTAATGGCTGCTTATAATCACTTAAGTGAAGCCCAAGCAATAAGGGAGTTGGCGAAGTATACAGACGAAATTAGAGAACGGTTCTCGCAGTTGGCCATTACTTATAATGTAAATATCATCACGGGCAGCATGCCGAAGCTTGAGGACGATAAACTCTATAACGAGGGTTATCTTTGCCGAAGGGATGGGACGTATGAAAGGTATCGGAAATTGCATGCTACTCCTGATGAGACAAAGTACTGGGGCTTAACAAGAGGTGATAGCATTAAAACTTTTCAAACAGACTGTGGGCCTATAGGTGTGCTTATCTGCTATGATGTAGAGTTTCCTGAGTTGCCAAGACTCTTGGCAGAGGAGGGCATGAATATTCTATTTGTACCCTTCTTGACAGATACACAGAACGGCTATTCGAGAGTACGTTATTGTGCAAGGGCAAGAGCCATTGAAAATGAATGTTATGTAGCCATTGCGGGTAGTGTGGGTAACTTACCTAAGGTGGAAAATATGGATATCCAGTTTGCCCAATCAGTGGTTTTCACGCCTTGTGACTTTGCATTTCCCACTACTGGAATTAAGGCAGAGGCAACTCCCAATACTGAAATGATTCTAGTGGCGGATGTAGATATGGATTTGCTCTGGAAACTTCATAATCAAGGAGCAGTAAGAAACTTGAAAGATCGAAGAAAAGATATTTATGAAATAGTATATAGGGGTAAATAGTGAGATGTTTCCAATCCTTGGGCACAAGGGTAGGTTTAATCAATAAAATGTAAAATATGAGTGTAGACGTGGCAACCAATACCGTAGAGCAGCTATCTGCTTTGATCGCATCCGCAGAACATGATGCCATCCATCAATTGCTTGAAAATCTCGAGACTGATGAAATAATTCACGCATTTAGTCACCTCAAGAAGGATGACAGGTCAGCGCTTTTGGATTTAATCTCAGCAGAAGATGGTGCCCGATTGATGGAGTTCATTCCGCAGTCTCAGGCGGTACAGGCCATAGAAGATGCTGAAGTTGAAACGGCTGCCTCTATACTCAATGAGCTTTATAGTGATGACCAGGTAGACATTCTTGCTGAGCTAGACGATGCAGATGCAGAAGCCATTCTGGAAGAGATGATTCCATCGGAGGCTGAGAATATTCGAAGGTTAATCGATTACGATTCTGATTGTGCGGGTGGTATCATGATTACTGAATATTTGGCTTTTGAGGCTTCAGAGACGGTAGGTGAAATTACTAAGCAACTCAGAGAGAACGCGGACAAATACGAAGGGTTTCATGTCCAATATATTTATGTGATTGAAGAAGGGAAGTTCCTTGGTGTATTACAAATGCGGGATGTTTTGCTTTCGCGTGGCAATACCAAATTACAATCCATAGTGATCAAAGATGCCCTTGTTGTAAAGGATTCCGATTCACTTGATCATCTGATCGCTTTTTTCGATAAATATGATTTTTACGGTGTTCCAGTCGTTGGTGAGTCAAACGAACTACTTGGCTTAGTGCTGAGGAAGGATGTAAGAGAAGCAGAGTCAGATAAATCTAATTACGAGTTGCTCGAGACACAAGGTATTGTGGGTGGTGAAGAACTGCGTACAATGCCGGTGCTACTAAGGTCTAGGCGAAGACTTTCTTGGTTGAGCGTAAACATCTTACTGAATATAGTAGCGGCTAGTGTGATCGCTTTGTATCAAGATACACTGCAAGAGGTTATTGCCTTAGCCATCTTTCTTCCAGTTATCTCTGATATGTCAGGCTGTAGTGGTAATCAAGCCGTGGCGGTTAGTTTGCGAGAATTATCACTGGGCGTAGTGAAGCCTTATGAGCTCATGCGCGTGCTGATGCAAGAAGTAAAAGTTGGCCTAATCAATGGAGTCGTATTGGGTGCTTTGATAGGCGTGGCGGCTTATTTGTATGTAGGTAATATGTATCTCGGTTTAGTGGTAGGAGGAGCACTAGCCATCAATACAGTGGTGGCGGTTGCTATTGGTGGTACCATACCGCTTTTCTTAAAGCGTATGAAAGTAGATCCGGCTTTAGCGTCTGGCCCAATTTTGACCACCGTTACCGATATGTTGGGCTTCTTTTTGGCCTTGACCTTTGCAGGTGCGGCTCTGAATTACTTAGTTTGAACAAAGAATAGCCATGGCAAGAACCTTATCCAATATGATGCCTCTAGGCACAATAGCGCCTGATTTTTCATTGCCTGATACTGTTTCAGGAAAGCAAATCAGCCTGTCCGAATTAAAATCAGATAAGGCAACAGTGATTATGTTCATCTGTAACCATTGTCCTTTTGTAAAGCATGTAGATGAAGGACTCGTGTCACTGGCAAATGACTACCAAGCAATGGGCGTTTCTTTTGTTGCCATCAGTGCTAATGATGTTGACAATTACCCACAAGACGCTCCACATTTAATGAGGCTAGAAGCTGAAAAGGTGGGTTATGACTTTCCTTATCTATATGATGCTACGCAGGAAGTAGCGCAGGCTTATGACGCGGCCTGCACGCCCGATTTTTACATCTTCGATGGTGATTTAAAATGCGTTTATCGAGGCCAATTAGACGATTCTCGACCTGGCAATGGTAAGCCTGTGACCGGAGTAGACATGCGGAATGCTTTAGACGAAATTTTAGTAGGCAAGTCAGTGTCAGCCCCACAAATCCCAAGTATGGGTTGCAATATTAAGTGGAAGGGTTAAGGTCTAATATTGCTCAGATAACCACTTAGTTCAAGTGCTTCTCTACTCTTCTCAATCTTTTTGGTTTGGCCAGAAGATATTATTAGTAATCTATCCGAGGCTTTCAGTATTTCCGAATACTTATGATCAGTAATTAGGATGCTTTTTTCATTCGCCTTTTTGTGAATAAGTTCCTGAATAATCTCAATACTTATCGGGGCTAATCCTCCAAAGGGCTCGTCTAATAATATAAATGGAGAAGGTGTATTCATGAGTAATGCACACTCAAAGATTCTCTTCTGGCCCAAAGAGAGCTCCTGAACCTTCATTTGTTCAAGTGACTTTAGTCCTATTGCTCGAAAATCATGCTTCGCCCATTTTTGGTCAAAAAGCTTTAAAACTTGACTAACAGATATGTGATTAGGTAGAAATCCCGACTGTGGTAAAAATTGCACGAGCCTCTTGTGGTAGCCTTTTCTTCTTCTAATTCCATCTATATAAATCCCACCAAAGGTTGGTGCTAAAGCTCCGAAGATAATTTTGAAAAGTGTCGATTTACCGCTGCCATTACGCCCAAGAATACCCAAGACTTCTCCTTCTTGTGTATCAAGAAAAACTCCACTTAAGATGTGATTACCGTCTTTTTCATAATAGATACTATCTGCCGTTAACCTCATGTAATTGTTAAAATTAGCGCGATTGAAAGTAGGCTGTCTAATCCGAAAATTGAAAGCAGTAGTGTGTTTGGGTTAACCCCAAGGTTCATGTATATGTAAAACTTGGAAAGAGCGTAGCGTTTGAAGTAAGTGGTAAGCGCACCATACGCAATGGATTTTACAAAGAGGAATGTAAACAAGTACTGCCCTGGGTCTGCATGTGGAATAAGAAACCCAAGTGCAATCTGAAATACAACAAATATGAGCCAGTATTGCTTGAGAAAAATACTGAATGCTCGGAACCTCATGGTGCTCCAACTATCAATTATTAAGCCAGATAATATCTTATTTGGAGTTCAATATCGAGCTAATAATCATTCCGGAGTGTACTCTAGTATTTTCGATAAAGAGCTTACTGGTTTGAAGGCCCGCGTTGATTACCCCAGCCACATAAACTCCTTTAAGAGGCGTTTCTAGCGTTTCATCGTTATGGATAGGGATTTTAAACTCATCATCAGATATTGGAAGTCCGAGTTGCTCGAAAAGGGAATAGTTCGGTTTATACCCTGTCATGGCCAATACAAAGTCGTTTTCGATAGTGACTTCTCCATCAGGTGTGTTCAAAACCACTTCGCTCGGGCGAATTACCTTTACAGTAGTATTAAAATATGCTTTAATGGAGCCTTCTGCAATTCGATTGATGATATTGGGTCTGATCCAATACTTTACTTTAGGATATATCTCTGACTCTCTAATGGCCATCGTTACCTCTGCTTCTTTGTAGAAAGTCTCCAAGGCTACATCACAGGCTGAATTGGCAGCGCCTATTACCAGAACTTTTTGGCCCAAGTAGGGGTGGGGGTCATCATAGAAATGCTTCACCTTCGGCAAATCTTCTCCTGGTACTCCCAATTTCCTGGGGGTATCATAAAATCCAGAGGATACGATTACATTGGTCGCTTCAAATTCACCCTTCTGCGAATCGATTTGGTACACATCACCTTTTTTTGTCATGCCCTTAACCTCAGTATAGAGGCTAATGTTGAGGTCCCAACTCTCTTTTACGCGTCTGAAATACTCAAGCGCCTCTTTTCTGGTGGGTTTATCACTGTGGGCTATAAAAGGCACACCTCCAATCTCCAATAGGTTGGATGTAGAGAAGAAGGTCATATTGGTTGGAAAATTATAAATGGAATTGACTAGAACGCCCTTCTCTAAGACAATATATCTGAGACCAGCTTTCTTCGCTTCAATGGCACAGTTAAGACCTATTGGCCCACCTCCGATAATTACTAAATCGTATTTCAAAGTATAATTTTGGTTTAATTACTAATTAAAGCAAAATGAAGAGAATTGGTTCATGCATTTGACAATTGAAAATACAAATAACCGATTAGCTGAGGGCAGAAAGCGCTACATCTACAACTTGGGCAAGTTCTGCTTTGGAAATATCTCCTTTAGCTAAGAGCCGCATGCCGCCAGCAGTATTGAAAATAAACCGGGCATAAGCTTCGCTACTATGTTTCATAGAAAACTCTCCGCTCTCTTGTCCTTCTTTAATTAATTCATTCAGTACTGCTTCCATCTTTACTCGGTTATCTGTAAACATAGCATTGACTGCTTGATTACAATTCCCCAACTCGGTGGCTGAGTTAGAGAGAAAACAGCCCTTTTTCATTTCGTCAGCAGAAGAATCGACAACGATATCTTCTAGAAAATCTTTGACTATTTCTTTGGCAGATTTTTCAGACCTCAGCTTTTCTAAAAGCTTGGTAGAGCTGTGTTTTCGATATTGCTTAAGCGTCTCGAGATAGAGACCGTGCTTATCACCCCATGTATCATAAATGCTAGCACGGTTGATACCTAAGTGGTCGACAAGGTCTTGAATGGAAGTGGCATTATAACCCTGTGTCCAAAAGAGGTTGAGTGCTTTCTCTAGCACTTCGCTTTCTACGAAACTTTTGGTTCTAGCCATGGCTTAAATGCTAATCAATGGGTAGCCAATTGTATAATGGCCACCCATTGAGAATAAATTTAACTGATCGTTCCAGAATTAGCAACTTAGATAGTTGCGATTCCTCCATCAACAAGGATTTCTTCTCCCAAAACATAAGATGAATCATCAGATGCTAAGAAAAGAGCCACTTTTGCTACTTCGTCAGAATTACCAAATCTTTTCATCGGTACCATAGCGGTAAAACCTTCAGCCATTCCAGCTAGTTGTTCATCGCTCATACCCATTTTGCCATAGATTGGTGTTTCAATAGGACCAGGGCTCACTACGTTTACTCTGATTTTTCTAGGCGCTAATTCTGCAGATAAAGTTCTGGCAAGATTTCTTACCGCTGCTTTAGTTGCTGAGTAAACCGATCCGTTCTCAAAACCTTTGCTAGCCACAGCTGAGGCGTTTAGGACAATAGATCCACCGTCATTGAAAATAGGAAGTAACTTCTGAATGGTGAAGAAGAGCCCTTTTACGTTGGTGTTGAATTGCGCGTCAAAAAACGCTTCATCAGACATTCCAATCGGGGCAAACCATGCAATACCTGCATTAGCAAACAAGACGTCTACTTTTCCAAATTTGGATTCAATAGTGGAGGCCAATGCTGAAATCTCTTCTAGTTTAGAAGTGTCTGATTGGATAGCTGTTAAGTTGTCATTGTTGATTTCGGCAACAGCAGCATCGAGTGTTTCTTTTGTTCTGCCAGTGATTACTACTTTAGCACCTTCGGCCAAAAATGTTTTAGCCGTAGCTAAGCCAATACCAGTACTACCTCCTGTAATTACCGCTACTTTGTTATTGAGTTTAGTCATTATTTTGATTTTAGAATGATTATTCCAGAATATTAATTTCTATAACAGAACAATCATTCCAAAAAAGAGTTCAATGTGACTCAAATATTTTTGAAAAATATGATTAAGGCTTCTTCTGGCCGTTGTATCGGCTAAAATGATGGTAGAGTGTATTGATAAAGGATAAGATCAGGCCAACACCAATGATGATGTACGCAATGGTGAAAGCCTTACCGAGATCTGTTTGAGGAGAAAAATCTCCGTAGCCTATAGTAGTCAGCGTTATTACCGAAAAGTAAAGCGCGTCTAGCCATGTCCAACCTTCAACGAAGTGATAAATTACAGTACCCACAACTACAATTAAGCCCGAAGCAAAAATGAGACTTCGGTATTCTTTATCTCTTAAGAATGATATGAGGGTCCTTATAAAAATCATTAGAATTTAACGGGTGCGGCTTTTAGTTCCTCGCCTCTTTTATATTCAACAACAGTCTGTTGTCCTGCAGCAAAGCCACTTAGCGCTCTCATATAGCTCATCATATCCACAATCGTAGAGTCTCCAAGTTTCACAACAATATCGCCCTTCTTCATACCAGCGGCCGCGGCAGGTTTACCATCTGTAACACCATCAATGCGCATTCCTTCACCATCGTATAGGTAATCAGGAACAACGCCTAGTGAAACGGTAAATCTTGGGCTATCACCAGAGCTATCTTGTGTTTTTGTAAAAGCTAGCTTCTCTTCGTTGCCCATTTCATCTACCAAGCGTTCGATATAACGTATGACTAGTACCATGCCATCGTAGTTGATTTTATCAGCATCGTCAGACGGTTTGTGATAGTCTTCATGTTGTCCTGTGAAAAAGTGAAGTACAGGAAGATCTTGCAGATAGAACGATGTATGGTCAGATGGACCTACTCCAGATTCGGAGGTAACCAACTTTAAACTATCGCTATTGATCTTGTCCAGCTTTTCTGTCCAAAGTGGGCTAGTACCTACTCCATTGATAGCCAACGTTTTTTCTTCATTCATACGGCCAACCATGTCCATATTGATCATGTAGTTTACACTATCGAGCGATACGGTAGAGTTTTTTGAGAAGTAGTTCGAACCCCACAGACCATTTTCTTCCCCTGAAAATGCCAAAAAGAGAAAGTTGTAGTCGCTTTTCTTGGCTTTCAATATTCTAGCAAGCTGAATGACGGCTGCTGTACCACTGGCGTTGTCGTCAGCACCGTTATGTATTTCTGGTTCGTCACCTCTGAATAACGATCCTTCGGCACCATACCCGAGGTGATCAAAGTGTGCTCCAATGACAACGGTATACTCGCCACCGTTGTCAATGAATCCGACAACATTTCTGCCCGTAACGCCTTCACCTTTAGACCCAACTACGGCTTGTTCATGTGGGTTAGTTGCTTTTTTCACTGTGAAAGGCTGAAGGTATCCTTCAGTCCCTCTAGGGCTGAGCCCAATTTCTTCAAAGGCTGCCGCTATATAAGCTGCGGCTTTTTTCTCACCTGGAGTACCTATGGCGCGTCCTTCCAAATCATCATTTGCCAAAAAAGCAATATCTTCTTTCAGACTAGTTCGAATCTCTCTGTTGGTTGTAAAATCTGTACATCCAACGAAAATTACGAGTGAAAATAGGAGGAGCGAAATGCGGATAGAATTCTTCATAATTGAAACTTTAGCACAAAGATAATAATCATTATCTTCGCGCCATTATTGAACGAATCTTAATTCCATGCGATATATTTCTGTATTCTTAGTCCTTTTAGTTTTTGGCTGTGGTGCACAAAAAAACAGTGAAACAGCTACTTCTGAGGGCAGGTCTAAACAAGACTCTCTTTTACTTCATCCTGAAGAAATGAAATACCTCAAAAACATCAAGCAATTGACCTTTGGAGGAAACAATGCAGAAGCTTATTGGAGTTTTGACGATAAACATATTGTATTTCAGTCGGACTACAGCGAGTGGGGTGTTGGTTGCGATCAAATGTTTGTGACTGACTGGCGCAATGATGATTTGAAGAATAGCGTGCCTGCTATGGTAAGCACAGGTATGGGGAGGACTACTTGCTCCTACTTTTTGCCAGGTAACAAGACTATTGTTTACGGATCGACCCACCTAGGAGGTGAAGATTGTCCTCCAGTCCCTGAAAGAAGAGCAGATGGTAAATACGTATGGCCAATCTATCCAAGCTTTGATATTTTCACTGCTGACCTTGATGGGAACATTATCAATCAATTGACTGATTTTGAAGGCTATGATGCAGAAGCAACCGTTTCGCCAATGGGTGACAAAATTGTTTTCACTTCGTTGAGAACTGGAGACTTAGAATTGTTTACCATGAACATTGACGGTTCGGACGTAAAGCAAATCACAAGTGAATTGGGTTACGATGGTGGTGCCTTCTTTTCACCTGATGGTTCTAAACTAATTTTTAGATCTTCTAGGCCGAAAACTGAAGAAGACATTAAAATATACCAAGACCTATTGAAAGAAGGTTTAGTAATGCCAACTGATATGGAGCTGTACATCTGTAATGCTGATGGTTCTGATTTGAAAAAGATTACTGACTTAGGCCAAGCCAACTGGGCACCATTCTTCCATCCATCAGGAGAGAAAATCATCTTCGCTTCTAATCACACAGCAACGAGAGGTTTCCCTTTCAATCTATACATGATCAATATCGATGGAACGGGCTTAACGCGTATCACAAGAGACGAAACGTTCGATGCCTTCCCAGTATTCTCAAATGACGGCAAGCACATTGTCTTCTCTTCTAACCGTAACAACGGTGGTGGTAGAGATACTAACTTGTTTGTAGCCGAGTGGATTGGGGGGTGATCGAATTATTTTTCTATCACTTCCATAATTAGCCTGAAGCCAGTAAAAGCATTTGAGCCTTCAAGCGGATATGCACTGTCTACACGAGCCCAATATTCGCTAAGTGCGTAACTGCCTCCCTTTGAGATGAGTGCCCCTTTTCTTTCAGGGTGTGGGGATATAGTCATTTCAGATACATTGCCAATAATGTCATGCAGACCATGCTGTGTTTCAGGGTAACTGGCAATGGGTGAAGTCAAGATTAAATTCTTCTTGAGATCTCTGTCGACAATCTCGATTTTTTGGATGCCATTCTCATCCCAAGAATTTTTGATCATAGCTGCAGACAACCTCAAAATGTTAGCCCTCATTTTTCCATCTTGTGTTCTCATATAAGGGCTTCCCCAAGGGTAAACTACGTGTGTCGGATAATCTCCACGCGCTGCAAGTTCCCACTCAGATGCTGTGGGAAGTCTGAAATTTACTTGCTTAAACCTGCGTTTCTTTTGAGTATTATATTCATCTGTTAACCATGCTGCAAAAGCTTCAGCATTCTTTCGAGTTACATTCACCACTGGATAATTGTCGAATCCGTGATGATTTTGATAGTATTCAATCAATTTTCCCTTGGCATCAGTTAACTTTTCCCAGCCTGAATTATTTGGCTGATGTGCTTTGGCTTCTGCCTCTGTCAGTGAGGCTAAGAAACGTCTGTACTCATCAGTCGTAACCTCGTACTTTGAAATATAGAAATCGCCCAGTTCTATCCTTTTGGTCTCGGCTTTATCCATGCTACTTTTCGTTAACTCAACCTTTTTTGGAATAAAAGCCCAGTGCTTTACGCTCAAAATATCTGGGATTCTTTTAGTATTTTTCTGGGCGTGAAGCGTGAACGTAAACGTTCCGATCAATAGAATGGTCAATAGCTTTTTCATGGTGGTTGAGGTTATAGTTATGATTCTTTAACCTTAAGAAGCTAATTGATATTGCATTTTTTTACGTGATTTTACTCTTTCGTTAAACTTTGTTGTTTAAAAAAATCACTGATGTGTGGATATACTTTCTAAACTTTTCACTTCCTTTGGCGTGTTAACAGAGCAATGCAGTCCAACACTTCTACATATATTTCAACTACAATGCTACCTCAAGTAGCAGTAGAAGCTATTGCTTTTAGGGCAAGGACTAGGAGGCGCTAAGCCTCGATATCATACCGACTGCCTATGTGGTGGTCATCAATTCCCAATCCGTATTTTATTATTAATTTTTGAGATAAAACTCTCTTAACACTTCATTCTGAACTTGTTTCAGAATCTATTCACACAAGCATTAAGGAGATTCCGGGTCAAGCCCAGAATGACGACCAGAATAAAAATGAAAACACAGTTTATCATAAAAGAAGCCCAAGCAGCAGATGCCAGCTACGCACAAGAAATCGTAGACGAGATAGCAGCTTCAGCTCAGGTACGAGGTACCGGAATCGCCAAGCGAACTCCAGAGTACATTCAATCGAAGATCGAAGAGGGCAAGGCCATTATAGCTACTACCAAAAAAGGAGAGTGGGCTGGTTTCTGTTACATCGAAGTATGGAGCCATGGGCGGTTTGTTGCTAATTCTGGCCTTATCGTTTCTCAGAAATTTCGTGGCGAAGGATTAGCCAAGCGCATCAAAGAAGCCACATTTAACCTCTCGGGGAAGAAATACCCAGAGGCGAAGATCTTTGGTTTGACTACTGGTGCAGCGGTACTGAAAATTAATTCTGAACTAGGCTATAAACCTGTGGTGTACTCGGAATTGACCCAAGATGAGCAGTTTTGGAGTGGCTGTCAAAGTTGTGTCAACTTTGACATACTCACAGCCAAAAAACGTCAAAACTGCATTTGCACAGCCATGCTCTACAATCCGGCATGGGAGAAGAATCAAAAGCCTAAACGCACCCAATGGAAGGAACGTGAGCTTGATAAAGACTTAAAACTCTTCGAGCGATGGTTAAAATTTAAGAAAAGTATACTGCTCAAGCGGGAGGAAAAAAAGAACAAACGAAATGGAAAATAAGAAAGTAGTGCTCGCCTATAGTGGTGGACTTGACACCTCATACTGTGTAAAATACCTGACTGATGAGAAGGGCCTAGAGGTTCATTCCGTATTGGTCAATACCGGTGGCTTTACCAAAGAAGAATTGGTAGGGGTAGAGGCACGCGCCTATGAACTTGGTGTTAAGAGCCATACCACAATTGAAGAGACAGCTAACTACTACGATAAAGTAGTGAAGTACCTAATCTACGGAAATATTCTAAAGAATAGTACCTATCCGCTGTCTGTAAGTGCCGAACGCGTCAGTCAAGCCTTGGCCGTTGCCAAGCATGCGAAGACTTTGGACGCAGCATTCATTGCCCATGGCAGTACTGGAGCCGGAAACGATCAGGTACGTTTTGATATGATCTTTCAGGCATTTCTTCCCGAGGCACAAATCATCACCCCCATTCGGGACTTGAAACTTTCTCGCGAAGAGGAAATCGACTACCTAAAATCCAAAGGGGTTGAGATGGACTTTGAGAAAGCTGCTTACTCCGTGAATAAGGGGCTTTGGGGAACATCCGTTGGAGGTAAAGAAACGCTCAGTTCAAATGGCTTTCTTCCAGAAGAAGCTTTTCCAACCCAAGTCAGCAAAGCAGAAGCTGAAGAATTAGAGTTGGGCTTTGAAAAAGGTGAATTAAAATCTATAAATAACCAACAGTTTGAAGCACCTCATGAGGCAATTCAATACTTGGAATCCATTGCCGGGCCTTTCGGTATAGGCCGAGATATTCACGTTGGGGATACAATCATTGGTATTAAAGGCCGAGTTGGTTTCGAGGCAGCAGCGGCCATGCTGGCGATCAAAGCGCATCAAGCTTTAGAAAAGCACGTGTTAACCAAATGGCAAATCTATTGGAAGGATCAGATCGCAGCATTCTATGGTAACTGGCTGCATGAAGGTCAGTTTATGGATCCCGTCATGCGCGATATGGAAGTTATGATGTCAAATACTCAGCAAAAAGTAACGGGCAAAGTCTTTATCACCCTTTTGCCTTATCGTTTTCAAGTCAACGGTATTGAATCTGACCATGATTTAATGTCTGCGAAGTTTGGCCATTATGGCGAAATGAATAATGCTTGGACAGGCGATGACGTGAAAGGCTTTTCAAAAATATTTGGCAACCAAAGTGCCATCTACCATCAAGTAAATAAGGAGTTATGATAAAGGCTGGAATCATAGGCGGAGCCGGGTATACAGGCGGTGAACTGATTCGTTTGCTGCTTCAGCACCCCGAAGTTGAGATTGGATTTGTACAAAGTAGAAGCCAGGCGGGCAAACAACTCAGTGAATTGCACCCCGATCTTTTGGGCGAAACGGATTTGAAGTTTACGGAAGACACAGATTTCGGCATAGACGTACTGTTTTTATGTATGGGCCATGGAGCCTCTTCTGAGTTTTTTGCGCAAAACGTAGTCCCAAATACCGTTAAGGTGATCGACCTAAGTCAAGATTTTCGTTTGGACGATGGCAAGGTGTATGGTTTGCCTGAGCTTAACAGAGATGCCATCAAGACATCAGACTTTGTTGCTAACCCTGGTTGTTTTGCCACGGCCATTCAATTAGCACTTTTGCCATTGGCGCACAATGGTGCTTTAAAAGAAGTGCATGTTTCGGGAATCACCGGATCGACTGGTGCAGGGGTTAAACCCTCGGCCACAACGCATTTTAGTTGGCGCGAGGGTAATGTTTCGACTTACAAAGCTTTTAATCATCAGCATATGGCGGAGGTGAATAAAGGTTTGATGCAATACCAACCTTGGTTCGATCAACCGATCAATTTCATTCCTTACCGAGGAAATTTTACGCGTGGTATTTTGGTGACGGCCTATCAGTACATTGAATGGCCTTTAGAAGAAGCCATCCGCGTTTACCAAGAATACTATGAAGACCATCCATTTACTTGGGTAAATGATCAATCGCTTGATGTAAAGCAGGTAGTGAATACGAATAAGTGTTATCTGCATTTGAGTATGCATAACGGGTATCTGATGATTCAATCAGTCATTGATAATCTGCTAAAAGGTGCATCTGGGCAGGCTGTCCAAAACATGAATTTGATGTTCGGTATGGATGAAACCACCGGGCTAAAACTTAAAGGGAGTGCATTTTAATAATGAACCGTCATTGCGAGTAAGGCTGAAAACCTGACGAAGCAATCTCCTCATTATTATTCTGGAGATTACTTTGTCACCTCGATTCCGATTTATCGGGGCGAGATTCCTCGTAATGACGTAAAAAATAAAAGACATGGAATTATTTGACGTATACCCGCTCTATCCCATTGAACCAGTCAAAGCACTGGGGTCAAAACTATGGGATAAGGATGGCATAGAGTATCTAGATCTTTACGGAGGGCATGCTGTCATATCCATAGGCCATAGCCATCCTGACTACGTGAAACGACTCACTGATCAATTAAGTAAAATTGGTTTCTATTCTAACGCTATTGAAAACTCGCTTCAAAAAGAGTTAGCGCACAAGATGGGTCAAATCTCGGGCTACTATGACTACTCACTTTTCTTGTGCAGCACAGGTGCCGAAGCGAACGAAAATGCTTTGAAGTTGGCCTCATTTCATACCGGTCGAAAGAAGATTATTGCGGTGGAAAATGCCTTTCACGGGCGGACTTCTGGAGCGGTGGCCGCTACACATAACCCTAAGATCATTGCGCCTTTCAATGCCGATCATGAGGTCCAGTTTGTACCCATGAATGATTTGGGAGCACTGGCCTTAGCCATTGATGAAAATACTGCGGGTTTTATAGTGGAAGGCATCCAAGGTGTAGCAGGCTTGTACACACCTTCGAATAAATTTCTGAAAAAGGCACAAAAGCTTTGTGAAAAACATGGTGCAGTTTTTATCCTTGATGAGGTACAGTCTGGTGCAGGTAGGACAGGTAAATTCTTTGCCCATCAGCATGCTGACATCCGACCAGATATAATCACCCTAGCCAAAGGTATGGGCAATGGGTTTCCTGTGGCGAGTGTGTTCATTAGTTCCAAATTTGAACCATGGCATGGCATGCTGGGAACGACTTTCGGTGGAAATCATTTGGCTTGTGCAGCAGCACTGGCTGTTTTAGAAGTGATCTCGAAAGAGGAATTGATGAAGAATGCCAAGCAACTAGGGGCGTATGCCATTGAAAAACTTAGCAAAATTCCTAAAGTAAAAGAGGTTAGAGGTAAAGGTCTGATGATTGGAGCCGAGTTTGACTTTCCAGTTGCGAATTTAAGGAAGAGTTTATTGATGGATTATAAGATATTCACCGGCTCGGCAGCAAATAAAAATACACTGAGGTTATTGCCGTCATTGGCGGTGACCAAGGAAGAACTAGATCAGTTTTTTGAAGCACTGGAGATAGAATTAGAAAAATGACCACCTCGCCCGTTGGGCACTCCTCCTAAAAGGAGGAGACTGATTTGGTTGCTCCCCTTAAAAAGGGGAGCTGTCCGAAGGACTGAGGGGTAATTATTATTTATGAAACACTTTACATCTATATCAGACATTGATAACCTAGACGACCTGGTGGGTAAAGCTCTGGCCTTTAAAAAGGATGCTTTTCAACCAAATTTGGCAGCTGGAAAAAAAGTTGGTTTGGTCTTTTTGAATCCAAGCCTTCGGACGCGCTTGAGCTCTCAAATAGCTGCTCAGAATTTAGGGGCAGAGGCCATTGTCCTCGACATCGGAAAAGACGGTTGGGCGCTTGAATTTGAAGATGGCGTTACCATGAACGGTGACAAGGTGGAGCATATCCGTGAAGCCGCTGGAGTAATGGGAAGATATTTTGATGTACTCGGCATAAGAACCTTTCCTGAACTCATCGACCGAGATTCTGACTACCAAGAGTTACTTTTGAATGCGTTTATGGAGCATGCAGGAATTCCAATTGTGAGCCTTGAAAGTGCTACGCGTCATCCATTGCAAAGCTTGGCAGACTTAATAACCATTAAGGAGCATTGGTCGGAAATTCGAAAGCCTAAAGTGGTTTTAACTTGGGCACCGCATGTGAAAGCCTTGCCACAAGCTGTCCCCAATTCATTTGTAGAATGGATGATTGAAGCGGAAATGGATTTGACGATTACTAACCCAGAAGGTTATGACCTGTCACCAGAATTCACAAAGGATGTTCCCGTCAATCATGACCAAATGAATGCCTTGGAAGATGCTGATTTTGTTTATGTGAAGAATTGGTCTTCTTATGAGCACTATGGCCAGGTGTTATCAGAAGATGCGAGTTGGTCGGTGAGTAATCAACACCTTGCGGTAACTAATAATGCCAAAGTAATGCACTGTCTTCCTGTGAGAAGGGGCCTTGTGATCAAGGATGAGGTACTGAATGGGCCGAATGCTATTCATTTGGATCAGGCAGAAAATCGAGTGTTTGCGGCTCAGGCAGTGTTGAATGAATTATTAAAATGACGAATGAGAAGATGAATAACTCCCTTTATGTCTCCCTCTAAAAAAAAAGGAGAAGTAAATAATAGATTGAATGAAGAAACTGAGTGTCATAAAAATTGGAGGTAAGGTCATCGATGACCCAAAGCTATTGGATCAATTTCTTCGTGATTTTGCTGCGGTTGAGGGGCCTAAAATATTGGTGCATGGTGGAGGGCTAATCGCTTCCAATGTTGGAAAGAAATTGGGTATAGAACCCAGAATGGTGGACGGCAGGCGCATTTCGGATGAGGCTACATTAGACTTAGTCACCATGGTTTATGGAGGCTTAGTAAATAAAAAGATGGTTGCCAAATTGCAAGGGTTGGGAATAGATGCAATCGGTTTGTCCGGAGCAGATGCGAATATGCTGAAAGCAGTAAAACGCCCTGTTGAGATAATAGACTATGGCTTTGCTGGCGATGTAACCAAAGAAGGAATTAATGCTGATAGACTTTCGCAGTTTTTAGACACTGGTCTGACTCCTGTGCTTTGTGCCTTGACACACGATGGAGAAGGGAATCTGTTGAATACAAATGCCGACACAATTGCCGGTATTATGGCAGGAGCACTTTCCGCTAGTTATGCTGTACATTTAATCTACTGTTTTGAGCAGCAAGGCGTGCTGAGCGATTTTGAAAATCAGGTGGTCATTCGTCAAATTGGTTTGCAGCAGTACGAACGGCTCAAAACGGAAGGAGTAATCAGTGAAGGTATGGTTCCAAAACTTGACAATGCTTTTGATGCTTTGAAATCAGGAGTTTCTTCTGTCAGTATTGGTCTTTTTTCGAATCTCAACTCATTGTTGAATGGTAATTCAGGTACTTTAATAAAATTGAATTGATGACTTTTATGATTAAATACTCGATATGGAATTAAGCGCACAAGCCATATCGCTATTAAAACAGCTCATCGAGATTCCTTCCTTAAGTAAAGAAGAACATGGAACAGCTGACTTAATTCAAGCATTTTTTAAAGAGAAGGGCATCTCAGCAGAACGCTCTGGTAATAATGTTTGGGTAAAGAATCTTCATTTTGAAGTATCCAAACCCACTATCCTTTTGAACTCCCATCACGATACAGTTAAACCGAATGCCAGTTATACCAAAGACCCATTCAAAGCCATTGAAGAAGATGGAAAGTTATATGGCTTAGGTAGTAATGATGCCGGAGGCTGTCTTGTCTCTTTGATTGCTACTTTTTTGCATTACTACGATCATAAAGCGCTTAAATACAATCTAATACTAGCAGCTTCTGCCGAGGAAGAAATCTCAGGCAAAGGAGGGATTGAGTCGCTCTTGCCTATTTTACCCGAAATCGACTTTGCCATGGTGGGAGAACCGACATTAATGGATATGGCGATTGCTGAGAAAGGGTTGATGGTTTTAGATTGCGTGTCAAAGGGACAATCGGGTCATGCGGCAAGAGAGGAAGGAGAAAACGCGATCTATAAAGCGATCAAAGATATTGAGTGGTTTAGTAACTTTCAATTTCCGAAAGTATCTGAATCGCTTGGTCCGGTGAAGATGAGCGTAACTATGATTGATGCGGGTAGCCAGCATAATGTGGTGCCAGATGAATGTCGATTTGTAGTAGACGTTCGGACAACAGACGCTTATTCAAATCAGGAAACTCTAGATATAATTATGGCTCACGTGAGTGTCGAAGTCAACCCTAGATCAACAAGGCTCAATCCGTCAGGAATTCCCAAGGATCATCCCATCGTTAAGGCTGGGTTATCCTTAGGAAAAAAAACTTATGGTTCGCCAACACTTTCAGATCAGGCACTAATGCCCTTTCCTACTTTGAAGATGGGGCCGGGTGATTCAGCCAGATCGCATACTGCTGATGAGTTTATCTACGTCAATGAAATTGAGGAGGGGGTAGCGTTATATATTGAACTATTAAACATCGTCATTGTGAGCAACGAGTGAAACGAATGACGAAGCAACTTCCAAAATGAATAGGGAGATTGCTTCGATTTTAGCCGATTTGCATCGACATAATACTGGCAATGACATAAGAAAAGACATGAAACTCTGGGAAAAAGAAACTAAAGTATCGGACATAGTCGAACGTTACACGGTCGGTAGAGACTTAGAATTTGACATTCAATTGGCACCTTACGATGTATTGGGCTCACTAGCGCATACCGAAATGCTTGCGACCATAGATTTGTTGACACAAGAAGAAAAGTCAGCCATCCATCGAGAACTCAAAGCCATTTACCAAGAGATTCAGTCAGGCGAGTTTGAGATTCAAGCAGGTGTAGAAGACATACACTCACAAGTTGAATTCTTGCTTACCGACAGGCTAGGAGATGTGGGTAAAAAGATACATTCAGGTCGATCGCGAAACGATCAAGTTTTGGTTGACTTGAAACTTTTCATGAGACAAGAGATCAAGGAAATTACCGAAGGGGTCTCAATACTTTTTGACCGACTTGTTGTACTAAGTGATCAGTATAAAGAGGTCTTAATGCCAGGGTATACGCACATGCAAGTAGCCATGCCGTCCTCTTTTGGACTATGGTTTGGTGCCTATGCCGAAAGCCTAGTGGACGATGTACACATGCTCCATGCCGCTTATAAAACGGTGAATAAGAATCCGCTAGGTTCTGGTGCTGGCTTTGGTTCATCTTTTCCCCTTAACCGTAAATTGACCACAGACCTGCTGGGTTTTGAAGACTTAAATTACAATGTGGTCTATGCTATGATGGGACGAGGAAAAGCCGAGAGATTCATGGCCATGGGTATGTCGGGCATTGCCGCCACTTTGAGCAAGTTTGCCATGGATATTTGTCTTTATATGGGGCAAGACTTTGGGTTCATCTCGTTCCCAGATGAATTGACTACTGGGTCGAGCATTATGCCACATAAAAAGAATCCTGATGTTTTCGAATTGATGCGAGGTAAATGTAATCGTATTCAAGCCTTGCCGAATGATATCGCATTAATGACCACTAATTTACCAGTAGGTTACCATCGTGAAATGCAGCTGATTAAAGAAGTACTGTTTCCTTCAATTCAAGACCTTAAGGATTGTTTGTTCATGTGCGATTTTATGCTCAAGAAAGTGGAGATCAACCAAGAACTGATCGAGAAGGACAAGTATAAATACCTTTTTAGTGTGGAAGAGACTAATAGACTCGTATTAAGTGGTGTGCCATTTAGAGATGCCTATAAAATAGTCGGACTAGCCATCGAAAAAGGGGACTTTGATCCACTGAAAGAAGTGAACCATAGCCACGAGGGAAGTATTGGAAATCTTGAGTTAGAAGCGTTGAAACGACTTATGGAAAAGTCTCTTGATCTTTTCGGCTTTGAAGTCTGGCAATCTAAACTTCATGAATTAGTGCGTTTATGATTCAAAACAGCCGAGATAATGTGATGAAATATTGCTATTGTAATTTTTAAAAATTATAATTCGGTTTTAACGAATAAAATCGACCATGTTCAAGATTCCAGCTACACTCCTCTTCATAGGTGCTTTTTTCCTTTCCTTCGCTGTTAATGCCCAAACTCAGGGTGATTTAAAGATATATACAGAAGCCGGTAGCGATGGTGACTATATATTTTACGCAGAAAACACGCTTGCCAAGCAAACTCACATTGTCATTATTTTCGATAACCTCAGCCAGCATCGGGCAGACGTTTCGTTACCATTCCAAAAGTCAATTAGAAGTGGAAAGACACGGCTTTTCAAGTTATCGCCCATTGCCACTGCTCAACCGAACTGGCAATATAGATCCTTCTTTTTCAAAGGTGTCGGTAACCCAAGAATTACAGATGTGGAATATGCATTGCCAGCTGTAGAAGGAGAGTCTGTTGATGTGAGAGGTGTAACTAGACTGAAAATACCGACAGACGAGGTCGATTTGGGTGAGTACTATGGAGTGAGTTTTTATGCTGATAAAGTGAAGGTGCTTAGGCCAGGTCAGATAGAAGTAGTAAAAGCAGATGAAGCCAACCCCAACAAGAACTACGTGCGGATTAGACATAAGGATGGAACTTTGGGTGTTTATAGCGGAATTATGGCTGGAACTGCCGATCTGGTCTTAGATGATTTTGTAAAGGTGGGTGATGTACTAGGTGCCGCTGTGACCGAAGAAGATAATAGGCCCTTCTTTAACTTTTCAGTCTCTTATATGAAAGTTGTTGTTGATAGTAACGGGCCTATTAATTCAAAAGCGACATCATCGGCACGTTACTTAGTACCCCTGTTCAGAACCATGGCTGGAGAGCGAGTGAGATTGGATACTCGGTCTAGTCATTCAGCCACTTTTCCTGATGATCTTGTGACCCAAGAAATGTCTAAGCGGGAAAAGAAGAAGTATTTAAAGGGTAAGAAGGGTTAGTTTTTTTGTACTGGGCGATAGGTTTCAATTAGGCTCGATTCATATGTTACATTTCCGTTCAGCCTAGTTTGAAATTCTCTTTTTAAAACGAGTTTGTTTTTGCTGAGGTGAACTATTTCAATATGACCTCTGACAATGCCGTCACTGTCGTATTTAGTGTCGCTTTCCATTTTGAGAAGTGTATGGTTAAAAAAGCCTTGCCAACTTCCAGAATCAATGATTTTCTTTTCTCTGTAAATACCATATTCACCATTTTCGCTAAACTCAAGAATGAGTTGTTTTAGCGCTAAATCATCGCTTAAAATGAGCAATGTGCTGTCATGAAAATAATCTGAGTTAGTTAAAATTTGAAAGTCATCATATTCGATTCCCAAGTCCATTAATCCAAGCCTATCTCTTCGTTTAGTTCTTTGGTATTTAGCATTATCAAATCTCCACTTTGTTCGAAATAGGTTTTTTAAATTATCGTCATTTAGTTTTTTGACTTTTTCCAGTGCCTTCGCTGTGAAATACACTTTATCTCCATCCAACCAAGTGTATATTCTAAGTTTATTATTGCGATGGCTATCAATAAAGAAAATTCCAGAAAGGTTAGAAGAGCTCGAGAATCCAACTTCTTCAAGCCTTAGAATAGGCACATTTTTAAAGCTACTTAAAGCCCATATGTGAGGGTGGTCATTAGTCCTGATTGTTTCTTTGAAGTATGCATTATTGCTATATGGGATTGCTTCTATTATAAGAAGTGAAGAGTCTTGTATTCCGTTTCTGAAGTCTATTGACCACTCTTTTTTGTAGGTGTTTTTTCTTTGTTTAAAAGTCCAAATATTTGAGGCCAGATCCTCCTTCAACTTTGCTTGGCTAATGTTATTTTTACTCTCTAAGAAAGGTTGATAAGTAACAATGTTGAATGAATCATAGAATATTTTTAAGCGATTTTCAGTCCTTTCTAAGACTTTGAAGTATTCATGCTCTTCCTCTGAATTTTTAAGTTCTAATGTGTCTCTTTGGAGGCGATAAAAGAATTTTTTCTTATGATTTGTTCCGCCATAAGTAAGCTCTAAAGTATCATTTGTTTGAAAAGTGATGATTGAAAACATAGTTGAGTGTCTCCATGAGTCTGATTCTCCAGTATAATCCTTGATGTCTGTAGGGACCCATGAATTAATTAAGTGATTGATATCCTGAGCCTTGGTTTGAAGACCAATAAAGTAGAATAGGGCAATACACAAATAATGCATAGCTTATTCAACGAAAATTAGGGGATGTTGTAAGGTCAAATAGAGGAATGGCCCAAACGATAGATAACTGGTTTCGAGCCCACTCGAAGTTCTTAGAGTAACTCTATTCCAAAAACTAAAAACGCATAGATGGTTGTAATAAACGTAAGTCTTTGGCTTTGCTTTTTTTCTTTTTCAGGAATACCCATAGCTCGGATGATTTTGACATTAAAGGATAGCGAAAAGAGTACAAACCCCAATGAAAGTCCAAAAGCAAGCTCTGGGTTATTAAAGTTAACCCAGCCATGATTATCACTTAATTCTGTAGCAAGTGACAGCAGAAGAAGTACGAACGAGATAAGTTGTAATCTTTTGTTGCTCATGGTAGCCAAAAATCAAAAATGATATCATTCATACACTTAAAGTGTCCTTTAGGACATTTATCATAACCAATCTTTGAGCAAGGTCTACAGCTCAGTTTTTTGTTTTCAAGCAGTGTGAATTTGGTTTGATAGGGGTACATGCCAAACTCAGGAATAGTATTTCCCCAAATGGAGAAAATGTTCTTTTTCATGGCAGTGGCTATGTGCATCATGCCGGTGTCATGCGTAAATACATAAGAGGCCTTCTTGATGATAGACGCTGATTGATTAATACTGAACTTACCACAGGCATTATAGATTTCGGCCTTCTTGCCGAGTGCGTCCAAAGAATCCTTTTGATCAGATGATTCGCCATTACGATCGAAGAACGCTTCAATTTTAGCACCGTTTTCAGCATCTTCTTTTCCACCTAAAATCACGATTGGTTTATTGATTTTATCGCAAAGCTCAATCATCCGATCTAGTGGTAGTTTTTTTGTTTCGTGCTGACCTCCAATTGCAAAAGCAACAAAGTCTTTCCGGTGCGTTACTGGAAGCCAATCATCCTCAATTTGATCTTTCTCAGGAATAAAATAATCCAAGCCGAGCGCATCTTTCTTTACGCCTAAAGGCTCCGCTGCTTCCATGTAACGATCTACGATATGCACATTAGGCAGTTTGTTAATCTTGAGATTCACAACCAACCACTTTTCCCAGTTTAACTTGGGAAATGCAGCAGATGGTTTTTTCAGTTTACTTTTTAATAAGCGAGTTCGGAGGTTGTTATGAAGATCAACCACAAAGTCAAACTGCTCTGCTTTCAAAGTTTGCGCTAGTGCATTCAGGTCATCTTCTAGAAAATGAAACTTATCTATATACGGATTTGCCTCAAGGATACTATGATACTGTTTCTTTGTACAAAAGTGTACCTCAGTATCTTCCAGCTGAGTCTTTATTACCCGAATGACTGGTGTGGTGAGGACTATGTCTCCTATGGAGGAAAAACGAATGATGAGAACTTTCTTAGGCATTCGCTTTTACGTGTTCTTTTTTCTTGTTGAACATATGAGAGATTTTATCCATTGAGAGTGCATTGTAGGTCATTTCTTTGGTCAGACCACCTTTGCGCCCTGCGAGTAAACCATATTTCATGTGATGATATCCTTCCATTTGATGTGCATCTGGGTTAATTGAAAGCATAACTCCTTTTTCAATCGCATAGTTTACCCAACGCCAGTCTAAATCTAATCTCCAAGGATTGGCATTAATTTCGATCACTACATTATGCTTGGCACAATGATCTATGACTGCCTTATGGTCGATTGGATAGCCCTCTCTTCTTAGCAGTAGTCGCCCTGTCGGGTGACCCAGAATTGTGGTGAAAGGATTTTCAATAGCGGTCAGTAAGCGCTGTGTAGCCTTCTGCTTATTCATTTTTAACACAGAATGTACAGAGGCAACTATAAAATCAAAACTTGCCAATACATCATCGCTATAGTCTAACTGGCCATCATAAAGTATGTCTGACTCTATTCCCTTGAAAATCTTGAAAGGAGCTAGCTGCTCATTTAGTAGATCAATCTCTTCATGTTGATCTTTCACTCGATTTTCTTCTAGCCCATTGGCATAGAAAGCAGATTTACTATGGTCGCAAATGCCTAAGTATTCATAGCCTAACTCTTTACAGTAAGTGGCCATTTGTTCTAAGGTGTGTTTACCATCGCTGTAGGTCGAGTGATTGTGAAGAATGCCTTTCAAGTCGCTCATCTCTACCAACTTCGGGAGACTATGGTTTTTAGCGGCCTGAATTTCGAACATTCCCTCTCTCAGCTCAGGTACTATATAGTCCATGCCTGCAGCAAGGTACAGCGCTTGTTCAGACGTATAAGACCTCTCATTGGCTAGCGTTCGGAGCGTATTTTTCTCCACAACAGGAATAGAAAGGTGCTGCGAACTACCAGTTCTTAGAAAGAGGTCTTTGATATAGTCTGCCGGTAAAGTAAAGGTGATTTCAAAAGGAATTAGGAGTTCCTTGTAAACACCTCTCCATGTTTTTGGCCCACTCTGTTTTTCATTTTGTTCAAAATCAGCAATGCGATTAATTGCCGTTTCTAGCTCGTTGAAGTTATCTCCAGATATCAATAGTTCGATACGATCAATGACTTCTAATTTTCTTCTAAGTCCACCAACGGGACTAATGTCTTTAATTTCTGTAAGCTGTGTAAGTACACCTTGAATCTCTTCAGCCAATACTTCAGCATCAGCAAAGTGGAGTTTGTTGGCATTGGCCTCCTTAAACTCCAAGGCTTGAATAATCGCCAACTGGGTTTTCTCCCCGAAGCCTTTCAGTTTTGCTACTAAGCCTGAATTAGCTGCCTCTTTCAGTTCATGGCCACTTTCAATGCCCAATTCTTTCCAAAGTACTTTGATCTTCTTCGGTCCAATTCCTTTAATGTCCAACAGCTCAATGATACCCTCCGGTGTGGTCTCAAGGTACTGTTGCATTGCCTCGGAAATACCTTGCGTAGCGATCTCATATATAGTAGCAGCAATGCCTTTTCCTACGCCATCTAATTGCTCTAACTCCTTCAAACTGAGGGTCATTAGGTCAATGTCACTTTTATCTAGGTTAAATACCGCATTTTGATAACCACGGATTTTAAAACTGTTTTCATCGTGCAGCTCCATAAGTGCAGACTGCAGTTTGAGTTGTTTAAGTATTGTTGAGCTGTCCAAGTCTTGAAGATTTGTGATGAGATGTGAATTTGTAAGCTTTTTATGCCCTGCTGTTTTCTTAAATTCAGGTATTCAAAGTTAAAAATAAGTCTTTATGAACTACTGGCTAATTAAATCCGAACCAAATACGTATTCATGGGATGATTTAGTAAAACTAGGTCGAGATCATTGGGATGGTGTCCGTAATTATCAGGCAAGAAATAATATGAAGGCCATGAAAGCGGGTGATTCAGCCTTGTTTTATCACAGCGTAAATGAAAAGGCAATTGTCGGTATTGCTGAATGTGTAAGTGAGCATTATCCAGACCCAACCACAGATGATGCAAGATGGGTTGTTGTGGATTTTGTACCTAAACAGAAGCTAAAAAAACCGGTGACTTTAGAACAAGTCAAAAATGATTCACGTTTACAGGATATGGTATTAGTAAAGAATTCCAGATTGTCCGTGCAACCCGTGAAAATAGAAGAGTTTGAAAGGATTATAGCGATTTCAGAAGCATGACAAAAAGATTTGTAACGGGCCTGATTTTACTAATTTTTGTGCACCAGATAAAAGCACAAGTTAATCATGTAGCCCGGTATGAGTCATTGCATGAAAGTCGAAACGGTGCTTATCTAGTAATCCCAAATGAAGACAAGGGACTGCTATTGATTAAACCCATTATTTCTAGTTCAACAAGCGATTCAAAAATTGAGGTTGCGCACTTAGGCCTTAATCTAAAAGAGAAGTGGCAAGGTGTTTTGGATATGCCCTCTAGATTTGACTTAGGAGGATACTATTATGACTCAAATATCACTTACCTACTGTTTCAAGTTAGGTCCGACAATAGGTTTATTCGAATAGTAACCATTGATACGTCAAAAAAAGAGATTAAAAGTTTCGAGCCGCGTCAAATAATTGACCTTACAATCTTTGAGTTTGATGTGATAAATGGTTCGGTTGTTATTGGAGGTTATTTAGGTCAAAGGCCGGCTGTATATGTTTACAATATGGAAAATGGCCAGGTACATACCTTGTCCAATGTCTATCAAAATGATTCTGAATTATTTGAGGTCAGGACCAATAGTGATGGCGTCACTTTTAATGTGCTGGTTTCTCAGTTTGACGAAAAGCAGGATAAGACTGTACAAGTAAGTACTTATGATTACAACGGTAATATGGTGAGGACCTACCAGCTAAACACTGACCCCACGTATCAATTGGTTTCGGGTATGTCAAGTTCCATCTATGATAAGTCTCAGGTAGTTGTAGGGTTATACTCAGTCAATATGAATTCCAATCCAAGCGGTTTTTTTATTAATCAGGTGAATAAAACTGGGGAGCAGACCATGAGGTATGTCAATTTTGGAGAATTTGATACTTTTTTAAATCATTTAGGGAAGAAAAGATCATTGAGAATGAAGACTAAGGCGCTGGCGGCTAAAGAAATGAATAAAGAATGGCAGTATAAAATTGACGTTCTACCAAGAGAAATGGAGGAGGTTAATGGAAGACTGGTGTTGTTTGGAGAGTACTTCAAACCTTGGAATGTTAGAACTCTTGGCAGAAAAAGTAAAAGTGCTTACGCTAAGCTCTCCAGATTTAATAACCCTTTCTTGAATCCGAACTCCTTTAATGGTGCCTACAGGTTACACCGTATGTCTACTGGTATAGGGTTTAAAAATGGATTTGCCTTAGTGCTTGATCAAGAGGGCAAAATACTATGGGACGGAGCAATGGATATTAATGAGAGTATTTATGGTGGTTTAGTTGATTTAGGATCATTTCAATGGCATGATGGCAAAGCGTATTATGCGTACCATCATGATGATGAGCTGAGGATGAAACATCTAAACAAAACGGAAAGTACACAAGTCAACGTTAGTAAGTTGACATTGCTGTCGGAGGAAGATATGCTTTCCAAGGGAGCAGAATCGCCTCTCAAAACGGTAGGTTGGTATGACAACCAATTTTTAGTGTATGGCATGCAATACGTTCGGCCAATTGATAAATCTGAAAATACACGAAAAGTGTTTTTCATTAATGCTATTTCAATTGGGCCAGATATGCAGGAAAAGGAGGACTAAATCAACTGAATGACTTTGTCGTCAAATTTTGTTTAGCGTTTTTATAATCCTCAAATAATCTCCCTATTTTAAATGTGAGGAGGTGGAAAGACTGTTTTCGAATTTGCGCTGAAAAAGATGCAAATACTGATAACTTTGGGTTATGACATGTTTTGGTTTTACATGGTATGGTAATCGTAATAATTGTCAGTAGTGCCTTTAAAAAGGAAATAGATTGAAAGGATTATAGCCAATCAGAAAAATGATTAAGAGACTTATAATACTATTCATAATAACATTTAGCTCTAGCCTGGTCGCTCAAATCGATCATATCGCTAGGTATGAGTCACTGCATAAAAAAGAGAATATTGATTATTTAGTGATTCCAAATGAGGACAAGGGTGTGCTGCTGATAAAACCAGTTGTGGCCACTGGCGCAAATGAGTCAATTATAGAGTATAGTCACTTAGGGGCAGACTTGAAGGAGAAGTGGAGTGGCGTTTTAGAGACAGATACGCGTCAACAATTAAAAGGCTATTACTATGCCGATAATGTGACATACTTACTGTTGCAAGTTAGATCTGACAACAGGTTCATCAGAATAATAACCATTAATACCTTAACAAAAGAGGTTAAAACCTTTGAGCCTAAACAGATTACTGATCTAAATCTTTCAGAGTTTGAGGTCATAAATGGATCAGCGGTTATAGGTGGTTATATAGATCAAAGGCCTGCCGTGTTTGTTTATAACATGGAAAAAGATGAAGTCAATACCCTCTCCAATGTTTACCAAAATGATGCTGAGCTTTTTGAAGTAAAAATTAATAGCGACAGCGTAACCTTTAACGTGCTCGTCTCTCAGTTTGATGAAAAAAGAGACAAAACGGTACTTGTAAGTACTTATGATTACGGGGGCAATCCTGTACGATCATACCAACTAGAAGTTGATCGTGACTATCAGTTACTTTCGGCAGTATCTAGTTCCGTTAATATTAACGATAAGTCGCAAGTCACAGTAGGAGTTTACGGCATAAAGGTGGGTACTTACCCTAGCGGCATTTTCATTAATCATGTAGATAGAGTAGGTCAGCAGACCATGAGGTATGTCAACTTCGGAGAGTTCGATACCTTTTTAAACCATACGGGTAAGAAAAGATCAGCTAAAATGAAGGCTAAGGCTTTAAGGGCTAAAGAGAATAATAAAGACTGGAGGTATAAGATCGATGCTGTTTTACAGGAAATGATCGAGCAAGACGGTAGACTTATTGTTACTGGAGAATTCTTTAAACCTTGGACTGTGGGTTCAAGTGGTCTTTGGAGAAATCGTATTGACCCTGGACGTTCTGCGGTAAATAACAATGCCTTTTTGAACCCATATGCGCTGGACTACGGTCCAGGTTTTAGGCCTTCTACTGTGGGTCTAGTAACAGAAACAGATTATACACATGCTTTTGCATTGGTACTGGATTTAGATGGAAATATACAGTGGGATGGTGCTTTAGATATCAATGAAGATGTAGAAGCTGAAGTTGATCAATTAGGAGCATTCCAGTGGCACGAGGGTGATGCATTCTACGTCTATCATTACGAGGACGAGCTCAGAGTCAATCACTTAAATGATGCGGATGACACAGAGGGTCATATTGGTGAACTTAAACTGAATGCTGATACGGATAAACTTTCAACAGGCAGAGGTACCTTTGTGCGAACATTAAAATGGGACGACAATAAATTTTTATTGTATGGAATTCACTACGTAAGACCGGCCGATAAGTCAGAAAGTACGAGGAAGGTGTTCTTTATAAACGCTGTGCGTGTGGGGCCTAATATGCCAGAAAAAGAAGATTAACGCATTACTCGTTTCGCTGACCATTTCCTTTTCTTATATTTGTTCCCTGAAATGCAAAAAAGGCTATTACTAGGTCATCCCCAACTGGCCATCACCATCGGCCGACTCTGTCAACAACTGATAGAAAACCATCAAAATTTCCATAATACTGTATTGCTAGGGCTTCAGCCACGTGGAATATTTTTGGCCAAAAAGATCAAAGAACAACTTTCGGAATTCATTGCTGCTGACGTAGCACTTGGTTATTTAGATGCGACTTTTTTCAGAGATGACTTCAGGAGACGAGACAGCCCTGTGCGTGCCAATGAAACTAAAATTGACTTCCTAATTGAAGGCAAGAAGGTAATTCTCATCGATGATGTGTTCTATACTGGCCGCTCGGTAAGAGCAGCGCTAGATGCCATGAATGCGTTTGGAAGACCTGAAAAAGTAGAACTCCTGTCATTAGTCGTAAGGAAGTACGCCAAGCACGTTCCAATTTTCCCAGACTATGTGGGAAAGGAAGTAAATACCTTGGATAGTGAGAAAGTCTTAGTGGAATGGAAAGGAGAAAATGACGCCATAGAAGATACGGTGTGGTTAATAAATAAGGACGTGTAGATGGAGCAGCTGAGTACAAAGCATCTTCTTGGAATTAAGGACCTTACAGCAGAAGATATTGATCTGATATTTCGTACTGCCGATGAATTCAAAGACGTAATTAATCGGCCAATAAAGAAAGTCCCATCCTTACGGGACATCACCATTGCCAACGTATTCTTTGAAAATTCTACCAGAACAAAGCTTAGTTTCGAGCTAGCAGAGAAAAGACTTTCGGCTGACGTGATAAACTTCTCAAGCAGTAGTAGTTCTGTCAAAAAAGGAGAAACCCTGCTAGATACCGTCAACAATATCCTTTCTATGAAAGTGGATATGATTGTGATGAGACATGCTAGTCCTGGAGCAGCTCACTTTTTAGCCAAGCATATCGATGCGAATATTGTGAACGCTGGTGATGGCACGCATGAGCACCCTACTCAGGCCTTGTTAGATACGTTCTCAATAAGAGAACGACTTGGAGAAGTAGCAGGTAAGAAAGTGGCGATTATCGGAGATATACTACACTCTAGAGTTGCCCTGAGTAATATTTTTGCCCTACAAAAACTAGGTGCTGAGGTGATGGTTTGTGGACCAAATACTTTGCTGCCTAAGTTCATAAGTACCTTAGGTGTAAAAGTAGAATTGGATGTGCGAAAAGCTTTGGCGTGGTGTGATGTTGCCAATGTTTTGAGAATCCAATTAGAAAGACAACACATCAAATACTTCCCTTCGCTTAGAGAATACTCCTTATACTATGGCATTAACAAAGCTTTGCTAGACTCCTTAGACAAAGAAATCGTAGTAATGCACCCAGGCCCAATTAATAGGGGAGTAGAACTTAATAGCGATGTGGCCGATGCCGAAAACGCGATTATTTTAGATCAAGTCGAAAACGGAGTGGCCATTAGAATGGCGGTCTTATACTTACTAGCCTCAGTTTCTAAATAAACAATCATGAAGAAGATCCTCAAAATTATTGCAATCATCATTGTGCTGATTGTCTTGGCTTTCTATTTCCTAGTGGTTCCTAAAACCGTGAGTATGATCACCGATTATGATCGGTACACTTTCGATTTTGTTTTAAACGATACTGCCATGGTAGCAGACTATGGTATTGGAGAGAAAAGAGGGCCGGCCGATTATGGATTTCCTGATTTTGATGAAATCGACTATGAGACGCTAACTGATGGCATAAAATTGAATGGATGGTACATTCCGGCTTCAATTCCAGAAGTTGGAAAGACCTTAATCATCAATCACGGCCGAACTTCAAACCGGTTAAAAACGATGAAATACCTAGAACTGGTGAAGGACAAGGGGCTTGATTCCCTCTATAATATCTTTATTCCGGATCTCAGGAATTCTGGAAAATCAGAAGAGGCAAAAACCGCATTGGGCTACGAATTTGCCGAAGATATCACCGCTTCCATGAAGATATTAAAAGATCGCTATGCACAGCAAGAGTTTGTGCTTTGGGGCTTTTCAATGGGTGCTATGGCAAGTGCCGTAGCTGTAAATCGACCTGATTTGGTGGAGTATCAAAAAAATGAGGGATTAAGAGTGACTAAACTTATCTTAGGCAGTCCCCTGAGCAACATTAAAGAAACCACGAGGTTAGCAGGTGCTGAAATGGGCATACCTGATTTTATCTTCTATCAATCTTGGAAAAAGTTTGATAAAGTAGTGGATGGATGGAGTGAAAAAATGAAGTTTTCCTATCTCTTGTCCAATGCCAAACTGCCTACGCTCGTTTTGTATAGCGATGGTGATAAGACCACGCCTGCAGAAGTCTTAGAAGCTGAAATTGAAGGACTCTATAATGTTTATCCGATTCTCTTTAAGGGGGTTGACCACGTTCAACTTTACACGGAACCAAAGTATAAAGATCGATATGCCGATAAGGTGAGTGAATTCTTAAGGATGAACTAAGATTAGCTTATTGTAAAGATTACTTGTTTAGGCTTTTGTCATTTCGCAAACGATTGAAAAGCACTAGCTTTGTGAAAACTATTTAGAAAAGGAAAATGCATTACTATAATTCAATCATCGAGACTATTGGAGATACCCCGCTTGTTAAGTTGAACAAGGTGAATAAGGGAGTTCCAGGCACTATTCTAGTAAAAGTGGAATACTTTAACCCAGGTAATTCCATGAAAGATAGAATGGCAATTAAGATGATTGAAGATGCTGAAAAAAGAGGTGATCTTAAGCCAGGTGGAACTATCATTGAAGGTACATCTGGAAACACCGGAATGGGGCTTGCTCTTGGTGCTATTGCCAAAGGATATAAATGCATTTTTACTTTGGCTGATAAGCAGTCTCAAGAGAAAATCGATATACTGAAGGCTGTGGGTGCTGAAGTAATCGTGTGCCCTACCAATGTAGAGCCTGACGATCCAAGGTCATACTACTCAGTGGCCTCAAAACTGAACAAGGATATCGAAAACTCATACTATCCAAACCAGTATGATAACACCTCGAATGCTCAGGCGCATTACGAAACTACAGGACCAGAAATCTGGAGAGATACCGAGGGTAAAATAACGCACTGGGCGGCAGGCGTTGGTACGGGAGGTTCTATGTGCGGAACCTCTAAATATTTGAAAGAGCAAAATCCAAATGTCGTGTCTGTCGGAATCGACACTTACGGTTCGGTATTTAAGAAGTACAAAGAGACTGGCGTTTTCGATGAAAAGGAGATTTACCCTTACCTAACTGAAGGTATTGGAGAAGACATTCTTCCTAAGAATGTTGATTTTGATATGATCGATCACTTTGTAAAAGTGACTGATAAAGACGGTGCCATCATGACCAGAAGACTGGCTCGTGAAGAAGGTATGTTCTGTGGTTGGTCTTGTGGTTCGGCCGTAGCAGGAGCTTTAGACTGGGCGAAAGAAAACTTAACAGACGATGACGTGATGGTGATTATTCTTCCCGATCACGGTACGCGCTACTTAGGCAAAATCTACAATGATGATTGGATGAAGGCGCGTGGTTTCGTAGAAGAAAGAGAGTTTGAGACTGCTGCTGATATCATAATCAGTCAGAATGGTACTGGTAAACTTAATACCATCGATAAAGGTGCTACGGTTGCTGAGGCTATCAAGATGATGACGTCCAATAGTATATCACAGCTACCGGTTACTGATGGAGATAGCTTTGTTGGGAGCTTGGTAGATTCAAGATTATTGGCACAAATGATTGATGATTCTGAACTTAAAAGTAAGCTAGTATCTGAGGTGATGGATAAACCTTTCCAATTCGTTCCTTTGGACAATACCTTAGATGTGCTTTCTTCTGTTATCAATAAGGACAATCCTGCTGTGATGGTTCGAGATAGCAACAAAGAGCCACGTATCATCACAAGACATGATATTCTAAAGGCGATGACTTCAAACTAAGTCATCGTTCTTTTCTGACAACTCATCAATGACTGATTTAAGCGCATCTATTTGTCGCCTCCATACGGTGGTAGATAAATAGATCAAGCTAAACATCGTGATAATCATGCCGACAAGCGTATAGCCTTTTTGAGCAGTAAAATTGATATTAATGGTCAGGAATAATATTAGAGCCGATGTTAAGAAAAGTGCACTGACAGTAGAAGTGGTAGATAGCCTTTTTAGGTCTTCTAACATGGCTTCGCAAATGCTTTTTGTTGTACCATTCAGGTTTGGAGATTTTAGTTTTTGAAATCCCACAACCCGATTAAGGATATAGATAAGACCAGCAGCAACCAAAGTTATATTTATCCATAAGGGCTTTTCGCCTCCGTCTAAACCAGTTATGGCTATAATGATTAAGATCAATGTCAATATTGATTCGATCATCAATCTTACTTTGATTCTTTTGAGTCTAGGATTTTTACGAAGACTAGTCATCTGATTTAGTTCTTCTTTGCTTTTTGCACTTGAACCTGCTTGTTGCCAAGTGCCTTTTAATTCGTCTAATTCCATATGCTTACCTTAATATTTCCTTTAGTTTACCCTTTATCCTATTGATTTTCACTCCCGTATAGTTTTCACTGATACCTACAATCGAGCTGATTTCAGCATAATTGTAATCTTCCAAATACAAAGAGATAATGGCCCTTTCTGTTTTATCGAGCTGATATAATGCTTGGTACAACTTGTCTTCCAGTTCAGATGATGTGCGTATTTCTTCTGGTAGATCTGGAAGTGATTCTTCAAATGAAATGGAGGGTTTACTCTTACGATAAACGGCCATTGCCGTATTCAATGCGATTCTATATATCCATGTGCTTACTTTTGATTCCCCACGAAAATGGGGATAAGATTTCCAGAGTTGCAAAACGATGTCCTGGAAGAGATCGCCTTGGTCTTCCACAGTATCTTTATACATACGAGAGACCTTATGAATGATGCTTTGGTTTTCCGATACCAATTTCAAGAAACCTTCTTCCACGCTATTGCTTTTTGAATTCAAATTTCTTTCCCATCCTTTCCGCCTCCAAACCAACTACTCGCCCTTCAACTAGTTGAAAGTTAAGTGCTATATCGATTTGTTTGCCAAAAAACTTATGGCCACCGATGGGTGTCAACTTGAAAGGTGGATTGCCTTGAAGCTGGGCATATAGAACGTCCTCATTCATTCTTACCCCAAGGATCATTTGGTTAGAGCTTGATTTATAATTACCTGTATACGCTGTGGCTGGTAAGGCTGAATTAGCTGTTTGAATAGTTTTCGGTATTGCAACGGATTCTCCAAATGTCAATGCTTCTAATTTTTCGCCAATAACTGTCATGGGCTGAGTGGAAACATTGCTCAGCACTATTATACTCAGTTTTTCATCTGGGTAATAGGCATTGTAAGAAGAGTAACCCCAGGTACCACCACCGTGGAAGTACCTTGTATGTTTACTCTGGTCGATATACCAGCCATACCCATAAGGTTTGATCTGGTTTCCAGGTTTGAATATTGCATTTTGATCGGCAGTTGAAAGGATGATTTCTTTGAGGAAGCTTTCGTTCCATGTCATGAGATCTCTGGCACTAGCGTATAAATCTCCTGCTCCTTTGAGCATGGAATAATTACGATAGGGAGCTTTTACTAAGCTGTCATTTGGTAAATGATGATATCCTGAAGTTAAGCCCTTGATAACTTTGAGTGTATTTGCACTTCCTGTGGATTCCATCTTCAACTTTTTCAGAATACTCTCTTCAAGAATGGCGTGGTAGTCCTTCTCATAGATTTGCTCAAGTATAATGGCCAGAAGGTAATAACCAAGACTAGAGTACGAGAACTCCTTTCCTGGCTTTGAAAGAAGCTTAAGTTGGTTGATTTCTTCAATCATTTGAGAAGTAGTGACTTCCAGCCTAGACTTCACCTGCCAGTAGTCCTTTATGGTTTCGTTGTGTGGAAGACCAGAGGTGTGTGTTAGTAGTTGATGGATAGTTATATCACCAAATAGTTGTGTGAGTTTTGGTAAATAATCGATCGCTCTATCATCCTTTTTGATAAGTCCTTCAGATAAAGCGAGGGCGACAAGGGTTCCCGTGAAAGTTTTGGTAATGGAGGCGATGTGAAATTTACTATCCACCATCATCGGAACTTCAAGTTCGCGCGAAGCCATGCCAATGGCCTGATGGAAAATGATTTCAGTATTTTTTGCAATTAGTATTTCTCCACTAAACTGCTTTGTCTCGTGTAAGTGATTAAGATATGCTGCTAGATCATTTTGGAGTTTATCAGTTCGTGATTGTGAATTACAAATTTGGAGAGTACTCAATAAGAGCAGAAAAGTAAGTAGGCTTAATAGCTTGTGTTTCTGGCAACGCATAGTTTCATATTTACCTATAGGTTGCAGAAATACGATGAAAACTTACAGGTACCGATAATTTTATCCGTTAGCTCTGCTGTATTAGAAGTGACTAGTCCTTTAAAGCGGCTCCCTCGAATCTTTTGGCAACTGCGAGAACAAAGATGATCGCTGCAACACTTGCTGCAACCCAAGCCAGTCCTATTTGAAGTCCCCACTGCTTATGTGCAATGGCCGAGAAAGCCCATACACCCACTAAAGCGAAAGTAATCATACCTCTTTTAACAAGTACGAAAATGTATATAATGGCTGCAATGATAAGCATTGAAATGGCCCAGTTAGGTTCCGTCATCCAAAGAGACCAATTGACCTTCGCGAGATAAGCCGAGATATTCGCTACTGTTGCCACAGTAATCCATCCGGCATACAAGGAGATAGGCCACCAAACCCATCGTTTGATCGGCTGAGGAGAATGATCGGATTTTCTTATGCCCAACCTAAGAACAGTTAAAATCAGGCTGACAAGTATGCCAAGCATAATGATCACACTGAATCCAGTTCGCTCAGTTAACCACAGCCAAATCCATAATGCATTACCTACATTGGCAATAATTAAGTAGGGGCCTAAAGGCTTAAAAAACGAGGTGTTGATATTTTTGAATGCTGCGCTCAGCTGAAACGCCGCATTGGCGAACAAGGCGATGTAGATAAGCCCCCAAATAGAAAAAGCATAGCTAGAAGGTGTAAATAGGTTGTCATACTCAATGCTTAAGGAACCCACCGAGTTTTCATTGATACCTTGGGCATTTGCGTAGTAGTTCCAATAAATTACGAGTATGAGAATGATGGCATTCGAGATTGCCCATGCTTTATTTGAAGACTGACTCATTTCAATGTTTATGAGTATAACTGATGAAATCCATAAAATGATTAAAAAGTTGAGCCCCGAATGAAATTCGAGGCTCAGGGCTAGATTCTTGTATCGCGATAGAATTGACTAATATTTCCTTCCACTTGACCATAGACTCTATCAATAAAACTGATGAAGAGTGTTTGAGGCCCCGGAGGTGGCAATTCTTTTTGTTTCGACTGTCGAATTTCTTCTTTCGTCAAGGCGCGCTCATCGCCATTGAAAGAGGCCCATTCATGTCTCCACACATCTTCACTGGCAATTTTTCGGTTAGTCAATACTTTGCCCGTGTAAGCGTCTCTAATTTCAAAGTTCAATATACCTGCCGAAAAGAGCGTTTTTTCGTTTGATGTGAAGTCTGCCTTCACACTACCAAAAACGTCATGCTCAATACCACTCTCATCAGTGTATTGCCCAACCACTACGCTGTCTCTTTTAAGTTCAACAGTTTTCGAAACGATTTTGGCTTGTCCAAGCACGAAATCGTCAAACGCCATGGATAAAATATGGTCTGGCTGAATGTCGCGTTGATCTGATTCGTTGACCGTAAAGAATTGTACAAAACGATCCTGACTGTATCGATCCAAGTATTCAAACATCTTGTTTTCAAAGTATTCGTTCGTCAACTCTAGGTTTCTCGAGTGAATAGGAATTGGTTCGATAAGTACTCGTACAGTAGCTACCTGTCTAGATTGAGTTAAAAGTGAGTCAATGTCAGGCAAGTTATTAGCATACCTCAAGGCCATTTCAAAATGGCTGTAAGCTTGTCTTCCAGTTTCTATGGTATTGATAGCCAAGGCATCTTTACCCAGCTGCAAGTGAACTTTCGCAGCGTTTTCTCCAGCGTCACGCTGTTCCACTATGTATTCTCTAGGAGCGACTAGGTCCATACAAGAAGGGCATCTTTGGATATCTCTGTAATAGCGGTTCAGTTTGGCATATTCATTATAGATGCCTTCCCATTTAAAGGTGTCACCACCCTTGTTGAATTGCTGTACTTGTTTTAAATGAAACTGTGAAGCGACCCTGTAGCCATCAATAAGCACTTCCTGCGCTTTTTTATTGTTCGGATTTGCCTGAAGGCGCTTTACTGCGCGATCTAGAGCAGTTTCATAGTCACCTTTGTCAAATGCATTTTTACCAGTTGCACATGCCGCAACGGAAAGTGCCATGAACCCAAGTATGATAGTTTTGTAAAAAGTGTTCATAAGCTTTAATGTTTGGTTTCGTGTATGCTATTGAAAAAATGATGCCAACAAAATTAATGGCTTCCGTTGAGCTCCACTATCTTTTCATACATCATTTTGTGTACACGTTCTGATAATCCCTCTACATCTGCCTCTGTTAGGCCATCGACAGGTACTTCGGGAAGCACATAGGAATGGACTATGCCTGGTTTTAGAAGTAAACTGCCGCGTTTCATTAGTTTGGAGGCATTATGAATGACTACAGGGATTACACTGATTTGTGACTCAATGGCCAACCGAAATGGGCCATGCCTAAATGGAAGTAATAACTGATCTGTATTATTCCGCGTACCCTCTGGGGCGATCAGCACCGATGTACCCCCATTTAAAATCTCTTTGAGTTTAAGGCTGCCCTCTCGTCTGCTTTCGGGACTAGATCTATCTACCCAGACGGCCCAGCGGCTAGTTACCCATCCGAAGATCGGAATCTTTGATAATTCTTTTTTGCCTAATCCAACAAGGCTAGAGGGTATGGCAATGGGGATGGCACAGGCATCGAGAAATGAGGTGTGATTGATTACAAAGATGTATGACCTTTTGCGGTCTACAGATTTTTTATTGTGGCCGACAAACCAAATGCCAGTGGTAATACCAAACATGTAGACCCAGCATCGAATAAAAAAGAAGGTGATGCCATCTAGCTTTCTTGAAATTAGAAGTGGTATCACCATCAATGGGGTAAAGATGATCATCGGGATGACGAACATGATGCCGCACCAGCCTGTATAGATATATTGGATCAGATTTTTGAGCACAAATTTTTCCGAATAATTGTTGAAAATAGTTTTTTTAAGTCAATCTGCTATTTAGATTTGGACTGGAAATTTAATGAAAACAGTTGGTACTGACTCATCCTAGGTGCCAGCTTTAAAAAGGGATGAACCTAACTCTTTACTTGCAGTCCCAGTGTACTATACATTGGGACTTTTTTTATTTCTATCTCTTGCCGGATTGGCTACATTAGATTTACTAAAAGCAGTCAGTTATGAAATTCGGAAGCGTTGATCAGCCAGAGCTTGTAGATTTTAAATTACCTCAGGATCATCCAGATACGGTCAGGTTGTTGAAAGGCTCTCCTCATAAGGATAAACCAAACATTTATGTTGGCTGTGCCAAATGGAATCGCCAAGATCTCAAGGGCTTCTATCCTCGTGGTACCAAAGACGAACTGACCTACTACGGCACTCAGTTCAATAGTATTGAGCTAAATGCTACTTTCTATAATTTTTATAGCACCGAGCAATTTGAAAACTGGCGTAACAAAACGCCTGAAGACTTCAAGTTTTTTCCTAAAGTCAATCAAATGATTAGCCATATGAAAAGGTTAAATGAGGACGTGGGAAGATATACGGAAGAATTCTGCCACAGCTTGGCAGGCTTAGGCGATAAGCTGGGAGTAGTGTTTTTGCAGTTGCACAACAATTTTGCGCCTAAGAACTGGGATAGAATAGAACGTTTTCTTGAGGAATTTCCTAAGGGAATTCCCTTATCTGTTGAAGTTCGTCATACAGATTGGTTGAATGATCCAGAGGTTTCAACCCGCTTTTTTGCACTGCTTGAGAAACATCATGTGGCGAATATTATAACAGACACGGCAGGCAGGAGAGACCTCTTGCATATGCGATTGACTACACCTTCCGCTTTTATACGGTACGTAGGTGCTAATCATGAAAGTGACTACACGCGTTTAGACGATTGGTTTGATAGAATCAAGTCATGGATTGAACTCGGAGGGATTGAGGATATCTACTTCTTTGTTCATCAAAATCTCGAAAAGGCTTCTCCCTTGCTATCCGCTTATCTGATCAAGCGATTGAATGAAGAGTTGGGTTACAACTTGCATGTTCCCACGCAGCAAGGCGGTCAGTCTGCACTTTTTTAGCGGTTAACGGATTGGCCAAATGTGAGTCGAAAGCCATTTATGTCCGTCAAGTCAAATGCTCTCATGCCATAATCGAAGGTTTCGATTTCACCTTCAGTTATACCCTTTTTTCTGAGTTCTTCAAAGATAGCATCAACATCATAAGTGAAAATGTAGAGTGCTGTATGAACGGTTGAAGGTGTAAAATTATCGTCACGTTGGCTGAAATGGATTTTGATATCATCTCGACTAGTGACAGCATAAGTTACTGGGTCGTCCCATTTGAAGTCAACCTGAAACCCTAAGTTCTCTTGATACCAGTCGATCGTTTCTTGGACATTAGGAACGGGAAAAATTGGAGCACTATGAGAAAGCTTTTTAGCATTAGACATGATCTAACTTACGCAGGATTCTGTAGCTAACTTTGGTTGAATTTTGTGATTTATTAAAAAAAGGAAGACCTACTCATTTTTCGTTTTGAAATAGGCCATGATGACATCTCTAATATCATTCTTAATACCATTAAAGTCAGCCGGTGCTGTTGCCTGACTTTTATAATTCCCTATAAACTCAAGGTTTTTCTCTCCACCACCCATTACAAAGTCAGGTAAGGCCAACTTGTAGGTTTTAAGAATTGATAACTTGTTTCCTTTAATGTACCAACCGTCAGTTTTCTTTTCAGCACTAGCAAGTTGTAAATAGCCTCCTATGCCGACATTAGTTACAGTTCCAGTTTCAAGAATTCGCTCTATTACGTCTCCTTTTAAATCTACAATTGTGATGCTTCCCCCGAAAGGGAACGATCTAAGGATATCGTATTCCGTCACGGTGCCCGTCAATTGATCGTCAAGGCGAATGGAGCCGCTATTGAATATGGCAAGATCAGCTTCTGGCACTGCAAATAGAAAAGACTCAGCTGTCATGATGGGATAATTGGTAGGTCTATACCGAATGCTACTTTCTCGGCCGTCAAGTGTATCCTTTGTTGTCATTACCACCTCGTCTGGCGTATAGCCCATAGTAGCCATGCTTTCATTACCGATGTTTACCCATTTATCTACCACAGCTTTGACGGCATGGTCACTGGCTACTTTCGAATTGATTGGAACAAGTTCAGAATTGATTGTTGTTTTACCGCTTGACTTATTGTAATTGATCCGATGGACGTAAACCGTTTTAGCGTTGGCATCGGCTTTTGTCATCACTGTTTTTCCGAACTGAAGCTTCATATGGGTGTGATCGTGCCCGCCAAGGATCAAGTCCAATTGCGGAACAAAGTACCTAGCCAGTGAGTCGTCCATTTCTTCTTCCAGGTGGGTAATGGCCACTAATATCTCGGCTTCATCTTTCACTTTATTGTAAACAGCTTTTACTGACTCATATTTGTCGGTATAGTCCACATATTTCGCTTTATTAAAAGGAACAGTAGACCCAAAAAAAGCGATATCAATTCCGTCAATTGAGTGCATCACATGGTCTGGAAAAGGCTTGCCATGCTGTTCCCAAGGCACCATTTGTTTATCGACTATGTGAAAGGAATTGGTCGTTGTCCACTGAAAGTCTGATTCAGCAATTCGCTTGAGGTGTTCGTCTTCTTTGATGTCATACTCATGATTACCAGGAATTACATAATCTACTCCGAGAGCATTCATGACTTCCACCATATGGCGGCCGGCAATTTTCTCTCCTTCGTATTGAAGCGTTCCGATAAGCGAAGGGCTCACAAAATCTCCTGACATGGTAGTGATTACGTTAGGGTTTTCAGCTAAGAGTTGTTTTCGGATGGTGGCAACCCTTGCCATTCCTGCAGATTCTCCACCTTCGATAGGCGCTATTTCATAGACATCATTGAGCTGTAGGATAATGAAATTGACTTCATTGTTGCTTACGCATGAAAATGAAAATAGAAAACAGAGGAGGAGTGCTAATAGCTTGAGGTTTTTCATTGTGGTGTGTTTGTTTCATCAATTTATGACTATCGGGTAAACCATCAAAATAAGAAAGCTGAGAAGTTTTCGCTACCGACAATTGAGATGTTTTTTTGACCTTTTATCTCCTTGATACTAAGGATCATTCCTGCCTGTTCGTGCCGATATACATGAGTATTACACTCATAGAGAGAACAACTGCCTCAATGGCCACTAATTCTACATATCCCAAGATAACAAAGAAGAGGAAGGCAGTGATAAAGAATATGTACTTAACCGAGGCCTCTTCATTTATTCCTTTCCACCTTATAATCTCATAATATAATTGGGCCATTATCGGGATAATTAATACCGTTTTGATGAGTTCAAAAACATTGACGTCCGAGAGGTTATTTCCAAAGAAAACTAAAAACTCGGGTAATGATAGGATTAAAAAGGTGATGCTATTTTTTCCGAAGAGATTAAGCTTTGACAATGGAAGATTGCGGTAGAGCTTTAGTGCATCCTTTTCGAAGGCATTGTATTTGAAACTAAAGCTAGCGTTAACAGCAGAACTCAGCAATAGCCCAAGGGCTAAATACCTTAAGTCGACTCCTTCTACATTGAAGATAGCAGTGGTACCTAGGATGATGCCGATTGAAAAGAATTTAGTCAGCACGAGTGAAATTCCGTGCCTTTTTGCCAAATGATGAATAAACAGGAATGAATAGGTCCGTGGTAAAAGCTTTGTCCAATCGCGAGACTTTTTTGAGATAGAAATATCGACAGGGGTAATCAGCCGCCTGTGCAAAAAGTGTGCTACTGTTATCAATATGGCTACGTTCGAAATGGTCAGGATTAAAACGGATTGGATTTGACCAAGTTGAGCTGCAATAATGGTCATGAATATACTGTAACCCAATACTGGAACTAGCAGCAAGAGTTGGACATAGACGGCCAACCATTTTTGCTTAACACTTTTGAGCGTGTTCAGGTCTGTCAAAAACCAATTCTGAGGCAGTTGTTTGATCCGGAAAAAGAAGCTTAATGTTTTGAGGCTATACAGTATCCAAAGCCCTAAGGGTGCCAAGTAGTAAACAGGCTGATATGCCAAAGCAGAGGCAATGTCAATGTGCTGTGGGGTTTTCAAAAAACCGAAGCCAAGACCGAGTACTACAAGTAAGAACCCAGCATTTTCTTTATAGAACTCAATGACAATTGTTCTAATCAAAACCTTTTTCAATGCACTCATGAGATGGCAGAGATGGTTTGATCTTTTACTTCATAAATGTAGTCTGCTTCGATTAACTTATTTTCAAAATCTTGGTGGGTAGCGAAAATAAATGATACGCCCTCTTTCGCTTTTTTGGTGATGAGGTCCATCACTAGACCTTGTGCCTCCTTATCGAGCGTAATCAAGGGTTCGTCTAGGATAATCCATGTGGGGTTACCTAAGAAAGCGATGACCAAGGAGAGCTTCTTTAGCATTCCACTGGAGTAGTTTCCTACTGGTTGATCAGCATATGTGTCTACTGATAATTGTTCCGCGAGTCGGTTGACTTGAACCTTACTAGCACCTTTCAATTGACCAAAATAGTTGAGTAGGTCGTTGCCACTTAAGAACTCTGGAAATATAGGTTCAGACTGGCTATAGTTTAATGAAAGCTTATAAGGTATGGGACTCTTTTTGAGGTTATGCTCGCCTAATTGAATGTCTCCCTCATATGGAGACAGTCCTGCAAGGCAGTTAAAAAGTGTGGACTTACCCGAGCCATTTTTTCCTTTTACCCAATGAATTCCGGGTTCGAAAACCAATTCGGGGATATCAAGGACTAATTGGTCTCCATAAGATTTACGAAAAGCATGTAGTGTTAGCATGTAAGGGCTAACATACGGATTTAAGGACTAAATAGATTTTGGGCATAAAAAAAGGAGTGCTTTTAGCACTCCCTTAAATTCTTAGTAATTCAATGTTTACTGTATGGTTACAGTGAAAGTTACAGACACATCTGTCTCTCCATTAGCGTTAGTAGGATCGCCACTACTTACATTTGCAGCATTTTTTTCCGGCTCGTGAAGAAGCGTGAGCGTCAGATTACCAGAACTCGCAGCACCGGTTGTAACGATTCCTCTAAGTCCGATGGGGTTTCCATCGCCATCTTCGTCATCATAGGCATAGGTCAGATTTAAACCAGTGCCTGGCACGATGAATACTTGATGCTCGTCAGCTTCCTCCTCTACTTCTTCCGTAATGTCTTCTGCTGGGCTTTCTTGCTCATTTAAGAATTCTACAGCTACGGTATAAGTTGCATTTGCTACAAGTGTAGGGTTTAGCAATACAGGATCAGTTCCGCCAGGACCATCTAAATCTGTAAACGTAGCCTCAACCGTTGGATTGGTTGCGCTTGTGAAAGTTACACGGACAGTTGTGATTAGCTCTTCTTCATTGACCGGCTCAGGATCGTCTGATCCACAGGCTGATGCGATTAAAATCATTACAAGGAATGATAGATACTTAATGCTCTTGATCGTCTTCATGAGTCTATTTTATTTTAGGTTTATGAATGCAAGATTAAACTATATGCAACGTTGTTGCAAGTTGTATAACGTGAAACTTTCAAAATTTGTTTGAACGGTATTAGCTAATTTCTAACCTAAGTAAATGTGATAAAACCCAGTTTATAAATACTGCGTATATTTGCACAGCTTGAAAAGAACAGCCACCATATTATTCACAATGATTTACCTTATGACTACCTCTGGTATTCTGGTAGGTCAGCACTTGTGTATGGACAGGGTCAAAGAAACTTCTCTCTTCAAAAAAGTAGAGAGTAAGTGCGGCATGACCATGGAAATGCACGCAGGTATGGAAGATTGCTGTGATGATGAATGGGCTTTGAAAATAGTGGAGGATGATCAACAAGCGTCAGCTTCTAAGGAAACCCCTGCGACTGCTTATCATTTGCTGCACGAAGTATCATTCAATGATTTCGTGATATCTACTTTTTCTCAAGAAGAAGATATCGAGGTTAATAACACCGGACCACCTGATATTCCAAGTCCCAACCTCAATATTCTTTACCATAACCTCAAGCTTCCAGCTGCTTTACAGTCCTGAAGTTTTTCGTTTCGTCTGTCTGAGTGAAATGAAGGATTTCCTTATTCAAAAGAAGGAATCGCTTCGTATGACTTTCCCTCATTGACATAAACAAAGGCTTCTGAGCTCATACCGAGCCACATTCACAATAAAAGGATTGTAAAGCAAAAAACTTAATGATCAATAACCTTATTAAATTCTTCCTTGAAAACCGTCTGGTGACGATGTTACTCATTGTTCTCCTTGTCGGTTGGGGATTGGTGACCGCTCCATTTCAATGGGATACCGGATTGCCGAGTGATCCGGTACCGGTGGATGCTATTCCAGACATTGGTGAAAACCAGCAAATCGTTTATACCCAATGGAATGGACGATCGCCTCAAGATATAGAAGATCAAATCACTTACCCTTTAACCTCGGCACTGTTAGGGGTTCCGGGAGTTAAGACCATCAGAAGCTCATCTATTTTTGGTGTATCATCCATTTACCTCATTTTCGAAGAAGATGTAGAATTCTACTGGAGTAGAAGTCGAATTCTTGAAAAGTTAAATTCTCTTCCTAAGGGCATTTTGCCTGAAGGGGTACAACCTTCCCTTGGCCCAGACGCGACAGCTTTGGGACAGATTTTTTGGTACACCATCGAAGGACGTGATGAAGATGGTAATCCAGCCGGAGGATGGGATCCGCAAGAGATTAGATCTATACAGGATTACACTGTCCGTTATGCCTTAGCCTCAGCGAGTGGCGTCTCTGAAGTAGCTTCTATTGGAGGTTTTGTCAAAGAATATCAAGTCGATATTGATCCTGTGGCCATGGAAGGCTATGGAGTTACACTGGCGCAGATTGCAAAGGCCGTCAAGGAGAGTAACCTTGACATCGGAGCAAAGACACTAGAAATCAATCAAGTAGAGTACTTAGTAAGGGGGTTAGGTTATATCAAAAGCCTTGAAGACTTAGAGAATGCTCCAGTAAAGGTCGTCAATAATACACCAGTTTTATTAAAGGATATTGCGAAAGTAAGTCTGGGGCCTGCAAGCCGAAGAGGCGCCCTAGATAAATCTGGTGCGGAGGCAGTAGGAGGAGTGGTGATTGCCCGATATGGCTCGAATCCATTAGATGTAATTGATCAAGTGAAGGTGAAGATTGATGAGATCAGCGAAGGGCTTCCCTCAAAGTACTTAGCGGATGGTACCAAGTCTAAACTGACCATTGTACCTTTTTATGATCGTACCAAGCTAATCAAAGAAACGATAGGTACACTGGAAGAAGCACTAACCCTTGAGATCATCATTACCATAGTGGTTGTATTGGTCATGTTGCTGAACCTGCGCGCATCAATCCTTATTTCCTCACTCTTACCCATTGCGGTACTTATGTCATTTATCGCCATGCGATACTTGGGTATAGATGCCAATATAGTGGCCCTATCCGGTATCGCGATTGCCATAGGAACTATGGTGGACGTGAGTATCGTATTGACCGAGAATGTCACCCGTCATTTGGGTATGAAAGATGATCGCAAGCTGATCGATCTCATTTTTGAGGCGACTAAAGAGGTGGCTCCTGCCATCATCACCGCAGTGATGACGACAGTGATCAGTTTTATTCCAGTGTTTACGCTTGAAGCTGCAGAGGGTAAGCTTTTTAGGCCATTGGCCTATACAAAAACCTTTGCTTTGATTGGTGCTATCATCGTGGCACTATTGATATTACCTACACTGGCCTATTGGTTCTTTGGCTTTAAACCGAAAAATCAATGGCTTAAGATTTTGCTGAACACTGGCCTGTTAGTCTTTGGTCTTTGGGTTTTAGTGCTGGGGCACTATTTGGCTGCATTTGTAGTCATAGCCTTTTCTATTCTTAACCTTGTACGTCATTTCGCTCCTCGGTTTTCTGGTTATTTGAAATATGGAGATATCCTTATCTCGCTTGTGGCCATTACCATACTCTTGAGTAAGGAGTGGCTGCCTCTGGGCGTTGAAGTTAGTGGTCTGACGAACTTCCTATTTGTCACTTTAATCATTGGACTCACCTTAGGCGTTTTCAGTCTTTTCATCAAAGTATATCCTGTAATTCTCAATTGGTGTTTAGAGCATCGGTTGACATTTTTATTACTTCCAGCCTTTATTGTGCTTTTCGGTACCACCATTTGGCTAGGCTTTGATCGAGTTTTCGGATTTATTCCTGCCGCTTTTGGCGATGGTGTAAGGTCTAAGAAAGTCTACTCAAACCTTGCCCATTCATTTCCTGGAATTGGTAAGGAGTTTATGCCATCACTTGGCGAAGGAGCTTTTCTTTTAATGCCAACTTCTATGCCTCATGCTGGTATGGAGCAGAATAAGCAAGTGCTGAGAATGCTCGATATGGCAGTAACAGCCATTCCGGAGGTAGAATCTGTGGTAGGTAAGTTAGGTAGAACGGAGAGTGCCCTAGATCCGGCACCTATTTCCATGTACGAGAACCTGATCAATTATAAAAGTGAATACATTACTGACGAAAACGGAAGACGACTCAGGTTTAAGAAAGAAGACGGAGAGTTCTTACGCGATGAGAAAGGAGCGCTTATTACCGATGCCAAAGGTGAATATTTCCGCCAGTGGAGGGAGGAAATCAAGTCACCGGATGATATATGGAATGAAATAGTTAGGGTAACCAAGTTACCAGGGGTTACCTCTGCCCCTAAGTTGCAACCCATTGAGACAAGACTGATCATGCTTCAAACAGGCATGCGTGCACCCATGGGTATGAAAGTGAAGGGGCCTGATTTAGCGACCATTGAAGCTGTTGGTTTGCAAATGGAGAAAGTCCTAAAGGAAATTCCTTCGGTGAAATCTGAAGCAGTCTTTGCGGAGCGAATTGTCGGCAAACCTTACTTACTGATAGACTTAGATCGTGAAGCACTGGCTAGATATGGCTTGAGTATTGCTAAGGTGCAAGAATACCTACAGATAGCTGTTGGAGGAATGCAATTATCTACCACGGTAGAAGGCAGAGAGCGTTACCCGATTCGTGTGCGTTACCCTCGCGAGCTGAGAGACGATCCTGAAAGCTTAAAAAACATCTTAATTCCGGTATCCGGAAACCGAAGTATTCCTTTGGGAGAACTCGCTTCGATCAACTATCAACAAGGTCCCCAAATGATTAAAAGTGAAGATACCTTTTTGGTGGGCTATGTAATCTTTGATAAAAGAGATGGTTATGCCGAAACACAGGTAGTTGATCTTATCAATGATGTTTTGGATCAAAAGATTGCTTCTGGCGAACTGAATATTCCGGCAGGTGTATCTTATGAATTTGCTGGTAATTACCAGAACCAAGTCAGGGCAGAAGCAAGGCTGGCTATTGTGATTCCTATTGTGCTCGTTGTGATCTTCTTGATTCTTTATTTTCAGTTTAAGTCAGTGGCTGTTTCTCTGATGGTGTTCAGCGGAGTAGCTGTAGCATTTGGTGGAGGTTTTTTAATGCTGTGGCTCTATGGCCGTGAAGGCTTTATGGATTTCAGTCTCTTTGGTACCAACATGCGCGACCTCTTCCAAATAGCACCACTTAATTTGAGTGTCGCGGTTTGGGTAGGCTTTATTGCCCTATTTGGCATTGCAACTGATGATGGTGTGTTGATGGCTACTTATCTGGATCAGTCATTCGATGGCGACAAGGCGCTGGATAAGATGGGTATTAAGGCACGCGTGATAGAGGCTGGTAAAAAACGAGTGCGTCCTTGTTTAATGACCACGGCCACTACATTACTGGCTTTACTCCCAATTCTCACCTCTACTGGTCGAGGTTCCGATGTGATGATTCCGATGGCCATTCCTTCTTTTGGTGGTATGCTCATTGCCCTCATTACACTATTTGTTGTGCCTGTGCTCTACTCATTTTATATGGAGTTAAGGATGAAATCTTTTAAAAGCTTAGAAAATTGAAGTACCTAAAATTATATATCGCAGTAATTATAATGACTTCTACCACGGGCCTTTTCGGTCAGGAAGGCGATAAAGATGTGGTCACCCACTACGGTGTGTTGCGCGAGATAATGCGAGAGCAGAAGATTGGGACTAATGCCAATCTGAAAGACTTTGCGGGCACCAAGCACCTTTATGCCCTTGGTGCTTTGGAAGGATTGTCAGGCGAAATTCTTATTGTGGATAGTAAACCATTTCATGGCTTGGTAAAGAAGGGGGAAGTTATAATAGATAAAGGCTTTGATAAAAGGGCCACGCTCTTGGTAGCTGCCGAAGTTTCAGAATGGTCAGAGGTATCAATACCCTTAAAAGTTGAAGACCTGAAAGACCTAGCGTCAGAGATCGTAAGGATTGCTCAGGAAAGAGGTTTTGATACAAGTAAGGCATTCCCATTTCAGTTAAAAGGAATGGTGAGTCAATTGGAATGGCACATCATCAATGCCGTAGAGGCAAAAGAGCAAACACACGATGCTTTTAAAGAGGCAGGTCTAAAAGGCATTGAGAAGGACGAGAGTGTCGAGATTTTGGGCTTCTATTCAGAAAACCATGAAGGCATATTTACCCACCATGGAAGCTTTCTTCATTTGCACTTCAAAGATAGCGATGGCACCAAGATGGGGCATGTCGATCAGCTCAGTATTAACGGTAGCATTGTTTTAATGCTTCCAAAAACCATCAAGCCATGAAGAGACTCAAATGGTTATTCATATTGATATTTTTAGGGCAGGGGCTTCAAGCTCAGACTTCTTTGAGTGACTATCTACGCATAGCGGCTGAACAAAATCCCGGCCTTAAAGCCAAGTATAGTCTGTATATGGCTGCTTTGGAGAATGTTAATCAACAAGCGGTCTTACCAGACCCAACACTCAGTTTCGGTTACTTTATTTCACCAGTGGAAACCAGGGTAGGGCCTCAACGCTTCAAGTTATCTATTGCACAAATGTTTCCATGGAAAGGGACTTTAAAAACACGCGAGAAGGCGAGTGCGGCCATGGCGAAGGTACGGTTCGAAGAGTTTCAAGAAGCAAAAAATCAATTGTTTCTAAAGATTAAGAACCAGTGGGTGTCTTTGTATGAATTAGAAGAAGAGATCAAGATTATGAGGGCAAACCTTGGGATATTGAAATCATACGAACCGATTACCAAAACTAAATATGAAGCCAATCTAGTCTCATTGGCAGATTTAATTCGTGTTCAGATTAAAGTTGAAGATGCCGAAACGCAGTTGAAACTACTGGAACTCAAGAGGACGCCATTACTCAGTGATTTCAATACTTTATTAAACAGAGCGTTAGATACTCCTGTCAATACTAATGAGGTACTTGACAGCAAACAGCCCGATCTACTATTAGATTCTGCCCTGATTAATCAACCCAGAATTATGGCAGCCCAGGCTGGTCTTGAAGCAGCTGATGCTCAAATTACCTTGGCAGAACTCAAACGTATGCCTAACCTCGGCTTTGGACTTGATTATGCTTTTGTAGGTAAGCGCAATGATATCAATGTACCGGATAATGGTAAGGATATTTTGATGCCGATGGTCTCTGTGAGCCTGCCCATTTTCGGTAAGAAAAATGCTTCAATCAAGAAGGAGGCCGAGCTCAGGAAAGAAAGCCTCACTGCTGGTTTAGAAATGGTTCAAAATGAAGTAAAGAACCAATGGACTAAAACACAGTACCAAATAGATAAATCTGAGACAGAACTAGGGCTTTATCGAGCCGAAATTGAGAAGACAAAGCTATTGCTTCGGGTGCTAACTACCGAATACAGTAACGACAACAGAAATTTCGAGGAACTGCTGATTACACAGCAGCGCCTCCTTCAATTACAGCTTGCCCAAATTAGAGCAAGGGTGGAGCACCAAGAAGCACAATTTCAAAAAGAATATTTAACAGGCGGATTACTAAATCAATACTGATGAAAAGAACATTTTTAGTGCTTATCGTATTTGTGACTGTGCTATCCTGCACACCGAAGGAGGTTGAAACAGTTGTTTTAATTACCTCGCCTTCGGAAGACAATAGCAGTCTACCAAGGCTGGTGACAAGTGTTTCGGGTGATGTCTATCTCTCTTGGGTGGAAAAAGGTGCTAACAAATCAAGTGAGTTATTGTATGCGCGATTGGAAGGTGAGGATTGGAGCGAAGCTCAGTCCATTGCCACAGGGAATGACTGGTTTGTCAATTGGGCAGATTTTCCATCGCTTATTGTAAATGAGGAGCAAATGGCGGCTCATTGGCTTCAAAAGAGGGATGAAGGCACCTATGATTATGATGTGAGAGTTAGTTTTTCCAGCAATGCTGGTCAGACTTGGGGCGAAAGTATAATTCCACATAAAGATGGTGTAGCGGCAGAGCATGGTTTTGTGAGTATGCTGCCAATGGAGAATGGAAAGACCTTTATTACTTGGCTTGATGGTAGGAATACTAAAGGTGGAGGCCATGAAGGAAATGACCATGGTGGAGCAGGTGCAATGACCCTCAGAGCAGGAATTTTTGATAAGGAAGGAAATACCTTGGAAGAATGGGAATTGGATGATCGTATTTGCGATTGCTGCCAGACAGGGGCCGCAATGACCAACGAAGGACCAATCGTTGTCTATCGAGATCGTTCAGAGAACGAAGTAAGAGATATGTCTTTCGTAAGGCTAGTCGATGGCAACTGGACAACTCCTGAACCATTAGCAATTGAACTTTGGGAAGTACCGGGTTGTCCAGTAAATGGCCCCGCCATCAGTGCCAAAGGAAGTAATGTGGCCTCAGCTTGGTTTACCGCGAAAGATGGTTTTCCACAAGTCAAATTAGCTTTTTCTAGTGATGCCGGTGCCAGTTTCGGCACACCAATTATAGTAAGCGAAGGCGTGACAAATGGACGTGTAGGGATTACCTATTTAGAAAACGGCACTATTGCAGTCAGTTGGATGGACACTAAGGACAAAGAAGCGAGTGTTATGGTAGCCAACTATGGGACTCAAGGCGAGTTATTGAAAAAAATAGAAGTAGCGAAAACTTCAGCGGCTAGAGCCAGCGGTTTTCCGGTGATTACAAGCCGTGGCAATGAAGTCTTTATGGCTTGGACAGAAACGGCCGATAAATCGAAAGTACAAACAGCGAAAATTAATCTATAGCATCATGCAGATAAATAGATCGACAATCATAACAATCCTGATTACGCTAACCGTTGGTGTTCTCATTGGAGCACTTTTCCTTGGTGGATCAAGCAGTCCGACTTTGGATAATCACCAAGGGGAAGGTCATGAATTGACCCAAAACGAAGCAGGCTTATGGACTTGTTCCATGCATCCACAAGTTCGGCAACAGGAGAAAGGATCGTGCCCCTTTTGCGGGATGGACCTCATTCCAGTAACCTCAAATGACAATGGTGATCCGGCTATTCTAAAGATGTCTGCCGCTGCTGTTCAATTGGCCAACATCCAGACGGTTGTGATTGGTGAAGGATCGCTGAATGGAACACTAAGCCTGAACGGAAAAATAAAAGCTGATGAGCGAAGGGTCAATACCCAAACCACTCATTTTGGAGGGCGTATCGAGCGACTCTATAAAAACTTCGAAGGGGAACAGGTACGCAAAGGAGACAAAATTGCTTCGATTTATTCACCACAACTTGTTTCCGCTCAGGAAGAATTGATCGAAGCCAAGAAATTGGAAGAGTCGAACCCAGTATTGCTCGAAGCCACCCGAAAGAAATTGGCCTATTGGAAATTGAGCAAGGCGCAAATTGCAACCATCGAAGCATCTCGCGAACCAATGAGGAACTTTGATTTGCTCTCTGACTTTGATGGAATCATCACGAAGAAACTAGTGAATACTGGTGATCACCCTATGGAAGGCGAAGGCTTGTTAGAACTGTCTGACCTATCTAAAGTATGGGTCGTTTTTGAGGTGTATGAAAGAGATCTTGACAAAGTTAGACTAGGTCAAAGCATAGTCTTTAAAGCGAATGCATTGAGAGAAGAAATGGGAGCAACAATATCATTCATTAATACTGAAGTTAACCCGCAAACTCGCATCGTAGAGGTTAGGGCCGATGTAAATAATGCTAAGGGGTTATTGAAACCAGACATGTTTGTGAACGGTGAACTAAGTGTTTCATCACAACAAAGCGTTCTTGTGCCGAAGTCGGCTGTGCTATGGACTGGCAAGCGATCGGTGGTATACACCAAAGGAGATGACTTAAGTTTTAGCCTACAAGAAGTAACATTAGGCAATTCAATGGACGATCAGTACGAAGTCGTATCCGGCCTAAATGTTGGCGATGAAGTAGTAACGAATGGCGCTTTTACTTTAGATGCAGAGGCTCAACTGCAAGGTAAAATCAGTATGATGAATCAACCAGTGGCAGTTGATAGTCCTGAGGATAACGAATTCAAGGAAGTCGAGCTTATGGAGTTCAAGGACTATAAAAATCAAGTTGATCCGAAGTTTCAAGAGCAGTTGATGAATCTTTCCATGAAATACATTGCCCTAAAAGACCTGATGGTTGAGGGGAAAGGGAGTAGTATCCGTAAGGAAGGGATCAAGGTGAAAACGGCACTAGATGAAATGGATATGTCTCTGGTTAAAGGAGAAGCCCACTTGCACTGGATGTCATTACTAAATCCAATGGCCGAAAGCTTGAAGCTCATTAATGCTTCGGGCGATAGAGACGTGCAAAGGCTTCAGTTTATTAATCTTTCAAAAGCTCTGATTAACGCAGTTCAGTCATACGGAACCAGCTATGATAACCCACTTTATGTGCAGTTTTGCCCAATGGCGAACAACAATCAAGGTGCGACTTGGATTAGCAAAGAAGAAAATATAGTCAATCCATATTTCGGTGATGTAATGCTGACTTGTGGAAATGTAGAATCAATAATTGAGGAAAATTAAAAACGAATAGATATGAAAAAGACAATTGTATTCATGACCCTAGCCATCATAGTCTCTGCTTGTGGCGGAAACAATGAAAACAAAGAATCTGCACAAGCTACTGACCAGATCACGCATTATTTAGCCATAAAGGACGCATTGGTTTTAACAGATGGTACCAAGGCACAGAACGCAGCCAAGGCCTTTTTAAGTGCCGCTGAAGATGCGTCTTTGAAAAGTGCCCTAGAGATGGTTGCTGGTACTAGTGACGTGAAGGTACAGCGCCAAGCATTTGAAATACTCTCTATGAAAATGTATGAGCTTGTTCAAGCTAGTGGTTCAGATAGCCCGCTTTACAAACAGTATTGTCCCATGGCTTTCAATAATAAAGGGGCTTATTGGTTAGCGGCTGAAATGGAAGTGAACAACCCGTACTTCGGTGATGCTATGCTGCACTGCGGAAGTGTGCAAGAGAAGGTCGGAGGGTAATTGAGAATGTCCCGCTAATCGGTCAGTAACGTCATTACAACAAACTATAAGCCATGAGAATATTTTTTATACTATCCGCACTGTGCTTTAGCCTTGTTTCTTTAGAGACAAAAGCTCAGAAAGCAGATTCTTTCTTTACTCAGCTTGAGGGAGCTTGGGTGGGGAAAGGAAACCTCTTTGGTACACCTGCCACTTTTACTATGAATTGGACAAAAGAATTGTCTGGAAAATTTGCTGAGTTGTCATTTAGCAATGCGTTCAAAGATAAAGATGGCAACGTTCAGAAAATGGAGGCTAAGGGACTTTATAAACTGACAAATGAGCCGTCAAGCGAAGGCCATTGGTTCGATTCAAGAGGCGTAATGTTTGGCCTGAAGTATACGATTGACGGTAATGTGCTTACCGTGTTGTGGGGTGATAGCAACATCGAAGAAGGAAAGACTGAGTATGTGATAAATAATGCCAATAAAGTAGTGGTAACAGACTATGTACTACGAAACGGGGCCTTTAATCAGTTCGGGGAAGCCACATATCAAAGAAAATAGTGTCAAGTAAAAGATAAATTCCTAGATTAGGATATCTCGTCAGTTTACTGATGAGTCGTGTGTGTTTGTGTGACCACCTGGGGCAACCTGGGTGGTTTCCTTTTTTTATGATCGAGGCTGATTTAATACAATTGAAGCCTTGTTGCATCTTGCCGAGTATTATCTTCGCACCAGTCAAATAGAAACTCAATGTACTTCAGAATTCTTTTCGCCTTTCTATTTATAACATTGTCTATCAATGTTGCCGCTCAAAACGCTGTAAAATTCAAAATAGTAGACAAAGAAGATGGTATGCCATTGTCAGGAGCTACCGCGACTGTGAGTCCGACCAATGGGGCTATTGCCGATGCAAATGGTATCGCCAACCTAAATCTGGCTGCTGGAATCAATACGGTCAAAGTGACTTTCTCTTTCGTGGGCTATGCGGCCCAAGTTAAAACCTATGCCCTCCCCATCAGCGAGTCTCAACCTATTCTCATCTTGCTTGAGGAATCATCCGAAGAGATGGAAGAAGTCATAGTGACAACCACTAGAACTTCCAGAAACATTGAAGACATTCCTACAAGGATAGAGTTTCTGGGTACCGAAGAATTAGAAGAGAAGGCCGTAATGCGTTCAGATAACATTGCCATGCTCTTGCGCGAAAGCACAGGCATTCAAATGCAAGTGACATCACCAAGTTCGGCCAATCAGAGCATCAGAATTCAAGGACTTGACGGACGATATACCCAGCTTTTAAAGGACGGATTTCCAATTTTTGGTGGTTTCTCGGGTGGTTTAAGCATTATGCAAATACCCCCACTGGACTTAAAACAAGTAGAAGTAATCAAAGGAAGTAATTCTACGCTATATGGTGGAGGTGCCATTGCAGGCCTTGTCAACCTGGTGAGTATACAACCAGAAGAAGATCCAAGACTCAAGATTATGATGGATCAGACCTCGGCCGGAGGAACCACATTGAATACCTTCATGGCCAGAAGGAATGATAAATTTGGGATTAGTTTCTTTGCCTCTGGTAATCGCCAAAGCGCATACGATCCAAATTCGGATAACTTCTCTGAAATTCCAGAAGTCAGAAGAGTCACCATTAACCCAACCTTTTTCTATTATCCAACAGCAGATAGCAAGCTAAGGTTTTCGCTTAATGGCACCTTTGAAGATCGATTGGGTGGTAACCTGAATGCCATTGATGCTGAAGCGTCTAGTGCCAATCAATATTTACAAGACAATAATACAAACAGACTATCCTATCAGTTGACCTATGAGAAGAAGTGGGATGACAACAGGCAGTTAGTCCTTAAGAACAGTTTGCTCTATTTTGATCGCTCTATTGACCAGTTTAACTATGCTTTTAACGGAGAGCAATGGTCAACTTTTAGCGAAGCCACGTATGCGTTTGGAACTGAACGGAGCAGTTGGGTTTTAGGGGCCAACGTAATCTCTGATAGATTTGATGAGCGTGATTTGGGAGCGAATGATCGGAGTTATGATCAGCTAACGGCAGGTGTTTTTGCTCAGCAAGTATCCAAACTTTCGGAGCGTTTCTCAATCGAACCTGGGTTTAGGTTAGACCATAATGATGATTACGGATGGTTTGCCTTACCCCGTGTTGCACTTTTTTATAAGCCTAACACGAGCTTGACTTATAGATTGGGTGGTGGTCTTGGTTATAAGACGCCAACCATTTTTACTGAAGATACTGAGCGCCTGTCTTTTAGAGGTCTGAGCGCTTCCAACCTTGAAAATTTAGAGGCAGAGAGATCCTACGGAGGAAACTTTGATATCAATTATAAAACAGCGCTTGGTAATGACTGGACTTTCAGCTTAAATCAACTCTTCTTTTATACCCGATTGAATGACCCGCTGGTGCTCGCTGAAAACCCAGCTGACAATTTCTTTTTTGAGAATGCCTCAGGTCCTGTCAGTTCTAGAGGCCTTGAATCGAATATGAAATTGACTTATAAGGACTTTAAGTTTTTCTTCAATTACGCCCTAATCGATACCCGTCTGGAATATGAGAATATCAATGATCAGAAGCCATTAACCGCTAAGCATAATATAGGAGCAGTGTTGGTGTATGAAGAGGAGGGTAAATGGAGATTGGGACTTGAAACCTACTATACCAGTAGACAATTGCGTAATGATTTATCAGAGACTGATGATTATTGGATTGTTGGATTTATGGCACTCAGAAAATTCAAGAACATAAGTGTCTACCTCAACTTTGAGAACTTCACCGATACACGCCAATCTAGGTTTGAGAATATCAATTTAGGTGCAAGCATGACTCCAGAACTACTGGACGTATGGGCACCGCTAGAAGGTTTTGTTGTGAATGGTGGCATAATCGTTGAACTCGCACGTTAACTGTCTCCCAGCGCAAACACCATTTGAATATCACATTGGGGGGTGCGTTCAGTAGATGAGTTATCGAATTGGAATCCAATTTTCTGATATAGGCTAATAGCAGCTTTCAGCTTTCTACTTGATTCTAGAAACAGGTAATCTAAGTCTAGTTCTTTTGCCCTTTGAATTACTTGTTCGGTAAGGATTGAGCCAATACCAAGACCTCGATGCGATTTGAAAATTCCTAATTTGCACAGTTCCCAACGAGAAGCTGATTTCTGCACTAAGGCACAAGTTCCAATGGCCCTCGTGCCATCCATAGCCATAAAGATGAATCCGCCTTGGTCTATGATTTGTTCCTTGGGATGATTCAAGATAATAAGATCAGCTGCCTCAAGGCTCATATATTGGTTAATCCACTCTTCTCCAATTTGCTTAAAAGCTTCGGCATGATGGTCTTGAAATGCTACGATCTCAATCATAATTCAATATGGTTGATTTTTAAAGGGTAAGCAATCGTCTATTCAGAGTCCTCTGTGAGAGATTCTGAATAGACGATTTATAATTAATAAGTTCTACAAATGTTGTAATAATGATTTCCATTCTCTTTATTTGTTCTACAATAGTTGTAGAAATATGAGTCAAAACTTAGGAAACCTAGAAGAAACCGTCTTGCTGATTGTGGCGGTAATGCCTGAAGAGGCATATGGATATACCGTTTCGGAAGCCTACCATCAATATATGAACAATCGTATTTCTATCTCAGCCGTCCACACGGTACTCAAGAGGTTAGAAAAGAAAGGTATGATTGAGTCAAAAATGGGAGGGGCTACAGCCGAAAGAGGCGGTAGACGGAAAAGGATTTTTGAAGTCACCAAAGTGGGGCTTACCACGCTAGAGCAAATCCAGTCTAACAGAATGAAACTTTGGGACATGATGCCTAAACTCAACTTTTCGGCTTAATGTCAGCGCAAAAAGAAGGTAAGTCACCCCCAAGGTGGGCCAATAGGTTTTTAGAATGGTATTGTGCCGATGATCTTCTAGATGAGATCCAAGGCGACCTTTTAGAAGCTTATTATTATAGAATACAAGAAGTCGGTGAGGGAAAAGCTAAACGGTGGTTCGTTTGGGACGTAATTAAATTTTTCAGACCCTCTTCATTCAAAAAAAAGTCAAACAATTCAACGCAAGCAATTATGCTAAAAAACAACATCAAAATAGCCTTAAGGATCATTTCAAGAAAGAAATGGGCCTCATTTATCAATATCATTAGTCTTACCTTAGGAATAACGGCTGTGACCCTAATCTCTTTTTTTGTCGCAGACGAATTCTCTTACGATGATTTCCATGAGAATAAGGATTCGATATACAGACTAGTGACGGATAGGTACTTGCCAGATGGTAGCTATGACTATACAGATGCAGGCCATCCACTTCCGTTGGCAAAGGAGTTGGTCAGAGATTTCTCGGAAATAGAATCAACCACCAGAGTCTCGACTGCAGAAAGATACCTTAGAAAAGATGGAAACGTCCAGGAAACGAAGGTGCTCCTAGTAGATTCTTCTTTCTTTCAAACCTTCAGTTTTCCATTTCTCATTGGTAATGAAAGTACTGCGATGCAGTTCTCCAAGAGTATTGTGATTACTGAGTCATTGGCCCAACGTTACTTCCAATCAATCGATGTGGTTGGTAAAACCTTGGAACTTAGGTTCGAAGAAGCCTTTACTACCTATCAGATTACAGGAGTAGTGGCTGATGTCCCTTCAAATTCTAGCTTTCAGTTTGATGTCGTCATGAACTACGATCAAACAGATTATTATAGTTGGGCAAGCAACAGTTGGGGGGTACGGATCGATGAGATCTATCTAGGTTTAGGCAATAATGTAAATGTTTCGGCCCTCAACACTAAGATTAAGGATCATTGGAAGAAGTACATAGGCTATGCGGTAGAGGAGAGCAAGTCATTTAAAGGTGACTACCAGAATTATTGGTTGCAGCCTTTGACTGATGTACACATGGCTGCCGATGTGAGTAGTAGGTTTTCAACGAGTGACTCAATGAACTCTTATATTCTGTCTGGAATAGCTGCCATCATTTTGCTCATAGGTTGTGCAAACTTTACCATTCTATCCATAGGTCGAGCTACCATGAGAGGAAAAGAAGTGGCCGTCAGAAAGGTGGTTGGTGCAAAGAAATCACAATTGGTAACGCAGTTTTGGGTAGAGGCGATTACCCTCAGTTTTTTGGCCATGTTCTTAAGTATAGGGCTGGTTTTTCTTCTGCTTCCGGCTTTCAACACACTGGCAGAAAAGAGTTTTGTAGTCAACGATCTTTTGAACCTTAGACTGCTCATTACACTTCCACTGATAGCTCTTGTCACAGGCTTGGTGGCAGGCACATATCCTGCAATGGTTTTGTCTGGTGTTAAGATTCTAGATTTCTTCAAAAAGAAAATGAAACTAGGAGGTGCAAATTTCTTTACCAAATCGCTGATTACAACTCAGTTTAGCCTCTCAGTGATGCTTCTATTAGGAACGATCATCGTTTTTATGCAAATCGATTTTTTTAAGAATAAGGACCTAGGCTACGACAATACAAATGTTATTGTATTGGAAAACACGTTGAATGCTGAACCTGAGAAACTAGAGATATTTCAGAACTTGCTAGCCAAAAATCCTAAGATCGATAGTTGGACAGCTATGAGTTCATCGTTTGGTAGAGGTGGATTCTCTTCAGTCTACGAAAAACCTGACGGGACTGAATTTAATTACTCAGCTTACATAGTTGAACCATCTTTCTTTGAAGTTTTAGGAATTGATATAGTTGAGGGGAGAAACTTTATAGAGCAGTCAAGCTCGGATAGTAGTAGCATAATTGTGAACGAAAGGTTCATGGAGCAGATTTCTGGAGACTTTAGTGTCGAAGACAATCTTATGAATGTCAATAACATGGGTTTAAAGAACCCAAAAATTATAGGAGTCGCTAATGATTTTCATTTTCAGTCTTTGGCGAGTGAGTTGAAGCCAGTGATTTTATTGTTGTCTTCCTCTAAAAAGTCATTTTATAACTTCTTAATTAAGACGACCGATGCTCCAGATTCAGAATTACTGCAATTTATAGAAGAGTCTTGGTACGAGGTTGCACCAGATTCTCCTTACAGCTATGCCTTTATGAATGAAGATGTCGAAGGTCAGTATGAGGCAGAAATGCGATGGTTTAACATTGTAAAGTATGCAACAATTTGGGCCTTGGGCCTTGCTGTATTGGGGCTATTGGGAATTGTCGGTATGTCAATTGCCGGAAGGTTAAAAGAGTTGAGTATTCGAAAAGTATTAGGTGCGAGTACTTTAGAGTTATACTATATCTTATCCAAGCAGTTTGTGTTTCTGTTGGTGTTGGCGGCTATAATAGCCATCCCAACAACGGTCTACTTTGCCAGTGGCTGGTTAGAAAACTTTGCTTATCATATCGAGCTTAATTCGTTTGTATTCACGGGAGTCCTTGTGTTCATCTTTTTGCTCATTATGGCGATTGTTTACTTCGGAACATCCAGAACTCTGAAAGGTAACCCAATTGATTCTTTAAGAATGGAATGAACTTAGCTACCTTGATCAGAGTCCCTTTCAGTAGACTCTGATCGCGGATGGCCTCATCACTTAGATTACTTCTTCGGTTACTCAGTCACTCAGTCACCGTCAGAGTCTCTCACAGAGGACTCTGAGGAACATTGTCGTCATCAAATCTCTCGTAGAGGACTTTGATGAAAGAAGACATTACTCTTTATACTTCAGTGCAATCTTATTAAGTCTTTCAGCTATTTCAGAAGCAGGTAGCCACTGGCCTCTGACCATAACACCTGATTGCTGAGTCATGTTGGCTATGTTTCCCAAGGGGTTATTATCTACCAAAATTAGGTCTGCATCAGATCCAATAACGATAGTTCCATATTTTCCTTCATCATTGAAAAATTTAGCTGGATTAACCGTGCCAGCATAAAGTGCTTCATAAGGAGTTAGCCCGCTTCTTACCATGGCATCTAATTCACGCTGAATTGAAAAGCCTGGTACATTAAAAACCTGTGGCGCATCTGAGCCCAAGAGTATTTTGACACCAGCATCGTGCATGACTTTGATGAGGTCTCTTCGAATTTGATTGAATTTTAGTGCTTGGTCTCCCTTATAGTTCGGTGCTTCTACGATTCCCTTTTTGGTGCGCACCCAATTACTGAGTGTTCTTGGGTTCATGTATTTCATTTCATCGTCTTTGGCCAGAGTTTCAGGAGGCTCAGGGCCAATCCATCTTTCCATCATGGCTTGTGTTGGAACTATCCAAACGTCATTTTCTAATGTTAAGTCAACAAGTTCTTTGCTGATGTCCTGATTGATGATATCCGTGAAGTTCACCCCGAAGAACCCATTGGCCTTTGGATTTACTCTGATGGACGAAGGCACCATACCTTCGATATAGCCGTCTATATGATCAATTGAGGCATATTTAACTTCTAGTGCCCTTCTTACGCCTACTCCCGTACTCACATGGCCTGCAAAAGGAATACCCACCTCGTTGGCTGTTGCAACAACAGCATTAAAATTTTCGAGGGTCAAACCGGGGTGCATTTTTAAGAAGTCATAGCCGGCTTCCTTTTGCGCTCTAACCTTTGTTTGAGCCTCTTCTATAGTTCTGACGGAGTTGCCATTGATGGATGGTCCCGAAGTATATATTCTCGGCCCCAGTACCTCGCCTGTCAGTACTTTGTTTCTGAGCTCAATGTGATAGGGCTGACCAAGCATGCCTCTAATGGTCGTGATGCCATTGGAGAGATATAGAAAGAGTGTCTCTTCCAGTAAATCCATATTTTGATTACCCGGAATATGGGCGTGCATTTCGGCTAGCCCTGGCATCAGATATTTCCCTGTTCCATCAATGATTTCTGTAGATGCTGAGGTCGAAATATCTTTGGTATTACCAATTGCGATGATCTTTCCGCCCTTGACCAAAACGGTTTGATTTGCCAGTATGGCTTCTGACTCCATAGTCAGTAGGTTCACATTAGTAAAAGCGAAGTCAGCTTCTTGGGCTTTGGTGCAAGAAAAGGCAAGGAAGGCTAAGGTTAAAAAGTAGAGGTGTCTCATGATGATTAGATTGTGGTTTAATCAAATTAGGAATATTAGGGGTAGATTTCTTGGTAGACTTACGATAATTGCTCTGAGACTCTGATCGTATTGGTGCGGAATGGTCCCTTTCAGGAGACTCCGATTGTGCAATAAGAAGATCACCACCATTAGGCTTTGTCACCATCAGTGTCTCTCGCGGAGGGCTCTGAAGATAGAGTATGAACACCTGAGTTAGTACCCTGCAGCTTGTCCATCTTTTCTAGATTCTGAGGCCCCAAAGTAAACTTTGTTTACACCGTCCCACATGATGGCCTGATAGCCGCCATAGCTTCCTACGTTCCAAGATATTTTATGTCCCATCAAGACCAATTTGCGGATGACTTCATAGTCGATTCCGCTTTCCAATTGGAGCGTGCCACCATCGGTCATGATTGACCCTGTTGGCTGAGAAGAACCAGAATGAAGGATTCTCGGAGCATCACCAGCCTCTTGCAAGTTCATTCCGAAGTCTATTAAGTTGATAACGATTTGTGCGTGCCCTTGAGGCTGTGTAGCACCGCCCATTAAGCCAAAACTTACCCATGGCTTTCCATCTTTGGTAATAAATGCTGGGATGATGGTATGGAATGGCCTTTTATGCGGTTCATAAACGTTCGCATGCCCTTCTTCTAGTGAGAATAGCTCTCCTCTATCTTGTAAGATAAAGCCTAAGCCAGGAGGTGTCATGCCAGACCCCATACCCCTATAGTTACTTTGAATGAGCGAGACCATATTTCCATCTTTGTCGGCAACGGTCATGTAGATGGTATCACCATCTTTTAGTTGACCAGCGGGTACTGATCTAGCAGCTTGATTAGGATTAATGAGCTTTCTACGTTCCGCAGCATATTCATCAGAGATAAGCCACTCCACAGGTGTTTTGTAGAAGTCCATGTCGGCATAAAACTTAGCACGATCTTCAAAAGCCAATTTTTTTGCTTCCGTGAAAGTGTGGATGTACTCGGCACTGCCAAATCCCATCGATTTTAAGTCATATGCTTCTAGTATTTTTAATTGTTGCAAAGCAGCAATGCCTTGTCCGTTGGGGGGTAATTCCCAAACGTCATATCCTCTATAGTTCACGGAAACCGGTTCTACCCATTCCGAGGTATGATCTGCTAAGTCTTTTTCAGAAAGAAAACCACCCAATTGATCCATGTAGTCAGCAATGGTTTTAGCTATTGGGCCTTTGTAAAAAGCATCACGTCCACTTTTGGCAATTCTGTCCAGTGTATTTCCTAGCGCGGGGTTTCTAAAAACCTCACCTTTCTTGGGTGTTGCTCCATTGGGCATGTAGACTTCCTTGAATCCTGGAAACCTTTTCAAATTAGCGGCACCTTTTTCCATATACCAAGCGATTAACTCACTTACAGGAAAGCCGTTGTTGGCATAATCGATAGCGGGTTGAAGGATTTCTTGCATCTCCATTGACCCAAACTTTTTATGTAATTCGAACCAACCGTCAACAGCACCAGGTACTGATACTGGGAGTGGCCCATATGAAGGTATTTTGTCATGGCCATTGGATTTGAAGTACGCTAAAGTCAAATCATAAGGAGAGCGACCGGAGGCATTCAAACCATAAAGTTTCTCGGTTTTAGCATCCCATACTATGGCAAAGAGATCGCCACCAATGCCGTTGCCTGTGGGCTCTACTAAACCTAATAAAGCGTTAGCTGCAATAGCCGCATCAATGGCATTACCACCTTTCTTTAAAATGTCTAGAGCAACTTGAGTAGCTAAGGGTTGACTCGTAGCGGCCATTCCGCTTTGCGCAATAACTTCTGATCTTGTCGCAAACTTGCGTCCAGTGATTCTGTCTTGTGCCTGTGCTGTGCATACTGTAACCAGTAGCATAGCTGCTAAGAACTTCTTCATATTAGATTTTAGTTAATTGATGATTTCGGCTCCTCCAAAGACGATCAATCCTTTGATATAAAGCTTCTCTGGATTTTCGGTGTGATCTTTAATAACACGTTTATCTGTCATGCCACCGAAGATGCTGGTTACGCGTAGTTCGACATTCCAGTCTTGAGGTACCCTAATTTTAGAGCCACCGAAAAGGTAAAATATCTCTATGTTCGCTGATCTGGGAGATAACTTAGACGTTGTGAGGTCAATATTACTACCACCGAATATTGCCGTAAGTGTGCCTCCTCTGAAGTTATGGCTTGTAATCACCTTGTCGCCTCCGCTAAAAATAGCGGTGTCCTCTATGAGGTCTTTGTCTTCGGCACTTTCAGCTTCTATGTCGGCAGTGGTAGGTGTTTTCCTTCTAATAATGTAAATGCCCACAACAATGAGGGCAATGGGCCAAAGATCCCAGATAGATACGTCTACATAGAACCAGTCGTCAAGGACAAAAATGAACCCAAGACCTAAAAGAATACCACCTACTCTTTTATTCTCGTCAGCCAGAATAAGGAACAGGCCTATGAGCATGAGTATGTTTTCCCATTGAAAGATGTATCTTCTTATGTACCATGGAAATATGCCAAGGTTACTCATCACGATGACCAAACCGATGATAACGAAGATTATACCTAAGAGCGTTGTTTTGTTGAGTTTGTTCATTTTGCACTTTGTAAGTTTTAAATCTAGAAAACTAGTTGCCCCTAAACAAAAAGGAATTGTTTAAAGGTGTTGCTTTGTTGTTTGAATTAGCTTGATTGTTATTTACTTTTGCCAACCTTCAATTTCATGCGCACGTGGTGGAATTGGTAGACACGCCACCTTGAGGGGGTGGTGCATTCAGTTGTGTGGAGGTTCGAATCCTCTCGTGCGCACAAGAGCTCCTAAATGGAGCTCTTTCTATTTTTATGGAGCTAGATTATCTTCTTCTTCCGTGTTTTTATATTTGGCTAAATCGGTATTAACAGACTATAATTTTGCACTACTTCAGGATGGCAAAAGGATTATTGTTTAAAGAATCAAATTTTTATACATACAAAAGATTGCCCTTCACACTACGTATTGGCCTAAATATTAGAAAAAGTCCTCTCAGACCGCACATTTAGCTATTTACAAATTATGAGAAATCGTTAGTTATTACATATATTTGGAATACCTAACATCAATGGACTAACTTATTTTGACTACGCGTCTTCCCAGCCTCTGGAGATTTCTCTCCGTGACTGTGTTCGCTGCATTAATTGGAATCATCACTGTTTCACAAGTGAATGCCCAATCTGATGTATTCAACACTGGCTTTAGACTCGACTTTAAAAAGTCGAGCGAGACCGCGTCTGTCGATGAAGATGTCGTCAGTAACGTTGTGAAAGCCACAAACAATACATCTAGAGCAATACGATTTAACTTAGATCTAGCATCTCCGTTCGGATGGAGGGTTGTTAATGATTTAGAAAGAGTATACAGTGTTGCTGCAGGCGATTCTTTATTTATCCCCGTAAGACTTATTCCTTCAAAAGAAACTGTAGGTAACGTTAGCTACTTTATTAGTGCTACAGCCTATACTGAGTTTGGAGATGCTTTGGCATCGACACCGTGGTCGGTGGAAATCAAGAAGGTTTCTAAATGGAATTTGACGGTAGAAGAGCGTCAATTATACTTCACAAATGACTCTGATAGTACCACTATTAATGTTCATTTGACCAATGATGGAAATTCAGTAGAGAATATACAAGTCAATTTTACTCCTGATGCAAGACTTGAAGTGCTGGATGCAGACTGGAAGCCCATAAGAGATAATTCATTTTTGACCTCTTTAAGGGTAGGCATTGATACCACATTCAAGATAAATGTGCGCATTAAGGACGATAAGAATAAAGGATACTTTTTCAGTGATACTCCAGATGATGAGCAAGAAAAAGTAGATAATAAGAAGTATCGCCTTATGGTGAGTGGCTTTAGAACGGACGAAAGGAACAGCAGCAAAGGAAGGCGCGTAAATTTCACTAAACTGACGAGTAAGGCTGTTTTTGCGTCAAATGAGGGCTCTTCAGTTATTCCATTAGACATCGAGCTGAATTCTTACAACGTGCTTTCTAGCTTCACCAATTTCACATTAGACTTAAGCGGAGCTGCTGATTTAGGTAACCAAAGAAATGTGAGATATAATTATCAAGCATTAATTAATACGAACTCTGTCACCGGTACGGAATTCAATAGCGGAAACCGATTCTTACAATATTCTACAAGAAACTACCAGGTGGCCGTTGGTAACGTTGGCGAGAACATGGGCCTATTTGTAAGCGGCTTGGGGGCAAAAGCTAGCGTAATGCCTACTGAGAAGCTTGAAGTAGGGGCAATCTATGCGAGTAATGTTAGTAGAGGAGGGCCTGTGGCACCCAACGACTTATCCTTCTATGGTGGTAGATTAAAATATGAAGTTGACAAGGGGACTGATGTGGAGGCACAGTATTTGAATCAGCAAGATGACTTTAACTCAATCAATGGAGACCTTTTTCGCCTACAAGCAAATATCAAGTTGGCGAACAAGCATCGTTTAAGATTCTCTGGAGGTTATAGTATTCAAACAGATACTTTCGATCCGGACAGTGTCTTTCAATCGACAGGCTATGGGGGCGACCTACGGTATGTAGGCTCTGTGAAGAAATTTAACTTCTCTGTTAATGGTGGTTATTATACGGATTTATTCTTAGGGCAGTTCGGAGGCTCTCAACAGGCATCTGTGAATGCGCGCTACGTATTAGGGAATGGAAGAAGTATCACGCTCAGAGGGGCAGTTAATGAATCTCAACCGGTAAGGTTCAGAAGAGGTACAAGGTTTGAAAGTTTACTGAATAGAAGAAACCTCTATGAGCTCAGGTATGAATGGCGTGTCAATGGTGCTACTATGACTTTTGTGCCTTCTTATAATGACAGTGAAACGCTTGGTTTGAGAATAAATACCAAAGGAGTATCCGTTGGTTACAGTAAAAACCAAGGACGGACTTTAAGAATCTTTTCCAGATTCTTCGCTGGATATACTGAAGCTCCTGACTTTGACATCAACCCATATCCTGTGGCTAAGTGGGAGAGTAGGGTCAGATATAAAAACCTGAACCTATTAGCTCGGTACAACTATGGACCGGCCTCGTTAACGGAGAACTTTAGGGTTATCAATGATAAGCTAAATCCTCAATCAGTATTTATATCTGCCTTTGCCACGCTGTATTTCAGAAAAGAAGGCCTTTTATTGAGACCAAGGCTTAATACTCGTTACGAGTCAGTCTTTGCTAGATGGAGAACAAATTTTTCAACTGATTTGGAGTACTACTCTAAGAGTGGGTATACCTTCACTATGGGTGCAGAGTATTTGACTATTAACCAAGGGGAGAGTCAGATATCACAAAGAAATCAACAGCTCGGTATCGAAACAAACATCAATACTTTTTCTCAGACTAATTTTTTCCTAAGACTAGGCATAAGAAAGCGACTAGGGTTCAAGCGCCCTGGCGGAAAATCTTTCCCTCTTAAGGTGATTGTCTTTAAAGATGCCGATGCTGATGGTATCAGAGGTCGTGGAGAAGCTTATGTAGAGAATGTACTCATTAAGATAAACGATCAAACAGTAATTACGAATAAAGCAGGAGAAGGAGAGTTTCTGAACTTAGCCTATGGAGAGCATGCGATGGAATCAACCGTTTTAGGAGATACTGAAGGATGGTTCAAGTCTGATGATAACACCTTCTTTATGGATAAGGAAAAAACGATCTACATTCCTTTGACGCGTGGTGTTCAGATAGCGGGTAACGTATTAGTGCAAAAAGCGACTTACTCTCGCTTTGCCAATGAAGTGAACCTCTCTGGTGTGAAAATAACTGCGATAGGAGATGATGACAAGGTCTACTCTGGAATAACAGATAGAGCAGGTCAGTTCAGACTCTTTGTCCCATTCGGAAAGTATACGATTGCCGCAAGCTCTAGTACCATTGATGAGCAATTTCAATTTGCCCAAGATGCGTATGAACTAGAAATCAATAGTGCGGATTCAAATTATAGACTTACATATTATCTCATAGAGAAGAAGAGAAAATTGAATATTCGAAAATTCGGTAATAACAATTAACAAATAAAACAATGTACAAACTGTCCACTTACACCAAAACTGTACGTACCCTCACACTGGCGATGTTGCTAATGTCCTATTTTGCTTGGGATGCTTCAGCACAAAAGATATCTACCTCTCCGACAAGGATCAACTTTAAAGTGACTCCTGGAGCATCTGGAAGAAGTACGATAACTGTAGCAAACAACTCAACTGATCGACAAGGTTTTCAGGTAAACTTTGGGGATTTCAGCGCGAACGCAAGTGGAAAGAGTCAGTTTTCAGAGAAAGGCGTAATTAGCCGGAGCTGCGCAGATTGGTTAACGGCAACTCCTGGCGTATTTGAATTAGCTCCTGGTGAAACACAGGATGTATCTATATTATTAGATGCACCGGCTGACTCCTCAGCACTATTAGCCCGATGGGCCGTGGCTTATGTGAGGCTCCGCCCACTAGATTTTGGAACCAAGGATGCATCGGATGGTTTGAACGTTAGGGTTAATCAGTCGTACCGTTTTGGAGTTTATATTTTCCAAACACCTCCAAACGCGAATGATGCCAAGGGAGAGATTAGTGGACTAGACTTTAAGGACAATCTCTTTACTATTCAAATGCGAAATGCAGGTGAGACTTTCTTGACTTGTAATTCATATATAGAATTAACCAGTTTATCAACTGGCGAAACAAAGAGAATTAATACCCGGGGCTTTACGATGCTACCCGCACTAAATAGGAATACCGTATTTACCATTCCACCAGATATAGCACCTGGTAGGTACTCAGTATTGGCCGTCATGGACTATGGAAATAGAGAAGAGGTAGAGGCCGCTGAGATGGAAATAACAATACCAGAAAAAGGAAATCAACATTAACATCATAAATGGCAGATGATCGAATGAAGCTTATCTACTTGATATTAAGACGTTCACAGAAAATAAATAGAGCTTTTTTTGCTGAATGTTTTTATATATGAAAATAAGTCCATATATTCACATGTCGAAACTTTTAACCTAAACATTATTATTATGAAAAATGTATTTAAACTTAGAATGTTAGCAGCAGTAGCTGTAGCTTCTTTCACATTGAGCACAAGTGCTTTCGCACAGCTTCCGACAGACAACGAAAACGTTTACGTGTCTTTAGAATTACAGGGAGTTCTTGATCTAACTTTGGTAACTGATCCAAACTTAGATTTCATTTTCAGTACTATTCCTCAGTATGTGAATGGTATTACGAAAACAAATGCTACTGAATTGAGAGTAGAGTCAACTGTAAACTGGGATTTAACTGTAAATGCAGAAACTACTCAGTGGGAAAACTTTGAAGCGTATTCTCAAGCAGGTACTACTGTAATTCCTTCAAGTATTATTGGTGTTAGAGCGATTGACGCTGCCGGTAATTCATTGATTGATGGAAACGGTACTGACAACGTATACACTGCACTTAGTGGTACTGATGAGCTAGCTATTATTGGCGATGCAAGTGGTACTGTAGATGCAACGGACGTTCCAGGTGCACCAGGAACTTACCTGACTTCACCTAGTACTCACCAATTCAGAGTTGATTACCGACTTTCTCCAGGTCTGTCTAACTATACAGCTGGTTACTACGGTATTAACTTGGTATACACTTTAGCAGAAGATCTTTAAGAATAAAGAATTTTAATAAAACAACTTTTACTAATACGTAGTAAATAAGTTAGTTCGATTTATGTTGATTGGTAAAAGGGGTAACAATATTGTTACCTCTTTTTATTTTTATAACTTTAACAATGCGTGTACTGATACTGATATCGGTTTTGCAATTCACCTTTTTCCTTGGTACTGCTCAAACATTAGATTTGGCGATTACTAAGGGTACTGACTTTGCTTTTACATTCAATTCTATCAGAGCGTATACCACTGGCTCTATTTTGGGTAATGCCACCGAAGTTAGCGTAGAATCTACTGTTGAATGGGATTTATATGTTGGAACAGAAACTACTGTAGCTGGTTTTTGGGACCTGATTGAGTCTTATTCCGATGCTGGTACAGACAACGTGCCGGTAGGGATTCTAGAAATTAGAGCTAATACCCCTGGGCTTACCTCGCAAGAAGCCGCCTTTTTTCAGTTAACAGACATTTCTACTCCTACTTTTTTAATTGGTTCTACTGGCAATGATGCCACAGTAGGTACCGGTATAGGTACTAATGACCCTGGTGACGCGGGAAGCGATCCGTTTACACACAAATTTAGAATAAGCTATAAACTAACTCCAGGGTTCGATTATTCACCTGGCATTTATGGTTTGACTGTTCTCTTCACAATTGCTGAAGATTTATAATACTCTCTTCCTACTAATTTACTTTCCTTCTATATTCGTGACATAACCCTTGTCACTATGAGTATCAACGTACCCTTACTAAAGAAAATCTGTGAAATAGCAGGTGCACCAGGTTTCGAAAAAAGAATTCGCGACTTGGTAATTGAGGAAGTGAGTCCTTTGGTAGACGAGCTCAGTGTTGACAACATGGGGAATGTAGTAACGCTTAAGAAGGGGCACAATAACCCAAAAGGTAAAAAGGTGATGGTAGCCGCTCATATGGATGAGATAGGCTTCATCGTCACGCATATTGACGACAATGGCTTTGTGCGTTTCCATACCCTTGGTGGCTTTGACCCGAAGACCTTAACTGCTCAAAGAGTAATCATTCATGGGAAGGAAGACGTGATTGGTGTCATGGGCAGTAAGCCCATTCATGTAATGAGCTCAGAGGAGCGTACTAAGGTGGCTAAGATCTCAGATTATTTTATTGACTTGGGTATGTCAAAGGAGGAGGTTGAGCGAGTGGTATCCATTGGTGACCCTATCACTCGTGAGCGTGAGTTAATAGAAATGGGCGATTGTGTCAACTGTAAGTCCATAGATAACAGAGTATCCGTTTTTATACTGATTGAAGCACTCAAACGACTAGATAATCAGCCTTATGATGTCTATGGTGTGTTTACAGTGCAAGAAGAAGTGGGTATTAGAGGAGCAAATGTTTCTGCCCATACGATCAATCCTGATTTCGGCTTTGGATTAGACACCACAATAGCTTTTGATTTACCAGGAGCACAGCCCCATGAAATGGTAACTGAACTAGGTAAGGGGGCTGCTATAAAAATTATGGACGCATCTACTATCTGCGATTACCGCATGGTGGCCTATATGAAGCAAATCGCAGATCAAAAGAAAATAAAGTGGCAACCAGAGATTTTAACAGCTGGTGGAACAGATACTGCGGGTGTTCAGCGTATGGGTAAAGATGGTGCCATCTCTGGTGCTGTGTCAATACCTACAAGACATCTTCATCAGGTGATTGAAATGGCCCACAAGGAGGATGTTCAGGGAGCCATAGATCTGCTGGTAGCTAGTTTAGAAAATTTAGACCAATATGATTGGTCTCACTAAGCTTTGGTGAGCTTATACCCGAAATAGGCAGCTAAAAGACCGAAAATCACGCTCAGCCCGACATATAGAATGGCTTGAACAGGCTTATTGGAGATAAACAAAGCGTTTCCTTGGTGCGCAAAAGTTGAAAAGGTTGTAAAGCCTCCGCAAAAGCCCGAGATAAGTAGCAAGTTCATTGAAGCGTTAATAAGCTTTTCCTGTTCCGCATAGCCTGCCAATATGCCGAGTAATAGACAACCAGCTATGTTGACTACGAATGTGCCGTACGGCTCAAAATTATCTAATTGCTTATGCAGTGTTTCTTGTAAAAAGTAACGTAGTGCGCTTCCAACACCACCGCCAATCGCCACTATGACAAGATTCTTAATCATTACTCCTGTACCTCCTTTTTAGGTGCTTTGCGCTTAATGTATTTATAGACCTTATCGTAATCGCTATTTTCTTGATTAGATAGTTTTACGTATCCCTTATTCAAGAAAACTAGTTTTAACTGCTTGAATTCGGTCTTATTAGTTGTAATAATTGTTTCTTGCCAAGCACCTAATTTGCCAATGTCTTGAACCGTTTTAAAAAAACGGAAAGGATAATAGATATGCACTTTGTCGTGACTAATCTTAATCACCTTGTAGCCGAACAGTAGCTTAGATAGTAGAATAGTAGTCGTTAGGACCAAAACACCAAAGACAATGTATCGCCATGTGCCCTCAGGGGTGCTGAGTATCTGGCGAAGAAAGTAAAGAGAACCAAATCCACAGATGACTGTGAATACTGTCAGTGAAAAAATGGTAGTTCTTTTAGGCTTAGAAATAATCATTTAGGCGAATTAATTAAATCTTCTCGGAATTGAGAAATATGACTCACAATCTCCTTAAAAAAAGAATGAAACTCATCTTCAAATGCGGCACCATTTTCATACAAGTCTTGAATGGCTAGTTCGAGTTTAGAATTGAATTTTGTTCTTCTTGCTAAACCCTGTAATGCCCTGTGAAGTCCTTCTGGTTTGGCGTAGTTGACTAGCCAGTTTCCTTTGATCATATAATGCAGCATGTTTTGGCCTTTTGAGGGTATAATAGCCAAGTGTTTCTCCATGATCTCATAACTAGTTTGCGCAAATTCTTCTAACGAGGTATCAGCATACTGAGCGAAGTTCTTGGCTAAAAAATGATCATAGTACATGTCTACGATTACACCTGAATAGTGTCTATACTTTTCCCGTAATTTATCCTTGCTAAGCGATACTATGGGGTGGGTGTCAGTGTAATGGTCAATTTCTCGATGCAGAAGTACGCCTTTGGCCACCAAAGGCTCAAAGTCCTTGAACTGCTTTCCTTTTACGAAGTCACCAATAAAATTGCCAACCTTGAGCTGCTCATTGTTTCCGGAAAGATATAAGTGGGCTAGATAGTTAATGTCAAAGGCTTTGACTAAAGGTATTAAGGCTAGAAGCCATTAGCAATGCTTATTTCTTAAAGAGGTTTTTAACATTCAAATAGTCGATGAAATAGACCAGTCTGATAGTGATGGTATCGAAATTAGGTGCACCTAGCGTGTTATCAAAGTTCTCGAAGAAATCGAGTTGAGTGTTAAAGTCGTTGGTTCCGATGGAGCGCTTCCAAATTGCTCTTACTTCACTACCAGGCAGAAACTGCCAGTTATATTCCATATCGATGTTAAAAACGTTGAAGTTTCTATTATGAATAGGATCGTTCGTTTCAGCATCTATTCCAGTATAATCCGTTTCGAGTAACTCACCATTTTGGTTTAGTTCAAGAAAGCGACTGTACTCTACTCTGTCCCAGTTGTGTCTAAGTCTAAATGTGACGCCCATTCTGTTACTAAAAATGTAACGAGCGTCTGTGATATTCGTCAAAGTTTTTCTATCGCGAACCCCGAACATTACATCCGTTAATGTTCCTGCATCATCATAGAGTTTGGTTACATAACCACGGTTGTTTTTTCGGTCGAGTACTTCAATTCGATGACTTACTTCTGCCCTTTGACCAATCCTTATTGTTCCAGAGATATTATAGGAATGTTCCACAAAATCCCATTCAGGCCTTACACTCACTCTATAGCGACCGTTTCCGCTCAATAGCTTTCTGCCATCTGTTCTAAGGGAGAGACTGTAACGCTGACTTTCAGGTCTTCTGAAAACATAGCCACTCGTTCTTGCTTCGAAGAAGTCATTGTCCGTTCTTGGGTTTCCACCAATCTCACCAGAAAGAGACCAGAAGTTTCTGAATTGTCCATTCAGGTTCAAATTGACGAACATATTCGTAAAAGTGTTTGGTTCATACAATTGATTGTAATTTCCATTTAAGCGAACTGACCAACTGTTGAATATTCCTTTAGGACTAAATTGATTATAGGATACTTGCCCGCCATGTTCAACTCTATTGGCTCGTCTTAGGAAACCTAAATCATTGATGTCATAGTTGTCAGTTTCAACATTTCTTCTGACGTTGAACTGAAAGTTACCTCGCGTCTTAGCAACACTGAGGTTGTATTTATAACCTGTTTTGTTGTTACTAGTTGCTGTTTCTATATCATGTGAAATCACTTGACTATATCCATAGAAACCACGCACTCTCCATGATAGTGATTGGTCATTCAGGCTTAAATTAAGTCCGGTCACGTTCGCGTCATCTGCATTTTGACCGCGCCACACATTCGAATTAGTAAACGTAATGCTTGAGTTATTTCTCAGGTTTTGATCGAGAACTAACAAATTGAAATTGGTCAATGGATCAGCCTCTACTTGTCGTGTAGTTCCTGTTTCTGAGTCTTCGACTTCAACAAATGTTCTGTCCGTCACGGCATTAAAAAAACCAATACCCAGACCACTATTAGTTCGGCCTGTAATCTTACTTGCGTTGATTAATTGAGCGGCTGAAGGACTTGATATGATGCTTTCACTCTCACCAAGTGTTTCTGTTACGTTGCCAAATGTCTCACCTATTCTTCTTGAATAGAATAAGCCTGCTTTGTTAAATAATTCAACCCCTTCCGTGAAAAACTGCCTTTGTTCATCAAATCTCACCTCAAAAGGGGAAAGGTTTAAAACTTGATTGTCTGATCGCACACCACTGAAATCCGGAATTAGTGTTACGTCTAGCGTAAAGGCGTCATTGATTCCATACTTGATGTCCATGCCACCATTTAATTGAGGGGTAACAAAGCCTGTTGTGGTTGATCTACTGATAACGGTGGATACGTAGGGATAGAAGAAAAGGCGAGTAGGGGTTTCGATACTTTCCAGGTTGGTTACTTCACCTGCTTGATTTAAATAACCATCAATTTCAGGGTCTATTGGATTCCAAAATGAATCTTCGTTCAGAAAAGTTGATTTTCGGAAAAAATTAATTCCCCAGTTTTGAACATCGTTAGATTTGAAGCGGAGTACTGCAAAAGGTATTTTGTATTCAACCGTCCAATAGTCGTCAAAAACTTGCGTTTTGGAGAGCCATACAGCATTCCAATCTTCGTCATTTCTCCAGATACGCTCATTACCACCATTGGAGTATCTTGTGTCGTACTGAACACCTGCTACCGTTACGAACAGACCAACGCCATTTAAGCCTGCGTTGAAAGGATCGATAGAAACACCAAAATAGTCTGAATCGCCTATGTTGTCTCTATTGGTTAAAAGGTTAAAAACCTGATCTCTTTTTTCATAAAGCTTGGCAGACACGTATATCGCCTCATCATCATAAACAAATCTAACCTCAGTTTTTCTACCAGAAGCCACGCCAGGCGAGGGTCTTCTTTGAACAAAATCTGTTAGAATGGGCGCACACCCCCAAGACGCTTCATCGAAGATTCCGTCAATTTTTATTTTGTCAACCGCTCTTACGGCTTCGAAAGACTTTTTTGGAATGTCTAAGTCTTGCCCAAAAGACACTACTGACACGCAGAAAAGCGCTAAGACGAATAAACTATTTTGGATCAAACCTTTTTTCATACCAGTGTAACAACATGTAAAGATGGATTTTGTTATTCGCTTGGAGAATGGAATTTATCCCAAAGACCGATTTTTGGTGTGAGTGGTAAAACATTAATAAGTCTTTGTAAATAAGGAATTTATAGGCTTCTCCTTCTTGTCTTCAAACTGACAAATTTTTATTTGACTTATGCACTGATGTAATCGTTTCTTTGGGTTTAGGGTGTTTATGCAAAACTATCTTTTGCGCTGTGATTGATCCTTATTTTGATTTGACGATGGAAGTGTTCTTTTTTGCTTGATGGACCCATATGGACAGGCCTTGAAGGATTTTAGTGAAGAGAAAGAGGTATCAAACTTGATGCTAAACAATTCCTACGGAGCGCCTGAAGAAATGCCGCTCTGGTACTTTTTTCGAGAGTTTGATGAAATGCCAGTGCTAGAAAAAATGGCACTTTCTATTTGTGAAGGAAAGGTGTTAGACGTTGGTGCAGGTACAGGCTGCCACGCTATTTGTCTACAACAAATGGGCTATGAAGTGACCGCAATTGACACCAGTGCGCCAGTGGTCGATATCATGAAGGCCTCCAGCGTAAGAGATGCAAGGCTACTAGACTTTTTTGATATGACTGACGGGCAATTCGATACTTTACTTTGTTTGATGAACGGTATCGGATTTATTGGTAAAAAAAATCGCCTCAAGGACTTTCTGTCTCAAGCTGACAAGCGTCTGTCAAATGACGGTCAAATTATTTTAGACAGTAGCGATATTTCGTATTTATACGAAAATGAGGAATTACCGAATCAAAGATATTTTGGCGAGGTGAGTTTTCAATATGAGTACAATGGTCAGAAAGGAGAATGGTTCGATTGGGTTTACTTAGACAAGGATACTTTAGCGATAGAAGCTGATGCATTGGGCTGGTACGTATACTTTCTTCATGCTGACGAGAATGGTCAGTATCTCGCAAGACTTATAAGAAAATAGCTCCGGTTATTTTTTGATAACTTTCTAGGCAGAAATTTTTAGCCATATTTAGAAAATCAATTACCTCCTCTCTCCTCTTTTTTATTCTTATTACTGCCAGTTTCGCGCAGCGGACTATAATTCATTGTAGCCGTAGAGGGCAATCCAATCGAAGATATTTTTGCTATGACCAAGGTTACCTTCGTCATGAAGAGCGGAGTAGTATATAAAGACTAGTTCGTCTTTGAAACATGGCTCAAATATGATAACACGTTACCAAAGTGATCGACTTGTGCCATAATTTCATCGGGCACTTGCGTATCATTCATCCGGGCAATTAACAATCCGAATATTCCGTTGAGGCAAGCTTGTATAGGGTTAGTAATCAATCCCTTAGCGGCTATTATGTTTTCACGAATGGCTGGTCTGGCTGCGTTAAAAACTTCTTGATAATTAGTATCTTCAGTCAAGAGTTTTAGGCTAAGGTCATTTAGCTTTTGCACTTCTTCCTGCACATAAGACAGGTGTCCTTCTTTGTGCAAATTTTCTACCTGCATCTCAGCGATTACTTGTCGATACCAAGTGAGAATCTCTTCTCGAGTTTCAGTACTCATTTTTTCTTCTGGGATATTTCCAAGTACCTGTACTTTGATTTTCTCTATATCGAACTCAAAGTTGCGAATCAACATTTCGGTTTGGTACATGTAGATGATGTACTCAGAAATGTTCTCTCTCTTTTTCTTGTCTGCCAATAACATAGCTGCAAAATTAAAGGTTATCGCTACAAAGCAAATGATCCACTTTTTTCTATTTTTGCAGTTCGTTAAGAAAGCATGGAGAGAATACGGAATTTCTGCATAATCGCACACATAGACCACGGTAAGAGTACCCTGGCGGACAGGCTATTACAAAGTACTGGAACGGTCAGTGATCGTGATATGCAAAATCAGTTGTTGGATGATATGGATTTGGAACGCGAACGTGGTATAACCATCAAGTCGCACGCCATCCAAATGAATTATAAGTACAAGGGTGAGGAGTATACGCTCAATTTGATTGACACCCCTGGTCACGTAGATTTTTCCTATGAGGTGTCTCGATCTATTGCCGCTTGTGAAGGGGCACTTTTGATCGTTGATGCTTCTCAAGGTGTTGAGGCACAGACCATTTCAAATTTATATTTGGCACTTGAGCATGATTTAGAAATCATTCCTGTGTTGAATAAAATAGACCTGCCGGGTGCTATGCCCGAGGAGATGACCGATCAGGTGGTTGAATTACTTGGCTGTGATCCTGATGACGTTATTCATGCAAGCGGAAAAGAAGGCCTCGGAATTGAGGATATCCTAGAAGCCATCATTGAAAAAATACCTGCGCCAAAAGGAGATCCGAATAAGCCATTACAGGCGATGATCTTTGACTCAGTCTTCAACTCTTACCGAGGTATAGAGGTTATCTTCCGCGTATTTAATGGTACGATCAAGAAAGGCGACCGCATAAAATTTGTCAATACTGGGAAGATATATAATGCCGATGAAATTGGCATTTTGAAACTGAAACAAGATCCAAAAGAAGAAATTAGTGCAGGCAATGTAGGCTACCTTATTTCAGGTATAAAAGTGGCCAAAGAAGTGAAAGTGGGGGATACCGTTACACACGTGGATAATCCTACACAAGAGCTTATAAAGGGTTTTGAAGATGTAAAACCAATGGTTTTTGCAGGTATCTACCCCGTAGAGACTTCCGAATTTGAGGAGCTCCGTGCCTCCATGGAAAAGCTGCAATTGAATGATGCCTCCCTTGTTTGGGAACCAGAAACTTCTGCTGCATTAGGCTTCGGTTTTAGGTGTGGTTTCTTGGGCATGCTTCACTTAGAAATTGTACAAGAAAGACTAGAGAGAGAGTTCGATATGACCGTGATCACCACGGTGCCATCTGTGCAGTTTCATGCCATCATGACGGATGAATCGATGCAGCTCGTTAATGCTCCTTCGGAGCTACCTGAGCCTAATTATACGCAATATTTGGAAGAGCCTTTTATCCGAGCACAGATCATATCAAAGGCAGAGTATGTGGGGCCAATTATCAGTCTTTGTATAGACAAAAGAGGCCAGATTTCTAATCAAGTATACTTGACATCTGATCGAGTAGAATTGACGTTCGAAATGCCACTGGCCGAGATCGTTTTTGACTTCTTCGACAAGCTGAAAACCATCTCTCGTGGTTACGCTTCATTAGACTACGAATTGATTGGTTTTAGGCAGTCAAATTTGGTGAAATTAGACATTCAATTGAACGGTGAAAAAGTGGATGCTTTGTCTGCAATTGTTCACCGAGATAAGGCCTATGATTGGGGGAAAAGACTTTGTGAAAAGCTTAGAGAGCTTTTACCACGGCAGATGTTCGAAATTGCGATTCAGGCCTCTGTAGGCACAAAAATTATTGCGAGAGAAACGGTTAAAGCACTACGCAAGAACGTTTTGGCGAAGTGTTATGGTGGTGATATTTCTCGTAAGCGTAAGCTACTAGAAAAACAGAAAAAAGGTAAGAAAAGAATGCGTCAAGTGGGTAATGTGGAGATTCCACAAGAAGCCTTCATGGCCGTACTGAAATTGGACTAATATGGCGTATCAATTACTGGATGGAAAGGCTACTGCTCAGTCGATTAAAGATGAGCTTTCAGGTAAAGTTGCAGACATTAAAAACCAAGGCGGAAGAGTTCCACATTTAGCTGCTGTTTTAGTGGGCGAAGATGGAGCGAGTAAAACCTACGTTAACGCCAAAGTGAAGGCATGTGAGCAAATCGGTTTCGGGTCTACTTTAATTCACTTAGCGGAAGACACTTCTGAAGAAGAGGTGATGGCAACAGTAGCCCGACTCAATAGTGATCCAGAAATTGACGGTTTTATCGTTCAAGTGCCATTACCAAAACAAATTGATGAGCATAAGGTAGTTGAGGCTATTTTGCCTGAAAAGGATGTGGATGGTTTTCATCCGTCCAACTTGGGAAAGATGCTGCTCGATTTACCAACATTGTTGCCAGCCACTCCGAAAGGAATGATGTTGTTGATGGAGCGTAACGGAATCGAGACTTCTGGAAAACATTGCGTAGTGATTGGCAGAAGTCATACTGTTGGCACACCCATTAGTGTGCTGATGTCTAGAAATTCAAACCCCGGCAATGCTACGGTTACGCTTTGCCATAGCAGAACTCAGCACCTTAAAGAAATTTGTGCACAGGCCGATATTTTGATTGTGGCGATTGGTAGAGAGGGTTTCGTTACTGCTGATATGGTAAAAGAAGGAGCTATTGTGATTGACGTAGGCATACACAGAGTGCCATCAGATAAGACAAAATCTGGTTTCAAACTTAAAGGCGATGTGAGATTCGATGAGGTAGCGCCTAAGTGCAGTTATATTACACCTGTTCCGGGCGGAGTAGGGCCCATGACGATTGCCTCTCTTCTATGGAATACATATTTAACCAATCAAAAATTGGTTTAAACCACTAGCAGTTTCAACACCTGCTTTAAAAAATTGATTATGACTAATGAACCCAATGCGCTTCCAGTAATGGAAGCTTTCTATACCATTCAGGGAGAAGGACACTTCTCAGGTAATTCCGCTTACTTCATAAGACTTGGTGGCTGCGATGTTGGCTGCGTGTGGTGCGATGTGAAGGACTCTTGGAATGGCGATCAATGGCCCAAGCAGTCTGTGCAAGACATAGTGAGTAAGGCCAAGGCACATCCAACGCGACTAGCAGTTGTTACTGGAGGTGAACCCTTAATGTATGATCTGTCTGAACTAACTGACAGACTAAAGGAGAATGGTTTGCAAACCAATGTTGAAACATCTGGTGCTCATCCATTAAGTGGAGACTGGAACTGGATCTGCTTTTCTCCCAAGAAATTTATGAAGCCGCGCGATGAGTTTTATCAGGTGGCCGATGAACTGAAAGTAGTGGTGTACAATAAAAGCGACTTTAAATGGGCAGAAGAGCATGCTGCGAAGGTAAATCCTGATTGCTTGCTTTACCTTCAGCCAGAATGGGACAAGTCAGAAACGATACTTCCAGAAATAATAGATTACGTAAAAGACAACCCTCAGTGGAAAATTTCGCTACAAACACATAAGTTCATGCAGATTCCATAGTGTTGCGTTATACCATAGCCCTTTTATTCCTTCTTCTTATCTCAGGCCTTTCGGCCCAAACACTCCATTCCAAAAAGAAAAAGGCTGTTGAGAGTTATAACCAAGCCAATGAACTTAGCAGAATAGGAAACTTATATGAATCCGAGCAGCTGCTTATGGCAGCCTTAAAAAGAGATAAGAGTTTCGATGAGGCTATTTTACTACTTCATCAAATCTATTTGAGAAGAGATGAGTTTGAAAAGTCGAAAGAAGTTTGGCTTAAATATCAAGGAGAATTAGATCCGAACATTCAAAACCGAATGCTTTCTGATCAAGCCAATTATCAATATGAGTTGGGAAAATACCAGGAGGCCAAATCCTCTATCTCGCCCATTCAAGGGCCAGTGTATGGTTTACCAGATAGCATAATCACAATGTTGGTTCAGTCTATCGATTTTGCATTAATGCAATTGAGAAGCCCACTGTCCATTGATTTCGAAGAATTGCCAAAACCGATCAATGAATTCAAGAGTCAATACTTTCCGTCCATTACTTTTTCAGAACAACTCGTGTTTACTGTAAGGGAGGATAGTAGACATGGAGGAGAGAACTTATATATAAGCTCTTTCATCGATGGGGGCTGGACTAAGCCTACCCAGATTTCTAGTAAGATCAACTCCGACCGGAATGAGGGTGCAGCATCTATTTCCTTAGATGGCTCTACATTGGTATTTACGGCATGTAATCTACTAGACAATATTGGTAGCTGTGATCTTTATATCAGCTATTTCAAAAATAATGAATGGACTGAGCCGGAATTACTTAACGCAAGGGTGAACAGTCCGGAGTGGGACTCTCAGCCCTCTTTAAGCAGAGACGGATCAAGGTTGTATTTTGTAAGTAGAAGACCGGGTGGTTTAGGTGGCGCTGACCTTTGGGTAAGCACAAGGCAGAAAGAAGGTTGGAGTAAAGCTGAGAACTTAGGAGCCGAGATTAACACGAAATATGATGATCTCTCTCCTTATATCTACGCAGATGAAAAAACACTTTTTTTCGCCTCTAAAGGAAGAATAGGAATGGGAGGGCTCGATCTATTCGTTGCTCAGCAGGCAGGTGATAGTTGGGAGGTTCCTAAAAACCTTGGGTACCCTATTAACAACGCCTTCGATCAGGTTGGTTATAGTATAAGTCCGAAGGGATGGGCCTATTATAGTTCTTCAAAGGAGAATGGCAGAATCACGCTCAATCGGTTTAAAGTTCCTGAAGAAGTAGTGGCTATTGATGAGGTAATGTTGATTGAGGGGAGTGTCTTAGACGCGTTAACGAGAGTCCCTGTTAATGCTTCAGTGACGCTTCATAATTTAGATATTAATAGTCCTTCATCGCAGCTCGGTACCGATAAAGCGACAGGCCTCTTTAAGCTCTTTGTTGAGCGCGATTCAATGATACTGACTTTCGAAGCTGAAAATTACATAACAAGAAAATTGAGTGTCAAAGACATTTCGGAATTGACTAATCATGAAGTCTTGCTTCAACCCTTGAAATCAGGTGAGACCATCCAGTTTGGGACAATCAATTTTGACTTCGCGAGTGCTGAAATAAAGGAAGAAAGTTATCCTATTTTAGATGAGGTTATAGCCTTCCTCAAAACTAATGATAGTGTCATAATTGAGATAGGGGGGCATACAGACCAAATCGGTGAAGGAGTTGACAATATGGTGCTGTCTGAGGACAGAGCAAGGTCTGTTTACCAATTTTTGTTAAAAAAAGGTGCTGCCAAAGAAAATTTGGTATATCGGGGTTATGGAGAAGATCGTCCTTTGAGGAAAGGAAATACGGAAAACGATCGCATTAAGAACAGGAGAATCCAATTTACAATAGTTGGATTATTGAAATAATCTGGCCTCTGAGCTTAATATTGAGGTAACATTGGCATTTAACGAGTGGCGCGTGAAAAAGTTATCATCGAAACTTGTATTTACAAGGCTTTTCGCACTACGGATTTCTTTAAAATTGGTTTACCCTTACTCTACCAAACAAAATTCTTAAATCCGCAGAAAAACCCCTTAAACACAGAAAAACCGCATTTCCGAGGGGGCTGAATTCATCAAATTTATTTGGCAAATGTTATTAAATGATGACATTTTATTTTATGTTTGGCTTTCTAAACAAATTAATTATTCATCAATTAAACTAAAACGAAAGCAAAATGAAGAGAATTTTACTGACTTGTGTCATGCTTGTGTTTGCGGTTTTAACAACCACAGCGCTGGCCCAGAACAGGACAGTATCTGGAAAGGTGACTGGTTCAGACGATGGACTAGCACTGCCTCAGGTATCTATCTTTTTGAAGGGTACTCAACAGGGTACTCCTACGAATGCTGACGGAACTTATTCTATAAGTGTACCGTCTAGCGGAGGAACTTTAGTGTTCCGTTACATAGGCTATGTTACTCAGGAGGTTCCGCTTGTTGCGAACCAATCTGTGTATAACGTAGTACTGGCTGTTGATGCAACTTCTTTAGGAGAAGTAGTTGTGACAGCTCAAGGAATTGCAAGAGAGAAAAAATCTCTTGGTTATTCTATCGGTGAAGTGGACAAGAGTCTCTTGGAAGCTAGACCTCAAGCAGACCTTAGTGGTATCCTTAAAGGAAAAATAGCTGGTGTAACAGTTAATAGTCCTGGTGGATTCCTTGGTCGTCAAGCTGCAATCCAAGTTCGTGGTCAATCTTCTGCGACTGGTGATAACAATGCACTTGTTATTGTAGATGGTGTATTTACAAGTTTTGAGAGATACCAAGATATCGATCCAAATAACATCGCAGACTTCAACGTATTGAAAGGTCTTGCTGCTTCTGCTCTTTACGGGCAAGAAGGTAGAAACGGTGTATTGTTGATTACTACTAAGACGGGTGCTGGTCTTGATGAGGACCAAGATTTCACGCTAACTGTAAATCAGCAGTTCATTATGAACCAGGTATCTAACCTTCCTGATTTCCAAAATACTTACGGTCAAGGTGCGGATAACAATCCTAACGTAACATTTATTGGTAACTGGGGTGGTAGATTTGATGATAACTACATTGTTCCTGGTCACTACGCAACTGGTCGTGTTCCTGGTTTAGATGTAATCTTTCCAGAGCTACAAGAAGACGTTGTATATCAGGCATTCCCTGACAACGTAAATGATTTCTTCGAGAATAACTGGGGTACAAGTACTAACTTAAATGCTAACGCTAGAGTTGGAAAAACTTCAATCGGTTTTACTACTGCATTTGTTGATCAAACTGGTTATATCGATGAGAACACTCAAAACAGGTTTAACTTAGGTACTAGTATCAATTCTAATCTTACTGATAATTTGGTTTTGAACACTACTTTCACTTATACTGAAAATGATGTAAAAAGACCAACTTTCAACTTCTTTGATAGATTATTATACTTACCAAGAAACCTTGATATTCAAGGCTTGCCTTTTGAAAATCCAGCAGATCGATCTAGTATTTTCTACAGACCAGATTTAGAGAATCCACTTTGGCAACTAGCGAACACTTCGCAGAAAACAGAGAGAAAAGGATTCCTAGGTAAAGTAGGATTGACTTGGAACATCAACGATAAGATTACTGCTGCCTATAGATTAGGTATTGACTCTTACAACACTGTTTCTAGATTCACAAGAAATAGAGGTGGTTTAGTTGAGCAAGGTATTGGTAGTATGACTACTTCTAATAACGAAAGACTTAACTTTGACCATAACTTCTTATTCTCAGGTAATGGGTTCCAATTGACTGATGATCTTGAGCTTAACGCTCAGGTTGGATTGAACCTAAGAAGTTTGAACACTCGTACTTTCGGTATTAACAGTACTGACCAAGTAGTGTTTGGTTTCTTCAGACATTCTAACTTTAGAACACATTTACCAACAGGTAACGTGAACAGAAGAACCAACGTAATCGGACTTTACGGTCAGGCTACACTTTCTTACAGAAACTATCTTTTCTTAGAGGTTAGTGGTAGAAATGATTGGGGTTCTCAAGTGGAGCGTGAAAACGCAAGTTTGTTCTACCCATCAGTATCTGCTTCTTTCGTACCTACAGATGTATGGGAAGGTTTGAAGTCTAGCACATTGAACTCTTTAAGAGTGAGATTGGGTTATGGTACTTCTGCAGGTTTCCCTGGTCCGTTCCAAACAAGAGCAATACTTAATGCAAATGCTCAAGCGTTCGTAACAAATGGTGGAGTTAATATTTCTACCAATGGTATTTCCGGTTTTCAGCCAAATCCTGACTTGAAGCCAGAGAGACTGAAAGAATTTGAAGCAGGTGTTAATGCGAAGCTTTTTGACTACAAAGTAGATTTAGACATCAGTTTGTATAAGCGTATTAGTGAGGATCAGGTATTGGGTAGGTCACTTCCTGCATCAACTGGTTTCTCTAGTACTGTTATTAATGCTGGTAGAATTGATACTAAAGGTATAGAGGCAGCAATTACTGTGTACCCGATTCAGACTAACAACTTTACTTGGAGTGTGATGAATAACTTCACAGCTTATGAAACTACTGTGATTGATCTTCCTGAAGAGTTTATTAACCTAGCGAATGGTTTGAACTTTGCTATCGAAGGTGAGCCTCTAGGTGCATTCAGATTAGGCTATCAAGTGAGAGATGATGAGGGTAATGCTCTGATCAACCCTGAAGATGGTACTATAATCTCAAGTGGAGAAGCTGGTTTAATTAATAGAGTAGTTGGAGATCCTAACCCGGATTTTACTTACACTATGATTAACGGTTTCACTTACAAAAACGTGAACCTAACGGTACAGGTTGATTATACGCACGGTGGTGATATCTTCTCTCAAACCGCATCTAACTTGCTTAGAAGAGGTGTTACTAGAGATACTGAAGATAGAGAAGGTACTTACGTCCTTCCAGGTTTCTTAGGTAACCCTAATACGGGCGAGGTAATTCTTGATGAGAATGGGCAGAAGATTCCTAACAACATTCAGTTAGGTGCAAATGACCTTTATTTCTTGAATACAATCGATGTAAACGAGAACTTGGTATTTGATGGTAGTGTATTGAGAATTAGAGAGATTAACTTAAACTACTCTATGCCTTCAAGATTGCTTCAAAAATTACCTTTCCAAGGAGTGAACGTTTCTTTCAATGTTCAAAACGCATGGTTCAAGGCATTCAACTTCCCTGAGCACATGAATTTTGATCCTGAAGTAAGCTCTAATAATCCTAATGGTAGAGGTTTTGATACACAAGCAGATCCTACTATGAGACAGTATTCACTATCATTGAGATTAACGCTATAATTTTGAGAAAGATGAAATTAAACTTTAAACATAAATTTTTCATGATAGCCATCTTCGTAGGATTGGCGTCATGCGAAACGTTAGATTTAGACATTCAAGAGAATCCGGATGCATTGAACTTAGAGTCTGCTGATGTAGATTTAGTTTACAATACCATCCAATTCAATTTCAATGGACAAAATCAGACGATGGGATTCCAAACTGATGGATTAATGCGATTGGTTAATCAGTTTGGTACAAACACGCCAGGTCAAGGTACTATGAATGGTGTTTGGAATCAGGTCTATAATACCGGTACAAACCTCACAGCGCTTCAGACCTTTGCGGAAAGAGATGGTTTTACTTACCATTATGGAGCAGCTCAAATCATGCAGGCTACTATGTATGTCAACTTGGTTGACTTCATCGGAACTGCTGTATTCAGTGAAGCGAATAATTCATTAGAGTTTCCTAATCCAGGGCTTGACCCGGGAGCAGATATTTATGCTTCTGTGATGAACTTGATAGATGAGGGAATTGCTAATGTTCAAGCTGGCGGTAGAGCTCCTGCTAATGATTTCTACTTCGGTGGAGATGCTTCAGGATGGGTAAAGTATGCAAACACGCTCAAGTTGAGAATGTGGGTGCAAACTAGACTTGTAGATCAGGCTGGTGCAACAGCTGGAATCTCTAGCCTTTTAGCAGGCGGTCAACTTATTGATGAGGTAAGTGAAGATTTGCAGTTCCAATACGGAACTAACACGGCACCAATCGAGAGTAGACATCCTTTATATACTGGTAACTATATTAATGGGGCTGGTGGATATATGAGTAATGGCTTGATATCGTACATGAAGGATTCTATGTCGGTTTCTGATCCACGTCTGACTTATTATTTCTACAGACAAACAGATCGAACATCGGCTGACCTAATATCAAATGATTTGATTCCTTGTACTGGATCTCCTCAATATGACTTCTGTTATGTTGGAGATAGATATTATGCGAGAGACCATGCTGATAACGAGGGTATACCTGGTGATGCCAACTTAATAACTACATATGGTATTTATCCAGCAATGGGTGCTTACGATGATGAGTCTTTCGTTGCTGCGTCTGCCACGGCTACCTCAGGAAACGGTATAGCGCCAATCATGCTTTCTTCATGGACACATTTTATGTTAGCTGAAGCAGCTTTGACACTTGGTGTGAATGGTGGTGACGCTACTAGTCTATTAGAGACTGGTGTGAGACAAGCATTAGAGAAGGTGAGAAGCTTTTCTCCTTCTAATATGACTGCAGGGCAAATCGATGATTATGCAACTGAAGTATTAGCAGAATATGCTGCAGCGACAAACGATGATCAGAGATTAGATATCATCATTCGTGAATGGTACTTATCATCTTTTACTACCGGTTTGCTTCCTTTTAACAACTATCGTAGAACTGGATATCCTTCTTTCTTACAAGATCCTGTAATTGCTGCAGGCGCTTTTGTAAGAAGCTATTTCTTACCTGAGAGTGAACTTAATTCTAACACGAATGAAGATTTCGCTCAGCAGAAGAGTGTTACGGATCAGGTGTTTTGGGATACTAACCCAGCTGGTTTTATTAACTAATAAATATATTGGAAACTATGAAATTGAATAAATATATATTTTTGTTGTTTGTTCTTGCCTTAGCAGTATCATGTACTGATGAAGACAAGTTCAATAACGAGGTGTTTTTCGAGCTCGAGAGAGGTGGATTCGTCAGGTTCGTTGAGGACGTGAACCCGCTCATAGGAGCTGAAACAGCTGATACTTGGACGTATAATGAAACGATTGAAGATGTTAACGGAAATTTAACGTCCTATCTCTTGTTTGTGATTGCTGATGTTGATGCTGTTGCCGGTAATGATACTACTTTGGTAAAATCATATACTGATTTGTCGGGACCAACTCCGATGAACTTGACTTCTGCGGAACTTGCAACTGCTTTGAATACTACGACAACATCGTTTGCCTTTGGTGATTCGTTTAACTTCATTGCTACTGCAACTAGAAATGACGGTACGGTTTTTACTAATGCGCCACTTGTTGCTGATTTTGACGAGAATAACTTCTCAGGAAATACACAAGAGAACTTAGTAGATGAAGTAGGTTATAGATCTGCAATGAATTTTACATTGACCATTGCTTGTCCTACTGAGCCAGACGTAAGTACTTATCCTGGTACTTATACTATTGAGTCAGGCGTGTGGTTTGACGCAGCTCAGCCAGCAGTTGTAGTTGCTGGGCCAGAGGCTAATCAGATAACGATTACACTTCAGGCCTCACCGACTGTATCGTCTGGTAGAGTATCAGGTACAATTAATGTAGTAGTGACAATAAACGAGGATCAAACTGTGTCTTTTGGTAGCAGTCCTGGTTTCTCACATACTGCATTCGGTGATACTTCATACGAGCAAAGAGCTGGAGCGAATTTTACATTCGAATGTGCCAACAATCAGATTCTTCTGAGAGGTGGTATGCGAGTGGCTGCAGGAACGTTCGGTAGTTTTAATACTGTTCTGACTAAGAACTAATTAAATACTACTTTATAATTATTAAAATGGGTGACTGTGAAGTAACCCATTTTTTTATTTTCACCTTTTAGAGTAGTTTTGTTAAGTATAAATAAGTCATTCTATTTTTTTAGAGTCTAAAAGGCCGAGAAGCGTATGAGTTTCTGTTTTGAGTGGATTATGAACATAACATTTCTTAAATGTTAGAGTGTAAGTATCAAGTGTGTGTCCTTTCTGTAGTTAGAAAAATGGAGCTCCTTGTCAAGACTAAATGAATTCAAGAAAATTATATGAGGAATTCCATATTATCAGTAGTCTTACTTTTCTTTGTTAGCGAGAGCCTGAATGCTCAATTATTTAGCGATTATTTAAACTACGGAGATCTAAGTTTAACCACAGCCTCTCAAGGTGTGGCGGCAGCTGATTACGATAATGACGGAGATTTAGATATTTATCTCACCGCCTTTCGTCCTTTTGTCCAGAATGATCCAGACACATGGTCAAGACTTTATCAAAATGATGGTAGTGGTAAATTTTTAGATGTAACGATTGCAGCAGGTTTGGCTAAGCAAAAAACTAACGTTACACCCTTTGATATTACAGTCGGGATAACTTCTGGGGTTTCTTGGGGAGATTACAATAATGACGGATATGTTGATTTATTTTTGGCAAATGATGGTCAGGATTTTTTGTACAAGAATAATGGAGACGGAACTTTTACTGATGTTACTAGTCAGGCAGGTGTGGCTGGTTGCGAAAAATGTTACAGTGCTTCGGCATTATGGTGGGATTTTGACAATGATTCAGACTTAGATATTTACATTTCTGACTATAGAACTAAGAATAGGTACTATATCAATAATGGAGATGAGACTTTTAGCGAAAGTGCCAATGAATTTGGTATTGATGACGAGGAGGAGAGCTGGGCTGCCATGCCACTAGATTTTGATTCTGATGGCGATTGGGATTTTTATGTGACGAATGATAATGGGCCTAATAGACTTTTCAGAAATGATAACGGATTTTTTACCAATGTAGCTGAAGAATTTGCGGTAGATGACGAAGGCAATGGCATGGGCATAGGCTTAGTTGACTATAACAATGACGGAACCTATGATATCTATGTGACCAATATTCATTCGAATAGACCAAACCCTTTTTACGTAGGACAGAGGACTGAAACTGGGACTGAAGATGGGAGAGAATTAGAATACAACGAAAGAGCCAATGCTTTAGGGATAGATAATACTGCATGGGGATGGGATATGTCCTTTTTTGACGCAGATCATGATTTGGCAGTAGCTACTTATGGTAGCGAAGATTTTAACTACTTCTTTTCGAATTTAATGAATGTCGGAAGAGATGGGTTTAGCGACCTTTCAAGTCAATCCGGTGTACGTAAGCCAGGGGGGGCGTTTGGTCTTGAATCATTCGATTTCGACACTGACGGAGATATAGACTTGCTTTTTAGTAGTAGAAATAAAAGCCCAATACTACTTGAGAATAACACGGTCAAGGAGTCTAATGGTAAGAATTGGGTACAAATATATTTTATAGGAACAGATTCTAACCGTAATGGCTATGGAGCAGAAGTCTATCTGACTGTTAACGGAAAGGAATATAAATCCCTCTATCATGGTGTGGGTGTAGGTAGACAGAGTCTGAAGCCGATGCACTTTGGACTGGATAATTTTGAATTGATAGATAAAATTAGAGTTGTATGGCCAAGTGGCGTAGTAGACAATTTTGAAGACTTAGCTGTGAATTTACTGTATACGGTAATTGAAGGGGAAGAAATTCAATCGAAGCAGTTAATCCCTTCCTCGTCAGAAGAAGATATTGAATTTGATCTATCAAAGTCTATTGCCAGGGTTTGGAATGAAGAGCTACTGGAGGCCATACGAAATGATTTTGCTCGGCCTACAGTCCATGCTAGAAACCTATTCCATGTTTCATCTGCTGTCTATGATGCATTTAGTGTTTACAGCAATAAGCAAACGTATTTTTTGGGAAATACTCTTGGAGATTTTACTTGTTCGTTTGATGCATCGTTTACAAAGCCTGATGACAAAGAGTCTGCGATAAGAGAATCTATCAGTTATGCGGTTTATAAAATAATGTCACACAGATTTGCTGATTCTCCTGGAGCTTCCGTGACTAGGCAAAGGCTGAGATTGCTTATGGAAGAGTTAGAGTATGATACATCATTGAGCTCAACAGATTACGCATCAGGAGAGCCATATGCCTTAGGGAATTACATTGGCCAATGTGTTATTGATTTTGGATTGCAAGACGGTTCGAATGAAGTCAATGGCTATGCCAATGAGTTTTATGAACCTTCAAATACGCCATTAGATATTTTTTCTCCTGGGGCACCAGATATTGAGAACCCCAATAGCTGGCAACCGCTAACATTAGAAAAGTTCATTGACCAATCGGGTAATGAAATCGCCAATACCACACCGGAGTTCTTGAGCCCGGAGTGGGGAGGAGTGATACCATTTTCAATGGGAGTGAATGACTACACAGTTCACCAGCGAGATGGAAATAATTATAAGGTATTTAAAGACCCAGGACCACCACCTTTCCTCAATGTTGATCAAGGTGGTGGTATGTCAGATGAATATAAGTGGGGATTTTCACTAGTATCAGTTTGGTCAGCCCATTTGGCAACAGACGATAATGTGAGCTGGGATATTTCACCGGCTTCACTAGGTAACGTTAATTCGATACCGAGAGACTTTGAGGATTTCCGAGACTTCTATGACCTTATAGACGGAGGTGATATTGGAGAAGGCCATTCGGTTAACCCAGCAACAGGGCTTCCCTATAACGAAAATTTAGTACCTCGAGGTGATTATGCAAGAGTGTTAGCTGAGTTTTGGGCAGATGGGCCTGATTCAGAGACCCCTCCAGGCCATTGGTTTTCAATACTGAACTATGTCAGCGATAATCCTGACCTAGTAAAGAGATTTGAAGGACAAGGGCGAATTCTATCTGACCTAGAATGGGACATACTGAGCTATTTTACACTAGGAGGAACTATGCACGATGCAGCTATTTCTGCTTGGAGTATTAAAGGCTATTATGACTATATCAGGCCAATTTCGGCTATTAGGTACATGGCTGGGCAAGGGCAAAGTTCCGATCCGCAGAAACCATCCTACTCTATCAATGGCATTCCTCTGATAGAAGGTTATATCGAATTAGTTGAGCAGGGAGATGATTTAGTCGGTGACAACAACGAGAACTTAAATAAAATAAAACTCTATGCTTGGAGAGGACCATCCAACATCATTAATGAGCAGACGGATGAGGCTGGCGTAGGTTGGATTTTAGCAGATAATTGGATGCCATACCAAAGGCCTTCATTCGTTACCCCACCGTTTGCGGGATATGTTTCAGGACACTCTACCTATTCAAGGGCAGCTGCAGAAGTACTCACAAGATTTACAGGAGATGCATATTTTCCAGGGGGTATGGGGGAATTCGTGGCTCCCAAGGATGAGTTTTTAGTGTTTGAAGATGGTCCTAGTGTCGATGTAGTTCTTCAGTGGGCTACCTACAGAGATGCATCAGATCAGTGTAGTTTATCGAGAATCTGGGGTGGTATCCATCCACCCGCGGACGATTTACCAGGGCGATTGATAGGTGAAGAAATTGGCAATAACGCGTACGACTATGCCAAATCTTACTTTGAAGGTATCATTACGAGCACGGAGAGTCCTCTTAGTGAAATTGAAGGAATTAATGTTTATCCTAATCCCCTGTCCAATGGAATTGGAACACTCAATATTCAAGCCGATGCAAACTTAAGGATAATCTCAGCATCGTTACGAGATACAAACGGACGGAGCTTGAGTGTAAAGCGTTATGATGGAGTTCACAGCGAAGTTTACAAACTAACTTATCCAAGTTTAAAGCCAGGCATATACTTGCTCAATCTTTCAACGTCACAGGGTAAAGCGGTTAAGAAACTAATTGTCAGATAAGAATTCATAGGGCATAAAAAAAGCACCTTGATTTAACCAAAGTGCTTTTTTATAGTGGTTTTCATTAATTAATCAGTGTTATTAGAATAACACCCGCTCTACCTTCTTGACCATATCGATTGGTAGCACTGAGGCCATTGAGAATTCTAATTTCCTTGATATTTGCAGGCAAAACTGCAGCATTCACTTGGCTATAGTTATTACCCATTATTTGATTATTGACAACAAATAAAGGCTGAATATTAGCGGTACTACCACTACCTCCACCTCTTAATGAAATCACCGGAGAACTTTCGCTTCCAGTGACGCTAATTCCACTAACAGACCGTAAAGCTGCATATAAGCTTGTATACTGCGCGAAACCTCTTTGATCCGCTGGTCCTGCACCACCACTGCCAGTGGCACAGCCAGTGGCAAATATAAATCCTGCAATTAGGATGATTGCGCTTAATTTTGTCCTCATAATAGTAAGTTTAGTTATCTAATTTCTCAGTTAAATTAATCTTTTATACAGTCTTTTTCAAGACATTACTACCAAAGTAGTTTTTTAAATGTAGCATTACAATAGCTAACAGAGCTAAAACGCTTATTCCTTATAAGGAAACATTGTCTTGCCCCAGATATTCTCATTTTATGGATTGGTTGTGTCATTAAGTATATTTGCGCAGTGTTAATTCTCTCGAAAATATGATTGTAGTAACAGGAGCAGCAGGTTTTATTGCGAGCTGTTTAATAGGTAAATTGAATGCTGAAGGTTTTCAACAAATTGTGGCTGTTGATAAATTCGACAACGCAAATAAAGATAATAACCTTGAAGGCAAGCAAATGCTTCAAAGCGTTGAACGGGATGAGTTTTTTGAATGGTTAGCACTTAATGCCACTAAGGTTGAGTTCATTTTTCATCTTGGTGCTAGAACAGATACTTCTGAATTTGACGTGGAACTACTAAATCAGTTGAATTTAGAGTACACCAAAAAGGTATGGAAGGCATGCATAAAACATCAAATTCCTCTTGTCTATGCTTCATCGGCTGCTACTTACGGTGATGGTGAATTTGGTTACAACGATGATCATGATCAATCTTTTCGATTGCAGCCGTTGAACCCATATGGCGTATCAAAAAATGAGTTCGATAAATGGGCTTTAGGACAAAAAGAGCAACCGTTTTTTTGGGCCGGACTGAAGTTCTTCAATGTCTATGGTCCCAACGAATATCACAAAGGAAGAATGGCTTCCGTTGTTTTTCATGCCTTCAACCAAATTAAGGATACAAGCGGAATGAGGCTTTTTAGATCTCATAATCCTGATTATAGAGATGGGGAACAGATGCGAGATTTTGTTTATGTCAAGGATGTACTTGAAGTGTGTCTCTTTTTAATGCATCACCGGAGTAATTCCGGAATATATAATCTTGGAAGCGGCAAGGCGCGGACGTTTTTAGATTTAACCAAGGCAGTTTTCAAGGCGCTCGGAGTTAAAGAGGATATTGATTTTATTGATACACCGGAAGATATCAGAGATAAGTATCAGTACTTTACTGAGGCTCAAATGGGAAAGCTTACGAGCATAGGGTATGATAGACCATTCACCTCTCTTGAAGAGGGTGTTGAAGACTATGTAAAGAACTACCTACAAGACAGTCAATACATTTAATCATTGGACTCCTCATATTTAGTTTTTCGATCCGAGAAAAGAGATTTTAATCTATTTAATATATTTGCAGGCTAATTGTCAACAGGAATGGTTTACGTCAGTAGAAAAGAACATTTCAATGCAGCCCACAAACTGTATAACCCTAACTGGTCTCTAGAGAAAAACTTAGAGGTGTTCGGCCCATGTGCCAATTCAAATTGGCATGGTCATAATTTCGAATTGATCACGACTGTTAAAGGTAAGCCAGATCCTGAAACTGGTTTTGTGGTTGACTTAAAAGCCCTATCCATCCTGATTAATAAAGAAGTCATTGACAAACTCGATCATAAAAACCTGAACATGGATGTTGATTTTATGGAAGGTAAAATGGCGAGTTGCGAAATTCTTGTGATGGAAATTTGGAGAATTCTAGCGCCTAAGGTGAAAGAGATAGCCAATGATGGGGAACTACATTCACTCAAGCTCTACGAGACACCTCGAAACTTTGTAGAATATTTAGGAGAGTAAAGACATAAAAAAAGTGGCCTAAGCCACTTTCAATTTTTTGAATTTCGATTTTTCGAACTTCTCTCTAGCGTAAGCCCCGTCAATTTCAAGCTTCTTAACATTCTCATCTGAAGGAAATTCAAACATGGCGTCTGTCATTATTGCCTCACAAATGGATCTTAATCCACGAGCACCAAGTTTGAATTCCAGTGCTTTTGTAACGATGTATTCTAGAGCATCCTCTGTGAAGCTCAATTCCTTCTCTTCCATTTCAAAGAGCTTTGCATACTGCTTTGTTAGCGCATTCTTAGGTTCAGTAAGTATACTCTTCAAGATTTCAGTATCCAAAGGATTGAGATGCGTAACGATCGGCAATCTTCCGATCAACTCTGGAATGAGCCCATAGTCCTTGAGGTCTTGAGCATTAATGTATTGGTGTAAATTATCACGGTCTACATCATGCGCTTCATCGCTAGAAGCAGCAAAACCAAGAGGCTGTGTGTTCAGCCTATTCGCAATATGCCTTGCTATACCATCAAAAGCTCCACCACAGATAAAAAGAATATTATCAGTATTCACAGATATCATCTTTTGATCAGGGTGCTTTCTCCCACCTTGTGGTGGTACGTTCACTGCAGTACCTTCTAATAGCTTAAGCAAAGCCTGCTGAACACCCTCACCGCTCACATCGCGGGTGATGGATGGGTTATCCGACTTCCTAGCAATTTTATCGATCTCATCAATATAAATGATACCCCTTTCGGCAGATTCAACATCATAATTAGCTGCTTGAAGTAGGCGTGTCAAAATACTTTCTACATCTTCTCCAACATAACCAGCTTCCGTAAGTACCGTGGCATCTGCTATGCAGAAAGGTATTTGTAGAATTTTGGCTAGCGTCTTAGCAATGTAGGTTTTACCAGTACCCGTTTCGCCCACCATTATGATATTTGATTTTTCAATCACAATATCATCAGGGTCTGACTTTTGAATGAGTCGCTTATAGTGATTATAAACAGCGACCGAAATGACTTTCTTTGCCTCATCCTGACCAACTACATACTGGTCAAGATACTTTTTCATATCAATCGGCTTGATCAAATTGAATTTTGGAGCATCGTCAGACGTTTTAGTCTTCAATTCTTCAGATAAAATCTGATTTGCCTGAGTGATACAGTGGTTGCAGATGTGGGCATGAATGCCGGAGATCATCAGATCTACATCTTTCTTATTACGCCCACAGAATGAGCAAGTCACCTCGGCCATATTGTTTTTATTTTCTTTCAAGTACTTCGTCTATTAGACCGTATGACTTAGCCTCAGCAGATCTCATCCAATAATCCCGGTCAGAATCATTTTCGATTTTATCGTATTTCTGCCCAGTATGATGTGCCAGAATATCGTAAAGATCTTTTCTGAGCTCTTGCATCTGTTTTAAAGTAATCTCCATATCTCGAGATTGCCCTTGCATACCACCACTTGGTTGGTGAATCATTATTCGTGAATGTTTCAAAGCAGCTCTTTTGTTAGCCGCACCTCCCGCAAGAAGTACCGCACCCATTGAAGCAGCCATACCCGTACAAATGGTCGCTACGTCAGGTTTTACGAACTGCATGGTATCATACATTCCCAAACCTGCATAAACAGAACCCCCTGGGCTGTTGATATACATTACAATGTCTCTATTAGGGTCAACGGACTCCAAGAATAATAACTGAGCCGTAATTATATTAGCGATGTTATCGTCAACTCCCATTCCTAAGAAGATGATTCTGTCCATAATTAATCTCGAAAAAACATCGATCTCCGCAAATCGCGTAGGACGTTCTTCAATTACAGACCTTGTCATATTTTCTATATGATTAGAATAATCATCTATGGCCGAACCACTAACCCCTTGGTTGTGTATAGCGTATTTTCTAAATTCTTTACCGTCAATCATTAGTTTTATAAACCTTAATCCAACAAAATTAAAAAAAAAGCCCTCTTTTGAAAGGACTTTCAGTTAACATATTAAGTGGGGTAGAAGTTCGTCCTAGGCCCCAACTATTTCCTTAAACTTATCAAGGCTTACTTTTTTTGGCTTTATTTCAATGCTTTCTTTCACAAAACCTAAGACCTTTTCTTGTTGAACTTGCTCAGCCATTTTCATATAGTTCTGACCATTTTCTCCTTGAAGATAATTGTCAACAAAGGCATCCATTTGATCTCCAAACTGGCCCATTCCCGAACCCATGAATTGAGCTTCAATCATTTTCTGAGTAGCCGCCTTAATGTCGTCATGCTCAGGTTTAATTTCATTGTCCTGAGCTACCTGGCCAGAGATTAAGTTCCATCGCAGCTGATCAGCATACAAATCATACTCTTTGGCAATATCCGCGTCAGTTACTTTGCCTTCTCCCGAAAGCTTGAGCCAATCTTTCAAAAATTCATCAGGTAGACTAATTTTAGTTTTCTTGATCAGTTCATCCTGAATGCTCTTGTTTAGCCAAGCATCAGTTTCCCTAGAATAGTTTTGGCTTACAGTCTCAATCACCTTGGCCTTAAATTCATCTTCTGATTTTACTACATCAGGACCAAACGTCTTATCGAACAATTCCTGATCAATGTCAGCAAGTTCTTTTCTGTTGACATTCTTTACTTCGAAAACAAACTTCATATCCATGCCTTCAAGCTCATCGGCAGTTTTACCGATTTGAGCTGCCTGCTTAGAAGCATCTTTATAAAGCTTAGAAAGATCTAACTTAATCTCATCCCCTTTTTTCTTTCCAACAAACTTCTTGGCGTTAGCCGCAGTCATTTCATTTGGATCAATAGTAGAGTCATGAGTGAAGTCGCTATCAGCTTGGGTAAAGGTGCCGAAAAGAATATCGCCAGCCTCGCTTACCTCAGGGTTAGTCATTTTACCAAACTGAGTTCTGACGTTATCCATAGTTTCTGCAACTACTTTATCATCTACCTCAATTTCGTAAGACGTCACCTTCACCTTTTTATCTAGGCTTACACTAAAGTCATCAACCAACCCAATGTTATACTCAAACTCAAAGTCGGCCTGGTTTTCCCAGTCAGTATCCTCTATTTGTTGTTTGTTTGGTAGTGGCTCGCCTAAGATTTTTAAATCGTTGTCTTTGATGTAGTCTTGGATGGCATGTCCAACAATGTGGTTAATCTCATCTATCAAGATAGACTTACCATACATCTTTTGAATCAAAGAAGTTGGCACTTTGCCAGGTCTGAAACCTTTGATTTGAGCCTTCTTACCATAATCTTTGATTTTTTCGGCTACTTTCGATTGATAATCACCCTCGTTTAATTTAACTTTAATAGAGGCTAAATTCGAATCTTTTTTGTCTAACGTGATATCCAATGTTTTACAGTTTTATGTCAACATAAATAAAAACCCTCAAATCTTTCGACTGAGGGTTCTTTCGGTGCGGATGGAGGGACTCGAACCCCCATGCCCTGAGGCGCTAGATCCTAAGTCTAGTGCGTCTACCAATTTCGCCACATCCGCAGGCACTTTGAAAATGGATTGCAAAGGTAAAAGATTTACTTTTTAAATCAACAAGACTTCAGTTAAAATTTTACGAAAAATTCACCCAAAATCCTCCATAACTTTACAACATGATTGCGGTCGATATAGAAGAAGAAAGAAAGGAGATAATCAGAAGATACCGGAGGCTTTTAAGAAAGGCAAAACCCTTCTTGAAAGATGACGATGCTAAGCTGATTAAAAAAGCATTCAATACCTCTGTGGAAGCTCACAAAGAGATGCGTAGAAAGTCTGGCGAGCCGTACATCTACCATCCGCTGGCCGTGGCTGAGATATGCGTTGAAGAAATCGGCTTAGGGACTACCTCTATTGTAGCCGCGCTGCTGCATGATGTGGTGGAAGATACTGAAATCGAGCTAGAAGAAATTGAGAAAGACTTCGGTCCCAAGGTAGCTAAGATCATTGACGGACTCACAAAAATCTCTGGAGTCTTTGATTATGGAAGCTCTCAGCAGGCTGAGAATTTTCGAAAAATGTTACTGACGCTCTCTGAAGATGTTCGAGTAATTCTCGTCAAGCTTGCCGATAGGCTTCATAACATGAGAACCTTGGGCAGCATGCCAAGGCATAAGCAGTTAAAAATCATTTCGGAGACTATTTATTTATATGCCCCGCTGGCACATCGACTGGGCTTATACGCCATCAAATCTGAGTTAGAAGACCTTTGGTTGAAATACTCTGAACCAGAGGTGTACCAAGAAATAGTCGCGAAAATTGCAGAAAACAAGGCCTCTCGAACACGGTTCATCAAGAATTTCATGAGCCCCATTCTTGATGAAGTCATTAAGACAGGCCTCAAGTTTGAAGTCAAGGGTAGGCCGAAATCTATCCATTCCATTTGGAATAAGATGAAGAAACAGGATATCCCCTTCGAAGAGGTATTCGACCTGTTTGCCGTAAGAATTATCGTAGAAACACCTCAAGACTATGAGAAGGCTGCCTGTTGGCAAGTGTACTCAATAGTGACAGACTTTTATACACCCAACCCAGATAGGCTAAGAGACTGGGTAAGTACACCGAAGGCCAACGGCTATGAGTCATTACACACCACTGTAATGAGCAGAACTGGCAAATGGGTAGAAGTACAAATCAGAACCAAGCGTATGGATGAGATTGCCGAGAAAGGGTATGCTGCGCATTGGAAGTACAAAGATGGCATGGTCAGTGCTCATGAATCGGGATTAGAACTATGGGTTGAGAAAGTCAGAGAAATGTTGGAAGGAAATGATACAAACGCCATCGAGTTTGTTGATGACTTCCGTGCAAACCTTTTCAATGAAGAAGTTTTTGTATTTACCCCTAAAGGAGATCTCAAGATACTTCCAAGCGGATCCACCTCCTTAGACTTCGCCTTTGACATCCACACCGAAGTAGGTGCAAAGTGCCTAGGAGCCAAAGTCAATAACCGCCTAGTTCCACTCAACTATGAATTGAGAAATGGCGACCAAATTGAGATTCTTACATCGTCCAAACAAAGGCCTAATGAAGACTGGTTAAGATTTGTGGTTACCTCCAAAGCCAAGTCGAAGATTAAGGACACGCTGAAAGAGGCTAAGAAGCGAGCTGCCTTAGATGGAAAAGAAATTATTCAGCGAAAGCTGAAGCAAATGAAAATACCTTTTGACGGTGATGTGGCAAACCAGTTGAGGGCTTACTTTGAAGAGAAAACTGTCACAGACTTTTACTATAAAGTTGGTAAAGGAATAATTGATCCGTCAAAGATCAAGAACTTCAAAGATTTCAAAACAGAGAAGCAAAAATCCAAGAGGGTCAAGTCTAAGAATTTTGAGTACTCTGATGATTTTACCAAAATGAAATCTTCAGAGACCGATATTCTGCTCATAGGAGATGACATGGATGTGCTGGATTATAAGTTTGGCAAATGCTGTAGCCCAATACCCGGTGATGATGTTTTTGGCTTTGTTACAGTAAATGAAGGCATCAAAATTCACCGAACTACCTGTCCAAACGCCCCTAAACTTTTATCCAATCATGGCAATCGGATTGTAAAAGCTAAGTGGCAATCTGAACAACAAAATGCCTTTTTAGCTGGTCTCAGAATTATTGGTACCGATAGAGTGGGGCTGATGCGAGATGTCACCGACATAATTTCAAGCGAATTGAAAGTAAATATGCGATCCATAAGTATCGATACCGAAACAGGTATTTTCGATGGGCAAATCCGATTGTACATTAACAATACAGGACACTTAGATGAATTAATAACCAAGTTAGAAGTGGTTCAGGGAGTTATGCGCGTAACTCGTTTTGAATCGGTAGATGAGAAAGGGGCTTCTTGATTCCTTTAATGGCAAAGAATCTTATATTTGCAGCCTAAGTAATACGCATGTCGCTGAATACAAAAGTATTTGAAGAAGTAAAGGAGATTTTCACAGCCTATTTAGAAAATAAGGCTTTGAGGAAAACCCCTGAGCGATTTGCAATCCTAGAAGAAATATATTCTCGCGATGGTCATTTTGATGTAGAGTCACTTTACATCAGTATGAAAAATAAGAATTATAGAGTTTCCCGCGCGACTGTATATAATACCTTAGACCTGTTGGTAGAATGCGATTTAGTAACCAAACATCAGTTTGGTAAAAACATGGCGCAGTACGAAAAGTCCTATGGTTATAAACAACACGATCACATTTTAATGGTTGACTCCTCAGAAGTAGTTGAGTTTTGTGATCCAAGAATTCAAAATATTAAGAATACCCTAGAAGAAATGTTTGATATTGATATCATGCATCACACCCTCTACTTTTTTGCAAAAAGAAGACCTGGAGGTTCTAGTAAAAAAGACTAAATCAGATTGACATGGATTTTACCTCAAAAGATCAAGATGGCGTATTTATTCTTTCATTAAATGGAAATTTAATCGGAGAGGAAGCAGGTTCGGGAATAATTGAAGCTGCTAATGAGGCAGTCAATAGAGGGACGATTCTATGCTTAATTGATATTGAGCATGTAAAATACATCAACAGTAGTGGCATAGGCGTATTAATTACATTGTTGACAAAGTTCAGAAATAATGAAGGAGAAGTAGTAATCGTAAAACCTTCCGAACATGTCAATAAACTTTTGATCATAACCAAGCTCACCGCCATATTCAAAATTGCTGATTCAGTAGAAGAAGCCATAAAAGAACTTAAATCATAATCCACGTGCTTTTTGGCACGCTAATAGAAAATCATAGATGAAGGTAGACGTACTCTTAGGTTTACAATGGGGAGATGAAGGCAAAGGAAAAGTAGTTGACTACCTAGCCCCTAAGTACAATGTTGTAGCAAGATTTCAAGGAGGGCCAAATGCAGGTCATACACTCGAGTTTGACGGACATAAACACGTCCTTCATCAAATACCATCTGGGATTTTCAGAGAAAACATTAAAAACATAATTGGGAATGGTGTAGTGCTAGACCCTATAGTTTTTAAAAAGGAGATAGAGGCGCTGGCTAAATTCGAAATTAACCTGCAGGCCAATCTCTTTATCTCCAAGAAAACACAGCTTATTCTTCCAACCCATAAGTTGTTAGATGCCGCCTATGAGAAATCAAAAGGGAAAGACAAAATCGGTTCAACACTGAAAGGCATTGGGCCATCCTATCAAGATAAGATAGCGCGTAATGGTTTGAGAGTAGGGGACATATTAGCCCCTGGCTTTGAAGATCGCTATCGCAACTTAGTGAGCAAGCACGAAAATACTTTGAAGCACTATGACTTCGAATATGATTTAGCCGAAGCCGAAGCACCATTCTTTGAAGCCATTGAGTTTTTAAGAGGGTTCAACCTTGTAAACTCAGAATACCTTATCAATAAAAGTATACAATCTACAGAGACTG